>NZ_CP150300.1:2400000-4800000 GCF_037991315.1 Paenibacillus sp. FSL H8-0079
TTCATTTCAAGCAATTGTACCCCACGGGCTTCAATCTCAACGCTACCCGAAATTTCGCGATCGGTGAGCAGATCATGTGCCTTGGCTGTGCCCAGATCATAGGATTGTGTGGAAGCGTTATGGTTCATGACGAACAGGTAGGGTTTGCCGTCTTTGGTACGTGCGCTTACTTCAACACCTTCCGGTGTCTCAAGCAAGGACTCTACGCTCTTGGCTGTTGCAAGCTGTCCCAGCAAACCATCGAGGAAACGTTCATCCGGGTCGGATGCAACGTACCAGGCTTCACCTTCACCATAGGTGTTACGTGTTACAACAGGCATGCCTTTATAAAAATCGTCTCCATACTCCGCGATGACTTCAGCTCCTTCACTGTGCAGCAGGTCACACAGTATGCCGCAGCCATACTCTCCTTGAAGATCGCCGTAGGCTTCTTTGAGGACTATGCTGTTCTTTTGTTCAGGCAGCAGGGCATCAATCTCTTCCACCCAGATTCCGAGCAGCTTACGTAACTCTCCCGGATACCCACCTGTGGTCACGAGGTCGTTCTCATTGACAATGCCGCTGAAGAAGGTCGTCAGGAATGTTCCACCTGCTTCAACATACTTCTCCAGTTTGGCGGCAAAACCTGGTTTAACCATGTAAAGGACAGGCGCGAGAACGATGTCGTATTTGCTAATATCCGTATCCACACTGACGATATCTACCTGTATGTTGCGGCGGAAGAAAGCGGCGTAATATTTATGAATCTGATCTACATAATTCAGGGCAACCGTAGGTCCACTTGATTTTTCAATGGCCCACCAGTTATCCCAGTCGAACACAATGGCTACTTTGGATTCAACAGATGCATCCAGCGTGGTGTCACCAAGGATCTGCAATTCCTTGCCCAGCTCAGCGACTTCGCGGAATACACGTGTGTTCTCGTGACCAGCATGTTCAATAACTGCACCATGATACTTCTCACAGGCACCGATGGAGCGGCGAAGCTGGAAGAACATAATGGTATCGGCCCCATGCGCAACAGACTGGTAACTCCATAGACGCATGACGCCAGGGCGTTTCAGTGAGTTATATGGCTGCCAGTTCTGCTGACTTGGTGTTTGCTCCATCAGCATGAAAGGTTGACCATCTTTCAGTCCGCGCATAAGGTCATGGGCCATTGCCGTGAAGCTGACGGGTGTTGCGAGACCAGGATAACTGTCCCAGGAGACGATATCCATATATTTTGCCCATTTGAAATAGTCCAACTGCTTGAAGAATCCCATCAGATTGGTAGTCACGACAGAGTCGGGAATGTGTTTCTTGATTGCATCGTACTCCAACCGATAACAGTCTAGCATGCTGTCGGAGTTGAATCGGGAGTAGTCCAGAGAGATTCCCTGGAACGTGGAGTTATTGTTACCCCAGTGTTCGCTCAGGTTGCTCGGTAGAACAATCTCGTCCCAATCGTAGAAGGTATGCCCCCAGAAATTCGTGTTCCATGCTTTGTTGACCTGTTCCAGGGTCTGATAGCGTTCTTTCAGATACACCCTGAATGCTTTCTCACAGTTGTCACAGTAACAGTCACCGCCATATTCATTGGAGATGTGCCATACGAGAACTGCGGGGTGATCCTTGTATCGTTCAGCCAGTTTATCTGCAATCTTCTCGGAATATTTGCGATAGGTCGGGCTGTTGGGACAGGAATTATGGCGCCCACCGAATTTGCGTTTGCGTCCATCGGCATCTACACGAAGTACGTCTGGATATTTCTTCGCCATCCAAGCCGGATGGGCAGCAGTGCTCGTCGCCAGGCATATATAGACACCATTTTCATATAGACGGTTAATTAGTTGGTCCAGTTCTTCAAAATGATAAGTAACTTCATCAGGCTGAATCAGTGCCCATGAAAATACGTTGATTGTGGCAATATCAATGCCTGCCAATTGGAACATGCGCAGGTCTTCAAGGTGGGTTTCGTGATCCCACTGTTCCGGGTTATAATCGCCCCCGTAGAACATTTTGGGCAGTTTGCTGCTAATCAATGTGTTCACCTCTTGTATAAGAATAATCCTATACTATATGATACATATGACTTTTAAAATATAATAAAAGTAATGAACTATATAAGAATACGGAAGTATATTTCGGCTTATATCCAAGGAGGCATCGCATGTTTATCTCACCCCGACATCAACGATATTTCATGACATCACGTGATCAGCCGCTACCCCTTTATATTGAGAGCCTTGGCTATAATGGCAATCAAGAGAAGGTGTCCAGACCTGTGGGGTATCCATGTTACCACTGGCTTCAGACCGTGAAGGGAGCGGGGGAATTCAGATTTGCCGGGTCCACGGTCATACTGGGGGAAACATCGGGTATTTTGTTGCCGCCGAATGAGCCACATGAATATGTGCGCGCTCAGGGAGAGTGGGAGACACTTTACATTACATTTGGCGGTTCGCAGTGTCCGGGAATTATGGAGTCGCTGGGTCTGGGTGAAGCGGCGTTCCATCAGTGGGAGCAGTGCAGCCCGTTCAACGATTATGGCCAGGAAGTGCTGGATTCGATCAGCAGTGATCAGGATTTGTCAGGACTCGAAGCGTCAGCGGATATATACCGATTTCTGATTTTGCTCAAAAAACATGGCATGACAGGCAATCGGTCTTCGATCTCACATGCCGTGGAGAGACTCGCTCCGCTCATTGCATTCATGGAACAGCACTATGCGAATCCCGAAATTGGTCTCGAACATATGGCTACTGTGACGGGGATCTCATCCAGACATCTGAACACTTTGTTCAAACAATCTTTTGGCATGACCGCTTATAGTTATTTCATTTTGCTTCGTATTCGCAAATCTAAGGAGATCATGACCGGCGATACTGCCCTGACAATCCGGGAAACCGCAGTTCGGGTCGGCTTTCGGGATTCAAGCCATTTTGTTGCTACCTTTCGCAGGATTGAGGGGGTGACCCCCGAACAGTTCCGTAATTTGTACTAACTTGTACTCAAATGATTAAAAAGTGATGCCAGGAAGGTATTGATGCATGGGGGTCATTGCCGTTATGATGGTATCGATTCCTGAGATTCGAAAACGTTTAAACGGACACCTTGTATCCGTTCTACCTAGAGAGGATGATTGAAGATGACAACAACGATACCCTTATGGGACCATGCTGCACCGTATGCAGCCCAAGGCCATGAAGACGAAATGCCACATTTGATTCCATTTATTCAGCCCGGTTCCGAGAGCGCTGTCATTGTGTGTCCTGGTGGCGGCTATGGATTTTTGGCGGATCACGAAGGTGCTCCAATAGCCGAGCTGTTGAACCGTGCGGGCATCAGCGCATTTGTCCTGAAATATCGCGTAGCGCCTCACCAGCATCCTGCACCGATAACAGATGGTCAGCGTGCCATACGTTATGTTCGTGCGCATGCCGAGCAGTATGGCATCAATCCTGCCAAGATTGCCGTACTTGGTTTCTCCGCAGGCGGGCATCTTACAGCAACACTAGGAACGTTGTATGACGAGGGGCAACCGGATCATGAGGACCTCATTGAACGCCAAAGTTCACGCCCGGATCGGGTTATCCTCTGTTATCCGGTCATTACGATGGAGTCTTATGGACATGCTGGTTCCCGTGAAAATTTGCTTGGGCCGAATGCGTCTGCTGAGCAGATCAAGGCATTCAGTGCGGAACAACAGGTGAGAGCGGATGCTCCAGAAGCGTTCATCTGGCATACTAGCGATGACCAGGCAGTACCTGTGGAGAATAGCTTGCGTTACGCACTTGCACTAGGTGCGCATGGCATTCCCTATGACTTGCACGTTTTTGAGAAAGGTTCACATGGTCTCGGATTGGCCGAAGACAACCATGCGGTTCGGGCATGGTCTGATCTATGCTTGACGTGGCTTAAAAATCAAGGCTGGTAATCATATTAGCGCTCTTGAGCGAAGGAGAAAATGACGATGAAATTGCAGAAAAATGACAAGCTTCTGTTTATCGGAGATTCGATTACGGATTGTGGTCGGGAACATCCTGTAGGCGAGGGCAGTTCAGGTCTGGGCCATGGTTATGTTGCGCAAGTCCATGCACTGTTGCGGTCCATCTATCCGGAATTGATGTTGCGTATCCAGAATGTGGGTAATGGTGGAAATACGATCCGTGATCTGAAACAGCGCTGGGATCGTGATGTGCTGGACCTAAAACCGGATTGGTTGACGATCATGATCGGCATTAACGATGTATGGCGTCAGTTCGACAACCCATTGTCAACAGACTCCCATGTATTTCTGGAAGAATACGAATCCACATTGCGTGAACTGGTGGCTTCGGTTCGTCCCAATCTGAAGGGTCTGGTACTGATGTCTCCTTACTATCTTGAGGCCAATCCGGAAGACCCGATGCGGGCAACGATGGATATTTACGGAGAAGCGGTACGCAGGGTAGCCAGCGAGTATGATGCGGTGTATGTGGATACACAGGCTGCATTTGCTCCATTTTGGGATCATTTCTATACGGCTGTGCTGACTTATGACCGGGTACATCCGGATGCAACAGGCCATATGGTACTGTCCAAAGCATTCTTGGATGCTATCGGATTTGAATGGTCAGGCGGCGTCAAATCTTAAAAAGGACGTGATGGCATGAGCGACGTAACTGTAGCAGTACAAACTCCGGCATTGCTGGGTGAAGGCCCAAGCTGGGATGCGGAGAACAATCGATTACTGTGGGTAGATATTGAAAGCTTCAAGTTGCATGTGTATGATCCGGTTACAGGGCAGGATCAGGCTTATGATGTCGGTGAACATGTCGGCGCGGTTGTTCCGTATCGTGGTGACGAGGTTGTGGTTGCTTTACGTAGTGGATTCCACACGTATAATCTGCTTACGGGTGAGCTGCATGCCATTGAGGACCCTGAACAAGATAAGGGTACCAATCGTTTTAATGATGGCAAATGTGATGCACAGGGGCGCTTCTGGGCAGGCACGATGAGCTTGAATAATGAGAGTGAAGCCGGATCACTGTATTGTTTGGAACAAGGACAACCTGTGCGCACGATGGTACAAGGCGTGTCTACATCCAACGGCCTGGGCTGGAGTCCGGATCGACAGACCATGTATTATATTGATACCCCGACACGTGCTATTGACCGGTTTGATTTTGATCTGGCAGCCGGTACGATACAGAATAGGACAAGCGTCATTCACATACCCGAAGAATTCGGTTTTCCGGATGGCATGACGGTCGATGGTGAAGGAATGTTGTGGGTTGCGCACTGGGGTGGAGGAAGAGTCACACGCTGGAACCCGGATACATCAGAACTGTTACAGCAGATCGAAATACCCGCAGATCAAGTAACATCCTGCTGTTTTGGTGGACCGGAGCTTGAAGATTTGTACATTACAACAGCACGTACCGGGATTAAGGAAGAACGTCTGAATGAGACACCGGATGCTGGCTCACTTTTTGTCATCAGACCAGGGGTTAAAGGCCAGGAGACTCACGCGTATGGTAGCCAGAAATAAACGGTTGCAAGTCATGCAGTGAACTTCTGACTAGTTTTCCGGAAGAAACGATTCTACTTTTTGAGCTTTCATATGAAATGTCGAAAGATGCTGCTAAAACAGCATCTTTTTTGTTGTATAAACAAGATAAAACACTGAAAATATTTTACATAAATAGGAATTTAGACGAAGGGGTTTGGCATTTGCCATCGAATGTTATTTATTGAGAGTATTATCCATATAACGACGAAATAAGAGTTGTTTTGTAAGCGCTTAACAAAAGGGCTGAAAGGGGGTGAGATTTCTTGTAATCATGCATGCATGAATTCGTCTGACACGCCATCATCAGCACGATGAGACAGCGGGAAGACCGGAATACATTTACCAAGTTGAAGAGGAGGCTGTGTAAAAATGAGAACGTTTATGGGGAAATTACGGATCATGAGTCTGACGGTTGCCGTGGTAACGGCTTCGCTAGGAGGACTCGCTGGAACCACAGCAGCGGCACCGAGTGAGGCTTATGAGTGGAAAAATGTAGTGACTGGCGCAGGAGGCGGATTTGTACCGGGTATCATTTTCAACGAGTCGGAAAAGGATCTGATCTATGCCCGTACCGATATTGGGGGAGCTTATCGCTGGAATGCGGCTAACGAGAGCTGGATCCCGTTAACGGATTTTGTTGGCTGGGATGATTGGAACAAAAACGGTGTAGACGCGCTGGCTACGGACCCGGTTGATCCCGATCGGGTGTACATGGCAGTTGGGACGTATACGAATTCATGGGACAAAAATAATGGCTCTATCTTGCGCTCTACAGACCGTGGAGATACATGGCAGACCACAACACTTCCGTTCAAAGTTGGCGGCAACATGCCGGGACGTTCGATGGGAGAACGTCTGACCGTGGACCCGAATGATAACAGTATCCTGTATTTCGGTGCACGAAGTGGTCATGGACTTTGGAAAAGTACCGATTACGGTGTGACCTGGAACGAAATCACAAGCTTCCCGAATCCGGGAAATTATGTGCAAGATCCTTCGAATGAATATACCAGTGACATTGTAGGTCTGGCATGGGTTACGTTAGACAAAACAACAGGTTCGGCAGGGCAGGCAACTCAGACAATCTATGTGGGTGTTGCTGATAAAGATCAAAGCGTATATCGCAGCACGAATGGTGGTCTGACTTGGTCAGCTGTTGCTGGTCAACCTACAGGTTATATTCCGCATCATGGTGTGCTTGATTCCGATGGAAGCCTTTATATCACGTATAGCGATGGTGTGGGACCCTATGATGGGGAGGAAGGTGACGTATGGAAACTGAACACATCGACAGGTGTCTGGACCAACATCAGCCCTGTGCCAAGCAGCAGCACGGATAATTATTTTGGATATGGCGGGTTGGCTGTCGATGCACAGAATCCCGGTACATTGATGGTTGCGACATTGAATTCATGGTGGCCGGATGCCACCTTGTTCCGCAGTACAGATAGTGGAGCGACGTGGACGCGCATATGGGAATTCGACGGATATCCGAACCGGAAACTACGGTATACACAGGATATTTCGGCAGCGCCATGGCTCACATTTGGGATCACGCCTGCCCCGCCCGAACCATCTCCAAAACTGGGCTGGATGATCGGTGATCTGGAGATTGATCCATTTGATTCGGATCGCATGATGTATGGAACAGGTGCTACGATCTATGGAACGAAGAACCTGACGGACTGGGATGATGATAAAAAAATCAATATTTCAGTGATGGCGAAGGGTGTCGAGGAGATTGCCGTACTGGATCTAATCAGCCCGCCAAGTGGTGCGCATTTGTTAAGTGGAGTGGGGGATGTTTCAGGATTCCGTCATAACAATCTAGATCAGGCTCCAGCTACCATATTTACGAGTCCGAACTATTCTTCCACAGAAAGTCTGGATTTTGCAGAGTTAAGTCCGAATACGATGGTTCGCGTAGGTAAAGCAGATTATGCTGCTGATCCAAATGCAAAATCCATTGGTTTATCCAGTGATGGAGGTACAACGTGGTATAAAGCCAATGCAGAACCTGCTGGCACAACTGGAGGGGGAACTGTAGCCATCTCTGCGAATGGTAACCGACTGGTATGGAGCACGTCAGACAAAGGCGTACATTATTCGACTGGCGGTAATTCCTGGACGGCAAGTACGGGCATACCTGCACAGGCGAAAGTGATTTCGGATCGTGTAAACCCTAACAAATTCTATGGATTTGCAGCGGGTAAAATCTATGTGAGTGTGAATGGTGGTGCTTCCTTCACGGCATCGCTTGCGACTGGACTTCCGATCGAAGGAAATGCAGATCTGGATGCCGTTCCGGGTGTGGAAGGCGAACTGTGGTTTGCTGGCGGTAGTGAGGAAGAAGGTCCTTACGGATTGTGGCATTCCACGGATTCAGGAGCGACATTCACGAAGCTTGCCAATGTAGAGGAAGCAGATAGTATCGGTTTTGGTAAAGCTGCCCCTGGTCAGAGCGTTGTCGCGTTATACACGGTTGCACAGATCGATGGAACACGTGGATTCTTCCGCTCCGATGACGGTGGGGCCAATTGGGTTCGGATCAACGATGACCAGCATCAGTATGCTCGTGTAACCACGATTACGGGTGATCCGCGTCTGTATGGAAGAGTATATCTCGGAACGAATGGCCGCGGAATTTTGTATGCTGACCGTGTTGGAGGTAACAATGGCGGAGGAGACGGCGGGGGTACACCAGTGACCAACTCTGTGATTACACCGGTCACTGCCGAATTTGATCGCAAAGCAGACAGTCAGGTTAACATTCCAGTCACGTTAACGCTGAACGGTAATACACTTGTATCCATTCGTAATGGGAATGCAACGCTGGTTTCAGGTACAGATTACACGTTAACAGGCAATGAGGTCATATTGAGTAAAAACTATCTGGCTTCACTGCCAAATGGCGCAGCGGCACTAACCTTTCAATTCAGCGCAGGCACTCAGGCGACCTTGAATCTGCTCATCAAAGATACGACAGCTGCATCAGCTGGAACCATACGCATTGAGATGTTTAATAGCAACATTTCGGCGACGGGCAGCTCCATCAGTCCCAAATTCAAACTGACGAATACGGGCACTACAGCATTGAATCTGTCCGATGTGAAAATCAGATACTACTACACGATTAACGGTGATCAGCCTCAGAACTTCTTCGCTGACTGGGCGACAGCTGGCAGTGCGAATGTAACAGGCACGTTCAGTGCACTCAACCCAGTACGGACAGGTGCTGACCACGTACTTGAGATCGGCTTTACGGCTTCGGCCGGAACACTGAATGCGGGACAAAGCACGGAAATCCACACTCGCATCTCCAAGAGCAATTGGACCAACTATACACAAACCGATGATTACTCCTTTGCAGCTAGTCAGACTTCCTATACGGACTGGACCAAAGTTACCGGTCATATAGCGGGAAGTCTTCAGTGGGGAATCGAACCTTAAGTGTGCGATGTAACGAAATAAAGGGTTGAAAATAGGAGTCCTGATTCGCCAAATGATCGAAAGGCGATTCAGGGCTTCTTATTTTGTCGAAATATAGTGTAAACTATAGAGAGTTACCATTGCTTAAACAATCGTTTTAGGATATAAAAAGATGTACAATTAATTTAAAATTAATGTAACCGCTAACACTGGAAAGTGTTTATAACCGATATATAATAGATGGTATAGCCTGTACAGATATAGAGAAAAGATTAGACAAGGGGGTCGCGATCATGAACCGGTTATGCAAGGTGCTGATTGTTGACGATGAGTTTCTGGTAAGACAGGGCATAAAGCACCATATGAACTGGGAAGCCGAAGGATTTATCATTGTGGGTGAAGCTTCCAACGGTGAAGAAGGATTACAGCAGGTGAGTCTGTTAAAACCGGATATTGTGATTACCGACATTGTCATGCCTGTCATGGATGGCGAGACTTTTGTCCGTACACTAAAAGCCAGTAATCCGCAGATTGAAGTGATTGTACTTAGCAGCTTCAGTGAATTCGAATATGTACGTTCAACGCTTCAGCACGGGGCAGCAGATTATATTTTGAAACCGAAGCTGGATACGAATGAATTATTACAGGTCCTTCAACGCACAGCAGGTAAAATTCCGGAGCTACAGTTTGAGCCGTCGCATGATGGCTGGAGACTCGGTCAACTGATGGAGAAGATGCTGTCCGGATTTACACTGGACGAAGACAGCGAGATGCCGATGCTTCGAGACACCTTTCCGCACGAATCTTTTCGCTTGTTAGTGTATAGACCGATGGACGCTGACGGGAATCCACTGAAGCTGGATCAGGAACAGATCGAATCCAGGCTCCGCAGTGATCTGCCTGAAGTGGAATGTGCAATGGTTCCGGCAGAGGGCACACTGCCCGTCATGCTTCTCAATGTCGATCCTGCGCGAGATGAATGGATGGTTGAACGGATCAGACAGCTAGCTAGTGAAAATGCAGCGGGACAAGGTAATCCTGGATGGGTGCTGAGTGACAGCTTTACTTCATTTGAACAGATGGGTATCGTATACCGTGAACGCCTGATCAAGCTAATGGAGTATCGCTTCTATTATAAGGATCGACCAATCTTGGTGTATGGTGAACTTCCGCCGATGCATCCGGCAGGTTATCAGTTCAATGTGAATATGTTTTTGCAGCATGTGAAGCGTAACCGGGTTGAAGCGGCAAGAGAGTACTTGCAGGATCACGCGACAACCCTTGGACGGGATTATATTGCGGATGTGTTTGAGATCAAGTCCTTCCTCGGTAACCTGATCTTCAACGTAACGATTACCCTCGCGGATATGGATGTTCAGTCTGCAGGCCTTGAAGAGAGCAAATATACGTATTTTAAAAATGTGGATGGGGCTTCAAGTCTGTCTGAAGTCATGACCGTGCTTGATCAATTCATGATGGAAGTTCAGGAGTGTGCTGTCGGTACAGGTGGAAAACGAAGTGATCCGAATATGAAGATGCTGCTGGATTACATGCATGAGCATTTTGATCAGCCGCTTGGGCTAACTGAAGTAGCCAAGCACTTTCATTTTAATCCATCGTACTTATCCAGCTATTTCTCATCTCACAAAAAAGAAGGATTCAATGAATATTTGAATAAAATTCGGATTGAAAAAGCCGAGGAACTGCTCCGATCCGATGATGTAACGATCTCGGAGATTAGCAGCATGGTAGGGTATTCCGATCATAGTTACTTTTGCAAAGTGTTCAAAAAATTCACCGGACTATCACCAAGCCGATACCGGCGCAAATTCTGGGCATAAAGTCAGAAGGATAAGATCATGAAGAAATGGATGAACCAATTATCTCGTCTCGGATTATTTCCCAAGTTGTTTCTGGTTATGGTCGTCAGTATCGTTCTCGTCTCTGTACTCATCTTATGGACGACCATTCACATGTCCACCAATCTGTTTACCGAGACGTTTAGTATCACGAACTCTAAGGTGCTTAACCAGATCAAGACGAATTTTGAATCATTTAATGAAGCTATTGCTGCCGTATCCAACAATGTGACGCAGAGTGGAGCGATTCGAGGATTCCTGTCCGAAGGGGATGCCGACTCCCTCACCATGGCGAAATCCTTCTATAATATGAGGGAAACGATGGACCGGATTCAATCCATAACAGAATCCTACGAAGTAGGGATAACGATTATCGGGATTAATGGACGCAGCTACTCCACCAATCGTGCCCACCTTCAGATGTCAGTGGATGAATTGAAACAGGAGCCGATCACGATGGAAGCCGCTGAGACGCCAAGTCGTCTTATCTTTGATGATTACCAAAACGATGAAACTGTCGGAAGTCAGCAGATGGTTTCTGCCACGAAGGCGTTGACAGATCGAACTCGCAGCCGAATATATGGTACGCTCTATGTCACTATGAGGGAGGATGCATTCCGGCAGTTCTATGCCAGCTTTACAAGTCGAGGCAATGACGTAGTCATTATGAACGAAAAAGGTGAGATTGTATCTTCGAATCGTGAAGACTGGATCGGGACAACCCAGCTGGATTTGTTATCGTATGCCCGAGAAATGAACAAAAACTCTCCGAGAAGTATCAATGCCCGTGTGATGGATCAGGATAGCGTTGTTCTATCCGAGTATTTACCGTTCTATCGGTTTTACATTGTCAATGTAGTGGATAAGGATCTGGCGATGGGTCAACTCATCGACATGAAGACGGTTGCCCTGATCTGTGCAGCTATTGTCGTGGGAGCACTCATCCTCGTGTTTCTCATCACCAGCCAGATTACCAAGTCACTGCGCAGGCTTGTGAAGCAGATGTCCAACATTACGAAAAGTGACCTGGACAACTATATTCCGGTCAGCGGAAGTTACGAGAGCAGGCAGCTGGGCCATGCTTACAATTACATGCTTGATGAACTGCATGATTATGTGGATCAGCTAGTACAGACCCAACGTGAACAACGTAACGCAGAACTTGCGGCATTACAGAGTCAGATTAATCCTCACTTCTTGTACAATACCCTTGCCTCTGTCAAAGTTCTGGTACAACAAGGTAACAAGGACAGGGCAGCAGAGACGATTAACGCATTAATTGGATTGCTGCAAAATACGATCAGTGATGTGAGTCAGACTGTTACAGTGGAACAAGAAGTCGAGAATTTGAAAAATTATGTCTTCATTAATCACGTCAGATATGGTGGTCGGATTAAAGCAGCCTTCTACGTCGCTCCGGATTGTACTCACTACCATGTACCGAAGCTGGTGATTCAGCCGTTTATCGAGAATGCTTTTTTCCATGGATTTATCAAAAAAGAAACGGGTACGATTCATGTCATGGTTTCCAGAGCGGGAGAATCCCTCATCTGTGAGATTATGGACAATGGTGATGGAATTGAAGGGCTTGTGATGGGAGAAACGTTGCCCAATCCAAAGAACAATCGACAACTGTTCAGCGGTATCGGCATTCGTAATGTGCATGATCGCATTGAGCTATTATATGGTTCACCTTACGGTGTCACCATTATGAGCAATGTCGGTGAAGGAACGAGAGTGACCGTTACACTGCCTTTAATCACGAGTTGAGTTGAAATCTAATCCAACTAAATACACCCGAAAATGCGATCCCTCGCTTCTGTATTTATACAGAGGCGGGGGATTTTCACGTGTCAGAGGTAAAGCGAAATACATATTTGTACTATTTCAAGATCAAGAAATTACAAAATCAAAAGAAATTACAAAAAACCAAATTTAATGCAAACGGTTTCTGTAAAGGTTTTCATTGTGGCAATAAGATGACAAATCCGTACAAAATTATTACTAACGAATGGAGATATGGGAATGATAAGATGAATACATCGAAAGCAACCGCTTTCAGAAAACGCAAACAAATTACACACAAAGAGGTTGAAGGGGAGTTGAATGTTTTGAAAAAAATGTGGGTATTGATGCTCGTTACAGTATTGCTGTTGTCTGCATGTTCATCCGGTGGTGGAGGTAATTCCGCTAGTGGTGGTGACGAAAAAACAAATGAAATTACGGTCTGGGCTTGGGACAAAGCTTTTAACGTTGCTGCAATGGAAACAGCAAAAGAAGCATACCAAAAAGCAAATCCTGATGTAAAAATTAACATCATTGAATACGCTCAAGCTGATATCATTCAGAAACTGAACACAGGTCTTAACTCCGGAACTGCCAGCGGTCTTCCAAACGTAGTTCTGATTGAAGACTATCGCTCACAAAGCTTCCTGAATGCATATCCTGATGCGTTCAAAGATCTGTCTTCCAGTATCACGGCTTCCGATTTTGCAGATTACAAACTCGGACCAACAGCGTTTGATGGCAAACAATACGGAGTACCATTTGACTCCGGCGTTGCTGGCTTGTACTACAGAACTGACTTGCTCGAAGAAGCAGGCTACAAAGCTGCTGACTTGCAAGACATCACTTGGGATGACTACATCCAAATTGGTAAAGACGTAAAAGCTAAAACAGGTAAAGAGCTTCTTTCTCTTGACCCGAATGACCTTGGTTTGATTCGTATGATGATCCAAACTGCAGGTAAATGGTATTCCGCAGAAGATGGTAAAACACCTGACATTGCTACTAACGCTGCACTGAAAGAAGCTTTCATCACATACAAAGCGATGATGGATGCCAACATTGTTAAATTGCACTCTGACTGGAGTCAATTCGTTGCCAACGCCAATAACGGTAGCGTAGCAACAATTCCTACAGGTAACTGGTTCTCACCATCTGTACGTCAAGAAGCTTCCCAATCCGGTAAATGGGCTGTGGCTCCAATTCCGAAAATGGCTGGTCAATCAAACTCTGTTCACGCATCCAATTTGGGTGGTAGCTCTTGGTATGTGATGAACAACGTTCCTGGTGCAGATCAAGCAGCTGATTTTGTAGCAAAAACATTTGGTTCTGACAAACAATTGTATCAAGATCTGTTGAACAACATCGGCGCAATTGGTACGTACAAACCAGCAGTTGATGGCGAAGCTTATGCGAAAGCAGACGAGTACTTCGGCGGACAAAAAATCTTCACAGACTTTGCGAATTGGACAAAAGAAATTCCAAGCGTAAACTATGGTATCAACACATATGCCATTGAAGATATTCTGGTTGTAGAAATGCAAGCATTCCTGAACGGTAAATCAATCGATGACGTTCTGGCTGATGCACAAAAACAAGCTGAAGCACAATTAAACTAAGATACCCAAGGTAACTTATAGAACCCTAGGAAACATCGGAGCCGTCTCCCATGTCCGGCGCAAGTCGAACCGGATATGGCGAGAGGCTCCGTGGGTTCTACCCATGTTCCATGGAGAGAGAGGAGCCATACTGTGAAAGCCATGAATACAGGAGACAGTCTCCAAAAGAAAAATAATTTGACTGGATGGGCTTTTGTTTTGCTGGCTGTTGTCGGGATTGTTGCATTTTACTTCTACCCGATGGTTCAAGCGCTGCTCTTATCGTTCAAGTCTGGTGTAGGAGCCAATCTTGAATTTACGGGCCTTTCTAACTACAAAAGATTGTTAGTTGATACAACGTTCCGTACAGCATTATCGAATACATTTATCTACTTGATTATTCAAGTGCCTGTAATGATTATTCTTGGTTTGTTTATTTCCGTATTGCTGAATGACAGCACACTACGCTTCCGGAGCTTCTTCCGTACAGCGATTTTCTTGCCTTGTGTAACTTCATTGGTAGCGTACTCTGTTGTATTCAAATATTTGTTCGCACCAGATGGAATGGTGAATCAATTCCTGATGGGCTTGCACATTATTGGCGATCCAATTCAATGGATCACAGACCCGTTCTGGGCTAAAATTACGATCATAATCGCCGTTACTTGGCGTTGGACCGGATATAACATGATTTTCTATCTGTCATCCCTGCAAAACATCGATCAATCGATCTATGAAGCTGCAAGAATTGACGGAGCGAATGCTTTTACACAATTCTTCAAAATCACAGTACCTTTGCTGAAACCGATTATCCTCTTCACGTCGATCACATCAACGATTGGTACATTGCAAATCTTCGATGAGATCATGAATATTACCAAAGGTGGTCCAGGTAATGCGACCATGTCGATTTCACAATACATCTACAACCTTTCGTTCAAATATTCACCGGACTTCGGTTATGCAGCAACAGTGTCGTATTCCATCGTAATCTTGATTATTGTATTGTCCATTATCCAGTTTAAAGTGGCAGGTGATAATAAAAATGGCTAAAGCTAAAGCAAAACGGATTTTCACGTATGTGTTCTTATCCATCGTCGCCTTTGTATCCATTTTCCCATTTTTCTGGATGCTGGTCAGTGCAACAAATGCATCAGTTGATGTAACGAAGGGCAGATTGCTGCCGGGTTCAGCCTTCCTTGATAACTTCAACAAATTGATTGAATCGACGAATCTGGTACAGGCTCTCGGAAACTCGGCGATTATCTCTGTAATCTCCACTGTCTTGGCGCTGTTTATTGGTTCCATGGCAGGTTATGGCTTCGAGGTATATCGCACGAAGTCCCGTGATATCGTGTTTAATATCCTGTTGTTATCCATGATGATCCCGTTTGCAGCGATCATGGTACCACTGTATCGTATGTTCGCAACCATCTCGGGAGTAGCACCAGTTATCGGAATCAACACGATGGCAGCGGTTATCCTGCCAACCATCGCAACAGCGTTCCTGATCTTCTTCTTCCGTCAGAACACCAAAATGTTCCCGAAAGACTTGCTGGAAGCTGGACGTATTGATGGTTTGAGTGAACTCGGCATCTTCTTGAAGATCTATATGCCAACCATGAAAACAACATATGCAGCGGCAGCAATCATTACATTCATGAGTAGCTGGAACAACTATCTGTGGCCACTCATTGTATTGCAAACACCTGACCAACAAACGATTCCATTGTTGATCTCGAATCTTGGTGCTGGTTATTCTCCGGATTACGGAGTAATCATGACAGCGATCGTTATTGCAACACTACCTACAGCAATCGTATTCTTCATCATGCAGAAACATTTTGTTGCAGGTATGGTAGGTTCCGTGAAGTAATGAAAACAGCATAATCCGTGCGAATGACGGGTGCAGGAAAGAAGAGAGGACGCCAGTTATGGCGTACCTCTGTCTTTTTTGTCTATGTAAAGCAAAAAGGAAATCCAGATGAAACCTTGAATAAGTCAAACTATAACGTTTTAAAGGGAGAGAGAGCCGATGAAAGCAACAAAGGCAGATATCAACTGGTTGGGAGACGTAAGTGTATTTGAGGTGAACCGTCTTCATGCCTATTCCGATCACCGTTATTACCAAACAATGGATGAGGCTGTAGGTTCAGGCGCGATGTCTATGCGTTATGATCTGAATGGTACGTGGAAATTCAACTATGCAATTCGTCCAGACAGCCGTTCTGAGTTTTTCTATACATCCGATTTCTCCAGTGAAGGCTGGGATGATATTGAAGTTCCGGGGCATATCCAGCTGCAAGGATACGGACAGATTCAATATGTAAATACACAATATCCTTGGGATGGCTTGAATGAAATTCGTCCGCCGGCATTGCCACAGGACAAAAATCCCGTAGGTAGTTACATTCGCACATTCCACTTGCCGACAGGTTGGGAGTCGAATCCGGTATATATTTCTTTCCAAGGTGTAGAGTCTGCATTCTATGTATGGCTTAACGGACAATTCGTAGGATATGGAGAGGACAGCTTCACGCCGTCTGACTTTGACCTGACGCCATTCCTTCAGGATGGAGAGAACAAACTCGCGGTTGAGGTGTATCAACGTAGCACGGGCAGCTGGCTGGAAGATCAGGATTTCTGGCGTTTCTCCGGCATTTTCAGAGATGTGTATCTGTACACCGTCCCAACTGCACACGTACGTGATGTTCATGTTCGCACAGATCTGGACAAGTCCTATACGAACGGTACATTGCAGCTAGACTTGAAACTGGAAGGAAAAGCCGTTGCTGGAGCACGTGTAGAGGCTGAACTTCGTGATCGTGAAGGCAATACCGTTAATACGTTTGAATCCAAAGTTAATGATGGACAAGTAAGTCTTCGTGAAGACATTGGTACAGTGAACCTGTGGAGCGCAGAGATTCCATACTTGTATCATCTCTATATTCGTGTATATGATGCTGCGGGTGCACTGGTTGAGGTTGTTCCTCAAGCCGTTGGTTTCCGTACATTTGAAATGATTGACAAAGTGATGCACATCAACGGTAAACGTATCGTATTCAAAGGTGTGAATCGCCATGAGTTCAACCCGCGTCGTGGACGTGCAGTTACGAAGGAAGACATGCTGTGGGATGTTCGTACCATCAAACAGAATAATATGAATGCTGTACGTACGTCACACTATCCAAATCAAAGCCTCTGGTATGAGCTGTGTGATGAATATGGACTCTATGTTATTGACGAGATGAATTTGGAGACACACGGATCTTGGCAGAAGCTTGGTGCCGTTGAGCCTTCTTGGGTTATTCCAGGTGACAAACCGGAATGGCATGATATCGTTATGGACCGCGCTGTATCCATGGTAGAACGGGACAAAAATCATCCGTCCATTCTGATCTGGTCATGTGGTAACGAATCACATGGTGGTGAAGTCATCTACAAAGTATCCCAATACTTCAAATCGGCTGATCCAACACGTCTGGTGCATTATGAAGGTGTATTCCATGATCGCCGTTTCGATGAGACAAGTGATATGGAGACTCGCATGTATGCCAAACCGGCTGACATTGAGGAATTCCTGAATGCGAATCCGACCAAGCCTTATATTAGCTGTGAGTACATGCACGCCATGGGTAACTCTATTGGTGGTATGCACAAATATACGGAGTTGGAAGACAAATACCCAATGTATCAAGGTGGATTCATTTGGGATTACATCGACCAATCCATTTACAAAAAAGACCGTTACGGCAAAGAGTTCCTCGCTTATGGCGGAGATTTCGGTGATCGTCCATCAGACTATTCGTTCTGTGGCAACGGTATCGTTCATGCTGACCGTAAAGTAACTGCGAAAATGCAGGAGGTCAAATTCCTGTATCAAAACATCAAGCTGTTCCCGGACCGTGATGGCGTTAAAATCGTGAACGGTAATCTGTTCGCAGATACATCTGAGCTGGAACTGGTATACAGCCTGGAGCGCGAGGGACATGAAGTGCTGCGTGGAACACTGGAAGTCAACGTGGAGGCGCAAAGCGAGACGGTTGTGAAACTTCCTTTGGATCCGGCATCTTTGGTTGGCGGCGAGTATGCTGTGAACACTGCACTTGTGTTGAAAGCTGCTACACTGTGGGCTGACAAAGGCGAAGAAGTGGCATTTGGACAGTTTATTTTCACACAGGATCAGGTAAATGATGCAGTTGAAGTGGATATGAACCTTGTGAGTAATGTACAAGTTATTGAAGGTGACGTGAATATTGGTGTTCGTGCTGGCAAGACGCATGCGCTATTCTCCAAACAGTTTGGTACACTGGTTTCCCTGAAATTGTCCGGTCGTGAGACCATTGCCGTACCACCTGCACCGCTCTTCTGGCGTGCAATGACGGATAATGACAAAGGCATGGCGATGGGCTTCGAACTGGGTGCCTGGTATGCAGCGAGCCTGATGCCACGTTCTGTAGAGTGGAAAGCAGAACAGAAACCGAATCAATACCGGATCGAGTTCACATACAAGCTCAACATTTCGGCGGATGTACAAGTGAAAGTGGTCTATACTGTGCATGCAGATGGAAGCGTGCGTGTGCATAATACGTACAAAGGTACAGCCGGATTGCCAAACCTGCCAATCCATGCATTGTCCTTCAGAACATCACCTGACTTCGAAAACGTGGAATGGCTCGCGATGGGACCCGAAGAAAACTATGCAGACCGCGCATTTGGCGCACGTCTCGGTATCCACGGCAGCAAGGTAGCTGATACTGTAGCTCCATATCTGGTACCACAGGAATCGGGCAACCGCACTGGCGTACGTTGGGCCAAATTGACAGACAACGCGGGACGTGGCTTCAAAATTGAAGCATCCGGAACTCCGGTTGAGCTGAATGTTTCACCATATACGGCATTTGAGCTGGAGAACGCACAACATGCATACGAATTGCCTCCTGTGCACTATACGGTCGTAACTGTAGCAGGTAAACAAATGGGTGTCGGCGGTGATGATAGCTGGGGTGCTCCAGTTCATCCTGAATATCTGATCCCTTCAGACGGCGAACTGACATTTGAATTTGTTATTCGTGCACTGTAAATAAAAAAAAATTGCAATAAAGGACAGAGGCCTTCGCTTGTTGGAGGTCTCTGTTTTGTTATGTCCAGGAATGGCTTGAGATGTGATGTATGAAACCGTTCTCTCTCCGGCCACGTAATGTACAAGATAGGAAACATAAGAGGGGGTTCAAGATGAGTAGAAAAGCAAAGACAGGTATATGGGTGACGGTGTTGGTCTTTCTGGGCATCATTGTTGGATGTTTCATATGGTATTTCAATACGGCTTCGGGTGAACGTGCCCTCAAAACGATGAGATCCAATAACTCGGGCGGCTTGGAGCGGGTCGTTAAAGTGTACAGCAATAATGGTGAATTGATTCAGACCTATGATGGCAAAATTGACGTGCAAGATACGGAATACGGCAATAAAGTATTATTCGATCTCAATGGGAAACGTGTCGTGATCTATAATGCAACGATTGTTGTTGAAGAGAAGTAAAGCGTAAATTGTCAGTCTTGAAGAAGCGCTAGTTCCGAATTTGCAATGACACCCTATTGCTTATAAGGTAAAATTAAGGAAATGATATAAGGGTCGGGTGAGATTTTTATGATGGATATGTACCTCATAATCACTGTTGCAATTTTGGGAATGATTCTGTTCTATAGCTTGATCGCTTATTTCTTGATTCGTTTCATTTCGAGAAAAGCATTCAAGCTTACGTTAACCAAATATGAAATGACGGAGATTATGACTTGGCTCGCCGTGCTGTTTATTACCTTCATGATGATTAAGAATGGTTCGATAAATCTTCTCTTACCGGTTGTTTTACTTATCATTCCATTGATCAATTTGCGAAGGTCTAATCGGAAACATCGAGAGATGAATTAGTATAGCTTCCTGAGTTGGGGTAATGAACAAGGAGGAGTTTAGTGATGATTCTGGGCCGATCAACTGACACTTCAGGTTTAACGCAGGTTGCCAATCTTTCGGATGAGTTGCAGTCTGTTTTTGATCAAGCAGAAAGCAAATATCAAGTAGTTGATATTGAACTCTTCTTTGTTTTCAGATGCCTTCCTGAGGAATACGAGAGAAGGTCCACGGTCAGGCATGTGAAGAAGGAGAATGTCATCTATTTCGATCTGGTGGTCAGCGAGGACCGGTATAAGACATTAAGCAAAAGCAAACAACGGTATGCGTTAAGCCATGAGTTTTATGCTTTTTTGAGTGAGAAGCTTCAGAAATACAAGATTGAACATCTAAACGTGAATGAATTTATCGCAGATATGGGTATGTGGCTTAGGGAGATTGGATGGTTGCAGACTGAAGAGGAAGCCGAAATAAGTGAATTTGAAGAAAAGTATAACTAATAAAATTAATTAAAACATAAACAACAAAAAGAAGCCCTCTTTCGAGAGCTTCTTTTTCATGGGAGAGGAGAAACCGGACGAAGAGCTTATGGGGAAACGTAAGTCTTCTCCGCGGTTGTCTACGACACTTGTGATGTCGATAATTATAGAATCGCCCGATTGTTTCCTTTTTATACATATGCGTCAACAATTCGTCAACAATTTTCCAAGAGAAATGAAGACCGCACATTTTTCAAACCGAACCCGAATGTGGTACGATAGCCGTATCAATAAACTTACATAGAGAAAAGGTGACTCGTCAGTGAGAGTGGTATCTGGGAGTGCGAAAGGCAGGCCGCTAAAGGCTGTTCCTGGCACAGGCACGCGACCGACCACCGACAAGGTGAAGGAAGCGTTATTTAGCATGGTTGGTCCTTATTTTGAGGGCGGCACAGCATTGGATCTGTTTGCAGGCAGTGGAGGTCTCGGTATTGAGGCGCTAAGCCGCGGCATGGACAAGGCTGTTTTTGTTGATTTGGAATCGAAAAGTATTGAAGTCATCCGCATGAATCTGAAGGCGACCAAGCTGGAAGACCAGGCGGCTGTATACCGTAATGATGCAGGTCGTGCATTAAAGGCACTCGCCAAGCGAGGCACAACGTTCGATCTGGTGTTTCTCGACCCGCCATATCGCATGAAGAACGGGCACGAGTTGATGTTGACCATGCACGAACTGGAACTTCTGGAACCCGAAGCAACCATCGTGCTTGAATATGAATCCAAACATGATTACCCTGAGCAATTCGGCCCGTTTGAACAAACGCGCAAGGCTTTGTATGGGGAGACGGCAGTATCCATCTATTATTATGCGCCTGAAGCAGTTGAAGATGGAGAATCCATTACACCGGAAGAGGAGGCTCCTCATGACTGAAATGATACATCGACAGGAACGGATCGCCGTATATCCTGGGAGTTTTGATCCCGTAACGATGGGGCATCTGGACATTATCGCCAGAGCGTCGAAGCAATTTGATCGCGTCATTGTGGCTGTGTTGAACAATATGAGCAAAAATCCGCTGTTTACGGTGGAGGAACGCAAGGAACTGATCACAGAAGTAACCCGCCATCTACCGAATGTGGAGGTAGACAGTTTCCGCGATCTGACGGCCAATTACGTCCGGCAAAAGGAAGCTCAGGTCATCGTTCGCGGTATCCGCTCGGTAACTGATTTTGAATACGAGTTGCAATTGGCATCGACCAACAGCAAGTTGAATCCGGATGCGGAAACGATATTTATGATGACGAATCCAAAGTATTCCTATTTAAGTTCCAGTATCGTTAAAGAAATCGCTCATTATCATGGAGATGTAACAGATCTTGTATCACCTGAAGTGGAAGTTGCGCTCCGTCAGAAAATCAGCGAGAAAACCGGCGGTTAAACCAGAAGGTAAGACCCGATAGACTAATCATGATTGCAAGAAGTAACGCTAGACCCATGCATGCAACAGGGAAAGCGCTCCATATGGCGTTATTTGTGTATGTGTTGCCTGGATTATGTATGAATAGCCAACTGATTGGTGTCGACAGGTCCTGGTCTGCATTCGTCTGTAATGTGGTCCAGGCTTGTGTGCTATATCGACTGAACGGCATCCAGAGGAACAGACTGATAAAAAAGGCGATGATCCCATGAGTCAGACGAACTCCGGCAAAGTACAACATGGATTTGCTGTCGGGTCCAGTTGCTTTCAGGACAGCAGAGACTTGCAGATGGGAGCATAGTCCACCCCATCCCAAAACAGCTGCAAGCAGGGACATCAGCAGGGCAGGTGTAAGTGAAGTTTGGCTCAAATGGTAGGTGCCCAAATGAAGCTCCAAAAAGGCTGGCCACAGCGCGGCAGAAGAACCAGGAGTCAGATAAAGGGAGAGTAGTCGGATAAATACGGCAAAACCGATCATGTATCCTCCGGTCATCATCAAAGTTTGCACAGCCTGGGATACGGTGTCACCCAGAAGTTTGCCAAATCCTCTCCCATCACGACTATGAGCTTCCCTGGCTGCAAGCGTCATCTCAGACCATATATTGCGCCGTTTCAACGTAGTATGGTGAGGGGGGATGGATGAGGGACTTGTGGAACTTGCAGGAATGACAGGCTGAGAACCAATAGAGTTGCTCTCTGTCTGTGCTGCTGCTGAGCCATCTGGACCTTTATGCTTACCCGGTGTAGGCAGGAGACGCACTGCAAGGATGGCAGCAACCCAGCCGCTGATCCAGTGAATCACTAAGAGGAAATATCCGGCGGCAGGCTGGTGTAGAAAAGCAGCACCAACGACCAGGATGACCATCATCGGATTGGCAAAATGAGCTGCTGCTGCAAGGACAACCGCCTGCTTGGCGGTAATTTGTCTATCCTGAAATAAGCGGGATACCGCATCTGCTCCTGCGGGGAATCCGCCGCACATGCCAATAGCGATAGCGAGTCCAGCACTGCCTGGAAGTCTGAACCAGCGTTGCATCAATGGTCCGAGCAAGGCACCGATCGCGTGGGTGAAGCCAAACGCATTGAGCATTTGGGATAACATCAGGAAGGGCAGCATGGCAGGGAAGATGATTTTCCACCATATATCCAGACCTTGAATAGAGGCATCAAACGCTTCTTTGGGGGAAGCAACTACTGCAATGACCAGTGCTAAAGCGCCAGTACTTAGAAGTATCGTTCGTAACGGGCCAGAGTCTCTAACCTCGCTCTGTATTGTCATCGTTTCACCTCATATCAAATAACGCCGATTTGGCATCTGAATCGTTATGGACGGCCGAATGACGCCCGAAGGGCGGTTCGGCCTTGACCGGACAGGCTATGGTATACAGCGGCCTATCCGGCCTGTACCATTGTATGCACAGGTACCAGAGTGATAGACTTGAAATAAATATTAAAAAACTGAGCTGAGTATCTGCATGACAAAGAGTGCGAAACCAAACCGGAGAATAAAAATATTCAAAAGCTGGTAT
This sequence comes from Paenibacillus sp. FSL H8-0079, assembly GCF_037991315.1. Lineage (NCBI taxonomy): Bacteria > Bacillati > Bacillota > Bacilli > Caryophanales > Paenibacillaceae > Paenibacillus > Paenibacillus sp. FSL H8-0079. The sequence continues at coordinate 2,423,604 of NZ_CP150300.1, forward strand.
TGCGAGCGCTAATAAGTGTAGAGTTCAGCTTATATAGAGATACAAAGAACGGAGGCTCATGCGATGAATCGGATTCGGAAATCTGGCGGATTCAGAGCTTCGATCTTTGTGATCGTGGTGGCTCTGGTTGTCTATGTTGCCGTGTACATGCCAACGCCATATATTATCTACATGCCTGGCAGTGCAGATGAAGTAAAACCAATGGTAACCGTTAAGGGCGGGGACCAGGATGAACGCGGTGTATTTATGATGACGACTGTGTCGGCAACGTATGCCAATGTGTTTTTGCTAGGAACCTCTCTGTTCAATCAAAATGCTCAAGTGGATAAAAAGGAAGATCGACTGCGCGGCAAAAGCGAAGCGGAATACTCTGCCGAACAGGTGTGGTTCATGAGTGACTCACAATCCTCCGCAATGGAGGCTGCATATGAGCAGGCTGGCGTGGCTTACTCTATTGTACCTGAACATATCTTTGTATTTGGACTGTCCGAAGATCCGAAACCGGAAGGAGACATTGCTCCGGGAGATATTATTCTGGGAGTGAACGGAACAGCTACGCCGGATAATACGGTGCTTTCTGCCCAGTTAAAAGATAAAAAGGTTGGAGACTCGGTCGAAATGCAACTGGAACGTGGTGGAGAGACCATTAGCCGGGACGTGAAACTGATTCAGGTCAAAGACAGTAAAACGGGTGAAACCCGCCCGGGACTCGGTGTAATGATTGGTGCGGTTCAGAAGGTGAAAGCGGAAGATCCGGACAAACAGATCTCTTTCACCGATACCCAGGTTGGTGGTCCGTCTGCCGGATTGATGTTTACGTTGGAGATCTATAACCAGTTAACACCTGGAGATCTGACCAAGGGTCATCGAATTGCGGGTACTGGTACCATTACCAAGGACGGTGTGGTGGGTGCGATCGGTGGTGTAGTGCACAAGATTGTAGCCGCTGACCGGAAAGAAGCGGAGATCTTCTTCGTGCCGAAGGATAACTATAAGGAAGCAGCAGCCAAGGCTGAGCAGATCGGAACTAAGATGAAACTTGTGCCTGTAAGCACGGTGGATGATGCGCTGGCTTACCTGAAAACTCTGTCTGTGAAATCATAGGATAATGATTGGGTGGGAAGAGTTGAAACGGATCGTTGGGAAGAACGGCTGAAATCAAAAGAATGGATTGCAATGAAATGTGATCAAGAGATTTGAGAAGATCAACAGAAGTTAATAAGTAAATCCCCTTGTTGCAATGTGCCTGAGTGGCGCGCAACAAGGGGATTTTTTACTTGTATAGTTGAGTGTCGAATAGCGGATATCAATGATCTGTTTGATGATGGAATGAGAAGCTCTTTAGGAGATTAAGCCTTATGGTCAAAAGCGGGTTATAGTCTCACAGGTGACTCATAGTAATCACTGAACATCCTGCGTGTGTCCTTATGCTCGCAAGCGAGTCCATAGGCTACCTGAGCTTGTATATCCAGTTCAAGCTGATTGTGTGTGAACGTCGACGGTTTCAGCACAACAGGAAGCGACGCGGTCTTCTTCATCTGTTTAAGCAGGCTCTGTCCTTGAGCATTGAATCCAAGTACACGGAGATATCCGGGTCCGGCAGCCAATTGATCTGGTGAACACTCGGCTTTGGTGTGATTCAGGAGCAGGTGGGCGAGCATACGCTGGAGCTTTGTGCGTGTGTAACGTTTGGTCTTCAGTGCATTCAGGAGTGCTTCGACTGAAGGCTCCGGGAGCTGAGCGAGTGTACGGGTCAGCCGGTGTTCCAGGCCTTCCGTGACTTCGGCGATGCGTTCCAGTTCGGAGGTACGTCGGGTGGCCGCAAGGTGCAACAGCGGCTGTGCAAAGCGCTCCCAGTGTATGGGAGCGCGCCCTTCCTGCCATTCGCGATGCAGAATGGCAAGGGTTGCCGCCGGCACGTATGGCGCGGCGGCATCGGGCCCGTCCGCCATCAGCAGGCGGCGGACGGCTGTGGCACTGGCGATCGCCCCCGGCCCGGGCGTCGCCTCATGATACGCGGCACCGGTACGCGCCGCCGTAAAGGGCTGGATCGCGCTGCCGAGTCGTTGCAGCGCGATCAGGTAGTGCAGCCCAAGCGAATTGTTGGGCTGCTCCAGCAGTGCAGCGGCGTCCTGAGCATCGACGCCGCCGGGCGCCAGCGCTGCCGCCGCGCCTGCGTACGCGGCGGGGTAGCTGGCGCCTTCCCGCAGGCGGCGCGCGATGTCCTCGCGCATCCCTGCGGGCTCGACAGCCAGCACGCGCGCAATGCGCTGCAGGCTGTCCAGGTCGCCGGACTCGCTGCCGAAGCAGAGCGAGTCCACCACGCCGGTGCGGTGCAGCAGCGATACCGCACCGAAGGCAAACCACTCTGCCGGTTGTACCGCGTAAGCCACCGGCAGTTCAAGCACCAGATCTGCGCCTGCGTGCAGCGCCATTTCGGTGCGCGCCCTTTTACCCACGATGGCGGGTTCGCCACGTTGGAGAAAAGGGCCGCTCATAACTGCAACAACGGCGTCTGCGCCGCTTAGCCGCCGAGCTTCCTGCAAATGATAGACATGCCCATTGTGCAAGGGGTTATATTCAACAATGACGCCTACGGCTTTCATGATTAGACGTACTCCTTTCGATTGGATAACCGAGTATGTATAACATCCATTCCATCATAGGCGATGACCTCTATTAGATCAAATCACCGAATCTGTCAGACCAATGAAAAAAGGCACAAATCCAACATCAGCAGATGTCAGACCGTGCCTTCAAGCATAAGTCCTATGATATTAAAATGGTGCGAAGAAGCTGGTGACCGCATTTTAATATTTAATGAACCGTATTTCACCACCTTATTAGACTACCTGATTTTGCATATAACTTGTCATATTCAGAACGTTTAGACACTCTCCGGTGCGGGAGAAAGACTAGCTTTGGGTCCGAAAAATTCATAATGAATGTTGTCTGCTGCAACACCAAGCGCCAGAAGCTCCGTATAGATTGCCCGCATAAACGAAACTGGCCCACACAGATAATAAGTGGAATCCAGTTCATCAATCACTTGACGAAGCCAGGTGGCATCCATGTAACCTTCCTTATGAAAACACTCATTTTCGCGATCAGAATCCTCAGGTTGTGTATAACAATAATAAGCTTGAACACCCTGATTACATTCGACAAGACTGTTCACATGATCACGGAAAGCGTGAGATTGACCATTTGGACTTGCATGTAAAAAAGTAATTTCACGGTTATCGTTTACTTGAACCAGCGTGTTTAACATACTGATCATTGGCGTTAAGCCAACGCCGCCACTAAGCAGCACAACAGGACGTTTATCCTCTGTATTCAACGTGAAGTCGCCAGCAGGAGCCGATAGTTCCACTTGACTGCCTTCTTCAATGTGATCGTGGAGATGCGTAGAGATAACTCCGTCAGGTCGCTCTAATACACCTCGCTCACGTTTAACGGAAATACGATAGTAGGGTTTACCCGGGGTGTCTGAAAGGCTATACTGACGAATCTGGGTAAATGACTGTGCCTCTGGCTGGATTTTGATACTAATATATTGTCCGGGTTCATAGCTGGCAATAGGCTGACCATCGTCTGGAACAAGATAAAAGGACGTGATGACTTCGCTTTCCTGCACTTTCTTGGCAACCTTGAAAGTACGAAATCCTTCCCAGCCACCCGTCTGGTTTTCCGCTTCCGTATACATATCCTGTTCGATCCCGATGAAGGCGTCTGCAATGACGTTGTAGGCTTCGCCCCACGCTGTGATAATTTCATCCGTTGCCGCGTCTCCAAGCACATCTTTGATGGCTTGCAGCAGATAGGTGCCGACAATCGCATATTGCTCGGGAACGATACCCAGGCTGCGATGTTTATGTGCAACTTGCCGGACGGCAGGCAGGATGGAGGACAGATTATCGATATGCAGGGCAGCGGTGTATACCATATTGGCGAGAGCGGCTTGCTGTCGTCCCTGTTTCTGATTTGCGTGATTGAAAATATTCAGCAGTTCCGGATGAGCTGTAAACATCGTTTCATAGAAATGGCGTGTGATCGCTTCGCCGTGGACTTCAAGTACGGGGACTGTAGATTTAATGACTCTAATTGTGTGCTCGTTTAACATACATTTTCCCTCCCGATATAATATGAAATAGTTGGATAATAAATCGGTCATGGAGCTGATCGTGCTTCGGTTTATAGCAAGTATAGATAGGGGGCAAGCGGGTCTGTGTGACATAGATCACACTAAACGTTAACGAAATGTGACCGCTATTTGCAAGGAACTACAACTAAAATGACGACTTGTAGTTTATCTTGAAGTGAGTCTATAATAGACCAGATGGAGTAAACGGTTCTGAGCCATTGATTTTAAAATAGGGTGTAAAGTTAAAAGTGTTGACAAACGTCTTGAAAAATCGGTATAATGATTTTTGTTTGTTAAGTCAATTTCATAATACTTTTAACGATGAATCGTCAGAATACATACAGTCAGGATTTATTGCTTTACAAAAGCAGGCTTGACCTGTATAACTGTCGTGATACGTTTGATACGAATTATGAAATTGGTTTCGTTTGGAGTGATGGAAATGTTAATGCCATTTCGCAAAGTGGCTACCAGTGATGGTCCCCTGAAGTTTAACGAACAGTGGGAGATCAAGGAACTGGTTTCTAACCGACAAGATATCACAGCCGTTACCCCGCTGACTGCGGACTTATCTGCAGAATTCAGAGAAGGTGACGTTGTGGATGTTCATGGCAAGCTGACTGTAGGAGTGGACATGTTGTGCTCCCGTTGTCTTAAGCCAATCAATGAACATTTTCATATTGATTTTCATGAGCAATTCAAGCAGGGAAAACAGCCAAAGGAATTACACGAAGACGATGATACACTCTATGTGGATGGAGATAGCATTGATCTGAAGGGTTGTGCCGAGGAAGCTTTTCTGCTGGATCTTCCGTTTATACCGCTATGTAGCGATACATGCAAAGGGTTATGCCCTAAGTGTGGCCATGAGCTGAACGAAGGTGACTGTGGTTGTGATAACGAGGTTATCGATCCGCGGCTTGCAGGGCTCAAGGATTTTTTTAAATGAGCATGATTGAAAATCGAACATTTTAAGACTACCTGCAAAGGTTGATTTTGATAAGGAGGTGGGAATAATGGCAGTACCTCAACGGAGAACGTCCAAGACGCGTCGCGACAAACGTCGCACTCACTTTAAATTGGCTGTACCGGGCATGGTGAAATGTGAACAATGTGGCGAACTTAAACTTAGTCACCACGTGTGCAAAGTGTGCGGAACGTACAAAGCAAGAGAGATCATCTCTCAATAATAGTTGGACATTAAGTAGCACTTCATTTCGATGAGGTGCTACTTTTTTTGGATTAAAGGGTGTCGGCAGAATGAGTTAGTAGGCATGAAATCCGTGTGCCACAAGGGTGAATTGTTTTTGTTAGGCCAGCCTTTCTTTTTGACACCGGATGAGATATACTATAGTTTAGTACCAGGTTCTAAGATTTGACGTTACATATAGATGAACCATGATCCGTTTGAGAACGACCCTGGTGACCAGGGATGCAACTATAGAAGCAACAGGAAAGAATGGTTGAACTGGCCGGATGGGACGGTTCCGTAAACGATACAGCGGGGGGTGTCAGGCATCGAACGTGTACCGAAGAGACAGAGGCAACAGCAGTTAACCAAAATGATAGAAGAAAACCCGTTTGTGACGGATCAGGAACTTACGCGCCAATTGAAGGTGAGTATTCAGACGATTCGTCTTGACAGGCTGGAACTTGGAATACCCGAACTTCGGGAGCGGATGAAACTTATGGCAGAGCGCTCGTATGATCAGGTACGTTCGTTGCCCCTGCATGAGATTATCGGTGATATAGTGGATTTGCAGCTGGACAAAAGCGGGATTTCCTTGTTTGAGATTAAGGAAGAACACGTGTTTTCCAGAACAGGCATTGCACGTGGACACTATGTCTTTGCACAGGCTAACTCTTTGGCTGTAGCGATTATTAATGACGAGATCGCGTTGACTGCATCAGCAGACATTCGTTTTGTCCGCTCGGTTCATTTGGGAGAGAAGTGTATTGCGAAGGCTTATGTGAGATCGATTCCCGGTCAAAAGGGCAAAGCCAAAGTGGAAGTATTCACCTATGTAGGTGAAGAGATGGTGTTTCAAGGCAACTTTGTAATCTACCATTCAGGTGGAGAAGACAGCGGAGAAGGAGGTCATTTGGAATGAAAATCGTCATTGATGCCATGGGAGGCGACAATGCACCTGCATCAACGGTAGAAGGTGCGATTGCCGCAGCCACGGAATGGGCGGATACACAGATCGTCCTGATCGGCGATGAAGCCAAGCTGGAGCCTCTTTTGAGTCAGTCAGGTGTGAGACCTGCCAATCTGACGGTCCGGCATGCTTCCGAAGTTATTGGATCGGATGATGAACCCGTTAAAGCTGTACGTCGCAAGAAGGATGCCTCCATGGTGGTAGCGGGCCGCATGCTGAAAGAGGGCGAGGCGGACGCGATGATCTCGGCGGGCAATACCGGAGCGCTGATGACAGCGGGTTTGCTTGTTGTAGGTCGTATGGAAGGCATTGAACGCCCGGCGCTTGCACCCATGATTCCAACGATTGATGATGTGGGAGTACTTGCGCTTGATCTTGGAGCGAATATGGATGCCAAGCCGGAGCATCTTGCACAATATGGCCTGATGGGCAGTTTGTATCGGCAAAAAGTACAGGGCATAGAATCTCCAAGAGTGGGCTTGCTCAATGTAGGAACAGAACCAGGCAAGGGAAATGAGTTGACCAAACATGCATATCCTTTACTGGAGCAACTCCCAATTCGGTTTGTCGGTAATGTAGAGGCACGTGATGTGCTGACCGGTGCTTGTGATGTGCTTGTATGTGACGGTTTTGCAGGAAATATACTGCTGAAATCGCTGGAAGGCACAGCAGGTGCCATTTTCGCCTTGCTTAAGGAACAATTCTCATCTTCTCTCAAAAGTAAACTGGCTGCGGCTGTACTGATGCCTGAGCTACGTGGGTTGAAACGGAAGCTGGATTATACGGAGCATGGCGGAGCGCCGCTCCTCGGTTTGAGCAGACTGGTTGTGAAAAGTCATGGATCTGCTGATGGCAATGCCATCAAAAATGCTGTGCGCCAAGCTCGGATTGCAGTGCAGAATCAGCTGGTAGAGAGCATATCTAAGGAAATTAGCGGGAAGTGAGTGACGACATGAATAATTTGCGCCCAGTAGGGATTATTGGTACAGGGAAGTATGTGCCTGAGAAAATTTTGACGAATAGCGACCTGGAGAAAATGGTCGATACCAATGACGAGTGGATCGTCAGTCGTACAGGAATCAAAGAGCGTCATATTGCTGCACCCGATCAGGCAACTTCCGATTTGGCATATGAAGCGGCTATTAAAGCCCTTGAATCTGCAGGCATGACAGGCAGTGATCTTGATCTGATTATTGTTGCAACCATTACTCCGGATTCTTCGTTCCCATCGACAGCCTGCATTCTGCAGGACAAACTGGGTGCAAAAGGTGCGGCGGCATTCGATTTGTCAGCTGCATGTTCCGGATTTGTATATGGTTTGGCGAGTGCTACGAGCTTCATCCAGAGTGGCATGTACAACAACGCACTTGTTATTGGTGCGGATTGCTTGTCTCGTATTACGGATTATACAGACCGTAACACATGTGTCCTCTTTGGTGATGGCGCAGGAGCAGTGGTCGTTGGTGAAGTTCCGGAAGGCCGTGGCTTCAAAGCATTCGATCTTGGCGCAGAAGGTGCTGGCGGTAGTCTTCTTCAGATGGAAGGCGGCGGTTCCCGTTTGCCTGCTACCGCAGAGACCGTTGAAAATAAAAAGCATTACATCTATATGAACGGTCGTGAAGTATTCAAGTTTGCGGTACGTGTCATGGGTACGGCTACGATCGAGGTATTGCGCAAGGCTGGTATGGAGCGTACGGATGTGGATCTGTTTGTTCCTCACCAAGCGAATATTCGGATTATCCAATCTGCCATGCAGCGACTTGAACTTCCTGAAGAGAAAGTTGTAGTCAACGTGGATAAGTATGCAAACACATCTGCTGCTTCCATTCCACTTGCTTTGGTAGAAGCAGCCGAGGAAGGTCGTATGAAAGCCGGAGATACCGTTCTGATGGTTGGATTCGGTGGCGGTCTGACATGGGGCGCATCCGTACTCGTTTGGTAAAATAGACAGCTGGGAGATGAATGGGATGGGTAAAATAGCATTTGTATTTCCCGGTCAGGGATCACAGGCTGTAGGTATGGCGAAAGACGCATATGAGTCCGTGCCTGCGGCAACCGAGATTTTTCGTACAGCGGATGAAACATTGGGTTTCTCGCTGAGCAATCTTGTATTTGAAGGACCAGAGACCGAGTTGAAACAGACATCAAATACACAACCGGCTCTGTTGACAGCAAGTATTGCCTTGCTTGAAGCTTTCAAAGAAAAAGGAATTCAGCCTGACTATACGGCTGGACACAGTCTGGGAGAATACAGTGCACTAGTGGCAGCAGGCGTTCTTTCGTTTGCTGATGCAGTGAGCATTGTACGGGCGCGTGGTCAGTATATGGAACAGGCAGTACCGGGTGGACAAGGAGCGATGGCTGCTGTGTTGGGTGCGGATCGGGAAGCGCTGGGGGTGCTTTGCCGTGACGTATCTGAAAGTGGTCATGCGGTTGAACTTGCCAATATCAATTGTCCTGGACAAATCGTCGTTTCCGGTGTGAAGGAAGGCGTAGCTGCGGTCGCGGAACGAGTGAAAGAAGCTGGCGGCAAACGCGCCATTCTACTTGAAGTAAGCGGCCCGTTCCACTCTTCATTGATGAAGGGTGCAGCTGAGAAGCTGGAAGAAAAACTGAAAACCGTCACGTTCTCACCGGCAGCGGTCCCTGTAGTCGCTAATGTGACTGCAAGACCTGCAGAGAATGGACAAGTTCAGGATTTGTTAACAGCTCAGGTCTATTCTCCTGTATTATGGGAAGACAGTGTGACATGGCTTATTGAGCAAGGCGTGGATACGTTCATCGAGATTGGATCTGGCAGTGTATTGACCGGTTTGATTAAAAAAACAGATAAAACCGTAAAACTGTATAATGTGAACAGTCTTGAAACGCTCGAAGCAACGGCAAGTGAATTAGAAGGAGTTATATGAGTTAAACTAAACTTTTTACACGAGAACGGAGAGGACAGAAAAAACTGAAGAAGCGGAGCGTGCGCCTTTATCACCGGATTTTCCCTTTAGAAAAGGGAATCAAAAAAATCTGGGGATAACAGCGATCGGAAGTTTATTCTGTCATCGGATTGGCAAGTGTAAACATTCTTTGGTTGAACTGATATAGATTTGGGGAAAGGAGGAATGATTATGTCTAAACCATTAGAAGGTAAAAATGCACTCGTTACCGGGGCATCCCGTGGCATTGGGCGCAGTATTGCACTGGCACTAGCTGAGGCTGGAGCGAACGTAGCCGTGAATTATGCGGGCAGTCAAGCGGCAGCTGAGGAAGTGGCGGAAGCGATTCGTGCCAAAGGAGTCAAGGCAATTACACTTCAAGCCAATGTTGGCCTGATGGATGAAGCTGAACAAATGGTCAAAGCTACACTCGAAGCATGGGGCAACGTTGATATTCTGGTGAACAATGCCGGGATTACCCGTGATAATCTGATCATGCGTATGAAAGAGGAAGAATTCGATCAGGTTATTGAAACCAATCTCAAAGGTGTGTTTAACTGCCTTAAGGCGGTTACACGTCCAATGATGAAACAACGGTCGGGAAGAATTATCAATATCTCCTCGGTTGTAGGTGTGCTCGGTAATGCTGGACAAGCGAACTATGTTGCTGCCAAGGCAGGAGTCATTGGCCTGACGAAGGCATCTGCTCGTGAACTGGCTTCTCGTGGAATCACAGTTAACTGTGTTGCACCAGGTTTCATTGAGACAGATATGACAAAAGAGTTGTCCCAGGAGCTGGTGGACGGTATGCTAAGTGGTATTCCGTTGTCCCGTTTGGGTCAGCCGGATGAAATCGCCGGTGTAGTTACTTTCCTGGCCTCACAGGCTTCATCTTATATGACAGGGCAGACGCTGCATGTTGATGGTGGCATGTACATGTAATTCTTCCCGGACTTGAACAATAGTCGGGGAACAGGCGCTGGACGATCCGAAATGCCGGAAAAAGGCCGGGTTCCCCGGCCGGGAGCCGCATATGTCTTCTATGGCATTTTGCCTGCGATTCTCGTATAATACCAAAGAAGGAGGTGAACCGGATGTCCGATGTATTGGAGCGTGTAAAACGCATCGTCGTCGACCGCTTGGGCGCAGACGAAGCTGAAGTTACACTTGAAGCATCTTTCAAAGAAGATTTGGGTGCTGATTCTTTGGATGTAGTGGAATTGGTCATGGAATTGGAAGATGAATTTGATTTGGAAATCTCTGATGAAGATGCAGAAAAAATCACGACCGTAGGTGAAGTTGTTAAGTACATACAATCTCATACCTAAAGTCATTTTAGTCCCGCACATGTTTTCGAACAGGCGGGACTTCTCATCATTCATTGGTTTTTCTCATTCCGCAAGCAGCTCTACTCAAGCAGGTCTACCGATCTTGGTTGAATAGATGCCTGTTTGCGGATATTCCCACAAAATACTTGCGTAATGCAGTCGATATAGAGGTGAGTCGGTTTGAAACAAAGAGTAGTAATTACCGGAATGGGCGTAATGACATCGCTCGGAAAAGATTTGGAAACGTTCTGGGGCAGTTTAATGGCAGGTAAGTCCGGAATCTCTCAGATTGAGGCGTTTGATGTAAGTGAATACACGACACAGATTGCAGCCGAGATCAAGGATTTCAACCCGGAAGAATACATGGATCGCAAGGATGCTCGCAAAATGGACCGTTTTGTACAGTTTGCTGTTGCAGCTGGTTTTAAAGCCGTTGAAGACAGTGGTCTGAAAATTAACGAGAACATTGATGCAGAGCGTTTTGGTGTATCTATCGGATCAGGTATTGGCGGATTGGGAACTTGGGAGGACCAACATAATGCATTGCTGCAAAAAGGTCCAAAACGGGTAAGTCCATTCTTCATTCCCATGATGATCTCGAACATGGCTTCAGGCCAAATGTCCATTTCTCTTGGTGCCAAAGGGCCTAACATTAACGTTGTTACCGCTTGTGCAACAGGTACACACTCCATCGGAGATTCCTTCAAGCTGATTGCCAATGGTGATGCAGATGCCATGATCTGTGGTGGTGCGGAAGCAACAATCAGACCAACGGGTCTTGCAGGGTTCTGTGCGATGCGCGCAATGTCAACACGTAATGACGATCCTGCGAAATCAAGCCGTCCTTTTGATACAGATCGTGATGGTTTTGTAATGGGCGAAGGCGCGGGCGTTCTGATTCTGGAATCCCTGGAACATGCTCAAAAACGTGGTGCACGTATTTATGGTGAAGTGATCGGTTACGGTCTGACTGGCGATGCACATCACATGACAGAACCAGATCCGGACGGAGCAGCACGTTGCATGAAGATGGCACTTCGTAATGCGGGTATTGAGCCTGAAGAAGTGGATTACATCAATGCACACGGAACTTCGACACCTGTAGGCGACAGATCCGAAACGCTTGCGATCAAAAAGGCGTTTGGTGACCATGCGTACAAGCTCGCAGTGAGTTCTACTAAATCCATGACGGGCCACATGCTTGGCGCTGCTGGTGGTGTAGAAGCGGTCATCTGCGGATTGTCACTGACACATCAGACACTGGCTCCAACGATTAACCTGGAAAATCAGGATCCGGAATGTGATCTGGATTATGTACCAAATGTTCCACGTCAAACTAAAGTCAATATTGCCATGTCCAATTCATTTGGATTCGGCGGTCACAATGCCACCATTATTCTCAAAAAATTTGAAGCATAAGGGGCTAGTTCGTTTGAGTGAAGATCTGAAGCAGTTACAACACAAACTTCAAATCAAATTTGACAACAGGCAGCTTTTAAAACAAGCGTTTACCCATGCTTCTTATGTAAACGAACACCGGTTCAGTCAGCATCAGGACAACGAGCGTCTGGAGTTTCTGGGCGATGCCGTGCTGGAACTGACTGTATCGGAATACTTGTATCATTTGTATCCTAACCGTCCGGAAGGTGAATTAACTAAGCTGCGGGCATCTATTGTCTGTGAGCCTTCCCTCGTCAAATTTGCTGAAGCGTTGGGTTTTGGGCAGTATGTACTTCTTGGTAAAGGTGAGGAACTAACTGGAGGACGGACACGGCCGGCTCTGCTGGCAGATGTGTTTGAATCTTTCATTGGTGCATTGTATCTGGATCAGGGGCTTGCGCCTGTTCGGACATTTCTCGACCAGCATGTATTCCCATTAATCGTTCTGGGCAGCAAGCTGCAAATGAGTGATTACAAAACGGAACTGCAGGAACTTACTCAGCATCACAATATGGGAGCTTTGGAATACCGTATCGTTGAGGAACGGGGACCTGCCCATGAACGTGAGTTTGTCTCGGAGGTCCATATGGGTCAAGAACGGCTTGGCAGAGGTACAGGGCGTTCCAAAAAGGAAGCGGAACAACAGGCTGCATCTGCAGCACTTGATCGACTGAAGCTTCCGGAAGCCGGAGCTTAACCGATAGCGCATAGACAAACGAAGAGCAAAGAGCAGCCCGCGGGTCCGCCCCGGCGGAAGTAATCGGCCGGACTGCTTTTTGCTCTTTTTTTTGTAAAGAGGTTCAGGGGGAGTTATCCTGATCGTTAACTAAATAAGTTGAACCTTGTTTTGGTTCAATTTATTTAGGCGCTTGAATGCAATACTTGAAATTTGCAAGAGGAGGTGACGAGAAACCCTATGTTTTTAAAACGGATTGAATTGGGTGGATTCAAGTCATTCGCCGACAAAACGGAGATGGAATTCGTTCGTGGCATTACGGCTGTTGTAGGTCCGAACGGAAGTGGAAAGAGTAATATATCGGACGGCATCCGCTGGGTTCTGGGGGAACAAAGTGCCAAGTCGCTGCGTGGTGGCAAGATGGAAGATATCATCTTTGCAGGTAGTGACGCACGGAAGGCCGTTAATTTCGGTGAAGTTTCGTTAACGCTCGATAACGAGGATCACGCACTTGCATTGGATTTCGGTGAAGTGACGGTGACTCGTCGTGTACATCGCAGCGGAGACAGCGAATATTTTATCAACAAGCAATCTTGTCGTTTGAAGGATATCACGGAGTTGTTTATGGATACCGGCATTGGTAAAGAAGCCTACTCGATTATTGGACAGGGACGAATCGAAGAGATTCTGAGTACCCGTTCAGAGGATCGCAGGGGCATTTTTGAAGAGGCTTCAGGTATTGTTAAATATAAATCCCGCAAGCGGGATGCTACGCGCAAACTGGATGAGACAGAGCAGAATTTGCTGCGGATTCATGATCTCGTGACCGAGCTGGAAGATCAGATTGGTCCGCTTAAGGAACAATCGGAGAAAGCAATCCATTATAAGGAACTTCGTTCACAGCTCAAATCGCAGGAAATTTCCATGTATGTGTATCAGATTGAACAGATTCATGCGTCCTGGAGTAAGGCAAATGAGCGACTGCAATCGCTAAAACAGGAAGAAGTTGGACTCGCAGCGATTGTCTCTACGCATGATGCCAAGCTGGAAAATGATCGGAATGCGCTGCGTATCCTGGAAACAGAGACAGAGCAACTGCAATCCGCCTTATTGCAATTCAGTGAAGCGACGGAGAAAAGTGAAGGGCTTGGGGAACTGCTCAAGGAACGCTCGCACCATCTGCAAACGAATCAGGAGCAGCTCAAAGTAACGCTTACGGCTAGTGAAGAGAGACATCGCGAACGGGAAACCGAGCTGCTTGCACTGCGTGAGAAGTTTGGCAAGCTTGAGCATGAACTGAATGATGTGAGAAATCAGTTGTCCCAGGAAGAGGCCAAACTCATTGGTGTTACAGGTGGCATTAGCCAACAGCAAGAGGAAAGCCTCAAAGGCAACTTGCTGGAACTGATGAATCAGATGGCCCAGACACGAAATGAAATTCGTTACGTGGACCAGCAGAAAGAAACGCTGGAGCGCAGAATGAATCGCGCGGCTGAGGAATCTGGAAAATGGGAAGATCAGAAAGAGACCCTGGAAAGTCGCAAAGCGGACATTGAGAAAAAGGTTGTTCGTTTGGGCAAAGAAATCAGTGATCTACGTGGTGGTTATATTACGGAAAGCGAACGACTCCAGTCGCTGCAGAAGCTGCTCGAAGAAAGTCGGGGCACAGTCCGTAAATGGGAACAGAAACGTGAAGCTCAGGTCTCCCGCCGCGATACGATGAAAGAGATGCAGGATGATTTTGACGGATTCATGCTGGGTGTCAAAGAGGTGCTCAAGGCTTCACGCAAAGGCACACTAAACGGTGTTCATGGAGCTGTTGCTGAACTCGTCAAAGTTCCCGAGAAGATTGAACTTGCGGTAGAGACAGCGATGGGAGCATCCTTGCAGCATGTGGTCATGGAAAATGAATCAGTTTCCAGACAGGCGATCGCTTTCCTTAAGCAACGTCAATTGGGCCGTGCAACGTTCCTGCCTCTGGATGTCATTCGTCCACGTGCCATTGGCGCGGCTGAACGTTCCATGATTGAAGGCATGGAGGGCTTTGTGGGGATCGGTGCTGATCTCGTACAATTCGAATCCAAGTATGCTTCGATCATTGGCAGTCTGTTAGGTAATGTTATTATTGCCGAAACGCTGGAGGTCGCGAACAAAATTGCGGCTCGTTGCCAGTATCGTTTCCGGGTCGTGACGCTTGAAGGCGACGTGGTTAATGCAGGTGGTTCCATGACGGGTGGTAGCCAGCATAAGAAAAATGTGAGTCTGCTCAGTCGGAAACGTCAACTGGATCAGCTCGACCAGGATATTTTGGATACGGAAAATCAGATTGTGAAACTGCATCGTAGTGTGGATGATGTAAAAGTTCAACTGGAGCAGTGTCAGGACAAACTGGACGAACTTCGTCAGTCCGGTGACGATACCCGAAATGCAGAACAGCAGGCTTCGATGGAAATGAAACAGGTAGAGCATGAGCTTCGCCACGTGCTTGAACAGGTTGCTGTTGCCGGGCAGGAGAAGAGCGGGTTTACCGAAGAGATCAAAGAGCTAGATACCGCTCGCATCGTCGCTGTGAAGAAGCTGGAGCAGCTTGAAGAGGAAGAAAAAGCGACTCATCGTGCCATCCATGCAGCTGAGTTTGCTCGGAAAGCCAATGAATCCGCGAAGGAAGAATTGCAGAGCCAACTCACTGAATTGAAAGTACGGGAAGGCAAGCTCGATCAGGAGCGATTCTCCAATGGGGAACAATTGCGGCGTCTGGAGCGGGAAGTGGAGTCGCTGGTGAAAGATCTTCGTCAGAATCGCACGTTGCTGGCTTCGATGGAGGCAGATCTCAAGAAAACACAGACCGAGAGTGTCAAGCAGATTGAAGATCTGAATCAGTACAAGCTGAAAAAAGCAGAAGCATCACAGGAGCTGGACTTCAAACGTGCTGCCCGAAGTGAGTTGTCGAAAAAGCTTGAGCTTGCCGAGAGCGAAACGAAAGAACAGCGCACGCAGTTGAAAGCGGTGGAAGAGCAGATGCGACAGACGGAAATTTCCGTGAACCGGCTGGATGTTGAGCTGGAAAATATACTGCGGAAGCTGACGGATGAATACGAACTGGGCTATGAACTGGCTAAAGAGCGTTATCCTGTACCGGAAGATGTGGAACATACACAGGCTGAGGTACAGAAGCTCAAGCGCAGTATATCTGCTTTGGGTGAGGTTAACCTGGGAGCGATTGAGGAGTTCCAGCGAGTTAATGAGCGATATGAGTTCCTGAGTGAACAGAAGAATGACCTGGTGGAAGCTAAAACTACGTTGTATCAGGTTATACGGGAAATGGAAGACGAGATGGCGAAGCGATTCAAAATCACGTTTGATGCGATCCGCCGTGAGTTCGGTACCGTGTTTACCAAGCTGTTTGGTGGGGGACGTGCTGACCTTGTTCTGATGGACCCTGAACGTTTGCTCGATACGGGAATAGATATTGTTGCTCAGCCACCAGGTAAGAAACTGCAAAACCTGCAGCTGTTATCTGGTGGGGAGCGGGCTTTGACCGCGATGGCTTTGTTATTTGCCATTCTGCATGTCAAACCTGTACCGTTCTGTGTGCTGGATGAAGTTGAGGCAGCATTGGATGAAGCCAACGTGGTACGTTTTGCCCAGTACTTGCGTGAGTTCTCTGAACAAACCCAGTTCATCGTCGTTACCCATCGTAAAGGTACAATGGAAGAAGCGGATGTGCTGTACGGTGTTACCATGGAAGAGGGCGGCGTATCCAAGCTCGTTTCGGTTAAACTGGAAGATGAAGAAGCTGTAATTGCCTGATCTGATCCAAACCTGCGAGACACATGAACTCATTGTATTCATTCAAATTTGATTTAGATTGAGCATCATTATCAAACGCTCAGATTATGTACACGATGGAGGGGCTTTATGAGTTTTTTTAAGAAGCTTAGAGACAGCATTGCAAGCAAAACGGAGTCAGTGACCAAACAGTTCAAGGATGGATTGGAAAAGACACGTAAAGGGCTTGTGGAAAAAGTGTCGGATCTCGTTATCCGCCGCAAAAAAATCGATGAAGAGTTCTATGAAGAATTGGAAGAGATTCTTATTGGAGCAGACGTTGGTGTGAATACGGTTATGAATCTGATCGAAGATCTGCGCGTTGAGGTGAAAAAACGTAAAATTGAGGACGCGGCTGAACTGCAGCCTGTATTGTCCGAGAAACTGACGGATCTTCTTCGCAGTGAACAGAACAATGAATTGAAAATGAACCCGGATGGCATTACCGTCATTTTGTTCGTCGGCGTTAACGGTGTTGGTAAAACAACAACGATTGGCAAGCTGGCTCATCGCTTTAAACAACAAGGTAAAAAAGTCATCATGGCAGCTGGAGATACGTTCCGTGCCGGAGCTATCGAACAGTTGGAAGTATGGGGACAACGTGCCGGTGTAGATGTTATCAAGCAGCAGTCCGGTTCAGATCCAGCAGCTGTTATGTATGATGCGGTGCAGGCAGCGAAGCAACGGGGCGCAGATGTTCTCCTCTGTGATACAGCAGGTCGTCTGCAAAATAAATCGAACCTGATGGACGAGCTTAACAAGATCTATCGTGTCATTCAGCGTGAAATTCCGGAAGCTCCGCATGAGGTACTGATGGTACTGGATGCAACAACAGGCCAAAATGCCTTGAATCAGGCTAAACTTTTCGGTGAGAAAAGCGGCGTAACTGGTCTGGTACTGACGAAACTGGATGGTACAGCTAAAGGCGGAATCGTTGTTGCGATCCGTCAGGAGTTGGACTTGCCAGTAAAACTCGTGGGACTGGGTGAGAAGATTGACGATCTGCAGCCATTCGATTCGGAGCAATTTGTGCATGCCTTGTTCGCCGGATTGATCCAGGAACAGCCAGCTGAAAGTGCTGAAGAAGAGGAAGCTAATTCCTAGATCTTAATAAATAGAATAAATGAGTAGCGTTAACCGTATTGCCAGTGATATACGTGATAAGTGTCACGTGTAATGTCACTGGCAATACGTGTATAATGGGAATAAAGAAGGTAATGCTTAAAGGGTTAGAAAGGACGGTTGAAATGGCCAATACTTATACCTATTCTCGCCGTGAAGAAGTCGCCAATGCGGTGACACATGGAATCGGCGCTGCACTCAGTGTAGCTGCACTGGTGCTATTGATTGTATTTTCAAGTATCAAAGGCACGGCTTGGCATGTGGTCAGTTTCACGATCTATGGGATCACCATGTTACTGCTCTATACGAGCTCCACACTCGTGCATGCATGGAAAGATGGAAAAGTGAAAGATTTATTTGAGATTTTTGATCATTCATCTATTTATTTGTTTATTGCCGGATCATATACTCCACTTTTGTTTATTGCTGTTCGCGGCACACTTGGATGGACCCTGTTCGGTATAATCTGGGGAATCGCATTATTCGGCGTGATCTTTAAGGCGTTTTTCACTAAAAAGTTTTTATTCATGTCCACGATTTTCTATATTGCGATGGGCTGGCTCATCGTTATTGCCTGGCAACCGCTTATGGCTGCCATTCCTACAGGCGGAATCGTGTTGCTGGTAGCTGGAGGTCTGATGTATACACTGGGGACGCTTTTTTATGTGTGGCGTGGATTTCCATACCACCATGCGATTTGGCATCTCTTTGTGTTAGCAGGCAGTATTCTTCATTTCTTCATGGTACTGCTGTACTTGACACCACTTCGCTAGATCACATAAACGGATGCATCTCCACTGGCTGAGACGCATTCGTTTTTCTTTTACATAGAGGTAGAGTGTAAAGGTTATAGATCGGGGTTTGCTTGTCATGTAAAAGGGCAGAAATCACCGGTTTAGCATCGAAATGGGACGTGATCTTAGCTGTTTTTATTGTGACAAGTATTTTTGCTTGACAACCTGATTTGTTTTAGGTATTATTAGGAACGTTGCAAGAGTGTAAAGTGTTTTTCCTTGACGAAGGGAGTGCCCCGATGTGAGTCAAGAAAATCGGCTTGAGAAGACAAACCGGATTAACTTACTGTTTGCTTTTTACGAATTGTTACTTACTGAGAAACAGCAGACTTTTCTAAAGTATTACTTTCATGACGATTTTTCACTTGGTGAAATTGCAGCCGAGTTTGAAATCAGCCGCCAGGCGGTATACGAGCATATCAAGCGTGCCGAACAAGTGCTGGAAAATTACGAAAGCAAGCTAGCCTTGCTGGAAAAGCATGAACGGCGTAATCGCAATCTTGAAGATTTGCAAAATGCATTGGAACGCGCAGGCGTCTCCATTGATAACAACAAACAAATACACGATATTGTTGCCCAGCTCAGCGAATGAGAAGATCATAACGGGTGGGTGGAACTTATCGGTCTTGAAAACAGTATTAAAGTCAAGGAGGTGGGATCATGGCATTTGAAGGATTAACGACCCGATTACAGAATGTGTTCAGTAAGCTGCGCGGCAAAGGCAAGGTATCTGATGAAGATGTAGCCGAGGCTATGCGCGAGGTACGTCTGGCATTGCTCGAAGCGGATGTAAACTTCAAAGTGGTCAAGGAATTCATCGCCAAGGTGAAAGAGAAGGCTGTCGGCAAAGAAGTGATGGAGAGCTTCACGCCAGGAATGGTCATCATCGACATCGTTAACAAGGAACTAACGGATTTGATGGGTGGAAGCCAGGCGAAACTGGCTAAAGCGAACAAACCGCCTACGGTGCTGATGATGGTTGGTTTGCAGGGTGCTGGTAAAACAACTACATCTGGTAAACTGGCTAAAATGCTGCAAAAGCAAAACAGCAGACCATTGCTTGTTGCAGGCGATATTTATCGTCCGGCAGCGATCAAACAGTTGCAAGTACTTGGCGAGCAGATCAAAGCGCCGGTATTCACACTGGGAGATCAGACAAGCCCTGTGGAGATTGCACGTCAAGGTCTTCAACATGCCAAAGATAACGGTAATGACTATGTCATTATCGATACGGCTGGACGTCTGCATGTCGATGAAGAGCTGATGGAAGAACTTCGCCAGATTCACAGCGTAGTGAATCCGGATGAAGTCCTGCTTGTCGTAGACAGCATGACAGGTCAGGATGCGGTTAACGTAGCAGAACACTTTAACCAGCAATTGAATCTGACCGGGGTTGTCCTGACTAAGCTGGATGGCGACACTCGTGGTGGTGCCGCACTTTCCGTCAAAGCAGTTACGGGTTGTCCAATCAAGTTTGCTTCTCTTGGAGAGAAACTTGACGCTTTGGAGCCATTCCATCCAGAACGTATGGCTTCACGGATTCTCGGTATGGGTGATATGTTATCTCTGATCGAGAAAGCACAATTAAACATTGATACCGATAAAGCTAAGGAAATGGAACGGAAGATGCGTAATGCAGAATTCACGTTTGAAGATTTCCTGGAGCAGATGGATCAGGTGAAAAAGCTGGGACCAATCGATCAGATCATGGATATGATCCCTGGCATGGGTAAGATGAAACAAGCTAAGGACCTGAAGGTTGATGATAAACAAATGGGCCGGATCGAAGCGATCGTCTACTCAATGACGACTGAAGAGAAACGCAACCCGGACATGATCAACCATAGCCGCCGGAAACGTATTGCTACAGGTAGTGGAACATCACTGGCCGAAGTAAACCGTCTGATCAAGCAATTTGATGAGATGCGCCGCATGATGAAACAGTTCTCGGATATGATGGGACCTAAAGGCGGCGGTAAAAACAAAGCTATGAAGCAGCTTAAAGGTATGGGTAAAGGAATGAAGTTTCCTTTCCGTTGATTAAGCGAAGCTAAATCATATACAGATTTCATTGAAGGAGGTGAATTTTCAAATGGCAGTTCGTATTCGTCTGAAACGTATGGGTGCTCACAAAGCTCCTTTCTACCGCGTAGTGGTATCGGATTCCCGTTCCCCACGTGACGGTCGTTTTATCGAGGAGATCGGTTACTACAACCCGGTTGAACAACCGGCTGTTGTTAAGATCGATGAAGATAAAGCATTGGCATGGCTTCAAAACGGTGCACAAGCATCTGACACTGTCCGCAACTTGCTTAGCAAAGCGGGCGTGATGAAGAAGTTCCACGAGTCTAAATTATCTAAATAAAGTGCTGATTCGGAGGGTCATCTATGGAAGAATTAGTAAGCATAATTGCTAAGGCTTTGGTCGATCATCCGGAAGATGTGACGGTTCGGACGGTTGAGAAAGACCGGCTTGTCGTTTATGAGTTAACTGTTCATCCTGACGATGTCGGGAAGGTAATTGGTAAACAGGGACGAATCGCAAAATCTCTTCGCACGGTCGTCACATCAGCAGCAGTTAAGATGGATAAACGGGTTACCGTTGATATCATATCTTAAAGATATACGAAAGGGGGTTAGGATGCATGTCCTAGCCCCTTTTCGTGCATGCTGAACTTAATATGTTGGATTAGATATTGAATTAAAATATTTTTGGGTATGAGTGACTTCGGAGCAGTGCAGGGGACGGGATCGATTCTGGAGAAGCGTCAGGATAACAGCGATCGAAAGAACGAACCGTCGCCGGAACGACCGTACGAGAGTCGAAGTAGCTGTTTAGTTTGATTTAATTTCGTAGGAGGAAATATGGCAGAGTTTATGAATGTAGGTAAAATCGTCAATACGCATGGAATTCGCGGCGAGGTAAGAATCATGCCTTTAACTGATTTCCCGGAAGTGCGTTTTGCTAAAAATGCGGAGTTGTTTTTCTTTACACCAGATAATCATCCAGTCATGGTTAACGTGGAATCTTCACGTTTGCATAAGAATATGTATATTCTTCGTCTGAAAGAGTATGGCAATATTAATGAAGTAGAGAAGTTTAAGGGCGGCGTGGCCAAAGTGTTGAAAGAGAATCTGGCTGAATTGGAGGAAGGTGAATACTACTTCCATCAAATCGTTGGGTGTTCCGTCATCACCGAAGAGGGTGAAACGCTCGGAACCATCTCTGAAATTTTGACTCCAGGTGCTAATGATGTATGGGTTGTCAAAACGCCAGCAGGTAAAGAAGTACTGATTCCCGTTATTGATGATGTAGTACTTGATGTGGACATCGAACAGCAGCAAGTGAAGATTCACCTGATGGAAGGGCTGCTGTAACATGAAAGTGGATGTATTAACACTATTCCCCGAGATGTTTGACGGCGTATTCGGAGCAAGCATTCTGGGTAAAGCCCAAACGAAGGGGCTGGTGTCCCTCGGTGCAACGAACTTCCGTAATTATGCGACGAATAAGCACAATACGGTCGATGACGCTCCTTACGGTGGGGGTGGAGGCATGGTGCTGAAACCAGATCCGATCTTTGCTGCTGTTGAAGATGTGCTGGAACAACGCGGAGAAGCCGCGGCAACCATGAAAGCTCCACGTATCATTTTAATGTGTCCGCAAGGTGAGACGTTTACACAGAAAAAAGCAGAAGAACTTGTACAGGAAGATCATCTGATTTTTATATGTGGACATTATGAAGGTTACGATGAGCGAATCCGCGAATTTCTCGTAACGGATGAACTATCCATTGGTGATTATGTACTCACTGGTGGGGAGTTGCCAGCAATGGTTGCCATTGATAGTATCGTACGTCTTATTCCCGGTGTGCTTGGCAATGAGACAAGCGCAGTAACCGATTCATTCAGCACTGGACTCCTCGAATATCCACACTACACACGTCCACCTGAGTTTAGAGGTATGAAAGTACCGGATATGCTGTTGTCAGGGCATCACCTGAACATTGAGGCGTGGCGCAGAGAGCAGTCTTTGCTTCGTACGTTAGAGCGTAGACCGGAGATGTTGGAAACGGCGGATTTGACGAACAAAGAACGCATTTGGTTGAAAAAGATACGCTCAAACCGTAAAAATAGTACAGAGTAAATAGATGCAACGTATAAACCCGTAAATATATCTTTTTATAGAGTTCGAAAAGCTAACCTAGATACCACAGGTTGGCTTTTTTTTGTTTTTATTGTAAGAAGAAAGCTGGATTTCGATGGGACTATCCTATAAAATGGAGATATATTTTAAAACAGAGTTTCATCAAATGAAACAAAAGGCGGTGTATGAATGACTTACAATATTATTGGTCTTGATCATATTCAGCTCGCAGCACCAGAAGGCTGTGAGGTGGAGGCGCGTTATTTTTTCAATAACCTGTTGGGCTGGACGGAGATTCCTAAACCTGAAGCTCTAAGAAAACGGGGTGGTGTATGGTTTGAGTGTGGCAGACACCAAGTTCATATTGGCGTACAAAAAGATTTCATTCCCGCTACAAAAGCTCATCCGGCATTTCATGTACAACATTTGGATCAGTTGCGTGATCATCTGAATCATAACCATATTCATATTGTCGATGATGAAGCAAGGATAGATAAAGGTGTAAGACGTTTCTACATAAATGATCCTTTTGGCAATCGTCTTGAGTTCTTAGAGCGGGTATAAATCATACGTTTAAATTGTTTATTTTGAACGTAAACACTTTTTTGCAGCTTTGAACATTTTTGCATGAGCACATAATAGGGTTGTAAAAATCAGGGGTTTTCTTTATGGTGAACTCAGCTGTAATGGGAATGTTAACGATACGCTGAGGAGGAAGATGATGAGCAATCAGCCTTATGAAATCGCCAGAGTAGATATTAGCGAAGCCGGAGAACGCTGCAAAATGCTTTTGGGAGATCTGAATGGAGACGGCAGACTTGAGATGTTGCTTGTACAGGCAGATGGGGGCATAGACGATCGGTATGTTCCGCATCAGGTATGTTGTTTGACTGCATTTGATCTGGAAGGAACATTGATATGGCAGGTGGGAACGCCTGATCCGAATGCAGGAGGTCTGGGCTCAGACTATCCCGCTCAGATCGCAGATTGGGATGGTGACGGAAATAATGAAGTATTGTGTGTAATGGACAAACGATTCCTCGTGTTGAATGGTGAGACTGGAGAGATTAAAGAAACACGTGATCTGCCAGGTGATGAAGCACATGACTGCATTATTCTTGCCAACCTGACGGGTAACCAGCAGAAAATGGACATTATATTGAAAGACCGCTATAAGACGTTATGGGCACTTGACCATGATTTTAATTTGTTATGGAAGCATGAAGGAAATCCGGGGCATTTTCCATGGGTATATGATATCGATGGAGACGGGAAGGATGAAGTGATGGCCGGATATGACATGCTGGATCATGATGGGACGTTATTATGGTCTTGTCAAAATCTTGACGATCATGCCGACTGTATATGGTTTGGAGATGTTGACGGCGATGGGCAAGTCGAGGTAGTCATTGGTGGCAGTGTCACGGTCATGATGGACCGCTACGGTAATGAGAAATGGCGTTATGAAGATTCGATTGAATCACAGCATATTGCACTGGGCCATTTTTGTACTGGAATGGAAGGTTTACAGATTGCAGGCTTGGACCGGATTGTCCGAGGGGATGAGCATGGTAAGGATGGAATGTTCATGCTGAATAGCGCAGGGGAAGAAATTTGGAAGGAAAATCGCACGACTCGTGGCTGGTTAACCATTATAGAGCCTGTATGTAACTGGGATGAAGGTGGACTTGATTATATTTTGGCGTATCGCCGAGGTGGAGATGTATTGCCTGCTTTGGTGGATGGAAATATGAAAACGGTTACTGAATTCCCGAAAGAGGGATATGCAGTGCATGCAGACCTGGTTCAGACGGGGAAAGAACAGATCATCATCTATGACGCACAGGAAGCAGTAGTTTACGCCAATTCTCCGATGACACTATCATTACTGGGTGCAAAAAGAGCCAAGCCACAGCTGAAAAGGCTGTATAGCTCGACTCTGTATCCAGGCGGTGAAGTTAAACTCTAGATTTCAATGGTCATTCTCCAATGCAGGTAATCCATTCTGCGGACTGGATTCAGGCTGAAGCAAGGACGCCAGGTCAGTACCTGTCGTGACCGTCAAGCGAGATAGTTTCATAGGTTGATCTCCTGGATGCACAAATCCGGACTTTACTGTAAATGCCATGCGATAACCATGTTGCTGTAACTTGTATATCATCTGTGTACTGGTATAACCAAAAGGATAGGCCAGATAAGGTGTGTCTATTCCGGTTTGCTTCATTTGCTGAATATCATCATCCAGAAGACTGGTGTCCAGAC
The DNA here is from genome assembly GCF_037991315.1 of Paenibacillus sp. FSL H8-0079. Taxonomy (NCBI): domain Bacteria; kingdom Bacillati; phylum Bacillota; class Bacilli; order Caryophanales; family Paenibacillaceae; genus Paenibacillus; species Paenibacillus sp. FSL H8-0079. Next base: position 2,448,431 of record NZ_CP150300.1, read on the forward strand.
CGACAGGCACACTGTTGCCACAGCGCATGAATCCCTTGTGATGCAGGTTATAGGTATGGCTATTGAATTCAAATACATCAGTTGCCGCCTGCATCTCTGGTTTGGAGATGAAACTGTTTTTGGCAGGGTCAAATACCGAAGGTTGCTCCTGAATTTTACTGCCTATGACAAACAGCGAGGCATGAAAATTATATTTTTGAAGCACAGGGTAAGCTAACGTATAGTTGTTCTGGTATCCATCATCAAAGGTAATTACAATGGACTTTTGTGGTAGCGAGATATTCCCATTAACATATTGTTCAAGCTGGTCCAGTGTAATCGTACGGTAGCCTTCATCGTGCAGGTATTTCATATTTTGCTCGAAATCCTCCAGATTAATGATGGATTTATTATCTGTCTCGTGATTATTCAATTTGGGCTCTATGTAGTGATACATCAGTACAGGAACTTCTGTAGCCGTACCTTGTTCCATCTTGAAGGTAGAACGATCCAGCGCAGATTGGTTAGTAAATTCAGTGTGTGACAGCTGGAATGCTTTACCTTTGACCATATCCCAGGAGGTACAGGCTTTGTGTGACATGGCATTCGTCGGATGAGTTACGGCATAGGCATATAGTGTAATGGAGCATGTGAGCATGGCGAGTATAGCAAGCGTGATCTTTTTCCAATATTTCATGAGTCTTGGGGTTCTCCTTTAAAGTGGTCATTAAGTTATATCATAGACGATATTTCTATACGGGAGGTTACAGTATTTTTTCCTGTATCAGGTTGACTTGCAGATGAGAGCGTTGATTCACTGTCCATATGGGAGAATGTATTTTAGAATGAAGTTAACATGTGATGGATGAGTTTCAGAGTGGCAGATTAATCAATAGGCATTTGTTTAATTTCTCTTGTGTTTTGATATGCTGCGTGATACAATAAGTCTGTTATGTGGAATACGGCGGTCCTCTATGGATGATGAAGGAGACAAGGTGATCTCTGGAAGAAGTATGAACGCCTGTATGGAAGGAGGGAGTCATAGATGAATATCGTTCAAGCGATTACACAAGAACAACTTCGCAAGGATCTTCCGAGTTTTCGTCCTGGTGACACTTTGAAAGTGCACGTTAAGGTAATCGAGGGAACTCGCGAGCGTATCCAATTGTTCGAAGGTGTTGTGATTAAACGCCGTGGTGGTGGAATCAGTGAGACTTTTACAGTTCGTAAAATTTCTTACGGTGTAGGTGTGGAAAGAGCTTTCCCGCTTCATTCCCCAAAAATCGATAGAATCGAAGTGGCTCGCCGTGGTAAAGTTCGTCGTGCGAAGCTTTATTATCTTCGTGAACTACGCGGTAAAGCAGCGAGAATTAAAGAAATTCGTTAATATAACGGATACCGGGAAGGGCTTGGAGACAAGCCCTTTTCGTTTTTGTCCGGGAAAAGTTGAACCGGAGGTACACTTCCGAGTAAAATGGTATGGCAACACATGCGGGGAATAGTCCGGGAGGCTTGTAAAATCAGTTATTGAAGTGTGTGTTCAAAAGACCGGTTTCAGTACCGACTTTTTGAACAACCTCTTGAAGGCATTTGAATTGTGGATTAAATGTACTGTAATGCTTGGAGAAAGATTACATAACTGATGTGAATATTTTGTATCCACCCCATGAGAGATTGGTTGGATCGATGCAGAATGCTGGATGTGTGTACTGCTATAAACATGTACTGTGAAGAGAGGAAGATCTTGAATGGAACAAGAAGTTCAACATGACCGGGGCAATCCTGCCGAAGAGAAAGACAGTCGATCCAAAAAAGCTAAAAATGAAATTGTTGAATGGCTTAAAGCCATCGTTATCGCATTAGTTCTCGTTATTCTGATTCGGTGGTTGCTCTTCAAACCGTTTGTTGTGGATGGTCCGTCCATGCAGCCGAACTTTGAAACAGGTGAACGTGTGATCGTCAACGAAATCTTATATGATATCAGAGAACCGAAACGCGGTGAGGTTATCGTCTTCCACGTACCAACCGAAGGTCGAGATTTCATTAAACGTGTTATTGCTGTAGAAGGTGATACGGTGGAGGTTCAGGACGATACCGTAATGGTTAACGGTAAAAAGGTTGATGAAACGTATATTCAAGGAGCCATTGATGCAGCTGAAGCAAATGGTGGAACATATAACGTGAAGGATTTCCCGAATGAACAGTTCCCTGATGGCAAAGTGCCGGCAGGTCATGTGTTTGTTATGGGAGACAACCGTCCAAATAGTACAGACAGCCGTATGATCGGTTATGTTTCGTTAGAAGATATTATTGGTCGTGCAGATGTTATTTTCTGGCCGATCGGTGAGATCAAGTGGATCAACCACTGAAATTGAAGTAAATAATGAGGTGAAGACAAGGTGACGATACAATGGTTTCCAGGTCATATGACTCGAGCCAGACGCCAGATTCAGGATAAGTTAAAGCTCATCGACGTGGTCATCGAACTGTTGGATGCCCGTCTGCCTGTCTCCAGCCGTAATCCGATGATTGACGAAATATTGCTGGATAAACCCCGGATGATTTTGTTGAACAAGTCGGATTTGGCAGATGCCAAAGTGACGCAAGAATGGATTGAATATTTTAAAAAAGAGGGAATTACCGCCTTTCCTGTGGATGCCTCGACAGGCACTAATGTTAAAGACATTCCGGTACAGGCGAAGCTTCTTCTGAAAGAAAAAATTGATCGTCAAATTGCTAAAGGAATTAACCCTCGTGCGGTTCGCGGATTGATTGTGGGTATTCCGAATGTTGGTAAATCAACACTGATTAACCGACTGGCTGGACGGAGTATTGCGTTAACAGGAGATCGTCCTGGTGTGACGAAGGGGCAGCAGTGGATTAAGGTAGGCAAAGAAATGGAGCTATTGGATACTCCAGGTATTCTTTGGCCCAAGTTCGAAGATCAAAATGTAGGTTATCGTCTTGCTGTAACAGGTGCGATCAAAGAGGAAATTCTGAATGCAGAGGATATCGCCTTTTTTGGAATCAGCTACCTGATGCGTTATTACTGGGACGCCCTGGAAAAGAGATACGGACTTCAGGAGTTCTCCAAGGATGCAGATGATTCAGACAGTGTTATTGCGATTATGGAACAAGTCGGCCGTATCCGTGGATGTGTTGTAAGCGGTGGACGTATTGATCTGGAAAAGGCATCACGAGCATTTCTGCGTGAACTGCGAGCCGGTAAAATGGGACGTTTCTCTATGGAAGCTCCCTATTAAAAAAATGGACTCTACACGATGAAGATCATTGTCTTCATTTGTTCATTTCATATATACAAGTGCCGAAAGAAGCGGCCGTTACCGGATTACCGGGAGCGGTCGTTTTTTGTGTATACAAACGCGGAAGTAGAGCTGGAACATACGTAGAAAACGATAAAATGGAAGAGGTTTGAAGAACAGTACGCTTTATGGAATTGGCTGACCTATATATCAGGTGCATCTAAATCGTGCTATGATAAATGGTGGTGCAATTTAAATTAGACGAGGTCTGATATATTCAATTTAAACCATCAAATACCGATAAATGAAGACATCACTATCTTTATATTATAAATCTCAAGGAAAAGTTTTACTGAGAGAGACAGGTTGTACAGAACAAAAGACAGAGGATCTACGTCTATATTATAAAAAGTTGTAAGTGATACGTATGCTGAAAAAGCGTGGGTAGAGGAGATGAGCGTTATGGTTGAAAATAATGAAGAGATCGGGTTGAATCTACTGGATACTCCGATTGGACCAAAGAAGAAAAAAGAAGTCAGTGAACCTCGAGATCTGTTGCTCTATGAGCGGGAGTATTGGGACAGTGGATTTGAACGTATTGCTGGTATTGATGAGGTGGGACGGGGCTGTTTGTTTGGGGATGTTGTGGCAGCGGCGGTTATTTTACCGAAGGATCTCATCCTGGAAGGCGTGAATGACTCCAAGAAATTAACGGAGAAAAAACGTGATGCATTATATGACGTCATTATGGAAAAAGCGCTGGCGGTAGGTATCGGGTATGCGGATGCAGAGACAATTGATCGGCTTAACATCAAACAGGCTGCGAGACTTGCGATGAAACGTGCGGTTGAAGCATTGGGAGAAACTCCTGATTATATGCTGGTGGATGCCGAGAAGGTGGATGTGAATGTACCTCAACTGTCCATTATTAAAGGGGATGCTAATAGTCAATCGATCGCAGCGGCATCTATTATTGCCAAGGTAACGCGAGATCGGCTGTGTAAGGAAGAATGGGATACGTTATATCCGGAATATGGTTTGTCGATACATAAAGGATATGCAACAAAAGTTCATCGGGAGCAAATTATGGCATTGGGGGCAACCCCGATGCATCGGCGCAGTTTTCTGGGCAACCTGCTTGGAGAGCAGCAATCTTTGTTTTAACACAGGTTTGAAGAAAGGAGGGGGAGAGATTTGAATATCGGTTCCATGATAAAGGGGTTAATGGGAGACAGTAAGCCCGGCAATGCCAAACCGCTTGAATTAAAGGAAGGTCAGGTGGTTCGTGGCTCCGTCGTTAGTGTATCCGATGATGGGGGAGAAGCAGTTCTGCAGATTCAAGGTGTGCAAGTGCGCGCCAAGTTGGAGACTCCACTCCGTCCGGGTGAGACCACGTTGCTTCAAGTGCAACCTCCAGGTGAAAATGGCATAACGGTAATGAAACCTATGACGGGTACACTTGCTGAGCTGCCACAAGCTTCGCTGAACAACCTGCTTAAGGATGTAGGACTGCCGGATACAAAAGGGAACCGGGAACTGTTACTTGCCATGCAGCGTAGCGGATTGCCGCTAACGAAGGATAATGTGGCTATGGTCCAGAATATGATGACTGCTAAACCTGCACAGGTCCCTGTGGAAGAATGGGTGCAGGCGACGGGAATTGCTTTTCAGCGTGGTCTTCCGGTTACGGCGGAAACAGTAAAAGGATTACACCAGACGGTGTTTGGCCCCCCTCTGCACCAGTTGTTAAGCGGGTTGGCTGACCAGTTGGAAACGATGCTGACTCAAACAACAGGTAAACCACTATTGCCTGGAGAACAATCTGCTGCGTTGAAACCAGCAGTCGTGGCTGGTGCACCTGTTGTACCGAATGCTCCACAGACGGAAGAAGGATTGGTTGCATCAGGCAATGGTCGTCAGGTGACTGGAACGGGAACACCTGCTTTGTCAACGCAACAAGGACAAGCGGCGTTGGCAGGTGGTATATCCATGACGGATGGCGGGGCAGAGGATGCAGGTACTGCGGTTAAAGGAAACGTGCAGACCGGCGGAGGCACCGGAAATGCTGAAGCCGGGGCAAAGGCAGTTGCCAGCAACGTTGAAACGGCTGGCAAAGGGGGTGCAGGTATTCCGTCTGGAACTGGAATACCTGGAGAGAGCCCGCGCGGGGCTGACGCGGGGCAGGCTGGGAGCCGCCCGGGTACAGCGGGGGCGGCAGCAGAATCTGTGGCTGGCCGTGTAATTGCAGGCCAGCCTGAAACAGCCGCGGCCGGGCGGACTGACGGCCGCGCTGAAACGCCTGCTGCTGCGGGGGCACCGTCCGCAGCAGCGCCTACGGCAGCGCAGCTGGCGCCCAAGCTGCTGGCGCTGCTGGACGCTTTGCGCAGCGCGTCCACTGCCGCACCGGCACAGCCTGGTGCGGCAGCACAGGCCGCCCCTGCATTGCAGGGCGGCCAGGCGGCTGCGGCTGCCGGAGGCGTGCCGCAGCCGTTGCCAGCCGGCGCTGATGCGCCGCCGGCTGGCGGTAGTGCCGCAGCACCTGCGGGAGCTGCGGCACTACCCGCGCCTGTCACCCACGAGGGGGACCCGTGGGTGGGGCGCGTGCTGAAGCTGCTCGGTGCGGAGCACGAGCAGCAGGCCGTTCACGGCGCGGCAGCGCAGCCGCGCGTGGGGGATGCGGCGAGTCCGGCGAATGCGGACACGCTGAAGGGCTTGCTGCTGCAGCTTGCCAGCAGCGACGGTGCGACGGCGGCACTCAAGGATGCCGCCGGACAAGCGGTGCAATATCTGACAGGTCAGCAGTTATTGCTGACGACAGATCGCAGTGCTACGTTTGCACAGATGCACTGGTTTATTCCGATCACCGGACCGGACGGGGAAGAAACAGCTTCCGTTCAGATTCAATCACGTCGTGGACCTCGTGGAGAGCTGGATGCGTCCAACTGCCGTCTATGGTTCGATCTGGACATGAAAAGTCTTGGGCCTACACTGGTAGATGTCCATGTGGTTAACAACATTGTCAGTCTGCGTGTATTGAATGATCGCGAAGGAATGGGACCGCTCCTGGAGAGCGGAAGAGAGGTAATCCATCAGGCATTGGACAAGCTGGGCTATCAATTGCTGACCTTCAAGGCTGAACCATGGCCTGTGGGCCAGGAGCCGGGCGCGGAGCGGAAAATGACGGCCTCGGATTATAGTCCTGAACGTTACAAAGGGGTGGACTTGAAGGTATGAAAGACGAGTCGTCACAACCGGACCTGCTCTCCAAAAAAGCGGTTGCCCTAAAATATGTTCCTGGAGAGAGCGAAGCACCCGTTGTGGTAGCGAAGGGCCGCGGCAAAGTGGCAGAAGCCATTCTGGATAAAGCCAAGGAAAACGGGGTGGCTGTTCAGGAGGATGCAGCACTTGTGGAAGTACTCTCCAAGTTGGATCTGGATGAACAGATTCCAGCAGAACTGTATCAGCTGGTCGCAGAGGTTCTAACGTATGTCTATCGTGCAGATCGACTGGCTTCGGGACGTGAGGAAGATGAATCATGGTAGAACATAGATCAGGCAAGGCTCCGGGACTGAAGCTTACACGACAACAGAAGGGCCGATTAGGCGAAGAAGCCGCCTGTCACTGGTTGCGAGAGAACGACTATCGGATCATCAGACAGAACTGGCGTTGTCGTAGCGGTGAGATTGACATCATTGCTTCCTGCGAGGGCCTGATTGTTTTTGTGGAAGTAAGAAGCAGAAGTGGAGCCGCTCAGTATGGTACACCTCAGGAGTCGGTCGATATGCGTAAAATGCAGCAGGTGCGTTCAACCGCATCCGTTTATTTGCAAATGACAGGAGAGACGGATCAACAGATCCGTTTTGATGTAATTGCTGTGATGCTTGATCAAGCGGGAGAGACGGTCTCGGTGAATCATATTGTTAATGCATTTTAAGAAAGATACTCAAAGTTATTGCTGTATCAAAAAGAAGATACGATATGTATCTTTTCTTGGTGTGAATCCATAGGTTATTTCAAAGTACAAGTTTAATTATATCTTATCTTTTCATTCGTTTTAGTTTTGAAATTAGTTAATATGTTAAAGCCGCAGATCCTCATCATACAGGAGCTGCGGCTTTTTTGATTTAACTATGAAATCACGAAACAGAGGACAGAGCATCAATAATAAAATCATTTTATTTCAGAAATTTGTAGATACAAAATGTATCATTTGTAATAAACTAAGAAAGTTGAAATTTAAAGAGAGGTTGGTGGGATGTATGAAAGAGCTTCAGAGTACTTCGAACAACACAGTAAAACAAGTATGGGAGTGCCCTCGGATGGAAGTGCTGGATATCAGCGAGACCATGAACGGTGGACAGGGGATTTGGCAATATGTTTGGGACGGAGAATTCTGGAAGCTTGAACTTATGGTCAGTTAATTAAAGAGGCTAAAGAGGAATGTTTGATCCATAAAAATAAATGGTGAGGTGTAGTGAGAAGATGCAGACAAGTATCAAACGGATAATTCGACTAAGTACACTATCTTTATGTTTCATTTTGTTTGGGATCATGTATTCCGGAGTTTCTTATGCAGCCGAACCACCTAGCCAGGCAAGTGTGTCAGGTAAAGTTATTGATCGTCAGGGATTACCTGTCAAGGACGCTACTGTCAAGTATTGGCTTGATTATCGTGGGGATACGTCAGAGAAAAGCGTGAAGACGGATGGGAATGGACGGTATCGTATTATAGAGTCCGTTGAAGACAATACGGACATTACTTTTGTAGTTGAAGCAGAGGGTTATGTGACGTACAGACACTATAGCTCCTACGGATTGTCCGGTGGAGAACAAATATAGCTAGATTTTTATATTTATGAACCCTCCACGATTGTGGGAACTGTCAAAGATCAGGCAGGCAGACCTGTTCCAGATGCTCGCATAAAAGTGACAAGTGTCTTTGATCGTATAGTGAAAACGGATCAGCAAGGTCGATATGCGGTTACAGGAATTGATTACGCCTATAATCCGAACACTGCAATTTGGGTAGATGCCGATGATTATATGCTATATGAACAGGATCGCTTGGGTGTCCGTGAGGGAGGAACCTTAAGATTGGATGTTGTTTTGACTGAAGCAGCACACGTGCGGGGAAAAGTTGTAGATGAGTCGGGCAATCCAGTAAGTGGGGCTAAAGTTAATGCTGGAGGTTCGGCAACAACAGATGCTCAAGGCAACTATTTTATAAAGCGCGTGCCAACAGGGACCAGAACAATAACGGGGGAGGCAACCGGATACTTAAAATCGAGCCAAAGTGTTACCCTCGTACAAGGAGATCGGAATACGTTTAATATCGTACTTAAGAAAGATGCAGACATTACACCTCCAGTAACCAAGTACAGATTAGTTCCTATTACAGATACAGTTAATGGGAAGCTATACATCAAAGGATTTACATTTAGACTACAGGCAACAGACGAAGTCAAAGGTTCAGGTGTGAAGACGACACAATATCGAATTAATGGAGGGGCATGGAAGAACTATGAAGGACCCGTCAAGTTTTATGCCCCTGATGTCAAGGTGGTAGAGTACTATAGTACAGATGTTGCAGGTAACCAGGAGAAGTACAATAAAATGGACTTTGTTAATGGCACATTTGAAGGGAATGGCACGTTTGAAGGGGAGAGTTACGATTGATTACTCGTTGATATGACATGTGAAACATGTGAATAAAAAAGGCTCTGACTTGAAGATCCCTCGTGGTGTATCAAGATTCAGAGTCGTCTTTTCTGTTCGTTATGACCTTAACGGTAATGACCTCTGCCCCTCCTTTGAATCTCGTGATCAGATAGGTGTATAATCAAGAATGTAATCTGGCGTTCTAATCTTTTGATTTGTCATAAACGAAAACGAATTGTTCCAGACCGTAAGCCATCTTTACGGGTACAGATCATAATTATAAACAGGGAGGTACGGCCGATGAGTAAAGCTACGAAAACAACGAATGAAGTCAGAAATGCGATTGAAAACCGTCGTACGGTGAAGAAATTTAAAAAAGAAGCTGTTCCTACACAGCAAATCATAGAGTTGCTGGACACCGCAGTCTGGGCTCCTAACCATAAACTGCGTGAACCTTGGAGATTTTTGTTGTTTACCGGAAATGGACGGAAGAAACTGGCTGAGGCTATTGATGCAGAAATGGGAGAAGACAATAAATTCTCAGCCAATATTATGCAAGTTCCATCTGTTATGCTTGTCGTGCTGGAAGAAGATCCAAGACAGAATATCTGGGACGAAGACTTCGCTGCGGTCAGTGCATTGGTTCAGAACTTTATGCTTGCAGCCTGGAGTGAAGACATTGGTACGTTCTGGGTGACCAAGCCATTCCTGTACGCTCCCAAATTCCGCAAACCGCTTGGAATAGAGGCGGGTGAGAAGATTATAGGTATGATCTATATGGGATATCCTGATGTTATTCCTTCTGCCAAAGAACGTACGCCAGCCAAGGATAAACTGACTCTTTTTGAATAATAAATTATTAAAAACCTTAGCTATCTATGATCCCTTATGTTTCAGGGAAATCCACGTACAAGTACCTTTCTTCACAGAAGAGAAGGGCTTGTACGTTTTTTGTCATGTTGGCGTATCCGCATTGTAGAATCTGCATAAGGAATCCTTCTCGATCTTCCTCTGCTGTTTACAGTCTCATGCCCATTTCACTGTCTTTGGGTAAATCGGCCTGTTCTTTCCTCCATATGCTTCTAAAATAGCTTCAAAATAAATTAAGATCCAATTGACGATACTGGATGGCTTCAGCCACATGAGCTGTCATAATTTCACCATCATGGTCCAGATCGGCAATCGTCTGTGCCATCTTGATAATCCGATCATGTGCACGCATGCTCAAGTTTAACGTTTGTAGTGTTTGCTCTAGCAGTTGCTCTGCCTCTTGAGGGAGATGGATCGTTCGTCGCAAAAGCGTGCCCGAAAGCTGGCTATTCCAACGGACTGAACTTTGGGCATAACGTGCAGCCTGAATTTGATGAGCATGGATGACTTTTGCCTGCATTTCTGCAGAGGAAGGTGAGGCAGCTGATTTACGCCACTCGCCTGGTGGAGGAACCTCGACCTGAAGATCGATACGATCCAGCAATGGTCCTGAAATTTTGGCTCGGTACGCGGCAACACGGGCTGGACTGCATATACAGCGCTGCTCCTCCGAATGAGCGGACAAATATCCGCAGGGGCAGGGATTCATGGAACATGCGAGCATAAACTGGGCGGGAAAGGTGAATGCTGCCCGCGCCCGACTAATCGTCACTGTGCGATCCTCTAACGGTTGCCTTAATACCTCCAATACCTGGCGCTGGAACTCAGGTAATTCATCCAGAAACAATATCCCCCGGTGGGCCAGGCTCACTTCACCCGGTTTCGGAATACCACCGCCTCCAATTAGACCAGAGGTAGATATCGTGTGATGCGGGGAGCGAAAAGGTCTGTCTGCAATCAGGCCTTGAGGGGCTTCCTTCAATTTGCCTGCGGCACTTAATACTTTGGTGACTTCCAACGCTTCATCTTCTGACAAAGGAGGAAGGATGGAAGGCAGACGTTTGATTAACATCGTTTTGCCCGTGCCTGGCGGTCCAACGAGCAATATGTTATGCATGCCTGCTGCAGCAATCATAAGCGCGCGTTTTACATGATGCTGCCCCAGAACATCGCTATAGTCATCTGCGCAAAATGACGTTTGTTCCGGCCTTCTATCCACCACCCTTTGAGTCTTATCTGTTGTAGGAGTAGCGAGGTGAGCATAATTTTTTAATACGACCGGTCCTGCATTAGCTTTATTTGACACTCCAACCGAACTCGCAGATTGATCTAAGTTTTCCGGTGCGATATCTTGCAAATGGCGAATGCCAAACACTTGAATACCTCGAATCAGTGACGCTTCCTCCACATTATCCAATGGAAGGAGCACGGACGTAAAGCCTTGCCGTTTGGCCAGATCCACCATGGATAAAATGCCAGGCACTGACCTGATCGAACCGTCCAATGCCAGTTCGCCAACGACTAATGTTCGTTCCTGAGGAGGGAGTACAAGCTGGCCACTTGTCATAAGTAAACCAATAGCAATGGCCAGATCAAAGGAAGACCCTTCCTTGCGCAGATCAGCGGGGGCCAGATTGATTGTGATTCGCTGTAACGGATACTGATATCCACAGTTTTTAATCGCTGCACGAACACGTTCAACGGCCTCACGAATGGCTGAATCTGGTAATCCGATGATGGACGTTTGTGGCAGACCATTGGATAGATCGGTTTCCACCTCAATCAGAACGCCATCAATTCCGTACAAACACGCACTATGCAATTTCCCGTACATAACAAAGAAACACCTCACTCGATTCTTGACTCCGCATAACACGGGCCAGTCTACGAATTAAGGTGCTTCCTCAGCTTCTACTAAGCATTTTATATAAAAGGAATCATGGAGTCAACCTGTCAATATCATCGCTGTAATCATCATTCCTGATCCCTGGATTTTATTTCTGGAAAGAAATCATTAGATAGCTTTTATAAAATGATTTCCGTATAAACTTGCATTATAGTTATCGAATTCGGCTCTAGAGAGAGTGAATCTATTCGCTGGACTTATCTATTATTGTTGTTAAATCATGTGAATATACTGTTGGTCATCTATTCATAATTATATTTTACACAATCTAATTTAACATAATTAAATTGAAAGGTAAAATCATTTGTGCTCAATTATTCTGTTTTTTTTCTAATTTGTGATAAGATAGATTTGTAGTTCCTTTCTTATGAGGAATAGATTGCACAATAGGCAGGTGAGAAAGACATATGCAGACGGACAGTTTGAAGCTGGATAACCAATTATGCTTTGCCATATATGCTTGTTCACGTGAGATTACGAAGATGTACCAGCCTTATCTGGAGGTGCTCGGCGTAACGTATTCACAGTATCTGGTTCTAATGGTGTTGTGGGAACGTGAAGAATGCACGGTTAAGGAGATCGGGGAGGCGCTATACCTTGATTCGGGAACATTGACACCACTTCTCAAACGTTTGCAGTCGGCAGGACTTATTAATCGCGAACGCTCGGCTCAGGATGAACGTAAAGTATTAATTACACTAACCGACTCCGGCCGTGAGCTTCGGAATAAGGCATTGTCGGTACCTGCATCCATTCAGGGAGACGCGTGTTTGAACAGCACGGAGTTTGAAGCTTTACTGGGTCAGTTCAAAGGATTACTGGAAAAAGTGCACGAAACCAACACGAACGCAGCCAAAAAATAGAATGTAGCATTGAATCGAGGAAACCTTAGCTTTTTGCTAAGGTTTTTTCCATATATACCCAAACATTCACAATATGGGATCATACTCATATCAAAATACTGTCTATTAATCATTACTTTTTTAAGGAAAGCGTTTTAAAAACGTGTTACAATGAATTGGGTTTAAGTGAAAATAGTCAACATTTGTCTTTTGTTAGTCTACCAACCCGCCTTGTTGCAGTCACGTTGATAGGAGGATTCGAGAATGAATATCCATGAATATCAAGGAAAAGAAGTACTGAAACAGTATGGAGTTACCGTTCCAAACGGAAAGGTTGCTTATACAGTCGATGAAGCGGTTGCGGCCGCAGAGGCATTGGGCAGTCCGGTGACTGTTGTTAAAGCGCAAATTCACGCAGGTGGCCGGGGTAAAGCTGGCGGCGTAAAAGTAGCGAAGAGCACGGATGAAGTTCGTGCCTATGCTTCCGAAATTCTGGGTAAAGTATTGGTGACACACCAGACTGGACCAGAAGGCAAAGAAGTGAAACGTCTTCTGATTGAAGAAGGATGCGATATCCGCAAAGAGTATTATGTGGGTGTTGTTGTGGACCGTGCCACAGGCCGTGTAGTTATGATGGCTTCCGAAGAAGGCGGTACTGAGATTGAAGAAGTAGCTGAAGCTACACCTGAGAAAATTTTCAAAGAAATTATTGACCCAGCTATTGGGTTGCAAGTGTTCCAGGCGCGTAAACTGGCTTACAGCATCAAGATTCCGAATGAACTGGTGAACAAAGCCGTTAAGTTCATGCTCGCGTTGTACACAGCTTTTGTCGAAAAAGATTGCTCTATTGCCGAGATCAATCCTCTCGTTGTTACCGGAGATGGAAACGTTATCGCGCTGGATGCGAAATTAAACTTTGACTCCAACGCTTTGTTCCGTCACAAAGATATTTTGGAACTGCGTGACCTGGATGAAGAGGATGAAAAAGAAATCGAAGCTTCCAAATACGACCTCAGCTACATAGCACTTGATGGCAACATCGGCTGTATGGTCAATGGTGCGGGACTTGCGATGGCGACGATGGACATTATCAAATACTACGGTGGAGACCCCGCCAACTTCCTTGACGTTGGGGGCGGTGCAACAACGGAGAAGGTGACTGAAGCATTTAAGATCATTTTGTCCGATGCCAAAGTAGCTGGAATCTTTGTTAACATCTTCGGTGGCATCATGCGCTGTGATGTTATCGCCAACGGTGTTGTTGAAGCGGCGAAGCAACTTGGCCTGACCAAACCGCTGGTTGTTCGTCTTGAAGGAACTAACGTGGAGCTTGGCAAACGTATTTTGGGCGAATCTGGCCTGAATATTGTTCCTGCTGATTCCATGGCCGATGGTGCACAGAAAATTGTTGCCCTCGTAAAATAAGTTCATTCCTTAGTACCGGAGCTGTCCGGGAATTGAAAAATAACCGTAAGGATGTGAAGCAACGTGAGTATTTTGATTGATAAAAATACAAAAGTCATTACGCAAGGCATTACGGGTTCAACGGGAATGTTCCACACGAAGGGCGCATTGGACTACGGAACCCAGATGGTAGGCGGAGTTACACCGGGTAAAGGCGGAACGAATGTGGATATCACGCTGGAAGACGGTACAGTAGCCAGTCTGCCGGTGTTCAACACTGTGCAGGAAGCGAAGGAAGCTACAGGCGCAACAGCGAGCGTCATTTACGTTCCTCCGGCATTTGCGGCAGATTCCATTATGGAAGCTGTTGATGCAGAGCTGGATCTTGTGATCTGTATTACGGAAGGTATTCCGGTTCTTGACATGATCAAAGTTGACCGTTTCATGGAAGGTAAAGATACCGTCCTGATCGGACCGAACTGTCCAGGTGTCATTACACCGGGCGAATGTAAAATCGGGATCATGCCTGGTTATATCCACATGGCGGGGCACGTTGGCGTTGTTTCCCGTAGTGGAACACTTACGTATGAAGCCGTTCATCAACTGACGACTCGTGGCATTGGACAATCTTCTGCTGTAGGAATCGGGGGAGACCCTGTAAAAGGCTCCGAGTTCATTGATATCCTGAAACGGTTCAATGAAGATCCACAGACTCATGCGGTCATCATGATTGGTGAGATTGGTGGTACGGCTGAAGAGGATGCTGCAGATTGGGTACGTGAGAACATGACCAAACCGGTTGTTGGCTTTATCGGTGGCGTAACAGCGCCTCCAGGCAAACGGATGGGTCATGCTGGCGCTATTATCTCTGGCGGTAAAGGTACAGCCAAAGAGAAGATTGCGAAGCTGGAATCTTGCGGTATCAAAGTAGCACCAACGCCTGCTGAGATGGGCTCGACTTTGGTGAGTGTACTTGAAGAGCGCGGTATTTTGAATTTGTGCACGACACATTAATTCTTTTTCGTTATAATAGAAGAAACGGCTCGGAAATGATTTGTTTCTGCTAGACCGACTATTATGGTTACGGAAAAGGTAAGCAACCTTTTGCCCTTAAACAGGGCGAAGGGTTGCTTTTTTGCGTTTTTTTTAACGTGAAAAGGGTGAGGAATTGTTTCTCATCTGCGTAAACGCTTGCATTCCGTGATCACTTAACACACAATATGAGGGAAGATACTCTTCCCGCTCTGGGAGGTTTATGGTATGGAAGAAGGATGGATCTTGTTTGGGTTGCATGAGATGGAGGGTATTGGCAGGAAAACAATCTCAAAACTGGTTCTGGGACAACATCAATGGTCCGATCTTTTGAATTATGAAGAAGGTGACTGGACTGCGGCAGGTTTGCGCAAAGATCAGGCTGCCCGTTTAGCGAGTCAATTTACGCTCAACTGGATCGAACGTAAAAGAGAACACGTTTACAATCAAGGGATAGAGGTTATTACTTATCTGGATCAGAATTATCCCATATTAATGAAGGAAACCGTTCAACCTCCCTGGGTAATGTATGGTCGAGGTGATATAAGTTTGCTACACAACTCGTCCATTGCGATGGTGGGAACTCGTATGCCAACCGTGTATGGGCGCAAAGTTGGTGAGAAGCTGGCAGAACAATTATGCAGTGCAGGGCTTACGATTGTAAGCGGGCTTGCCCGCGGTATTGATAGCGTATGTCATGAGGCAGTATTACGTGCTAAAGGAAAAACGATTGCCGTATTCGGAACAGGGATTGATAATATATACCCACCCGAAAATACAAGCCTTGCTGAACGAATCGCAGAGACGGGTCTGCTTTTGTCGGAATATCCACCAGGTACGAGAGCGCGCCAAGGACTATTTCCGGAACGGAATCGAATCATTGCCGGTTTGACGCTGGGGACATTGGTCGTTGAGGCTGACATTCGCAGTGGTTCGCTCATCACAGCAGATGCTGCTCTTGAAGCAGGCAGGGATGTATTTGCTGTTCCTGGACCCATCACATCGCCGAAGAGTCGGGGCGCTCACAATCTAATCCGTCAAGGTGCCAAATTGGTCACATGTGCAGCAGATGTTTTGGAAGAGTATCGTTTGGACTTGCCAAATGCAGAACAACTTCCTTACAATAGAGGACGTTCGGCAGAAACACCTGAGCCTTCCAGGCAAGGGATATTCGCTGAGGTTAAGCTCTCTCCAGATGAACAACGTGTGATTTATCTGTTGGAACAGGAGGAGCAATCGTTAGATCAACTGGTTGAACAGCTAGGTTGGGATTTTGGACATTTGCATTCAGTTCTGTTATCTTTAATCATAAAAAAGCAGATTAGCCAATTACCAGGCACCAAATATGCGAGGGTATGACGATGCTACAACCTATGTAGCGTGTGGAAATATATAATTAGCTGAAGTTATCAACCTATGCATAGGCTTACAGAAACAGTTACATGACAGTTTCATGACTGAGAGGAGGATGAACCTATGGCGGATGCACTCGTAATCGTGGAGTCGCCCTCAAAGGCGAAGACGATAGGCAAATATTTAGGCAGCAAGTTCATCGTGAAAGCTTCGATGGGACATGTTCGCGATTTGCCAAAGAGTCAGATCGGCGTTGAGGTAGAGAATGATTTTAATCCGAAATATATTACGATCCGCGGCAAAGGTTCAATTTTGAAAGAACTGAAGGATGCACGGAAGAAAGTGAAAAAAGTGTATCTCGCAGCTGACCCGGATCGCGAAGGTGAGGCTATCGCATGGCATTTGGCCCATGCCCTTGAACTGGACGATACGGCAGATTGCCGGGTTGTATTTAATGAAATTACAAAACAGGCGGTCAAAGATGCGTTCAAAACGCCGCGGAAAATCAATATGGATTTGGTTAACGCGCAGCAGGCAAGACGTATTCTGGATCGGCTCGTTGGATATAAAATTAGTCCATTATTATGGAAAAAAGTTAAAAAAGGTTTGTCCGCAGGCCGGGTTCAGTCCGTGGCTGTTAAAATCATTTTAGATCGTGAAAATGAAATCGATGATTTTGAGCCGGAAGAATACTGGAGCATTACCGCCAAACTGACAGCAGACGGCAATCCGTTTGAAGCCAAGTTTCATAAACTGAACGGGGCCAAAACAGAGCTGGGTAGTGAAGCGGAAGTGCAAGCCATTCTGAAACAGATCGAAGGTGCAGACTTTACGATCAAGGAAGTCAAAGAGAAGGAACGGAGTCGGAACCCTTCCGCGCCGTTTACCACGAGTTCTTTGCAACAGGAAGCAGCGCGTAAATTGAATTTCAGAGCTTCCAAGACGATGTCGGTCGCCCAACAACTATATGAAGGTGTAGACCTTGGAAAAGAAGGCACAGTAGGTCTCATCACGTATATGCGTACGGACTCCACACGTATTGCGGCATCTGCACAAGAAGAAGCCAAAGAATACATCGTTGGGAAGTACGGGGAGCCATTTGCACCAGAAACTCCACGGAATTATTCCAAAAAAGCAGCTAATGCTCAGGATGCGCATGAAGCGATTCGTCCAACTTCAATTTTACGTGATCCGGATTCAATCAAGTCATTCATGAGTCGTGATCAGTTCCGGTTGTATAAATTGGTTTGGGAACGTTTTGTAGCGAGCCAGATGTCTTCGGCTATCCTGGATACACTCTCTGTAGATATTGCTGCGGGGGACACGATTTTCCGTGCAGCAGGTTCGAAGGTTCGATTCCAGGGTTTCATGAAGGTATATGTTGAAGGAAACGACGATGGTACCACCGAAGAAGATCGTCTGCTGCCTCCGCTGAAAAGTGGAGATGTGCTTGAGAAGCAGGAGATTGAGCCAAAACAGCATTTTACACAACCGCCGCCACGATATACGGAGGCAAGGTTGGTTAAGACGCTTGAGGAATTGGGTATAGGGCGTCCGAGTACATATGCGCCAACACTGGAGACCATTCAGAAGCGTGGATATGTTGCGATAGAGGAAAAGAAATTCATGCCGACCGAGTTGGGTGAACTGGTCATCGAACAGATGGAAGAGTTTTTCCCAGAAATCCTGAATGTAGAGTTTACCGCAAACATGGAAGGTGATCTTGACCATGTGGAGGAAGGTTCCGAGGATTGGGTTAAAGTACTCGCAGAATTCTACGAATCTTTCGAGAAACGGCTTGAGTATGCGGAAGAAGAGATGAAAGAAATCGAGATCGAAGACGAAGTGTCGGATGAGATCTGTGAGAAGTGCGGCAAACCGCTTGTTTATAAACTCGGACGTTTTGGCAAGTTTCTTGCTTGCTCTGGCTTCCCTGATTGCCGGAATACCAAACCGATTATCAAGGATATTGGCGTAACTTGTCCGAAGTGTAAGGAAGGCCATGTTGTTGAGCGTCGTAGTAAAAAGGGACGTATTTTCTACGGTTGTGACAAGTATCCTGAATGTGATTTTGTCTCATGGGACAGACCTTCAGCCAAACCATGTCCAAGTTGTGGATCGCTAATGATTGAAAAGCGGAACAAAAAGGGAGCCCGATTGCAGTGTACATCATGTGATCATCAGGAGCCGGTGGATGAACCGGATGACGAATCAGCGGATTAGTATATATGGGGGTAAATGATTTTGACGAATGAACAACAAGTAACCGTTATTGGTGCCGGGCTGGCAGGAACAGAAGCTGCCTGGCAGATCGCAAGCCGCGGCGTACGCGTGAAATTATACGAGATGAGACCTGTGGTGAAAACGCCAGCTCATCATACAGATAAATTTGCAGAACTGGTGTGCAGTAACTCGCTGCGTGCCAATGGATTGACGAATGCAGTTGGTGTGTTAAAAGAAGAAATGAGAATGCTCAATTCTCTCGTATTGTCTGCGGCAGACAAGCACGCCGTTCCAGCAGGTGGAGCACTTGCTGTGGACCGGGACGGCTTCTCAGGTGAGATTACTTCTACGCTGCACCAGCATCCGCTCATCGAAGTGGTGAATGAAGAACTAACTTCCTTGCCGGAAGATGGCATCGTTGTTGTTGCAACGGGTCCATTGACTTCACCGGCATTGTCTGAGCAAATTAAGGCACTTATGGGTGAAGAATATTTCTACTTCTATGATGCAGCAGCACCGATCATTGAAAAAGATTCAATTGATATGAACAAGGTGTATCTAGCCTCCCGTTATGATAAGGGTGAAGCAGCATATCTGAACTGTCCGATGACGGAAGAAGAGTTTGATGTCTTCTATGAAGCTCTCATTACTGCTGAGGTTGCTCAATTGAAAGAGTTTGAGAAAGAAATCTACTTTGAAGGCTGCATGCCAATCGAAGTGATGATGAAACGTGGAAAACAGACGGCTCTGTTTGGTCCTATGAAACCAGTAGGTCTGGTTAACCCGCATACAGGAGAGTTGCCACATGCGGTTGTTCAGCTTAGACAGGACAATGCTGCGGGAACGTTGTATAACCTGGTAGGCTTCCAGACGCATCTGAAATGGGGAGAACAAAAACGTGTCTTTTCCCTCATACCTGGACTTGAAAATGCAGAGTTCGTACGTTATGGCGTAATGCACCGCAATACATTTATTAATTCTCCTAAACTGCTTCTTCCGACGTATCAGTTTAAAGAGCGTCCAAACCTGTTCTTTGCAGGTCAGATGACAGGTGTAGAAGGATATGTGGAATCTGCTGCATCAGGGCTTATTGCCGGCATGAACGCAGCCAAAGCAGCTCTTGGACAGGAACTGGTAGTATTACCGGTAGAAACAACACTTGGCAGTATGGCTCAGTATATTACAACAGCTGACTTCAAACACTTCCAGCCAATGAATGCAAACTTTGGTTTGTTGCCGAAGCTGGAAACGAAAATCCGTAACAAAAAGGAAAAAAATGAAGCTCTTGCACAGCGTGCCCTGGATGGTATCACCAGTTTTGCTGAGGCAGAAGGTCTAACCGTTCCGGAACGCGTATAAATTATTCGTGGGAGGAGGCTGATATCATGGATATGTCATTTCATGCTACAACGATCTGTGCTGTTCGTCATAATGGTAAAGCAGCAATCGCTGGTGATGGTCAGGTGACCATGGGCCAAAGCGTTGTGATGAAGAATACAGCCAAGAAGGTAAGACGATTGTACCGCGGACAGGTTGTTGCCGGGTTTGCCGGTTCTGTGGCGGATGCCATCACCCTCTTTGAGAAGTTCGAAGGCAAGCTGGAGGAGCACCATGGTAACCTGCAGCGTGCTGCCGTAGAGCTTGCCAAGGATTGGCGTCAGGATCGAATCTTGCGTAAGCTTGAGGCATTGTTGATTGTAATGGACAAAACAGGTATGCTGCTGATTTCAGGCGGCGGCGAAATTATTGAGCCCGATGATGACGTTATTGCTATCGGATCAGGTGGGAACTTTGCCTTATCTGCAGCGCGTGCATTGAAACGTCATGCTGTGAACCTGGAAGCGAAGGACATTGCGCGCGAATCGCTTCAGATTGCCTCGGAGCTTTGTGTGTATACGAACAGCAATATTATTGTAGAAGAGTTATAAGTCAAAGAAATCTCCCGTAGTGGAGCATGATTCTGTAATCTGCTCCAGGACGTCTAGGGGATTCTTTGTCCTTATTACGTAAGATAAATTCAGCATACTGGTAGGAGGGAAGCAATATGAATACTCAAGCGCTAACACCGAGACAGATTGTTGCAGAGCTTGACAAGTATATTGTAGGTCAAAAGAAAGCCAAAAAATCGGTAGCGGTAGCCCTTCGTAATCGTTATCGGCGTAGCCTTTTACCTGAGCATACTCAGGACGACATTGTACCTAAAAATATCCTGATGATTGGACCTACCGGTGTGGGTAAAACGGAAATCGCCCGTCGACTTGCTAAACTGGTGGGTGCGCCATTTGTAAAAGTGGAAGCTACCAAGTTCACCGAAGTGGGTTACGTTGGCCGTGATGTTGAATCAATGGTGCGTGATCTGATTGAAACATCACTGCGGATGGTGAAGCTGGAACGAACTGAAAAAGTGAAGGACAAAGCTGAAGAAGCTGCCAATGAACGAATTGTACATATTCTGGCTCCCTCACAGTCCAAGTCCAAGAATCAACGCAATCCTTTTGAGATGATCTTTGGCAATAATGGTAACAACGTTCAGGAACAGGATGAACCAGAACCGGATACAGGAGTTGCGGAGCGTCGACGCAAGATCAAATTTGATCTGTTGTCCGGCAAGTTGGAGGATGACATCATTGAGATCGATGTGGAAGATACCGCACCTAACATGATGGACATGTTTGCTGGTCAGGGTAATGATCAGATGGGCATGAATATGCAGGAGATGTTTGGCAGCTTGTTACCTCGTCGTACGAAAAAACGTAAGCTCGCCATTAAAGAAGCGCGCAAAGTGTTGATTCAAGAAGAAGCCGGCAAATTGATTGATATGGATGATGTTACCCAGGAGTCCATTCGCCGGGCAGAGCAGACAGGTATCATTTTCATTGATGAAATCGACAAGGTCGCGAGTCAAGGACGCGGTAGCGGTCCGGATGTATCCCGTGAGGGTGTTCAACGGGACATTCTGCCTATCGTCGAAGGTTCAACGGTAATGACGAAGTATGGCCCTGTCAAAACGGATTATATTCTGTTTATGGCAGCTGGCGCATTCCACGTCGCTAAACCTTCTGATCTGATTCCCGAGCTTCAGGGACGCTTCCCTATTCGTGTGGAACTGAGCAGTCTTACACTGGAGGAGTTTGTATCCATTCTGACTGAGCCGCAAAATGCATTGACCAAGCAGTATGTTGATCTACTGCGCACCGAAAATATTGAGATTGAGTTCTCGGATGATGCCATTCGTGAGATTGCCAAATTGGCTGAATCCGTCAATCAAAATACAGAAAATATAGGTGCCCGCCGCTTGCATACAATCTTGGAAAAGCTTTTGGAGGATTTATCCTTTGAAGCACCTGAGCTTACGCTGGAACGCATGGTGATTACTCCGGAGTATGTACGTGAGAAATTGAATGATATTGCACTTGATCGTGATTTAAGTCAGTATATCCTGTAACATAGGTTTAGTAATGTTTTTGTTTAATTAATTGTATCAATGAACGGCATGCACTGGAAATTAGAGAGCACTTACGAGATCGACGAAGGTCATCATTCCTTAATCGAATCGCAAATGTCATCTTTTCAGAGGCATGTCGTTTATTTTTGCTTATATCTACAGAATTATGATGCTGTAACCGATAAAAGATGTGAGGTTGTTATACGGATCGACAAAACCTAGGACTTGTGCCGCATGTATACCAAGTTAAACCCTATCGGAGTGGTGGTTATTCCTCGTTTTTATATCCAGTGATTCCCATTACAAGAAGTTTTCTTATTCCAAGTCTGGTCATCGGTTTAGTTTACAGAATGGTAAATGTTGCGTAAATGCGCAAAAATAGAAATTGTAGAAAAGTTTGAAGCAAGCAATTGTTTTCTAGACATTAAATTATAATGACCCTGCTTAATTGTTAAGAAAGTGTTGGGCAGGAAAGGCGTGAAATCTTAATTCGTGGAGGATAACTTGTCAATTGATTAATATACAGCTTCGTATGTATACCTACCATATAGTCTCTAAACCCTTATTGTAACGGTAAAAAATTCTAACATAATCGAGTATGAAATATTAGGAATTCTACATAATTACGGGCGTTATACAGTCATGTGGAGACGCTAAAGGTTTTTTTTATTTAAAAAATGTTTAAGAAGAATCAGGGAGAGTATTAACAGACTTTTGATTTGGGACTGATCATTTACGAAAAAATTCATAATTTGCAGAAAATACACAAAAAGGCCCGTCTTTCAGAAAAGATAGGGCTTTTTTCTTATTGTAATATATCCCAAACTCGAAGAAACTTATGTTATACGACAACATCAGTGTTAATTCTACTTAAGTCCTAGAAAACCGTGTAAAAGCGAATGTTTTTGTCGAAAAAACATAAGAATTTTCAAGGGGAAAGATTCAATCTTTTTCCATAACTTCTAAAGAGAGGAGGGAGATTGTGAATCTTTTAAACGATATTAGCTTTAAAAGATTGCAAGGTGCACTCGATGCATCCAACATCAGACAACGAACGATTGCTGACAACATCGCGAATGCCGATACCCCGTATTTCAAGCGCTCGAACGTTTCTTTTGAAGAAATGTTGCAGGGGCAAATGAATGGAGATATGCCTGTTCTTAAAGGTAAAGTAACTGATGCAAGGCATTTTGTCATAGGTCCTTCCTCTTCCGTACCAACGCCAGTAGTTAATATGGACCAGTCCACGTCCATGAATAACAACGAAAACAATGTCGATATAGACAGAGAAATGAGTCTTCTGGCGGAGAATCAGTTGCGTTACAACGCTTATATCCAGCAAGTGAACGAACAAATTAAAATCATGCGTGTTAGCGTGGAAGGGAGATAACCTAAATTGAACATTAGTAATAGTTTTAGTATCAGTGCATCAGCGCTGACGGCTCAACGCTTGCGGATGGACGTTATATCTTCCAACATTGCGAACGCAGAGACGACGCGCGCGAGCGTATCCAATGGTGAGGCGGTTCCTTACAAACGCAAAATGGTGGTGCTTGAACCGAATAAAACGTCTTTTGGTACCATGCTACAAAATCAGATGCGAGGCAACGGTTCAGGAGATGGCGTCAGGGTCACTGAGATTCGCGAAGATCAGTCACCATTGAAACCTGTCTACGATCCTTCTCATCCAGATGCCAACGCAGAGGGATATGTATTTATGCCTAACGTGGATATTGCGAAAGAAATGGTCGACATGATCTCAGCTTCGCGTTCCTATGAGGCAAACGTAACAGCATTGAATTCAACTAAAGCGATGATTTCTAAGGCTTTAGAGATTGGAAGATAATCTGCTTTGAAATAAAAACAATAAATATATAAACCAGTCATGAAGGGGAGGGACATTAATGATTCAGAACAACATGTTTAGCACTCAGGGGATACAGCCGCTACAGATGAAGAGCGCAACCGAAAGCAAGCCTTCTACACCAGCCGAAACCATTCAGAGCTTCGGTACATACTTACAGAACGCATTAGGGTCCGTCGCTGCACAGGAGACTCAATCGCATGAGATGGCGAATCAATTTTTGGTCGGAAACGCGAACGTGGATCAAGTGATGATTGCTTCTGAACAGGCCTTGTTAAGCCTACAACTCACAACTCAAGTCCGAAACAAAGTGGTCGAAGCATACCAGGAAATTATGCGAACGCAATTATAAAATAATCTACTTGCGCTCAGGCAATAGCGCTGATCATTACAACAAGCAGCTGCGATGCTGCTCCTGATCGTCGACCTATCGAACGGCTAGGGTTGCGTAAGGACAGACTAAGCAAAGTTTCGGATGGGGTGACAGAGTGAATGAGAGAATCGCCCAGTACAGGGACAAGGGGTCCCAGTATTGGAATAGTTTCAGCAAAAAGCAAAAAGTATTATTTATATCCACCTTCCTATTTCTGATTTTGGCTGCAGTTGTTCTCACGATGCAATTGTCCAAGACCGAATATGAAGTTGCGTTCACAGATTTGAATGCAAGTGATTCAGCAGGTGTTATCAGTTATCTCGATTCATCTAGTATTCCATATAAATTAAGTTCAGATGGCAAGACGATATCCGTGCCAAGCACGAGTGTTGCGATTGCAAAAGTGAATGTCGGATCTCAAGGGATTATTCAGAATGGTTCGCTGGGATACAAGTCATTCGAGGAATCATCATCCCCTATCGGGATGACGGATAAAGAGTTTGATGTAAAGTACAACAATGCGTTAAACGGAGAAGTCGAACAGTTGCTTCAGCGGATGCAAGGGATACAAGATGCTAAAGTGCTGGTCAATATGCCGAAAGATAATATCTTTGCTGGTTTAGAAGAACGGGATAAAGCGTCAGCATCGGTAGCTCTCCAATTTAAACCGGGTTATCACCCAAATCAGGCAGCGGTAGATGGATACTTTAACTTGGTTAAGACCGCAATTCCTAATCTACCTATTGAGAACATCACGATTACCAATACGGATGAAGCAGAACTGATTCCAACTGCCCGAGGTGGTAGTGGCGGGTTGTCTTCTGAAGTTCAAGAAAATATGGCATTGCAGAAGAAATTTGAAAACGATGTTCGTAATAATGTGAAGCAATTTCTTTCTCAAATTGTAGGCGAAGACAAGGTTAATGTTTTGGTAGCCTCCAAGCTTAATTTTGACAAAGAAACACGTAAAGAAAATATCGTCACACCCGTTGATGTAGAGAACATGAAAGGCATCGAGATCAGTGTGCAGGAGATTCAGAAGAGTTACACTGGGGCAAGCAACCCGACAGGTGGTGTTGCTGGTACAGGGCAAGAGGAGGTTCCAGGTTATCCATCAGCTGATGGAGCAGGGAATTCCACATCTGAAGAGTCATCAAGCACCATAAACTACGATGTTAATCGCATAGCCAAGGATATTATTTCCAGTCCTTATACTGTAAAAGATTTAACCATTAACGTTGCAGTTGAACCACCAGATGGGGAAACAGAAATTCAGGGACCGGTTCAAGATGCAATTGAGAACATTTTGGTTAACATTGTTCGCGCTTCATTGGCAGACTCAGGTACTGAAATAAGTGACGCGGATCTGACAAAGAAAGTTTCAGTCATGTCACAAGGTTTCCAGACTGCATCGGCAGCAAATACAGGCTTCCAGTTGTCTTCGACCATGATGTGGGGTGGAGGCGCACTCATAGCGGCATTGATCGCAGCGGTTGTGATTTTGCTAGTACGCCGTCGCCGCAAACAAAACGAAGTAGAAGAAGAAGAGATTCCTCTTCCAATAGCAACAGAGTTCCCGTCCATTACGCTGGACAGTGTAACGAACGAAAGTCAGGTGCGCAAACAATTGGAAAGTTTGGCCAAGAAAAAGCCAGACGAATTCGTCAATTTGTTGCGTACATGGCTGGCTGACGAATAGAGGTGAACGCATTGGCAAAGGCAAGCAGTCAAGGTTTGAGTGGCAGACAAAAAGCAGCAATATTGTTGATTACATTAGGTCCGGAAGTATCGGCACAGATATTCAAACATCTGCGTGATGAGGAGATCGAGCAACTCACGCTGGAGATTGCTAACGTTCGCAAAGTTGATTCTTCCGAGAAGGACATGATCATGGCGGAGTTTCACCAGATCTGTCTGGCACAGGAATATATCTCTCAGGGCGGTATCAATTATGCGAGAGAGATCCTGGAGAAAGCTTTGGGTTCTTCCAAAGCACTTGAAGTTATTAATCGTTTGACGGCTACGTTACAGGTCAGACCGTTTGACTTTGCACGCAAAGCGGATCCAAATCAAATTTTGAACTTTATTCAGAATGAAAGTCCGCAAACGATCGCGCTGGTTCTGTCTTATCTCCAGTTCGAACAGGCTGCAGCGATTCTGTCATCTTTGCCACAAGAGAAGCAGGCAGATGTCGCTCGCCGCGTGGCAGTTATGGACAGTACTTCGCCAGAAGTTATCTCTCAAGTGGAGCGGGTTCTGGAACAGAAGCTATCTTCTACCGTGACGCAGGATTACACAAATGCGGGTGGTATCGAATCGATCGTTCAGATTCTAAATGGAGTCGATCGTGGTACAGAGCGTACCATTTTGGACTCGCTCGAAATTCAGGATCCAGAGCTTGCTGAGGAAATCAAAAAACGCATGTTTGTATTCGAAGATATCGTCAATGTGGATGATCGTTCGATTCAGCGTATTATTCGCGATATTGATAACGCAGATCTGCAACTCGCACTCAAAGTGGCAAGCGAAGAAGTTCGGGATGCCGTGTTCCGGAACATGTCGAAACGGATGTCCGAGACATTCAAAGAAGAGATGGAGTTCATGGGACCTGTGCGGTTGCGTGATGTTGAGGAAGCTCAAACACGCATCGTAGGAACGATACGCAGATTGGAAGAAGCCGGTGAGATCATTATCGCACGCGGTGGAGGAGATGATATCATTGTCTAATTTGATTAAATCTTTCCAGTATGTACCTGTTGATGACCGCAAAAGACTTGAAAATCATAATCATTATGGTGGTACTGAGGAGTCTGAAACGGAATTAAATGGTGAAAGTGCTGAAGGTTCTGAAGCAGAAACGCTTCAAGCACGCGTGGACGAAGAAACACAACGTCTTACCGCAGAGATGCTGGAAGATGCCAAGGAGTTTGCAGAAAAGCAAGTACGTGAAGCTTCAGAAGAAGCAGAGCGCATGCTTCAAGAAGCCCGTGAACAGATCGATACCTGGTGGCAGGAACAAAGACAACAGGATGAACATTTGACCGAAGCACTTCGTTCACAAGGTTTCCAACAGGGTTTTGAAGAAGGCAAAGTACAGGCTGAACTGGATCTCCAGGTGATGATCGAAAAGATGATGAAGGAAGCTCAGGAAGTGCTTCAGGAAGCTTATGTAGCAAAAGATCAGATTATTCAGGAAGCCGAACCATTTCTTGTTGATCTCGCTTGCGGGATTGCTGAGAAAGTCATTGATAAACAACTTACCATTGAACCCGATCACACGTTGGAACTGATTCGTCAGAGTTTGTCACGTAAACGGGAACAGGGCTTGATCACACTGTGTGTGGCTCCTGATCAATTTACATTTGTACAGGCAGCTCGTGAAGAATTGTCTCTATCCATCGACTCTCAGGCAGAATTACAGATTTTGCCTGATTCGACGGTCAAAGATAAAGGATGTGTTATCCGTTCTTCGTTCGGAAGTGTGGATGCGAGAATTGACACACAGCTTGCTGAGATTAAAAAAGAACTGGTCCGCATAGCACTTGAGGATGAGGAGCGAAAAAATCAACATGAAGGTTCTTAGTTCACAGCGATATATGGAACATTTGCGGCAATTTGATCCCGTGCGCATTAACGGTAAGGTTACTCAGGTCATTGGTCTTATGGTCGAGTCCGAAGGGCCAGATGCAAGTATCGGTGACGTATGTTACATCTACCCTGGTAAGTCGGCCAAGCCTCTCCAGGCTGAAGTCGTTGGGTTTCGAGATAACAAAGTGCTGCTTATGCCACTAGGTGAACTGCAATCTATCGGTCCTGGTTGTGATGTAGTCGGTACGGGGAAGCCGCTCGGCGTTCAGGTAGGCTCTGAATTACTCGGTAAAGTCTTGGACGGACTTGGACAACCGCTAGATGGTTCGCTCCTTCCATCCAGAATGCCGATGTACTCTACATCCAATACACCGGTCAATCCAATGGATCGTCCGCGTGTACTTGAAACTATGGGTGTTGGTGTAAGAGCGATCGACGGATTGTTGACCGTAGGTAAGGGACAGCGTGTAGGTATTTTTGCCGGCTCAGGTGTTGGTAAGAGTACATTGATGGGCATGATCGCTCGTAATACAGCGGCGGATGTCAATGTCATTGCGCTTGTAGGTGAGCGTGGACGTGAGGTTCGCGACTTTATTGAACGGGATCTGGGTCCGGAAGGATTGGAACGCTCCGTAGTCATTGTTGCAACATCAGATCAGCCTGCCCTGATTCGGATCAAGGGAGCGGTTATTGCAACCACTATTGCAGAGTATTTCCGGGACCGTGGAATGAATGTGATGCTGATGATGGACTCGGTTACCCGATATGCGATGGCTCAAAGGGAAGTTGGTTTAGCTGTAGGTGAACCTCCGGCAATGAGAGGATATACTCCATCGGTATTTGCGAGTTTGCCCAAATTGCTTGAACGTGCGGGTACAGGGCCTACAGGCTCGATTACTGCTTTTTACACCGTTCTGGTTGACGGGGATGACATGAACGAACCGATCGCCGATGCGGTAAGGGGTATACTGGATGGCCACATTGTGTTAAACCGATCCATTGCGAATAAAGGTCATTTTCCTGCGATCGATGTGTTGGCCAGCATAAGTCGTGTCATGAAGGATATTGCCCCGGAAGAGCAGTTGGAAGCCGTCAATAATATGAAACGTTTGATGGCTGTCTATAAAGAATCAGAAGATTTGATCAATATTGGAGCTTACCAGCGGGGATCAAATGCAGCCATAGATGAATCGATAGACCAGATTGATAGCATATGGAACTTTACAAAGCAGAAAGTCGATGAGAAAGTCACCTTAAGTGAAGTGCAGGAACGTTTGATTCTTGAATTTGCAAGGAGATGAATGGGTAAACGATGAAATTTCGATATCATTTCCAGAAAGTTGTTGACCTAAAGAGTAATGAGAAAACACAGGCAGAGTGGATGTTATCCACAGCGATCGGTAAACTTCAGACGGAGGAAGAGCATCTGATACAACTTCTGAACGATAGAAGTAACCTGGTGGGGATTATCCAATCTGCTACGGAAAATACAGCGTCTGTAAACAGTCTGCAGGAGATGCAGCGTTATGTACATCACCTTGACGAGTGCATTTCACGCAAAAACAGTGATGTTAAACATGCTCAGGTCAATGTGCAACGGAATCAGACCTTTCTAAACGGTAAGATGATTGACGAAAAAGTATGGGTTGGAGCAAGGGACAAGGCGAAAATCAAATTTCAGCAGGAGATGCTCCTTCGGGAACAGAACGATCTGGACGAGATGGCTACTGTACGCTTCGCTGCCAAAGCCGGACGCGCGAATTGATGTGAGCCGGACGCGAAGTTGTCTCGTGAAGGAGGAATGAACGATGGCTGTTAAAGACGATAGCGACATGGAAAAAGAGTCGGGAGGCGGTTGGGAAAAATTTCTCATGATCTCAATCCCGATTGTATTCACGGTAGTATTGCTCGGCGTATTGCTTACGCTTTTTAATGTAGATATTCGTAACAATTTATTTGAATTTGCCAACAAGATTCCGGTAGTTAAGGAATGGGTACCTGATCCTGTGCTGGATCCTGAGAAAAAGAAGCTGGAGAAGAGCGAGCAGCAGGTTGAAAGTGCTGAAGCGACAATCGAAAAGCTGAAGTCCCAAGTAACTGCCAAAGAAACAGAGCTCAAGGCAGCACAAGAAGCGACAACAACTGAAGCGAAGAAAGCGACGGACCTTCAGAAGAAGTTGGATGATGCAGAAAAAGCTGCTGAAACCGCTACGGCGGCAACGCCGGAAACGGAATCGGATTATCAAAAGCAAATAAAAGATTTAGCTAAAATGTATGCGGATATGAGCCCGAGCAAAGCTGCACCGATTTTGCAAAACATGACGAATGAGGAAATGGTACTGTTGTTGAATGCCATGCAATCATCTGCTCGGACTAAGGTGCTTGAAAAGATGGACCCGAAAACAGCCGCCGATGTCACCATGATGATGAAGGATGCCAAACCGTCCGGAGATCTTGCACTGGATGCACTGCAGTCCAGATTGAAGAAAGAAACCGAAGCAACATCCACTGCAGCAACAACGACGAGCAAAAACTTGGATAAAAACCAGCTGAGTCAAACATTTGCTTCGATGTCTGCTTCAAGTGGTGCCAAGCTTCTATTGGAAACATACAAGTTAAGTCCTGATAAAACATTGACGATCCTGAATTCAGTGGACGATGCGACACGCTCTCAATTGCTTGAAAACATGTCTTCTGAGGATTCGGTGGAAACTGCAAAGATTTTGAACAGATTAATGGGCAACAGGTAGATCTGATTAGACTGATGGAACCGAGAGGAGGTGAAAATAAATGTCGATCGTATACCAAATGACATCTACAGCATCTGCAAAAGCCGCAGGAACTGGTCAGACGACTGGAGCACAATCAAAAGGTTCAACTGCAGGTGCTGGCGGTGAATTTTTGCAAACTCTTGCACAGTCACTATCCGGAGGATCTACAGAAGGTGATAGTTCAAGCGCTACAGGAAGCTTAACAGCAAATCCACTGGTGTTTTCCTTTGCCCCAAGTGAAGAGGGGGAAGAGACCTCAATCGCGGATATACTGAATTCGTTGTTCACGGACTTGGATTCTCTTGACGAAGCTTTGGAAAATGACCCATCTCTACTTGCAGGCTTACAGACTCTGATTCAACAGATGTATACACAACTAAATGATGCTTCTGGTACTAACACAGAAGGTTCCGATGAGTCTTCTGATGGAGCTGGAAGTGCCAATACAGTACCTGTAATTGAACTCTCGCAGCATCCGGCAGCGGTACGTTTTGTTTTGCAGGATATGCTTACACAATTAGTAGCTGCAATGAATGAACCAGAGAGTACTGTTGCGAAGAACGCTCCCGAATTTAAGTATTTGCTACAATCTCTGCAGAGTCAGCTTCAAGAGGCTGGAGTGGATACCACTAGCAACAAAGGGTGGACTGAACTGAAATCCATACTGGATACATTGACTGCAGTTAAGGATCAGGCAGTACAAGTCGCTCCAGTCACTTCACTTCAAACGTCCAAACAGGATTCAGTCGTACCACAAGTTCTTGTTGCGGCAGCCGCAAATGCTGGAATTCAGGTGAAAGGTGACACGGAGGCGACATCTGCTGCAAATGCAGGTTCAGAAGTGGATCACTCAACTATCATTACTGCAGGAGAATTATCCTTGCGTACATCAGGTACAACAGCAGGAAAACCGGCTGAACCTGTCATGCAAACATCACAATTTGCCAAAGAAATGACACAGTTTGTTGTCAGCAAGCTGGATATTGTACAGCAAAAAGGATTTTCTGAGGCAACCATCTCACTTCGTCCTGAGCATCTAGGGAAACTGGATGTACAAATTACTTTGCAGAACGGGCAATTGGTTGCAAGGTTCATGACAGAGCATACGATGGCCAAAGACATGCTTGAACAACAAATGATGCAGCTCCGTTCTTCACTTCAAGCTCAGGGGATTCAAGTAGAACGACTTGAGGTTACGCAGAACAGTTCAATCGGATCACAGATGTATCAGGATGGAGGACGTCAGCCGGGAAGTAACTCTCAGCAACAGCGTCGTTCGCGTGAGCGTGAGGAACAATCGGATGATGCTATAGCTACAGCAGGCATTCAAGAAGAATTGCGTAATTGGCGTAGCGAGCAAGTCGAAGGAAATGAATTGCAAAGAGATACGTTTAGTGCAAAGGCTTAAATAGAAATGAGGTGAGCAAATGGCTAATGAAATTGTTTCAACCAATAATACCTGGCCGAACTATTCGGCAGCTAATAAAGCAACCACAAGTGCTGCAACAAAAGAATTGGGGAAAGATCAGTTTCTAAAAATCCTGATTACCCAGCTGCAGAACCAAGATCCGATGCAGCCGATGGAGGATAAGGAATTTATCGCTCAAATGGCACAGTTCAGCTCAGTGGAACAACTGGTCAATATTTCGACTCAACTCAAAACGTTGAATCAGTCACTTGGTGCGGTATCCGGCATGATTGGCATGGAGGTAAGTTGGCTTTCTTCTAATAAAGCGGACAACGGAACTCTTCGACAGGGTATTGTGGATTCCATCATTGTAAGAGATAGCGTTCAATACGCGAAAGTGGGCAATGACGAGATTAAGCTGGATGAGATTATTCAGGTGAATTATCCAAAACAGGCAGAAGAGAATCAAACTCCGGTAGATAACGTTCAGAATGTAACCACTGAATCGAACGAGAGCCAGGAAGCTGAATCAGCTGCTGAAACGGGTGATCCAGAAGATAGCGGTAAAACGATATGAGTGATCGCATAACGGTTGGACAATTATATGCAGGCCCGATTACTCCGAATATGCTTCAAAGACCCAAAACGGGAGAAGGCTCAGCTATACCCGAAAAGCCTTTTGCTAAGGTCCTGGAAGATAATCTTCTAAAATTGAGTAATCATGCTGCCAAGCGATTGGAACAGCGTGGTATTGAACTCAAAACGGAGCAAATGGAACAGATTGGTTCTGCTTTGGACAAAGCTGCTGCCAAGGGAGCCAAAGAGTCATTGATTTTGATGCAGGATATGGCTTTTATCGTCAATGTCAAAAATCGTACAGTGGTTACAGCTATGGATAGTGAGAGCATGAAGGATAATGTCTTCACTCAGATTGATAGTGCCGTAATCATTTCTTAACCGGTTGGCCCTTCTCGGGAGCCGGAATGCCGCTGACCGACTGATGCGGTAACCAAATGAAGACTGGGAGGATTTTTTAAAATGATAAAATCAATGTACTCAGGCGTTTCCGGGATGCGGGGTTTTCAAACAAAACTCGACGTAATTGGTAACAATATTGCGAACGTGAACACGGTTGGCTTCAAAGGCAGTCGAGTTATGTTCAAGGATATTATGAGCCAAACTACGGCAGGGGTAACTGCCCCTGGCGATGCAACTGGTGGTGTCAATGCGAAACAAATTGGTCTTGGTGTAACCGTAGGTTCAATTGATACGCTGCATCTGGCGGGAAGTCCAATGACAACGAATAATCCAACAGATCTTCGTATTAATGGAGATGGATTCTTTCTTGTACGTTTGAGTGAAGATCAAGAAGTACCCTACCTGACTCGTGCGGGGGATTTTCATGTGGATGCTGCTCGTAACCTTTTGACATCGGATGGATTGTTTGTTCTGGATAACGGTGGTGGAAATATTACTATTCCAGATGACGTCGTTTCCTTCACTATTGGCCAGGATGGAACGATTAACCAGACGATGGCAGACGGAACCATCGAAGCGGGTCCACAGATTGGGATAGGTAAAGTTGTCAATCCGGAGGGCCTTGAGAAAATTGGAGGCAATTTGTACCGTATGACAGCGAACGCGAATCCGGATGGGGCGCTTGAACCATTGACAGCGAACAGTGCTGAGGACGGAACAGGAGCAATCATTGCTGGACAGCTCGAAATGTCTAATGTGGATTTGACTGGAGAGTTTACTGAGATGATCGTAGCTCAGCGTGGATTCCAGGCAAACTCACGGATCATTACAACGTCTGATGAAATACTTCAGGAAGTTGTTAACCTGAAACGTTAATAGCTGATTGGTGATTTTTAAAATGTGGAGGAGCTTGCTCCTCCCACTCTGATCGAGGGGGCTTAGCATGATTTCGGTTACGCGGTTAAATGGTTCTCCCATGTGGTTAAATGCGCTGATGGTTGAGATTGTGGAAGAAACGCCGGACACGTATGTTACTCTGGTAACTGGAAAGAGACTGATTGTGCTTGAGAAGGCCGATGAAGTTATTTCCAAAATTAAAGATTACAACCGTGAAATCGGGGTTCAGGCAGCCACTATCAAAGTGCAGCAAACGGAGGAATCCTGATGAAAAAGATGATGCCCTGGCTTGCAACAATGTTGCTGGCAATAACACTCATTGTGGTGGTTGTGTTTGTATTTATGCAAGGACAGAATGGGACTAAGAATGACACACATACTGCTGCGGCTTCTGAAGCTAAGAAGATGACTGCGGATGAGATTGTAGAAGTTTCCTCAGAGCTTGGAGAAATTAAAACCAACTTGGCTGATACAGATCATGTTGTAGTCGTCAGCTTCTCATTCAAGTTGTCAGACAAAACAGCGAAAGAAGATTTCGAGAAAATTAAAGAAATTACAGTGAAGCCCATTATCATTCAGACGTTTGCGGATACCAAGTCTGAGGAGCTGGCTACAGCGAAGGGCCGAGTACAATTTAATGAGAGATTAACTGGACTCATTAATGAAGCTTTACCTGAAGGTAAGTTGAGCAGCACTAGTTTTTCAGCTTTTGTGATGGCGCCAATGTAAATGAACAGAACACGCTGTAGACCTGTAAGGGGGTGAGAACATGGTGGATGTATTATCACAAAATGAGATTGATGCCCTATTAGCAGCCCTTTCTTCTGGCGAAATGGACGCAGAAGAATTGAAGAAGGAAGATACTCAGAAGAAAATTAGATCGTACGATTTTAAGCGGGCAGTGCGTTTTTCCAAAGACCATATTCGAAGCTTGACTCGTATTCACGAAAACTTTGCACGCTTTCTCACCACTTATTTTTCAGCCCAACTGCGGACGTTCGTTCAAATCAATGTCGTTCAGGTCGAACAGTTGCCTTATGATGAGTTTATCCGTTCTATTCCTAAGATGACGATATTGAACATTTTTGAAGCGGAGCCACTACAGGGACGAATGGTAATGGAAGTTCATCCGAACGTGGGATATGCGATGTTGGATCGCCTGCTTGGTGGAACCGGAAGTGCTCCGACCAAGATCGCATCGATGACGGAGATTGAGACGACCATCATGGAACGAATATTCAGTCGTGCATTTGAAAGTTTGCAAGAAGCATGGAAGACCGTGTTGGATATTACCCCAAGGATGGAAGCGCTCGAGACCAATCCGCAATTTATGCAGATTGTATCTCCCAATGAGACCATTGCTCTGATCTCACTCAGTACCAAAATTGGTGACACGACAGGCATGATCAATCTGTGTATTCCGCATGTCGTTCTTGAACCTATTATGTCACGGTTGTCAACTCATCAGTGGTTTGTTTCAGAGAAGAAAACGAGAGCTCCAGAAGAATATGAAGCTCTAAGAGAACGTGTGAACAAAGCCAAATTACCCATCGTTGCAGAATTGGGAGAATCCAAAATTTCAATTGCAGAATTTTTGGGTCTGTCTGTTGGGGATGTCATTACGTTAAACAAACCAGTTGATGAGGGACTTTCCATTAAAGTGGGTGACAAACTGAAATACATGGGCAGTCCGGGAACAATCAAGGACCGTGTGGCTGTGCAAATAGACGAGATTGTCACCGAAGGAGTTGAAGAATTTGACGAGTAAGGATTATTTATCCCAAGAAGAAATCGATGCTTTGCTCAGGCAATCCGAATCAATAAACAACTCGGAACCTGCTGAGAAGACGGTTGATGATTATTTGACCGAGCTGGAGCAGGACGCCTTGGGGGAGATTGGTAACATTACATTTGGTAGCGCGGCAACAGCTTTGTCCACGCTGTTGGGCCTAAAAGTAGATATTACAACACCTAAGGTTTCCATCATTAGTCGAACGCAGTTTGAAGAAGCTTTTCCAAAGCCACATGTTGCCGTTCATGTGAATTACGTGGATGGATTCGAAGGCATTAACTCACTCGTCATTAAGAAGAGAGATGCTCAAGTCATCGCTGATTTGATGTTGGGTGGCGAAGGAAATCCGGCTGATGAAGAACTGAATGAAATCCATATTAGTGCCGTACAGGAAGCGATGAATCAGATGATGGGTTCCTCTGCAACCTCAATGTCAACGATCTTCAACCGTTTTGTGAATATTTCTCCTCCTGGGATCGATATTCTCAATTTGGAGAGTGGTGAGGGTGTTAGTAATCTTCCTGAAGATGAGACCCTGATTCAAGTTTCATTTCGTCTATTAATAGGGGATCTGATCGATTCCAATCTGATGCAGTTGCTTCCAGTACATTTTGCCAAAAACATGGTAGAGATGCTGATTGGAGGCGCTCAGGAGTCAACTGCAAGCGAACCAGCAGCACTGACACCTGAACCAGCACCAGCAGCTGTAGCAGCAACGCCACCACCGGTTGCGGAGCAACCACCCGTTCAGCACCAGCAGCCTCCACAGGCTCCACAACAGCCTGCTCAGGACTATAACGGATACGGACAGGCTCCAATGGGTATGCCGCAAGGGATGCCGCCACAGCAGCCGTATGGCATGCCGCCGCAGCAACCTTATGGTGCACCTCAACATTATGGTGGAATGCCAAATAGGAATGTTAACGTACAGCCAGTTCAATTCGCCAATTTGCAAAATGGGGCGTATGGTCAGGTTGACGAAAACAATTTGAATTTATTGATGGACATTCCCCTTAAAGTCACCGTAGAATTAGGAAGGACCCAGAAGCAAATTAAAGATATTTTGGAACTGTCACAGGGTTCGATTGTCGAACTGGATAAGTTAGCCGGTGAACCTGTCGATATTTTGGTGAATAACAAACTGATCGCCAAGGGAGAAGTTGTCGTTATTGACGAAAACTTTGGTGTTCGTGTTATAGATATCGTTAGCCAATGGGACCGAATTCAGAAATTACAATAAGCACAATTTAGGGAGGACTTGAATCAAGATGGCAAACCGAATTTTAGTCGTAGACGACGCTGCATTTATGAGAATGATGATCCGGGACATTTTGTCCAAAAATGGATATGAGGTTGTTGGTGAGGCACAAGATGGCTCACAAGCAATTGAGAAATTTAAAGAGCTTCGTCCGGATCTGATCACAATGGATATTACGATGCCTGAGATGGACGGCATTGCAGCTTTGAAAGAAATCAAGAAGATTGATGCTAACGCAAAAGTGATTATGTGCTCTGCGATGGGTCAACAAGCGATGGTAATCGACGCTATTCAAGCAGGTGCCAAAGACTTTATCGTTAAACCTTTCCAATCTGACCGGGTTATCGAAGCTATTAGCAAGACACTGGGCGTTTAAGAGACATGATGATGGCTCAGGGTGATATTCCAGGAGGAGCTGGCGTAGGAAGCAATTATTATTTACAGCTTGTATGGGTGATTGTTGTCCTGGCCGTCATCCTGGTCCTTATCGTTTATCTGATCCGTTTTTTAAACAAACGGAATCAGCAAATGTTCCGGCACGGCACAATTCGTACCCTTGGCGGGGTCGGACTGGGACAAAACAAGTCGTTGCAAATTATGGAAATTGGTGGAAGTGTATATCTGCTTGGTGTAGGTGAAGATATCCAGTTGATAGATAAGGTTTCGGATTTGGAAGAGGCGCAAAGGATCATTGATTCATTCGAACGAGATGCCGCTGCACAACAAGGGAATCTCTCGCCTCTCATTGCCAAGCTCACAAAACGCTTCCGTAAAGATGAACCGCCGCGGGAAATGGAACTGGAGGACACAACTTCTTTTCACGAAATGTTTGAATCCAAAC
This sequence comes from Paenibacillus sp. FSL H8-0079, assembly GCF_037991315.1. Taxonomy (NCBI): domain Bacteria; kingdom Bacillati; phylum Bacillota; class Bacilli; order Caryophanales; family Paenibacillaceae; genus Paenibacillus; species Paenibacillus sp. FSL H8-0079. The sequence continues at coordinate 2,486,176 of NZ_CP150300.1, forward strand.
TTCGGCAGATGCCTAACCGTAAAGAGAAGATGGAGAAGTTCCTGGATAAAGACAATACTACAGATCGGTCGAGGGATTCATGAAGAAAAAGATTTGGTTAGCGTGTTGTTTGATGGGACTTATCAGTCTGGCATCTGTCACGGTTGCCTTTGCCGAACCGATTCCGAATATTGATATTCAAATCGGAAACGGTGACGGAGGGACACCAAGCACGAGTTCACTGTCCATTATTCTATTAATTACGGTGCTTAGCATTGCACCAGCAATGCTTGTACTGATGACCAGTTTTACTCGAATTGTGATTGTGCTCGGTTTTGTACGTACATCGTTGGGCACACAACAAATGCCACCCAATCAGGTGCTGGTTGGTTTGGCGCTGTTTCTGACACTTTTCATTATGTCGCCTACGTTGTCTTCCATAAATCAGGTAGCGCTTCAGCCCTATCTCCAGGGAGATCTTACGCAAACCGAGGCACTTGAAAAAGCAGCGGATCCCATCAAGAAATTTATGTTTTCTCACACCAGAGAAAAAGATCTGTTGCTGTTTATGAAATACAATCAGACTGAACAGCCAAATACCTACCAGGATATTCCGATTACTGTTATGGTGCCGGCATATGTAATCAGTGAGTTGAAGACAGCGTTCCAGATGGGGTTTATGATTTTCATTCCGTTTCTGGTTATAGATATTGTTGTCGCGAGTACACTCATGGCAATGGGGATGATGATGCTTCCGCCAGTCATGATCTCATTACCTTTCAAAATACTGCTCTTTGTCCTTGTGGACGGGTGGTATCTGGTAGTCAAGTCACTGTTGCTGAGTTTTAATACTTGAGCCGTAAGGTTAAAGGAGGACGGTCATGACTTCGGAATTTATTATCGGTCTGGCCGGGAAAGCGGTATACACGTCATTGCTGGCCAGCGCACCCATGCTTATACTTGCTCTGGTTGTAGGACTTGCAATCAGTATTTTCCAAGCGACAACTCAGATTCAGGAACAAACATTGGCTTTTGTACCCAAAATTATTGCTGTACTTCTGGCAATACTTGTGTTCGGACCTTGGATCTTGAACATATTGCTTGATTTCACGTATAACATTCTCGACAATCTCTACAGATACATAGGGTAGGCTTTAGCAGATGGAGACATTATTGCAAAGTTTCCCTGTCGCTCTGCTTATGTTTTGTCGAATCACATCATTTTTTGTAACTGCGCCGGTCTTTTCAGCTCGAAATGTCCCGACTTCAGTTAAAATTGGTATCTCTGCATTTGTTACATTGTCTGTCTATCTGATTTATGGAATAGATCAGACCGTACCCACAGACATGAGCTACGTTTTATTGATTATCAGAGAGATTCTCATTGGCCTGCTTTTAGGTTTTGTTGCTTATCTGTTAATGACGGCTGTACAGACTGCAGGAACTTTTATCGATCTTCAGATCGGATTTGGTATGGCTAATGTATTTGATCCAATGACAGGCGCTTCAGCACCGCTTACGGGTAACTTAAAGTATGCATTTGCTATGCTTCTGTTTCTGACGATGAATGGCCACCATTATTTACTGGATGCGATAGTTTACAGTTACCGATGGGTTCCGTTATCAAATGTATTTCTTCTACGGTTGGCAGATGGAAGTATTGCTGAATTTTTGATTCGGACATTAGGTCAATCATTCATGTTGGCTTTTCAGATGTCGGCTCCGATTATAGTGGCGTTGTTTTTGACGGATGTAGGTTTGGGGTTTTTGGCAAAAACCGCTCCTCAATTTAATGTGTTTGCAGTCGGATTGCCACTTAAATTACTTGTTGGTCTTGCTATTTTGCTTTTGCTGGTTCCCAGTTTCTCCTTTATATTTAGTCAATTGTTCGAAGCGATATTCAGATCCATGGAAAAATTGCTTGGAACCATTGGACAAAGGCCGGGCTGAGTGAAACGGAGGATAAGACTCGGATGAAACTTCAACTCGACCTCCAGTTGTTTTCAGGGGAGAAGACGGAGAAAGCTACCCCGAAAAAGAGACAGGATGCACGTAAAAAAGGACAGGTTGTCAAAAGTCCGGAGATATCTGGTGCTTCGATTCTCCTGTTCTCGTTTTTGATCTTGACAGTCTTCGGTGATTTTTACAAGGAACGTACAGTTCGACTGTTTACAGATATTTTTATCAACCGGCTAAACATGAATATTACCGATGAAAATGTAATGATGCTTATGATGCGCTATGGCATTGAAGTGATGTTACTCCTTGCTCCGGTATTGTTAGGTGCGGTTCTAGTTGCTTTAATCGTTAACTACATGCAGGTTGGTTTTCTGCTCGTGGGCGAAGGATTGAAGCCGAAACTGGAGAAGTTGGATCCGATTAAAGGATTCAAAAATATTTTCTCTATGCGCTCTGTGGTCGAATTTGCGAAGTCCATTTTGAAAATGTCCATCATCGGTTATCTTGTTTACAGCACAATTATAAGCTACCAATCCGATATTGCCTCACTTTCTCACTTTTCATTGGATGCTATTTTACACTTTGCTGCATCCATCACGTTAAGTCTGGGTGTTAAGATTGCTGTTGCACTTATGGTACTTGCAATATTGGATTACATGTACCAAAAGTATGATAATGAGAAAAAACTCCGTATGTCCAAGCAAGACATCAAAGACGAGTACAAGAAAATGGAAGGCGATCCGCTGATCAAAGGTAAAATTCGGGAACGTCAGCGTCGTATGGCTATGCAGCGTATGATGCAGGAAGTACCGAATGCGGATGTAATCATAACGAACCCGACTCACTTTGCGGTTGCGCTAAAGTACGAGGGATCTGAGATGGAGGCTCCGCAGATTATTGCCAAAGGTCAGGACTATGTCGCCTTGCGTATTAAGGAAATAGCCAAAGAGCATGGTGTTATTACAATGGAAAACAAGCCGCTGGCACGGGCATTATTCCAGAGAGCCGAGATTGGTGATGCCATACCGGCCGATTTGTTTCAAGCGGTAGCTGAAGTGCTGGCTTATGTATATAAACTAAAGGGCAGAACGAAATAAAAGGGGATCGGAGGCCGTACATTCATTGAAAACAAAAGATTTAGCTGTCCTTGCGGGTATTATCGGCATTGTGTTGATGATGATTCTCCCGATCCCAATCTGGCTATTGGATATGCTGCTCGTCGTCAATATTTCAATTGCACTGATGATACTCCTTGTTGCCATGAACAGCAAAGAAGCATTGCAGTTTTCTATTTTTCCAGCTTTACTGCTAATTACTACTCTATTCCGACTTGCATTGAACATTTCGACAACCAAGCTAATCCTTGGTGAAGGGGATGCTGGAGCCGTTGTTGCTACCTTTGGTAGCTGGATTGCCGGAGGGCAAATTGCGATTGGTTTTGTTGTGTTCCTGATCCTGGTTGTCGTTCAGTTTATCGTTATTACCAAGGGTTCGGAGCGTGTAGCTGAAGTTGCTGCCCGATTCACCCTCGATGCGATGCCAGGTAAACAAATGAGTATTGATGCGGATCTGAATGCGGGTCTGATCAACGAGCAACAAGCTCGTGAGCGTCGTTCCAAAATTGAACGCGAAGCCGATTTCTATGGAGCGATGGATGGAGCAAGTAAGTTTGTAAAAGGAGACGCAATTGCAAGTATTATCATCCTCCTGATTAATCTGATTGGTGGATTCATCATCGGGATGACTGTGCATGGTCTTGATTTTGCTGAGTCACTTGCGACGTACTCCGTTCTAACTATAGGAGATGGATTGGTCAGCCAGATTCCTGCCCTTCTTATTTCAACGGCAGCAGGTCTCATCGTTACAAGAGCATCATCTGAAGGAAACTTGGCAGAGGATATTACGGGGCAACTGTTTACATATCCAATACTCATTTATATTGTAGCTTTCGTTATTGCCATGCTCGGTTTCTTCACACCTATTCATATTATTACCACACTTCCGTTGGCAGGCGTGCTGGCATTTGCCGCATGGCGCATGCAGAATAATTTGAATTTGAAACAGGAAGCGGAAGAACAGCTGGAAGAAGAACAGCAGATTGAAGAGGTCAGAAGTCCTGAAAGTGTAATTAACCTGCTTCAGGTTGACCCTATTGAGTTTGAATTTGGTTATGGTTTAATCCCACTGGCTGATAATCAGCAGGGCGGGGACTTATTGGATCGGATCATTATGATTCGGAGGCAGTGTGCTCTTGAACTGGGGTTGGTTGTTCCGGTCATACGGATACGAGATAATATCCAGCTCAGACCTAATGAGTATGTTATCAAAATCAAGGGGAACGTGGTAGGCGGCGGAGAACTGTTATTGAATCACTACCTTGCCATGAGTCCAGGCTATGATGAGGAGTCCGTGACAGGTATTGAAACGACAGAGCCTGCTTTTGGACTTCCGGCACTGTGGATTGATGAAGTAACCAAAGACAGAGCGGAGCTTGCAGGGTATACGGTTGTAGATCCGCCATCTGTTGTGGCGACACATCTGACTGAATTGATTAAGAAACATGCGCATGAGTTACTTGGAAGACAAGAGACGAAAGCGCTTGTGGATAATCTCAGAGAGAACTATTCTGCATTGGTGGATGAACTAATTCCTTCCCTACTCTCCATTGGTGATGTGCAGAAAGTGCTTGCCAAGTTATTGCGTGAGAAAATATCTATTCGTGATATGGTTACCATCTTCGAGACACTGGCTGACTATGGTACGTATACGAAGGACCCGGATGTGCTGACTGAATACGTCAGACAATCCCTCTCACGTCAGATTACTCAGCAGTTTTCACAGAAAGGCGAGACGCTTCGAGTGATCACGGTGGGACCTGGTCTTGAGAAGAAAATTGCTGAAAGTGTGCAGCAATCCGATCAAGGCAGCTATCTTGCGTTAGACCCTGTTTCTACACAAAGTGTATATCAGAAGCTGAGTGAACAAGTGAACCGTTTGATTCAATCAGGTCAACAACCTGTTGTATTAACTTCTCCAACCATTCGGATGTATCTGCGTCAGGTTATTGAACGTACTATGCAGGACATTCCTGTGCTTTCCTACAGCGAGTTGGAGCCGAATGTTGAAATTCAAAGTATCGGGGTGGTGAACTTATGAGAGTAAAACAATACGTTGTTGAGACCATGCCCGAAGCTATGCTTCAAATTCGCAAAGACCTGGGAAGTGATGCCGTCATTCTGTCCACTAAAGAGATTAAGGTGGGCGGTGTGATGGGAATGTTTCGCAAGAAACGGATCGAAGTTGTAGCTGCAGTGGATAAGGAAGAAAACAAGCAAACGACGAAGCCAGCACAAAATCAATTCACACCTGTACCTCGTGCGTTTGTACCTGAGGCCTATCGCCAAACAGCTCGTTCGTTTGTTGCTGCTTCTGATGAGTCGGCTACAACGAATACAGCTGATCAAAGTGCTCAGGAAAAATCTGCGGCTGCGTCGTCTATGTTTGAATCGAGTAATATCGGTTCAGACATAGATAGTAGCTTAGGTTCTTCGAGCACGGATCATAAACCGCGACCGCAAGGGGCGGATTTTTCGGGTTCAACAACTGCCACGAAGCATGCGGGCTCAGACCTGCAGCAGGATAAGTTGATGACTGAATTGCAGGATCTTAAACAGATGGTGACCAAGCTTTCAAAGCAAGGTACTTCTGCGGACCCTGTGCCAGAGGAACTGTATACGATCCGAGAGCGTTTGACAGAACAAGAGGTTTGGCCTGAAGTATGGGAATCCTGGTTCGATTCGATACAAGCAAAATGGTCTGAGAATGGATTGAATGAACAGGATGTAGAACAAGCGGTAAAACTTGAGGTCATGCACTTTTTGGAAGAACGTATTGATGAAGGCATTCTTCCTACCACTCGAATCGTCTATGTAGCTGGCCCAACCGGTGTAGGGAAAACGACGACAATTGCGAAATTAGCCGCTGAACAAATGTTCAAAAAACAGCGTAAAGTTGGATTCATTACATCTGACACGTATCGGATCTCAGCGGTAGAACAGCTTAGAACGTATGCTTCTATATTAAATGTTCCACTTGAGGTGGTACAATCGCCCGGTGATACACAACGTGCAATCTCTCGTTTAGAGCATTGTGACTTGATCTTTATGGATACAGCAGGTAGAAACTACAGAAATGAATTACTTGTCTCGGAACTGCAAAGTTTGCTTGCTCCTGTCGAGAATAGTGAAACCTTTTTGGTCATGAGCATGACTTCCAAAAGTGCTGATATGGTTCAGATTACAGAACATTTCAGCAAATATGTCCTGGATAAGGTGATTTTTACCAAAATGGATGAGACTGGGAGCTGCGGTCCGCTATTTAACCTGCTACATCGTTTTCCACTCAAGCTTGCATATGTTGCAAATGGACAAAATGTTCCAGACGATTTGTTGAAGCCGGATGCAGATTCGTTGTCTAAACAGTTGCTGGGAGAATGGACACAATGAAGGATCAGGCAGCTTCACTTCGAAGTATGGTGTCGGAGCCATTGGAAATGGAAGGCATTGAGCGAGCTAACCGTTCCTCTAAAATCATTACTGTGGCCAGTGGTAAGGGAGGTGTTGGGAAATCCAATTTTACACTAAACTTTGCACTGGCATTACAGGCTTTAGGGAAAAGGGTACTTGTGTTTGATGCTGATATTGGAATGGCTAATATCGATGTTCTTATGGGTACGTCTTCATCCTATAATCTTTACCACCTGTTGTACCGACAAAAATCCATAAGGGAGATCATACAACTGGGTGCCAGCGGCTTGCCTTACATTGCTGGAGGGTCAGGCATGAAAGAGTTGTTTTCATTGTCTGACCGTGATCTGGAGTTCTTCGCCAGTCAAGTGGAGGATATTGCCCAGGAAATGGACTATGTCATTTTCGATACAGGGGCAGGTCTTTCCAGAGAGAATATGACGTTTATCGGTGCTGCCGATGAATGCCTGATTATAACCACACCTGAACCGACTTCAATAACCGATGCTTACGCTTTAGTCAAAGTTATGCACGGCCAGGAAAATGCTACACCCTTTCGGATGATCGTTAACCGGGTGGAAGACGAACGGGAAGCGGAACGGGTGGCAGATAAAATAGCTGGAGTAGCAAGGCGGTTTTTGCAGACGGATATTCCGCTACTTGGGTATATATCAGAAGATGCCCAGGTAGTCAAGGCGGTTAAAAGACAAATGCCCTATAGTCTGGCGTATCCCAATGCCAAAGCCTCCAAAGATATAGAGAAACTTGCTCTTCGTTATTTGGCTGTACCTGCAACTCCGGAATCCGGAACCTTGACAGGAATCAGGGGATTTATGAATAAGTGGCTTAAACGTACAACATGATTTCTGAATAAAGGAAACAGGGGTGACACAACATGGCGGTGTATCAAGTATTGGTTGTCGATGATTCCGCTTTTATGCGTAAGATTGTTACGGATTTAATTGAAGCGGATTCGGAATTCAAGGTAACGGCAACGGCATCAAACGGTAGGGAAGCGATTCAAAAATCGCTAGAATTGAAACCTGATATTATCACAATGGACGTTGAGATGCCCGAAATGAATGGGTTGGACGCATTAAAATCAATTATGAAGGAATCCTTCGTTCCTGTGATTATGCTATCTGGTATCAATGAACAAGGCATGAAAGAAACCATTATGGCGCTTGAAGCAGGGGCATTTGACTTCATTCGCAAACCATCCATTGTACATGACCAGGATATCGCTCAAGTCGGCAAAGCCTTGGTTGAACGCATGCGTGCTGCGATGAATGAGATCAAACGAAAAGCTGATCGTGATTTATCCATGAAAAATAGAGACATGTTGCGAGGAACAGTAGCTCCCCCGACTCAGCCAGTGCAGAAAGAAATGCCAGCTAGGGATCGAGTGGAGCCTGTGAAAAAAACGATCGAACCTGCTCAGACAAGTCAACGCTCTATACAAGAGCGAACTGAAGTCTTTCAGGCCAAATCAAAGAAACCAATTGCGCCAGTATCACCTTCGAAACCAGGCCGCGTAGAGAATAGAACGGAGCCTTTACCGAAGTCAGAGCGTAACTCGGGGACAAATGCAGAAAAAGCAGTGAGGTCAGCTAATCCAGTACAGACTCCTAAGGAAATTCGACTACCTAATGCAGCTCGAGTGGCAGCTGATCAAATAGCAGCAACTTCTGCCTCTGCAAAAACCAAGGATTTAACCAAGTCTAATCTTGTTCCAAAAGGTGCAGGGGGCCCAGAAGGGCCATTCAACAAGCTTGTGGCAATAGGTTGTTCTACGGGTGGGCCTAGAGCTCTCAAGACATTGCTCGAGCAGTTGCCTGCTGATTTGCCAGCACCGGTCATTATTGTGCAGCATATGCCGCCCAATTTCACCCGTTCTCTGGCTCAACGATTGAATACGTTCAGTCCACTGCATGTGGTTGAAGCTGAAGAGGGCATGGTTCTGAAAAAAGGGACTGCCTATATAGCACCCGGCGGATTCCATGTGAAAGTTAACAAAACAGCGGACGGGAAGTTTATCGTGAAGTTGACTGAAGATCAACCAGTGAATGGACATAGACCTTCAGTGGATACGATGTTTGAGTCACTTCTGCCGTTTACATCTTTACAAAGGCATCTTGTTTTGCTGACAGGAATGGGCAGTGATGGAGCTCGTATGATGAAGAGATTATACGAAGCAGGAGTTACATCAACCTTTGCCGAGAATGAAGAAACATGTGTTGTATATGGTATGCCGCGTTCTGCTGTAGAGCTGCAATGCGTTCGACATCTTCTGCCACTGCAGGAGATTGCGTCTAAACTTGTTCAAGCAGTGAAATAACGGAGTGTAACTCACGGAGGAGGTGCCTCACAATGGACATGAACCAATATTTATCTATGTTTATTGATGAGTCTAATGATCATCTGCAATCCCTTAACGAAAACATGCTTCAACTTGAAGGCAATCCGGAAGATCTGGGAATAGTTCAGGTCATTTTCCGTTCTGCTCATACCCTGAAGGGTATGGCGGCAACAATGGGCTTCGAAGATTTGGCATCATTGACACATAAAATGGAAAATGTGCTGGACCTGGTGCGTAATGAGAAGTTGAAAATGCAAGATTTCATTTTTGATACCATGTTCAAGAGTCTGGATGCTTTGGAAACTATGGTTCAGGATATTACCGAAGGTGGACAAGGTAAAGCGGATGTGTCCGCTATCGTAGCTTCACTTCAGGCAATTGAAAATGGTGAAATGACAAGCGGAGATGCGCCTGCAACTGAAAAAAACAAATCGGCTAACGCTTTAATTGCGTCGGCTGTGGAGCTGGATGAATTCCAATATTCAGTGCTGGATCAGTCGATTGCTGAAGGTCACCGTGTATTTTATGTAGATGTGCTTGTAAGTGAGCATAGCCAGTTAAAAGGTGTTCGGGCTTATATGGTCTTTGATATGCTCGAGCGTTCAGGTGAAGTCGTAAAGGCTTACCCATCCGTTCAGGATATTGAGCAGGAGAAGTTTGAGCGCAGTTTCTCGTTGTATTACATAACAACTAAAGAGGCGCACGAACTGGAAGAAGGCATCATGAGTATCTCTGAAATTGAAAGTGCGAAGCTGATCCAATTGGATCAGGAGACTCTTCAGCAGATGGCTAATCAGGTCGCAGCCACAGTTGAAGCACCAATCGCACCGACTATTGTAGCTGAGGTTGCTTCACCAGATAAGAATTCTGCATCCAATGAAGAAGCCAAGACGGCACCAGCCAAAACAGCTGCGCCGAAACAAGCTGCGGCACCTTCACGTACCATTCGTGTCGATATTGAACGCCTCGATGTATTGATGAACTTGTTCAGTGAATTGTTGATTGACCGTTCCCGTCTGGAGCAACTGGCCAGTGAGACAGGTAACAATGATTTATCCGATACGGTAGCACATTTAAGCAGAGTAAGCACGGATTTGCAAAACATTGTATTGAAATTGCGGATGGTTCCGGTAGATACCGTATTTAATCGATTCCCGCGTATGATCCGTGATTTGGCTAAGACACTTGATAAAAAAATTGATCTGGTCATTACAGGTGCTGAGACGGAACTGGATCGTACGGTAATTGATGAGATTGGTGATCCCCTTGTGCATTTGCTGCGTAATGCGGTTGACCATGGTGTTGAATCCATTGCAGAGCGTGTAGCTGCAGGTAAACCAGAGATGGGTACAGTAAACCTGCGCGCCTTCCACAGTGGAAATCACGTATTTATCGAGATTGAAGATGATGGTAAAGGAATCTATCGCGACAAGCTTCTGAAAACCGCGATCAAACGTGGAGTTGTAACTGAAGAACAAGGTGCCAAGATGAGCGACGATGAAGTGAATCAACTGTTGTTCGCACCTGGTTTTAGTACTGCGGATGTTATTTCAGATATCTCCGGCAGAGGCGTTGGTTTAGATGTAGTAAAATCGAAAATCACTTCGCTTGGCGGTAATGTAACGATTCATTCGACTCCAGGCAAAGGCACGAACTTCTCTGTTCAGCTTCCGTTGACTCTTTCCATTATCGCTGCAATGCTTGTACGACTTGGTTCAGAGAAATACGCTGTTCCATTGTCCTCCATTGTAGAGACAGCGATTGTACAGCGTGAGCAGGTTCGCAATATTCATGGCAATAAAATGATCACGTTCCGTGAGTCACTGATTCCATACTTGTCCTTGAGCGAAGTGTTCTCCGTACCGGATTTCAATGATGCTGATGAGCAGGAAACAGAAATTGTCGTAATTCGCAAAGGTGACCGTCTTGCAGCCGTAGCTGTTGAGGAATTTATTGGACAGAGTGAGATTGTTCTCAAATCAATGGGAACGTATCTGCCTGCTATTGAAGGAATCTCTGGAGCAACCATACTCGGAGATGGACAAGTAGCCCTGATTCTTGATCCTAATGCATTTATTAAATAAGCATATAGCTAAGTCTTACATTTAATAGGGGGGTTTTTTACATGGAAGAAGAGTTGAAAGTCATCGTCTTTAAATTGGGTACCGAAGAGTATGGTATTGAGGTAGATAAGGTTCAGACGATTGAGCGCATGATGCCAATTACCCGTGTTCCCAAGACACTTTCCTTTGTAAAAGGAGTAATTAATCTACGTGGTGTTGTAATCCCGGTCATTGATCTACGCGGTCGTTTCTCCCTTCCGGAATCGGAGTATACGGACCAGACTCGTATTGTTATCGTAGGTGTAGACGACATGCAAGTTGGCTTTATCGTAGATTCTGCCAATGATGTTATTGATATCAAGAGCAGTGCGATCGATAGCCCACCAGAAGTGGTTGGCGGCGTCAAAGCGAGATATCTGCGTGGTGTGGCCAAATTGGAGGATTCACGCTTGCTGATTATGCTTAACTTGAACGAAGTATTAAATAAAAGCGAGATTGTACAGCTGGAAAGTGTTGAGGGCTAGTACCGTGGAAATGTTCAACCGATTTGAGGTATTCCAGATGGATGTGCTCAAAGAGGTCGGTAACATTGGAGCAGGCAACGCCGCAACGGCGTTGTCTCAACTCCTCAACAGACCGATTGACATGGGTGTACCTACAGTACAAATGCTCCCGTTTGAAGAAGTTGCTGAAAAAGTGGGCGGAGATGAACGCATCGTTGTTACCGTATTTCTTCGTGTAGAAGGGGAAGCACCGGGAAATCTTTTCTTTATGATGACACCAGAGGCTGCTAAAATGTTGTTGAATAGACTTGCTGGATTTGATTTGAAAGAAGGACTCGCTTTCACAGATATGGAGCAATCAGCCCTTTCCGAAATTGGAAATATTTTGGCTGGATCATATCTTTCTTCTTTGGCAGATTTCACGAAGTTGTCCATGTATCCAACCGTCCCTGGACTTGCTATTGATATGGCGGGTGCCATTCTGAGCTATGGCTTGCTGCAATTCGGCGAGATGGGTGACGATGCATTGTTGATTGACACATCTTTCTTTGAAGGTGAAGATCAGGTTGAGGGTCAGTTTTTCCTGATTCCAGATCCGCCATCATTTGCAAAGATATTTGAATCGCTAGGGGTGCCACTGAGCCATGATTGAGGACAAAAGCGTCGTTAAAGTCGGTATGGCGGATTTAAACATCGCTCATCTTCCTGGCGTAATCCGTACGACTGGCCTGGGCTCGTGTGTGGGATTAACAATGTATGACCCACATTTGAAACTGGCTGGAATGGCGCATGTCATGCTTCCTACTTCCGAGATTGCCCGTGAAGGGAAACTGAACACAGCCAAATATGCAGATACGGCGTTGCCTGAGCTTTTGGAAAAAATGATAAAATTAGGCGCTGCTCGCTCTCGTATCGTTTCTAAAATGGCTGGAGGCTCTCAGATGTTTGCCTTTGCCGGTGCTGGGGATACGATGCGCATTGGACCAAGGAATGCAGATTCTTGTCGAGAGTGGCTGCAAAAACTCAATATCCCCCTTCTTGCAGAAGATACGGGTGGTAATTATGGACGAACGATTGAAATGGATTGTGAAACTGGCCTTTTGACTATTCGAAGTGTACAAATGGGTGTAAAGGAACTATAAGACTATGATAGGAAACTACCGCATTAATCTAGGAGCAGGCATCGTTGGATTTATTCTTACTTTTTTTGTAGCTTACAGCAGCAATGTGCTGACGACCAGTTTAATTCGCGGATTGATCGGATTCGTAGCCTGGTTTGTCCTTGCATATGGTTTACGTTGGGGATTGGGATTGCTGCTGAACCCTCAGCCCCAGGGAAATGGATATGGTTATGATTCACCAAATGCTCAAGATCAAAGAGGTTCACAGGTGGACATCAAACTCGAAGACGATGGACAAGAGCTGAATGAATTGCTCAAGAGTGGACAGAGCGCCTCCTCTGGAGACGATCTTCCGCCATCTGAGACGAAAGCTCCAACGGGATTCGCCCCTTTGGATCCGCCTAAACTTGTCCGGACAAAGGATCCGGAGGAATTGGCGCAGGCCGTTCGTCACCTGACAGACAAATAAGGAGGGTGAAAGCAATTGAACGAGCGTAAAGCTTCACATTTGAACCATTCTGATCTGTGGGAAAAGTGGAAAGAGCATGGAGATCTTGAAGCCAAGAAAACTTTGATTGAAAAGTATCTCCATATTGTAAATTATGTTTCCGGCCGTCTGGCAGTCGGTTTGCCTAAAAATGTTCCTAAAGATGACTTGGAGAGTAATGGCGTTATGGGATTGATTGATGCATTGGAGAAATTCGACTATGAACGTGGTCTGCAATTTGAAACCTATGCATCATGGAGGGTCCGCGGAGCCATACTTGACGGTCTGCGTCAAGGTGATTGGGTTCCGCGTTCTGTGCGGGAGAAGGCCAAACGGATTGAAGACGCCTACCAGCAGCTGGAACAAAGCTATCTCAGGTCCGTTAGTGATGAGGAAATGAGTGAGTATCTGGACGTGTCGACCAAAGATTTTCAACATATGCTTCAGGAAGTGGCAGTCATGTCACTTTGCTCGCTGGAGGACCCAATTCGTGAAGAAGAGTCTGAGACACGTCTGTCTTTAATGGTGGATGAGAAAGCTAAAAATCCGGATTATAAAGTGAATGAGTTTTATTTGAAGGAAGCTTTGGTGCAAGGGTTGGACAAGTTGACGGTAAAAGAGCGGACAGTTGTTTCACTCTTGTATTACGAAGACCTTTCTCTTAGTGAAATTGCGGAGGTTATGTCTCTTTCTCCGTCTCGTATATCCCAGTTACATTCCAAGGCAATATTACGATTACGCGGCACATTGGACAAACAGAAAGATTTGTTGATGCGTAAAGATTAATAGAGAGAAGTAATATATTGGAGTTTGGGGAGTGGAAAGTCTAAAAGGGGGAAGAACTGGAGTGACACAGCGGACTGCTTTGGAACAATGTTTAAACATTGTTTTATCGGACGACAAATGCACAGCCTACCTTGAATTTTCCAAAGAGGAAGAAGGCTTTGCCTGCACGATCGATGAACTTGAACAATTTGTGGCGAACAAGGGCATCAAGCAAGGTGTATTACGAGAGGCATTATTGCTTTTTGTGAGTAACCCTGAAACCTATGTAAAAGATAAATATAAAATTGCCCAAGGTGTTGCTCCTATTCAGGGAACAGATGGATTCATCAAGATCCTGATAGGGATGGACGATACGAACGAGCGACGACCGCTCGAATCGGAAGATGGAACCGTTGATTACAAAGAAGTGACCCGGTTAAACAATGTTCGTAGTGGTCAGATCATTGCAGAGCGAATTGCTCCTGGCGATGGTATACCAGGCAGGGCAGTAACAGGTGAGGAAATTCCTTATCGTCCCGGAAAAGAAGCTCGGTTTAAAGTTGGGAAAAACGTTGTGATTAACCCGGACGGATCTGCGATGTATGCTGCACTGGATGGGCTCGTTACCAAAACGGACGGTAACAAACTGAATGTATTTCCGGTTTATGAAGTCAATGGAGACGTTGACTACAATAACGGTAATATCGACTTTGTAGGCACAGTTGTCATACGAGGCAACGTACTTACCGGATTTAAAGTAAAAGCAGCAGGTGATATTCGTGTCGTCGGAGGTGTCGAAGGAGCGGACCTGGAAGCAGGTGGTTCAATCGAAATTACCGGTGGCATTATTGGTTATAACAAAGGACTTGTACACGCAGGCCATAATGTTAAATGTACCTTTATTCAAGAAGGCAACGTGGATGCAGGTGAAGATGTACTGGTTTCCCAAAGTATTATGCACTCCAATATTCGTGCTGCCCATGGTGTCATCTGTGCAGGAACCAAAGGTCTTATCGTTGGCGGCTCAATCCAGGCTGGTAAGAACGTCTCAGCGCGTGTTGTAGGCAACAGTATGTCCACGGTCACTGCCATTGAAGTTGGTGTGTTGCCGAGGCTGCGTAACGAACTGAATGATTTGCGCAAGGAAGTTAGAGAGCAGATGGATTCCTTGGACAAAACGAAGAAGGCTTTGACATTGTTGGATCAGTTAGCTGCCGCTGGACAATTAAGCCCAGATAAGATGTCGATGCGAATCAAGCTGAATGCTACGCAGAAATCTGCTCTTCGTATAAGTGAAGAAACGAAAATGCGTATCTTCGAAATTGAAAAGGAACTTGAAGATACAAGTATGGCTCGTGTTGATATTTTGAAGACGATTTATGGAGGCTCTAAAATAGTTATCGGCAGATACACGAAATTTATTAAAGATCCAGTCAGTCGAATTTCATTTTATTATCACGATGGCGATATTACGATGGTTCCATACGTTTAAGTACAGCATTCAGGCACATGAAGAAATCCATTCGAAACCGTGAGGTGAGCGTATGAGTTTCAAAGCAGTGGAGTTGCAGATTGCGGTACCACGAACAAGCGAGGCAGGGCGTTATCAGAGTGAGGCCCAGCAGAGACCGGTTACAGATCAGAATCTCTTGGCAGAGCAAACGGCGAAAGAAGCAAACGAAGCAAGGCAACGAAGTGAAGCAATGGACGAAACTTCACAGACTTCGGTGCGTGATGGTCATACCCATGATGAGAATCAGCAGAGTGGTTCTGATGGACAGGAAACTGCGCAGGTTCAGGAAACCGTCAAACCTGCGGAGCACCCTTACAAAGGAAAACACATTGATCTATCTTTATAACAGGTGATTGTGATGGACATGCAGTCTTACGTACCGATGGTTGAACTAGAAGGAGAGAACCCAATTTGTCACCATGGATCATCATTGTCATATTAGGAGCCTGCGCTATTGCCTACGCATATATCATGCCCCGGAAAAACAAGGCGCAGGAGCCTGGGCATCAACTGGTGCAGGAGATGGAATCTACGCTTGAACATTACATGACCGAGATCGAAAATGATAATGATGCTCTCATTCAGCGTGTAGCTGAAATGAAAGGAGAAGCGACAGCAGCCGATCAACGTATGCAATCGCAACTCCAGGAATTACAGCAGCGGTTGGATCAGCTGGAGCAGAGCAAAAAGAACGAACCTTTCGCATCACCTTTCCCACACTCAGGTAATATACCCGTACAAGCTTCCGAAGGTTTGCAAGCACAAGCGCTCGTGAAAAGTGTGCAAGCAGAGGCGGCCCAGCAGGCGTTAGAAGCAGATCTACCGACCAGCAAAGTCGAATCTATGCCTGGGCGTGAATCGATTAAAGATCGATATGCAGAACTCTTTAATTTACATGCAGAGGGTAAGTCGATGGATGCCATATCCAAGCAGACAGGTATTCAGCGTGGTGAGGTACAGTTAATACTGCAACTGGCAGAACGGGAGGAAAGCTAAGTCATGGACAAGCGATCCTTATGGATTGGTCTGGGGAGCGGTATGATTATTGGTGCAGTTTTGCTTCAACTGGCCACAGTAGGACAAAATGCATTATCTGATAGTAATCTTGACCCTGAGCAGACCGCCAATATGACGAAAGAACAGCTGGAAACAGTCGCGAAAAGCCTGGATATGAAGTTGGTAGGTTCTGAAGAGGAATTATACACAGAAGCTGAGTGGGTGGCGAAGAAAAAGCAGGAGAGCAGTGAGTTACAGGGGAAAACAGCAACACCGCCTGAGACAGTAACCTCTGCGGAGACACCTACCGAGCCTGAGAAGCCACAAGAGCCTGCTACAAGTGAAGTTGAAGGGCAGAAAGAGATAACTGAGCCGAAAACAACAGAACCTGCAACACCGAGCAATCCGAAAGGCGCAACGGTATCATTCAAAGTGCGTTCTGGCAATAGTCTGGCGATCGTTGCAGCGAACCTAAAAACCGCCGGAATCGTTGATGATGCACAAGCTTTCATAAAGGCTGGCAAAGCTGAACGAATCAACACCAAAATCCAAGTGGGTACTTATGCGCTTGAAAAAGGCGAGAGTTTCAAATCCATTATCGCAAAAATTACGAAAGAACCGTCAAGCTGAGCATGCTCGGACAGGACGGTTTTTTGCGTATTTAATCGTATAATTTGAAAAACCAATAATAAGTATTGTTGAGTTTCAGTTGAAGTATAGATTGCTAGGTTAAAAGCAATAAGTATAGAAGAAGATTTAGTTTCAAAGAGTGTTGCATCAGGTTGTCAGTTGTGCTATATTAGATAACGGTGTTAAAACACACGCATGTGCTAATTTTGTTGAGGGTGCTTTCCTGATGGAGAGTCTTGGCGAAAAATGATGCCGGCGGAGGACACAATAAAACCATATTAGGAGGTGTGTGAAGATGGCAGTAATCTCCATGAAGCAGCTTCTCGAAGCTGGGGTACACTTCGGTCACCAGACTCGTCGTTGGAACCCAAAAATGGATCGTTATATCTTCACTGAAAGAAACGGAATTTACATCATCGATTTGCAAAAGACGGTGAAAAAAGTCGAAGAGGCTTACAATTTCGTTAAAGGAATCGCAGGAGAGAATGGTAAAATTCTTTTCGTGGGTACTAAGAAACAAGCTCAAGATTCCGTTAAAGAAGAAGCTGAACGTGCTGGTCAATTCTACATTAACCAACGCTGGCTCGGCGGTACCCTGACTAACTTCCAAACTATTCAAAAACGTATTGATCGTTTGAAACAGTTGGAAGCTTGGGAAGAAGACGGTACATTCGCTGTATTGCCTAAAAAAGAAGTAATCTTGCTTCGCAAAGAAAAAGATCGTCTGGAGAAATTCTTGGGCGGTATTAAAAATATGAAAGGCCTGCCAAGCGCCCTGTTCATCATCGATCCACGCAAAGAGCGTATCGCTGTTGCGGAAGCTCGCAAATTGGGTATCCCAATTGTTGGTATCGTTGATACTAACTGCGATCCGGACGAGATCGATTATGTTATCCCAGGTAATGACGACGCGATTCGCGCTGTTAAATTGCTGACAGGTAAAATGGCTGACGCTGTAATCGAAGCTAACCAAGGCGAAGAAACTTCCGCTTAATAGATTCGAACATATGCAATAAACTAAATGAAAAGGGTGGTTGGCAGGTGGATAACCTCTCACTGCCCTTTTTTTAGAGTGTACGTACAATACTTAATTTTGGAGGGGATTTATAATGGCAGTTAATGCGAGTGCGGTAAAAGAACTTCGCGAAAGAACGGGCGCTGGTATGCTCGATTGTAAGAAAGCACTGGAAGAAGCAAACGGTGATGTAACGAAAGCAGCTGAATTGTTGCGTGAGAAAGGTCTTTCTGCAGCAGCAAGCAAAGCGGGCCGTGCAGCAACTGAAGGCGTTGTAGAATCTTACATCCACGCTGGTGGACGTATTGGTGTCTTGGTTGAAGTTAACTGTGAAACAGACTTCGTAGGTAAAACGGATCAATTTAAGGATTTTGTTAAAGATGTAGCTATGCAAATCGCTGCAGCTAATCCTAAATTTGTTACACGCGAAGAAGTTCCTACAGAAGAGCTGGAAAAAGAAAAAGAAATTCTGAAAGCTCAAGCTCTTAACGAAGGCAAACCAGAGAAAATCATTGAAAAAATGGTTGAAGGCCGTATCGGTAAATACTACGAAGAGTATTGCCTGCTGGAACAAACTTTCGTTAAAGATCCAGACAAAACGATTTCCCAATTGCTGAACGAAAAAATCAGCCAAATTGGTGAAAACATCTCCATCCGTCGTTTCGTTCGTTACGAACTGGGTGAAGGTCTTGAGAAAAAAGTAGACAACTTCGTAGAAGAAGTAATGTCCCAAGTAAACAAATAAGACGGTTTTTAAAACCGGCAAGCAGGATTGATTTTCGAAGATATAAGAATGATGAAACTTCGAAGCGTAAACTCCCTTATATCCCAGGAAAACAGTGCCTTACCGGTTAAACGTTTTTCCTAAAAGAGCGGAACACAACTGTGTTCCTTTCTTTTTAAGCAGGAGGCCATGCGCGAGAAGTTTTGTTGGTTGAACACCGAGCGTGTTCAATTCAAAGTGGAGGGTGAATAATTGGAACAGCCAGTATTTAAACGTGTTGTCTTAAAGGTCAGCGGAGAGTCTCTTTCCGGTCAAAACGGCTACGGTATTGATGCAGATACGATCTCGTCGATTGCCCAACAGGTAAAAGAGGTTGTTGCACTTGGTGTACAAGTTGCTATTGTATGTGGTGGCGGAAACATCTGGCGTGGAATTGCCGGTAGCGAAAACGGCATCGATCGTGCAACTGCAGATTATATGGGTATGCTGGCGACGGTAATGAATTCGTTAGCACTCCAGGATGCTTTGGAACAGATTGAAGTACCAACGCGTGTACAGACATCTATTGCAATGCAACAGATTGCAGAGCCTTATATTCGTCGTAGAGCTATTCGTCATCTGGAGAAAGGCCGGGTCGTTATTTTTGCAGCAGGTACAGGTAACCCGTTCTTTTCCACTGATACAACAGCAGCACTGCGCGCAGCGGAGATTGAAGCAGAAGTTATCTTGATGGCCAAAAACAAAGTCGATGGTGTATACTCAGCAGATCCGTTTAAGGACAGTACAGCTGTGAAATTTGATCAGTTGACTTACATGGATATTCTTAACAAAGACCTTGGTGTAATGGATTCGACGGCATCCTCGCTTTGTAAGGACAACAACATCCCGTTGATCGTATTTGCCATTACGGAACAAGGTAACATCAAGCGTGTTGTTCTGGGCGAACGTATCGGAACAATCGTTAAAGGGAGTGTAGATTAATGCCACAAGCGGTTAAACAACATGCCGAAGAGCGTATGGAAAAAGCAATTCAAGCATTGCGTCGTGACTTGGCTTCTTTGCGTGCAGGCCGTGCAACTCCAGCTCTTCTGGACCGAATTCAGGTAGAGTATTATGGGGCAATGACGCCATTGAATCAACTTGCTAATATCAGTACTCCGGATTCCCGTACACTGATGATTCAGCCTTGGGACAAATCTTCCATGGGTGACATCGAGCGTGCCATCATGAAATCGGATCTGGGGCTTACTCCAGCGAATGATGGTAGCATGATCCGTTTGTCTATTCCGGCATTGACGGAAGAGCGCAGAGCGGAACTTGTGAAGCTGACGAAGAAGTTCGGTGAAGAAGGTAAAGTAGCGATTCGTAACATTCGCCGTGACGCGAATGATGACATCAAGAAAATGGAGAAGTCAGACATTTCCGAGGATGAATCCCGGAGACATCAGGACGATATCCAAAAATCGACTGACAAGTTTATTGCTGAAGTCGATAAGGTACTTGCTGCCAAAGAAAAAGAAATCATGGAAGTGTAAGACAAGCGCAGCCCCTCCAATACGGTGGGGTTTTGTCTCTTTTTCCAAGCTTCAGATGAAGAAACTTCAGGGATTTTGGAGGAACAGGAATGATCAAACGGGTTCGGTCGTGGTGGAATGGGGCTGACAAGCAGGAAACGCTGACTATATCCGAGGACAATATCCCGCAGCACGTCGCCATCATCATGGACGGCAATGGACGATGGGCCAAACGTTTGGGACTCCCGCGTATAGCCGGGCACCAAAATGGCATGAAGGCGGTCAAACGTGCGACCATCGCGGCGGATGAACTGGGCATCAAATATCTGACGATGTACGCTTTTTCGACAGAAAACTGGACGCGTCCAAAAGAAGAAGTGGATTTTCTGATGCGACTTCCGCAAGAATTTCTGGCTATAGAGCTGGATGAACTTATAGAAAAAAATGTGCGCATTCGCATGATGGGCCAAGAGGAACATTTACCTTCTCATACCATCAATGCCTTGCGGGAAGCCATTCGTCTTACGGAACATAATACAGGTCTCGTTTTGAACTTTGCAATGAACTATGGAAGTCGTCGTGAAATGACGGACTGTGTTAAACAGATCGCTCTGCAGGTGAAATCGGGGGAACTATCGGCAGAGGATATAACACCTGAACTCATTGATAGACATATGCTGACGGTTGACATGCCCGATCCGGATTTGTTGATCCGGACGAGCGGAGAGTTGAGATTAAGCAACTTTATGCTTTGGCAACTTGCATATAGTGAATTATGGTTTACGGATATATACTGGCCCGAATTTGGCAAAAAGCATTTGCTTGAAGCAGTAGCCGAATATCAGCGCAGAACAAGGCGTTACGGCGGTTTGAAATAGATGGAGGATGAAGCCGTTGAAACAGCGATTAACGACAGGAATCATAGCAGGTGTGTTGTTTTTAGGTTTTTGCATGCTGGGCGGACCCTGGTACCATGGTTTGGTATTGCTTATGGCTCTCATCGGTTATTATGAATTTGTTAAAATGACCGGGGTGATGCCTTTTTCAGGTGTGGCCCTGATTGGATATGCAGGTGTGTTTGCCATTGTGTTTCCTTGGGAAATGCTTTGGGAGGCAAGGCCGCTATCCTTGTTTCAGGTCATCTGGATTGTAATGCTTGTATTGATGACAGCTTCGGTTGTCACCAAGAATAAGGTTCCCGTGAATACAGTAGCCATGCTTTTCCTCGGCGTTTTGTATATAGGGATCGGTTTTTATTACATTGCAGAATCCAGACATCTGCATCATGGATTGTTCTGGACGTTCCTGTTGCTGGGCTCCATATGGGCCAGTGATGCAGGGGCTTATTTTGTAGGGAAACTAATTGGTAAAAACAAACTGTGGCCTTCCATCAGTCCAAACAAGACTATAGAGGGTGCACTGGGTGGCATCGTGATTGCAATTGTCACATCTGTTGTTTTTGCATTAGTGTCAGATGGTTTGCTTTCCTGGCAGAGAGCGATTGTGATCGGAATTGCCTGTGCAGTCGTAGGTCAGATGGGTGACTTGATCCAGTCTGCATACAAACGTGTATATAATATTAAGGATTCAGGCAGTCTTCTCCCAGGGCATGGAGGCATTCTTGATCGGTGCGACAGCTGGATTGTTGTTTTCCCATTCGTACATATACTAATGCTACTGCCCTACTAAAGAAGAACATGAGTCTGAGATAACAGCCTTGTTCGCCGTAGGCATTGGATAAATAAAGATGAGGTGCAGCATGAAAAAAATTGCGATTCTCGGGTCGACCGGTTCCATTGGAACCCAGACACTAGATGTAGTAGACATGCATCCAGAGCTCTTTCAAGTGGAAGGACTGGCTGCCGGAGGCAATACAGACCTGCTGATTGAACAAACCAAGCGTTACCGACCAAAGAAAGTCTCGGTGGGGTCCAAAGAATTGGCCGAGCAGGTAGCTCCATATTTGCCAGCAGGAACGCAACTGTTTTACGGCAACGAAGGACTCGTTGAAGTTGCGGCAGGAACCGATGCACATACGGTTGTTACAGCGGTGGTGGGGAGTGTTGGATTGGAGTCAACGCTTGCTGCCATAGACGCGGGCAAACAGATCGGACTGGCTAACAAGGAGACATTGGTTACAGCGGGGCATATTGTCACAACAAGAGCGGTTGCCAAGGGAGTCTCTTTATTGCCCGTTGATAGTGAGCACTCTGCTATATTCCAATGCTTAAATGGTGAAAACAGAGAACGCCTGACAGGAATCACGCTCACCGCTTCAGGCGGATCGTTCCGTGATCTTACCCGTGAACAGTTGAAGAACGTGACTATAGAGGATGCGCTTAAACATCCGAATTGGTCAATGGGTTCCAAAATCACGATAGACTCGGCAACGATGGTAAACAAGGGACTTGAGGTCATTGAAGCGCATTGGTTATTTGGTCTTCGATATGATCAGATTAACGTATTGCTTCACCCGGAGAGCGTTATTCATTCCTATGTGGAATTTGATGACACCAGCATCATCGCTCAACTGGGTAATCCGGACATGCGAGTTCCCATTCAATATGCATTGACTTATCCTGACCGTTTGCCATCCCCAGCACAGCGGCTGTCTCTTGCTCAAGCTGGGAAATTACATTTCCGTGAGATGGATATGGAACGGTTCCCATGTTTAAGAATGGCGTATGAGTGTGGTAAAATGGGAGGAACCGCAACAACGGCGTTTAATGCAGCCAACGAGGTTGCTGTAGCCCGTTTCTTGCGTAAAGAGATTTCATTCCTTAAAATAGAAGATATTATTGCTTCTGTGCTGGAAGCACACCACAATGTGGACGAGCCTGATCTGCAGGAGATCGCCCGATGTGATCAGGAGAGTCGCAAGCTTGCGTCCAGTCTGTAATCTCTTTTTTCATAACAAAATGGAAGAAGTGATTCTCTTGTGCGGTATCAGAGAATAATGATAATCTAGAGGGACAGACTGCGGTATGTGCCGTGAAGGAGGATGGATAGGGATTGGAAACCATACAAGTGGTATTTCTAACGGTGCTCATGTTCTTTGTCATCGTGACGGTTCATGAATGGGGGCATTATTACTTTGCCAAACGCGCCGGTATTCTTGTACGGGAATTTGCGATCGGTTTTGGTCCCAAATTGTTCTCATATAAAAGAAACGAGACCCAGTTTACATTGCGTTTGTTGCCTTTTGGTGGATATGCACGGATGGCAGGTGAAGATCCGGAACTGGTAGAGATCCAGGAAGGACAGACCATTGCGGTAAGATCAGCGGATGACCAGGTGAAGATGATCTATCTGGACCAGCTGGATAACCGTAAAAATGTAATACGTGGTGAAGTCATCTCCATTGATATGGAGAGAGCGCTGAAGCTTCAACTCGATGTAGATGGAGAGATTCAGGAGTATCGTATACATCCCCAAGCGATGTTGGTAAGTCGTGGTAAACAAACGCAGATTGCACCGAAAGATCGTCAATTCGGCAGCAAAACCGTTGGACAGCGTGCATTGGCTATTTTTGCGGGACCTCTGATGAACTTTATCTTGGCATTTGTGCTGTTTGCTGTATATGCGCAGATGGCAGGAGTTCCAGTGGAAAATCCGAAGAATCTTGAAATTGGTGAAGTGCTTGAAGGTGGGGCAGCCGATCAGGCGAACCTGCAAAAGGGCGATATTATCGAAACCATCAATGGTACTGCTATTGGTACGGATTCACAAAAAATGGTGACGATGATTGCCGATTCCAAAGACAAGCCGATGGAATGGACGCTAACTCGGGGGAATGAAACGTTTAATATAACGATTACTCCACGTGCAATAGAAGGGCAAGAGGGCGGAAAAGTGGGAATCGTGCCTACGTTACCGACTCGGTCCGTTGGATTTGTAGAGACCTTTACGGTATCAGGGGTAGCCATGGTTGATACCACCAAAGTGATATTTGAAGGGTTCAAACATCTGATCAATCAATTCAACATGGACGATATTGGTGGGCCTGTTCGTACGTTTGAAGTGACAGGGCAAATTGCTAAACAAGGAATTGAGCAGTTAACGAGATGGGCAGCCATTTTGAGTCTGTACCTTGGGATTTTTAACCTGTTACCAATACCTGCATTGGACGGTAGCCGTCTGGTGTTTTTGGGAATTGAAGCGCTGCGCGGCAGACCTGTTGATCCAAACCGCGAAGGCATGGTGCATTTCATTGGATTTGCGATGTTGTTTGTGTTGATGCTGGCAGTAACTTACAATGATATATTACGTTTAATTAACGGATAATTACGGTTGGACTACGCTCTGGACATTCAGAGATAGTCGTTATGGGAGGACGCTGGAGTCTTATGTCAAAGGAAAATGATAAACAATTCGTGACTGAAATCACACCACAGGGTGAGGATTTCTCACGCTGGTATATTGATGTTATCAAAAAAGCTGATCTCATGGATTATGCACCGGTACGCGGATGTATTGTGTTCAAGCCAGACGGTTTTGAAATCTGGGAACACATCAAGGACGAGTTGGATCGTCGTTTCCGTGAAACGGGTCATCGCAATGCGTATTTCCCGATGTTCATTCCTGAGAGCTTCTTCCAAAAGGAAAAAGAGCACGTGGAAGGCTTTAACCCTGAATTACCATGGGTTACGGAAGCTGGAGGAGAGAAGCTGGAAGAACGTCTGGCAATCCGTCCTACATCCGAAACGATTATTGGTCACATGTATTCCAAATGGATTCAGTCTTATCGGGATCTTCCGGTATTGATCAATCAGTGGGCTAACGTAGTTCGTTGGGAAAAAAGAACGTTGCCGTTCCTTCGCACAAGTGAGTTCCTGTGGCAGGAAGGTCACACTGCGCATGAGACCGAAGAAGAAGCACGTGAAGAAACGATGAAAATGCTTGAGATATATCGTGAAGTGGTTGAGGAGTATTTGGCTATTCCTGTAATTGTAGGTCAGAAAACCAAATCCGAGAAGTTTGCGGGTGCGGTGGATACCTACTCGATCGAAGCCATGATGAAGGATGGACGCGCTGTACAAGCAGGTACATCACACTACATGGGAACGAACTTTGCAAAAGCATTTGAAATCCAGTATCTTAGTCGGAACAATGTGCTGGAACTGGCTTACACCACTTCATGGGGAGTAAGCACACGTTTGATTGGTGCGTTGATTATGGTTCATGGAGATGACCGTGGTCTGGTACTTCCTCCTAAAGTAGCGCCAACGCAAGTGGTCATGATTCCAATTGGACCTCCGAAAACGCGTGATGCTGTTGTGGGACGTGCAGATGAGTTGTTCACTGAGTTGAAACAAGCTGGAGTCCGTGTGAAAATGGATGATCGAAGCGATGTTCGCCCAGGTTGGAAATTCAATGAATACGAGATGCGCGGTGTTCCGATTCGTCTGGAAATTGGTCCACGTGATATGGAAAATGGCGTTTGTGTACTCGTATCACGCATCACAGGTGAGAAAAAAGTGGTAGAACAGGCGAACCTGGTAGAAGAAATCCAGTCTATGCTGACACAAATTCAGATAGATATGCTGGAACGTGCTCGCACATTTATGTCGGATAACTTCTACTCCGTGGATACACTGGATGAGATGAAAGAACTGATGGAAAATAAACGCGGGTTTACACTGGCTGGCTGGTGCGGTTCAGAAGCTTGCGAAGATAAAGTAAGAGAAGTTACAGGCGCAACAACCCGGAACATTCCGTTCCAGCCTGCGGAAGAAAAGCATACGTGCCTGGCTTGTGGTGAACAGGCAGAACACACGGTTGTGTTTGCAAGAGCGTATTAAGTCAGGATAACCTGACTATATACATTGAACTAAACATTTACATGAGAACGTAGAGAACAGAAATAACCTGAAGAAGCGGAGCGTTCGCCTTTATCCCCGGATTTTCCCCTTTGTAAATGGGAATCAAAAAATCTGGGGGTAACAGCGATCGGAAGGTTGTTCTGTTATCGGAGTGGTAAGTGTAAATATCTTTTTGTTCAATGTATATAATGGCACGTACGGACTGTAAGAGTAATGAATGGAGAGCTTCTGTCGGATAAAATGAGTCGGTGCGAGTTCGGATCGGTGACATTTTTGAATGCAGGGGCTTTTCATGCTTTAAGGGGGTACAAGGAGGAACACGATGAGCGGATTCGAGGAGAAGAGAAAACGATTTGAGTTGTTGATGAAACAGGCGGAGCTGCCGGCTGGTCTGTTAGAGCCCTATTTTTTGGATGGATGGATTGAACAAGTAGAGACCAACCGAAGTAATCGGGAATGGAATATTCTGATTGCAAAGGATACGTTGGTACCCGCTCCGATCTATCGCACTTTTTGCCTGCATATTCAGGAGAAGATGAATCATATTGCCAAAATTTCATTTGGTTTCAAATATACGGACAAGGTACAGAGTGGTGATATCGTCAGTGAATATTGGAATCTGTTTCTGGAGTGGGTTACACGTGAGATTCCATCTGTGAATGGTTGGATGAACCGGACTACGTTTGAATGTGAAGCGGATCTTTTGCAACTGACGATGAGTGACGCAACGTCGATGGAATTGGCTCGCAAGAAACAGATTGATCAGGCGATCACGACGTTCTATGACAAGTATTTTCATCTACCTCTTCGCATCAAGATGCAAGTGGGCGAAGTGGCCAACAATAAAGAGGCGATGGAGCAGTTCCAGGCCAAAAAACGTGTTGAGGAACTTGAAGTCATCGAGAAGATGATGAGTGAAGTAGACACAGAAATCCCGGTGGATGAGGAACAAGGCGATGTGCGTTTGCAAATGGGCTATGATATTAAAGAGCCAGCAGTGCCTATGCAGGAAATCCAGGATGAAGAGAAAAAGGTCACGCTTCAAGGTTCGGTGTTTGGTCTGGATCGTAAAGAACTGCGAAACGGAAATACGTTGTTTACATTCTATCTGACCGACTTCACGGACTCCATGCAAATGAAGATGTTTGCCAAAACAAAAGAGGATGTTAAAATTCTCAGTTTGCTGGCTAACGGTAAATGGGTAAAAGTGCGTGGTCGTGTAGAGTATGACCGGTTTATGCAAATTCCTGAACTGGCCATGATTCCTTCAGATTTGATTGAAGTCAAAGCACCGCCATCTCGCAAAGATAATGCACCAGAGAAACGGGTGGAGTTCCATTTGCACTCTACGATGAGTACAATGGATGCTGTAACTTCGATCGACAAATACGTTAAAATGGCGGCAGAGTGGGGACATAAGGCGATTGCGGTCAGTGATCATGGTGGTGTACAAGTATATCCCGAGGCTTCCAAGGCTGCTAAGAAAAACGGAATTAAAATGATCTACGGCCTAGAGGCTAATGTAGTGAATGACTCTGTTGCGGTCGTCATGGCTCCACAGCCATTGGATCTCCAAACAGCGACATACATTGTATTTGATATCGAGACCACGGGTCTTTCGGTTACGCAGAACAAAATTATTGAGATTGCCGCTGTGAAGATGCAAGATGGTAAAGAAATTGACCGGTATGCGACGTTTGTAAATCCGCATGAACGCATTCCCTACAACATTCAGCAATTGACTAATATTAATGATGACATGGTAAAAGACGCACCTGAGCTGGAGCCTGTTATCCGTGATTTCGTGCAGTTTGCTGGAGATGGTGTACTTGTTGCGCATAATGCACGTTTTGATATGGGCTTTATTCAGGCTTCCCTGAAACAAATTGGAATGCCAGAGCTTCCTAACCCTGTTCTTGACACGTTGGAACTGGCGCGATTGTTATTCCCAAAAAATAAGAACCACCGTCTGAATACGATGGCGGATAAATATAAGGTTGGACTGGAAAGCCATCACCGGGCTATTGACGATACAGTTGCGCTCGCGGGTATACTGATCGGATTATTAAATGATGCTGCCCAGATGAAAGGGTTGACGAGGCTCGATCGCCTGAACGATTATGTAGGTGTCGACTTGTCGAATACAAGACCTTTCCATTGCGGAATCTATGCACTGAATGAAGTCGGTAAGAAAAACCTATATAAATTGGTATCTCTCTCTCATACGGAACATTTCAAGCGGGTACCGTGCATTCCCAAATCGAAACTGATCAATTTGCGTGAAGGCCTCGTTATTATATCGGGCTGTGAAAAAGGTGAATTCTTTGAAGCGGTGCTTAACAAATCGCTCGAAGAAGCGGAAGAGATCGCCGAGTTCTATGACATACTGGAGATCCAACCACTTACAATGTATATGCACTTGGTAGATAAAGGCTTGGTGGCTACTCCTGAAGAAATCAAAACAGCGATCCGTAAAGTCATTGATATAGGCGCAAAATTTAATAAACCAGTCATAGCCACAGGTAACGTGCACTATTTGGAACCGCGTGACAAGTTATATCGGGATATCACCATTCACGGAATTACAGGTTTTAGTCCACTCAAAGATCAACGTAAACCGGATGCACATTTCAGAACGACAGAGGAAATGCTTGAAGAGTTCAAGTTCCTCGGCCAAGACAAAGCTTATGAGGTTGTCGTTACCAATACAATTGAATTGTCTGACCGATTTGAGGAAATTAAGCTCTTCCCGGACAAACTGTTTACTCCGATTCTGGAAGGTGCGGACGATGAAATCCGTAATACCTGCTATGACACTGCCAAGTCCATCTATGGCGAAGAATTACCGGAAGTCATCGTGGCACGGCTGGAGAAAGAACTGATTCCAATTATTAAATACGGGTTCTCTGCCAACTATCTAATCTCGGAACGATTGGTTAAAAAATCGAATCAGGATGGTTATCTCGTAGGTTCGCGGGGATCGGTTGGTTCCTCTGTCGTTGCTACATTCCTGGGTATATCCGAAGTTAATCCATTGCCTGCTCATTATATATGTGTGAATTCGGAATGCAAACACAGCGAATGGTTCCTGGATGGTAGTGTTCGGAGTGGATTTGACCTTCCCGAGAAAGAATGTCCGGATTGTGGTAAGAAACTTAAAGGAGAAGGCCAGGACATCCCGTTTGAGACCTTCCTTGGGTTTAAAGGAGATAAAGTTCCCGATATTGACTTGAACTTCTCTGGTGATTATCAGCCTCACGCACATAACTACACGAAAGTGCTATTTAGTGAGAAAAGTGTTTTCCGTGCGGGGACCATTGGTACGGTGGCTGAGAAAACAGCATTTGGTTTTGCCAAGAAGTATGAGGAACAGCATCAGAAGAAATGGCGTGGAGCTGAATTGAATCGTTTGGCCTCTGGTTGTACTGGGGTGAAACGGAGTACTGGACAGCATCCCGGCGGTATTGTCGTAGTACCTGATTATATCGAGGTCGAAGACGTTACACCTGTTCAGTTTCCGGCTGACGACGTTAATGCGGAGTGGAAAACGACACACTTTGATTATCATGCTTTTGAAGAAAACTTGCTGAAACTTGATATTCTGGGGCACGATGATCCAACTATGATGCGGATGTTGCAGGATTTGACAGGGGTCGATCCGACGTCCATTCCGATGAATGATCCCAAAGTCATGAGCATGTTTAACTCAACCGAAGCTTTGGGCGTTACACCGGAACAGATTCGGTCACCAGTAGCAACGTTTGGCGTGCCGGAGATGGGGACGAAGTTCGTACGTCAGATGCTTGTCGAATCTCAGCCGACATCTTTTGCCGATTTACTGCAAATTTCCGGTTTGTCCCATGGTACAGGGGTATGGCTTGGAAACGCTCAGGATCTGATTAAGAACGGAACGTGCAACATTAAGACGGTAATCGGTTGTCGGGATGACATCATGTTGTTCCTGATCTATAAAACGGGAATGGATGCAAGTCTGGCCTTTAAGATTACCGAGAGTGTTCGTAAGGGACGTGGTCTGCCACAGGAATGGATTGACGAGATGAAGAATTGCAAAGTGCCTCAATGGTACATTGATTCTTGTCTCAAAATCCAGTACATGTTTCCGAAGGCTCACGCGGCCGCTTATGTTATTTCGGCAGTACGTACGGCATTCTTCAAGCTATATCATCCGATTGAATATTACGCAACCTACTTTACCGTTCGGGCGGATGAGATCGATATTGAACTGATGTGTCAGGGATATGACGCAATCTATCGGAAAATTACGGAGATCGAGCAATTAGGTTTCCAGGCACCACCGAAAGAGAAAAACATGCTGCCTGTCCTTGAAATGGGTCTAGAAATGGCAGCACGCGGATTCTCGTTGAAACCTATTGATTTATACCGTTCGGAAGCGACGAAGTTCATCGTTGACGGAAAAACACTAATCCCTCCATTTTCAGCTTTGGCAGGAATCGGGGATAATGCAGCTCGCAATATCGCTGCGGCAAGAGATCATGGTGAATTCCTGTCGGTGGAAGATTTCCAACAGAAATCGAAAGCGAGTAAGACGATTGTTGAACTCCTGTCGAATATGGGATGTTTCCGTGGCTTGCCAGAGAGCAATCAGCTTTCCCTGTTCTAGGATTAGATTTGAATCAGGGAACAGGCATTAATCGGTGATACGTAATTTTTTCTTCATTAGTAAGTAATCTGCCTGAAAGATCGCTTACTTGTCACTATTACCAGACTATGTTATAATTTTTGAAGTGAACGAGATAGTACGAATTTCTAAAGAGTGGGGAAACCCACTCTTTAGTCTTTGGTATACAAGAATCTTGGGTATTTAATAATCTGCCAGTGCTATTTTGCTGGTGTAACCTAAGTTGGAGGTTATTGGTTTTGAGCACAACGAACATTAAATCTACCGTGGAAGAAATGATCCAACCCTACTTGAACGAACAAGGCTTCGAGCTGGTTGACATCGAATACGTCAAAGAAGGCAGCAACTGGTTTTTACGGGTGTATGTCGACAAAGAGGGTGGCATCGACATCGACGATTGCGTCTTGATCAGCGAAAAGCTGAGCGCCAAGCTGGATGAGAACGATCCGATTCCAACCATCTATTTCCTTGAAGTGTCTTCTCCCGGTGCGGAGCGTCCACTGAAAAAACCTGAGGACGTTACCAAAGCTGTAGGCAAAAATGTTTTTGTAACAACCTACGAACCGGTGAACGGATTGAAGGAATTTGAAGGCAAGCTGTTATCCTTTGATGACGGAGAACTCCTGATCGAAGCAGGGAAGAAACAGCATGCTATTTCTTATGATAAGGTTGCCAGTGCGCGCCTAGCTATTTTGTTTTAAGTGCCTTGTTCACTTTATTAATGAAAAAGACACATCTCACGATAACGGCAAGGTGCTCATGAGTTCAGAGCCTTTCGCCGTTTTACGTATGAGATGCCATGTTTGAAAGGGGGATCAACATTCATGAGTATGGATTTTATTGAAGCAATGAATGAATTGGAACGGGAAAAAGGGATCAGCAAGGATGTGCTATTTGAAGCGATCGAGGCTGCACTAATTTCCAGCTACAAGCGGAATTTCAACACGGCCCAGAATGTGCGTGTTGACATGAACCGTAATACGGGAGTTATTCGGGTGTATGCCCGTAAATTGATCGTGGAAGAAGTCCTGGATTCACGTACCGAAATTTCATTGCCTGCTGCACGAGAAATCAACCCACACTTCCAGCTGGAAGATATTGCGGAGATTGAAGTTACGCCGCGTGATTTCGGACGTATCGCCGCACAGACTGCCAAACAGGTAGTGACCCAGCGGATTCGTGAAGCCGAACGCGGCCTGATCTACAACGCTTTCGTAGATAAGGAAGAAGATATCGTTACGGGAGTGGTGCAGCGTCAGGATTTGCGCAATATCTACATCGATCTGGGCAAAATCGAAGCGGCTTTACCGCTAACCGAATTGATGCCGAACGAGAAGTTTGTTCATGGTGACCGTATTAAGGCGTATATCACCAAGGTCGAGAATACGACCAAAGGGCCGCAAATCATTTTGTCCCGTACCCATCCGGGGCTCTTGAAACGTCTCTTTGAACTGGAAGTGCCTGAGATCTTTGACGGTGTAGTTGAAATTCGCTCCGTCGCTCGCGAAGCAGGGTTCCGCTCCAAGATTGCCGTACACTCCCGCAACGAGGAAGTTGATCCAGTTGGATCATGTGTAGGTCCTAAGGGAATGCGCGTGCAGACCATTGTGGGTGAGCTGCGCGGTGAAAAAATCGACATCGTTCGTTTCTCCGATCAGGTAGACGAATATGTGGCTAATGCACTGAGTCCTTCCAAAGTATTGGAAGTTCATGTATTTGAGGAAGAAAAGATGGCTCGGGTTATCGTTCCGGACTATCAACTTTCGCTCGCTATTGGTATTAAAGGCCAAAATGCAAGATTGGCAGCCAAATTAACCGGCTGGAAAATCGACATTAAGAGCGAGAGCCAGGCGGAACAGGAATTCGGCAGAGAAAAAGATTCTTCTTCTGAAATGCATCAGGATTCCGTCTCCGTCGACTAAAGTAAAGTACGGGGGGCGCTGACGTATGAAACCAAAAAAAGTGCCGCTGCGCAAATGTGTGGCATGCCAAGAAATGATGCCCAAAAAGCAGCTGATCCGCATCGTTAAAACGCCAGAGGATGAAGTGCTGATCGATTTGACTGGCAAAAAATCCGGACGTGGTGCCTATTTATGCGGCAAAGAGTCCTGTTTTAAGCTCGCACTCAAAAACCGGGCTTTGGATCGGGCGTTAAAAGGCAAAGTTTCACCTGAAATTTACGAGCAATTAGCAGCTGACTTCATCGCGGTTGAAGATGAATTCAAAGCAGCACAGGAGCGTGAACATGACTAATATTAAAACGCTGTCTTATCTGGGACTTTCTATGCGTGCAGGTAAACTTGTAACAGGTGAAGAAATTGTACTTAAAGCGATCCGTTCTTCCGAGGCTAAAATGGTTATTGTTGCGGGTGACGCCTCAGCCAATACACAAAAGAAATTTCGCGATAAATGTGGAACGTATAAGGTTCCTCTGTTGATCGGATTTGACCGGGATAGTCTAGGTTCAAGTATCGGTAAAGACACGCGTGTTGTTCTTGCAGTAACGGATCGAGGGTTTGCAAAAATGATCTCCAAGCAAGTCGGTATAATGTCGGAGGTGGAGTATATTGAGTAAACAAGAAAACAAGGATAAATTGCGAGTTTATGAATATGCGAAGTCCCTTAATATGAGTAGTAAAGAAATTATAACCATTCTTAAAAAGCTGGAAATTCCCGTAAACAATCATATGAGTGTCATGGAGAATGGTTCAGTCGGTAAGGTGGAACAATTTTTTAAAGATATAAAATCCACTGCTGCTTCGAAACAAGGCAACGATGCAAAACCAGTTGCTACTTCGGCAGTACGCAGTGACAAACCAGTGGACAGCAACAAGCCGGCCGGCGGAGTGAACACGCCGAAGAGCAGTAACCCATCCGGTAGTCCCGTACAAACAAAAATACAACAGGAAAAGCAGGTAGGTATGAACAATAGACCAAATTCCAACAATAACAATGGCACCCAAAGACCCAGCGGCCAAGACAGCCGCAACAGAACGAACTCTTCCCAAGGCTCAAGCCAAGGAGGACAATCAACTAACCGTCCAAGACCAGCTCAAGGTGGACAAAGCAGTACTGCATCCCGTCCGCAAGGATCGGGTCAACGTCCGAATAACAGCGGTGGCGGTCAAGTAAGAACTTCAGGACCTAACAGTGGTGGTAATACAGGTACTGCTGGCAACCGTAGCGGTGGCCAAGGTCAGAGCCAAGGACAAGGCCAACGTAGAAGCGGCCCAGGTGGTACTACTGGCAGCAACAACAACAACAATAGTGGTAACCGTTCGAACAGCGGTGGCGGTGGACGTCGTTATGATGACAACCGTGGCGGCAACTTCCGTGGTAACCGTGGTGGCAAGAACAACCGCAACAGAAATCAACAACAGTACCAACAACGTGAGAAAATTGATAACACACCTAAGAAAATCATCGTTCGTGGTGATATGACCGTTGGTGAAACAGCGAAGTTGCTCCATAAGGATGCTTCCGAAGTTATCAAAAAACTCATCGCTATGGGCGTTATGGCAACAATCAACCAAGAACTTGATATCGAAACGATCCTTTTGCTTTCAGGTGAATTCGGTGTTGAGGTTGAAGTGAAGATTGTGCTTGAAGATGACCGTTTCGAAACACTGGAAGAAAATGATGATGCTGCTGACTTGCAGGCTCGTCCACCAGTAGTTACAATCATGGGTCACGTTGACCATGGTAAAACAACTTTGCTTGATGCCATTCGTTCCACGAATGTAACAGGCGGCGAAGCAGGCGGAATCACGCAACATATCGGTGCATACCAAGTCGAAATCAACAGCAAAAAGATCACGTTCTTGGATACTCCGGGTCACGAAGCGTTTACAGCGATGCGTGCACGTGGTGCACAGGTTACGGATATGACGATTATTGTTGTAGCAGCAGATGACGGCGTTATGCCACAAACCATTGAGGCCATTAACCATGCTAAAGCAGCTGGGCTTCCAATTATCGTTGCTGTCAATAAAATCGACAAACCGGGCGCTGATCCGGATAAAGTAAAACAAGAATTAACTAACTATGAACTCGTTCCTGAAGAGTGGGGCGGAGATACCATTTTTGTTAACGTGTCAGCGAAACAAAGAATGGGTCTGGAAGGTCTGCTTGAAATGATTCTGCTCGTTGCAGAAGTGAACGAATACAAAGCGAACCCGGACAAACGTGCCCGTGGTACGGTGATTGAAGCCGAGCTGGATAAAGGACGTGGCCCAGTTGCCCGTATTCTCGTACAGCACGGTACATTGAAAGTCGGAGATGCTTTCGTAGCAGGTAACTGCTTCGGTCGTGTTCGTGCAATGGTCAATGACAAAGGTCGCCGTTTGAAAGAAGCTGGACCTTCAACACCTGTAGAAATCACAGGTCTGACTGAAGTTCCAGGTGCGGGAGATCCATTCATGGTGTTTGAAGATGAGCGCAAAGCGCGTTCCATCGCTGACAAACGTGCGATTACACAACGTGAATCCGATCTGGGTACACATACTCGCGTAACGTTGGATGATCTGTTCCAGCACATCAAAGATGGCGAGATCAAAGATCTGAACGTAATCATCAAAGGTGACGTACAAGGTTCGGTTGAAGCATTGAAAGGTTCCCTTGCGAAGATCGAAGTTGAAGGTGTACGCGTGAAAATCATTCATAGCGGCGCTGGTGCAATCACTGAGTCCGACATCATTTTGGCTGCAGCATCCAATGCCATCGTAATTGGTTTCAACGTTCGTCCTGATAACCAGGCGAAAGCAACTGCAGATCAAGAGCAAGTAGACATTCGTCTGCATCGCGTAATCTACAGTGTTATCGAAGAAATTGAACAAGCGATGAAAGGAATGCTTGATCCGATCTTCAAAGAAAAAGTTATCGGTCATGCTGAAGTTCGTAGCACGTTCTCCATCAGTAAAGTGGGTACCATCGCTGGTTGTATGGTTACCTCGGGTAAAATTACGCGTTCTGCGGAAGCACGCCTGATTCGTGATGGCATCGTCCTTTACGAAGGTAAGTTGGATTCCCTGAAACGCTATAAAGATGATGCCAAAGAAGTAGCCCAAGGCTACGAGTGCGGTATCACACTGGATAAATACAATGATCTCAAAGAGGGCGACGTTATCGAAGCCTTCATTATGGAGACAGTACAACGATAAGCAAGGAAGCATGAGGTGAACAACGATGGCTAAGATTCGTACAGGTAGAGTGGGCGAGCAGATCAAGAAAGAAATAAGTCTGCTCATCCAGTCTGAACTGAAAGATCCACGTATCGGCTTTATTACGGTAACGGGAGTCGAAGTGACAGGAGACTTGTCGCAAGCCAAAGTTTATCTGAGTGTCTTCGGTGAACAGGAACAAAAAGATAACACGCTCAAAGCTCTGGCAAAAGCAAATGGATTTTTGCGTTCCGAGCTGGGCAAACGTATCCGTTTCCGGCATGTTCCCGAGTTGATATTCAAGATTGACGAATCCATCGCTTATGGTAGCCGAATTGAGAAGCTGCTTGGCGATATTGGTTCCGACAAGAACGAATCCCAGTAACAGAATAGAGGAGACGGCAATGCACACTTATGAACAGGCGCTCCAGGCCGGAAAGCAATTTCTGCTGGAGCATGATGATTACCTGGTCGTGTCGCATGTACAGCCGGACGGTGACGCAGTCAGCTCGACGGTAACGGTGGGCTGGCTGCTGTCATGTCTGGGTAAGACATTCACGATGATTAATGAAGGCGAAATTCCACAACGCATGCAATTTTTGTGGGAAGCCGGCAACATTGTGAACATGACCGAACAACCACCGCAGCGAAAATATAAAGCTGTTATCTGTGTGGATTGTGCAGACTTTGCCAGAGTAGGCTTGACGCGTCATTATTTCGAAGAAGATGCTGTGATTTTGAATATTGATCATCATCCTACGAATGATGCTTACGGTACAGTCAACATCATTAAGTCAGATGCTGCTGCAACGGCTGAAATTTTGTTCGATTTTCTTAACCTGTTCCAAGTAGCATGGGACAAAGATGTTGCAACGGCAGTCTATACAGGATTGCTTACGGACACAGGTGGGTTTCGCTATGCCAATACGAGTCCAAATGTAATGACAACGGCCTCCAGATTGCTTGAACATGGCGTGGATGGACCCTATCTCGCCCAGACTTTGTTGGAGCAGGTGACTCTTCCACAAGTTCGGATTTTGAATCAAGCACTATCAAGCCTGAAGATGACAGATGATGGCAAGATAGCCTGGGTTGTTATAACACCAGATGATATGGTCGCGTGTGGAGCAGCTAATGAAGATCTTGAAGGGGTAGTGAACTATCCGCGCAACATTCAGGGCGTGGAGGTTGGTATCTTTTTCAAAGTCATCAACGAGAATGCCGTCAAGGTTTCTCTGCGTTCGGCTGGCAAGATTGATGTTGCTGCATTAGCACAGACCTTTGGCGGAGGCGGGCATGTACTCGCAGCCGGATGTCGTCTGGAAGGCAGACTTGAAGATATTGTAGCAAAAGTACTGAAGCAGGTGAATTCACAATGGTAAAGCCCTTTGAAGGTGTACTTCCGGTATATAAACCGGCGGGATTTACTTCTCATGATGTTGTAGCCAAAATGCGTCGCATTCTCAAGATGAAGCGCATTGGGCATACTGGCACACTGGACCCACAAGTTACAGGCGTTCTGCCGCTCTGTCTTGGACGGGCGACACGCGTGGTAGAGTATATGCAGGAGCTTCCAAAGGAATATCTGGCTACGCTCAGATTGGGACTGTCTACTGATACAGAGGATATGACAGGGGAAGTCATTGAGCGGGCTGAAACGACTGTGGAAGTAACACAGGAACAGGTTCAACAGGTGCTAGAGCAGTTCCTGGGCACGATCTCTCAAGTGCCACCCATGTATTCTGCGGTAAAGGTAGACGGTAAACGTCTCTATGAGCTTGCTCGTGAAGGAAAAACGGTAGAGCGTAAGAGCCGTGAGGTCACAATCTATGAGCTTGAGCTTACAGGGATTGAGACTCAGGGTGAAACCACCGATATATCCTTCCGGGCCTTGTGTTCAAAAGGTACCTATATTCGGACGTTGTGTGTAGACATCGGCCGACAACTCGGATATCCATCGACCATGGTTCGACTCGAGCGTACGATCTCGGCAGGTATCTCTGCAGATCGTTGTCTTCGTATTGAAGAAGTGGAACAACTTATGGCCGATGGGACTTTGGCTGAGGCGCTGATTCCTGTTGACGAGGCTATTGCGTCGATTCCATCCCACAAGGTTGGAGAAGAACAGACCAAAGGAGCACTTCAAGGTCAGAAACTGTCTGCACGTCTTCTGGAACCGCCTGTAGAGCAACCTGGTTTGCTGCGGTTGTATGCTCAGGATGGTACGTTTCTGGGGATATTTGAACGGGATGAACTAAAACCAACGGTGAGGGCAGTTAAAGTCTTTTTGCCGGAATAAAGAGGTCTCGGGCTTGGAGTTGTGGTGATGCTCAAGCTTGGCCTATCAAGTGAAATGCAGGTGAATGATTGTGAAAACCGTAATGCTAACCTATCCGCAGACGTTACATTCGACTGAGCTGAGCACACTTCCCCAAGTGCTCGCGATTGGTCAATTCGACGGACTGCATCTCGGACATGCAAGTGTCATTTTATCAGCTGTCCGCATTGCGCGGGAAACGGGCATGCAGGCAGCGGTCATGACCTTTCATCCACATCCGAAGGAAGTTATGCGCAAAGGGGATTACGAGGGTTATTTAACTCCCTTGAGAGATAAAGAAGACATCTTGGCAGGAATGGGTGTTGATGTGCTCTATGTGGTGGAGTTCAATGAAAACTTCTCACGGCTGACGCCGCAACAATTCGTACACGACCTGTTGATTCCTCTTCAGAC
Source organism: Paenibacillus sp. FSL H8-0079 (assembly GCF_037991315.1). Taxonomy (NCBI): domain Bacteria; kingdom Bacillati; phylum Bacillota; class Bacilli; order Caryophanales; family Paenibacillaceae; genus Paenibacillus; species Paenibacillus sp. FSL H8-0079. Next base: position 2,524,702 of record NZ_CP150300.1, read on the forward strand.
ACGAACAGCGGTGGTTGGTTTTGACTTCCGTTTCGGTCACAAGGGTGCAGGAGATGAGCAACTTCTTCGTACATTGGGAGAAGGAGAAATGACGGTGGAAACCGTTCCTCCATTCCTGTTAAATGGTGAAAAAGTGAGCAGTTCTCTCATTCGTGGCCTGTTGAAGCGTGGGGAGATGGATGAGGCCAGTCAGTGGCTTGGCCGACCTTACAGCATCAGAGGAACCGTAATTCACGGGGAGAAGCGTGGACGAACCATTGGATTTCCGACAGCCAACCTTGAACTCACGGACCATTACGTTACACCGTCGAAGGGTGTTTACGCTGTTCGTGTGCAGCATGGAGAACAGGAACTGCATGGCGTAATGAATCTCGGTGTGAAACCTACGTTTCACGAAAGCGGGATGAAACCTACGTTTGAAGTGCACCTGCTTGATTTTGATGGACACTTGTATGACCAGGAACTAAAGGTTGAGCTCGTTCACTATATTCGTGCAGAGCGAAAGTTTGACTCCATTGATGCATTAATTAGCCAGATTCGTGAAGATGCATTGACTGCCGGCCGCCTGTTATCTTAAGCTTCAGGATTAAATGCATGTTTACATTTACTTTGACTGGGCAATTATGATATACTGTACTACGTTGTCGATTGAGACAACAATAACCTTGGCTTGGTTGCTTGCTCTCACCGGCGGTGACGAGGCTAATGGCGATTATATTGAAGGAGGTGAACAGGATGGCATTGACTCAAGAACGTAAACAACAACTGATCGACGAGCACAAAACTCACGAGTCCGATACAGGATCTCCAGAGGTGCAAGTTGCTATCCTTACGGAAAACATCAGAAGTTTGACAGACCACTTGCGTACGCATAAGAAAGACCACCACTCACGTCGTGGACTTTTGAAAATGGTAGGTCAACGTCGTAAGCTTTTGGCTTACGTGAAAAACAAAGATGTTAAACGTTACAGCGCACTGATCGAAAAACTCGGATTGCGTCGTTAATTATCGTACATGTTTTCAAAACCAACCTGGCTGTTATCCGTCATTCTTTTGTCTAAAAGGACAAGCGGAACTACAGCCGGGTTGTTTTGTAGATGAACATGTTGCCATATATTTGTAGATGGGGCTCCGTGAGGAGCTTTTGTTGTGCAGATTAGCATGTTGCAAGATGATACATAGCTAATGAATGCAGGACAAGCAGGAAATACTGTGAATATGCAGAATCCATTGAATTAGGAACGAATAAAAGGAGGGGTTTCATGGAACAGCGTGTTGAAATGCAGCTTGGTGGAAGAAAGCTTACGCTTGAAACCGGGCGTTTGGCCAAACAGGCTAATGCTGCAGTTAAGGTAACATACGGGGATACCGTTGTATTGTGTACCGTGACAGCATCAAGTGAGCCGAAAGATTTGGACTTTTTCCCATTAACGGTGAACTATGAAGAAAGATTGTACGCCGTAGGTAAAATCCCGGGTGGATTTATTAAACGTGAAGGCAGACCAAGTGAGAAAGCCATTCTTTCAAGCCGTCTGACAGACCGTCCAATTCGTCCATTGTTCCCGGAAGGCTTCCGGAATGATGTACAAGTTCTGAATATCGTTATGAGTGTGGACCAGGATTGCGAACCACAAATCGCTGCAATGATCGGTACATCAGCTGCACTGAGCATCTCGGATGTCCCATTCAGCGGACCAATTGGTGGCGTGAAAGTTGGACGTATCGATGGCGAGTTCATCATAAACCCAACGATTGCACAGCTTGAAGTTAGTGAGCTTGAGCTGGTTGTTGCAGGAACCAAGGATGCCATCATGATGGTAGAGGCCGAAGCAAACGAATTACCGGAAGAAGTAATGCTTGAAGCAATCATGTTTGGACATGATGAGATCCAAAATATTATTGCTGTAATCGAACAACTTGTGCAAGTTGCTGGAAAAGAAAAAATGGCTGTTAAGTTGCGTACCGTTAATGCTGAAGTAAACAGCAGTGTGCGTGAATTCGCCAGCGCTCGTCTGGTCGAAGCGGTTAAAATCGCCGAGAAGCATGCTCGTCAAGATGCAATCGATGTAGTGAATGACGATACCGTTGCTCACTTTGAAGAGAAATATATTGAAAGTCCGGAATTGTTCAAAGACGTGAAGGAAGTTCTGCACGATATCGTCAAAGAAGAAGTTCGCCGTTTGATCACGCATGATAAAGTTCGTCCGGATGGACGTGGACTTGCTGAAATTCGCCCAATTGAATGTGATACATCTCTGCTGCCACGTGCACATGGTACAGGACTGTTTACGCGCGGTCAAACGCAAGCACTTAGCGTTTGTACACTCGGTGCACTGGGTGATGTTCAGATTTTGGACGGAATCAGTCTTGAAGAAACGAAACGATTCATGCATCACTATAACTTCCCACCATTCAGCGTAGGTGAAGCTCGTCCATTGCGTGCTCCAGGCCGTCGTGAAATCGGACATGGTGCTTTGGGTGAACGTGCTCTTTCCAAAGTAATCCCTTCCGAAACGGATTTCCCATACACGATTCGTTTGGTATCTGAAGTTCTGGAATCCAACGGCTCATCATCTCAGGCTAGTATCTGTGCCAGCACTTTAGCTATGATGGATGCAGGTGTTCCAATCAAAGCTCCGGTTGCAGGTGTGGCTATGGGTCTGATCAAAGATGGTGATCATGTATCCATTCTGAGTGATATTCAGGGTATGGAAGATCACCTGGGTGACATGGACTTCAAGGTAGCAGGAACACCAGAAGGCGTAACCGCAATTCAAATGGACATAAAAATTGCTGGTATTAATCGTCAAATTTTGTCTGATGCATTGGCGCAAGCCAAAGAAGGTCGTATGCACATTTTGGGCAAAATGAACGAGATTTTGAAAACTCCACGTGAGCAATTATCACAATATGCGCCTAAAATTACAACGATGCATATCAATCCGGACAAAATCCGTGATGTGATCGGTGCAGGTGGTAAAATTATCAATAAAATCATCGAAGAAACCGGTGTTAAAATTGATATTGAACAGGATGGACGTGTCTTTATCGCTTCTTCCAACCAGGAGATGAATGATAAAGCTAAATCGATCATCGAAGGTATTGTACGTGAAGTACTAGTCGGCGAGATTTATGTCGGTAAAGTAAAACGTGTTGAGAAATTCGGTGCTTTCGTTGAAGTACTTCCGAACAAAGAAGGTCTGGTACACATTTCACAACTGTCAACAGAACGTGTTGCCAAAGTGGAAGATGTTGTAGCCATTGGTGATTCCATTACGGTAAAAGTAACGGAAATTGACCCACAAGGTCGAATCAACTTGTCCCGCAAAGCAGTTTTGACTGCTGAAGCTCCGGCTCAATCCTAGGATACCGAAGCGACAGGTTATAAATGGATATATTGAATGAAGAGACAGAATGTGAATTTCTGGCTCTTTTTTTAACGTTTAAATACGTAAAGCAAGGATGAAATCATGGCTTTCTATTCATATTTTCGCCCTTGTCCTCATATGATGGGGACAAAGACGGCGGGAGGATGGAGCTGTGGGAAACCAATCCAAAAAGCTGGCGGCTGTTCTGGCGGGTGTGACTGCGGTCATATTGATCGGACAAGTTGGCAGTGTACGTACATACATTACGGAGATCCGTGATGGGCCAGGTACGCAAAATGCTTTTGACATGTTCAAGGAAGCAACTGGAGAAGATGCGCTGTTGTCTGCGATTCGGGATAAAGCGGCTGAAACGAAAATTGCTCCGGTAAATGCCAGAGTGGATCGGGTATGGAAAGCGATTCCTGGTTATAATGGCATGGAGATTGATGTGGAAGCGACATACCGTAAGGCGCTGAGTGGAACGTTGAATACCAAAATAGCGTATGTCTACCGTCAGATTGAGCCGGAGATCCAGCTTAAGGATTTGGGTGCACATCCGATCTATCGTGGGAATGCGAGCAAACCGATGGTTTCTTTTATGATTAATGTTGCCTGGGGGAATGAATTTATTATACCGATGCTGGATACGCTCGATGCCGAGAAAGTCAAGGCCACTTTTTTTCTGGATGGAAGCTGGTTAAGCAAAAACGTTGAACTGGCCAAAGAAATTCAGAAGCGTGGGCATGAGTTGTCCAATCATGCGTATTCTCACCCTAACATGAGTCGATTGAGCGCAGAGAGGGCCAAGCTGGAAATTAGCAAAACCCAGGATCTGCTCCATAAAACACTCGGTGTGGATAATCGTTGGTTTGCCCCGCCTTCCGGTGATTTTAATCAAAAGACCGTAGACATTGCTTCATCCATGGGGCTGCAAACCGTGTTATGGACAGTGGATACTGTGGATTGGCGTAAACCAAGCTCAGATGCCGTTGTCGCTAAAATTGCGAAAAATACTGAGGCCGGTACATTAGTTTTAATGCACCCTACCGCTGCTTCTTCCGGTGCTTTAAAGGGTATGATTCATTCTATACGGGCCAAAGGTTTGGTGCTCGGAACCGTAAGTGAGACGTTGTCTTCGGAACGTGTAATTGCATCTGCGGTTGAGTGAACGTTGTTTTTTTGTTAATATCAAAAAGTTGGAACCAAATGTCGATTTCAATTTCAAGGTTGAGATCAAGGCAATTATAGAGATGTAGGAGGGCCAACCATGAAAAAAATTCAGCTGGGCAATGGCCTCAGAGTTGTCATGGAACAGATACCGACCTGCCGTTCTGTGTCTTTCGGAATATGGGTCAAGACAGGTTCACGCAATGAGCAGCCTGCGAGTAACGGAGTATCACATTTTATTGAGCACATGTTGTTCAAAGGAACGGATCGTTATGATGCGAAGGCAATTGCGGAGCAGTTCGATGCGATCGGTGGTAACGTGAATGCGTTCACTTCCAAAGAATACACATGTTATTATGCTAAAGTGTTGGATGAACATTTGCCGATTGCGGTGGATGTGTTGTCCGATATGTTTTTCCGCTCCAAAATGGATGATGGTGAATTGATCAAGGAGAAAAACGTCATTCTGGAAGAAATCTCGATGTATGAAGATACGCCAGATGATATGGTTCATGATCTGATGGCCTTGGCCGCATATGGTGAGCATCCACTCGCATACCCTATTCTGGGTACGGAAGAACGCCTCAAAGCGATGGATTCAAGCCATCTGCGTGCATATATGAAGGAGCATTACACAATTGAGAACACGGTCATTAGTATCGCGGGTAATATTGATGACAGTGTAATCGAACTGATGGAGAAGCATTTTGGTGCTTTTGATGTAAATGGAGTAACGGAAGCAGTTACGATGCCGGCATTCCAAAGCGGACAGCTCTTTCACAAAAAGAAAACGGAACAGAATCATATCTGTATCTCGTTCCCGGGCTGTAAAATCGGAGATCCGCTTCAATTCGCTATGGTTGTTCTGAATAACGCCATTGGTGGAGGCATGAGCTCCAGACTGTTCCAGGAAATTCGTGAGAAACGGGGTCTTGCGTACTCCGTGTATTCCTATCATAGCTCTCATGCGGACAGTGGACTTTTCACGATATACGCGGGTACAGCACCGAAACAGACAAAAGAAGTGCTTGACCTGACCAAAGAGGTTCTGCGCGACCTGGCTGTAAATGGCTTGTCTGAAGATGAACTTCGTAAAGGAAAAGAACAGCTGAAGGGTAGCCTGATTCTTAGCTTGGAAAGCACAGGCAGTCGTATGAATCGTCTGGGTAAAAACGAGCTGATGCTTGGAAGACATCATACGCTGGATGAGATGATCACCAAGATTGAGCAAGTGACGATGGACGATATTAACGCGGTACTTGATCTGATGTTTGCCGAGCCGTTTGCACTTGCTATGGTTGGCGCTTCAGATAAGACGATTGCTGGATTGAGAAGGGATGATTTTGTTGCATTACGTTCAAATACAGAAACTGCCGGGCAATGAAGATATTAAGTTGCCACAAAAAATGTCGGAGCTGGCATCCGGCTTTGATGTAGTAGCTGCACTTCAGGAGGACGTTGTCCTGCAACCGGGTCAGCGCACGCTGATCCCAACTGGACTTGCGATGGCAATGCCAGCTGGATTGGAAGCTCAGATCCGTCCTCGGAGCGGACTGGCTTTCAAACATGGAATTACCTGTCTCAACACGCCGGGTACTATCGATGCGGATTATCGCGGAGAAGTTAAAGTGCTGTTGATTAATCTCGGTCAAGAACCGTTCACGATTGTACGGGGAGAGCGCATCGCACAGATCGTCTTCCAGACCGTGCCTGCGATTGAATTGACGGAAGTGAATGAACTTTCGGAAACGGTACGTGGCGAAGGCGGATTCGGTCATACGGGGAAATAATCAGCGTAAATATATCCATTCTTTAGAGTCGTCCCTAACAGGGGCGGCTCTTTTTTGCATTCGAGAAACGGACAGTGTAGTGCAATTATTGTTTTCACCCCGCTGTGGGCCCCTGCATACGATAAGGCATACATGTGGTGAAAGGAGTGACGTCCCGATGCTGACCGGAGTCCGGATTGTAGTCCTGGGCGGAGATGCGCGGCAGCTTGAAGTCATTCAAAAGTGCGCTGAGCTGGATGCAACGGTAAGTGTAGTGGGTTTCGATAAAATGGAGCGTTCCATTCCGGGTATCGAACACCAGGAACTGGAGGACGAAGTGTTTGCTTCGGCAGATGTACTGGTACTGCCTGTCGTCGGTTGCGATGATCAGGGAAAAGTAAGCACTTCGTTCAGTGACACGCCGATCTATTTGAAAAAGGAACATGTTGCAGCATTGCCGGAGCATTGCATTGTGTTCACAGGTATGGCGAAGCCGTTCCTGCGTGAACTTTGTCTAGATAACGGGCTGAGACTTGTTGAAGTACTTGATCGTGATGATATTGCACTTTACAACTCTATTCCAACAGCTGAGGGAGCCATCGCCATAGCTATTCGGGAGACGGACTTCACAATCCATGGTTCGGAATGCATCGTGCTTGGCATCGGTCGAACAGGGTTCACAATGGCCAAAACACTGCAGGGACTTGGGGCAAATGTACGGGTAGGGATCAGGCGGGAAGAGGATGTTGCTCGCGCGACTATAATGGGCTGGAAGCCTTTCATGACAACGGATTTGGCCGCTCAAACCGGGGAAGTTGACTTGCTTTTTAATACGATACCGACTATGATAATCACAGCACAAATCCTGTCCAGAATGCCGCAAAAGGCTGTCATTATCGACCTCGCATCCGCTCCTGGCGGCTGTGATTTCAGGTATGCCGACAAACGCGGTATCAAAGCGCTACTTGCGCCTGGCCTCCCCGGCATTGTTGCTCCAAAAACGGCTGGCGGCATTATTGCCGACGCGTTGATCCGTTTGCTTTTGGAAGAACAGAACGCACGGGAGGTTAAATCATGAACTGGCAGGGAAAAACGGTAGGTTATGCAATTACGGGTTCTCATTGTACGTTTGAAGAGGTTATGCCGGTAATTAGCCGCTTCGTGGCTGAAGGCGCCAACGTCATTCCGATTATTTCCAATTCGGTGCTGACGACGGATACACGCTTCGGTACGGCGCAAAATTGGCAAAAACAGTTGAAAGATATAACAGGTAATGATATCATTTCTACAATTGTTGAAGCGGAGCCATTAGGGCCTTCCAAGCTGCTTGATGTGCTGGTTATTGCTCCATGCACAGGGAATACCACAAGCAAGCTGGCTAATGCGATGACCGACAGTCCAGTGTTGATGGCAGCCAAAGCGCAGATGCGCAATCAGCGTCCGCTCGTGCTCGCCATTTCCACGAATGACGGTCTGGGCTTGAATGCTGCGAATATCGCAAAATTGCTCGTGGCCAAATATTTGTATTTTGTGCCATTCGGGCAAGACGATCCAGTGAAAAAACCAAACTCGTTAGTCGCCAAAATGGAACTGATTCCAGAGGCTTGCTGGAGTGCGCTTGAGGGCAAACAGCTTCAGCCGATGATTGTGGAGCGTTCTTCACAGGTTTGATGGAATGATGACAGGGTGACAACGTTTATGCGCTTGGAGAAATGAATAAGGGGTTTGAGAGACAAAGAAAATCATGGGGGACGATATGCTGGCTTGAACAGCTGCTTGTGTCCACGTTCCTGTCTATAAGGGCATTCCTGCTTGCCGACAGTAAAGGTTAAGCAAGCGGGAGAGGTCTATTGTGAATGTATGCGTCATGATCTCGATAACAACCGCGACCTTTGATTTGCGATTGTCCAAGACAATTTCAAAAAAAACAAGGAGCGGCATGGAATGCCGTATAAATTGCTGAAATTATCGCATCAGAACGCTCCCTAGAGTGATCCATTTGTTGATTTGACCCGTGTCCAGTCTTCTTGCGTACACAAATGGAGGAATAAAGATGCGTATCATGGTACAGAAGTTCGGAGGCACTTCTCTCTCCACTGTTCAGGCGAGAGAGCATGTGCTCCGTCACGTTAAACGTGAACTTGAGGCAGGATTGAGTCTGGTCATCGTGGTGTCTGCGATGGGGCGCCGCGGCGAGCCATATGCGACCGATACGTTGCTGGACTGGGCTGCACAGAACGGAAACGCACTATCCGCACGCGAAAAGGATTTACTGCTGTGCTGTGGTGAAATCATATCTGCGACGACTTTGAGCAGTTTGCTCGAACATGAAGGCATTCCAACTACAGTGCTGACCGGTGCACAAGCAGGTTTTGTGACGGACGACAATTTCGGGAATGCCCGGATATTGGATGTCCGTCCTGTTCGTGTGTTGGAGCAGCTTCAGCTTGGCCGGGTCGTTATTGTAACCGGATTCCAAGGTCAGACGGAGAACGGAGACTTCACGACACTGGGTCGTGGGGGAAGTGATACGTCTGCAACAGCTCTCGGTGCAGCATTACGTGCCGAAATGGTGGATATCTACACAGATGTGAACGGGATTCTCACGGCCGATCCACGGATTGTTGAGGATGCGCGTCCACTGACTGTTGTGAGCTATGCAGAGATCTGTAACATGGCCCACCACGGGGCCAAGGTAATCCATCCACGTGCGGTCGAGATTGCGATGCAATCCCAGATACCTGTACGGGTAAGATCTACTTTTGCAGACACGGAAGGAACGCTGGTTACGCATCCGGAAGGATTCCAGGATGTGCAGACAGGCATTGTTGACCGTTATGTAACAGGTATCGCCTATGTGAGCAATGTAACGCAAATTACGGTGGATGTACCTGGTGGTGCAGATCGATTGCAACTAAAAGTATTCAAAACCATGGCCGAGAATTCAATCAGCGTTGATTTTATTAATGTTACCCCCTCGGGAGTTGTCTATACAGTTTTTGACAGTGATTCCGAGAAAGCCATACATGTATTACAGGAGATAGGTCTCAAGCCACAAAGCCTGTCCGGTTGTGCCAAAGTTTCCGTCATTGGCGGAGGCATTAATGGTGTACCTGGAATTATGGCTCGCATCGTCGAGTCCTTGACACTGGCAGACATTCAGATCCTGCAATCGGCAGATTCGAATACAACGATCTGGGTACTCGTAAAAAAAGAAGATATGGTTCAGGCCCTGAGGGCACTTCACGCCTCATTCGAACTTCATTTGTAAGCAACTGAAGTTCGAGGAGCCAAACCTGTTTTGAAGGAGGAATCGAATTGGACTTTGGAAGATTGATTACAGCAATGGTCACTCCGTTCAATGAACAAGGAGAGATTCATTGGGAGGAAACGGCACGTCTAATCGACTATTTGATTGTAGATCAAAAGTCGGAGACGCTCGTGGTTTCCGGAACAACAGGGGAGTCTCCAACACTTAGTGATACTGAGAAAGTTCAATTATTCGAATTTGCAGTGAAACATGCGGCCGGTCGGTGCAAAATTATAGCCGGTACGGGAAGCAACAACACGGCACATTCCATCCATTTGACACAGGAAGCTGAACGTGCCGGAGTGGATGGCATATTGCTGGTTGTTCCGTATTACAACAAACCGAGTCAAGAAGGTCTCTTCAAACATTTTGAGGCCATTGCGGGCTCAACCAAGCTGCCTGTTATGCTCTACAACGTGCCTGGGCGTACAGTAACCAGCCTGTCAGCCGCTACAACACTTCGTCTGGCCCAGATTCCTAACATCGTAGCTACGAAGGAATGTGCGTCTATGGAGCAGGTTACGCTGATTGCAGCAAGTGCTCCGGAGCACTTTAGAGTGTATTCCGGTGATGATGCTTCAGGCTTGCCAGCGATTGCAGTTGGTGCCCATGGGATCGTCAGCGTGGCGAGTCATGTCGTAGGGGCAGAAATGAAGAAAATGATCGATGCCTTCTATGGCGGCGCGCCTGTTCAAGCTGCTCAGATTCATCAGCAGCTGTTCCCGGTGTTTAAAGGTCTGTTTGAGTGTCCACAACCTCTACCAAACCCGGTTGCGGTGAAATATGCGCTGACATTGCGTGGTTTGAACGTTGGATCTGTACGCTTGCCCCTTATTCCGCCAACGGAAGAGGAGCAGGTCTATATCAAAGGTCTGCTTAATTTGTAATCATTTAGGTTGCATATGGAACTATTTTATTAATCATGAGAATTTCCATCAGATCAGCAAAAGAACCGCTCCTCTTATTTGAGGTTGCGGTTCTTTTTTTGACGAGTAATGTGAGGTTTCTTTTTCATTGCTAAGGGGAAACCTACAGGTTAACGAGAGAGTGACTTGTTTTTTTTGTTTTTAATCATGTATAATGATGTCAAGTGACTGGGTGCGGTATTTTTTTGAAATTGAAAGCGACATCGTTTCGTGGTGTGGCTTTGCGGTGAAAAAGGAAGGAACGGCTAAGAGGGAATTTCAAATCCAACTTGTTGGGTGAAAGGGAATAACTTCGAAGAACTTCTTCCAGATATCGTGAATAAAGGTGTTCTTTTGCATTCATCCCGATAGGTGGGTATGTAATGTATGGACTACTTTTCTTAACTTACAATAAATAATAAGGTACGACGTCCAACTACCATAGGAGGTTTAGATTCATTTGTCTAAGAAAAATAATAACGATAAACTGATGATTTTTGCATTGGGCGGCGTAGGCGAGATTGGTAAAAATATGTACGTCATCCAATACGCTAACGACATTGTAGTCGTAGATGCTGGTCTTAAATTCCCTGAAGAAGATATGCTTGGTATTGATATTGTCATCCCTGACATTTCTTACCTGACTGAGAACCGTGACAAAGTAAGAGGAATTATCCTTACTCACGGACATGAGGATCACATTGGTGGTCTGCCATATGTTCTCAAACATCTGAATGTTCCTGTATACGGAACAAGACTCACGCTTGGACTTGTAGAAAACAAGCTGAAAGAAGCGAACTTGCTGGGTGAAACAAAACGTATTCTGATTGATGCGGATTCCGAGATTCAACTTGGAACTGCATTGAAAGCATCGTTCTTCGCTACTAACCATAGTATTCCGGATTCCGTTGGTGTATGTGTCGAAACACCGGAAGGTGCAGTTGTTCACACAGGTGACTTCAAATTTGACCACACTCCAGTCAATGGTCAATATGCAGATCTTCAGCGTATGGCACAGATCGGAACGAATGGCGTACTTGCGCTGTTGTCCGACAGTACGAATGCTGAGAAACCTGGATTCACACCATCGGAGAAAAATGTGGGTATTGTTCTGGAAGATATCTTCCGTAAAGCAAGTCAACGCGTTGTTGTAGCGACATTTGCTTCCAACGTACACCGTATCCAACAGGTAATCAACGCAGCAGAAGTAACTGGACGTAAAGTTGCAGTTATCGGACGCAGCATGGTCAATGTTGTCGGTATTGCTTCGGAACTGGGTTACCTTGAGATTCCAGACGGCATGATCATTGAACCCGAAGAAGTAGGCAAGATGGCTGCTGATCGTGTCGTGATTCTCTGCACAGGAAGCCAAGGCGAACCAATGTCAGCACTGACACGTATGGCTCGTTCCACGCACCGTAAAGTGGACATCCTGCCAGGAGACACTGTCATTATCGCAGCAACACCGGTTCCGGGTAATGAGAAATATGTAGGCCGTACGATTGATGAACTGTTCCGTCTGGGCGCTAACGTGCATTACAGCGGTGCTAACAGTGGCGTTCACGTATCTGGTCACGGTAGCCAGGAAGAGCTCAAACTGATGCTCAACCTGATGAAACCGAAATTCTTCTTGCCGATTCACGGTGAATTCCGTATGCAGCGTCGCCACGCGGTTCTTGCTGAATCTGTAGGTGTAGAACCTGAGAACATTTTCATTACGGATATCGGTGAAGTGATTGAAATTCAAGGTGGAGCAGCGCGTAGAGCAGGAAAAGTTACTGCAGGTAATGTGTTGATCGACGGCTTGGGTGTAGGCGATGTGGGTAACATTGTACTTCGTGACCGTAAATTGCTGTCACAAGATGGTATCCTCGTTGTCGTGGTAACACTGAGCAAACAGGATGGAAAAATTGTTTCCGGTCCTGACATCATCTCTCGCGGATTTGTGTATGTACGCGAATCGGAAGGACTACTGGATGAGGCCAACCGGATCGTTAGCAGCACATTGCAGAAGTTGATGAGTGAGAACGTTAACGAGTGGGCTTCACTCAAAACGAATGTTAAAGATGCACTGGGACGCTTCCTGTATGAGCAAACTCGTCGTAGACCGATGATTTTGCCAATCATTATGGAAGTTTAAAATAGGCTAAACAAAAACATATATTCAGGCACACAGTCGCCCCTTCTCTACGAGTAATATTGGACGGTTCCTCGTAGAGAAGGGGCTTTTTTTGCGTTTTTCAGGGTAATCGCCAATATGTGAAGCAATTTGATGTGTCGGGTATAAGGCGGTTGGAAAAATCCCCATACTAAGGAAATACATTAAATGTTTCTGGAGAAGGGGATTAATGAAATGAATGAACGTATGAATGGCAAGCAGGCGTCAAAATCCAATCAGCCGGAGGTTGAAGCACCGGAGATCCCGTTGCAAGAGGACAAGGATATCTCTCCTGTTACGGAGACTATTCAGCAATTTGGGCAGACACAGTCGCCAGCAGGTGAATCGAACATTTTCTGTATGACGATCATCGGACAGGTGGAAGGGCATTTAATTTTGCCACCACAAAACAAAACAACAAAGTATGAGCATATCATTCCACAGCTAGTGGCTGCAGAACAGAATCAGCGTATTGAAGGTATTCTGATCATTCTGAACACGGTAGGTGGAGATGTAGAAGCGGGTCTGGCCATTGCAGAGATGATTGCTTCCCTGAGCAAACCTACGGTGACTGTGGTCATTGGTGGAGGGCATAGCATTGGAGTACCGATTGCGGTAGCTTCAACGTATTCCTTGATTGCCGGAAGTGCAACGATGACGATCCATCCCATCCGTATGAACGGACTTGTCATTGGTGTACCTCAGACGTTTGAGTATATGGAGAAAATGCAGGAACGGGTTGTTCGATTCGTGACTTCTCATTCGAATATCTCTGAAGAGATGTTCAAAGAACTGATGTTTAAGACTGGCGAGTTGAATCGGGATATTGGTACAGCTGTAGGAAGTGCAGATGCAGTGAAACATGGATTGATGGATGCAGTGGGTGGGATTGGACAGGCTATTGCTCAGTTAAATCAGCTCATAGGAGACAAGAGACAAACCCTGCAGGCGGGAGGTTATACACAATGACACTATACACCGTGATGCCTCCTGAACAACTCTGGTCTGGAATGTGGAAAGAGGGCGAAGATACGAGGGAGATCAAGATGAATGGTTTGTTAATGCAAGTGAGGCCTGTGAATGACAATGAAGCCGTTATTGTGCGTTTACTGGATTGTCCGCTTGAAGCCTATCTCAATCCTGCCAATATGCCAGGTTCGACCATTCCGCTTTCAGGTAACTTGGGATCAGCATAACGCGACGAATTCAGACAAATTGAGCAGAAAAAGAACATATGTACGGACTATATTTGTATGGTATAATATTCTTCTGGGGGTGACCTGATTTTGGCCAGAAGAAAAAAGAGGAAAAAAAAGGGCGCTGGTTTTAGTGGCGTTTTAAAATATGAAATTTACGGAATTGTGCTGATTACCCTTGCTGTTATTGCATTATCGGGTGAAGCCACCGTTGGACGTTCGCTTTCCAAGATGTTCGGACTGATGCTTGGTAAGTTTTATTTTGCGATTCCACTTGTTGGTATTTATTATGGTCTCATGGTGATGATTCACCGGAAATGGCCGAGTGGCTGGACCACGCGCAAGACAGGACTTGTTTTGCTGGTCTTTGCTTTAACCCTGATGAGTACCGTCTCTGCAATGCACCAGAAGCTCATTCCGGTGGGTGCGCTTGAGCCTGGTGCTGTGATTACACAGGTACATAATGATATGCAAACCGAGTTGCTAACCCCTGCTGCGCCAGGTGAGAGGGACTCCATGCTTAACAAGGATATCAGCGGTGGTTATCTCGGGGCTGGGCAATTTGCCCTGTTCCTGTGGCTGTTCGGTAGCCTTGGGGCAAGACTCATCATGATCGTAATGTTTGTCATCAGCTTTATGCTGATTACGAATCTTTCTTATGTGGATCTGATTCGAATATTTCGAACGAAGGTCTGGGATGCCGGGAGTTCAATGTACAAAAAATTGGAGTCGAGGTCCTCTGCACGTTCTGCTACAGCTCCTGATGCCAGGAAGAAAGGGAATACCCGTAAAGTGGTACCTGTCCCTGTTGAAGATGATGAAGACGAGTATGAGGATGAATTAGAGGAACAGCATCTGCCTAAACGAAAAGCACCAATATTCTTCCAATTGTTTGGAAAATGGGGAGCTGACCGGGAACAGGCGAAATCAGGACGTGAAATCGATCAGGCGGATTCGGCAGAAACAGAACAGATTGTATACCGCGCCGAACAAGATCACCGTCCAGATGCTTGGCAGGATGCAACCGAAGACGTAGCGAATAAGTCCGCTTCATCACATGTTCCCGTTCAGGCTAAACCTAACTCTGCGCCGATTATTCGAGACTTTTTCGAGCATGTCAGAGCAGAAGATGCAAGTATTGAAGATGATCTGGATGATGCTTATCCATTCCCGGATGATCTCACCGATACCAACGCAGTTCAAGAGGGCGAGCATGCCATTAAAATAACAGATGAACTGGTAGAGACAGAGTGGTCTGCATCCGATGCGGGAACGGGCGTGCCGAATGCAGTGGATGACATTCAGAGTGGAGAAGAAGTGCCGAATGATACAACGCCGGGAACAGATAGTCCAACTCCCGAGGGGCAGGACGCACAACCAATCAAACCACCGCCTCCGCCACCGAAGCCGTACAAGCTGCCTTCATTCCGTCTCCTTGCCAAGCCGAACAACGGGAGCAAGGCGGGTGACCAGAAGGATTACATGCAGACAGCGCGCAAACTGGAAGCCACACTGGAAAGTTTCGGTGTTCGCGCCAAAGTACTTGAAGTGGTTCGGGGCCCTGCGGTTACAAGGTATGAGATTCAGCCCGATATTGGTGTCAAAGTCAGCAGGATTGTCAGTCTAACGGATGATATCGCGTTGGCTCTGGCGGCAAAAGATATCCGGATGGAAGCGCCGATTCCCGGGAAGTCCGCTATAGGTATCGAGGTACCTAATGGCGAGGTGTCGGTTGTAACGATGCGTGAAGTAATGGAGACAGCAACGTTCCAGGATGCAGAATCCAAAGTGACCATTGCATTTGGCCGAGATATCTCCGGACAGACGATCATTGGTAACTTGGCTCGTATGCCCCATTTGCTGGTCGCAGGTGCTACAGGTTCCGGTAAGTCGGTATGTATCAACGGAATTATTACCAGCATATTGTACAAAGCGAAGCCGGATGAAGTGAAGTTCTTGATGGTCGATCCCAAGATGGTTGAGTTGAACGTATATAACGGAATTCCTCATCTGATGGCACCGGTAGTAACAGATCCCAAACGAGCATCACTTGCGCTCAAAAAGATCGTGGTTGAGATGGAGAAAAGATATGAACTATTCTCCAAATCCGGTACGCGGAACGTTGAAGGCTACAACAATCTGATGAAAGATAATCCTGCGGCTGTTCTACCGTATATCGTTGTTATTGTGGACGAGCTTGCAGATCTCATGATGGTTGCAGCCGGAGATGTGGAAGATGCGATTGCGCGGCTTGCCCAGATGGCTCGTGCAGCCGGCATCCACTTGATTATTGCCACACAACGTCCTTCCGTTGACGTTATTACCGGGGTAATCAAGGCTAACATTCCTTCCCGGATTGCCTTCGGCGTATCCTCCCAAGTCGATTCCCGAACGATTCTGGATATGGGTGGGGCTGAGAAACTGTTGGGCCGTGGAGACATGTTGTTCATGCCAATGGGCGCATCAAAACCGGTTCGTGTACAAGGTGCATTTATGAGCGATGAAGAAGTCGAGAATATTGTAAACTACGTACGTGGTCAAGGTGAGGCGCAGTATGATGAGTCCCTTGTACCTGAGGTGGACGACTCTATCCAGGCTGAAGATGAAGTACAGGACGAGTTATACGAAAAGGCAGTACAGATTATTCTGGAGGCCAAGCAAGCGTCTGTTTCTCTGCTACAACGTCGAATGCGAGTAGGATACACCCGTGCCGCACGTTTAATTGACTCGATGGAAGCTCGGGGTGTAATCGGTCCTTACGAGGGTAGCAAACCAAGGGAAGTACTGGTTTCACTTGAACAGTATCAGCAGAATAAAATAAGCTCGTAGTGTAACATGTAACATGGTTACAACGAATCGTTTAAGCCCTCAACCTTATTGGTTGAGGGCTTTTTGCTTACCCATCGGACTGAAGTTTTGCCATCTACTCCAAAGATCGGATGTTTTGGTGCATAGGAAGCAAGCAGGCTTGTCATAATAACATTAGCGATTCTGTTAATCCCACAAGAGAAAGGTAGAGCACAGTCGATGCGAAAAATGAATCTATGGCTTTTCACTGCTATTTTGCTGATATCCGCATTGGGAATTCGTTATTTGCTTCCTGGGAATACAGCAACTGAAAGTTCAACCGAACATACACCACAGGTAGAAGAAAAGGCCTTGCCTACGTTTAGCAGCAGTACAGTGAAATATGGAAGTTACGGTCAGGATGTATATGAGCTTCAGGGGCGTCTGAAGTACCTGGGGTTTTACAATGGTAAAATCGACAGTAATTTTGGCAGCAGCACGCTGAAATCCGTTAAATGGTTTCAATCCGAGTTTGGCATGAAGGCAGATGGTGTGGTTGGATCGGAAACCAAGCTCAAGCTGTACAATGCTTCAACCAAATGGTCTCCAACAGAACCGCCACTTCATAAGGAATCCTCAGGTGGGGGTGGGGGTGGGGGCAGCAGCAACAACACAGCAGACAAAGAGCAGGATAATATGGGGTCTGCTAATGCACTTGGTCTCTCGGAGAATGAACTCAAAATTATGGCTAACGCAGTCTATGGTGAGGCCCGGGGGGAACCGTTCGAAGGTCAAGTTGCAGTAGCAGCAGTAATTCTGAATCGCGTAAATTCACCAAGTTTTCCAAGTACGCCCTCTGGCGTAATCTTTCAGCCAGGTGCATTTACGGCTGTAGCGGACGGACAGATATACCTGGAACCGAACGCACAAGCCAAAAAGGCAGTTGAACAAGCATTGAATGGCTGGGACCCGTCGGGCGGATGCCTCTATTATTTTAATCCGAAGACAGCAACATCCAAATGGATTTGGACCCGTCCACAGGTGAAAACAATCGGTCAGCATATTTTTTGTATGTGATGATGTTGGAAGCAACCAGAAGGCGTGACTTCGGTTGCTTCTTGCCTTTTGATTGGGTTAAAATGGTTGTTACGTTTAAGCTTGAACATAAGTACACGATAAATGACGCCGTAAAGGGGTTTTGACATTTGAATACATCAGGATTCGAACGAGGCAGCAAGAGAGAGTTTCGTATACATGTGCTTCCGACCAAACGTTTCAAAACGTTCGCTATATCGCTATATGCAGGAGTTCCTTTACGGGAAGATACGGTAACCAAAGTAGCGCTGACACCATTTGTTCTGCGGCGCGGCACGGAGTCCTATCCGGAAACAACGCAATTTCGTGAACAACTGGAACATCTGTATGGAGCCGGTTTTGGTTTTGACGTGTATAAACGCGGGGATTACCAGATTGTACAGTTCCGTATGGATACCATTAATGATTCCTTCGTTGGAGGGGATGAGCAGCTGCTGGATCGTTCATTTGCCTTCCTTGGAGAGGTTCTTACCCGACCTGCACAGGAAAATGGACATTTCAGGACGTCTTATGTACAAGCAGAGCGAGAGACGGTTCGGAAAAAGCTGGAGTCGATCGTGAATGATAAAATGCGCTATGCCGCTGAACGCAGTATTGAGGAAATGTGCAAGAACGAGCCGTATCGTCTTCACCCACTGGGAGAGCGCAAGGATCTGCCTGGGATTGAGCCTGACACACTGACTGCATCTTATCAAGAGTGGTTACAGCAGGCGAGTATGGATCTGTATGTGGTGGGTGATACGACACTGGAGGAGGTTGAGAACCTCGTTCAGCGTCATTTCAATGTGGATCGAACATCTTCTTCTGATTACCAGACACAGGCAGCGGTTCGAGGAGACAAGGAAGTAGAGACTGTAGTTGAGCGACTGAATGTGGGTCAGGGAAAACTTAATATGGGACTTCGCACATCGATCACCTATGGAGATCCTCAGTATGCAGCAGCACTAATGTACAACGGGATTCTCGGCGGGTATCCGCATTCCAAGCTGTTTGTGAATGTACGTGAAAAAGAAAGCCTGGCGTATTACGCGTCTTCGCGCTATGACGGACATAAGGGCATTGCGACGATTCAATCCGGGATTGAAATCCCCAACTATGAGAAGGCTGTCACCATCATCAAACAACAGCTGGAAGAAATGAAAAGTGGAACCATCAGTGATCTGGAAATGTCCCAAACCAAAGCGATGATTCGTAACCTGCTTAAGGAAATGCAGGATTCTGCCTTTGAAATGATCGCTTATGATTTCAATCGGCAGTTGTCTGGCAAAGAGAGAACAGCTGAAGAATTGTTGGCTCAGGTAGAACACATTAGCAAGGAAGATGTTCGTGAGGCGGCAGAACAATTCCGTCTGGATACGATTTATTTCTTGCGGGACGAGAAGGAGGAATAATCGGTGGAGAGCATTCGGTATGAGCATTTGCAGGAGACACTATATTACGAAGTGATGGATAACGGACTGCATGTCTATATTTTGCCTAAACCGGGATTCCAGAAAACGTATGCAACGTTTGCAACCAAGTATGGATCGGTGGATAATCATTTTCAGGTTGAAGGGCAGGAAGAAGTGAAGGTCCCGGATGGGATTGCGCATTTTCTGGAGCATAAAATGTTCGAAGAACCAACGGGCGATATTTTTGCGACGTTTGCGTCTCATGGTGCCTCAGCTAACGCCTTTACAAGCTTTGATCAGACGGTTTATTTGTTTTCAGCGACCGAATATGTGAATGAAAATATACAAACATTAGTCGACTTTGTGCAAAATCCTTACTTCACGGATCAAAATGTGGAAAAGGAAAAAGGCATTATTGGACAGGAAATTAACATGTACGCAGATAATCCGGATTGGCGTGTTTATTTTGGACTGATCGAAGCCATGTATCAGAAACATCCGGTGCATATCGATATCGCAGGAACGGTGGAATCCATCAGTACGATCACGAAGGAAACGCTGTATTCCTGCTATAATTCCTTTTATCACCCGAGCAATATGCTCTTGTTCGTGGTGGGTGGTGTAGACCCCCAGCAAGTCATTGATATGGTTCGTTCGAACCAGGAACAGAAGGATTATAAGCCACAGGGGAGTATTCAACGCTTCTTTGAACAGGAGCCTGAGCACGTAGGAGAAGCTAGAAGGGAAGCGAAACTGGCGGTTTCCCTGCCCAAATGTTTATTTGGATTTAAAGAGACGGACGTTGGACTCACTGGAGAAAAACTGTTACGGCGAGATACGACAACGCAGTTGATGATGGATCTTCTGTTCGGCTCAAGCACGCGGCTATTTCAAAAGCTCTACGATGAAGACCTGATCTCGGACAGCTTTGGACATGAGTATAACAGTTCGCCGCAATACGCGTTTTCAGCCATTGGTGGTGATACGAAAGACCCGGATCAACTGCTCGCGCGCGTACGTGAAGAAGTGGATGCTATTGTGCAAAAAGGGTTTGATTCTACGGATTTCGAACGTTCACGTAAAAAGAAAATAGGCGGATATTTGCGTATGCTCAATTCTCCGGAGAACATTGCACATGAATTTACACGTCAGCAATTCCGTGGCGGTGATTTCTTCAATATGCTTCCGCTCTACGAATCGATTACACTGGAAGATGTGAATCTCAGACTGAGAGAGCATATTCGTTGGGATCAACTGGCTGTATCGCTAGTCGTGAGTCCTTGATATGGAGAGGGGAACAGGACAATTGAAGGCAATCGGGGAAATGACTGTACTGGTTACTGGAGCAAGCGGTGGCATCGGAGCGGCTATCGCAGAACGTTTCGCCAGAGTCGGGATGAATGTTGTAATACACTATATGAAATCGCATGAAGCAGCAAATGAAGCGGCCCGACGATGCATGGAACAGGGCAGTGGCAAGATCATGACCGTGTCTGCGGATCTTCGCAGCCGGGAACAGATTGAACGTATGCGTGAGAAGCTGGAGTCACACAATCTCATGCCAGATATCCTTGTAAACAACGCAGGAATCTCGCACTATGGAATGTTGTCTGATGTTACAGAGGAGATCTGGGACGAAGTGATGGCGATTAACCTGAAAGGTACGTTTATGTGTACACAGGAAATGATGCCTCACATGATCTCCCAAAGGTATGGCCGAATCATTAATGTGTCGTCGATCTGGGGCCTGTCTGGTGCCTCTTGTGAGGTGTTGTATTCCACAACAAAGGGCGGGGTAAATGCATTCACCAAGGCCCTTGCTAAAGAACTGGCACCTTCTGGAGTAACGGTGAATGCTGTGGCTCCTGGCGCAGTTCAGACATCCATGTTGAACCATCTGGATCAAAGTGAACTGAAGATGCTGGAAGAGGAAATCCCGGCGGGAAGACTTGCACAACCTGATGAAATCTCATCACTGGTTTATTTTCTGGCCCTCCCTGAATCGGGTTATATCAATGGCCAGATCATCAGTCCAAATGGTGGATGGTTAACGTAAAACAGCAAGAAAACTTGACTGGTTGTGAACGAAACAGGTGAAGGTTGCTTGAGAAGCGACCCTCTTCCGGATTATTTTCAAAATGCTCGTATATAAAATGTCTCGAAAGCACATATTACAACTGTTGATTTTAAATCTCATGCGACAGCTAAGGAGGATTTATCATGTCAACAGAAAAAACAGTGCTCTCCAGTTTTGACACATGGAAGAAGTTCCTGGGTGACCGCGTACTGCAAGCGGAGAAGATGGGGATGAGTGAAGATACCATTAACAAACTTGCGTATGAAATCGGTGACTTCCTCGATGAGAAAGTCGATCCGGCGAACCATTCCAACCGGGCATTGAAAGAATTATGGGATGTCGGCGATGCAGATGAGCGTCGTACGATTGCGTGCCTGATGGTCAAATTGGCCAAACAAAACGCATAAGATTTCAGATGAAGAGCTCCCGCAAGGGGGCTTTTCTCTAATGATTACAAACGGATTACAGAGCTGTTCTTGTAATTCATTTTCATTTTATATATCATTAACGTGACCCATTTTTAGAAGATGTCTCAGATTGTTGTCCAGTGGACACGTTCTGTTGCTGTCGAATAATGTGGAATAATGCATTACGGGGTGTTGAAATGGAATCTAAACAATGGTACATGGAATATAAAATACATAAGAACAGACCCGGTTTGTTAGGCGATATTGCCTCTATGCTGGGGATGCTTGAAGTGAATATATTGACCATTAACGGTGTTGAAGGCAAAACTCGAGGCATGCTGCTTGAATCGGATGATGATGAAAAAATCCGTTTGCTTGGTGAAATGCTTGGCAAAGTAAACAGCATCACCGTATCGGCTTTGCGTCAACCTAAATTGGTGGATATTTTGGCCGTGCGTCATGGCAGATACATTGACCGTGACTCAGATGATCGCAAGACATTTCGTTTTACACGAGATGAACTTGGGTTACTTGTGGACTTTTTGGGTGAAGTATTTAAGAGGGAAGGCAATCAGGTCATCGGTTTGCGCGGAATGCCTCGTGTTGGCAAAACGGAGTCTATTATTGCGGGTAGCGTATGTGCAATGAAGCGATGGACGTTTGTTTCCTCCACACTTCTTCGTCAGACGATAAGGAGTCAAATGTCCGAAGACGAATTGAACCCGAACAATGTCTTCATCATTGACGGAATTGTAAGTACGATTCGTTCCAGTGAGCGGCATTACAACCTGTTGCAGGATATTATGTCCATGCCTAGCACCAAAGTTATTGAACATCCGGATATTTTTGTACAGGAATCCGAATATGATTTTAATGATTTTGATATTATTATTGAATTGCGTAACATTCCGAATGAAGAAATTATTTATGATACGTTTACGGCTAGCTACACCGACGAATTGTAAGGAACCGTACGGAATCATGGAATAGATTAGTAACAACTCAAGAGATAAACATAAGGAGGAGATGGCATGTCTGAACTGGGTCAGCAGTTAAGAGAGGCCCGGCTGCAAAAAGGGATGAGTCTTGACGATGTACAGGAAATGACAAAAATTCGCAAGAGGTATCTGGAGGCCATAGAAGCAGGAGACTACAAAGTGCTGCCGGGCAGCTTCTATGTGCGTGCATTCATTAAAACCTATGCGGAGACTGTGGGACTGAACCCTGATGAGCTGCTGGAGGGACATAAAAAAGACGTACCGGCAGAAGAGGCGGAAGCAACGATGGAACCGGTTATTCAGAAGCGTTCCAGCCGTCCGGTTGAACGTAGTAATCGATGGATGTCTGTCGCACTGATGTGGACCTTCCCGATTCTGATTGTCGTTTTATTGTATGCATACGTTGTGTTGAACAAGGATGATCCTGCAGATAATCCGGGGCTGGATTCGGTCAAAATTACTGACAGTCAGGAACAGCCTGAGGATAAACCGGATCAACCTGCCGACAACGGACAGGCGTCTAACCCTCCTGCGACGGATTCAGGCACTGAAGGTACTGGTGAAGGTGACGCTGGTGGTAACGGTGGCGGTACGGACACAGAAGGACAGACAGACGGTCAAACGGATGGAACTGAGGAAGAACCAGAACCACCTGTCGATAATTCATCTTCTACTGTAACGGTTGCAGAAGATGGGAAATCAGGAAATATTACGAACTTTAAAGTTAACGGAAGTGCAGGCCAGCCCGTAACGGTTACGATTAAAGCAACAGGCCATAGCTGGCTGGAAGTTTACAAAGGTGAAAACTCTAGCGGAGAGAAACTGGAGTATGGTAATACTGCCGAAGGCGACAGCTTTACCTTTGAGCTGGATAGTGCAGGCATGTACATTAAGTCCGGTTACGCTGCTGCGACCACGATTGAGGTGGGGGGGCAAGTTGTAACGGATGGCAAAGCGACCAATCGGATCCGTCTGCAGCTTGGTGAAGACAGTGGCAGTACTGCTTCATCCACAGGCGTTGAAAATGGATCAACGGACAGTACAGAAGGTACCACTGGTAGCGAATAACCGGGTCAACCGCAGGAGACAATAACGTTGTCTTAACTTGCAGTTAACTTTTGGTGAAGTGAGGTGGATGGCTATGACAGTCAGCTGGATCGTAACCGGTTTAGGGATCATTGTCAGCCTCCTGGGTTATTACCTGACTCCAAGTGCTTGGGGTTACGGAATATTGGGTTTTGGACTTGCACATGTGCTTCTGGGTGTGCTCGATATGTTCAGACAGCCCAACCGCAGCCGCTATTAGTTGGAAGCTGGGCCAGCAAGCATTTTTGGCAGCCACTTCATGTGGAGGTCAAAAATGCTTTTTTCTTTGTACAACATGGCTTGAAATTAGACTTTTGCTTAAGGTATCCTCTATAATGTTACAGAACATACGATTAACTGAAAGGGTGACTGGTTTGAGTTCAGAAAATTCATTTGATATCGTGTCCAAAATGGACTTGCAAGAACTGACAAATGCCGTTACACAAACCGAGAAGGAAATTGGCACTCGTTATGACTTCAAGGGCAGCAAGAGCAGTCTGAAACTGGATAAGGATGCGTTAACGATCGTATCTGATGATGAGACCAAACTCAAGGCTGTCATTGATGTGCTGCAATCCAAAATGGCGAAGCGTGGTCTACCATTGAAAAACATTGATTATGCCAAAGTAGAGCCAGCGTCTTCTGGTACAGTCCGTCAGCGTTTGAATTTCAAACAGGGCATTGATCAGGACATCGCTAAGAAAATCAATATCCTGATTCGGGACTCCAAGATGAAAGTGAAGAGTCAGATTCAGGGAGACCAGCTGCGGGTAACTGGTAAGAGTAAAAATGATTTGCAAGCAGTAATGCAGCTGCTAAATGGTGCTAACCTGCCTCTGGATTTGCAATATACAAATTTCAAGTAATATGGCCTTTTTGTAGCAAAAGTGTTTTTTGACACGTTATTGGGCGTATATTATACTAAGTGTGCATTGCTGGCAGTCATGCATCAAGTCCAGTCCTCATCGTTTGCTGACTTTGTGAAAAGCAGTACATCTTTTGGAAGTCACCGGAACGTTTAAAGCGGTTTTGCTTTTGAGCGGTTGACTTTATTTTTTGCGTTTCTACATAGTGGGATCATGTTCATTTGGATTGACATTGAAACTGTACATTTCATGTTCCGGATGATGATAACGGGATTATGATGAATGTTTGGAGTAATGGAGGATATGAGGGAGGGCGTCTTGTGAATTTACCCAACCGGATTACGCTTGCACGAATTTGCTTAATCCCTTTTTTGATGGTGTTCCTGCTCGTGGATTTTCCATTTTATCCAGAGCCGCTTCAGCTTGGAAGCTTTTCGCTTCCGTATAATCAACTGATTGCTGCTGTTATTTTTATCATCGCCGCAAGCACAGATGGAATTGATGGATATCTTGCGCGGAAAAATAACATGGTTACCAATCTGGGGAAACTGCTCGATCCACTCGCAGACAAGCTGTTAGTTACTGCAGTATTGATCTCGCTTGTGGAGATGGGCAAGCTGGATTCCTGGATTGCAGTTGTTATTATTAGTCGTGAGTTTGCAGTCACCGGCTTGCGTCAAATTGCATTGCTGGATGGTTCGGTTGTTGCCGCCAGTGCGTGGGGTAAGCTGAAAACGGTAGTGCAGATTGTGGCGATTGTGCTGTTGCTGTTGAACAATTTCCCGTTTTCATACACGGGTATTCACGTCGATATTATCGCGGTATGGGCAGCAGCGCTTATTACCATCTGGTCGGGTATCGATTACTTTATCAAAAACAAAAACCTGCTTCATTTAACAAAAGCATAATTATTTGTTGATAAAATGGGTAATCATGAAGGAAGCATTGGGTCAGGGGCAATAGGAATTTATCCTATTGCCCTTTGATCACTCACCATGTGTACAAGGAGGATGCTCAATGAAGGCAGAAATCATTGCAGTTGGCACAGAGCTACTGCTTGGACAAATCGTCAATACCAATGCCAGATACCTATCCCGTGAATTGGCTGCGATGGGGATCGATGTATATTTCCAAACGGTGGTTGGGGATAACCTGAATCGGCTCAGTGAAGCCATTCGCATTGCGCAGGGCCGCGCAGACGTTATTTTATTCTCCGGCGGCATTGGGCCTACCCAAGATGATCTGACCAAGGATGCGCTTGCAGCTGTTCTTAACCGGAAATTGCATATCGATCGAATGGCTATGGACAAAATCGAGAGCTTTTTCAGAGATCGTAATGTCGATATGACAGAGAATAACCGACGTCAGGCGATCGTTATTGATGGCGGGACACCTCTGGCCAATGAAACAGGTCTTGCGGCAGGAAATGCGATCTCTGACAATGATAAATATTATGTTGTGATGCCTGGACCACCTAAAGAGCTGATTCCAATGTTTGAACAGGAAGTCAAGCCTTGGCTGTTCCAGCATGTACTCACAGAAGAAATGCCGATCTATTCCCGAATGCTCAAATTCGCAGGTATTGGTGAATCTGCTCTGGAAGATCGACTTCTGGATCTGATTGACGCGCAGACAGACCCTACGATTGCTCCTTACGCGAGCGAAGGTGAAGTTACAGTACGTGTCTCCACCAAGGCCGCCAGTGAGGGAGAGGCGAAGCTGAAGCTGGATGCGATGGAGGTCCAGATTCGGGAGCGTTTGACAGAACATCTCTACGCGAACGAGGATGTGCCTATAGAGTACACAATTGTAACTATGATGTCTGACATGGGTCTGACGCTTAGCGCTGCTGAGAGCTGTACAGGAGGGCTTGTCATGCAAAGTCTGACTTCTGTACCCGGAAGTGCGTCGATGCTTAAAGGTGGCATTGTGTGTTACTCCAATGAAATTAAAGAAAAGCTGCTGAATGTGCCTCATGATTATCTGGAAGGTGAAGATGCACCTGGGGCAGTAAGTCCGGAGGTTGCAAAAGTGCTTGCCGAACAGATCCGCATGATTGGCGATGCTGACTTTGGCCTGGCCGTTACCGGTGTAGCTGGACCGGGATATTCAGAACGCAAGCCACCTGGACTTGTCTTTATTGCTCTTGCTGAACGTGGAAAAGAAACGGAAATTCATGAGCTGCGCATCAATGGTAATCGTGAGACGGTTCGCATTCGTTCAGCTAAAGCGATTCTCTATCGCTTATGGCAAAAACTTGTGGCAATGGATTGATTAGTTAACCACTTGGATTGCATTTATAGTTCCAAGCAAGTATAATTAAGGAAGACGGAAGAACCGTAGAATTAGGCTTTACAGCCTTGTTTACGGTTCTTTTTTCTGTTTAATGGAAAGTTTCTTAGAGGAAGAGGCGCCTCGGCCTTTACAAAAAAAACGAATGTATGTTCGAAAAAAAGCTTGGCAAACGTGTTAAAACAAGGTATCATTATCTTATAAACAGTAAAGGGTGTGAGCTTATTGTCAGACCGTCGTGCCGCGCTTGATATGGCGCTCCGTCAAATAGAGAAGCAATTTGGTAAAGGATCCATCATGAAACTGGGTGAGTCCACTCATATGAACGTGGAAATTATTCCCAGCGGTTCCTTGGCTTTGGATATTGCATTAGGAACAGGCGGCTTGCCTAAAGGCCGTATTGTTGAAATATATGGACCTGAATCCTCTGGTAAAACAACCGTAGCATTGCATGCTATCGCTGAAGTACAAAGAGCGGGTGGACAAGCTGCATTTATCGATGCCGAGCATGCTCTTGACCCACAATACGCAAGCAAATTGGGTGTTAATATTGATGAATTGCTTCTGTCTCAGCCAGATACGGGTGAGCAAGGGCTGGAAATTGCAGAAGCTCTTGTACGCAGTGGTGCAGTAGATATCGTCGTTATTGACTCTGTAGCCGCATTGGTTCCAAAAGCAGAGATTGAAGGCGAAATGGGTGATTCACACGTTGGTTTGCAAGCGCGTTTGATGTCTCAGGCGCTGCGTAAACTGTCTGGTGCAATCAGTAAATCCAAAACAATCGCAATCTTCATTAACCAGCTTCGTGAGAAAGTCGGCGTTATGTTTGGTAACCCGGAAACAACACCTGGTGGTCGTGCTCTGAAGTTTTATTCCACAGTACGTCTGGATGTGCGTCGTATTGAGAGTATCAAATCAGGCAATGACATGATTGGTAACCGTACTCGTATTAAAGTGGTGAAAAACAAAGTGGCACCTCCGTTTAAACAAGCGGAAGTGGATATCATGTATGGCGAGGGTATCTCGAGAGAAGGCAGTATCATTGACATTGGTACAGAGCTGGACATCGTTAATAAAAGTGGTGCATGGTACTCCTACGAAGGCGAGCGTTTAGGACAAGGCCGTGAGAACGCGAAGCAGTTCATGAAAGAGCATAAAGATATTGCTGACATCATTGAACAAAAAATTCGTGTAGCCAGTAACTTGGTTACTGCAGTCCCTGCGCCAACTAGTGAAGAGCAACAAAAAGAAGCAGCAGAAGAACAAGAATTGTTTGAAATCAACGAGTAATCCTCCTGATTCCTCCCTTACAGGGAGGTACCCGAGGGTGTTGCCCTCTGGACTTCGTAAACTTGTCTGATTGAGCTTGGCTCGATCTGGATAAGAGATTATGGTGGGAGTGCTCTCGTTGTCTAACAGCCCCTGTCCCAATGGACAGGGGCTGTTAGCACGCTGACTGTCAGCGGTAAGTGTAGAGATAAAGGTCGGGCTGAGTTCCCGGCCTTTTGTATTAGCATTCGCTGTCTTCTGTGAAGATGCGCTTAGTGTAGTCAAAATGAAAATGTTATGAAAGGGGAGACCTGAATGGATCAACATGACGAGGATTTATATGAAGAAGCAGAACAGGATGGCCTATCCCAATTTCCGGACAACGAAGAACTTATTATTACACGTGTAGAACGAACGAAGAGCAGGCAAGCTCGTTATCGAATCACTTTTGGCATCCACTCCATTACGGTTCTTGAAGATGTAATGATTAAATACAGGATGACGCAAGGCAATACGTTCATGAAAAAGGATCTGGAAGAAATCATTTTAGCTGACGAGCGACAGCGGACGTATGCACAGTCTCTGCGCTTTTTGGAGCATAAACCGCGTACGCGTCATGAGTTAAGTCAGAAACTTCGGCAGAAGGAGTTTGCTGCACCTTTGATTGAAGAGACGCTGGATCGGCTTGAGCAGGAGAACCTGGTGGATGACGATCTATTTGCGAAGGAATGGACAAGACAGCGTATGGAGGGCAAGCGGAAGGGAAAACTGTGGATAAGGCAAGAGCTGCGTCAAAAGGGCATTGCCAATGATCTCATTGTTGAGGCACTAGAGGGTATTAGTACAGATGCGGAATTTGAGACTGCTCTGAGCGCCGGACGCAAAAAGTGGAATCAGGTCAAAGGGGACGTCAAAGAGAAGAAACATAAAACGCTTCCCTTCCTAATGAGACGTGGTTTTTCAATGGATATGGTGCGCCGGGTCGTGAATTGTTTAATTGAAGAAGATGAGGCTGGAGACCCTGAAGATGACGAAGCGTTGTTATGGGATTAGCAGACTAGAGTCTCTATACTGCATTCTCTTGACAATTTCTTTCGTCAAATACTAAAATGGACATGAGTCTGTAAGAAATGGACAACCCTTTTTCCTTCCAAAAAAGCGGTTTCGGTTTCTTAAGATTTATACCATTCTTAATTATGGGTTCGCTGGAAACAGTGAATAGTACGTGGAAACATGTACATGTGAAATGAAAATCGGCGGGGGATCGCCGTGAGTATTCGTTATTCCCAAACATATGTAAGGTTTGAAAACTGCAAATTGACCCAAGGAATGCCTTGGAGGAACCAACGAGGAGGTGAACAGTATGAATCCTGCAATCACGATCGCTCTCGTTGTGGCCGCGCTAATCATTGGGTTCGGAGTAGGGTATTTTATTCGCAAATCTCTTGCAGAGGCTAAAATCTCTAGTGCGGAACAAGCTGCCGTACAAATCGTGGAGAACGCGAAGAAAGAGGCAGAGGCACTGAAGAAAGAAACGGTGCTGGAAGCGAAGGATGAAATCCATCGCATTCGTGCTGAAGCTGAAAAAGACACTCGTGAACGTCGGAATGAAATTCAACGACAAGAAAGACGATTGTTGCAAAAAGAAGAGTCGCTGGATAAAAAATTGGAATCACTCGAACGTAAAGAAGAGCAAGTGGCTAACAAAGAGAAACGAATTGATGAGACTCAGCAGCAGATCGAAATGATCTACAAAAACCAGGTGACGGAGCTGGAACGTATATCCAACCTCACTATGGAAGACGCACGCAGTATCATACTGTCCAACGTAGAACAGGAAGTTCGTCATGAGACGGCTCAAATGATCAAGGACATTGAACAACAAGCGAAGGAAGAAGCGGACAAAAAGTCCCGCGAGATTATTACACTCGCCATCCAACGTTGTGCGGCTGACCACGTAGCGGAAACAACCGTATCTGTTGTTACCCTGCCAAATGAAGAAATGAAAGGCCGGATTATCGGTCGTGAAGGACGTAACATCCGTGCGCTTGAAACCCTTACAGGGATTGACCTCATTATCGATGATACGCCAGAAGCTGTTATTCTGTCGGGCTTTGACCCGATTCGCCGTGAAATCGCCCGTACTGCCCTGGAGAAACTGGTGGCTGATGGACGTATTCACCCGGCACGGATTGAAGAGATGGTTGAGAAATCCCGCAAGGAAGTGGATGAGCGCATCCGTGAATACGGTGAGCAAGCTACCTTTGAAGTGGGCGTGCATGGTCTGCATCCGGATCTGATCAAAATTTTGGGCCGGTTGAAGTTCCGTACAAGTTACGGTCAGAACGTCTTGAAACATTCCATGGAAGTCGCTTATCTGGCTGGACTGATGGCTGGCGAACTCGGAGAAGACGTAACTCTGGCAAGACGTGCAGGTCTATTGCATGACATCGGTAAAGCGCTGGATCACGAAGTGGAAGGATCACACGTCGAAATTGGCGTGGAACTGGCGAAGAAATACAAAGAACATCCGGTTGTAATCAACAGTATCGCGTCCCATCACGGAGATTGCGAAGCGACTTCGGTCATTGCCATGTTGGTTGGCGCAGCAGATGCGCTCTCCGCAGCAAGACCAGGCGCACGCCGCGAAACGCTGGAAACGTATATCAAACGACTGGAGAAGCTGGAAGAGATCTCAGAATCCTTCGAAGGTGTCGAGAAATCGTACGCCATTCAGGCCGGACGCGAAGTTCGCGTTATGGTACAGCCTGAGAAGATCGATGATGCTGAAGCCTTCCGCTTAGCCCGTGACATCACGAAGATGATTGAGAATGAACTCGACTATCCGGGTCACATCAAAGTCACCGTCATCCGGGAAACCCGTGCGGTTGAATACGCAAAATAGAGCAAAACGGAAAAGTGGCCGCAGTAGTGGGCCACTTTTCCTGTTGATAGCCTGTTAAAAGGCTTTTTGTACAAACTAACAAATTATGGAGCATGAGATAGAGTCCTGCAAAGGTTCAACATTCGAAGAAGAGGACTTTGCAGGAATTGAGGAGGCAGTAATCAATGAAAGTTTTGTTTATTGGTGACATTGTAGGCAACGTGGGACGTAAAGCATTAAAGGAAAATTTACCGTACCTGAAATCGAAGTATAAGCCACATGTGGTCATTGTAAATGGTGAAAATGCGGCAGCGGGTCGCGGAATTACCGGTGCAATCGCGAATGAGTTTTTCAACTGGGGTGTACATGGTATTACACTTGGTAATCATACCTGGGACAATAAGGATATTTTTGATTTTATAGATGATGAGCCGCGCATGATTCGTCCAGCGAACTTTCCACCAGGAACACCCGGACGAGGATACACGGTTGTCAAAGGTGAAGGAAAAGAGCTAGCGATTGTCAATCTGCAAGGAAGAACGTTCCTGCCTGCCCTGGATTGTCCATTCCGTGTGGCTGATGAGATTGTAGACGAGCTACGCCAAGACTATAAATGTATTCTGGTCGATATGCATGCCGAAGCGACGTCAGAAAAGATTGCCATGGGATGGCATCTGGATGGACGTGCGTCGCTCGTTGTAGGTACACATACGCATGTGCAGAGTAACGATGATCGGATTTTGCCTGGAGGAACGGCTTACTTGACAGATGCGGGCATGGTAGGGCCGCGTGACGGCATATTGGGCATGGAGCGTGAGGCCGTACTACGTAAGTTCTACACTCAGCTCCCTGTACGTTTCGTTGTGGATGACGGCAAATGGCATTTCCATGGTGTCTTAGTAGAAATTGATGAAGCCACAGGTGCGGCAACACGCATCGAAAAAATTCGTCTGATGGAGGACGAGTGGCGCATGGAATAGGGGTATTGTCCCATTTTGCAGGGAAACCCGTCTAAAAAGAAGGAATTTTTTTGCCTCCCGCGAATAACATCTAGTAAGTGGAAACAAACTTTCAACATTCCCAGGGAGGTACTTACCATGGATGTATTAAAAGTTTCAGCAAAGTCCAATCCTAATTCTGTAGCCGGCGCTCTTGCAGGGGTTCTTCGTGAACGTGGAAATGCTGAACTGCAGGCAATTGGAGCGGGAGCACTGAACCAAGCCATCAAAGCGGTAGCAATAGCCCGGGGATTTGTAGCACCAAGCGGAGTTGACCTGATTTGTATTCCAGCTTTTACAGACATTGTGATCGACGGCGAGGACCGAACGGCCATTAAGCTGATTGTGGAGCCCAGATAATACATGCAGTATGCATTGAACCTGTTTACGATGATGTAGACAGGTTTTTTTGCGTTTTTTTTGTAACAAAATATAAAAGGAGGGTTAACGATGTCCTTGTCGGATTGGCGTGTAGCTGATTTACACTGTGATGCACTGAGCAAAATATTGATGCAGCCTGCTCTTTCATTCGAAGATGCTCCACAACTGGATGTGAATTTGCAACGCTTGAAAGACGGTAAAGTAGGCTTGCAGGCTTTCGCCATCTACTTGCCTGAAGTACTTGGCAGTGGCAAGTTTGAACATGTGATGGGGCAATTGGAGATCTATCGTAAGCGTGTAGAGAGAAGCCAGAAGCTGCCTGACGGCACACAGACGTTGTTATGGCGTGAACAGGTGGCTCAGGTGGGTCAAACAGAGGGTCCGTGGGGATTAATCACACTGGAGGGTGTAGACGGTCTGGAAGGCAACCTGTTCTATCTGGAGTTATGTTATCAGATGGGCGTTCGAATTGTTGGACTTACGTGGAACTATTCCAATTGGGCGGCTGATGGAATTATGGAGAAGCGTGGAGCGGGTCTGACCGAGAAGGGAAAGGAACTGGTACGTCGGTGTAACAAAATCGGAATACTGTTAGATGTGTCACATCTGACGGAAAAAGGTTTCTGGGAACTGACTGACTTGAGTGAACGTCCTTTTATCGCTTCCCATTCCAACAGCTATAGCGTATGTCCGCATGTGCGTAATCTGAAAGATGATCAGATTCAGGCCATCATTGCCCGAGAAGGGCGGATCGGACTAACCTTTGTCCCTTGGTTTGTTAAACAGGAAGGGGAAGTGCATATAGAAGACCTGCTACCTCATATCGAGCAGATCTGTTCTCTCGGCGGGCAGCATCATCTGATGATGGGGTCTGATTTTGATGGAATTTCATCGTACATTGAGGGACTCGAACATGCAGGGCATTACCCGAGACTGACGGAAATCCTGCTCAAACATTATGATGAACAATTGGTACGTGGCTGGTTGTGGGGGAATGCCATGAGTTATCTGGGGGAACACTTGCCAGAGAGCAATCCGCAGATGAATGGGGCTTCCTTGTAATAGTGAAGTGCTGTGTGTGACTGAAAGGTTATAATGAATTTTTCCAAATAAAGGCGGGAAATGATGGTGAAATATGTGTATTTCATGAATTTTCACCAGTTCGTTTTCATTTCACTTCAAAAAGGGGTATAATACCATTGGATTGTTAAGAGCCTGAGTACAGGCCATAGATAAACAAGGAGTGAAATTTACGATGAGTAAAACAGTACCTGTGGGCGTATCTGCCCGTCACATTCATGTATCCCAAGAGCACGTTGAAATTTTGTTTGGTAAAGGTTATGAACTGACTGAATTTAAAGCTCTGTCCCAGCCTGGCCAATACGCTGCTAACGAAACTGTAGCGGTAATTGGTTCGAAAGGACAGTTTGATAAAGTGCGTATCCTTGGACCTGTTCGCCCTGAAACGCAACTGGAGATCTCCATGACAGATTCATTTGCCATTGGTGTTAAAGCACCTGTACGTGAATCCGGAAGCATTGAAGGCACACCGGGAATCACGATTAAAGGACCTGCTGGCGAAGTAACAATTGATAAAGGTGTTATCGTTGCTGCTCGTCACATCCACTTCCATACTTCTGACGCTGCTAAATGGGGTATCGAGGACAAACAATTGCTGAAAGTTCGCTTGAGTGGAGATCGTGGTCTGGTACTGGAAAATGTACTGGCTCGTGTATCCGATTCTTTCGCACTGGACATGCATATTGATACAGATGAAGCTAACGCTGCTGGCGCTCGTAATGGCGACACTGCTGAAATCATCGACTAATAACATGAACAGCCTTCAGCCGCGAATTACGCGGTCTGAATAACGTATAAACCTGAGCACAGCCAACGAGGTCGGTTAATTCCAACCCTGATGGCAAGGCTCAGGTTTTTTATTTGTTTTTGGAGAGTTCTTCTGAGCCTTGCAGGTTTCGGATTAGACGAAGGCGCATGTGGTTTGGATGTGGAACTACAGCCCAATTCATGCTATAATTTGCTGTAATGCTCTTTTGCTGTTCCAAGCAAGAAATTCATGTGGAACAGGGATGGATGAACGATTTTTTATTAATAGAGGCTGTAAGGAGTGACCGAAGGAAATGGCTAAAGACTCAAAAAAGGATTACTCCCAATATTTTGATTTCTCCGATGCCAAAGTAATTTCGCAAGATGAATTCAGCAAAAAGATAAGAATCCGGGGCCGTGAGATTAACATCAAATCGGAACCCAATCATCGTCAGGAGAAACAGCGGGGCAAGGAAGACGTCCAGGTGCTTTACGAAAATGCCGTTCCCGATGAACTGAAAAACATAGGGAAAGGCAAACATTATATTGTATATACGTATGGATGTCAGATGAACGAGCATGACTCGGAGACCATCAAAGGTCTGCTTGAGTCTATGGGATATCAGGCTACAGAGGATCGCAAAGAGGCTGATATTATTCTGCTCAATACGTGTGCCATACGGGAAAATGCGGAAGATAAGGTGTTTGGTGAGCTTGGTCACCTGAAAACGCTAAAACTCGAACGTCCGGGATTGTTACTTGGCGTATGCGGGTGTATGTCCCAGGAGGAAGGCGTCGTCAACCGGATCATGCAGAAGCATGGATTTGTGGATATGATCTTCGGTACACATAATGTGCACCGGTTGCCACATCTGATCCAGGAAGCACTATTCAACAAAGAAATGGTTGTTGAAGTATGGTCCAAGGAAGGCGATATTATTGAGAACCTGCCGAAGAAACGTGAGGGTATGCGCGGTTGGGTAAACATTATGTATGGCTGCGACAAGTTTTGTACATATTGCATCGTTCCGTTCACACGGGGCAAAGAACGCAGCCGTCGTCCGGAAGATGTCATTGCCGAAGTACGGGATTTGGCACGCCAGGGATTCAAGGAAATCACCCTGCTTGGTCAAAATGTGAATGCGTACGGCAAAGATTTCACCGACCTGAACTACAGCTTTGGTGATTTAATGGATGCCATCCGCCAAATCGATATTCCGCGAGTACGTTTTACAACCAGTCACCCACGTGACTTTGATGATCGCTTGATTGAAGTGTTGGCCAAGGGCGGAAACCTGGTGGAGCACATTCATCTTCCGGTGCAGTCTGGCAGTTCGGAAGTACTCAAGCGTATGAGCCGCAAGTATAGCCGGGAACACTATTTGAACCTGGCTGGAAAAATTAAAACGGCCATTCCGGAAGTCGTTTTGACAACGGATATTATTGTTGGTTTCCCTGGGGAAACGGAAGAACAATTTGAAGATACACTTTCCCTTGTTCGTGAAGTAGGGTATGATTTTGCTTATACCTTTATCTATTCCCCGCGTGAAGGTACCCCTGCTGCGGTGATGGAGGATAACGTACCGATGGAAGTGAAGAAGGAACGTTTGAAACGCTTGAATGAAACCATCAACGAATACAGCCATCGAAGCAATGAAGAGCAACGCGGCAAAATCGTTGAAGTACTCGTTGAAGGCGAGAGCAAACGGAATTCCGAAGTTCTGGCGGGACGAACCCGCAGCAACAAGCTGGTGCATTTTGAAGGACCCAAAGATTTGATCGGTACTTTCGTACAAGTGGAAATCACCGATCCGATGACTTTTTATATTCGGGGCAACCTGCTCTCTGAGCCGGTAGCTGCCAATCAGTAATACACACACACAAATAAGATGAATGATTTTTTGCACTTAGCGGGGTTACGCCGAGCGTAGCGAAGGTGACGGAATCGATTCTGTAGAAGCGAAGCGTTCGCCTTTGTCTCCGAATTTTAACCTTGAACAATCTCAATCGAAAAAATTCGGAGACAACAGCGATCAAAAGAACGATCCGACACCGCAGCGGTCACTTAGCAGTCGACTGAGCTTAATGCAACATTGAGTTTTCATCTTATATCATCTCATAGAATGGAGCGATTTCAGTGGCGCAGGAAGAAGTGCAGTACAACCATTATGGAATGCCTACCTACGATACGCGCAATCTGGTCATACGCGACGACATTATGGGAAAAGCCAAAGAATTGGCTGATATGCTCGGAACGAGTGAGGAAGTTAGACAGTTTCAACAGGCTGAAACCAAAATTCGGGATCATGAGCGCATCCAGCAATTGATTACAACCATCAAGAAGAAACAAAAAGAGATCGTTGCTTTTGAAAGCTTCAAAAATGTGGAGATGGTCAGCAAAATTGAACAGGAAATTGACGATCTGCAAAGCGAACTGGACAGTATTCCATTGGTTACGGAATTCCAGCAGAGCCAAAGCGATATCAACTACTTGCTTCAGCTTGTGATCTCTGTAATCCGGGATACGGTTTCCGAAAAAGTGAACGTGGAGGCTGGAACGGATTCACCTCCGACCAGTTGCGGTTAAATGACGGAAGGGTGCGGACGCAGTCCGCGCCTTTTTTGACATTACATTATTATCGTTAACATGGGGTGGCTATCGCCAGTACTCGGAATATACTTCCAAGCAAAGCTCCACGATGTGGGGTTATTTTGTGTGGCGCGCTGATTTTTAATGATAAAGGCACATGACATCAAGAGCTTGATACGTACAGTGCAATAAAGGAGAAATGAATAATGAGTATTTTGGACAAAATGGTGGAAGACGGAGACGGACGGTTCTGGGGCTTTCTCGGCTGTCGTTATATTAAAGGAGACGGCAAAGAAGTACAGATCGCGCTGACAGCAGGTGAACATCATACGAACTCCATGGGGATTATTCATGGGGGTGTATTGACTTCACTGATGGACCAGGCGATGGGTATGGTCGCAACAGCAGCAATGGAAGTAGATGGCTGTGTGACAACGAATCTGAACGTTCATTTTCTCGCACCCATGAAACAAGGGGAATTAACGGTTACAGCTACGGTACTGCATCAGGCTGGACGCAGTGTTACGACTCAATCGGAAGTACGTGATGCGTCGGGCACGTTGGGATGCATGGCTACGGCGACATTCCGTATAGCACGTCCAAGAACATAACGCAGGAATCCCGTAGTTGACAAAAGATATTATTATGTCATAATGAAATTATCAAAATGAAAATAGTCGGTGGTGCCCATGAGCGAAAACTACGAACACTTCAATGCAGAGAGCGACGAACAGGCAGCACGTGCCTATAGTTCCAAGAAATATCGTACACCCGATGGTGTTCCTGCGGATATCGTTATGTTCACCTTGACCAAGCGGGAGCGCAAGACGGTGACGAAGACACTTCCCATTCGGGAACTGAAAGTGATGCTGATCAAACGCAAAGGCTGGCCTTTTGCCGGTAGATGGGCATTACCGGGTGGATTCTGTCAGGAGAACGAGTCCATCTATGGTGCAGCAAAGCGTGAACTGATGGAAGAGACAGGTGTGGACGGTGGGCATCTGGAATACTTGAATGTATACAGTCAGCCGGGTCGTGACCCGAGGGGCTGGATTATCTCTCATGCATTTTTCGCACTTGTAGAAGAATGGATGCTGGATCAACGCCAAGCGGCAGATGATGCTGAGGATGTTGGATTGTTCACGATTCAGGAGGCGCTGCAAGAACTGGAGCTGGCCTTTGATCACAGAACAATCATCGAAGATGCTTATCGACGTATTCAACAACAGATGCTGGAAACGACGATTGCTCGTCAGTTCCTACCACGAGATTTTACATTAAGTGAATTATATCAGGTTATTCAAAGTGTTGTACCGGATTTTGAAGAACCAAACTTTATTCGCAAGATCACGTCTACCCGCAGTCGCAAAGGCATTGTGGAAGAAGTACGGGATGAAGAGGGTAATCTGGTGAGTTCTAACCAGTACTCACAGCGTCCGGCGCAGCTATATCGTTTTACAGAACTGGTACCACGCCTATCCATCTATACGTAATAATGTGTAGGTGTGTCAATGTGAATTGAATCAGGATCAACCATTTCTGGGCTAAGGGAGTGTTGACGATGAAAGCACTAATTGTCATTGATTTTACGCAGGATTTTGTGACAGGTTCTTTGCCTGTAGGTCAGCCGGCAGTAGAGATCGAAGAGACGATTGCAGCTGTAACAGAGGCCTATTGTAAGAACAAACATGAGGTAATCATGGCTGTGGATCTGCACGAAGAGAATGACCCGTATCACCCGGAGACTGCGCTTTTCCCACCTCATAACATCCGAAATACAGAGGGAAGACAGTTGTATGGTCGTCTTGCCCAAGTGATGGAGGAACGGAAAACGGATATTCGGTGGATGGATAAGACAAGGTACAGCGCATTCTGTGGGACAGATCTGGAACTCAGACTGCGTGCACGTGGCATTACAGATATTGCACTCATTGGCGTATGTACGGATATTTGTGTATTGCATACGGCAGTGGATGCTTACAATAAAGGTTTTCATATTACGGTATATGAAGATGCTGTGGCCAGCTTCAATCCGGCAGGACATGAGTGGGCGCTCGGACATTTTCGTTCCAGCCTTGGTGCCTCGGTGGTTAAGGCAAGCGAGACGGTCTTGGCGTGATTTAATCAATATTCATGTCTGGTGACCTAATGTTAGGAACCGGATGAATGTGGTGAATGGTGTATAGGGTTGTACGGGAGACTTGTTTTTGTTAATTACGGATGAACAGAATCATGAAGAATAAGTCTCCATATGTTAACCCGTGTCCACAGGTGAAATCTGCGGGCACGAGCGGAAGTCAGAGAGGATGAGACAAATGCAGACGACTAGCCTGGCTTTACATACGGATAAATATCAGATCAATATGATGTACGCCCATTGGGTGAATGGTACACACAAGCGGAAGGCCGTATTTGAAGCCTATTTCCGTAAGCTTCCATTTGGCAATGGATATGCGGTATTTGCCGGATTGGAACGAATTGTGAACTATATCAGCCAGCTTCGGTTTACGATGGACGACATCAAATTTTTATCCAAACAAGAGGAAAATTACGATCCGGTCTTTCTGGAAGAGTTGCTCCAGTTTTCATTTCTGGGGACAATTCATTCGATGAAGGAAGGTGCAATTGTTTTCCCTGACGAACCGCTCATTCGGGTAGAAGGCTCCATTATGGAGACACAATTGGTGGAGACGGCGATACTTAACTTCATGAATTATCAGACGTTGATTGCAACCAAGGCTTCGCGGATCAAACAAGTAGCACAACAGGATACCTTACTCGAATTCGGTACACGGCGTGCACAGGAAGCCGATGCTGCCATCTGGGGCGCACGTGCGTCATATGTGGCAGGATTCCATGCAACGTCCAATATGCTGGCCGGAGAGCGCTTCGGGATTCCAACAGCAGGTACACATGCCCATTCCTGGGTACAGAGCTTTATGAGCGAGCAGGAAGCGTTTGACGTGTATGCTAAAGTGTTGCCTGATCAGGTTACGCTGCTGGTCGATACCTTTGACACGTTGAACAGTGGCGTACCTCACGCCATCAAGACAGCCAAGAAGCTGGAGAGCCAAGGCAAAAAGATGAATGCGATTCGTCTGGACAGTGGTGACCTTGCGTACTTGTCGATTCAGGCACGTCAGATGTTGGATGAGGCTGGCTTGGATTATGTGAAAATTGTGGCATCCAATGATTTGGATGAGAATACGATTTTTAACCTGAAGGCTCAGGGAGCTCGAATTGATACATGGGGTGTCGGCACACAGTTGATTACCGCCTCTGACCAGCCATCTTTGGGTGGAGTATACAAATTGGTAGAGCGTGAAGTGGACGGTGCCATGCTGCCTACGATCAAAATATCTGCCAATCCTGAAAAAGTGTCCACTCCAGGTAAAAAGGAAGTGTTCCGGATCATTGATCCGAAGCATGGCAAGGCGATTGCAGATTATATCTGCTATCCAGAGGAAGAACAGCCGCTACAGGGTGGACCGCTCAAGCTGTTCAACCCGCTACACCCTTATCTGAAAAAGACCGTTACCCGCTACGAAGCGGTCAATATGCTGGAGCCGATCTTTGTGAACGGACGCAAAGTGTATGAGCTGCCTAATTTGGATGAGATTCGGGCGTACCATAAGGAACAGATGAATCTATTCTGGCCTGAATACCAACGGAAGCTCAACCCGGAGATCTATCGTGTGAACATCAGCCCTGCGGCATGGAATATGAAGCAGAAGCTCATTGCAGAACATGTGAAATCCACAGAGGAATAATTCACACATACAATATGCAGAGAGGCATAACCAGTGAGGAGTACTGGTTATGCCTTTTTGAAGATCATAGAATTATACGTTTTCAGCGGAGCTGAACGATTCGATGATTGCAAGAAAAACTTCAGCTAAATGCGGTCTGTCTTCTATGAAAGTATGTCGATAGACTTTTTTCTTATATGATCCTGATGATGTGAATCAGGAGTGTAAGAAATCTCATGGACAGACTGCCCAGGTAGCAGGCTATACTGGAATTTGTCTTGTTCAGTTCAAGAGGTTGTTCAAAATTAGACTTTTGAACACGTATTTAGAGGGAGAAAAGCAGTAATTATTTCTCGGGAAAGCGCAGGAAGCGCCAAATACTGCGTGGTACTGAGACTGGTTTGTTTCTCAGAATTACCCTTGTGCAATGGTCGGAGTGTCCAGTATTGTTTCAATCCCATAGTTGCCGGGGATGAAAGTAAGAGGAGGTGCAGACATGAGATGGATATTAGGACTGGTCTGGATCGCTTTTATTGCCTATGCAGTGTTGTTGGCACCGGGGCAGTCACCTGGAAGTGATCCGATATTCAAAGAACTGATCACATTGCAAAGCAAGGAGCCTTGGTTGCTTACTGTATTTTCGTGGTTAGGTATTTTCCCGGCAGTTTATGCCTGTATGCTGTTAAGAACATCTGTGAAAGAACGAAGTGGCCGTGTACCCGCTTGGCCTTTTGTCTTGTTTTCTTTTGGACTGGGTGCATTTGCCTTGCTTCCTTATTATGCGTGGTCATCATCTGCGCATAGAGCTTCAGGTTACGCAAGCTTACATTTTGGTCGTCAGCGGGAGTCGGGAATTGGACGGGTAACAGCCCACAAGCTGACGCATATAGTTCTTCTGTTGTTAACGCTGGGGACAGCCTTCTATGCAGTGACGCAAGGTCATCCGGATGTATTTATGGACGCGTTCAATCAATCTTCCTTTGTACATATCATGACGATTGATTTTGTTCTACTGACCTTACTTTCCATGATTGCGATATACAGGGATGCTAAAGCGAGTCGACGTTCACCAGCTTGGGCAGCGGCAGGCATCATCCCCATTGTGGGTCCACTGATCTATCTGTTGACGCTAAGGAGAGACAGAGCTTGATCATTAACTAACATCAGGAAGAAGAATCTAATGATAAAAGGTAGCCATTAAGCCTGAATGCGAACAATTCATGTGCTTAATGGAAAAATATATGAAAGTCGAAGAAGGAGTGGCTATCGATGAAAAACCATTTTAACGCATATGTTGTCCGTAAAGAAGAACAGGGCGGTGTCAAAGCTGCTATTGAGCAACTGAAGAAGGAAGATCTACCAAATGGAGATGTAACGATACAGGTGCAGTACTCCAGTGTCAATTATAAAGACGGACTTGCTACCCTTGAAAAGGGCGGTGTCGTTCGTGAATATCCGATGGTACCGGGCATCGATCTGGCAGGAACGGTAGAGGAATCGGTAAGCGGACGTTTTGCACCGGGAGATCGGGTGATCAGTACAGGATTTGAACCAGGCGTATCCCATTACGGAGGGTACAGCGAGTATGCTCGACTGCGCAGTGAATGGCTGGTGCCTCTGCCACCGGGTCTCAGTGAGAAAGAAGCTATGGCGATTGGAACCGCAGGATTTACGGCTGCACTTTCGGTAGATGCGCTGTTACAGGCTGGAGTCACACCGGAGATGGGCAAGGTTCTGGTTACGGGTGCAACAGGTGGCGTTGGCAGTATGGCAGTTGCGATTCTGGCGAAGCTTGGTTTCGAAGTAACAGCCAGCACAGGCAAGAAGGAGCAGGAAGAGCCATTGCTTCGAAACTTGGGGGCATCAGAGGTTATAACTCGTGAAGAAGCTGATGCTCCAGCTAAAGGAGCCATGGGGAAACAGTTATGGGCGGGAGTGGTTGATCCAACAGGAGGCCCGGCACTCGCGGAGCGATTGAAACAGATTCAATACGGAGGTGCGGTTGCGGTATCCGGGTTAACCGGAGGCACAGCTTTTGAATCTACGGTACTTCCGTTTATTTTACGTGGTATCCAGCTTATTGGTATAGATTCTGTATATTGTCCGATGGAACGGCGGGAACAGGTATGGAAACTGCTCGGCGGAGAATGGAAACCGGAGCGTGCGTTGGAACTGGGAATACGGGAAATTTCCTTAGACCAGTTGCCTCATACACTGGAGACGATACTCCAAGGTGGTGCAGTAGGTCGGACCGTGGTCCATACGATATCAGATCTGCCAGCCGAATAAGATTCTTTGTGCTTAGACATGCTAATTCTACCTGAATGGGTCACAGTACACGTGGCTGGAAAGGAAGGATTGGCATGTGGTTTGGTAGAGAAGACCGAAGTCTGGTAGGAAGAACAATCAAGTCGGTACTAGTAAGTGCAATGTTGATCACGAGTATCTGGTCCCTGGTGGCTTGTTCAGCATCATCCATTGAACAGGAGCGAAAGGTCTATACGCGTGAAGCGACGAATGAAGGAAATGTGCGGGCACAGAGTCAAGGACATGGATTAAACGGTGCATTGGTGAATGAGATCAGTAAGAGTTTTGAAGCAAAGGGCATCCAGCTGATGAATAACATGTCTGCCGATGACGATCATGGTGGGATCTCTTATATGTAACTTGTTGAATGGAAGTGGCAGACACATTGTGAAGGTCCATATTTTCAGTGATAAGACAGCACGGGATGCCGGTATGAAACAAATGTATAGTGAGAATGGTGATGCGGCTGTCTTGGAGAATGTGCTTGGCCGGACAACGATTCGCAGCAAAGATTACGTTTCACTGGTGTATACGGCTTCTGGTGGGGAAAAGGATGAGTATGAGCAGGACGTTATGCAGGTGTTCCAACATGTGTTGGAGCAATTAAGGTAGGAGAAGATGGGAGCACCAAACCTTTCAATTCGTACCGTACAGCTGTAAATAAACCCGAAAAGGGGCTGTCTCAAAAGCCCTTGAAAAAAGTATAGGCAAAAAGAAATACCACGCATACGTTCAAAAAAGGACAAAGCAGAGGTTTATTCTGCTTTGTCCTTTTTGCGTTTTTCTGTCAATGTGGCTTTTTTGAGTAGATTGTGGGCAAGGCAAAGCCACCCAACCTCCAGGCTCACTTTTTGCAAGCCGCGAAGCAGGAATCTTCGGAATCCCCGGTTATTTTTAATTTGTCCAAACACACTCTCAGGCTCCGTCATGCGCCGAACTGAAAGGGTATATCCTTCCTCACTACGTAACCGTTCCCGCATCTCGTTTTTTTGACGCATATAGGTAAGACTGACGGTAATCTCCCGATTGCCTTTCGCTGTTGTGCATTTGGTTTTC
Source organism: Paenibacillus sp. FSL H8-0079 (assembly GCF_037991315.1). Lineage (NCBI taxonomy): Bacteria > Bacillati > Bacillota > Bacilli > Caryophanales > Paenibacillaceae > Paenibacillus > Paenibacillus sp. FSL H8-0079. The sequence goes on from NZ_CP150300.1 coordinate 2,568,635, forward strand.
AGGGGACATTCGCTACAGTCTGCACTTCGATAATGGCGGGTTCGAATCGCGTAGCCACTCTCCGTGACCGCCTGACTTTCATACCGGAATGGTAACGTTTGCCCTGCCGCACAGGTCCATGTATCTTCGGTTTCGTTGTAGCTCCAGTGGTCCACTTTGCCCAGCGCTTGCTTCCATGCCCTCGTTTTCTCTTTATGGTATGTTCCGTATTTGACGATGCCGTGGATGTTTTTTTCTTCCAAATAGCTGTAATTTTCTTCGCTTCCATACCCGGCATCGGCAATGACGGTTTTCACTCTTTTACCAAGCTGCTCTTCCAGATGATCCAGGTGCGGTTTCAGACATTTGGTGTCCGTGGGCCGCTGGTGTACACTGTAGCCCAATACAAACTGGTTTTCCGTTCCGATTTGTACATTGTATCCAGGCTTTAGTTGACCATTTCGCATGTGGTCTTCTTTCATTCGCATGAACGTCGCATCTGGATCGGTTTTGCTGTAACTGCCCCGCTCACCAGCAGTTTGGATCTGATGCTCATACTTTTGCAACCGGGGCAGGAAGTCTTTGCACAACTGTCGCACCGCTTTTTTTAATGTTTTGCTCTTCGGTTTTTCGCTTAGCTTTTCCTCCAATTGCTTGACGGCTTGTTCCAGTTTTTCCGCAGTGAGAGCCGAGACTTCGCCAAGTTCAGGCAGGTCGGTTCCGGTGTGGAGGGTATCTTCTTCGTTTTCCGCTTCTTCGATGGCTTGAAACAAGGTATGTACTTTTTCTTGCAGCTTGGCCTGGTGCTTGACGACGGCTTTTTTCCACACAAAGGTGTAGCGATTCGCATTCGCTTCAAGCTTGGTTCCGTCCAAAAAATAGTGATCCAAGGACACGTATTGCTCCTGAACCAACAGCTCCAGCACATGGGTAAACACAGTTTCCAAGACCTCTTTCATCCGCTCGGAACGAAAGCGATTAATGGTCCGGAAATCCGGTTGTTGCCGCCCGGCTATCCACATGAACATGATATTTTCGCGAACCGCCTTGGCAATTTGCCGGGAAGAATAGATGCGCTGGGTGTAGGCGTAGATGATGATTTTGGTGAGCATTTTGGGATGATAGCTATGGCGACCCCCGCCAGGATACGCCGAGTTAAAAATGGAATCGCTGAGGCGATTGATTGCGTTATTCACAACACGAACGAGGTGATTTTTGGGGATATCTGTCTCCAAATCCATTGGCAAGAAAAGTTGATCCATGGTATATTGAATGTACAAAGAAACCGTCTCCTTTCAAATGGTGGGTCGCACTTCCATTTTACCAAGGAACGGTTTCTTTTTGTTTTACAATTTTGAAAACAGAGCTGTCTCTAGCCATTTTATGACTTATGGGACAGCCCCTTATATATTTCACGCATGACATGCCGCAGTTCAGGCAAAATGAGTTTTTCCATGGCCAATTTGACAGCTCCTTTGGAGCCCGGCATGGAGAAGACGGCTGTGCGTCCAATCGTTCCGGCGACGGCTCTGCTCAGGATGGCAGCGGAACCGATATCCTCGGTGTAACTCAGAAAACGGAAGATCTCACCGAAGCCCGGCAGTTCCTTGTCGAGCAGTGAGGACACCGCTTCGTAGGTCGTATCTCGGGGTGCAATCCCTGTTCCGCCACTGAGCAGCACGGCTTCGATATCATCACGAACGGCTGCATCTTGCAGGATGCTTCGAATGTTCTCCGTTTCATCTGGCGTAATGATGTATTCAACAATCTGATAACCTGCTTCATTCAGAAGCTGATGCATGAGCTGGCCGCTGGTATCGGTGTCTTTGGTGCGTGTGTCCGACACCGTAACAATCATGCACGATACCGTGTCAGGAGCTTCCTGGCGATGTTGTTCCACTGAATTGGTCATGAAACTTCCTCCTTCAATCAACATGTCCTCATAGCATAGACCATCCGTTAGAATCAGGCAATGTACTGGGGAAGAGTTGAACGTTATTGCACAACGAATGCAGGTGGTGTACACTCGCTAGATATAGATAGACTAGGTTACAAGAGGATAATCAGAGAGGTGTTTAAGCATGAACGAAACGATTTTAAAAGAAAAATCCATACCTGTATATATACTGTCAGGCTTTTTGGGAAGTGGCAAAACAACACTGCTTGTTCAGTTGATCGAACATTGGCAACAGCAGGGATTGCTTCCCGCAGTAGTGATGAATGAGTTGGGCGAAGTTAATTTGGATGGTCAGATTGTGGATTCCACCGTTCCGATGACGGAGATGTTAGGTGGATGTATTTGTTGTACCGTACGTGGCGACTTGGGATTGCAGCTTGCTGAACTTGTTCAGGAGGAATCCCCGGATGTGATCATCATAGAAGCAACGGGTGCGGCAAATCCAATGGAAATTTTGGATGCGGTCACCGAGACTTCACTCTACATGCGATTGGAACTGAAAAGCCTCATTACCGTTGTGGATGCAGCGCATCTATCTGGATTGTACCAGGAGCAGAAGGGGCAGACCTTCAAACTGATGCAGGAGCAGATTCGTTGTGCGTCTGTGCTTCTCTTGAACAAAACAGATCGGGTGAGTGCACAGGAACTGCAAGATTTGGAGCAGCTTTTGGCAAAATGGAATGGCTTCGCACCTGTAATACCTACGGTCAAATGTGCGGTGGAGATGGATCTGTTGCTTCGCAGCGGGGCAGACGTGCACGTCCATGACTCAGCTTCTGAAGCAGGTAAGCATGCTCACCAAGAGCATCATGTGCATTCGGAAGCCTGTGGCGCATATGGATGCAGTCATGGACATGAACATGAACATACACATCATACAGTCCAAGATGATGCTCCGAATGCTGACGCATCCCATAGCCATATTCATGACCATTCTCATGAGCATTCCGCTCCTCATGCATCACATGAACATGTCATGGTGTATACACATTATTTCAGTCATCCGGTGAACAGCGAAGCGTTTGAACAATTTGTATCCGCATTGCCACGGGATGTATATCGAGCGAAAGGCATTTTATCCTTTAGCGACACGGCGAGCCGCTTCTGGTTCCAGTATGCTTACCGTGAATCGGATTATATGAAGATCACACCTCAGGGAGATGTCCCTAATGTGGCTGTGTTTATAGGTGAACATTTTGACCAAACTGTCATTCGTGACCAATTACTGGAATTGGAAGCGATAAAGTAGGCTAGATGATTCAATGTTCCTCCGTACTGGGTATTAAGAAGCATAGCAAACTTTGCCTGGGAGGTAACTTTAAATGACACAACAACAATATCAACAATGTATCGATGCTTGCCTGGAGTGTATGAATGCTTGCAACGTATGTTACATATCGAGCTTGAAAGAATATGATCTGGCGATGCTGCGTGATTGCATTCGTTTGAATCGGGAATGTGCGGAGATTTGCAGTTTTGCTGCACAAGCGATGACACGTGGAAGTGATTTCATTGCCGAAATATGCGAATTGTGTGTGAAAGCTTGTGAAGCTTGTGCCGCAGAGTGTGGTAAACACCAGCATAGTCATTGCCAAGCGTGTGCAGAGGCGTGCCGCAGATGTGCAGAAGCTTGCCGGTTGATGGCAGTCGTAGCGTAAATATCATTTCTCCGGAATATATAATTAAAACGGATAATATGTTGGTCCCCTAAGGAAAGCAACGAACACAGGCATCTGAGACGATGTGCCTATATGTTGCCTTCAGTAGGGGATTTTTAATGCAGGTTGCCAAGTCTGATTATGGTATGTATAATGATGGCAATGAATTGAAACGAAGAATATCAATGATCGGGAGAGTAGCCAGATCCATACATGACAGCGAGCCGGGAGAGGTGGAAGCCGGTATGACATGACCTGAGTGAAACGCACCCGTGAGATGGTTATCCGAAAAGATATATACATCCTGATCGTGGATGTACGATATCTGTCTGAGGGTAACTCGGCTTGCGACCGTTATACGCATCGAGCGGAGCAGGTTCTACTGGCATGCATGTTGATGCACATCAGGAGTAACTGTTCACTTAGAGTGGTACCGCGGGAACTGTTAAGTCAGCTCTCGTCTCTTATTTAGAGACGAGAGCTTTTTTTTGTGTTTATTTTCAGCCAATAATGAATGGATAAGGAGTGTTCGACATGTTGATGAAGCAGGCTGCAGCCGATATTGCCCCTTTAACGGGATTGAATGAAAAAGAGGTTATGAGATTACTGGAGGTCCCACCGCAGGCGGATATGGGGGATGCAGCATTCCCTTGTTTTGTATTGGCGAAGTCATTAAAAAAAGCACCCGCAGTCATTGCGACCGAGCTCGCAACTGGATTGCAGGCCTCTGGAATTGAAGCGACTCCTGCCGGGCCGTATGTAAATATCCGTTTCAATCGGGAGAAGCTCGCGCCGAATCTGCTAAAAGAACTGGGGGATGCCACATTCGGTAAGCTTCAACTTGGTCAAGGTTCACGTGTCGTGATTGATATGTCTTCCCCTAACATCGCAAAACCCTTCGGAATCGGACATTTGCGTTCTACTGTAATTGGTGCAGCACTGTATCGGTTGTATAACGAAGCGGGTTATACCTCCGTAAGCGTGAATCATCTGGGAGATTGGGGCACCCAGTTTGGCAAGCAGATCACAGCGTACAAACGGTGGGTTAATGAGGAAGCCTTGCAGGCAGACCCGATCCGTGCGTCCCTGGAGCTTTATGTCCGCTTCCATGATGAGGCGGAGAACGATCCTTCACTGGAGATTGAGGCACGGGACTGGTTCCGCAAGCTGGAGCAAGGGGATGAAGAAGCACAGCGGTTATGGTCGTTCTTTGTGGAAGTAAGCATGAAGGAATTCAACAAGATGTATGAACGTCTGAATGTACAATTCGACCATACGCTGGGGGAGAGCTTTTACAATGACAAGATGGGCGCGGTGGTTGAAGAACTCAAGGCGAAAGGTTTACTTGAAGATAGTGATGGAGCGCTTGTGGTACGTCTGGAGGACGAGAACATGCCTCCGTGTCTCATTATCAAAAAAGACGGCACAACAATCTACCCTACACGGGATTTGGCTACAGCGGTCTATCGTCATGAGGTGATGAAGGCAGATCGGTTGTTATATGTGGTCGGAGGCGAGCAGAAGCTTCATTTCCGTCAGGTATTTGCAGTCCTAGCCCGGATGGGGCATGAATGGTCTGCGAAGTGTGAACATATCCCGTTTGGATTAATGCGTTTTGAGGGACGGAAAATGTCTACGCGTCGGGGTAAAGTTGTCTTTTTACAGGAAGTATTGGATGAGGCGGTTGCTCGTGCACTACAGATTATTCAGGAGAAAAACCCGAATCTGGAGAACCCTCAGAAGGTGGCCGAGGCGGTCGGTGTTGGTGCCATTATCTTCGGTGATCTGCGTAATAATCGGCTTAATGACGTGGACTTCTCATTGGAAGATGCGGTGAGTTTTGAAGGGGAGACCGGACCTTATGTACAATATACGCATGCTCGGATTCAAAGTGTACTTGCCAAAGCTGAAGAGGCGATCCGTGTGGAAAATGAAAATCCTTTGAGTAACCCCAGCCTTGCGCATGGTAAGAATGACACAGTGACCACTCCATCCCATATCGGAGATAACTCATGGGTCTTGCTGAAATTGCTGACTGATTATCCCGAGTATCTGGAAAAAGCAATTCATCGGAATGAGCCTTCGGTCATTGCCAAATATACAATAAATGTCGCTCAAGCGTTCAACCGCTTCTATCACGCTGAACGGATTGCAGATGCGCCATCCGATGTAAGATCTTTCCGGGTGGCCTTGGCTGAACGGACTGCCGAACGCCTCGCGCACAGTCTGTATTTGCTTGGTGTGCAGGCTCCGGAACGGATGTGATCCCAATGACATGGAGTACACGTGGTCTTTTCAAGAAGTCCGATCAAGCTACACTAGACTCATCAGGTCGAGGTATAGTGCTTCAACAAGTGAGCAAGCGATTAGGTACTGCTCAGGTGCTGAATCAAATTAAACTGGAAGTGAAGCAGGGCGAATGTGCTGTGCTTGTTGGCAGAAACGGTTCTGGCAAAAGCACGTTGCTACGTATATTGGCGGGCAGTTTGTTACCTGATACAGGATCGATCCAGCGCACAATGAAGGGTTCTGATGGATATGCAGTAGATGGCCTGCCACGGTTACCCTTTACCGCTGGAGAGTACTTGTGGGACATGGGACGGATTCGGGGCATCCGCCCCGAAATACTGCGTGAGCGGATTAGAGAACTTAGTGAACTTTTATATCTGGATACCGCGATCGATCAGAAGTTACCCTTATTATCCAAGGGCACATTGCAAAAAGTAAATTTGATTCAGGCCCTGTTACCTGGACCGGGTGGTCTTTTGCTGCTGGATGAACCGTTGTCAGGCTTGGATATCCCAGCTCAAGAGGCAATTGTATCCTTATTGGGACAATGGAAGGTTGAAGGAACATCCATCGTTACAGCTTGCCATGAACCATTGCTTATTGAACGTTTGGCAGACCAAGTGATGGTATTGCAGAAAGGTCGCGTACTCCGCTACTGGAGTCGTGAGGATTTATTACAAGCCGGCGAGCCAGTTGTACATATTCAAAGTCTGACGGAAACTGAAGAGGATTTGGCTAACGATCCATCCATTTTAAAACAATCGGGAGTGCTGTCTTTAGTTCGTAATACAAGCTCGGAAAAATCAAATTCTTGGTTGTGGGATTGGAAAGTGGTTCCGAAATCAACAGATGATGTTCTCAGAATGATTCTGGCATCCGGAGGTTCGGTTGTGTCTGTACAACAGGAAGAAAGTCAATTACATATGGAAAGTCTGCTGGAAGGACAACATCCAGCTGCACATGCGAGTCGTAGAGGTGTCATTGAATCTGTGGGCTTAGGCTCTTTCATGGAAGATGAGGGGGGAGAAGTCCAATGATCTATCTAACCCGATATATGTTAAGGCATCACATCCGCTCACAGAAATATTTTGCACCGGTCATCTTTTATATCATTACCATGTTGCTGATCTATTCCTACAAACCTAATCCTATTGCGGACAGTTACAGTGTCACGGCGATGCTGTTATTTCTGGCAGCTGCTTGGCTCGGAGTAATGGTGATGAATACGGAACCTGCGAGGCAGTATCACCTGCTTGTCCTTCATGCAGGAAGCAGACGTAAGGTTGCAATGGGCCAATTCATCTGTGCCTGGATAATGCAATTCATACTCACCGCAATCACTGTGCTGTATCCCGTGTTCGCGGGGATGTTCGATAGACAGCCCACAGGTGAGGAGTGGATGATGGCTTGGTTAGGACATCTGGGGCTATCACTGCTGGGATTAGGTATCGGTGTATTTTTTCAAAAATCATACATTCCCATGCTCAGTCGTAGTATGCCGGCCCTCATTATTGTACTATTACTATCATTTATCCAGGGTTCCGTAAGTGAACGTCTACCTGATTCGTTACAATGGCTTGGCCGTATTCTGCCACCAGCCTTTTATCAGGTTCGTGAGATGATGTTATTCGATGAATCAAAAATGAGCTCCTTTGTTTCGGTTACGCTATGGACTGTGCTCTATGCATCTGGGTTACTAATCATCCATGTGTGGCTGTCCGGAAGAAGAGATTTACGGAGTTAGAAGCCGCGCTTCCCGATAACTTGAATGTTGCTCTTGGTTTGGTTAGGATAGAGGGACATGGAATGGATAACATGGTACGGTTGAAGGGGGCGCTCGCATATGCAAAATACAGACATCCAGAATGGTGACATGCTGGACAGCGAACACTCCAGGGAATTGTTTGCCTATTACGGATTGGCCGTGTACTATGGTCAGGCGCTTGAACAGCAACTGGTCAATCTGATTTTATTAATGAAAATGTCTCAGGGCAAGGCCGTGTCTGAAGAGGATCTGGAAGATCTGTACGAACGAAAGATGAGCAGTTCATTGGGGCAACTCATCCATGAGGTACGCCATCATTTTACCTTTTCTGAGGAAGAGACTCACCAATTGAATGAATTGTGGCAGCAACGTAATCGTATCGTACATCACTACTTCAAGGAACGAATCCATGAGACGTTCAGTCCGGAAGGACGATCACGCATGATTAAGGAATTGGAGGATTTCAAAGACCGCGCTCAGGAGCTGGAGATCAGTCTTCAGCAATATACGGGTGCCTGGATTGCAGAGCTTGGTCTGGATGCCGAATCCGCAGCAGCTTTGCAAACGCTGGAACGTATGCATGCCGAGAGCATGCACGCAAGGGCTTTGGAAGAGAATGAATGAAAAGCAAACGGAAACCGAAACGCTGGATTGTAATCACGGCTCTAGCTATAGTATTGCTTGGAATTCTATGGACTGTGGTTACGGCAGTGCGTATATCAGCATATACGGATGAGGATTCGTCCAGGATATCGGATGCAGCGATCATTCTGGGTGCAGCCGTGGAGGGAGATAACCCTTCACCTGTATTTCGTGAACGTATTGAACATGGGATTGAATTATACCGTCAGGGTACCGTTCGAAACCTGCTTTTTACAGGCGGGTCAAGTGGTGATGGAGAGCATACGGAAGCTGAAGTTGGTCGGAAGTATGCTATTGCCCATGGCGTAGATCCAGCGGACATTCGCGTAGAGACCGAATCTCGAATCACCGAGGAGAATCTGATCCATTCAATTCCAATAGGTGAACAGGCCGATTATGAAACGTATACGATTGTGAGTGATCCTTTACATATGAAACGGGCCATGAAGCTGGCTGCTGGACTGGGTATGGATGCTGTACCCTCTCCGACACGTACAACGGCTTACCGAACTTGGCGCAGCAAGTTTCCTTTTCTCGCAAGAGAGACCGTGATGTACATGGGGTATACGATCAAAGGATGGATAGACAGTCCGCAGCAGCCATGAAGGTTGCGCGCGGATTGTTTTTTTTGTCTGAGCGAAATACACAGTATCGGAGCATAGCTCCAGATAAAAATAAAAAACCGATCTGCACTGCAAACTGTGGTCATACCCCTGTCAAGTAGACAGATGAAAAAAAGCTATGCTGCCAGCGCGCATCGATATTCAATCGGTGCGCGTTGTTTGAGTTTGGCTTGAAAGCGTCGGTAGTCATATCAAGACGCTGGGAAAAGTATAAAAGAAAGAATACTGTATACTCTAGATACCACTACAGGTAGAATGAGAAAAAGCGAAATTGATCCGAAATTAAATGAAATTGTTTATGTCGACTGAGATTTGGAGGTGTCAATAGTATATTATGATAAATGAAGAATTAATTCTAAACACATTTAAGGATTCTTGGGTATATAATAGGATTATAAAAGTAGTTTATGGTGTTGAGGAAGATTTTTACAATAATTTTGTTGGGAATCTTGATCTGACTTTCAAAGTAACTCTTTTAAGTTCAATGGAACCTTTTAAACTAAAAATTCGCTATCATGAAATAAATGATCTGACAATTCACAAAGCCTTAACTTTTCCATTAACCAAAGGTCTGATTATTCGAGATTTGAAAAAAGAAGGGATTGTAAGTTGGCAAGAATACCATGTACATGATGATAGCGGGTACGGTGAAAACGATGGATTTCAATTCATTGATTTCTATTGTAAGGCTATTGAAGTAATTTCTGTGAAAAAATTCTATGAATTAGATTAAGTGTGTTTAAAGAAGAATAGGCACTGTTGAGATAATAGATAAAACTAATTCAGAGCACACTATAATACAAGGAACGATTTTTAAGAAAATAGCATGTAAGTTCTAAATTTTACCAGGCATTCATCAACTAGTTAGAAATGTAGATTACAAATCGCCTGTTCCTCTATCTGATGATCTTAAAGAGGTGTTGGAAAGAAATAATATTAAAGGGGTTCAATTTACTTAGAGTTAAAAACCTTGACTGGCTTTACGCCTTTCTGGTCATACCCCTGTCAAGTAGACAGATGAAAAAAGCTATGCTGCCAGCGTCATCGATATTCAATCGGTGCGCGTTGTTTGAGTTTGGCTTGAAAGCGTCGGTAGTTGTAATTGTACAAGTAATCTTCCACGGCTTGTCGAATCTCGGCTTCTGAATTACACTGGTTAAGGTACAGCTTCTCTGTTTTGAGATGCGAAAAGAAAGATTCGATGCACGCGTTACTGGAACGGGGGATTCCTGTAATCGATAATAGGCGTGTAATGCCATGCGAGCAGCGCAATTCGTCTATGATATCGTAGTTCTCCCGTTGGCTCAGTGCTTCTCCTTTACTAGATTTGGAGACCGCTTTTTTAAATAATCTACCTGTGCTTGAAGGTAGTCCCGTTCTTCTTCTACACTGCTAAAGGCAGTACGAGGCCGTCCTTTCAGTGGATTCGGAACATTGTTTTTTCGCTCATCGAACGTTTCCCCGTTTATCCATTTTTTTACCCACACCTTCAGTTGTGAACAGTTTCTAATTCCATCGCGATCAGCGACCACCTTGTAGCTTGAAGAACCTTCGACATAGGATCTAACCGCATTCAATTTAAATTCTTCGGTATACGTGTGAAATGTTTGTCCTTTTTTGGCCATAAAAATATCCCCTCCAAGTGTCACTTGAACCCTCATGATAACATGAAGGTTTTTTCAAGTGTCTACTTAAAGGGGGTAATACCAGCCCCTAAGGTAGCCGTGTAGATCGGTTTTTGTGTTGCTTGTTGAGCGCATATCATTTCTGATTAGTTTAGTACAAGAATTTCTGTATTAACTATATTATGCATTGCCTCCGGCAAAGGAGGTTGAGGTTGGAATGATCTCGCCCGACGGATTCTCGCTGGTTGCACCCGCTGCTGCTTGTGCACCTTGCTGGAGCTGATACATCTTATAATAGCGGCCTTTAAGCTCCATCAGTTCATCATGTGCACCTTGCTCGACGATACGCCCGCGATGCAGAACCAGAATCTGATCTGCCGAACGAATAGTGGAAAGACGGTGAGCAATGATAAAGGTGGTACGTCCTTTTTTGAGGACTTCGAGTGCGTTCTGAATCAAAGCTTCTGTTTCCGTATCAATATTGGCTGTCGCTTCATCCAAAATGAGGATGGCGGGATCAAACGCCAGTGCCCGAGCAAAGGAGATCAATTGGCGTTGCCCAGCAGACAATGTACTTCCTTTTTCGATGACAGGTTCGTCAAAGCCTTGAGGGAGATGAGCCAGTATACGTTCAGCTCCTACATCCCGCAGCGCCTGTTCAATACGTTCACGGGAGATCTTCTCATCACCGAGACTAACATTGGAAGCAATCGTACCTGTGAACAGATACGGGTCTTGCAGTACGATACCCATGTGCTCCCGAATCCACTGTTTGGGCAGATCCTTGACGTTCTGACCGTCGATCGTGATCTTGCCTTTTTGCGGATCATAGAACCGGAACAGCAGGTTGATGATCGAGCTTTTACCGGAACCGGTATGACCGACCAGAGCGACCGTCTGACCTTGCGATGCTTTAAACGAGATATTGTTGAGCACGAAGTCCTTTTTATAAGCAAAGGATACATCGTCAAATACAACATTTCCCTTGTATCTTGGCATAGAGCCATCGGTTACGGCTTCTCCCTTTTCATCCATCAGCTCAAAGACGCGACCGGCGGATACGAGAGAGGAGTCCAGGTTGGCGAGCTGATTCACCATGCCGGTAATCGGCTGGAACAAGCGGCCCAGGACATCGACGAAGGCATACAGAACACCCAATGAGATAATACTTGTGCCATCCAACACGCTAGAACCGAAGTACCACAGCACAACTGCAAAGGCGATATTCCGTAATACGTTAACCAGGTTGTGTGAGGTGAAGGCATTCAGGTTAAGCATTTTGTTCTGGTGTTTCATATAGTCATCATTCAGATCTTCGAATTCCTGCTTGGTTTGTTTCTGATGGCGGAATACGCGGATAATGGACATCCCCTGAATGGACTCGTTAATGATCGCATTGATCTCACTCAGCCTTGACCGAATGATCGTGTTGTAGCGAGTAGCGAATTTGCGATAGAGTACAATCCACGCAATGAGCATCGGCACCACGAATAACGAGATCAGACCCAGGCGAACATCAAGCAGGAAGAGTGCGACGTAGACACCCATAATCGTGATGATCCCTGAGAAAAAGTTCGAAAGAACAGCAACGAATAGATCCTTGACGGCCTCTGTATCGTTCGTGACCCGAGATACAACTTTACCTGCGGGCAGATTATCAAAAAAGTGCACCGGCAGTCGCTGAATATGGGCATACACATCGTTACGCAGTCTTTGAATGACTTTATTGGCTGAGGACTGCAGCCAGAATGTTTTACCGAACTCCATAATGACCGAGATCACGAGGAAGATCATGTAGTACATAATTAATTGATAGATGCTGGGCATCTCCGGTTTGTAAAAAGCAAAGAGTTCACCAGCGGACAGGGGTGCTGCCGCATATTGTCCTGTCACTTCGCCTGCGCGTGTAACCGTGAGGGTTCCATCCGCATAGACGCGGTCTCCGTCAGGTGCACTTACCGGTTCGTTTACAAAATAAAAACTTCTACCTGCTTGTAATACTCGCACTTCAGAACCTTTGCTTTCATCTGGTTCGAACAAGCCTTCGCGTTTGTAGTTCTTACCGTTGTAGACTGCGGCTTCATCCGAAGCGGTCGTCTCATAGAAAGGCTGCTCAATCGCGAGCAAATGATTGTCGATCATGGATTTGGCAATGAATGGCCCGGCGAGCTCGGCCGCAACACCAATGGTAAGCATAATTAATGCAGCGATAAATGTTCCTTTGGCTTTTAAGGCGTAATCAAGCAGCCTTTTGCCTGTATTAGACTTCAATGAATTGACCTCCTACGTGGACAAATTGGACTCGACCTGTTGCCGTTCATACTGTTCACGGTACCAGCCGTTCATGGCTAACAGTTCCTGGTGAGTACCTTCTTCCGTAATTTTCCCGTGCTCCAGTACGATGATTCGGTCAGCATGTTCGATAGCGGACAGGCGATGCGTCGAGATCAGCGTAGTTTTACCCGAGCGTTTGTTGCGAATATTTTCAATGATTTTAGCTTCAGTACGTGCATCGACCGCAGATAAGGCATCATCAAGGATCAGAATATCAGGGTTAGCAATAAAGGCACGCGCCAGCGATACCCGCTGTTTCTGTCCACCGGACAGAGAGATTCCTTTTTCACCAACAAGTGTATCCAGTCCATCCGATAAGGTTCCCAGATCCCCGTCAAAAGCGGCGGTACGAATGGCTTCCATGATCACTTCATCACTGGCACCATGCTTACCGAATTGAATGTTCTGACGAACTGATTTGGAGAACAGGACTTGTTCCTGTGGTACGTACCCGATCCAGCTGTGCAAGTCATCTTTGGCGATATCCTGAATCGGATGACCAGAGATGCTTAATGTGCCCGAACCGGCAGGGTATTCATGAAGCAGTTGTTTGAGCAAAGTAGACTTACCACTACCTGTACGGCCCACAACACCCAATGTCTGACCCCGTCGCAGCGAAAAGCTGATATGACTAAGATTGTCGACAGTGGAGCTAGGGTAACGGAAGGTAACATCCTGCATCGCAATTTCTTCCGGATTCGTAACGTGAGCAGGTTGCTCCACATCTTGTACGGCAGGTTCTACGGATAAAGTCTCGTTGACCCGATCAAGTGAAGCGCTACCGCGCTGCATCAGGTTAATTAATTCGCCGATGGCGAACATAGGCCAGATCATCATCCCCAGGTACATATTGAACGATACGAGATCCCCCAGGGTAATTTCATTATGAAATACAAGATATATGCCGTAGGCAAGTGCAATCACATAACTGAGTCCAACGAAGAGTCGGATGGTGGGTTCAAATAGGGCATCCATTCTGGCAACAGCCAGGTTTTTACGATATACATCTTCGGTCACATCGGCGAACCGTTTCTCATCCAGACGTTCCTGCACATAGGCACGCACGACACGAATACCGGCGATGGATTCCAGCACCTGGTCATTCATATCTCCGAATGCATCCTGTGCCAGAGTGTAACGTTGATGTACAGCTTTACCATAGATCATCATGGCAATGGCGATAAAAGGTAATGGCAGGATTGCCGCCAAGGTCAGTTTCCAACTGACCAAAAAACCCATGGCGAACAATACAGTGGCTAGAAAGGCCGTAGAGTCTGTTAAGGTCAGCATGCCGAAGCCTGCTGTAGTAGCAATGGAACGAAGATCATTGGTGGCCCGAGCCATCAGATCTCCTGTTCTGTTTTTCTCAAAAAAGGGCGGAGTCATCCGTAACAAGTGGTCCATGAAGCGTGAACGAAGCAGCCGTTCCACCAGATTGGCTCCACCGAACAGTTTGTGCATCCAAACGTATGTAACCAGATAGATAATGATGACCGTTCCCAGAATAAGCAAGATATAACGGGTAAGTGAGGTGCCGGTAATGGAACCGCGCACAATCTCGTCGATGGCATTGCCAAGAAGACGGGGAGGCAGCAGTTCGGCAACGCCCACCAGGATGAGCAAAATGACACCGGTCAGGTATCGTTTGCGTTCCAGCCGGAAGAACCAGGCCAGGTTTTTAAGTACAGAGAACAAGTGTTATCCCTTCCTTTCAATGTCCGTGAAATGCAGATTCCGTTCATGTATGCCGAAATGTACCCACAAAAAAAGACATACCGCACGCAGGCGGTATGTCTTCATATAATCATACGGCAGCATGGCTCCGAGAACAGAGCCGCCACCATACATAAGTTCGATTGTGAGTAAACATCACAGAGGTTCTAATGAAAGAACGCCTTGTCATGCCGACTTATGAACAGAATAATGATTTCGGGTGTACTCCGGTATTTAATTGTGTGCTGAATTGACCTATCATATGTTTGTTAAACACCGTAATCACCCTTTCTTTTTTTGGAAATAAATGCAATGTAGACCTCGTATGTTTGCATCTTAACATCGGCTTTTACAATCTGTCAAACATTTTTCACAACTTATTTTGTCTTTATGTGGTCACTGGGGTTTGTGTTCAGGTCCTTGTAGAGATATGATGGAACATATATATACAGAAGGAGCTGACACCAAATGAGTACCATACATGTATCCGATCAAGCTGCTCGCTGGTACAAGGAAGAACTGAATTTGAACGAGGGAGACAGCATCCGATTTTTTGCCCGTTATAGCTCTGGCGGAGGTCTTCATCCTGGATTTTCGCTCGGCATTGCTGTGGAGAAACCAAGACATCCTGCGGATCAAACCGAAGTGTCGGGGATTCAATTTTTTATGGAAGATCACGATTATTGGTATCTGAAAGGGCACCAACTGCATGTGGATATCGTTGATGAAGGTCAGGATATCGAATATCGTTATACCGAAGTATAGGGTGTGTCTGTAAAGCAATAGATGAATCACAGGTGGCCACCGGCTTCCGAGTAGGAGGAGGGGATAAGCAGTGAACCTGCCAGCCCGAGATTTGGCCCAATATATCGCAAAACGCTCTCATATTGTTGTAAAAGCGGCGGTGCGGGCTGAGAACGAACAAGGTGAATTGCTGCTGATTCAGCACGCTGAGCATGGTCATTGGCGTATGCCAGCCGGTGAGATGCGTCCGGGTGAAGCCATTGAAGATGCCGCACATCGGGAGCTATGGGAAGAGACAGGTTGGACTACTGATATCATGACACTGGAAGGTCTGTATTCAGGGCCTGATCTTCGGTATGTACATTCGAGCGGAGATGAAGAGTATTATGTCATTGCCTTGTTCCGGACACAGATCATTCAGGATGACCTTGTGGAATCACGTGTAAATAGTGATGCGGGTCTGAAGTTTTTTGCGCTGGAGTCGTTACCACCTCTGAATGAGATTAGCCGAATCCTGTTAACGCAGGATATTGCGGAATAAAATAAGTGTTGACGCAAAAATGACCTCGGTATCCACGACAAAGTGGGTACTGAGGTCATTTTTTTGTCCGATTTCCGTGCACTCCATGTATGAATTACACCTGATCCAGTGGTTCATCATCCATCGCAAAATCAAAATCATCAATATCAAATACCTGTACAGGTGATTCCGATTCAATAATACGTGCGATCAGTTCAACCTGATCGGTGAGAATCGGGATACTCAGGCGCTGAGATGTCAGCAGCAGTTCGGTCTCAATGGGATCGAAATATTCCCCGTACTGTGCCGTATCTATTGCATTGATAATGGCAATGGATACTTGGTCACCAAATAAAATGGAGGGGCTTTTGGCCCATGGAACAAGTAATGCACGCTCTATTTTTTTCTTATTCAGCGGTTCCTCGAAATAAGAAATCATTTCATTGATTTTGGATTTCACATGCTGATCATCTGCCGGGTTATCCATCATGGGATCAGGACTGGTCTGGAATTCATATAGCTCAAGGATGGTGGTATAAGGAACAATATATTCAACAGGCGCGGGCGGCGCTAGCAATTGACCGTAAATGGCCACCATCACGGCTTCTGTAATAAACTGACGTGACATGGTTCCTTAATCCTCCTGCGCCATTAATAGTTGCAAAGTGAATCTATAATTTCCTGCAACAGCATAACCACAAAATGGATTATTCTGCTGTAGACTCGTGTACATAATTTGCATGAATAGAAGTATATCACACAACGGTGGGAAATACAGCCAATCTGCAGAGCATGTCAGGTTACACCCGTACAACCTGGATCAGGATTTGCCCAGTAGCAATGATAAAATTCCCGCCGCAATCAATGGACCCACAGGTACACCCTTGAACAGGGCAACCCCAAGTACCGTTCCGATTAACAGCCCTGCAACGACAGTTGGCTGTGTACCCATCAGCGTAGCGCCACGTCCTCCAAGATATGCCACCAGTAATCCTACGCCAATGGCGAGCAGTGATTTCCAGTGCAGGAAAGACTCACCGATCGTCTGCAGACTCATCTTGCCACTGGCAAGAGGTGCCATCACACCAATGGTCAGAATGATAATGCCCAGTGTAAGTCCGTATTTTTCAAGCCATGGAAATGCCTGATTCAGGTTCAGGACGCGTAGCAACAACAGAAATACCATCGCTACGGTCACCGGTGTGTTGTTGCTGATAATGCCGAGGGCCGCAAATCCGAGCAACAGCAGGGAAGTCATGTCCATGGTCTTCATTTCCCTTCAGTCTGTCCACGTTGTCTGCTAACGATATGTTCCGCAATGTACCTTCCATGCCAGCGTCCGGATTCAATAAAGACCTCATTGGCATTACGCCCCGAAGCGATGACTCCGCCCACGTATATACCAGGTACGCTGCTTTCCATCGTTTGCGCATCATACACGGGTTTATCCATATCATCGGACATCTCTACACCTACGGAAGCGAGCAGATGGCGATCCGGGCGGAAACCGGTCATGGCCAGAACAAAGTCGTTATCCAGTTCACTTGTGGAACCATCCGTGTGTATCAGACGAATCGAATCATCCAATATTTCATTCACGCGTGATTCTAGATGCAGTGTGATACGGCCTTTCGTCACCATGCTCTCGAATAGCGGACGTACCCATGGTTTGATGTGTTCTGACAGACCACTGCCGCGATAAACCATATCAATATGTGCTCCGACACGAACCAGTTCCATAGCCGCGTCCACCGCGGAGTTGCTTCCACCAATAATGGCAACACGCGTACGGGTATAAGGGTGGGCTTCCCGGAAGTAGTGGGTTACTTTATCTTTGTCTTCTCCAGGGATGCCCAGATAGTTAGGATGGTCAAAATAACCAGTAGCTACAACTACATTACGTCCAACATGTACGATGGCCTCCCCGCGTCGATTGAGCGTATGTACCTCAAACGTGCCATCATCTTTACGTTTGATCTCACGGGCTTCCTCATAGTTATGAACACGCAGTCCAAAATGTTCGGCTACCCTGCGATAATAGGCAAGTGCTTCATAACGAAACGGTTTATCATTAGGTGTGCTGAACGGAACGTTTCCGATTTCAAGCAGCGGGGCTGTGCTGAAAAACTGCATATGGGTTGGATACAGATAAATAGATTGAACGATATTGTATTTCTCAACGATCACAGCGGACAGTCCCAGCCGCTCACATTCAATGGCAGCAGACAGACCGCATGGGCCTCCGCCGATAATAATGACATCTTCCATGTTCTTAATCCTCCTTATTTCAAGCAATATAATCCTACCGTAAATAACGGGTTAATGCCAGTTCAAGCGTGAGTTTAACTCATACAGGCTTCCTTGAATCCAAAGGATTGACGTGCAGAGAAGAAAAGACTAATATCAAATTAGATATATATCTAATCGAAAGCGAGATGAACGATGATGCAGCTGGAGAAAATTGTGGCTTATCATAAAGCGTTGGCTGACCCGACCCGGCTTCGCATGCTGCTGTTGTTGGCACAGGGTGAACTGCACGGACAGGCACTTGCCGAGCGGCTGAATCTGTCACAGCCAACCGTGACACATCATGCATCCAAGCTGAGAGAGGCAGCGCTGATTAAGGAAAGACGGGAGAAAAATACAGTGTATTTCACACTCAATCCTTCGTTTATCCGCGAAAATGCACAGGCTTCGGTTGATTTTATCTTTAATCGAGAGGAGGTTACGGATATGAGTGATGTGAACGAAACATTGAAAGCGTCTGTTATGAGAAATTTTTTCTCCAAAGATGGACGACTGCGTCAGATTCCGGCTCAATACAAGAAAAAGTTGATTGTACTTGGTCATCTGGTAGAGCAACTTGAATTTGGTCGGAAGTACACAGAGAAAGAAATCAATACATTTATACAGAAGTATCATGAAGATTTCGCCACCATTCGGCGGGAATTTATCATGCATCAGTTCATGTATCGGGAAGAGGAGATCTATGAATTGAATCCGAAGGAAATGTGGACGCGTTGGGATCAGGTCCAATAGAGTAGCCTGGTAAAAATAGTTTGGGCTTGACAACTGCGAAGCTCAGTGTGTAACATAATGGATAATTCTACAAGGGAGGCGATTGTTAATGACAAACTTAAATGCAGTATACGTTAATTTGAATATGAACAGCGTCTCCGGAACGGATCAATGCATGTAATTTTGCGTTAGATGGGTAGTGCTATCCATTGTAACGTGAAGTGACGTAACATGCACAGAAGAAGCCACGGGTGACGCACCCGCGGCTTTTTTGTTTGCCAATAAAAGGGTGTTCCTGAATGGTTTATATCGGAGGGTTAAGTACTTTATCCGGTAGATCTACAAGAAGGGATGATCTTTAATTCGGCTAACTACTTATTGCCGCGGGTGTATTTCTACTCGTGGTTTTTTGTTTTGATCTGAACCGGAGATGATGGTTCACTCGGCTTGAATGAAGTAAACAACTTATTTTGGGAGGAATTTTTATTTTAGATAACCATATTGAGAAGTACGGCTGGTCTGCAAAGTGGCAGGAACTGTGGCAAGAGACAGGGATGGAAGAGCAGGAGAGAAAGCCAGCCAGAATTATCGCAGACCATGGACAACTGCAACGTTTGATTACAGAAGAGGGCGAATGCTGGGGAAGAATTTCGGGCCGAATGCGTCATGATAGTCTGGAGACCAGCTTGGTACCAGCGGTTGGGGATTGGGTGGCCATTACAGGTCAGGCAGGTGAAGAAGCAATTATTCACCATCTGGTGCCACGTCGGAGCAGGGTATCGAGACAGGCGGCAGGTCCGGTGACCAAGGAACAATTAATCGCCGCAAACGTAGATATACTGCTGATCGTTGCAGCACTTAATCATGATTTCAACCTTAGACGACTCGAAAGATACGTGCTGATGGCCTGGAATGGTGGCGTAAGGCCAGTCATTGTCTTGAGTAAAAGTGATCTGTGCAACAATGTGGAAGTACAGATCCGAAGTGTAGAAGGGATTGCTCCAGGCGTTGAAGTGCTTGCGATATCTGCAGTGGAGGGTCAAGGTAAATCCTTACTGGAACGATACTTGCAGCCAGGGCTGACTGTTGCGCTCACAGGATCTTCTGGCAGTGGCAAGTCTACGCTGGTGAACTGGATGATGGGTGAGGATGTGCAGCTTACGCAATCCGTCCGCGAGGGAGATAGTCGTGGGAGACATACGACAACACACCGGGAGATGTTTGTACTTCCACAGGGAGCCGTATTGATTGATACTCCAGGAATGCGCGAGCTTAATCTCTGGGATGAGGGCAATGATGGGCTGTCGCATGCGTTTGGAGAAATTGAAGAACTTGCGGCCACGTGCAGATTTCTGGATTGCAGTCATACGCGGGAAGCTGGATGTGCAGTGAAAGAGGCCGTACAGGATGGTTCATTGGATGAAAAAAGACTGAATAATTATCTGAAAATGCAGAAGGAATTGCAATATCAGCAACGCAAGGAAGAAGTGGCATCCAGAAGGCGTACCGCTTCCAGCAAACCGGTCAATAGTCGCAAACCCAAGCACTCCCGTAGTGTGAAAGAGTGGGAGGAAGCCTGAAATCAGGCGGGCATCATCCGGTATCTTGCATAAGATAGGTCAGGAGGGATGTCATTATGCCAGATTACAGGATTATTGTAGATCTGTCTGACCACATGTTATATCTTCTGGACGGCAATCAGGTGATTAAGGGCTATCCTGTGGCCACCGGCAAGATGCTCACGCAAACTCCAAACGGGGAGTTCACTATTATTAACAAACAATCGAATCCAGGTGGGCCATTTGGCGTGCTCTGGATGGGGCTGTCTGCTCCCCATTATGGCATACACGGAACCAATGAGCCCTGGTTTATTGGCAAATCCGTCTCCCATGGTTGTATACGCATGTACAACTCGGATGTACTGGATCTGTCTTCCAAGGTATCTGTAGGCACGAGAGTAACGATCCGGCCGTAGGGCCGGATTTTACTTTATAAGAGGTAGTTCCAAAAGTCCACTTTTGATTACGAATCCTGCCTAGCGGCATCAGGACTGAAGTGGATGAATTTGGAATTATATAAAGAAGAACATATAATATGGTAAAGTTGCGGCAGTTACGAGAGAAAGCGAGTGATAGCCATGCAGATCAGGCAGGCGCGTGAAGGGGATGCGCAGGGAATAGCCCATGTACATACAGAGAGTTGGAAAACAACATATCGCGGAATTGTGCCCGACGATTTTTTGGATCATTTGACTATAGAATCAAGATTGTCTCAGTGGGAGAAGACTATTCGTTCTGGCGAAAAGGATCAGATCCTGGTGGTAGCTGAACAGGATGATGGGAACATTGTCGGATTTGCTTGTGGGGGTAAGGAACGTGAAGGCAAATTAGCTTATGATGGAGAGCTGTACGCCATATATTTGCTGAAGGAAGTGCAACAAACGGGTCTAGGTCAGCGAATGGCAACACATGTGGTTCATCATCTGCGAACCCTTAATATGAAAAGTTTGATCATATGGGCCTTGGAGCGTAATTCAGCTTGTCGCTTCTATGAGAAGATGGGAGGTACTCCAGTCCATACACAGTCCATCCGCATCGCTGGTCAAGATTTGATTGAAGTTGGCTACGGATGGGAAGATATGAGCTTCTTTGGAGACAAAAAGCCTGCCTGACAGATGAATGACGTGCAGGAGGTTGCAGAATAGTATGGATGGTGTTGTTTCCTTAAGCTTAGGGAATGAAGGTTAATTCAGGTCTACGCGTTTGCGTAATTCTGTACAAGGTTAATGATGTATTACACCGTATTGCAGGTGTGACATTCAAACTTGATCAGGAGGCGTATATTCCAATGACTTTAATGGACACCGAACATACAACATGGACGAAACAATATATTAATGGCCAATGGGTAGAGGGCTCCGGCGAGAAAACAATGGAGAATATCAACCCTTATACGGGAGAAGTTATTGCCACGTGGCGCTCTTCCAATAAGAAAGACATAGATAAAGCTTACGAGTCGGCTCAGAAAAATTCGATAGAATGGGCGAAGTCTCTGCCCGCTGAGAAGGAAGAAGTATTGCGTAAAGTTTCTTCCCTGATGGCAGAGCGGAAAGAGGAAATCATTCAGCTGTTGATCACGGAATCCGGGAGTACCCGCATCAAATCGGAGGCGGAGTTCGCAGCTGCCAAACGCATTGTGGACGAAGCAGCCTCTTTTCCCTATCGGATGAAGGGTGAGATTATCCCGTCCAATACTCCTGGCAAAGAGAACCGTGTGGTTCGTGAACCCAAGGGAGTGATTGGTGTCATCGGACCATGGAATTTCCCTTTGCATCTATGCCTGCGATCCGTAGCTCCGGCGATTGCTCTTGGTAATGGTGTGGTTATTAAACCAGCATCGGACACTCCGATTACGGCAGGCTGGCTTATTGCCGATTTGTTTGAACAAGCTGGTCTGCCTGAGGGCGTACTGAATGTCGTTGCTGGAAGTGGCAGCGAGATCGGGGATTACTTTGTCGCTCATCCGGTTCCGAAAGTGATTTCATTTACGGGTTCCACAGAAGTTGGACAGGGGATCGGTAAATTGGCGGGTGAACATTTAAAAGAAATGGCACTGGAGCTAGGTGGTAATAACGCCATGGTTGTGCTGGAAGATGCGGATATTGAACGTGCTGCCGAAGCTGCGATCTTTGGCAAGTTTCTGCATCAGGGACAGATCTGCATGGCTCTGAATCGTATCATTGTGCATGCCGATATTTACGACAAATTCGTCGATTCATTTGTTGCCAAAACGAAGAATGTGCAGGCAGGTGATCCAGCGGATGCCAAAACACTGGTGGGTCCTCTCATTCGGGAAAAAGAGGTAGAACGATTACTGGAGCTTGTGAACAAATCCAAAGCTGAAGGAGCGCGGTTATTGCTCGGAGGAACCAGTAAAGGCAGTGTGTTGTCTCCTACTGTACTTGCCGATGTCAAATCTGAACAGGATATCGTGCAGCAGGAACTGTTTGGTCCAGTGGCAGTAATCATGAAGGCGCAGGATGAACAGGAAGCTGTACGTTTGGCGAATAATACTCCGTATGGACTTAGTGGTTCCGTATTCACCACAGATCTGAATCGAGGATATCAGGTTGCCCAGCGAATTGAGTCTGGCATGGTACATGTTAATGATCAGTCTGTGAACGATGAAGCACATGTGATGTTTGGCGGTGAGAAAGCATCGGGAATTGGACGCTTCGGCGGTGATTGGGCGATTGAGAAGTTTACACGTACGCGTTGGATCAGTATTCAGCACCAGTATCGGGATTATCCTGGAGTATTATAAGTCGAAAAATAGTGAATTAACAGGGTCTCTTTTGGATGATTGCAACGGGTTACTGATAGATCGACAAATCATGCGAAAGTCCGTCTCCAGCTTGGTGGTACGGGCTTTTTGCACAATTGTACACCTCACAAAAATACTGTTTCACATGAGAGTGAAAAATCTGTTTGGGGCTGTCTCTATCTGGTTATTTATGGATACACGGAAGAACCGATCCGTAAATCCAATGGCAAAGGGGCCTTAAAATTCATGTCCATTGACCGCTTTATTCTGAGGAAGCTGAATACCTGTCAGGAAGAACATACACGTGCCAATTTGGTTAGACTGTTTGTTATTCGTATTCGTAAAGCCGAGATTGCGGAAGAACATGATGCCGCCTATGTCCTAAGCAAACTGAATTGAGTGATGACCGGTATTGATCCGCGATCCACTGTTGACGTGTATACACCTCAAAAAAGGAAGCTTGTCTATATAAACTGTACCTTATAGAGTAGACACTTTAAAAAGTCTCTCTATGGGGTACAGTTTAATAACGACAGCTTCCTTTTTCATGTCTTGTAATGAACACGGCTTAATGGACTTCTTTTAATATAACGATAGAGCAAGGGAGTCATTTTCACTGCGACTGTGGAGAATGGCTTCTCCATTGACAATCTCAATACTAATTAAAGAATGCAGACATTTTTGGAGTGCGCGTTTACCGTTGCTAATTTTATGCTCCAGAGCACTGCTAAGCAATCTTAATGTCTTCTGCATAGGTTGTTTGTTTTCTTGATTAAAGTATACAGGGATTGATTTGTTTTGAAAGGTTATTAGGGTTCTCACTTGAAATCACCTCACGGTTGTTATTTCATACAGGTAATATTAAATACCAATGCTTAAAATTACCTTAAAATCAGCTTATGAAAACATAAAGGTGGGTAATGTTTGAAAAGTGTTCACAATTAGATTGTGGGCGAAGGAATAAAAGTCCTGAAAAACGGAACTTAATTACCATTTAAATGGAACAAAAACAAAAAGTTTCGCATCCTCGCAAGTTTTAACTGCATAACTGCCACGAAAGTTCTGAGTCGAATGTACGATATTTTAATATATACGTGGGTCATATGTAACAAAATTACAGGTGGCACATTGCAAACAGGGTGTTTATGTAAGAAAATAGGGTTGATATAACGATTCATTCTCTTTTTTTTGATTTAATCTGACATTAGGACAATTTACATATGAGACCATGGGAGGGATTCAGATGATTCTAACCGTGTATTCCGGCCGCGAGGAAGGCGAATGGTTCGACATCGAGGTTCCGGACGAATGTACCATTGAACATTTGAAGACATTACTCGGCGTTCGGATTTTTGGACAGGCACCGGGAGACGGCATTCAGTACATCCTTGAGGCCAAGTTTCCGGAAGGTCTGTGGTTCTCTCCGCAGAACACGCAGCAGTTAATGGAAACAGGGCTGCGACAAGGTAGTTGCGTCCGTGTCCAGCGGGCTTTTTCAACGACTTCGGAAGAAGCGCCTGTATACGGAAGACGTTCATTGTTTCAGCAGGACAGCAACGAATAGGGCTTTTGAACGTATACATTCTATTGAACGAACTAAAGGAGGTCTTCTCTTCGTGAATGTGTTATATCAGCGTTCTCCAAGAATGACACCGGTTCTCAAGGAAGAGGGACTCGAAATACTCAGGCCTCCAACAGAACCGAGCAAACCCACGTTTTCCATGATATCCATTATTGTGCCGATCATGATGACTATGGTCAGCATTGGTTTCTACGTATATATCAACATGACCGGCAAAATGAACAACAGCAATTATATGATGTTTCAGATGATGACGGTCATGATGATGCTTACTTCTTACACCATTCCATTCTTCGTGTATTTGAGCAACAAGAAATCATATCGCAAAAAATTGGAAGAACGCAAAACCATGTACCTTGCTCAACTCGAAAAACACCGGGAAGAATTGAAGGAAGCGCAGGCGGAGCAAGTAAAGAGCCTGTACGAAATTCATGGTGATCCGGGTGTGTGTCTTCAAGTGGTGAAGAACCGGAACAGTTCCTTGTGGGAACGTTCACCAGAGGACGATGATTTCCTTCAGGTGCGTATTGGTACGGGAGAGATTCCATTCCGAATCAAACTTCAGGTTCCGCGGATTGATGGTTACGAGAAGGATGAGCTGATTGAAGCGGCCCATGAACTTGCGGCTGAATTCCAGACGGTACCGGATGCTTCCATTACATTGCCTTTGTTCCAATCAAAGGTTATGGGACTGGTCGGTGATCGGGAGGAAGTTCTTGCTTCCCTGCGAGTCATCATCTCACAGCTGACAGTACGGCATTCACCAGATGAACTCAAGCTTGCTGCTTTCTATGAAGAGAAGGACAGTAAGGAGTGGGATTGGCTCCGCTGGATGCCCCATATCTGGGATGAAGACCAGGGACAACGCTATATGGCCGACAGGCACAGCGGTGCGCATCAATTGGCGGACAGCTTGTTTTCCGTGTTGAACCGGCGCCGTAACAATAAGGAAGACCGTTACAAGAAAAGCGTGCAAACGCCGTGTTACGTTGTGATTCTCTCCGATACGCAATTAATTGAAGAAGAACCGTTGCTTCCTCTGCTGCTGGAGTCGGCTCAGGAGATTGATGTATGCACCATCATACTGGCTAATCGCAAAGAGTCTCTACCGATGCATTGTCAGTTGATTATGGATGCCTCCAAAGGCAAAGGTGTGTATATCAAAAAAACGGAAGATGCAGATGTTATTCAACAAACGTACAATCCTGATGTGATCTCGAAAGAGATGGCAGAGGCGCTTTCCCGTTATATGTCACCGATCCGGTTGAAGCGTTCATCTGCTTCGGATATCCCGCAAGTGCTCCCGTTATTGGATATGCTGAGCACATCACGGGTGGAGGATCTGGATGTGGTGTCGAGGTGGGGACAGACGAGATATCCTGATACGCTACCCGTACCAATGGGTGTAAGAGCTGGCGGCAAGAAAATTGCGATTAATCTGCATGACAAAATTGAACGTCAGGGTCATGGTCCTCACGGTCTGATTGCAGGTACAACCGGTTCAGGTAAAAGTGAGGTCATCCAGTCCATCGTAGCCTCACTGGCTGCTGAATTCCATCCACATGATCTGGCCTTCATGCTGATTGACTATAAGGGTGGCGGGATGTCCAACACTTTTGTCGATCTGCCTCATGTGGTCGGTACAATCACCAATCTGGATGGAAATCTGATTGAGCGGGCGAATATCTCACTTCGTGCCGAATTGGTCAGAAGGCAAAAGATATTAAATGATGCGGGAAACCTCCAGCACATTGATGAATATTACAAAATTTTGCGTTCCAGACATGAACAGCCACTGCCACATCTGGTCATTATCATTGACGAGTTTGCTCAATTGAAGCGGGACCAGCCGGAGTTCATGGATGAATTGATCAGTATCGCGGCCATTGGTCGGACACTTGGCGTTCATCTAATTCTGGCAACCCAGAAGCCAGCCGGCGTTGTGGACGATAAAATATGGAGTAATTCCCGTTTCCGAATCTGCCTTCGCGTACAGAGTGAGGGAGACAGCAGGGACATGATCAAGATTCCAAATGCTGCCTGGATTACGAAGCCTGGGCGTGGATATTTTCAGGTCGGCAGTGATGAAGTATTTGAAGAAATGCAATTCGCCTGGAGTGGTGCGCCTTATAACCAGCAGGAGGATGCAACGACTGTATTACCTGTTATGGAAGTACGCTTGAACGGTAAGCGGGAACCTCTGTTAACTGGAGAGCGCCGAGCTGTTCTCAAAGGTGAAGATGTTCCGAAACAGCTTCAGGTGTTTATTGACTATGTTGCGCAGTCTGCAGCGGATGCAGGTATCCGTCGTTTGCCAGGACCATGGTTACCACCTTTACCAGAGACACTGGAATGGGAAAGTCTTCCTGACTGGCAGGAAGAAGAGAATCGTGATCTGTTGCTTGATGGCGGGGCGAGTGGTCTGAAACCACTGGTTGGTTTGTTGGATGATCTCCCTAATCAGCGTCAGCAGCCACTTGCATTGCCTATGGATCAAGGCCATCTGGTTGTGTACGGTATGCCAGGACTCGGAAAAACAACATTTGTCCAGACCTTGCTGATGTCACTAGCCCGTTCACACAGAACTGAGCCTTGGCATGGTTACATTATCGATATGGGCCGTATGATGAAAGACTTTGCAGCACTTCCTCAGATCGGTGGCGTGATGATGGCTGAAGAGGAAGACCGGATCAAGCGGTTATTCCGCTATATTCTCAAGCTGTCGGCACAACGCAAAGATATCATCTCGGAGGCGGGCGTTAAAACGATTTCGGCCTATCGCCGAACAGCTCATGCGGCTGTCCCGCAGGTGGTGGTGGTTATCGATGGTTATCTTTCATTCCGCAATGCTTATCCGGAAGAAAATGAACTTTTGGAGACGATCTTGCGTGAAGGCGGAAGTCTGGGCATCACCTTCGTGCTTACTGCCAATCGGGTAACGGATGTTTTTGAGAAATTCAGAAGTAATATTCCTAATGCGGTTTCATTTGAATTATCCGATCCAAGTGATTATTATTATGCCGTGGGAAGACCTTCCAAGGCACCAAGCCAGCTTCCGCCAGGAAGAGGCCTGGTCAAAGGACAGGTACCTCCGTTGATGTTCCAGGCGGCATTACCTTCTTCCGGGGCAGATGAGGGCAAGCGGTCATCGGCACTGCGCCGTACAATCGCTGAGATTCGCCAAGGCTGGACCGGGGAAGAAGCGCCGCAGATTGCTCCGCTTCCGGAAGAGATCAAACTCAAGGATCTGCTCATTCGGACAGGATCATATGGTCAGGCTTGGGATACATCGTCTGTAACGGTGCCTGTGGGATTGCTTACGGATGATCTGGAACCATTCCAGCTTAATCTGCGTGAAGGTCCACATTTCATGGTAACGAGTCCGATGGAAGGCGGCAAAACGACATTTTTGCTGACCTGGATGTTATCACTGGCTTATCATGCTTCTCCGGAAGATGTGCAAATATACACGGTAGATATGCGTTATGGCTCAGGTGGACTGGGGGAAATCAGTAGTCTGCCCCATGTCCGTGGACACGTATCGCGAGAAGAACAGCTTGCACCTGTGATTCAACAGTTGTACGATGAAGTTCTGAAAAGAGGCGAGATTTCCGGTGGACCGGAACTTGTGCTCGTCATCGATGATGCGGACACCTTGTCCAAGCAGCTAAACGATTTTAATGTAAAAGATCAATTGGGAGCGATTGTTCGTCAAGGAAGGGATCGCGGTGTACACGTGATTCTGTCCGGGGTTCCGGCAGACTTCCCGACCTTCGGTTCTGACTGGGTAACGGATGTGAAGGCTTCCCAGAGCGGAATGCTGTTCGGGACTTTAGACCCTAACGATCTCTCGTTCTTCCGTATACCTTATTCGGAATCCGGGGGTAGTACAGGTGGGCTGAAGGTACTGCCTCCGGGTCAAGGTTATTATGTAAAACGTAAATATTCCAGGGTTAAAGGTGCAGTTCCATGTGATGACAGCTGGAAAATGACCGATTGGATTTCTGAAATTCGTGACCGATGGCATGTTGTAGTTTGAGGGGAGGTGGCTCATAATGTTGACGGTTCATGATTCTAAGCAAAAGGTAGTCACGTTACAAACAAAAGAACTTTTTTTCCTGGCCGGTATTCTCGGTTCAGACCGACTGCTTGGTGTGGAAGATCCGTTTCGCGGCTATATGGCGGAGGATATCGCGATGGAGTGGGAGCGCGTCAAGGCCTCCCTGCTTGACAAAGGATATCTGATTCAGGATCAGGAGACGGATGAGCTGATCATGACACCGACCGTTTTCTCCAGGGTAGCCATTGCCGGACTGTCCGACAGAGCTTGTTGGATTCGCTACACGATCAACGGCAAGTCGTATGAGAGTTATATACACTGCACGGATGAGCGGGTCGTTGAAGTTTCCCGTGTTGCCGACGTACCGGACTCGTTCCGGCTCAGCGATCTGGGAAGTGTTCGTGAAGCCATTGATGTTCTGATAGAGCGGATGAAATGGAGCGGCCATTCTCCTGCAGAGAAACCGGCATTAATGTGCTCCAAGAAAAAATTCTATGATGTTATGAATGAGCTGGAAAACAGCGAGGTACAGACGGTAGCTGATGAACTCGCTCAGGAGACAAGTGATCCTGAGGGTTCACTTGCGCTGGCACGCTGTCTGGTGGGTAAGGAGTCAGATGGGGAGCTTCGGTTGCTTGTGTGGAATGAAGAGGGGTGGAAGTCGCAGTCAGCAGCATTTGCTGCAAGTGCGGTATCCAACTGGCTGTTCCGGATGAGCACTGCCGCTTCAGATGATTGGCTTGTTGCAGCACTGACGACTAGAGAACAGTTTCACGAGATGCTGCTGGACTGGCTTAAACAGCCTGCAGGGGAAGAGGAAAGGTGATGGTAAATGCGCATTCGTGTGGAACCGGATGTGCTTCGGGCACTGAGCAGGCAGATTCAGTATGCAGCGGAGCAAATACAGCAAAAGATGGCAGTGTTGGATCAGGCGATTCATTCGCTGGAGTGGGAGGTTGAATCCCGCGCAGCGGTGATGAATGAATGGAATCACAGTAAACGACTGGGCGAGGATGCGCTTCGTCGATTGATGGACTTAAGCGTACAGCTGGGACGCAAAGCGTTGTTATTCCAGCAGGCAGACATGGAGTATCGTTCCGTGCTGAGTCATGTGAACACAGCCTATGGTAATGCGGTCAATATGCTGAATGTTCTTCAGAACAACCGTACAGGAGAAATCATGCCTGCACATTCTGCAACTGTAGCTGTAGTATCCGATCCCCTTTCCGCAATGGCGGCCGTATATCGTGTACAGGATGCCGCTCCGCCTGATGGCTCCCCGGCTACACTGGTACAGGCCATGCAGCCTGAGCCTGTAGCATGGAGATTCACAGACCCTTCCTTTCGGGGAAGAAGAGGAACCGAGCCTGTGGTTTCCTGAACAGGGTGAATAAAAAGGACAGCAGGAAGTGAATATTTTTTTGTAAATAGGCTGTTAGGAGAAGTTTCAAGTGCTGAAAATGGGGTAAATAGGAGTAGGTCCTTCGGCTTTTGTCCGATCGATCCTGGTATAGTACAATTTGAACAAGTAAAAATTTA
Organism: Paenibacillus sp. FSL H8-0079; assembly: GCF_037991315.1. NCBI lineage: Bacteria > Bacillati > Bacillota > Bacilli > Caryophanales > Paenibacillaceae > Paenibacillus > Paenibacillus sp. FSL H8-0079. The sequence continues at coordinate 2,599,006 of NZ_CP150300.1, forward strand.
ATTGCACAAACCAAGGAGGAATTTACCAATGGCAGGACGTATTTTAGTTACCCCAGAGCAGCTTGATCAGGTTTCCAACCAATTTAAACAAAGCGGTGAGCAAAGTCAGCAAATCGTATCTACATTGACTCAATCCATCACAAGCATGGAAGGACAATGGGAAGGTATGACAAAGCAACGCTTCTTCCAGGAGTTCCAAGAAGCTAGCAAACAAATGCAATCGTTCGTTCAAACGCTGAACAGCATCAGCGCTGAACTTACAGCTATTGCTAACAAATTCCGTACAGCTGACCAAGCTCGTTAATCTGCTTTACATAGATCAGGCCGATGTGAAGTCTGAGTTCGTCCTGAGTTATAGGTGGGTAGCAAGCTGAAGATGTACAACTACAGCAAAAACCGGGCGTTTTCACAACACCCGGTTTTTGCTGCAACTATGACACTAGGACAGAGAGAGGGATAAGCATGTCTTTTCAACCAAATCCCGGGGATGAAGTGGTGATTAACGACATTGCCTATACGATTGGGCAACATCCGGCTGCGCCGGGTCTGGCTTATGCCCAAGCCGGAAGGCAGGGGATTGTTTATCAGTTGATACCCCGAAATGGTTCCATTCATGGGGCCAAAGCACTAAAAGTGTTTTTTCCTAAATTCCGTATTCCGGCTATGGTATATCAGTCTGAGCATATGGAGTCTTATAGTGAACTGCCAGGTTTGCAGGTATGCAAGCGTGATGTGCTCACTCCGGAAAGAAACGGAGCGCTCATTGGAAAACATCCCGATCTGTTATATGCGGTGTTGATGCCATGGGTGCAAGGTCAGACCTGGTTCGATGTGATTAGCGATCAGAGACAGCTGACGGCAGAGGAGAGCCTGAAGCTGGCCAGAGCGCTTGCCGGAACAGGTTCGGCTATGGAGCAACGTGGACTGGCTCATTGCGATATGTCCGCTCCCAATGTAATGATTCCGTTTTTTTCCGAAGTGGAGAACCTGGGGAAGACGTCTGCGGTAGAACTGGTGGATGTCGAGCAAATGTACGGTTCCAAGATGGATCGTCCGGATGCCCTGCTTGCCGGGTCACCCGGTTATGCGGCCCATCGAACAGTGCACAGTGGTTTGTGGAGTTCATATGCTGACCGATTTGCCGGAGCCGTTATTATTGCTGAGATGTTAAGCTGGTCGGACCCTGTGATTGTAGAGAAAGCCTGGGGCGAAAGCTATTTTGATCAACATGAAATGCAAACGGTGAGTGAACGGTATTATGCGATGCGGGAGTCCCTTGAGAAGCGTTGGGGTTCCAAATTGTCTGAGCTGTTTATTCGCGCCTGGGAAAGTCACGATCTGAGCAGTTGTCCGACGTTTGGTGAGTGGTATGTTGCACTGGCTGCGGTAGATGTTCATCAGACTAATGCGGTTGCTGCTGCGACATCGGGAGAAGACGTTAATCAGCAGCCGGAAACTGTTAATGCGAATCTGAAAAAGAACTCAGAATCTGCAAGTGAAACGTTGAATGATAAAAATGGAAAAAATTCCCAAACGCAGCACTCTCCTGATCAGGAAGCGGTTGTGAACCGTCTGTTCCTGCAAGCAAGAGCCCTGGAGGACGAAGATAAACCAGCGGCTGCACTGGAAGTGTACCGCTCGTTGTATCACTTCATTCCTCATAACAGTGCAATGCAGATGGAAGTTGAGGCCGCAATCAAGGAACTGGATGCGAAGCTCAATCCGAAAGAAGACACAGACAAGCCCGTACCTGTGCCATTCTACAGATCCAAAAAGTTCATGATCTCCTCTGCTGTACTTATTGTATTGCTGGCAGGTGGTGTGCCAACGGTCAAAATACTCGCCGACCAGGCAGAGGTGAAGCAGCAAGAACAACAGGAAGCCATCAGATTGGCAGAGGTTAAGGCTGCGGAAGAGGCTGAAGCTGCGAAGGCGGCTGCACTCAAGCAGCAGGAAGAGCAAGAGAAGCAAAAGGCTGCGGATGCTGCAAAACTGGACGCAGAGGAAAAGAAAAAGCTCGCTGAAGCCAAGCAAAAGGAAGCTGAAGCGAAGAAAAAAGAAGAAGAACGCAAGGCATTACAGGCCAAGTACGACAAACAGGCAAAATATGAGGCCTATCTGGTGAAGCGGGAGCAGCAGAAGAAAGAAGCTGCCAAGAAAGCGGAGCAGGAAAAATACGATAAACAGGCAAAATATGAAGCTTATCTGGTCTGGAAAAAAGAGAATGATGCCAAGCTTGCCAAACAGGAAGCAGAGCGTAAGGCGGCAGCCGAAGTTAAACGTCAGCAGGAGATCGCTCAAAAAGCCGCGCTCAAGAAAAAACGTGCCCAGAATGTGGTCACGCTGATTGCTCATTACAATAAAACGTATAACGCTCAAAAAGGCAGAAAAATTGAAAATGCGGAATCGTATGCCCGTGATTTCAAAAATCTATATAATACCGATGCTGCCTATTTCAAAGGTGTCGGCAAAGTGGCCGCTCGAATGAGCGCCATTAACAAATTCCTGAGCAACAACAGTTATACGTTGCCTAACTTATAAAAAAACAAGTGAACGATGGAGGTGACTCACCCTAGATGAACTACACGATTCAAGCATCGCAGCGTACACCTGCACTTATTATATATTTAATTGATATTAGCGCCTCCATGAATATGGTTCTGGAAAATCGTCGTCGGATTGACGTCGTCTATGATGCTTTATCTCTCGCGATTCGCCAAATGGTATTTCGGTCCACCAAGGGAAATCGACTGACACCTCGCTATCGGATAGCTATATTAGCTTATAGCGATGATGTATATGACTTGTTGAACGGAATCAAAGGGATTGACGAGATTGCTGCAGTTGGTTCTTTGCCTGATCTGACACCGAGACGCTTTTCGGATTCTGCGAAGGCTTTCCTACAGGCTGAGAAGATACTACAGGCCGAAATTCCGAATATGCAGGATTGTCCTGCGCCACTCGTATGCCACATGACGGATGGGGTAGCTACAGGTGAAGATCCTGAGCCTATTGCGAAAAGAATCATGGGCATGAGTGTACCTGACGGCAATGTACTGGTGGAGAATATCTTTATATCCGATCATCTGCTGGAAGGGCCGATCACTGAACCTAGAAGATGGAAGGGAATCTCTTCGGAAACGAATCTTCAGGATGAGCATGGAGAGAAGTTGCGTAACATGTCATCCGTCCTGCCCGAAAGTTATCGGGAAATGCTTGTTGAAGCTGATTATTTGCTTGCACCCGGTGCACTCATGATGCTGCCAGGTACCTGCGCAGAATTGGTATCGATCGGGTTCCAGATGTCCGCTGCTACGCCTGTGAGATAGGAGGGGAATCATGAGAGCAATGCGTTTGGCAACATTGTCTGCTGGAGATAAGGGGGGCCATGCCGAGCAACGGCATGGCAACTTTCGCTATGTGAGTGTACAGACCGGTGAACAGCCACTAACCCGCTACCAGGGCACATTCAAATGCAGGTATGGTTATGGCAGAGCGGCAGAGACGGTTAATCAGGGAGATACTGGACAAGACTTTGCTGCGGTCCGTATGAATGGGAATGTCTGCAATTTTGTATTATGTGATGGGGTAGGCATGAGTTATCTGGGAGACTTTGCAGCACGTTTTCTGGGGAATGCTTTGTTGGAGTGGCTGGAAACGACGCAACACCCGACGCAAGAGGGCGTTGAGCGTCTTCTTCATGAACTGACCCTTCCCGCATCCGAGCAACTGGAGAAATTACAACCATTGGATAGTTCCCCTCTGTTGCTGCGTGAAGTGTTGATGGAGAAGCGAAGCAGGGGCAGTCAGGCCATGTATGTGTGTGGACGGATTGAGCTTACGGGAGGCGGCCGCAAAAGCCGTGTGTGGCTTGCGTGGCAAGGAGATTCACGTATTCGCCTCTGGCGTAATCACCAGGAACAGTCTGACATGTTCCAGGCACATTGCAAGACGAATGAGCGTTGGTCTACACTTGAAGGACCTGTCGGTGGTAAGCCGCACATCTGCGAGATGAAAGGGTCCGTAGGCGATTCACTGCGTCTTCAGTTATACACGGATGGATTAAATGATCTGGATGCCATCCAAGCTTATGTGCCCGATGAACACATTCAGGTACTGCTGGATGCTACACATACCGGCGGTCTTGAAGATGATGCCGCTTTCATTGAGTTGGAATGGTAAGTGCAGGATATCAAGATGTGGATCGATCCTGATGAAGCTGTGACATTGGTGTAGATCAACTGTGAAAAAACTTGCTGGTGTTGATTTAAAAGACACTCTTTTTGGGTAATCTTGTGAAGAATTGACTTTAAGTACGTGTTCAAAAAGGTCGCTTTTCAGTACCAATGATGAGCTTGAACGTACATTCTTACATAATTGCTAAAATGAAGGAGTGGAATGGATAATGACACAACATAACGGCAAGTCACGTTTCCAAGGCAAGGTTGCGATTATTACCGGAGCAGGCTCCGGAATTGGGAAGGCTACTGCGGTCAAGCTGGCTAAAGAGGGTGCAAAAGTTGCACTGTTTGATCTGGTGAATGATCGAATCTCGGAAACGGAAGCTGAGATTAATGCGCTGCAGCCTGGTGTGGCAAGAGCATTCGATGTAGACATTTCCGACCCGGCACGTGTGGAAAAGGCAGTGCTCGAAACCGTGGAATTATTCGGTGGTTTGGATATTGTTTTTGCCAATGCCGGTATTAACGGAGTATCGGCACCCATAGAGGATATTCAGGTTGAAGAGTGGCAACAGATTATTACAACGAACCTGAATGGTACGTTTTTCACCATTAAATATGCATTGCCGCACTTGAAAAAACGAGGCGGTGGCAGCATTATCATCACGAGTTCCATCAACGGAAATCAACGCTTCTCAAGCTTCGGCATGTCAGCGTATAGCACGTCCAAGGCAGGGCAGGTTGCATTTGCGAAGATGGCAGCGCTTGAGCTGGCGAAGTTCAAGATACGTGTAAACGTGATCTGTCCAGGAGCGATTGCGACCAATATCGATCAAAGTACGGTCAAAACGGATGATTTGCAGCATATCATTATTCCAATGGAGTTCCCGGAAGGACAGCAGCCACTTGCGGACGGGCCGGGTCAGCCGGAACATGTTGCGGATCTGGTAAGTTTCCTCGCATCGTCCGAATCCAGACATATTACCGGAGCAGAGATCGTGATTGATGGTGCCGAGTCATTGCTCAGCTAAGTGAGCATTCTGGATCAATTTCATTTTTGCTGAAATAAGTATGTCTGCGATAGTCGTTCCTCTGGGACGGCTTTTTTTGTTATAATGCTAACATTCGAATACTGAGGCTGAAGAGTAGTAGGGTACATTTATTAGGAGCGATCATATGCATATAGAGTTACCGATACAAGAGATTATTCCGGAGTTAAGGCAGTTATTTCGGGATCAAGATACAGGTGTGTTAATTGCAGAACCGGGTGCGGGAAAAACGACTGTTGTACCGCTGGCTTTGCTGGAGGAACCGTGGGTTGCGGGACGCAAAATCATTATGCTGGAACCCCGAAGGCTGGCCGCGCGTTCAGCTGCATCGAGATTGGCGGCTACACTAGGGGAAAAAGCGGGGCAAACCGTAGGCTATCGTGTACGCATGGATACACGGGTGAGTCAGGCGACACGCATTGAAGTTGTGACGGAAGGCGTATTGACCCGAATGTTGCAGCAGGATCAGGGTCTTGAAGACACGGCAATGATTATCTTCGACGAATTCCATGAGCGTCACCTACACGGGGACTTGGGCTTGGCCCTGGCATTGGAATCGCGAGCGATGTTACGTCCAGACCTGAAACTGCTGGTGATGTCGGCGACCCTTGATCCGGTTCCCGTCTGTGCATTGCTTGGTGAAGGTACAAGATCAATTCACTGTCCGGGACGCACGTTTCCGGTGGAAACACGATATGTGCCAAGACCGGCAGCTATGCAGCTGGAACAATTCACGGCTCAGACGGTGAACAAGGCATTAGTTGAACAGGAGGGAGACGTACTCGTTTTTCTTCCTGGTGCAAGAGAGATACACCGTACAGAGCGGGAGTTATCGAATGGTTCTCTTCCTGGACATGTGAAAGTTCATTCCCTGTATGGCAGTATGCCGGTGGAACAACAGGATGAGGTGATAAAGCCGGCGGCTGAGGGTTGGCGCAAGGTCGTATTGTCCACGTCCATTGCGGAATCCAGTCTTACGCTGGCTGGCGTTAAAGTTGTGGTAGACGCGGGGCTGAGCCGAGCATCGGCATTCTCGCCGCGTACGGGCATGAGCCGACTTGTTACCCTGCCGGTGTCCAAGGCGTCAGCTGATCAGCGGCGGGGGCGTGCAGGGCGTATCGCCCCAGGGGTGTGTTACCGGCTATGGAGCGAAGAGGTTCATGGGGGACTGCCTGAGGCAGCTCGCCCAGAGATCACTTCCGCGGATCTTGCGCCGCTGGCGCTGGAGCTTGCCGTTTGGGGTGTTCAGTCCCCAGCAGAGCTGCAATGGCTGGACACCCCGCCTGACGCCGCCTACGGCCAGGCACAGGCGCTGCTGCGCCAGCTGGGCGGCCTGGACGACGCAGGCCGCATCACGCCCTTCGGGCGGCGGATGAACACGCTTGGCGTGCATCCGCGACTGGCCAGCATGCTGCTCCGCGCAGCGGAGCTTGGGCTGGCCAGCTACGCCAGCATGCTGGCGGCACTGCTGCAGGAGCCTGCCGGCCTCCGCAGCAGTGGCAGTGCAGGCGCGGGCACGGACCTCCGCCCGCGCGTAGAGGCGCTGCTGATCGCGGACAGCAGCGGCATGCCGCAAGCGGCAGCGGCTGCCCTAGACGGCGCGGCCGTGCGGCGCATGCTCCAGGAGAGCCGCCAGCTGCGCTCGGCGCTCGGCCCGGCGGCCGATCCGGTGCGGCCGGATGAGGACAGCTGCGGATTGCTGCTGTCCTTCGCCTATCCGGACCGGATCGGGCAACGCCGGGAGGACGGCCGCTATCTGCTGAGCAGCGGCCGCGGCGTACGGGTCGCAGCGACAGAATCGCTGAGCCGTGCAGCGTATCTGGTCGCAGCCGAGGCAGACGACCAAGGCGCAGATGCGCGCATCCTGCTGGCTGCGCCGTTGCAGGAGCAGACCTTGTTGCAGGCAGGTCAGCACTTGCTGCGCGATGAAGTGCAAGTGGCTTGGGATTCCAATACCCGCAGCGTGCGGGCACATAAGAGACTTCGTATTGGAGCCCTTGTGATTAAAGAGAGCAGTATTGCACAGCCGCCTGAAGATCAGGTGCTGGAAGCACTATTATCCGGGATACGGATGGAAGGGCTGGATTGTCTGCCCTGGACAAAAACATCCAGACAACTTGCGGACAGGCTACGGTTCCTGCATCTCCATTTACCTGAGTGGCCTGACCTGATCGAAGATGATCTGACCGAAGAGTTGGCAGAACATCTTACCCCTTATCTGACAGGCATGCGATCGGCAGCCGACCTGAAGAGATTGTCAATGCAGGATGTATTACTGGGTGGATTGAGCTGGGCGCAACGACAACAACTGGACGATGAAGCGCCGACGCATATACAGGTGCCCAGTGGCTCACGTATTCCTGTGGACTACAGTCGTCCAGAGGACCCGGCGCTGGCAGTAAGATTACAGGAGATGTTTGGACAACAGGAGACACCGCGTATAGCGGGTGGGCGAGTCCCGTTGACCATCCACTTGTTATCGCCAGCTCAGCGACCTGTACAGGTCACACGAGACTTGGCCAATTTCTGGCGAGAGACGTACTTTGACGTCAAAAAAGATCTGAAAGGTCGTTATCCGAAGCACTACTGGCCGGATAATCCACTTGAAGCGGTCGCCACAAATCGAGCCAAACCACGGGGCAAATAGATGAATTATTTCGTTTTTCAAATATCAACGATTTGGTTCCCAAAGGGCGCGTATCAGGGTTAGACTCTGCTGAACAACAGTCAGTTTTGTAGCTGATCGAATCATTCTCTGTCTTAAAGAATCACCCTTTAACCAGGACGTGTCTCCAAACTCGCTAACGTGCATCTTCTACTATCTTTTCGCTCCATGTTACGTCACTTTGCCTTTTCATCCCATGCTGCGTCAATTTCCCTTGACGTGCCCCGGCACGCCTGCCGAAAACTTCCGGCATGGGACGAGAATTCGGCAAAATCTGCTTCTTTAGAGGTTGAAGGCACACCCCAGAGCGTATCTTCAAACCTGCCGAAGCCGAAGCGTAACTGCACGTGCCTGGGGAGCTGAACATGGAGCAGAACCATGAGCGGAGCGCTAACGAACTTGTGACGTCTTATTCAGCGATTTGAAGCGCCCACAGTAACCTAAGGAATCTAAAACACGCTATATTTGAATAACCAGCCATTTACAACGGGTTTGTCAGGTGATTTTGGTAAATAACGTGTCTCATGTTCCTTACAAAATATAAGGAGGGCCCGAAGGATAAATAAGACGTCCTCGGTTCCTTAGAAAATTGCCTGGGACAATCCGCCAGGATCAGCCAGCCTAGACTTCAAGATGTTCTGGACGCCGACGTGCTTCAACGTAAAACATGCCTGACAACGTATCACATACCTGAGTTTGAAGGCACACCCTGATGAGGATTAATAAGGAATGAACTTCAGCAATTTTTTACTATCAACACATAGTATATTGACTTGCAAACGTTTAAAAGAAACTTAGGAGGGTAATAACATAGCGAACCACTCAATAATATGAGGAGGGATTCACTATGCAGAAGAAAATCGTAGGTGTGTTTAATACAGAACGTGAAGCATCGCAGGCTATCGAGGGTCTGAAAGCACAAGGATTCACTTCAGACGAAATCTCCGTTGTTACACAAGATCGGGACGAACTGAAGGCAATTCGGGAAGAGACAGGTACCAAAGCCCCTGAGGGCGTGGCTGCTGGTGCAGCAACAGGTGGTGTCCTTGGTGGTGTAGCCGGTCTGCTCGCAGGTATCGGTGCACTAGCCATACCCGGCATAGGACCGATTCTGGCCGCAGGCCCTATCGCAGCAGCATTTACCGGTGCAGCTGTGGGCGCAGGAGCTGGCGGATTGGTGGGTGGACTTGTGGGTCTTGGTATTCCGGAAGAGGACGCTAAACAGTATGAGGAGTATGTACAGAATGGTAAAATCCTGTTGCTCGTAGATTCTACGGATCGGGACTCCGATGTGTACGATGTGTTCAGTGGCAACAGCCAGCTTAACCGAGACAGAGCCGAAGCAGCTCATCGCGGAGATGTGCCAGCCGAACGTCCGGATCTGGATATGGAAGAACGCAGATTGGAAGCCCAAAACAAGGCAGCGCGATTCGGTAACAATACATTCCTGTAAACTTGCCGCGAATTTAATCGATATGAAATAAAACCCAATGACTTATTATCTGTAAAATGGAATGACATATATGATCCACCAGATGGTCATTAGCCGGTTTCCTTAAGGGAAGCCGGCTTTTGTCCCTGTGTTGCATATGGGTGGGTGTCAATAATGTCGGATGGTGTTTTTACCCAGTCAAGCAGGGAATAACAATACATATAACAGTACAGCCAAAGCGAGTCCAATCATCAGTAGCATCATGGTAAGAAACCGGATTAATCCGGTCGATGCCTGAAACGTCTGTTCATTGATTTGTGTACGCTTCCGATGATACGCTGCTGCCGAATACACAATGATGGATATGCCGGCAATCAGAGAAGTGATACCCGTAATAATCGCCGCAATATGTGCAAGCCGATCATACGCCGACGAGTTGAAACCAAATCCGGCAGCAAGAAATCCGATGCCCGCCATGGCAATACCGGTGCGTACCCAGGCCAGAAAAGTTCGCTCGTTAGCCAGATGTTGCTGGACATACTTGGAATCGGTAGTGGTTACGTCTTTGTCTGTTAAAGAAATGTGAATCAACTCCGTTCATTAAATATACGGCTTCATTGTACTTTGTTTTTATCGCAAAACCAAGAAAGGATGGCTGAATGTATGCCTCGCAAAGAACGAATTACAGAAATAGAGAGCTTAAGGGGAATTGCCTTTGGAGCGGTGGTTCTCCAGCATTCCATCGCACATTACTCATTAGTCCCGGAAACGAGACTGGAGGATGGCGTGTTACTGGCCATACTGCTGATGCTCTCCAAATTTGCAGTTCCTTTATTCATATTCATAACAGGTATGGTGCTGTTTTATAACACGGGAGACAAGCTGAATTACGGCAAGTTTATGAGAAAAAGAGTAAACGACGTGATCGTGCCTTACCTGATCTGGTCACTCATTTATTTTACACTTGCACCGCGAGGCTGGACCGGATTTGGATGGAATGACATCCCAGACCTAGGCCTGAAGTTGCTTACGGGCAAAACGACTTCACACTTTTGGTACATCATTATGTTGATTCAGTTTTATCTGTTATTTCCGCTCTTTTTGCGAGCCATTCGTTATGTATATAACCGATATGAGGCCAAGGGGCGCTTGATCGCATTATTGATTTCTGGTGTGGTGTATCTTGTACTTGCGGATCAATTAAGAAACATCGCCAAGTTCATGGAACGGCTGAATATCCCGGTGCTGACAGATGCTTTTACAACGTATGCAGACCGTAATTTCCTCTATTTCTTTATTTATTTTGTACTTGGTGCAGCAGCGGGGTTATCCGTCCAGCACTGGAATGAATGGATTCATCGATTGCGTTGGATATACTGGACAGTGTTTATTGTTCTGGGTCTGCGGTTTACTTATTTATTAATGCTGGAGTTTCAGAAGCCGGAAGGAATCAAAATTACATTCTACACAGTCAGCTTGATCCGCCCTGATATGGCACTCTTTCTGATCGCTTCCATTATGGTCATGTACCAGCTGGCCGGAAAACTTCACAACCTCAGGGCTACACGATTGCTGGGATGGATTGGTGGTGTATCGTATGGCGGTTATCTGATGCATATGTTGATGCTGCGGTATAGCTACATTCCGGATGAACTGTTTTATGTTTCCATGGGCTTGAACCCTGTCGTTCGAATGATCATCACCTGGTTGTTGGCTCTCACATTATCTTGTGTACTGACATGGCTTATCTCTCGTGTAAGCTGGGGCAAATGGATTGTGGGAACCGTACCGAAATCTGTCCACAACAAATGAATCCATCAACATATGAAAAATTCACAACAGTTTACAATAGCTGTACAAGAGTGATCTCACGACTCCCTGAGCCCTGAAATAAACAAACTTTGGAATCAATTTCATAACTCACTAAAAATGAAATTCTGTAACTAGATATAGACAAATTGAACCGTTTCGATCTATATCCAGCCTTGATTGAAGCAGCTAAAGGTATTATGAAATTGATTCTTTTGAATAAAAATTAAAATTTCATTACATGAAAAATTCACAACAGAAAATCTTTTTCCGTGCTTCCCTCAGGTTAACGCTTATCCATACGATTTCTTTCTCACCTTCTTTGAAGATGGATAAAAGGGAGGCAAAGCGGAGAAAGATGGCAGAACCCGAACATAAGTTTTATAATACTAGATATATAGGTTCTGATAGGAGGGGAATGAACGTGGCTTTTATGATTGCACAGCGGGCATTTATTAAGCTGTATCTGATTACGATGGTTGAACAGCACAGGGGATATGGTTACGAGATGCTGGAGGCGATGAAGCAGGAATTCAAAGACTACGGTTATGTACCACCCCAGAGCGAGGTATATCGGGCATTACATGAATTGGTACAGCAAGGTGTTTTTTATCGCACGAAGAAGCTGAAGGGTAACGATCCGAAGGTCGATTTTCAGGAAATCGTTTTATATCATTTTACGGATGATGGTGCGGAGAAAGCCGAATTATACAAGAAACAGGTCAAAACAGATCTGGATCGTTGTCTAGGCATGTTACACAAGGCAGAAGAGGACAATTACGGTACGAAAGGAAGATGAGCATGAATAGACAGTTACAGTGGGGTGTACTCGGTACGTCAACCATTGCCAAAAATGCAGTCATTCCGGCGATCCAGCAGTCCGAACGTGGTGAGGTGCTGGCGATTGCCAGCCGCAGCAAAGAAAAGGCGGAAACCCTTGCCGAAGAACTCGGCATTGCCAGATCGTATGGCAGTTATGAAGAGCTCATCGCTGATCCGGACATCGAAGCCGTCTATATTCCTTTGCCTAACCATATGCACAAAGAATGGACCATCAAAGCGGCACAGGCTGGCAAACACGTGTTGTGTGAGAAACCAGCAGCCCTGAGTGCAGATGAATCCGCAGAAATGATCGAGGCATGTCACCAGCAAGGCGTTCTTTTTGCAGAAGCAATTATGTATCGATATCATCCCAAGCACAGACGTGTGCAAGAGATTATAGCCAGTGGAGAGATTGGCATCGTCAGAGCCATCCATGGCAATTTTACTTGTAATACCGCTGATGATAAGGAGAATGTAAGGTTCAAAAGAGAGATGGGCGGCGGATCATTATTCGATCTTGGCGTGTATCCGATCTCGGCAGCCCGGATGTATCTGGGACAGGAACCGGAAGCGGTGACGGTACACGCTCTATTCTCGGACGAGCATGATGGCGTCGATATGATGGCATCGGGACTAATAGAATTTCCGAATTCGGTAGCCTTAACTTTTGACTGTGGCATGTGGGCTTCAGGTCGTGCGGAGATGGAGATTCTCGGGACGGAAGGGCGAATTGAACTGCCAAAAGTGTTTGGCTGGGAGAACAGCGATATTCCGCCTCAGATTATTGTGCACACGGATTCGGTCAGTCGTGAGGAACGTGTATCGGTATCGAATTCCTATGTGCTTCAGGTAGAGACGTTCGCAGCAGCTGCACTTGAAGGAGAGGCTTTGCCTTTCAGTCCGGAAAATACCATTCAGAACATGCGTGTCATTGATGCGTGCCTGGAATCGGCTCGAACTCGTCAACGTGTGCAGCTGATCGATTAGATCAATTCAAACCAAACATACTAGAAAATGCAGACTCCATCTTCAAGATGAGAGTCTTTTTTCTATCTTAAAATGTTAGAATTATAATATTTTACAATTAAAACCTCTTCATTTGATATTTCTACCAAAATGATGTGATATAAATAGTCATGAGATGACTTGTTTACTATAATCTTGCAGAACGTTCAGCTAGACAGTTACAGCTTGCACAACATATCGTGGCAACGTTCATCTACTTTGAGGATCGGGAGGCAGGATTGATGAAAAAACTACTATCAACCGCTTTACTGGCATTGTTGTTGACGTTCGTTTTCTTGACAGGATCACAGTTCACCCCAGCCCCACAGCAGAAGGCATCTGCTGCAACATGTACCATCATCAATACGTTTACGGGTGTAGCAAACTATTTGAGTGCAAACGGAACGTTACCATGTAACTTTATTACCAAATCACAGGCAACAGGACTCGGCTGGGTAGCTTCACAAGGAAACTTGGCTGTCGTCGCTCCTGGGAAAAGCATCGGCGGAGACACATTCGGCAATCGCGAGGGGCTTCTGCCAGCAGCGAGCGGACGGACATGGCGTGAAGCGGATATCAACTATACTTCCGGCTTCCGTAATTCGGATCGGATTGTGTATTCGAATGATGGACTCATCTACAAAACGACAGATCATTATGCATCCTTTACACTTTTAAAATAGAGAAAGGGGCAGTCATGAATATTGTGATTCTGGATGGAGTAGACTTTGCGAGTACAGCTGAACTTCATCAGAATTTAAAGGATAAGCTGGCTCTGCCGGATTTTTATGGCGGTAATCTTGATGCATTGTGGGATTGCCTGACGGGTACGATTGAACTTCCACTTGAGCTAAAATGGACCAACTACCGAATCAGCGAAGAACGACTGGGGAATGAAGCAGACCGGGTACGTGATTTGATGTTGGAGGTACAGGCTGAGCAGTCTGGATTTCAATTAAGTGTTGAGAAGTAGGCAGAAAATGAAGGCAGTTCAAATACGATCAGCCCAACCTAACAGACCACATATGGTCTGTTTTTTTGTGTTATAGGGGATTGTTCAAAAATTCCGTTGTTGATTACGAATCATCTGAAAGTAGAGCGAGATTTTACTTTGTTTACTTGTCGTTAAAATTATTTTCACGGAGGTATTGATTTCTGCATAATGTACGTTAAAATAAAATTAACATGAAAAATATTTTAACGTTAGGGAGTGGGAAGCCATGAACGATAGCACAGCAGTTGGCAAGCAAGGCATAGGTGAATTAATACGAAGCAGGCCCTATATGCAATTTATGCTCAGTAGAGTTGTATCCAGATTTGGTGATTCCATTGATTCGATTGCATACAGCTGGATGGTGTACATTCTGACCGGTTCGAAAGTGTTGATGGGTACGTTACTGGCGGTGAATTTCTTACCCAATATCCTCCTGGGTCTGTTCGCCGGTGCTTTGGTTGATCGCATGTCTCCCAAAAAAGTGATTGTGATTACCAATACGGGTCGCGGTTTATTCGTTGGGATTACAGCCCTGTTGTTCGGATTGGGGCAACTCGAAGTGTGGCATCTGTTTGTCATCACGATTCTGAACTCTTTGCTGGAATGCTTCACTACTCCTGCGGAAGTGTCCAGTGTCCCCAGATTGCTTCCCCAATCGATGCTGCTTTCGGGTAATGCCATGTCCTCTTCCGCAACCAGAGTGGCAGAACTCGCAGGACTTGCAGTGGCGGGTGCACTCATTGCTTCAATAGGTATTGCCTGGACGATCTTGATAGATGCGGGGTTGTTCGCGTTAAGTGCTTTAATTATGAGCCGAGTAGGCTATCCTGAAGTTTTAACATCTGCTAACAATGAAAATAAAACATCTACTGCAATAGATTTTCTTCCATCCGAAAAAAGTAGTATATTCTCCGAAATGGCGGAAGCCTTTCATTTTCTCCGTAAACAGGCCTTATTGCTAATCGTCTCCATCCTGTTTGCCTTCGTTAATTTCTGCCTGATGCCGTTCAATGTTCTCCGTGCACCGTATGTCATTGAAACGCTGCATGCTGGCGCTTGGGGATTAAGTCTGCTCAGTGGGCTGATGGTGGGAGGCATGTTGCTGAGCGGTGTGTGGTTGACACAAAGGGGAGCAAATTATCGTAAAAGTGTGCTGGTCATCAGCGGTATTGTCATGTTGGGCCTCAGTTATGCTATGACGGCACTCCCAGCTTATATGACGTCCTTCCAACTGCCGGTTGCAGCGGCCTTTTGTCTACTGATGGGAATGGGGATTCCACTGGCTACAACACCGCTGGCTACCTATCTTATGGAAGTGACCCCTTCCGAGATGCTAGGCAGGGTGTATGCCCTTCAAAGTATGCTCGTCTTGAGTGTCGCACCACTTGGAAGCCTGGTTTCGGGGGCACTTGCGGATTGGATGACCATGCCTGTTCTGTTTATCGTCTTCGGTATTATGCTTGCCATGTCAGCAGGTATGCTGCTATTTAGCAAAAGTTTTCGAACTGCGCTGTGAAGTACATTCAGAAGCGATCATTATCCGATTTTAGGTGGCATGTCATCTCTGGCTTGTTTTGACCGAAGCCCTGACGCAGCGGTATAATAGATTCATCGATGGGCAACAGGTACCCCGGAAATGAGGATACAGGGATGCAGCACAAAGTTCTTTCCACAATTGAAGAAATTAAAATCTACTCCGATCCGTATCGGATACAGATTATGAATATGTTTAACAAGCAGGGCAGACCATCCACTGTCAAAGAGATCGCTGATCAGATGGGTGAGGTACCAGCCAAAGTGCATTATCATGTGAAAAAGCTGGAGAAAATCGGTCTGCTCACGATCGTTTCCACGCGGGAGATTAATGGCATTATTGCGAAGTACTACGAACCATTTACCGGAGAGATCCATCTTCGACATGAAGATGAAGACAAGGAAAACTCACCATTAAAACAGGTGTTTCGGTCCGAAACGCTCAAATTATTAAATGAAATGTTCGAACAAAGTCGTCAGCGATTCATGCATCAGGCGGAAAACGAAGACCGGATGTTTCTCTCGGATATCACGTTGTATGCAAACCGTGAGGAAGTAGAGCAATTGTATAAGAACATCATAAAACTCTGTGAACCCTATACAACAAAAGAGAATCAACAAGGGGAACATGAGGTCTTTCAGTTATTCTCTGCCCTCTCTAAACCTATAGTGAAAATACCTGTGTCTAAGACAGATGCAAAAGAGAAAAAGAAAGTTACGTCTGATAAGGACAAAGCAACTACGAAAAAGTCTCGATCTGTGTCTAAGAGACAAGAATCTTCATCATCTGGTAGTGAGTTGGAAGAATAAACGGATGGAATACATGGGTTCAGCCTTATCGCTGGAAGCAAGTAACCGCAAATGTGAGAGACTGTTTTGAAGAAAACTAGAAAAAGCCGCCATTGGCGGCTTTTTAATGCGTGATAAGACAGGATAACGGTGGTGTATCCTATTGAATCAAATTCATTTTTGATGCATAACCGTTACAATTCATAACCACGTTACATGTTCTCATCATAGTCCTTCACATCACGTTTGGCTGCAGTTGAAGGGGAGTTGGATGTACCGTATTCTTCGACCGCTTCCCAGGCATCAGCGTTGTCGAACTTGCCGGCGTTACG
Organism: Paenibacillus sp. FSL H8-0079; assembly: GCF_037991315.1. Classification (NCBI taxonomy): domain Bacteria; kingdom Bacillati; phylum Bacillota; class Bacilli; order Caryophanales; family Paenibacillaceae; genus Paenibacillus; species Paenibacillus sp. FSL H8-0079. The sequence continues at coordinate 2,615,617 of NZ_CP150300.1, forward strand.
CTGTCTTACTTCTCCAGCACCGCTCGGAGGCATCGTCATGACCTCTTCTTCAACGGGCCGATCGTTGCTGATCTCCCGATTAGGCGTGTCATCAATACAGTAAGCGGTATAGGGGATAGCCTCAAGTCGTTCGAAGGGAATATCTTCTCCGCACGTTACACAGGTTCCGTATGTACCTTGTTCCAACCGTTCCAATGCGTCGTTCACTTGATTGAATTCGTCTGTTAATGTATCGTCGATCGCCAGATCACGGCTGCGTTCAAATGTTTCCGTACCGGCATCTGCCGGGTGGTTATCGTATGAGGACAGCTCACCTGTTGAATCTTTCAGCGACTCGACTGGAGCACCGTCTTCCATGCTGGATTCAAAATGACGCTGCAAGTTTTCGCGTTGCTCCAAAAGGGCGTTTTTCAGTTCTTGACGTTGATCTTTGGTTAAAGTACTCATAAGGACATGCTCCTTTCCCGTTGTGGGGTGTATGTGTCCTTACCCGAATCGGATGAAAAGCAATCATTTTCGAGGAATAGGGTCGTATCATTTTATATCTGACGGATTATGTGTTATAAAAAATAGAGAGAGAAAATGCCGTATGTTTTTCACTGGAAAAAGGAACCACGGCTTGGCTTATAATGGAGGTTGTCAATATGGATGAACATATGAAACGAAGATTGGATAAACAAAGACAATTGTTCAAACAATTGGGTGTACAGCTAGATGCGTTATCGATTCATGAAAAACAATTCAATTATAAACTTCGTGGTTATGATCCGGATGAGGTGGACGCCTATCTTGACCTGGTCATCAAAGATTACGAACGTTTCTATGCCAATATTGCAGATCTGATGGACAAATGGCAAGAACAGCAGTTAACGATTCGGGATCTTAAGTCGTCCGCGAAACCGGTGGAAGATCCGACCAAGATTGATCGCAAACAGCTGGATGATATTGTGAAACAACTGGAATACAGTGTGCGACAACTCAAGATCAGAGCACGTCCCGAACAGGATCTGTTCTCTGAATAATGTCAGCACGTCTAGGATGATATTTAAAATGTTCAAAAAAGGTGGTTAATCATGAGTACTCATTTTTCGGTCAGTGTGCATTGTTTGTTGTTATTGTCACTCAGCGCGCCTGAACGAATCACGTCTGCACATATTGCAGGAAGCGTGAATACCAACCCTGTCGTCGTCAGACGGATTCTGGGCGGGCTGAAAAAGGCAGGATTGGTGAATTCCTCTCCTGGAACAAGAGGTTTCTATTTGGCGAAGCCATCCAATGAAATTACATTAGACATGATCTATCAGGCTGCCAAGGATGAGGGTCCATTGTTCCCGATTCATGGAAATTGTAACCCGGATTGTGAAGTGGGCTTGCATATAGACAGCCTCTTGACCAATCTGTATCAGGTTGCAGAGTCCAAGGTGGAGCAGTTCTTTGCATCCATTACGCTCGAAGATATGGAGCGATCCAGTTCCCAGATGCAAGCTGTCTCATCGCAGACAGAGTAGATTGCAATCAGAGGTAAAGGAAAGGTGGGTTGTTATATGAAAATTGTAGTCATCTCCGACACGCATTGTTCACGAAAATCACGCAAGTTACCAACTCAACTCCTTGATGTATTACCGAGTGCAGATCTCATTCTTCATGCCGGTGACTGGTCGGATTGGAGTGTACATCCATTGCTTAGTGAGTATGCACCAGTTGAAGGGGTAGCTGGTAATACGGACCCGTCCGAAATCGCTGAAAAACTGGGATATTCCCGTATTGTTGAAGTGGAGGGGCTTCGTCTGGGTCTTGTGCACGGTCATCTAGGGTCCAAGGGTACAGAGCAGAATGCAATTCATACCTTTGCTGGCCAGCATGTGGATGCTGTGATCTATGGACACTCACACATCCCGGTGATGCATACCGTGGACAATACGTTGGTGTTTAATCCTGGGTCCCCTACGGATCGGCGTTTTCAGAAGCAATATTCATTCGGCATCATGACGATCGATCAGGGGATAATACAGGCTGAGCATGTGTTCTTTGACCGGAATTAGAGAAACATGCACGGATTGCGTACCTATAAACCTTTAAAAGGCATCTTTGAACAGAGGCAGATTCTGTTTCAGGGGTGTCTTTTTTGTTTTTTTCTCATTTTGTCACTTGGGAAGTTATCTCTGAATGCGGAATGTGCCCTGTTCGTTATCTGTCATTCATCTGTTGGCGTTTCCCCCTATGGTGAGGTTCAGTGGAGTGATACAATGCCTTTACGACATAAAATGAATGCGTTTACATAAGGAGATGGATCATGATGAAACTGTCTGTATTCACCGTGGCTACCCCTGATCTGAATGCAGAAGAATTGGCATCGGCAGCGGCAGCGGCAGGGATCGATGGAATCGAATGGAGATTCCGCGGAATTCCTGAAGATGCGATATCCGAGGAGCCTTCTTACTGGAGAAATAATCGATGTTCGGTAGATCCGAGCCGCTGGCAGGAACAGATTCCTGTTTTCCGTGAAGCGGCGGAAGGGCAAGGCAGAAAATCCATCGCTCTGGTGCCTTATCTGAATTGTGGAGATCTGTATGCCACAGAGCAGGCATTTCAGGCTGCAGCTGGGTTGGGAACATCAATGATGCGTGTGGGTGTTCCTGGGTATGATCGCAAGACCAGCTATCCTGAGTTGTACCGTAAAGCCGTTCAATACCTGAGTGAAGTGCAGGATCTGGCCAAACAGTACAACATCAAGGCGCTTGTAGAGACACATCATCAGACGATTGCACCGACGGCATCACTGGCCTATCGACTTGTGCAATCGCTGGACCCGCAGCATGTGGGTGTATTGTACGATCCAGGTAATATGGTGCATGAAGGATATGAGAATCACCGGATGGGACTTGAGTTGCTAGGTCCGTATCTGGCTCATGTGCATGTAAAAAATGCCGGGTGGTTTGAAGCAGAAGGGAAAGAATCACAAAAGGCTAATGTGACTGAGAAGAGCAGCGGAGTGAATCTGAATACAGCCTGGAAATGTCACTGGACGCCGCTGACTGAAGGCATGGTCGATTGGGTACAGATGGTGCTGGATCTTCGTGCCGTTGGGTATGACGGATACTACGGCATTGAGGACTTTAGTGGTGCCTTGGAATCCAAGGCGATGTTACAGCATTTTGCAGACGTTTTCGCCGAAATTGAGCGTCGTGTGGACGAGGAGGAGCAGTCATGAGTATCGTAAGAGTAGCGGTGATTGGTATTGGAAATATGGGAGCATCACATGCCAGAACGTTGGTTGCCGGAGAAGTACCCGGTGCAGAACTGGTCGCCGTATGTGATGTAAGAAGAGAGATGGAGAGCTGGGTATCCAGTCATCTTCCGGCAACGGTTACCTATTGGCAGGAGGCTGAGCAGATGATGGCTTCAGGTACGATTGATGCAGTCATTATTGCAACGCCGCACTATGACCATCCAGAACAGGCTATTCAAGCGTTCCAGCATGGCTTGCATGTCATGATTGAGAAGCCAGCCGGTGTGTATACGAAGCAGGTACGCAAGATGAATGAAGCGGCCGCAGCCAGCGGTAAAGTCTTTTCCATGATGTACAACCAGCGGACCAATCCACTCTACATTAAGCTGAGAGACTTGATCGCTTCGGGGGAACTGGGTGAGGTACGGCGTACCAATTGGATTATTACGAACTGGTATCGATCCCAGAGTTACTATGATTCCGGTGGCTGGCGGGCAACTTGGGCAGGCGAAGGTGGCGGTGTACTGATTAACCAGGACCCGCATCAACTGGATCTGTGGCAGTGGACCATCGGCATGATGCCGGTGCGAATGCGTGCTTTCTGTTCGTTTGGCAAGTATCGGAACATTGAAGTGGAAGATGATGTAACAGCTTATGTGGAATATGAAAATGGAGCTACAGGTGTGTTTGTAACCACAACAGGTGAAGCACCGGGTACCAATCGATTCGAGGTCAACGGAGACCGAGGTAAAATCGTAATCGAAGATGGAAAACTTACGTTCTGGCGACTTCGGGAATCTGAGCCTGAATTCAATCAGCGGTTTACCGGAGGTTTTGGACAGCCAGAATGCTGGAAATGTGAAATCCCGATTACAGGTGTGGAAACGGGGCACCCGGGTCTGATTCGTAACTGGGTAGATGCGATTCGTACAGGCGCACCACTCATTGCTCCCGGTGAGGATGGTATACACGGATTAACATTGTCGAACGCGATGCTGCTGTCTACCTGGATGGATAATTGGGTGGATCTGCCAATCGATGAGGATCTATTCTATGAGCATCTGCAGGAACGCATTGCTGGATCAACGACGAAGAAAGACAAGGCATTCAGTGGCGCTCAACCTGCTGATCTGAGTCAGACGTTTAAATAAAGACGATTTGTTAGACGAATTCATTTTATTAAAAATTTTATAATGGGGATGGGATGACATGGCTAAAGATGGCATGTTTTATGCGCCAAAGAGCGTCACAAAAGAGGTGGTATGTGGTCCGGGTGAGTTCACCATTGCGGCTGTAGCCTTGGATCATGGGCACATCTACGGCATGGTTGGCGGACTGTTGGAGGCCGGGGCTACCCTCAAATGGGTATATGATCCGGACCCGGCGAAGGTGGAGGCATTTCGGAAGCAGTTCCCACAGGCTCAAGTTGCTGGATCTGAAGCAGAGGTGCTTGCAGATGATGAGGTGTTATTGGTGGCAAGTGCAGCGATCACTTCAGATCGTGCGCCGCTTGGTATGAGAGTTCTGGCCGCAGGCAAGGATTATTTTACAGACAAAGCCCCATTTACCACGCTGGAGCAATTAAAGCTTGCACGAGAAGAAGTGAAGCGAACAGGCAAAAAGTACATGGTGTATTACAGTGAACGACTGCATGTAGAAAGTGCAATCTATGCGGGGCAGCTCATTGAACAGGGAGCAATCGGCAAAGTAGTGCAAGTTATGGGCACAGGCCCGCATCGCTTAAATGCCGGAGGAAGACCCGACTGGTTCTTCAAGCATGAGCAGTATGGCGGCATTCTCTGTGATATCGGGAGTCACCAGATCGAACAATTTCTGACGTTTGCATCATGTACGGACGCTGAGGTAGGGTTCAGTCGTGTACATAACTTCAATCACCCACAGTTCCCGGAATTGGAAGACTTCGGCGAAGCTTCTCTGATTGGTGATAACGGTGCATCCGGTTACTTCCGAGTGGACTGGTTCACACCGGATGGTCTGGGCACATGGGGCGATGGGCGTACAGTTATTCTGGGAACGGACGGTTATATTGAACTGCGGAAGTACATCGATGTAGCGAGAGAACCGGAAGGTGATCAGGTCTATCTGGTAAACCATGAAGGCGAGTTTCGCTACAGCGTGAAGGGCAAGATCGGTTATCCGTTCTTTGGTCAACTGATTCGCGATTGTCTGGATCGCACCGAGACAGCCATGACACAAGAACATGCATTCAAAGCGGCAGAACTCTGTCTGATTGCACAGCACAAAGCCATGAGTGAGCGCGTGGTGTGGAGTAGCGGAGCGAAGTAAATGTTTTAGGTGAAGGGAAGTAAAGGTTGATCACTGAAGGGTATCAGTAAGCCCTATTGTTGAGTGAAAAGAGAGCAGCCCAAATGTTAAACTGCATCCAACAGGTTAGTATCTTCTAACGAATGGAGTAGTTCGCACTGGGGCTGCTTTTTTTGAGTATGTTCGTGACTTCGCATATGGATTAATCTGGGTTATATTATATGTAGTTCGGATATTCGTTAAAAAGAGAGGTATTTACGAAGTTCGTAGATATGATGTTAGGCGAAAATCTAATAGTTATAAACGAACAAGCTTCTTTCAATGGAATTTACTTTTAAATTTTATTAATGATGTAAATTGATACAGATTAGGATGTGGATTCAATGAAGTATATTCTCTCAATTTTAATTACATTGGTATTAGTAGCTTTGTTTTGGATTTTTTTATTACTCCTCAGATCGAAACAAACTAAAAAAATAACGAGCTATGAGGAATTACCAGGAATTGAACTTGTTAGATATTGTTCTGAGGAAGTTATTATTGATGCACACACTGTTCATTTAAAGCCTAGTGGTACTGAAGTTTCCAACTATACTAATGGTAAAAAACCTACATTATGGTTTTTTGTTGGAGAACCGTCTTTATGGAATTTATCTAAAAATGCAATTACATCAAAAGAGATTAAAGTAACAATTCCTGTTTCAAGTTTAGAAATTACTAAATTAACATATAGAACTCAAGATTTAGTGGTTGGCTACACGAATGAGTATATAGGATCTGCTCGAATTGAATATTTGAAACCTCATAAAAATTCTAAAAGATTAAGAGTATTCAAGATAATTAACAGTCCTATTTTCATTTACCCGGCTGCCACAGTCTCTGTAGGTGTGCCGATTTATTGTTTGTTTATTCATTTATTGTAATCAGAGTTTATTAATAAGGAATTAGAATTTTGAAAGATATTCAAAGAAGTATTAGATCTTCGCCTAACATAATATTCACGCTGCGGACATCCGTCCTTGGTCCGGCATTCGCCGGACACCCAGCATGCGCTGGGTCGTGAATACAGGAACGTTAGGAGAAATGCAGGGAACAGATTAATCAATCAAAAATAAATGAGAGGATTACTTCATGGATTGGTCTAAATTACGTGTAATGATAAGAGAATTTATTACTCCGGGATTAAAGAAACGTATTGATATTCACGAAACCAGGTATCGCGAAGCACACGATGGGTATGGTGAAGCTTGGATTACACTGGATGGTAAGAAGATTTTCGGAGGCGGATATTATCATTGGTACATGAATGAGCTACCTGAGAATATTACATTACTAGAACTTCACCATGGATATCATGAGGATTTTTATAAAACACATATAAGAAACGATGATGTAAAGACAATAATGAATATGGGTTTGCATGAAACAAGTCATATTACTGAAAATCTTAGAAATTACATAAATACACCTTTCTCAGAAATAATGAGTTCCAATAACCCAATATATAAAGCATTTGGAATTATTGATAGACGACTTGGTAGGAGACGGTTTGAGAAAATCGTTTTAAATGAAGATGAACATCAGTTGGTAAAGATATTTTATGAACTGAGGAAAGAACAATTTGACAGGTAATTCAAAGAAGTCCTGCAAATCGCCTAACATCGTATCTACGCTGCGGGGCGTTCGCCCCTTGGTTCGCAAGAAGTAGAAAGCAAAGGAGTTGATTCAACTCTCAACCCTGCAAGGCTAAGTGGCGAAGCCACCCAGTCGCTACGCTCCTTTAAGCCTATTGGGTTCGTAGATACAGTAACGTTATATGAAAGAACTGCAAATAAATATTGTTAGGAGTGATTCAGAGGTGGGGTTATTATTTCAATTGCTAGAAGATTTGGAAGATACGGAAAGATCGTGGCTGGATAGGTCTTCTAAATATTCTATACACATTGCACGATTGATATCATTAGCTTGCATTTTGCTGTTAACTTATTTCTTTACATTGTTAATTCCCATAGTGATAGGGACAGTATTAGAGCATTTTTACAACTATGCTAACGCAGAATATAAATATTTGTGGGCGTTTTCATTACTGATATTTATGCCGATCAGTATACCTGTATTTACTAACTGGATGGATAAAGAATATTGTTACTCATCAATTGTTGTCGATTTATTTGAAACTGTAGTATTTTTAAGAGAGAATACTCGTTCTATCAAGTCGCGTTTTGAAATGATATTCTTTTTAATTTATGTGGTTTTCAATACAATCATTACTTTTTTTGCTGTGGCAAATTTCGTTGAGGAAAAATCATTAATTAACTTTGTAAAGAGTGATTCGATTTCTTTTTTTTCAATAATCTTAGCAATCCACATGTTGATTTATATAATAGTTCGTATACTTCTATTACCTAATAAAACAATACAGCAGAAATATCGAAAATTGAGTAGAGAAGTTATGTTATGGTTTTTTGTATTATTAGTTGGATTCAGCTACATGATACATAAGTTACTGAGTTCGTTTAGCACAATTGACATGTTATATTTGCTAGGTGCAATTTTGGTGGCGTTTGTTAGATTTATTACTAGTTATAAGGATCTTCGTAAAATAATAGTTGAGATTAAAGAAAACGCATCTTTATTTATGTAGTGTCTCACAGAAGGCAGTTCCATCATATAACATAATATTCACGCTGCGGACATTCGTCCTTGGTCCGGCATGTGCCGGACACCCGACATACGTCGGGTCGTGAATACAGGAACGTTATGTGCAATTGCCAAGAGATTTTATATATCATCAATCATTAAAGAAAAATGGAGTTGTATATATGGACGTGATTCATTTCACTATAGAATATTCCGAAGAGCAAGATGCTCAAATCTTAGGTGTTTATATAAATGGCGAGAATCTGAACGAATTAATGAGAAGATATGAAATCCAGTTTGAACCTTCAATTGCTGGGGGATATGAGGGTTTGAATATAGAATATTTAAAAGACATTGAAGAACATTTTTTTGGGAAACTTAATGAAAATGATATTTACAATTACGATGGGAAAACATTAGTGCTGGGATGTAACTGTGGCGAGCCGGGATGTTGGCCTTTGATAGTTAGAATAACTGAAGAAGATGAGGTTATTATTTGGAGTGAATTTGAACAACCTTTTAGGGATGAAGAATCAGCTGGAGGTTATTGGGATTATACTAACTTCAAATCATTAGAATTCAATAAACAGTTGTATGAAGAACAATTAAAGGCCATTTGTAAGAAATTCAGGGAAGTTGGCAACAGCACATAACATAATATTCACGCTGCGGACATTCGTCCTTGGTCTGGCATTCGCCAGACACCCGACATATGTCGGGTCGTGAATACAGGAACGTTAGGTGAAATCAAAGCTTTTCTTCAAAAATGTCTTTATCATAAAGAAAAGATTTATCTATTACTCTTTTAAATCCTTGAATGTCATTCAAAGTTGGTTTATTTGATACTATTACTTTATCCTCAATTGTTACACGATGAATGTATAATTTAATTTTATATTGAGATCCAACAGGAGGGTTAATAGGGGCCATAGAATCTGTTACGACTTCAGAATCTATCAGTACATAATGAATTGAGCGTTTTTTAATTAGACTCAAGACACTGTATACTCCAGGTACTGAGGCGAAAGCTAGAACAAAATAAACTAAGAAAAGAGCTACATAAAACTCTATTTGTTCATCACCAGCTGCAAGTGAAGTGAAATATAGTGCGATTATTGCGGTAATTATTGATGCAAAGAAAGACTGAATCAAGAATATTACTATGTTCTTTTGATCATTCATTAGCAATCTTTCGATTTTTGTTGTTCTTGCCAGAGCAACTATTCTAATAATTAGAACGATAGCTCCAATTAATGATGGCACACTTGACGAATTGTAATATGAAGTGCGACACCTACTGGAAATAAAAAAAATGGCCCATGGCCGGATTCGTGTAGAATGAAGTCACCACAACACCATTCACACAAGGAGAATCCAACCATGAGCTACAGACATCTTAGCATAATTGAACGTAGCAAGCTAGAAGTCCTCCACAGACAAGGTAGAAGCTCAAGAGCCATTGCGAAAGAACTGGGTAGGCATCCATCGACGATTTGTCGTGAGTTAGATCGGGTGACTTCATCACATCCGTATCAGGCAGAACAAGCTCAGCATGCTTATGAGGAGCGTCGTAAGGCTTCGGTCTCTCCAGGGAGTTGGTCCGATGCCTTGGCTGCTTCACTGGAGGAAAAATTGGAGGCAACGTGGTCTCCCGAACAAATCACCGAACGTTTCCGTATCGAAGGGCGGCATGCAGTCTCTTTCAAAACCATCTATCGCTGGATCTATGCAGGGCGTCTGGTTCGAGGCATATTACAGGTTCTTCGGCATAAGGGGAAGCGTCAGAAACCCGCAGAAACGCGCGGCAAATTCGCCATTGGAAGGACGATTTCAGATCGCCCAAAAGAAGTCCGTTCCCGTGAAACATTTGGGCACTGGGAGTTGGATACCGTTGTATCGGGTCGTGGGAGAAGTAAAGGCTGCGTAGCGACGTTGATTGAACGCAAGACACGTCTATATACCGCTGTTCTCATGCCTGATCGCACCGCTTTGTCGATGGAGATTGCGCTCGGTGTAGCGATCTCACAGTATCCCACGGGAACCTTCCTCACAGCCACGGCTGACCGAGGCAAGGAGTTTGCATGCTATGCCCATCTGGAAGCCACCCATAACCTACACGTTTATTTTGCCGATCCGTATTCATCCTGGCAACGCGGTTCCAACGAGAATGCGAATGGATTACTTCGAGAGTTTTTCCCTAAAGGTACCGATCTCGCGAGGGTATATGATGATGATCTCGCTCATTCACTCGACCTAATAAATCACAGACCACGAAAATGCTTGGGTTGGAAGACCGCTCACGAATCTTTCGCAGAAGAACTGTCGCACTTGGTTTGACAATCCGTCCACTTAAATAAGGCAAGAATTCTTTAATTTCCAATTTATCTCCTCCTAAATTTAATATGATTAAATATATCAAACATTAGGAAGAATATTCAAGATGGCTTTAACTTCACCTAACATCATATCCACGTATCGGAGCCTGACGGCTCCTCGGTTCGCCCGAAGGGGAATGGCAAGGTGGCTGACACATCCGCACCGACTAACCGCATCGCGGCCACTCCCGTTGGTCATTTAAGTTGGTGGGACGTCGTGGATACAGGAACGTTAGCTGAAATTCTTGCAAATAAAAGGAGAAATAATAATGCCTAGTATATTTCTTAGTCATACAAGTATTGACAAGCCATTTGTAGAAAAACTCGCAAGAGATTTAAAAAGAATAGGTGTTAATGTTTGGTTTGATAAGTGGGAAATAAAAATCGGTGATTCTATTACATGGAAAATTGAAGAGGGAATTAGAGAAAACGAATTTCTAGGGATAGTATTATCACCAGAAGCGCTAAATTCAGAGTGGGTTAAGAGTGAGCTAGGGGCTGCATGGGTAAAGCAAATGCAAACCAAAAAAGTTTTTGTTTTGCCGATTTTTTATAGAGAATGTCAGATACCATATTTTTTATCAGATCGCAGATTTGCAGATTTTAGAAGTGATTATGAAAGTGGTTTTAGTGAATTAGCTACTATATTTGGCATTGAAGAAACAGAAGCAATAACACAAGATAATTGGAGAAAGTTTGTCAAAAACAAGAAAGTTAATTGGAAAAAATATAAAATTAAAGAATTTGAACAATTAGTAACAACATTAGTTGATAGAGCGTATGATTACAAATGGTCTGCTTGGGTTGGTGGTACTGCCAATGAATACTCCATAACTTTTTATTGCTCTATTAAAAAGGAGAATGCGTATTTAAGCAAATCTATCTCAATTAAGTTAGTTGGAGAAAGTAATGCTTATATGGCAAGTTTTAAGAATGAATCAAATCCTAATAACATTAAAGTAAGTGATTTCGATACATACATTGGCAACTCGGTTGACGCATGTGATGAGTACGTATGGAGATTTATAGATGACATTAATTCGGAAAATGGTACTCCAACCGGTAAGCCATACTATCATACTGAACGATTTTCAAGAGGTAATGAAATCCATGAAGCAGCAAAAGAGATCATTAATAAGTTTAATTGGTACAAAGGAGATAAGTTGTAAGTGGTGCAAAGAAGACAATAACATCGGCTAACAAAGTATTCACTCGTCGGTCTAACGCCCTCGGTCCGCAGGAGATTTTGGCAGGGGAGTAGTTTCAGCGGACAAGTCCTGCGAGCCTAAGTCTGACGCCCCGTTCCCTCCGGTCACTTAAGGCTCTCGGCTTCGTGAATACCCAAACGTTATACGAAACACTTCGAAAGCAGGAAAAACATGAAAACAAATAAGGCGATGAGAAATTTATTGAATGAGCTTGCTCAATCAAACGAATCGATCAGTTCGAATTTATTTAACCCTACTTTTCATGAATGGGACAATTGCATTGTAATTGATGCTTCAAGTTTAAGAGAGACAGATTCTATTGAAGAAACCATTTATCAAGATCGGACGGATTTAGAAGCCTCAATTAATCATTACCATATAGAGGATTTAAGGACTGGACTAAAACTCATTTCGAATTGGAAAGAGAATATAAAGTTGAATTACTCTGAAAAAGAATTTATTTTAATTTTAAGTTCTACAATTGAAGGAGAAGATGTGGTCATTAGATTCTATCAATTTAGACATGATGAACCTGAATGGATTAAATTAAATGACCTTGAAGGTTATAAAGAAGAAGCTATATTAGTAATTGAGATTTTGAATGCAGTTCAATGATGCGAAATAAAATAATATTCAAGCAGCGGCTCTTAACAGAGCCTTGGTCTGCTGGATGAATTTCGTGGGAGCGTTTCAGCAGACACATCCGACTAAGTTGGACATCGTGAATACAGGAAAGTTATACGACAATTCGGGAAAGTTGGTGAAGAACCATTTATCAGATATTTCAAAAAGAGTTTCAAAATGCGATATTTGAAGATGACGTTTATCTTCGTCCAGTCATCACAAAAGAGACGGGTGAAGACTTAATCGTTGAGTTCCATGTTTTTTTATATTTTACCGATTCAATCATTCAAAAATGGGAAGTTGAATTTAAACAAGTTAGAGAATATAAAATTACTTTAGATTTTATTGAAGATATAGAACTCGAGACTAATCATCCATTATTACTCGAATATCTTGAACCAACGAATGAATTATATTTCAAAGGGGTATCAAATGAAGTTTTTAAAGTCATTGGAGAACTATTAATTGAACATCAAAAAGTGACAGACAAATGGATTGAATTTCAACATTTTATGAATGGATCACTTGAATGGCTCTTAAACCAACAACAGGGACTTCTTGCCAAAGGACCTGAGACAATTATTAAAACATACAAGGAAGTGTTAGAAAGGAATCATCTTAATCCAAACATTATAAAGCTCGAATCAGATCATGAAGAATTAAAAGTAGCAATATTAGGAAAGTCATTTGTGATATGTAAGGAATTGGGATTCGAGAGAATTTTGTAGTGTAATCGTGGAAGTCCGAATTGTCGTATAACAACATATTCACGAATTGGGTCATTCGCCCCTTGGTCTGACCGGAGATTTAGCAGGAAGCGCATGCAGTCAGACAACCCTGCAAGCCTAAGTCTTCGACCCACTCCCTACGGTCGTTTAAGGCTCTCGGGGTCGTGAATACAAGAACGTTATCTGACATAAACCTATTACATTTTAGGAGCAAATAATGAATATCACTTTCTCGAAATGGGTGCAATATTATCGAAGAAATAATCAAAACCTCAAATATATTCATTGGGATGACAACTACAAATTAACAACTATTGAAAGAGAAATAATCATTAAGTCAATTCAACAGTTTCAATTAGGAGAAAACTCTGAAGGTAAACATCTAATTAAACGTGCGCAAGAATATGTACATCAGACACAAGATCAGGATTACTATGAAGCGCTTATAGAATTCATTAAAGAAGAACAGAGGCACGCTAGAGATCTAGGCAGATTTATGAAGGTACAGGGAATCCCACTCCTTCGTAGACATTGGGTGGACAATGTGTTTAGAAGATTACGTCGATATGCGAGTCTAGAACAATCAGTCATTGTTCTATTAACTGCTGAGATCATTGCTAAGTTGTACTATAGAGCCTTGCAAAAATCTACAAAGTCAGAAGTATTAATAGATTTATGTAATCAGATTTTAAGTGATGAGGAGAAACATGTTCAGTTTCAATCCGAAACACTTCATAAATTTGCTCAAAATAGAAACGTTCTCTTTAACAGAATAGTTTATATCCTTCGTAGAATCCTTTTTGAAGGAACGCTAATTATAGTATGGTATCAACATAAGCCTGTATTTAAAGCTGGGGGATATAAACTCAAAAGTTATTACTATGAATGCCGTCATGAGTTTAACTTAACAAAGAAGATTATAACTAATTCACAGTAGAGGTTTACGTCAGATAACATTATATCCAAGCTTTGGGTCCTGACGCTCCCTGGTCAGCCCTAAGGGAATTGGCAGGGAAGTGGAATCATGCGGACACATCCGCACGGACTAACCGCATCGCGGTCGCCTTTAACGTGGCTTAAGTCGGTGGGGCGTCGTAGATACAGTAACGTTATAGGAAATCAGCGTATAAAAATACAAAATAAATTATTCAAACTCTGAATAGGAGTGAAATCATGCTGGAAGCGGTTATTTTCGATATGGATGGTACACTATTTCAAACAAACAAAATCTTAGAGTTATCGTTAGAAGAAACGTTTTCTATCTTGAGGTCTCGTAATGAATGGTCGAGTGAAACTCCAACTCAAAAATATCGTGAAATTATGGGAGTTCCTCTACCAGTAGTTTGGGAAACGTTACTACCGAACCATTCAAACGAAATCAGACGAATGGTAGACGAAATCTTCTTGGAGAAGTTAATTGCAAATATTAATTATGGCAAAGGTGCAATTTATCCGCATGTCAAAGAAGTTTTTGATTTTTTAAAACAGGAAGGCTGCTTAATTTTTATAGCAAGTAATGGACTAATCGAATACCTCAATGCTATCGTTAACTGTTACAAGTTAAATAATTGGGTGACAGAAACCTTTAGCATCCAACAAATAGAGACTCAGAATAAGGATGACTTAGTTAGATATATTCTTATGAAATATCACATCAACAATGCTGCTGTAGTTGGCGACAGGATCTCTGATATCAATGCAGCAAAAAACAATGGATTGAAGGCTTTCGGTTGTCGATTTGACTTTGCCCAAGAATGGGAGCTTAAACAAGCGGATTGTATTATTGATGATTTACTTGAATTGAAAAAATATATTTAAGATCATGGGAAGTGGAATATTTGTGTAAGTATTTTCGAAGAAGACGCTGACATCCTATAACATCATATTCAAGTAGCGGCTCCTCACGGAGCCTTGGTCTGCAAGGATTTCGGAGAGGAATTTAAGAAGACACCCCTTTCGGGGTTCATGAATACAGGAACGTTATGTCCCTAAGAGCTTTAAAACATAATGACACTTTTTGGAGGTTAATTGATGGGAGCATGGGGAACTGGAATTTTCGAGAACGATGATGTATTAGATTGGAAGGCAGATTTACTTGATTCTGATGACATCGAATTAATTGAAGAGACGATTGAAGAAGTATTAGAAGAAGATTATATTGAGTCAGATTTAGCTTCCAATGCTTTAGGCGCAATTGAGATCCTTGTAGCATTACAAGGTAATCCTGGGAAAGAAATATTGAATAATCAAAGTAATACAGAGGATCTATATGACTGGATCGATAAACATAAAGGTAAAGGAAAAAAACTCATTTCAAAAGCTAAACGAGCAGTTAAGAAAATTAAGAAAGATTCAGAACTAAAAGAGCTATGGGAAGAATCAGAAGAATACCCAATCTGGTTAAATACAATAAATGACTTAGAAAATCGATTGTAAAGAAATTGATAGCTTTTCGAGAAGAGGGAACTTCACATAACAAAATATTCAAGCAGCGGCTCCGTTGGAGCCTTGGTCTGCTGGAAGGATTCCGATGAGGCAATTTCGGCAGACAACCCCTTTGGGGTTCATGAATACAGGAACGTTAGCTGAAATTAATGAAGAAACTTATAAACCTTTACTAACTTCCAGAAAGGATAAACATGTATAAGTTAATAACTTTATTGATTTTAGTAGTTCTGTTGGGCTGTTCGGATAATACGCGAAGGAGCTCCGAACAAAATGATGCAATAAATGATAGTACTTTGAAGGAGGAACTTAATGAAATGTATACCTATAAAGCTATTACTGAAGAAGATGAAACATTAGGATCCTCAAAATTTCTGGATACAGGCATTATTGCGGGTGAAGAAAGTGCGAAGTTTAGAGGATCGCTTCTTACTTTGTTTGGTGAACCGTTATATAAGTCAGATAATGCTGAAGACGCGTACTATTATTTAATTGAAGTAAGCGATGATACGAGTAAGTGGTACTTTACTGTTTATGAAGGTCCTTCAGGAACTGCGATTGGTTATGATGAAAAGGAAAACCAAGCAAACGCAAGGGAAGCCTCCAAAGCTTTGCTAGAGAAAATTAAAGAAACCACACCTTCTGATTTTAATGAAGTCATATATTACGAAGACTTTGACTCGAAAATTACATATGGATGTAAGAATGGAGAATGTTATTATAATGAAGAAAACGAAGAAGGTCGTTAGAACTCGAAGGTATTTCATAGGAGTCATTAACTCCAGCTAACATAATATTCACGCTGTGGGCATACGCCCTTGGCCCGGCATACGCTGGGTCGTGAATACAGGAACGTTATCTGAAATACGGAAAAACTTGAAATACTTATGAAACGAGGGATTTTATGATCGTACAAGATTTAAGAAAGTGGGCAAGTAATCACGATGTAAAAAATCGAGCGCTCGAATCTTTTTGGCTCAATCTAAAAAGCTATAGAATCGAGGAGCCCGAAGATTTTGAAGAGTTGTTTTGGGATTACGACGAAAAATATTTAAAAATCTTAATAGAGAATATCTCGCTACATATCAAGAGTTTAGAGTATATAGATCCAAACAATAAAGAGCTTGAATATATTGAAGTAAAAGTCAGAATTGAATATCGAGCAAACCATATAGGCTATTACAGAATATTTTTTGGTATGGACGGTGAGATCGAAGATGATATTTTTATTTCGGAATGGACTGGATTGAGGTTATATCAAACAAGAGGATTACTAGAAGATATTAAGGAACAAATAGAAACGGATCGAATGAATGGAGAAATAACCGAAAAAGAAGCGATTAAGTTGAAGGCCATAATAGAAGAGAAGAAAGAAAAGATTCGAAAAGAATTTAGTCATTCAGAATAGCGTATTCAAAGGAGTATCGTACATCAGACAACATAATATTCACGCTGCGGGCATACGCCCTTGGTCCGACGGACACCCGACATGCGTCGGGTCGCTAATATACAAAGTTAGCAGAAATCAGGGGAATGCTTAATTAAATCATAAAGATTAGATAAACTATTAGTTAAGGACGGGGATTTCAATGAGTAGATTGTTACTAACCTCTTGTGGTTTTTATACTGAAGATATTAAAAATCAATTTCTGGATCTTATTGATAGAGATATTTCTCAATTAAAGGTCTCTATTATTACAACAGGATCCCCGATGAAAGAAAATAATAGATATGCACAAAGGGCATTGCAAGAGTTCAAGGACATGGGGTTTCATGATATTAAGTTTGTAGATATAGAATTTGATGACCCGGAAATTCTCTTACATAGAGATGTTATATATATCAATGGTGGAAATTCATTTACATTATTGTATTACGCTAAGAAAAAGTGGTGCTGATGAAATTATTAAAACACTGGCCGCACAGAATGTAATTATAGTTGGAGTAAGTGCTGGAACGTTATTACTGGGGCCGAATATTAACATTGTCGATTTCTTTACTCCACAGATGAACACAATGGATTTAACGGATTTTAAGGCATTAGGTGTAACCGACAAGCTTATTTTTCCTCACTATGATCGAGAGGACATATTTAAAGATAGTACTAATAAAACAATTGAAGAGAGAATAGTAGAATTTGATGCAATGAGAACTGTAAGGTGACAAGGCTTAAAGATGAAGAATATATCTCAATCTTAATAAACCAAGCACATTGAAAGTCGTAAATTCATTATAAGTAGCTCGAAGAAGCTCATAGTTTAGGAGGAGTCTATATGATATTAGAAAAAGTTATAAATAGAATTGCAATACAAAGTGAATATAAGGATTTGGTTGATAAGTATATAGATCATATACTTAACGAATTTAAAGGTAAGATTCATAGTATTTATATGTGTGGCTCGATTCCAAAAGGAACAGCTAAACCTTATAAGTCAGATGCAGACTTTACTATTGTATGTGCAAATCCCGAAGATATTGATTACGAAAGATTGTCAATGATTAAAGACAGGCTTTTGGAAGAATATCCATTCGTCACTAAGATGGATACGATCATTTGCTCGATTGATGATGTATTAAGTAGACCGAATGATTGGGGTTTTTGGATTAAGATCATTTGTGTTTGCATACATGGGGAGGACATTGGTGAAAAGGTACCCCCGATCATAATTTCTCCAGAATTCATTTTAGACTTAAATACAGATACCAAGGAGGAAGTAGATCGTGTACATCGTTCACTTTCTAATGTTAGTGATCACTCAATGAAAACTAGATATATTAAAGGTTACTCTAAGAGATTAATTCGTGCATTGTACTCTTTGGTTTTAGAAGATACAGGGGTATGGGAAGATGAAATCATTAAGATGAAGAATGCCATATTAAACTATTGTGAGATTAACTCCGCTTTAGTTGAGTATCTATATGCTTGTTACTTGGATAGTAATGTACTTGTTGAAGAGTTTCTGGAAATTGCAGATGAAGTATATCGCTATTTTGAGAACGCTTTAAATACAATGGCTGCTTCCAGAAATTCATTGGCTAAAAATACATTGACGATACTGATGACTCGGAGAAGCGAGTGACCACAGCCAGTCCCCTAAGCCCGTCTGGACGTCACTGAATTTAGGTGTTTCGCAAGCCTCACAACTATAAGGAGCAACTCTAAGGGGTCAGGACGTCGTCAATACAAAACGATGTCCATGGCTTGGGCATGACCCGTCGCCTGGAATTCAGTATTTTGATGATTACGCCTTAGTATGGTCAGATGATCCGGAAACACTTGAGGAAGAACTCGTAAGCATTAAGTTTACCTATAATGAACTGTTAGAAAGCCTTAAGAAATGCAAAAAGGACTTATTAGATTTATAGAAGAACCATTATATAAATGGATTAAGGTAAGAATAGGAAATCAACAAAACCTATGTAAAATCGAAGAAACAGTAAGCCAGAAACAATTCAATCTATTTAAAGGTATAAACGAAGAGGTGACGATAAGATGTCTGATTTTCTTTTATATGACTTTTTACAAATATATTCCGATGAGAATTATATCAAGAAAATAAAAACCATTGATATTGAACAATTCGTCACTCAATCGTTGGGGTTTAAGAAAATAAGTAACTTAAAGTTCTCCAAAATCATTTATGGTGAGTCAGTAGTAGCTACAGGGATTTTGGTTAATACTAATGGCGGCTATGCTTTTGATACGTTAGAGGGCGTAGAGGAGATTAACTTAATCGAAATCGATATACCGTTAATGATTGATATTAAAATAGAAAAAGCGATCTTAGAGATTGCAAATACGATAGCAAGTAAATACTCATGGATAATAGAAGAGCGTAGATAATAAATGAATTTTTGAGTGACTTAATCAGAGAAGATGTTCACATGCTATAACATAATATTCACGCTACGGACATTCGTCATGGGCCCGGCATAAGCTGGACACTCAGCGTTCGCTGGGTCGTGAATACGGGAACGTTCTGAGAAAGTGATGTAGACATTGTATGGAGGGAGACTATTCTAGATGATTCGAAATACAGTACGAGCATTGATTATCCAGAATGACAATCTTTTATTAATAAAGAAAAGAAGAGCAAATATAGGTATTTATTATGTACTGCCTGGAGGAGCTCAAGAAGAGAACGAAACATTGGAACAGGCTTTAAGTCGCGAGTGTATGGAAGAGCTGGGTATTGAAATATCGAGTAGTGGGTTAGTTTGTGTAAGAGAATACATATCGCCCTTCACTGGCTAAGTCCGTCGGACCTGCGCTTACGCGCTTAAGCCAGTGAGGGTTCGTAAATACTTTATTTTTTGGGGGCATCTCAAGGATGAGTAAAAAAACAATAATTATTGAAGATTACAACAATCAATGGCCTGAAATGTTTTTTGATCTGAAATCCATCATAGAACATATACTCGGAGAACTAGTACTAAGAATTGAGCACGTTGGTAGTACCGCAGTACCTGGACTAGCGGCAAAACCTATTTTAGATATTGATGTAGTAATTGATTCTATGGACTTGCTTCCAGATGTAATTCAAGGATTAGAAAGTTTAGGTTAATATCATGAAGGTAATTTGAGTGTTGAGAACAGAGAAGCTTTTGCAAGAAAAGATGCAAATGTTCCTTATAGCACAGTAAAAATACAGAAACCTGAACATCATTTATATGTTTGTAATAAAGAGAGCAAAGAGTTATTAAGACATATATCCTTCAGAGATGCATTAATTGGCAATCCCGAATATGTAGTCGAATATGCCAATCTAAAGAAAGAACTTGCTATTAAATATATAGAAAATCGTCAGTCTTATACGGATGGGAAGACCGAATTTGTAAATAAAGTACTTAATGAATATGGAAAGAACTTGTAGGTTGCTCAATGGGACTAAAACATCCGATAACTAATATTAACGCTGCGGGGCTAACGCCCCTTGGTCTGCCAGAGATATTTCGAGGAATTCGTATCAAACAGACAACTCCTACGATGCTAGGTCTTCGACCCAGTCGCTGGTGCTCTTTAAGCTCTCGGGTTTGTGAATAAAACAACGTTATCGAAAATCTCACAAAGGATATGAAAACGTGAATACTAAAGATTTTAGAAAGCTAATCAGGGTGTATTTTGCTCCAAAACTACATGAGGTTGGGTTTATGGGAACCGATCATCATTTTGTTAAGACAACTGATCATCACTTTATTTATACTCTGGTGATTCAGGCAGATAAATCCGGTGGATCTTGTGTTATGGAGATGGGGGTGCATCTAGATTTCCTCCCTAATTCTATTGGTGAATTTAAGTCTTCAAATGAAATCACGACCTATGATTGTGAATTCAGAAAACGTCTTAATAAAAATCCAAATTGGTTTAAGAGATTTTTTTCAGTGGAACGTGAAAGATGGTTTCAATACGGAGAAACAGACGATGATGCAATAGTTACTATAAATGAGATGAAACAGTTATTTTTGGATCAAGGAATGAGTTATTATTCTCAATTCAATGATTTCCCTAGGATGATTACATCAATTTCATTAGCCGAGATAATATCTGGATCTAAGAAAATTGAAAATTTTGGAGCTCCACTTGATTTAAGGTTGGTTTTGTTAATTGCACGAACGCATAAATTTCTAGGTAATGATAGGGACGCGAAAGAATATGCTCAATGGGGATTAAATAATATTGGGAAAGCAACAGGACTCATTAAGGACTTTGAGGGCATAGTTCGAGGGAGTTTGTGAGACATCATATCCGTGCGTGCTTCGGAGCCTTAAGGCTCCTCGGTCCGCCGAAGGGGAATGGCAGGGAAGTGTATTCAGCGGATACATCCGTACAGACTAACCGCATCTCGGCCGCTCCCATTGGTTGCTTAAGTCAGTGGGACGTTGTGGATACAGTAACTTTATGCGCCATTAAAGGAGATTAATTTATGAAAGGTAAGATACTCTTATTATTTTTTATTACGATAGTGTTTTCATCCTGCCAAAATAGTAGTCAATTGACTACCTTGAACAGCGAAACTAAATCAATAATGAATTCTGAACTGCCTCCTGATGTAGTGAGTACACGTAATGGAACGGAATTGAAAGAAATAACTGAAGGTCGATCAGATGCTTCTAACAATGAAGTGTTATCCATGAGCATTGGGAACTATGAATTGAAATGAGAATTTTATGATGAAATGCTTCGAAATCCTATAGATCATGATTATGAAGTGGAATTTAATGAGGCTCAAAATTCAAATGAGATTATTACAACAATGGGATGGGGGGCGTTGGAAAGCAAATATACCGAGATTTGGGATAAAGAGTTGAATCAAATATATAAAAAGCTTCTTTCTAAGTTGGATGAAGAACCAAGAGAAGCACTAATTGAATCGCAGAAAGAATGGTTACAGTATCACTTAAAGGAAACAAAATTTGTAGAGAAGACATTTATTAATAGTGGTTACCTTGGAACACGAGGATCGGTAAGCCTAGGCATGGTTATACGGGAGAGAATTAAGGAAAGAACAATGCAATTATTTGAATATCGATATTTGTTAGATGCTGAAGTTGAGTTTTTATACCAAAGTAAAAAATAGAGTTGAAATCTTGATCACAAGTTTTAGGTGATGCTTCGAAGAGAGTAACCGCGCATAACATGTATTCAAGCTGTGGGATGGATTAGGAAGAGGAAATTCAGCAGACACCCCTTCGGGTTTATGAATACAGGAACGTTATCGTAAATCAGCAACCATATAAAAAGGATCTATTTGGGTGCATATAATTTTGTCAGGAAGTGATTGGGTGAATAAAGAAATTCTACTTGAATGGGATAAGCAGTATAATGCGATGAAACGAACGAAAGAGAATTACTGGAAGACCTATAGAAATTGGCGTGATGAAAACAAAAGCGATTATCATGATACTTTTATGGGAAAGTTATATGATGAATTTATAAGTCTTGAAGAGCGTGCCATATACCTGAAATATAGTTTTATTACAACAGAAGCAGTGGTATTTTGTTCGGTTAATATATTTTACGTAGAAGAACATATAGGAACCTATGACATAGAGTTCTTTTTGAATGGTGAGATTGCTGATGATTATCTGGATTTTGGGGACGTGTTACTTAAAGATAAGATTACTAAGGTGAAGCATAACTTGAAGGTTGCAAGAAGGGCTCTGAAACTAGGATTTGAAACATCAGACATTTCTAAAATTACGGAAGTCCCACTTGAATATTTAGAAATATTAAAAAAGAAATATAGTTGAACGTTAGACGAAACTCTTGAAATTCGAAAAAATATCCAGTGATTTACTCCAGGAGGCTGAGGAACAATGAGGAATAAAATGCCTAAGATCATTGCTATTGCAGCAGTATCGGGGGGAGGGAAAACCACTATTACGTCATGTCTAACCCAAGTGCTAAATAATGCAAAGACCTTATATTTCGATGAGTATGATTTAGAAGGACCCGACGATGTTGTTAACTGGGTTGAGCGAGGCGCTGATTGTAATGAGTGGAACCTAGAGCCACTAATTTCTGATCTGAGAAATCTTATTTCTTCAGAAGATACGGAATTCATATTGTTGGATTATCCATTTGCAAGGTTACATGACAAATTGAAAAACATTGATCTGACTATTTTCATAGATACACCTCTTGATATAGCAATGGCAAGAAGAATATTAAGAGATTTTAGAGACAAGAATGCAGAATCTATTTTAGATGATTTAAGTCTTTATTTATCAGGCGGGAGAAGTGGATATGAACGTATGTTGAAGACAATAAAACCAAATTCAGATCTGATTATTGATGGTCTATTACCTACTGAGGAAATAGTTAACATCATATGTGATAGGATAAAGAGCTGATATCAAGTATATTCGAGCATGCCAAAGAATCGCCTCACAACCTATCTATGCAGCGTCGCTACTACTCTTTATTTTGTTCATGGAAAGGGAAAGAGCGAAATTAGACAGGGTAACGTAATAAAGCAGCATTTCAAGGAGGATTATATGAAGACGAACATCTATATGGTTAGGCATGCTGAATCACCATACGATGAAGGAAGCGAAATTACTAGAGGACTCACCACTAAGGGCAAGAAGGATGTTGAGAAAGCTACTGAAATACTTAAAGTAGAAGGAATAGATGTTATTATATCCAGCCCATATAACCGGGCAATCCTTAGTGTTGAGGGGTTGGCACAATACTTTGAATTAAATATCAAAACATATGAAGATCTAAGGGAAAGGTTTTTTGCTGAAGAAACTATTGATAACACTGAGTTAATGTCAATTATTAGAGATAAATTTAATGATTTTGATTATTCTTTACCAGGTGGGGAGTCTAATGCTGATTGTCAGAATAGATCGATAGCAGTGATTAAAAACATATTAAAAGAACACGCTGGGAAGAAAATAGCTATTGGAACACATGGACTTGTAATGACTTTGATGATGAATTATTTTGATTCAAGTTATGGTTTGGATTTTTTAGATCAATTAAAGAAGCCAGATATTTATAAATTACGTTTTGAAAATTTTGAATTAAAAGATGTAATAAGACTGTGGAATGGATAGTTCTTCAAAAGTTCATTAACTACCAAACCAAGATCGCAATCATTGGTGATTTTCGTATTATTTGAGTAAGAGCCTTAAGGATTTTATATATGAAAGCAATAATGGAAAAGATATATTCTTCCTGCCCGATGAAGATCAGGCTATTGAGAAACTGCTTAAGCGAATTCACTTGATGTATCCTGAAAGCGTTCTATAATGACATTCCTTCCTATTTCGATGCTCATTGGTATGGAGCAGTATCAAATCTATGTCTTCCACAGTGATACTTTTATTAAACATAATCTATGTAAAAGGAAGATGATTACGATGGAAAAAGGCAAAATTATATTTTTGAATGGTGTAACCAGTTCTGGTAAAACTTCAATCGTGGAAGCAATGCAAGACTACTCTGAACCATTTTTCTACGTTGTGGGTAATGATCTTTTTGAAAATACAATCGGAGATAAACATCTCCAGACGGGATTACTGGAAGTATCTTAGTGAAGCCATCATTATGATGTATCACACGGCAAAGTTATTTTCAGATAGCGGGAAGCATGTTCTGATCGATGGCATACTTGTCGAAAGACCTGAGCTCACGCCACATTATGAACAAGTCAAAAACATTTTTGACGGGTACCCATTGGATATCGTTGAGTTATATTGTCCTTTGGACATTTGTCGTCAGCGGAATATCGAACGTGGGGATCGAAGAGAAGATCAATCCGATGAGCAAAATAAAATCATGGCACCCAACATTCACTATAGTTATTCGGTTGATACGAGTGTGAATACACCGGAAGAGTGTGCAGAAATGATTATTACTTCCCTATTCAAACCACGTCATGGAACATTGGAAACTAACAAATAATACACAACGAAGCTGGGGCATCCAATAACATGGTATTCCAGCTTTTTGACTATCTGAGAGGGATAAAAAAAAGATCAGCATGCTAAAGTAATCTTTGTGAAAGTAAGGAGACGATATGTTTATGACAAAATTTTATGTTCGTGAGGCCGTTCAAACAGATGCGCAAGCTTTAGTAGACTTGAATTACCTATTCAATGGAGTTCGGCGAAATGTAGATGAGGTACAACAAGAACTAATACATACAAGAGAAACAATCGTAGTTGCTGTACTGGAAGAACAAGTGGTTGGATTTGCTTGTGGGCAAGTTGTTAAGTCGTTTTGTTACAAGGAGTCTATAGCTGAAATAACCGAAATGTACATTTTAGAATCTGAACGCAGGAACGGATTGGCTTTACGTATGATCACATTGTTGGAGAACATATTCAAAAACGTTGGTGTAAAAAGTGTCAAGATTCTTACAGGACAAAAGAATATGCAAGCGATCAACACATATGAAAAGGCAGGGTATCACAGGGAAGACCATTTAGTAATGGATAAGAAACTGGAAAATATATAAACGTAGCTGACTTGCGAGATTTTGAAAAAGGAGGATAAGGAAAAGTTTAGTTTGGCATCGAATTTTATGTGAGTAGGTTTGAAAAGCAATTTTCATTCGAAAATAAAAGGAGGTAGTTTGTCCTGAAGCATTTACAGTTCATTTTCTCATTACTATTTATCATGTTAGGAATTGTCATTATTACGATCTCGAAGATGATTGAAGAGGTGATTCCCAAGTTAGGCTATGCGGCATTTCAGTCAGCGGCAGCTGGCAGTTATACTCCGAGTGATTATCAAGTGGATTTTGAACTTAATTATTGGATTGGGGCGATATGTATTCTAGGTGGCATCATCTGCTTAATTAGTACAATGAATGTTGTCCGAAACTACATTCGTGAAATGAATTTAAGAAACAGAGCGTTTGATGAAGCTCATAATTATGATGATACAAGAGAACAGAAGGAGTATATGATATAACATAAAAAAGAAGGGGCAGATATATATGATTACATTCCAATACTTTGAACCGGAAGATTTTGATCAACTGATCGAATGGAGTGGGGATGAAGCATTTCTGCTCCAGTGGGCCGGCCCTCAGTTCCATTATCCACTGTCCAGGGAACAACTATCTGATTATTTGGATGGTGCGAATGATAAGAACACTTCGAATAAGTTCATATATAAAGTGGTGGATGAATCCGCTCAGGAGATTGTGGGCCATATTGCTCTTGGTGGTATCGATCGATATAATCGTTCAGGGCGCATTGGTAAGGTGATCCTTGGCAAGCCACACCAGGGTAAAGGATATGGGAAGCAAATGATCGATGAGGCACTACGAATTGGATTTGAAGAGGAAGGATTGCATCGGATTAGTTTAGGTGTTTTTGATTTTAATATCTCAGCTCTCCGATGTTATGAGAAAGCGGGCTTCGTGCAAGAAGGACTTATTCGCGATGCCAGAAGATATGAAGATACATTCTGGAATCTAATCGAGATGAGCATTTTAGAAGATGAATGGAAAAGAATAAACGCCACTTAATGCAGAAGGAGCACACCCTTGCGAGTAAAAGCTCGATTCCATGGTTGTTCTCTTTTGTAACATTTAGATTGGGAGTGATGAAATGATCATCATGATTAACGGAGCATTTGGTTCCGGAAAAACCTCGGCAGCAGAAGCACTTCAACCTTTAATTGCAAACAGTATGATCTATGATCCTGAAGAAATTGGTTATATGCTCAGAAAACTTCTCCCAGAGAATTGTAGAGAGGAGAGGGAACGGACGGATGATTTTCAAGATATCGAGCTATGGAGAATTCTAACCGTAAAGACGGCTAAAGAAGTAAAGCAGAAATACAACAAACACTTAATCATCCCCATGACCATCTATAAAGAGGAAAACTTTCATTACATCTATAACGGGTTAAAAGAGATCGATCAGGACATTCATCATTTTTGCCTAACGGCTATAGAAGAGACAATTTATCATCGTTTGGCTAAACGAGGAGATGAATTTGGAGGCTGGCAGTATCAACAAGCACCAAAGTGTGTTGAAGCTTTCAAGGATGAACAATTTCAAACTCACATTGCTACAGATTATCTGGAGACCATTGAAATCATAGATATCATATTGAATAAGGCCCTATCCAGATAATTACCATTTGTTTTTAATAGGAGGGTTTTATGATGATGATTGTACATGTACTCTTAAGAAAAGAATGGGAAGATGCGTTGATCAATGGGGTTTACAGAGCAGCCTCCTTAGAAAAGGAAGGTTTTATTCATTGCTCACCTATGGATAAGATTGTAGCTGTGGCTAATTATAATTACCTTGGGACAAAGGGGTTAGTATTACTTTGCTTTGATGCATCTAAAATAAAATCCAAAGTTGTATGGGAAGATCTGTATAATGAAGGCAGGGAATATCCTCATATTTACGGTGAGTTAAATCTAGACGCGGTAGTTCATACATATGATTTTGAGCCTAATGAAGAAGGGAGATTTTCGCTACCTGCTGATTTAGAGAAAATGCAGTGAGTTCGAATTTCACAGATAGACGCTGATATATTTGAAGAAAATGAAACAGAAGAGGATGGATGGTAATTGACGATAGTGACTTTTGAAGAGGTAGCCGAGCTACACCTTCCTGAAATTAGAGCTATTTATAACTACTATGTATTGAATACAACGATTTCGTTTCATACGGAGGAATTAGATCTTGATCAGATTAAAACCTCTGTGATGAACAAAGATACGCGTTATAAAACTTACGTAATCCTTGAAAACAATCAAATGATGGGCTATGTACTGATCACCCAATATAAGAGTAAACAGGCATATGATATTTGCGGAGAAGTCACCATATATCTAAAGCCCGACATTTTGGGAAAAGGCCTGGGGAAACAAGCATTAAGTTTTATTGAGAAGGTTGCAAAAGAACAAGGATTCCATACCTTAATTGCGACGATTTGCATGGAGAATACCAGAAGTAAATCATTATTCGAGAGAAATGGTTATGAACAATGTGCTCTATTTAAAGAGATCGGATATAAATTTGATAGAAAACTGGATATTGGAAGTTTCCAAAAGATCTTGTAAGGAGAATAGGAAATGAGTACTAACCTTTATATTATATCTGGTCCCGCTGGAGTAGGGAAATCTACAACTTCAAAGCTGCTGGTTCAGACTTTAGAAAAAAGTGCATACATTTCTGGAGATGCGGTTAGTCACTTTCCGGTTAAAGGGCGAGGTAAACCTTGGCTTGATAAGGATACACACGACTTAACTTGGAAAAACATAGCCAGTATAGTGAAAAATCTATTGGATTATGGATACGATGTAGTTTTGGACTATGTAGCTTTTCCGGAAGACGTTAATGGATTATTAACAGAATTAGCAGACTATAATGTGCGCATAATTTATGTTGTACTCATGGTTGATCGTCAAACCATTATTCGTAGAGATCGCTTGAGAGCAGAAGAGTATCAAATGAAAGAAAGAAGTGTAATTCTGCTTGATGAGTTTGAAAATAATCTGGATGTGAAAGTAGATAACAAGCTGTATACTAATCATTTCACAGAAGAAGAACTACCTGAAATAGTAAGTGAAATTATAAATAACGAGAAATATCGATTGAAATAATCCGTACCTCGTCACTTTGCATGATTAATTGTAAAAGAGACAGCGAAAAAGCTGTCTCTTTATTCATCTAAACCAATTTATGTTTAACTTTATACAAACCTACTGAAGTTACTCTTCTTCGTTTAGAAAAGCAAAACCACTGTTAACAAGCCCCTGTAAATACTCGTCAAAGCTGTTTGCAATCACTACGTATTCGTCAGGGTCGTGCAAAAAGCGAACGATTTGACCACGTACACCTTCATCAGTAGGGTTAAAATCAATATAAAGTCTGGATGTTCCACCATTATTCATACAGTCTGAAAAGTGAATGTATTTTTCTGGAAGAAGCCCCTCACGATTGATCTTAGAGTCAACGGCATCCTCTTCATCTTCGTATTCTAAAAGATAAGAGACGTCTTCTTCATTTTTTGAACTTTCGAGCATTTGTTGGGTAGAGAGTAAGTAATATGGATATCTACCTTCTCCAACATCTGAGCCTAGAATACAAACCGTAATTTCTTTATCTCCGTACTTCCTCCAATATGTACCATCAATATTTTCAAGTAAACCGATGAGTGATTCTGGACAATTTGGATATTTTGATCTTAATGTAGTTATATCTTCTTGTGTAGCACCGCTCGCTGTATTTAGTTCTTCAAGTTCTTCTGTTGATAATGATGCTCTCAATCCATTTAAAAATTTGTTCACCAAATCCATTATGTTGACCTCCCAGTCATAAAATATAAAGCAATTATACGCAGATAAAGTAAAAGTACTGCGTTGGTGTGAAGAATCTTTCCCCTACAATATGTTATGAATACTAAGATCAGTTTATCATTTTCTCTAGTTTATTGATAACTACAAGGTTTAACTGTGTCTGGTGATAAAGGGGCATGGGATTAACTGCTAAGGTTGGATAGACCCTCCCATGCTTTCGTAGTACAATTATGTAAGTAATTGGAATGGTTGGTCTTATAGTAACGATATAGAGGAGCGGAATACATTGTCATTACATATGTTCGTAGGAATTGGCCTGGCTTTATCATTATTGTTCCCCACAAATTCAGTTAATGCACCCTCGTCCGTTCAACTCATCCATTCTACAAATCATAGTAGTTATGCTTCTTATGAAAAGAGATTTACAATGGACCCTGATAACGGTGAGGATGCGCATCTGTGGATTGAAAATACCAGTAAGAGCAATCTTTATATGAAAATTACCGTGGGCAATAACACTCGACTTGAAGTTCCGATTGATAAAGGAACTCAAAAAAAAGTGAATTTGGCTGTAGGGAGAACAACAGACTTCAAAGTTTATGTTTTCAGCAGTATAGGACATAAAGTTGATATAACGATCAGTGCACGGCAATTTTAAAAGATATGATAGGCATTTTATGAGGGTTCTGCTCACTAGCTCAACAACCAGGGTGTGAGTGAATGAAAATCTTCTATAATATTTGAATATTTATGAATACGATTACATTGCATGAGGGAGGGATTTCACTTTGTCTGATTACTATTGGGATGACCAAATCGAATATCTGAAGAATACGTGGTGGCTTTACCGAAAAGATTAAACAAGCGTTTTTCACATCGACAGTAGATCGCGAACAAACGATTTTGAAGTGAATACAAAAGGAGCTGAAAGAATGATGGAGACAGAACGACTTATGTTTCGGAAATATACCAAAAATGATTTTGATTTACTTTTTGAGATGACAAGTGAGCCGAATATGATGAAGTTTATTAGACATGGAGGACCCTGGACGAAGGAAGAAACCATGCAAAGTCTGGAAAAGTTCATTAACTGGAATAAAGACGATAAGGGGCTGTTACTCTCATTCAATAAAGAGAATAACAAGCTAATTGGTACCTCTGGACTCATTCCTCAAATCATTGAAGGCACGGATGAGCTTGAAGTCGGTTACTGGGTTGTAGAGCAACACTGGGGAATGGGTTACGGATACGAACAAGCAAAAGCATGGAAAGAATACGGTATGGATCACTTGAAACAGAGACGATTAATATCGTTAATTCAACATGGCAATGTGGGCTCTATGAAAGTCGCGCAAAAGAATGGCATGAAACACGAGAAGGATGTAGACATAATCGGGAAAAATGTAGCAGTTTACTCAATTGAGGTGAAGTGAAAATGACTCCATTTCCTGAAATAGAAACCAAAAGATTGCTGCTAAGAGAGATTAAACAGAGTGATTGCCAAGACATATTTCATATTTTTTCTTCAGATGAAGTTACAAGATTCTACGATGTAGAAAGTTTTACGAATATAAAACAAGCAAAAGATCTCATACAAAGATGGAATGAACGATTCGAAAATGGTCAGGTTATCCGCTGGGGAATTGCTTTGAAGTCGGACGGTAGAGTTATTGGAACATGCGGATTTCATGGTTGGATGAAACAACATCATAAAGCTGTGATGGGATATGAGTTAGCCTCGGAGTTTTGGCAGCAGGGTTATATGACCGAGGTCGCTCAGGAAATCGTTGAATATGGATTTAAGAATCTTGAATTAAACAGGATTGAAGCCTTTGTAGAGCCGGAGAACGCGGGATCAAGAAAGTTGCTTGATAAACTTGGCTTCAGAGAAGAAGGCATATTGAAAGAAAATTATTATTGGAAAAATCGATTTGTTGATAATGTCCTCTATGCATTTTTGAAGAAAGATTATAAGCCCAACGGGTGTAAGCTAACAGACTGATGAACAAAAACGACAGGTTGCTAGGAGAGTGTATGAGAATTCGAATTATTGGATCTTGCGGGAGTGGAAAATCAACATTAGCCAAAGAATTGTCGGATCAATACGGTATTCCTTACTATGAATTAGACAATCTCATCTGGGACAGAAGTGCCGAAAATCTGAGATATCCTGAAAGTGTTAGGGATGACTCCGTCTTATCTATTGTTCGTACAGATGCCTGGATCATAGAAGGAGTACAGTACAAAGATTGGACTTTAAAATCCATACAAGAAGCGGATTTGATTTTTGTATTAAATCCAAATGTTTTCATCAGAGATTATCGAATTATCAAGAGGTTTGTATTGTCCAGATTAGGTATGCAAGCGTGGAATTATAAGCAGTCATTCAAGAACTTATGCCAGATGATTGTGAAGTGGAACCATCAATATAATATAGTTGCAGCTTTAGATGTGATTAACGAAAACAGCAAGACAGCAATGATCACTAGAAATAAAAACCAAGTTATACAAATGATTGAACACCATGTGGAAGTGGTTTCGAGTGAGAGTGGAAAAAATGATGCAGGTAATCCAGGGTTGCTGAAAGAGGAGATACCGTGGTAGATAAGCATGTTGTTTATTAGGGAGAATAGAACCAATTCAGATGATGAAGTGATATACAGGTTAGAAATAAAATGAGAAATCCTAAAAGTGTATACGATTACATGAGTTGGTTTTCTAAGTGGGGGGCTTAAACATTGAATAGTATGAATGATGAGGATGAATTACAAATTGTATTTGAAGATAATGATGAAGATTATAAAACCGTTTGTAATAACTTATATAACTATAATCTTAAAGAAACCAAAGGCTTATTAACTAAACCCGGAAGAAGTATTAATTTATTTTTGAGAGATAAGACAGGTAAGGCAGTCGGTGGGATTTTCTGTGCTACATATTGCGAGACATTATATATTGATAACTTTTGGATAGATGAAGAACACAGAAAGAAAGGATACGGGAAATCTTTAATTATGCAAGCAGAACGCATGGCTTCTCAATTAGGATGCAAGCTTTCACACACAAGTACATTTTCTTATCAATCTCCGGAATTCTACCAGAATATGGGCTATAACGTGTTTGGAGTCATTGATGAGTATCCTGATGGAATCATTCAATATTTTTTGAAGAAAAGATTATAGGACGAGTACCATATTTGTTTATAGGAGATGAAAAGAACTGGTGAATAAGAATAAGGGACTCATCATGTCACTATTACTTTTATTGCTTTTAATTTTGTTGTGGAATTCCTTTCGAACTTCAATTTTTGAAGCAGTTACTGTTCAAAAAATTAGTGAGAATGAGATGACTGTAATTAATTTTGATAACATTGAAAGAACAATAACCGTTCCAATGGATATGTCAAAATTAATTGAAGAGAACAAGGAATACACTATTTTGTACGATAAAAGAGTTTTTGATAAATACAGACTTCGATCCATAATACCATAGAATTTTAGATGTATTGGAAAGGGTGGGGAGCAACGACCATGATAACGTATAGAACGTTGACCCTTGATGATGTGAACCAGTTGCAGGAAATAGATCGTTCGGAACATATTGATCTTATTTATGAAATGAGAGAGAACGAATTG
The DNA here is from genome assembly GCF_037991315.1 of Paenibacillus sp. FSL H8-0079. Taxonomy (NCBI): domain Bacteria; kingdom Bacillati; phylum Bacillota; class Bacilli; order Caryophanales; family Paenibacillaceae; genus Paenibacillus; species Paenibacillus sp. FSL H8-0079. Next base: position 2,648,574 of record NZ_CP150300.1, read on the forward strand.
GTTGAGCTAGAACAAGATCATGAGTGCTCAAACTGGGATGCAAAGCTGTTGGAGGAGATTCAAAAACGATATGTGTATGAACTAGAACAAGGCGGCATGGCGTATGGCGCTTTTGCTGAAGATCGATTAATTGGGTTCGGGGTGCTGGCACATCAATACAGAGGCAGAGAACGTGATAAATTACAAATTGACTTGATGTATGTTTCTCAGGCGTACAGAAGACAAGGTATTGGAAAACGTATTCTGAACCAGTTAAGTGAAGAGGCCAAAAAACGTGGAGCGCGGTATCTGTATATTTCCTCCACAGAGACGAGATCGGCGGTATCCTTTTACAGAAGCCAGGGCAGTCAGATTGCAAGTGAGATTGATCAAGAACTCTACGACAAAGAGCCTAAAGACATACACATGATAAAGGAGCTGGGCACATGACAACGGTTGGCATACTCGGAACCATTCATAATTCAGAACTCAGGGAGAAATATCATTGTTCTTTTTCCCTTTACAAGGAAGTGATTCAAGAGTTTAAGCCAGATATTATTTGCGGTGAAGTTCATCCACAGAGCTGGTTGAGGTATCTGAAGGACAAAAATGATAGAGGATACTGGGGAGAACCGGCCAGTGAGTATTGGGATTTGATATTCCCTTTGTGCGAGGCGCAGAACATCACATTTGTCCCTATTGATTGGTTTGAATTGGATGTGTGGAATGCTTTTGAACCATTCAACGGCTATTCGAGCGAGGAACGCAAAGAACTTGAACAACGGGATGATGACTGCTTTGCGGAGCAAATGGAGACGTATAGGTTCGGCGAGATTCCTTTTAATTCAAATGAATTCGATCGCGTAACCAAACAAAAATATGAATGGTTGTATCAGGTAAACCCGAAGGCACAGAACTTTCGCTGGGTTGTGCGTAATCAGATTATGATTCAAAGAGTCAAAAATATAATTGAAGCTCATCCAGGAAAAAGAATACTCTGTATTATTGGAGCTGATCACAATTACATCTTCCAAGAAGAGCTGATGAAAGAACCTGTTGAATTGCTGTATCCGTTACGGTGAAGGAACCGTTGGTAGAATTACAACTGAAACTGATTATTTAAGGAGCATTACATGCGCAAAAAAATAAGTAAGATACTCAAGTACAGCATATTGAGTATGATTTTATTGGTTATAGTAGCTCTGATATTTCCTACATGGACACCCAAAATTAAAGGTGAAAACAGCATCAGCATGTTAGAGCAGGTCGAAATTAACGGTGCAGGACATGAAGTCATGATCAGGGGTGTTGATCGGAGTAACCCTATCCTGATTTTTGTGCATGGTGGGCCTGGATGCTCTGAGATTCCTTATGTTAGGAAGTATCAACAGGAGCTTGAGCAACACTTCACTGTGGTCCATTACGATCAACGTGGGAGCGGCAAGTCATATCATTTTTCTGAAGATTACTCGAATCTGACAACAGATGTATTAGTAGATGATTTGTTAGCGTTAAGGAATTATGTAACTGAGGAGTTAGGTCAAGAGAAGGTTATATTAATCGGTCATTCATTTGGTACATATATCGGGATGAAAGCTGCGGCTAAAGCACCTGATCAGTTTCACACTTATATAGGCATTGGGCAGATGTCAAATACGCTTCAGAGTGAGCTAGAAAGCTTGGAGTACACGCTAGAACAAGCGAAACAAGCCGGTAATGCAGAGGACGTTAAAAAACTGGAGCTAATTCGAGGTTTGATCGAGCAGGGAGAGGAACTTACACCTAGAATTCTTGTGCAAAAGTACGGTGGTGCAGCTAGACTTATCAATGAGAATAGAGATTATATTTCAGGATTCCTTTTCAATCCCGAATATAATGGGCTGGATATCATTCGCTATTATACAGGGGTTCTGGGTTCACAAGAAATCTTACTGAGAGAAGCACTGAATCAAAATTTACCCGACATAGTTGATCATCTGGAGATTCCCACTTATTTTGTGATGGGTAAATATGATTATATGACCACTGCGAATGCAGCACGTGATTATTTTGATGTATTGGATGCACCAATCAAAGATTTCATTGTATTCAATGAGTCTGCGCATTACCCACAGTTTGAGGAGAAAGAAAAATTCGTACAGTGGTTACAAGAGTTATTCTAAAAAGAGGCCTAGAGAGGAGCAAGATCATGTTGTTAAGCCCATTCATTGAGCTTGAAGAAGAAAGTGATGAGAGTTACCGGTGCTATGTTCTGCAAAATGCAGTGCAAATATTTAAACACTCCATACAGGAGGAGGATTTAAACGATGTCCGAATATATGTATCCACGAATACACAGTTAGATTCAATTGATAATAAAATAGAAGACTATGTTAAGTGGTTTTCAATTTGTGAGACTGTCTTTCGAGAATATTATGAGAATGAACTTCATGAAAAGGTACATAAGGACTGGTTTAATGAAATTGAAGTATATCGTGTAGATATAACATTTAACAGCATAGCGGATTACGGCGCAACAATAGCTTGCGGAGACAAAATCCTGCAAGATCACATTATGATTGTTGATTTTGATAAAGAGCGAATCCAAGCAATCAAATTAAATGGTTAAATGGAGGCTTTTGTAACAAATAGTCAAAAATCAGGAGAAAGATAGTGCTTTATTTTCCAAAAATGTGTTATTATGTTGTGGTGAGAGAATATTTCTTTTGTTTGATCGATAGAGAGGAGGGCGCGAATACTCGTATCATTCAATCTGTATAAATAGATTAACTGGACTGCTTGAGGAAAAAAATAATAGAATAAGCGGAGGTATGGGTATGTTCAAAAAATGGAAGAAATTTGGCATCAGCAGCTTGGCGCTAGTATTACTGGCTACGGTGGCCTTTACAGGATGGAGCACTAAAGCATCAGCAGCGGACGCTTCGCAAATCGTGTCTGAGATGGGTGCAGGATGGAATCTGGGCAACCAGCTGGAAGCAGCGGTGAACGGTACACCGAATGAGACAGCTTGGGGCAATCCTACGGTGACTCCAGAGTTGATCAAAAAAGTGAAAGCTGCTGGCTTCAAGTCCATTCGTATTCCCGTTTCCTATTTGAACAACATTGGAAGCGCTCCCAACTATACAATCAATGCGGCATGGCTGAATCGAATTCAGCAAGTCGTAGATTATGCGTACAATGAAGGTCTGTATGTCATCATCAATATTCATGGCGATGGATACAATTCCGTACAAGGTGGATGGCTGCTCGTAAATGGTGGCAATCAGACTGCCATCAAGGAAAAGTATAAAAAGGTGTGGCAGCAGATTGCTACCAAGTTCAGCAACTACAATGACCGTCTGATTTTTGAATCCATGAACGAAGTATTCGATGGCAACTATGGCAATCCGAACTCGGCGTATTACGCCAACCTGAATGCCTACAATCAAATCTTTGTGGATACGGTTCGTCAGACTGGAGGAAACAACAATGCCAGATGGTTGCTGATTCCAGGCTGGAATACCAATATTGACTTCACCGTTGGTAATTATGGTTTTGCTCTTCCAACAGATAATTTCAGATCATCGGTAATTCCTAGTTCTCAGAAGAGAATCATGATCTCGGCGCACTATTACTCTCCGTGGGATTTCGCAGGTGAGGAAAACGGTAATATCACGCAGTGGGGTGCAACAGCAACGAATCCTGCCAAAAAGTCTACTTGGGGACAAGAAGATTATCTGGAATCCCAGTTCAAGTCCATGTACGATAAATTTGTGACTCAAGGCTATCCTGTGGTGATTGGTGAATTCGGTTCAATTGATAAAACGTCCTACGATTCAACCAACAATGTATATCGTGCGGCTTACGCCAAAGCAGTTACAGCAAAAGCCAAGAAATACAAAATGGTTCCTGTGTATTGGGACAACGGGCATAACGGTCAACATGGATTCGCTTTGTTTAACCGTTCAAACAATACCGTGACGCAGCAAAACATCATTAATGCGATCATGCAAGGCATTCAATAATTTCCTATCTATCTGTATCCGTGTAAACGGCGTGTTCCTGCAAAAGGAACATGCCGTTTTTTTGTGCTACCCGAAGATGAAGATGAGCAATATTTACCAATGCATTTTACATAAGCCATATACAGAATTCATTAAATCCCACACTACCTTTTATATACTTAATTTGCTTGATATAGCGGACTAAAAGGACTAGGTGGTAGACAGAATGTTAAAAAAACGTGATTTGCAGGAATGCCATTCACTGTACAGCTTAATGATGGACCCCGCAGTTTCTCCTTACGTTCGTTATGCATGCCAATCGTATGAAGAATATCTATTCCTGACCAAACAATTGATGGCCGAAGAAGAACAAAAGACGGTGATTTCCCGCACGATTTTGAATGAAACTGGGCAGCCTATTGGTACCATTGATCTGTATCATATCGAGCATCAAACGGGTTTCTTAGCCACATGGATTGGATCACCGTATTTTGGGAATGGGTACAGCCAAAGAGCGAAATCAGCCTTTTTCGTTGAATTGTTTTTGGAACATGACATTGAAACGGTATTTATGAAGATTCGTAAGCAAAATATAAGGTCTAGAAAAGCGGTAGAAAAACTGCCATATGTGAAATTAGCTAATGATGTCTACTCCGATGTATATCAATTCATCAATGCCAAGGAGCAGCTCTATGATCTGTATCATGTAGAACGGTCAGCCTTTTTCGAAAATAGTATGGATCTGCACCATGTAGTAGCTACGTAACCTGTTCAGAGAGCGTACAACAGCGCCGTCAGTAATGACGACGCTATTTGCTATGATGAAATGGGATTAGATTCGGATTCGTTGATGAAAATGCAGGAATATGGGATAGAGAACCGAAAGACATTAAGTAGATAAAGCTGATGTAATATTGTGGAGGGATGAGATTGTCCGAACATGAGGAAGAATTTACGGGAGGTAATGTGAATCAGGTTGTCAGAATAGGCGAGACGGTTCGCCGGCATGCCAAACCAAATCCATATGTGCATGAACTGCTTTTACATCTCGAAAAATTTGGTTATACCCATTCTCCTCGATTTCTGGGAATAGATGAACAGGGGAGAGAAGTACTTTCTTGCCTTGAAGGCATCGTTCCATGCAATGACTACCCTGAGATCGAAGAGTATATGTGGTCAGACGAATCTTTGATCGAAGTTGCTAAACTGTTGAGAAGTTACCATGATGCGACCGTTGGATTTACAACAACATCAGAGTCAACGAACAGATATCCAGGCATAACAGAAGATGAAGTTGTATGTCATAACGATTTTGCGCCGTATAATATGGTGTACAAGGGTGGACGTCCTCAAGGGATTATTGATTTTGATATGGCAGGTCCGGGTCCGCGAATGTGGGATATCGCCTATGCCTTGTATACAGCCGTTCCCCTCGCAGATTTTTCACCAAAGATGGATGGAAAAGGTGTTGTACCTTACACTAGCCAGGCGTACGGAACTGTTCGAAAAGAACGTATTGCATTATTCATGACTACGTACGGGCTGAGTGTGCCAGCAGATTTGAAGGAATGGGTCATATCCCGTATCCGTTTTATGTGTAAAACACTGACTGATCGTGCGGCTGCCGGGGAACTCGCTTTTATAAAAATGATAGAAGAAGGTCATCTCGCACACTATGAGAAAGAGCTTATCTTTCTGGAAAAGCATTTTGATGACTGGACCTAATTAAGGAGTGATTGCTTCAGTGTACAAACCAAAAACAACCATAACAGACCAAAGCGTCATTGAATTTATTGAACTGATCGAGAATCCAAAGAAACGGGAAGACGCCTATCAATTATTGGATATTTTCACGGAGACAACAGGTTATGATGCAAAAATGTGGGGACCGAGTATTATTGGATTCGGTGCATATCATTACAAATATGAATCGGGTCACGAAGGGGATGCACCTCTAGTGGGCTTTTCGCCAAGAAAGGCCAAGATTAGTTTATATTTTGCCTCAGGGGATCGTGAGCGAGAGGATCTATTAAAGGACTTTGGAAAACATACGACAGGTAAAGCGTGTGTGTACATCAACAAGGTAGCAGACATCGATGTGGATGTGTTGAAAGCGCTAATTGTGCAGTCTGTCCGGTTTCTACAAGAAACCTATCTGGATCAATAACTCTGCACACTATCACTTCGCCACCATAATCGAGATGAGTGAGGGAGAATTAAACAATTGGAAATCAAAGATCGTCCAAAGATTGCAATTAAAAAAACGAAATTAGAAATAGCTATAGACGTCACAACAATTATTTTGTTTGTTATCTTTACGGTATACTTCACGCAGCAATGGAGGACTTTGCCCAATGAGTTGCCTATACATTTTAACATGAAAGGAGAACCAGATGGTTGGGGAGGAAAGTGGGTAGCTTGGATACCTTTAATAATTGGGCTTATATTATGGATTGGGCTATCGAAACTTGAGAAATATCCACATACTTATAATTACTTGAATTTAAACCTAGAGAATGCAGAGCGACAATATAAAAATGCTCGTATCATGATTAATATCATGAAAGCGGAAATAACCATATTATTTATGTATATAAGTTGGATGATCATTGGTTCTTCCAGTGAAAAAGAGTCTGCCATTAATAATGGTTGGATACCCATTCTAATCTTCATTATCGTTTTATTCGGTTCAATTGCATTTTTTATTCACAGATCATTTAAGCTGAAATAGATCTTTTAAAGGCATTGGAGTACCCCTCGAATTCATGATAACTCCCAAGGGGCTGTTCCAGTGCTTTTTACGTTCAGTTCTTACCTACTTACTGTTGGCTCCCCGTACGCCCGAATCTCAATCAACTCGGCGTATCTGCTGCCATTGGTGGCATCGATGCTTACCCTAAGCGCCTGTGCATCCACAGGTGTGTTCAGGGAATGAATGACTTTTCTTCTGCGGTTTTCCGTTACACGTACAATCTCGATCCATTCCTCAGACCGACTCAATACTTCCACCCGATAATCACGCACAAGTTCAGGCATAACGCGGAATGTTGTGCGATGGTGATGCAAATTAACCAGATCCTCGTTCACATCATCATTGAACGTCAAGTGCAGTTCAGCCACGGTTTGTGGCTCCTCCCATGTCAGTTGTACCCATTCCGGCTTGCCAGACTGCATCGGCTGCGACATCCACTGCTGCGGCCCGCCGAAAGGGCGATGGTAGCCGTTAATCGTGTTGTCCGCTGAATAGGCCATAGTCTCAGAGAGGGTGCGACAGCAGAAGGGCTGACGCGCCAACCCTTGCATGGACCATAATACGACAGGCTGATCTGTGGCATGATCCTCCAGATTTTTGGACACGTGGTTTTCTTCTGTTTTGAAGAAGATTAGCACCCCGCTGTGTGCTTCCGTAGAATGGTAGAGGGTGACGGCTGCATTCGCCTTGATGATGATAAAAGCATTTTGCAGTTCTTCCGGTCGCCATTCGAGCGGAAGCTTCACCCACTGCGCGGTTCCCGCCGTCACGTTAACGGTCGCCGTAGCTTGTAACGAATGCGGGACGTAGTTCTCCTTACGCCCCGTATCCCACAGCTCTACCGTCAGCGCGGTATCGCTGGATGCATCCAGCAGCAGCTCCAGACCGCTGAGCACTGGATGCACAGGCAGCAGCAGGGCAACATCCGTACCTAGCGGGTACGTCTTGCCAGGCTGCTCCAGAGCGATGCCCGTCAGCGTGCTGGAGGCTGTAGCCTTGGCACGCCGGGCCAGATCCAGCTCATCGTGGCTGCGCACTCCGATGATGGATGCGTCCTGCCGCAGCAACGTCTGCTGCAGCACCGCAAGATGCCTCGCGTGCAGCTCGCGCGGCGACACCCCCATGGCCGCGCAGAGCGCCGCGCCCGTACCTGCGGCTTCGCCGATGACCGCGCATGTCGCCATGACGCGGGTCGTGCCGAAGGCGACATGCGAAGCGCTGATGTCGCGTCCGGCCATGAGCATATTCCGCACATTCGCGGAATACAACGAGCGGAACGGCACGTGATACACGCCATCGGCATGCATATGCTTCGAGCCGCTCGCTTCGGCGTACATGCCCTGCGGGGGATGCAGGTCAATGGACCAGCCGCCAAAGGCAACAGCGTCCGGGAACTCCCGCTGGCTAATAATATCGTTCTGGGTGAGCACATAGTCACCCGTGAAGCGGCGGTATTCCCTTTTGCCAGGCAGTGAACCGATCCACTCCAAAGTCATATGGTCGGCTTCGAACTTGCCGGAGTTCTTGATATAGTCCCAGATCCCGTAGATCACGGACCACAGCTCATCACGGATCAGCTCATTGTCATGAACGGTGTCATGTTCACCGCCCCATTCAATCCACCAGTAATGACAACCGGAATCCCCACTGCGAATGACCCGGCGAATCGGGATGCTCGTCTGCGTGATATCCTTGGCAAAAGAGGGCGGGATATAACGGACAGGCGCGCCCGTATCCTTGGTATAAAAGAGGAGCGTACTACCCAGCGTGATCTGGTCTGCCACCTCAGGCGCCCATTCTTCACCATATTCGCTACGGGCTTCCCGGCCGAGTGCAAACTTAGCTCCAGCCAGGAAGCCCACCAGTCCATCGCCCGTACAGTCCAGATAGATCTGACTCTCGAATCGGATTTTGCGTTCAGAACCCATCATCCACCCGGTAACGGAGGTAATCATGCGTTCCTCTCCATCTCCAGTGGCCTCGACTTCATGGACATCCGTGTTCAGGTACAGGGTGATGTTGGATTCAGCTCGAACGGCTTCCAGAATCACCAAGTCCCATAGATAGGGATTGCCCTCCGGATTACGATATTGATTCTCTACAAACAGTTCCCCCATGATGCCTGTCTCGCGGGCATAGCGGTTAATCCCGTGGGCGGTAGCGCCACAGACCCATACGCGTACTTCGCTGCTGGAATTGCCGCCGAGTACGGGGCGATTCTGCACCAGCGCGACCTGTTGGCCCAGTCGTGCCGCAGATATAGCCGCGCATACGCCAGCAAGCCCGCCCCCGATGACGGTGATATCCGGTTTAACGAGTTCGTGTTTCATAGGAACACCTCTCTCATTGAATGTTAAGGAGCTTAAGCTCACATTTCATATCTATAATTTCATAATAGTTCTATATATTTACTTTTCAAATACACTATATTATCATCGAGCATATACTTTATTTCACAACAAAGGCAGGTGTGTCATGGACCTCCTTAACCACATCTACTGGAAGAAGAAAGCTGAATTTGCTCTGGCAGAAGATATCTACGACGCTTGGGTGGTCTTTGCCGTTGAAGAGGGCGTATTCCGTTATGAGATTGGGGGGCAGACCGGAGAGGCGGGTTTCGCTGATTTGGTGTTGTGTCCACCCCAAGTGCCTTTTCGCAGAGAGACGATAACACCGCTGACGTTTCACTATATGCAGTTCAGTTGTGACGCCGCAGAGCATGAGTGTCTTCTACCACCAATCGGCAAATCACAGATTAATGATACGAAGCGGCTAGCTTCAACATATGCTTATCTGCGTCAGGCGAGCGAGGACAACGATGCGGTTACAACAGGATGGAAGACCCATCTGATGATGGATTTATGGCAATTGTATCAATGGGAGCGCAGACAGAGCAGGCTAATGGAACGAAAGTTCACCGAAGATGCTCTCATGGCTGAAGCGGCAGTTTTGTTAGAGGAGTGGGCAGGAGAGGCGATCAGTCTACGAGCATTGGCCGAGCGTCTGGCGTTGAGTCCAGTCCAGCTCACCCGAAGGTTCCGGGAGGCCTTTCAAGAAACACCATCCGATTATCTGAAAGCGATCCGTCTCAAAAAGGCAAAAGCCTTGCTTGCAGATAGCGGTCTGACCCTTGCACAGATTGCTGAGAGATGTGGATATGAGAACGGATTTTATCTGAGCCGCGTATTTTCGTCCACCATAGGAATCAGTCCCTCGGAGTATAGGAGAAGACATCAAGTATGAGGTAAAGAGTCTCGTCCATCTAGCCATCCATCCATTCACTCATTCATTCATTCATTTCTTTTTTACACCAATAGAACATATCTGTGCATTTCACATGAATGCAGACAACGAATATCACAAATCCATGCAAATCATTCGACCCCGGCCGTAAATGGCAGACAGGTGCTATAATGGGGTCATTAATTGTAGGGGAGCGAGCGCAAAGGAATGAAGAAGCCAAACTGGAAGAGTTGGTTGCCACAGCGGCTCAGGTACCGTCTGTTCGGTGCATTTGTGGTGTTGATTCTCTTGCCGTTCAGTGCATTGAATGTCTACAATTATCAGCAGATTGAATCCCTGGTCGAGCAGAAAATCAGCGAACAGAGTCATGAGCAGCTGGTGCAGATGTACCGCTCTCTGGAGGATCAGATGAGTATTGCCTTCAAAACGCTCATTTTTCTGGAACAGGATTCTGCCGTAAGAAGTGTGCTCACCTCCCCGGACAGTCGTACTCCGCTTGAGAATAAGTCGCTGGTGGAAGAGAAGTTCAAGATGATCAACAACAGTTTCTTTCTATACAATCCTTCGGTGTACTTTACCTTGCTGGATTTTTATGATAGCGTTTACACTTCGTATTTGCCCAAAAAAGCACTGGCTTATGGCCCCTATTTGGAGCAATTCCGCGAGCGTCTTGGCGAAATAACTATCTCAAAAACGGGTGCAGATTCGCACCCACTTCAACCAGAAGAACTCTTTTATCGCTGGGATGCCCGGGATACCAACCACGTGCTCAGAGAGTTGTCCTCCAGCCCGTATCTGTTGTCGCTGTATGCCTACATGAAAGATAGCGGCGGCAAGCGGTACGGACTGGCTCGGATCAGCATTGATTACTCCTACTGGTTCCAGACCATGCTGAAGGATTCACAGAATAACCGGGAGTACTTTCTAATTACAGGTAGCGGAGAGACCATCGCCCGTTCATCCAAAACAGCGGCGCTTTCCCCAGAGGTTACGCGTGAAATAGCTCTTCATCCGGCACAGGCTTATCTGACTGATGCAGCCTCGGATACGCTGATTAACTACGTGTATATTGAATCACTGGACTGGTATATGGTGAATCGCATTCCGCTGTCCATCCTGTTTACAGAGATATCCGAGCTTAAGCAGCGTTACTTTTTGACCTTTTTTGGTTTCACAGGCGCATTTGTGCTGATGGCTTTTATGATCTCGGCGACGTTTACGCGCCCTTTATCGCATTTACAGAAACAGATGAAGGATGTCGTCCGCAAAAACCTCAAGATTCGTATTCCTGAAGGCCACAGCCGTGGCGAAGTGCTGGAACTGACACGTACGTTTAATACGATGCTGGATGATGCCAATCAGATGATCAACAGACTCAAGACGGAGGAACGGCAGAAGGAAGCGGTACATTTTCATATGCTCTTGGCTCAGATGAATCCGCACTTTCTCCTGAACACGTTGAATACAATGAAATGGAGTGCGATCCGCAGTGGAAATGAAGAAATCTCAGAGATGTGTGTTTCCCTGGGCAAATTGCTGGAAGTCAGCCTGAATTCACAGGTCGAATTGGTGTACCTGAAGGATGAGATCGAGTTGGTTCAAGCCTACCTTCATATCCAACGTATTCGTTATCGGGACAGCTTCGAGGTGACTTGTGAATTTGACGATAAGCTGGAGTATGCGCTGGTGCCCAAGCTGAGCTTGCAGCCACTGGTGGAGAATGCCATTCACCACGGTGTCGGACCACAGGAGCAGCTTGGTCAGATCCGTATCAGCATTTATAGGCAAGACACAGGAACACTGATGCTGGAGGTGGCAGACAACGGAATCGGAATGGAGGAATCCCGGCGTCTGCAGGTCACCCGGACGCGTCCGGGGATCGGCCTGTCTAACCTCAGGGAACGATTGAGGTTACTGTTCAGAGGTCAAAGTAAACTTGAAATAATGGATAATCAACCTGGGACATTAGTGAGGTTCAGCATTCCTTTTTTATTGTCGACGCCTTACGTACAGAAGCGGTCTGACTAGACGACTGGAGAGGGGAATCTGGAATGTGGAAGGTACTACTTGTAGAGGATGAGGTATTCGTACGAGAATCGGTGCGAGAGATTATTTCCTGGGAGGAGCTGGGCTTCACGGTCATCGGAGAATCCGGTAATGGGACCGAAGCGCTGGCGATGATCATTCAGGATACACCGGATCTGGTGCTGACTGATATTGTTATGCCGGGTATGGACGGTCTGGAATTACTCAAACAGACTCGTCAGGCCGGGCTGAAGACCAAATTTGTGATGCTCACCTGTATGGGGGAGTTCGAATATGTACGCCGTGCAATGGAATACGGGGCTTCCAATTATATTCTGAAGCTGTCCATGAGTGTGAATTCACTGCGCGATACCTTGCGTAAAGTAAGTGCGGAACTTGGTACTTCGACGGAAGTTCGAACGGATGCAGACCATCATGGAGTGCCATCTCCACCTCCGCTAATCACATCAACGCCTGATTCGCCTACTTCACTGATGGTCTCTTCTGCGCCCGCGTCTGAGACGGATCTTCCGTTCACACCTGTTCGTGAGCTGGTTGTGAAGCATCCGGAGATTAGCAAAATAATTGAGTACATTGGACAGCATTACGACCAGGACATTACCGTCAAATCCATGTCACGATATGTGATGATGGGCGAGAATTATGTGAGTGCTTTGTTTAAAAAGAAAACGGGCCATACCCTCATTCATTACTTGCACGGGGTACGGATGGAGAAAGCGGCTGAATACTTGCGCGAGACGGATCTTCCTGTACAGGAGATTGGTTATCGGGTAGGGTTCGGAAGTGATAATTATTTCATCAAAATATTCAAGCGTTGGACCGGTTGCACGCCCAGTCAGTATCGCCATCGCTCGTGACTCACAGGATGAGTAGAAGGAATATGTGTACCAAGTACTCAGGCAAGCACAAGTAAATCCGTATTTTTGTTCAATCCGAATCATGGATATGTATCTTATGAACCCAGCAAGGTCCCTGCTACGATGTAACGGAAGGTACACTTCAATTCAGGGAGGTCATGTGACCAGATGAGAATCAAAAAAGGATTAACCGGGTTAATCGTAGGTGCGCTGATGCTGAGCTTGCTTGCCGGCTGTGTAGGTAAAAATGAGACGAACGGTGGAGATAACGGAGGTGGAGCGGCAGGTGGGAAAGTGAAGCTCACCATGTGGGGCGCCGTGCCGCCCGAGAATGGTCCACAGGAAGTGGTGGATACCTGGAATGCGGAGAATCCTGATATTCAGGTGGAATATGTACGGTTTGTGAATGACGATGATGGCAACCTGAAGCTGGATACGGCGCTGTCCACTGGGCAGAACGTTGATTTATATGTCAACTACACCCTCACGAATCTGGATAAACGTATCAAGGGTGGAACAGCACTGGATCTGGGCGAATTCACTGACTACAACATTGATGAGAAAATGGGTGAAGATGCGGCTTCCTGGAAAGTGGACGGAAAATATTACGGAATGCCGACCAAGAAAAACGCTGCCTTCTTCGCTTTAAATATGAAAGCGCTTGATCTAGCAGGACTGAGTGTACCGACAGCCTGGACTTGGGATGAAGCCCGTGAATATGCACTCAAGCTGAAGACGGCTGGATTCAAATACGGATTGGTGCAGCATACCGCTTCCTATGTAGACCCGCTCGATTCCGTTCTGGTGAAGAATGGCTATGTTAAGGCAGATGGTACTTCCAACCTCGATGATCCGCTCGTCACTAAATGGATGGAGACATTGAACGGAATGATGAAGGAGGATGCAACTACGCCACCACTTGGCGAGCAGTTGACTTCCAAAATGCCGGTGGAGAACATGTTCCTTGGCGGTGAGTCTGCCATGATTAATATCGGCGAATGGCTGATCCGCACATCAAACAATATGACCGAGTTCCCGCGGGATTGGAAAATCGCCTTTGCCCCTGTACCGAGACTGGCTGCACAAGAAGCAGATATGGTGAAGAGTGGAGGACTTGGTGACTTTATTGCGATCAATTCCAAGTCGAAAAATAAAGAAGCTGCATGGGAGTTCCTGAAATGGTACGCCGATGGAGGAATGATGCCGATGGCTGCTGGTGGACGTCTGCCTTCCTCGAATGCGGTTGACCAACAGACTGCCATTGATCATCTGCTAGGTGATTATGCCGATTCCTATGACAAAGAGTCACTGGAATTCGTGTTGTACGGTGATGAGACACCTACGTTTGTCCGCAGCATTGCGCAGGAAGTGGTCGATTTGCGTGCACAGGAGTACGAAAAGTTCTTCCTTGGTAACCAGACTGCTGAAGTTACGGTTCAGAACATGGTCAAACGCCATAATGACTGGCTGAAGCAGAATCAATAGAATGCGAATGCACTGAGTCCAAAGGCCGTCCCAATGGGGCGGCTTTTTCTATATAAGTAATAGTTCAATAGAGAATTAGATGTAAGGCATTAGCTAGGACTTTCCGGGCTTAAAGGAAATAGAACAATTCCATGTTATTTCTCTCCCGAAAGACACTGCCGAAATACATATATCTGTGATATCAGGTACAGGGTTATGTTCCTTAAATGTTAGAGGACATCTTGTTATGCTTAATTCCAGAACAGATGTTAAGGAGTGGGGGAGCATATGCATAAATCCTGGATGAAACGGCAGAGCAGGCTCGGGTATCTGTTTATTGGGCCCAATATGATTGGCGTGCTGTTGTTTTTTATTATACCGGCTGTCTATTCGTTCTATCTCATGTTCACTGATTACAAATTTATGAGCCCAGAGACGAATTTCGTTGGACTGGACAATATCCGCAGAATGTTGAATGATGATCTGTTTGGGGTGGCGCTGCGAAATACATTTGTCTTTTTATTAGCGGTTCCCGTATCGATGGGGTTGGCATTTATCGTGGCTGTAGCGCTGAACAAGTCGGTGTACTGGCAAAAAACGCTGCGTGCCCTCTATTTCATGCCCTATATCACCAGCGGTGTTGCCATCGCCTTTGTCTGGATGCTGCTGTTCCAGCCAACGTCGGGGCCGATTAACGGTTTCTTGCGGGGAATCGGTATTACGAATCCACCCGGCTGGTTATCGACAACCGAGTGGTCCATGTATGCAATTGATATCATCTGGATCTGGTTCATGCTGGGTTACAACATGATTATTTATCTGGCCGCCTTGCAGGAAATCCCGGAGGAATTGGTTGAGGCTGCACGGATTGATGGAGCCCGTCCTTGGCAGACGATACGCCAAGTGATCTGGCCGCTTGTGAGCCCGACTACCTTTTTGCTGCTGATTACAGGGCTGATTATGACCATCAAGAACTTTGGTATCATTCAGGCGATTACCCAGGGTGGGCCGGGGAACAGTACAACCGTCCTGTCGCTGTTTATCTACCAGAATGCCTTCCGCTACTACGAGATGGGCTACGCTGCTGCCATTAGCTGGGCACTCTTTGCCATCATTATGATCTTCACTGTTTTGCAGTGGCTCGGTCAGAAACGTTGGGTTCACTATTAAGGAGGGGAGGGAATCGTTATGGAGAAACCAATTACCTCGAACGCGAAGCCCACAGCTCCGCAATCACCTAAAGTCCGCATGGAGTCCTTGACGCAGATTCGGAGAATCATACTGACGCTTCTGATGGCCGGTTTTGCCTTACTGATGATTATGCCGTTCATCTGGATGATCAGCACGTCGTTCAAATCTCCTGCGGACGTATTCACCTATCCCATCCAGTGGATACCCTCCAGCCTGAACTGGGAGCATCATATCAAGGTCTGGAGTGGGGCGGATACCTTTGCGACGTATTATCTGAACTCGTTGAAAATATCTCTAATTAGCACGGTCGGAGCTATATTTCTCTCGGCTTTTGCAGCCTATGGCTTCGCACGGATTCAATTCAAAGGTCGGGAGACACTGTTCCTGATCTATCTCTCGATGATGATGGTACCTCCGCAGGTGCTCTTTGTACCAAAGTTTCTGATGTTTGAGTGGGTTGGCATATATAACACGCATTGGGCCTTGATCCTGCCCGGAATGTTCACGATCTTTGGGGTGTTTATGCTGCGGCAGTTCTTCCTGTCGGTGCCTTCAGAGATCTCGGAAGCGGCGTTCATCGACGGAGCTGGACACCTGCGCATATTCTTCAGGCTGATTCTGCCCTTGGCAAAGCCTGCGCTGGCTACGCTGGCGATCATCGATTTCTCCTGGCATTGGAATGACTATGAGAACGCGCTCGTGTTCCTGATCGACAAAGACCTGTACACCGTGCCGCTCGGATTGCAGAACTTTATTCTGGAGAACAATGTAGACTACAACGGCATGATGGCCGCTGCCACGGCAGGCATTATTCCAATGATTATCGTCTTCCTGGTGGGACAGCACTATATTATCCAGGGTGTGGCCGGAAGTGCCGTGAAGGGGTGAAGCTGCTATAACTGTGATCCCATAATATAACCCTTTTGCTGAACGAAGAGATTTTCGCGGCAGAAGGGTTTTCTATTGAAAGGGAGAATTAATCTAAGATCTGAGTTTATCAATTGGAGGAGATTCTTATGGAAATGAAAGTCATCACTTTGCCTGCTTTTCACATTGTAGGATACTCAATCGAAGCGACTATAGAAGAGTTCGAATCGGGTCTGGGCAAGAGCCACTATCATAAGCTTGTTGAGAGAAAAAATGAAATTCAACATCGAAAAAATGACAACGTCATGTTGATGCAGATATACCCGATGAATGAGGATTTTAACGCAAAGACTGATAAGTTCACACATCTAATAGGATATGAAGTAACTGGTTCAGAGAATGTCCCATTAGAGATGATAAGTCATGAGGTCCCTGACAGCCAGTATGTGACGTGCACACATCAAGGGATTGAGTCAGAGATTGGTGATACATACGACTATGTCTATGGACAGTGGATCTGTGAGAACGGACATAAACCCAAAGATTATGATTTTGAAATATGGGATGAGCGTTATCAACCGGAAAGTACCAGCAATGAGATTGATATATATGTAGCTTTGCAATAATCGTTATAGCTGTATCTTTCCGCATTACAATAGTTCAAATTTCGTATATAATTATCAATGATATACGATTCCATATGACTACATAACTATCGCGAGGTGCACTAGACTTATGCCAACCATCTATGACTTTACCGTAACCAGAACCAGTGGAGAGCGTTTCCCGCTCTATCAATATGAAGGAAAACCTGTGCTCATCGTAAACACGGCAAGCAAATGTAAATATACGCACCAGTTCGATGACATGCAGAAGCTGTATGACCAGTATAAGGATCAAGGGCTTCAGATTATTGGTTTCCCGTGTAACCAGTTTGCAGAGCAAGAGCCTGGAAGCAGTTCGGAAGCGGAATCGTTCTGCCAGATTAACTATGGTGTGAAATTTCCGATGTTCTCCAAACTGGATGTGAATGGAGAAGCGGCGCACCCGCTCTACGACTTTTTGAAAAGATCAGGGCCTTTTGCTGGCTTTGATGAAACAGATATACAGGCCAAATTATTGAAATTAATGGTGGCCGATAAAGCACCAGAATGGTTACATGGAGATGCAATCAAATGGAATTTCACGAAATTCCTGATTGATGCAGAGGGTCGTGTGGTCAGACGCTTTGAACCGATCGACTCCATCGACGAGATTCAAGAAAGTATTAAACAGCTTCTATAATTTCACTTTCATATATCCTATAGGGGCATGACTGGAGTCATTTCCCTCTCCCGAACAGGAGGTGCATGAATGTGCCGAGTATGATGCAATTTAGTGCTCCACTAGAGTATAGCTACCGTTCCACCAGTATGTTTAACCCAGGGAAGTCAGATGGATTCCATTCACATCCACACTATGAAATTTATTATTTTCATGCTGGAGAATGTACCTATATCATAGGAGACCGGGTATACAATCTGGAGCCGGGTGATCTGGTGCTGATGCATGGCTTGACTCTTCATCGACCGCATCCGAAACCAGGCAGTGCTTATGAGCGAAGCACACTGCATTTTGATCCGTCTGCCATGCGCAGCAGCCTGCATCCGGACCGCATGGTTGAGGTGCTCAAGCCATTTGAAGAACTCAGAAATTGCCGAGTCAATCTGACGGGAGAGACCCGCTCTGAATTCGAAGCACTGTTGCATGATCTTCATCGTTTGTCTCAAAGTCAGAGCAATTTCAGGCAAGAGCGCATGAATGTGCGGCTGTGTGATCTGTTGTATTTTATAGCAGAGATCTGCCAGGGAGATGTAGAAGAACACCTTCCTTCATCGGAGAGGGAGCGGCATGTGCAGCACATTATCCGTTATGTGGATACGCACTATATGAAGGATATTGGTCTGGATGATTTGGCACTGGAATTGCATCTGTCAAAGCCATATCTGGCAGGCATGTTCAAGGAAATGACAGGGCTGACGATATTCAAATACCTGTATGACCGTCGCATCAATCAGGCGAAGCTGTTGTTTCAGTTCCAGCCGGAAATCACCGTGACAGAAGCAAGTCGATTGTCCGGTTTTAAACGCCTTTCACATTTTAGCCGGATGTTCAAACAAAGTGTGGGATGTTCGCCTGATCTGTATCGTTCCCAATTGCATCGTCAAACATAGAAGCCTTCTGTGAGCTGACCAGCTTGTCTGGTTGGCTTTTTTTGATGATTTTCTTTCAGGAAATGCATATCACCTTGTTTAGAGGACAGGCAGAACAGGTAAAGAAAGGGTAATGAAACCAGAGGAGGCGATCATGAATGAAAGAGCGCACACCGGATCAGAATAACAGCGATACCCGTCAGGAACGATCCCATGACAATCCCGAACAATACAAAACGGAGCACGACAGTTTGCTTGACCGACATGAAGAAGAACAGACTGTAGATCCAATTCCGATGGAAGATCTGAATATGGAGGCTCAGGAAGAGAAGAATAAAGATCAGACGAAAAGCAACTCGTCTACCGAAGAGAAATACCGGGCAGATTACCGCAAAAAGGCGAGCGAAGGGTAATTACAATTGCTTTTTTGAGCAAAGAGGTTGAAGTGTTTTCGGTGAATGTATATTTAGTGAAAATAAATTAGTTTGTTGACTAATGTATGTTACTATATTATAGTTACTATGTTGGCAATGAAAAACACCATTTTGGGAGGCGAATAAGAATGACTACTTTTTTTGATGCGTTAAAAAACAGAAGATCTTATTATGGAATCAGCAAGGAATCTACAATTTCGGATGCCAAAATCCAGGAAATCGTAGAAGAAGCGGTGAAATATACACCAACTTCCTTCAACTCACAAACATCCCGTGCCGTTGTATTGCTCGGTGAACAGCATGATAAATTGTGGAATCACACAGAAGAAATTTTGCGTGAAGTGGTAGGTAATGAAGAAGCCTTCAAATCCACAGCTGAGAAAATGACCGGATTCCGCAGTGGATATGGTACGGTTCTCTTCTTCGAAGACAACAATGTGATCGCACAGCTTCAACAGAATTTTGCAGCTTATGCAGATAACTTCCCGATCTGGGCTAACCAATCCAACGGTATGTTGCAACTGGTAATCTGGACTGCTCTGGAACAAGAAGGTCTGGGTGCATCTTTGCAGCACTACAATCCGCTGATTGACGAGAAAGTGAAGCAAGAATGGAACATTCCTGAGAACTGGAGATTGATTGCTCAGATGCCATTTGGTAAACCAACGGCAGCACCAGGCGAGAAAGAGTTCCAACCGATCGAAGAGCGCGTAAAAGTACACAAATAAATCAATTTCATAATACCTTTAGCTGCTTCAATCAAGGCTAGATATAGATCAAAACGTTTCAATTTGTCTATATCTAGTTACATAAATTCATTTTAATGAGTTATGAAATTGATTCAAGTAAGCTTCGCATTTCCCAACATTTAACCACATACGGCCTCGCTTCAATTTGATACGATGATACTTGATCGTAATTCAATGAAGGGAGGCTTTTTAATGTGAATAATAGATTAAAAGACATAACGAACCAACGTCTATGGAAAATGGCCTTATGCGGGATATTAGTACTTGGATCGGTGGCTGGATATAGCAATATTGTTCAAGCTGCAACAGTCCAGAAACAGTTTCAGGATACGCGTACCAGTTATGCCAAGGATGCCATTACACATTTGGTGGACAAAGGCATTGCTGCCGGTACTTCAGAGACTACGTTTGAACCGAAGAAAGCCGTTACTCGTGCAGAATTTGCGACATTTGCGGTGAGATTGCTAGGTTTGAAGCCCGTTAAAAATAACATTAATCCTTATCAGGATATAAGCATGAATGCTTGGTATTACGGCAACGTTGCCGCCATGACGAATCTTTTTATTCTGGAGGGCAAGGGTCAGGGAACGTTCCAGCCTAACGCTTCCATTACGCGCGAAGAAGCGGCAGCCCTGCTAGTTCGGATGTTAAAACAGCAACCCGTAGAGACATCACTCTTATCTTCAACGTATTACGATGCAGCTGATATCTCAGACTGGGCACGCCCTTATGTGCAGACGGTATATCAACTTGGACTAATGCGGGGAAGCGAAGGCGTGTTCCGACCACATGACCAGGTAACACGCGAAGAAGCAGCCGTTATGCTCGATGCCATTTTACAAAAGAAAACATGGTCTGAACAGTTACAACGTGGGGATGAGCTCGGCGTTCAGCTGGGGTGGCAATATAACTCCACTACAGCCGAATTCAAGAAGCAAGTGGAACACTCTGAGGTCAATACGCTCGTCCCACGCTGGTTTTTCCTGAACAGCAGTATGAAAGTAACAGATCACGCCGACCCGACACTGATCTCCTGGGCATCCGCTACTGACAGGCAGCTATGGCCATTGCTTGGTAATCGTTCGGATTCGGCACTTACCCATCAGATGTTATCCAGTTCGGTCAACCGAGCTGCGGTGATCTCACAGGTAGCCGCCTTTGTCAAAACCTATAAGCTGGACGGGATTAATGTGGACTTCGAGAATGTCGATCCTGCGGATCGTGAAGGGTTAACCGCATTTGTCACTTCCTTGACGGCTACGTTGCACGCACTGGGTGCAGTAGTGTCTGTGGATGTATCACCAGACCTTGGTACAGATTGGACGGATGCATTTGATTATGCCAAACTGGGTGCTGTATCGGATTACATGGTGCTGATGGGATACGAGGAACACTGGAACGGTGATCCGAAAGCAGGATCAGTGGCGTCTCTTCCATGGTTGGAAAAAGCATTGGATACCATGCTCTCCGAGGTGGTACGTGCCAAAACAATTTTGGCTCTTCCGCTATATACACGGGACTGGTCTTCAGTGAATCCGGCAGCTAGTTCTTGGGACATTACACTGGCAGAACAGGGAACACGTGCGCATACCACGGGATCTGTAAGACGATGGGATGCAAGTCTGGTTCAATATATTATCGGGTACAACAGTAACGGTATGCCAAGATATATATGGGCAGAGGATAGTCGTTCGTTATCTGCCAAAGTGTTGATGAGTGAGCAACGGCAAATTGCTGGACTGGCATACTGGTATATGGGCGGCGAAACAGCCGATGTATGGAATGCTATATCGAATGCATCGCGATTTGAATCTTATAATTTTTAAGCAATCATAAATCTTATAGGCCCAAACTCACCGTGATTCGGGCGGATGGTTTGGGTCTGTTTATTTTGGTATAAGATAAGCAATAAGAGGACGCGTTAAGTTTGACTGAACGGTTTAATGTATAGAAGGACAAAATATATGTTCAGGAGGAGAAGGAGCATGCGAGAGGTTGATTGCATAATCGTAGGTGGAGGGCTCGCAGGGCTTCAGGCAGCCATTCAGCTTGGGCGTTATTCGGCCCATCAGGTGTTGGTGATCGATGCGGGAGAGGGCAGATCGACGTTGTGTCGGACTTATCATAATATTCTCGGTTTCCCCGATGGGGTGTCTGGCGAAGAACTCCGTGCCCGAGGCAGGATTCAGGCAGAGCGGACAGGCATATCTTTTGAGAAAGACCGTATCGTAAAAGCGGGACGTCAGGGTGACAAGATTCAATTATTCGGTACTTCCGGATCTGAATATAGGAGCAAAACCGTACTACTGGCAACAGGGCTCTCGGATAGAGTTCCCGATATTCCGGGATTAACTCCGACGCTGGGGCGTACAGTCTATGTCTGCCCTGATTGCGATGGCTATGAGATTCAGGATCAACGTACAGTCCTGTTGGGATCTGGTGAAGCAGGTGCCAATATGGCGATGATTTTAATTCAGCGTACGAATGATCTGTTATATATCAATCATGAGCAGGCCCCCATATCTGCTGAGCTTCATCGCAGCATGAAAGAGGCAGGAGTTCGCTATCTGGAAGTGGCGGTCCAGGAAGTGCAGCAGATCGAGGACGGCCATATCACCGGTGTTCTGACCGAAGATGGACAGATTTTTGAGTCGGAGCGAGGGTTTATCGCATTTGGAGGCAATCGTGTACACTATGAACTGGCAGAGCAGCTTGGAGCTGTGATCGCAGATAATAAACATGTAGAAGCTGATCCACGCAGCTTGCAGGCAGCGACGAATGTATGGATTGCCGGAGATCTGGGTTTACATGCAGAGCAAGCAACGGTTGCGATGGGTGAAGGTTCCATTGCCGCGATCTGGATTCATAAGGCGCTGCAGCAGATGACAAAGGATTCACTTTGAAATGCACCTCCTGATATGAGGTTGATTGTTCAATTTTGCATTACCAAAAAGTCCTCCCAAGCCATGCATGTGGCAGGAGGACTTTTTGAGCTATCTTTTGCTAGGTAGAAAAGAATCACGCTTATTTACTCGATGAATCCGTTGACTTGGAAGAAGACTTCTCGTCCTTAGAGTCATGTGAGAAATCTTTGCGAATGTTGTCCACGATATCGCCAACGACACCTTCAATCATATCGGTTGGCCCGGGATTCTGCTTGTCTGGGTGTATAACCGTGTTCACGCCTGGTTCAAGTTCATCATTTGTTTTCTCATGTTTGGTTTTGTCGCTCATGGGAAATCCCTCCTTGTTCCGTAATGTACAGGTGTTTCTTAACATAACCAAACACCATTACGTATATGTAAACGATTAACCGCTGGAGTTCATTTGAAACGTGATGCTCGAAGATCAGGACGTTTACAGGATAGAAATGGACTGATTAATCTTGGACAAGCAGTTTATATTATAGATAACCGGTTAATGTTACGCGTGTTGCATGAATCCAATGAACGACTACTTTCAAGGAGGTTATTCAGATGAATGAACAAAATCACGTCATCCATAAAGATGGCCAAGTTTCGACTGACAAGGTGGACAATGCAATGATGCATTCAAAGAATACCTGGGTAAGCGAATTGCGATGGGAGAATCCATTGGACTAAGCGAGGAGCAGATGGCCAAAATCGCCGAGAAAGTAGCAGATTATCTGGCAGATCGGGAAGAACCTCGTAATCGTGAAGAAAAACTGCTTCAGGAGCTGTGGAATGTCGGCAAGGAAGATGAACGTCACATGCTGGCTCATATGCTCGTTCGTTTGGCGCAAAGCTCCACAACAAATCATTAAGAGTAGCAAGTAAAGAACCCCTGAATGGCGATGCCTTCAAGGGTTCTTTGCCGTTTACGAAGACGATAGACAGAAGTGATGACGCGCGTTGTAACTATTTTTAATCTGGCTGATACTTTTATAATCTCTGTTCCAAGTATGATAGGAAAAGAAAGAACGTTGGAATGGATAGTTCACATGAGCGTTTGAGAAGAAAGACTTCCGGTTAAGGAATAGTAACGTTCATATTAAGGAGAGATGTTACCTATGAAGAACGCGACAAAACAATGGAAACTACGAATGATCGGTGCAGTTGTTGCTTTACTTGGTATGATTGTGCTGACTACATATTTGCTTACCCCTGCGAATGCTCAAGGTAGTACGGACGCTCAACAACCTTCTGCGAAAGAAGCTCAGGTTGCAAACTCCGAGATGTTTACTGCCTACGTGGAAGGTTTGCACCAAGAGAATGGCAAGTTGTATATGACAGTGGACAAGATTGGCTGGTATCAAGGTGAAGAAGCCGATGCGGTTTTTGCACAGCGTAACCCGGAAGCCGGTATAGATGGTGCTCCAGATGGTTACTATATTGTTAATGACAGCAAAGAGCAGGAACAGGTTGAAGTTAGCGCCAATGCTGAAGTATTGATGCAGTTGTACGATCGGGATGGTACGATGCAGGGCGCAGACATTCAGTGGAATGAACCTGTGACATTATCCAAGTTCGAATCGTTGTATGAGAATACCCGTATCCTTGATCTCTCTGTATTCCCGTATCATCTGACGGTGCAGGACGGAAAAGTTACTAAAATTGTGCAACAATACATCCCATAAAAATGAGATGAAATTGATCAGTCAAGCATTCCTCCGGTTCTTTGGAACGGTGAGGGATGCTTTTTAGTTATGACAAATTCATGAAAGCGATTGTAATTAATGGTAGGTACATGTATCATTATTGGAATGGCGTTTTTACATAGTTCAGGAGGAGCCTCATGCTTAAAGACATGATTGCATTAACCAAACCCGGACTTCTAAGGCTGAATGTGTTTGCGGTGGCGGTAGGATTCTGGGTAGCTTCAAAATGGGATATCAACTGGTTATCTCTGCTCATGGTCGTGATTGGATCAACTTTGGTTATTGCTTCAGCTTGTGTGATTAACAATTATTGGGATCGTGAATTGGACCAAAAAATGGAGCGCACCAAAAAAAGGATGGATTACATTAACCATCTGAAGCCAGGGTTTGTACTTGGTTATGGCATTATCCTTGGTGTTGTGGGACTAGCAGTACTGTATCTCCTGGTGAATCCGTTATCAGGTTGGATGGCCCTGCTCGGATGGTTCGCTTACATCGTGATTTACACGATGTGGTTGAAACGCAGTTCAACGTGGAGCACGTCGCTGGGTGGAATTGCGGGAGCGATGCCTCCTGTCATCGGTTATACAGCTGTAACGAATGAAATTGATGCAGGTGCCTGGTTGCTGTTCGCGCTTTTGTTCCTGTGGCAACCACCACACTTCTGGTCATTGGGGATTCGCCGGGTGGAGGAGTATCGCGCTGCCGGTTTTCCGTTGTTGCCTGTCGTAAAAGGGGTAAAACGTACCAAACTTCAGATGATTCCTTACGTTTTCCTGCTGCTTCCTGCCGTATTTCTGTTGTATTACTACGACTATGTTGGTCTGGTATTCCTGATTGTATCCCTGATCGGTGGGCTAATCTGGTTCGTGCATACACTTAGCGGACTGAAGACACAGGATGATGAGAAATGGGCAAAAGTGAACTTTCTGATCTCGGTGAACTATCTCATGCTCGTATTTATTGTCATGGTCGCGAACACGGTATGGTCATAATTAGACGATGAACAGATCGTTTTGCGAGAGATTTCACCTCAAGCTAGCTGGCTGCATCGAATGAAAAAGCACACGATGGAATAGCGTTTGGACAACCTAGGTTGTTAAAACATATTCTCTGGGGTGCTTTTTTGGTATAATAAAACAATTGAATTATATATGTGGGAATTATAATGCAAGATGGGAAGTGACAGCATGAGTAATTTGGAACAGGCCGTGCAATGGAGACAAGAAGGTAAAGTACAGGAAGCGATTGAACTATTGCAAGAGATTACAGGGCAGGAACCCGAGAATGCGAATGTCTGGTATCAGCTGGCTTGGGCACATGATTCGCTTGGATTGGAGCGGGAGGCTGTCCCGCATTATGAGAAGGCACTAAGTCTTGGGCTTTCTGCTGAGGACAGAGCAGGCGCAATACTCGGGCTGGGCAGCACATATCGAACGCTTGGACAGTATGAGCAGGCAAAGGATTGGTTTGAAAAGGGGATGAAAGAATTCCCGGCGTACCGGGAATTTGAGGTATTCTATGCCATGGTGCTCTATAATCTGGGTGAACATGCAGAAGCGATGCAACGACTGCTCGTGCAACTCGCAGATACATCAAGTGACAAGAGAATAAACGACTATAACCGAGCGATACGTTTCTACGCAGATCAGCTGGATCGGGTGTGGGAATAGATCGAAGACACAGAAAAGGGAGATGGATGTATGAACTCCAATCAAGATCTGAAACAGGTAAATGAAAGATTGGATCAAATTGAGCGGAAATTGGATAACCTGGGAGGCAGCCAGCAGAACAAACGCTCACCTGGCGTGCGCTTCCTGATTGGTTTTGGCATCACGATTGCGGTTATATTTGTACTGATATTGACCCTCGGCGTTATCCAATTTGTGAGTGACGGATAGGAGAAATCGATCTTAACGACAGAGGTGTGAGTTCTCCAAATTTACATTGTCTGGCCGAGCCACTGTTGTACCTCTTCAATGAAACGCCGCGTAGCTGGCGATAGATTACCCAAAGATGGGCAGGCCATGCCAATCGTACGATAAGGATCTCCAGAGAGTGGCACGAGCGCGAGCGCATCGGTATGATTTTGAAGTACCATTTCCGGCAGCAAACTGATGCCCAGACCATTACGGACCATCGCCATGATGGCTTGATCTTCTGCGACTTCATAGACGACATTGAGCTTGGCTGCATGCTGCCGGATCAGTCGTTCAATCTCGTTATCTCCCCCCCATTTAGGCAGAATGAAGGGTTGCTCCAGTAGAATATCAAATGAAACAGACTCCTCTGAGGCGAGAGGATGATTCAGAGGCAGGATACACATCATCCTGTCTTTTTGCAATGGGATGGTCTCAAAAGGCGATGAATCGCCGAGGGACAGAAATCCGAGATCGATGGCGCCTCCAGCCAGCCAGCCCTCAATCTCAGCATAATCGCCTTCCCACAGCTTAATCTCAATTCCTGGGTGACGCAGGCGAAATTGTTTCAGAATACCAGGCAGCCACTGTGTGGAGACACTGGCGAAGGTACCGATACGCACGGTACCAATCTCGGCACCGCGAATGAGGGAGATCTCCTGGTTCATCAGTTCCGTCCAGCGCAGAATCTCACGTGTGTATCCCAGAATGCGTTCGCCTTCAGCGGTAACCCGTACACCGGAGCGGCCGCGATGGAGCAGGGAGAAACCACATTCTGTCTCCAGACTGGCGATGGCATGGCTGACTGCGGATTGGGTGATATTCAGCGCTTCTGCTGCTTTGGTAAGACTGCCATATTCGACAACGGTATTCAAAATTTCGTATTTGATCAGTGACATGAATGGTTCCGTTCCTTCCCATTTCAGATGCATGAGTTTATTTCATATAATACATTATAAATATTCATTTTTATAATGCAAAGAGATCGTTTATACTTGCCAAGGCGAGTTAGTTTGACGCACGATCTCACAGATCAGAATACATAGAATGAAGGTTGAAGCAAGATGAATGGTGTACAGGTAAATCAAGGTCAGGCAACAAGAAGAGCGGACATACAGATGCTGCTCGCAACGGTCATATGGGGATCATCCTATCTGTTTATGAAATCGGGCCTGGAGTCCATGCAAGAATTAAATCTGGTGGCATTTCGTTTCGGAATTGCCTTTATTGCGGCAGGGCTTCTTTTTCATCGGCGGTTGTTTAACATGGATCGTAGAACACTTGTGGCAGGCGCCATTATGGGAACAGCTTTATTCGCTGCATTTGTGTTCATCACCTACGGTGTGCAACGAACAACGACATCCCAAGCGGGATTTCTGATAAGTTTGGCCGTTATTTTTGTACCCATCCTGACGACAATCCAGCATCGTCGTATGCCGGACAAACGTTTGACGCTCAGTATCCTGGTTGCAGTTACCGGGCTTGGGTTGCTGACGCTTCAACATGAGCTAAGTCTGCACACGGGAGATATTCTGTGCATTCTTGCAGCACTCGTGTATGCGATCTATATAATGATTGCTGGCAAGTACACACCGAAGCATGATCCGTTAACATTGGGAACGCTGCAATTAGGTGTTGCGGCGGTGTGGGGAATTGCGGCTACATTTTTGCTGGAAACGCCACGTATGCCCGATACGGCTGAATCTTGGGCAGCAATTCTCGGGTTAGGTGTGTTGTGTAGCGGATTGGGATATATTTTGCAGACACTTGCACAGCGCCATGCTTCTCCCACGAGAACGAGTCTGATCTTCTCACTCGAACCACTGTTTGCAGCAGCCTTTGCATTTACCTTTCAAGGGGAGTCGCTAACGTTGCAAGGATATGTCGGAGCAACGCTAATGTTAGTCGGTGTTCTGATCACAGAGATCAAACTTCCACAGCCTATCTTCTGGCGCAGAAAACGTCCGGCTTTACAGTCGGAACTCGGCGATCAGGGAGCACCAGGCGTATAAGTAAGGGACAAAGGTCCTTTCGTCATCTTCTATGGAAGGTGAGGAGAGGGCCTTTTTTTGTTAGCGTGCCCAGAGGCACGCATTATCTAGTTGGTGAAAGTCCAATCAAAGGAGGGGCCAAGCCACCTTTGTAGCTAGGATGCTTGCACATGGCGAGATCTGTGTGTAAAAGCGCATCGACAAAAGTACCGGTCAGAGACCGGGCGAGCGACAATCCAGGCCGCAACATCAAGTGAATCCTGCCGCGTCGTCAAAAGGGCCCTGCGAAGGGGAAAAGAGGGAGCCGAGTCTTGTGACAATGGACGAAGGCCAAGGAAGCTGTGCAGAACTTGGGACAACAGTGAAGAACCCTCCGGCGTAAAGGGAACGGCATGGCTTGAAAGATGATGCAGTGAACTGGGGAGACCCTCCCCCACACGGATTTTTTTTTTTAGGAATTCCGTAAAGAGATGCTCTATAAGTCCAAAAGACGAAGTGAAACGTCTGTGGGAAGGGAGTCCGAGGGGCTCATAGTACCGAAGAACCCAAGGACAACATAACCTTGGGGAGGGAAGGAGCCCTGCTTTGTTTATGCTTTTGGAGGAGGTACGAGTGAGTGAATGCCAACCGGCTAACAACACCAAAGGAAAAAGTTCAAAAACTCCAAGAAAAGCTAGGCCATGTGGCCAAGGAGAACAGCAAGCGTAAATTCCATGCCTTGTACGACAAAGTCTACCGGTGGGATGTCTTGTGCGAAGCCTGGAGACGAGTGAAAGCGAACAAGGGAGCGGCAGGTGTAGATGCCATGACGCTTGCGGATGTGGAGGAACAAGGAGAAATGAACTTCCTCGAGGACTGTGAACGAGCATTGAAAGAAGGCACCTACCATCCGCAGCCTGTACGGCGGCACTATATTCCCAAGAAAGATGGGAAGCAAAGACCGCTGGGCATACCCACCGTGCGCGACCGTGTCATACAGATGGCAACGAAACTGGTGATTGAACCTATCTTTGAAGCGGATTTTGAGGACGTATCCTTCGGATTTCGCCCGAAACGAAGTGCAAAAGGAGCGCTGGAACGAATTCGGAAAGCCTGCAACCGCAAAGGGAATTGGGTAATCGACGTCGATATCCAAGGTTACTTCGATAACATTAATCAAGAGAAGCTTATGAAATTGGTGCAGATGCGCATCAACGACAGGCGGATACTGAAATTAATACGGAAGTGGCTTCAGGCGGGAGTGATGGAAGAAGGAAACGAAAGGCGCTCCGATTTAGGAACACCGCAAGGTGGTGTGATATCACCGCTTCTGGCGAATATCTATCTGAACTATTTTGACCGACTATGGGAGAAACATGGAAGAGGTCTGGGAGAACTGACAAGGTATGCAGACGACTTTGTAGTAATCTGTAAAACCAAAAAGGATGCCGAGCATGCGTATGAACTCATAGGCAAAATTATGGAACGTCTGGAGCTAACCCTGCACCCGATCAAAACTCGCATTGTAGGTCTATGGACAGGAGACGAGGGATTCGACTTCCTAGGAATGCACCACCGAAAAACGAAAGCAGAAACGTCGCAAGGGAAGGTATATCACACCACGCAACAGTGGCTAACGAAAAAGGCGGAGGAACGTATTCAAGGGGTAGTCAAAGAAAGACTGGCTCCACCGAGTATGCGGTCGAAATCGTTCGCGGAGCATGTGAAATGGCTCAATCCGAAGATTCAAGGATGGAGAAATTATTACTACACGAGCTACAGCCAAAAGAGATTAGCTAAGTTGGACTGGTATATTCTGCAACGATTAACACGGTGGTACGCGAAGAAGAGACAACGTAGGAGTTGGATGAGTTCACGATCGGAAGTCAAGTATATTGCCAATATGTATGGATTAAAAACGCTATTGTAATCTCTGCATGCCCATGAATGACGAACATCGGAAAGCCGTATGAGGGAAAACCTCACGTACGGTTTGATGAGGAGGGGCTGGTTTGAATCCAGCCCTTTACTCTAGTGTCGAACACCTTGTGTAACAGATAAATGACTACCTAACAAAAACAGAATAACATAACCTTGTTTTGTTGATTTTTGTTTTTTATGCTAAACTGAATGGAAAATAAGGAAAAACGGGTGAGTAGGATGGCCAAAAGAGTAACGATGCAGCAAATTGCAGATGCTGCGGGGGTATCCAAATTCGCAGTCTCTCGTGCGCTGACGGGCAAGCCTGGTGTGAGCGAGCATACACGCGAGATGATTGTCAGAACGGCGGGGCAGCTCGGGTATTTCAGAACCGAACCGAAGCGTTATCCGGGGGAGACACCGGCGTCTGCCGAGATGAAGCCAGTAGCGGAGCGACAAGGCACTATATTGATTTTGTTTCCTAACATTCGTTCTCAGAATCGATCATCCTTGTACTGGGGACCAGTGTTCGATGGCATTTCGGAGAGGCTGAATGAGAAGGGCATGGATATTTTAACGCTGACGGAACCCTCTTCAGATCGGATGTTCTCGGTCCTTAATCCGGAAGCGATTAGCGGAGTTATTACCGTGGGCACCATTTCAACATCAGTATTGCTGGAGATTTACAGGTTGCGCATTCCGCTTGTTATGGTGGATCATGAAGACCCCGCCATATACGCAGACTCGGTTTTTACGGACAATATAAAGTGTATGAAAGAACTTGTTCTCATACTCGTTGGAAAAGGGTACAGAAGATTCCAGTTTGCTGGGCAACTGCCTGATGCTGCAAGCTTTCGAGAGCGTTGGCTTGGATATCGTACGGTGCTGGAAGAGAAGCAGTTGGAGGGGGAGCAGCAAGCAGGCTTACTCGGAGCAGAGTACGAGCAGATCCGGAAATCCATTGCTGAAATGAAGCTGGAGGACATCCCGGAAGTCATCGTATGTGCGAATGACCATACAGCTGTCATTGTTATTCAGGCACTACAAAGTAGAGGTATTCAGGTGCCTGAACGCTGTGCCGTAACCGGGTTTGACAATACGCAGACGGATGAGCCCATTCTCGCTTCGGTGCATATTAACAAAGAGAATCTGGGCACGAGAGCGGTAGATCAGCTGTTGTGGCGGATCAAACATCTGGATGAACCTTATGAACGCAAGCTGATCTATTCGGAATTAATTATTCGCGATGAATATAATGCCAGTATACAGTAATAAGATACGAACTTATGGATCATTTTAACAATGAACATACGGGTAAATAAACTCAGGTGAGAGACATGGAGAGGTCAGAGCTTCATGTCTTTTGGCTATGCAGAAATTATTTAACAAATTAAATCACAAAACAGATTGACTACGAGAAGCATATTGTGTTAATTTTGTTTTGTAAGTTATTTATGTTTATGCTAACAAAACCTAACAAAATAATGTTTACCAACTCTAACAACAATGGAGGCTGTCATGAGCACAATACAATCACATGTTTTTCAGAATTGGACGTTCAAGGCTTGCGAAGATCAAGAGTGGATGCCGGCTCAGGTGCCAGGCTGTGTGCATACAGATTTGCTGAAACTGGGCAAGATTCCAGATCCTTTTTATGGAACGAACGAGAAGGAAGTACAATGGATTGATAAAATAGATTGGGAATATCAGACGGAATTTGACGTTGCCGAAACGTTGTTCTCCCAAGAACATCTGGAACTGGTGTTTGATGGTCTGGATACATATGCGGATGTTTATGTGAATGATGTGCATGTGTTATCAGCAGATAATATGTTCCGGGTATGGAAGGCGGATGTGAAGTCCGTATTAAAGGGGAGCGGGAACATTCTCCGAATACGTTTTCGGTCTCCAATTCAGGAAGACCTGCCGAAGCTGGAGAAGCTCGGCTATGCATTACCTGCATCCAATGATCAGTCCGATGTTGGCGGACTAGGCGATAAGAGAGTAAGTATCTTTGCTCGTAAAGCTCCATATCACTATGGCTGGGACTGGGGTCCGCGTTTTGTAACCAGTGGTATCTGGCGTGAAGCACGTCTTGAAGGTTGGACACAGGTGCGAATCAATGATGTGTACATCCAGCAAAATGAAGTAAGCGCTACCTTAGCTTCACTAACGGCTGTTGTGGAAGTCGAGACATCACAAGCGGTAGATACGGTCATTCGTATTGGGGCAGATGGTCAGAGATGGGAAAGATCCGTATCGCTACAGCCCGGAGCTCAGACGGTGGAGATTCCAATCTCCATGAATGAACCGAAACTGTGGTGGAGCCGTGGACTTGGTGATCCGCATCTGTATACCTTCCTTACCGAAGTGCTTCAAGGTGAGCGAGCTGTGGCTGAATCTACAGTGAAGACTGGGCTTCGTTCCATTCGGCTAGTACGTGACAAAGATGAAGCGGGAGCATCCTTTTACTTTGAACTAAATGGTGTTGCGGTCTTTGCCAAAGGGGCTAATCACATTCCGAATGATAGCTTCATCACCGAAATTACACGTGAACGTTATCGACATGAGATTGTATCTGCTGCCGAGTCCAATATGAACATGCTTCGTGTGTGGGGCGGCGGGATCTATGAGCAAGATGACTTCTATGAACTGTGCGACGAATACGGTATCCTGGTATGGCAGGACTTCATGTTTGCCTGCAGCATGTACCCGGGAGACGAAGCGTTCCTGAACAGTGTGAGACATGAAGCCATCGATAATGTGAAACGTCTGCGCAATCATCCAAGTATTGCACTCTGGTGTGGAAACAACGAGATTGATTCGGCTTGGGCTCACTATGTTGAGAATGGTGGCTGGGGCTGGAAGAAGGAATTTACTGCCGAGCAGCGTGAAAGCATCTGGGCCGATTACGAAGCCATCTTCCATGATCTGCTGCCAGAAGTGGTTGAAGCGTATGCTCCAGGTGTGGATTACTGGCCTTCTTCACCACTTGTATCACTGACAGGGGATGAGAAGCAACATGCGCACCCGTCCACAGCCGAAGGCGATATTCACTACTGGGGCGTGTGGCACAATGTAGAACCGTTTGAAAACTATAACGTGCATGTGGGTCGTTTCATGAGTGAATACGGATTCCAGTCTTTCCCGGAGTACAAGTCAGTTCGGACTTATGCGGAAGAAGAGGATCTGGCTCTGGAATCGGAAGTGATGCTTGCGCATCAGAAGAATGGCGCAGGTAACCGTCTGATCAAACAGTACATGGATATGTACATGCATGAATCGAAGGATTTCCCATCGTTCCTGTATATGAGCCAAGTGCTTCAGGCGGAAGCGATGAAGACAGCGATTGAAGCGCACCGTCGCCGCAAACCATTCTGTATGGGCACGCTTTACTGGCAAATGAATGACTGCTGGCCGGTGGCTTCATGGGCCGGTATGGACTACCTTGGTCGTTGGAAAGCATTGCAGTATTATGCGAAACGCAGCTTCAGCGATGTGCTCGTATCCGTAGACGGAACCAAGGAAGATACAACAGATATTTATGTCATCTCCGATCAACTTGAGCCGGTGAAGGGTCAATTGCAGGTTCGACTGATTGGATTCGATGGCACGGTGTACCGTGAAGAAGAGCATGAAGTAAGATTGGCTTCCAACTCGGGTCAACAGGTGTTGTCACTCATCCAGGCTGAATGGCTCGAAGGACATGATGCAGCATCTACGCTGCTGCGGATTGATCTGAAGCAGAATGGAGTAGCGGACATTGTGCAGGAGCATTATTTTGCACCATCCAAAGATCTCGCATTGCAGCCTTCACAAATTAAAGTAACTGAAGTTACTGAAAATGATGGCAAATATCTTCAACTGGAAAGTGATGTGCTTGCCAAACAAGTATGGATTTCCTCCGAAGCGGAAGGCGTATTCTCGGACAACTTCTTCGATCTCATTCCAGGCATTCCGGTGAAGGTGCAGTTCACTTCCAGAGAAGGGCTGCAATCTGCCGATGCGGTTTCCAATACAGGACTTATTCAGGTTCGTTCCATGGTTGACTTTATCAAACTATAATAAGGCTTAACATTAGAACGGTTGAGATCTCTCTATGAGAGATTTCGACCGTTTTTATTTTGGAGCACCCAAACAAACTAACTACAAGAGAAGTGGACTTCAAAGATAGCTTTAATATTGTTATAATTGATAATCATTATCAGTTATAAGTGGGTTTTTAGTCACATGCCAGAGTGTTGTGCGTGTTTGATTGCTTAGGAAAGGGAGTCAATATGGGAATTCAGAATGACATCAAGCTGTGGGATCAGGTTCAGGTTCGCGTGCTTGATGTCCGTCTTATATCACTGGCAACAAACGAGTTCATACGAAATTATGTGTTACCGACCAGTGCATTTGTGTATGTTCAAGGCAGGGGGCAGGTGTGGCTGGATGAAGAGGTGTGGTCTACAAGCCAGTTCTTGCTACTGCACGGGGGAAAAGGAACGCGCCTGACACTTGAAGCGACCGGGGCTACGGAAGTACATCTGATTTTATACAAATCAACGTTACCCTCCAATGTGTTGGTAGAGTACCGAATGATGCTGAACCAGCGTAATCCGTTTGAAGAGTCCTGGGCGACAGCGCCGGATCATGCACTTGAGCTACGTGAACTTGTGCGGAATATAGATAAATGCTGGTCAGGACAGGAGCAAGTGGGCAAAATTCAGGTCAAAGTGTACTTCTTTCAACTGGTACAGCTTGTATTGTTACAGCGGAATCGCATGCTTAACGAAGTTCAGCAGCCCTCGCTTACCGATCAGGTTTTGCGATATATCAAAGCTCATTATCGGGAATCGATCTCGCTTGATTCGCTTGCCCAGTCCTTGAGTTACAGTCCGCAATATCTATCACGCAAATTCAAGGAACAGACGGGATGTACACCGACAGAATATGTGATTCGGTTACGAATGGGTGAGGCAAGGAGTTTGCTTGCATCCACGGAAGCTCCATTACAGGAGATTGCTGCGTATGTGGGCTATATGGACCCGTTCTATTTCAATCGTATATTCAAAAAAGAGACCGGCATCACACCCGGACAATATCGGATGAAGCAGCAGGCAAACTCGAAATCAGTTTCGAATAGTACATTAAATGCAACAAATGAATCCATTGTAACAGAGGGAGAGGAACGTTATCCTTTAATTGATGATGATAATCATTATCAATATACGGGAGATGAGGAAATCAACATGTTTAACCATTTCAAATCAGCGATCATATCGCTTGCGCTTGTACTCACATTGAGTGCTTGTGGAACAGCCCAGCAGGGGGCAGAAACATCCGAAGTTGCGGCTGAACCCGAACAACCGGCAGTCGTGGAGACCCAAATGGTAAATACGACCTTTGGTGAGGTAGAAATTCCTGCACACCCGGAGCGAGTTGCTGCCATAGATTATCTGGGAACGGTGCTTGCTCTTGGTGTCAAACCGATTGGTGGAGGCCAATTTCTAATGAACAGTCCTTATCTGGAAGGTCACATGGATGGTCTTGAAACGATAGGGGATTCCGTTGAACAATTGATGGAGCTGGAACCGGATCTCATTATTACATTGAATCCGGACAAGGCCGCTTATGAGAAATACAGCAAGATTGCTCCAACCGTTTCGATCGCATCCATCACTTTCCCAGCACTGAAGGACGAAGTAAACTATTTCGGTAAAGTCCTTGGCAAAGAAGCGGAAGCAGAGAAGTGGCTGTCTGATTTCGATGAGGAGATTGCCAAAATCAAGCAGGAGGTGCGAAGCGTTGTTCCAGCTGACGCCACATTCTCCGTAATGCAGGAATATGATCGCCAAGTCTTCATTTTTGGCAATCAGTCGGGCCGGGGAGGACGTAACATCTATGAATTGCTCGGATTGCAAGCACCAAAGAACATTCCAGCCGAGTTGATGCAGGGCGCATATCATGAATTCTCCATAGAACTGCTTTCGAAATATGCCGGAGATTACATTGTGCTGACCAGTAACTCTCAATTGAAAGATCTTCAGGCAGATCCGATCTGGGGTTCATTGCCTGCTATCAAAAATGGAAAAGTGTACATATGGACGGAAGAACAATCCTGGTTCCGTGACCCTATCGCCTTGTTGAAACAGACACAGGATTTGGCTGAATGGATTATTGGACTTAATACACCGTCTAAATAAGGAACTTCAAAAAAACCGTGCCGCCCAGTTTGCTGAGCAGCACGGTTTTCATATTTCTATGTAGGACTGAACAGTAGAAGGGGATGAGCTGCCTGTACGGAGATGAAATAGCGGTGTGATGCCGTATAAGAGATATCGGTTATTGTTTCTTTTGTTCGTTCTGAATTTCTTGCAGATCCTCCAGTTGCAGTGTGAGGTCATTCTCGGGGTTTGCGCTCACAATGACTTCTGACTGTGATTGTTGCTGACCTGGCTGGTTCGATTTCGCGGCAGGTTTGATCACGTAGAGACTTTGAACGGAGTTGAGCAGGCTGGCAGGGGTGTCTTCATACGTTTCCAGGAAAAGCACATAGTCTTTGGTAGGGATCAGCTTAAGGTTATCATCATTAATAATCTCGGTGTTGCCCAACTGTCCGCCAAGTTGCTTCACTTCAATTTCTTCCCCGGCAGTGTAACCGCCCTTATAGGATTCAGCGACCTG
This sequence comes from Paenibacillus sp. FSL H8-0079, assembly GCF_037991315.1. Lineage (NCBI taxonomy): Bacteria > Bacillati > Bacillota > Bacilli > Caryophanales > Paenibacillaceae > Paenibacillus > Paenibacillus sp. FSL H8-0079. Next base: position 2,685,427 of record NZ_CP150300.1, read on the forward strand.
AATCGTGTGGATCGTATAGATTTTGTCAAAAGAAGACGGCTCGCCGCCCGGATCGGACGCTGGGTTTAACTCGTTTTCATTCGCAGCATCGGTAGCTTGTACGATATCGTTTAAAGCTTCCACACGAGTCTCAACCACACTGCCTTTCACAATGGTATTTGCTCTCTCGGACAGGTCGCCAATGCTGACATAACTCGGGTAATCTTCAGAAGCAATAATGTTCATGGGTGCATCAGACGGGGACGCGGTAGGTGTAACAGAAGAACATCCAACAGCAGATAGAATGAAAATGGAAGAGAGAAGTAGCGTTAATACTCGTTTTTTGTTCATGGACAGGAATCCTCCTTGGATTTAGGAATGAGTTCGTAGCGGATTAGTACTTGGATCTTACGTTGTTGATATCAAAGGTTTGGGGTTGGGTCATGGAATTGCGGTTGCGGGAGTAAGACATAATGGAAGGACTGCTTGTTGTCGGGTTGTCACCGAGCCATACGGAGTGTCCGAGTTCGTGGACGAATACGCTTTGAATGAAGTTGGATAAGTTGGTCGCGTCAGGGGTGATCGTGGATGCATTGAGTTCGATGCGGAAGCTTACGACTTGATTGCCGGATACGGAGGCGTAGTTGACACCATATGCTGTGTTATTGAAGTTTCCTGCGGTGATGGTGTTCGGAGAGTTACTTGTTTTGGTGAATTGAACTTTGGCACCTGCATTGTTCCAGTTGGTAAGGGAAGCGTCCATTGGAATTTGCCATGCGGAGGCGTAATTATACGTGCGAATGGGGATGGTGGTGCTGGGATAACCATAGGTTAGAAAGGTTGCCGCATAGATGGTACTGCCGAACATGGCAATCGCCGAGAACAACATGATGCTCATCAAAAACTTCCTTTTCATACTTAAAACCTCCAATAAATGTATTTTATTCTCTATTATAGTAACAATTAATAGTTGGATTGAAATGAGTCCGAGGTCGTTGTTTTTGTCGTGAAAAATATGAAATATATCTTGATCCGACTATAATGGTGTCAAAATAAGTCATTTTCTGTTCGATGTTCATGCATAATTTCCCTAAAGTTACAAACAATACATCCAACTTACACAGGGAAAGGTAGTGCTTGAGCATGTGCAACCGTTTTTCATTGGCAGCCGATCTGGACGAAGTCAGAGATCATTTCAAAGTTCAGCGAGTGATGTATTATTACAAAAACCGATACAATATCAGTCCAACCCAGCATACGCCGATTATTTTGCATCAGGATGGTGAGCGTGTATTGGATGAGTTCCGGTGGGGGTTCATACCATTCTGGGGCCGCGATGCGGTTAACGCGAATCTCATGACTGTGCATGAGAATCCTTCCTATTACAAACTGGTAGAGACCAAGCGCTGCGTCATTCCTTGCAACGGATTGTATTACTGGCGGCAAGAGGGCAAGAAAAGTTATGCGGTTCGTGTTGTCATGCCGGATCGTGGCCTGTTTGGCATTGCTGGTTTATACGAAGTATGGAAAGACACACGGAAAGAGCCGCTTCGGACCTGCACGATGCTTATGACAGGGGCGAACATGGTTACCCGCGAGTTTGGTAGCAAAATGCCAGCCATTCTCTCCGAAGAAGAGATCAACACCTGGCTTGATCCTGCCAATACACGAGTGACTCAGCTGCTTCCGCTGATCAAATCCTATAACAGTACAGAAATGAATCTGTATCCGGTAACACCGATGGTTGCCAATGACGAACACGACTGTTTCGAATGTGTGGAAGAGATGGATCAGAAGCTGGCTTACATTCGGAGTTTCTGAAAATCTTATGAATAGAGTGAAGAAGATGAGGAGGCGGAGAGTCTGAAGACACTCTGCTCTTTTTTTCTTTCTGAAAATGAAGAGTTGCAATTGCGGTGAAACGTAACTATAATCATTACAGTAAGCGAACGCATATATTCATATATCTATTAAAAGAGATATTTATAATCAGGAGGGAACCACGAATGAATCCAAAGTTTAACCAGATGTTCGAACAAGTTTCACTACCGACTGGCATTACACTGAAAAACCGTATCGTGCTTGCTCCGATGACTCATATGTCCTCTAATGCAGATGGTACGATATCCGATGCTGAACTTGCTTATTATGCACGTCGCACCGGTGGTGCTGGTATGTCGATTACGGCTGTAGGGCATGTAACAGAGACTGGGATTGGTTTCCCGGCTCAGTTTGGCGTTTATGATGACCGCTTCATACCTGGTCTGAAGAAACTGGCTGATACCATTAAACAACAGGGCTCCGTAGCCGTATTGCAAATTTTCCATGCGGGCCGTCTGACACCAGAACAAGCCGTACCTGCGGGTCAAGTGGTTGCTCCTAGTGCAGTTGCGAGTGAGCGTCCGGGATCTCCTGAACCAAGAGAGTTGACCGATGCCGAGATTACTTCCATTATCAAAGACTTTGGTGAAGCGACACGTCGTGCAATCGAAGCCGGCTTTGATGGTGTTGAGATTCACGGTGCGAACGGTTATCTGATTCAGCAATTCTTCTCCCCGCATTCCAACCGACGTGAAGATCGTTGGGGCGGAAGTGCCGAGAAACGTCTGACATTCCCGCTTGCTGTAGTGGACGAAATTCAGAAAGTTGTTGCCGAACATACGAAACTGCCGTTCATCATTGGCTATCGCTTCTCCCCGGAAGAACCGGAAACACCGGGACTCACGATGGAAGAAACGTACCTACTAGTGGATGCGCTGAAAGATAAAAACCTGGATTACCTTCATGTATCTGTGAACGAGTTCTGGTCCAAACCAAGACGTGGCGAAGCAGATACGCGTTCAAGAATGGAATTCATCCTGGATCGTGTGAACGGCAAATTGCCTGTGATCGGTGTGGGTGCGATTCATACGGCTGCTGAGGCTGCTGAAGCGCTTCAAACGGGAGTGCCATTGCTTGCCATTGGACGTGAGCTGATTATCGAACCGGATTGGGTCGAGAAAATCGAGAGCGGACGGGAAGAAGATATTGAGACGATTCTGACCAAATCCGATCAGGAACGTCTGGTTATCCCTGACGGATTGTGGAATGCAATCATCCACACACCGGGCTGGTTCCCTATGGCAGAAGATAAATAAGATACACTTCAGGACTGGAATGGAGGGGGCGAAAGCTCCCTCTTTTTGCACGTGGACCAAATTCTCCTTGTGATCGCACTGTGGTATGATGGAGGAACAGGATCAACTGGATAATCAACGGTTTGGAGTGAAGGAATATGCTCGTAGCTGAACGGTATGAGAAAATAGTGGAATGGGTGGATACGCAAGGCAGCATGCGTGTGACTGAACTTAGTGAGCGCTGCGGGGTGACGGAGGAGACGATTCGTCGTGATCTGGACAAGCTCGAACAGGCGGGCAGGCTCAGGCGGTCCCATGGCGGGGCGGTTAGCGTGAAATACAAGGAAGAGTTACAGTCGGAGATTCCGTATCCGGAACGGGCTGTAGCTCATGCAGAAGAGAAGCGCAGAATTGCCAGCGAAGCGGTGAAAATGGTGGAATCAGGCGACCGGATCGCCCTGGATGCAAGTACAACGGCGTGGTATATGGCGGCAGGATTGCCGAATATTCCACTGACGGTATTAACCAACTCGATTAAGGTTGCTGCAGAGCTGAGTAACAAGGAGCAGATTCGTGTGATTGCCACAGGTGGGCAATTGGCTTCGAAGTCACTGTCTTTTGTAGGGCCACTGGCGGAACGTTCGCTGGATGCTTACCATGTGGATAAAGTGTTTTTGTCTTGCAAAGGTGTGCATCTGACCAAAGGCATTAGTGAATCCAATGAATTACAGGCCTTGGTGAAGCAAAAGATGATTCATATTGCAGATGAGGTCATTTTACTTGCCGATTCCAGCAAGTTTAACATACAGGCATTTACCAGAGTTGCTGAGATGAGCAGTGTGGGGAAAGTGATTACAGATCAGGGTGTAGACGAAGAACAAGTCAGCGCATTGATCGAACAAAATATTACGTGTATACGTGTGTAAATCAGAAAGGAATGAATGTCATGAAACATCCTTTTCATCTGAAAGCGGTATGGAATGGTGGACGTAACAGTGAGGGAACCATTGATGCAGGTGGATTAAAAACAGTCATATCGATTCCGCAGGAGATGGGCGGACCCGGTACGGGAACCAACCCGGACGAGATGCTGTTGGGTGCAGCCTCCACCTGTTACCTGATCACGCTGGCAGCGATGCTGGAGCGTTCGGATATTACGCCGGATGAGTTGACGCTGGAGTCGGAAGCAACGGTCGATGTTACGAATAACGTGTTTACGTACGAACGGATCGTACATAGACCCCGGATTGTGCTCAGTGAAGATGCCTCCGAGGCGGATCTAACCAAAGCCGAGCGCTTAGCGCACAAGGCTGAATCATCCTGCATGATCTCCCGAGCGGTGGCAGGTAATGTCGAGATGGAGACACAGCCAGTCATTGTTATCACTGGAGCTAACGCGGTGTGATATACTGAAGAATAGACGATTCAAGTCGTCATTTGTACAAAATAAGGAGAAATTCGGTATGAACACACAGAAGCGCAAGACTAACCGCTGGGTACGTTTAACACGTGCTATGAAGCTGAATTTCCTTAAATTGTTACGTGCTCCCGGAGGTGCCCATAAAGTATCCACCGGATTTGCCATAGGGTTCGGACTGGAACTGATCGTCATCTCGACCGCATCCCTGATATATCTCGTATTCTACCCCATTGTGCGACTGTCTGGAGGTTCGATGCCAGCAGCAATTGTTGGTAACGTGATTGGAAAACTTACGTTTTTGCCTATCATTCTGATGCCGCTCGCCAAACAAATTGGCTCATGGATTCTTCCTGCTCACAGTATGGGACAAGGACCGGTACACGAGAGTGCATTCATGGAACTGTTTCGTGGAAACTGGTCGGCCGTGAGTGAACTGTTGCTTGGTGGATTGGATATCCTGGCAGGCATGTCTGTGTTTGGTGTCATTTTGGGTGTGATTTCGTACTTTGTCGTGAAATTCTTCTACGTCAGAGCACTCAACCGGCGTTATGAACGCCGGCTGGAGAAACGCCGACAAGCGGATCTAGCGTCGGTATCGCCTCCGGTATTAATCAGGAAGCCATCACAATCATAATCGGCAGCATCAACATGGATGCAGCGGTTGTCCACAGGATGCAACGGGATACAAATTGCGGAGAAGCATTGAACTGTTCAGCCAAAATAACGGCGTTCACTGCGGTCGGCATCGATGCGAGGATCAGCAGCACACTGAACAACGTACCCTCGACCTGAAGCGCGGTCAGAATCAGCCAGGATAGGATGGGTGCAGCTGCGAGACGGACCACAAGTCCGGTCCAGAAGGCTCGGCGTACATTGGGCAGCCAAGGCACCGTTGCACCTTTTGGTCTGAGCATCTGTGCTCCCAGAATGGCGAGAACGACAGGAGAGTAACCTGCGGCCAGCATGGAGATGCCTCCATCGAGTGCGTCAGGCAGGCTGAGATTGGACGCACGTAGCGTAATGGCGATGCCAGCAGCATAGATGGAGGGCATGCGGAAAACGGACAGAATTGCATCTTTTACCGTGAATTGGGATCTTGCGGCAAAAAAGATACCTACTGTATTGACAATGATCATCTGTCCAATGACATAGACGGAAGCCTTGTCCAGTCCAAGTTGACCAAAGGCAAGCAGTACAAGCGGGAGCCCGTAATTCACGCAGTTCGTAAACGTGGACACGAGGGTGAGACCCGCTTTTTCGCTTGCACCCAGACGGAAAACCCGGCTTAACAGCTCGGCGAGTGCCCAGAGGGCAATCAGATTAATGATGGAGAACCAGAACGTGCTGGTGACGTCCGTCCAGGTAATCTCCGCATGCAGTAATGTATTGAAGATGAGCGCAGGGCTCAAAATATAAAGGGAAAAGGTCGAGAGTGACCGGGTATCCCAGTTCTTGAAGTGTTTTAACAGAATTCCTCCAATCACGGGAAGTGATATCGGCAGGAATACATGGTATAACGTAAGTAAAAATGAGTGAAGCAATGCAATTCAGTCCCTTCTGGATGAAAAACCTATCTTATCATAGCAGAAGATGCACCTCATATGAATGGATTTCAGTATGATCGTGTGCATTCCACGCGTTGTTTAACCGATAATTTTACGGTTGTACAGCGACAGCGGATTGCTATTTTGATATGGCAGATTTATTATAGAAGAGGTGCAACAAGATTACATACACATAGAGGAGGAAACTGTAATGAGTGAATCAAAACGCTTGCTCGTACTTGCTGGCTCTTATGCCGAAACGGAAAATGAGGGCATTTATGCATATGAATTGAATGAGGATACAGGCAGCTTGTCCAAGCTTGACGGCATCGCTGGTGTGAAAAACCCAACGTTTGTCAACGTGGATGCTGAGGGTAATAAACTGTATGCGATTGGTGAAACAGCGTCAGCTGAAGGCAATAAAATGTCTGAAGCTGTAGCTCTGAGCATTGATCCTTCTACAGGAAAATTAACGTTGCTGAACCGGAATAACTCCATTTCAGCTCCACCATGTCATATCCAGCGTGATCCTTCCGGAAAATACTTGATCCTTTCCAGCTACCACGGTGGTCTAGTAGGTCTGCAAGCCTTGACGGATAACGGTGAAGTTGGAGCGCTTCTGGACGAGAAGAAACATGAAGGACAAGGTGCGCATCCTGAACGTCAGGACAAGCCACATGTGCACTCCGCATTCTTCAGCCCGGATGGCAAATACATGATGGTACAGGATCTGGGTGCGGATAAAATCGCGATCTATTCCATTGATGCAGACAAGAATGAACTTGTACTGCACAGTGAAACCAAAACGCATGCGGGTGCAGGTCCACGTCACTTGGCGTTCCACCCGAATGGTCAATTCGCTTATGTCATCAACGAAGTGGATTCTTCGATTACTTCGTTCCAATATGATGCAGCAGCGGGTACACTGACTGAATTGTCTACCGTATCCACATTGCCTGATGGATATGATGGCAAAGAAAATACAACAGCGGAAATCACAGTTTCCAATGATGGACGTTATGTATATGGTTCTAACCGGGGACATGACAGCATCGTTGTATTTGCAGTAGATGCAGACAAAGGTCACCTGACACTGGTTGAGCATGTATCTGCTGAAGGCGAGCACCCGCGTCACTTTGCGCTGACACCTAACGGCAAATTGTTGATCGCAGCTAACCGTGATACCAACAACCTCGTGACATTCACGGTGGATCAGGAGAGCGGACGTCTGAAATACACAGGTCACAGCACAGGTGTATCCAAGCCGGTATGCGTGAAACCTGTATATCTGTGAAAGGTTAAACCTGAATTTCGAAAGCAGACATTAACAAATCATCTATAGGAATCTGCACTACGGAGTTTTTTCAAAAAACAGCTTGCACAAAATGGATGAAAGAAAAGCGTCCTATCTGAATTTGTTCAATTCACTTTCAAAATTCAGGATAAATCCTACTTAAAGAGGCTCAAACTTGCTATTGGTGGCTTAGCTTTGGCCTTTTCAAGTAGGATTCCCACTTACTAAACATCACAGCATAAGCTCGGTCGCACCAAAAGTTGAGTTGCTAAATTTATCCCATTCATGGACAGGAAGTAGTTACTGTGGAATAGGTTTGGTACCCATAAAATATCTTGGAGCTTCGCATATTGATGTCACTGTCTGAAAACAAATCGACTGATACGTGATCTTCAAAATCTGCTAAAACACCAAATTTTTAAATGTTATAGTAGGGGGATACCTTGTGATAAGAAATCTTAAAAAAGTAACAGTAAGTTTTATGATGCTAGTTGTTTTGTGTTGTTCGTTAGCAGTAGCTACTTCTGCTGAAAGCAAAACTGAACTACCACAATTAAGTAAGTTACCAATGGAGACGGGTGGCTGGTCGAAGTTTGCGGTAAGTCCTAATGGGAAATTGTTGTTTAGTGGAGGCGGAGAAAAGGCGTATCTTTGGTATCTGGATAGTGGTAGGAATAAAGAAATTACAGAAATAGGTGTATATTCCAATGGTAACGGATTTCTTATCATTGGGGATGCAGCGTTTAGTCCAGATGGAAAACTACTGGCGGTTTCTATTTCCAAGGATTCATCTGACTCAGATCAGTGGGTGGTGTTAATAGATAGTGAATCCGGTAGTGTAGTGGATAAAATTAATATTTCGACTGGTTGGGCTGTCAATTCCATTCAGTTTTCTAATGATGGGAAGGTTCTCATATTCGGAGCGCTGTGGGATCGGATAGGTGTAATAAATGTAGCATCACATGAGGAACTGTACAGCATTCCGAAAGAAGAATACATAGATATCATACGAACAAATCCAAAACGAAACGAGTTTGCGGTAAACAGTGCGTATAAAAGTGATGATAGTGTGGGTGCTGTGCAAATCAGAAATACAAGTACAGGAGAAATTATTAAATCTTTGGGTGATTCACTTCCTCTTGATAAAAGTAGAGTTCTTGATATGAAGTACTCTCCGAATGGAAGGTACTTCCTTGTCTCATTAAAAGACAATCTTGGAACTTACGTCTTTGATGCAGAACAATCATATAGACAAGTTGCTGTACTGAAACACTATGGGAGCATTTCCTTCAGCAAAGATAGTAATCTAGCTATCATTGGAAACTATGCTTATTTAGCTGCTGATAATTTTATAAATTTTTACAAATTGAAAGTGAAAGATTCTGATGAGAATCTCAATCCCGAATTAACATTTTTGACTGCTGATGGAAAGTACTTGATTAGTCAATTTGAGTCTTATAACCCTAGCGGTTTGGTTATTCTTGACGCTTCTAAGGTATCTATGCATCTGACGGGAATTCGAATTGAACCAGAATCAATAGCGGTTGGTGTCAACGATTCGCAAGATTTGAAAGTAAAAGGAATCTATTCGGATGGGACAGTTAAAAATCTTGATATCGAAGCGATTAAATGGACAGTGAAAGAGTTCTACAAGGCAGAGATTAGAGGAAGTATTTTGTATGGTTTGGGGAGTGGAGCTACGGAACTAACTGCAGAATACGGGGGATATAAAACTACAGTACCGGTAATTGTTGCCGAGTATCCGTCCCGGTTAAAGGCTACTGTAACTGGAGCACAAGTAAAAATGACGTGGGCCGGGATTAGTAGTTCAGATAATTTTGTTGGTTATAACCTTTACAGACGTACGACGAATGGAACTTACGGAGATGTCCCATTAACTGATTTTCCATTGAAGACGACTAGCTATATTGATGCGAATATTGATAGCAGTCAACAATATTACTACGTTGTCAGGGCGGTTTATTCCGACAATATGGAATCTCGTGCATCTAATGAGGTTTCTTCAACGTTGGGACAAAAAAGAATAGTTTTGCAGGTGGGAAATCCGAAAATGAAAGTAAATGACGAAAGCAAGGAGATTGATCCAGGCAAAGGGGTAACACCTGTCATGTATAAAGGCAGATTAGTGTTGCCTGTACGATCACTCATAGAAGAATTAGGCGGAAAATTAGTACTTCAAAGCGACGACAAGAAAATAACTATTGATCTGAATAGTAAGAAAATCGAATTGTGGATAGGTAAAAATGTAGCAGTCGTTAATGGTAGCGAGAAGACACTTGATGTTGCTCCAGTTGTAATTAATGGACGTACAATGCTGCCGCTTCGATTTATAGGCGAGAACCTTGGAGTTCATATAACATGGGATGGAACTAATCAATCGGTTGAAGTAGTTATGTAACGAAATCAAAATGGAGGTTTAAAAATGAAAATCATCGGTATTTTGTTATTGGCTATAGGTAATCAGACTTCAGCCACTTAGTGTGGCGTGGAAGCAAAACATTAACTTATAGTGTGAGGTGTTTGGATGAGTATATTCTTTTTTCTAGTATCCTTTTTAATGTTTTTTTTCTTAGTTTTGGGATTGATTTGTCCTAAAGCTGCAATTTATTGGGGTGATAAATCTAAGCGATCAAGAAAAAAAGTTCTTCTGTATCATGGGACAGGTATGTTGTTGTCGTTTATTTTGTTTGTTCTATTTTTACCTGAACTAACGCCAGAAGAAAGAGAAGCTCTAGCTCAGGAGCAAATAATTAAAGCAGAACAAAAGGCTGAGCAGGATAAATTAGATGAAGCTAAGAGAATAGAGGAAGTGCAACTAGCAGAGGCAGAAAAGGCTGAGAACGAGCGTATTAAAGAGGCAGAAAAGTCAGAACAAAAACGATTGGCAGCACAAGAGAAGCTTGAGAAGGAAAAGAAAGCGGCTAAAGAAGCTCGGTTAAAGGAAGAAGCAGAGCAGCAAAAACTAGAAGAAGCGGATCTATTAGAAGAAAAAAGTCGTCAAATTATTAAGGAACAAGCCCGAGGTGTTGAGTATGAATCGCTAGCTCGAAATCCAGATACACATGTGGGGAAAATTGTAGTTTTTCAAGGTCAAGTTGTACAGGTTGTGGAGGATGGAAATGATGTTTTATTTCTAGTAGATACTTATTTTGACCAAAATTTTGGCTACGATGGAGATACTGTTTATTTGACTTATGAAAGAGAGGATGGGGAAATGCGAATTTTAGAAGGAGATCTTATCAATTTATATGGTGAATATCAAGGTCTCGTTTCTTATGAAACTATTTGGGGGCAGCAGGTTACAATTCCACAAATTCAGGCAAGTTTTATTGAAATGACGGAGTGGGTATATTGAGGATTACTTTCATTAAGAAGACATTGAGACAATGTTGTATTTAACAGACGCTATTTTCAAGCTCACCTTCCTTGAAAATAGGCGTGGGATAAAACAATTCGTTCAGATACCTCGGTTTATGTGAGAAGAGCTGGGGTATATCTTTATTTGTGGCAATAATGTATTTGTTTTGGTGCAAGCCTGAACGCATTCCATGTAGCGTTTTATGTAGAACTTTCAAAGAGATAATTATGCTGTAATTGGAGTGGAACAGAAATTCCATCCTAATATGTTAATTCGGATAACAACGATTGATTATCAATAGTATCGTGCAAGTAACTACCCCACTTCAAAGTGCGTACTTCCTGAATGGATAGTCAGGGTCTACAATGAGTGAGTAGCCAAAACAAACACTGCATGCATCTGAACAGACAAATTGGTGCAGGCTAAATATCTGATTATTATTTTTACAGGAACGACTCATACTTGAACAACAAAGGAGAAATAAATGATGAAATTGCAATTGGCGCTCGACTTGGTAAATATCCCTGATGGTATCGCACTGGTTAAAGAGGTTGAACAATATATTGATATCGTTGAGATTGGTACACCAATCGTTATTAATGAAGGTTTGCACGCGGTAAAAGCGATGAAAGAAGCATTCCCTAATCTGCAAGTTCTTGCAGACCTTAAAATCATGGACGCTGGTGGTTATGAAATCATGAAAGCAGCTGAAGCTGGTGCGGATCTGATCACTGTGCTTGGGGCAACCAATGACAGTACGATCAAAGGTGCAGTAGCAGAAGCGAAGAAACAAAACAAACAAGTTCTTGTGGACATGATCAACGTGCCTAACCTTGAACAACGTGCTCGTGAAATTGATGCGCTTGGCGTAGATTACATCTGTGTACACACAGGTTATGATCTGCAAGCTGAAGGACAAAGCCCGTTCGAAGATCTGCAAACGATCAAAGCCGCTGTGAAAAACGCTAAAACGGCTGTTGCTGGTGGAATCAAGCTGGAAACATTGCCAGAAGTAATCAAAGCACAACCGGATCTGGTTATTGTAGGCGGCGGTATCACAGGACAAGCAGACAAAGCGGCAGTTGCAGCTGAAATGCAACGTCTCGTTAAACAAGGGTAAGCAGATGAGCAAAACACAGTACGCAGCTGACATCTTGAAGGAGCTGGAACGTACGCTAAGCCAGATCGATGATGCAGAGATGCAAGCGATGGCTGAACATATTCTGGCTGCGGAACAGATTTTTGTGGCTGGAGCAGGTCGGTCAGGTCTTATGGGAAAGGCTTTTGCCATGAGATTGATGCAGATGGGGCTTCGTGTATATGTGGTGGGTGAGACCGTTACACCTGGGATCAGCTCGAAGGACTTTCTCTTGTTATGCTCAGGCTCAGGAGAAACAGGCAGTCTGGTAGCGATGGCTCAGAAAGCTAGTTCGGCAGGTGCACCTGTCGGTCTGATTACGATCAAGCCAGAGTCTACGATTGGGCAATTGGCGACTACGGTTGTGCGTCTTCCGGCTTCAGCCAAAGAGGACACAGCAACTTCCGGAGCGAATGTAACCATTCAACCGATGGGCTCGTTGTTCGAACAAGGACTGTTGATTGGCATGGATGCTCTCATCCTTACGATGATGGAAATGAAGGGGATGACCGGAGCGGATATGTTTGGCCGCCACGCGAACCTGGAATAGAGTGAATAAATGAAAGACTGGAATCCTTTGATTGTGAAGGGTTCTGGTCTTTTTTGCGACACACAGTCATTCATGTCTATAGGTTTTATCCGTAATTTTCACTTAAACTTTGCATCCCGACCAGGCTGTAGTAGAATTAATAGAAAGCTGTATCGAATGAATGTACTTATTACATCATGCATGGAGCGGAAAGCATACTTTGTGTGAAGTGTCCCCGTGATATGCGTAATATACGCGATATAAGATTGAAGATGAGGGGGCTCGGAGCCATGGCATCCGAAGTGAAGGAACGGATTAATCTGAAAGAAATCAACTGTGAGAAGGAATTGACCCTTGCGGTGATCGGTGGCAAATGGAAACTGATTATTTTGTGGCATTTGGGTCTGGAAGGCACCAAACGTTTCAGTGAGCTGAAACGCCTAATCCCTCATATCACCCAGAAGATGCTGACCAACCAGCTACGTGAGCTGGAGGAAGACAAGCTGATTGAGCGCAAGGTGTATGCAGAAGTCCCTCCTCGGGTGGAATATACGTTGACAGATCACGGTCAAAGCCTGATGCCCGTCCTGCACGCGATGTATAACTGGGGTAAAAACTATGGTGAAAATGTAATCTGGAAAGAAAGCTAAATAAGTAAGATCTATAATGAACCGCAGGGCAAATGGATTCTTCCATTACCCGGCGGTTTTTTATTTACTTTTAAATTTTGGTCAGATGAGCAAAAGTTTATACAAAACGTAGAGGACAGAAATAGCTTGAAGAAGCGAAGTTAAAAGCTTTCTGAAAGAAAGCTACATCGGAAGCATATACTGGCCTTTATTCTAGATACCCCTTTTCTATAGATGGAACTAAACATTCACACGAGAACGTAGAGGACAGAAAGAACCTGAAGAAGCGGAGCGTTCGCCTTTATCACCGGATTTTCACCTTTGAAAAAGGGAATCAAAAAATCCGGGGATAACAGCGATCGGAAGGTTGTTCTGTCATCGGAGTGGTAAGTGTGAATAATCTTTAGTCCAATCTATACTCCCCTGAACCATTTTAGTAGATGTCATGTATAGATGCGCGGAATATGATACGATGAGAGATATTGGAAAATGCAAGGAGGATGACAACTAAAGATGGAAAAAATACGTACACGTGCTGAGGTAAACCAGGAAACGACTTGGGATTTGAGAGACTTGTTTACAACTGATGTAGAGTGGGAGCATGAGCTTCGATCACTTCCTGAGGCTGCGGCCCAAATCGAAACGTTCAAAGGACGTCTGGGCGAAGGCGCTGAACAGTTACTGGCTTGTCTGGATGCACGTGAAGCTTTGCAGGAGCGGATCGGCAAGACGGCTTCTTATGCCCGCTTGAAACAGTCAGAGGACAGCACCAATCCGGTGAATATTGAGAATTCAGCCAAGGCAGGAGATATCCTATCGAATCTGTCGTCGTCCTTGTCTTTTATCAATTCGGAGATCGTCGATCTGCCGGAGGGAACCGTTGAGCTTTACCTTGAAGAACTTCCGGGATTGGAACCGTACACGCGCAGTTTGGAGCGTTTGATTCGAGAAAAAGCACATCGGCTCACACCGGAGACCGAAAAGGTACTCGCTTCACTCGGAGAGGTACTGGATTCGCCATACCGTATCTATCTACGCGGTAAATTGGCAGACATGACGTTTGACGATGCTCTCGATGGAGAGGACAATAATCGTCCACTGTCCTGGTCATTCTATGAAAATAATTATGAGATGTCGTCCGATACGAAGCTGCGCCGTTCTGCATATGCTGCGTTCAGCTCGACATTGAATGAGTACAAAAATACGTTCGCAGAAGGTTATGCAACCGAAGTGAAGAAGCAGGTTGTTTTATCCAGACTGCGTGGTTACGACGATGTTACAGATATGCTTCTCAGCCCACAGCAAGTGAGCAAAGAGATGTACAATAATGTGCTCGATATTATCCAGCAGGAACTCGCACCTCATATGCGCAGACTGGCGGCTCTCAAGAAACGTGAGCTGGGTCTGGACAAGCTGATGTTCTGTGATCTGAAGGCCCCGCTTGATCCTGAATTTAGCCCTGCCATTACATATGATGAGGCGTGCACACTCATCCGTGAAGCACTTGCTGTTCTTGGACCGGAGTATGGCGAGATCGTAGAGCGCGCATTTAGTGATCGCTGGGTGGATTACGCAGATAATGCAGGCAAATCGACAGGGGCATTTTGTTCCTCCATATATGGTTCGCACTCCTATATTCTAATTTCATGGGCGAACAATATGCGTGGGGCATTTACGCTTGCGCATGAAGTAGGACATGCAGGCCACTTTATGCTCGCCGGACGTTACCAAAAGCTCACGAATACACGGCCATCTCTTTATTTTATTGAGGCACCGTCGACCATGAATGAAATGCTGCTGGCAGATCATCTATTGAAGCGTTCCGATAATCCGAGAATGCGTCGTTGGGTCATTTTGCAACTGTTGAATACGTATTACCATAACTTCGTTACGCATCTGCTGGAAGGGGAATTACAGCGCAGGGTGTATGCACTCGCAACCAATGATGAGCCCATTACGGCGAAGACGTTAAGTCAGCTCAAAGGAGATATCCTCTCCAAATTCTGGGGACCTGATCTGGTTATTGATGAAGGGGCCAAGCTCACGTGGATGAGACAACCTCATTATTATATGGGACTATATCCATATACCTATGCGGCAGGCTTGACGGCTTCCACAGCGGCTGCACAGCAGATCCGGGAAGAAGGACAGCCAGCCGTAGATCGCTGGCTTGAAGCACTCAAAGCCGGTGGAAGTCTCACACCGCAGGAGTTAATGAAGCTCGCCGGTGTGGATATGTCCGGACCTGAGCCAATTCGTTCTGCAGTTGCGTATGTCGGCAGTCTGGTCGACGAACTTGAACGTCTGTATTCCTGATCTGGTTCATATAGTATACGGACAAGGCAGAACGGGTTGTCTGCATGCACCGCCTTCCTTGCGTGGGGCGGTGCATCTTATTTTGCATGGGGAAAGGAACGATGATGAATGGCTTTAACGAACATGTCCTCATCGATCGGCCGATTAAGCGTAGATGGTTTCGGTGTGTTTGATGACATGAATGGAGTACCGGGTTTTGAGGGCAATCAGGGTGGCTTTTTTTCGGGATTCAATGAGTTTGCTGCAATGAATGCATTTGCTTCGATTTTCATTGGCGCCATATTTCTCATCATTGCGGGAGTTATTGTTTTTGTTATTATTTCAGGCATACGCTCAGGGTTGTCAAATAAAGCGGCAGCCTTGTTAACCCTGCACTCAACGGTGGTGGCCAAACGAACGGAAGTCTCGGGTGGAAGCGGGGATAGCAGTGCGACTACTCGTTATTATGCTACATTTGAATTCGACAATGGGGAGCGGACTGAACTAATTGTTGGCGGAAACCATTATGGCATGATGGTGGAAAATGATCGAGGGATGCTGACGTATCAGGGTACGCGGTTCAAGCATTTTGAGAGAGATGTACAGCCCCAGTCGGGGGTAAGCAAAGGTCAATTTTATACGTAGAAAAAGAACTGCGGCTCCTCCCAAGTGGGAGAGAGTCGTTTTTGGTATGCCCAAAAGAAAGAAAAACCGAAGGGTATTCAAACGCTTACAATGGTGATATACTCGTAAAATAAAGTAAAACAGTATTAAACAAAAACAAACAAACAATAAATACAGAATAAAGTACAGGGTTACGGACTGAATCAAGGGATACCGTTTGGAAAATAGGATGGGTTCGAAAGGTTGGTGAAGCGCGGTGAGTGTGCTGGCTTATGATTTGGGCGCTGGGAGCGGGAGAGCACTACTAGGACATCTGAATGATCGAGGGATCGAAACAAGCGAAATTCATCGGTTCAAGAATGAACCGGTGAAGGTTGGCGAGCGGATGCACTGGGATATTCTGCGATTGCATCATGAATTGTTGCAAGGGCTTACGCTTGTGAAGCAGCAAGGGGAACAGCCGGAGAGCCTGGGAATCGATTCTTGGGGCGTTGATTTTGGTCTGCTCGGTAATAATGGGGAGTTGTTGGGTAATCCGTATCATTACCGTGATACACAGTTTAACGGCATGATGGATCAGGTACGGCAAGAGCTGACCTCTCAGCGAATCTTTGAACGTACAGGGATTCAGTTTCTTAGCTTTAATACCCTGTATCAATTGGCAACGCTTCAACGCAGCGGTTCCCCGTTACTTCATGAAGCAGAGCGTTTTCTCATGATTCCGGATTTGCTACGTTATTTCCTGACAGGAGAAGCGGTGAATGAGTTCACCAATGCAACGACAACGCAATTATACAATCCATCGGCTGGTCAATGGGACAGTGAGTTGCTGGCGCATATTCGTATTTCGGAAAAACTGTTCGGTGAAGCCGTACTGCCAGGTACCCTTGTTGGACAGTTACGCAGCAGTATCTGTAACGATCTGGGTCTTACCCCGATTCCCGTGATCGCGGTTGCAGAGCATGATACGGGTTCAGCCGTTGTGGCTGTTCCTGCAACGGAACGTTCATTTGCTTATCTGAGCTGTGGGACCTGGTCCCTGATGGGTACGGAGATAGATCATCCGGCAATTAGTGCCGAGAGTCTGGCTTTGAACTTCACGAATGAAGGCGGGGCGGGCGGAACATTCCGTCTGCTGAAGAACATTATGGGACTATGGATTTTGCAGGAAAGCATGCGGGAGTGGGAGCGCCAGGGGCAGGGAATTAGCTATGATGCGTTATTGGCGCAGGCGGAACATGCACCTTCATTTTCCAGTTTGTTTGATCCGGATGATGAACTGTTCATGCCAGCAGGAGATATGACGACGCGTATACGTCAGTATTGTCGTGATACAGGGCAAGTGGTACCAGAGGATCAGGGGGCTATTGCCCGGGCAATTCTGGAGAGTCTGGCATTGAAGTATAGGAGAGTCCTGGAATGGACGGAACAATTATCGGGACAGACGTTCAACGGATTGCATATGGTCGGTGGAGGCATCCAGAACCGCCTGTTATGTCAGTGGACTGCAAATTCCATTGGCAAGCCGGTATGGGCAGGTCCGGCAGAGGGAAGTGCCATCGGGAATATGGCTGTGCAATGGATGGCAAGCGGAGCTTTTAAGGATATCTGGGAAGCCCGTAAGACCATTCGTGATTCATTTCCGGTAACTGCATATGAGCCGCAGGACAGGTCAGTTTGGGAAGATGCTTACGGCAAATTTCTGCATGTGACGGCTTCAGCTAATTCACAAGCGGGGAGTGAGGTGTAACATGCTGGCAGCCGAGCGGTATGACCGGATTGTGGAGATGGTGAATGTAAAGGGCAGTATGCGTGTATCTGAGCTTAGTGAGCGCTGCCGGGTGACAGAGGAAACCATCCGGCGCGATCTGGATCGGCTGGAACAGGCAGGACGATTGCGTCGTTCTCATGGTGGTGCAGTGAGTGTGAAGGAAGATCAACCGGAGATCCCTTACCGGATCAGGGAGACAACCCATGCGGAAGAGAAGAAGCGGATTGCACAAGCGGCTCTGGCGATGATTAATCCGGGTGATCGCATTCTGTTGGATGCCAGTACAACGGCAGGTTATATGGCAGCGAACATGCCGGATTTTCCGCTGACGGTCTTAACTAATTCTATTCAGGTAGCTACGGAACTGAGCAGTCGTGACAAGGTGGAGGTCATCTCAACAGGAGGCCAGCTGGCACCTCGCTCATTGTCTTTTGTAGGGCCGCTCGCGGAGCGTTCTCTGGAGACGTATCATGTGGATAAATTGTTCTTGTCTTGCAAAGGCGTACATCTTGAAGGTGGCGGAATCAGTGAATCCAATGAACTTCAAGCAAGGCTGAAGCAGAAGATGGTTGGCATAGCCGATCAGGTTATCTTACTTGCAGATGCCAGTAAATTTGGTGTTCGTGCTTTTGCCCGGGTGTCTGGGTTAAATGCAGTCCATACGATCGTTACCGATCAGCCATTGGAGGCTGAACAGACAGACCGTTTGAGCGGATACGACATAGGGATTATTACGGTTTAAGCTTTTACTTTATCTACAATTTATCTACTAATCAGTTAATAGGAGCGTGTAATTATGAAGGTCTCCTTATTCATTACCTGCCTCAGCGATGCCATCTATCCCCGAGTAGGGGAGGCCATGGTCAGATTGCTCGCCGCTCATGGCGTTCGGCTGGATTTTCCGCCGGTTCAGACCTGCTGCGGTCAGCCATCCTACAATAGCGGGTACTGGGACGAGACTCGGGTAGCGGCCAAAACGATTCTTGAAGCGTTTGACGACAGTGATTTTGTAGTCTGTCCATCCGGATCATGTACGTATATGATTCATCATTATCCCGAACTGTTCGCGGATGAACCGGTGTGGCTGGAGAAGGCAAAACGATTGGAAGCAAAAGCCTATGAATTCACTCAATTCCTCGTTCAGGTACTCGGGATAACTGATCTGGGTGCACATTTTCCGCACAAAGTAACCTATCATCCATCCTGCCACGGCAGCCGTCTGCTTGGTGTAAAGGATGAGCCGATGGCGCTGCTCTCTCAAGTAAAAGGTCTGGAATTGGTTCCACTTCCATTCGCTGAGGATTGCTGTGGGTTTGGGGGCACATTTGCTATTAAAATGTCCGATATTTCAGGAGCGATGGTGACGGAGAAGGTCGATCATGTCAAAGAGACACAAGCCGAAGTACTGGTGGGGCTGGACATGGCCTGTCTGATGAATATCGCAGGTAATCTGCGTTATCGGAATGAACCGGTGCGTGTGATGCATTTGGCGGAACTACTGTATGAGGGGGTGCGAACAGGATGAGCCAACCGGGAGTTATGGATACTACGGTCAAAGAACGTGCCGGACTGGCCTTGAATGATGATTTTCTGCGTAAAGCGGTAAAGTTCACGACAGAACGATTGCGTAACGGGAAAAAGTCCGCCTCAGAAGAACATGGGAATTGGGATGAATGGCGGGAGCGTGGCCGGCAGATTCGTCTGCATACGATTGCGTATCTGGATTATTATCTGAATGAATTTGTGAATAACGCCCGTGCGAATGGGGTTCATATTCATTTTGCAGATACATCGGTGGAAGCAGCGGCAATTGCGCTGGATATTGCGGCACACAAGCAAGCTTCTACGGTGGTGAAGTCCAAATCGATGGTGTCGGAGGAAGTACATCTGAATCATGTTTTGGAGTCGGCGGGCATTGAAGCCATCGAGACCGATCTGGGTGAATACATCATTCAGCTGGCAGGCGAAGCTCCTTCTCATATTGTCATTCCAGCCATCCATAAGAACCGCTATCAGATCGCAGAGTTGTTATCCAAAGAAGCGGGTGAAATTCTGGAGCCGGACACGACGGTACTTGCCGGATTTGTTCGCAAAAAGCTGCGCGAGAAGTTCCTCGAAGCGGATATCGGCATGACTGGATGCAATTTTGCAATTGCAGAGACAGGTTCCATGGTTTTGTTCGAAAATGAAGGCAATGCCCGTATGGTATCCACTGTTCCCAAAACGCAGATTACACTCATGGGCATGGAGCGGATCATCCCGTCGTGGACGGATCTGGAGGTCATGGCAACCTTGTTGCCGCGCTCTGCAACAGGTCAAAAACTCACGATGTACATGTCAGGCATAACAGGTCCTCGCCGTACAGCGGATGCGGATGGGCCGGATGAAATGCACATTATTATCGTGGATAACGGTCGATCCCTTCAGCTCGGTGATCCCGAATTCCAAGAACTGCTGAATTGTATTCGCTGCGGTGCTTGTCTGAATGCTTGCCCGGTATATCGCCATATTGGAGGTCATGCCTACGGTGGAACCTATAGTGGACCGATTGGCGCGGTACTGACACCCGCACTCAATGGCAACATTGATGAATGGAATGATATTGCCGGTGCTTCGAGTCTTTGCGGAGCCTGCTATGAAGCATGTCCGGTCAAAATTCCGCTGCATGATATGCTCGTTTATTTACGCAGACGCAAGGTAGAGGATGGTCATGGAAACAAAATGGAGAGCATGGGCATGAAGGGCTTTGCTGCCGTGGTTTCCAATTCGAAACGCTTCAGTGCGGCCATACGTCTGGGACAGATCGGACAAAAGGCAGTTGTACGCAACAACGGCATTTCTCTCAAGCTGGGTCCACTCAAAGGCTGGAATAATTATCGGGTTGCGCCAAGTCTCGCCAAGAAATCTTTCCGGCAGCAATGGAACAAGTTGGACCAAGAATTGAACCAGGAGCAACCGGCCATGAATTCTTCCGTTCGCAGCCGCATGGAGCAGATTATTCGTGAACGAGAGGAAGGGGAGGATAAGCATGGTCACTGAACATCAGCAATGGCTCGCGCAATTGGAGAAGAAGTCCATGGAGCAACAGGAGCAGTTCATGAATGACATTGCTTCGAAATTGAGAAGACCAAGGCAACAACATGCGCCGACCCAACCCTTTCGGGGAGCACCCGACTTTTGGACTGAGCTGGAATGGGATGAAGAGAAGCGCATTCAAGCATTTACCGATAACTTTGTGAGTGTAGGCGCCCACATTGCCCGGGTTCAGAACATGGAAGAAGTGTCTCAATTTATTGCCAACAAATCTCATGAACTGAGTGCGAAATATATCATTCGCCAAAATGAACAGGCGCTAAAGGATCTCGGATTGGAAGAACAGTTACCGGATGTGCAGATCTCAGTCTGGAATAGTCAAGCGGATGAGAACTGGAGGGCACGTGCAGCTGAGGCTGATATCGGGGTGGTCATGGCGGATTATGCGACAGCATACACAGGCTCGGTCACTGTGCTTTCTTCACCGGAAAAAGGTCGGTCAGTGAGTCTGTTGCCTACGGTACTCATCATCATTATTCCAGTGGATCGACTGTACACCAGACTGGGTGAGACGTTGGATCGATTTGACGAAGCGGGAAGAGAGAATCTTCCGGCAGGCATTCACTTTATTTCAGGGCCAAGCCGCTCTTCCGATATTGAAAATGATTTAACCATTGGCGTACACGGACCAGGTATTGTATATGGTTTGATTATGGGTTAACGGTGTGTTGATCGTGATAGAGCATCAAGATTTGATAACTGTCCTAGATGCAGAATTCGTCTGCTGAGGGCAGTTTTTTTTGTTTACATTTTATAGTTAAAAGCTATTGATATTATATTTATTATATATTTCACCTATTAATAATGGAGGCGTATAATCCATTTCAAGAGCGAATTTATATGAGGTACGAAAGAGAAAGAGGAGGATGAGTAGACATGAGTATATTTTCTTACCAGGTTCCGTTCATGGATGGACACGAGGGTGATTTTTCTGCTTTAAAAGGCAAAGTACTGCTTATTGTGAATACAGCAAGCCGGTGTAGCTACTCCCGCCAGTTCAGTGAACTTCAGCAGATGTATGAGAACTATCGTGATCAGGGACTGGAAATTCTGGCGTTCCCGTGCAACCAGTTTAACGGTAAAGAACCTGGGAGTAACATGGAAATAGCCGAGTATTGCAGAAGTCAGTTTCAGATATCCTTTCCGATTTTGGAGAAGGTTGAGGTCGTTGGGCAATCGGCGCATCCAGTGTTCCGTTATCTGATTGAAGAAGCGCCATTTCAAGGTTATGATCTGGCCACGAAGGAAGGAAAATGGATGGACACCTTTGTGAAGGAAAAGTATCCAGAGTTGTACCAAGGAGACGGGATCAAATGGAATTTCACCAAATTCCTGATTGATCGTAATGGGGACGTCCATGGCCGTTATGAAACGACAGTAGCTCCATTAGAGATGGAGTCGGTTATTCAGAATCTGTTGAAGAAATCATAGGTATATCGCAATCCCTGTCCTGAGGTCCTATGACTTTGGGACTGTTGAAGATTAGAACTGGAAATGTTAGGGTAAAAGAAGATAACCAATGCATACATTTTTTTTGATCAAAAATGACCAATATACCATTTCGGTCAGTTAGTTCTATTGTGGTTTTATAGTTATCTGGATGAAATATGAAAATGTGCAAAAAATAACTTGAATGGTTGTTCTGAAGAGTAAGTGTAATCGCGTCTGTAGTCACGTCATTATTTTTTAGTTGTAGAACTCTTAACTTGGAAAGAAGGAGTGAGTGTCATGCCACCAATTTCAGTGCCTCAACCGAAAACATTTGGCCCACTGGGCAACTTGCCGCAATTAAACTTTGATGAGCCGGTGCAATCCCTGGTGAAACTGGCTGAAGAATATGGACCGATCTTTCGTATGGAATACCCGGGGCGGAGTGAATTGTATATTTCCGGTCACGAACTGGTCGCTGAGGTAACAGATGAATCCAAATTTGACAAACGTGTGTGGGCACCTCTGGCTAAGGTTCGTGCTTTTGCAGGAGATGGACTGTTTACGAGTTGGACCGAAGAACCGAATTGGAAAAAAGCCCATAACGTGTTGCTACCAAGCTTCAGTCAACGTGCCATGCAGGGATACCACAACAAAATGATTGATCTGGCTGTGCAGCTGGTTCAGAAATGGTCACGATTGAACCCGGATGAGACGGTTAACGTTCCAGATGATATGACACGGCTTACGCTCGACACGATTGGACTATGTGGGTTCAACTATCGGTTTAACAGCTTTTATCGGGAAGAACCACATCCATTCATTACGAGCATGGTTCGTGCGTTGGACGAATCCATGAGTTCATTGCAGCGACTGCGTCTGCAAGACAAGCTGATGATCACCAAAAAGAAACAGTTTGAACAGGATATCCGTTCGATGTTCTCGCTGGTGGACCACATTATTGCCGAGCGCAAAGAACAGCCACAGGAAGGCGCAGACGATCTGTTGTCTCACATGCTCAGCGGCAAGGACCCGGAGACGGGAGAAACACTGGATGATGAGAACATCCGTTATCAGATTATTACCTTCCTGATCGCTGGACATGAGACCACAAGTGGACTGTTATCCTTCGCTGTCTATTATCTGATGAAGAATCCGGATACGCTGGCTAAAGCCCAAGCTGAGGTGGATCAGATTCTGAAAGATCCAGTTCCAACGTACAACCAGGTTCGCAATCTGAAGTACGTTCGCATGATTTTGAATGAATCACTGCGGTTATGGCCGACGGCCCCGGCATTTTCCCTGTATGCGAAAGAGGACACGGTACTTGCGGGTCAATATCCTTTGCAAAAAGGAGACAGCGTCAGTGTGCTTATTCCCAAGCTGCATCGCGACCGCGAAGCATGGGGAGACGACGTAGAGGAATTCCGTCCGGAACGATTCGAAGATCCGAGCAAAGTGCCGCATGATGCTTACAAACCTTTCGGTAATGGTCAGCGGGCCTGCATTGGTCAGCAGTTTGCACTTCAGGAAGCAACGCTCGTACTGGGCATGGTGCTCAAGCATTTTGACTTCATAGATCATTCCGATTATCAGTTAAAGGTGAAAGAAACCCTGACGCTCAAACCGGATAACTTTACAATTCGTGTACGTGCGCGTGGCGGTCAGCCAGTTATGGCCGTTCCGGGTGTATCGGTCGAAGAACCGACGCCAGTTGCCAAAAGAACAGAGCCGGATGCGGCGAATGCCCATCACACACCGATGCTTGTTTTGTACGGTTCTAATCTAGGTACCGCGGAAGGTATTGCACGTGAAATTGCGGATACTGCCAGATATCAGGGTTTCCGTAGTGAGGTTGCTGCGCTGGATGATCGCGTTGGCAAACTGCCGAAAGATGGTGCCGTTATTATTGTCAGTGCATCCTATAATGGTCAGCCGCCAAGTAATGCCAAGATGTTTGTCGAGTGGATCGAACATGCGGATGCCAATGAATTCAAAGGTGTGCGTTTCGCCGTTCTTGGATGCGGTGACCACAACTGGGCCAGCACCTATCAGCGTATTCCGCGTTTAATAGATGAACAGTTATCTTCCAGAGGAGCAGAGCGATTATCGCCGCTGGGTGAGTCAGATGCAAGCGGCGATTTTGAGAAACAGGTGGGGGATTGGACAGAGCAATTATGGCCGGATCTCGCACGAATGATGGGACTGAAATTAAACACAAGTTCCAATAGCGAACGTAGCTCACTGTCTGTACAATTTGTCAGCGGACTCGCCGTGACCCCGCTTGCGGGTACGTATGATGCACATGTGGCAGAAGTACTGGAGAACAGGGAGCTTCATAACGCGGGCAGTGAACGTAGCACACGTCACCTGGAGATCAAATTGCCTGAAGGCATAACCTACAAGGAAGGGGATCATCTGGGCATTCTGCCGCAGAATCCACCGGAGCTTGTGGAACGTGTACTTCGTCGATACGGATTTACTGGTACGGAGCATCTGGTTCTGGATGCATCCGGTCGGAGTGCCGCTCATCTACCGTTGCATCAACCTGTTAACCTGTACGATCTGCTCAGTCATAGCGTTGAGCTTCAGGAGGCGGCAACTCGTGCGCAGCTGAGAGAAATGGCAGCATACACAGTATGTCCACCGCACAAGAAAGAGCTTGAAGCGCTGCTTGATGAATCCATGTATATGGATGAAGTGCGGAATAAACGGATATCCATGCTGGACTATCTGGTGAAATATGAGGCATGTGAACTGCCGTTCGAGCGTTTCCTGGAATTACTGCCTTCATTAAAAGCCAGATATTATTCGATCTCCAGTTCACCACGTGTTCAGCCCGATCAAGCGAGTATTACGGTTAGTGTTGTGCGTGCCCCGGCATGGAGTGGACAGGGAGAATACAAAGGCATTGCGTCCAACTATCTGGCTAACCTGAAGTCGGGTGATGAGATTGTCATGTTTACCCGGACACCGGAATCCGGTTTCCAACTGCCGGAGGATGCACAGGTTCCCGTCATCATGGTGGGTCCGGGTACAGGCGTTGCCCCATTCCGTGGTTTCCTTCAGGCAAGGCATGTTTTGAAGGAACAAGGTCAAGAGGTTGGCGAAGCCCATCTGTACTTTGGATGCCGGAATCCCGAACATGATTATCTGTACAAAAATGAACTGGAAGCGGCCCAGCAAGAAGGACTTGTAGAGCTTCACACGGCCTTCTCCCGAGTGGATGGGGAAGAAAAATGTTATGTACAGCATCTGATGAGAGACGATGCCCGTCATCTGATTCCTTTGCTTGAAGCGGGTGCGCATCTGTATATTTGTGGTGATGGTAGCAAAATGGCACCTGATGTGGAAGCTACTCTCCAGCAGGCATACACTGATATTCACGGCAAGTCCGCGAAGGAAGCAGAAGATTGGCTTAATCAGCTTCAGCAGGAAGGTCGTTATGCCAAGGACGTATGGACAGGCATCTGAACTAAACATGTGAAGGATCAGCTTGATCCGTAATTGGCTGAGCGGTGAGATACAGAAGCAGTTCTGTTCTCACCGCTTTTTGACATAAACTGATTCTTCAGCAGAAGAGTGGGCGCATGGGTTATAATTATATATTGGAAGGGAGCACCCGTATGCAGACATTCGGAAACCAGTATAAGGTTTGTGAAAAGAACCAGCTTTACTTCCGGCTACAAGGCCGTTTCAGGCTCTTTCTTCCGGCGGTTGGCCGATAGATCGACTCAACGCTGGAGAGAGGAAATAGAATACGGGAAGGGACTCTGCCTTTTCCCTGGAGTTCAAGATAATCCAATCCCACGCCTACAAGTCTGATATTGTTAAATGCATTCCAGGAAGGGAACGTCGTACGGATTCCGACTCTGATGCCTCGCCGTGTTCGAGGAATATCGAATACCCGAATGGAATTCAGGCTGAGTGGAATGAATAATTGACGGTTTACTTTGATAAACTGCTTTGAATAGACACGACGAATACGTCCCGGTTCCAACCCGGAGAGTGGAGTATTCAGTTCGGCAAGGTGCCCCTGGAGTTCTGCCAGACGCTGCTGAAGTGTTTTTCCAGTATGGAGATGCTGCCAGCTCATAAGTATTCCTCCGTTCGCCATTTGTACCTAGTATATGAAGGAACGGGGTCGGAAGGTGTACGTTTGATAGCCCATGTTCGTTAAGGCTAACGGGGTTTCTTTTATAATAGAGGAGTGATTCACATGATCGTAGAAATGTATAAAGACCTCATTAAGGATGAGCGTGGCAATTATTATATGGCAGTGCAGATCGAGGACAATGAGCTTACGCTCGTTAATGCATTCGTCGAAGCGGCATTCACGCCTGAACTGATCTACAATGAAGAGTTTCGTACCAAGCATAAAGAGATGGAAGGCGGGTTTGTAGGCAAAATTGCGATGGACCTGTTAAGGCATGATGTGGTCATGGGGATGAAGCAAATCGACCGCAAACTGTTGAACTTGTCGGATGTGGAACAGCAGTTCACGGTAAATTATATTGATACGATTGAATTTTATCGTCATCCGGCGTGGCAACGGAAGGTGTAGAAATAAAGAAAGGGAAAAGCGCAAGTGCAGGGGCAGTAAACCTCCGCAACTTGCGCTTTTTGCATACGAACAATTAACGATACGTAGGATGGATGATGCCAATATCGCGCTCGGTTCTCAAACTTCCATTAGCATAACGCTGCATTTCATTTCCTTTGATCCGAATCGGAATACGCTCTCCTTGATAGAAAAGCTCTCCCTCGACGGTGCGGACGCTCATTCCAATAACGCCTTCCAGATGTCCACTATGATCCGTCACCAGTCGAATCCCTGACGGGCCGTCCAGATGAACCTTGCCTTCCAGATATACCGTCATGCGATCAGGAGTGTTGACCAATTCATATCTTAGTCCATGGACCTTCCGGCTATAAGCCGTGTTGCCAGATACGATCTCACCATGATCCATATCGATAGGAAGCAGACCGGTAAACCAGAGCTGATTCGATCCAACAGGCATAATTCCGCATAATCGCTCCACATAATCGAGAAGACAAAGGATAGTAGGTGAGTAAGTCTCGGTATAACCTTGTTCTCCGGTCCATGGGCTTAGTACCTGACCAAATCGCTTATCTTTGGATAGAGCGGACAAGATAGGCTGCATTACCCAGGTTAGCTCCACATAACGATGATGATACTCGAATGCGTGTGGTGCCCGAATCAGACTCAGGAAATTGGATGCCCCTCCCCAGCTGTTATAGGAGGAAAAGGGATCGAATCTGGGATCATCCATTGAAATCGATGTGAACGGGTATTTAGCGAAAAACTTCCTTGTATTCAACAGGTACCGACGCAGCATATTATCGAACAATTCACGGTCGCCCACCTCGCAGGCCATTACGCGGAGCAACACATCAGATTGGACTCTGACCAATTCGTCATTGCGATCCCGATCATAGAAGAACATATCCTGTTCGTCGTAACAATAACGGAAGAGACTTTCCAGGCTGGACTCGGCTTTTGCTTTCCAATCCGTTCCGGATTCTCCAAGCTCCTCAGCCATACGGGACAGATACATGCGCTGACAATAGATATTAGCGGTCAGATCTGGTGCCAGAAACGGCAGAATCGGAGAATCCGGGTGATAGGCAGAAGCATCATTCATGTAAGGTGTATCCGGAACATGCCAGAATCGGGGAGATAAGTCATGTCCGGTATCAAACGTACTGAAGGCTTCTACACAGCCGGTTCCTCGAGTATTACGGTTGCGTGCAATCCACTCATCGTAACGAACCATGGCCTTATACATCGTATTGAGGAAAGACGAGTGCTTGCCATGAAGCTGATAGTGGTTCCACACACTGCGTGCCAGTGGAGTGACCAACTGGATTTGCCGGAAAGAGGGTCCGTTTGCCGTGAGTTTATACGGAAGCAATCCATCATCTCTTTGCTGCTCGGCAAATGCGAGGTACGTTGTTTCGGACACGGAAGGCAGCAGGCGAGACAGCAGCTCCGCATTGATGGTACCTGTGCTCTCTAACCAACATCCCAGATAGATGCCACCTTCTTGTAAAATGGGATCGCTGTCTCCTAGGGGCAGGATGCAAGCAAGCAATTTTTCCACTGCCGCATAATACGTAGCTTCCATTTGACCGCCCGATGCCGCAAACCGGATACCCGACGCATGCCATTCCTGTAATAACTGCTGATCTTCCGGTTTAACTGGCTGAACTTGATCCATTATCGAAATGTTGCGTAGCCGATTCAGTATCTCTTCTGTCATTTGTTCCTCCTTGTAACGTCTGCTTATTGATTCGATTCAAAGATCCGAACGGTACCGTTATAGAAGTCGGAGACAGCTTGCTCCACACTTTTTCGTCCAAATCCGATCTCCTGATTCGTCGTCTGAGCTAACTTGGAGAACTCTGCAAATCCCGGAGGATTGTAACTTACGTCAAAAGGTTCAGTCTTCGTAGCTTCGGAGACAAGGCTCGTATAGTTATAGACAATCTCCTCCACAGGGCCTGCACCTTCCTGAAGAAGATTTCGATTGGCTTCCGTAACGGGCACCCCGCGGTCATTACCGAGGATTTTGGCTGCTTCAGGATCATGAATCCAGAAGTTCATCAACGTCGCCACTTCCTTCGGGTGTTTCGTATTGGCATAACCTGATAATCCCTGACTGGATTCAAATACAACTCCCGTTCCCTTAGGGCCACGTGGTACAGGGAGAAGAACTAACGGGTCTTCCGTCAAGCTCTGGAACGCAGCCAGCTGGTTGGAGGGCAGGAGGGTCATGGCTGCTTTACCTGTGATCAACAGGGACTTACTGGTGTCATCATGCGGGTTGGATACCTGCAATTCCGGTGTAACTACACCGCCGGATGCCGAAGTCTTTTCCCAATACTGGAACCATTCCAGAATATCTTCCTTGGCGAATCCGAGTGTGCCGTTTTTCATGTCATACAGCTGTTTACCCCGTTGTTTTAGATAAATATCCATTCCGTCGACGGTAAAATTGTACGTTCCATAGAAGCCGTCTCCGAGCTTGTCGGACAACTCCTTGCTAATGGCGGCATAGTCCGCCCAGTCCCAATCTGAAGCTGGCAAAGGCACGCCGGCTTTCTCGAAGAGTGCCTGATTCACAACAATTCCCCGTGCGTTCGCACCGGCAGAGATATGTTGCAGCTTCCCGTCGAGACGTCCGTATTCGATCATGGTTTCATCCATACCGTCCAGATTCAGTTCGTTGCCTACATACGGGTCCAGATTAAGTAGGACATCTTTTTTGGCATAGTCCACGACATTTCCACCAAGGAAAAAGACATCTGGTGCTGTGCCTGATGCCAACTGTGTATTCAGTTTGTCGAAATATCCGGAGGAGGGTGCAAATTCACCTACAATTTTAATATCCGGATGTTTTGCCTGAAAGATCTTCAAGGCTTCATTCGTAATATCTGCCCGTTTCTGGTCACCCCACCACATGATGCGCAGTTCGACCTGTCCGCCCTCGGTAGTTCCATTATCATTACCATTGCTTGCGTCATTAGCACCCGTATGGTCTGTTCCGGAGCAAGCGGTTACGAATAACAAGAGTGAAGTGATCATACCGATCATGAAGCGTTTGAACATGGTAAATCCCCCTGTCTGTGGATAATGAGAAACGTGTTGTTACTTCAGACCTGTCGTCGCAATGCCCTCAAGGAAATATCGCTGAAACAGTAAAAAGATGATGGTCACGGGAAGCAGTGACAGGGTGGACATGGCGAGCAAAGCGCCCCAATCGGATTGTCCTGATGGATCGAAGAGAGACCGAATGCCCAGCTGCACGGTGAACAGATCAATTTTGCTCAGATAGATCATCTGGCTGAAAAAATCATCCCAGCTCCACAGGAAGGTGAAGATCGCGGTTGTAATCAGTGCTGGAACGAGCAGTGGCACTACGATTCGGAAAAAGATCTGTGATTGCCCGCAACCGTCAATGGTTGCACTCTCGTCCAGCTCCCGCGGTATACCGCGTATGAATTGAACCATGAGCAAGATGAAGAAGGAATCCTGCGCGAGCCACTTGGGCAGAATCAGCGGGAAATACGTATTAATCCATTGAAGCTCATTATAGAGAATGTACTGGGGAACCAGAGTAACATGGTAAGGCAACATAATCGTGATCAACATCATGCTGAACCACAGGCCTTTGAATCTGAACTTCAATCTGGAGAAGGCGAAGGCTGCAAGGGAACAGGAGATCACATTGCCCAGCACACTCATGACCGAGATCAGCACGGAGTTGCCGAAGAAACGGCCGAAGGAGATGCCCTGGAGACCTTTCCAGCCATTAATATAGTGCTCCAGCGTGAAGCTGGTTGGGAAAAGACTGCCACTGGTGAAGATGAGATGGTTCGGTTTAAACGAACTGAGAATCAACCATAGTACTGGATATAACATCAGCAGACCGAGGAGTATAATGGCGGCATGCCTCCCGGCCTGAACCAGTTGTCGTTTGATTGGCATATGCATTACCTCCCCTCCTGATTATCCCCGTAGAACACCCAAAATCGGGATGTGACAAAGACGATTGCGGTAAATACTCCGATAATGACCAACATGATCCATGCCAGAGCCGAAGCATAACCCATATCAAAGAACGAGAAACCTTTCAGATACAGATACAAGGTATAGAACATCGTTGCATCGAGTGGACCCCCGCGGCCATCCCCGATCACATAAGCTGGTGTAAACGCCTGGAATGAATTGATCATGCTCATGATCAGGTTAAAAAAGATAACGGGGGAGAGCATGGGCAGGGTAATTCCAAAAAATTGACGTATCTTGCCCGCTCCATCGACATCGGAAGCTTCATATAAGTCTGCCGGGATCTGTTTCAGACCCGCAAGAAAGATGACCATGGCAGACCCGAATTGCCACACGGATAGTGTAATGATGGTATAGACTACATAATCCGGATGCGCAATCCAGGATGGTCCCGAGATACCAAACCAGCTTAAAAACTGATTGACCAATCCATTCCCCTCAAAAAGTTGCCGCCAGACGATTGCAATCGCGACGCTGCCACCCAAGAGGGAAGGGATGTAATATACGGTCCGGTAGATGCCGAGGGCTCGAATTCCTTTGTTCAGCGCCATTGCCACCAATAGGGCGAAGGCGAGCCTTAGTGGAACGGATAGAAAGACATAATAAAACGTCAGCCCAAGGGACCTGCGAAAGGTATCGTCCTCGGTAAAGATGTGAACATAGTTGCTGAGTCCAGTCCAAGTCGGTGATGACAGTAGATTGAATTTGGTCATGGATAAGTATAGGGACGCAACCATCGGTCCCAGTGTCAGACAGAAGAGTCCGATCAGCCAGGGCAGAAGAAACAAGTAGGCTGTGGTATTGTGCTGACCGTATAAGGGCTTGGTCTGTTTTTTCATATGTGCCTCCCTTCTGAATGGGTAAGAATAATGGTCACCAGTTATGAATCCGCTTACAACATACGGCGTTCTCTTGGTAACCACATCATACCGGGGAAGGGGATCAGCTTGAATCTCATTTCTTCGGATCATGACTATCGATTTTTTCGGAATGCAGCAAGCGATAGTCTGATGGACTCATGTTGAACATTCTTTTGAATTTCGAGCTGAAATAACTTGGCGAACTGAAGCCGGTCAGTTCTGTAATATCCCACACGGTTAATTGGGTTTCCTTCAGCAGTTGCAAGGCGTGTTTCATCCGAACGCCCGTCACATACTGAATAAAAGAGGTACCTGCCCCTTCCTTAAACAATTCGGAGAAATAGGTAGGATAATAGTTAAATCGTTCAGCGAGCAACGTCAACGTTAGCTCCTGCATGTAGTTCTCCTCGATATATCGTTTGGCTAACTCTATAATCGTCCCATCCCCATCTTCTGAAGGAAGTTGTCTACTCAGGAAATCTTGAGCCCATTGCATTAATAAGCGTTCTGCTTGATCTGGCGTCTTGAGCCACAGTATCCATTCCGGGGTCATCGGAAAATCCATCAACAGTGAAATTTGAAAAATACCTCGTGTCATTCGGGATGGAGAGAGCTGGAATGCTTCGTGAAGTTCCTTGCGGATCAGGCTGCGGAAGGAGTCCAGTTCCCCTCGGATGAGGCAACGATGTAGCGTTCGGGTAGTTTCCTCAGGCAGTAATGGACTATAATCTGTTCCTGCCTGAGGATTCGGAGTGTTGCCAGCCCGTTCAGCTGAATTCCAAGCCAGAAGGGAATGGATGTAACCTTCTTTCCAATGCTCAAGTCCAGAACCAGAAAGTCCCACCCCAATCTTGAGTTTCATGGAAAAAACAGATGCCGTATGTCCCGTGAGCTGTTGGATGAATTCGTACTGCATACCGTCTTGTACCATGAAATGCATGATGCCTGCGTGTGCTGAATCATGAAAAACCTGGACATTGTCTGAATCAGACTGGGCGATTTCGTAACATACCAGCTCAAAAGGGAGATGCATCTGCTCGTGTGAGCGATCTTTTCGAATATTCTGCTTGTCTGATTGACTTATACTCGCGGTGATGAAACAGACCTTCTGATCCTGCCATGATTCGAGATGGAACAACCGGAGTCGTTCTGGCAGTGAGGAAGGCGGAAGACGATTGCCTCTGACGAGATCAAGAAGGAAACGTCCCTTCATTTCCCGGTAATACTGAGAGAGGCGCCATTGCAGTAATTCGGAATCACCTCGTACTTTACGTTGATCATCCAGATCCGCTTTGATTTTGCATAATGTCGCTTTCAGTTCATCCCGGGTTACAGGCTTCAGTAAATAATCCATGACCTGGCTGCGGACACCCGCTCTGGCATATTGAAAATCTTCATAACCCGTGATTATGACAATCTGGATAGAAGAATTATAACTGCGGCAAACATCCAGTAATCGGACACCGTCCATAACAGGCATGTTCATATCGGTAATCAGCAGGTCGAAATGTTCAGATTTCAAAAGTTCGTCCGCTTCAATCCCGTTAGATGCTTCCCCTGTTATAACAAAGCCCATGCCGTGCCAATCGACTTTCAATTTTAATCCTTCGCGAACTTCGAATTCGTCATCTGCGATTAATACGTTGTACATCATATTCCTCCTGTACGGGTAGAGTTAGTTCAATACATGCGCCTCCGCTTTCATCGTTCTCCATGTGGACAGTGAACAAGTCACCATAATGCAGACGGCAACGAGCAATGACATTGCCCAGTCCAATATGCCAGCCTTCGTTATGCAATATGGATTCCAACGAGGGGGGAGCTACGTGATGCTGCAACTTGTGGATTATTTCTGCTGGAATACCTGGTCCATTATCTGAAACACTGATATGCAGACGATCATGCATCCGGTTGATCCGTATCTGGACCTGGGCTGTCGTCTGATGCTGGAAACTGTATTTTACTGCATTTTCAATAAGCGGCTGAAGAATGAACTTGATGATGACCAAGGCGTTCAATGTGCCTTCCTTCGTTATCGAAATGTCGAGTTTACGACCGAAACGGGTTTGCAAAATGGAGATATAACGTTGTACATAATCTAGCTCTTCGGTCAGGGGAACACGGTCGTCATTAGTGTTGATGGAAAAGCGCATCATTTTACCCAAATCCTCAATGACCTGAACCGTATCATCCGTTCTACGCTGAATGGCAAGGCTGCTCACCAGCTCCAGGGTATTAAACATAAAATGTGGATTAATCTGTATGAGAAGTGCTTTATACTCTGCTTGCTGGCGGAGCAGCTTCAGCTCGAATTCATTCTGGATATGCTGTCGCAACTGACTGATCATATAACGGAAGGTGAAGATCACATAACTGATCTCGCTCTTTACATTTTTATCCGGAGGCAGTAGTGAATCGGCTTGGTCGAAAGCACCTCGTTGAACTTGTCTCATCGCCAGCACCAATCTGGTCAAAGGTTTGGTTACACCATGGGATAGCCATGCAGCAGCCAAGAGGGAGACTAGAATCAGGGCAATCGTCACCGCCACAATCGTGCTTTGGAGCTTATGGAGAGACAGGTACATTTCCTTTTCCGGTGCCAGACCCGCCAATATCCAGCCCGTACGTCCCAGTTTCTTGTATACAAGGATGTCTCGCTGTCCTTCCTGGTTTGTGAGATATGTGACTCCGGATTTGAGCGGGCTATTACGAATACGATCGATCTCTGCGGTAGCTACAGCACCCAACGTGTCTACCTGCTGTGAGAGAATAGGATTTCCTTGCTCGCCCAGCAGAAAAATAGTGCTACTCTCCGCAAGATGTATGCGACGGAGCGGCTCCAGAAAATAGGATTCACTGACATTTACCTTCATGACACTCTGCGCTGTAGCATGATGAAAGGTGCCAATGGGCATCAGCAGACTGACCACTGGATTACCATGATCTCTCACACGTTCATGTTGGTCGGTGTGTGCAGGTAACCAGCGTTCCCCCAACGTGTAGAAATTCGTATACCAGGATTCTTGTTGAAAGGCAGGATCATACGCTACCTGATTCTCACTGCCAATTCGCAGTCCATTCCGTCGATAGATGGATACATCCGAGATACTGGTGTAGCTGTTAGTTGCCTGGGTGAGAAAACGGCTCATCGCGAGGTTGGCCAGCATCTTTTCTCCTTCCGAAAGGTTCGGATCTCCGATCGCATTATCCCAGTTCTTGCCCATATCACTATTGAAAACAAGAGAGGCGACATCATAGATTTGCATCTGCACCATATCTACGTATGAACCGTATTCCTCCATTTTCTCAAGAGCAGAGGATTCGATGTAAGAACGGATGACCATGCGTGATTCCTTGAAGAGCAGGTAGGAGAGTGTGCCAAAAGCGAGGACAAACAGGACAACGATAAAGGCAATCAGGCGGTTTTTTAAAGAGAAGAACATGGATTTCCTCCTTCTACCGAGTCAACTTGCGTGCGCAGGTTAATTATAAAAATATAAAAAAAGACTGCGTAACATGCGCAGCCTTTAAATAAAATTAATAATGTAGTGCAGATCTGGAAGACTTAGAAACGAACCAGATTATTGACGTTGACAGGCAAGCCCGTCGCGATGGCACGATTGGCCGCAATGCCGGTCAGAATGGATCTGGCACCGTCCACATGGTTAGCAGCGCGATGATACGGATCTTCAACAGGCTCTCCAAACAGATCATTCAGCAGAACCGGGTCACCTCCGCCATGTCCACCTGCTTTCTCTTCCACTTCAACCTCATATGGCGCATCGAACATCGGGAGAACCCGCAACGTTTTACCGATCAATGCACCTTCCTTACTTTTATCACCCAATGAATTGACATAGGATTGCTCCACAATGTTCATCTCAATCCGACCTTTGGTACCATTAATGGCAATGCGGTAACCTTCCCACGGCTGGTAGGCGACGAGGGAGTACGTCAGAATCGCTTTGTTCCGATACTTCACAAGAACGCCCATCGTATCCTCAATGTTGATGCCATCCCCGAATACGCTCTGATCGCGCTGGTAACCATCTTCTGATTCAGCATCCAGATACATGGACTTCATATGTGCATCCGAATCCAAATGCAGTGCAAAAGGATCTTCTTTCGCGATCGGATTGCCAGTTGCTCGATTGTAGAACTGCGTTACACCGCGTTCTTCTGCGTTTTCTCTGCCGTAATACATCAGATCACCAAATGCAAACACGGTATCCGGCTGCGAGCCAATCCAGAAATTCACCAAGTCGAAGTGATGGGTGGATTTGTGCACGAGCAGCCCGCCACTATTACGCTTGTCCCGATGCCAACGGCGGAAATAATCTGCCCCGTGGCGGGTATTCAGCAGCCATTCGAAGTGAACGGAAGTAACTTTCCCGATGGTATCATTCAGAATAAGTTCCCGAATCTTAGTATGGTGCGGCGCATAACGGTAGTTAAAGGTTACTCTGACGTTCTGACCAGTCCGCTTGACGGCATCCAGAATCTCCTGACATTTCTCCTCATCGACGGTCATCGGTTTCTCGGTGACAACGTCACAACCCAGTTCCATCGCGCGAATGATGTACCTGTGATGGGTGCGGTCAACGCTCGTTACGATGACATAATCAGGTTTCTCGTTCTCAATCATCTGATCAAACTGATCTGCAGGATAAGTGGGTACCTCAGGATACTCGTACTTTTCCTTCAATAGTTGATTCGCGTAGTTCATACGGACTTGATTTATATCGCAAAAGCCGACAAGCTCGGATGTATCCCTGTAATCCCGGGTCAAAGCACCATAAAAAAATTCGGCGCGGCCGCCGGTTCCAACTAATACATAACGTTTCTTGTTACTCATGTCTATCGCCTCCTTGAATATAGCTCTAGACTATAACAAGGGAGTACTTCTTTCGCCGCATTTTATGCGTAACCGCTTTCAAATGCCGCATATTTTGCTATAATTTATGGAAAGGAGAGAGGGCGACATGACAGAACCTTTTCGTGCAGATTTTCATGATCCCACGGATTTGCTACACATCGAATATGATCGTCGCATTGGATACTTCTCAATGACGGATGACCATCTGCATGATCATTATGAGTTGTATTATCTGTTGTCTGGCGAGCGTATTTATTTCATCAAGGACCGGACTTATCGGGTCAAGGCTGGCGATCTGGTGTTTGTTGACCGCAATACGGTTCACAAGACATTGGAGAGCGGTGTGCCCGACCATGAACGAATGGTGCTATATTTGAAGCCTGAGCTTTTTGCAGCCATAGCTACTTCCGCGGAGTTAGTTGAAGGCTTGAAGGAACCCTTCTGTTGGGAGATTCCCATTGTAAGATTTCCTTCACAGGTCACGGAGGTTTTGGAGCGTATGGTTAGCGAGATGGTGGATGAAATGCTTCGTCCCCAACCCGGAAGCAACTTGTTGCTTCGTCACCGGGCTATTGAATTGTTGCTGCATGCTTATCGGAATCAGCACCTGGGCAGGTTATGCTCCGATGATCGTGAGCCGGTTCTTCATCCCAAGACACAGGCAGTTGTACGTCACCTGAATGAGAACTATCAGAAACCACTGACATTACCTGAGGTGGCGGGTATGTTTCGCATTAGTCCGCATTATCTGAGTCGATTGTTCAAACAAACGACGGGATTTACCTTCAGTGATTATCTGAATCTGTTACGGGTGAAGGAAGCACAGCGTTTGCTGCGAGAAAGTGAGGAATCCGTTACGGATATCGCTTGGCTTGCGGGATTCAGTAACTTCTCTCATTTTGGCAAGATGTTCAAGCGTACTGTTCAGGTATCACCAAGAGTCTATAGGCAGGAGTACAGGGAAGCTGGTTTAATGAGAACGATAAAATAGGAGGAAAATAAACGATGATTGAAGCAAGAATGAAAGAACTGGGGATCATTTTACCACAGGCCAGCGCGCCCGCTGCAAAATATGCCAATGCCGTTATTGTCAATGGAATCATGTATGTATCCGGGAAAGGACCTGATACCTCTGAACGTGGCAAACTGGGATCAGACTTCACAACAGAGCAGGGATATGATTTTGCCCGGAATGCTGGACTGGAGGTGCTTGCTGTAGTTCGAGACGTGCTAGGTTCACTGGATCGGGTGAAGAGAGTGGTTAAAGTGCAGGGCTTCATCAATTCGTCCGCTTCGTATCAGGAGCATCATAAAGTGCTGAATGGATTCTCGGATCTGATGATGGAGGTATTCGGGGATCAGGGGGTACACGCCCGTTCGGTATTCGGTGCCGTATCTGTGAGGGATAATTTGCCGCTGATCATTGATTCTATTTTTCAGGTAGAGGAGTAGGTATAACGATGACAGAATCGTCTTCATTTAATCCGATCATGCTAACGATTCCCGAGAGCTTCTACACAGAACGTCTCATGATTCGTGCCCCGCAGTGGGGAGATGGCAAGGCTGTGAATGAAGCGGTCCGTGAAAGTGCGGAACAACTGCGGTTGTGGTTGCCTTTTGCCGAGAAGATCCCGTCATTGGAAGAGTCCGAAGTGACTGTTCGCAAAGCAAGACTGCAATATCTGGAGCGTACCGACATGATGTTACATTTGCGTGATAGACATACGGATGAATTCGTAGGCAGCAGCGGGCTACATCGCATTGACTGGAATGCACGCTGTTTTGAGATCGGTTACTGGATTCGAACATCGCGAGCTGGTGAGGGTTTGATGACAGAAGCGGTGAGAGGCATTGAGCAATTTGCCATTACTCATCTGGAGGCGAATCGGCTGGAGATCCGCTGTGATGCCAGGAATGTGCGAAGTGCCAAAGTAGCCGAACGAGCGGGTTATACGCTGGAAGGTACACTACGTAAGATGCGACGGGACAGTACAGGTACGCTGGTGGATTGTATGGTTTTCTCTAAAGTCAGAGGCAGTGAGTTCGGAGGGTAAATATGGAACGAATCGGTCAAGGAAGAACTGCAGAAATCTATGCATATTCGAACGAGCACATTATGAAGTTATATCGAATGGATTTTCCAATCGAAGCAGTCCAGAATGAATTCAGAATAAGTGAGTTTGCATTCAAAAAAGGACTCCCCGTCCCACAGGCAGTATCCTTGATGGAACATACTACATCGCGAGCAGGGATTGTTTTTGAACGACTTCAGGGGACTACCCTGTTAACACTTATCATTCAGCAACCGGAGTTGCTGGAGCAGCTGGCGTTTAAAATGGCTGACTGCCAATACAGACTTCATTGTGAGCGAGATGATGAAGGGACGCTCCCCTTACAGAAGCAGATTTTATCGGGAGCGATTCACAATGTTCGATTATTGTCGGAGGACGATCAAGCGCGAGTCCTTTCTTACTTAACAACATTGCCTGATCAACAGCAGATCTGTCATGGCGATTTTCACCCTGATAATGTTATGCTCAGTGAGGCTGGCGATCAATACTGGGTCATCGATTGGATGACTGGTATGTCCGGTGATCCTGCGGGTGATGTGGCTCGAAGCTGGGTAATATTAATGAGCGGCACTTTGCCGGAAGATACGGAGCCTGCGATACGAATGGGTTTTGAAATGGCTCGTGAATCACTGGTCGAATATTACATTAATCACTATATACATCTTTCCGGGATTTCCCGGGAAACGGTTGAATCCTGGATGCTGCCAGTTGCTGCAGCACGTCTTGACGAGGATCTGCCTGCTCAAGAAGCGGAACAGCTGCTAAAGTTTGTTCAGGAACGACTTCGTCAGCTAGACGAATCTAATTATTTTATATAAAAGGGTAGAGAAAGAGAGGGGACGAATTCATGCTGCATTCATTAAAGGCCATACAATCATACAAGTCAGGCAACATGCCGGAAGCCCAGCAGCAATGGCTGCAACTGCTGGCAGCGGCGGAGAAGCCCCATATTAACCTCGAACGCATTCATTCCATTGCCGAACTTGAGGGCACGAATCCAGTGTTGGATTACACTGAGCGTACACTGCACGTGCTGGAGAAACTTCAGGTTTCTTTTTGGGTGCGAGAAATTCTGGAGGACGTATTAATCTGGTCAGAGACGGCGAAGGCCGGATCACGGGAGCAGCGGCGAGGATGGCAAAAGCAGGGCGTTAACCTGTTTGTACACAATGTGGGGTCCGCCCAGTTATATGAGCTGTACTCAGGGGCAGACCACCTGAATAACGACATCGGTAAGAGCAGGGAGACGAGTATCAATCCACCTGGATCTCCGAGCGATGTCCTAAGTAAGAATGCGGAAATAAGCGAGCATACTGCGCCGCCTTCACACACGCCAAGATATGAGATTATTCGTACGCTAATTACTACGCATGGACTTATCGGCCAATATATACGCGGCGAGATTCCATTTGCCGAGAATGCTCCGCTTCACGGCTTGATCGTCAAAGGATGGCTAACTCCAGATGAACTCCATACCATACTGATGACATTAAATGAGTGCATTATCGCAGGCGTTGATCCAGCGCTATGGAATCAGGTTTGTGCTGAGGTACAGCGAATTGTAGGCTGGATTATCGCTGGACCGGATCATGAGGACTGGAGCGTGAAGGAACGGTTATCCCGCTTAAGAAGTTCATCCATACGGCAAGGAGAAGCTATGGACGAGGCTTATGCCAAACTTCAAACGGAACTGGATGTGGAACCAATTCTGGCTCCGCTGGCGCATCGTACGCTGTGGTATGTGGAGTCGGCCATGCAGGATTTTTCGTTGCAGGAGATGGTAAAAGTGTTCCTGTTGACGCTTCGCAGCGAAAGTATGAATCCAACATCCATGGAGAGTCGATCTGAAATCGTTCGTCATATCAGCTTCGAACTATTGATGAATACGATGTATTACGACTACAAGGGCGTTAAGAAGCTCAATATTTACAAGAAACGAATGATTGAAAAATATTTGGAACAGTATTCGTGGGAACAAATTGCGGCAGGGGAGCAGATCGTCTATCCCCATCTAACCCATCGCATTGAACGTCATACGGATCTTCCGGATACATTATTCGTGACCTTCGAATTTTCCCCAGCGGCGGAGAAATTGATCGCATTCTGTATTGAAGCGGAAAAGTCGCCGTTATATGAGAAGGCTGTTCTGCTTTTATTCGATCTGTTCGGGTTGCGCCGGGATGCCTATGATCGGTTCCATAACGAAGAGACGTATTTGTCCGATATGAACAGTTCTGGCGATTACAAAAAAGTGTTGCTGGACTATATCGTAGGTAAACGGGTACTTGATATTGGTCCAGGTGGAGGGATTCTGCTGGATCTGATTGAGCAGGAAAAACCGGAAGTGGAGCCAATCGGTATCGATATCTCAGCCAATGTCATTGAAGCGCTGGAGCGCAAAAAACAGCGCGAGGGACACAGCTGGCAAGTCATGAAGGGCGATGCCCTGCAACTGGAGCAATATGTGCAGCCAGGCACCGTGGATACGGTTATTTTTTCATCCATTCTGCATGAATTATATTCATATATTGAACTAGACGGCCGAAAATTTAATTCCGACACAGTCGCGGCAGCGCTGAGAAGTTCATTCCGTGTGCTGTCACCTGGAGGACGAATTCTGATTCGGGATGGCATCATGAGTGAACCGGAAGCACAGAAGCGCCAGATTCGTTTCCTGGAACCGGATGGGATGCGCTGGCTGGAGCGGTATGCAGAAGATTTTCAGGGACGTGCAATTGAATATGAGCGGGTTTCACACAACGAGGTTGTACTGCCGATTAACGATGCAATGGAATTTCTCTATACGTATACGTGGGGCGAAGAGGCATATGTACATGAGATTCAGGAACAGTTTGGTATATTTACGCCAACTGCCTATGAGAACTGTATTCGAGAAGCGCTAGGCGAACAAGCCGAGATTATCACCTTCGAACATTTTCTTCAGGAGGGGTACACAGAAGCACTCGGAGAACGAGTGATCTTCATGAACGAAGATGGGGAGCTTGCGCCTTTGCCAGACAGCACCTGCCTGATCGTCATTGAGAAGAAGAAAGGGTTGGCGGACGGATGATGAGCGAGGCCAGCACGGTTTTGTATTTTGTTAGACATGCGGAGTCTCGATATGTTGAAGGACAGGAGCGCGAGCGTGGGCTGACAGAACAAGGTCATCAGGATGCGAGAACGGTTGCCAGTCTGCTCCATGGGGAGCAGATTCAACTTTTCTATTCCAGTCCATACAGACGGGCGGTGGATACGATTCAGATTCTGGCAGATCGGTCAGGTGGAATGGTGGTGACAGAGGAAGATCTGCGTGAACGCCAGTTATCGAGTTCGGATGTGAAGCATGAGAGTTTCCATGAATCCAAGGAACGATTGTACCGTGATCTTACGTATGCGTTTCCTGGTGGGGAGTCTGGTGAACAGGCTCGCTTAAGAGCAGTAGCAGTGATCGAGATAATTCTGGATAAGCATGCGGGTCACAAGGTAGTCATCGGAACCCATGGAGATGTAATGACGCTTATTTTACAACACTATGATGCTTCATACGGTTATGATTTTTGGGAGAGTACTACGATGCAGGATATTTATAAGTTAGAATTTGATGGAACGCACAAGTTGGTTCAGGTCACTCGATTGTGGGAGTAACAGAGTTAAAAATGAGAAATGCATTAACCGTGATGAGAGTAGAGAGGAGTGAGTTGAACGGATGAAAATTACGCTGTTGCCTGATACATACTTTATTGAGAATCTAAGCGTATCTTCATTACAGGATAGAATGTACTGTATATTTGATCTCGAAGGTACGGGCATTAATCCTGTGGTGGAGAGTGTGACACAATTTGGTGCGATGCATTACCAAAGAGGACAACAATGTAATACAACATTTTCATCACTTGCACGTGCGAACAAACCTATACCAGAACCTGTGGCGAAATTAACAGGCATTTCGAATGAGGATATGTTGGAGGCTCCTTCGTTCGTAGAAGCATTTCAGACCTTTCAGGAGTTCATTGGGGATAACGTTCTTGTGACACAAGCCGGATATGAGTATGACCTGCCCATCTTGAAGCGGCATTGTGATGAATATGGTCTCCCGATGTTGACCAACCCGGTGTTGGATACAAAAGCGATGTTTACTTACATTCATCCTGAGATTAACGAGGTCGTTTCTACAGATTTTCTAATTCGGTATTATGATCTGAATACAGATGGAATTCACAGGCACAATGCTTTGGCAGATTGTGGTGTGATCGCTGGTATCTTTGAAAGTATCCTTAGCGAATATGAGGAACTTCAATTGGATCATTTTACAGCCGATCCTAATCGAATGATGAAGCGTTTTGTTATACCTGAGATGTATTTGACATGATGATGAACTGGAGGGGAGATCAATGAGCAAAACGGATGTGGAGAAGCTACTGTTGGATCTCAACGAGGGACGGATTCTGACCCAGCAGACATTCGAAGGATTGGATGTGGAAATTTACCTGGATGAAAGGGATGCCCCTGCATTTGCTGACGAGTGGATGAAATCCTTTGAACGATGGGTTCAAGCTTCCGCTGTGGCTGAAGAAGAGGTGCTGCGCGCAGGTAGGGAACAGGCGTTCAAACAGACCTTAGCTCTCACCGACGAACCTGAGTTAGCGGGGTATGTGAGTGATGATATGGGTTTAATTGGCGCTGCACTGTTACAGGATGTGATGCAAGATTCCTTTGTGAATCAGCTATTGGAGAGTTATCGTCAAGGTCGATTGCCCCTGCGATAAGCGGGGGAGGACGAACAGGGTTGTTTTCGTTTGTATAAAAAAATAGCATCAAATGTACATTGTGAGTCGGCTGAAGCATGAGGTACAATTCACCTAAGCAATAAATGAGAATGATAATCATTATATGTAAAACATTCTCATGGTTACATCAACAGATCACATAGGGGTGAAGGGTATCATGGTAGGTTTTATTAAAGGTTTCAAAGGGTGGGCGATTACATTACTGCTCATGGGTCTAGTTATTTCAGGATGTAGTACAAATACCGCAACGAATGCGGAACAGACTCCTGCAACTGAAAGTGCAGCTTCTGGAGAAAATACTACTGAAACCGAGACAGAGCCTGCTACACGGGTTGTACAGGATGAATTTGGAGATGTGACGATTCCGGTTCAACCACAGCGGATTGCTGGAATATATGTAGAAGATTATCTGAAGGCGCTCGATATTACA
Organism: Paenibacillus sp. FSL H8-0079; assembly: GCF_037991315.1. Classification (NCBI taxonomy): domain Bacteria; kingdom Bacillati; phylum Bacillota; class Bacilli; order Caryophanales; family Paenibacillaceae; genus Paenibacillus; species Paenibacillus sp. FSL H8-0079. The sequence goes on from NZ_CP150300.1 coordinate 2,729,284, forward strand.
CCTGTAGTGCAGTGGTATCATCCTTTGTGGGGTGTGCAGGAGTATTTAAAACTGGACGTTCCGCAATTTGATATAACAGGAAGTATTGAAGCTTTGTTGGAATATGATCCGGATCTCATTATTGTGGATGGTGTAGTGGATGCGGAGAAATATGAGATGTATTCCAAGGTAGCACCGACGTATCGTCTACCTGAAGGCATTCTGCAGGATTCCAATCAAGTCTTGACAGCCATTGCCGATGTTGTAGGTAAACCGGATAAGGGTGAAGAAGTTTCGAAGGCATTTGAGGCTAAAATTGCGGATGCCAAGTCGAAGTTGCAGGAAGCGGTCGGGGACGAGACTGTTGCGGTTGTCCGGTTGAATGTTAACGATAACACGCTGGCGTTGTTCGGCATCAAAAATCGCTACACCGGATTTATCTATTCAGAGTTAGGTCTGACACCTCATCCACTGGTAAGTAAAATGGAGGACTACCAGGAGATCCTGTCAGAAGAAGCAATTCCGCAGCTTGATGCGGATCACCTTATTATTTTCCCTTCCAATGGGGAATGGTCATCTCCAGAGAACAAGGAAGCCTTGAAGGTACTCGACAGCAAGTTGTGGCAATCGCTTCCGGCGGTTAAAAATAATCAGGTGTACATTATGGAAAGATCACATTGGCAATCAGGTGCGATTACAGCAAATTCCATGAAAATCGATGATCTCTTGGAAAAAATGACTCCATAAGCATAATCTCATAAGAAAGTTCTTCAGCCAGGGTTGAAGAGCTTTCTTTTTTCGTATACACTATTTTAAATGATAATAATTCTCAGTTAAGGACGATGAACATGTGCCCCATGATAATACAACTGATTCCCAAGCCCTGGCTATGCACGCTTCAACATATGGAATACGTAGATTATAATCAATCTCATATCGATAAACGTTTGCTATACAGAATGTCGTCCTCCCACTCTATATTCGTTGTAACGTCTGGGAAAGGTTCAATGGTTTGCTCAGATCGGGAAGTTCATTTGGAAAAAGGAATGATTATGTTTGTTCCGGCTGCAACATCCATTAAAATAGAAAGTTCTTCTTGGACTGAAAATGAATTGCAATACTATAAGCTTGATCTAATGGTGGCTGAATTGAAAGAAGAGAATTCGAACGCTTTGTCTAGAAGAAACATGGAGGAGCAGCAGGAACCTCCCCAAGGTACAGATTCTCCGAGAATACTACCTCTTATGCAGCTGAATTACAGCCCGTGGAGTTCCTGTCTGGAATCCTTGGAACAAATACTGCGTCAACAGATCACTGGCGATTGGCTGGAGCAATGGGAGGTGCAGCTTCGTTTCCAGGAGTGGTTCCGTGCTTTGCTTAGCCAGAGTAATCCTGAAATCGAAGCACCAGATGAGCGTGCACGTCTTCAAAGTTCAATTCGTTATATTGGCGACCACTATGATCAGACGATAACCGTGGATGAGCTCGCGGCAGATATTGGTCTTACCAGAGCTAGCTATACTCGGCAATTCAAAAAAATTACAGGCAAGCTTCCGCTTGATTATGTGAATACGGTTCGGCTGGAGCGTTCGAAACAACTATTGCAGCTGACGGATGATCGCATTCATGAAATTGCACAAAATGTGGGATTCAGCAGCGAGTATTATTTTGGTCGCCGTTTCAAGCAATATGCGGGTATTTCACCTGGATTGTACCGTCGTCATCACCGTCAAGAGGTTCGTGTCTTTGCTCCGTATCTGGAAGACTTTGTGTTGGCCCTTGGCGTAAAGCCTGTATTGCAATGTTCGCATCATTCCTGGGGCAGACAGCAATATTTGGAGTTGGATGATGTACCCGAATTTGATGTGAGCAAGCAGGATGCTCAGTTTAATCTGGGCAATGTACCTGACTTTATCATGCTGGACAAAGGATATGATCGATGGAATCTAGATCGCTTCGAGCAGGTAGCACCTACATTTTACGTGGATCATTTGGGAGAGGATTGGCGCTCCATTTTGAAATCCACAGCCGATGTGTTGGGGAAGGTGAGTCGGGTTCAAGATGTAATCGGTGCGTATGAAGACAAGGCAATGGAAGCCAAAGGAAGGTTAGCACGTTATATGCGTGGTCAGACGGTAGCTTTTTTACGTATATCTGCATCGGATATTACTCTCTATGGGGATCAGCAGGGCTACGTCGGGCCTGTAATTTATCAGGATCTTGGATTGACTCCTCACTCCCGTGTGCAGCAATGGACAAGACACGAGCGGAGGATTCTCATTGGATTGGAGCAGTTAAGTCAGCTTAATGCGGATCACTTGTTGATTACATTTGACACTGGAAATTCTGCTAAACCTGGAGATGAGCGCGAACTGCTCGAAAGGGATGAATGGAAACGCCTGCCTGCGGTGAAGAGTGGTAATGTGTATGAAGTGGATTTCATGTCGTGGATGAACTACGGCGTGATCTCTCATGGGAAGAAGATTGAGGATATATTGCGGTTTATGGCTTGATGGATGGGAGTTGAATAACAAACATACTGGATTCAACATCGGAGAAAAGGAAAATATTATAATATTCCATTTTAATGTATAATATAGGAAAAATAGAATTGGAGAAGGAGCTTCCTATGCGGAAAAAAATCTGGGCCTCACTTTTAGTAGTAGCTGTTATTGGGATGATTCCTGCTACAGCAATATCAACGACTACGGTTGCCGAATCGCATGAAATTTTGGGTGAAGATCTTCCTGAAAGCTTAAGATATGATTCTAACCATCCAGATGTAATTTATGTGAAGGATTGTGGGGTCTTCGAGAAAGTGGATTCTAGTTTAATAGATTACGGTGAAGAAGAAGTTGTGGTCGATGATATACAAAAGGTAACAGATAAAACGAATGTAATTATTGCTTATGATGCAACTTACATCAAAAAAGGTGAATGGGAATAGCTCATGCAATAGATTTATAATAGGGAGCGCAAGGAGAGTTTTATTCTTCTTGGGCTTTTTCAATATCCAATAAGAAAATAAAAATTCAAGAATTTAGCTGAATTTTATAGATGAGCAAGTTTATGTTTAGACACATGAACATATATACACTAAAGTGAGTTTGTACATAAACACTTTAGGAGGATTCATGTGAAGACAACATTGTTCAAGAAAGTTGGGTTATTGATTGGAGCATTAATTTTTACAATCGGTTTTGCATCTAATTCAGGGGTACATGCAGCGGTAGATTATAGCGGCGGGCTCATGGATAAGATGATAATGACACTTAGCGATACGGAAAACAAGGGGAGTAAATCTACATATGCATTAACAGATAATAATGAAGCAACAAGCGCGATTATAGAAAAATGGAACACGCCATCATCAGCAGTGGATCATGCTGTTGGAATCTTTAATGGAACAGTTACAGCGAATGCAATCCGTGTAAAAGCAGATTATGATGTTTCCGTTGGATTATTTGATTCCACTGGAAAGGCGATTATACCGACGTATTGGTACACAGTAAAAGCAAATCAGGCTGATGGAAGATTAATTTATCTTCCTACAACGTACAAAGGAATAGCAAAAGTTAACTTGTTTAATTACTCCAATACACGGACAGTCAGTGTATCCGAGTTTCAGCTGTATAATATTACACCTCCAGCTAATCCATTAGATCTCGAAGCATCTGCAGATGAATCATCCATTGGATTGGAATGGAATGAAGTAACAACAGCAACCAGTTATACGATTAAAAGATCAACTACAGCAAATGGGCCATATACAACAGTGGCAACTGGCGTAACCAAGGTCAATTATACAGATTCAGATGTAACTCCAGGTACGACCTATTATTACGTAGTGACTGGTGTTAATCCTGTTGGTGAAAGTGTTAACTCTAACGAAGCATCAGCCATTATTGAGAGCAACGGGCAGGTTGATCCGGAACCAGAGCAACCAACCACACCAGAACCTGAAGAACCTACAACTCCGGAACAACCAGAGCAACCATCCACCAACCGTGCCATCTTTGTCGTCACCATGACAACGGGCTTGGAGAAAGAATTCGACCTAAGCATGAAAGAAGTAAATGATTTCATCGACTGGTACGAAACCAAGCAAGCGGGAAGCGGAAAGGCATCTTATGCCATCGATAAACATGACAACAACAAAGGGCCATTTAAGAGTCGGAAGGATTATATTCTGTTTGATCGAGTGCTGACGTTTGAGGTAAGTGAATACTAAAAAATGTGAAGTTCCTTCAGCTTAGCTGAAGGGGCTTTTTTTTGGTTCACTCGATGAATGAGCCAATGCAACTACTCGAAAGGCTTGTGTTAACTTATTTTAGTGTAGCGTTTACAAAAAAACAGGATAACGAGCACGAAATGCGAAAGCGGGTGTCCTTGACTGAACGATTACGACATACCATTAAAATGAAGGCTGATCTGTAACGCAGGGATTGAGGTCTTCAAGCATAGCCATGAATGGCGGATGGGAGAGCTGTAATGACAAAACGGGTAATTCTGTTGGAAGAAGATATGGCAGAGATGAAAGGGCTAATGGGCAGTAAAGGGGCTGATCTTGCAGAACTTATCCTTGCAGGGTGGTCTGTCCCAGCCGGATTCGTGGTCACAACGGAATGCTGTCGCGAGTTCTGTACCCGTCTTGGACATCTTTCCGGTGAAGGAGAGGAAGAGATTGTTAACGCGATCCGGCATCTGGAACAGCAAACCGGCAAGTTCTTCGGACATTCGGAGAATCCGCTACTACTCGCAGTACGGACGGATCAGGATCGAGCATCAGCAGCTTCGACACAATCACTGCTCAATGTTGGTCTGAATGATGTTACTGTGGAAGGACTCGCACGTCAAACCGGTGATCGGTTGTATGCACTCCAATGTTATCTAGATTACTTAGAGGAATATGGACAGCTGGTATATGCAATTCCGTCTGAATTTTTCACAAAAATATCAAGTCACGTCAAGGGTCGGGATGAAACGGAACTTGAATTAACCATTACGGAATTTAAATATTTAATTGAAGCGAAGGAACGTAACCCTTTTCCTCAAGATGTTCAAATTCAATTCAAAGAAGCAGTGCGTGCGGTATCTCATTCACAGCGTATCAAAGCATCCAGATCTCAGAACGAGATCATGCGTAAACCATATTATATTTCTTCGGAGCAAAGCGCTCCTGTTCTTATACAGACGATGATGCATGGAACATGCGGAGACTTAAGCGGGACTGGAACAATATATACACGCAATCTACTTACAGGAGAAAGGGGAGTCACTGGACAATACGTCCCAACCGGGAACGCCAGCCAAATAGATCACGGTCTGGAGCGTTTACGGAATGAAGAACCTGAGCTGTATGCACGTTTGCTGGAGATAGGTAGCCAGTTGGAGACGCGTAAGGGAGAAGTGCAGGAAATCACCTTTGTAATCGAATCTGGCGTGTTGTATGTTGCTCATACTCAGCCCGCCCGATTATCCTCAACAGCCACACTGAGGAGTACTGTGGATTTTGTCCATGAAGGACTCATCACCAAGGAGGATGCACTTCTTCGCATCCAACCTGCGCATATCACGGAAGTGCTGAAGCATTACACAGATTCTAGAAAAGAAGAGAGTACTGGAAATCTTCCCACACAGATCCAGCCAGTAATGAATGATGAGTGTCCAGCATCTAAGAATAACTCAAGTTCGCCTTCATCAGCAGATCTGCAACTACTGCTCGAATGGGCTGATGAAGTTAAAGAGTTGACGATACTTGCTACTGCTGATCGACCACAGGATGCCATCACTGCAAGACTAATGGGGGCTGAGGGTATAGGTCTGTGCAGGACTGAGAACATGCTGTTGTCACCTGCACGGTTACCTTTTGTACAAAAAATGATCTTGGCAGACAGTGAATCCGAACGCAGGCGTGGGTTGGAGCGTCTGTTGCCGATGCAGCAGTCTGATTTTGAACAGATATTCGAAGCGATGGATGGATATCCGGTAACGATACGTTTGCTCGATTCGCCGTTGCATGAACTGTTACCGGATCTGGGAGTGTTGGAGAAACGACGTGAGTGGTTACAAGCAGAGGAGTGGCAGGAGCAAAAAGACCATCAGAATGAACTGGAGGAACTGGAGCGTGTCATTCGCAGAGTCTGTGAATTGCATGAACATAATCCGACATTGGGGCAACAGGCTTGTCGGCTGAGTACGGTGTTCCCGGAGATCGTTGATATGCAGCTGGAAGCGATATTCCGCGCAGCGGTGAAAGGCATCCGGCAAGGCTGGTGGGTACGTCCCGAGATTATGATCCCGCAGATCGGTCATGTGCATGAACTTCAGGTGATGAGAGATCTGGTGGATCATGTGGCTGACCAAGTGCTTGGTGAGGAGAAGCGGCATTGTCTCTATAGAGTGGGGGCGATGATCGAAGCTCCGAGAACGGCGCTGACGGCGACTCACATTGCTCGCCAGGCTGACTTTTTCTCGTTTGGCACGGATGAGCTGACAGAGATGACATTTGGATATAGTCGCCATGAAGCTGAGAAGCGGCTCCTTCTCCTTCAACGTGATACGGACTCTCGTGCGGTAACGAATAATCCATTTCATGTACTGGACATTGAGGGAGTCGGACAACTGATTGAGATGGCGGTCGTCCAAGGTCGAATTCGAAAACCTCATCTGAAGACAGGGATCTGCGGAGAAAATGTTGTGGATCTGGAGTCGATTACGTTCTGCCACCGCATTGGTCTGGATTACGTAAGCTGTTTGCCTGAACAGATCCCTTATGCACGAATTGCTGCTGCACAAGCAGCCATTAAGGGACAGAGAGAGGGAGCGGACACGCAGAACACGGATATCTCTACAATTGCGTAACGATCACCCTGTCCTACACGGAACTTCCATGGAATAGCAACCAGAAAACTGTTATACTGAAATATGCGTTTTGTAAAATGAACGTAAAATTTCAGGGTAAGGGTTGAAAGCGACCATGTATAATTCCAAAAATGAACGAACTTCATCACGGACCTTATTTGCCGTGTTATTCATTCTTATGCTGCTGAAGCTGTCACTGCTGCGGTATTTCTTTTTCCAGGGTCTGTCCGGCATTGGTCTGTTAACTGACGCATTAGGCGCACTAACTGTGGTATGCCTGCTGGATCTGATCGTGCCCAAAGGCTGGAAGCGAGCAGTATACGGAGGATTTAATGTTCTGTTTTCTCTAGTGCTGTTCGCGGCTACGCTGTATAACGTTCATTTCAGTTCGGTACCCACCTATACCGCGCTAAGTGAGCTGGGGCAAGTTGCCCAAGTACGGGGAAGTATCGGACCACTGGTACGACCGGAGCACTTTCTGTTTTTTGCAGACATCGTACTGGCATTGCCAATATGGTTGATTATGCGCAAACGTGCTGGCGGGCGTAACCGCAGCAGTTACCGCGATAGCGGTTTGACGTTTGGCAGAATTCGCAGACGTTACTGGGGCAAGCTCGGCGTTGCGCTTACGGCTGCATTCTGCATCGTGCTGTCTGGCAGTTTTATTGTCAAAGGTGAAACGATTGATAATGAGCTGGTGCGGGCCGAGAATCTCGGTTTCCTGAACTACCAGGTATCGTCTGCCATTCTGACGAGCAAAGAAAATGAGGCCATTGCGAATGGCAACATTAACGAAACGATTGCCAAGATCAATGAGCTGGTTAGCCAGTATCCGTATCAGGATAAACCAAGTGACGGTACAGCCGTGAAAGCCAAATATTTTGGTCAGGCCAAAGGCAGTAACCTGATTGTGCTGCAACTGGAGTCCTTTCAGAATTTCCCGATTAATGCTTCATTAGACGGTCAAGAGTTAACACCGGTACTGAATGATCTGGCCAAAGAAAGCTATTATTTCTCTCATTTTTTCCAACAGATCGGACAGGGAAACACATCAGACGCGGAGTTCATGTCGAACACGTCTATCTATCCAACCGGAGTTGTTCCCATGTCGGCAGGGTATAGTGACCGTGAACTGCCGAGTCTTCCAAAGTTATTAGGTAAAGAAGGATATGAGTCCGAGACGTACCACGTCAATGACGTCACCTTCTGGAACCGGAACAAAATGTATCCGGCACTCGGATTCACTCGTTACTTCGACAAGCCCAGCTTCGAGAACGACAGATTCAATGACTTTGGACCATCGGATGAAGAGTTGTACCGTGTAGGTGTGGAAAAAATGACTGCGCATCAGGCTGCGAACCAGCCGTTCTATGCTCAGTTCATAACGGCATCGAGCCACTCGCCGTTTACGGTTCCCGCTGATCGTGCACGAATTACGATTCCTGCGACCATCACGAACAAACTGCTTCACGATTATCTGCAAGCGATCAACTATACGGATTATGCCATCGGTCAACTCATTAATGAGTTGAAGGCGAACGGATTATGGGATAATACTACTCTAGTGCTCTACGGAGACCACTTTGGTCTGCCTGCTGATGAAGAGATTACACAGCAAATCCAGGCCAATTTGGGCGTCCCTTATGACGGTAAAGTAAGTCGATTCAACATCCCGTTCATGATTCATACGCCGAAACAGACCAAAGGACAAGTGATTGAGCAGCCAGGCGGTCAGTTGGATATGTTGCCAACGATCATGAACCTGATGGGTGTTTCGCTCCAGGATGAGAAATTCACTGCCTTCGGACATGATCTGCTCAACATGGACCATAATGCCTTCGGTATCCGGTATTATTTGCCGACGGGTTCATTTGTTAACAATGACATCATGTTTATCCCGGGTGCGGGCTTTGACGATGGAACAGCCTATTCGCTGAAAACATACGAGCCGGTAACGGATTTGGAACCGTATCGTGCCGATTATGAACATGTGCTCAGCCTGATGAAACTGTCTGACGAGTATGTGAAGTTGTTACCAAAACGTGCACCATAAATCAATTTTCTGCAATAGGTCAGTCAAAAACGTCACCAGTTCAAAAGCTGGTGGCGTTTTTTTGCATGTTTCTTGCACAAGTGTGGTAATAAAGAGAATAACTAAAGTTTGAAACTGTAATAATTAATGTTACAATGGAATGAGCAAGAATGAAGTGAGCAAAAGCGCGTAATATTCGCAGATCTCATATTCACAGAACGCATGAACCTAACAGACGAGAGGATTGAATATATATGAAACTGAGTGTACTCGAACATGGACATATCAATGAAGGACGAAGTGTACAGGATACGTTGCAGGAAACGGTGAAACTCGCACAACATGCAGATCAATTGGGGTACTCCCGGTTCTGGATGTCGGAGCATCACGGTAGTGGTGCGCTGTCATTCTCCAGTCCTGAAGTTATGATTGCACATGTGGCTGCACATACGGATCGAATTCGCGTAGGTTCCGGTGGCGTTATGCTTCCTCATTATAGTGCCTATAAGGTTGCAGAGAATTTCCGCCTGCTGGAAGCTTTGCATCCGGGGCGGATTGACCTGGGGATTGGCAGAGCACCAGGTGGCATGCCGATTGCCAGCAGAGCTCTGAATGAGGGGAAATCATCGAATGTACAATTCTTTCCGCAACAGATCGCGGATCTGGGCGGATACTTCCACGAGCAGTTGCCCGAGGATCATCGGTTTGCATCTCTGGTAGCCGGACCATCGGTTCCCACGGTACCAGAAGTGTGGTTGCTGGGTTCCAGCTCCGAAGGTGCGAGAATTGCTGCAGCGCAAGGGACATCGTATGCGTTTGCCCAATTCTTCGGAACACCAGGCGGCGAAGAAGCGATGAAACATTACCGCAGACATTTCAAGCCGTCCATCCTGAATGACAAACCACATTCAATGATTGCTGTCTCGGCATTCTGCGCGGAGACAGAGGAAGAAGCCGCTGAACTTGCGCGCAGCAATGAACTTTTCTTCTTACGCCTTGGACGAGGTCTTGAACAAAGTTCATTCCCATCTCTGGAGACGGTGAACAACTATCCATACACAGCGATGGAGATGGAACAGATTCGTCAACGTCGTTCTTTTTCCATCGTGGGAACACCGGATCAGGTGAGAGACAAAATTACCGCAATGGCTGAACGCCATGAAGCGGATGAAGTCATTATCGCGTCAGCGGTCCATTCGTTTGAAGCACGTCTGCGCTCATTCGGCTTGATTGCAGAAGCCTTTGGACTCAAGCAGGACTAATGGTGAGCAAGCGGGAATAACTACTCTAAACAGACTGGAATCTTGCTCATGCAAGGTTCCGGTTATACTCTTGCGTGATCAGGGGGAGGAGAGATTCACATGCGCAGATGTGTCATTAGTGATATTCATGGCTGTTACGATGAATTTAATGCACTGCTTAAGCTTGCAGATTATAATCCGCAGCAGGATGAATTGATTTTACTCGGTGATTATGTGGATCGCGGTCCAAGCAGCAAACAGGTCATCGAACAGATTATGCAGCTTCAGCAACAGCACGATATTATGGTGATCAAAGGCAATCACGATGCAATGATGGTCAAGGCGTTAACCCAGGATGTGGAGCAATATGATCAACACTGGATCCGTAATGGTGGATTACAGACGATGGCAAGTTATCTGGATCTGGAGCTTACTTATGATGAGCAGCAGATAGATTGGGAAGCTTATGCTGAAGCCAAAAAGTGGATACGTACACACTATGAACACCATCTTCGTTTTCTGGAACAGCTTCCGCTGGTGTACGAGATTCCGGGTTATATTTTTGTGCATGCCGGGATCAACCCGGATATCGAGGATTGGAGAAGCCAGTCCGAGCGGGACTTCATTTGGATTCGTGAATCATTCTATTCCAAACCAACGACGATTAGAGAGACGGTCGTATTTGGACACACCCCCGTGAAGCATTTGCATGATGAGACAGGCATTTGGTTTGACCCGAGCGGAGACAAAATTGGCATTGATGGTGGTTGTGCCTACGGAGCACAACTGAACCTGCTGGAGATTAGCGAGGACGGCAGTCTACAGACCTTTTTTGTACGGCAAGGGCAGAGCGCGGAAGAGCCTGAGATTTAATGTTTTCGTTGCGTATCAGAGTTTCGTATGCTAATTTATAAGGTTGTACGATGGAATAAATAGGATACATAGCATATCAGCTTGAGGGAATGAACCAAGTTTGGCTATTTTCCAAAATGACTTGCCTGAGAATGATTTGCAATTAATTCGCTGTAAAGGGATTGGAATTAAGCCTTATTAGCGCTATAATCAGTAGGGTATGATTAAATATGACATTTATTTTCTATATAAGTTCAACTAAACTTTTTACACGAGAACGGAGAGGACAGAAAAAAGCTGGAGAAGCGGAGCGTTCGCCTTTATCACCGGATTTTCCCTTTAAAAGGGAATCAAAAAATCTGGGGATAACAGCGATCGGAAGGTTATTCTGTCATCGGAGTGGCAAGTGTAAACATTCTTTGGTTAAACTTATATAAATCAGAATTGACGGAGGGCTATGAATATGGAAAAAGCGTTAATCTTCGGTCACAAAAATCCCGACACGGATACGATCTGTTCGGCAATCGCCTATGCGGATCTGAAAACAAAATTGGGTCAGGACGTTGAAGCTGTGCGTCTCGGCGAAGTCAATGGTGAAACCCAGTTCGCACTGGATCAATTCAAAATCGCAGCACCACGTCTGATTAAAACAGCTGCAAATGAAGTAAACAAAGTTATTCTGGTTGACCACAACGAGCGTCAGCAAAGTGTAAGCGATATTGAAGAGGTGACTGTTGTTGAAGTTATCGACCATCACCGTATTGCTAACTTTGAGACAAGCGGACCTCTGTATTTCCGTGCAGAGCCTGTAGGTTGTACAGCAACCATTTTGAATAAAATGTACAAAGAAAATGGTATCGAAGTGAGTGCGCCGATTGCTGGTCTGATGCTGTCTGCCATTATCTCCGATTCCCTGTTGTTCAAATCCCCGACTTGCACAGAGCAGGACGTAGCCGCTGCACGTGAACTGGCTATTATTGCAGGTGTAGATGCTGACACTTATGGTCTGGACATGCTGAAAGCCGGCGCGGATCTGAGTCAAAAAACAATTGCTGAACTGATTTCCCTGGATGCCAAAGAATTCGTAATGGGTCAATCCAAAGTGGAAATTGCACAGGTTAATGCCGTTGACGTGAATGATGTTCTCGTGAAGCAACCTGAGCTTGAAGCAGCTATTGAAGCGATTATTTCGAGTAAAGGTCTCGACCTGTTCGTATTTGTCGTAACAGACATTCTGAACAACGATTCCGTTGCTCTTGCATATGGCGCATCCACCAAAGCTGTGGAGAAAGCTTACAATGTAACGTTGTCTGATAGCAGAGCTATCTTGAAAGGCGTAGTATCACGCAAATCACAAATTGTACCGGTTCTGACTGAAGCATTCAACACGCTGTAAATCGGACGAATTGGCGTATTCGTACGCTGATATGTTTTGCAAATAGTAGCAACACCATCCTAGCCTGCTCTGATCCGTAAATGGTCAGGACAGGCTTTTGATGTGGAGGAGGAAGAATCATGATCAAAAATGAAAAAATCAAAGCGGCTGAAGTGCAGCTTACCGGATTGAACGGTGAAGATCTGGGCGTGATGTCGACGCAGGAAGCTCTTTTACTTGCGAAGCAGCATAAAGTAGATCTGGTGTGTCTGTCCTTGATGACGAGTCCGCCACCATGCAAGCTGATTGGCGCAGGAGCAGCCAAAGCGGAAGCGCAGCAGGCGAAGAAAAAAGAGAGTAAATCCCCCGATAAACGGAAAGTAAAAGAAATTCGTTTGAACCTTGGGATGGAGGATCATGACCGGGAGACGAAGCAGTCTCAGGCGGAACGTATCCTGAAGAAGGGTGATTCGGTAAGACTCGTCATTCAGGTGCATGGAGCCAAAGAAGGGGCTGCAGGCAAGGAATGGGCAGAGCAACTGAGCAAATCACTGGCTGATTTCGGTAGCAAAAAGACGGGTGTTCAGGTAAGTGGTAAACAGGTTGTTGTTCAACTGGACCCGAATGCGTAAATTGCCAGGAGCGATTCTCAATGTAGCACAAAGGTAAGACAATGCTGATACAGTAATGATCATTTGAATGTGAGGAAGCCCAATGAGGTGGCAGGGTAACTGCTGCTCCATTGGGCTTTTTTCGTGGTCATCCAGCTTGAGATATCATGCGCGCAATTCAATGTGCAAGCCGTTTCCGTTCCGTTAGTTCAGCTTCGTAAATAACGACTGCCCCCAAGGCGTACGTACAACTGTCCGGGTAATACAGGCGTAGAGCCAGCGGCCATATTATTCTGGCTGTTTTTGGCGAATCGGGATAAATAAAAGAAGTCCGGATAGATCACCATATCCATTAAGTAGGCGGAGACCCGGCTACCTGGAAAGCGGAACTGATTCAGAGTGCGTATAATATCTTCGCCGCGTGCAATGCCAATGCCATGTCCATAATACCAGTTCTCCCGCAGCATTATCGTATTCTCTCCCTGCCACTCGGGGGTTTCGGGAGAGACATCCGGATTTTTAAAATACAACACATCTCCCGGAAGGGCGGTTTCACTACCGTTTTTTTCCGTCAATCGCAAGTCACTGTCATAATGCCAGTCAAATAGTAACAGATTTCGAAACAGCGAATTAAAGGCATCTTCGCGAATGCTTCCCAGCACGCCACCATACAGCACAATGACGGTGGCTGTTGCACATTCAAAGGCGTATAAGTGTCCATTCCTCCAGATATCCCGGATGCCCTCAGCGGGGGTCACATTCGATTTGAGCTCGAATCCACCCTCAGCATTACGATTCCAGTAGGCAGGATTACATCTGGATTTTTCAAAGGATGCAAAACTCACCCCGCTTCGATCAAGTCCTTCAGCAGCATCCACAAGAGAGCCCCTCAAGTCCCATTCAAATCGAAGATGATCCATGGATTGGTACACATACCTCGTTGGACGATTCTGGAGTTGCTGTAACCAATACCATTCAAAATCAGACCATTCCGCTCGGTTCAGTTCGACCGGTTGATTGGCAACAATGATCATGTTCCATAACCTCCGTTCCTGTTCGAATATTCAACATTGTATAATCGGGAAAGCACGGGTATTGTGTAGTATATGACGTGATGTGTTCGAATTGGTATGTACACAATGAAAGTCGTCAGTATCCAAGATTAAAAATGTCGATTCATGTGGGGATTTTGCCTAACCTCGTTTATAAATCATGGCATTTGGGGTAGTACTCTATAGATGAAGTTATGTTCAGGTCGATCTGTTCATACGGAATACATTCAGATTCTCATAAAGGAGGACATGTGGTGTCTAAATCCATTACAGAGAGCCGGTCTCTGTTCGAACAATTGTACACGCACGCACCCATAGGCATTGCTGTCGCTTCACATGTGAATGGACGTTGGTTGCAGCTTAATCCGGCATTTTGCGAGATGCTCGCATACAGTGAAGATGAACTAATCGATACGTCGGTCATACATATGATCTATGAAGAAGATCTGAACATGGAGGAATTCCGCAGCAAATTCTGGGAAATGACCCATGAAACACGCCCAATGTATGAGACGGAGTTCCGTCTGAAACGAAAAGACGGTTCGTTATTATGGGCAACCATTAGAGCTTGCATTGTGAGGGATGAAACGAATGGTGAGCCATTGTATCTGTTGGTACAGGCTGCTGACATTACGAAACAAAAGGATGCAGAGGAACGCCTCATTGTGCAGCGTAAGCAACTGGAAGAGAGCAGTCGCATTTCACGTCTGCTGGCAGAATCTTCGCTTGACCTGATTGCCATACATCAAGCCGATCCTGATCGTACATTCAAGTATGTATCGGATGCATGCAAAAGCATGTTGGGCTATGAACCGGAAGAAGTAATAGGTAAGCCGGGAGTATTCGTTATCTATCCCGAGGATATCCCTTTGGTTGAAGCCTACGTGGAGGAGCAGAAGCGGGGTTTGGCTCCGAAACGAATTAGTTACCGACTGCAGCATAAGGATGGATCTACGGTATGGGCAGACACAATTACTCATTATGTATATAACGATTCAGGTACACTGATGGAGATGGTCGCGGTAACTCGTGATATCTCAGCCAGTCAGCAACAACAATTAAGTCTGCAGGAGTACAGATCGTTATTTGACTGTAACCCGCTGGGAGTCGCTTCTCTAGATCTGGAAGGCAATCTGTTGAAGGCCAACGTGGGTCAGGAACAATTGACAGGACACACCAAGGAGGAGCTGCTCAGTCGACCTTTTGATCATCTCGTTGATCCTGGGGATCTGGAGAAGACTCGTCATCATTTTGAAGAGACGGTGAAAGGCACTGCACAGAGCTACGAGATAGGTCTGATTCACAAGGATGGGCAACGAATTGAGACGAGTGTGATTAATGTTCCCATTTTACTTGAGGACAAAGTCGTTGGAATCTACGGGATCACCAGTGACATTACTGAGTCCAAACGTTACGTGGAAGAAATCGAGAACCTGAGTTATGAACGGGCACTGATTCTGAATGGCTTGTCTGAGGGTGTGATTGGACTGGATCTGGAAGGCAATCTGAACTTTGCCAATCCGGCCGCCGCGGAGATTATGAATTTCTGTCCAAGTGAAATGAATGGTAGACCGCTCGAACAGATGATGATCCAAATGCAGAGCGAAGGCATCCCTTATGCATCCAAGGATACACCGATTCTGCAGGCTGTACGTGAGGGACGAAGTCTCCCGCGTACCGAATCCGTATTTTGGAGACCGGATGGGTCTAGTTTCCTGGCTGAGTTTCAATTGAAGCCGATTATGGATCAGGGGAGAACCCGTGGAGCCGTTTTGGTTTTCCGTGATATGACATCGGTGAAAGACATCATACGTGCCAAGGAAGCAGCAGAACATGCAGACCGTGCGAAGTCCGAGTTTCTCGCTATCATGAGTCATGAGCTTCGTACGCCATTGAACGGCATTATGGGCATGGCTCATCTGTTGATGGAAACCGAGCTGGATGAGGAACAGAAAGGCTTTGCGGAAATCATCATTGACAGTGGTGAATCTCTTTTGTACATTTTGAATGAAATTCTGGATTTCAGCAAAATCGAGGCAGGCAAAATGGATCTGGAGCGCGCACCTGTAGATATTAAGGCGATGCTGAGTGGTGTGATCGAACTGTTTGCACTGAAAGCCTCTGAGAAAAATATTGAACTCTACTGTGAAATGTCAGATCACATTCCTGAACGTGTTCGAGGGGATGAGACGCGGATCCGGCAGGTGTTGATTAATCTGGTGGGTAATGCCGTTAAATTCACAGAGCAGGGCCGCATTACGGTGAAGGTAGGCGTTGATTTCTCAGAGGAACATGGTCAGGATCACCTGATGTTGATCTTTAAGGTCCAAGATACAGGAATCGGTATTCCAATGGAGAAGCAGCACCAACTGTTCCAATCCTTCTCACAGCTTGATCCGGCCATCAATCGCAAGTTTGGCGGGACAGGTCTGGGACTTGCGATTAGCAAGAAACTGGTGGAGTTAATGGGTGGAGCGATTGGCGTTCAGAGTGAGATTGGAGAGGGGGCAGAGTTTCAGTTCACCCTGGTGCTTGAACGCTGGCTCGATGAAAGTAGTGACCCGATCGAGGTCGCCGGGAATGATGAACTGCCATTGGATCGAGCAAGTCTTGCGAATAACATCAAAATTTTGATTGCTGAAGATCAGGCAGTCAATAGTCATCTGCTGGAGGAAATGCTGCGTAAATTTGGCGGGGTATGTGATATTGTTGAAAATGGTGCACAGGCCGTTGAGTTATTGAACAATGTACAATATGACCTGGTGTTCATGGATATTCAAATGCCGATTATGGATGGTATTGAAGCGACCTGCAAAATCAGGCAGACCCATCCGGAGATCCCGGTCATCGCAGCGATTACAGCCTTTGCAGGCGCCAGTGACCGTGAGGAGTGTCTGAAATGCGGAATGCAGGACTTTATCAGCAAACCGTTCCATTCTACAGAGATTAGCCGTGTACTGAATACATGGGTCCCATACATCCGCTCTCAAAGAGTAGAGTAACAGGAAAAATAACCTGTGCCTTGAAAATCAAGGTCCAGGTTATTCTGTCTTTCAGTCCTATTCATAGGCTCCTGATAACAAGGATCAGGACCATCCTCCGATTAACCCGGAGAGGGTTACGCATTCGTCATCTTCCAATTCTGCAATCAGAGTGAGTTCTTCGTTGTCTTGTGGATCAACGGAGAATAATTCACGGCGTCCGTCTTCGTGTACAATAATGACTAACTGATTGCCGCCCTTTGTATCAAACTGGTACTTAACTCCGATACCAGGTAGTGGGCATTCCCGGATATTCATGAAACCTGTCACCTCTTTAGCTTTTGCTTAATTAAAAATCTAACCGTTCACACAGTACGGATGTATTCTACTATCCATAACACCGTTTGGCAAGTCACAAATAAAATTATTGTGATGGAATTAACGTTTACCGCGATGTGATCTTGCACTTTGACGCTGTCTGGTCCGTCTGCGGCGAACGAAAATCCAGATGAGCAGTGCAACGATTAACAATAAGCCAAGGACTGCCACAATGATGATATTCCGGATATTGGGAACCTGTACAGTCAGATCTAGCTTATTCATCTGGAGTGGTGAAACGTGCCAAATGAGCGTTTTTCCACCATCCTCCACCTGGTCCGCGTTGGAATCGGCTGCCTTGATGGGCAAAGACAACTTGAAGTCAAAGTTAACATCTTTTAACAAGAGGTTCTTCAGAAAGCTAGGCACCTTGTTAATTTGGTTTTTGATCTCACCATCCGGCATGGACTCCATGAGATCGGCTTCTGCTGTGATATGCATTTTGGAAGTGAAGAAGCCAGCTGTAGTGGATTGTTCAACCTGGATGCCTTGGGGTAACTTGGACGTATCAAAGCTGGTCGTATTGTTTTTTTCATAATGGGTTGTCGCGGTGAGTTGCTTCTGATCTCCCTGTTCCGAAACCTCTGCCTGGAAGTTATTTCGATTCAATGCATCTGCGATCAGAGGCATGAGATTGTCTTGTCCGATCTTTCCAAGTGCAGAGTTGGTTACATTGAGATTGAGATCCAGATCCGTTGATCCATCCATATTCACCGTTAGATGCGCTTCTCCATCCGCACAGGCGGATAAAATAGATAACATAAGGACTAGTAAAACAGTAATCATTAGCTGACGTAAAGGAATGCGAGTCGACATGTCTTTCAACCTTTCTGCGTAAATATCCAAATTCCAATTCATAGAAGTATAGTATACACCGTAAGCATGGCGGATGAAACTTTGACAGTGCAGCAAGATAAGCATGATACAATGAGAATGGGGACATAATTGATTTATTAAAATTAAAGATTTCGTATTTTTGTCAATGTTCGGTCAATTCAAACGGGGCTTCACCGTGTACACTAGTAGTAGTGTGATGAATATACGGAAGCAGGGAGGTTACATTCATGACATATATCATTATTATGGCTGTTATTATGGTCGTGGGCATGGTCGGAATGGGCTGGTTCTATCAGATTATGGATAAAGACCAAAGCTAGTATTCATTAATTGTGGAAATGAAGAGACAAGCCTATAAGCTGGCTTCGCTAATGCGAGGCGGGCTTATTTGTGTGGAAAAACATCTTGAATTGCAAGACCTTACATTGGCACGTAATATATATGACCAGTCGTGTTGCACGATTTGACCGATGGACAAATATTTTTCGTAAAGATGGGATTTTTTAGCTGCTCTTTTGTATAATAGGGGATAGTTTAACTCGGGATATTCCCGAAATTCTGCCAAACAGGAAAGGGTGTACATAAATGAAATTTGGTGAGTATACGTATACACGTCCCGATCTGGAACACATCAAGACATCTTTCCGTGAGCTGCTGAGCGGTTTCGAAGCTGCGGCAACGGTTGAAGAACAAAGCGGATTCATGGATCAGATTAACGCGCTGCGCAGTGATTTTGAGACGCAAGCCCAATTGGTCTACATCCGTCATTCTATTGATACGAATGATGAGTTTTACAAGGCGGAGAACGAATTTTTGGATGAGAACGCACCAATTGTGCAGGAATACATCACGGATTTTTACCGCGCGCTGGTTAACTCCAAATTCCGCAATGAGTTGGAACAAAAATGGGGTTCACAGCTGTTCCAGCTGGCGGATCTTTCATTGAAAACATTCAGCCCGGAAATTATCGAAGAACTCCAGAAGGAGAACAAACTTTCCACAGAATACAATCAGTTGATCGCTTCGGCCAAAATTCCGTTTGAAGGTGAAGAGCGCACGTTGCCACAACTTCATCCATTTGAACTGTCCACGGATCGCTCCATGCGTGAGCGTGCTTCGGAAGCCAGATATACGTTCATGGCTGAGCACGAGGCTGAATTCGATCGTATTTACGACGAACTGGTTAAAGTACGTACACAGATCGCGAAGAAACTGGGATATCCAAGCTATGTGGAACTCGGCTATGATCGCATGAACCGTACAGACTACAATGCCGAGATGGTAGCCAACTTCCGTGCACAAGTTCGCGATTATATCGTGCCTGTAGCGACCAAGCTCAGAGAGCGCCAGCGTAATCGGATTGATGTGGAGACGTTGTATTTTTATGATCAGGGCTTCAGCTTCAAGACGGGTAACCCGACTCCGAAGGGTGACGCGGACTGGATTATTGAACATGGTAAAAAAATGTATGCTGAATTATCGCCAGAGACGGATGCCTTTTTCCAAATGATGACGGAAAATGAGCTAATGGATCTGGTAAGCAAAAAAGGTAAACAGGGCGGTGGATATTGTACGTTCCTGAACGATTACAAAGTGCCGTTCATCTTCTCTAACTTCAACGGTACATCGGGAGATATTGATGTATTGACGCATGAAGCAGGTCATGCTTTCCAGGTCTATGAGAGCCGTGATTTTGCAGTGCCTGAATACAACTGGCCGACGTATGAATCGGCTGAGATTCATTCCATGAGCATGGAGTTCTTCACATGGCCGTGGATGAACTTGTTCTTCAAGGAAGATACGGACAAGTACAAGTTTGATCACCTGTCTTCTGGTCTGTTGTTCATTCCGTATGGCGTAGCCGTGGATGAATTCCAGCATTTTGTGTATGCGAATCCGGAAGCTACACCAGCGGAACGCAAACAGGCATGGCGCAACATTGAGAAGACCTATCTGCCACACATCAATTACAAAGATAATGCGTATTTGGAGCAGGGTGGTTTCTGGCATAAACAGGGTCACATTTTCTCATCGCCATTCTATTATATTGACTATACGCTGGCACAAATCTGTGCCTTCCAGTTCTGGAAACGCAGCAACGAAGATGTGAAGTCCGCATGGGCCGACTATCTGACATTGTGCAAAGCGGGAGGAAGCCTATCCTTCACTGGATTGGTTGAACTGGCTGGATTGAACTCTCCATTCGAGGACGGTTGTGTATCCTCCGTAATTGGGGATATTGAGGCATGGCTTGACGGCGTGAACGATAAGGCCCTGTAAGCCATAGTAGATATGCTTTTAGTGAAAGCATCTTCCATTATAGAATAAGTAGTGGGGGGCTTTAAAATCGACAAGTGAGACGGCTTGGAGACCTGCGGGTGTCTGAGTCGTCTTTTTCATTGCGGGTAAAAATCCGATCTCAGTGTAACATTTATCGGACTCATTGTGATTTATTTCACTATATCTGAAAACGGATTCAGTTACAATGGAGATAGTAAATCAGGGGTTACAGGAGGCTGGTTCAAATGGCAACACATGCATATTATGTTCCGCCCGTGAACTTGATGGGTAGAGGATGTTTACAGGAAGCAGGCCAGATGATTGAACAGATGGGTATCCGCAAAGCGCTGGTTGTAAGTGATCGTCAATTAATTACTTCAGGCGTTGCAGAGCAGGTACTGTCTATATTACGAAAATCAGGGTTAGACTATGTCGTATATGATGAGGTTCAGCCTAATCCAACATGTCAGAATGTACATGACGGACTTCGAGTATTCCAGGATCATGGCTGTGACGCCATTATATCGATAGGCGGAGGTTCACCGCAGGATGCTGCCAAAGGCATTGGCATTGTAGCTACCAACGGTGGCCATATCCGTGAATATGAAGGATTGCATCAATCGAAACATAAGTCCGTGCCACTTGTGGCTTTTAACACAACGGCTGGCACATCGAGCGAGGTGACAATTAACTACGTGATTACAGATGAGGAACGTAAAGTGAAGATGGTGATGGTAGACCGCAACAGTCTGGTCTCCCTGTCGGTTAATGATCCGGAGCTGATGCTCAGCAAACCTGCAAGTCTCACAGCGGCCACAGGAATGGATGCGTTGACCCATGCCGTAGAAGCGATGGTTACGCCGGGTGGATTTACAGTGACAAGTGCGACAGCTGCAGCAGCTGTTGAACTGATCTTCGAATATTTGCCAAGAGCTGTGAGAGACGGCAGTGATCTGGAAGCGCGGGAACATATGACGTACGCATGTTTTCTTGGCGGGATTGCTTTTAATAATGCTGGCCTGGGTTATGTGCATGCGATGGCGCATCAACTGGGTGGCGTATATGATCTGCCGCATGGTGTGTGCAACGCAATGTTACTCCCTTATGTGGAAGAGCTGAATGCCAAGCATGTACCGGGCAAATTCCGTCATATTGCTAAGGCAATCGGTATGGATGTGAAGGGTAGAAGTGATGAGGAGTGTTCAGATTACGTCATTGAGGCCATTCGACAGCTATCGAAGGAAGTTGGTATCCCTGAGAAACTGTCTGAACTCGGCGTGAAAGATCCTGATGTTGAACTACTTGCTGATAACGCAATGAAAGATGCCTGTGCACCAGGCAACCCATATCAACCGTCCAAGGATGAAGTGATGGAGCTGTTCCGCAAAATTATATAGATTTGAGCACAAAGAGAGCCAGAGTATATTCTGGCTTTTTTAGTATTGTGTGAACTTCTGAGTCGGTTGAATACGGAACCATTTCCTGTAATGGATATATTAGTTTTAATCCTGCTGTAAGCAATATTTTTTGTTTGACAGAGGGATTTCTTTGATCCATAATCAATCCATACTAATCAGATATGAATTATTGGAAGGGGATATTCAGACATGTCACAGTTTAAATTATCAGCCAGAAAGTCATTATGGGTAGGAGCTTTAGCGGTCCTATTATTAGTGATCGTTAGCGGATGCTCCGGGTCCAAGAATGATCCCGCTCCCAATACAGCAGCTCAGCCAGGTTCTAGTCAAGGTACGGATGATAAATCAACAGACGAGACTGTGGCGGGAGGCACCTTTGTCTACGGCAGGCCAGCTTCTGTAACCTCGTTTGATTTGCATAATCAAATCACGTCGAACAATGCTTTTGCGATTGATAAAGTATTTGAATCTTTGGTTGCTTTTGACAGCAAGGGAGAAATTGTGGATTGGCTTGCCAAGTCGCATAACATCAGTGATGACGGCTTGACGTATACGTTTGTGTTGCGTGATGGATTGAAATTCTCTAACGGCAGTGATGTTACTGCTGAAGATGCTGTATTCTCTCTTGAGCGGCATTTGAAGGTTGGCGGCCCGCTGGCTATATCCGCCAAAGTGGATACGGTTAAAGCAACGGATAGCCAGACGCTGGTTATTACGCTTAAAGAGCCGTATACACCGTTTATCTCCGAGTTGTCCAACTTCTCGAATGGGATTATCCCGAACAATTTTGGTGGAGTTACGGAGGAAGAATTTTTCAAGAAACCGGTAGGTACGGGACCGTTCGTGGTTGAGCAGTGGGACCCGGCAGGCGATGTAACCTTTACTAAGAACACTCATTATTGGCAAGAAGGAAAACCTTCAGTGGATAAACTGGTGTACAAGCTGATTGAAGACGATAGTCAAGCCATCAACCAGCTGAAGGCAGGAGAAGTAAACGCGATTGAATCGTTGGCCCTGCAAAATGCCAATGAAATAAAGAATGGTGCAGATACAACCGTGGTAACGAACGGCAGTTGGGTGACAGAGCAAGTATTCTTCAATACGCTGGACAAGCATTTTTCCGATGTGCATGTTCGTCGTGCCCTGGCCCTGGCACTTGATCGTGACGGTCTGACTAAGGCGCTTACCTTCGGGTATGCACAGACCGCTAATTCATTGTTGCCTACGACGATTCCATATAATGCGAATGACACAATTAAGGCGCTGAACTTTGATGTAACTGCGGCGAAGGCAGAACTGGCAAAATCGGCTTTCCCAGATGGATTCACTACAAAATTGCTTGTAGCCTCAGGCAACAGCACTAGAGCGCAAGAAGCGCAAATCATTCAGGCAGCGGGAAAACAAATCGGCATCAACATCGAGATTGAATCGATTGAGCTGGCAACCTTCCGTGAACGATTCTTTGCTTATGATTTTGCAGTAATGTTGAATAGTGGACAGGCGGATTCTCCTGAAGCAAACTCCATTATTGCTTTCCAGACCGATCCTGACGGATTCAGTAAATCGTACTGGACACATTACACCAATGATGAAGTAACCAAGCTTCTGTATCAAGGTCAAAAAACTGCAGACGGCGATGGTCGTGCGGAAATCTACTCCAAGCTGCTTCAGACGCTTGCCGATGAAGTGCCATATCTCCCGCTTTATTATCCCGACATTCTGATCGGCGCTCGTTCTTCCGTAGATGGACTCGTGGTGTTGCCTAACGGCAGCGTACGGTTCGAAGACGTTCATATTCAGAAATGAAGAAGTTCTGGTTGTTCAGCGTTGTAGGAAGAGCATTGGTTGTAATCTTTTGTGTGATAACAGCAGTCTTTTTTCTCATCCGTATGGTACCAGGAGATCCCGCTAAAATGATTCTGGGGGAATATAGCACGCCAGAGGCGCTTGAGAGCATGCATCATGCTCTCGGGCTGGATCTTTCGGTGGGAGAACAGTACGTTCGGTTTGTCCAAACGCTGTTCACGCAGGGAGATACCGGCAACTCAATTATCAATGGAACCTCTACCCGAGAGTTGATTGCTGACCGGGCGCCCATCACGTTGTTGCTCATCGGTATGGCTTGTGCTTTGGCCATTGTAATTGCCCTTGTACTCGCCACGCTGGCAGCTACGCATAAGGATAAGCTGCTGGATCATGTCATACGTATTTTTCCTACCGTAACGCTAGGTATGCCAATCTTCTGGGTTGGCATCCTTTTGATTCTGCTGCTGAGTGTGCGTCTTCATTGGTTTCCCGTTGGTGGAGTCGGCGAAGGGTGGTGGGGCACCTTGTACAGCTTGACGCTTCCTGCCATTACCGTAGCTTTGTCACAGATTCCGACATTGGTTCGATCATTGAGAGCCCAGATGCTTGAAGTACTGGAATCTGATTTTGTAATTACTTTGAAGGCGGCGAGATTGCCAAGTCGGGTTATTTTGTTCAAACATGTCCTGCGTAATGCGGCTCTACCAACGCTGATTCTTCTTGGTGTTAATATTTCTTATCTGATTGGTGGGACCTTGGTCGTTGAACAAGTATTTGGCATTAAGGGAATCGGCAGTTTGCTGTTTAGTTCTATTTCTAAACGGGATTTCCCGGTCATTCAAGGCATAGCCCTTTACTGTGCTGTATCTGTGGTGATTATTAGTCTCCTGATAGAGATTCTTACCAGGTGGCTTGATCCCAGAACGAAAGGAAACCCATGAAAATGATAGGAACAGAATCTCGATTATATGAAGAGCACTTGAACCCGACCCTTATGAACCGTATCTTAAAAATCCCTTCCCTGCTTGTGGGAGGTGTTATGTTTGCTGTGCTGATTATCTTGGCTGTGAGCATCCCGTTTATTAGTCCGTATGACCCTTCCGAGCAGAATTTGAGTGCCTTTTTGCAGCCTCCGTCTGCCGAACATTGGCTGGGTACAGACCAACTGGGGCGTGATTTGTTTACCAGACTGATCCATGCTGCGCGAACCGACCTGAGTATTATGGTGTTGGCGGAAATTGTACCTTTTTGCATGGGGATATTTCTGGGTATGCTTGCAGGGTATTACGGAAAATGGGTAGATAAAATTATATCGTTGATTTCGGACACATTTATCGCGTTCCCTTTTTATCTAATCGTCATTATCGTGGCGTTTGCCAGCGGAGCAGGCGAGCGAGGAATTTATATTACGTTTATGCTCGTTGGCTGGATCGTATTTGCCCGTGTAGTCAGAGGCTTAAGTGCATCTTATCGTAAACAGGAATGGGTGGCTTCCGCACAGACGTTGGGACTACCGGGAATACGAATTATCCTTCGTCATCTCCTGCCTAACGTACTGCCCCAGGCAGTTGTTGTGCTAATGACGGATATGGTCGGCCTGCTCGTGGCAATTGTTACGCTCGGTTATCTGGGCATTGGCATCGCACCTCCTACCCCAGACTGGGGCACAATGATCTCGGATGGTCAATCCTTTATCACGACAGCTTGGTGGCTTTCGGCAGTTCCGGGATTCGCAGTGGTATACACTGGAATTGCTTTGTCTCTTGTGGGTGATGGGTTGGCCGATCTATGGAGGAAAAAATAATGTCCACAAGTCCGATTTTGGAAGTCGAGGCATTGTCACTGTCGACCAAGTCGAATCAAAAATTAGTTCAAGATGTGCATTTCTCGCTCGGCAGAGGGGAGAGCCTGGGATTAGTAGGTGAATCCGGTTCCGGTAAATCACTTACATTGCGTTCCATTCTGGGACTCCTGCCAAGCGGTGTGGAGCAGACTGGAGGTACCATTCGGAGTGACGTGAGCAGCGCAATGGTGTTTCAAGACCCGAGAGGTGCGCTCGATCCGCTCTGTACCGTTGTTAAACAACTGGCCGAAGTTGTCTATTACAGGCAAAAGTTAAGCAGGAAGGCTTCAAGGATAGCCGCACTGGAGTTGCTTGAACTGTTGGGTCTTCCCGACTCGCTGAAGCGTGAGGACCGATACCCTAGCCAGCTGTCAGGTGGGCAGTGCCAGCGTGTAGTTATTGCACTGGCTTTGGCCTGCAAGCCGGGCATTCTGCTCTGTGATGAGCCAACAACAGCGCTGGACGTTACGGTGCAGCAGCAAATTATAGAGACGATCACCCGATTGCAGGGTGAACTGGGCTTCGCCATGGTATTTGTAACACATAATCTTGCCATTGCAGCGACCCTCTGCTCGAAGCTGTGCGTGATGAAACAGGGGCGAATTGTAGAGCATGGAGATTCGCTTGCCATTTTGCAAAATCCACAAAATGCGTACACACAGATGCTGATTAACTCGGTGCTTTCTTTGCCGGAGCTTGAAGGGAGCAAATAACGATGAATCCAGCTTTACAAATACAAAATGTATCGGTTCGTTATGGTGACTTTACTGCACTGGACCACATTGAATTGAATCTCCAGCATCATACGACACTTGGTCTTGTCGGTGAGTCTGGTTCGGGAAAATCTACTCTTGCGAGGGTTATTGCCGGCTTGATCACGCCCGATGAGGGGCAAATTCTGCTGGGAGATCAAACATTGAAAAAGAAGAGAAGTCGTGAGCAATATAAAAAGATACAGATGATCTTCCAAAATCCGGATGCCTCGCTTAATCCCAAGCATTCCATCCGGCAGATTCTTGCTGAAGCACTGTTGTTTCATCGGATTGTGGAACGTTCACAGGTGGAGAAAAGATCGAGAGAGCTCCTGGCCCGTGTTCAGTTAGAGAGTAAAGCACTGGACAAGTATCCTCACGAATTCTCCGGCGGACAACGCCAACGGATTGCGATCGCACGAGCAATAAGCGTGGAGCCGAGCCTGCTGATTGCGGATGAACCGACGAGTGCACTGGATGTCTCTGTGCAGCTGAGTGTGCTTGAACTGTTCAATTCGCTAAAGCGTGAGCTTAATCTTACATTGTTGTTCATCTCTCACGATCTGGGAGTCATCCATGCTATTAGTGATACAGTAGCAGTTATGCGGCAGGGTCAGCTTGTGGAGATCAGTCCCAAGGAGCAATTCTTCACTCGTCCTGAAACGGCATATAGTCGAGAGTTGCTGTCCGCCGTTCCAAAAATGCCAAAATCAATTTCATCTGGAGGTTTATATGAGCCAACCTTATAAAGGATTTGTACCGCTTACGCGGAGTGAATACGAGACACTTACGCAGTTGCTCTCCAAGCTCTTGTCTACGGAGCATGCCCCGGTGATCATCCCTGGAGAGGCGATCTTGGGCATAGAGGCCGTGGCAACCGGAATATCCGCGCCGGGTCGTACCATTGTCAATGTCGTGACAGGGCCATACGGCAGTTTATTTGGTCAATGGCTTGAACGCGGCGGGGCCACGGTTATTGAAGTCAAAGTCCCTTTTGATGAAGTTGTACCTGCGGAGCAGGTTGCTGCCGCGATTGAACGGTATAAACCGTCCGCGTTATCCTTTGTTCAAGCTGAGGTGGTTACAGGTGGATCCAATCCAGCGGAGGAAATCATAAAGATTGCCCGTGCCCACAAACTGATTACGGTGAGCGACTCCGTCTCGGCAGTTGGGGGAGAGGCTCTACCTGTTGATGAATGGGGCGTGGATTTTGTAGCTATCGGTGCCCAAAAAGCTCTCGCTGGTCCGAATGGTATCAGCGCTGTAAGCATTTCGCCGCGCGGCTGGAAATTTCTTGAGTCCAATGCGTATGCGCCGCGTAATTCCATTCTCTCTTTGCTCGATCTGAAGCCATCCGGGAAGGGGATTGCACCGGTACGTGTTCCTCCCAACATTCCAACGCTGGAAGCCAGAGCGCTAATCACGGCATTGACAGCGATCGAGTCAGAAGGCTTGGAGCAGGTGATCAAGCGTCATGAACGGGCTGCTGCATCAGCCATTGCCGGTATTCAGGCTTTAGGTCTGGAGCCTTGGCAAAAAGATAACAAAACGTATTCTACACTAACTACGACGGTTCGAATTTCCGGGGAGGAGAAGTTGCATATCGATCACCCGATCGGCATTGTTGCTCCGGGGGACGGAGAACTTTTGGGTCAACTGCTGCGAATTAATCATTTTGGGGCCAATGCATCTTTGTCGGGCGTGGAGGAAGCTGTTGCGACTATTGCGGCATTATTGAATCAGGACCATGAGCAGGCAGTCCAGGCTGTTCGCCTCGTTTGGGGGAAATGAATATGACTCAGGTAAAATCGGAAGATCAAAACTTTAAACATATTTTCATAGCAGGTATTGATGGCAAACACTTCGATATCTCGATTCAGAATGGCCGGTTTACATCAGTTGTAGAATCCGTGTCACCGTATGATGATCAGGTTCGTCCAGATGCTGATTTGTGGATTAGTCCGGGCATAATTGATCTGCATACACATCTGGCATGGACAGACTTCGACCACTCGGATCAATTGAAGCGTGACAAGCAAGAGATTGAAGTCATGCAGGCGCAAGCTTTTGCAGCTACGCTTAGGACTGGCGTAACCACAGCTCGTGATGCAGGTGGATTGTTGCCAAGTACGGCTCAGCATCTTGCTGAACATTATGGACATTCTCTGAAGGTTGAAACCAGCAGTGATATGTTGGGTGCGGCAGATGCGCGTGGTGTGAGGCATCTGGAACAACGGTTGAACGATATATTTGATACAGGCGCAGGCTGGGTTAAAATTATGGCAACAGGTGGACTTGGAGCGCCTACCGAACAAGTACTTGATCCCGTATTTTCGGAGGAAGAGTTTGCATTTCTCGTTCGCCATGCACATGCTCATCATAAAAAGGTGCTTGTTCATACTTGGGGAGGCTTGACGATCGACTGGTCGATCCAGGCAGGGGTGGAATCAGTGGAACATGGGATGTTCTTAACCGAGGATCAGGCCGGCAGACTTGCCGAGTCCCGAACCGCCTTTGTGCCGACCACATCGATCTATAGGATTGCCGCAGATCCAAAAGGTGTACTGGCGCTGCCTGCTGTCATTAGTGATCGTGCCGCGCGTGCTGCTGAAGCTCATTCCACAGCCATCGGATATGCCAAAAGAGCAGGGGTTCGTTTCGGGTTCGGTACCGATTATGCCACACCTGCGCTCCATGGCTACAACCTGCAGGAGCTGGACACGATGATAGACTACGGCATGACTCGGACAGAAGCGTGGCAGTCTGCGACGACTCACGCTGCCGAGATTTTGGGTCGTGGCGACGAATTGGGGCAAATTGAAGAAGGTTATCTTGCGGATGCCATTATTTTCAATGCCGATCCATATCAAACGAAAAATGCAGATCAGCTGCGGGAGAGTATTGTTTCCGTCATTATCGGAGCGCAGAAACCATAAATTTGGTTTCTGCGTTTTTTCTTTATTGTTGGAGGACGTGAACGCTTCCGCTATCAGAAAAGAGAAGATAGGTAGATTTTATTCAGTGACTATTGATTTACCAAAAGTTTTCCAAAAGGATTTTGATTCCCTTATATCGAATACAATGTTTAATAACAAGGCACTAAGGAGGAGTAACACCTACCTGAATTTCTGTCGATGTTTTCCAGTAAGATTCCCCAGTCCGTTTCGTGTTTAATGTTAAATAGGAGTAGTCTATTACATTGTCCACGAGCTACACCTTAAGCTCTACATCTAACATTCACCTCAGTAAGTCAGTCAAGGCAATTCTACACCGCATTATCTCTATTTCAGGCTTCACAATCCAAGAAGTTCAATTGCAAGTTGATTCATCCAGCTACACATCTGTACAGCAAGCTCCTAATCAAGACAACAGTGTCCACACAACAGAATATCGATTATGGGCTCTGAAATGAATCAGAACGAATGCACGTGGAGGAGGCTGTAATGATGGCGAAAAAAGAAGTTGTAGCGATGCTACTTGCCGGAGGGCAAGGGAAGAGGTTAAAAGGATTAACCAAATCACTGGCGAAGCCAGCTGTATATTTTGGCGGCACGTACCGAATCATTGATTTTCCACTGAGTAACTGCTCCAATTCGGGTATTGATACGGTTGGCGTGTTGACCCAGTATGAACCACTTGTCCTGCATTCTTACATAGGCATTGGCAGTGACTGGGATCTGGACCGTAAAAACGGCGGGGTATACGTACTTCCTCCACATGAACGTGAAGACGGTAGCAACTGGTACCGGGGGACAGCGGATGCGATTTTCCGCAATCTGAACTTTATTGAACAATTCGATCCTGAGCATGTGCTCATTCTGTCAGGGGATCATATCTATAAAATGGATTACGAAAAGATGCTCCAGTATCACAAAGAAAAAGATGCGGACTGCACCATATCGGTTATTGATGTCTCATTGGAAGAAGCCAGCCGTTTCGGGGTGCTGAACACCAACGATGACTATAGCATTTATGAATTTGAAGAAAAACCTCCTGAGCCCAAGAGCACACTCGCTTCCATGGGTATCTATCTCTTCAAGTGGGATGTACTGAAACGTTTCCTGATCCAGGATGAACAACAGGCATCCACCTCCTATGATTTTGGTAAAGATATCATTCCTTTGTTGCTTGAAAATGAAAAATCCTTATATGCGTATCCGTTCGAAGGTTACTGGAAAGACGTAGGTACCATTCGCAGTCTGTGGGAATCCAATATGGACCTGTTGGACGAAGATACACCGTTTAATCTGAATGATCCGGACTGGCGTATCTTTACACGTAATCCAAATCAACCTGCACAATACATCTCGCCATCGGCCAAGGTGCGGAATTGTATCATTAGTGAAGGCAGTATCGTGCATGGTGAGGTCAATCATTCGGTTCTGTTCTACGGCATTGAAGTTGGAGAGAACAGCGCCGTCATTGATTCGGTCATCATGCCAAGGGTGAAAATCGGGCAAAATGTGCGCATTCACCGAGCGATTATCTCAGAAGGATTGGTTATTCCGGATGGAACACAGATTTCGCCTGCACCGGGAGATGAGAGTGATATATTGCTCGTGGATCAGGAAGAACTGGAACGTCAGCTTCGCCAAGGAATAACCAGCAAGGCCTAATTGAAGCCAAAAGGACGGTGCATGCGATGAAACCATTGATCGGAGTTATTAACCTTGACCATGAACTTGAGGAATTGAAGGAATTGACGTACTTTCGCTGCGGAGCCGCGGTGCCTTATGCCGGGCGTTACCGTCTGATCGATTTTGTTCTATCGAATATGATGAATGCAGGTATTGAGAGTATAGGGGTATTTGTACGGCGAAAATATCGCTCACTGATGGACCATCTCGGTGACGGCAAGCCGTGGGATCTGGATCGCAAGCATGGAGGTATGTTTATATTGCCACCGGACTGGAACGATCCAACAGATACGTCACAGGGGGACTTGCAGCATTTCCATAACAATTTGGACTTTTTCCACAGAGGTGCAGGGCAATATGTTGTGCATGCGGGCAGTCGCCATGTGACCAAAGCAGACCTTCAGGATGTCTATAGGTATCACATCAGCAAAGGAGCTGACGTTACACTGGTTTGCAAAAAAGTGGATCAGCTGCTGCCTGAGCATGACGCCTGTGTCAAAGTTGACCATGACGGGGACGGTAACGTGGTGGACATTCACCAAAGCGCCAATCATCCGAATATATATACAGAAATTTTCATCATGGAAAAGGAATTATTCCTGCGCCAGGTGCAACGCTGCATCGATCATGGCGAGAGCCATTTCTTCAGGGATGTCATTCAAAAAAATCCCGATGGATTGAATATCGCTGCGTATGCATATGATGGCTATCACGCAGTTATCAATTCGATCGACAGTTATTATCGCAACAGTATGGATCTGTTGAATACAGGGCAATATGAACAACTGTTCAAGGAAGATCCCGTTCAGACCAAAATTAAATATGAAGCCCCTGCCAAATACCTGGATACCGCTGATGTTAAACATTCTCTCCTTGCCAATGGCTGCATCGTAGGTGGAGAGGTGGAAGACAGCATTTTGTTCCGTGGTGTACAGGTGGCCAAGGGTGCCAAAATTAAAGGTTCCATCATCATGCAGAAATGTTACATTGGTGAAGGAACGGTCCTTGAGAACGTCATTCTGGATAAAGACGTGAAACTGACCGGAGGACAGACGCTGATCGGCGACCCGTCAAATCCATACATTTTAGCGAAAAGCACTATTATCTAATACCCACACGTAACCGATATCTTCTATATATAAAATAAAAATCCTGTAGGATGGATTCAAGGTTCATACACTTTCGACGCATGAATTGCATCTTCGAAAGTTCTCACCAGCATGCAAACGTAGTGAAGGGAACGAAATCGATTCTGAAGAAGCGTAGCGTTCGCCTAAAAGCTTTCTGCAAGAAAGCTACTCCGAAAGCATATGCTGTCTTTAAATTTTAACTTGTATTATATAAATTCAACTTAAACACTTACACAAAACGGAGAGGACAGAAATGACCTGAAGAAGCGGAGCTAAAAGCTTTCTGAAAGAAAGCTACATCGGAAGCATACGCCTCGCCTTTATCCCCGGATTTTCCCTTTTTAAAAAGGAATCAAAAAATCTGGGGATAACAGCGATCGGAAGGTTATTCTGTCATCGAAGTGTCCAGTGTAAATATTCTTTAGTTCAATTTATATAGGTTAATCAAGAAAATTTGGAGACAACAGGGATCATAAGAACGATTCGTAACCGTAACGGCCACTTTGCACAATGTTGAGCAACTGAGTGTATGTACCGCCACCGTCCTGCAGGATTTCCCCGGGAGGAACCTACTTTTGTTTGACAACAAGGAAACGTTCAAGAGTATCTTTACACGGAATCTGGTCAGCAAATTGGGCAAACCGATTGAAGAAGCAACACAGGAAGACGTGTACCACGTACTGGGAAGCATGATTCGTGAATATGCAGGCCAGGATTGGGCAGCGTCGAATCAGGGGTTTAAGCAGCGCCAGGATAAACAGGTCTATTACTTCTCGCTGGAATTCCTGATTGGACGTCTGCTCGGCAACAATCTGTTGAATGTGAATGAATTGGAATTGGTGCGCGACAGTCTGGCTGAACTGGGTTTCTCCTTGGAAGAGGTGGAAGAACAGGAGGCGGATGCAGGACTCGGTAACGGAGGTCTCGGACGACTCGCTGCCTGTTTCCTGGATTCACTTGCATCACTTGGATATGCAGGACATGGCTGCGGCATTCGGTATAAATATGGGTTGTTTGAGCAAAAAATCATCAATGGCAATCAGGTCGAATTACCTGACAATTGGCTGGATAAAGGCAACGAATGGGAAGTCCGTCGTCCAGACAAAAAGGTGGAAGTACAGTTCTGGG
The DNA here is from genome assembly GCF_037991315.1 of Paenibacillus sp. FSL H8-0079. Lineage (NCBI taxonomy): Bacteria > Bacillati > Bacillota > Bacilli > Caryophanales > Paenibacillaceae > Paenibacillus > Paenibacillus sp. FSL H8-0079. The sequence continues at coordinate 2,762,480 of NZ_CP150300.1, forward strand.
GCCGGGTAGAAGCTCATGAACAGGATGGAGAATATCAGTTTGTTACAAAAGATGCCGAATCGGTTGTCGCCATTCCCTATGACGTGCCTGTCATCGGTTATGGTCAAACCCATGTGAACACATTGCGTCTATGGAGTGCCGAGCCGAAGCGCGAGACTTCACTCGATACCCCATCGAACTACTACGGATATCTGGATTATAGCCGTTCGGTTGAATCGATCTCCGAATTCCTGTATCCGGATGATTCCCAGTACGAAGGAAAACTGCTGCGATTAAAGCAGCAATACTTCATGTGTTCAGCAGGCGTGCAAAGTGCGTTACGTACGTTCAATAAGCTGGAGCTTTCGTATGATCGTTTGCCAGATAAAGTGGCTTTCCACATCAACGACACGCATCCAACCTTGGTTATTCCAGAACTGATGCGCATCCTGATTGATGTGAAAGGTTATGGCTGGGATGAAGCATGGGATATCACGACTAGAACCGTATCGTATACCAATCATACGACGCTGAGCGAGGCGCTTGAGAAATGGCCTGTATCCATGATCAGCAAGCTGCTGCCACGCATCTATATGATTATTGAAGAGATCAACAAACGCTTCTGTGGCATGCTGCTGGACCGGTATCCGGGAGATCAGGATCGCATAGGGCACCTGGCGATTGTTGCGAACGATCAGGTACGGATGGCGCATCTGGCGATTGTAGGCAGTCATAGCGTGAATGGTGTCGCGGCATTGCATACCGAGATTTTGAAGGAGCGTGAGATGGCTCCGTTCTATGCACTGTATCCAGAGCGTTTCAATAACAAAACGAATGGCATTACCCATCGTCGCTGGTTGATGCATGCCAATCCGAAACTGTCGGATCTCATCACGGATACAATCGGTAACGAATGGATAACAGAGCCGGGCAAGTTGGATCAGTTGGCAAGCTTCGCGGATAATACATCATTCCAGGAACAGTTCCGTTCGATTAAGCGGGATAACAAGGAACGGCTTGCTTCGTATATTCTGGATCATACCGGAACGACAGTGAATCCGGATTCCATTTTTGATGTGCAGGTGAAGAGGCTGCATGGGTACAAACGGCAACTGTTGAACATTCTGCATGTGATGCATCTGTATAATCGGCTTAAGCATGATGCTTCGTTTGATATGGTGCCACGCACGTTCATCTTTGGAGCTAAGGCAGCACCGAGTTATTATTTTGCCAAAAAAATCATCAAGCTGATCAATACGGTATCTGACACGGTGAATCGGGATGCAGCGGTGAATGACCGCTTGAAGGTATTTTTCCTCGAAAACTATTCCGTTTCTCTTGCAGAGAAGATTATTCCGGCCGCGGATGTTAGTGAACAGATCTCAACCGCAGGCAAGGAAGCTTCGGGTACGGGCAACATGAAGTTTATGATGAACGGCGCCTTAACGATTGGCACGATGGATGGAGCCAATGTGGAGATGGCAGAGCAGGTCGGAGAAGAAAATATGTTCATCTATGGTCTGCGTGCGGACGAAGTGCTTGAGTATTATCGTTCTGGCAGCTATCGTCCGAATGAGATTGTGCAGCACGATGATCGGATTCGCGAGGTCGTGGAGCAATTGGTGCATCCAGGTGCATTCTGTTATCGAGATGGGGAGTTCTGGGACATCTATGACTCGTTGCTGGCTCATGGTGACGAATACTTTGTATTGCGTGATTTTGCTGCTTATGCAGACGCACATGCTGCCATTGACCAAGCGTATCGGGATGTTCCAGGCTGGACTCGGAAAGCGATATTGAACACGGCGCATTCCGGCATATTCTCCAGCGATCGTACCATAAGTGAGTACGCGACAGATATCTGGGGCATTCATCCGGTGTCCGGGAACTGGAAAGGTTAAGAATAAATTGTTAGGCAAAAAACCCCCCTTGTTCACAAGAGCTATCTCTACAGGTTACTCAATCAGCGTAGAGAGCATCTCCTTGTAGATCAAGGGGTTTTTGGCATACAGTGAATTAATGAACGGAGGGAAGGGCCGGACTTTGAAGTGACGGATGTCTGGAAATCGACCCCTGAACAACTGGACATGAAGATCTATATCCCGTTAAAATAGACCTTACCGCTTCGCGGAAATCAAGGTCGGAGGCATAGAATAAATGAGCGAAAAGTCGTGGCTCCACTCCAAGTGGATGCTGACCATTGTTGCTTGCATGGCAGTTCTTTACATACTGATTATGGGCAGTTTACTGTTTGTCAGTGGACGAACACCTAGCATGTATTATCAATATAATCTGGTACCCTTCGAGACGATTCGGCCACTTCTCTTGGAGAGGGAGAGGTACAATACAGATACCTGGGTCAAAAACCTGTTTGGCAATATCGTGTTGTTCATTCCGCTGGGAATCTGGATTCCATGGTTGTTTCGGAGGTGTCGTTCGTTCCTGACCTTTACATCGACAGCTGTCTTGCTTCTACTGGGGGTTGAGCTCACACAATTGATCACACGTGTGGGTTCGTTCGATGTAGATGACATTATTCTGAACACGATCGGTGCCTGGATAGGTTACGCCGCATTTAAGTTGTTTTTATGTTCACAAAGAAGGACTCGGAATTGAGCCGCAGATCGCGGTCGATGACCGGGTCTTTTTGCATAAGATACCTTTCAAATGTTTACAAGGGAATCTTTTCGGATAAAACATATTAACGGCTTAATATAGTGAACAGAGATTATATATAAATTTAACTAAACATTTACACGAAACGGAGAGGACAGAAATAACCTGAAGAAGCGAAAGCGTGCGCCTTTATCACCGGATTTTCCCCTTATAAGGGGAATTCATAAAATCTGGGGATAACAGCGATCGGAAGGTTGTTCTGTCATCGGAGTGTCTAGTGTAAATATTCTTTCGTTCAATTTATATATAGAACAATGATGAGAGCGAGGTGGGCGATATCGTTTGGTGGAAAGAGAGTGTGGTATACCAGATCTACCCGAGTAGCTTCAAGGATTCGGACGGGGATGGGCAGGGCGACTTGCAGGGGATCTATGAGAAACTCGATTATTTGGAGAATTTGGGTGTGGATGTGATCTGGCTCTGTCCCATCTACGATTCACCAGGACATGATAACGGATATGATATCCGGGATTACTACGCCATTTTACGCAAGTATGGCACGATGGGGGATTTTGATCGGTTACTGGCAGAGGCACACAAGCGTGGCCTCAAGATCATGATGGATCTGGTGTTGAATCATACGTCGGATGAGCATGCGTGGTTTGCCGAGTCTCGTTCATCGAAGATGAATCCGAAGCGGGATTACTATATTTGGCGTTCAGGCAAAAATGGTCAGGTGCCGAATAATTGGGAGTCCTATTTTGGCGGCTCAGTATGGAAGCATGATCCCGAGACAAATGAATATTATTTGCATCTGTATTCGGAACAACAACCGGATCTCAACTGGAACAATACACAGATGGCAGAAGAGATGTATGAGATGGTGCATTGGTGGCTGGAAAAAGGGGTCGACGGATTTCGTTTCGATGCAGTAGCGCATATCGCCAAGGCAGAGGGGCTGCCTAGTGCCCACAATCCAGATAATCTGCCGGTAGTTCCAGCATATCAGCTCTTTTCTAACCTGGAACAGGTACACTCCATCCTGAAGAAACTGAATAACATGATCCTGAAACCTTATGGACCCATGACGGTTGGCGAGACTTCTGGACTTGGGCCTGAACAAGCGCTGGCTTATGTGGGAACCGATCGTGACGAGCTTAATATGGTATTCCAGTTTGAGCATATGTTCATCGATGCCAAATCTTCCGGAATTGGTAAGTGGAATTATAAGGAATGGAAATTGACCGAACTCAAAGAAATCATGAGCCGGTGGCAAACGGTTTTGCACGATAGAGGCTGGAACGCCAATTACATGGGCAACCATGATCAGCCACGTCCGGTTTCGCGTTTTGGTGATGACGGTAAATATCGGGTGCGTTCTGCTCAGATGCTGGCGACATGGATGCTTACACTCGAAGGGACCCCCTACATCTATCAAGGAGAAGAGATTGGCATGACCAATGTCGCTTTCCCAGATATCGAGCAATACCGGGACATCGAGACGAAAAATTATTACAATCATTACATTGGTCAAGGTAAGTCGAAGCATGAAGTCATGCAGGCGATCTGGCTGAAGAGTCGCGATAATGCCCGGACGCCAATGCAATGGGATGATACGGAACACGCAGGGTTTACCCAAGGTCAGCCGTGGATTCAGGTGAATGATAATTATTCTGAGATTAACGTAGCCGATGCCGAAAGTGATCCGCAATCCATTTTGAATTTTTACCGTAAGCTAATTGCCCTTCGCAAACAACATAAAGTGCTTATCTATGGCGCGTATGAACTGCTGCTACCGGATGAACCTGATATCTATGCCTATACACGAACGCTGGATGATGAGCAGATGTTGGTCATTCTGAATTTCCGTGGGCATGAACCGGAGATGCACTGGCCGGAAGGTTGGAATTCCGAGCATGCCAAGCTGATCATCAGCAATGTAAGCAGACGTTATTCTACCGATGAAGGTGCGATTCAGCTTCAGCCGTATGAAGCAAGGGTGTATCGTAAGCAGCGGTGACACGGAGGCTAGCGTAATTTTGCGTTGGTGAAGAGCTATGATTTATAATAAATAAAGTGGTTTTCAAATAATCAAAACATATGTCGGGAGGAATCCAAGTTGTTGAATATTACGTTCCACGGTCACTCCAGTGTACAGCTGGGCACAGAAGAAAAGTCTCTGATCATTGATCCCTTCCTGCGTGGCAACGAGCTTGCTGTCACGAAGCCTGAAGATATCAAGACCGATGTGGTGTTGCTGACACATGCACATATGGATCACATTCTCGATGCTGAACCCATTGCCAAAGCGAATAACTCCAAAGTTGTGGCTATTGTGGAGCTAGCTACATATATGTCATGGAAAGGTTTGGACACGCTCGGCATGAACATGGGCGGCACGGTAGATCTTGACTTTGCTCAAGCCAAAATGATTCAGGCATTCCACACTTCCGGGATCGTGTTGGAAGAAGAACAACGGATTATGTATGCAGGTTTGCCTGCTGGATATATCATTAATATTGGTGGCAAAACCATTTTGCATGCCGGAGATACAAGTCTCTTCGGGGATATGAAAATGATTGGTGATCGCCATGATATCGATGTAGCGTTCTTGCCGATTGGTGGACATTTCACCATGGGACCTGAGGATGCGCTGCAAGCGGCCGAATGGTTTAATGCCAAACTGACCATTCCGGTTCATTATGATACATTCCCGGTAATTCGTCAGGATGCGGAACACTTCGTGCAGCAGCTGGCTGCTAAAGGTTTGGAAGGCCTTGTGCTGGCCCCGGGGGAATCCATTAGCTTGTAACTGTTACAACAACCAAGTTCAACCAAAAGAAACCGTCTGTTACCCACGCCAATCGTGGGAAGAACAGGCGGTTTCTTGTTTTATCAATACAGATATCATGGAGTTCACGAACGCAGGTTCCAAAATAAATGTTACAGAGGAAAGATTAATGGGGAATGTGTAGAAGAGACGAAGAATATACATATTATAGTTTCAACTTGTATATACATGTTTACTTATGTAATATAGATATGAAGTTAGCCGAGAACATTACATGAGAGCATTACAATTAATTGGAGGCGTTAACATGAGTTCTAATAACACAACTCCGTCATCTTGGTGGAAGACATCAACGGTATATCAGGTATATCCGAAGAGCTTTAATGATACAACCGGATCGGGTACGGGAGATATTCGTGGTTTAACTGAGAAGCTTGATTATTTGCAGCATCTGGGTATCGATATTGTGTGGTTGCAGCCGGTATATGTATCCCCGCAGCATGATAATGGGTATGACGTAGCGGACTACTACCGAATTAATCCGGATTATGGAACGATGGAGGATTTTGACGAACTGCTGTTAGGTCTGAAGGCTCGTGATATGAAACTGATGATTGATATCGTGGTGAATCACTCCTCGACAGAGCATGAATGGTTCCAGCAATCCCGTTCATCCAAGGATAATCCGTATCGGGATTATTATATTTGGAAAGATCCTGCTCCGGACGGCGGTGTGCCTAACAACTGGCAATCCAAGTTCGGTGGACCTGCATGGCAGTATGATGAACAGACGGGACAATATTTCCTGACTTTATTTGATAAAACGCAGGCAGATCTGAATTGGGAGAATGAAGAAGTACGCAAAGCTGTACGGGATATGATCAAGTTCTGGGCCGAAAAAGGTGTGGATGGTTTCCGTATGGACGTGATTAACCTGATCTCCAAAGACCAGCGTTTCCCTAATGATGATGGCAGCGTGTCGCCGGGTGATGGGCGCAAATATTACACGGATGGACCGCGTGTGCATGAGTATATCACCGAGATGTACGATGAAGTATTCGGGCCTCACAACATGGTGACGGTAGGGGAAATGTCCTCCACAACACTGGAACACTGCATCCAATATTCGAACCCGGCTTCCCGGGAGTTTTCAATGACGTTCAACTTCCACCACCTGAAAGTGGATTATCCGAATGGTCAAAAATGGGAACTGATGCCGTATGATTTCGAAGCGATGAAGCAGCTCTTTAGTGAGTGGCAGACAGGCATGCAAGCCGGTGGAGGCTGGAACGCGCTGTTCCTTAATAACCATGATCAGCCTCGGGCACTGTCCAGATTCGCCGATGATGGTGACTATCGTGCCGAGAGTGCCAAGATGCTTGCAACGACCATTCATGGCATGCAAGGTACACCTTACGTCTACCAAGGTGAAGAGATCGGCATGCCGAATCCGGTCTGGAATGACGTCAGCGAGTTCCGCGATATCGAATCGACGAACATGTACCGTTTGCTTCAGGAAGAACGAGGCAAATCCGCTGAAGAAGCTTTCAACATTGTAAAAGAGCGTTCCCGAGACAACTCTCGAACACCGATGCAATGGAATGGAAGTAAGAACGCTGGATTCACTAGCGGAACACCTTGGCTGAAGGTGGATGAGCGGTATCCGTCCATTCACGTGGAACAGCAACTAGCTGATCCGGATTCAATCTACTACCATTACCGCAAATTGATTGCCCTGCGTAAACAGGTTAACGTGCTGACCGACGGTCTGTATGAACGCCTGGACGATGCACACCCAGATGTGTTTGCTTACGCAAGAACCAATGGAAGTGAAACCCTGATTGTTGTATCGAACTTCAGTAAACGAGAGGTCACGTTCTCGCTTCCAGAAGCGGTCTGGAATGATCATATTGCAGGCAAATCCGCTGAATTACTCATTGGGAATACAGAGGCAGCACCTGTACTGACACAGGAAATCTCCCTCAGTCCGTATGCATCCTATATGTGGCTTGTGCCACAACAGGACTAATCACATTTTATAAATAGGAAGTGACACTATGGCAATCGATAAAAAACAGGTTGAGGAGATCGTCCGGGCAGTTGGCGGCAAAGAGAATATTGAAGCTGCTACGCACTGTGTTACACGACTCCGGTTTGCCTTGTATGATGAGAGTAAAGTGGATACCGAAAGTCTGGATCAGAATGATCTGGTCAAAGGACAGTTCTCTTCCCAAGGACAATTCCAGGTCGTTATCGGGCCTGGTCTGGTGGATAAGGTCTATGATGAGATGATTCAGATCACCGGGGGAGATCGTTCTTCCAAGGATGATGTGAAGGCCGTTGCTGGTAAAAAGCAAAATCCAATTCAGCGAGCAATTAAAACACTCTCGGATATTTTCATTCCGATCTTGCCTGCAATCATTACGGCAGGTCTTTTGCTCGGGATTAACAATATTCTGACAGGTCCAGGCATTTTCTTTGATGGAAAATCACTGGTGGATGTCTATCCAGCCTGGAAGGATCTTGCGTCCATCATTAATACGATCGCGAGTACAGCCTTTACGTTCCTGCCGGCTCTAATTGGTTGGGCAGCTGTAAAAAGGTTCGGCGGCAGTCCGTTGCTCGGGATTGTGCTTGGTCTCATTCTGGTACATCCCGATCTGCTGAGTGCATATGGTTACGCTGATGCCGTGAATAATGGCACGGTGCCAACATGGAATCTGTTCGGTTGGGAGATTGAGAAGATCGGTTATCAAGGGCAGGTTCTGCCGGTACTGGTATCGGCCTATCTGCTTGCGAAGATGGAGATTTTCCTGAATAAAAGGGTCCATGATTCGATTAAACTGCTGGTCGTTGCACCAGTCACGTTGCTGATTACCGGATTCCTGGCCTTCACGATCATTGGACCAGTTACATTTGCCATTGCGAATGCAATTACTTCCGGCTTGATCTATGTTTACGATTCATACGCGGCGCTGGGTGGTCTGATCTACGGTGGTCTATACGCTTTGCTTGTTATCACCGGTATGCATCACACGTTCCTCGCGGTCGATGTTCAGCTCATTGGTAGTCAGGGTGGTACGTTCCTGTGGCCGATGCTGGCATTGTCCAACATCGCACAAGGTTCGGCGGCACTTGCGATGATGCTTGTCCTGCGTGAGAAGAAAATGAGAGGACTTGCGGCAACGTCCTCGGTGTCGGCCTTCCTCGGGGTAACCGAGCCGGCAATCTTCGGAGTGAATATCCGTTACCGTTATCCATTTATCTTCGGTATGATCGGTTCCGCGATTGGTGGTGTGCTGCTGACGATGAATAATGTTCAGGCAACCTCCATCGGTGTAGGTGGCGTACCTGGATTCCTGTCGATTTTCCCTAACAAATGGGGCGTCTTCTTCATCGGCATGGCGATCGTCCTGGTTGTACCGTTTGTACTGACCGTTATTTTTGGTAGAGCCAAACTTAGAAAAGAAGATCGTAGTGAAAGCAATGAAACCGTTGCTGAGCCTAAAGCAGCTACATCACAGTCTGCTTCGGGCGTTACCTCTTCGACTGGAAATTCAGATCCGAACCAGCGCACTCGTAGTGCAGCTCAAGTAGGGGATGAAGCCGTGAATACACTGGAAATCATGGCGCCATTAACAGGCCAGGCCGTTTCACTGGAGCAAGTGCCTGATCCGGCTTTTGCCGAGAAACAAATGGGTGAGGGTGTAGCGATTGAGCCTTCCGGCAACGTGGTAGTTGCCCCGTTTGATGCTCAGGTAGCTCATGTAATCAAGAGTAAACATGCGGTGATTCTTGAACACGCGAGTGGATTACAAGTTCTGATCCATGTCGGGATTAATACAGTATCCCTCAAAGGTGAAGGCTTCAACATGCATGTGGAAGCTGGTGAGCATGTAAAGGCTGGACAAAAGCTGTTGGAGTTTGATCGTAAGGTAATTGAAGATGCGGGATACCCGCTGATTACACCGATTATCATTCCAGATGGTCAGGATATGGTTGAACGGGTGGAAGTCACGACAGGGGATGTTACATCTAATCAAAATGGTGTGTTGAAGGTTCATCTGAAAGGTTAATTGAGAATAACAACAGGATGGGGGCTGCGTGATGCGCAGCTCCTTTTTTGTTGTGAGATCGTTATTTCCATAGTTATCATGGTAAACTGTATATAAAATGGAAGAATCACATTTTTAAAATAATGGTTACTAGAAGGTAACGTCTGACAAAGCAAGCTTCAGGCATGTTCGAGTCGTGGCATTCATATGGTGGAGAAAGAGATCCTAGTCAATCGATGAGGAGGAGAGCCATGACACGTATTGCGGTGATGGTCATTCATGGGCTGGGTATGCGGAAGGCTGGGTACGCGGACAAGCTGATTGCTTGTTTGCATAAGGAATTGGACAAGGTGATGGTCTTGCCTGGAGCCTCGAAACAGATGCTGGATATCGAACCTGTATATTGGGCGGATGTATTTGAGGAGCGGGAAGAGGCGCTGTTTCAACAGCTCGTCAGCTCTCCGGGATTGAATTACCAGACATTGCGCCGGTTTGTCATCCATTACCTGGCTGATGCGGTTGCTTATCAACCGGTGGAGAATCAAGGCCATAACTATGATGCCGTACATCGAACGTTGAATCAGGCGCTGCATACCCTTGCACAGCGTAACGGACCAGAGGCTCCGCTCTGTGTGGTTGCTCATAGTTTGGGTGCCGTAATCGCCAGTAACTTCTTCTACGATCTGCAATATCCGTCCAGTCGTGTTCCTGAGATTGTGGATGTGAACGCGGCTTTGGAGCGGGGGGACACCCTGACCCATTTTTACTCGTTTGGTACAACCCTGCCCTTATGGAGTTTGCGTTATCATGACTTTAGTCGCCCGATTCAGGTGCCCTCCTCCCATGTGAATCACTATTATGCCGGGCTGGAAGGGGAATGGGTGAACTTCTATGACCGGGATGATATTCTGGGTTATCCGCTGCGTCCCATTGATCCGGCTTATGAGAAAGCCGTGAAAGAAGATATTGAAGTGAACTCTGGGGGCTTGGCTTTGAGCTGGAATCCACTAAGTCATGGGGGGTATTTTTCCAATCGAAGCATGAATCGGAGAATCGCGCAGGGGCTGGCTCGAACCTGGACCTGGATAAATCGTTCATAATTAAGAGGTTCTATCTTCATCCCATCTTCTTGGTACTGAAAACCGGTCTTTTTGAACACGCATTTAAGTGTATTGAAATTAGGAGGGAATATGTATGGAATGCAGGACAGGCTGTGCCGCATGTTGTATCGCGATTTCCATATCATCACCGATACCGGGCATGGCTCATGGCAAGCCGGCAGGTGTACGCTGTGTGCAGCTTACGGATGATAATCGCTGCGGAATTTTTGGCCAAAAAGAGCGTCCTGCGGTATGCAGTGGATTGCAGGCTGAGGAAGAGATGTGTGGTAGCACCGATCAGGAAGCCTTTGATATTCTAACCTGGTTGGAGCAAGAAACTGCACCAAAGGTAATGTGAGTATTGCTGAAGATGAGTCTGTACAAATAAAAGAGAGTATCCGCAGGATGTGATATCAAGTGGATACTCTCTTTGTCATGGAATCGGGGCAAAAAATAGTCATTGAAGTGAGGGATCTGCTTTCTTTCTTTTCAACATATGTACGAGAATCATCTTCAGTACGGAAGAGACGATGAAGAAAATAAACAGGATGCGAAACAATTGATATCCGGATACAACCGAAAGATCGGCATTCACTTCATGTGCCATGATACTCATCTGATCCATGCCGCCAGGGGCCATACTGAGTAGTGAGGTAGCCGCCGAGAGAGAGAACACATTCATTAACAGATAACTCAATCCAAGCGCACCAGCAATGAGCAGCACACTGCTAATCACCGCTAGGGTCACCGTCTGCGCTTTACGTTGCAACTGTTCCGGCTTGAGCATCAGTCCAACGTGACTGCCAATCATCAATTGCGATACGTTCAGCAGGGATGTTGGCAGACTTGGCGTGTGCAGCGTTGTGCTTATTTGAATGACACACATGACGATCATGGGACCCAGCATAAAGGCCGTCGGAAACCGGAGTTTGCGTGCAATCCACGCACCCGCTACACAGAGCGGGGCATAGAGGAGAATCTCGGGGAAAAGAGCACCCCACGTTGCTATATCAATGAGCGGCTGACCTGAACCGCCACCTGCGGTACCTCCAATCCACGGACTGAACAGCAAGAACGGAACACAGAAGACGATCATGATTAGCCGAGTCACCTGCAAAAAGGTAACCAGCGTCAGATTGATGGATTTCATCTCTTCTGCAAGGGACACCATCTGGGAGAGTCCTCCTGGAATGCTGCCAACCAGCAGAGAAGGAAAGTCAAAATCAGTCACCCTTGAAGCGATGTAGGCCGTAATTACACACAATCCGATTAAAAGCAGGGTCATCAGCAGCATCATGGGAAGTTGTTGCAGAATGCCGTGCAGTGCCTCTTCTGTTAAGGTGAGTCCAATCGAATAGCCAACGATCAGAATGCCATAGTCCCGAATGGAGGCAGGCCACATGAGGGGCCATTTGGCGACTTGGGAGCCAAGCAGCATAAATACCATTGGCCCGAGCAACCACGGGATTGGTGTATGAATGACTGTGAACAGCAATCCGCCAAGAACAGAGACACCCAGACTAAGAAAAAACCGAAAGACAACGTGGGAACCAAGCTTGCGCATCAGTTCCATCCGTTTAGCCTACCGGTTGAATGAGGTGGTATGAGATTCAGGTATGCATTCAGGTTTAATGAAGGATTCATGTTCATGTGTGATCACTCCTGATGATGAGATACATTGCGTTATCTGCGGAACAACCAGACTGCTACTGTTCAACTCATTAAGATCCTGCGTGAGCCGTAGCGGAAGGTTTGGGTTCTCTGAACATTACAAAGTACATCAGTGATGAAATAACGTATAGACAGCCTGTGATGCTGAATGTGATCGCGTAACCCCAATACGTTCCGTACGTGGTTACCAGATAGGATTGGACAGGTCCCATGGTCGCCCAACCTATCATGAACGCGGTCTGCATCAGTGAATTGGCTATGCCGCGGCGTTTGTCCGAGATCCGATCCACCAGTATCGCTGAATGAATGGGATTGGCTGCGTTCATCAATGCTTGTCTGAATAAGAAACTGAGCGAAGCGATGAACAACAGATTGGTGAAGCCTGTTAATAGAAGGAAGGGCAGCGACATGACCTGGAAAATGACAACGGCTCTTACGCTTCCGACCTTTGCCGCCAAGGTAGGACCAATCAGCATGGATACAATCGTCATAATCTGACCAAGTGCAATTAGTAAGCTCATGCCGCTCAGAGAAACCGAGAATCGATTGGTGAAATACAGATTCAGATACGGTACAACCAGTCCGGAACCTAATCCAATTAACAACTGAGTCACTATAAACTGACCAATCAGTCGGGAATCTTTTTTCTTCGTGATCGAATCGTCCGTGCTTGGGGTATTTGTTGAACTTTCTTTTAGATCCGCATTGGGTTGAAGAACGGGTTGCGCCGGAATCGTGGTCTGCGGAGCAGCCTTGCCTTCGGTTACAAATAACAGTGGAATAAATGCAGCTAGTGTTGCTGCACCACCGACAAATAAAACCGTCTGCAATCCGGTCACTTTGGCGAGTCCTGCCGTATGTAACAAATCTGCGAATACACCGCCACCCAGGCTACCAAGAACCTGGGAAGCCAGCACAAGGGATGAATAATAACTGAACATTTTCAGCCGCTGGCTTTTTTTGACGTTTTCCGCCAGATAAGGAATGGCCAGTACTTGGAACACCCCAGCGAAAAGGCCAGAGAATACCGCGAACCAAATCAGTCCTGTAGCCGAATAATCGAAGGAGCGTCCGATCAGAAAGATTCCACTGAATAACGCCCCGGTAATGAGTAATCGCTTACGGCTGAACAGATCACCGCATAGACCGATAGGAACAAACATAATGGCTGTTGCGAGTGATTGAATACTTACAATCTGGCCGTTCATTGTATCATTATAGCCCAGACCCTGAATGTACAGATTGTACAAGACAGAGAACATGCCATTTCCGATCTGATACAGAATGCTTGCCAGGAAAAACAGTTGAATATTGCGGGACCAGCCGCGAATTTCATCATGAATATGTCGTAAAACTCTCAAGTGGTTCCCTCCAGTCTGCCTGTGCAGTGATTCCAGTTTAACAGGAAAGGAGAATTTGCGGAAGAATTGACCACTGTTTATTTTGGTATAGGGGTATCAATCACACGAGCGATGACGAAACCATCGTAACCTTTGCTACCGACGGTTTGCAGTGCTGTAGCTTCAAGCCGGGGGTTACTGGAAATCAACTGCAGGAAGGATCGAACGCCCTGAACTCTGGGGTCCGTGCTGTCTGCACGGATCACTTCACCGTCCCTGACGATATTATCACCAATAATAAGACTCCCCGGCCGAGTCAGTCGCAGGGCCCATCTCAGATAATCGGGATTACTGGGTTTGTCAGCATCGATGAAGATCATATCAAACGGTTCCCTGTATTCTTCCTGAACATCGGGAAGGGTGGTCAGGGCAGGACCAACTCTCAGGTCAACCTTGTGCATCAGTCCTGCTCGTGTGAGATTGGCTTTGGCCAAGTCCGCATGGTGTGGTTCGGATTCCAGTGAGACAATGCGTCCGTGTTCAGGCAGTGCTCTTGCCATCCAGATGGTACTGTATCCACCCAGTGTGCCGATTTCAAGTACACGGGATGCGCCTTGGATTTGAAGCAGAAGTTGGAGTAACTTTCCTTGATTTGGTGTTACGTCATGAGCGGGCAGACCAGCTTTGGCATTGGTTTGCAGTGTTTGCTCCAACAAGGTATCCGAGGGAATCAGCAGATTATTCATGTAGTCGTCGACTTGGGTCCAGGTATGCTGTAGGTTGGTCGTATTTATATTTTTCATGTTCACATGTTCCTTTCCTTGTCTCTTGTATTGGATTTCATAATTCAACTATAAACGGAGTTGATATATAAATAAAATATATAATATGTATGTTAATATAACTTTAGATTATGTATTTGACGTGGAAGAGGTGTAGCACATGAATCTGCATGGTTTACGATTATTTCATGCCATTGTGAGATATGGCGGAGTCACTCGTGCCGCAGAGGAACTTAATATTAGTCAGCCTGCGGTATCTTCTCAAGTGAAGAAGTTTGAACGTGAGCTGGGTATCCGACTTTTTGCTTCGGAGGGAAGAAGATTGGTGCTTACGGATGCCGGGATGCAGTTAACAGGTTATGCCGAGCGTCTGTTCATGCTGGAGCAGGATGTCGAGAATTTTGTGCAGGATTTTCGGGAGGGAAAGAAAGGAATGATCCGTCTTACGGCAACCTACTTGCCTTCGAATTTTCTGTTGCCGGGCTGGATTGCGCGGTTTAAGCAAATGCACGAGGATGTGGAGATTGTTGTTAGCACAACCAACACCCGGATGGCGTTTGACCAATTACTTCGTTATGAGGCAGAGATTGCAGTGTATGGTGGAAGTGGCATTACACATGCAGGTGTCCAATGGGATGAATTGTTTGACGATGAGATGTGGTTTGTTGTGCACCCTGACCATCCGTATGCGGGCAAAGAAATCGAGCTGCATGAGATGATGGCAGAACCGTTCATCATGCGCGAAGAAGGCAGTGCCACGCGTGAGCGACTCGTTTCCCTATGCACAACAAATAACCTGGCCGCTCCCCGCATTGCGCTTCAGTTCAACGGGCTGAACGAAACGATTAGTGCGGTGAAGGCAGGTTATGGGGCCAACTTTATATCTTCTTTGGTTGTGAACGAAGATGTGCAGCAAGGCAGGCTGGCACGTGTGCTCGTTCGTGGTGTACAGCTGAGAAATACGGTTGCTGTGTGTACACGAGCCGGGGAGGTATTATCGCCTGCTGCACAGCATCTGGTCAATCTTATCCGCCAAGAAGCTGCTTTGATGAAATAAAAAGTGCGATTAGACTTAAACATGAATAGGTTGCTTTTCGTTTATTAGCATTAACCTTCGCTTTGTTGTGAAGTTCCCCATGCATGTAATCGGGCATACAGGGTTATGCCGCCAGTGATCAGGACAGGAATCCAGACTGCGATCATGGGCACACGGTGAAACAGCAATGCGGCTGCAATGACGCCGACCAAATAGATAACAACAGCACCCGCACGGAGGTAGGAGTCTGTAGATAAGGCTTTGACCAGCGATCGGATATTGGCATGTCGCAGCCTCTTAAGGATGCTTACGGTATCCTCAACCACAGCGGCCAGATTATTGGTGAGCACGGTTGTTGAAATGCCGGCAATTCCAATTCGGCGTGCAGCAGTCGTTTGCATTCCCATTGCGATAGCTAGTATGACAATTAACAGATAAGACAGTTGTTCTGAGTAGGGACTAATCATGGCGATCGCGAACAGCAGGAGCAATATGCTTTCAACAGTAAATACGGCTGTGACCTTGGAGGACCAGCCATTTTTGGTCTGCACATGTCCAACCATATGTGCTGCAATGGCATTGCCGGCAATAAAACCGATGAGAGCAAGCAGTGACCGCAGCACGACAAATTCCTGCGCACGTGCGATGGCAATACCGAGCAGTACAATATTTCCCGTCATATTGGCTGTGAGCACATGCCCCAGTCCCAGATATCCGATCAGGTCCACCATTCCCGCAGACATACAGAGTAGGAGCATGGCGTATTTTTGGAGGGTACTTTGATTCATCAGATCCATCCTTTCAAAAAAACGTAACCCCTCCAGTATACAGCCATAGAGCATGATTCTTCAAAATGAAATTCATGGCGCGGACTATGGTGCTGTAAGCCAATTGAACATATTGTTCACCGCTGCCTCATGTATTCTCTCGTGAAAATGATGATCCTGGCCGCCATAGGCGTGAAACGTAACGTTCGCACCTCCGCGCTTCAGCCAGTGATACATTCGAGTTCCGTGACTATAGTTCACCTGTGTATCTGATGTGCCGTGCATGATGAGCACAGGACAAGAGAGTTTGTTTGCATTTGACAGGGGAGAACGGGCGAGATAAGCTTCGGGAATTGCGCGTGGGGTACCACCCAGAACCCGTTTCAAAGTGCGTCTCAGGTCGGTTCGTTCATGGTAAGTGCGTTCGACATCGGCGACACCGCTCCAGAGAACTAGCTTATGTACTTGATCAGGTCCCTCATTGTAGGCAGTTGCGGTATGTACGGCATTAATGGCTCCACGAGAGAAGCCCATTAACGATATCCGGGTCGAGTCGGCAAAAGGCAAACGTTGCACCAGCCGGTAAGCGGCATGCACATCTTCGGCATCTCTTCCGCCATACTCGTCACGGCCTTCACCGCCTTCGTTACCACGATAGGATGGAGCGAACACGATATAACCTTTCTGTACAAATTGCTCAAGCCAAACGGTATTAACCCCGCCATAGTTGCCAAGTCCGCCGCGGCAATAGATCAGAACCGGCCACTGTTCCGGTATATTATCCGTATCATGCATAGTTGCAGCATGATAGTGGCTGGCGAGCGGTTGCAGATGTAGAGATGTATGTATGGAAGTGAATTCCGGAAAGGCAGAGGAGACAGAGCCGGGATGAGAAGTTTCATATGCTGTGAGAGCAGATAACGAACAATCTCGTGGCAGGAATAAATAAGCTTTAACCCGAAGCGTATCGGACGAATACGTCACTTGATAGAGCAGGGAAATCCACCTCTTTTATTCGTAATATCGTGCCAAATGACAGGGATACTTCTATAGGATGCACGTAAAATAAGTTGCCATACCTTCCAGGCTGAATCGGCAGCCCGAATGTAAGAAATTCGTTTATTGGCTCCATATGATTTATAATGGTTCAGGAGACATGTGGATTGACCGCTGTCCTCATATTTATAAAACTAACTTTAGTGTGCAGAAAGAAAGGGAGAAAGCTATGATGAACGCTCCACATCCAATCGATCAATTCAAGAAATTCAAATATGAAATTACCAGATTTATGATGATCTATAAATTTGCTCTGGATCAAATGGAGACCAAGATTGAAGTCCTGAAGGAAGAATTCCAGTCTTTGCATGATTACAGTCCAATTGAACATACAAAGTCCAGACTGAAATCACCTGAGAGCATTATGAACAAGATGTTCCGCAAAAATCATGAGTTAACGTTTGAGAGCATCAAGCAAAATATCAAGGATATCGCCGGGGTGCGGATTACATGTTCCTTTATCTCGGATATCTATCGCATTAAGGATATGCTGTGCAATCAGAGTGACTTGCGTGTGCTGGAGGTCAAAGACTACATCGAGAATCCAAAGCCAAATGGCTACCAAAGCCTTCACCTTCTGGTGGAAGTGCCTGTGTACATGTCCAATGGTGAGGAACGAGCTTGTGTGGAGATCCAGATCCGTACAATCGCGATGGATTTCTGGGCGAGTCTGGAGCATAAGATTTTTTATAAATACAATAAAGATGTTCCCGAGCATTTGACCAAGGAGCTCAAAAGTGCAGCAGATTCTGCGAATGCACTGGATCAGCAGATGGAACGACTTCACCGGGAAATTCAGGAGATCAAGGACGCCGAGAACGAGCGGGATGAAGAAGAACTACGCCGTATTATTATTAACAACCAACAGTTCACACTGCCGTCTAACTTGCTCAAACTGCTGGGTAGCGGGGAGTAGTACTCGATGAAAAGTACAACAGCTTCATTGAACACGAATTCCACATCGCGTGTGCGAATGGCATTAATTCTGGGGACACTGTCGGCCTTCGGGCCGTTGTCCCTGGATATGTATTTGCCCGCATTGCCCATTTTGGCAGATGAGTTCGGCTCATCTACCTCGTATGCTCAGCTCAGTCTGACGGCGTGTATGATTGGACTTGCGGTTGGTCAGTTGCTTGCAGGACCTCTAAGTGATGTACGTGGTCGCCGAACACCGCTCATAGCAGGGCTTGTGCTCTATACTATCGCTTCCATACTCTGCCTGGTCAGCCCTACGATGGGCTCTTTTGTTGTGCTACGATTCATTCAGGGGGTGGCCGGAGCGGCCGGGATTGTCATCTCGCGTGCGATTGTCAGAGACGTATATTCGGGCCCGGAACTGACACGGTTCTTCTCCCTGTTAATGCTGATTAACGGTGTAGCACCGATTGCGGCACCAATCATTGGTGGACAGTTGTTGACGTATACGTCGTGGCGCGGCGTGTTTATTTTACTGAGTCTCATCGGTATACTAACGCTGTTTGCTGTCATTTTTGGACTAGGAGAGACACTGCCTGCCAAACGCAGATCAAGCGGGGGATTGAAGCAGACCTTGATTACATTTCGTAAAATCGCAGGGGATCGTCAGTTTATGGGTTATGCGTTAACTCAGGGTTTCGTGGCAGCTGGCATGTTTGCCTACATATCAGGTTCACCGTTTGTGCTTCAGAAGATATACGGGGTATCCCCACAAATGTTCAGTGTTTGCTTCGCCATTAACGGGCTAGGCATTATTCTGGCTAGTCAGATTGCTGGTAGACTTGCAGGGAAAGTATCTGAAACCCGCCTGTTAATTGCGGGGCTGCTAACTGCAGCGCTGGGAGGAACATCTCTGCTCGTCGCCATTCTGGTTGGAGGTAATCTGATCTCTGTGCTGATTCCGTTATTTCTGGTGGTGTCCAGTGTCGGGCTGGTCAATACCGCGTCCTTCGCCCTGGCTATGGCTAATCAGGAGAAGTCGGCAGGCAGTGCGTCTGCGCTTATTGGAGTGATGACGTTCCTGTTCGGAGGTATTGTCGCTCCGCTCGTAGGTCTCGGAGGAGAAGGTACAGCTGTGCCAATGGGAATCGTTATCGCGTGTGCTGATCTCGGTGCATTGGTGATATATTTCTTAATGGTCAGTAGAGGCAGGAAACGTCAGAACGATCAGGCGTTGAGTTAAAGGTACTGAATCGGTAAGCCTTGCTTTTGTGGAGTTTAATAGTCTGAGGCTAAGGCTACCTCTGATTAAAAGAAAGAAAAAGGAGCCCCACGTGGAAGGATTCATCCTTCCACGTGGGGCTCCTGCTCTAAGTAAGGATAGGATTAGCAGAGCGCAAATAAAATTTGTGTATTCAACAGAATGCCTGGCGTCTGGAATGGATAGAAGTATCCCACCACAAAACCAAACAGATTAATGGCAGGCCACATCAGGTAGACATCATTGTAAGTGAATACAAGAGACCATCGGTTGTAGCAAAAGTTGGGCAGTGCACGTTCTTCGTTATCCCGAGGTGCCGCAGCACCTGTCTGTGCAAATTGCACTGCTTGAGTGAGACTTTGTGGCTGTTGCTGGAGAAAAAGCGGAAGCAGACCCGGGCTGCTTTTGATCAGGTTATATAGAAAAAGCATTTCTGCCGGAGGCTGACCTACCGGACGAGGATAGGCACTAAGTAGCGTAGGCAGATTGCCTTGAGCCAGTTGAGCAGGTACGCCCGGTGCTGCACCTGGGATTGTACCCGGAATGCCTCCAGGGATATATGGCCCTGGTCCTCCGCCTGGAATGAATGGAGGATAGGAGCCTTGGCCGCCAGGTAGGCCAGGAAACGTCGGACCACCCGGTGTGCCGCCACCTCCACCACCTGGGAACAGTGGGGGCAGTTGAAATGAACGGTCTTCTCCATAACTTATATAAGGGTTATATACGTAACTCATGTACAGAACATCCTTCCTGTCGTAGTAGTCTGCAATCAGCATATGGCGGCATCCGCCCATAGGTGAATGCCGCCAAGAAGATTTTATATGATCTATATAGTTGAACTAATCATTTACACCAAACGGAGAAGATAGAAAAAACCTGAAAAAGCGAAGCGCTCGCATTTATCACCGGATTTTCCCTTAGAGAAAGGGGAATCGAAAAAAATCTGGGGATAACAGCGATTGGAAGGTTGTTCTATCATCGTAGTGTCAGTGTAAATAAATTTTAGTTCAACTGTATAACGCAGAATATAATCGAATTGACAACTGAACTGATAACAATTATCATTGTCAATGGAATCGGACAAATGTACATACGGATATTATATGTATCAATAATAGTGTCAATATTTTTGAACGTTGATATCTGTCACAATAGCGCCGAATAAGGTTTTCATAATGAATTGAAAGGGGATATATCAAGTGTTTAAGAGAAATAAAAAGATGATCATGCTTCTAATTACGGTGATGGTTATGTCCATCTGGTTGGCAGCGTGTGGAACGAAGCCGGCAGAGAATGGAGCAGCAGGAGAGAACGACACAGCAACTGAAACCGAGACACAGACTGAAGCTCCGACAGAACGCACTTTAACAGACGCAATGGGGCACGAAGTAACAATCCCGGCTAATCCGGAACGCGTTATCGCATCTTATCTGGAAGACCATCTCGTTACACTCGGTGTTAAGCCAGCAGCGCAGTGGTCCATCAACAACGGCAGTGGCTTGCAGGATTATCTGCAAAATGATTTGAGTGGCATACCTGGTATTGCAAGTGATCTACCTTTTGAAGCGATGGCCAGCTTTTCACCAGACCTGATTATTATGGGTTCTGAAAGCACAGTTGAAGGAGAGAAATACGAACAATACAACAAAATTGCTCCTACTTATGTACTCGGGGATGAGGTCAACAAGGATTGGCGTCAGGCTCTGCTCAAGATTGGCGAGATCCTTAACAAATCGGATGTAGCACAGAAGGCGCTTGACGATTATGATGCCAAAGCAAAGGAAATTAAAGAAAAAGTATCTGCTGTCACTGGTGGAACAAAATCCGCTGCAGCGTTGTGGTTATTCAATAATAAGTTTTATGTGGTAAGCAACAATGTTTCCAGTGGTGAAGTAATGTACAATGAACTGGGACTCGCAGAGCCTAATGTCGTGAAGGAAGCATCTGCGAAGGCGACGGGTAATTGGTCTGAGATTTCACTGGAAAAAATCGCAGAAATGGATGCAGACTATCTATTCCTGGTGAACAGTGATAAGGGAGCGGGCTCGGAAGCGCTGCAAGATGCCGTATGGCAGAGCATCCCTGCTGTGAAGACCGGCAATGTGTTCGAATTTGAAAGCACAAGCAGCTGGTTGTACAGTGGTGTTCAAGCGAATACTCAAATTTTGGAAGATATTCAAAGCAGTATTGTGAAGTAATACAAAAAACAACCCCTACGAAACAGTAGATTAAACGCTTTGATGCCACGAGCATCAGAGCGTTTTTTTGTTTTTTGAACAGATATGGATATATAATAACGAGGAAGTACCGTAAGTGAACCATGTTTAACGTTACACGAGCAGGGAAGGGGATATTTACATATGTATACATTGGATCCACGTGAAATAACGGGAAGAGACAACTATAAGCTCATGAGCGGTTCGGTGGTGCCACGTCCGATCGCTTTTGTGACGACACGTTCAGATGAGAATGGTGCAATTAATGCAGCGCCTTTCAGTTTCTTCAATGTGGTTAGTTCGGACCCACCGCTGTTATCCATATCCATTGCACGTAAAGACGGGATCATGAAAGATACTGCACGCAATGTGCTTGCTCATAAGGAGCTGGTCGTGCATATCTGTGATGAAGCAATCATAGCCGAAGTGAATGAGACAGCAGCCATACTGGAGCCCCACGAAAGTGAGCTTGAGCGGACAAAACTTACTACAGTGCCAAGTACCAAAGTTTCAGTTCCGGGAATTCAGGAAGCACTCATTCGGATGGAGTGCGAGCTGTATCAGCATATTCCCATTACGAATGATGAGGGCAAACCGGCGAGTGATCTGCTGCTAGTACGCATTGTGCAGTATCATTTCAGCGAGCAAGTCTATAATTCTGATAAGGGCTATATCTTGATGGATCATTTGAAACCGGTCAGCCGGCTGGCGGGTAATGATTATGCCAAACTTGGGGAGAGATTCACGATAATTCGGCCTGAATAGTTCTGACAGATCGTATATGTAATATAGGAATGGGTGTAACCCTGTATCAAAGGCGGACAGCACATGCGTAAAACGCATAGGTTGTCCGTCTTTGCTTGTTAATGTGAACATAAACGGGACAGGTAGTGAATAGACTTGTACTATATCCTGCACATGTCATATGAACCTATTTTATATATAGGTTGTTTAAAAAGCCTACTTTTGAACACGTACTATAAGGGGGTTAAGCCAATGAGCCAGCTTGAGGGAACTATAGGCGCAAGTATTATGGGGATAGGGACGGCCTTGCCAGCCCACCGTATTGAGCAAAAGGATGTGTCTGCCCGTCTCGCGCAAGCGCTGGAACATGAGCCAGATGCGAGAAGGTGGGCGAAACGAATCTTTAATCAGTGCGGTGTGGAGACTCGGTATACGTGTGAACCGAATCTGCTTGAGCCTGTTGATTCTTGCCGATATTTACCCTTTACCAATGCGGACGAGGTTCCGACTACATCCGAGCGTATGGGCAAATACAAAGCTGCTGCTGTTCCACTTGGTCTCGAGGCGGCCGGACAGGCCCTTCGGGATGCAGACGTAACGTCCTCGGAACTTACACATCTCATTACGGTGAGTTGCACGGGGCAATTCCTGCCCGGACTTGATGTTCGGCTGATCCAACAGCTTGAACTGTCACCGCAGATCAACCGGATTCCACTGGTGTTTCAAGGATGTGCAGCCGGTCTGAAGGCGATCCAACTGGCGAATTCCATTGTAACGACAGATCAGAAGGCTACAGTTCTCATCGTGTGTGTGGAACTATGTACACTTCACTTTCAGCCATCTGCCAAACGGGACGACCTGTATGCTGCATCGTTCTTCGGAGACGGCGCCTCTGCCTGTGTTATTGGCGCGTCCGGAACAGACCGCAATGAATGTTTTCGACTGGGTCGTGGGCACTCAACGCTGCTCCCGGATTGTGCAGAAGAAATGATCTGGGAAGTGGGCAATACAGGCTTTGATCTCTACCTGTCACCACAGATTCCGAAGCTGCTTGGTTTGCATCTCGGTCCAGAGGTAGAAAGGTTGCTGGGGGGGAGCGGTTTACCGGACATATGGGCGATCCATCCGGGAGGACGAGGCATCGTAGATGCCGTTCAGAAGCTGTATCAGTTGACAGATGAGCAGGTCTCCTACAGCCGAAACATTCTGCGGGATTATGGAAACCTGTCGTCCGTGACGATTCTTTTTGTTCTTCAAGCCATCCGCGAGGATTACAGACAGAAGGAAGAGCATTCCAGTGGGATAGCGCTGGCCTTTGGCCCGGGACTGACGGCAGAGTTACTTCCTTTTACATACATTCCTGTCCCCGTTGCGAATAGAACTCCTGTGAATCATGGCATCTAATAGATCGCGAACCCGGCTGAGGGGCACCAGATCGGATAATGTATGAGCGTGCCTACGATCTTACGGATGAACGTAATCGAATGACTAATCTGATCGCAGAGGAGCTAAGGTATGGGTTATCGCAGACTTGCTGTCCTCATCAGCCGATATCCGCGGTTCATTATTCTCTGCTGGGTGTTTATCATCGGGATGTCAGCGGTCTGGGCGTGGAAGTTACCTGACATTGTTCAGGATCATGGATTGAAACGGGTTCACGGGGATGCGCAAGCGGTTGAGCTTGTTCTGGAGAATGAATTCGGTTCTCCTGCTGATCCGGTCATTCTAGTTTTTGAGAAAAAGGAAAATACTTCGCCGTTAGAGTTCCGACAGTGGATCAGGGATCGTCTGACACAGGTCCAAGCGCTGCCTGCGGTAACCGCTATTACATCCCCTCTTGATGCTAGGGAAGGGATGATGCTGCAAGATAATAAGGCGTATGCCCTTGTGAACATGGATGTGCCTGCGCATCAGATGGGTCCTCCGCTGAAGCAACTGCGCGCCGTGCTGGCAACAGACGGTCCAGGTACGGTTCGGTTGACGGGAAAGGCGGTCGTGCAGCAGGACGTGAATCGTCTGAGCTTTCGTGACCTAGAACGAGCAGAGATGGTGGGAATTCCGATTGCCCTGATCGTTCTGTGTTTTGCATTCAGGGGGCTATACGCAGCATTGATCGCCGTCATGATGGGAATCAGTGCTGTCATTACGGCTATGGGGGTCACGTCTCTCCTTGGTTATCAGCTGGAACTGTCCAACTTTATCATTAACGTGATTCCCATGGTGGGCATGGCACTTAGTATAGACTTTGCCCTGATCATCCTGAGCAGGTACAGGGAAGAACTTCAACGGGCCTATGAAGATGGAGGCCAAGCTAAAGTTCTGGACAGCAGTCTGGTTATGCAGAGCGGTATTCTGCGGAGCGAGATTCTTCAGCGAACATTGCGTACAGCAGGCAGAGCGGTGTTGTTCTCGGCAGCTTGCGTGCTCCTTGGACTACTAGGGCTGCTCTGGATCAGACTGCCGATGTTTCTGAGTGTCTCCTTTGGGGCCATCATCGTTCTGCTCCTATCACTACTGTTGAACGTAACGCTGCTTCCTGCCCTGCTGTCACTGTCTGCGGATCGGGTCTTCAGGCGAAAGTCAGTCCATTCGTTACCCAGAGCTTCGATCTGGCATAGGTGGTCAGCAATGGTCATGAAACGACCAATCAGAATGGCAATCGGAGGTACGGTGTTGCTGCTCCTGTGTGTCTATCCAGTGACCCGGCTGGAACTATCCATCCCGGATGCCTCTTCACTGCCTGAGAGAATGGAGTCCCGTCAGGCAGCTGAGCAGTTTCAGCATGATTTTGGTCAAAAGAATACCTCCACCATCGAGATGGTGATTGGCGGACAGCAGGAGCTGTTGACTGCTTCGCACTGGCAGATGGCCCACTACAAAGCACGTCAACTTCTACAGGACTCGGGCGTATTGAACATTATTTCACCGTGGGGACTGTTACAGTCGGATCAAAATAGCGTGCAAAACCAAACCCTTTTTCCAATTGCACTGTCGTCGCTCACTTCTTCCATAGAAGCCAAGGAGTCAACAAGGTCGGCATGGCTGCATTCAACGGTTTCTGATCATTCGATCCGATTGATAGCCACCGTACATGGGGAGCCTGGCTCGGAACAGATCGCAGATTGGCTGGAACGAATGAGTAAGAGCGATCATGCCCTGGGTTTCAACGACGTAAAACTACGCTATGGTGGGGAAGCTGCCAAGCAACATGAAATTATGCAGGAAGTCACAAGTCAACTGCCCAAAGTATTGGTATTTGTAGTGGTATCCAATTATCTTGTGCTACTGGCAGCATTCCGATCTCTGCTCATTCCAATCAAGGCGATTCTGATGAATCTGCTCAGCTTAGCCGCTTCATTTGGCATATTGGTGTGGGTGTTTAATGAGGGCCATCTGGGGATGGAGCCGTCAGCCATTGCCATAATGATTCCTGTATTCATTGCAGGATTGGTGTTCGGCATATCCATGGATTATGGGGTATTTATGTTGAGTCGTATCCAGGAAGTCTATAGACGAACCGGAGACAGTGACGTGGCAGTTCAACAGGGATTGGCTTCTACAGGTCGTCTGGTTACTTCTGCGGCGACCATTCTGCTTGCGGTGACCGTACCCTTTGCTTTTGCTGAAGTTGCAGGTGTGAGACAGTTGGGGATCGGCATAACCGCTGCGGTGCTGATTGACGTTACACTGATCCGTCTAATACTGGTCCCTGCACTGATGAAATTAATGGGGCGGTGGAACTGGTGGTTGCCGGGTCAATTATAATGAAGGGTATTACCGAAGCCTGAATGCAGGCCAGGAATATCCTTTTTTTGGCTAGAAATCATATGTTTTCATTCAAAACAGGCAAACATGTTCAATTCATGGGTGACATAGATGTTCTATAATGGATGGGATTAATTCCATATGACAGTCTTATATCTACGTTATCCTACGAAAAACAGGAGGGACACAGGGCAATGTCGGATATAGAAGCCTATCTGCAACAACAAACGAATCTTCGTGGTCGTTCCGCGTATCAAGCAGATCAACCTATGGAGTTATGGCGCAGTCAGTTACGTACAAGTGTGAAAGAACGACTGGGCGGTTTTCCAACGATGCCAGCAGCGCTCAATCCTGTATTACTGGAGCGCATTACATGTGACGGTTATATCCGCGAGCGGGTAGAGATCACGACCTATGCAGGACTTCGCATGCCTGTGTACATGTTGATTCCAAACGATGTAAGCGTTACTGATGTGAAGAGACCTGCGATCGTTGCTTGTCATGGACATGGGTACGGTAGCCGAGAGATATCGGGCATGGAACCAGATGGGTCACCACGGACAGGAGAGCCTGGGTTGCACAAGGATTTTGCAGTAGCTCTTGTGAAGCGGGGATATGTGGTTGCAGCTCCAGAGCTGCTCGGATTTGGTGATCGAAGACTGGAAGAGGATCGCGATGCGCCACCAGGGACAAGTTCCTGTACGAAAATCGCTGCGCATCTGCTCATGGTGGGGAAGACTCTAGCTGGGCATAGAGTATACGAAACAACGCGTGTACTGGATTATGTATCGAGTCGGGATGAAGTGGATTCGGAGCGAATCGGAAGCATGGGCATTTCGGGCGGTGGACTGGTGACCGCATTTACAGCCGCACTGGATGAACGTTTCCGTGCAGCTGTCGTGAGTGGTTATGCAAGTTCATTCCAGGGTAGCATACTGGATCGGAACCATTGTCTGGACAACTATATGCCAGGTATCCTGCGTGAAGCGGAGTTGCCGGATATCATCGGTCTGATTGTGCCTAGGCCACTCTTTATAGAAGCTGGTAGTGATGACCAGGTGTTCCCAATTCATACAGCAAGAGAGGCGTATGCGCGTTTGACACATATCTATGAACAAGCCGGAGCAGAAGAATCGCTAGATGCAGATTTCTTTATAGGTGGACATGAGATTAGCGGAGCGAAAGCCTATGACTGGCTTGACCAAGTTCTGTGAAACTGAGGGTTATTACCATCTATATAAGTTATTATGAACGAAAATGAGCTCCCCTTTATGCAAAACCGTGGGTTATCTTGGCAATACTGTCCCAGTAAAGAAACCAAATCCAAACTGGACTGCCTAAAAACAGAGCCACATTGCAAAGGAGAGCTATACAATGAAGTCTGTCACAAAATATGTGGGTTTAGACGTATCTAAAGAAAAAATTGCCGTTGCTGTCGCGAACGAGGGCCGTGAGCCTGCTTATTTTATCGGGATGTTCCCCCATACAGAAAAAGCGGTTCGTAAGTTTATTCAGACCTTGACTCAGGATGGTAGCTCACTTGAAATTTGTTATGAAGCAGGTCCTACCGGCTACGCATTGTATCGGTTGCTTACAAAGATGGGCATTTCCTGTTCGGTGATTGCTCCGTCGCTTATCCCTTCTCGTCCAGGCGACCGGGTGAAAACGGATCGGCGGGATGCTTTAAAGCTCGCACAACTTCTTCGTTCAGGTGAGCTACAGGCTGTCTACGTTCCCACCGAAGCGGATGAAGCCTTGCGCGATTTAGTTCGTGCCCGGGAAGATAGTAAGGAAAATCTGCTTCGCGCTAAACATCGTTTAACGAAGTTCCTTCTTCGCCATAGTATTCCTGGACCCGAAGGGGTTCGTCGCTGGTCGGTGAAATATTGGTCCTGGTTAAAGGTGCTGCGTCTTCCTAATGCCGTTCAGCAGACAGTTCTTCAGGAATACATTCATACGATTCAAGAAGAGATGCTACGCCTAGAACGCTTGGAAAAATACATGGCTCAAGAAGCTCAGAGTGGCCCACGGGCTTCCCTCATTACCGCTTTACAAGTTTTGCGCGGCGTGGCTCTAATCACAGCGATCACGCTGGTGGCAGAAGTCGGTAGTTTTCTTCGGTTTCCAAAAGGGAGTTCGTTTATGAGTTACACCGGACTCGTTCCCAGCGAGTACTCCACCGGGCAAACGACGCGTCGAGGAGCCACAACAAAAGCAGGCAATCGGCATGTACGCCGAGCTGCTGTTGAGGCTGCCTGGAGCTATCGGTATCAGCCTGCCTTGAAAGGGAAATTGCTGCAGCGACAACAGGGTCAGAACGCTGAAGTGTGTGCCATGGCTTGGCACGCTCAGGTTCGTTTACACGAAAAATATCGAAAGCTCCTTTCCCGGGGCATGAACAAGAATAAAGTCATTACCGCAATTGCAAGAGAACTCAGCGGATTTGTTTGGGCAATTGCTTCTCAGATCGAAACCCAGCAGCGCGTTGCAAATCAAACGACGTAGTGCCCTCTTTCTTAAAACCTCGTTTAAAAAGGAAACGGTTTTTCATGTGGAGGGTTGAGCCTTGAAGGTGAAAGGAAAACACGTAGCAGAAGAATCCACGGCGTTCAACTTGCGATAAGAGCTCTTGGCTCCGAACTCGCGATTTAAGTTTATCCGGCAGCTTCTGCGCGACGTAGGGATTACATGTGGTAACCAATCCACGAATATCAGATTGCTCAACGTCAACGAGCCGTTTTCACCTTCGGGGCTGAGCCCTTAACTTTGCTTCAAAACGGAGCTGTGAAAGGAGTTTCTTAAGGCGCCTTTGACATTTTCGTTCATATCAGTTGAACTAATCATTTACATGATAACGGAGAAGATAGAAAAAATCTGAAAAAGCGAAGCTACAAGCTTTCTGCAAGAAAGCTATTTCGAAAGCATACGCTATCACCGGATTTTCCCTTGAGAAAAGGGAATCGAAAAATCTGGGGATAACAGCGATTGGAAGGTTATTCTGTCTTCGTAGTGTATTCGAGAGGAGAATTCAGTGATGAAATGGTCAACATCCGTAAAATATCTACTATCTCTTGTTCTGTTTGCAAGTACGATCGGCATTAGTCTGGGAAGCAGTGGAGGGCACATCGCCGAAGCGGCAACGGACAATTACAGATTTGATTTTGGCTCGGGTTCAGTTGAGAGCGGTTACACAGGTGTGTCCGCAGGAGACGGCTATACTGCGACGAAAGGATATGGTTTCAACACACCTGCTAATATGAGAAATGTGTCTGCCTCTGGAAGCGGAGTTATGAGTGATGCTGTACAGTTTCTGACATTTGGCACGAAGAGCACCAATACCTTCAATGTGGATCTGTCCAATGGTCTCTATGAGGTCAAAGTGGTTCTGGGCAATACAGCCAGAGCGAGTGTGGCTGCAGAAGGTGTATACCAGATTATCAATATGACGGGCAACGGGGCGACGGACCAATTTCAAATTCCGGTGACTGACGGGCAATTAAACCTGCTGGTTACGGAAGGAAAGACAGGCACCGCCTTCACACTTAGTGCTCTCGAAATCCGAAAAATATCCAATCAGGCCGTGACCAATCGCACGATCTACATTGGTGGCGACTCAACGGTGTGCAATTACTATCCGCTTGGCAGCAGTGTACAGGGAGGTTGGGGACAGCTATTTCCATCCTATGTGAACAATGCCACCTTCCAGGTTCGAAATATGGCATCAAGTGGTCAATTTGCGAGAGGTTTCCGCGATGATGGTCAGATGGAAGCGATTCTGAAGTATATCAAGCCAGGAGATTATTTCATTTTGCAATTTGGAATTAACGATACCAATGCCAAGAACAATACAACGGAGACTCAGTTCAAAGAGATTATGCGGGATATGGTACGCCAGGTGAAGAATAAAGGAGCGACGGTCATCCTCTCCACGCCTCAGGGGCGGGCAACGGACTTCAATTCCGCCAATGTGCATCAAGCGGAGAACCGCTGGTACAATCAATCCACCCGTGCACTCGCTCAGGAAGAAGGAGTCACACTTGTTGAACTGAATAAGTTAAGTTCCGCTTATTTCACGTCCATTGGTCCGGCGGCAACACTTGCTCTGTATATGACAGGAGATAGTTTGCATCCGAATCGTCAAGGTGCTGCACAGCTTGCGCGCATTGTTGCCGAGGATCTGAGAAGACAGGGACTGAATGGCTTCTGACGATGCAATTAAATCTGCCTGCATGATCCAGGTTTGATATGATCCGTGTATGAAAATAAAAAAATACCCCGAGGAACATACCGCAAAACGAGCGGTTGATCCTCGGGGTATTCGTTATACCTAGGCTTAGGATTATTCCATCATATCCTTGGCCTCATGGTTCACCTTTTTACCTTTTAACAAAGGTTCCAGTTCATCTTGAACGCTTTGCTCCCACAGTGGCACATCTGTGCGATAGGCGGCCCGTCCGTTCAGGTGTCCGGCGACGGGAGCCGTGATGAATACGAACAGGATACCTAGCAACAAGCGTGCGCTAATATAGTTGTCGAAGTACCAAAAGAAGAAAAACGTAGCGCTTAGTACACAGAACACGCCAAGCGTCATACTTTTGGTTGCGGCATGGGCTCGCAGATATACGTCAGGCAGTCGAATAAGTCCGAACGCACTGAGTGCACTAAGCAATGCACCGAGCAGTACGAGTAGACCTATGGCTGTTTCAGCGGCTACATTAACGATCTCCATCATTTTTGAATACCGCCCCCCGTTCAATATAACGTGCAAATGCCACCGTACTTAGAAAAGCTAAAATACCAATCAGCAAGATGATATCCAGATAGGCCTGGGTTTGCAGCATCATCGACAGAACGGCAACGATGGCAATCACATTGATACCGATCGTATCCAGTGCCGTGATCCGGTCAGCCATGGATGGTCCCCGAAGCACTCTGTACAAGCAACCCAGAATGGCTAAGGAGAGAATGAGCAATGAGATGAACAACAGTGAGGATAACATTAACGCGTCACCTCCATAATTGCTTTTTCGAATGTGTTTTGGATATCATCTCTCAGTTTCTGTTCATCCTTAATATCCAGTGCGTGAATAAATAGTTTGCGTTGATTGCCCGAGATTTCAAGCGGCAGGGAACCTGGTGTCAATGAGATGAGCAGACAGAGCAGGGTGACCTCCCAATCCGAGGACAATTCAGTCCTATATGTGAAAATACCTGGACGTATATCGAGCTTAGGCTTGATAATCTGGCGTATAACCTCAATGCTGGCACGCACCAATTCCTTGAACAGCAAATTAATCAGTTTGATGATGGCCCAGACTCTCACAATATAGAAGCGCTGGGGGAAGAATCGGCGCATCCCCCCGATGAGAAGCAGTCCGAGCAGGTAACCTATGAGAAAACCAACACCATTCCAGGCATTGTTCAGAAACATCCATACAAAGGCAATGATAAGATTCAGTACAATCTGAAAGGCCATAGACATCTACTCCTTCAATACGGCATCAATATAAATATTGGGATGCAGTAGAATATCGCCTGCGCGAGAGGTCAACTGGAACATGCCTTCAGCCCCCACACCCATTACGATGATGAATACAAACAGAATTCCGGCAGGAATCAGCAGGCCGTTCACCGCGTAAGGGCGTCTTGTAACCCCCGCAGGCGGTTCGCCCCAGAACGCTTGTATGAAGATGCGCAGTACCGAATATAACATCAACAAGCTGGAGAGCACCGCTATACCGGTCAGACCATACAAGCCTGCCTGCAAGCCACCTTCGAAGAGAAGCAACTTACCCGGAAAACCACTGAATGGAGGCAAGCCTGCCAAGGCAAGTGCGCTAATGAAGAACATCCAACCAAGCAACGGATAACGATGGATTAGCCCACCCATGTTGTCGAGCTTTGATGTTCCGGCAACAGCGATCAAGGCACCGCCGAGCAGGAAGAGCAATGTTTTGATCAACATATCATGCAGCATGTAGAAGAGCAGACCTTCCAGTGCAGGACGACTGGCCGAGGCCATACCGAAAGCGACAAACCCTACACCTGCGACCACGTTGTAGATGAGAATCTTGTTTACATCGCGGTATGAGATCGCACCGATGACACCAAGAACCATCGTGGCACCTGCCATCCACCCGATCAGTGCATGGAAGAAATCAGGATCATGATAGAAGATCAGTGTGAATGTTCGCACAATCGCGTACAGGCCAACCTTCGTGAGCAATCCTGCGAACAATGCAGTGACGACTGCAGGTGGCGCCGCATAAGAGCCGGACAACCAGAAGAACAGGAACAGTCCGGCCTTGATGCTAAATACGATCAGGAAGAGTACGGCAATCAGGGTAACGACCCCGCTCTGTCCCACCTCAGCAATTTTGACGGACAAGTCCGCCATGTTCAGTGTGCCAGTAATGGAGTAGAGGAAGCCGATGGAAGCGACAAACAGTGCTGAAGAGACGATGTTAATCAAGACATATTTGATCGTTTCTCGCAGTTGTCTTTCGGTACCTCCCAATACGATCAGTGCATAAGAAGAGATGAGCATCAGTTCAAAGCTGACAAACAAATTGAACAAATCTCCGGTTAGGAATGAACCGTTAACGCCCGCAATCAGGAAATGAAAGAACGGATAGAAGTGATGCTCTTCCCGCTCCTTGTTCACACTGCGGAACGCATACAGCAGACACGCCAGTGCGATGATGGAAGCGGCGACGACAAGCAACGCCGATACCATGTCCGCAACAAGCACAATACCATAGGGAGGGGCCCATCCACCCATATTAAGCGTTAGAACTCCAGTTTGAGCCACACGTGTAATGAGTATCGTGGAGACTGCTGCGGTGAATAAAAGTCCGATGACACTAATGATCCGTTGGATGTTCGTTTTCCGGAAAAACAGAAGGGCCAGAACACCTGTAATCAATGGCAACAGAATCGGCAGGACGACGAGATTATTCATATGGGCGCCCCCTTACTTCTTCCATATCGTCTGTTCTCAGCTTCAGATAGGAGCGATACGAGAGAACGAAGAAGAACGCAGTGAGTCCGAAATTAATAACAATGGATGTTAATATCAGCGCCTGTGGAAGTGGATCGACATAACGTTCAGCCATCTCCCCAAGCAGTGGTGGTGACCCGGTTTTGAGACGTGACATGGTGATCAACAACAGATGCACGCCATGGGTTAGTATGGACATACCAAGTACGATTCGGAGCAGGCTCCGCGACAAGATTAAAAAGACGGCAACCGCAAACAGAATGCCAACGGCTACACACATCAATATTTCCATATCAGCGATCCTCCCCGATCTGTAGAATGATGGTCATGGTGACACCCAGGACAGCGAGATACACGCCAAGATCGAACAGCATGGCCGTGGCAAGTTCTGTCTCTCCCAGCAAAGGAAGTTCGAAATAGCCGAAGGTTTGACTGAGGAACGGTACTCCGAATATAAATGAACCCGCGCCCGTAAGTAAGGCTATACCCAAGCCGATTCCTGTTAGAATACGGAAGTCAACGGGCAACGCTTTGCGTATCGTATCTGTACTGAATGCCAGAGCAATCAATACGAGCGCTGCCGCTGTGACCAGGCCGCCGATGAAGCCTCCGCCCGGATTGTGGTGTCCTGCGAAGAACAGGTGCATGGCAAACGTCAGTATGATGAACACAACGACCTTGGTGGTCGTTTGCAGCAATACATCATTACTCTGCAAGGGTACAGTATCCCACGAGGATGAGCTGCGTTCCCGGTTACCATACTTTTTCGTATTGTCCGTTTCATCATCCAGATCAGACTCGGAATCCTGATTTTCCTCTTTTTTGCGGAACTTCAATCGGGCTCCGAGATCCTTCGCTTCAAGGTTCAGATTAATCATGGAATAGATGGATAATGAAGCAACGCCCAGCACCATGATTTCCAATAACGTATCGAAGCCACGGAAATCTACCAGCAACACGTTTACGACATTTTTACCACCGGCCGAGTCATACGCTTCCTGAAGGAAAAAGGTAGAAATGCTCTCCAGTGATGCGGTTCCGCTTGCAGCTAATGCAACGAAAGTCATCACGACCCCGACTGCAATCGCTACGATCATATTCACCGTGAGATATCTGCGGCTTGATTTGCCACGTTGCAGTTCAGGCAGATGGTAGAAGCAGAGCAGGAACAGTGCAACAGATACCGTCTCAACAATCATCTGTGTAAGTGCCAGATCCGGTGCCCGGAAGAGTACGAACAGCAGGGTTACGAGGTAACCAACCGCTCCGGTCATAATGACTGCTGACAGTCTGTTCTTGGCAAATGGAATCGACACCGCGGCACCAATGAGCGTGACTAACAGTACGACTTCATAGAATGAAAAGGGCGCATTGCCCTGCAGATTCCAGGTAATATTTTCGCCTGAACGGAAGAAGGCATAGACCAGTAAGGCAACTGTGAATGAGAAAATATAAACGAGATAACTACGAACCGAGCCATTCATATAGGCTTCCGTCCATTTACGTGCATAATGCTGAAGATTATCGAGTACGACATGGTACATATTGTTAATCGTTAATCCTTGTGGATAATGCTCATAAATATTCCTCCATCGTGGCAACAGCTTGTAGAGAGTGATTCCCAGAATCACGACTCCGATGGTCATAATTAGTTCCGGAGTCCATCCATGCCACAGAGAGAAATGTACATCAAAGCGCTCGTTCCCATTCAGTAGGGAAGGAAGCACAGCGGCCATTGCCGGTTCGATCAGTGATCCGGCCAGCAGGTTCGGAAAGAGTCCGAAGATGATGACAAGAATACCGAGAACAACGGGCGGAATGAGCATACCGGCGGGCGCTTCGTGCAGCTTCTCGGCAGGGATCTCGCTTTGGCTACGACCGAGGAATGTTTTGAACACGATAATAAGCGCATAGATCAGGGTAAACACACTTGCAAGCCAAGCGAATACCGGCAGTAGAACACTCCAGGAACCAAGTCCAAAGATTCGCAGATGCGTGACTTCGACCATCGCCTGGAAGAATAGCTCCTTGCTCAGGAATCCGTTGAACGGCGGCATCCCCGCCATGGCAAGTGAGCCGATCAGTGCTACGGTGAATGTAATTGGCATGAATGAAGCAAGTCCACCGAGCTTCCGAATGTCACGTGTACCCGTTTCATGATCGACGATGCCTACGACCATGAACAGAGCGGCCTTGAAGGTCGCATGATTAAACAGGTGAAGCAGCGCAGCGGTTATCGCCACGGTGTACATCGCAGAGGACTCGCCATATCCGAAGTAGAGAGCAGCAGATCCAACCCCGAATAGGGACATGATCAGACCAAGTTGAGAGATGGTCGAATAGGCGAGAATCGCTTTGAGATCGTTTTTTTTCACCGCCAGGAATGATCCATAACACAAAGTCAGAAGACCAACGCCAGTGACCAGCCAGAACCAGAGTCCCTGTCCACCGAAGATCGGTGTGAACCTGGCCACAACGTACAGTCCGGCCTTGACCATGGTGGCTGAGTGCAGATAGGCACTCACTGGTGTAGGAGCTTCCATGGCATCCGGTAACCAGATATGGAACGGGAATTGGGCTGATTTGGTGAAAGCTCCAATCAGGATCAAGACAAGCGCTGGCAGAAATAGTGCGCTTTCCTGAAACTGTCCCAACCCTGCAATGGTTGCACGAATACTGAACGTTCCTGTAATGAGATACATCATCATGAATCCGGTAAGCATGGCGAAACCGCCAAATACCGTAATCAGGAATGATTTTTGTGCTCCTGAAGTCGAGGCTTTACGTTTGTAATGAAATGCAATCAACAGGAATGACGTAATACTGGTCAATTCCCAGAATCCGTATAGCACGATCATATTATCAGACAGCACTACGCCCAACATGGCTCCCATGAACATCAACAGATACAGGTAGAAGCGGTTCAGGGCTTCTTTCATATCCATGTAGAAGATGGAGTAGAGCACAACGAGCACACCGATTCCGGTGATTAGCAGTGTCAGCATCAGGCTTAGACCGTCCAGATATAAGTTAAATCCAATGTCCAGTGAAGGAATCCATGGGATATTTCCGGATACGGTGTTGCGCTGGGACACAGCGGGTATGAGGCTCGCAAAGGTTACAAATAATAGTGCCGGGACAAGGAGAACCGGCCATCCCAAATGTAATTTACGGAAGAAACGATGCAGCGTGGCAAGAAGAATGCCAGCGGCAAAAGGCAGAATAACAGCAACATGAAGCAGGCTCAACATTACACCCCCAATGTTTAGTATTTCGACGACTCTCTCTGTGACATACAGGCGCATGATCCTCAAAGGATATGCTTGCTCTCTATATTCATAACCCAAGTATGTATATACAGAATCGTGTCTATTCTTTGAATGGAAGAAACACGGTGAAGATTTCAGTATAATATTGTATGGGCATGTATAATGAAAAAACACAAAAGATCCGATAAATATGAAAACGATTAGGTGACATCCCGTGTACCCTTTGCAGCATAGTTATGTTGAGAAGCAAGATGGTTTCACCGTGTAATGGAGGAAATAATGTCATTCAAAATCAGAACCGTGCTTACAGTTATCTTCGCTGTTTTATCCTTGCTGGTTACCCTGACGATTGGATCTATTTTTAGCCAAAAGTCATTTGTTGCTGTAGAGACTGAGATTGGTCACTCCCTTACAGGCACGGCCTCCCAGGCATCGGACAAGCTGGATCGGTTTATGTCCGCTCGCGCGGGTGAACTGGACCTGCTGGGCCGCATGGCTGCGCTGGAAGATGGATTTAAACCATCTGAAATTCAGATGTTGCTGGATCAGCTACAAGATAGCTTTCCCTCATTCTCATGGGTTGGATTCATGGACCCGAAGGGAAAAGTATTAGCTGCGACGGATGGCATCTTGCTTGGTGAAAATTTATCCGAGCGACCTGTGTATCAGGAGGGAATCAAGGGTAAGTTTATTGGAGATGTGCATAATGCAGTACTTCTTGCCAAGCTGCTTCCGAATCCAACGGGAGAGCCGTTACAATTTGTCGATATCAGTTTTCCGCTGAAGGATAGCAAAGGTCATATTCAAGGTGTGCTCGCTGCACATTTAAGCTGGGCCTGGGCGAAAGAAGTCGAGGAATCGGTGCTTGCTCCGCTGAAGCGAGAGGAAAAGGACATTGAATTCTTTATCGTGAGCAAAAATGAACATACCGTACTGCTGGGGCCTAAGGAATGGATCGGTAAACCGCTGATATTACCGGGTATCGCAGAGGCCCAGCGTAACAAAAGCAGTTGGTCGATTGAAGAATGGCCTGATGGGAATGACTATGTGACAGGGTTTGCTTACAGTCAGGGTCATCTGGATTATCCCGGATTAGGATGGACCGTAGTTATTCGTCAAGGCAAGTCAACTGCGCTTGCTTCTGTCTTTGACCTCATGTGGTTTAATGTGTGGGCAGGACTTGCCGTTACCGTGCTGTTTGCACTTATTGGCTGGTATGTCTCTCGTCTGATCTCTGCCCCAATTGTACGTCTTACCAGGGTAGCCAATCGACTGCAAGTAGGAGACGCTCTTGAGATTCCCGAGAATAAAGGGATTAAGGAGATTGAAGTGTTGTCCCGTTCGCTACGGGATATGGTGACCTCTCTTACGAATAAAGACTCGGAGCTGGTCGTGATGCAGAATCTGGCCCATTTTGATCAGTTGACTAGTCTTCCGAATCGTACTGCCCTGGAAGCGTATCTGGAAGAGTCACTGGAGACCGAAAGTGAAAATCACACCCTGACGTTCCTCTATCTGGATCTCGATGGATTCAAACGTGTCAACGATACACTTGGACATCAGACTGGAGATGTACTCCTTCAGAAGGTGGCCCAACGTCTATCTGCTCTTGGTCAGGAGAAGGGCATAACGGTCCGGTTGGGTGGAGATGAATTCCTGATTGTACTTCGGTCTGTTGGAAGTCATCCGAGGGAGGAAGCCAGCGCATATGCAGAAGCCATCATTCAAAGTCTGAACAAGCCGTTTATTATTGAATACGAGCGAATTCGGATTGGATGTAGCATCGGAGGTGCCGAATATCCGACCAACAGCAACAACCCAAGTGAGATTATCCGAATGGCGGACGAAGCTTTGTATGAATCCAAACGTGCAGGTAAGAATAGAATGACATTTTATTCCGATTTGAAGCAGGGGCATTAGCGTATAATAATATTAGCTGAGATATCCAATCACCTTTGTACGATTCTGTATATAGACTAGGAGGGGTGACATGTCTGGAAAATATACATCGGTACCTTACGGTTATGAGCCACCTGCGGCCAGTCGCAAAGGCACACTGACTTTTTATGACTCGTTCGAACATGTGACCGATGAGCAACTCGAACGCGCCGCTGCAACAGTGGATACCCGTTCATTCGTACAGCTCGTTCTGTATCCTTTACACGAAAGTACGTTTAAGCGAATGAGCAAGGATACGATACAAGCCTATTACAAAAGAGAAGACCGCCTGCATGATTGGCGGCGGGAACATCCAACCTCACGTATACGTGTAGAGGGACTGGAGGGCAAGAGAAAGAAATATACGCCTGTGGATAGCGCGCTGCGCCATATCACTGCGGAATACCCTGCCCCTCACTTTCTTTATTTGACGGTAGAGATGGCGAATATGTTTGCTTCGTTTGATTCCTTCAAAGATTGGATCAAAGAGCTGCGTCTCATCATTGACGGATCGTCCGGAGATCTGCATCCTAGGTTGGAGCAAAATCGTCATCGCTGGGAATGGGCGGAATGAAGGTATAAAATTACAATGTGGATGTAGTTAAAAACATCAGCTCGGTGATCATAAGAAAACCAAAAAAAGTTGTGTTGTACAACCGTAATTCCGGTGTACAGCACAACTTTTTTTATTATGATTTTCAAACGAAGGACGAAGTCAGATCAAGTGACGTTACGGTTTTATTTTTACCTGTTCGTTTGGCGAGATACAGACAGGCATCCACTTCCTCGAACAATTTGTCTTTGCTCAGATTGGGACTGTAGCTTTTGAGACCGATACTTACCGTAATGGAAGTTCCTTCAAGTTCCAGATGACCCATCAGGGCAATCTTCTGACGAATCTGTTCCACCAGGGCGTAAGCCTGCTCGAAGGATTGCTCAAACATCAATAAGGCGAACTCTTCGCCACCGTAGCGTGCTGCAATATCACTTGAGGTAATCGTCTCCTGAATGATCAATGACACTTTCTCCAGAATGATGTCTCCAACCCGATGACCGTACGTGTCATTAATGGATTTGAAATCATCAATATCGATTAGAGCCAGATGCATACTCATGCCACTGTTGGCGTACTCAAATGCTTTTTCATAATAATCCTTGAATGAGCTTTGGTTGTAGAGGTTGGTTAAACCGTCTGTTTTGGACTGTTTGGTCATAATGGCGTTTCGCACAATAAGGTCCTGTTTGGCAAGCATGCTTGCCTGAAGGTCGTCCAGCACTTCGACTCCGCTGGTTACGATAACCTGTGCTACATATGTACCAAGGATTAGAAAAGCCGGAATGGATACCATGTCAAATGAAGACAGGTAGGATCGATAGGCTGGGTCGAACAGAACCAGAAGATAACCCATCATCTGCATCAGGAAGACTATCCAGACTCTCTTTTTGCTGAAGAACAGAACCGAAGCGAAGATAGGTAACAGGCAGATCGCTAATATAATCCGAATGTCATAATTGACATGAATAATCGTCCAGGCGATAACTGTGCTTGCTACAGACATGGCATAGAAGGAATATGAACTGAAGCGCCGATCAACCCAACTTGCGATCAAAATGCAAGAACTGCTAATGGCCGTAGGCCAGAACAGGACATTCATCATGAAA
This sequence comes from Paenibacillus sp. FSL H8-0079, assembly GCF_037991315.1. Lineage (NCBI taxonomy): Bacteria > Bacillati > Bacillota > Bacilli > Caryophanales > Paenibacillaceae > Paenibacillus > Paenibacillus sp. FSL H8-0079. The sequence continues at coordinate 2,802,443 of NZ_CP150300.1, forward strand.
TCTGCAGGTGCGCGATCATACTCCAGAAACAGGAAACAGCCCACTTGAATGGCGAAATGTGCACTGATGACAACCCAGTAGGCATGGAGCATTTTTTTAATCCATTTGGAATGCTTGAACTCGTATTCTGTTGGAATGTGGCTATTGTGCGTATGGAAACTCTTCATATATCACCGCTGACTGCATCATAATGGTACGACAGAATTCTCTCGTATATGATAATTATAAATCACAATGAACAAAACGCAAATCATTATATTTAGAGCATGAGAACTAAGCTTACATTATATTACAGAGAGAACAGAAACTTTCCGAAAAGGGACATACAAATTTCGGAGGGAGCGTCATAGACTAATAATAGGCTCCGTTTCATAGGATTGTAATTCTTGCTGAAGGGGAGGTGACTTCCATTCCTCTTGTCGTTCGTTCAACCGTCAACGCTACGGGGGCAATTACGTTTACGGGCAATACGCTGGGCCTGAGCCGTTCCGATACGGTAGGGGTGCCTGGTACGCAGGACAGCATCGGGGCGTTCTCGACGACCAACGCAGACGTGCGTTTCGGAACGTATCCGCTGGGAACTACAAGTTTGTACCAGAGCAATAGTTCCGCCGCGAGTCTTGTGCTTCCTGCAGGGAGCACGATTCTGTATGCGGAATTAATCTGGGGCGGAAGTTATATCAATGGAACTGTCAATCTGAGCGCGGCGATCAACAATCCGGTAACGTTCATCACCCCTGCAGGTTCATTCAGTGTTACACCCGACCCGGCGACCTACAATCAATTTGATCTGGGGGGCGGTGGTGCTGGCTATGTACGTTCCGCCAATGTGACTACACTTGTACAAGGCGGGGGAGCCGGTACATATATCACCGGAGCAGTGGTAGGGACTATTGTTATTCCGAGTGATTCCACGGCCAATCATGCGGGGTGGACACTTGGGGTTATTTATCAGAATCCCAATCTCCCTTTTCGCAACATGTCTTTGCGTGCAGGGGGCGTACTGGTGCAATCTACTTCACCACCGGTAGTAACAACATTGACAGGATTCGCAACCCCCCTCTCCGGTGCACTTGGAGGAAGAGCACTGTTCAGTGCCCAGGAGGGTGACGCGAATCGGACAGGAGATCAGGCGTTATTCGGACCCACCTCGGCGACATCAGTAGCCTTATCGGGACCGAATAATCTGGCAGCAAACTTTTTTGCCTCCCAAATCAATGGAGATACGGGAGCACTTAACACAACAGGCACGTTTGGCACACGAAATCAGACCAATGGAGCTCCAGGCTCGAACATTGTTGGCGGTCGTCAAGGTTGGGATATTACCAATGTGGATGTGTCTGCAAGACTGATTAACAATCAATCCTCGGCAGTACTGACGCTAACCACTTCGGGTGACGCGTACATTGTGAACGCGAATGCGATACAAGTTGATATCAACGCACCCAGAATTACAGTGGCCAAGGGTTCTGTGGCGACTGGAGCGGTCGCGGGAGACAGCGTCCTGTACACGGCAACGATTAGTAATGGAGGTACAGCCAGTGCTGCCAGTGTAGTATTGTCAGATACTTTGCCACCGGGTCTAACTTTCATTCCAGGCAGTGTCACAGTGGGCGGGGTGTCCCGTCCAACGCTGGATGTAACCGCAGGCATACCACTGGGTTCATTAAATTTAAGCACTAGTATTGTCGTTACTTATCGCGCATTAATCGCTAGTGATGCAAGTATCCTTCAACTCGTCAATTCGGCAAATGCAGCATTTACCTTTCAAAGCGTTGCAGGTGGTGCAGTCATCACAGGAGTCATTCCGTCGAATAACTCTACACTTCCTGTGTATTCACCTAACCTGTCCATTGTGAAATCGGCAAATACAACAAACGCTACCGTCGGAGATCAGGTAACGTATACACTTCAAGTCGTTAATGGAGGAAACGTGGCGGCTAACGTTACGATATCCGATAATATTCCAAGCGGCAGCACCTATGTTGCCGGAAGTTTTCGCGTGAACGGAACGGTTATTGCAGGAGCCAATCCGGCTACAGGGGTTAATTTGGGAAGTCTTGCAGCAGGAAGCACAACCACGGTAACCTTTCAAGTGCTGGTCACAAACCTGCCTACACCGCCTACGTTGGTGGATCAGGCTACGGCTCCATATTCATTTATTTCGGCTGACGGACGCACCATAACGGGTACGGTGGCGTCCAACACACTGACGATTCCGGTAACTTTGCCGAATGTATCCGTTGTGAAAAATGCAACAGTAACAGATGTTGCTGTTGGAGAGACCTTTACCTATTCGGTGGTTACAACGAATGGCGGCATACAAACGATTAGTAACGTAGTCCTAACCGACAGTCTACCGACGGGTCTGAATTTTGTGCCTGAAAGTGTGGTTGTCAGGGGGGCGAGTGTACCGGCAGCTAATCCGGCCAGTGGTATAGCCCTTGGTACATTAACGGCAGGAAGCTCAGCAACCGTAACATTTCAGGTCAATGTGCAGTCTTTGCCTAGCACGGCTACGCTCGTCAACCGGGCTGTCGTATCTTATAGCTCAGGGACATTCACGGGGATCTCTAACTCGAATTCCATCACAACGCCTGTATATCAACCTGTAATTACAATTAACAAGTCTGCGAGTCAGAGCAACGCGACTTTGGGAGATCAAATTGCGTATACCCTGCTCGTGTCGAATAGCGGAAACATAGCAGCACAGGTGAACGTGACGGATACGATTCCGGCAGGGCTTACGTTCATTCCCAATTCAGTTACTGTAAATGGGACAGCGCGACCGGGAGTCAGCCCTTTAACCGGGATCACGGTGGGTAGTCTCCCGCCCGGCGGGTCCGCAACGGTGGTATTTCGCACGTCACTGACGACGATCCCGTCCCCGCCAACATTGGAGAATCAGGCAACAGGAAGTTATACGTACCAGCTTCCGAGTGGACGTAATCTGTCAGGAAGCACGTTGTCCAACATCGTTCGCATACCCGCTTCCGCTCCGAATATAACGATTGGCAAAACAGTCAATACAGCAGATGCCACTGTAGGAGATGTGCTTACCTATACGGTTGTAACGACGAATTCAGGCAGTGGGGCAGTTCAGAATCTGGTTCTATCGGATACGCCTTCTGCGGGGTCTGAATTTGTATCCGGGAGTGTCACAATCAATGGAGCTGCTGCCAGAAATGCAAGCCCGGTTTCGGGTATTGCTTTGGGGACATTGAATAGCTCCAGCAGCGTAACCGTAACCTACCAGACAAGAGTGACCGCCATTCCTGCTTCAGGTTCGGTCAGCAACCGGGCGAGTACAGCTTTTACGTCAGGCAGTTTTAATGGTGTTTCCTCATCTGTGACAGTGAATACGCCGATCTTTCAACCCGTCATTCAAGTGGTGAAATCGGCCAGCACAACGAGTCTGACCGTGGGAGATACCTTTAATTACGCCATCCAGATTACGAACACGGGCAATATTGCAGCGACGGTTACTTTAACAGATCCAGTTCCTGCCGGAGCCATATTCAATACCAACAGTGTCATCATTAATGGCTCACCTGTACCCGGAGTCAGCCCAAACGCTGGAATCAGTCTGGGAGCACTCGCCGCGGGCGCAACTGCGACAGTCACTTTCCTTGCAACGGTCACAAGCCTACCAGATGCAAGACAGCTGATTAATCAGGCCATCGCATCCTATAGCTACGCTCTTCCGAGCGGAAGGAATATTTCAGGTTTTGTTTCATCCAATACAATCACCATTCCCGTATCCCTGCCAAATGTAAGCATTGTAAACAGTGATAATCTAGATTACGCCGTATCTGGAGATGTTGTTCGATATACTTCAGTCATTCGTAACAACGGAACAGTAGCAGTGAACAACGTGGTATACGCGAACCCTCTTCCTTCGAACACCCCATTTATACCCGGAAGTGTCATTGTGAACGGGACTTCATTCCCGCTCTCCAATCCGACCGCCGGCATTCCAATCGGTACATTGGCCCCAGGGGCTGAAGTAACCGTAACTTTTGAGGTGAGGATAACTATGCCGATCCCTTCGCAGATTAACAATCAGTCGACGGTCAGTTTCACATCCGGTTCATTTTCGGGGTCATCATCGTCCAATACCACACAGACTCCGGTCATACAGCCACAGATTTCACTTGTCAAAACGGCGAATACAGCTAATGCAACCGTAGGTGATACGGTGGTATATACCGTGACGGTGAGCAATGCCGGTAACCTGGAGGCCAATGTAACGGTGACCGACACCATTCCGGCTGCAACCACTATTGTTCCAAACAGCGTGGTGGTATCCGGTGTGCCACAGCCGGGAGCAACACCAGGTGCAGGTATTCCGGTCGGTATTGTAGCAGCGGGAGCGACAGTTGTGGTCACATTTGCGATAGTTGTGAATTCACTTCCATCGCCTCAGCAACTCAGCAATTTTGCAACGTCATCCTTTACATTTACACCTCCGGATGGAAGGATATTAACAGGAACAGCCACTTCAAATACACTGACATTTCCCGTCTCGTCACCCAACGTTGCCGTGGTCAAAAGCACTTCATCGACTGCTGCAGCCTTGGGCGATACAGTCAGTTATTCCATTCTAATTACGAACAGTGGTATTGCGCCGGTAAGCAATATTCAATTTTCCGATCCGATTCCTGCTGGAGCAACTTTCAACACAGGCAGTGTTACCGTGAATGGGGTGGCTCAACCTGGTTCCAATCCGGCAGGTGGGATATCACTTGCTACACTGGGACCTGGTGCATCCGCGACTGTGACGTTCAGTGTCAGGGTCAATGAGATTCCACCGGCGGGACAGTTGAGCAATCGTTCTACGGTCAGTTTTACCTCTGGAGCGTTCTCAAGCACGACATTTTCCAATACAGTGGTCACTCCGGTGTACCAACCGATTCTTACAGCTCAAAAGACAGCAAGTACACAAAATGCCACCGTCGGGGATACGGTTAGCTATACGATAAACGTGAGTAATCAGGGGAACTACGGAGCCCAAATCAATCTGACGGATAACCTGCCAGCCGGTACTATTCTTGTTCCAAATAGTGTCATTGTGAACGGTCAACCGTTACCAGCTGCAAGTCCGGCAACGGGCATTCCCGCAGGCAATGTGGCTGCCGGGGCTACAACCACGATTACGTTTTCCGTTGTTATTGATACGTTGCCAACCCCGCAGCAACTCGTGAATCAGGCTTCCGTTGCGTTATCCTTTACATTGCCAGACGGGCGGAATATTACTGGGACAGTGATATCCAATGTGCTTACGATTTCGGTTTCGGCACCGGATGTGGCTGTGGTCAAATCCACAACATCCACAGCGGTTTCCGTCGGGGACATCGTAACCTACAGCATCGCCGTAACCAATAACGGAATTGCGAGTGTTAGCAATGTGATTTTTACAGATGCGGTGCCGGCAAGTACAATTCTTACCGCAGGTAGTGTGTATGTTGATGGTGTTCTTCGCCCAGGTGCGAATCCATCAACCGGAATAACACTCGGTTCCATTGCACCAGGCGTAACCGTGACGGTTGTGTTTAGCGTACAGATCACATCTCTTCCGGCAAGTGCAGTTTTGAACAACCAGTCAACCGTGAGTTTCACATCCGGTGCATTCTCTGCTACCACATTTTCCAATACCATTACAACACCGGTGTACCAACCCATTCTGGCAGCAGTCAAAACAGGAGATCAGGCCATTGCAACTGTGGGAGATACGGTGGTCTACAGTATTGCCATTACCAATACCGGAAACTACGGAGCATCTGTCACATTGACGGATACCATCCCTGCTGGAACGGAGCTTGTACCGAATAGTGTCATTATTAATGGCGCTTCAGCACCAGGTGCTGATCCGGCTTCGGGTATCCCATTGGGTGTTGTATCCACAACAACTACGGTTCTGTTCTCCGTTGTGATCGTGACGCTGCCTCTGAGCCAGTCCATAACCAATCAGGCTTCTGCCACCTTCTCCTACACATTGCCTGATGGAAGAACACTGGGAGGCAGCATTACGTCCAACGCACTCAACATTCAGGTATCTGCTCCGAATGTCAGCGTAGTGAAGACCACTCCTGTCATTGATGCTGTGGTAGGTGATACGATCATATACGAGATGGTTGTGAGCAATAACGGAATTGACCCTGTCAACAACATTGTGATCACCGATCCGATTAGCCCAGCCACGACATTTGTTACAGGTAGTGTTCTGGTGGACGGCGTCCCGCGTGCCTTAGCTAATCCGGCGCTTGGTATTGCTCTTGGTACGCTGGCACCGGGAGCATCTGTAGCTGTATCGTATGTGGTTCGGGTCAATTCACTTCCAACGCCACCACAAGTGAGTAGTCAGTCTTCCGTAAGTTTCACGTCCGGCGTTTTTTCGGGAGCAGCCTATTCCAATACCGTTATCACACCGATCTATCAGCCAATCGTTGCATTAACGAAGACAGCCAGTACCTCCAATGCAACGATCGGTGATACCATCATTTATTCCTTTACCATCAACAACAGTGGAAATCTTGCAGCTGATTTAACATTAACGGACAATATTCCAGATGGCGCTGTACTGCTTCCCAACAGTGTTCTGATTGATGGTGTCCCACAACCAGGAGCTAACCCGGAATCAGGCATTGTTGTTGGTACGATACCGCCTGGTGGATCGGTGAACGTAACGGTTACGCTTGAAGTTACCGTGGATTCGTTGCCTCAGAATCAGCAGCTGATCAATCAGGCCACTGCCAACTATACCTTTAGTCCTCCGGATGGCCGTCTGTTGACAGGAACCGTATCTTCTAACGTGCTGGTGATCCCTGTATCCGCACCAAATGTTGTTGTTGTCAAAAGCACTAGTGCCATTGATGCTGTGGTTGGCGATGTAATCACCTATACGGTTGTCGTAACCAATAGCGGTATTGAAGTGGTGAATAATGTTGTCATGGTTGACCCTGTGCCGGCAGGAACGGTATTTGTAACCGGAAGTGTGATCGTCGATGGCGTGGCAAGACCTACCGGAAATCCGAATACAGGAATAACGCTCGGTTCCATTGCTGCCGGTGCTTCCGTTACCGTTACATTCCGAGTAGAGGTCGTTGTGTTATGAGCCAGACTTCCGGTCCGTTGTCCCACTGGCTTCAGAATCAGTCGTTGGTTCGATTCAGCTCGGGTACGACTGAACTGGAACAGGTGGCGTATTCCAATACAGTCATTACTCCATGGGTCGGGCCCAGGCTGGAAGTGAAAAAACAATGCAACGTAGCTGTGGCTACACTGGGGCAGTCCCTGACCTACCTGATCGAGATTGTGAACACAGGCAATTGTACAGCTATCGTTCATGTGGTGGATTCTTTATCTCCAGAAACATCACTTCTTCCAAATAGTGTACTGCGTGACGGGATTCCCCTACCTGGGGCATCACCGGAGCGTGGGCTTCCTCCTGCAGAGATCGTACCTGGGGCAACTCTACGATATCACTTTCAGGTCGTGGTCATGCGGATACCCTCAGGCTTAAAGCTGCTCAATCAAGCTCAGGTTAACTATGAGTTTGGAACATCCGAGGGCAGGACCGTCAGAGGTGTGGAGAAATCCAACACGGTGGAGGTGAGCATGGTTTCTTCCCGGCTTGAGGTCAGCCTTCAAGCCGAGCGGGGCCAGACTTTCTCAGGAGACATTGTTATGTACACCGTCATTGTGAGCAATCCTGGTTTTATTATAGCTACGGGTGCTCAGGTAACGATTGCTTTGCCTCAAGGGGTTGTTTTTATTCCTGCCAGTGTGATTGTCAATGAGATGTTCGCGCCACAAGTCACGCCTGATACCGGAATAGAGCTTGGGGAGATTGAGCCCGGAAGTTCCGTTCGGATACAATACCGCGTTCAGGTCGTGGGGGGGAGTGATACGAACGAAATATCAAGCGTAGCTGTACTAACGTATATCTCGGCAGGTCAGCAGGAAATGGTCTACTCCAATCAGGTAATCCTGGAATTGATTCAACCCCAGATCTCTGTGGTCAAAAGTGTACTCCCGGTGACGGCCACATGGGATGATGCCGTCCGATATAATATTACCATCTCCAATGCAAGCAGCTATGCGGTGGATGGAACCCTGCTGGATGTATTGCCAACAGGTATGACATTTGTCGAAGGCAGTCTGGGTTGGAATGGGGTTAAACGTCCTGGCACCAATCTGGCCAAAGGGCTTAATCTGGGGACGTTGACTGCCCGGTCTGTTCTTAATATTCAGTTCGAGGCGAAACTTGCAGAACGTGGTGAATTGATCCCTGATCAATACCGATATGTGAATCATGCTAGCCTGATGTATACATTTCGCTTGCCCGATTCACGGTCAGTGCAGCGGATGATTCGATCCAATGAAGCTATCGTCGAGTTGAAAACGCCGATAATCCAGGCCTATGTTCAAGTGGAACCGACATTGGTTGAGCAGGGAGGCACGGTCACGTTCGAGGTACGTGTGGCGAATACGGGCAATTTGCCGGCACGCGTACAATTGGGGGGCATTTTACCTGAGGGTGCTAAATGGCTTGGGCAAGCTGCGGGTCAGATCCAATGGAGCATTCCGGAATATTCCACGCCAAGGATTCTGCATGTGGGGGGAATTGAGCCTGGAACGGAAAGGAACATCTCCTATGTAGCGCAGTTATCTTCCGAACCGACAGGTACGCTGCAAGGGGCCCTGACCGTCATGTACACATATGAATGGAATGGACAAAAACGGGCAGGTGAATCCCGATCGAATGAGTACAGCATCATTGTAGAGTATGGTGAAGAATAGGGGGTAACACGGTTAACGGTAACTTGCCTGAGGAATTTGTTCAATCTTGGGTGCCATGACATTACACGGACGTAAATGAATGGTATACTAATTGAATACGAACTCGGCAATCAACCCGTGGAATCGGGACGTCGGAGTAGAGGAGGCAGCCACATTGGCAAAAGCAAAAGTAGCAAAAAGACCTACACGGGATGAGTTTGAACTTGAAGAGTTGGGAAATCAGCTGGTTGAAGCCTTTCGTGAACGTTCGGAAGTACTGTTGACGGTATGGGGCAAAGAAGATCAGGTGCAAGGAGTTATCGTCAAAATGGACTCCCGCACACGACTCGTGCATGTAGAGTATACAGAGGAAGAGTTTACGGCGAAGGTACCTTTTCTGGACATCATGCGAGTGCAATCTCCCCGGTACTGAACGAAAAAAAACAGCATTTGAATAATTAGGGCATCCGCCCTGTCAAAGTCGTTCTTCCTGCATAAGATAACCCATACCTGTTGCAGAGGAGGTACGGTCAATGAGCGAAGTATTAGGTGGAGAAGCAAGAGGCTACGGATACGGAGGTTTCACTTCTGTAGGTGCCATTCTGGTTCTGTTCATCCTGTTGGTTATCATCTCCAAAGCGTTCTTGGTATAATTGCATATCTCTTAAGAATGAAAGAAGCTCTGCCATCGCGGCAGAGCTTTTTTGTTCGTTCAGTCATTGGCGAATTTTGTAGAAAATCGGTGTAAGTCATGCTTACGTTATGTTAGAATATAACCATCCCTAGAGAAAGAAAGAGGTGTTTTGATAATGAGCAAAGAGTTAACAGAATCTTTAAATGAACAGATGAACTTTGAGTTTTATTCCGCTCATGTATATCTGGCTATGGCAGCCTATTGTTCGAGCAAAAGTCTGGATGGATTTGCGAACTTCTTCATCGTGCAAGCGGAAGAAGAGCGATTCCATGGCATGAAAATATACAAATTCCTGAATGATCGTGGACAACGTGCTACACTTGCGGCATTGCCAGAACCGAAGAATGAATATGCTTCGATGCTGGATGTATTTGAGCATGGTTATGCTCACGAGCAACAAAACACGAAAAAATTCTACAATCTGGCTGACATCGCCCTGAATGAACGTGAACATGCGACGATGTATTTCCTGAAATGGTTCATTGATGAGCAGGTTGAAGAGGAAGCATTGTTTGACAACATTATTCAGAAGCTGCGCCGCATCGAAAAAGACAGCAATGCCTTCTACATGCTGGATGCAGAGTTTGGCAAACGTTCGTTCACTGCCCCTGCTGAATAACTGTACGTGAGAGTCGGGAAGATTCCAGCGACAAAAGATCATCTACATACAGCATGATACCTTATGCTGATTGAAGACGAAGAAGCTTGCACTTTGTGCAGGCTTTTTTTGTATGCAAAGATATTTCGTTATTTTATCGATATGCTTGAATCGGAGAAAAAGTCTATCAAAACCCTGAATATGGGTAATAGAGGATATGTCACAATTGATCTATCCTGGCGGGATCTCTTTTTTTGCGCAAATCTATCAAATTCGTATTAAATTTTAGGTTTATCTGACAAAAGTGTAACTCTACCGTAGCCTTTGAAGCGAGAACAAGAGCCGCTATCTTTGATAGTATTAGGATTAATCGCCAAGGGATGAAGGTAGAACAACATGGACACCCGGGGAAATATAACACACAAGGGAGAATTTTAATTATGTTACATATTCGCAAATCTATCATGGCTACACTTGCTATTTTACTAATCATTCCACTACTATTGCCGCATTCGGTATCTGCCAAATCAGCTACATCCAAGGATAGCGCAAGCAAAGCGAGTTCCAAAATCATATACCTGACGTTTGATGATGGGCCAACCGCTCACACGGGTCAGTTACTCGATATTCTCGATCAATATAATGCGAAGGCAACGTTCTTCATGTTGGGTCCTCAGATGGAGCAATTTCAGAAGGCTACCAAACGCATCGTAGCTGACGGGCATGGGTTGGGTCTGCATGGTGTGACTCACGTTCCAAGCAAATTCTATAAATCCGCCTACAGCGGATTGAAAGAGATGCAACAGGCCAATGTAAGTCTGAATAAGGTTGCCGGAGTTAAAACAAGTCTCGTTCGTACGCCATACGGCAGTAAACCATACCTCAAGCCGGCATTCCGCAATGTGTTGCTGGGTCAGGGTGGATTCCATCTGTGGGATTGGAATGTGGATTCGGAAGACTGGAAATACAAGAAGGATCACCAGAAGGTCTATAACAGTGTAATGAAGCAGATTCACAATGTACAAAAGAGTGGAACAACGCCTGTTGTGCTTATGCACGACCAGGAAGCGACGTTGAAAGTCCTGCCACAAGTGTTGAAAACATTGAAGGCAGAAGGGTATCGTTTTGAAGTATTAAACAAGAAAGTACAGCCGGTTAACTTCTGGAATGACAAGCGTTAATCTTTTTAATTTTCCAATTCAATCAGTCGATAGAAAGACCCAGACTACAGATTGGCTACAACCAAGGAGGTACACATCATGAAGAAACAACCATTGTGGATCACCATTCCGGTAACGACTGCCGTGTTACTCGCTCTAGCAGGGTGTGGCGAACCGGATTCGAATAATGCATCATCAGATAATGGCTCTTCTCCAACAACGACAGTGGGTGAACAGACCCAGACCGGAAGCGGAGGTGCTGATTTTTCTAATGAAAATGAAGGGGGAAGCAAAGAAAACACGAGCACAACAGATGGTGAAGAAACATCAGGATCTAAGGCGAATGACAACCAAGCTACCAATGGTCAGGTGGGTGTGAATGAGGTAATCCAGCAAGTTCGTAACCAGTTGACGATGAAGAATGTATCTTTACCCACATCCTTTACGTTAGAGAAGGGCGAATATTTGGGTGCGGCAATACCGTCCAACACTGCTGATGCGTTTAAAGTAAACTTCTACGCCACGACTCAGTCTGTTGCCATTAATGATCAATCTTTAACTGCATCCGACAGTAAGATACCTGTACTGGCTTCCTATGAAGTGAAGACCTACAAGGACCCGAATCTGACAGAAATTTTCCCTGAGACGGACCTGAAAGACATTCCAACAGACATGGCTGTGGATCTGGGACATGGGATTAAAGGCATGAGTGAAGGTGCGGCAGGCAGTCAATATCTGACTTGGCAAGAAGGAAGATGGACGTTACAGATTCGCTCGGTTTCCGAAGATAAAATGAATAATCCAGGTATTGCGAAGAAAATAGTGGAGTATCTGGAGTCACATACATTGCCTGTACCGAAAGATAAAGGGTATATCAACGTGGAATACCCAAGTGGAGGAAAGTCTGTTCGTGTAACGATCTCATGGCAGGACGGTCATCAAATTCACCAGCTCAAGACCGATCAAATGCCACTAGAAGCCCTTGGTATGGCTGTATCTGTGAAATCTTGAGCATCTCATTGATATTCTGAAATATACAAGAAGTGAATATCAGATTATTATAATAAACATAAAAAGCTTGGCCCAAGAAGTGTTTTCCTGGGCCAAGCTTTTATTTCGAGCATGTTATTATGACTGACTTGTGCAGCCGAGCTACATGCTTATTTATGTTTCAATGGGTTAAAGCGGTACTTTCATTTGAACCACCCTTTTTCCTTGGAACGCGTGATGGCTTCAATGCGGTTACTGGCATTTAACTTGTTGAGAATGATGGAGATGTAGTTACGCACCGTACCCGTTGTGATGAACAGATGTCCGGCAATTTCCTTTGTGTTCTTCCCGTCTGCCATGAGGCCGAGTACGGCGTTCTCCCGTTCAGTCAGCGGATTCTCTTCGACATAAGCCTCATCGACCAAGTCGGGAGCGAAGATGCGTCTGCCATTCATGACTTGGCGGATCGCCTCGGCAAGTTCTTCAATAGGACTGTCTTTAAGCAGGTAGCCACGGACACCACCCTTCAGGGCACGTTCAAAATAACCGGTCCGGGCAAAAGTGGTCAGAATAATGACCTTGCAGCTCATTCCTTTGAGTTCTTCTGCCGCTTCGAGGCCGCTCTTCACGGGCATTTCTATATCCATCAGACAGATGTCGGGTGTAAGCTCTTGGACAAGGGAAAGGGCTTCCTGGCCATTGCTGGCACGTCCGACAACTTCCATATCTTCCTCCAGATTAAGCAGGGAAGACAAGGCACCGAGCATCATGCGCTGATCTTCTGCGATTACAATTCTAATCATGATTCTGCCTCCTTTATCGGTTTGCGGACGAGCTTGGGAACATGAATAATGATGGCTGTACCCTCGATGTTTGTATTAGATCGAATATCCAGACAACCATTGACGAATTCAAGTCGTTCTTTCATTCCCAAGATTCCCGTTCCACGTCGTTCTTGTTTACGAGTTCGTTCTATCCCAACGCCATTATCCTGTACAGTTAGGACATTATCGGCGGGTGTCTCTTCAATTATGATGGTACATGTTGTTGCCTGACTGTGTTTAACGACATTGGTGACGGCTTCTTTCAAACACATGCCGAGCACATTTTCATTCAATTGTGACGTGTCTTGCAGCTTAGGATTGCCTTCCAGCGCAAATTCAATCGAAGCGGCCTTCAGAATCTGCTCCGCCCGGAACAGTTCATCGACCAATTGCGTACCACGCATGGTCGTTACCATTTCGCGTACTTCCTTCAGAGCTGTGCTTGCCGTTTGTCTGAGGTCGTTCAATTCGATCTCGGCTTGATCGGGATTACTGCGGAGCAGCCGCTTTGCGAGATCGGTTTTGAGCCCGATTAGAGAGAGTTTCTGTCCAAGCGTATCGTGCAGGTCACGAGCAATACGTTGACGTTCTTCCATTTTTACGAGATCATCGAGTCGTTTGTTGGCATTCTCCAATTGGCCTTCCAATTGCTCAGTCTTATTTTTATTATACGTACTGATTGGAAGCAGGATGGACGCCATTAAGCTGATGAATACAAACGGGAACTGACTCACGAGCAATGAACTCTGATTGATAAAACCATAATTAATGGTTAGGAAGCTGGCTCCCAAATTCACCGAATAGAGGGTGAAGAAACCGGCTTTATTTTTAATATTGCCAATAAAAAAAGCAAGAAACAATGAGAAATAGGCATAATCATAGGCGATCGTCATCGTAATGGATATCGCAATGAGCAGTCCAATCCACATGTACACTTGCCAACCCTTGGTGATGAAGGCGAGCAAATAACAGACGAAAAAGACGAGAATGATTACAATGCCAGTTACCATTGTCCATAATTTGGAATATTGTGAAATGTAATAGAAGGGCAGGATGAAAAAGACAAGCCATACATAAGGGTTCAACCCTGTATTTTTATAAAAAATCTGCATCCACTTTTGAATGGAAATTCTCCTCCTCAACTTGCAATGTACTCAAACTTAGCCTGACTGTAGCACGACTTTAGCCTGAATACAAGAAAACGAATCCGACAGAGTTAAGGCTTCTCTGTCAGACCCGCTGGATTGGTTACTCGGATAGGCGGTTGAACATACGGCTTGCGGGATAAGCTTTTGAGCTGTCTGAAACTAATAAATTGTTTGGAATCTTCGTCCCATAAGCGGAAGCGCAGGGCAACCAGACTGGAACGTAGTGTAATAGTCGTTGCTTTTTGCAAAGGCGGTGTTGCATTATGTGCCTCTTCCAGGAAATAGTTCGGTACACGCGGGCTCAAGTGATGAACATGATGGAACCCGATGTTACCACTGATCCATTGCAATAATTTTGGCAATTTGTAATAAGAACTGCCTTCAACCGCTGCTTTTACATAACTCCATTCATCTTCATGTTCAAAGTACGTTTCTTCAAACTGATGCTGAACGTAGAACAACCAAATTCCGAAGAAACCGGAGAAGAAGAATATAGGTGCTTGCACCATAACAAAAGCTTGCCAGCCAACTAACCAACACATGGCAGCATATAGCGCAACGATCAATACCGTAGTCAAATGAGTATTAATACGTTCTTTACGTCTTGCGCCTTTGCGGTTAAAGCGATACGCGAGAAGGAACACATAGATGGGTCCAATACAAAACAATACAAACGGATTACGATAAATGCGGTAGAACATACGACCCCAAAAGGAAGCTTCTTTGTATTCGTCAACGGTCATAACCCAGATATCGCCTACACCACGTTTGTCGAGATTACTGCTGGTTGCGTGATGGATGGAATGCTCGGCTTTCCATTGTTGATAAGGTGTTACGGTTAATACACCTGTAATGGTACCGAGAATATCGTTGGCACGTTTGCTTTTAAAGAATGAGCCATGACAGCAGTCATGGAAGATAATGAATGTCCGTAGTACAAATCCGGATGCCACCAGGGCAATCGGGAAGGTAAGCCAGTAGGAAACCGATAAGCTAAAGTAAGCTGCAGCCCATAGCAAGAAGAGCGGGAGCAATGTATTGATTAACTGTCGGATACTTAATCTGAGATCATTTTTTTCGTAAGGGGTGACTTCTTTTTTTAGCGCCATTTCTTTGTTTCTGCTCATTGACGTTTGTCCTCCTTCAATCGTTATAGCTGTAGTCAGCTACAACTTGGCGTTTCCCGGTAGAACTTTCCTTTAGGAAGCGTTTTTATCATTGTAAAACAAACCGACCATGACAGTAAGTCACAAACGTCAGCCTTCTATAATGATGAATATCAATGATGACCCATGACATTTGTCATGGGTGCATGATGGTGAATGGCTTTGCAGAAGAGAAAAGAGGACGGTTTTGTAAATTCCTTTGCACAAATCACGCAACAATTTGTATTATGTATACAAATTTTGTTGTGGGCATGGTAAAATCTATCTTTGAGTGATTATGACAACTTATGAGACGGGTCGATTAAGTTGATTTCTGATGGATTGGATGGAATGCATGATGAAGAAACGAATTACGGATATTCTATTTATTATGGCAGGTGCATTTCTGTTTGCACTGGCGGTGAACCTGTTCGTCATCCCGAACGACTTGGGTGAAGGCGGCGTAACGGGTATCACGATTATTTTGTATTACCTGTTTGAATGGTCTCCTGGACTGATGAACTTGATCCTGAACGGTATTTTGTTAATTGTGGGATATCGGTTTCTTGATAAAACGACTACGGTGTATACGATTATTGCGGTCGTATTCAACTCATTGTTCCTGCATCTGACGGAGAACTGGACGATTGCATCGGATGAACTATGGATTAACACCATCTTTGCTGGTGTATTTGCCGGTCTTGGTATTGGCTTAATTGTTAGAGTGGGAGGAACAACGGCGGGGACAGTGATCTTGGCCCGACTTGCCAACAAATATCTGGATTGGAATATCAGTTACGGACTTCTGTTTTTCGATCTGATTGTGGCCTTTTCTTCATACTTCATCATTGGACCACAAGGGTTAATGTGTACCATTGTCTTGCTGTTTGTCGGAACCAAAACGATGGAGTTCATTATCGAAGGACTCAATCCGAAAAAAGCCGTTATGATTATTTCTTCCAAACAGGATGAAATCGCGAAGCAAGTCATTGAGAAGATGGACCGCGGAGTAACCGTCCTGTCCGGTCATGGCTATTACACGAAAAATAAGAAAGAAATTCTATACATTGTGATTAGCAAGCAAGAAGTTTCCATGCTGAAGAAGATTGTACGAGCAGAAGACGAGATTGCTTTTATCACCATTCATGATGTGCGTGATGTATTCGGTGAGGGATTCATTGAACTCTCCAAAACTTGATACACTTATATAGAAGAAAGAAGTTGCGGTGAAAGCTCACTGCAGCTTTTTTTGTTGCGATGATGTGGGGTGATACTGAACTTAATCCGACCCATAGATGGTTTTGAGCTTACTTCATAAACTTCTCCAAGAACACAAATCACAACACCTGGTTACTTTCCATAATGTCCGTATAAAGTGTACTTTGCGTCAAGATCTGAAATTGTAGAACTTTTTGGACTCCCCATCAAATAATAAGCAAACTTGTTTCCGATGTTATTACGTTATATTCCGGATTACCCATGCCAGTCAGAATGGACATAAAGTGCTCTTGCTTGATGAAATAACTTTCTGGGGCAACCTATATGAAGGTAATTGTTTCCCTGATGTCGAAATAGTATTTGTAACATTATAAGGGAGAGAGGCTAGAAGCGTTATGAGTACGATATATCAACGATTTACGAAGCGTTTGAATTAATAACTGAAGAGAGAGAATGAATATTAAACATGCTGTGAGTTGGGCACGTAGAATAGGAGTTAGTATCTCCTAGTGTGGGAACAGCGCATGGTTGTGGAGGTGCATAATACGAATGATGATGATTGTATCGTTATCTATGATGGAGGGAAGAGGGGGATATAAAAAGTTTCCTTAATTAGTATGTTATCGCTTAATAATGAGTGTGATCTTCGAACTGCTGTACCAAGATTGTAATTTTCGATTACGATCAAGAGTATGCATTAGAAGAAAGTGAGCCTCTTTTTATTTTCTTGTGTGGTATGTTTTTAGTATCTATACGTAAAAAGGATAATTGGTTAATCGCTTTAGAGCATTTTAATGAAAAGAGGATTCAGGAATTTCAGTGCATAATTTGGACTCAACAAGTTACTAATGAGTTAGTATAGTCGTTATAGAAATATAGCCTTGAAAAAAGGTAGATAATTGAATGTAATGCTTTAATCCAAAATCTCTGTAATGGGGAGTATAGGGAGAGAGACAAATTCTAATATAGTCGATTTTATTGATTTTTTTAATTTGAACTGGAGGCAGTATATGTTTTTAAGAAAAATGACTAAAAAAGTAAGTATATTTATATTAGCTACAAGTTTTGTATCCTTGATCGGTGGAGTTGCATATGGGGAGAAAGCCCATTTGGATATTGAAGGACATTGGGCAGAACATACTTTTAATAAATGGCTTTCAGAAGGGCTGATTAAAGGATATTCTGACCAAACACTTAAACCCAACAATGTAATTACACGTGGAGAATTTATGGCATTGGTTAATCGTCAGTTCGATTTTAATGAAGTAGAAGAACTACATTTCACAGACTTGCCGTCTTCAAATTGGAGCTATCTAGAAGTGCAAAAAGCGGTAAAAGCAGGTTACATACAAGGTTATAAAGATCAAACTATTCGTACTTCTAAACCGATAAGCCGTCAAGAAGCTGCAGTTATTGTAGCAGACTTACTGAAATTACCTAGTAATGAAAAAGCAGCTTTAGCGTTTAAGGATTCTCCAGAATTTACATATTGGAGTAAGGGTGCCATAGGTGCTACATTCTCAAAATATATCATTACTGGTTATACAAATGGTTCATTCAAACCGGCATCTCCAATTACGCGAGCTGAGGCAGTTGTGATGTTGGATAAAGCGATAAGCTTGATTAAAGAACAAGAACAAGAACAAGAACAAGAAACAGAAAGTGAAGATAACGATAATATACCTTCACTATCTATACCTACTGCGAGTTTAAGTTTAGATTCAAACAGTACATCTAATGGATCCGGTTCACCTTCGATTACTACTGGAGTGAAGACCTCCACATTAATCACCACCGAAGGAGTCAAAGCCGTTCAAGGCATATCTCAAGTTGCCACTCTGACAATTACAAGTGGTGCAGATACGGCAGGTTCATTGCGTGCTACATTTACGGATGGAGTAAATCCAGTGACCGTTGATGTAGAACTCAATGGAACTGAAATGGATTCTGAGGTAGCTGTTAAAGTCGCTAGAGCGTTTGAGAATGTGTTAACAGGATGGAATGTGAATGTTGAGCTCGCAAGCATTTATTTCTCAGCAGTAAATCCAACCGTTAACAACGAACTTGTTAAAGTTACCTTGGAAAGCATAACGACGGGGGTGGTCTCTAGTGGTAGTGTCATTACTGTCCCAGGTAGTATTTATAACAATTCAGGTACAGCTCAAGTAGCAACACTGGTTATAGAGAACGGTGCAACGGCTCCGGGTTCATATAATGTTTATTTTACAGATGGAGGAGTGCCAGTTCAAAAAAATATCTACATGTTGGGAACAGAAACAGCGGCTGAAGTAGCATCTAAAATAGCAGTCGCGTTTGGAACATCCGTAGCGGGTTGGGGTGCAGATGCTGATGGGACTCGAGTACATTTCACATCGCAAACGCCAGGTACTAATAACGAAAATGTTCGAATATACGCTTTGGAACCCTCAGGAGTAGGGGCACCTTCAAGTACACTTGAAGTTCCAGGAAATCCTGCAACCAACACATCCCAAGTAATTAAGCTGCGTCTTCCCAATTCAGAGAGTGATCATGGGCCGATAGGCGTCAAATTCACGGATGGAGTCTCCTCGTGGACAGCCTATGTCTCTATGATGGGAAGTCCTGAAACAGGAAGTGATCTTGCTGACAAGATAGTAGCAGCATTCGGGAGCACGATTCCGAATTGGATCGTTTCTTCACGGGGCTCAGAAGTGATTTTTACAGCCGAGTTTCCAGTAGAGAATAACATAAAAGCTATGGCGAGACTTTCAGGATTAAACACAGGAATTGGTATGCCAGATAGTTCGATTACATCTGTAGGAACAGCGCCATTACAGGGTACAGCTCAAGTAGCAACACTGGTTGTAGAGAACGGTGCAACGGCTCCGGGTTCATATAATGTTTATTTTACAGATGGAGGAGTGCCGGTTCAAAAAAATATCTACATCTTGGGAACAGAAACAGCGGCTGAAGTAGCATTTAAAATAGCAGTCGCGTATGGAACATCCGTAACGGGTTGGGGTGCAGAAGCTGATGGGACTCGAGTACATTTCACATCACAATCGCCAGGTACTAATAACGAAAATGTTCGAATATACGCTTTGGAACCCTCAGGAGTAGGGGCACCTTCAAGTACACTTGAAGTTCCAGGAAATCTTGCGACAAACACATCCCAAGTAATTAAGCTGCGTCTCCCCAATTCAGAGAGTGATCATGGGCCGATAGGCGTCAAATTCACGGATGGAGTCTCCTCGTGGACAGCTTATGTGTCTATGATGGGAAGTCCTGAAACAGGAAGTGATCTTGCTGACAAGATAGCAGCAGCATTCGGGAGCACGATTCCGAATTGGATCGTTTCTTCACGGGGCTCAGATGTAATTTTTACAGCCGAGTTTCCGGCAGAGAATAACATAAAAGCTATGGCGAGACTTTCGGGATTAAACACAGGAATTGGCATGCCAGATAGTACAATAACGACCGTAGGAGCTCCATACCCTACTGGCGAAGCACAAGTGGCTACCTTAGTGATAGATTCAGGGGCTACAGCTGCCGGAACGATTACCGCTACATTTACAGACGGTAGCACAACCATTCTTAAAGATATTGAATTAATAGGTACAGAAACTGCTGCCGAAGTAGCAACGAAGATAGCTTGGGCATTTAACACGTCTTTAGTTGATTGGAACGCTACGTCAAATGATAGAAATGTTATATTTACAGCCCGAGCACCTTCGGATAATAATCCTAAACTATCCGTGGCAATCGTGGAAGCTACAACAGGTATTGGATTGGTATCAAGCTCGATTACTACACCAGGATCGGAGACGTTTGCAGGCGTAAAGCAAGCTGTAAGTTTAAAAATTGATTCTGGCCTCAGCGAGCCAGGGATTATTAGAGTTGTATTTCGAGACGGTACGAATGAAGTTTCCAAACGTTTAAGATTGTCAGGAACAGAGACATTAAATGGACTGGCTGAGAAAATTGGTTCTGCATTTGAGAATTCAATGGCTGGGTGGAATGTCACCACGATGGATCATAATGTCATTTTTACAGCAAGTACGCCAGAAGATAACAATTCTAATGTAAGTATAGTTGTCTATCAGGAGTAAAAGAAACGAATAAATAAAACTAGATCAAATTACACGGTACCTCATAGAGACCCTTAAAAAAAGTCGCTCTATGAGGTATTTTTGTTGTATGTTAAATGGATCCAATAATGGAGATTACCCATAAATTATTTATAACAATAGAATGAAACAACTTCCCGAAAATCTATAATGAGTAATCAGTATAAGCCGAAGGGATTACGTATACTGATAAGTTCAAGCACCTCTAAATTACAAGAAGTATGTAAGAAAAGCTTGTGGTTTTAGATGGGGAGGTCCTTGGAATGACTCGGATCAACCAGTTGCTAAACATTGGAGAGTGAAATATATAATAATAAAGGACATTTAGGTTATAAACCCGAAATTGTGCTGGTGAGAAAAGAACGTGAGACTTGAAGCGTAGATTGACCTGCTCGGAGCAGAGAGTGAACTCTAAAATATTCGCATGGCCGAACGGAGATAGAACCACGAGTAAAACTAACATCTAGTGCAGTTGCGATCATGCGGGGGGGGGGACCTGAACTTGTGATCTTAGACAAGGATTGATTTGAATAGGACACGGAGAATGTGGGAATATCATGTCATCTATTGGAGCATAAAAAGCTGTACACTCCCAAAAGGCGGTGATATATTGAATTTAATCAATTTGTTAATAAACTTAACTAACTAAGCATTTAGCATAATTTCCAAGAGCGTTTTACAATCAGCAAAATATAGATCGAAACGGTGTTATTCGTCTATATTTTGTACCCGAGAGCGACTTTAATCGAATTATGCAAAATGCTAACTATAAAAGGAGGGGATAACATGGCTGGCACACCGCAATATATCCGCAATCTGAATGAAAATCTGATTATGGATGCTCTGATAACGCAGGGAACCATGTCCAGAGCGGATATCAGCCGTCAGACCGGACTTAGTAAACCCACGGTGTCGTCGGCGGTCGAACATCTGATTGATCGTAATCTGGTCAAGGAAACGGGGAGAGCCGACAACGCTCAGGGTCGCAAAGCAACGCTCATTCGTTTCAATGAAACGGCTTATTATGTCTGTGGTATAGATCTCGGAGCAACACGCATTCGGATCGCATTATCCGATCTGAATGGAGAGATCATCGCCTATCGAACGTATCCCATGATAGTCCAAGCAGCCAATGACCGAGCAGAAGCGACAATGTTGGAGCTGCTTCGAAGCCATATGAACGCATTGCTTGACGAGAATCATCTGAACTGGAATCAGATTCAGTGCATCGGGTTCGGCATACCGGGTGTAGTACTGCCTGATTTGGGTCGCATTAATCGTATTGTGGACCCGTTAGCGGGTCTGGAACAAGCCTTCTCACTGGAGTCGTTGTCAGGAGCATTTCCCTGTGAAGTAATCCTGGAGAATGATGTGAATCTTGCGGCGCTGGGGGAGTACAGGACTGGTGCAGCAGCAGGTTGTCCTTTGTTTGTTTTTTTCTCCATTGGAACAGGAACGGGCGCTGGCATCATGGTGCATGGTCAACTGCTTCGAGGTCTTGGTGGGTTAACTGGAGAGATTGCGGAGATGCTGATGGAGGATGGTCGTCGTCTGGAGGAAGTGCTGTCAGCCGATGGTCTGATGCAATTGGCGAAACGCTACCTTAATCCACATGATGAACTATTGGAAGTTGCTGATTCGGGTGTGGATATAAATGCAGATGCAGATGATCTTCGGAGACACCTGACTCCCGAGATGTTGTTTGAAGCAGCACGTAGTGGAGAAGTAGAGGCGTTAGAGATTCTAAAGCAGTATAGCCAGATGATTGCTTCAGCTTTGCGTCAGATTAGCGTTGTGCTTGCTCCTGAACTGATTGTACTTGGCGGAGGCATAGGGGGAAACGGGGATGTGTTGTTACCGTTATTGAGACAGAACATATCTGAGCAATTCCCGGTGCAGCCACAGTTAATCTGTTCCAAGCTCGGTGAGCAGGCTGTTGTCACTGGCGCGGTGCAGGTGGCTGTACAACAAACGATGCTAAATCTGCAACAGGAAGCCATGGAATAGATATTGGATTTACACATGTAAGGAGGGAAACGGGATGACAGAATCCGTGAAAAATGTAAGTAATGATCGCCAGTCTAATCAGGATGGTACGGTTGGAGGTGATCCATCCGGCTGGATTGCAGGTATTGACATTGGAGGCACCAAAACATTAATGCTCTTGTCATCACAACAGGCTGGAAGTGAAGTTCATGAACGTCGCTTGCCTACGCTTGTCAGTGATCAGCCGGATGAGTTCTTCCAATGGTTATTTGCTGAATTGGAAACATTCTGCCGCGAAGTTGGATGCAGTCTGGATCAACTTTCGGGTGCAGGCTTGGGGTTCCCTGGTGTGATTCTGCAAGATGAGGGAATACTGCGAAGTGCTCCGGCTTTTCAGTGGCCTGAGCTAGATATTCGCCCTGTTATTGCGAAGTATTACAGCGGGAATATCATGTTGGATAATGATGTGAATATGGCTGCAATGGGAGAATATGATCAAGGGGCAGCACAGGGACATCAACACTGTGTCATGGTCACGGTTGGAACAGGCATTGGTTCTGCTCTTATCCTGAATGGACAGCTGTATAGCGGTCAGAATGGAGCAGCAGGCGAGATTGGGCATTTCATTGCCGGAGACGAAGGGCTTCATACCGGTTACGTTGCGGATGCGGATTCCTTTGGTGTATTCGAGCAAGCGACTTCAGGTACGGGAATTACCGAACAGGCGAGGCGTTATTTTGCAGATGGAAAAGGAAGTGATATATCCCTGATCATGAGTCTGGCAGGGGAGAAAGTGGAACAGATCGAAGCCAGACATGTATTCAAAGCAGCTGAATCAGGTGATATTGCTGCACTGGAAATCCTGGAGCTGCCCATGCGTTATATGGCACGAGGCTTGGCGAATATTATAGCTTTACTTAATCCTTCCATAATTGTGATCGGTGGTGGCGTGGCAGCATCCAACCCATCCTATTATCTAAATGAAGTACGTACACGCCTTGAACGATATACTGTTCTGCCTGCACGTTTAGCTATAGCTGAACTAGGGAACCAAGCAGGCGCGATCGGGGCATTGGCTGCAATCAGGTCAAGTCTAGCACGGACGTATCAATAGAGAATAGGCGAAGCGACTACAGAATTAAAGGATGGAGATCCGGATGAGAAGCAGACATATGAAGGCTTACACAGAGAAAACAAAAGCCGATTCCAATGATGCAAGACGTGTTTTACTCAAATTGCAGGGCCTATATCTGTTTATGGGACTTGCGGGAGGAATGTTTAACCCGTACATTAATCCCATATTGGTTGCACAAGGTTTTTCCAGTAAAGAAACCGGATTTATCATGGCGTTTGGCACACTCGTATCTATTATTCTTCAACCTATATGGGGAATTCTGGTAGATAAGTTTAAAAAGACACGGTTCGTACTGGTAATAAGCTTGCTTGTTCCTGCATCGTTAGCGTACTTCTACAATATTCAAGTGTACATTATATTAATATTGATTTATACTTTATGCACTATATTCCAAGTGACTCAGATACCTGTGGCTGACTCCTATGCGGTTACCGCCGCGAGGGCAGCCAATACCTCATATGGCATGATCCGACTCTTCGGCAGCATCGGAACGGGAGTTGGTGGATTCGCAGCAGGGATGTATCTCTCCCAGTTTTCCATTCACATGTTATGGCTGCCATTTCTGATGTTTAACGTTCTGAGCGCCATACTGGCAAGTACACTTCCCCGGCAGACGAGCATATCCTCGTCCTCGGTAACCTTCTCCGTAGGTTTGGCAAGATTGCTCCGAAACCGGACATTCCTTCTATTTCTAACAGGTTGTTTCCTGGTTAACCAAACGCTCACTGCGTTTAACTCCTTTTTCGTTATTTCATTTCAGATGGCTGGCGGTTCTGTGACCATGACAGGTACGGCGCTGTTACTTGCGTCGATTACCAATGTTCCATCCATGTTGGTAGCGGCATTCATACTCCGAAAATGGGGACATGAACGCACGATGTTGTTTGCAGCTGGGGCGTATATGTTACGTTGGGGAATACAATGGTTATGGCCGACACCTGAGGTGATGATTGGCGTTCAGGTGCTGCATGGACTATCCTTCGGATTCTTCTATATCGCAGCAGTGGAATATGTGGCTTCTGTTACGGGACGAGAGATGCAGGCCACAGGACAAAGTCTATTTAACATGGTATTTGCTGGCCTGGGCGGAATTGTTGGTAATATGCTTAACGGATATTTACTCGATTCCGGCGGTCCGTCATTGATGTATCTGTCTTGCACGATCAGTGCGGCACTAGGATCAGTGATTCTGTATATTGTCAGCAGGCAGGCCAAAGAACAGAGAAGATCATACTCATTAGAATAGAGATGGAAGGAGTTGGAGCCTATGAAAGTAAATCTGAAGCGGAATTGGCACACCAAGTTGATGTATTCCTATTTTCCTATTTTTCTGCTTACGATTTCCATTCTGATCTTTCTCTCCTTCCTGATTGTCAACGAACTCTCGCGTAATGAAACGCAAAAAGCCGACATGATCTCCACCCGCTATATCGTGGATACACTGGAGCGCTCGTTAAGCGACATTGAACTTCGGTTGCTTGAAGACATCGGTGCGAACAAGACATACAGTCGTTTTCTGGAAGCTGGACAGGGACAATTATCGAGTCAGTTCATCTATGATGCGGCAAGCGGGCTGGGACGTATGCTGGATCAGCAGGATATGATTCAATCCATTTACCTCTATCGCATGTCGGATTCCCAGATTCTTACGCCCAGAGGTATGATGCGCTTGGAAGATTTCCAAGATCGTGTTTATATTGAGCAAGCGTTGAAAGATCGCGAGAACCTCGGTTGGAACCTGCCACGTGAATACAAGGAACGTTCGTTCGACGTACCTTCACAGGTGATTAGCATGAATAAGTGGCTTCCTTTGCCGTGGGGAGGGGAAGGTCTGCTGGTCATTACGATCCGCATGTATGCAGTAGAACGGCAGATTGATAACATGACGAATGAAAAGTTGTCTGTTCTTCAGGTTAGGGATAAGAGCGACAATCTGATCTATGCCGCGCATCAAATGGGCCCTTCAGCAGGGGAAATCCTTAATCGTGTGTCTGCGGACAAGCTTGGTTTGGTCTTCGAGAGTGGCATTCAATCCGGACAACTGTATTCATGGGTATCGCTTGTCTCCTATGTGTGGATCGGCATTGGTTTATTAACGATAGTTGGTGCAGTGGCGGGCCTGATCTACATTACTCGCAGAAATACTCGACCCATTCAGTTGATCATGAATCGAATTCAGGCGCTACAGCCACGTGCCGAGGAAGATGAAGCAGCTCCGTCCGTTAAGGATGAACTGGCTCTCATCGACCGTGCGCTGGAACATTTGATTGCTCAAACGGTTGACTATGAGAAACAGCATCATGAGAACCTGCTGATTCATCGCAGACAGTTGCTTGTTGATCTGATGGAAGGAGAGCGAATGGATTCGTTCCGTCAGCGACTTCGTCATCTGCAACCGCTAGAGGAACGTTTCATGGAACCGAAGAGCGTTGCTGTCCTCATTGCGGAGATGAATGGTGACGATCTCTCGACCAATCAGAATATTCTGAAGATTGCGCTCATGAACGTGGTAGAAGAACTTGTGCAGAACGAGACCCAGTTCGGTGGTTGGGCTGAATGGTTTGGGAACCGCAGACTTATTGTGGTGATTGCATCGGATGAGCAGGAAGGACTGGATCGTAAATTGCTTATGGATCTGGCTAAACAGATGCATATGTGGATTGCGGAACACTTCCGACTCCGGTTTACCTTCGGCATTGGACGAACCGTATCAGGTTGGGAAGAGATCACGCGATCCTACGCTAGTGCAGATGCGGGTTTACAGCATAGGCTTACCCTTGGTAAAGATGCGATTGTTCTCAGTGAGCAGCTACCGGATCGTACTGAGCTTCAATCGTACAAGTACTTGCAGATGCTCGCGGACTTTGTCCGTGAATTCAGGCTTACGGGTGATGGCTGGCGGACGCAGCTGGATCAGATGTTTGTTGCGTTCGGCGAAGATCAGATTACAGATAACGATATTCGGATGTTGCTGCAGGCGTTAATCCAGATGTTGTCCCGTGAATTCGGGGAGCTGTCAGAACGGTTGCAAAGCCAGTTTGCCGAGGAAATCCTGACTCGTCTTCGCAGTGATATCCAGCAGGTGGAGACACTCGAGGAAATTCAAGAGATTTTGCAGGAATGGCTTAAAGAGGTTTATCGCAATTATGTTTCTGTGAATGAAACGAAAAGTCATCGAGCGATGATCAACGAGCTGCGGATCTATATTGAAGAGCATTTTGATGATCCGGATCTGTCGCTGAAACATCTGAGTGATCGGTTCCAAATCTCGGGTAAATATGCGAGTTATTTGTTCAAGGAAGAGTTTGAGATGAAGTTTGTTGATTTTCTTGTGAAACTGAGGGTTGAAAAGGCCTGCCGTCTGTTGTCTGCATCCGATATGGCTGTTCAGGATATTGCTGTGCAAGTGGGCTATGCCAATGCCATTTCCTTCGGCAGAGTATTTAAACGGATTATGGGCGTAACACCAGGGGACTACCGCAAGCAAAGTGGAAAACAAGGGGAGCAATAACGATCGATATTGGACGTGTCAGAACATCCAAGCATCGCATGAAAAGCAATATTCTTAGAGATATTTCATGAAATCTCTTGTATGAGGGGATAAGGTTCGTGCCTTATCGTCCTTTTACAGGAGATTTTTTGATGTTTAATACAACATCTTAGGCTCATTAAGCTGGTGCGTTAAGGAATTTTACGAATGACCTATACTAGCATTATGACAATCCATTAATTCATAGGGAAGGAGTTGAAGATGATGTATACATACGGACAGCAAGTGTGGGGATCGGTAGATATCAATAGGCGGGTTACCATCACAGCAAGCAACAACACATTCACATTTAATGTAGATGACTCGTCATATACGATAACTATACCTGATGGTATCTACACGACCACTCGCCAAAGGCATGAATCGGAACTTGTGCAGGCCATTTCGAAGGCGGGGGCAGCCCAGAACATTCCTGTGAAGTTTATTTTGGGCGGAATGCATTATGATGAGAAGTATAATGTGTTGATTCTGGAACATACGGACACGAGCAACGAACATGTCATCGATCAATTTGCGGGAAATGCCCTCGATACATTGTTTGGTCAAGTGAAGTTTAATCTTCCGCCGAGGGATTAGTGCATGAAAAGCTTTTAAATCTGCTGCACATGGAGATCACTACAGATGTGGTCTCTTTTTGTTATGGTTTGATGGGAGTACCCAGCGGAAAAAGGATTATTGCGAATTCGGTTATGCCAGATGGTGCACAATAAATCAAGGGAAACCAAACACTATGTGTTATTATAGTTAACATAAACGTCGTGAAAATTGTATATTGTCAGGAAATATGTTTATATATCGCGGTATTTAACTTAAAAAACGCAATTTTTACATTTTGAAAATAGTTTATTGTCTAAATATAAGATCATATGTAATGATTAGTGACATTCACAGGTGCAACGAAATGGTTGAACAAAGTGGAGTGGCAATCATGTGAATCCATTCAGAGAGTGTGCGAAAGGGGAAAGGTCAAATGAGATTATTTCAAAGACGTAAGGCAGGCAAGGCAAGTTCAATCCTCGCAGTGGTAACAGCATTCACTCTATTATTATCTGCATGTTCGTCAGGAAGCGAATCTACATCTTCATCAGGAGAGTCGGGTTCGGGGGAAAAAACGACTTTGAAAGTGGAAATCTTCGACCGGGGAAACACACCGGCGGGCTACACCATTTCGGACAGTTATCTGACTCGCTTCATTCAAGAGAAGTTTGGCGATCCAAACAACATCGACGTTCAGTTTGTTCCGGTACCACGCTCGGAGGAAGTACAGAAGCTTAACGTTCTGATGGCGAGTGGCTCTGAAGTACCTGATATCGTCTTTACCTACGACTCGGGAACATTCAACCGTTATGCACAACAAGGTGGTTTAACTGAACTTACGGATCTGATCAATCAAACGGGTCCTAACCTGAAAAAATTGCTGGGAGATGAAACGCTGGCCTACGGTCAATACGATGGACAACAGTTTGCGGTTCCAGGTAAACGTCTCGTACTTGGTAAGTACGCATCCTATGTTCGTCAGGACTGGTTGGACACGCTCGGATTGCCTTCACCGGAGACAGCTGAGGAGCTGCATACAACACTGAAGGCCTTTAAGGAAAAAGATCCGGGTAACGTTGGTACAGGACTTATTCCAATGGGGATGTCCATTGCCTCTGCTCAATATGAGCCCCTGATCTGGTCATTCATTGAACCACTGACGGAAGAACAAAAATATACATTAACTCAACAACTGGGTTCTAATGACTATCCAACGTTGTTGCCTGGTTTCAAGGATGCCTTGAAATATTTGAACACACTCTATAATGAAGGATTAATGAGCAAAGACTTTGGACTCGACAAAGACAAGAAAAAGCTGTGGGAAGATGTGTCTAACGGCAAAGTTGGATTCTACACCGAGGATGCAGGAGAGATATACATCTCTGGTACGTACAAAAACTTGCAAACCAATCAACCTGGTGCAGTGATGACACCGATCGATGCATTCAAAAACTCCGAAGGCAAATTCGCCAAACCGGCTTATGCACCCAATGCGATGTATGTCATGATTCCGAAGTCAAGCAACAATGCGGAAGCAGCAATGAAGTATCTCGATTGGATGGCTTCAGGCAACAACCTGTTCGACCTGCAATTCGGTGTTGAAAATGAGAACTATGAACTGGTGGATGGAGTTCCACTGATCAAGGATGATGCTTCTCCTGAAATCGCAGGTCGTATCTATAATTCCGGTGACATTGCCATTATCGTCAATGGTAAATACGTTGGGGATGACAAGAAAAATGAAGAAGCTTATGTCGTACAGGTAGAGTCGAAGTATCGGGATGATATGCGTAAGTCGGTAGCGATCTCTAACACGGACACGATTCAACCGGTGCGCTTCTCCAAACCGATTGAGGCGGAAGCACGCTACGGTAACGGGCTGAAAGACAAGTTTATGGAGTTCTTCGTGAAAACAACCATTTCCAAACCTGCTGATTTTGAAGCCACGTATGACAGCATGATGAAAGATTACATGGCGAGCGGTGGTCAAGCGATCCTGGATGAACGTACAGAAGCTTACAATGCGATGAAATAATTAGAGTAGAGATCACATCTAATGCGTATGGCAACAAAGAACAGGGATTTCATCAAGGCGATGACAACATCGTCTTGATGGAGAAATCCTGAATGACATGGGGGGAAGGTTTATGAAAACAAGCATCTATTTCCGCAGAAACTGGCAACTATATGCGTTGCTCCTACTGCCCATGATCTACTTCATTATTTTCAAGTATGGGCCAATGTATGGCGTGCAGATTGCGTTCAAGGACTTTAACTTCTTTCAAGGTATCGCTGGTAGTGAGTGGATTGGCTTGGATGCGTTCAGAGAAGTCTTTCAAAATCAGGGATTCTACACGGCATTACGCAATACGTTAGTGCTTAACATGCTGGACTTACTGGTATCCTTCCCAGCGCCACTGATATTGGCTATTTTATTATTCGAGCTGAAGAAGGCCTGGTTTAAAAAGTTGGCACAGACCTTACTGTACATTCCTCACTTTATTTCGTGGGTTATTATTGGAGGGATCGTACTTCAGGTATTCGGTACGCAATCCGGTTTCATTAACAATATCTTAATGAGTATGGGATTCGATCCGTTACCATTCCTTTCAGACAAAAACTATTGGCTCTTCACGTATCTTGCGGTAGGCGTGTGGCAGAGTGCAGGCTGGGGTACGATACTGTATCTGGCATCCCTGACAGGGATTAACCGGGAACTGTACGAAGCGGCAGAAGTGGATGGAGCAAGTCGGCTACGCAGAATCTGGCACATCTCCTTGCCAGGCATCAAAACGACGATTGTTACCTTATTGATCATCAATGTCGGCAACATGATCTCTATCGGCTTCGACCGACCATTTATTATCGGTAACGTGGCTGTACGTGAATACTCGGATGTGCTCAGCACATTTGTCTATCGTGTCGGTTTACAGTCTGGTCAGGTTACGCTCGCAACAGCTGTAGGTTTGTTCCAGGCTTTAGTTGGACTTGTCTTCATACTCGGAGCGAACTATACGTCCAAGAAATTAACCGATGAGAGCATTATGTAGTGGATTGAATCACATATGATCTGTAAGGAGTGAGTGAGATGTCTGAAAACACGGCGAATCGAATATTCAACACGGTAAATGTCATTCTTATTGTCATTACGATGGTGCTGTGTCTTGCACCATTCATTCATATTATTGCGATCTCGCTCAGTTCGAACCGGGCGATCGGTTCAGGAGAAGTTTCCTTTTTCCCAAAAGAGTTATCCTTTGAGGCGTATACTAAAGTATTTGCAGATGGATCAATGATTCGTTCCCTCATCTATACCATTTGGCTGACCGTCCTGAGTACGGTGCTCAGCATGGTGATGACCATTGCAGCGGCATATCCACTGGCGAAGAGTAATCTGAAAGGGCGCAAGTGGTTCATGCTTGTCATTGTGGTGACGATGTTCTTCAGTGGGGGCATTATTCCCGAGTACATTCTGATCAAGAATCTACATCTACTCGACAGCACATGGGGGCTTATTCTGCCTGGATTGATTAGTCCGTTCTATATGATCATCCTCATTACCTTCTTCCGAGGGATTCCTGAAAGTCTGGAAGAAGCGGCGGGCATTGATGGAAGTAGCCACTTTGGAACACTTATGCGGATTATTTTGCCGCTATCCCTTCCGGTTATGGCGACACTGAGTCTATTCTACGCGGTAGGACGGTGGAATGGTTTCCAGGATGCACTCATGTATATTACCAAGCCTGAGCTATACCCTTTGCAATTGAAATTGTATCAGATGATTCAGCAAAACCAGATTACAGAACTGATGCAGAACGAAGGCATTGGTGCCGTTCAGGTCCTACCTGAGAGTCTGAAAGCAGCCAGCGTTATATTCTCCACGTTACCGATCCTGCTTGTGTATCCGTGGTTGCAACGGTACTTTATCAGTGGCGTAATGGTAGGTGCTGTAAAAGGTTAATAGAGGTTGTTCAAAAAGTTCACTTTTGATTACGAATGATGCCTAGTGGCATCATCAGCATCGAATATGAAATTCAGCCGAAATAAGCGGGAGGCTTACGAAGTATGTTTCCTTCGGAAACATTGTAGTTGCTCACGTAGTTGTCCTACGCTCCGCTACTCCATTTCTAGCTTAATTCCATCTTCTTGGTACTGAAAACTGATCTTTTTGAACACGCACCTATAGTCTCAGGAGGTCCATGACATGACACAACGAATGGTAGAGAAGATGTCGAAAGAGCAACAGTATCTTGTAAATCAATCCATGTTGATGATGGATAGCTTCTATGATAAAGAACTGGATCTGCTTCGCAGTTTTGAAGAGGAGGATTCATCGCAGCACAGCACACGGGCCAGTGCACATTATGCGCTCGGGTTGTTGATTCGAAATGAGCCTGGTGATGTGGAACGCGCGATACGAGTGTTCCACAAGGTGCTCGATGTTCAATATGACGCTCCAGATGAGATCTATCACGGAACCTTCGCGACCCGACCCAATGATGTGCATCCACCAGCGGGTCACTATGCTTGGAAATCTTTTGCGCCAGGCACGGCCTATTTCCTGGAACGCACCTTTGAGAAGGTGTCTGCGCAGTTTATCCATAAACTACAGGAAGAGGGTTCTCTGCTCACAGAGGCAGCAGATCCCAAACAACTGAAAAACCTGTTTCATTCGGCAGTGAATCAGGTTCTGCCACCGGTCTGGATCAGCTACGATCCCAACTGGCGCGAGTTTATCGCTTGTGTCTGTGTGGTCGTAACTGCCGAATTTGCCGAACTACTGCCGGAGACACTCATGAAGCGGATGGATCATGCAATGGAGTTGGCTGTACAAGGGTCAATAGAACGCAGGTTATCCGACGTAATCCCAATGAACACGAATATTGAGTTAATGCATATTTTCATCACCCACTACTACGGCCATCGCTTGAACCGGACAGAATGGATTCGGCATTCGGATGAACAGGCGGAGGGATTGATGAAGGAGTTCGAACACTACGACGGCACATTCGCCGAGTTCAATACGACAACGTATTACGGAGTAGATCTATCCGTGCTTGGTATGTATCGAAAGTATGGACTCACCGAACGTTTGGTTGAAATTGGACATCGGATTGAACACGGGTTGTGGAATAACATTGCGCTATACTACAATGCCAACCTGGAGAATCTATCCGGCCCGTTCTCTCGGTCTTACGATATGGAGATGCGAGAGCATAGTTCGATCGGTGTATTTATCTATCTCTTGCTCGGTGAAGGGTATGAATATCTCACAGACATTAACTGTGAGTCAGGCCATGATCCGATGATTGCGCTCCTTGGGGTGGATGTGCCCGCGGAAGCCGTACCGTATTTCAAGGCTCATCAAGCGGATCGGCTTGTGCAGAAACAATTTATGGAACTGTGTGAGCGCAATGATCCAACGTCCAATCGGAATCTGTGTACAGCCAAAGCCTGGATCGGTGAGAATCGGATGATCGGGGCCATGTCCGGAAGTGTGAATACCAACGGCCAGATGCATCCCGCCACGATCCACTGGCAGACAGAGACGGGTGAGCGTTATTATCTCCGCTTGATCCGTCGTGAGGTAGGTGAGGGGTGGAACAGTCATCTGCGCGGAGTAACTTTCGATGCGGATCTCACACCCGATTCATTAGCTATTGATGTGGAGCTGGATACGGCGGAAGAGATCGACGTTTATTTTGAAATCAGAGGGCCATCGCTTCGTCAGCAGGATATTACACCAGCGTTATGGCAGTTCCCTGGACTTACGTGTACCGTGAAGGCTGATGCGCCTGAACCATCCGTGTTAATGTACGTGAATCATGTGGAGATCATCTATCGTTATGTGCCTGGAAAGACTGCAAACAAGATGAGATTTGAATTGATCCTCCGTGAAGACAACGGTTAGAGGAATGAATAGGTATATAAGATGAACTGAACATTTACACGAGAACGAAGAGTGCAGAACCGATCTGAAGAAGCGGAGCGTTCGCCTGAAAGCTTTCTGCAAGAAAGCTGCATCGGAAGCATAAGCTATCACCGGATTTTTCCCTTTGGAGAGGGGATCAAAAAATCTGGGGATAACAGCGATCGGAAGATGGTACTGCAATTGGAGTGATCTAGTGTAAAGTTTATTGGTTCAACTTATATAGATAGAGATAAATGGAATATGAATGGGCGATAGAATGAGAGACAGGAGGACCAATAATGTATACGGACAAACAGGAATATTCGTTCTCAACATGTTGGAATATCAAACGTCATACGACCGGACAAGGCATGATCGAGGAGATCAAGTCTCTTGGATTCAGACAGGTTGAACTGAATTATAACGTTACGGAAGAGATGCTGCAGACGATAGAACCGATGATTGAACGGGGAGAGATCGGTATATCCAGTGTGCATAATACATTTCCGCATGTGGCTGATCCGGATTACGGGACGGATTCCGTCCTGCTCGGATTCGATGATGAGCCGCGCCGCAAACGGGCGATTGAACTGTTACTTCGCTCAGCCGAGTACGCACATCGTTATGGGGCCAAGGCTGTCGTTGTACATCCCGGTGAGGTTCCGTTTGAATACAATATAGATGAAGCGTTGAAAAAGATATATCACGATCAAGGACCGGATTCATCGGCATATCAATCTTTATGGCAAGAGATGCTGGAGAAGCGGGAAGATGGCAGTGCTCATTATCTGAGCCGGATTCAGGAAAGTCTGGAAGAGGTATGCGACTTGTCGGAGCAGCGGGGATACGGAGTGAATTTCGGTATTGAGACCCGTTCACGCTGTTATCAGATGCCGACTTTGCACGAAGCAGGAAAGATCATTGGACAAATGAAGGGCGCGCCGCTTGGTCTCTGGTACGATATTGGTCACGGCATGATGATGGATCGAATGGGCCTATATGACAATGTACGTGAAGCTAACGCGTTGATTGATCACGTGGTTGGGGTGCATATTCATGAAACCGTAGGGTTGGCAGATCATTGGTGTCCATACGTTCATAGCAAAGACATGACCTTCTTTGATTCCTTTTTGGATATTATCGACCGTTCGCCGGTGAAAGTATATGAGCTGAAAGCCGCTTGTACACCGGAAGAGATCGATGAAAGTCACGGATTGATTACAGCTCGCATTGCTGAACGTCAAGCGGCACGTCAGCGCGGATAAGGATTGGTATATTTTATACTAATCGCATAGATGGGTAAATGATAACGAATGTGAAGCATATTTTTCAGCTGATGTCTGACGTCCAATTGGGGTAGAAGATATCGTCTATTTTATGTGCTATGCGGAGATGTGGGGATATTTAATGGAAAAAGGGATCGGTTTCATCGGCCTGATAGGCTTGGTGACACGGATCCCTTTTTTTTTGATTTTGTTTGATATGTAAATGTGATTGGTGTACAGCTTTCATTCAGATCACATTTTGGCGCACACTTGGCTTCATTGCTGGGTACTCTTTGGAAGCTAACGAACCTGACGCACCTTATTCCAAGCATATGAGTCAGATTGAAATCGTAAGGAATCTGAGACACCTTATTTATCCGTTTGTAGCAGGTTTTGGCCCGTTTTCATTCATTTTCATTCGTCTGCTCCCGTTTAGCGTTATTGAGGTTCGTTAGAATTTTAATATTAGTCTAAACAAGGCAATAAGGTGCCACAGGTTCGTTAGAGTTCAAGAAGTGAGTCACAACTTGGCGAGAGAAGCGTTTAATTGGAGCTAGAATGAAAAGTGGACACCCGTTAACGGACGGAAGGATAATAAGACTAACGGAGGTGTCCACATGGGAGAACAGCGGCAACGATATAACGAAGAATTCAAGAAACAAACGGTCAAATTCATTCAAGAGCAGACGAAGACACTTGGAGATTTGGCAGAAGAACTCAACATTCCAAAAAGTACGTTGCACCAATGGATGAGTAAGTACCGCGAACTAAAACATGAGCCTGTTGCCAGCGTAGATCGAGTGAAACAACTGGAAGCAGAACTCCAAGAGATGCGCCGGTTGCTTCAAGAGAAAGAGCACACGCTCGCGGATACACAAGAAGAACTGGCGATTGTAAAAAAAGCAGTGCACATCTTCAGCAAACCAAAGAGCTAAGATTTCAGTTTGTAGAAGATCATCGCTCCGAGTTTTCTTTGGAGAAGATGTGCAGAACCTTTCAAGTATCACGGAGCGGATATTACAAATGGCGAATGGACCGAACCAGCATGCGGCAGAATCACAAAGACGAGGTCATGAAGCGTATTCGCTATCATTTTTACGACCACCAGATGCGGTGTGGAAGCCCTAAAATTACGTATCTGCTCCATTTAGAAGGGTTGCGAATCTCTTCTCGTACCGTCAGTATATACATGCGTCAAATGAATCTACGTTCTGTGGTCATGCCCAAATATCGCGTTCAGACGACGGATTCCAAACACGACCATCCTCTTGCGCCAAATACGCTGAATCAGCAATTTAAAACGTCCAAACCGAATACAGTATGGGTTACCGACATCACCTACATTCCTTGCCGGGGAGGTCGTCTATATCTCGCCAGCGTTCTGGATTTGTGCACACGTGAAATTGTAGGCTGGCGTCTATATAACCATATGGAAACCAGTTTGGTGATAGGTGCACTGGAGGAAGCTTACAAGGCCAAACGCCCCGCTCCGGGATTACTCCATCACTCGGATCGCGGCTCTCAATACACGTCAAAAGAATACGTGGAGCAACTAAAATCATACGGAATGGAATCAAGCATGAGCCGGCGAGGAAACTGTTATGATAACGCCTGTATTGAGTCATGGCACAGTATTTTAAAGAAGGAACTCATTTACTGCAATCCTCGTTTTAAGACGCCGGAAGAGGCTTATACTGCCATCTACCAGTACATTGAGTTCTATTACAATCGCAAGCGAATGCATGGCGCGCTAGGCTATCTTTCCCCTGCTCGTTTTGCGATGAAATTTACGGACAAATCCGCAGCGTAGTGTCTACTTTTTTGACATAGGTCCAAATCTACCTATCACCAAAGTAAGATTGAGCGTGTGATTCTTTTTTACTCGTACATCCGTCGTTCAAGTTCGGCATAGGCAATCGCAGGATTATCACTGGAGTTATCAATATAAGCAACGGATGCAGAAGGGAGCGGCCAAGCTACTTCTTTACGGACGAGAGAAGCTGTGAAAGCATCCCAGTTTGCAAGTTTCCATTCATCTAGTGGGGATTGTCTTGCTGAGATCCGTTTGTGATACAACGCTTCATTCTCAAGATAAATATAGGCCACACGCACATCCGTATCATCCAGGGTATGTCCAATTCGTGCAAGTTCCTGAGCAATCCAATCCGGGGTACCGATTTCTTTGGTAAATGGCCCCACAACGATCGTATCGATACCCAACTGAACGTTATCCAGAGCAGCATCCATCGTAATGCGGTACCCAAGATTACGGCATAACCTTTTGTATTCAGGCGAATCTCGGTCGGATGGATCGAGTCCCTGAAGGGTCATGATCGCCTCAGCCGCCGGACGAAGTAGAATATCCATATCAAAGAAAGCAGCTTTATGTTTACGGGAAAGGGCTTTGGCTAGTGTGGTCTTGCCACTTCCGGCCCCGCCGAGAAAGAAAATTAGTTTGCTCATGAATGTAATGCCTCCTTAATTTGATTCGAAAATAGGATATGTAATTGATTAGACGAATAGATAGATTCATCATTAAAGTCCGTGAATGAAAGGACTTGTTTATTTTAACATAAATAAAGAAGCTTGTTGGCTAGACAGAAAAGGAAGGATAAGGTAATATCATACCTAGTTTTCCTATGCATAGGTTTCCGATGTATGTGAAAAGGAAGGAGTGAGCGCGTTGCAGGTTAACAAACAAATGATTAAAGGCAGTACCGAAACATTGATTCTGACCCTGCTTCAGGAACGACCGTTGTACGGTTATGAATTAATTAAGGAATTACATCGTCAATCCGAGGGTGTTTTTAATCTGAAAGAGGGTACGCTATATCCTATTTTGCATGCTATGGAGATTGAAGGATGGGTAGAGTCGTACTGGATGGAGGTTGAAGGCCGTAAACGGAAATATTATTCGATTCGTGACAAGGGCATGGAGGCCTTACAAAGTAAAAAAGCAGAATGGAATATGTTCCGTAGAGCTGTGGATCGGGTGCTTGGGGAAGGAGGCCTGACATGACAAATCGACATGAGCGAATTCAGCATTATCTTGATCACATGTGTGTTCAGGTTAAAGCTCGCGAAGTACATAACGACCTGCGTGATGAGTTGGGAAACCACATAGAAGAAATGATGTTGGACAAAGAACAAGAAGGTTATACAGAGGAAGAAGCAATTGCATATGCGATTGAACAGATGGGTGATCCAGCTGTCGTAGGCAAGAGCATGCACCGGTTGCATCGCCATCGTATGCATTGGGGTCTGTTAGTTGGACTAATTGGTTTGTCTATAACTAGCCTGTTACTGATATGGATTTTTACGATTAATGTAGCAGATGAAAAGTATCAGTTCTTATATCGCGGTCATGTGATTTACACCGTTATAGGTGTAATGATTATGTTGTTCTTTATTTACTTTGATTATCGTAAGTTGAAAAAAGCTGCTTGGTGGATCTATATTCTACTTAATGCCCTGTTGTGGATTAATCCAATGATATCTACGAATTTTTATGGTATGAGCAGATTCCTGATTGCACCACTTGGATTTGTAATAGACCTTACCACTGCTTCAGTGTGGATTTTGCCACTTGCCATAGGGGCAATTGTGCAGGAGAAGCTTCATTCAAACTGCAATATGCAATCCATATTGACCTATATTGCTATGGTAGCGTTACCTGTAGTGCTATTGTTTCAAATGTCGGACTGGGTGCGCATGTTTCTGTTTGGCACAATGTCCATTATTTTATTTGGTTGGCTCACGCGAAAATGGCTTTATACAGTCTTAGGTGCTGTTGTAACAGGAAGTATTTTTGTATTGTTATTGTTTTTTGCAGATAGGTACGGCCCCCTGGAGAGGCTTTCTGTCGTTTTGAATCTTCAGGATGACCCTTACGGTGGCTATAGTAACAATTCCATTATTAAAATTATTCAATCAGCCGGGATACTGTTATTGGTGGGTATCATCTGGTTTGTTGCAAGTATGGTGAAGATGCTTTCTCGCATTCGGGACAATTTCGGTCGAATGATAATTATCAGTATCACATCCATGTTTGCGTTGCAAATCATCTATTCGTTGGCGATGACTACCGGCAAGGCTCCAATTCTTAGCATTGTTTTTCCTTTAATAGGATATGGCAATCACCTGCTTTTCGAATATGCCATGGTCGGCTTACTTCTCGGTATTTATCGTCGGAAGGATACCATTTCGACGATAAATGAAAAAATACAGCAGAAGATGGATGCCGACCTACTGACCAATTCATAGGCATCCAAAATCATTACCGTATCATGAAATGAAGATATTGTTATGCTCGTTTAACGAGCATTCACGGAAACCAGATATGACGCAGGTTCACCCAGCCCTGGCTGTTGAAAGATAGACCTCGCACAGAAGGTAGATAAGCGGTTTCTACTGGTTTTTTGGATAAATGGAACAGTAGGTTCTGATCAACCAAAAATTGCTCAATTCGATCTAATTCAGAAGTTCGATCTACTGCGATGGGAGAGGCGACGATGGTTTGCAAAATCTCATGAATCGTTATACGAGCAGAATCTTCCAGATGCTCAGATAACGTGGAGTAGAGATCATACCTGCGCAGTTCTTCGTCCCTGTCCCGAATGAGAGAGAAGAGAATCAGATCAGATTCCAGCCGCAGATTTCCTTTGAACTGCTCCATCGTAGCGGTTCGGACGGTACAAGAGAAACCGCACTGCTCCAGTATGGACGCCAGATGTTGAGCATCCCTGCGATATTGTGGAATGGTTGCAATGTGTAAGGAGATGGGACTGGAGGATACTGAACTTATCGATATATCGCTAAATCCCTCCGAGTGGACCTGGACTTTCATGGTATTCACCGCACTAAAATCAGTATCCACGATCTCAGAGTTATCTGCATGTCCATCATCTCTATACATTCCAGCAAGGCATGACTTGAGGTGTGCTCTTACTTCCGGATCGTTTAACGGTCCGGCTTTTTGTGTATTACACGTGAGTAATTTATGAACCATCACACCTGCACTAATCTGTGTCCAGTCTGCACCCGCAGACGAAGACGGATTATGAACAAGATGAAAAAACGGAGTTTCGATATCTTGGCTATCATCCATTTCTGTCGAAGCACTCCACGGAATCTGCAGGATATCCACACGGTCCATATGTGCTCTACCCTGAAAATACGATGTAAATACCTCAAGTCTGCACAAGTGATCATCCCAGACAGTGACCTTGAACGGCCCCGTGCCAACAGGTTTTTGCATCCCGTGCACATCACCCGAGAGCTTCATCTTCTGTTCGTTTGTTCCTGGTGAGGGTACAATCGCCGCACGACTTGTTGTAAGAAAGGACAAAAACAATTCATGAGAATCTTTAAGCTGGAAACAAACGGTTAAGGGATCGACTGCTTCAATAGATAAAATTTGTTTACTCACATCGCGGTATAGTGTCCGGCGATCTGAGGATAGCAGCCGCTCAAACGTGTGCACAATATCATGGGCCGTCAGCATCTGACCATTGTGAAATGTAATCCCTTTTCGCAAATAAAAGATCCAGGTCTGCCGGTCTGCGCTGACATCCCAAGTGTGAGCCAGACAGGGAAGAATCTCTCCTTGTTCACCCCTCTGAACCAACCCGTCAAAGACATGACTGGTAACAAAGGATTCAGCTAATAGATTAATGTACAGCGGATCAAGCGCATGAAGCTGTTGGCGCAGGGGCAACCGAAGCGTATCAATCTGCTCATTATTGGTGCCGGCTTCCGTATGATGTCCTGAATACCCAAGCAACCACTGATTTAGATGATCCTGCATGGTTGTTGAACTGGAGAATGCGCTCACCTGCTCGGCAGCTTCCTGCAATTCCCGGCGATTCATGGCCTGCATCATATATTCTGCGGCGATTTGATCAGCCGGAACAAGCAAGGTCAGTGAAGAACGCCGACCCCGGCCACGCTGGGAAACCCAACGAATCCAGTCATGGGCTACCATCTTTTTGACAATCGTTAACGTATTGCGGTGCGTACAATTCAGAAGTTCAGCGAGATTGGCGAGTGTAAGTTCATGTTCTATATGGTGACCGTAATGACGATGCAACAGCAGATATTGCTGATGTAATTTCAAAGTGTTGATTCCCTCCTGGAGGTGATCTCTGACGCAATCCTCTAAAATAAGAAGTTT
This sequence comes from Paenibacillus sp. FSL H8-0079, assembly GCF_037991315.1. NCBI lineage: Bacteria > Bacillati > Bacillota > Bacilli > Caryophanales > Paenibacillaceae > Paenibacillus > Paenibacillus sp. FSL H8-0079. Next base: position 2,843,663 of record NZ_CP150300.1, read on the forward strand.
TATCGATTTTAATTTCTATTTATATTCCTATTTTATCATCTAGAATAAAGCATAGAAAGGTTAATGGAGGTTTTTCCCATGATTGATAAAATAATGGCTTCACCGCACCGCGCGCTGATCACGCTACTGTCTGCATGGATACTGGCAATCATTCACCAGTATTTATTCTATGGTAATGAAATTGGCGTATCGTATCCTATCTTTGTAATTCTCTTTTATGTGTTCATGTATCTGTTTGCACGGGACCGCATGAGGTCTTTCAAGTTCATTGATGCTTTTGTAGCGGCTGTAGTGCTATTGTTGTCGCTAACGTTCCTGTTATACGACAATGAACTGCTGTATGTTCTTAATTTTCTGGTCATACCTGGCGTAGTTATCTTACATATGACGTATCTGATGGGCAGAAAACAGAAGCAGTGGTGGGAGATTGGTTTGATTGGTACGGCTATTGACCACATGCTGCCTCAAGCCATACGTCATTGGGGGACTGTTGCTGCTATTGCTGTAAGAGCAGGCGGGCGTGGCATGGGCAAATCCCAAAAAACAGTTGTGTTCAAAGTGCTCATTGGTCTTGTGGCATCCTTGCCGATCCTCATTGTAGTCGTTGCATTACTGTCCTCCGCTGACGGGGTCTTCGATCAATATTTAGCCGGTTTTCCGGAGTGGTTGAATCAGCTAGCTTTTACTCCAGGGATACCGAGAATCATCTGGATTGTCATTGCAGGTGTATTGCTGTTCGGTTATGTATGGGGATTTGTACAGCCGATGCAATATGAGGCAGAGAAGAGAGCGAACGCACATTGGAAAAATGGAGCAGCGTCCACGGTTGATAAGCGTGATCACACCTATATATTCTCTCCTGTGGACCCGGTCACTAAAGGTGAGGTTACGAATAAGATTACACCCGAGCCCGCACGCACTCCGGTTCATCGGGAACCATTCAGATTGGATCCCATCATAGTGGGTACGATGCTCATCGTCATCAACTGTGTGTACGTTCTGTTTGTACTTGTACAGTTTTCGTATCTCTTTGGTGCGGGAGAGGGGCATCTTCCGGTAGATCTGTCCTACGCAGAGTATGCGAGAAGTGGATTTGCAGAATTGATTCTCGTCACGGGTATTAACTTCTTTATCCTTATTGTTGCTTTGCAGTATACCCGTCTGAGTGGAAAAGCAGGTTTAATCATGCATCAGGTACTCCTCCTGATTTTGGTCAGTTGTTCGGCGATCATGTTGTATTCCGCGTTTATGCGCCTTAATCTCTATGAGCAGGCTTATGGATATACGTACATCCGCTTCCTGGTGCACGCATTCATGATTTTCCTGGCACTTCTGTTGCTGATTGCCGGCCTTCGCATACGCTACACGTCAATACCGCTGATCCGTTGGTATATTGTGCTTGCGCTCACTGCATATGTTGCTGTCAACTACGTGGGCATGGATAATCGGATTGCCGAGCTGAATATTGAACGTTATCATCAGACTGGCAATATTGATGCAACCTACCTGGCAAGTCTGTCAGCAGATGCAGTTCCGTTACTTCGAGAGTTTGCTCTCGAGGAGTACCCGGATCTCAAGAGAGAAATGCTGGAACGTCAAGCCTACTTGGACATGTACTCATCAGAAGGTGCCTGGCCTTCTTATAACGTTGCAAGACACAGAGCGGAGCTAGAAATGTCCAAATTAAGAACGGAATAGTTGAATAATCACTGTTTTTACGTACGGATTTATGCAAAAACAATATGTAAGTGTTATAATATAAAAACTAACCTATAAAGGGGGTGAATCCCTTGTTTGAACTGCAGGAGTTATTACCATATTTATTCTCGATTGGACTCATCTTCACCGTCAGCTATGCCTATATTGCCCATCTTCACTGTGGCATGACAGAGTACTGGGTGGAAGGTGGCGTCGGTGGTGGACTTGAACCTGTACTTCCTGCCCTGTGTTTGGACAGACAACATAGACAGGAAGACTGGAGCCGCATGATTAGACGAAGAGAAGCGCCCGATGAAGATGAACCAGATTGTCATTCCTCGTTGAACGATTGGTCAACAAATCAACGAGGAGGATATATATGGAACATAAGACTAACAAGGGATTCACTTTTGGATCGGGCAAGGGACGGATCTATGGCCTGATTGCCATTTTGTTTGCAGTCATGCTGCTTGCCGGATGCAGCAACAACGTGTCGGAGATTACTTCATCGACACCGGGATTTTTTAACCACTATATTGTATTTCCACTGTCGTATCTGATACAGCACATTGCCACCATATTTAATGGAAGCTACGGGGTCGCGATTATCGTGATCACACTGATCATTCGTCTTGCGCTGCTGCCGTTGATGATGCGTCAAGCCAAGTCCCAGCAGGGAACACGTGTCATCATGAACGCCATGAAACCCGAGATGGATGCGCTCAAGAAAAAATATGAAGGCAAAAATGATCCTGCTGATAAGCAAAAGCTGTCTCAGGAAACGATGGAGCTATACAAGAAGCATAAGTTCAATCCGCTGAATATTGGTTGCTTGCCGATGCTCATTCAGTTGCCTATCCTGTCAGGTATTTACACGGCTATCCGACTTACACCGGAACTTTCTTCCCATTCGTTCCTTTGGTTCAAACTGGGAGCGCCGGACTACGTACTCGCTGTGGTGGTCGCGGTCATTTATCTGGTGCAAGCGAAGGTATCACAAGCCAATATGGCGCCTGAGCAGCGAAAGCAGTTCGCCATTATGGGTTATCTCTCCCCACTGATGATGGCATTCTTTTCTCTATCAGCCCCGGCAGCTATGCCACTTTACTGGACGGTAGGGGGGGCATTCCTGGTACTACAGACGTTATTGTTCCGTAAAATGTATCCTGTAGAACATCCGCAGGAGCCTGTGGTTGTGGAAGTGAGTAAGAAAAAGAATAAAAATGCTAGTTCATCCAAACCTTCTCGGAAACCTGCAAAGTCTTAATCAAGTCGGTCGCAGGAGACTATGGAAACATGGTGACTACGGAAACTTGTTGAACACGAAAAACATAATGAAGAAGCCTGATCCATATGGATTAGGCTTCTTTTTGTGTTGAGAGCAGACATTCCTGTGCCAAAAGAGGGCAAAAGCATCTATGATAGCGAAGTCATGCATTACAATGAGCATACCATCTGAATGATTTGAAAGATATCTTAACAAAATGAATGATATTGCAATGGACGAAGCTTGTGAAAACCTGCAATGATATAGAAAATAACGACGCATCATTCAAACGAAGTGAATGTTACACAAGTCTACGACATGAAGGAGGAGTGTACATGGCATCTCGACAAAAGCGGGGCTTTAAAAACCAGGCCAAGTGTATTGTAATGTTTATTTTAATCGTGAGTTTGGTTGCAATGGCTTATCCTTATCCAGTATCAAATGCGGCGTCTGTGAATGAGAATACGGCAGCAGAATATCTGCCAACGATTTATGAGGAAATTGATGCAAGCGGTTTCGAACATCCGGGAATTGGGCTCACCAAGGACATTCTTGAGAATATGCGCACACAGGTGCTGGCAAAGCAAGAGCCTTGGTACAGTTATTTTAATCGAATGGAAAATTCTCCAACCGCATCTAGAAACGTTACCTCCAGCAATCAGAGTAGTGCGGATCCGACAAAGCCTGGCAGCTTGGATTTTAACAGTCAATCCTTTAACTCCAGATTTATTGCGGACGGCTTAAAGGCCTACACACAAGCCATCATGTATTATGTAACCGGGGAAGAGGTGTACAGGGCTAACGCCATGGGCATCATTCGAATCTGGTCTCAGATGGACCCCGCCAAATACACCTATTTCATTGATTCGCACATTCACACCGGAATTCCACTGAATCGCATGGTGACAGCAGCAGAGATTTTAAGATACACGAGCAGCACAACGCAAGACCTGGAGTGGACAGACCAGGACACAACCGATTTTAGCAATAATCTCATCTATCCGGTCATTGATACTTTCCAACATGATAACGGGTATTTTATGAACCAGCATCTGTATCCGCTCCTTGGAGCGATGTCGGGATATATATTTACAGGAAACCGTGACCGTTACAATGAGGGCGTGGAATGGTTTACCGTGAATGAGTCCGCTGTGGATCAAGGGCAGAATGGCTCGATCAAGCAGCTGTTTCGATGGGTGGACACTAATATTGTGACAGGTGAAGCAGTGGTTCCACCGAGAGTGCAGCATGTGGAGATGGGCAGGGATCAGGCCCATGGCGCTGGGGACCTCACCAATGTGGAGATCTTGGCCCGCCTGTTGGAAGCACAGGAAACCAAGGTCGATCCAGTCGCAGGAACGGTGTCCACTGCGGAGAATGCGGTTAATGCGTACGAATATCTGGATCAAAGGATATTGAAAGCGGCCGATTATTTTGCACAGTTCATGCTGGGCCATGATACGCCATGGACACCGGTAGCGGCTCATACGGATGCCGATGGCAATCCGACCATTATCTATAAAGAGCTGGCTGAAGGATACAGAGGACGTATTGGCGGCAACGTATATGGTCTCTACTATTATTACAAATATGCGGCAGGCCTAGATATGGAAGAGGAAGCTCCATACTATGCCGATATGTTTAAGAAGCGACTACCGTTCTATTGGGAATCTCCGGATGGAGGCGCCGATTATTGGATGTTTATCCCCGAAGAAGCAGCTACTGAGGGCGCAACAACACTTCCAAAAGTATCGACGAATGCGGATTGGAATGAAATTGAACACCGAGCTACAAGTCTGGATTCACACTCCGAGATAAAACAAGAGGGTGAAACATCTTTTGTAGAGATTACAGCCACGGAAGAGGGGAGTCGATTCTCCGTCGTCAGTACCAGCACTCCCGTCAAAACCATAGGTCTGCGAATACGGACGAATGGTACAGCCAAGCTTGTGATCAATGGGTGGCACGATGCTCCTTTGATTTTGCCGGATACCAAGGGGCAGTGGAAATATGTATCCTACACCATGCACAACTTGCGAGGTCTAAGTGATTTGACGTATTTCAAAATTCAGGGAGCTGGCACTGTGGTGGATATGGATCACATCCATCTAAAAGCGGGTGAACAGCTGACGCCACCTGTCTTTAACGAGAGCGGAACCTCTCTTGATTTGTATACGTATGTCGGGTCAAATGCAGCATTGCAGTACGATTTTACTGCCATCGATGATGGCATAGTCGACAGCGTTACTTACCAGATCGATCATAAGCCTGAAGGGGCTGTCTTTGACGAAAGCACGGGTGCTTTTTCGTGGGAGCCGGAGCAGGTCGGCACCTACTCCATAGTGGTAGGAGCGACGGATGGGGCCACCATCACAGCCAAAGAAGTCAGGGTCATCGTGAGCGCTGACCGTTCGTCTGCCGTTGCCGCAGTGATTGCTGCCTATAACCCGGAAACCAGCTATGTATCTGCGAGTTTAACACACTACAATAGCATATATGCTGATGTCATGGATGTAATAGCAACGGCTTCAGATGACGAGTTTTTGCAAAAGCTGGTGGAGTTGAGAGCTGCGGTAGTAGGTCTCCAAGAATTAACACCGCAGCTTCAGGATGGAAGTATGGACTATTCCAATATGCTGGCTGCCGCAACCTTCTACAACGAAACGCTGAATTTATTGGATAATTACGCGGGGAGCTTTGCATTTTACGGTAACGCCGTCAATTTGACACACACCATGGATTTTGGACCGGATTATAAAGTCACTGCGGATGCTTTCTCCCTTCAGGTAAGGGCAAGCTTCCCCGAGCGGATCGGCGGTACTGCGATTTTTGGTTCTAATGATAATGAAACATGGACACGGCTAACCCCAGGGTTGACCGTCGTATCTGAAGATATGCAGACACTTGAAGTCAGCGAAGGTCACAGGAATACTGCCTTCCGTTTCTTCAAGATTCAGATGATTGAGCCATCCAGTACGATGCTGGAGTTGTCCGAATTCAGAATATTTGGAGAACGCCATGAAACGAATAATAAACTTCAATCGCTCACAATAAGCTCGCCCCAGAGCGTACAGAACCGCGTTGATGCAGGTAATACGGTTGTGCTGACCTTTGAATCCACCGAACCAATTCAAGATGTGCAGGCTGTGATTCAAGGTCAGGAGGCAATGGTGCATTCCACAGATCAGCTGAACTGGACGGCATCTGCGGTCATGGATAATCTTGCGCCTACAGGTCCTATTCGGTTTGCCATCGATTATAAGACGGCTAATGGACTGTCCGCAGGTCCTGTCATCTTCACGACGGATCGATCTTCGCTCTATTTGGTGAACCAATCCAAGCTCCTCGATGTATCCAGGCTGGCGACAGTAATGGCTTCAGATAAGCAGTATGGTACAGGCGGACTGAGCAAGGAACGAGTAGGCTATCTATTGTTCGATGGCAATACGGGGACTTTCGGCGATCTGGCTACTGGTGCCGGAGCTTACTATACGGTGGACTTTGGACCAGATGTATCGGTAACACTGAGCGATATAATGCTGATGCCCAGAGCCTCCTATCCCGCAAGAATGAACGGAGTGGTCCTGCAAGGTTCGAATGACAATAACAGCTGGACGAACTTGATTGCAGCCGTCACAGGAACAGCAGAAGGCAAGTGGACTTACATTGGCGGGGACAGAATAATTGATCATGATGCTTACCGATACCTGAGAATCTACAACAGCGCTGCTTGGAACGGGAATGTGGCAGAAGTGGAATTGTACGGACAATATGATATTCGCAGTATCGATTCCAAGGTAGTCAGCCCCGAAGGATATACGAAGGGAAGCTATTACCAATACATGCAAGAGGTTGAGCGGATTCGAGCACTCTTCAACAATCCTGCATCTGATCGGCCTGCTTTGCTGGAGGAGTTGTACCAGGCTCAAGAGCAGCTGGATTCTCTTGCTTCCCTGCCTGCACAGAAGATTACCGTAACGCCTTCCATGGTGGCGGCCTCCACGCCAGTCTATCAGAACAAGGGGACCAAAGAGCAGAATGGTTGGCGTGCCGTGGACAGCAACGTGGATACGTTTACCGATACGATGGATGCTGTAGCATGGGTTGATATTGATTTGGGAGAAAATCAGGCTGAGTCATTGTCGAGCTTCAAGTTTTATCCGAGAAATGGTAAGGCTTCAGAAATTACGCGTGTTAACGGAGCTATTCTACAGGGATCTAACGACGGCACGCATTACACCGATTTGTATACCATCAGTGGGATCAGTAGCGTCCAATGGCATACGGCTTCGATAACCAACGATACAGCGTTCCGTTATCTGAGGTACTATTCACCAGGCGGTTATGCCAACGTGGCGGAACTGGAATTGTATAGCAAGCCCACAGACCCGACACTGCTAATCATGCTACTGGTACAGGCAGACACCTTACAGGAAGAAACCTATGATGAGGCTGGCTTTACTGCCATGTTGGCGGCCAAATCACTGGGAGCGGTAATAGCGGAAGATGCGGACAGCACCCAAACACAGATTGATTCCGCAGCTAACGAGCTGCTTCAGGCGATACAGGCACTGGTTATCCAGACGGAACCGAACGAAGAAGGATGATAGGAGGTGCTGAGCTCGAACCATCCTAATAAATCATTTTGACGAATCTGCTTGTCTGCAAAAAAAAGCACGTGTTCAATGTAAATGTCCCGAAGCCACTGAATAAGGAGGCTTTGGGGCATTTTTTTGCATTGTGTTGTACCAGATATGTGCAGGTCCACTACAGGGTTGAAAGAAATTAGAATGAAGTGAAAGATTTTATACTGGATTTTAGAGAATGATTTTGATAGCTTAAGCAATATGAATAACTATTGTTGATCTCATTTATGATAGCGCATACATTATTGTAGGGACGGGATAGTGCACGATGAGCGAAGCCAAAGGGGATGGATGAAAATGCCTGAATACAGAAAAACCATCTTTATCAAATTTATATTGTCATATACTGTTCTGTCTGTGGTTCTGATCGGCATTATGGGTGGGTATTGGTATACCCAGGCTAATGAAATGATGGAAGATGAGATTGCCAAAGACAATAAAAATCGCCTGATTTCCGCCAAGGATTATATCGAGCAGACGATATTAAAGAAATATGAAGACAACCTGCAGAATAAAGCACTCTCCATTCGGTTCATTCAGAATAACTTCAACTTGAATCTATTGTTAACGAAGAGCTGGGAGGGGAATTTGAGTCGCATTGCATCCTTTCGGCAGGAACTGGAATTCTACAGGATTGAAAATGAAGGGTTAACCAATGTTACCGTTTATTTTCCGGCTCATCATTATGTCGTGGATGCCAGCAACTTTCATATGAAGAGTGGTACATCCGAAGATGCAGCTTTCATTCTGAAGTTGAACGAAGTGAAGCCTAAAGAATGGCTGTTTCGGACATTGGCGGATGGAAGCAAGGTGATGACCTATGTGATTAAATTGCCATATGAGACACCTGGCGTGCCAACCATGGGTTATTTCTATATGGATGTAGGGGTGGAATATCTACAGACGGCGGCTTCCCGAATTTTGAGTTCCCCGGCAGACCAGCTGTATATTTTTGATTCTTCGGGTAAAGAGCTGCTTCACACGGGGGAGTATAATGAGGCTCTCGGTGGTTTAATGCAGAATACCATTCACAACCGCCAAAGCGGAGAACAGATTATAGAAGGAGCGGAAGGCAAAGCCGTACTGTCTTATCTGGAGTCCGCGAACTCGCAGCAGGATTGGACGTATGCGATGTATCGTCCGATGAACTCATTTGTCCTGTCCTCTGAACAGTTGAAAAACAGTCTTGTAATTAGTTGCGGCGTAGTTGTTCTATTTGGTTTGCTACTATCGTTCTTTTTCTCCAAACAACTCTACATTCCGATAAAAAGACTGATGATGCAGATCAAAGGTTTACATACATCAAGTGCTGTCACGTCCTTAGGTAATGAGTATGCTTTTATAGGTAACACCTTCCATCTGATGGAAGAAAAGATCGTAAACCTCGAAACCCAAGCGAGAAAAAATGATTTGAAAAATCTCTTGCTTGGCGTAAGCCTGGAGATCGAAGCGGAACAGTTCATCCAACCGGGATATCACTATTGCACCGTCTATCTCCGAATTCCAGAGGAAGGCAGTGCAGGTCTGAAGATGCGTTATGAAAAGATGAATCGGTCTTTACACAGTAATTTCGTTCCATTGAATGAAAATGAGGCGGCTATCATTTATTGTATTTCTCCTGATGAACAGGACGCAGAGAAGCATATTATGGCCGATTTGCAGGAGGCTCAGCATTCTAATGAGCATGGTTCCCGGTTTGGAGCGGCTATTGGGAGCAGGGTAGACCACCCAGAAGCGCTCGCCGATTCTTATCAGATGGCCAAGCAGGCAAGCAGATATCATTTTTTATATGGAAAGGATTCAATCGTTGCGTATTCCAGAGTACTGGAGATGAGTACGGCGCCTTATCTGTTTCAATACGATCATTTCAAAAATGCACTACAGGCAGGAGATCAGGAGGCGGTTGCTGATTTCATTAATCATTTTCTGGAGATTCTTCAGGATGGTCATATGCAGATCGAGACTGCAGAACTCGCTGTGCTGCAATTAATAATGCAATTGTATCAATCGGTGCTTGAGTTGAAGTTACAGCACTTTCTGCCGCATTCCAATATTTTTGATGAATTGAAAAAGGATACGCTGATCGAGACGGTCGAAGGAATTCGCAGGCTGTGCATGCAGATTACCGAACATTTGAAGTATGCGGGTAACCATGCTCACACGGATGTGATTCGTACGTTGAAGGTATATATTGCAGAGCATTTGCATGAAGAGTTATCCCTGCAAATCCTCTCGAAGGAGGTTTCACTGGCCCCTGCTTATATTTCTACACTTTTCAGTGAAGGGACCAAAGAATCTTTTACGGAATATGTAACCCGGCTGCGGCTGGAAAAAGCTGCGGATCTGCTGCGTGATCAACCACGGCTCTCGGTGTCGGTTATTGCAACGCAAGTCGGATACCGGAATCCTCAGTATTTTCACAGCAAATTCAAATCACGCTACGGCGTAACGCCTGTGCAATATCGGAATTCACAGCTGGCAGCGCTGGATTCATTATCTCTGGATAAGGAATAGCAGAAGCAAGTATGGAGCTAGAAGGTAAGGTGCATATGACTGTTGTTTGGAGCATCTAACGAATGTTACCCAAGCAGCGGTCATTTTTTTATGAATTCGTTAGATTTTATAAGAAACCGTGAAAGAATTTATAAAGAATTGAATGAACTTGCAATAGAAAAAGCGCTTACATAATTCTAAGATTGATGTGTGGCTTGAGGAATTTTGGATGGTTGGAAAGGAGCAGTTATTATGAACCCGGTGCACAATCCGGAAGTGGATGGCAAAAAGAATATATTCCATGAACAGCCGTCAAAATGGGCAGCAACCTGGAGGGAATACAAGAAGTGCAGATATCTGTTTCTGCTGCTTGCTCCGGTAATGATTTGGTACGCGGTCTTTGCATACGGCCCAATGTACGGTATTCAACTGGCTTTCAAAGATTTCAGGATCATGGATGGAATCTGGGGCAGTCCCTGGGTGGGATTCAAGCATTTCGAGTTTTTGTTCTTTCAATCTCCTGACTTCTTAATGATTCTGAAGAATACGATCATCATTAGTTTTTTGCATATTCTGTTTGGATTCCCGGCGCCTATTATACTCGCGCTACTGATCAATGAGATCCGGTCAGGTGCCTTCAAAAGGGTAGCACAGTCGCTGACCTATCTGCCGCATTTTTTCTCCTGGGTCATTCTCTCGGGGATATTGATTACACTGCTGTCTCCATCGTCTGGAGTAGTCAATTATTTGCTCCAGCTTGTGGGATTGGAGTCGGTTTATTTTCTGGGAGATCCGAATCATTTCCGGTCAACTCTGGTCATTTCGGCGATCTGGAAAGAAGTTGGCTGGGGCACGATTATCTATCTGGCCGCACTTGCGGGTGTACAACCCGAGATGTATGAAGCTGCCGTGATGGACGGAGCGAGTCGCTGGAGGCAGACCCTCAGTATTACACTTCCGACAATTATGCCGGTCATCGTACTGATGTTTATTCTGCGCATTGGCAATGTACTGGATGCCGGCTTTGATCAGATTTTGAACCTGTACTCACCTGCGACTTATAGTGTGGCGGATATTCTGGACACCTATGTTTATAGGGTAGGCTTGCAAAATTTTCAGTTCAGCCTGACGACAGCGGTCGGTCTGTTCAAAAATGTGATTGCTTTTGCGCTGGTACTTGCAACGAACTATATGGCTAAAAGGTTTGGACAGCAGGGGCTCTTTTAAACAGAATAACCAGATTGGAGGACAAGGCAGTGAAGCATAGCAGGGGCAGTAATCTTTTTCAGGGTTGTTTGATTACGTTCATGATTATTTTGTGTATTGTCATGCTGTATCCGTTTGTTCATATGCTTGCGATCTCGTTCAGTACACCGGCAGAAGCATTGAGATTGGGTATCCATCTATATCCACAGCAGGTTTCATTTTTTGCTTGGCAGAAGGTACTGGGTAATCAGGATATCTGGATGGGGTTTGGCAACACCGTTTTTCGTACCGTGGTGGGGACCGTGTGCTCGATCCTGTTTATGTCGTTTGGAGCATATCCGCTATCCCGTAAATACTTGCCGCATCGCAATGTGTATACGATGTTAATTGTGTTCACGATGTTCTTTAGCGGGGGGATGATTCCTTCCTACTTTCTGATCAAATCGCTTGGGCTGCTGGATTCGCGACTGGTGTACATTATCCCGGGATTGATCAGTACGTTTTCCATGCTGATTCTGCGTAATTTCTTTCAGAACATACCTGATGAGCTGGAGGATTCGGCCAAAATCGATGGGGCAAACGATTTGCGTATTCTGTTTCAGCTGGTTCTCCCGTTATCGATGCCTGTTATCGCCACATTGTCGCTATGGTCTGCGGTAGGACATTGGAATGCCTGGTTTGACGCGGTGTTATACATCCAGGACCCTTCCAAGCAAGTGCTTCAGACGTTCCTGCGGCGAGTAGTCATCACGGGAGAAAATCTATCCATGTTCGCGGCAGACGTTAAGGGCTCAGAATTGGGTTATCAGGAACCGATCAAAGCCGCTACACTGATGTTCACGGCACTGCCCATTATTATTGTGTATCCATTTCTGCAAAAGTACTTCGTAAAAGGAACGATGGTAGGCTCGCTCAAAGGGTAACACGGGTTCATTCAGGCTGCCTCAGGGTGTCTTGATTCACATATGCGAATTGTTAGATCAAAAGGGAGGAATTCAGAGATGAGACAAAAGAAATTCATTACCGGTATGCTGGGCCTAGTGGTATCGGCTTCATTACTCGTAAGCGGTTGCAGTGGTGGTACGATTACTGATAATAGCACTGGTGAAAGTTCAGATGGGGGTAATGAAAAGCCAATTGAGATTTCAATCGCAAACAACTGGAATATTCCCAAAGCCGATAACAATTACGTCCAGAAGTTTCTGGAGGAGAAATTCAATGTGAAGTTCAAGAATATCTCCTTCGAGACGGCAACCTGGAAAGAGCAATTTAACGTCATGCTGGCTTCCGGACAGATCCCGGACATTATCTCCGTAGACGGCACCGTAGGCGATGTGGTGCAATGGGCGGATCAAGGTATCCTTGCGAGTGTATCCCAAGAGGAGATCAAGCAATATATGCCTAAATACACGGCGGACGTGGAGAGCGTTGATCCAAATGCCTGGGACCCGGGTACATATAACGGCAAGAACTGGGGTGTTCCCAAGGTATGGGGGGAAGGTGCAACAGGTTTTATTCCCGCATATAACGGACAATGGTTGAAGGCTATTGGCTACAATGAACCGCCAACGGATCTTACCGAGCTTGAGGATGTGCTGACCAAATTCATGAATAATGACCCGGACGGCAACGGTAAAAAGGATACTTATGGCTTGACCGGACGAGGCAAGGATGCCCAGGCACAACTGTTCAATACGGTGTTCGCAGCTTACGGAGTAGCACCGTACCAGTTCAAACTGGACGCGAATGGCAAAGTAACTTATGGCGCAATTACAGAGGAAGCGCGCAATGCGCTGAAGCTGTTAAATGAATGGTATAAGGCGGGCATTATTGATCCTGAATTCATCACCGATGGCAATAGCGAGATTCAAACCAAATTTGTCAGTCTGCGTACCGGGATCATTGAAACCGGAATGTGGCACCATCTGTATGATGATGGATACTTTGGCCTGATCTCCAAGGATAAAGGCATTGAACTTGTTCCCGGTGTTCCGTTCGCTGGGCCGGACGGCAAGAAGTATGCGATGGCCAATGGAGCATTGCAGCCTCCATTGTTGTTTGGAGCACAGCTTGAGAAGGATGACGCCAAACGAATTAAAATTTTGCAAATTCTGGAGTATGTCACGACGGATACGGAAGGCTACTTGACGACAGTGTTTGGGGAAAAAGGAAACTCCTATAACCTCGAAGGTGAATTGGCGGTCGTTACGGAAGCGGCAGCAGGTACGGAGTTAATGAGTGAACTGGGTGCAGGTTTCTATAATCCATTCGGTGCCAAAGTCAGCTCCATGATGAAGCATCACTATTCTCCTGAAAAGCTGGCTTTCAAAGAAAAGCTGACGAATGTGGAAAATGTAACTGTCTTGAGTGATCTGATACAGTCGACGGTGATGAAGACCAAAGCCCAATATGAGGCCATTTTGAACACACTACAGGCTCAATATTATATTAAAGCAATCTCTGGTGAAGCGAATACAGATAAAGATTTTGATGATTTCCGGTCACAGTGGCTGAACTCCGGGGGACAGTCGGAACTGGATGAGGCCCAACAGATTTACGAGGAACGCAGTAAATAAAAATGACTTTCAGGGATGATGGCATGATCGTTAGCAGATGAACCTGGGAACGGTGCTCATCTGCTAACCGTCTCATCTCTAGGTATGGAGGAGAACGGATATGCAGACTGTAAATACGCATTTAGTGGTTTATCCAGCCCCGACGGGTGCCGTAGTCAACCCGGACTTCACCGTGAATGTCCGCAAGCCACATGGGGAGTGGCAGCCCTTGTTCAGTTACAATGTGAAGGTCGATATGCATGATGTCCGCAATGCATCGATGGTCACGTTCGATTGTAATGGGCCGGTGGAACTGGAGATTGTGAAAAATGAAGGGAGTGTTCAGACTGCAGTCATCCGCCCAATCTCAACAGGATTAAGCTGTGAGTTGGAAGCAAACCGTATATTGCTTCGTCTGGACGGTCCACAGCAACTATCCCTGGAAGTGGACGGAGACCGATTCCACAATCTGCACATCTTTGCTAATCCGCTGGAGCAGGATGTCCCGCTGGTTTCAGATGATGGTGTCCTGCCGCTTGAACCGGGTATGCATGACACGGCAGATATTCTGGGGAACTTGGCAGCTGTGAGTTCAGCAGTGAAACACAAAGTGATATATTTTCAACCCGGTATCCATCATTTCGATACATCTCGTTTAGAAGTACCTTCGAATACAATGATCTATATCGCCGGTGGCGCAGTCATCTGTGGGGGCTTTATTTGCAGTCACGTGGAGGACGTGGTCATTCGTGGCAGAGGAATTCTGTATTTGTCCGATTTTGAGAAAACGACCTTTTATCGTGGGGTAGAAATCAGTTACGCCCGAAACATATCCATTGAAGGCATCACGGTTATTGATCCGCCCCATTATACAGTCCTGATTGGTCAATCGGAGTCTATAGATATTTGCAATATAAAAACGTTTAGTACACGTGGCTGGTCGGATGGCATTGACATGATGGCCTGTTCAGATGTGAACATCGACAGTGTATTTCTGCGTACTTCTGATGACTGTATTGCGATCTATGCTTCAAGGGATGAATATCGAGGTGATACCCGGAGGGTTCGTGTTACCCGTTCGATCTTGTGGGCAGATGTAGCGCACCCAGCCAATATAGGCACACATGGCAACTATGAAGGAGATGGAGATGTGATTGAGGATATTATATTCAGCAATATTGATATCCTCGAGCATCACGAACCACAGCCGGATTACTGGGGATGTCTTGCGATCAATGCCGGAGACAACAACACGGTACAGAACGTAGTGTATGAGAATATCCGCATTGAACCGTTCGAATTGGGTGAACTGTTCAATGTGAGAGTGCTGCAAAATGCAAAATACAATCCTGCTCCGGGGAAACAGATCCGGGATATTCTTTTCAAAAATATTACGTATAACGGAAGTTGTCTGAATCCATCCCATATCGAAGGCTACGATGAAGCGCGGAAGGTAGAGAACGTGAGATTTGAGAATGTAACTGTTAATGGGGAACATTTCTCTATGGAGAGAGATGTTATTCTCGGACCTCATACCAATGAAGTGGCAGTGAAACCAACATAAGTGTGATTTTGAACTGTCCAATGGAGCATTCGCACCCTTATCCGCTCACGGGGAAAATAAGCAAGCGACCCCAAAGGACAAGAATATCGTCGCTTAAGAAGTCGCCTGAATGGTGGCTTTTTTTGCTTTGGTAACCCAAGTGAGTTGGAACTGTAGAGTATATTGCTTACCTCTCAGCATTTATATGGCCGTCTCATCCGACAGCTGGAAACGGGAAACGAAATACCAGATGAGCTCGCGACGTGAAGATACCTTGGTTTTGGCGAAAATGGATTTCAAATGATCCTGAACCGTATAGACAGAAATATGCATCGCGGCAGCAATCTCTTTGGAAGAATAGCTACGCAGCACATAACCCAGTAGTTCCCGTTCTCGACTGGATAATCCATGGCTCTCGGCGAGCAAGGGCAGCAAATCCTGCGGCATCGCCTGCTCCAAACGAATAGCAATCTGATCCGGTCCCGCAAGCTGTTGCATAAGACTGGCATGAAGGATGAGATAACGCCCATCCGGAAGTTGGATACAGACTTTGGAGGGCGAGTCGGGAGCGAGTTGACGATCGTCAGCCCGTTCTGCCCGATTCTTGCGCTGCAAGTGGGAACTCACTGCACGTACCGGACGGGGCAGAATGTCTGGCCCTACATGTTCCAGCGTACGCAATTGGGACAGCCAATATTGAGCCGGGGCGTTCAGCGATAAGAGCTGGAACGTGTCCGAGGTAATCAAAATTCCGGGTTCATCAGGACTTTCACTCGTGATCTCATCCATGAGTGTCAGACTCGTGGACCGCAGCATGGATGCAATAGAAGTAGTCCAGCTCTGAATCAGCGACCGTTCCTCCTCTGTAAAAAAAGAATTCTCGGTCTTACGATACAGGGTCAGGTATCCCCAACAAGCGTCTCCACTGACCAATACAGCGCGCAGTTCGTCACCGAACCCCGCTGGCTGAAGAATGTTGATATAACGTGGGCTTTGTTCAGGTTGTTCGTTCGTGCACGTATGAAGGGTAGCAGTATGTTCACCGCTGCGAATTAATTCAGCGTATTTATGTATGTCTTCTTCCATGTATTCATTGATGAATAACCGATCATGAATGGCTTCAATGCCATCTTCCGTCACAGCTCCTGTGGAGAGAAGAGTCAGAGGATCAACGGTGGTGAAACAGTATGCGTCATAAGGGACCGCCGAATGGATCTGCTTCAGAACAGCTTCCCGGTAGGTACGCGAGGTCCAGGTTCCTTTTTCAAGAGAAGTGATAAGTCTGTGGTTCCGATCAATACGTGATGTCAACAAGATATCTCCTCTCGCTATGCGTATATCCCAATGTTCTGGGATTGTAGGTTCGGCGTATCCTTCTATAATGAAATTAGACGAACAGCGAGTCAAGTCTAACTTCAATTCAAGAGGAGTGTAGTATCCATGAATCACAATCCATCACCCATGAGCTGGGAAACGGCAGATGTACATCGCTACGAACAATCGATAGCCCTGAAGATTCCGGGTTATTCTCATATGCATGATCTAATGGAACGGCTGCTTGCAGCATCTGTTATGGATAACAACGATATTCATATACTTGTAGCCGGAGCGGGAGGGGGAAAAGAAATTGCTCTGCTTGGATCACGCCATACCGGGTGGACATTGACCGGAGTAGATCCTTCACAGCCCATGCTGCAACTTGCCGAGATCCGAGTCGCGGAAGCCGGCATCGGTTCCAGAGTGAAGCTGCAATCTGTCACGGTTGAAGAATTACCAGAGGATATTTTATATGATGGGGCCACAAGCATGCTCATGTTACATTTTATTCAGGGGATGGAGGCCAAGAGAACGTTTCTGACCAGCCTCGCAGCGAGACTTAAACCGGGTGCACCACTGATCATTGCTGCTGTAAATGCCGATCTTCGTTCCCCTGCATATCCAGTGATGATGCAAGCTTGGAAGGATCACATGTTGAATGCAGGTGTTCTTCCTGAAGAGTGGGAGCGCTTTGCTGCTTCTTTGGGCCGTGAATCCGATCCCATATCCTCTGAAGAGATGACTCAGCTACTGACCGAATGCGGTTTCTCACATATTACACGTTACTTCGGGGCGTTCTGGGTGGAGGGATATTATGCAAGTCGGAACTAATGTGAAGTCTGTGAAAGATCAGATCTGGGTGGTTGGTGGTTATGGTCAAGTAGGGCAGATGATATGTACTCAGCTGGGGAAATTGTTTCCGGGTAAAGTATGGGCAGCGGGTACGCGTATGAACCGTGCGGAAGAATTCAGCCGATCGACAGGTGGTGCTGTACTGCCGCTTCAACTGGATGTGACAAAACCTGTGGAGCCTTCCATGTTACGGTCTGTGAAGCTCGTGATCATGTGTGTGGACCAGAGTGATACTCGGTTCGTTGAATCCTGTGCACAAGCCGGAACGGATTATATTGATATTTCTGCAAAATATGATTTTCTCGCTCAGGTTGAACAGTTGCACACCAAAATGCAACATTCCAAATCGACCGCGATCCTCAGCGTTGGATTATCACCGGGAGTCACGAATCTGCTTGTACGTGAAGCGACCATGCATATGGATCAGGTGGAGGAAGCAGATATTACCGTAATGCTGGGACTTGGCGAGAAACACGGGAAGGCTGCCGTGGAATGGACCGTTGATCAGATGAATGCCACCTACCAGGTAATGCAAAAGGGCAAACCAGCTGAGGTACAAAGTTTCGGAGATGGCAAAAGGATTGATTTTGGAACGGAACTGGGGAACCGGAAGGCCTATCGATTTAACTTTTCGGATCAACATGTGGTTGCTCGGACGTTACGTATTCCAACCGTATCTACCAGACTCTGTCTGGACTCCCGCTGGATCACAAGATCCATGGCAATCTCCAAACGTGCAGGGTTATTTTCATTGTTGCGTGTCCCGTCTATTCGCAATGGAACGGTTAAGGCATTTGGCCTTATTCCTGGGGGAGAGCCGATGTATGCGGTCAAGGTTGATGCCGTAGGATGGGAAAATGGTGAGCAAGTACGCGTCGAACAACTGCTGGTTGGTCATAAAGAAGCAGATGCGACGGCGGCGGTGGCAGCAGCCGTGGCAGAACGCGTGTATAGAACAGCGTTGCCACATGGTGTGTTTCATATTGAACAGGTTCTCTCTTTGCAGGACATTCAGGATGCACTTCATACGCCACTAAAGGTGACAACCAAGATCACCTAGTTTCATGTTCTTTTGCGGGTACCCTCCAATCTGCTATGATGGAACAATAATCATGGTATGAATGGAGGGAGATCATGAACTGCGTTGCTGTATTACCTTATTACAAAGTACAGAGAGAAGTGACGGGTCTCGCCCAAGAGATTGAGATGAATGCCCGCTCCATGATTCTGTATTCAGATAAAATCGTGACCAAATACCGCGAGTTCAACATTACGGAAGTGTTTGACATGTCATTTCGACGAATGGGCGATGAAGGTGGATTTTTCTATCTGCACACAAGTACAGGCGTGTATCCATACATGGTCGAAATTGACCCTAAACCCTTTATACAAAGTTTCAGAAAGATGACGATCCAAAAATTAAAATGACTTGACCTTGCCGTTACGTGAAGGCTTACCCTCGGATATGGAAGGAACGATAACCAATCCAGAGGAGCCGTGAATGTAATGAGTATATTGATTCAGCAAGCGACCATCCTAACGATGAAAGATGCCGAGGCCCCCTTTATGGGGGATATTCGTATTGAAGGAGATCGCATTGTACAGATTGCGAACCACATTCCTCCTCAACCTGACGATGAGATTATCGATGGCCGCAATAAGGTTGCTATGCCGGGACTGATAAATGCCCACCAACATACACCGATGAGCCTGCTCCGGGGATTCTCGGATGATCTGAAGCTGATGGACTGGCTCGAACGTAAAATGTTGCCTGCCGAAGCACGGATGAACCCGGAAGACATCTATTGGGGTGCCAAGTTATCCATCGCCGAGATGATCCGTTCAGGTACCACTGCTTTTGCGGATATGTATATCCATATGAATGAGATTGCAGAAGCAGTGAAGCAAACAGGTATGCGGGCATCGCTTACACGTGGGATGGTATTCATGGAGGATGATGGGGGACGCAGGTTGCAGGAGGCGATCGATCTTGTACAACGCTGGTCTGGAGCGGCAGAGGGGCGAATTACAACCATGTATGGCCCCCACTCGCCCTACACCTGTCCCGTGGAGCCGCTCCGTGAAGTCATTGCCATGGCTGTCGCGGAGGATATTCCTCTACATATTCATCTAGCTGAAACGAAGGAAGAAGTCGTGAAGATTCGTGAGCGCTATGGCATGACGCCGACGGAGTATTTGGAAGAGGCGGGGATGTTCGAACAGGCACATGTCCTGCTTGCACATGGCGTACACCTTAATCGAAGGGACATCGGCAGATTGAAGGGTATGCGCGGCGGTGTAGCACACAATCCGGTCAGCAATCTGAAGCTGGGTTGTGGAATTGCTCCGATTACCGAGATGTTGGCCCAAGGAATTAACGTGGGAATGGGAACGGATGGAGCGGGAAGTGCCACAACCGTGGATATGTTCGAGGAGATCAAAGCCGCGACCTGGCTGCAAAAGCTGGACTATGGTGATCCCACTCGCTTGCCAGCCAAGGAAGTTCTAAGCATGGCGACACGCGGAAGTGCTAATCTGCTTGGCCTTCAACATGAAGTGGGTGTGCTTGAAGTGGATCGCAAAGCTGATCTGATTCTGATCGACTTGGCCAAACCACATCTTCAACCGGTACATGAGGTAGAGTCGCTACTGGCATACAGTGTAAACGGTGCGGATGTGGACACCACGATCGTGAATGGCCAGATTCTCATGAGAGGCAGAAAGCTGCTCACAATCGATGAGGAAGAACTTTACCGTGAGGTGAAGGTTAGAGCCAAACGAATCGTTGAAGGAATTTAATTTTAGGTCAATTTGTTCCAAACTGGAAAATGATTTGTGCTCAAAACGCCATGGAGGCTTTCTCCATGGCGTTTTTTGTCGAATTATAACTGGGAATAGTTCCATGGACCTGTTCAGAATCGGTTCAGAATGACTCGTTATACTGAGCATGTAGTTGTTCAAATTTGAAATGTACACGAGGAGGAACATGAATTGAAGGGGAAACAAAACAAAAAACGGCTTAAGCCGATATTGAAAAAAAGCATGTTGACTGCACTCGGGTTGGGCATTGCATTGCCTATAGGTGGAACGCTTCCTCAAGCTAACGCAGGAGCAATTGGTCCGGTAATAAACATTTCACGACCTGTTCTTAACGATGGCATCCAGTGGTTAAGTTATTCATCGGAACAAAATGATCCTTCTTTTGTACCCGATGTGCCCATAGAGGTAACAAGCAATAATACAGTCAGAATCAATTTAAGTACACATTTTCGATCCGATGAGTTTAATATGCTCACAGCCAGTTCAGGTGATAGCAGTATAGCTGAGGTGTATGTAGAAACAAGACAAGATGAAAATATGCCTACACCTACAAGTACATTGGTGGTTATTCCTTACAAGAGCGGCAAAATCAATATCGAATTGAAAGCTAAATATACAGTATCTGATGTACCAGAAACGGTTACGGATAACTTTGAACTTCACATTAGTAAAAAAGGGGATGTAAATGCAGACGGAAAAGTGAATTCTGCGGATGCAGCAGACCTTTTGGAATATCTTCGTAACATGCTAAGTCGCCGCGGCTTTACCTACGTAGAGATGAACCGAATGGACGTGGATCGTAATGCGGAACCCTCTTTGGGGGATATGAATGCGTTGTTAAACGGATATGCCAACAAAACACTTGGCGCGAAAAACAATGACTATGTGTTGACCTTCCAACAAGTGGACGATGCGCCTTATGTGTTGAATGGTCAATTGAAGGATTACATGGAGAACGCAATTGCCACTGATTATGATTTAATGGATGTTGATGGGGATTACATTAATACTCCTTCTTATCAGTGGTACCGCGCAACAGAAGCTTCAGGAGGAGATATGGTTCCAATAGAAGGGGAGACACGAGAACAGCATACCGTTACATCGGAGGACGAGGATCATTATCTTGTGCTCGAAGTGACTGCTCATTCCACTTCAGACGCGAATACGGAGCCTAGACGAGTATACATTGTTGGAAAAGAAAAAATACAACTCCCTGATTAATTCATATTTTTTAATTTAGATAACGAATAACAATACTTTTCTATCTTCACCATGCAATCTACCAATTGATAAAGACATGGAGGCTAATACATGTTTCAACCGAAAAAGAAACGTCCAAGAATCAGAAAAACAATGTCAGGTCTCATCGCACTGACGCTACTCTCGTCTCTCGTATTCCCGAGTATAGCTGGGGCAGAGCCGGCAGAACCATCACAGGTGCAATTTGCAAATGTTAGTGTACAGGCGGGGCAGACGGTTCATGTCCCTGTTACATTAAAGCAGTCCTATTCTCAGGTTAGCGCTTATAATATGCAAATTGATTATGATACATCTGCACTGGAAGTTGTCCGTATCACGCCTAAATCTGTCAGTACCATTAGCACATCCCCAGAAGAAACCGGTACAGGAGACTTCCAGTACGTAATTAATAACGAAGAAGGCTGGGTACGGATTATCTGGGTTGATTTCAATGCAGGTGAACGTCTGATTTCAGACGAACAGCAATTATTTGATATTGAGGTCAAAGCCAAAAGTAATGCGACTCCTGGTACAAAACAGCTCACAGTGGTGCAAGGCGATTCAGAACATTGGCATTTTACAAATCTAGAACACAATAGTGGTGCTCAGTTGTCCGGTGGAACGATCACAATTACAGCAGCAAACCCAAGTGGTGGCAATTCGGGTTCTCCAGGTTCCTCTTCGGGAGGAAGTGTATCGCCAACTACACCCGTGGTTACCCCAGTTCCATCGACTCCGGCGGTAACCAAAGGCGTAGATATCTATGTGAATGGACAGAAACAGGAACAATCTGCGACGGCTACCACATCAACGGTAGGCAATCAGGTTACTACCACTGTTCACGTGGATAATGACAAAGTCATTAATCAGATTGGAAGTGGACTGCGAACGCTTCTGCTACCCATTACAGGTACTGGCAAGGGCGCGGTCGTTGGTGAACTGAACGGCAAACTAGTCAAAACGATGGAAGGAAGTAATGCTGAAGTTGTCATTCAGACTGATAGCGGTACTTATACCCTCCCGGCTAATCAGATTCAGGTAGATCAGGTTCTGAACCAATTCGGAAGCACCGTTCCATTGGAAGATATCACCATTCAAATCGCTATTGTGCCTAGTGCCACATCCAAGCAAACAGCAATTCAGGCCGCAGCGGACAAACTGCAGAACACTACAGTGATTGCAACCCCAGTTGATTTTGAAGTGACAGCCATCTGGAATGGACAGCAAGTCAATGTGGATCGTTTCAATTCATATGTAGAGCGCTCCATTACACTCCCAGAGGGTGTCGATGGTTCAAAGATCACGACAGGTGTCGTACTTCAACCAGATGGCAGCCTTCTGCATGTGCCGACCAAGGTTATCAAAGGTAACGGGCAAGATTCTGCTATTATTAACAGCTTGACGAACAGCACTTACGCCCTGATCTATCATCCGGCAACATTCAGCGATGTAACGAATCACTGGAGTCGTGAGGACGTACAGGATCTGGCATCCCGTCTGATCGTACAAGGTACTGGTGATAACGTGTTTGCGCCGGACCGGAGTATTACGCGGGCAGAGTTTACGGCTGTTTTGTTAAGAGGTTTGGGTCTGCACTCCCCGATTAGCGCAGAAGCAGCATCATTCACGGATGTGAAGACAGGCAGCTGGTATGAGGATGAGGTTCAGACGGCTGTGTCCTATGGCCTGATCTCAGGTTATGCTGACGACAGCTTCCGTCCGAATAGCGAAATTTCTCGTGCTGAAGCGCTAACCATTGTGTCACGTGCGATGAAACTGGTCGGTCTGGCACAGGCCGACGCGTCAGAGACAACAAGCCTGCTGAGCACATACAGCGATAGCGCTAAAGTACAATCATGGGCAGCAGAGCCGGTTGCATCGGCGATTAAACAAGAGCTGGTACAAGGTGCTGATGGCAAGCTGATGACAGATGCAGACATTAGTCGTGCACAGTCAGCGGCAATTGTGAAAAGGCTGCTGGCAAAAGCCGGACTAATCTAAACTTTATAAGTTGAACTAAAGATTATTTACACTGACACTACGACGACAGAATAACCTTCCAATCGCTGTTATCCCCAGATTTTTTGAATCCCTTTTCCAAAGGTGAAAATCCGGGGATAAAGGCGAACGCTTCGCTTTTTCAGGTTTTTTCTGTCTTCTCCGTTATCGTGTAAATGATTAGTTTAACTTATATTATCAAATGCAATAACGAAATAAGACAACCCGAGTCCTTATATCTAAGGATTCGGGTTTTTTGCATATAGTTCTTTTGAACAACCTCTTATAGGTGCAATGGTCCAGTTCATTATCAGTTCACAATGATTTGTTACGATATGAAACATGAAATAGATAGATAGAAGTGCATGATCAGGAGAGGAAGAGATCCATATGAAAATACTAGAAGTTAAAAATGTGAAGAAATCATACACCTTATATGGAAAAGAAAGAGTTCCGGTACTCCACGGTTTGAACTTAAGCTTTGAGACGGGGGAGTTCGTCTCCATCCTAGGCGAATCTGGCTGCGGTAAGTCAACGCTGATGAATATCATTGGGGGAATGGACTCCGATTATGAAGGGGACGTCGTTGTTCGTGGCAAGAACTTAAGTGCCATGACAGAGAAGGAAATGGATGATTATCGGAAGAATAATATCGGCTTTGTCTTTCAAAATTTCAATCTGATCCCGCATCTGTCTGTCCTCGAAAATGTGACGATTGCGATGCAAATGACGGATACCAATGAGAAGGAGCGGAACCAACGTGCCGTTGATATATTAACAGAGGTCGGGCTGAAGGATCATCTGAACAAACGTCCCAACCAGTTATCTGGCGGTCAGAAGCAACGAGTTTCCATCGCACGGGCGTTATCCAACAATCCGGATATTATTCTCGCAGATGAACCAACAGGTGCTCTGGATAGGGAAAACGGAGATCAAATCCTCGCTTTGCTCGACAGTATAGCAAAAAAGGGAATGCTGGTGATCGCCGTAACTCACTCGCAGAAAGTCGCTGACTCCGGTACACGTATTGTGAAGGTTGAAGAAGGGCGCATTAGTGATGATATTCACCTGAAAGATCCTTCTACGGCTGTTTATGAGAGTCGTCAGGATTCTTCCCGGAGCCTGAGCTTGCTTGCTTCATTCAAGATGGCACTTAAAAATATGAAACTCAACGGCAAGCGTAATGTTCTGGTCGCTTTGGGTGGATCTATAGGTATATTAAGTGTACTCCTGATGCTCTCCTTGGGGAATGGTATAACGACGTATATGAATGACGAAATCAATTCAAGTATGGACCCTTTGCTCGTGGATATAACGAAGCCGAGTGAAGAAGCCAAGGACATGCAAGGTCCCGAGGCCTTGATGGCACCAGGTGAACAATTTACCGAAGCTGATGTTGAGACAATTCGCAATTTTCCTAATGTGGATCATGTAGAGACGATCACAACTATTACAGGCAAATCGACTATGGTGAATGAAGAACAAAGTGTGGGACTTACGCAGTTAACGACGTTAACGGATGCTTTTGATCCAGCACTGATGACAACGGGGGTCCTTCCTGTAGAAAATCAGATGCTGTTACCTCTCGATACGGCGAAACAATTAAGCGGAATCGACCAAGCCGAATCCATAATCGGCAAGTCCGTGTTTCTATATATCAATGAGATGGATGGCAATAATAAACCAGTAACCTTGGAGAAAGAAGTAACCATCTCAGGAATCTATGAAGCAGCAGACCCAAGATCTCCAATGCAACAATCCCCGGGATACATCTCATCAGAGACGTTGGAGCCAATGTATACGGATAAAGGAATAACGATCGGGCCGATTCAGGTTAACGCCTATGCAACCGATATGAAATATGTAAATGATATCAATGAAGCTGCTGTGGATGCTGGCTTCGCAGGCTCTCAAATGGCCAAGGTCATGGAGAATATCACGACTTATGTTAGTATGGCTTCCATTGTACTCGCTGGTATTGCAGGCATTTCGTTGATCGTATCCGGTATCATGATATTGGTTGTACTCTATATTAGTGTCGTGGAACGGACGAAGGAGATCGGAATTCTTCGGGCAATTGGAGCGAGAAAGAAAGATATCAAGCGAATATTCTTCTCCGAATCTGCCTTATTAGGGGTATTTAGTGGTATTATTGCGGTAATCTTTGCAGTGATCATTAGTTATGTGTTAAACATTCTATTGGACAATGCATTTGGAGCAAAACTCATTAATCTCTCAGGATATTATATCTTGTTCGGTATTGTGGTAAGTACAGCGATTAGTATCGTGGCCGGTCTGATGCCGTCATCAAAAGCTGCAAAACTCGACCCGATGGAATCCTTGCGATACGAATAAAACCAATTGCGGAAAGGATAATGGCTACATGAACACGATTCTGGTGGTGGACGATGATTCCCATATCCGCAAATTAATCCGAATCTATCTTGAAAAGAATCAATTCTCAGTGCTGGAAGCACCAGACGGTCAAGAAGCGCTGGATATCCTCTCTCATACAAGAGTTGATCTGGCGATTGTGGATGTAATGATGCCGCGAATAGACGGCATTGAACTTACCGAAGATATCCGATCTTATCTGGATATTCCGATTCTCATGGTAACTGCCAAGGGAGAATCCAAGGACAAAGTCAGAGGGTTTAATGCGGGGTCAGACGACTACCTGGTTAAACCTTTTGATCCGGTAGAATTAATCCTGCGTGTAAAATCGTTACTGAAACGATATAACAAAAGTCCATCGAACATGATTCAGATCAGCGGTGTAACGATTGATTTGGGCAATCTGATGGTTGTTTCGGATGGACAATCTATCGAATTGAAAAAGAAGGAATGTGAATTGTTATTTTCTCTGGCGAGTTCGCCAGGGAAAATATTCACACGTACACAGCTTATAGATGATATATGGGGTATCGATTATGAAGGCGATGAGCGTACGGTCGACGTGCATATCAAGCGGTTAAGGGAACGGCTTGAACCCGTACCTGAGCTAGTGATCTCAACGATAAGAGGACTCGGTTATCGCCTGGAGCGTGCATGAACATGTTGAGGAAAAGCCTGCGACTTCGAATCGTAGCTACGTTTATTGGAATTGTTCTGGTGAGTTTGATTCTCTCCTTTATGCTGAATAGTGGGACACAGGAAAAGACGCCAGATCGTTTTATGGTTACCTTTGCCGAAGATATCGCTACACTGATTAATTTGATCGATGATCCGGAAAAAGTACAATCAAGCTTAGGTATCTTTGCCCGGTATGGCTTGAACATCACTCCGGTGAATGAACAAAGTGAAGTGTTATCTTCCTTGCCTGAGGACAAAGTTCATTCGTTATTTGAGATGGGTACAACGGGTGCAATGTTTATGTCCAGTAAGGATGGAATTGCGACCATAGGTGTTCCCGGAACCAACGAGGGGATAGGCACCTTTCTAATTCAAAGCGATTTCTCCTCTCTTTTTCATACACTGCGGAACACGCTCTTAACTTCACTATTAACGGTTCTGGTCATTGGTAGCTTATTAATCCTGTTTATGTCCGGGTACATTGTAAAACCGATTAAGAGGTTAACGGTTGCAGCGAAGGAGATGTCCTCAGGAGATCTGTCGGTCCGCCTGAAACACAATAATAAGGATGAGTTTGGGGAACTGATGGAGAGCTTTAATCATATGGCCAGTGAGTTGCAGAAAATCGATTCGGTTCGTGATGACTTTGTCAGCAATGTCTCTCATGAAATGCAGTCTCCGCTCACATCGATCAGAGGGTTTACCAGAGCACTACAAGATGGTGTTATTCCATTAGAAGAGCAGAAAGAGCATTTGGATATTATCTATGAGGAAACGCTGCGCTTATCGAGGCTCAGTGATAATCTGCTACGGCTAGCCTCGCTAGATTCGGAGCATCATCCGGTTCATTTCACCACATTCCAGTTGGATGAACAATTAAGAAGGGCGATCTTACTGGCAGAGCCGCAGTGGGCGCAGAAGGACATACAGATCGAGTTGGACTTGTTGCCCTGCGAGATCACAGTGGACAAAGATTTGTTTGATCAGGTCTGGCAGAATTTAATAAACAATGCGATCAAATATACCGGTTCTATGGGTACCATTCATGTCGAAATTGAGACGTCATCTTCATTCGTGAAGGTATT
The DNA here is from genome assembly GCF_037991315.1 of Paenibacillus sp. FSL H8-0079. Taxonomy (NCBI): domain Bacteria; kingdom Bacillati; phylum Bacillota; class Bacilli; order Caryophanales; family Paenibacillaceae; genus Paenibacillus; species Paenibacillus sp. FSL H8-0079. The sequence goes on from NZ_CP150300.1 coordinate 2,871,454, forward strand.
GATTAGAGATTCTGGACAAGGCATACCTAAGGAAGCCCTCCCGTATATCTTTGATCGATTCTATATGGCGGACAAAGCGCGGAGCAGCTCGCTTCGAGGTAATAGATTAGGGTTGTCCATTGTGATTAAAATTTTGAAATTGCATCAATGTACAATTGATGTAGAGAGTGAAGTAGGAAAAGGCACGCAGTTTATTGTCACGATTCCCAGATCGGTCATCACATCTTAGGCATGTCAGAATAGAGAGAGCAATATAGAAACAATCGGTCCCTGTGCGTTCAGGGTTCAGATTGCTTCCATGTTGCTTTTTGACATTTGTAATCGCGACAAAATTTCACATATAGTTTTGTTTAGCAGTGGATCATTTGATAAAATAGAAGAGACGTTATGTGAATCTATGAACTTAATCAATTTATCATACAGAGAATGGAGCCATCCAATGAAATATCGCAATATGGAAGATTGTATTAACGATCTGGAGCAGCACGGTCATTTGATTCGGGTCAATGAAGAGGTTGATCCTCATCTGGAGATGGCAGCGATCCACATGAAAGTGCACGAGGCTAAAGGCCCGGCGTTATTATTCGAAAATGTAAAAGGCTCAAAGTTCCAGGCCGTATCGAATCTGTTCGGCACGGTGGAACGAAGCAAATTCATGTTCCGCGGTACGCTGGAAGGCGTACAACGGGTCATGGCTGTTCGTGACGATCCCATGAAGGCGCTTAAGACGCCATTCCAGCATGTCCAAACAGGTCTAGCTGCGTGGCAGGCGCTGCCGAAACAGAAGTCTATTAGTCTACCCGTGTCCGCGCAAGAGATTCAAATCTCGGATCTGCCGCTCATCAAGCACTGGCCTATGGACGGCGGGGCATTCGTGACGCTGCCACAGGTATATTCCGAAGATCCGGATAAGCCAGGAATCATGAATTCCAATCTGGGGATGTACCGGGTTCAGCTGGATGGCAATGATTTTGAAATGAACAAGGAAATTGGACTGCACTATCAGATTCATCGCGGAATTGGTATACATCAAGCCAAGGCTGTCAAAAAGGGAGAACCGCTGAAAGTCAGTATTTTCATCGGGGGTCCACCAGCACATACACTCTCAGCGGTGATGCCTCTGCCTGAAGGACTCAGTGAGATGACATTTGCTGGCCTGCTCGCTGGACGTCGTTTCCGGTACAGTTACAAAGATGGGTATTGCATTAGTAATGATGCCGATTTTGTCATCACAGGTGATATCTATCCAGGCGAGACGAAGCCTGAAGGCCCGTTCGGCGATCATCTGGGTTACTACAGTCTGACGCATGAATTCCCACTAATGCGTGTGCATAAAGTCTATGCCAAACCGAATGCCATCTGGCCGTTTACGGTTGTTGGTCGTCCACCGCAAGAGGATACGGCTTTTGGCGATTTGATTCATGAGATTACAGGAGACGCGATCAAACAGGAGATTCCTGGCGTCAAAGAAGTGCATGCGGTCGATGCAGCAGGGGTTCATCCATTGCTGTTTGCCATTGGCAGTGAACGTTACACGCCTTATCAGGCAGTGAAGCAACCGACAGAGTTGCTCACGATTGCCAATCGTATTTTGGGAACAGGTCAGCTCAGTTTGGCGAAGTACCTGTTCATTACTGCTGAGGATCAACAGCCTTTGGACACCCATAAGGAAGTTGAATTCCTGACCTATATCTTGGAGCGCATGGATATGCAGCGGGATATTCATTTCCATACCCATACGACCATTGATACATTGGATTACTCGGGTACAGGGCTGAACAGCGGTAGCAAAGTTGTTTTTGCAGCCTATGGCGACAAGATTCGGGATCTATGCACGGAAGTGCCGGAGTCTTTGAAAAATATTCGAGGTTATGAGAATGCGCAACTCATCATGCCGGGCATCGTTTCGATACAGACATCGGCCTTCACGAGTTATGCGGATACAGCACAAGAGATGCAAGCATTCACGTCTCTATTGAAGGAACAAGGAGGTCTGGACTCGTGTCCGATGATCATTCTTTGTGATGACAGTTCGTTCCTGAGTGCTAACCTCAGCAACTTCTTATGGGCAACCTTTACTCGAAGCAACCCTTCACATGATATGTATGGGGTTAATAGCGGATATAACCACAAGCATTGGGGTTGTGATCAGGTTATTATTGATGCGCGTACCAAACCTCATCAGGCACCGCCGCTGATTCCCGATGCTTCGGTCGAGAAGAGCATTGAACGATTTTTCGTTAAAGGGGCAAGCCTGGGTTCGATCAAAATCTAATTTGTGATGATTAAGAAGTTCAAACATAAGAGTTTGAACTTCTTTTGCTTACTATGATCCAGCAGTTTCTAACAGAAAAGTGAATAAATGTTCAAAACCGGGACTAATTCAGATGCAGGAGTGAGGATAAAGTCTTATATATTCGTATTTACCTTTGCGATTAAGGTCGTTTGAACTATGTAGGAAATGAAGAATTTTAACGATATAAAGAAGTATAGGTATTTTTGTGGGCCCGATCCATTGGGTGCTGTTACTATAATGAATTGTTCAGGGGGAATACCGATTTGAGAATCCATATTATGAACCTGCAAGACGGAGACCGTCTGACTGCAGATACATTCAGCGATGCAGGATTACACGTTCTCGGAAAGGGGACTGTAATCAAAAGTGAGGATATCTCCTTGCTCATGCAGCACCGTGTAGATTATGTAGATATTGAATCACGTGAAGAGGAAATTACTGAGGCCGAATTTTTTGCTGCAGCGGCAAAGCATGCTTCCGGGTCAAGCGTAAGCACGAAGGAAGAGCCGCCTGAAGAAGAGATGAAGTCCCAATTTATTCAGACTGTACATAATTATCAAAATGCTTTTCTCGAAGCTCTGACTGTTGGCAAGTTCAATGCCACCATGGTGGATGATGCACTGCAACCGATGGTTGAGGGACTGGATGAGCAGAAAGATGTCGTTCATCTCCTGATGATGCTGGAACGCGATGACGTCAATAACTATACACATTCAATTCAGGTAGGTTTGTTGTCCTTTTACCTTGCGAACTGGCTTGGATATTCTCAGAAGGAAAGTTATCAGATCAGTCGTGGTGGCTACCTGCATGACATCGGAAAGTGCAAAGTATCCCACCGGATTCGGAACAAAACAGAACCGTTGACGGCTGATGAGCAGCTTGAAATGCAACGTCATACGATCTATGGCCATGATATTATCAAAAATTCCATGACGGATGAAGCGACGGCATTGGTTGCCCTGCAGCATCACGAGCGAGAAGATGGTTCCGGTTATCCGATGCAACTGAAAAAAGAGGAGATTCATCCCTATACTCAGATTGTATCTGTAGCCGATATCTATATTGGCATGAGATCTGGGAACCACGGAGGCAGTAATCCGAACCTGATCAACAACCTTAGAGATATCTATGGTATGGGATTTGGTAAATTGAACGAAAAGCCGGTTCAGGCATTGATGCAACATTTGCTTCCTAATTTCATTGGGAAACAGGTTCTGCTCAGCAACGGAGAAAAAGGTGTTATTGTCATGAACAATACGTCTGATATTTTCAAACCGCTCATCAAAGTGGAATCTGAAGAATATCGCGACCTCTCCAAAGAGCGTACGCTTGCCATTGATGAATTGCTTATTTAATATCGATATTCATTGCTATTCAGTATTACATAGAAGACGGGTCTCCTGTACTAAGACAGGGGACCCGTTTTTTTGTTATATCATCCTTGATATGTTGTTCGACAAGAAAAGCAAGCGTATACTTTGCAAAGACCTTATTTTTCCTGCCAAGGAGCGATTGCCATGATTGAAGTGACAACCGAGATTACGATACATGCCCCGATTGAACGGTGCTTTGACTATGCCCGGGATATTGACGTACATACTCAGACCGTCTGGAAACATACGAGAGAGCGAGCAATCGCAGGAGTAACAACAGGAAGAATTGAAGCAGGGGATACGGTCACATTTCAGGCTACTCATTTTGGGGTCAGACAGAAGCTGAAATCCCGAATCATGCAGTTTGAACGACCTTTCCTCTTTGTGGATCAGATGGAGAAAGGTGCTTTCAAGAGTATGCGACATGAACATCATTTCAGCGTAATTGGAGATCAGATGACTTGCATGAGAGATACACTTCGATTCGAAGCTCCACTTGGATTGATGGGATGGGCAACGGAGCGACTTGTGCTGAAGAGATACATGCAGGCATTTCTGGAGAGTCGTAATCGTAAGCTCAAAGCGATGATTGAGCAGCAGCCAGAATTGAATGGATAAAGGAGAGAAGACGATTGATGGATAATGAATACTATGTAGGTTGGGGCACACTTGCCTTGATTAATGCCGGACTGGCTCAGGGAAAAAACAGAAGTGGTCGGAACTGGTTTCTGATTTCCCTGTTATTTGGTCCGTTAGCAACCCTCTTTATTGTTGTGTGGAATAAACTTGACTAGGGCGTGTCTTAAAACTCGCCCTAATTCAACGAACAGTATTCCGATGCATATAACGATCGATCATCCAGAACACAAGGGCCGTTGCACTAACGCCCGCACCTAACCAGCAAACCGCTGTCCAGCCCGCCCATGCATACACTTGGGTAGAAACGATGGAGCCGGTCGCACTGCCGATGGAATAAAAGATCATATAAGCTGCCGTTAGGCGGCTCTGCGCTTCAGGACGAACTTCGTAGATCAGGCTCTGGTTGGTAACATGTACTGCCTGCACGGCGAGATCGAGCAGGATAACGCCCAGGATTAGGAACCACAGGGAGTGATGCACATATCCGATGGGCAGCCAGGATAGGAGCAGAATGACAAGTGAGATGCCGGTTGTTTTTTGCCCAAGTCCCCGATCGGCGAGTTTACCTGCACGAGCAGCAGCCAATGCTCCCGCCGCTCCTACGAGACCGAATGCACCTATGACTGTATGAGACAGGGACAGTGGAGGGCTACTTAGTGGCAGAACCATGGAAGTCCACAAGATGCTGAAGGCTGTAAAAATCAGCATGGCCAGTATACCGCGTACTCGTAATACAGACAATTCACGGTACAGTAGCAAAACAGATCTGAGTAATTGGAAATAGCTTTGTTTCACGTATGAGGACTGCTGCCTTGGGAGAACAAGATATAAGGCGACAATTCCGAGTAAGGTAAGGCTTGCGGAGAAGAGATATACCGATCTCCACCCGAGCCAATCGTTCAGCGTACCTGCAACCGTTCGTGCAAGTAAAATGCCAATGACGATTCCGCTAGTTACCTGCCCGACAATGCGACCACGTTCGGAAGGGGCTGCCAAGTGTGCAGCAAAGGCAACCAGTGTTTGTGTAATGACCGCGAGTAGACCTACGACGGCCATCCCGATGAACAACAGGGAACTGGATTGTGAGGTGCCTACCAGAACCAGTGCAAGCACAGATAAGAGCATCTGAATGATAATCAGCTTGCGACGGTTTAAGAGGTCACCAAGTGGAACGAGAAGGAACAGGCCCAGTGCATAACATATTTGAGTCACTGTGATGACAATACCTATGGACGATGGAGAGAGGTTAAATTCTTGAGCAATGGAGTCCAGCAAAGGCTGAGCATAATAGATATTGGCGACCGCAAGTCCACTGCACACGGCAAAGAGAAGAGCAACTAACCGCGACATGGCAGGGCGATCCTTATCGAATAATTGTGCATCTGGGGAAGAAGTTTGCATGAATGGATGTCACCTTTCTATTATGTACCGATTGGTATGATATGTTTCCGCATAACCATACTTTAATTGTGTGAATTCTGTCAACAGAGATTTAGGTGAGGGTTGAACAAAAGAATATTTACACAGAGACCTCGATGACAGAATAACTATTAAATCGCTATTATTACAAGATATTTTGATTCCATTGTAACTAATAACTACTTTCTGGTTATTTGGTTTTGACTTTGTAATAAGAGTGAGATTACAATATAATAAATACTGATCGATACATAAAGAGGTGGGTTGTATGGTTAGACAACGGGAATTTGATACGGATAAAGCACTTGATGCAGCGATGCATACGTTTTGGGACAAAGGATTCGAAGCGGCATCTTTGAGTGATTTGACGAATGCAATGGGCATTCAACGCCCCAGTCTGTATGCAGCTTTTGGGGATAAAAAGGAATTATTTGAAACGGCGCTTCGCAGGTATACCACTCAGCATGCGGCTCAAGTCAGGGCCAGACTTCAACAGGGTTCCTCCGTGCGGGAAGCCTTTCGTAGATTGTTTGAACATATTGGAGCAGAGGGGAGTGTGACCGAGCCTAGTCACGGCTGTTTTTGCATTAATACGATGGTTGAACTAGCTCCGCATGATCCCAAATTCGCTGTCCTTACGCGAGAGCATCAGATGTACCTGGGTGTTCTTTTCAAGGAAACGATAGAACGAGGGCAACAGAGCGGAGAGTTGTCTGCTGACATGAACGCGAGTGCAGTAGCACAGTCTTTGGTCGTATCGATGATTGGACTGACGGTATTGATGAAATCAGGACCGGACCGCTTGTTTGTAGAGCAGAGCATCCAGGTTACATTGTCTCTGCTGAATTAGCAGGGGGATGATCTTTGTTTATATTGATGCGGAGTTGCTGCAATATACATAAATTGAACTAAACATTTACACAAAACGGAGAGGACAGAAATAAGCTGAGGAAGCGGAGCGTTCGCCTTTATCCCCGGATTTTTCCTTTATAAAAAGGAATCGAAGAAAATCTGGGGATAACAGCGATCAGAAGGTTGTTCTGTCATTGGAGTGACCAGTGTAAATATTCTTTAGTACAATTTATATAGATAAGAATTGAGAATTGAGCAGGTATAGGAGGAGATCAGGAATGGATACGAAGTTGCGCTGTGCCGTTTTGGACGATTATCAGAACGTTGCGCTGACATCGGCGGACTGGAGTCCGTTGATGGAACGGGTGGAGATTCAGACATTCAACAACTATATGGGTTCGGAAGAAAAAGTCATCCAGGAATTGCAGGACTTCGATATTGTGGTCCTGATGCGGGAACGCACACGGTTTCCGGAGAATGTCATTTCGCAGCTCCCACGGCTAAAACTTCTGATTACAAGTGGTATGCGCAATGCGTCCATAGACCTCAAGGCTGCGGAGCAGAACGGGATCATTGTGTGTGGAACCGAGGGGAGCTCCAACCCGCCGACCGAACTTTCCTGGGCGCTCATTCTGGGACTGTCCAGACAATTAGTTACGGAAAATAATGCACTTCGCTCCAATCGAAACTGGCAGAGCACGGTCGGGTTGGATCTGCATGGGAGAACACTTGGATTGCTCGGTTTGGGCAAAATAGGTACTCGTATGGCTGAGATCGCACAAGCATTCGGTATGAATGTGATCGCCTGGAGCGAGAATCTGACACGAGAGAAAGCCGAAAAACATGGTGTGATCTGGGCCGAGACCAAGGAGCAACTGCTTGCACAGAGCGACATCGTTTCCATCCATCTGGTATTAAGTGATCGTACGCGCAATCTGATCGGACAAGCTGAATTTAAACAAATGAAACCTCATGCCCTATTGATCAATACGTCACGAGCGGGCATTGTCGATCAGGAAGCTATGGTGAAGGCATTGCAGAGTGGTTTGATTGCAGGTGCAGGTCTGGATGTATATGAGCAGGAACCACTGCCCGTTAACCATATCATGCGAACATTGCCCAACGTCCTGGCCACACCGCATCTGGGTTATGTAACTCGCGGCAATTATGAGATCTATTATAATCATACCGTAGAAAATATAGAGATGTTCCTGAAGGGAACACCGATCAGGCAACTGCTACCTTAGAAGGAATGTATGCTGAATAACCATTTACCTATAGTTGTATAGATTCAAAGACAAATAAGGTGTTGCCAGGAAAGGATTATCCCTAGGCAACACCTTTTTAGTACATCCACATAAAAGAAGAACTTAAGGGACTGTTACAACCGTAGCCGTAAGGTACTCCGATCTATTCCACTCACCAAGTTTAACGGTGTGGTCCTTGATGAGAAGAACGGATCATGGCAACGCTCGATTCACGAACAATTAGGCGCGGTTCAAATTGAATGTGCTCGTAGTCGGTCGTGTTCATCTCCCGAATTCGTTTTAACAGCAGCTCGGTAGCAAGTCTGGCGACTTCTTCTCCCATAATGGACACAGAACTAATCTGTGGAGACGAGACAGTGGTCCATTGATTGTTATCCACGCCCACCACAGCCACATCTTCGGGTACACGCACCCCCAACTCCTTGAAACGATTAACCAATCCGATGGCGACCATATCATTAATGGCATAGACGGCATCTGGCATATGCGTGAGTCCGTAGAAATAATCGGCAGCATTGGCGCCTGTATTCAATGAAAAGTCCTCACCAAAATAGACAAGAGAAATGTCCACATGGCCAACGGCTTGTTCATAAGCACGGAAGCGTTCTTCAATAATGTCTTTGGGTGCTCCGGCATAAGCAATTCGGGTCCGGCCGATCTTGAACAGATGTTCCATCACCAATTTGCCTTCAGGTTGAGACAGAGAGACGATATCTGCCTTCATGCCCGGTTCCAGTTTCTTGCCGTAATTAATCATGGAGATGGGTAGAGGAGCTTTATCAATCAGTTCAGGCAATGTTTTGGGATAAGCCAGGGGCATGAAGATCAGCCCATCCACATGCAGTTTTTTTACATTACGAATCGTTTCCAGTTCCGTTCGCGCATTGCCCGCCGTATTAATCTGCACGACATGGTATCCATGCTGCTTCGCAGTTTGCTCCACGGACCAGGAAATTTCAGGAATGATGGCGTTACGTATGTCGGGTACAACAAGTGCAATCTGGTGGGTTTGCCGGATTTTTAGACTCTGTGCAGAGGTGTTGGGTACGAATCCAAGTTCTTCAATAGCCTGCATCACCTTATCTCGTGTTTTACTGCTGATGCCTTCTGAATTGTTGATAGCCCGGGATACGGTAGCAATGCCTACGCCAGCACGTTCTGCCACGTCCTTGATCGTAAGTTTCTGTTCTTTACTCAATGTATGGTTACCTCACTTTATTGGAAACGATTCCGAATTATCGGGATATGTATGCATTTCACGATGGTTATATAACTTGATTATAACATTTGAGGCATGAAGTATCCCGTGAAAGGACCAGATTTTTACTGAGGGTTGATTAAATTTCAATCGCTCTGTGATGAAATCAGCCATATCAGCTGCCATATATATGTCAATAGCATGGATCACATCGTTTGTAATACAGCAAAGACAACTAAAATTAAAGTATAAGCATCCCAATGTGAGCTTGTTATGATCACGAGATAGACATATGAGTGGAGAAATTTGTTTGACAGTGTATCTAAAATGTGACATATTTAATTTACGGAAACGTTTCCGATTATATTATAACTTATGATCTAGGAGATGAATTGAATGAAAGCATTACGTTGGCATGGAGTCAAAGATTTACGTCTCGAAAATATTAATGAACCTCATCCTGAAGAAGGTAAGGTCAAAATAAAAGTGGAATGGTGCGGCATCTGCGGCAGTGATTTGCACGAGTACACAGCAGGGCCGATCTTTATTCCGGCTCAAGCTCCACATCCGCTAACAGGGGAACAAGCGCCTGTAGTTATGGGCCATGAATTTTCAGGACAGGTCGTTGAAGTAGGCGAAGGCGTTACCCGTTTCAAGGCGGGCGATCGTGTCGTGGTAGAACCAATCTACGCATGTGGACACTGCGAAGCTTGTAAACAGGGCAAATACAATCTGTGCGATCAGATGGGGTTCCTTGGTCTCGCTGGAGGCGGAGGAGGATTCTCCGAGTATGTAACTGCTGCAGAATCCATGGTCCATGCTATACCAGATTCAATCTCTTATGAGCAAGGGGCATTGGTTGAACCTTCGGCTGTAGCACTTCACGCCGTGCGCCAAAGCAAGTTGAAAGTGGGCGATACGGCAGCAGTGTTTGGCGCAGGCCCGATTGGACTGTTGGTGATCGAAGCACTCAAGGCTTCGGGGGCGTCGGATATTTATGTGGTGGAGCTATCGGATGAACGGAAAGCAAAAGCCGAAGAGCTAGGAGCCATTGTGATTGATCCAGCACAGTTCAATGTGGTGGAAGAGATTCATCAACGTACGCAAGGCGGCGTTAACGTAGCCTATGAAGTAACGGGTGTTCCACGTGTACTGCAACAAGCTATCGATTCGACACGTATTGGCGGGGAACTGATGATTGTCAGCATTTTCGAACAGGAAGCACCGATTCATCCGAACTCGATTGTCATGAAAGAACGTACGGTCAATGGTATTATCGGATATCGCGATGTCTTCCCGGCAGTTATTAGTCTGATGGATAAAGGTTTCTTCCCGGCAGACAAGTTGGTGACCAAACGAATTTCGCTGGATGAAGTAGTAGAGCACGGATTTGAAGCGCTGCTGAAAGAGAAAAACCAGGTTAAGATTCTGGTGAAAGCAGAGTAATAGAGTGGCAAACGAAAAAAAGAAGTATGAAGTCAAGTTGAAGTTACTAAACTAAATATCCAGGTAGACAGCTGTAATAAGTTGATTACAAATAGACAACGTATCTTTCGATGCGATTGTCTATTTTTTTTGTATAGATCGGGCGGAATTTGTTGCATGTACGGGTGGTTTTACATAGTATGAAAAGATACAATTTGTATCATCTTGGTATGAAGGGATTTATTATGAAAATATGAAGGAGGAAGCGGACATGCAGAGACATGCAAAATGGACAGCCATCATTTTGACCATCGTTGCAGGAGTGAGCTGGATGCTTATGGGCAGTTCCAAGCCGAGAAACAACACGTCAACGACTCAACCACCTGCGACTGAACGTGGGCTTGCCAAGGTGTCGAACGTACCGATCAGTTCAGCGGATGTAACATCGAAGATTGAACTGCTGGGGAGACCTTTTAGCAAAACACCCTATGCCAATAACGTCTGGGACATGCAACTGTATAATGGCAAAATATATTTGGGTCACGGGAACAGCAGTAATCTGGGCGTAGCGCCGAATTCAGGTCCTATTCCAGTCATTTATTATGATACAGCGAATGCCAAATTCAAGACCCAGTCGGTGACCAACAGCAATCCGGGCATTATGCCATCGACGAAGATGTATGTGGATGAGGAACAGATTGATATCTACCGAGTGCTGAACGACAAGTTATATATTCCTGGCAACGATTCAGATAGTGAGAATTGGGCTTTGGGCAACTTCTATCGTCTGGATGGAGAGGAATGGACCAAATATCGCAATCTTCCGCTCGGTGTACACGTATATGATTTGGCATCCTATCAGGGCAAGATGTTTGCCGCGCTGGGTACGGACTCCAAACCAACCATATTAATCTCTCATAATGAAGGTGAAACTTGGCAGAAATATGCGACCATTAATACGTTTGGCTTCCGGGCGTATACGATGTTCCATCTTAATGGTAAATTATATGCCTCTGGCATGATGTATCCTGCCAATAAAATATGGAATGACAAAACCAATATCCTGGAGATTAATGAACAGCTTCAGAAACGGGACGTTGTCATCTATGGCAACAAAATGCTGCCTGGGCTGACCTATCAAACGGGCACGATTCCTTATAATAAAATAGGCAAAAATGTTAACTTTAATAATAAGTTGCTCTATATAGCCGGAGGCGTGTTCAATGATGGGCAGCTGCTGCCCAAATCGTTGAATGTCATGACAGACATTAATCAGGCTAGACGAGTTAATCTGCCAGATGCCAAGGCGCTTCCTACGGATGTACTGTTACGGGATGGCAAAGTGTATGTGCTTACGTACACCCGCCAAAGTGCCAATCTCTATATCAACCGGGTCTATCAATCGACTGATCTCACAACGTGGAATGAGATTTTGCGCTTTAACCAGGACACGTACGCCAAATCATTCGAAGAGAATGACGGAGATTTCTACTTCGGTCTAGGTACCGATCCGGATGTATTATCGACTTCGTCAGGTAAATTACTTCGTGTAAATCGCGGTGATATCCCCGTGAATGCTAATTAAATTGGAAGGAAGATTATGGATTATATACTATGCTACATCCACATTATTGGTGACCGGGAAAATACCTGAAGATGTAGTAGAATACGGGGCTGACTGCTGCGACAGTGTGTTCTGAGGGAGGCTGCCACAAGGTAGCTTTCTTTTTTTGTTCATAAAGTTAACATGAATGCCTAACTTCGAAAATTTGAAAATAAAATTAAGAAACTATAAAATGGATAGAGAAATAACCTTAAACCAGTCAACTGGATTAACCTGTTACGATATACAAAAGCAAGTCGCATTTCCCGTGAATGCGGAGTTCCATACTTCCAATTGCAAAGGAGCAATAAAAGATGAACGTACCTTCAGCATTATTCAAACCCTTTACCTCGGACAAGCTAACCTTGTCTAATCGAATTGTTATGGCGCCCATGACACGCGGATTTTCACCAGAGGGCGTATCTGGATCAGAGGTTGTTGAATACTACCGTCGCAGAGCAGCTGGCGGAGTGGGGCTTATCATTACGGAAGGTACAGGCATTAATCATCCGTCTTCGATCAGCGGGGCGAGCATTCCATTGTTCCATGGTGAAGATTCACTGCAAGGATGGGCTAATGTCGTGAAAGCAGTACATGAAGCAGGTGGCAAAATCATGCCACAATTGTGGCATGTGGGTACAGCACGTCGTTCCGGCGATCTACCTAATGCAGAAGCGGAGCCGGTAAGTCCGTCAGGCGTTAGCATGGCTGGTGAACCATCACGTGAACCCTTGACGGAAGAGGAGATTCAAGGTCTTGTTCAAGCATTTGCCCAAGCGGCAGCGGATGCACAGCGAATCGGGTTTGACGGCATTGAACTGCACGGAGCGCATGGATACCTGATTGACCAATTCTTCTGGGAGCAGACGAATCGACGGACCGACAAGTATGGTGGTGATTTGGTACAGCGAACCCAATTTGCAGTTGAAGTGATTGAAGCTTGTCGTGCTGCGGTTGGCCCAGATTTCCCAATTGTGCTCCGATTTTCCCAATGGAAGATGGGGAATTATGATGCACGTCTGGTGGAAACGCCAGAACAATTGGAACAATTCCTGGCACCACTCAGTGCTGCTGGCGTAGATATATTCCATTGCTCTACCCGCCGGTTCTGGTTGCCTGAATTTGAAGGTTCCGAGCTGAATCTCGCGGGTTGGACACAAAAAATAACAGGCAAACCAGCTATTTCAGTTGGATCGGTAGGGCTGGAAGCTGAGTTTGTGGACAGAGCAACCGAGAACCAGGGAACAGGGGATGCCCATCTGGATCTATTGAATGAGAAGCTGGAGAATAATGAATTTGACCTGATCGCCTTGGGCCGCGTTCTGCTGAGTGATCCCGAGTGGCCTGTCAAAGTTCGTGAAGATCGCACATCCGAAATCATTCCTTTTACAACGGAAGTGTTGCAAACACTCCAATAATCGAAGACTAGGAACGTTTGGCAAGGGTGAACCAACCCTGAACGACAACGATTTACAACGAAAAATGAAAAAAAAACGAACAAATAGGCCGCCTTCGGGCGGCTTTTTGATCTACCTATACTAATAATTTCAACATATGAAAAATTCACAATAGAAAAGCATATCCGGCACCGCTCTCGCTATTCATTATCCCCATACATCGCACACGCGCTTAGTCACAACACCATTTGGTTCCACATCTCGGGCCCCAAAGCAATCATTTTTTTCGCTGTAACTATATCTGAACAACGATTCAATCTCCAGCACGACTCATTTTGAAAATCATTCACCTTATGATAAGGTTATGCCTGAACCCATGGGTTGCTGTGACGACATTACATAAGGAGGATGAATATCCTTGTACAACTATAGGTACAACTTGAACAATAAATGGAGAAAACCACTGTATATGATGTGTCTTCTGCTGGGGATCGTTCTGCTTTTATCGGCATGTGGCCAAGCTCAGAAACCTTCCTCCGCAACGGACTCGAACATCGATTCGAACACTGGCTCCAATACAGGGCAATCTTCTTCACCTTCAGAGCAGAATACCACTCCACCACAGGAAGAAGTGCAAGAGGAACCGCAAGAAGAAGCCGACCCGGTGCAGGATCAACTCAGTTCATTGACGTTAGAAGAGAAGATTGGACAGATGATACTCGCTGGTGTTCAGGGTACGACTCTGGATGCTCAAGCCAAACAAATGATTATGGATCAGAAGGTAGGGGGCATTATTTTCTATGCCAATAATGTAACGACGCTTGAGGGAACAGCCAAGTTTGTGCAATCCATCAAGGAAACGAATCAGTCCAATCCGGTACCAATCTTCATGAGTGTGGATCAGGAGGGAGGTAAAGTCAGCCGTATGCCCGAGACCGTGGAATCCATTCCTTCCAACAAAAAGATAGGCCAGACGAACGATAGCGCGCTTGCTGAAACGATGGGCGAATTGCTGGCCAGACAAGTCCAGCTTGTGGGTTTTAATGTGGACTTTGCTCCTGTGCTGGATGTGAACAGTAACCCAAAGAACCCGGTGATCGGAGATCGTTCATTCGGCAGCTCGGCAGAACTGGTGTCACGTATGGGGATTGCGGAGATGAAAGGCTTTCGTAGTGAAGGCATTATTCCGGTAGTGAAGCATTTTCCGGGTCATGGGGATACGTCCGTGGATTCCCATCTCGATCTGCCTGTCGTGAACAAAACGGAAAAACAACTGGCTGAGCTTGAATGGATTCCGTTCCAGGCCGCAGTGAAGGAACAAGTGGAGGCGGTCATGGTTGCACACATTTTGTTCCCGAAGCTTGATCCGGATCATCCAGCCTCCTTATCCGATGTCATTATTGGTGAACATCTGCGCGGCAAATTTAAGTATGACGGTGTGGTCATCACAGATGACCTTAGTATGGGAGCGATCGCGAAGAACTTTAAGCTTGACCAAGCGGCCCTAGCAACGGTTAAAGCAGGAAGTGACGTTCTATTGGTAGCTCATAGTTATGAAAGTGCCAAGACGATTTTTGACACACTAATGGGTGCAGTGAAGTCAGGTGAAATCTCTGAATCCCGAATCGATGAAAGTGTATATCGTATCCTGGCATTGAAGCAACAATACAAGTTATCGGATGACCAGAAAGCCTCCGGAGACCTGAAACAATTGAATGCAGATATTTTGGATTGGCGTAAGCAGATCAATGCTCAATAATCAATCCTGTGATATGATTTTGGCAGAGGTGAGACCCAACCATGTATACCATTATGATTATAGAGGACGACCCCAAGATTGCGGGATTATTGAAATCTCATATTGAGCGTTATGGGGACAAGGCCGTTTTGGCGGAGGATTTTGAGACGATTGTACAACAGTTTGAGCAGGTGCAGCCGCATGTGGTGCTTCTGGATATCAATTTACCCAGCTACGATGGTTTCTATTGGTGCCGCCAGATTCGTACGCTGTCTACATGCCCGATTCTATTTATCTCCGCCCGAAGCGGAAAGATGGATCAGGTCATGGCACTGGAGAACGGAGCGGATGATTATATTACGAAGCCGTTTGAACATGAGATTGTTATAGCCAAAATTCGGAGTCAGCTGCGCCGGGTGTATGGGGACTATGCTACACGTGACGAAGAACGCAAGGTGGAGCTGGACGGTTTGGTCGTGTATCTGGAAAGACAGGAGATTCAGCTCGGTGATCTCAAAGTGCAGCTGACGAAGAAGGAAACGATTCTGCTGGAAACACTGCTCCGTCGCAGTCCAAAGCTTGTGAGCAGGGAGACGATCCTAGAGAAGCTGTGGGACGACTCGTTTGTGGATGACAACACACTCAGTGTTAACGTTACCCGGGTACGTAAGCGATTAGCCGAACTTGGTATTACGGATGCACTGGAAACGGTAAGAGGTTCGGGATACCGACTGAACAATAACTGGAAGGCCTCTTCTCTGTCATGAGGTTGTTTATACGAGAACATCTCGCTTTAACTTGCTGGGTTGTCGCCATCTTGTTCACCGTTGTTGCGGTGTTCTGGTATGACGGCTATAACGATTGGATCACGGCTGCTTATGCCGTAGCGTTGGGATTATTTTTGTACATTGGATATTTGGTGTATCGTTATTATTCACATCGCTCTTTTTATGCCCGGATGACACGATCAATGGATTCACTGAAGGAATTTGTACCATTGAACGAAACAAGTCCTTTGTCACTGGCGCTGGAGAAGCTATTGGATTCACAATACGGACAGTATCATGCTCATCTGCATCGGCTGGAACAGCGGCAACAAGAATATCTGACGTTCATGAACCAGTGGGTACACCAGATGAAGACACCATTATCCGTCATTGAGTTGACCGTGGAAGATCAGGAGGATGACGATCCTCGGCTCATCAGCATTCGAGAGGAAGCAGACCAGATGAGACGGGGATTGGAGACTGTGCTGTATGTGGCGCGTTTGGATACCTTTGAACAGGATTTCAGTGTCGAACCCGTGGTACTGAAGAACGCTGGTGAAGAGGCGATCCATGAGCTGAAACGATTCTTCATCCGTAATCACGTTTATCCAGAGATGCATATCGATTCTTCGCTGGTTGTGCAATCCGATGCCAAGTGGATTCGGTTTGTCTTGGTACAGTTACTGTCGAACGCAATCAAGTACTCTGCGGGCAGCAGGCAAAAGATCTATCTGCGTGCGTATGAAGCGGAACGCTCCATCATACTGGAAGTGCAGGATCAAGGCATCGGGATTCCGAAGTCTGATCTGAACCGGGTATTCCAGCCTTTCTTCACCGGGGAGAATGGGCGGCATTTCAAAGAGTCCACAGGCATGGGACTGTATATTGCCAAAGAAGTGCTGACGCGAATGAATCATCGGATAGATCTTGAATCCGTGTACGGCGAAGGAACGACCGTCCGAATCACATTCAACTCCTGAAGTGACAGGTTGAAGATAAGATTGGGACGTGAGGTCTGTTTGTTGAAAAGTGTGAGTGGAGTATGAATCACAGTTTAAGTGTAAGTATAGACGTCTATTGCCTGGTTGGGGCGAAGACGTCTTTTTGCTTTCCATCATGCAACCTTACAACATTGTCATGTGGATGAAAGGTTAAACCATAGGAGAAAGGCCGAAACTTCGATAGACTGTAGTCAGAAGATCACAGGAAAGGCCATCCGCAATACGCATGCAAACAGCATGAATGTAATTTAAATTTTGAATTCATACATCACTAAGGAGTTGTAACCATGGAGATTTGTTCTGTGAAACAGATCAGTAAAATCTACAAAGGCGTCGTATCTTATGAAGCGTTATCAGGTATTGATCTCAGTATTCAGGAAGGTGAGTTTGTTGGCATCATGGGACCATCGGGCAGTGGTAAAACAACCCTACTGAACATGATCTCAACCATTGATCATCCAACATCAGGCGAACTGCGGATTGCAGGGAAGAATCCGTTTGAATTGAATCAGGACGAACTCGCGCTATTCCGGCGCAAAGAGCTTGGATTCGTTTTTCAATCGTTCAATCTGTTAAATACACTGACAGTCAAGGAAAACATTGTACTGCCACTGACTCTTGACGGCGTTTCGCTAGCAGTGATGAACACACGTGTTGAACAACTGGCAAGCAAGCTGGGGATCGAGAGTATTCTGAACAAGCGGACATATGAGATATCAGGAGGACAAGCACAGCGTACGGCCATTGCCAGAGCCCTGATCCATTCGCCCAAGCTGATTCTGGCCGATGAGCCAACAGGTAATCTGGATTCGAAGGCGGCCAGAGATGTGATGGAGATTCTTGAAACACGCAATCAGGAGGATCAAGCTACAATGCTGTTGGTCACCCATGATGCAGTTGCAGCGAGTTATTGCAGTCGGGTCGTCTTTATCAAGGATGGCAAATTGTATAATGAAATTCACTACGGCGATAATCGCGCAGCCTTTTATCAGAAGATTATTAATGTATTATCCCTAATGGGAGGGTCAGGACATGAATTTTCGCCAGTTCGCCATTAATAACGTTGTTCGCAACAAACGAATTTATCTGGCTCATTTTCTGAGCAGTACATTTTCCGTTATGATCTTTTTCATCTACGCACTGCTCCTGTTCCATCCCGATCTGAAAGAAGGGTTAAAGGGATCAAGTGGTACGGTTACGTTGCTTGCCAACCAGGGGTTTATGATTGCAGAGGTCATTATATTCATCTTTTCATTCCTGTTCCTGCTCTACTCTGTTGGTTCATTTCTGAAGACACGCAAGAAGGAATTTGGTATATTCCTGATCATTGGCATGACACGTAAACAAATGAACCGGCTCTTGTTTATGGAGAACATGTGTATCGGATTAGCTTCAATTATTACCGGTATTGGACTCGGGCTTATTTTCGGCAAATTGATTCTGCTCATCTGCGGCTCCATGCTGGCTGTCGAGAACAGTCTTGGATTCTATTTTCCGCTGAAAGGCATTGCCCTGACGGCTGGTGCATTTCTACTGCTGTTCATTATCATTGCGATGTCCTCATCCTTGCTCATACGGAAAGGTTCGCTTATTGACCTTGTGAAATCAGAGGAAAAACCGAAACCGGAACCCAAAGCATCGCGTCTGCTCGCATTGCTATCCGTATTGTTCATTGGCGGAGGGTATGCAGGGGTATTCACTTTTGTATGGGTAAGCTTCTCGTTTCCGTTATTACTCGCAAGTGTCGTGGTTGTTATTGCAGGTACGTACTTTCTGTTCACGCAGCTCAGTGTATACATCATTCGGGCACTGAAGAGAAATCCAAGATTGTTTTTCCGCAAAACCAATCTGCTCTTCTTATCGGAACTTACGTATCGAATGAAAGATAACGCGATTATGTTTTTCATGGTAAGCATCATCTCGGCATCTTCATTTACGGGAATTGGCACCATGCTCGCGATTGCTGACCCGGGGTTATCGTCCATGTCGAATCCGTACGCATTCAGTTATATGAATTCATGGGATACTCCCCAGTCAGAGCGACATATTCGGCAGATTGAAGAAACGTTGATTGATAATCAAGTTCCCTACGTGAAGGGCAGTTATGCTCCTATAGGTGAAAATAATAATGGGAAGATTATCAAACTGAGTGATTATAACCGTCTTGCGAAGGCACTGGGGTATGAAGAACGTACGTTGAAACAGATCGATGAGTCATTTATGACACCAAGCAATTTGGCGATTCGCAAGGCGTACCGTGAACAGGTTGAACAAGGAGTCTCGGGAGGAAAGGTCAATCTGGAGGTTGATAATCAGCGCGTACCTGTCCAGCTATCGACACCTGGTACCGATATTGTGATTCCTTTTCAATATGAAATTTATCTCTACGTCGTAACCGACGAACTGTTTAATAAGATGAGACCTGCGTACAACGAGGAAGTTGGCATGCCTGAAGGTTTCTATTCGAGTCAAACGATACAATTTATCGTGAAAGATTGGATGGGTACACGCAGCTTCGCTCCTGAATTGATCAAATCCATTCAAGATGATCATTCCGACAAAGGTTATTACGAGGTCAGCGCGCTTGTGGTGGATTGGCTTAATTCCAAGCAGACCAATGGCATCATTCTAATTTTGAGCGGCCTAATCGGCATTGTTTTCTTCACCTTTGCAGCAAGTTTCACGTATTTCAGACTCTACGCAGATCTAGAACGGGATGAAGCACAGTATCGCATGATTGGCAAAATGGGACTGAGTCGTCCCGAACTCCGTAAGATCGTAACAAGGCAGCTATTGCTTATGTTCTTCCTGCCACTCTTGGTGGCGCTCATCCATAGTTCGGTTGCCTTTATAGCGTTACAGCAACTAGTTGATTTCTCGGTCTTCGGATACAGCCTGCGTATTTTCTTGGTGTTTGCTTCCATGCAGATTCTGTATTTTGCACTTGTGCGCTGGCGATATCTGCGTCACATGTATTCCAAATTAGTCTAAAATAGCATGGCCCAACAGACACCGGACTTATGGCTCGGTGTCTGTTGACTTTTCTATCCCAGGCACAGTACTATTTCATTAGATACAGAATGTATCATTACATAGTTTTATTAAGTAGTTGAAGAGATGGATTACAGAAAATAGCAGGCTGACGCCTGAGCGGGAGGACATATATGAGCATCACGATGTCTCGTGGACGAGCTTACATTCAACGTTTGAATGATGAGCGGAATGTATGGCTGGACGGAGAACGTATCCAGGTAACTGGGCATCAGGCCTTTCAGGGAACACTTCAAACGATCGAGAGTTTGTTCAATCTGGTGGATGATCCGGAGACAAGAGAGACTGTGGCCTATTGGGACGAACAGACGGGAAGTTACGTGCACCGATCCTTTCTTGTGCCTCGCTCACTTTCTGACGTGAACAGCAGGGCAGATGCTTTTCGTCTTTGGGCCGATCGGACGTATGGAGTGATGAGCCGATTGTCTGATTATGCTCGATCCCGCCTCACGGGCTGGTATGCAACACGACATGAGATGACAGCACATGATCCTGCATTTGCAGGTAAAATATCTGCCTATTTTGAACAAGCCAAACGAAAAGATGCTTTCCTGACGATTGTCCAGCGCGACCCGCAGATTAATCGTTCCTTGCCTGTCGGGGAAGATGAGGATGCCATGCTGCGGATTGTCAGAAGCAATACGGAGGGCGTGGTCATTCGCGGGGCTAAAATGGTGGCAACAGCAGCGCCTTATGCGGATGATATCATTGCGTATCCCGTTCAACGAATTCCAGGCCATCGGCCAGAGCTGGCCCATATGGTAATTGTAGCCGCGGACAGTCCGGGTTTGCACATGATATGCCGGGAATCTTTTGCCGCAAAAGATTCGGATCACTCACATCCGCTGAGTGCGAAGTACGATGAGATGGATGCTGTTTTATTTTTTGACGATGTATTCGTGCCCTGGGAACGTGTATTACTGCATAATAACCCTGAAGCCGTATGGCAGATTCGCTGCAATACAGCCTCGGTTAGTCTGGCCTATCATCAGAGCGTTATTCGATTGCACTCGAAATTGGAGTTCATCACAGCCGTGACCTCAGCCATTGCCAAGGAGATCGGGGTGGACTCCTTCCTGAATGTGCAGGAACAGCTCGGAGAGCTGATCAGTCAGATGCAGACCATCGAGGGACTGATCATTGCTGCTGAAGCACAATCCAAGCCGGATACATTCGGCAACTGGCTGCCCGAATTCAAATATATTGAAACCGCCCGTAATCTGGGCAATCGCTATTACCCCCGCGCGGTGGAGATTTTGAAGACGATTGCTGCGGGTGGTCTGATTCAGATTCCTTCAGGTGCGTTTGAGATGAATGAAATGATGGGCTCCATGATGGGCAAATACCTTGGTGGAGTAACGATGCAAGCCCCGGAGAAGATTCGTCTCTTTCAACTGGCATGGGAGCTGACCGGAAGTCCACTCGGAGCAAGGCATGACCTGTATGAACGCTTCTACGCGGGTGATCCGGTGCGCAACCGGGCGAGCCAATATGTGCAGTATGACAAGGAACGTTTATCGGCGAAAGTTGAACCGTGGCTTCGTTCGGTTAAGGACTGATCTGATGATCTAATACAAATGGTCCGAATGAAGATTGAAAAGCCTGAATGAAGAACGAAAAGCTTGAATGTAGGCTGAAAACAGCCCTTTTTTAGTTAATGCCTTGGCATGAGCCAGGGCTCTATTTCTATTTATTTAGATTATCTTTAGAAATGATTTAGGTTGAATTAAGAGACGTAGTATATAGTAATAATGTAGAGATAGGCATAGAGTATAGGAAATGAGAGGAATAACATGAGATACACCGTATTAATTGCAGATGACGAACCAGAGATTGTGGAACTGCTTCAGCTCTATCTGGAGAAGGACTATAGCATTAAGACTGCAGTGAATGGAGCCGAGGCGCTGCAAACCATACGTTCAACACAGATTGATCTGGTCATACTGGACATCATGATGCCTGTAATGGACGGATTGCAGTTGATCAAACAGATTCGGGCTACACATCACATGCCTGTTCTGTTCTTATCCGCCAAAAGTCAGGATCACGATAAAATCCTGGGACTCGGACTCGGTGCAGATGATTATATAGCGAAGCCATTCAACCCGCTTGAGATTGTCGCCAGGGTAGAGGCGTTGCTCAGAAGGGTCAATCATTTTGATGCAGCTGAGGTTCCCGTAGCTAAAGAACAGAATCTGGTATTAGGCGATCTGACGCTAGATCGCTCCCAATGTATCCTTTTTCGTTCAGGAAGTCCTGTAACATTGACCTCTACAGAGTATAAAATTATGGAATTGTTGCTTGATCAACCTGGCCGAGTGTTCACCCGTAAAAAAATATACGAAGCGGTCTGGGGCGACTATTATGCGCACGAGGACAGCACCATCATGGTACATATCAGCAACATTCGGGAGAAGATCGAGCGTGACTCCAGACAACCGGAATATCTCAAAACGATAAGGGGACTGGGATACAAAATTGAAGCGCCCATGGAAAGCTAGAGAAAAGCGACTGTTGCAGACATCCCTGACACTGGATTTCTTGCTGTTCAACTTCTTTTTGCTGTTACTGGTACTGATCGTGTACCTTATGGTGTCTCTGGATGTCGTGGACTTCCGCATCTCGGACCAAGTGGTTGATCTGGATTTGAATGTCGAAGCCCATGTGTATGTGGCAGAGCTGGAGAACGAATTATACTCCGGTGGAGGTTCGGTGTCGAAAGACAAAGACACAGAGATTCAACGTCTCAAGGATAGCGGTGGCTGGATTGAGATTCTGGATGTGAATCGCACCGTCATTCATCATGTGGGAGACAAGCAAGATGCGTTCAACCAATACAGTGAAGCCGATCTGTATGCTGGATTGGAGAACCGAAGCGACCAGCCGTACTATTACTCCATCACTCCGTTTTCGACAGAAGGAGCAGCAGCCTATGTGTTGCTGAAGATCCCGCGTGATCTGGTCAGCGTAAGAATTAATGATAATCAGTTGATTACCAATCTGAAGCACCCGTTATCTTTTTACATTATGATTGGCATCGGTTTAGTGTTGTCATTGATCTTCGTATATAGCTATTGGGTCGCACGGAGAATCAAAAAGCCACTCAGTATTCTCTCCTCGGGTCTTACGCAGATGATTCAGGGAAATTATAGTACACGGATGTCAATCTCTGCTGAGAGAGAATTTGTCCAGATTGGTGAGACCTTTAACTACATGGCGGACGTCATTGAGAACACCTCTGCCGAGAAACGTTATGCGGAAGAGAGCAAACAGCGACTGATTGTAGACTTATCGCATGATCTGAAGACACCGATAACATCTATACAAGGATATGCGCAGGCATTGGTGGAAGGACGTGGGGAGGACAAGGACAGACAGCAAAGATATCTGGGCTATATCTACAACAAGTCCGTTCAAGTCGCACGCATGATACAAAATATGCTGGAGCTGCTCAAGGTGGATTCACCCGATTTCCGCATGCAGATTGAGAGAAGAGAAATTGGAGAATTCGTGCGCGAGATTATGGCAGATACTTATGGGGAGATTGAACAAAAACAGTTTGTCCTTCATGTACTTGTTCCTGATCAGGAGATCTACGCGAGGTATGATCCGGAGCTGCTATCCAGAGTCATTCAGAATCTGATTACCAATGCCCTGTCCTATAATCCGCTCGGAACAGAACTGCGTGTGGAACTCATTCCGTTGGATACTCATGTGGTGATTGAAGTGGCAGATACAGGAGTGGGCATACCCCAAGAACTGTGGTCAACGATCTTTGATCCGTTTGTACGAGGGGATGAGGCGAGGACAGCGACCGGAGGTACGGGACTTGGATTGTCCATCGCACGGCGTAATACGGAAAAAATGGGTGGACGGCTGATCCTTTCCCGCCGTGGGCGAGAGACCACCGTGTTTACCGTTCAGATTCCAAATTAAATAAGAGAAGAAATGTCCATGTGGAGGGGAATATTTTGTTCAAAGGAAATACGTTTGTCCGGTTCAGTATTGCACTGGCGCTGATATTGGTTAATATCTATTTATTATCACGTGTGAGCTTCATCTTTCAGCCGCTCGTCACCATGATTACGGTTATTACCGTGCCAATGATGTTGTCCGTGTTCTTTTATTATCTGCTAAGGCCGCTTGTGAATTATATGGAGAAAAAGAAAATAAATCGCACGTTAAGTATTTTGCTAATCTATCTGGTTATTGCTATTCTGGGTGTGTTCTTCATCATTGGGTTATGGCCATCGTTACGTGAGCAACTGATCAACCTGGTCGATAACGCACCAAGTCTAATTAATTCATTAAGTGAACAGCTGAGAGAGCTGGAGCAAAATGGTGCCATACAAGCCTTGTTCCCTGAGGGTTCAACACCTTTCTCTCAGATCACGGAGTATATCAACAAAGGATTTAACTTTGTGACCAACTATGTAAGTGGATTTTTCTCACTCGTGTCCAGTTTTGCGATCATCTTGTTTACACTACCGATCCTTTTGTTCTATATGCTGTTACAAGGTGAGAAATTCGGCCGTAAATTGGCACATATCGCTCCAAAACGTTTCCAAAATGACAGTCGTGAAGTCGTGCTTGAGATCGATCAGGCGCTGAGTGGTTTTATTGTAGGAAGAGTCTTGGTGAATCTGGCGCTGGGTGTACTGATGTATATCGGTTTCCTGATCATTGGACTGCCGTACGCATTACTGCTCACGGTAATCGCGGTCATCATGAACTTTGTTCCGTTTATCGGAGCGATTGTGTCGTCCGTGCCTATTGTGATCATGGGTCTCGTGGTATCGCCATCGGTTGCCATCTGGTCTCTGATTATTATTCTCGTCGCTCAGCAGATTCAGGACAACCTGGTTGCACCCTACGTATTTGGTAAAAAGCTCGATATTCACCCGCTAACGACGATTATTCTGGTCTTGGGTGCAGGGGACCTCGGTGGAATTATTGCCATCCTGATTATTATCCCGGTCTATATGATTGTTAAAATTCTTTTGGTTCGAATCTATAACATGTTCTTCAAGGACAAATGGCAGAATGCATAGAATCTAAATTATTCGAAGGAGTGGAGCACATGTCTGAAATTATTGAAAAACAATACAATGAACCTGAATATATCGCACCTCAATCTGTTCAAATGGGTACCATTCACATCTCGAACGATGTGTTGTCCAAGATCGTGGGGATGGCCGCTCAATCAACGGCTGGCGTATCCTCCATGTCCGTTGGACTGACTGAAGGGATTGCCAAGAGCATCAGCGGCAAAAGTCTGCAAAAAGGGATTGATGTGCACGTCAAAGACGATCAGGCCACCATCCAGCTGCGTATCAACATTCAGTATGGTAACAAGATGCACGAGGTCTGCCGTGAACTTCAACATAATGTTCAACAGGCTGTAGAGCAATTGGCAGGTGTTATGGTGAATGAAATTAAAGTACAAGTCGTTGGTGTATCCATGCCGGAAACGGTATAAACGAATCTATGGAATAACGATTATAGATAAACGATTGGCAAAAACAGCACCTTCCCAATTAACAACTTAACTGGGAGGGTGCTGTTTTATGTTTGCGGTAGTAGGTGGGAGCTTCGCCCATCACTTTTTTGAACATTTTGGAGAAAAGCAATTGATCCGTATAGCCCACAGAACGGGCAATATCACCAATGGTAAGACCCGGATCAAGCGTCAGTTCAGCTGCCCTGCGCATCCGGTAATGAACCAGATACGACTGAATACTGCTTCCCATCTGGTCCTTGAAGAGAGAGCACAGGTAGCTGCGCTGCAACCCGACATGGGCTGCGATGGATTGCACGGTAATGGCATTGGCATAGTTCATTTCAATGAAGTCCATCACTTGCGTCACATACGTTTCCTTCGAATAATCCGGCATGGGTTGAAGGTGCTCTGAATTGGCCTGATCAATTAAAATGGAGAAGAACTGATACAGCAAACCAGTCATGCTAATCTCCCAGCCTTTGTGGGTATTGCGGGAATTGACCATTCGATGCAGACAAGATCGCATCTCGTCATCCTCATTGCCCAGCTCAAAGATCGGATGATGCTCCGACAGACAGGCTTGCTGTAAAAAAGATGAACTATTGCTGCCTTGAAAAGCAACCCAGCTGTATTCCCAAGGATCATCCTGATCTGCTTCGTAATGAACAACAGAATGCGGAACGATTAGAAAACCTTGACCTTTGTGCAGGGTATACGTTTTGCCACCGACTTCGAAGGTGCCTTTGCCATTCAAAATATAATGGATTTTGTAATAGTCTCTCATGGCGGGGCCAAAGTGGTGACCTGGTGTACAGGCTTCCGTGCCATAATGAAGGAGCTGAAGCTCCTGAAAATGATTGTTCTTGAACATATACGTAATCAAGGGTATTCACTCCTGTACGATTTCGTCTCATCTTGCATTTTAACATATTATTTAGTGTGAAAGATGAATGATTTAAGATTAGTTTATATAGATAACAATCATTTTTCCATATGTTCAAAGTGAAATGCCATATCGTTTTGCCAGAAAAATGTCTAAGATGAAAAGGAATTCAACAAACCTTACAGGAAAGTGAGAATAACGATGCCCTATACTGCGAGTGAACAACGATATGATGAGATGAAATATGTACGTTCCGGTAAATCTGGAATCAGACTGCCGCAAATTGCGCTGGGTTTATGGCAGAACTTTGGTGGCAACCGTACTTTGGATATTCAGGAAGAGATGATTTTACGTGCCTTCGACCTCGGAATTAACCATTTCGATCTGGCGAATAACTATGGTCCACCTCCAGGATCAGCGGAAGAGAACTTTGGTGTGATTTACAAGAAACATCTGCGTCCTTACCGGGATGAGCTGCTCATCTCGTCCAAGGCAGGCTACCATATGTGGAGTGGGCCTTACGGCGAGTGGGGCTCCCGCAAAAACCTGATTGCCAGTCTGGATCAAAGTCTTGGTCGGATGGGGCTGGACTATATAGACATTTTCTATCATCACCGTCCAGATCCGGACACACCATTGGAAGAAACGATGACGGCGCTGGATCATATCGTGCGCCAAGGTAAAGCACTGTATGTGGGCTTGTCCAATTACAATGCAGAACAGACGCAAGAAGCGGTAACCATTCTCCGTCGTCTGGGTACGCCATGTCTGGTTCATCAGCCAAACTACTCAATGCTGAATCGCTGGATAGAAGACGGTTTGCAGGACGTACTGGATGAGCAGGGCGTCGGTTCCATAGCGTTCTGTCCACTCGGCCGCGGTCAGTTAACGAATAAATATGTCGACAAGATCAAGGAAGAACGCGCCAATCCAACAGGCAATTTGAAAAAAGAAGCTTACACGGACGAACGGATTGCCAAGTTCGATGCACTTCAGGCAGTTGCCGAGCGAAGAGGACAGACGATCTCTCAACTGGCTCTGAACTGGATCTTGCGTGGTAACCGTGTAACCTCCGCACTGATTGGTGCAAGCCGGGTGTCCCAGATCGAAGAAAACGTAGCTGCGCTCAACGCACCGGATCTGACAACGGAAGAACTCAATGAAATTGAGAGCATTTTGGACGGCATGGGTAATTATCCGTGGTAACAGAAAGATTATAGTTAGGTTTAAACTTTCATGAAATAAGGTTCAAATAAATAAAATGGTGCCTCCCAGATGTCCGGGTTGGTGCCGTTTTTTTATATGTCATTTTCTTTATAGGAAAAGATCTATTATAATAGTTAACATTAATTGACCTATGTTTATTTTTTTCAGAATGAACCTAGTTCATAGCACCTGGTCCTAGGATTTAGGGTATAATATATAGAAGATTTACATTTGAACTATGAAGGAGAGGCTCCATTTGAACTTTGAACAGTGGATTTCGCCTGAAAGCTATAACCTGACATCCGAGATGGAGAATCATCCATCAGACCGGATTGCACTTAGATGGCTCAGCGATCATCGAGAATTGGAAGAGATCACGTATGGTGATCTGTTCAAGCAGGCGAATCGTCTTGCTGGGGGTTTGCGTAAACTTGGACTAGAGAAGGGTGATCGGGTGTTGGTCATGGTACCACGCCGTATAATTGCCTATGTTATTTACATTGCTTGTCTGAAACTGGGGATTGCTGTGATTCCTTCTTCCGAGATGTTACGGGCAAAAGATCTGGAATACCGTCTGCGTCACTCTGAGGCGCGGGCTGTTATTGTATGGTCCGAGACGACCTCGGAAGTGGAAAAGATGGACGCCGATCTGCCATCACTGGCACATCGCATCGTAGCATCACCGAATGGTGAAGTTGGCGTACCTGCTGAAGGTTGGGTTAATGTGCACGAGTTAATGCAAAATCAACCTGACGAGATGGCTGCGGTGGAGACTCATCGGGATGATACGGCTATCCTTGCTTATACTTCGGGCACAACAGGTAATCCCAAAGGAGTTGTACATAGCCACGGTTGGGGATATGCCCACCTGCGAATCGCTTCTTCGTTATGGTTGGATATTCAACCTTCAGATACCGTATGGGCAACAGCTGCACCTGGTTGGCAAAAATGGATCTGGAGCCCGTTCTTGTCGGTACTCGGAAGAGGCGCGACAGGACTGGTCTACAATGGATCATTCCAGCCCAAGCGTTACCTGGAACTGATGCAGGAACATCAAATTAATGTCCTTTGCTGTACACCAACGGAATATCGGTTGATGGCCAAAGCGGATGATCTTGGACATTATGACCTGTCCCATCTGCGCAGTGCCGTGTCAGCGGGTGAACCGCTCAATCAGGAAGTCATTGAAATCTTCCAGCGTCACTTCGACCTGACCATTCGAGACGGATATGGACAGACCGAGAGCACATTGTTAATCGGCAGTCTCAAAGACGCGCCGGTACGCATTGGCTCCATGGGTCAGTCGATTACACCTGGGTTGATTGAAATCATTGACGAAGACGGACAACCTGTTCCTGCCGGTGAAGTAGGAGATATCGCGGTGCACAAAGAGATGCCAGCTTTGTTCCGGTCCTATTATCAGGATGAGGGACGGAAGGAAGCGAGTCAGCGTGGCGATTATTTTGTAACAGGAGACCGTGCACGTAAAGACGAAGAAGGATACTTCTGGTTTGAAGGACGCAGTGACGACATCATTATCAGTTCGGGCTACACGATTGGACCATTCGAGGTGGAAGAAGCACTCATGAAACACGCCAGCGTAAAGGAATGCGCCGTGGTTGCGAGTCCGGACGAGATCCGTGGAAATATTGTCAAAGCATTTGTCGTGCTGAGAGACGATTCACTGGCTTCACCGGAATTAATGCGTGAATTGCAACACCACGTCAAGGAAATCACAGCACCTTATAAATATCCACGTAAGATCGAATTTGTTACGGATCTGCCGAAGACAAACTCAGGCAAAATCCGCCGGATCGAGTTACGTGAACAAGAAAAACGAAATAGTTAGAATTGAGCCTGCGTAGTGAAAGAGAAGGAATCGATTCTGAAGAAGCGATAGCGTTCGTACAATATATGAAACAGGAGTGAACACAATCATGAGTCAATTTGAACAAACCTTTGAAAAGTCATTGGAACAATACGCAGAACTGGTTGTCAAAGTCGGCGTGAATATTCAAAAAGGACAGGATCTGCTCGTAACCGCTCCTATCGAAACGCTTGAATTCACACGTTTGATTGTGCAAAAAGCCTATGCGGCTGGTGCCAATTATGTACAAGTGGACTTCGATGACGACAACATTACCCGCAGTCGTTTTGAGCATGGCTCCAATGACAGCTTCGACTACTATCCAGCCTGGAAAGCGGACATGATGGAGAAGTTTGCAGAAGCAGGCGGCGCTACCCTGACGATCAAAGTTCCAGATCCTGAACTGTATAACGGTATTGACTCCGACAACGTATCCCGGGCTACCAAGGCGGCTGCACATGCACGTCGCGGATATGCCAAATACACACGTAACCATGAAATTAGCTGGTGTCTGATCAAGGCACCGACCAAGGCTTGGGCGAACAAAGTGTTTGCCGACATCAAGGAAGAAGACCGAATCAACGTAATGTGGGAAACGATCTTCAAAATGAACCGTGTCGATGGCGGAGACGCCGTACAAAATTGGAGAGAGCATCTGGAAACCTTGAATAACATGAGTGATCTCCTGAACAAGAAGAACTATAAGAGCTTACATTACCGTGCACCAGGTACAGACCTGAAAATTGAACTGGTCCATAATCATATCTGGGGCGGTGGTGGCGGCGAAAATAAACAAGGTGTATACACGGTTGCTAATATGCCGACTGAAGAAGTATTCACCATGCCGAAGCGCAGCGGAGTGAATGGATATGTTAGCAGCACCATGCCTTTGAACCTGAACGGGCAACTGGTAGATCAGATGAGAATCACATTCAAGGATGGACAGGTTGTAGCGTTTACGGCAGCATCCGGTGAAGAGCATCTGAAGAACCTGTTTGCTACCGATGAAGGAGCACGTTATCTGGGTGAAGTAGCACTTGTACCTAATGATTCCCCAATCTCCAACCTGAATCGTATTTTCTACAATACGGGTATTGACGAGAATGCATCCTGCCATTTGGCTGTGGGCAGCGCTTATCCATTCAATATGAAAGATGGTACAACCATGTCCAACGAAGAGTTGCTCAAGCATGAGTGCAATGTGAGTTTGACTCACGTCGATTTCATGATCGGTTCCGCAGAGCTGGATATCGATGGTGAGTTACAGGATGGTACAATCGAGCCGGTATTCCGTAAAGGCAACTGGGCATTTTAATTTCTAATCTGGCTAGTAATAGTATTTAACGAGAAAGTGACTTCAACCTGAAGTCACTTTTTTCGTTTCGTTGTAACATGAGTTACACAGGTCTTACAGGCTTAATAATGATTCCCTACGATGAAACTCGTAGAATAGGAATAATATGTTGGAAAACTGTTCCAAGAGAAGAAAACGAGAGGGGGAAGATTACGGGTATGGATATCACCTATGCTTTCACGGATGAACGTTTCAGGCAAGTTGTGTTGGATCGTTTTTGTGATCAGCGGGGGTTCATTCAGGAAAGTGACGTTCATGAGGTTGAGATATTACAACTTTCCAATCACAATATTAGCAATCTTGATGGAGTCGAGTATTTCAGGGATCTTCAAGAGTTGGATTGTGCCTGTAATCAATTGACCGGTCTGGATCTCACTCAGAATCACGAGCTGAGGACGCTACGTTGCAGAGAGAATCAACTTCTTACGCTAGACCTAAGTTCCAATTCGGAATTGCAGGTACTTGATTGCAGCTTTAATCGACTTCGCAAATTGGATCTTTCTCATAATTCCAAGCTTGTAACGGTGGAGTGTCATTGGAATATGTTGTCGAAGCTTGCTTCGGAGCCCCTTGAGTGGTTAGAGGAACTCAGTTGCAGCTATAACGCTCTTTTCTCACTTGAACTTAAGCAAAATAAGCAACTGCAGCGACTCGATTGCGCCAACAATTACATGTTGGAACTTGATGTAACCCGTTGTCCCAATTTGCTTGAACTTCGTTGTAACCACAACCATATCAAACAGTTGGATCTTCGTTCGAATTTGGTTTTGGAGAGTGTCCGGTGTTTTAACAACCATATTAGCGAGCTGGATATTCGCCATAACGTGCAGCTACGAGAGCTGTACTGTTCCGAGAACAAGTTGGCCGAGTTGGATTATAGTCTTAATCCCAAACTGGAAAGATTGCAGTATGCCGACAATCTAATATTTAAATCCAATCATGAGGTTCCGGGTATGGGGGTCTTTCAGTATGATGGTTCGATGTCCAACTATCAGATGCGATTACTTGTTCAGGACAATGAGCTTGTAGTCACTGCACAGGTTTCAACGAAGACAGAGATGGAAACTTTATCCCCATACATGGCGGAGACTTGGAAACGGTGGGACATGCTTGGTGAGCAGGCGCTTAAAACCATTGCCGAGGCCCATCCGGACGAGGATATCAACGAACTGGTTTTGGCTGATGCAGAATTTCAGGAAGATCAATATTTCCGATTGGGTTATGATGCGGGGGATACACCGGCAGGCCGACTGTACATATATGCGGAGTTCGACGATGAATTTCAAATGTTGGATACGTTGATCTATGAAACGTATTAAAGCCACGAGATCGTGGCTTTTTTGCTGTGTTATTTTGTATGTTATTCAGCGTGCATTTTGTTGAAGCTAACATATTCGTTAATTGGTTTACGGTAACCGCGTGGACGCTGTTTGGCTTCCGACTTTTTGCCGATGGTGATCATCATAACAGGTACATAATGGTCGGGAATATCCAAACTCCGTTGCAGTTCTTCCGAGTCAAAACCAATCATTGGGCAGGTATCCCAACCACGATCCTGAGCGATCAACATCAATTGCATGGCAGACAGGCTGGCATTGCGAATCGCATCCTCACGTTGGAAGAATCTGCCGCGAGATTCGTAAAATTCAGTGACACTTTGGGATTCCTGCTCGTATTGGAACGGAGTGAGTGCACCCAGGTTCAGCAAGCCTTCGTTAATGGTGCGGATATGATGATGTGCGTTGACATCGCCCAGAACGACGATGACTGCAGAAGCTGTTTTTACTTTATATTGCTGGGAAGCTTCATAGACTTTCTCTATCTGTTCCTCGTCTTTAAGCACAAGATAGTGCGTATGCTGCAGGTTGAAGGCAGAAGGTGCAAATTTGTTCAGGGCAAACATCTCTTGTAGTTCCGAATCCGAAATTTCAATTCCTTCTTCAAAAATAACGGCCGATCTACGGTTTTTGACTAGATTCTCAAACTCACTCATGATGGTTTCCCTCGCTTATGTATGATTTATAAACTGACTATAACACACTTAGTTACTTTATGTAAGTATTATTTTAGAATAAGACAAGGTTTGCCTGCCATACGCTAAAATAAAACACTAGAGGTGATTCATGAGAACATTCATTACAAGGTATAAGGGAGGACATAACCCGCATGAATTTCGGGTATATGTGATCCAATCTTCGACGTTAAAACGTTTTGTAGTTATGGAGATTATTCTGGGCTCAATCGTGTACAATGTCGCACTGTATTTGTTCCATAATGCACTACTTGCTGGCGTAGGCTCCTGGGCTGGAACAGAAAGTCTGAAGAGACTGCCACTGGTCTTTAGAAGAATTGCGGGTATATGATGAGGTGTACAAAGAAAGATTGGAGCATAAGAGGGCCAGTTTCGGCCCCATCTTTTGCTTCAGCTATGCTTTAGTCACGCTTCTTTATCTGATCCGATAATTCGCTAAGCTTTGGGTCCCGAACTTACCTTATTTGGCACGTTCCAAATACTGCTCCAGCGTAAGTTTCTGGTTGGTAATCTCACCAGCAATATACACACCCACATAACGTACATGCCATGGCTCATAAGAGTAGCCGGTTAATTTCTCCTGATCTTTACCATAACGGATAATGAATCCGTACTTGTGGGCATTGGCTTTCAGCCATTTGCCTTCTTTGGTGTTGCCGAAGCTTTGCTGCAAATCATAACCGGCCGAAGCGCTGGAGATATCCATGGCTAGACCAGTCTGATGTTCGCTTTGTCCTGGACGAGCACTTGTTTTATTGGCAACAGCTTCACCTTTGATACTGGCATTACGGTCAAAAATCGATTTTTGGGTCGCATAAGAGCGATAGCCAGATACCGCTTTGATATCAATGCCGTCTTTTTTGGCAGCTGCAAATAATTTTTCAATCGCGGTTGCAGCCACTTTACGCATTTGTTTCTTCGGACTGGAACCTGAGAAGCTGAAAGGAATATTAGGTACGACCAAATCTTGAGGTGCATAAGTCGAAGGCAGATTTCTCTTTTTATTGACAAGCACAACCGTACTAGACACATTGGTCACCGTTGCCACATTTTTGATCGTTTTGATCGTACGACCAGGTGCATTATCATGCAGAAATTGAGTGAAGCTGGAGCTTGCTGCAGATGCAACGGGATTCAGGCTTGAAGTAATAGGTAGTGTAGTAAAAGCAGAACCTGCTACAACAGAGCCTACGAGAATTGTAGATATGATGGATTTACGAGTAAAAGATTTCATGATGTGTGTTCCTCCTCGGATTATATGAATCTATATACCGAGTATACTAGAGGATTATATCCATAGGTTCTCCAATTGTTTCCGAGTTGTAAACAAAGTTTGCTATATACGTTGAACCAAAGATATTTACACTGGACACTACGATGACAGAACAACCTTCCGATCGCTGTTATCCCCAGATTTTACGAATTCCCCTTATAGGGGAAAATCCGGGGATAAAGGCGAACGCTTCGCTTCTTCTAGTTGTTTCTGTCCTCTCCGTTTCGTGTAAATGTTAAGTTCAATTTATATAAAATCTTCTTTTTGCAACTCTCGTAGAGGCAGTATACATAAAAAAGCCGTTGCATTAGAGGCAACGGCTTTTGATGTGAAGAGAGATAATGCTAGATTACTTCAAGTATGCTGGAGACTGTATTACAACATGCAGGCGTCGGATCCACCGGAGCTTCCCGCAGTTACTGCACGGGTGTCACGAACGCGAACATTGGCGCTGAGCACACCAGAATCACTGCTTAATTTGAAAGAAGGATAATTTTCTTCCGTATCCAGCTTCATGTGT
Source organism: Paenibacillus sp. FSL H8-0079 (assembly GCF_037991315.1). Taxonomy (NCBI): domain Bacteria; kingdom Bacillati; phylum Bacillota; class Bacilli; order Caryophanales; family Paenibacillaceae; genus Paenibacillus; species Paenibacillus sp. FSL H8-0079. The sequence continues at coordinate 2,906,116 of NZ_CP150300.1, forward strand.
TGTTCAAGGTTCAGCTGCTGCTTCGGATCAACATAGAACGGAACCAGGTTGGTTTCAATCTGCGCGTCGAGAGCTGCAAGTTCATCAACAATGATAATCGCGATAACTCCGTTACATCCGCAACCTTCCAAGTCATAGATTACTTTGAAATATCCGGCTTGATCATTCAGGCTTTCGGTCAAGCGTTTTGCAGCCAGATCAGTAATTTGAATATACATATGGGTACACTCCTTTATATGTTGGCATGATTGTACAGGTAAAAGAATTCATTCAGCTTTTATTCACATTATACCACTTTGTCAAAAATCAAAGCATTTATTTTCTTGACTGATCAGTCTGGAAAAGGTATTCTTTACTTAATCGATAGGGAGGTGAAGTCGAAATTGGGAAGAGCTAAGGAGTTTGACACGGAAACCGTTCTACGAAAAGCAACGTCTGTATTCGGAGCTTACGGTTATGAAGGTACTTCATTGAGCTTGCTGCTGAGTGAACTGGGCATTGCGCGGCAAAGCTTGTATGACACCTACGGAACCAAACATGATCTATTTGTCTCTGCGCTTAAATTCTATATTCAGCAGAAGACAGAGGCGGGGATCAGACTGCTAAACGAATGCACAAGTGTGAGGCAAGGCGTGACACAGTTGTTCAACGAAGCAGTTAACGTGTTGACAGACAACGAACGTCGGAATGAATGTTTCATCATTAATAGTGCGGTTGAACAGGCACCACTAAATCACGAAATTGCAGCCTTTATTCAGATGACTAACCGAGAAATGGAAGATGTTTTTCAAGCAGCGCTGTTGCGTGGACAGAAGAGTGGCGAGTTGAAGCATGCCGAGGAAGAATTGCCCGGCCTTGCCCGTTTTCTGAATTATTCCCGCCTCTCATTGACCTTTACGGCCAAGAGTGGTGCAAGCGCAGAAGTGCTCCGAGAGCTTGTACGGACGACATTAAAAGTTATGGACTAATGGCATCTCATGAGCAGGAATTCTTATTGGCTTTTTGAAAATGAACGCTAAGGGCGTTTATTTTTTGAATATTATAGACCAATTGGTCTGGAAAGAGAACACCAAACAAACTGTAGGAGGAAGTAAAGCATGATCAATGATAAAAAGTTAACACTTATTACAGGGGCTAATGGAAAGACAGGAAGCCGTGTTGCGGCCATACTTCAAAAGCATCATTATCCGGTGCGTTTGGCAGGAAGGACTAAGCCATCATCTCATGGCTCTGCCGATAACCATGTCTATTTTGATTGGTATGATACCACGACATTTGCTTCGGCACTGAAAAATGTGGATCACGTGTATCTTGTTGTGCCAGCAATGGATATGACCCCAGAAGACGTCATGATGCCATTCATCAAGGAAGCATTGTGGAGCGGCGTTAAGCGATTCGTTTTACTTGGCAGTGCTTCGATCGATGAAGATGGTCCAATATTTGGCAAAGTACATCAGTATTTAAAAGCCCATGCTCCTGAGTGGGCTGTATTGCAGCCTTCCTATTTTATGGAGAACTTTACGGAGGGACCGCATCGGGAGACGGCGAAACAACTCGGGAAAATATACAGTGCTACGGGTGAAGGGAAAATTGGATTTGTTAGTGCAGATGATATCGCGGCAGTTGCGTTCCATGCTCTGACGGATATTGTTCCTCATAATACGGAGCATATCATTACAGGGCCGGAGACGTTGTCCTATGGGCAGGTTTCCGACATCATTAGTCGTATAGTGGGTCAGTCCATCCAACATGAATCTTTGTCCGATGATGAATTGAGGAACAGCATGATTCGTGCGGGAATGTCAGAAGAATACGCTACTGCTCTCGCAGGACTGGATGTGCCTATCCGGGAGGAGGGGAGAGAAGATCAAACGACGGATACGGTGACAAAAATAACGGGGAATAACCCGATTTCATTCGAGCAATTTATTCAAAATCATATAGAAGTATGGAAATAATGGAAGAAATATATTCATATTCAATGAGAAGACGGTGCCTAGTGCCCGTCTTTTTGCATGTCTACCAGCATGTTGACATGGTTGATTCGAATATAGATCTCTCCCTAACAAGGGACACTACGGAACTGCCGTGATTATACGAACACACTTTTGGGGAAATAGATGAGGATGAATGTTAGGGCGTGTCTGAGACACGCCCTAGATAAAGGGGCGAAGAGTGCGGATGATTCAGTTTGAAAATGTATCTAAACAATATCCTGATGGAACTACGGCTTTGCGTCAGGTTAACCTCAACATTAACAAAGGAGAACTGTTCGTCATGATTGGTCCAAGTGGATGTGGCAAAACCACCATGCTCAAAATGATCAATCGCCTGATTGAACGAACAGATGGAACAGTACGCATCAATGAACGCCCAATCGATGAATACAATATTCACGAATTGCGATGGAATATCGGATATGTGCTGCAACAGATTGCATTGTTCCCGCATATGACGATTGCCGAGAATATTGCGGTTGTTCCTGAACTGCGAAAATGGAAGTCAGATCAAATCAAGAAGCGCGTACATACGTTGCTGGACATGGTTGGATTGCACGGAGACACGTACAGTGAGCGTAAACCTGCCGAGTTATCTGGAGGACAGCAACAGAGAATTGGTGTGTTGCGTGCACTCGCTGCTGATCCCGAGATTGTATTGATGGATGAACCGTTCAGTGCACTCGATCCGATGAGCCGCGAGAAATTGCAGGACGATATTCTGGATATCCAGCGTCAGATGAAGAAAACAATTGTGTTTGTTACCCATGATATTCAGGAAGCGATGAAGCTGGGGGATCGCATCTGCATTATGAAGGATGGACAGGTTCTACAGGTAGGCACTCCGGAAGATCTGATCCGGCAGCCAGTTAATGACTTCGTACGCGAGTTTGTGGGGAGTCCAAGTTCCGATATGAGCGAACAGTCTGCATTTGATCTCGAATCCATCATGTCGCCGCTCTCACCTGGTCATGTGCCAAAATCAGCCAAAACTGCCGTTCCCGTATCCATTACGTTGACGGAGCTAGTTGAGATCATGGCTTCCCATGACCATCTGCTGGTTGAACGTAATCGCCAGATTATTGGCGAGATCAGTCGGGCTGATCTGATGAAATATTGGTCTGGTCAGTTACAGGAGCGAGGTGATGGACATGAGTAGATTCACGGAGGTGTTCAGCGAGCGTAAAGGTCAGTTGTTGTCTGCTCTTATTGAACATATTCAGATCTCATTTATCGCGTTGTTCTTTGCTGTCCTAATTGCTATTCCGCTTGGTATCTACTTGACACGAAAGCCAAGAGTTGCTGAACCGATTATCGGGGTTACGGCTGTATTGCAAACCATTCCTTCTCTGGCGCTTCTCGGATTGCTTATCCCGTTATTCGGCATAGGCACACTGCCTGCAATTATTGCACTGGTGGTGTATGCGCTGCTCCCGGTACTTCGCAACACGTACACAGGCATATCCGAAGTCGATCCTTCCATGGTTGAAGCGGCGAATGCGATGGGCATGAATAGTCGACAACGACTGATTAAAGTGGAGCTGCCGCTGGCGATGCCTGTCATTATGGCCGGAATTCGGACCGCGATGGTCCTGATTGTAGGAACGGCGACACTTGCTGCCTTGATCGGCGCAGGAGGCTTGGGTGCATTAATCTTGCTGGGCATTGATCGGAATGATACGGCACTGATCATCCTAGGAGCTATTCCAGCTGCATTGTTGGCCATTTTGTTTGATGTGCTATTGCGTCAGTTCCAGCGCTTGTCATTCAAGAAAACTTTGGTTACCTTGGGTTCGCTTGCTCTGATCGCGATACTTGTGATCACCATTCCCTTTTTTGCGAGGGGAGGACAGAAGGATCTCGTGATTTCCGGGAAACTGGGGGCGGAACCCGAAATTCTGATTAATATGTACAAATTGCTGATTGAAAAAAATACAGATCTGACCGTGGAACTAAAGCCCGGATTGGGCAAAACGCCATTCCTTTTCAATGCACTCAAGTCGGGTGATATTGACATCTATCCCGAATTCACAGGGACAGCCATTTCCGAATTCATGAAGAAAACGGCTGTAAGTACGGATCGAACAGAGGTCTACGAACAAGCTAGAGACGGAATGCTGAGCCAGTTCAACATGGTGCTTCTGAACCCTATGGATTACAACAATACGTATACCTTGGCGGTCCCGCAGAGTACCGCAGATCAATACAATCTCAAGACCATTTCGGATCTCAAACCGATTGAGCAGCAGATCAAGGCGGGATTCACACTGGAATTCTCGGATCGGGAAGACGGATACCTTGGCATACAGAAAAAGTATGGGATTGAATTCCCGAACGTGGCGACAATGGAACCCAAGCTTCGCTATGGTGCTCTTCAGCGGGGCGATATTAATATCGTAGATGCCTACTCCACAGATAGTGAGTTGAGACAATATGAACTCGTTGTGCTGGAGGATGATCAGGAGTTATTCCCACCGTATCAAGGCGCGCCGATGCTTCGTAAAGAAACGGCAGATCAATATCCACAGCTAGTTGAGGTGCTGAATCAGCTTGCTGGCAAAATTACGGATGACGAGATGCGTCAAATGAACTATGACGTGAACGTAGATGGAGCCAATCCTGAGCAGGTGGCAAGAGAATACCTTAAACAAGCTGGATTGCTGTAACTTCAGGCATCCATAAAATAGATGTACCAAGAGGACGAGGAGGAACCATGATGACACAAGAAACCTATGACTTGATTGCGATTGGAACAGGAAGCGCGGCAAGCTCTGTAATTACCCGCTGCGCTGAAGCTGGCTGGAGAGTTGCTGTAATTGATGAACGTGAGTTCGGAGGAACCTGTGCACTTCGCGGCTGTGATCCCAAGAAAGTACTGGCTGGAGCGGCTGAGTTGATTGATTGGAATGAGCGTATGCAAGGGAAAGGGATTCAGGGGCAGGCAACCATCAACTGGACTGAGCTTATGACGTTTAAGCGCACCTTTACCGAGAGCATACCCAGAGCAAGCGAGGATAATTTCAAACAGGCCGGAATGGACACGTTCCATGGTAAAGCTTCATTTGTCGATGAAGACCATATTCAAGTTGGAGAAGAAGTGCTTCATGGCAAACACATCCTGATTGCTACCGGTGCAAGACCTGCGCCACTTCAGATTGAGGGTTCAGAGCATCTCATATATAGTGATGACTTTCTGGATCTGGAACAGCTGCCGGATCGATTAGTTCTGGTAGGCGGTGGATACATTGCATTTGAGTTTGCGCATATTGCGGCCAGAGCCGGGACGGAAGTTCATATCCTGCATCGGAGTGAACAGCCACTGAAATCGTTTGATGCTGAGCTGGTGGAAGCATTGTTGCAAAAATCGAAAGAGATCGGCATTCATGTTCACTTGAACGCGGAGGTGAAGTCCATACGACAGCAAGGGGACGCCTATGTCGTTCATGGCACACGCAATGGTGCAGATCACCAGTGGCAGTGCGGACTTGTCGTGCACGGAGCCGGGCGTATTCCCAATGTGGATGGGCTGGAATTGGAGAAAGGCAACGTCAACTACACCAAAAAGGGGATTACGGTGAACGAGTATTTGCAAAGCGAAAGCAATCCACGCGTGTATGCTGCTGGCGATGTGACTGACACGCAAGGGCTGCCTTTGACCCCGTTAGCAGGTCAGGAATCCCGTGCGGTATCGTTCAATTTGTTGGAGGGAAACCAACACAAACCGAATTATAAAGTCATGCCTTCCATTGTGTTTACTGTCCCTGCACTTGGTTCTGTAGGGATGAGTACGGAAAAAGCCAAGAAAGAGGGCTATGATGTGGAGGTAAATGATATGTCGAAATGGTATACTTACAAGCGAACGCATGAAAAAGTTGCCATGGCCAAAGTAGTGATCGATAAATCAACCGGCCGTATTCTGGGTGCGCATGTGCTAGGCAGCAAAACAGAAGAATTGATTAATCTTTTTGCAATGGCGATTCAGTTCAATCTAACGACCGAGCAGTTAAGCACCATGAATTTTGCATATCCTACTGCTGCATCGGACTTGGGTTCTCTATTGTAGAAGTGATGAGGAACTCCCCTTTGGGCCGGAAGGAAGGATGAGAATAACGATGTCAGCGGATTTTATAGGCCTGCATGAAGGCAAGTGGACCACGGAACCCGTTGCTGCGCGGATGGATGGGGATCGTTTCGTCGTGGAAGCTCAGGAAGGCAGTGACTTCTGGGAGAAAACATTCTATGGATTCTGTCATCGGAATGGACACGCCATGCTTACACCATGGGATGGGACGGAAGCAATCGAAGTATCTTTCGATCTGAGTTCATTTACCGAATTGTATGATCAGGCGGGATTAATGTTATGGTACGGAGAAGATCAATGGATCAAGGCTGGAGTTGAGGTCAATGATGGCGTAGCTCACGTTGGAGCCGTCGTAACGGATACGTATTCCGATTGGTCATTATCTCCTGTGCCAGAGTGGGGTGGACGGATCGTAACGATTAGAGCCTCTTACAGTAATGAGGCAGTTGTCATCCGTGCTCGCACAGACGAGCATGCCTGGCGTACGATTCGGGTTGCACGGTTTGCCCATCCGACGAACAAACAAGCAGGTCCATTTCTGTGTTCACCGAAGCGTGCAGGATTCGAGGTAGCCTTTACCAAGTGGAAATCCACCGCACCCGATGAAGACTTGCACACAGATCCACCGATTACGGATTAAAACAAGTTATGCCAAGCATATCTACCTTAGAAAGTAAAACAACACAAATAAGCAAGTCTTCTATCAGCGGAGGACTTGCTTATTTTCGTGTTTGAACATCGGATTATGAAGTGTACTTGATAGAGTACTCTAGGTACTCATATTCATACTTCAACGTGTGAATCGAGTTCTTTCGCATCTACAGCGAAGGTCCTTGCGAACCTTGTTGAATTTAACGTACGTTTATTTACTCGTGTCCGTATCCAGGGACTGGGTTTCAGTCTCTTTTTCATCCTCATCATCATTGGATTTATTGAACTCCAGCATACGCTCTTCGTAGTCGTCCAGGAACCATAGTGGGTCCATGCTGTCTTCCTCACCGTTGTAATTAATCACGATTTCATCGCCAGCCTTGATATCTGTGTACGCGTAGAAGTCAAAGGTGTGGTTATCAAAATTGATATCATAAGTAGCGTTAGGTTCATAGGAGTGGTTGATCAGACTGCCGTAGCCGAGCAGAATGGCGGTATGATTCGCCCCATATTCGAACACGTAATCTTCCAGAATCGTTTTTTCGACATGCTCATGATCTTCATTTGGGTAAGGCACAACGGGTGCCTGATGGATAAGCGTTCCTTTGGCAATATCAACGGTAGCAAATACCCCGCGGTTAAACTCACCACCATCACCCAACTTGGATTGTTTTACTTCAATCATAATCTTCACCTGATGCTCTTCTAAGAGCTCCGTTCTATTAATAGTAGTAATTCGTTAAGGCAAAATTTTAACCCATACTTTCATATAAGGCAAATTTCCGCCAAAAAGGTGGAATAATTTTTAATATGGCGTTGAGTTGTGCAGGATATAACGCTTATAATATACAAAGGAGCTTTTTGCATAAATCCCCTGAGCGTCTTCCAATCAGCAAGATATAGATCGAAATGATTTTATTCGTCTATATCTTGTACCCGTGAGCGGTAGGATTCGAATTAATGCAAAATGCTGAAGAATTAAGTCTATATAGAAAAGGTGTCATGAATGAGCATATTAAATGTAGAAAAATTAAGTCACGGTTTTGGTGACCGTGCTATCTTTAACGACGTTTCATTCCGCCTCTTGAAGGGCGAACATATTGGTCTGATCGGGGCCAATGGTGAAGGTAAATCCACCTTCATGAACATTATTACAGGCAAGCTTCAGCCGGATGAAGGCAAGGTAGAGTGGTCCAAACGGATGCGTGTTGGTTATCTGGACCAGCATGCTGTATTGAACAAAGGCCAATCGATCCGTGACATACTTCGCGGTGCGTTCCAGTATTTGTTCGACATGGAACAGGAAATGAATGATATGTATGGCAAAATGGGCGATGTGACTCCAGAGGAGCTTGAACAACTTCTTGAAGACGTGGGTACGATTCAGGATACACTGACGAACCAGGATTTCTACATGATCGACGCCAAAGTGGATGAAACCGCACGTGGTCTGGGTCTGACAGATATCGGCCTGGATAAAGACGTCAATGATCTGAGTGGTGGACAGCGTACCAAAGTACTGCTTGCTAAGTTACTGCTGGAAAAACCTGATATTTTGCTGCTCGATGAGCCTACGAACTATCTGGATGAATTGCATATCGAATGGCTGAAACGCTATTTGCAGGAATATGAGAATGCTTTTATTCTGATCTCTCACGATATTCCGTTCTTGAACAGTGTTATCAACTTGATCTATCACATGGAGAACCAGAATCTAACTCGCTATGTGGGCGATTATGATCATTTCCAGGAAGTGCATGAGATGAGAAAACAGCAGCTTGAGTCGGCGTACAAACGCCAACAACAAGAGATTGCTGACCTCAAGGATTTTGTAGCGCGTAACAAAGCAAGTGTAGCTACACGCAATATGGCGATGTCCAGACAGAAGAAGCTCGACAAGATGGATGTCATCGAGATCGCCAAGGAGAAACCGAAACCGCAGTTCAACTTCCGTGATGCAAGAACATCCGGCAAGCTCATTTTCGAAACCAAAGGTCTTGTGATTGGTTACAATGAACCGTTGTCCAGACCACTGGATCTGCGTATGGAACGCGGACAGAAGATTGCCCTTGTTGGTGCGAACGGAATCGGTAAAACAACCCTGATGCGCAGTATTCTGGGTGAAATTCAAGCTCTGGAAGGGACCGTTCAACGCGGTGAACATCTGGAGATTGGTTACTTCCAGCAAGAGATGAAGGATGCCAACTACAATACGTGTATTGAAGAGATCTGGCAGGAGTTCCCTTCCTATACCCAATTCGAGGTGCGTGCTGCACTTGCGAAATGTGGATTGACTACAAAACACATTGAGAGCAAGGTAGCTGTACTAAGTGGTGGCGAGAAAGCTAAAGTGCGTCTCTGTAAGCTGATCAATAACGAAACCAACCTGCTTGTACTTGATGAGCCGACGAACCATTTGGACGTTGATGCCAAGGAAGAGTTGAAACGTGCACTCAAGGCTTACAAAGGCAGTATTCTTCTGATTTCCCATGAACCGGAATTTTATCGTGACGTGGTTACGGAGACGTGGAACTGTGAGTCGTGGACGACGAAAGTATTTTAATAATACTAGAGAGCTTGCGAACAAGCTCGAAGGGTGAAAAAAGGCGCGAATTTTGCTTGCAAAACAGGCAGAACTCGCGCCTTTTCTGTATGGTTTTAACGAAAAATGTTTGAGTGGAATTCATAGTTGACATCTTTAATCAGGCAATAATATAATTCAGGAAAGCGATTACATATACATATTAGAAACCTGTTTCACTGCATAGGGGCAAGGAAGATACGGTATTCCAAATGGGTATCATTGCACTTAGAAGGGAAGACGGGTCTTTTTTTGCTCTCGAATGAAACCGGTTTCATTAAAATAAGGAGGTGGACCTAGCTCGTTACTGACCGCTGGCTGCTGAGGACAGGCCGGACAACAACACTGCGCCTTCAAGAACCATGCTTTCATCTTCCATGCCAAAGGAGAGAATGAACATTGGATAAACTCAGGAAACCCATGATATTCATGTTATCTGCAACACTTGCGCTATCCTCCGGACCGCTGATGCTGCCGAGTAAGGCATATGCCGATCTGAACAGTATACCCGCCACGTTGTTGCAGGACGATTTTACGGATGGGGATTTCACTGCATCACCTGCGTGGAACGTAAGCTCAGGCAATTGGGAAGTGATCGCGGACCCAACAGATGCGTCCAACTCCACGCTTTTCCAGAGCGATACCAATGAAGGCATCATCTCCACCGGAGACTCCATGTCGGACATGACCGTGTCCATGCGCTTTTACACGGGAGCCGGTCAAGGGTATCCGGGAATATTGCCGCGGTTTCAGGATAAGAGCAACTTTTACTATTTTCAAATGCAAGTACCTAACAATAAACTCGTTTTCTCGAAAAGGGTAAACGGGACAGATACACCACTGAAAACGGTAGACTATGCGTTTGCCAAAGATACATGGTACACACTCAAAGTGGTGCTGTCGGGTACCTCCATTCGCGGGTATATCGTTGAAAACGGCTCCGATCGGTTGGTATTTGATCTGATCGATCCTACATACGGGTCAGGTACAGTTGGCATTCGAAATAAGTGGCAGTCGGTCCATGCAGATGACGTGACCATCGCCGAGCAGCCGCCAGGGAACGATATTCAGCTCTCCATTGCCGAGCAGACGGCATCTTCGGTTTCCCTGCAATGGTCTGAAATTTCAGGTGCATCGAGCTATCGCCTCTATCGTTCCACTGCCCCTGAAGGCGGTTATTCCCTGGTAACCAATACGGGAACTTTGGGACACACGGATGAAGGATTAAGTGGGGATACGATGTATTATTACAAGCTTGCTTATGAATACGGAGGCCTCACCGAGTCATTATGGACTGCTCCGCTGGAAGTTCGAACGACAGCCGCAGCACCACAGGCTCCGGGCGAATTAAAGGCCGAAGCACTCAATGCCACGAGTGTGAAGCTATCTTGGCCCGCCGTGGACAAGTCAACTGGCTATCGCGTGGTTCGGGCCGAATCTGGAAGTGACCAGTATGAGCAGGTATACGAAGGGAAGGGGCTTGTTTTCATAGATGAGGGGCTTGAGCCCGGTAACAGCTACAGCTATCGTGTAACAGCCTATAACGCAGCTGGGGAGTCAGCATTCACTGTTGCAGAAGCCACTACGTATTCCATTGACTCTCCTGCAGCGTTTGCTGCCACAGCTGTGACGGATACATCGATCTCTCTGGGGTGGAACGACCTTTCTGGTTCTGATGTAACGTATACAGTGTCCCGTGCAACTAGTGCAACGGGGACATATCAACAGGTGTACAGTGGCAAGGAAAGCAAGTTTAACGATAGTGGTCTGACGATGGGTACGGGATATTTTTACATCATCCAGGCAACCGTGGATGGCGTCGTATCTCCAGCTTCTGCACCGTTGGGTGTTGCCACGATTCGTACAAGCATTACACCAGGGCAACTGTGGCCGGATCTGGACGGTAAGCCGATTGATGCGCATGGGGCAGGCTTTTTCTATGATGAACAGACGGATATGTATTACTGGTATGGTGAATACCACAAGGGCGGCTGGCCAGCGGTTGGTGTGCGCGTGTATTCATCCAAGGATCTGATGAACTGGACAGATGGAGGTATGGCTCTAACGACGCTCCAATCCATGGATGATTTTGACAATGACCCGTTGATTTCCGAATTGTATGCAGGACGCGAAGACAAGGTGGATATCTGGGCAGATATTCGCAAAGGACGGATTATTGAACGACCAAAGGTCATCTACAACGACAAAACGAAGAAATACGTGATGTGGGCCCACATGGACGGCGACAAGGACCCTTATAACGATAATGCAAACTACGGTAAAGCGCGGGCTGGTTACGCGATCAGCGACTCTCCGACAGGGCCTTTCGTGTATCAGAAGAGTTACCGAATGGACAGAACCCCCGAAGGAGAGAAAGATTACTTCCCAAGTGATGTGGGGATGGCTCGTGATATGACACTATTTAAGGACGATGACGGCACTGGCTATCTGATCTACTCCAGTGAGGAAAATTTGACGCTGTATATCTCCAAACTGACTGAAGACTACAGTGACGTAACAGGGTGGCATAAGGAAGGACGAACGGATGACAAAGGCAATCCGGTACGTGATTCCACCTATCAGGCGGAATACGGCGTCGATTACGTGCGTGTGTTCCCTGGAGGGCAACGCGAAGCGCCAGCGATGTTCAAGTATCAGGGTAAATACTATATATTAACCTCCGGAGCTTCCGGATGGGCCCCTAACGAAAACAAAGTGACGGTGGCGGACAATATTTTCGGGCCTTGGTCAACGCAGACCAATCCGTTTGTACGTACGTTGCAAAGTGATCCCGATCCAGGCAAAGCATTTGGCACCCAGACCACATCCGTCATTCCGGTCGATCCGGAAAAAGGCAAATTCATTTACGTAGGGGATACGTGGAACGGTGGCAATTTCTCGAATGACGCTGCAAAATACGTGTTCTTGCCAATTGAGTTTGGAATAGGCTCCGACATTGCGATCAAGTGGTATAACAGCTGGACGCCTGACCTGCTGAATTCGATGGGCAAGGTGGATATCGCTGATCCGCTGCCAGAAGCTGTGGCGCTTGGCAAAGTACCCTCCTTGCCTACGACATTGAATGTGCGCGACGGGGATGAACTGGTGTCAACGCCAGCAGTATGGACGATTGATAATCGGGCCATGACGGCGGAAGATTTTGCTAAGCCTGGACCGCTCACGTTACAGGTAACGACACCGGAATATAACAACAAAAAACAGGCGGTTCGTGTAAACGTCATTCCAGAGAATACACTATATTTTGTGAATAGCGGAGGTTATGAAACGGCTGATTATAGTCTCATGGGTGCTTATATGAAAGGAACGCTTGCCAATCCGGGAACAGCGGATCAGATGTACGCTCCGGCAGAGGGACGTAATTGGGGGTATGTCAGCCCAGATGCACTGGCATCCGGTTCGAATGGTGGGGATATATTCTCGACCGTGCGTTATCTGAACGGTGGCAATGTCAGCAATTCTCCTAAAGGCACGGACTTAACCTATACATTTGATGTGCCGAATGGGACATACGACGTGTACGCCGGATTCAACGATCCGTGGACCAATGCATCGCTCAGAGCAAACTTCCTTATCAATGGCGCTAATACGGGTGCAGTCACTTTTACACCTGCCAGTGTGAGAGCGCACAAAGGCATTAGCGTGTCGGACAACAAGCTGGAACTGACCGTGCGCAACACGGCATCGCAGGACCCGATGATTAGTTGGATTATGATCGTTAAACCAGATGCGGCACCACCTGCCAATGACAGTGCTGGCCTCAATGCTGATGTGTTGGATTCAACGAGCGCAACGCTTCACTGGGATGCTCGTCTTGGTGCAGCAAGCTACAAGCTCTACCGCTCAGACCGTGAACAAGGAGAATATAGCGTGGTCTATAGTGGCAATTTGAGAGAATACAAGGACAGTGAGTTGAACCCCGGCACGGATTACTATTACAAAGTGGAAGCTTTCGATGCTTCGGGGCAATCCGTGAGTGGTTTATCTTCCGCATATCAGGTGCTTACGGAACAGCAGACCGCTGCCGATATAGCTACAGGCATTACGGCACTGGAACAGCCTTCCGCAGGTGCGAAGAAACTGAAGTTACCGGTAGTGCCGAAAGGTTTCACGGTGACGATCGCTTCCAGTTCGGTACCGTCTGTCATTCAAACTGATGGAACGATCGTCCCGCCATCAAAGGAAACAACGGTACTACTTGCGTTGGAAATTACTCGAACTTCTGACGAAAGTAAAGCTCTGACTGAGCCTTTGACGGTGAAGGTGCCCGCATCTGTGCCTTCCTCCGGAGGCAACCCTGGTTCGGGCGGTAATTCAGGTGGTAATCCATCAAATGGTTCTGGCTCAAGCAGCAATGGTGGGCAATCAGGAAGTGGTAGCCCAGGTGGGGAGAATCCTGCATCACAACCTGAGGCACAGAAGGATCGTTCTGTTCTGGAGTTGCAGGGTCAGTCTGACCAGAAGGGTGTAGTGCAGTCGAAAGTGGATGATCCCATGATTAAAGAGGCTTTTAAAGTTGCCCCTGCAACGGATGCGGGTCAGCGCTTGGTCGAACTTCGGCTGAAGCCAGTCTCGGGAGCAAATGCATATGAAGTGTCTCTGCCTGCCTCTGCGTTGTTGGATCAAGGTGAATCACATGTGTTCAACATCGTTACTGAGCTGGGGACGTTGGAGCTTCCTGCAACACTGTTAACCAAGGATGTGGTTGGTGATGGGACTACATCAATCCGATTGATGAGAACGGAGTTACCGCAAACGTTAGCAGGTCGGCTTGGCACGCAGCATGGGGTTCAACTTGAACTCCAACTGGATGGTAAGGCTTGGCCATCAGGAAGCGAATTGGTGCTTCGTCTGCCTTATCAATCATCGCCAAATGCTCAGCAGGATCGGATTGTAGCGTTTGCCATTGACGCGAACGGTGTGGCAACCCCGCTGCCGCAAAGTCATTATGATTCAAATACCGGGGAGATTGTATTTTCCGTAACGTCACTTACAGGGAATTATGCCGTTGTGTCTGTAGAGCAGACATTTGCAGATCTTTCAGAAGTGCAGTGGGCCGAGAAAGCGATGGAGGCATTGGCTGTCCGAGGCGTGATCGGTGCCGAGGTAAGCGGAGATTCCATCCAGTTGCATCCAAAACAGGAGATGACCCGCGGGCAATACGTGCAATGGCTGATGACAGCACTGGGCTTGAATACTGCTTCCGGGAATGCGTTCTCTGATGTAAACGAAAAAGCTTCGTACTATGAAGCAGTTACAGCTGCGCGTTCGCTCGGCATCACCGGTGGTACCGGTGACGGGCGCTTCTTGCCAGAGTCCACGATCACCCGTCAGGAAATGATGACGTTGACAGTGAGAGCTCTTGCAGCGGCTGGAATGGTTGACTCCGAGATAGATGCAACAGATAGTCTCACACGTTTCCGCGATGCTTCCGAGATTCGCTCCTATGCCCGGGATAGCGTGGCATTACTTGTGAATTTGGGCATCGCCAACGGGTACAACGGTGAGGTGAAACCTCTTGCCGAAGCGACCCGAGCTGAATCGGCTACGTTGCTACATGCGATGATGAGCAAACTCGTATGGAATAAGTGATGATACACCAGAATCGCAGCGTGTGAAAAAGAAGGCTTACTTTGTCCTGAAACACAGGTCGGAGTAAGTCTTTTTGCGTTACCCTAACAGAGGTGGATTCGCACATATTGTTCCTTTATCAGCGAAACTGATAAATGTCATAAAATCATTGAAATTGACCCTAAACACCCGGTGTGTTAGGTTTTAGAGAGAAGAAATTAAATTAATGTGATCATTTTAGTCGGAATTAAAATCGAAGCAATGCGCGAGGTGGCAAACAGTGGAACTTCAAGTGACAAACAGCCCTTTTAATCAAGAACAAGTTGAACTGCTTAATCGTATTATTCCTACGTTGACCGATGGACAACGGACATGGTTGAGTGGATATATTGCAGCAATCCAGGCAAGCGTGACAATAACGGCTCCGGCTAACCTGGTACAGGCTGCACCAACTACAGGTATTGCGCCTGTCAGTGCTGCGCCAGTGTCTAGGGAAGTGACCGTGCTCTTCGGTTCACAAACCGGGAATTCCAGTGGCCTATCGAAGAAGCTGGCCAAGAAACTTGAAGAGCAAGGTCTTCAGGTAACGTTATCATCGATGGGAGATTTCAAACCGAACGGACTCAAGAAAATTGAAAATCTCCTTATCATCGTCAGTACCCACGGCGAAGGTGAACCACCGGATAATGCGATTCCGCTGCATGAATTCCTGAACAGCAAACGAGCTCCGAAGCTCGAAGGACTTCGTTACTCGGTGTTGGCTCTCGGAGATACCTCCTATGAGTTCTTTTGTCAGACAGGTAAGGACTTCGATAAACGATTGCAGGAGTTGGGTGGTACAGCTCTTGTACCGCGCGTGGACTGTGATGTTGATTTTGATGAAGCAGCTGCAGAGTGGATGAATGAAGTACTGGCGTCATTAAGCAGCACATCAGCTGCTGCGGGCACAGTAACGACTGAAGCTGTTACTGCTGCGGTGAGCGGCGGGGAATCCGAATATGATCGCACGAATCCATTCAAGAGTGAAGTGTTGGAAAATCTCAATCTGAATGGCAGAGGCTCGGACCGTGAAACACGTCATATTGAGTTATCCTTGGAAGGGTCCAACCTGGATTACGAGCCTGGTGACAGCCTTGGGGTATTTCCTGAGAACCATCCGCGCCTTGTCGATGAATTGATTGCAGCTATGGGATGGAATGCCGATGAGCGCGTGACCGTGAACAAAAACGGCGATCAGGCATCTGTACACGAAGCGTTGCTGCGTTATTTCGAGATTACAGCCGTAACGAAACCAGTTGTGGAACAGCTGGCGAAGCTGAATCCGGGAAGTGGACTTACAGCCCTGCTTGCAGATGATTCCGAATTCCGTACAGTCATGCACAGTTGCGACCTGCTGGATCTGGTTCAGGATTATAATCTGAAAGGCATTCCTGCCGGAGAATTCGTAGCTGCTCTTCGCAAAATTCCGGCACGACTATACTCCATAGCGAGTAGTTCGAAGTCTTTCCCGGACGAAGTTCATCTCACCGTTCGTACGGTACGTTATGAAGCACGTGGCAGAGAGCGTTACGGTGTATGCTCAGTTCATTTGGCTGAGCGAATCGAAGCTGGCGACACTCTGCCTGTATATATACAACATAACCCGAATTTCAAGCTGCCTGAGAACCCGGACACGCCGATCATCATGGTTGGCCCAGGTACAGGTGTAGCGCCGTTCAGATCTTTCCTTGGTGAGCGTGAAGAAACTGGTGCCGAAGGCAAGACATGGCTGTTCTACGGAGATCAGCATTTCGCTACCGACTTCCTGTACCAGACTGAATGGCAGCGCTGGCTCAAAGATGGTGTGCTCACGAAGATGGATGTAGCCTTCTCCCGTGATACCGAACAGAAAGTGTATGTACAACATCGCATGCTGGAACACAGCAAAGAGTTGTACCAGTGGCTCCAGGAAGGTGCAAGCGTATATATCTGTGGTGACGAGAAAAAAATGGCACATGATGTGCATGCTGCGCTTACCACGATTCTTGAACAAGAAGGCGGCTTATCGCCTGAGCAGGCAGCGGAATATCTGACACGGTTGCAACAGGATAAACGTTATCAGCGGGACGTCTATTAATTACCGGTCTAGCCGGATTGCATCATCCCGCAGAGACGAGAGGAGAAAGCAACATGGCTTATAATAACTTACTTAACCCACAGCGCACGAATAGCGATGTGGAAGATATAAAGATCAAAAGTGATTACTTGCGCGGAAGTCTGACCGAAACGTTGGCTGATCGTATCACGGGTGCAATTCCCGAGGACGACAACCGTCTAATGAAACACCACGGCAGCTACATGCAGGATGATCGTGACCTGCGTAACGAGCGTCACAAATCAAAACTGGAGCCTGCATACCAATTCATGTTGCGTGTGCGTGCTTCCGGGGGCATTGTAACGCCAGAGCAATGGTTAATGATGGACAGTGTTGCACATAAATATGCGAACGAGACGATTCGTCTGACCACACGTCAGTCTTTTCAACTGCATGGCGTACTCAAGTGGGATCTCAAGAACACCATTCGCGAAGTGAACGATTCATTGCTAAGCACACTGGCTGCATGTGGTGACGTGAACCGTAACGTGATGTGTAACCCGAATCCGAATCAGTCCGATGTGCATGCAGAAGTGTATGAGTGGGCATGTCAGGTGAGCAATCATCTGGACCCTCGCACGCGGGCCTACCATGAGCTGTGGCTTGATGGAGAGAAAGTGATTGATTCCCAGGATTCTGACGAAGAAGTTGAACCGATCTATGGCAAAGTATATTTGCCACGTAAGTTCAAAATCGGCATTGCTGTACCGCCATCCAATGATGTGGACGTCTTTTCACAGGATCTTGGCTTTATTGCTATTGTGGAGAACGGCAAGCTGCAGGGCTTCAACGTTTCCGTTGGCGGTGGCATGGGGATGTCTCATGGTGACTCCAAAACCTATCCTCAAGTTTCGAAAGTTATTGGGTTCTGTACACCAGAGCAAATGATTGATGTTGCAGAGAAAACAGTCATGATTCAGCGCGATCATGGTGATCGTGCGGTTCGTAAACATGCTCGTTTCAAATATACGCTGGATGACCGTGGTGTGGAGTGGTTTATCGAAGAGTTGACTACCCGTTTGGGTTGGAAGCTGGATGTGGCACGTCCGTATCATTTTGAGACTAATGGAGATCGATATGGTTGGGTAAAAGGCAATAATGGCAGATGGCACTACACGCTGTTCATTCAGAATGGTCGTGTAAAGGATGTTGACGGCTATCCGCTCATGACGGGTCTGCGTGAAATTGCCAAAGTGCATACGGGTGATTTCCGTCTGACGGCGAACCAGAATCTGATTATCGGTAATATCAGCAGCCAGAAGAAGAAAAAGATCGAAGCACTCATTCAACAGTACAACCTGACCGATGGTGCGCATTACTCTGCGCTGCGCAGAAGTTCGATGGCTTGTGTTGCACTTCCGACCTGTGGTCTGGCAATGGCTGAGTCCGAACGTTACTTGCCATCTTTGATCGATAAACTGGAGCCAGTACTGGACGAAGCAGGGCTGAGAGACAAAGAGATTGTCATTCGCATGACCGGCTGCCCGAACGGATGTGCAAGACCGATGCTTGCGGAGATTTCATTTATCGGTAAAGCGCCGGGTAAATACAATATGTATCTCGGAGGCAGCTTCACCGGACATCGATTGAACAAGCTGTACAAAGAAAACATTGGCGAAACCGAGATTCTGGATACGTTGACTCCAATGGTGAACCAATATGCCAAAGAGCGCAATGAAGGTGAACATTTCGGAGACTTTGTCATTCGTGCAGGATATGTTCCTGAAGTGCTGGATGGTCGACAATTTCATGCTTAAATGACCGGGTAAGATGAACGGAAGTTAAGACTGATTTAGGGCGGAAGCATTCCTTACGGAGTGCTTCTTGTTTTCTATAGCGTGCCCAGCTAAGCACGCATCTTCTAGCCGATGAAAATCCGGTCGCGGGAGAGGCCAAGCCCCGTGTAGCTAGGATACTTGCGTATGGAGAAATCTGTGCGTAAAAGCGTATCGACGAAAGTACCTGTCAGAGACAGGGCGAGCGACAGTCCAGGCCGTAACATCAAGTGAATCCTGCCGCGTCGTCAAAAAGGCCTTGCAAGAGGGAAAAGAGGAAGCCGAGTCTCGTGTAGATGGACGAAGGCCAGGGAAGCTGTTTTGAACTTGGAGCGACAGCGAAGAATCCTCCGGCGTAAGGGGAGCGGCATGGTCTGAAAGAGGATGTAGTGAACTGGGGAGACCCTCCCCTGCACGGATTTTTTTTTTATGAATCCGTAAAGTGGTACTCTATAAGCCAGAAGGTGAAGTGAGTGAACAGCAGGAAGGGAGTCCGAGGGGCTCATACTACCTGGGAACGCAGGACAACACAACCTGCGGGAGGGAAGGAGCCCTACTTTGTTCACGTTTCACCAAGAGGTACGAGTTCGTGAATGCCAAAATGGCTAACGACACGCTAGAAAACACTCAACAACTCTTATAGGGGAAACTAGGTCATGAGGCCAAAGCAAATATGCTGCATGCCCATGAAAGATGAACATCGGAAAGCCGTATGAGGGAAAACCTCACGTACGGTTTGATGAGGAGGGGCTGGGTTTTGCCCAGCCTTTTACTCTAGTATGATGGGATTAGAGATAACGGTAGTTGCTACAGAGAGATTTATGAGAGGATAAACTGTGGCTAAACTTCAAACGGAGATGGATAATCACCGGAGTTATTCCCATTTTTTCGTGTGTATTAACTTGTTGAAGTACGCTCAACAAGATATAATGGCATAGTAGAAAGCAGATTACATGTTGAAAGTGAGCGGAAACGATATGGGTCGTAAGTGGAATAATATCAAGGAAAAAAAAGCTTCAAAAGATGCAAACACGAGCCGGGTCTACGCTAAATTCGGCGTTGAGATCTATGTAGCTGCCAAGAAGGGCGAACCGGACCCGGAAGCGAACCGTGCACTGAAAGTCGTGCTGGAACGTGCCAAAACGTATAATGTACCCAAAGCCATCATTGATCGTGCGATGGAAAAAGCAAAAGGCAGCGGGGATGAGAACTATGAAGAGCTGCGTTATGAAGGCTTCGGACCGAATGGTGCGATGGTCATCGTAGATGCACTCACCAACAACGTGAATCGTACAGCGCCGGAAGTGCGCTCTGCGTTTAACAAAAACGCTGGTAACATGGGTGTCAGTGGTTCTGTTGCTTACATGTTTGATTCAACAGCGGTTATCGGTGTAGAGGGCAAGAATTCCGAAGAAGTGCTTGAACTTCTGCTCGAAGCAGATGTAGATGTACGTGATATCGTGGACGAAGACGATGCTGTGATCGTATATGCAGATCCGGATCAATTCCATGCTGTACAAGAAGCATTCAAAGCTGCGGGTGTTACTGAGTTCACAGTAGCCGAGCTGACGATGCTTGCGCAAAACCATATTGAACTTCCAGAGGATGCACAAGCTCAGTTCGAGAAACTGATCGATGCGCTTGAGGACCTTGAAGATGTTCAACAGGTTTACCATAACGTAGAGTTCGTATAAGATAACGAAACGATACGTGGTGTGATTGCATAAAAAGAGTGTCTGACCAATCTACGCGATTGGACGGACACTCTTTTTTTGTTTGTTTACGAGTCAGACTGCAACGTTCCAGTGGACTGATCTGATTTTTCCGATTTACTTCCACCGAACTTGAATAACACAATTCCACCCACAATGACAAGCACACCGAGCAGTTGATTCCACGAAAAAGGAATTTGCTCCAGACCGAGCCATCCCATGGAATCAAACAATAGAGCAAAGCTCAGTTGGGACGTCAGCACGATCGAGATGGCATATGTGGGGCCAAGTAGTTTCATCCCTTGCACCAGACAGAAGACTACGCCAACGCCGATGGCTCCGCTGAGCCAGTACCAAGGTTGCATATGCTGAAAGCTGAATGTATTTTTACCTTCCACTAGCAGAGAGATGAGGAATGAGGCAATGAATCCGGTGAACAACACCATCGTTGTGGTAGACCATGAACCGGTGCGTTCATTGACTTTGCTATTAAAAATCGTTTGCAAACTGACAAGTGCACCTGCCAGCAACGCAAGTGAAATCCCTGTAATTAACATGGTTGTCGAACTCCTTATTCATAAATATTGTGACCTGCTATTTCACGCAGACCCGCCCGATCCTTGATCATAATCAATCCTTGATGTCGTTCAATTAATCCGTCTGCACAGAGCTTCTGGATGACTCGGTTCAGATGTCGGTAACTGGTGCCGATCAGATTCGCAATGTCGGTCAGATTGAACGCGTCCAGCTCTTCATGAACGACGTTGCCCGCTTCTTCTGTCGAGATGGAGAGCAGGTAGCTGACTAGACGAACCTCAACGGGATACATCAGATTGAAATTGGAAAAGTTCGAGTCAATGTAGAATTTGTGTGAGATGATTTTCAGTAAAAATTTAAGCAAGGGTGCATAATCGCTGGCAAGCTCAGCGAGCCATTGATAATGAATGCGAAGCATCACCACAGGCGATACGGCCTGAACCGTATTGACAATATCGCTTTCACGGACATACTCTATGTCCCCGACGACTTCGAGCGGTGTCTTGAAGCAAAGCACTAGCGTTTTATCCTGAGCCGAGGTGGTGAAAATCTTGATTTTACCCTCGACCAGTACGTACAAATATTCGGAAGCTTCTCCTTCACGACAGATCAGTTCACACTTCTCGAAGTGGCATAACGTCATATGTGGACGTAGGGGCTCGTGAAATACCGTTTCGAGTTGATATCGCTTCAGATAGTGCATTAATTGTTGCTCGTTATGGATCTCTTCCACGCTGTTGTTCACCCCCGACTATATGTTCCAATCATTCTCAAAAACTATAGTTTCATAATGATAACACCAGCCACCATTAAGGCAATGCCCAGAAATTGCGGCAGTTTCATTTTTTGTTTCACCACGCCAAACCATCCGTTACTATCCACCAGAAAAGTCAGGAACAGCTGAGCGATCAGTAGGGCCGAGATCGTGAACGTAACCCCGATTTGCTGAATGGCCGTTACTTCGCTGAAAATAATGACCGCGCCAAAAGCGCCTCCAGCCAGATACATAGGTTTTACTTGTTTGAGTCCTTGAAGGTTGGTGTCACGAACGAACAACAGGATGAGCGCCGCTAGTATGAATCCCGTCAGTTGTGTAATCGTAGCGGCTTGCCATGTGCCCATGTCGGTGCTAATCCGAGTATTGGCAACCCCTTGTAGTGTGATACAAGCACCACCCAGTAATGCAAAAATAATTCCTCTCATATGTACTCTCCTTATTCAATCACTTCGACTTCTATTTAATGATAAACTCACCCCGAACGCCAAGGACAAATGTCCTGAGCTCTGAAGTCACAGCATTTAGAGTACAATAAAGAACTCGGAAAATCCAGATGGGGCATGAAGAGATACGCGGCATATATGCTCAGGCGGGTAGAAAGGGGCGGTAAAACAGGGGAAATGGAGGAATAGGGTGTCTACGATTCGTTACTTTTGAAAATCGGAAAATATTCGCTACATAGAGTGTGTCAGGTTCGTTAGCTATCCAAGAAATGAAACGAGAATCTGCCGACTTGACCCCGGAGCGTAGAAAGTATGCAAAGCTCCGAGGTACGCGGGGCAATGAGATTAGAACGAATCAGTTAGATCCTCTCCGTACAAACCAATCATAATATTAGATCACAGTGTACAAAGGCTTCTCGCCCACAAAACGAACTGACAATTCAGGAAGACGTTCTGCCAAACTATGTGCCAAAAGCTTCATTCCCGAAGCCTCGCTCTCGGCATGTCCGATCATGATCAGTGCCTTGGACTTGCCCTGTTGCACGGCATCACGGATATATTCCGGTGTCTCCCATTCGAATCCTTCTCCAGCGATGATGAGATCCAATTGGCTATTCTGAATCAGGGGAATCGTCACATGACCATTGCCACGAAAACCTACCAATACCGCTGCGCGTCTACAGACTATTTCTGCATTGCCTGCAACGCGTACATACTCGATCCCAAGGCAACTTTTCACATGGTGAGCAATAGCTTCAACGGTACTTCCTTCCAGAAAAGAAAGGATGTCTGCTTCCGGTAGTCGTTGCTCCACATAAGAGGACCACTCCAATGCCTGAATCAATCCTTCGGTAATGCCATCCGGTTGAAACCGGTGGATGATATCATGACAGCGATAGATGGAAATGTCTGCTTCGTCGATCAATTTCCTTTTGTCCACATATACCGAATCATTTGCAAGCCAATCTGTATGACTGTGATGGTTATAAAACGGAGATTCATGCGCAATGATCAAGTTAGCACCGTGCTGTATGGCTTGTTCAATAACATAATGTGTGGGCATAAAAGCAATGATAATACCTGTGACCTTTCGATCAAGTGAGCCCGTAATCAGCTGATCCACCGTGTTTTCCGGCAATTCAATGTTTTCTGTGAGATGAAGTACAATGTCTTGAACAGTAAGGTCCATAGGGGGCATTCCTCCAATGACAGGATATAAAGGTAGTGTACCATGTTGACGTCTGAAATCTACTGCCTTCCAGATTATAGGGGTCATTTTTACTGTTTGTGGTTAATACTAGAACATACAGTTTACAGTCAGTTATGATAACAACGGAGGAATGTATTGGATGTGTACGGATGTTGGATTCATATAGTTTTCTCAAACAAGAATAAGTATACTTACATAGAGTCTTTGTTTGCGTTAAATGGAGCTGATTCCAACGAAACCAGTTTCTATTCATTTGCAACAACAGAACAGATTGTGAAAGGGGATAACTACGATGACATCAACAAATATTATGGAACGTCTGAAGAGCGAGACAGCTCATTATCATAGACAAGTAGAACAGAACCCTTATGCGAAAGCCATTATGAATCAAACTGTGACTATAGAAGAATATAGAACATATTTAGAGAAATTTTATGGATTCCTGAAACCGCTGGAAGATCAAGCTGTACAGCAGCCTTTCTGGGGGAGTACAGGATTGGATATCGAGATTAGAGGCAAGGCTGGACTGTTGGAAAAAGATTTACGAAATCTGGGTGCAAGTGAAGAGGAAATCAGCCAACTTCCGCTCTGTGAAGAACTGCCGGATATTTCAACACCTGCGCGTTTGTTCGGATATCTGTATGTAATTGAGGGGTCCACGAACGGTGGAC
Organism: Paenibacillus sp. FSL H8-0079; assembly: GCF_037991315.1. NCBI lineage: Bacteria > Bacillati > Bacillota > Bacilli > Caryophanales > Paenibacillaceae > Paenibacillus > Paenibacillus sp. FSL H8-0079. The sequence goes on from NZ_CP150300.1 coordinate 2,930,275, forward strand.
AGATTATGACCAAACGTTTGTCGCAGTTCCTGCCCATTGAGGCTGATCGTGGTTTGGAATATTTCAATGCTTACGGCTCAGAGACAAGAACAAGATGGAGCGAGTTTATGGGTTTGCTGCAGCAGTCCATCAGTACTCCAGAAGATCATGACAACATGGTACACAGTGCATCAGAGACATTCCGACTGTTAGATCAATGGATTAATACGTAGGGCGGACTTTTTTTTCATATTTTAAAAGGTATCTATATAAGTTGAAGTAATCATTAATTCAACTGATATGAACGAAAATGTCAAAGGCGCCTTAAGAAACTCCTTTCACAGCTCCGTTTTGAAGCAAAGTTAAGGGCTCAGCCCCGAAGGTGAAAACGGCTCGTTGACGTTGAGCAATCTGATATTCGTGGATTGGTTACCACATGTAATCCCTACGTCGCGCAGAAGCTGCCGGATAAACTTAAATCGCGAGTTCGGAGCCAAGAGCTCTTATCGCAAGTTGAACGCCGTGGATTCTTCTGCTACGTGTTTTCCTTTCACCTTCAAGGCTCAACCCTCCACATGAAAAACCGTTTCCTTTTTAAACGAGGTTTTAAGAAAGAGGGCACTACGTCGTTTGATTTGCAACGCGCTGCTGGGTTTCGATCTGAGAAGCAATTGCCCAAACAAATCCGCTGAGTTCTCTTGCAATTGCGGTAATGACTTTATTCTTGTTCATGCCCCGGGAAAGGAGCTTTCGATATTTTTCGTGTAAACGAACCTGAGCGTGCCAAGCCATGGCACACACTTCAGCGTTCTGACCCTGTTGTCGCTGCAGCAATTTCCCTTTCAAGGCAGGCTGATACCGATAGCTCCAGGCAGCCTCAACAGCAGCTCGGCGTACATGCCGATTGCCTGCTTTTGTTGTGGCTCCTCGACGCGTCGTTTGCCCGGTGGAGTACTCGCTGGGAACGAGTCCGGTGTAACTCATAAACGAACTCCCTTTTGGAAACCGAAGAAAACTACCGACTTCTGCCACCAGCGTGATCGCTGTGATTAGAGCCACGCCGCGCAAAACTTGTAAAGCGGTAATGAGGGAAGCCCGTGGGCCACTCTGAGCTTCTTGAGCCATGTATTTTTCCAAGCGTTCTAGGCGTAGCATCTCTTCTTGAATCGTATGAATGTATTCCTGAAGAACTGTCTGCTGAACGGCATTAGGAAGACGCAGCACCTTTAACCAGGACCAATATTTCACCGACCAGCGACGAACCCCTTCGGGTCCAGGAATACTATGGCGAAGAAGGAACTTCGTTAAACGATGTTTAGCGCGAAGCAGATTTTCCTTACTATCTTCCCGGGCACGAACTAAATCGCGCAAGGCTTCATCCGCTTCGGTGGGAACGTAGACAGCCTGTAGCTCACCTGAACGAAGAAGTTGTGCGAGCTTTAAAGCATCCCGCCGATCCGTTTTCACCCGGTCGCCTGGACGAGAAGGGATAAGCGACGGAGCAATCACCGAACAGGAAATGCCCATCTTTGTAAGCAACCGATACAATGCGTAGCCGGTAGGACCTGCTTCATAACAAATTTCAAGTGAGCTACCATCCTGAGTCAAGGTCTGAATAAACTTACGAACCGCTTTTTCTGTATGGGGGAACATCCCGATAAAATAAGCAGGCTCACGGCCCTCGTTCGCGACAGCAACGGCAATTTTTTCTTTAGATACGTCTAAACCCACATATTTTGTGACAGACTTCATTGTATAGCTCTCCTTTGCAATGTGGCTCTGTTTTTAGGCAGTCCAGTTTGGATTTGGTTTCTTTACTGGGACAGTATTGCCAAGATAACCCACGGTTTTGCATAAAGGGGAGCTCATTTTCGTTCATAATAACTTATATAACATCATGAGAGGAGATTTTCCTGGCTATGGCCGAACCGAAGTCCAAGAAAGAACAAAATTTATTGAACCGCACATTGCTTCAACAGGGAACATACACGAATGATCCGATAGACCTGAATAACTGTGATAAAGAACCGATTCATATCCCCGGCTTTATTCAACCTCATGGTGTACTTTTGGCCATCAATACCAGTCATACGCCAACCATTGTTCAGTGTAGCCAAAATACGGAGGACCAACTGGGTATTGCCTATGAAGACGTTTTGGGCATGCCTTTGGAAAATCTGATCGGCGAGCATGATGTACGCAAACTGTTGGGTAGCAGCTTCAATGCAGCTGTAACCTCTGATTTGCATTACATGGATCTGACCATTAAAGTATCCGGTGAGGACCGGATATTTTCATCTGTTCTTCATGAAAGTGAAGGGCTGCTCATTCTGGAGATTGAGCCTTTTTATGATAAAGAAAACATGGAAACTACCGACTTTGAGTGGATATCCCGATTCTTTGGTCGGATCAAAAGTACAGACAGTCGCGTGGAAGCAAGTCAGATTGCGGCTGAACAGGTGAAGGAAATGCTCGGTTATGACCGAGTCATGATCTATGAGTTTGACGAGCAATGGAATGGTAAAGTTATTGCTGAAGCACGTGAACAAGAACTCGAACCATTCCTTGGGCACCACTATCCGGCTTCGGATATTCCAAAACAGGCTCGGGAATTGTATCTTCGCAATTGGTTGCGAACCATTGTGAATGTCAATTATACACCCGTAGAGATTGTGCCTACGCTCCAACCGCTCACAGGCAAACCGCTAAATTTGAGTCTTTCGGTCCTGCGCAGCGTATCTCCTCTTCATATCGAATATTTGCATAATATGGGTGTAGGTGCGACCGTTACGATCTCTCTTATTCATAACAATCAACTGTGGGGACTCATCACATGCCATCATTATTCGGCCAGATATGTACCCCATCGCGTACGGAATCTGTGCAATTTTCTGGGTGCGTTCTTCTCGAATGAATTGTTCCAGCGTCAGCAACTCGATGATTATCAAGCAGAGATCCAATCACGTGAAGCCGCTTCACGAATGGCCAATATATTTATCGGTAACACAAGTCCTGCCCGAGTACTTGAGGAATTACAGGGAGAAGAAGAGACGGTGTTAAATCTGATGGGTGCTGCCGGAGCAGCAATCTGTTACCAGGACAAGTTGTTGTTGTATGGTGAAACGCCAAACAGCGGACAGATTCGTGAACTGGCAGGTTGGCTTGCAGGAAAGTCCGAGGATTACAGTTATCATACGTCGAAACTGAGTTTGGAGTATGAGACGTCCAAAGCTTATCAGGATAAGGCTTCAGGGGTTATTTATGTTGCCATTTCGCCTGGACAGCATAACTACATGCTCTGGTTCCGACCTGAGGTCGTCCAGGTTGTCGATTGGGCGGGTGACCCCGCGAAGGCAGTGCTCAAGACGGATGATGGCATGCGGTTATCTCCGCGTAAATCATTCGAGAAATGGCGTGAGGTTGTAAAATCAACTTCGTATCCATGGACATCCAAAGAGCTGAGCGTGTTACCTTTACTCAAAACCATTGTACGTCGGCAGACAGAGAACCAGTTGGTTCAGGCCGAAGAACAGGCGCTGCAGAATGCTCGTATTTTGCGACAAAATGAACAGCGTTATTTGCAGTTAATGGATTACTCGCCCGTGGCATTCTTTACTTTGACTGACGGTCAGATTATCTACTGTAATACGAAGTCTGCTGAGCTGCTCGGGTTCGAGAGTGCCAAAAGCCTGACGGGCAAGGACTTCAGAGAGTTTGTACCGGATAAAACAAGAGTCACGTTGCAACAGAATTTTGAGGAATTAAAGCACAATAACACAAGTTTGATCACCAGCCAGTCGTATTTTACCACAGCGGCAGGTACCTCATTGTTGCTTGAAATTACACTTGCTTCTGTTACGCATGCGGGCAAGCCATCTGTGATGGTCCTACTGCACAGTGGAACGTCCCACCATGAACAGGACAATTACACCGAAACGACGAGCCAGCTGCAGAGTTATCTGACGACAGATCCGTTAACGGATATGCCGATTCAGACGGTGTTCAAGTCACAGCTTCAGACTGACTGGGATGACTGTTTACAGGAAAAATGCAGTCTGGGACTACTCATTATAGATATTGATGATTTCCGTTCGTATAATGCAGCATATGGCCTTCAAGGAGGCGACCTGTGTCTGCAATGGATCGGTGAGGTGCTTACCGTGGTTAGCGAACAGCATGAAGCGCAGATCTCTCGTCTTCGCGGAGGTACATTTATGCTGAAATTGAAGAGCACAACGTCACAATATTCAGCCAAACTTGCGGAAGAGATCAGACAACATGTGCTGGCTCTACAGATTCAAAGGGAATCATCCGGTCCGAGTGGAGTCGTCACTGTTAGTGTCGGTGGTGCAGTACTGGTACCAGATGAGAATTCCAATGCATCCGAACTGATCGAAAAAGCGAGTCGAGCATTGGCCCAAGCGAAAAGTGAAGGGAAGAATCGGGCGATCGTTGTCTGATTTTAGGGTATGTACCCTTACTGCTGAAAGGAATACACCTGTATTATCAAAGTCTTATAGAGTTGAACCAAAAAGAGGGCAGAAATGCTCTCTTTTTTTGGTTCCAGGAATGTCTTAATTTCGTCACCGCAGACACAGGACAAGTGTTATAATGTTCCCTATGGATACACTTGTTCGTATTCTGTCTTGGAGGAGGGTGAGACAACGTTCTATGAAAGACAATTCAAGACAACTGGAATTTATGGAGATAGATCTGAGTGAAGAACCTGAAACAGCAGCAGTTCCGGTTCCTGATCGTTCAACCATTATGCAGTCTGCACATGATACGATGCAGCATCGTGGAGGCATATTGTCCTCAGAGAAACGTTTTGTGGAGGAAGCAAAGCAGTGGGTAGCGATGGAGGGGGATGTATGCCCGTGGGTTCCCTTTATGAGTTACTGGCCAACGTATGGCGTGATGAACGAAGCCCAACGCAAGTGGTATATGTTTTGGAGGAAAGAAGTACGTCAGGGGAGATACCCGGATACCGATCTGTCCTATCTATTTGTTCATATCTACGAGTTAATAAACGGCATTGGCTGGCAGAATCCTCAGGATGGTTATGATCAATTGAAGCAGCTATGGGTGAACTACCGTGAACGGCTGCCCCAATTAAATATATATATGCAAGAGTGGATGGTCGATTATGTGCTGGTCCATCAGATGGAGGTGTCATTATCCGAGGTCATGGTCCTTTCGGGTGGATATCTGCCAGCAGAGATGCTGGATAGGGAGCTGCAACGTATTTTACAGGAAAAAGTATCGGATATCTCGCTGAATATGCTGCAAAGATATTATGATTACGATATTACACTCAGTAAGTTCTACAGAGATGGCGGCAAAGAAGTGATGGAGCAGTACATCCCGCGGGTCATGGCCTTGGTTGATTCGTACCTGGAACGTACGCGACAAGTTGGACTGTTGCCTGAATGTAATCCTAACGATGAACGCACGATGGAGCGTATTTTGTTTCGCAAAGCAGTCTATGATGATTCGATCTGTGGAAGATCGGTAGCGTTCAGATATATGCCCATAGGTGAACAGGCTGATTTTGTGCAGATGGTTACGCGGATCTATCGATGTACTGAAAATAAACTTCGTGAACGGCTCGGATTCAGAGGCCGATTGCGAGGACAGACTCTTGAACCCGAACTTGCGAATCTGATTGAACGTTACCTGGACAAAGCATATGCGACCGAGCAGGCTGAGGCTATGGAGCAACCGGTGATTCGTATTGATACGGAGAAATTGGCATCGTTACAGCAGGAAAGTGAGTACGTACGATTGGCACTTACGATTGAGGATGATTCCACTTTTGAAGATAAGGACGTAAACAGCACAACGATCGAAATAAATCTGGCAAGTTTACCAGAGGATTCTAAAGAGCCAGTTCCATTCGTTGATGATACAGCATCGTCTGAAGCATCAGGAAAATCAGTTTTGTTGCAGTGGGACGAGTCTGCTGAGGCTGATCTGGATGAAGAATGGCTGCTCTTTGCCAAGGAACTCTCCCCTCAGCAGGTGCAAACGATTCATGTTCTACTTGGTGCAAGTCCAGATACGGAGCTGATGCGTCTGGCTGAGCAATATGGAACGATGCCTACGCTTCTGCTGGATGAAATTAATGATGTGGCTATGGAAACGATCGGTGATCTTCTGATTGATGGTGATCGGATTGTTCCTGATTATATAGATGTGTTCGAACATGTGAAGAGGTGATACGCAGTGACAGAACTTAAAATACCGAAGCGGCTGACCACCGCACTTGTAAATTCATTGACAGCTGGTGTTGTCCCGCGAATTGGACTGGAGCAGATTGCCGTTGGCCGGAAACAGGAAGTGGAAGCCATCTTGCGGGATATGGACAATATCGCTGAGGGCGGCGCAGCTTTTAAACTCATTACGGGTCGTTACGGCAGCGGAAAAAGCTTTCTTTTGCAAATGATTCGTAATTATGCGATGGATCGGGATTTCGTTGTGGCAGATGCGGATCTGTCACCTGAGCGACGACTGGTGGGTACCAAAGGTCAGGGACTTGCTACATACCGCGAACTGATGACTCGTCTGTCTACACGCACACGCCCGGATGGGGGAGCGTTGGAGCCGATTTTGCAAAAATGGATCGCAGGGTTGCAACAATCCACGATGCAGAGTCAGAACTTGCGACCGGATGATCCCGCTCTGCCGTTGGAAGTAGAGAAGCAGATCTATGCGGTGACGGGGGAGATGCAGAATCTGGTTCACGGATTTGATTTTGCCAAGGTGCTGGCATCTTATTGGAATGGGTACAAGCTGGCTGATGATGATCGCAAACAGGCGGCGCTTCGCTGGCTTCGAGGAGAATTTGCAACCAAAACGGAAGCGAAAAAAGAACTGGCTGTTGGGGTCATTATCGACGATGACAACTGGTATGACTACTTCAAATTATGGTCTGAATTCACAGCGCGCATTGGGTACAAAGGATTGTTGTTGTTCATTGATGAAGCGGTGAATCTGTACAAAATTACAAACAGCATCTCCCGTCAAAGCAACTATGAGAAATTGCTGACCATGTTCAATGATACCATGCAGGGCAAAGCGGAGCACCTGGGCATATTTGTGGGCGGTACGCCGCAATTTGTGGAGGATGAACGACGCGGACTATACAGCTATGAAGCGCTTCGCTCCAGGCTTATTGATGGTCGTTATGCAACCAAAGCGTACGCGAATTATACAGGCCCGATCCTGAAACTGGCGATGTTATCGCATGAAGAGATTCTGATTTTGCTTCAGAAGCTGCGACAGATTCATGCCCTACATTTTGGATACAGTACGAGTCTAACGGATGAACAATTGGTTGATTTTATGCAAACGGCGGTGAACCGACTGGGTGCGGATGAATTGCTGACCACACGTGAAGTGGTACGCGACTTTATGGATGTATTGCATACGCTCCACCAGAATCCTGAAGTGACTTATACTCAATTACTTGGTGAACGGGCTGCCAAACCCCAGGAAACGGGTAAAGGGGCAGATGCTTCCGCAAATGCAGATGATCTGGACGATTTCCTGGCGGAGTTTGAATTATGAGTGATAATCCATTTTACCGGCTTGCGCCATTCGTTCAGGAATTTATTTATAAAAAAAGATGGGAATCGCTTCGGCCTGCCCAGATTGAAGCCTGCAATATTTGCTTTCATACCCCGCATCATATGCTGATTGCGGCAGGAACGGCCTCCGGCAAGACGGAGGCGGCTTTTTTTCCTGCATTGACCGAGCTGTATGAACGGCCTTCCAAATCGGTTGGCATTTTGTACATTGGACCTCTGAAAGCCCTGATTAATGACCAATTCGAACGTCTTAAGGATCTGCTATCCGAAGGAAATATTCCGGTTTGGCATTGGCACGGGGACGTACCTCAGGCAGAGAAAACAAAACTGATGAAGAACCCCTCCGGTGTGCTTCAGATAACGCCAGAATCGCTGGAAGGTCTGCTCATGAATCGACCGAATGCGATCCCGGCGCTGTTTCATGACCTACGTTATATCATCATCGATGAGGTACATGCCTTTATGGGAGCAGATCGGGGCATTCAAGTACTCAGCGAACTTGCCAGAATCGAGCGTATGGCTGGCTGTGCACCGCGAAGAGTGGGCTTGTCCGCTACACTTAGTGACTATGATGCGGCTACATCTTGGCTGGCTGCGGGAACGAAGCAGGGTGTCGATGTAGTCTCTTCCCCAGGTGGTCGCAAGCTGCGATTGCGGGTGGAACATTTCTCTTTTCCTGATGCACAGGATGAAGAGCAAGCGGAGCAGCTACATAATGCACGCAAAGCCTACTATGACTTCATCTATGAGAGCACACATCGCAAAAAAGCGCTGATCTTCACCAACAGCCGTACCGATGCAGAAGTCACCATTCTTGAGATGCGGCGGGTCGCGGCTCGCAGGCAGGAACGTGATGTATTCCATGTGCATCATGGGAGCATCTCCGCCATGCTGAGAGAGGAGACGGAAGCTGCCCTTCGCACCGGATCGGGGCCAGCTGTTGCTGCGGCAACAGTTACGCTCGAACTGGGCATCGATCTGGGCGAGCTGGAACGTGTGGTTCAGCTCGGTGCACCCTATAGCGCGTCCAGCTTTGTACAGCGTCTGGGACGTTCGGGGAGACGAGAGGATATGGCATCGGAGATGCTTTTTGTATGTCCGGAGGAAGAGGATGAGGAAGCGCAATTGCCTGCACGTATGCCATGGACTTTGATGCGTGCGATTGCTGTTATTGAACTATATGTAAAAACGAAATGGGTCGAACCTCTTGAAGCTCGCAAAATGCCCATAGGTGTACTCTATCATCAGACGATGAGCATGCTGAAAAGTATGGGGGAGGCGGAGCCAAGAGATCTTGCGGAAGCCATCCTTTCGCTGGCCCCATTTGCGTTGATTAGACCTGATCAATATCAGGTATTCCTGAATTACCTCATCGATACAGATCATCTGCAATGGACAGAGGAGCGAACGTTGATCATCGGTCTGACCGGTGAGAAAATCGTGAATAATTATCGCTTCTACGCAGTCTTCAAGGACGATGAGGAACATAAAGTACTGAACGGATCTGAAGAGATTGGTTCGATTACAACTGTGCCCCCACCTGGCTATTGCTTCTCGCTCGCAGGCAAACTGTGGAAAGTGGAAGAGGTCGATCACAAGCACAAGGCTGTGTATGTGAAGTCTGCCAAAGGTAAAGTAGATACGTTATGGCTTGGTGCGGGAGGAGATATTCATACGTCGGTGGTACAGAAAATGCGTGAAGTGTTATCCGACTCGACCATCTATCCCTACCTGTCACCGCAAGCCGTCAATCGACTGGAACGGGCACGCCGACTCGCTCGTGAAAGCGGTCTGCTGAAGCAGGTCGTCATTCCGGCAGGGGGAGATTCGATGTATGTTCTTCCTTGGGTGGGAAGTAAATCGTTCCGTACATTGGAACGACTGATGAAGCATAACCTGTCCAAGAAACTTGCCTTGCGTTCGGTTGTGCCTATGGAGCCCTATTATTTTGTGGTGTCGGGCAAGGTCGATGAACGAACATTGTTAGCCGAGATTATGAGTGAGTGTCGGACGGCTGAAGACGCATCTGCGTTACTTGCTGAAGACGAAGCACCTTATCTGGGCAAGTATGATGAATTCGTCGCGCCGCCTTTGATCCGTGAGGCTTTTGCCGTAGATGGGCTGGATTTGGATGGATTGAAGGCAGGTTTACAGCAAACATTGGAATGGGACTCTTCAGGCTTCAAGTGAACATAACGTTTTTACGTAATAATATTTTTATACGGAATAGGGTTGACACCATCTCACCTCCCATGTAATATATGAAAAGTCGTCACACACGAATTACATCAAATTGCATATATCATTTCGTATAACCTCGCAGGCCGAAAGTGTACACAGGGCGAGGGTCTCTACGGGAAGCCTATACTTCCTAACTACGATGCCAAGGAATCGATGTATTCCTTGCTCATAGTTAGGATTTTTTGCATTTGCATGGTGTCTGTGACCTTGGCATGAACCAAACATGCGGACGTACTTTTTTGATCATCAGGAGGTTTATTCACAATGAAATATTATCTGTCCGTTCTGGCGGGAGCGATGAGCTATGGCATATTATCCACGATTGTGGTTCTGGCGTACGGCGAAGGATATAAACTTGGAGAGGTTGTGGGAGCACAGCTGATCACGGGTTTTCTTCTATCCTGGATGCTCGCGCTATACACACGGTTTAGAACCAAACGCAAGTCACAGGCAAATGGCAAATCATCAGGAGCCGTGGCACAGGTATTCAAACGGTTGACGTGGAAACAACGTCTGTTATTGATGGCTGCCGGAACACCAACAGTAATCACAGGTCTCGTGTATTATCAGTCTTTACGTTATATCCCGGCTTCACTTGCCATAATCCTGTTGTTCCAGTTCACATGGATTTGCGTATTGATTCAGGCGATTAGCAAACGTCAACGTCCAGATAAAGTCACGTTCCTGACGTTGATCATTCTGTTCGGCGGAACTTTGCTGGCAGCCGGTTTCCTGGAACAGGGACTGGGTGAGTTCAACGGTCTGGGTATTGCTCTTGGACTAATGGCAGCCGTTAGTTATTCCCTGTTTGTATTGTTCAGCGGCAAAGCAGTTCCTTCGGCACATCCGGCCTTCCGCAGTGCGTGGATGGTTACAGGCGGATTGATCCTGCTGTGCATTTTGTTCCCACCGACATTCCTCTTTAACGGATTGATCTGGAGCCAGTTGCTTGTATTTGGATTGTTGCTTGGATTCTTCGGGGCTTTCATTCCGCCAGTATTGTTCGCTATCGGCGTTCCACATATTGGTGGTGACATGGCCGGAATCCTGGGTGCAGTGGAGCTTCCAATTGCAGTACTGCTATCCTCTATCGTGCTCCATGAGCATGTCAGCGGATTGCAATGGTTCGGGGTTATCATTGTGCTCATTGGTGTAGCCCTGCCAGAGTTGTACAAATTACGCATGAGACGAAGTCGAAGTACCCCGATCTATTCCTGAGTTATACGAAAAGGGATATGGCGAAGCATGAACGGGAATAACCGTAGTAAAGCCTGAGAAATCAGGCTTTTTTTATTGAAATATTTTTGCTCAAACACAATAGCCCAGAGGGGTCATTTTCATTGTCATGCGAATCAGGTATGCTTAAAGAATACATCCGTCTGTTGATTGATTATTGATGGGACATCGAATGAGGAGTGTTTATATGAAAAGCTGGTTAGGAAAAACATGGCCTTGGTTAACGCTGGGCTTGACTGTAGTCGTATTGCTTGGATCATTTCTAGTTTATTTTATGGGCAAAGATTTATCCCCGGGATCGGGAAGTGCGGTAACTGCACAAGCCGATACTCCGGAGGATTTGAAGGGATATGAAGTCATTGATGTGGACGTGAGCAACGATGGTTTTGGACCAGACGTTATCGAGGTGAAAGCTGGCGTACCGACTAAAATTAACTTTATTCTGACCCGGTCGGTTACACATGTCAAATCGGTGGGATCACAAAAGCTTGGCATGGATCTATACATGCAAAAGGGGCCTAATTATTATACGGTCGACAAAGATCTGCCGAAGGGCGAATACGAGATTCACTGCGGTATGTACATGATATACGCAACGATTAAGGTCGTATAAGCAGAAGGAGCAAAGTTTCGGGTCACCGAGCTTTGCTCCTTTTTTTGGTGCGTGATATCATGGAAAAGTGGGTAAAATCGATCAGGAGGTGGCGAAAATGAAAGCGCTATTTATTGGAGGGACAGGCACCATCAGTACGGCCATTACGGAGATGCTTGCACAGCAAGGCTGTGAGCTTTATTTGATTAATCGCGGTAATCGGAACGATGAGTTGCCGGCAGAAGTCAACGTACTTCAAGCCGATATTAATGACGAGGCACGTGTAGCGGAACTGATTGCTGATCTGGAATTCGATGTTGTGGCAGACTTTATCGCCTTTGTACCGTCTCAATTGGAGAGAGATTACCGTTTGTTTAAGGATAAAACGAAGCAGTTTATTTTTATAAGTTCAGCATCGGCGTATCAGACTCCTTTGGCTGATTACCGGATCACGGAAGGGACGCCATTATCGAATCCATATTGGGAGTATTCTCGCAACAAGATTGCGTGTGAAGACTATCTGACGAAACAATACCGCGAGCAAGGTTTCCCGGTGACTATTGTGCGTCCGAGCCATACGTATGGGAACCAATCCGTACCTCTCGGAGTTCATGGTGCTCAAGGCAGTTGGCAGGTTCTCAAGCGCATACGTGAAGGAAAACCCGTTATCGTTCATGGAGATGGCACATCACTGTGGACCATTACGCACAATACTGATTTTGCCAAAGGGTTTATCGGGCTGATGGGAAATATCCATGCCATTGGTGAATCGGTACATATCACCTCAGATGAATCCGTCACGTGGAATCAGATTCATGAGATTATAGCCAGCGTGCTGGGCGTTAAGCTTCATGCGGTACATGTACCCTCCGAGTTCTTGGCAGCATGCAGTGACCAGGATTTGCGCGGCGGGTTGCTAGGTGACAAAGCCAATACCGTTGTATTCGATAACAGTAAGCTGAAACGGCTTGTTCCGGAATTTGTAGCGACTACAAGAGCCGATCAGGGCATTCGAAGTACGATTGAGCACATTCTGGAGCATCCTGAATTACAGACCGAAGATCCGGAATTTGATGTGTGGTGTGACAAGGTCGTTGGCACATTGGACGAGGCGTTACTGAAGATCAGAGATGAGAAATGAGAAGTAAGGCGTTCATGATCAACTGTTTACATTCATGAGCTGAATCGTTATAATCAAGAAAAAATGACACTTGTTAGGGGAGGCACCCCAACTTAGGACATCGTTCCTTTGTTGGGGTGCCTCCCTTTTTTGGTGTGCCAAAAAGGAGAGCAGACGTTGAAGAAATCAGGAAAACGTGTGAAGAAACAAGCCGAACAGTTAACCAAAGTGGTGCTGGCCTTTGCGTTATTATCACCTCAAGCCCTGTTACTTGAATGGGGTGCAGCCACGGTAATGGCTGAAACGGTTGAAACGATTGGGGTTGTAGCCGATACATCCAGCATGAAGGCTGTACAGTCCTCCAAAGTGAAAGTGGAGATGAACAGTGACGGTAAATACAGAATTGTATTACTACCGAACACGAATGTATTTTACGGTGGCGATACAGGGAATGTATCTACGATTATCGACCACAATGGATCACCCGTGAACTTCAAAACATTACCGCTTAATTATTACCGAATTAACAATAATGTGATTGAAATGTCCCGGCAAAAGGACAATGTCGAATATATTTTGCGAGTATCCATCGTCAACGCCACATCACAGGGCGGTTACATGAAAGTGGAACTGGAAGCCATCAATCGCAGCGGGTCGGCACTGAATTTGGGTGGAACATTTTATTGGGACACGATGGTGAATGGCAATGATGCTTCTCCGTTTGAAGTCATTGAGAATGGATGGCGCAATTATAGCGGCGGTGTTCAGGTCACGGCTTTTTATGCGAATACGTATAATGTTGTAAATGCAGACCGCATATATATGGGCCAGTACAGCAGTCCGGACAGCGCGCAACTTACAGGGGGTTCTTCACCTTCGACATTCAGTCCAGGCCAGACCGTGACGGCGAGTGATACAGCTGCACAGTTCTGGTGGAATGCCAAGGCAACAGCGAATCAGGCTTCACGCAAATTTTCGACCATTGTGGGGATTGGCCCCAAAAATGTTCCGCCTTCATTTACACTAACAGCACCCTCTTCGGGTCAAACCTATTATAAAGGCGAGCAACTGCAGATCTCCGGTACAACGCGAGACACCGATGTAGGCGACTTGTTGACCGTGAAATGGTCCATTGATGGTGGGTCAGAGAACATTCTGACCCAGATGACTGCGACGGGTTCGAATCAGTCGTTCAACACCAATTACACGTTGCCTGATACCCTGCCAGATGGCACGCACACATTGCAAGTATGGGTCATGGACGACAAAGGTGGGGTATCCTCGGCAGGAACCGTTAACTTCACGGTAAGGAGTTTTGTTGTGCCTGGAACGCCGACGTATACACTGGTTAACCCTAATAACTTGACTGTGAACTGGGATAAGAAGGCCAATGATGCATCCGTTACGTATGAACTGAAGAATATGACAACCAATCAGATCGTGGATACAGGTACGTCAAACAGTCGGCAGGTGACAGGCCTCACTCCGAATACGAGTTATTCTTTTGCTGTACGTGCCAAAAATTCAAGTGGTTCCTTCACGGGGTACTCCAGTCCATCCACAAAATATACATTGGCCAATCCACCCGCTACTGCGGCTGTGACACAATCAGGCAACTCTGTTACAGCGAGTTGGAATAATAATAGCAACCCTGCGGGCACCCAATACAAAACGGAAATAGTCAGTCCAGGCGGGCAGGTCCTTGCATCAGGAACAACAACTTCCACACGTACAGAGTTTGCCCTGACCGGACTCGCGGACGGAAAATATGAAGTATTTGTGGCGGCCCTGAATGGCGAAGGGATACAGACCCCGTATATATCCGCTGGAGAGATGATTAAAGATACGACGGGTCCAACTGCTCCTTCCGTTACAGTCACTCCATCCACATGGACAAAGGAAGATGTTCTGGTCACGGTTGGAGAAGGAAAGGATGCTTTGAGCGGAACTCAGAAGACTGAAGTTAAAGTCGGTCCGGCAGGAGAATGGCGTGAATACAGCGCTCCGTTTACCGTAAACAGTGAAGGCAACACAACTGTTATGGCACGCAGTATTGATGCGTTCGGTAATACGGGACAGGAAACAGCTGTGACAGCCAGGGTAGATCGGACGGCACCAACGCCACCTGTCATCTCGTTGAATCCGACAGAATGGACAAAAGCTGCGGTAATCGTGACATTGACAGAGGGTACGGACGAAGCGAGTGGCATTGGTCTGACACAGTATAAGCTTGGAAGCGAGGGAGAATGGATCGACTACAGGACCCCTTTTACACTGAACAAAGAAGGGATAACCGAGATTTATGCACGAAGTGTTGATCGGGCGGCCAATGTCAGTGCTTCCACTTCGGCAACAGCTAGAATCGACAAGACTGGGCCTGAGCAACCAACGATTATATTAAGTGAAGAGGATTGGACGAATGAGGATGTATCTTTTGCAATACATAGCGGAGAAGATACAGGCAGCGGGCTTGCCAAGAGCCAATATCGACTTAACGAACAAGGTCCCTGGCTCGATTACACGGGCGAAGTGAAGGTTACCGATGAGGGAGAAACGATCGTATATGCACGCTCGCTTGACCATGTAGGAAATATCAGTACGTTGGCTCAGGCTACGGTTCGAATCGACAAGACAGCTCCAACCGATCCGGTGATTAGTATAAGTGCATCAGGATGGAGCAAAGAACATGTGCAATTCACCATCGCTGGAAGTGTGGATGAACGAGCGATATCGTATGAATACAGTCTGAACGATGCCCCTTATATTACAGGCAATACGGGTACAGTAAGCACGAACGGGGCTACCACCATTCGGGCCCGAGCAAGGGATACAGTTGGCAATGTGAGCAAGGAAGTCAGTCGAATCGCCTATGTAGATCAGATTGCTCCCACGATTACATTTACACCGAACGGTCATGGCTGGACGGACACGGACATATCCACTACCATTCAGTATGCTGACGCCCACTCAGGCATTCAGGAGCTGGAACGATTCTATCAGGTTACGAACAGTGCAGAATCACCGGATCACTGGCTTGAAGCTCGTTCTGACGAGCATAAATTATCCATTGAATCGGAAGGTATCTGGTACATCCATGCCAAAACCATGGACAGAGCTGGTAATACATATGAGACAACATCCTCAACTTATCAGATTCAACGTAAGCCCGAGCAACCGAGTGGTGTGAGAATGACGCAGATCGGAGAGACATCAGCTGAACTTACAGTGGACTTGCCGACGGGTGAAAGGTATACCGATGGATATCAGTATGAGATAACGAATAAAACGACAGGACAGTCATGGACACTGGATTATCCTAACCACAGTATAATTGATCACTCCTTAAGTGGTGGCCAGGTCTATGAATATGAAGTTAGAGTGAGAAACCATACCGGAGTAAGTGATGCAGCCACCGCTAATGTATTGACCACCCCGGCAGCTCCAGGAACGTTGCACGTTCGAAAAGTAGATTCCCAGCCCACTTTGGCCGAAATTCAATTTGATTCAGTACGGGGAGCAGATGCTTACCGCATCATCGCAGCTACTTCGGATGGTATCACCGTGTTTGATCAGACGGTATCTGACCTCGCTAGTCTTCCCTATATCAGCAACCTCGTTCCAGGAACCATTCATAGCATTTCGGTAACGGCAATGAATGAAAGCGGAGCAGGCGGTAGCAGTAGAACTGGATTTCTCACATTGCCGGCAGTGCCCGGTGAGTTTATGGCGGTTCAGATTCGGGAGCATGATATTTCATTAACGTGGGAGACGGTGACTTCTGCAACGTATTATGATCTTTCACGCGATGGAACAGCTATATATGAAGGAGAGCAGACGGAGTATCTGGACTCGGGTCTGGATAGCGGAACGGAGTACAGCTATGCGTTAATTGCCGGAAATGAGACAGGACCAGGGCCGTTGGCAGGATTACCTTTGCTCAAGACGTTACCTGGGCAGGTGTCCGGCTTACAGGTATCAGATGCTTCAACAGCGAGCCTTCGTCTGAATTGGGAAGCAGTACGAGGAGCTGATCGTTATGAATTATGGTTGAATGGAGAGAAGTCGGGAACGGTTCCTGCCGGAACCCAAGAATGGGTCTTTGCGGGACTGAGTTCAGGAACATCATATCAACTGGATGTTCAAGCGGTGAACGGAAGTGGGCAAGGTGTGCGAAGTTCAGTATCAGGAACAACACGACCGGAGAGCCCGTCGGGACTTCACGTTGTTCAAGTAACTGAACAGGGAGGGATCTTGAGCTGGGAGCCTGTCGTTGGGGCAACAAAATATCGGGTGGTCATCGATGGGCAGAGTCGTGAGATATCAGATACACAACTTGCAGTCAACCATCTGACAAGCAGTCGTGAATATACCTATGAAGTACATGCAGGCAATGCTGCTGGGTACGGTGCATCAAACAGTAGTACAATTCTTACGCTACCCAGCAGGCCGGAAGGACTGAATGTCACATCGACTGGTGAAACGAGTATGGGACTTGCATGGCAAGCTGTAGATACGGCAAATCTCTATATTGTGAAAATCAATGGAACAGAAGTGGGCAGAACATCAGAACTGGTCTACACGGTTGAGGGATTATTGCCAGGTACAGAGTACGCTTTGGAAGTTCAAGCTACGAATGCTTCTGGTCCAGGTGAGACAGCGCAGCTCATCCGATTGTCTAAACCTGTGTCGCCTGCCGAAGTACTTGTTGATCCAGGAGTACATCATGCAAAAGTTTCCTGGTCTGTCGTGGAAGGTGCCGCTGAATACGTGATTGAGCAGAATGGCAAGAAGATCTATAGAGGAATGGAGAATGAAGCGACGATTACAGGGCTCCAGGATGGAACGTGGCATCGCTATCAACTATGGGCTGTCAACAGACAGGGGACTCGATCTGAAGCGACGGATGTATCCTTGCTGACTTTGCCTGAGAAACCCGTTAAGCTTGCGGTATATGATGTGACAAAAAACAGCCTGGGTCTGGATTTTAGCAATACAGGTGCTCAAGGGGCAGATCATTATATTATTGAAAGAGATGGAAGAGAAATCGCTCAGATGGATTCGAGTGAGACGCTGTTCGTAGACAAAGATCTATCCCCAGGAACGAAATACACTTACGTGATTCGGGCAGTCAATGGGAGTGGAACGAGTGCGCCGCTTACTTTCAGTGTAATGACTCAAACGTTGCCACTGGTTGCAGATGATATCACGGTGAAAGTTGGAACACATACGTTGGATATGGCTTGGGATGCTGTAAAAGGAGCGGCTGCTTATGAAATTCACAATCAGGTAACGGGAGAGGTACAGAGCGTATCTGACCAGTCTGTACATCTCAAAAGTATGCTGGATGGCACAGTGTATGAATTCGAACTCGTTGCCATTAACGAAGATGGTCATCGGTCGGAGCCCATTCAAATTCAGGTTTTAACGAAACCCATCGCGCCTCAGACGGCAGGTATAGCCTACATCACAGATCAGTCGGCGGTACTTGACCTGACGGGAAGCTCCACACGGGGAGCAGAGCAATTCATCATTATGAGGGATGGCGTGCAAGTCGCGAGGATTCCAGCAGATCAAGCTTCATTTGAAGATCATGGACTAACAGCAGGAGAAACATACACGTATACCATCAAAACATCCAATGCAGCGGGGGAGAGTGATTCCGGTTTTGAAGTTCAATTGCGGACATTGCCTGCGACCATTATTGAACCTATACATCCAAGCATGATTGGGGAAAAGGAAGGATTAATCTCTTGGCCAAAGGTACAAGGTGCGGAGGGATATACGATACGTATCGGAGATCAGATCATCACCACGATTGAAGAAGAGGATATCACAGAGATGAGATTAACCCATCTGGCGAGTGCGACCCGATATGATCAGGTGCAGGTTATTCCTTATAATACGGCTGGTTCAGGAAGCCCAATGACTGTGACCGCTTTTTACACTCTACCTCATGTTGATTCACTGGAAATGAAGATATATCCGGAGACAGATCACGTTAAATTGGAATGGGACTTTCCTTATGTGAACGAAACATTCGTTGTAATGCTAGATGGTACTGAAGTATACCGCGGCAAACAAAGAGAGTTTATTTTAAATCAACTGGATGCAGGCAATCGGTATCAAATTGAAATCTACACGGAAAATGATCAGGGAGAAGCGTCGGAGAAGCTGGCGTATTCCGTTCTGACCAAACCAGTAGCGCCTGTCAAAGTGGAGTATCATTCAGCGAAGGACCACATTCGTCTTTTATTGGAACAGAGCCGGGTCGAAGGCGCCGATCAGTTTATCATTGAGCGGGATGGTGTGGAGATTGCTCGTGTTCCGGCAGACGAACTGTTCTATGATGATGAGGGACTCGAACCAGGCGTGAACTATATTTATACGGTCAAGACCATGA
Organism: Paenibacillus sp. FSL H8-0079; assembly: GCF_037991315.1. Classification (NCBI taxonomy): domain Bacteria; kingdom Bacillati; phylum Bacillota; class Bacilli; order Caryophanales; family Paenibacillaceae; genus Paenibacillus; species Paenibacillus sp. FSL H8-0079. The sequence goes on from NZ_CP150300.1 coordinate 2,949,432, forward strand.
ATGCCTCGGGCAGTAGTGTTGGTGGTTATTACCTTCATGCCATGACTTTGCCCGGAAATGCTGCTTCATCTCCTGTAGTAGAGGGGCGTTCCATGTATGGTGCAGATATTGTGTGGGAGCTGATTCCTGGTGCTGCGGGTTATCGAGTTTATCGAAATGAAGAGCTTGTGGGAACAACAATGGAGACATCCATACATGTGTCTGAATTAAACAGTGCAGAGCGTTATGCTGACTTTGCAATCGTTCCATTTAATGAGGCAGGTGAGGGTGAGGCGCTTCAGGTTCCGGAATTCGAGACGTTGCCTTCCGAGGAACTTACAGTAGCAGCCATAGCGCAAGGTACTAATACGATTAAGCTAACTTGGGAACTGGAATCGATGAATGAAGTGATTGTGATTACCCATAAAGATCGTGAGATCTACCGTGGCACGGAGCGTAGTTATATATGGACGGGGCTGAATGCCGAGCAGCATTATGAGGTGGAAGTATGGACGGAGAATTCAGCAGGTGAAAAAAGTGAAAGCAATCGGGCAGCAGCTACGACTCTGCCGTATCCACCATCTACCTGGGGCGGTGGCAGTGTAGCACCAAATCCAACAGGTACTTCGGTCAAAGACGATGAGGTGAGTTCACTACCTGAACCCTCTGAGCAACCTAGCACAAAAAATATCAAATTTATCGATATCGGCCAAACGTTCAATAAAGACCAGATCACCTGGCTGGCAGAACAGAATATCATTCAAGGTGTAAGCGAAACTCACTTCGAACCGCGCCGTCCAATCACACGTGCAGAGTTCACCGCACTGATCGTACGATTGATGGGTGTGGACACATCAGCCAATGAGCAGCATGGATTTCATGATGTTAACGACGATGATTGGTTCGCTCCTGAGATCACGGCAGCAGTTCATCATGAGATGGTTCAAGGTATGGGGAATGGCAAATTCGCTCCGCATGCGCTGGTGACACGTGAACAGGCATCCAAGATTATAGCGAACGTTGTCCGTAAAATCAGACCGGAAAGGCTGACTTCCCCAAAAGTATTTACCGACCAGACTGATGTATCCGATTGGGCCAAAGAAGAAGTAGAGGAGCTTGCAGGTTTGTACATGATTACCGGATATGAAGACGGCAGCTTCCGCCCTATGCAGCACTTAAGCCGATCCGAAGCCGCAGCGCTGATCTTCCGCTTAAATAAGCTGATGCAAGTCATTACCGCTTGAATAGTTTTTAATGCTATAATAGGTTGCCAATATGATAAAAAAGGGTAATGAACAATGGTGATGAATAATGAATAATAAATTTATCCGGATATATGAAGATATTGCAGATCGTATTCGGACTGGAGAGATTGAGGCAGGTACGCTACTTCAATCGGAACTTGATCTATCGGAAAGTTATCAAACGTCTCGAGAGACTATTCGTAAAGCGCTGAAAATGTTGTACGAAGAAGGTTATATTCAGAAGATTCAAGGCAAGGGCTCGATTGTACTGGACATACGCAAGATCGATTTTCCCATCTCAGGTTTGGTTAGCTTCAAGGAATTAGCCAAAAAAATGGGGCATCGGGCTCAAACGTATGTGAAGGTTTTCGAGGAGCAAAAAGTAGATCAGGTGCTGCACAAGAAAATCAACTTTGGTCTGAATGAACAGGTCTGGGAGATCAGACGTGTGCGCAAAGTGGATGGAGAACACGTCATTCTGGACAAAGATTACATCAGCCAGCGTCTTGTTCCGGGTCTCAGCAAAGAGATCTGTAATGATTCCATCTATGAGTACATTGAACAGGAGTTGGGGCTTTCCATTTCGTTTGCCAAGAAAGAGATTTTGGTGGAAGAACCCACCGCTGAGGACAGGGAATTACTTGACCTTGAAGGTTTCCACAATGTAGTTGTGGTGAGGAGCCAAGTGTATCTGGAGGATGCTAGTCAATTTCAGTATACGGAGTCGAGACATCGACCGGACAAGTTCAGATTTGTAGATTTTGCACGTCGCAGATAAGTTAATCAAGATCAATCAGAGAGTACCTTTCACTGCATTATTCGGTGGATTGGTACTCTCTTTGGTTATGGGGAAATCCGAAGATCGTCCATCAAGAACCACTTAATGTCAATGTTCTTCCTTCATGCTGGAGCGTATGATCATCATATACACGAGGCCAAGGAGTGAGGGAATTGAATCACGTGACAGCGAAATCGAACGTACGCATATGGGAAGAAACCAGAGATATTCCAACCTATGGTACTGGTAAACCGGACAAAAATCCGATGTTTCTTGAAAAACGAATCTATCAGGGCAGTTCGGGTAAGGTGTACCCGCATCCAGTAATCGACAGCATTGAAGATGAGGCCAAAATGAAGTCGTATCGATTAATTATTCTCGAAAATGAATACGTTCGTATCGAGATGATGCCTGAATTGGGTGGACGGATCTATCGTGCGCTGGATCGGACCAACGAGTACGATTTTGTATATTATAACCGGGTGATTAAACCTGCACTTGTGGGTCTGGCAGGGCCATGGATTTCTGGCGGAATTGAATTCAACTGGCCACAGCATCATCGGCCGAACACGTTTGGTCCAGTCGATTATACATTTGACAGTAATGAAGATGGAAGCGCTACCTTATGGGTGGGTGAGATTGATCGTATGTATGGTACCAAAATGACCGCGGGCTTCACATTACATCCGGGTAAAGCCTATCTTGAAATCCATGCTGAGGTATACAATCGTACCAGTGCACCTCAAACTTTTCTCTGGTGGGCCAACCCGGCTGTAGCCGTCAACGATTACACGCAATCGGTGTTTCCACCTGATGTAACGGCTGTATTGGATCATGGCAAACGGGATGTATCCCGGTTTCCAATCGCAACTGGAACTTACTATAAGATGGACTATTCCGAAGGTGTGGATATCTCGCGATACAAAAACATACCGGTTCCAACATCCTACATGGCGTATAAGTCGGATTATAATTTCGTAGGCGGCTATGACCACGGAGTTCAGGCAGGTTTGTTGCATGTAGCCAATCACCATATTTCTCCGGGCAAGAAGCAATGGACTTGGGGGAACGGAGCATTCGGGCAAGCCTGGGATCGCCAGTTAACGGATGAGGATGGACCTTACATTGAATTAATGACCGGGATCTATACCGATAATCAGCCTGATTTTACGTGGTTACAGCCCTATGAAGCGAAATCATTTTCGCAGTATTTTATGCCGTATAAAGGAATTGGCATGGTCAAAAATGCAACGATTGATGCAGCGGTTAATCTGGAAATGGACGAAACGACCGGAATGGTAACCGTGATGGTATATGCGACGTCGGTTTTTGAACAAGTGACCATTGAAGTGATAGGATCAACCACGGTATATCTCCATGAGAGATGTGATATCTCACCTACGGAACTATATAAATCTTCATTCCCGTGGAGCGGACAAGATGAATGGCATCAGTTGAAGTTAAGTGTTCGAACTGCGGAAGGAAAAGTACTTGTAGCCTATCAGCCTGAACGTTCTGAGATTCAGGAAGTGCCCGATCCGGCGAAACCACTCCCACTACCATCCGAGATTCGTACGAATGAACAACTATATCTGGCTGGTCTTCATTTGGAGCAATATCGGCATGCGACGTATGAACCGGAACTTTATTATCTGGAAGGCTTGAAGCGAGATGCAACGGATATTCGTCTAAACATTGCGTATGGCACATTGCTGCTGCGAAGAGGATTGTTCCAAGCTGCAGAGAAGCATTTCAGACAGGCCGTTCAATCGCTGAACTGGAAAAATACGAATCCGTATGATAGTGAAGCATTTTACCAACTCGGTCTGAGTTTGAAATTACAGGGGAAACAGGAAGATGCCTACGCAGCACTGTATAAAGCCGTATGGTCTGCACAGTATCAGGATACGGGTTATTACATGCTTGCTCAGATCGATACGGGGCAACATCGCTACATCGAAGCTTTGGATCACATCGAACGTTCGCTGATTCGTAACACCAGAAATTATAAGGCTCGGCATCTGAAAGTGGCTCTGTTACGTAGAATAGGTCAAGATAAACATGCCATTCAATATGCACGTGAGACATTGGAACTGGACCCGGTTGAATTTGGAGCCGCACATGAATTAGTCCTGATCTACAGCGGAGCAACTGCACCTTCAGAGAGAGAACAAGCGGAGCAAGCGCGTGAACATTTCCATCGTCTGATGCGAGGAGACGTTTATAATTATCTGAATGTAGCCGCGGATTACGCGGATAGTGGGTTGTGGGAAGAAGCACTGACGGTACTCTCGTATGTTGAATCCGAAGTTTCACAACAGTATCCCATGGTTGGTTATGCGGAGGCCTACTTGTATCGTCAGTTGGGGGATGTGGAACAGGCACGAGAATATCAAAAGCAGGGGAAAGCTGCTCCAACCGATTATTGTTTTCCTAATACCCTATTTGAATTCCTGGTGCTTCAGGATGTATTGGCAGTGGATTCGAATGATGCGCGTGCTCACTATTACCTGGGAAATTGGCTATATGATCATAAACGCTACGAGGAAGCGATCACTCATTGGGAAACTTCGCGTGAGGAGGATGCTACCTATTCGACTGTACATCGCAATCTGGGACTGGCTTATTATAACAAGCTGAATCGGCCAGATCTTGCACTGGTATCCTTAGAGGAAGCTTTCCGGTTGGATTCACAGGATGCCCGAATCTTCTACGAGTTGGATCAATTGCGCAAGAAGATGGGATATTCTTGTGAGCGTCGAATTAGATTGTTGGAACAACATATAGAGTTGGTTCATCACCGTGATGATCTGTATATCGAGTGGGTGACTCTATTAAATATGCAGGGTAGTCATCAGGAAGCATGGGATGCTCTTCAGGCACGGCGGTTTCATCCCTGGGAGGGTGGAGAAGGCAAAGTTACAGGACAATATGTTACGGCACTGACGGAACTGGCGAAGCAAAATCTGGAGAAACAACAACCTGAACTAGCATTGGAGCTGTTGCAGAAGGCTTTGGTTTACCCGGAGAACTTAGGTGAAGGTAAACTGGAGGGAGCTGTAGACAATCCATTGTACTTTTATCTGGGCTGTGCCTACCAGCAACTGAAGAATAATCAGGCTGCAGAGGAGAATTTCCACAGAGCATCGATCGGCCTGAACGAACCGGCAAGCGCGATGTTCTATAATGATCAGCCGCCGGAATCGATCTATTATCAGGGACTGGCCTGGCAGAAACTTGGCAATACGAAGGAAGCAAACAGACGTTTTAACAAACTGATTGATTATGCCGAAAGACATATGCAAGATCACATCCGAATGGATTATTTTGCGGTCTCTCTGCCCGATTTTCTAGTATTCGATGATGATCTCGATCAGCGAAATGAAGAACATTGCCGGTATATGCGGGCATTGGGCCTTCTGGGACTGGGTCGGACGGATGAAGCAAAGGATGAGTTGGAGCGAGTACTGGAGAAGAACCCGAATCATCAAGGGGCAATCGTCCATGTATAATTGATAATCTACATCATCAACCATATCCCATTTATATCGAAGGAGTTATATAATCCATGAACGATAGTGTAGCAGGTAGCCATATTCGCTTTGTATTGGACGCGGAAGATAAGGACATTCGTGCTGGTCGCATGACTGGCAGCAGTGGCAAGAATCCACGAGGGGAGTCGTATGACTTTACCAATTATTATATGGTCCGCAACGATAAGCCCTACATTCCTGTGGTTGGTGAATTTCATTTCTCCAGATTCGCTTACCTGCAGTGGGAGGAAGAATTACTGAAGATGAAGGCAGGCGGGGTGAACATCGTCGCTTCCTATGTCTTCTGGAATTTTCACGAGGAGCAGGAAGGCGAGTTTAATTGGTCGGGAAATCTGAACTTGCGGCACTTTGTGGATCTGTGTGGCAAACATCAGCTGCCTCTCATCGTGCGGATTGGTCCATTCTGTCATGGGGAAGTTCGCAATGGGGGGATGCCGGATTGGTTATTCAGTTATGCATTTGAAGTCAGATCGAATGATGAAGGGTACCTGTATTACGCCAAGCGACTATATCGCGAGATTGCCCGTCAGCTCAATGGCTGTTTTCACCAGGAGGGTGGGCCCGTTATAGCCGTACAGTTGGAAAATGAGTACATGCACGCTGGCGCACCCTTGGATGCCTGGGGATATACACGTGAAAAGTATATTTCCTCCGGCCGGGACGGGCGGGAACATCTAAAGGTGCTTCGCCGTATTGCCGAAGAAGTCGGCATGAACCCCTTGTTCTATACTGCCACGGCTTGGGGGAATGCTGCGGTGCCTGAAGAAGGCACGTTGCCGATGCTCGCGGGGTATGCGTACACACCATGGATTCCGAATCAGCCTCCAAGCCGCGAGTATTTATTCCGGGATCTCCATATAAATCCTGTTGAAGAAGTGGATTATGACAGTCTGGAGTATCCTGCGGCGTATTGCGAGCTTGCTGGCGGCATGCAGGTCAGTTATCACGCACGGCCAGTTGTCGATGCGGACAGTGTTGAGGCGATGACCATTGTGAAGCTGGCAAACGGCAGTAATCTCGTCGGATATTATATGTATCATGGCGGTACCAATCCGATAGGGCAAAAATCTTATATGAACGAACAGGCATTGCCGAAAATGACGTATGACTATCAAGCCCCACTCGGAGAATTCGGACGTATTGGTGAATCGTATGACCGTATTCGTACCTTGTCCATGTTCCTGGAAGCATACGGTGAGCTGCTTGCGCCAATGGGAAGTGTTGTACCTGATGAACAGCATTCGATAACACCGGAGAACACGATGGATATACGTTGGTCTGTTCGCCAACAAGATGGCTCGGGATTCCTGTTCATGAATAATTATCAGGATCATGTGGCGTTGCCTGATCGTGATATTCAATTGGCGTTGCATACCAGCCAAGGGGTTGCTTCTTATCCCATAGAAGGAACGATGCAGCTGAAATCCGGCATGGCTGTCATTCTGCCATTCCATATGAATCTGAGTGGAATGAAGATCATTAGTGCTACCGTTCAGCCACTGACCCGATTTATGGTAAATCAGGAGCTTACGGCTGTCTTTTATGCCCATGAAGGTATGGCGCCTGAGTATGTTATTGATACATCATCTGTTACAAATGTGGATATGCCCGAAGGCAAAGTATCTGAGCAGGGAAATGAAGTTGTGATACACCCGATTGCCGGCAAGGACCATCATCTGAGAGTCACAACATCGGATGGTGTGGAAATACGAATCATTACGTTGACCCGTGAAGAGGCACTGCATGCGTACCGTTTCCATGTGGGCGGAGAAGAAAGGCTTGTAATTAGCAACAGTCATCTATATCTACAGAATGAGATGCTCATATGCACATCCGTAGAGCAAGCAGAGTTTGAGGTATCCGTTTATCCCGGAGCAGAACAGATTACCGCTTCTGAATATGCCGTCTCAACCCAGTCTAAGCAAAGAGTATTCGATACGTACACATTCCAAGTTTCGCCTTACGAGCCTGCTGTAGAGGTTGATTATCCGAAAGAGTATGCAGTAACACTGAGATTGGACACAGCGTGGCCGGAACAAGTAGATGACGTGTGGGTTAAGATTGATTATGAAGGAGACGTTGCTGCAGCACATATTCATCATCAGATGTTAACAGATCATATTCACTATGGGCACAGCTGGATGTTTGGTTTGAAGCAATCCCGTCATTTGTTGGCTGATCACGCGCTTCGTCTGTCTATAACCCCAATTCGAAAAGGGACGACTGAGAGTTATGTGAATCAGGCTTATGTGGAGCGGTTTGAGGGCGTGGAGATCGGAAAATTTAATGAGATTCGGGTGAAACCACAGTACCGGGTTGGGTTGGTATTGACGGGAGTTAGGGAAGACGCTTAGTCTAAATCAGGAGTTAAACAACAGATAAACAAGACTTAAACAAGAGTTAACTGATGTTTATGATACAGAGGGGTTCTTTCTCCGAGCAATTGTGAGGGGAGAGAGCCTTTTTTTGCTGTGTGATGTAAAAACAAATGATTCCTAATCATGGTAAAAACATCTTGACTAGTAAGCGTTTTCATTTTATTATAACCTCATAACCTTATCGATAAAGTTAATTTAACCTAATTACACAAATTAATTAGGGTGTGTAATCAAGGTTTAATTAGGGACAGGTTAATTCTATTACTAACGATTTTAGTTAACTTCTTGCCTTGAGCAGGGTTAATTGAAATAAAAAAACAAATACAGGAGGTTCCAAACGAATGGTTAATCTGAAAAAGTGTACAATCTTCACGGTTATTGCTGCTCTCATGTTCATGGTACTGGGAAGTGCAGCCCCCAAAGCATCTGCTGCCACAGGATTTTATGTAAGCGGTAACAAGTTATATGATTCCACAGGTAAAGCTTTTGTCATGAGAGGTGTTAATCACGGACATTCTTGGTTCAAAAATGATTTAAATACCGCTATCCCTGCAATCGCTAAAACAGGTGCCAATACAGTACGCATTGTTCTTTCAAATGGTGCCCAGTACACCAAAGATGATCTGAACGCTGTTAAAAATATAATTAACGTGGTCAACCAAAATAAAATGATAGCTGTACTTGAAGTCCATGACGCCACAGGGAAAGATGACTATAATTCGTTGGACGCGGCGGTGAACTACTGGATTAGCATTAAGGAAGCTTTGATTGGCAAAGAAGATCGGGTAATCGTGAACATTGCGAATGAATGGTATGGAACGTGGAATGGAAGTGCGTGGGCCGATGGTTACAAAAAAGCCATTCCGAAATTAAGAAACGCGGGAATCAAAAATACGCTGATTGTGGATGCAGCAGGATGGGGACAATTCCCTCAATCCATCGTCGATTATGGACAAAGTGTATTCGCAGCCGACTCACAGAAAAATACCGTGTTCTCCATTCATATGTATGAGTATGCTGGCAAAGATGCTGCAACCGTCAAAGCCAATATGGAAAATGTGCTGAACAAAGGATTGGCTCTGATCATTGGTGAGTTCGGGGGATACCACACGAATGGTGATGTGGACGAGTATGCGATCATGAGATATGGTCAGGAAAAAGGGGTGGGCTGGCTGGCCTGGTCCTGGTATGGAAACAGTTCTGGTCTGAACTATCTGGACATGGCTACAGGTCCGAACGGAAGTTTGACGAGCTTCGGAAACACCGTAGTGAATGATACCTATGGAATTAAAAACACTTCCCAAAAAGCGGGGATTTTCTAATCCGCTGATGAAACAGGAACACTCTGACGTTCACGTTAGGGTGTTTTTTTAAATAAAAGTGCTTAATCCATATTGGTTTTTGAATTTTTCCGTTTATATTTAAAATCTTTTGTTTTCAAAACAAAACAAAGATGATAAACTCGAATTAGGAATAAAACAAACATTATCGGAGGGAAACGAATGGTACAGAGTTTATGGAATGCATCACAGGCATCTGAGAAAACAACAGGACTGGAGCAATTGGTTTACCGATCCAACCTGATTGGAACCGATCGCAGTGTATGTAACATTTTCGGTGGTAATACATCTACCAAAACGACAGTGAAGGATTTTCGTGGTCGTGATGTAGAAGTAATGTATGTGAAAGGCAGCGGCTCCGATCTGGGTTCTATGGAAGCGAAGCATTTTACCGGACTTGGGCTCGAAGACATTCGACCATTAATTGAACGTGAATCCATGTCGGATGAAGAGATGGTTGAATATCTGGGACATTGCATGATTGATGCCAAGCATCCGCGCGCCTCCATCGAGACTCTGCTACATGCGTTCCTACCATATAAGCATGTGGATCATACGCACCCGGATGCGATTATCAGCCTGTGTTGTGCGAATAACGGCAAGGAATTGGCGAGAGAGATCTACGGTGATCGTTTTGTATGGGTACCTTACGTTCGTCCAGGGTTCACCTTATCTAAAATGATTGCTGAAAGCGTATTCTCGAATCCTAATGCCGAACTCGTACTGATGGAAAAACACGGACTTGTGACTTGGGGAGAAACATCCGAGGAATGTTACGCACAAACGATCAAGATTATCAATGAAGCAGAAGCATTCATCGAAGCACGGGTGGACGAAGGAAGTTTGTTCGGTGGTGTGAAACACCCGGCATTGGCCGCTGATGTTCGTCGTCAGATCGTATCACGTGTGATGCCAACGATTCGTGGAGCGGTATCGGATAGTAAAAAAATGATTTTGTCCTTTGATGATCAGGCGGATGTGCTTGCTTTTGTAGGCGGAGCGGACTCTCCGCAATTGTCTCAGGTGGGTGCGGCTTGCCCGGATCATCTGGTACATACCAAAGTCGTACCTCTGTTCATCGATTGGACACCGGATGCGGAAGATATCGAAGGCTTAAAAGCCAAGCTGGTAGAAGGCGTTGCCGCCTACAAAGAACAATATCAGCAGTATTTTGAGAGCAACAAAAACGAAGGTGATGTCATGTTCGAAGCGGCACCTCGCGTTATCCTCATTCCGGGTGTGGGCATGATCAACACAGGCAAGAGCTGGGCGCTCTCTCAAGTAAGCGGTGCATTATATCATAGAGCGATTGCCGTTATGCGTGGAGCCACTAGCCTAGGTCAATTCGTATCGCTCAGTGCAAACGAATCTTACAATGTGGAGTACTGGCCGCTGGAATTGTACAAATTATCTCTGGCTCCCGCAGAAACCGAATTCTCCCGCAAAGTGGCATTTATCACAGGTGGAGCAGGCGGGATCGGAAGTGAAACAGCACGTAGATTGGTATCTGAAGGTGCTCATGTCGTGCTTGCTGATCTCAACCTGGAGGGCGCACAGAAGGTAGCACAGGAAATCAATGATCAATACGGTGCGAATCGTGCGTATGCGCTGAAAATGGACGTGACCGATGAAGAAGCCGTTCAATCTGCGTATGCAGATGTTGCGGTGCAATATGGCGGAGTGGACATCATCGTGAACAATGCCGGATTGGCGACATCCAGCCCATTTGATGAAACGTCCCTGAAAGAATGGAACCTGAACATGAATGTACTGGGTACAGGGTATTTCCTTGTGGCTCGTGAAGCCTTCAAGCTGATGAAACAGCAGGGCATTGGTGGAAGCATGGTATTTATCGGGTCCAAAAACTCAGTGTATGCGGGTAAAAGTGCCTCTGCTTACAGCTCGGCCAAAGCACTGGAAGCTCATCTCGCACGCTGTATTGCAGCAGAAGGCGGGGAGTATGGCATTCGTGTAAATACAATTCTTCCAGACGCCATTCTACAAGGGTCAGCGATCTGGAACGGTTCCTGGAGAAACGAACGAGCAGCGGCATACGGTATCGAGCCGGATCAATTGGAAGAGTATTACCGCAAACGGACGACATTGCTCGTAAATATCTATCCAAGAGATATTGCGGAAGGGATCGCATTCTTTGCTTCTTCGAAATCCGAAAAAACAACCGGTTGCATGATGACCATTGATGGCGGTGTACCGGCAGCATTTACACGTTAAATAGGAGGGTTCTTGCGGATGGATAACCAAGTCAAGCAAGCGTATGAAGCAGCCAAGGCATTGTATGCCCAGCACGGAATTGATACGGACGAGGTGCTGAACAAACTTGCGGATATCAAAGTATCCGTACACTGTTGGCAAGGCGATGATGTTAAAGGCTTTCTGAATAAAGATGGGGAGTTAACAGGTGGTATTTCCGTTACAGGTCAGTATCCGGGGGCTGCGACCACACCTGCTGAACTTCGCAACGATTTGGAGCAAGCTTTCGCTCTGATTCCCGGCAAACATAAGGTCAATCTGCATGCGATCTACACGGATACAGACGAAAAGGTTGAACTGGATCGGATTGAGCCGAAGCATTATGAGAACTGGGTGAAATGGGCCAAAGAACAAGGACTCGGTCTGGACTTTAACCCAACGTGTTTTTCCCATGAAAAATCAAGTGACGGATTCACGCTCAGTCATCCGGACCCTGAGATTCGCAAGTTCTGGATTGATCACTGCAAGGCGTCTCGCCGGATTGGTGCTTACTTTGGTGAACAGCTTGGTCAGACCTGTGTAACCAATGTATGGGTACCGGACGGATTCAAGGATAACCCGGTTGACCGGTTAACACCACGCAAACGTCTCAAGGAATCGCTAGATGAAGTATTCGGCGAACCACTTAACCCGGAGCACAACCTGGACGCGGTAGAGAGTAAGTTGTTTGGTCTCGGTTCGGAAGCATATGTGGTGGGTTCTCATGAATTCTATATGGGTTACGGTTTGCAAAATGATACGTTAATCTGCCTAGATGCAGGTCATTTTCATCCAACAGAGGTTATTTCCAATAAACTGTCGTCCCTATCTTTGTTTACTAGCGGCATTCTGCTTCACGTAAGCCGCCCGATGCGCTGGGACAGTGACCACGTCGTAATCATGGACGATGAGTTGCTGGAAATTGCCCGTGAACTGGTTAGACATGATCTGCTTGCGACTACACATATTGGACTGGATTTCTTTGATGCAAGTATTAACCGTGTAGCTGCGTGGGTTGTGGGTACACGTAATACGGTCAAAGCCCTTCTGCGTGCGATGCTGGAACCGGTGGATGCCTTGAAACAGGCCGAGTTGGACGGAGATTACACCCTGCGTCTAGCATTGACGGAAGAGTTCAAATCCTATCCGTTTGGCGCGATCTGGGACTACTATTGTGCTCAGCAAGGCGTTCCAGTTCGTGAAAAGTGGATCACGGATATCAAAACCTATGAACAAGACGTATTGCTACAGCGTGATAAATCATTGGTGTAACCGCATTTATTTTTCGTATAAACCACTATGGAATGAAAATTCCGTGGTGGTTTTTTTGGCATAATCAAGCTGAAATGCATAAGTGAGGCGATTGTTTCCATACTAGGAATATAGATCCGAATCGCATACGTTTGCTTACGCAGAGGAGGTTAATAGAGTTGAATCTAGCCCATAACAAACTGTATATCGCTGCACTTGGCGGCGTGAATGAAATAGGGAAGAATATGTATTTCATCCAATACAATCAGGACATCATCGTGATTGACTGTGGTTCGAAGTTTCCCGATGAGACCTTGCCGGGTATTGATCTGATCATTACGGATGTAACGTATCTGCTGGAGAATCTGGATAAAGTAAGGGGTCTTGTGGTTACCCACGGACACGAAGATCACATCGGTGGCATTCCTTATTTGTTAAAACAAATGAACATTCCGGTGTATGCATCTAGGCTCACGCGCGGGCTGATCGAACTTAAACTGAAAGAGCATGGGCTGCTGCGCCAGGCGGACCTGCACACGATCGATGCTCACTCCAGCATTACGCTGGGAGGGATCGAAGTTTCCTTTTTCGCAACCAGTCATAGTATTCCAGATTGTCTTGGGATTTTCTTTCAGACCCCAGCCGGCAATGTCGTGCACACCGGAGATTTCAAATTCGACATGTCTCCTGTACATGGACCTTTCCCTGATCTGCACCGTATGGCCGAGATTGGAAAACAAGGCGTTCATATATTGCTCTCCGAAAGTACCAATGCAGAAAGACCCGGATTTACACCTTCCGAGCGTATTGTAGGAGACCACATTCTGGATGCCTTTATCCGTGCGAAACAAAAAGTATTTATCTCGACCTTTGCGTCAAATGTTAGCAGGGTACAGCAGATTGTGAATGCAGCATTCGAGACAGGGCGCAAACTGGCACTGTTGGGCAGAAGTATGGTGAATGTGGTATCGGTGGCAAGTGAATTGGGGTATTTGCAAGTTCCTGACGGACTGTTGATTGAGGCCATTGATTCGGATCAGTTTCCACCAGAACAAGTTGTTGTATTATGTACTGGTAGCCAGGGAGAAGCGATGGCAGCATTGTCACGTTTGGCATCCGGTAAGCATCCTCACGTAAGAATTAACGCCGGGGATACGGTTATTATTGCCGCCGGAGCTATTCCGGGTAATGAACGGAATCTTGCACATGTGATTGATAATCTGTATGTTCTCGGAGCACGTGTGATATATGGTTCTAGTGGTGCGGCAGGAATGCATGTCTCTGGACACGGCAGTCAGGAAGAACTCAAATTGATGTTGACCCTGATGAAGCCGGATTATCTGATTCCGATCCACGGTGAGTTCCGCATGTTGTATCAGCACAGACTGCTTGCCGAGTCCGTAGGTATAGCGCGTGATCATGTGTTTATTGTGAATAATGGGGATATGGTCCAATACAAAGACGGCACTGCTTCTCTGGGTCCCAAAATTGCGTCAGGCAACAGTCTCGTAGACGGTCTGATCATGGGTGATGTCGGCAACATTGTACTTCGTGACCGCAGGCAGCTGTCATCCGATGGCATGCTGGTGATTGTGACTACACTGAGCAAAACGGACAAACACTTGGTAACCTCACCCGAAATTATCTCCAGAGGGTTCGTATTCGTCAAAGACTCGGAAGAATTCATGCATGAGATTCATGAGCTGGTTCTGAACCGAATGGGGGAGTTGACCGGCGCTGGTGTGAATCAGTGGAATGTGATCAAAAGAAAGCTGAAAGACGAGATCGGTCACTACATTTACGCTCAAACAAAGCGAAGACCTATGATCTTGCCTATTATTATTGAAGTCTGAGACCATAAGGAATAGGAATCGTTCTTGTGCTGGTGCTCTGAGCAAACGTGTATATTGAAATTTAACAGCCTGATGAATGTCGGATCATACTTCTGTATGAACGTCACATTATTATCGGGCTTTTGCTGTTTAATAGGAACCGTTTAAATTGTACATAGGTGTGCGATAAATTGAGTTGAATCAAATTCGCCATGGGTTTGCGATTCGAAGTATAATAAAAGGTAAACTAGCTTATAGAAATAAGAGGAGTCTTTATGAATAAAACGATTTCTGATATCGCTCAGATGGCAGGTGTGGCGAAGAGCACGGTCTCTCGCTTCCTGAATGGCGGATCTGTTAGTGAGGATACAGCCCAGAAGATTGAGCGCATTATCAAACAATACAATTATGTTCCCAACACATTTGCACAGAGTCTAAAGGCGAAGAAGACTAGTATTATCGGTACGGTTGTGCCACGACTCGATTCTTTTGCGACATCCCAGACATTGATCGGAATTGATGAAGAACTGCGGAGTAATCAGTATCAGATGCTGATTGCGAATACGAGCCAGGACATGCAGCGCGAGATTGATGCCATATATGATTTTGCAAGACAGAAGGTGTCGGGTATTATTCTGCTGGCGGCTGAAGTAACTGAAGCACATCTGAAGGCCGTTAAGGATATAGGTATTCCGGTGTTATTGGTGGGGCAGCAGCATGAGCAACTACACAGTTTGGTTCACAATGATGATCAGGCAGGCTATGAGATGGGAAGATACGTCGTCGGACAGGGCCACCGCAAGATCGTGTATATGGGAGTTAGCGAGAAGGATCAGGCGGTGGGTATTCATCGCAAACAGGGATTCCAGCGAGCGATCGCCGAATGTGGTGAATGCGAAGTGAAGTATTATGAGACGAGCTTCAAGATGTCTGAAGCCATCGTTACCGCTGAAGCCATACTGAAAGAGATTACACCAACGATCATTGTAGGGGCTACGGATAATATCGCACTGGGTGTGATGAAGATTGCGTTCTCCAATAAAATCCGCATACCGCAAGAATTATCTGTTACCGGATTTGGCGGATACGATATTACGGAGATGATTCATCCCACGCTAACGACCGTGAAATATCACTATCTGCAGGCAGGCAAAGTAGCAGCGAATCATATTATACGTCTGGTCAAAGGCGAGTCGGTGGAGGAACGAACAACACTTGATGTAGAACTTATTCCTCGAGAAAGCGTTGACAAAATATAAAAACATCCTTTATGATAATTCCATCGAACCGGTTCCATTATATATATCCAATTCGGATATACGAACACGGGCAGGCACTAATGCCATATGGAATTATTTTTTTGCGTCTAACGGAACCGGTTCCTATAATTTGAATGGAGAACAGCTATGAAGATGACTAGAGAGCAACGATACAGACGAATTGAGCAAGCGGAGCCTGGAGAGATTGCGAAGCTTGAAGCACAGATATCCGTATGTCCTTGGAGACAGAGTTATCACATTCAGCCCGTAACAGGTCTGCTTAATGATCCTAACGGCTTTGCATATTATCAAGGCTATTATCATCTGTTCTATCAGTGGTTTCCACTTGGAACAGAACACGGCATGAAATACTGGTATCACACCCGCTCGAAGAATCTGGTGAACTGGGAAAATGTTGGCATTGGCATTCAACCTGGTGACCCATATGACTCGCACGGAGCTTATTCCGGTAGCGCCATTGAAAAAGACGGCAAACTGCATTTGCTGTATACAGGCAATACGAGAGATGAGGCTTGGGTCAGACATCCGTATCAATGCTTGGCAGTAATGGATGAAAGCGGTTCAGTAAGCAAGCTGAATCATCCGGTAATCTCTTCGGTTCCACAAGGATACACGGAACACTTCAGAGATCCCAAAGTGTGGCAACAAGGAGACACGTATTATTGTGTAATCGGAGCACAGCGAGCAGATGAGACGGGATGTACGGTGCTGTATCGCTCATCAGATCTGAGAAACTGGGAGTTTCTCGGTGAAATTCGTACGCAGCTAACCTCCTTTGGCTACATGTGGGAATGCCCGGATTATATGGAGATGGACGAGAAAGGTGTGCTTGTCTTTTCCCCACAAGGCATAGACGCTGCAGGAGATCACTATCAGAATATTTTTCAGTCTGGTTATCTGATCGGTGACCCGCTGGATCTACAGACGAGAGAGTTCAATCATGGTGAATTTCAGGAACTGGATCGTGGATTCGATTTCTATGCTCCGCAGACAATGCAGGGCCCGGACGGAAGACGGATTCTGGTTGGTTGGATGGGACTTCCCGATCTGCAATACCCGACAGACGATAGTGGCTGGGCTCATTGCCTGACCATTCCTCGGCAACTTTCACTGCGAGACGGGAAGTTAATTCAACAACCTGTTGCAGAGATGGTGCAATTGCGTCTGCATGAGGAAGGGACTCATATTCTTGCAACGATTGACAATGAGAGTCGATCCTTCGCTGGTTTTGAGGGGGTTGCCTATGAGCTGATATGTGAGATGAGCCATGTAGATGCAGAGACTGTAGGCATCGAATTTCGGGCAGATGGAGCTGAGAAAACGGTTCTTCTGTATGATCGGATCCAGCAAAAAGTTGTTCTGGATCGGACCATGTCGGGTGCCGAGTTGGCAGAGCAAAATGGTACGATACGGCGGTGCACACTTACTGCAGACGTGATTAAGTTCCATCTGTTCGTAGATTCGTCTTCGGTCGAGATCTTTGTGAATGATGGGGAAGAGGTCTTTACCAGCCGGATTTTCCCAAGTCGGGACAGCGTGGACATTCGATTCTTTGCACACGGCGGCAAGGCTGATTTTGAAGCAACTCAATGGAATTATTAAGTATTACGTGAGAGGAATGAGATAACATGTCGGAGAATCAACGCATTGCCCAGGAAGTCATTCATGCCATCGGGGGCAAAGAGAATATCGCATCATTTGCACATTGTGCAACACGTCTTCGGATCATGGTGAAAGATAAAGAGAAGATTGATCAGAAAACGGTCGAGAATATCGAGAAGGTTAAAGGTGCGTTTTTTAACTCGGGTCAATATCAGATTATCTTCGGTACGGGAACGGTGAATCGAATCTTTGAAGAGGTCGAGAAGCTGGGAATCGAAGGATCGTCCAAGGATGATGTCAAGAGTCAGGGGAAAAAAGAAGGAAACGCTTTTCAACGGGCTATCCGCACGTTTGGTGACGTATTTGTACCTATTATTCCTGTACTGGTTGCCACAGGTTTGTTTATGGGATTGCGCGGATTACTTACCCAGAATGAAATACTGGCTTTGTTCGGTGCAACACCTGATGATATCTCGGCCAATTTCCTGTTGTTCACTCAGATCCTGACGGACACGGCCTTTGCTTTCTTGCCTGCGCTTGTAGCGTGGTCCGCATTCCGCGTATTCGGCGGAAGTCCGGTATTGGGTATCGTACTAGGACTAATGCTCGTCAATCCGGCATTACCAAATGCTTACGCGGTGGCAGATGGATCAGCACAGCCGCTGCATATGTTCGGCTTCATACCTGTCGTGGGTTATCAGGGATCTGTTCTACCCGCGTTCTTTGTAGGTTTGATTGGAGCCAAGTTCGAGAAGGTTTTAAGAAGACGAGTGCCTGAGGCACTGGATTTAATTCTGACTCCTTTTATTACGTTGACAGTCATGATTACGCTCGGACTTTTCGCCATTGGTCCTGTATTCCATTCCCTTGAAGAGTGGGTGCTGCATGGAACGACGGCCGTATTGGATCTGCCGTTCGGAATCGCAGGTATTATCATTGGTTTCTTCCATCAGATTATTGTGGTTACCGGTGTGCATCACATCTTTAATTTCCTGGAGATTCAATTGCTGGAGAAGACGGGATTCAACCCATTCAACGCGATTATCACATGTGCTATGGCTGCACAAGGAGCCGCTTGTCTTGCCGTAGGTCTGAAGACCAAAAATATGAAACTCAAAGCACTTGCATTACCTTCGTCCTTGTCCGCATTTCTGGGCATTACGGAGCCAGCGATCTTCGGAGTTAACTTGCGTTATATGAAGCCATTTATTATGGGACTGGTTGGTGGTGGTGTAGGTGGTTTCATCGCTTCATTGTTCCATCTGCAGGGTACAGGTATGGCTGTAACGGTTATTCCCGGTACACTGCTCTATCTGAACAGCCAACTGCCGTTGTACATCTTGTCCAACGTGGTCGCCATGGCCATTGCTTTTGCACTTACCTGGTTCTTCGGATATAAGGATCGACCAGTTGCAGAGGAGTCGGTGAGCCATGACAACAGTGGAGTAACATCAGCTGAAGTTAGTGCAATGGATTCTAATCCGCGCACTGATTCAGCTACCAATGTCATTACAAGCAATCGTCCTAAGGTAAATTTGCTCGAAATAGCTTCGCCAATGAACGGTACCATCATTGCTCTGGAGCAGGTTCCTGACCCGGCGTTCTCGGAAAAACACATGGGTGAGGGCATTGCCATTGAGCCATCTGAAGGTAACGTGTATGCACCGTTTGATGGTGTCATCGCACATGTCATGAACAAGAGTAAACATGCGGTGATTCTGGAGCATGAGACAGGTGTACAGATGCTAATTCATATCGGAATTAATACGGTTGGACTGAAAGGAAACGGTTTTACCGCGCATGTGAATAGCGGAGATCGTGTAACTGCAGGACAATTGTTAATTGAATTCGACATGGATGTCATTCATGCTGCGGGTCTGCCGGTGATTACACCTGTGCTGATTCCAAGCGGAAATGAAACCATTGCGACTGTTACAGCAACGTCATCTGGCTATGTTCAAGCCAATGGGGAAGCAGTACTGCTCGTAAAATTTACTGAGCCACAATAGTGGCATGTAATCAGGGAAATGGTAGAGATTCATCTCTTCCGTTTCCCTTTTTTTTGTGTACAATCGTATGAAATTAAAGAAACAGATCATCGGTGATCTACATCAAATCTGCCGCAGATATCCTTGGCGCAAATTCTTCCGGCAGATCAGGTAGCTCAGGCACTGGTCCTCCATAACCCGGCAAGCCCGCAAAAGCTTCCAGTTTACCACCATCGGTTGGATGTACACCTTTCCAGATCTGAGCAATGCTCGGATAATCAGGGTTACTTGTACGTTATTCGGTCGTTCACAAACAAAACGTTCTGCCAGAGCTTTAGGCTCTGAGCAGAACGTTAGATGAGTTCTTATTTGGAAGCTACGCCAACAACGCTGGTTCCATTTTTCGTGATTTTGTACGTAATCACATCTCCGTTCCAGAAGTGGAACTTGAGGGTGACTTCACCATCATTGGTTTCATTAAAGAAGTTTGGTTTTAGCTCAATCACATTACGGTCGTAATCTGGGCTAAATGTATAGGAGAACTCTTTGAACGAAGTCCAGTTCTGTGGACCGGCGTTTTCTCCGTTTGCATATGTTGCTTCCATCGTTGCCAGTTGGTTACCGTTAAACGTAGTCGGAATGGCAAATGCACTGGTTGTACCTGTTGCATCGCTCAACGTAGGTGTGTCATATTTAATGATATTGAAGTTCCAGTCAGCACCTTCGTTGAATCCAGCGGTGAGTGTGGCATTGACGCCCAAATCACCAGAGGCTGTTAATCTGGTTAACAGATTGGATTTTAACGTAAGTACATCTTTTCTGATCGTATAGTCTTTACCTCTGACAAGAGGGGTATTGCCGTTCTTCAAAGAATTGAATTTGTTTCCATTCAGATTGAGCTTTACTTTTTTATCTTGAATGGCTTCATTTTGTTTAAGATATACGAGGTCCGTTTCAGCTGTGGATGATCGACCACTCCAGCTGGCTTGCATCGTATTGAATAATTCTTGGTCAGACCAAGTGAAGCTTGTGCGTCCGAAATGCTGTCCATTGTCCCATAACATCGTTGCCATCTGTTTTTGACGCAGATAATGTCCAACGAATTCGAAGAATTTCAGCTTTTCGCCTTGCTCAATGACACCTGTGTGCTGGTCAAACCCAAGCAAGCCATACTCACCAACGATCACCGGGATGCCTTTGGCTGTGAAAGCATTGTGTACCCGATCGAATGTATCAGTAATGTCTTTCTGTACTTCCTCGTTATACGTGGTGTTACCTGCGATGTTCACACTGAATGGCCAGAACCCATAATAGTGAACGGTTGCAATAATATTGGAGTCATTCAATTTTTGAATGGTTTTATTCAATGCATCCAGATCCGGTTGAGCAGAAGAGGTATGCATCGTCGGAAGCACAAGTGGACGTGTCTCGTTGTTTCCACCCGAAGTTCTTACGATCTTGTGAAAAGAAGTATTCAATTCGTCCAGCATGCGATATCCAATCGCTGCATCTGTTGTGCCGCCTTCGGAAAAGCGGGGTTCGTTCACACTTTCGAACATGAGCTTATCGGATGCATCTTTGAACTTGTCAGCAATCTGAGTCCAAGCAGAGTTGTAACGTGCAAGCACGTTGTCATGGTCTTTCTCCATGTAACTGATCCAACGCCAGGAATCATGGTGAAGATTGATCATGACATAGAGATCTGCATCGAGCGCCCAATCTACAACTTCTTGAACCCGATTCATGTAAGCGGAATCAATTGTGTAGTCGGGTGCGTCGCCGATATGGGCTTCCCAGGTCACAGGGATACGGATACTGTTATAGCCCTCATCTGCGATCGATTGAATCAGTTCCTTCGTAATGCGCGGGTTGCCCCAGGCTGTCTCATCCTCACCAACGGCGTCGAGAGAGTTACCCAGATTCCAGCCAGGCTCCATGGTGTTTACGTAGGCCTGCATTTTGCTTGGAGCAGCTGGTGCATCGGCCTGTTCGCTGTTGTCAGTTGCAGCGGAAGCCATAGCTGAAGAGAACAGAGATAGAATCATGGCAGTCACAAGCGTAAGAGAAAGGACTGATTTACGGTTTTTTTTCATCAATATAGTCTCCTTCAAGTATAGAATGGTTGAACTTGAATAGCGGTTAAGCATGGGTGAAAATAGAGCTCAACGTAAACAATAGTTTACTTGTTTAATACTGGAATCACCACCGATTTATGTACTGAAAGCGTTTTCGTAATTTACTATATCATGATTTAATATTGGACAATACCTGCACAATTGGAATAAAAATCATGTGAAAATCAGTGATTTTGTCATATGAATAGATTGTGTAGTGATCGTGTATTTCATTGGAAATGAAAATCATAAGGTTGCTTTTTAATGATAATTAGATTTAAATACCCTGGGAGGGATGTAATATGAAGCTGGACGCACATCAACATTTCTGGGAATACAATGTCGCCGATTACGGATGGATTGGAGAAGAGATGAAGGCCATTCGTCAATCTTTTCTCCCGGAAGATCTTGAACCTTTATTGGTCCAATCAGGAATGGACGGATGTATTGTAGTACAAGCCAGACAATCACTGACAGAAACCGAGTGGCTTCTGCAGCTGGCAGATCGGTACGAATGTATCAAAGGTGTAGTCGGATGGGTGGACCTTTGTTCGGATGAAGTTCGGACTCAGCTTGAATTGTTCGCGTCCAATCCGTGTCTGAAGGGCGTACGTCATGTCATACAGGATGAAGTTGATCTGAAGTATGTATTGAGAGAAGACTTTCAGCGGGGGATTTCATTACTCAAAGAGTATGATTTGGCATATGACCTGTTAGTATCCAAGGAGCAACTGCCTTATGCCGTTGAACTGGTTAAGGCATTTCCTGAACAGCGATTTGTACTGGATCATCTAGCCAAACCCGACATAAAATCAGGTATACTCTCACCCTGGAAAGAAGCACTTGAGTCATTGGCCGCACAACCGAATGCATACTGTAAACTTTCAGGGATAGTGACGGAAGCAGACTGGGCAAATTGGACTCCAAAGGATTTTACACCCTATCTGAATATCGCCATAGAAGCCTTTGGTGCGGAACGGTTAATGTTCGGGTCCGACTGGCCCGTGAGCAACGTTTCAGCTACGTATTCTGATGTATACGGTCTCATTATAACTCGCATTAATGCCCTACCTATAGCAGATCAACAGATGATTCTTGGCGGCACATGTGCTGCGTTCTATCAAATATCGTAGTGGGCAATCCGAAGCTATACCGGTTTCAAAAAGTTGACAACTGTTCTGATTCTTGCTAAAGTTTTATCCAATCCGCATAATCATGATCTGGGAATGTTACCGATATGGGCATAACCTGAGCTGGCTTGTTTACACGTAATCGTGTACCCAGGCTGGTTCGGGTTTTTTCTATTTTGTCTTTTTAATGTTTCTAACGATTGGAGCGGGTAGCTGAATTACATATTTGGAAGGAGAATGATGATGACGAATTTTAAATTTCCTAAAGACTTTCTGTGGGGTGGAGCCATTGCTGCCAATCAGGCTGAGGGCGCGTATCTGGAAGATGGTAAAGGGCTGAGTATCGTTGACTTGCTTCCGACAGGAGAGAACCGCAGAAGTATTATGAAAGGTCATGTTCCGGCCTTTACGCCGCTCGCTACCGAGTTCTATCCTTCGCATGAAGCAATCGATTTTTATCACCGTTACCCTGAAGACATTGCTTTATTTGCAGAAATGGGATTCAAAGCATTGCGTGTTTCCATTGCCTGGGCACGGATTTTCCCGACAGGAGAAGATGCGCAGCCGAATGAAGCGGGATTACAATTTTACGATAACCTGTTTGATGAATTGTTGAAAAACGGCATTGAACCTGTGGTTACATTGGCTCACTTTGATGTGCCTGTGCACCTGATCGAGAAGTATGGCAGCTGGAGAAGTCGTGAACTGGTAACTTTATTCGAGACTTACGCTAAAACGGTATTCACTCGTTACAAAGACAAGGTGAAATACTGGATGACATTCAATGAGATCAACATGCTGCTACATCTTCCGTTCCTTGGGGCGGGACTGGCGTTCAATGAAGGGGATAACATCAAGGAAATTCAATATCAGGCTGCTCACCACCAACTGGTTGCAAGTGCACTGGCAGTCAAGGCATGTCATGAGATTATTCCTGGTGCCATGATTGGGTGCATGCTCGCGGCAGGAAGCTTCTATCCGTATACCTGTAATCCGGAAGATGTGTTCAAGGGTATGGAAAAAGATAGAGAGTCCTATTTCTTCATCGATGTGCAGTCGCGTGGGGAATATCCGGGTTATGCCAAACGTTTCTTCAAGGATCACGAATTGAACATCGTTATGCAGCCGGGTGATGCAGAAATCTTGAAGAATCATACCGTAGATTATATCGGGTTCAGCTACTATTCAAGTCGTACAACCAGCACCGATCCGGCAGTTATCAAAAATATGACCAGTGGTAATGTATTTGGCTCGGTTGCCAATCCATATCTGGCGAAGTCTGAATGGGGTTGGACGATTGATCCCAAAGGGTTCCGTATTACCGCCAATCAACTGCATGACCGTTATCAGAAGCCACTGTTTGTCGTTGAGAATGGATTTGGCGCCAATGACGAAGTTACACCAGAAGGTGAAGTCGATGATGCGTACCGGATTGACTACTTGAAACGGCATGTAGCTGAAATGGGTGAGGCCATTCAGGATGGTGTGAACATCATCGGTTACACCAGCTGGGGACCTATTGATATTGTGAGTGCTTCCTCAGGTGAGATGAGAAAACGCTATGGCTACATTTATGTGGATCGTAATAATGAAGGTCAAGGTGAGCTGACACGACTGAAGAAGAAGAGTTTTGAGTGGTACAAAAATGTGATCGAATCTAACGGAACGAACCTGGGCGACGCGTAGTTTATATTTTTCTGAGTTAAAATGGTCTTGTACGGCAATAAAACATCGGAAGTTTCATCTATATAAATTGAACTAAACATTTACACAAAACAGAGAGGACAGAAAAAAGCTGGGGATAACATCGATCGGAAGGTTGTTCTGTCATCGGAGTAGCTAGTGTAAATATTCTCTAGTTCAATTTATATAACCATGGGACTTCCGATTGTCCTCACATTGAAAGCGTTGACATATAGTCAGGTTCGCGCTATACTTGACGCAATTATATCGTTTCTGGGATTGTTACTACATGACGTAGGCAAAACCTAAGCACCAAAAAAAGCAGACCGCCATGTCTTGTTTATTTTGTGATGCTTCAGGTTTTTTTTGTATGCCCAAAAGACGATGTATAACTGCCAAGAGAGTGGAACGTGACGGGGGGATTGAAGTGAAAATAGCAAAGGTTATCAACAATAACGTCATTAGCATCTATCAGGCGGATGGAGCAGAGCTTGTGGTGATGGGACGTGGGATTGCCTTTAAGAAAAAGCCGGGGGATAAAGTAGACGAGACCCGCATCCAGAAAGTATTTGCATTGAAAAACAAACAAACATCCGATAATTTCAAAATGCTGCTGCGCGAAGTTCCGATGGAACTGATTGAAATTGTGGAAGAGATCATCACGTATGCGCGTGACCATCTGGGCCGAAAGCTGAATGAGAACATCTATGTATCCCTTACGGATCATATAAACTTCGCGATCGAACGCTATCGGGAAGGGGTGGAGATCAAGAACGCATTAATGTGGGAGATTAAGCAATTGTACAAGCCCGAATTCGGACTGGGACTAAGGACGCTGGAACAGATCAACACTCGCATGAATATTGAGCTTCCACCCGATGAAGCCGCTTATATTGCTCTTCACATTGTCAACGCAGAGATGAATGAAGAAGTCATAACGACGATGAATATTACGAAGTTTATCCAGCAAATTATTAATATAGCGAAATATCATTTCAAAATGGAATTTGATGAGGATTCCCTCAGTTATTTTCGCTTCATCACACATCTGAAGTTCTTCTCTCAGCGTGTGCTCAGTGGAACGCATTACGACAACAACTATGATCATTTCTATGACATGATTAAAGAGAAGCATCCGGATGCGGCAGCGTGCACGGAGAAAATTGAATTGTTTGTCAAAAAGGAATACAACCACGAGCTGACCAATGAAGAAAAATTGTATCTGACGGTTCATATCGAACGAGTGGTTAATCGATAATATTTAAATGTTGACAAAAATGGTTTAATTATAATAATATGTGATTAACAGGAATTGAATACGATTTAACTGGGATTGTTACTGGTTATGCAGGCAAAACCTAAGTCATGAGAAGATCAGGACCATTGTGTCTCCTCACTCAAGGCTTAGGTTTTTTGCGTGCAAAAAAATCGGTAAATGGCCTGTTTGAGAAAAAGTGGGGGTGCAGATCATGAGTCAAGAGAAACTGGCCAAAGAGATTGTAGAACTGGTCGGCGGTGAGAAAAATGTGGAATCACTGGTTCATTGTGCAACACGATTACGGTTTGTATTGAAGGACGATGCCAAGGCAGACAAAGCCAAACTGGAGAGAACAGAAGGCATCATCGCAGTCAAAGAAAATGGCGGCCAGTTCCAGGTGGTAGTTGGTAACAAGGTGCCTGAAGTCTACAGTGCCATTGGACAGATCAGTAACATTCTGGACGATTCGTCAGATAAAGAAAAACCTCGCAAAGCAGCCAAAGGGCTCGGAGGTATTATCGATATCATATCCAGCATATTTGCACCGCTCCTTGGTGTTATGGCAGGAGCCGGTATTCTTAAAGGGTTATTGTTGATTGCAAGCAATATCGGATGGCTGGAAACGACAGAAACAACGTATAAGATCCTGTATGCAGCAGCAGATAGTCTCTTCTACTTCCTGCCTCTGTTGTTAGCGGTTACAACAGCTCGCAAATTCCAGGGTAATATGTTTGTAGCGATGACGATTGCGGGTGCGTTGATCTATCCTTCGATCGTTACGCTAAAAGCGGAGGGAACACCCACAGATTTCTTCGGAATTCCTGTAATCCTGATGAACTATTCATCTACGGTTATTCCTATCATTTTAGCTGTCATTGTCATGAGCAAGTTGGAGAAGTTCTTTAATAAGACTCTTCACGATAG
Organism: Paenibacillus sp. FSL H8-0079; assembly: GCF_037991315.1. Classification (NCBI taxonomy): domain Bacteria; kingdom Bacillati; phylum Bacillota; class Bacilli; order Caryophanales; family Paenibacillaceae; genus Paenibacillus; species Paenibacillus sp. FSL H8-0079. The sequence goes on from NZ_CP150300.1 coordinate 2,976,017, forward strand.
TGTGAAAAACTTTGTTACACCTTTGTTTTTACTAGTGATCATGGTACCTCTGACATTGCTTGTATTCGGACCATTTGGCGTATACGTTGGAAATGGAATTGCAGCTGGACTGGTTGCCGCATTTGGATTCAGTCCATTGCTCGCAGGAGCCGTTATGGGTGCAAGCTGGCAGCTGCTCGTTATCTTCGGAATACACTGGGGTCTGATTCCAGTATTTATTAATAACGTTGCTGTATATGGACAGGATGGTGTTAAACCAGCTGCGACAGCTTCGATCTTTGCTCAAACGGGTGCTGCTTTTGGGGTAATGTTGAAAACCAAGAACAAAAAACTCAAAACATTGGCGGGATCATCCACGTTGACGGCTTTGTTCGGTATTACGGAACCGGCCATCTATGGGGTAACATTACCACTGAAACGTCCATTCATTGCAGGAGTTATCGGTGGTGCAGTTGGTGGAGCTATCATTGGTCAAGCGGGTACATTGGCATTCGCATCCGGCGCACCGGGCTTGCTGACCTTGCCAATCTTCTACGGGCCAGGTGGACAAGGTTTCCCAGGATTGATTCTGGGTATCGTAGTATCGTTTGTTGTTTCGGCTGTACTGACGTACATCATGGGCTTTAAAGATCCGGTCGAAGAAGAAACAAAAACCGAACCTACTGCATCTGCCGAGAAACCTGTTCGTGCAGCGAATGCTTCGGACGAAGATGTATTTAGCCCAATCGAAGGAACAATTGTGGAATTGTCGGAAGTTCCAGATCCGGCATTTGCATCGGGAGCAATGGGTAAAGGAATTGCGATCGAGCCAGCTGTAGGCAGAGTCGTAGCGCCTTTTGACGGTACAGTTACCGTTGCATTCAAGAAAAAACATGCCTTGGCTGTTGTATCAGACACGGGTGCTGAAATATTGGTTCACGTTGGAGTCGATACCGTTAAATTGGACGGACAACATTTTGTCTCCCATATCAAAGAAGGCGATCGGGTTCAAGCGGGAGATCTGTTGCTTGAGTTCGATATTGCACAGATTAAGGCTGCTGGTTATCACACGGTAACGCCTATTATTGTAACCAACTCAGCCAACTACGAAGAAGTGATTCCACAGGCTACAGGACAGGTTAGTAGCCAAGAGCTTCTATTAAAATTAAGTAGTGGTAATGGTCAGGAACAAAAGTAGATTGACGTACTAATCCGATGCTGTCGTATTTTCATGGTTCCGTTGACATGGTGGAATTGGAAAATTATAATTGGAGTTGTACATCTATTACATGATAATGAAAGGTGGATTATTGAACATGACACATGCGATGAGACTGCGCTTCCTCACTTTGAACCGGTAATTGAATACGTTCAAAGGCTCTGACCGTTGGTTCAGAGTAAACGGGATCAGTCAGTCATTTTCAATCATTCTGACCTTATAATAATGGTTTTACTCGTTTTCCCGTTTACATTGAATCACAGGCCCTGGCCTGTGATTTTTTGTTTTTCTTATCACTTAACTGATTAGATATAGCGTTCAATACAAACTACTGGAGGTACCGCTATGATGACGTTACTGTTCTATTGATACGAGCTGGCATGATAAGCTCGTATCGATAGAAGCATGCTTCGCTATCGATACGAAATAAATCTTATTTCGGAGGTAGCGAATATGGAAAAGATATGTTTTGAATTAGAACAGGTTGAGATGACCTATTTGGATAGAGCAGTACTGAACATTGAGCGACTGGCTGTGCATCAATTAGATCGCATCGGTGTAGTAGGTGGGAATGGTCAAGGTAAAAGTACGTTATTGAAACTCATTGCAGGACAGATCCAGCCAACAGCCGGAAAGGTAAAACGGTACGCGGAGTTTGGCTATTTGGAACAGGTGGAACCTCCCCAGTCTAATGGAAATCTGGAAGTTGATGGGGCTTTACTGAGTAAATTAGCTATACCTCAACATGACCAACTAGGGAGCGGCGGAGAACAAACCCGTTTGAAACTGGCTCAAATGTTCACTCATTACCATGAAGTATTGTTACTGGATGAACCAACAACACATCTGGATCAAGAGGGCATTACATTTTTGCTGGATGAATTGCGTTATTACTATGGGGCGCTTGTGCTGATCAGTCATGATCGTGCGGTTCTGGATGAACTGGTGACCACGATCTGGGAAATCCATCAAGGTGAGGTTCGCGTATATTCCGGCAACTATAGCGAATATCAGGCACAGAAGAGGCTGGAGCGTGAACAGCAAAATCAGGCCCATGAACAGTTCTTGAAGGAGAAAAGACGATTGGAGCTGGCCGCCCGGGAAAAGATGAAGAAAGCCGAGAAAATAACGCAGGCCGGAAGCATGTCCAAGAAAGAATCCAAGGCAAAAACAAACCGTATGGTTGAAACGAAATCCAAAGGTACCAGTCAAAAAGCGGTACACCGCGCAGCTAAAGCGATTGAACAGCGGATGCAACAACTTCACGAGGTAAAAGCGGTGCAAGAGGATCGGCCTATGATCTTCCGTCAGCCAAAGACACTGGAGCTGCATAATCGATTTCCGATTATGGCAGATCGCCTTACACTTGAGGTAGAAGGCCACGTATTATTGGAGGATGTAAGTTTTCAGGTTCCTTTAAAACAAAAAATAGTGATAACCGGAGCCAATGGCAGTGGGAAAAGCACATTGCTTAACCATGTTTTTCATGCTGGAGATCACATTACAATGTCTCCAAAAGCAAAGCTCGGTTATTTTCAGCAAATGAGCTATCGTTTCACGACAAAAGAGACCGTTTTACAATTCCTGAAGAATCGTTCGCAATATGAGGAATCAGAGCTCAGAAGTGCGTTGCATGCGATGCAATTCACAGGTAATGATTTGCTAAAAGATGTTGGGACATTAAGTGGAGGGGAAGCGATTCGTCTTCAATTATGTCACTTGTTTCTTGGACAATATAACATTCTATTGTTGGATGAGCCGACGAACTTTCTTGATATGCATGCATTGGAAGCGTTGGAGCGTTTTATCAAGGCCTATGAAGGAACGATTCTGTATGTATCTCATGATCTGAGGTTTATTGAAAATACAGCGGATCAACAATTTCAGATTACAGAGCGTCAATTAATTCAGGTGAATATATAAGTTGAACTAAAGAATATTAACACTGGACACTCTTATAACAGAACAATCTTCGAGGAAGAGAAGTAACGAAAACCGCCAAAGTGATTTTGGCGGTTTCGTCGTTTTCAAAGATAGGCAGATTAGTTAGCTTATGTAGCTTCTATTAAGAATCCGCCTTTATAACCGTGGAATGCATGTTACCTGTGAGACGTTGAGGTGGGAAAACCATGCGCACGGGCGCAATGATGATGGCAGCAAATACAGCCTTGATCAGATCCCCAATTATGTAAGGATAAAACCCTTGAATCATGGCCTCAGGTAGATCCATTTTATATGCATAGGCAAGCCAAGGGACCCCAGATACATACACGAGCAGTGAACCAAACAGTTCAAATATGATAAAAGCGAGAATGAATCCTGTGACACCTTTGATGTTGATTCGTGCAAGTAGCAATCCAATCAATAATGCGGAGATCGGCCACATCATCACATATCCCCCGGTAGGTCCAAGAAGCACCGCAAGTCCTCCGGTCCCGTGCAGTAAGGGGAAACCAAGAGAGGTGAGCAGAACAACCATGGTAACGCTTAGAAAGCCATAAAGTGGACCAAGTAACCCTCCAGCCAGCATGACAGCCAAAGTCTGTAATGTTATCGGTACAGGGGAGAAGCCAATGGGAATGCTTATGTAACCAAAAAGCACTAAAATTGCGGCCATAAGTGCGCTAAATACAATGCCTCGCAAAGATAATTTCATGTTTGAACAATCCTCTCCATTTTGTTAATATAATTGTTAACCAATTTAAAATACGTGGTTAACGATTAGGATCGTACCACATAACAATAGAAAGGGAAAGGACTAATTTACAATGCAAGGCAACCTGCCAATAATGATATTAGAAGATGTTAGAGTGCATTATGCTTCCGAAGGTGGTCAGGTGAGGAAAGCGCTGGATGGGGCCTCACTTACACTGCATCAAGGGGAATGGATTAGTATTGTAGGGGCGAATGGCAGTGGGAAAAGTACGCTCGCTGGACTACTGATTGGATTCACTCCGCTCTCGGGAGGGGTGCGGAATATCTCGGATGAACTAACCGTTCGGGGTGTATTGCAGCAACCGGATGCACAGGTACTGGGCGATACGATTGAAGAGGAGTTTCATTTTGCGTTGTCACCATTAATGAATACTGTAGAAGAACAATCGGAGCGCAGACAGGACGCATTACATACTGTAGGACTTCATTATCCGCCGGATACGGCCATCTCACAATTATCGGGTGGACAGAAACAGTTGCTTAACATCGCTGTAGCGCTCGCGGCCAAACCGGATGTATTGATTCTGGATGAACCGACAGCCATGCTTGATCCAGGGGCAAGAGACCGCATCGAGACCATCGTTCAGAAGATTACCGAGCGGGGGACAACGGTAATCTGGATAACACATCATCTGGAGGAAGCAACGCTGTGTGATCGAATTATTGCTATTGAACGGGGGCGTTGTGTGTACGACGGGGAGCCGGAGTCCTTTTTCTATAACACAGAGACGAAAGAGAAAATTACTGGAGAAAATGAGCAGCTATCCGCTTGTGATCGGTTAGGGTTAGACGCTCCGTTCACTGTAAAGACTGCGTTATTGCTCAAGCAAAAAGGCATGCTGCCAGAAGCCATGCCATTACGACCCGAGCAACTGGCTAAGGAGGTCGCACGTTGGAGATTGAATTAACCAATATACGTATAGAAGCATCGGATTCGAGCAAACGTGCACTGCTCGAAGATGTAACTGTTCACTTGAACAGTGGGGAAATCACCTTGCTGTTGGGCTGTACGGGTTCGGGAAAAACGACATTACTACAGACACTGGCGGGCCTACAACCACCTAATGCAGGGAGCATTACCTTGGATGGTACGCCTTTCTGGCGCGAAGGGAAAGTGCCGCAGTCGATTTTATTGCAGATGGGGCTGGTATTTCAATTCCCGGAACAACAACTGTTTGCCCGGAGCATTCAGCGTGAATTCACATATTCTCTGCGTCCTTATCGACTTTCCGAGAACGAACAACAAGAGCAGATCACAAAAGCACTCAACCAATGGGACCCGCCAGTATCTCCGGAGCTGGAGCGGCGATTTCATCTGGACAGGTCGCCATTTGCTCTAAGTGGTGGAGAGAAGCGCAGGCTTGGACTTGCTCTCGGAAGTGTGACCAATCCACCATGGCTTCTGCTGGATGAGCCGAGTGCTGGGTTGGAAGCGCAAAGTGTCGGACTGTTGCTAGATGCAATGGAGCAACATCGTCTGGTAGGCGGTGGGGTCGTGGTTGCAACTCATGATCTGGATACCTTCTTGCCTTGTGCGGATCGAGTATTATTGTTGCAGGAAGGCCGTTTAATCGCTGATCTTACGCCTAGAGAACTTCACAAAAGACCTGAACTGCTGGAGCAAACAGGGATCGGACTGCCACCTTCGATGAGATTGGCACAGCAGTTCAGAGCTGCGGGTCTTGATCTGCCTTTTACCGCGATGACGCCAGAAGAGATGGCTGAAAGCATTGTTCAGTCCACGTCAGTTGAGGTGGGGATTCAGAACGGATCGAAAGAAGCATCAGCGACGGTAACGATGGAAGTCAAGAGCGATGTACTGAAGTATGAAAAAGAAGCACGGATGCTGTCGTCCATTGAAATTGAGGATGATTCAAAGCTTCTTCCGAACACATTGACTCATTCAGGCGGATTATATGGCGTTATGGACCCGCGTCTGAAATGGATTTTGTATATTTTGCTGGTCACCGCAGCTATGCTTCAACAGCGATGGCTGGGATTGACGTTAACACTGGTGCCGGTAGTAGGAGCACTTGCCGTGCTCCCGCGTCAGACTTTGGCTGGATGTATGAAGTTAATGAAGCCATTATTATTCTTTTTCATCATCTCAACGGCGTTATCTGGGACAACACTTTCAACAGAGGGAGGAGGTCTGCACTTTGGCTTTTCCCTGGGTCAGGCGGAGGGCACTTTGCTGAATGTGTATCGTTTATTTATCGTCACATTGGCAAGCCTTTGGTTTTCGTTGACGACACCTTATGGGCGAATGGTAGAAGGGCTTAACTGGGTACTCGGTATCGGTAAAAAGATCAGGTTGCCCGTAGCTTCGTTTGCTCTTGCTGTATCGTTAATCTTTCGGTTTATCCCGATGATCTGGAGTGAGTGGCAGCGATTCTCACTGATCGTTCGGGCACGTGGAAAGGCGGCTTTAAGACCAAATACCGTTCGAATTCGTGACCTGGGTCCGATGGTGATTCCCTTGTTAATGGCACTGTTCCAACGTGCAGAGGATATGACCATTGCGATGGAAATGCGTAAAGTTAGAGAGCACACTACGCTCGGAGGACGTTCATCATTATTGGTATGGTCCAAACGTGATACCTGGATTAGCATGGCTGGCCTCATTGTTTTTGTACTTTTAATATGGGTTCGCTAATTGTGATGGCGATGATTAACGTGATTAATCCGGTGATGAATAAGACGATGGATTAGAACCATAAACGCAGTGTTTTCCAAAGATCATGCATAAATGCGTTTGTCCTCGCTCACAATAAGTGGACGTTGGTCATCTGAAGTGGATCAGGAGGGATAAACGATGAAAGATAAGTTTTTGCGTGAAGAACGGCAAGAATATACCGATGTATCTACGGTGGAGTCGCAACGAAACGATATCACACTCGAAGAATTCCCGGAGGGTCCTTACGGTTCATCTTTGTTATTTGAATCTCTTGGGAAAAGTTCTCCGTGGCGGGTGGATCAGCGGTCTGCACATCGTTTTGATTATGAAAATCATGAGCTTCACGAAGGAGATATACGGGATTATCCGGGTCAGGATGTTTTCGACCAAACAGTTCCGGATAACGTGTCCAAGCCTCAATACCCGGAAGAATCGTAATGACATATGGATATAAAATAGAGCGTAGCCTCCAACAGGTTTGTCCTGTTCGGGGGCTATTTTCGTTAGTGTGATAGTAAAACAAATCTCCTCTAATTCCACATTATGGGTTATTATATTTGTAGCTTACAGTAAAAATTCGGTTGGATATACGGAGGATTCGGAATGAGAGAGATCGATTATAGTCAATATTTCTGGCAGGATGATAAGGTTAGATTGCGTGCTTTGCGTGAGGAAGATTGGGAGGATCATTATTATAACCGCTTTGATACACCTGCCCGTCGGTTATTGGAGTGTGCAGTAGAGTTGCCGCCAACCCAAGTTGAAGCGAAGAGTTTCACGGAAAACTTCTCTGATTTTTCTTTAACCAAAGGACGGATCATGTTTACAATTGTAAATATGGATGGTGAAAATGTCGGAGGTGTGAATCTGAATAGCATTGATGAAAGGAACGGTACCTTTAGCATTGGCATTCAAATTGACAGGGATCATCGGGGAAAAGGATACGGAACCAGAGCCGTTCGAATCTTGCTGAACTATGCTTTTTTCGAGCGCAGACTCAACAAATTCAATGATTATGTACTCGAAGGAAATGAACCTTCCGCAGCGATGATGAGAAAGCTTGGCTGTGTCCAGGAAGGCGTGCGTCGCCAGGTGATCTATACGGATGGAAAATACCAGGATCTGATCCTCTTTGGATTAACCAAAGATGAGTTTATGGAAAAAGAGGACCTTGTTTGAAGTAAAGCTAATAAGCTGAAATTAAGTGTGTAGTAGGAGGAACTATGAATCAATATGTACAAAACGATGAATTAATCATCAATTGCAAGGATATTTATTTGCGCGAGTATCGACTTGAGGATTTGGAGAAATTGCAGGAAATTACTTGGCAACCCGAGGTGTATGAGTCCCTACCAGGATGGAACGCTACGATTGAAGAGAGAGCCCTTTGGCTCGGCGAATATGAAATCCCTGAGAATCAGAAGTTTAAACAAGTTGTTTTGGCGGGAGAGGATATCGGAGAGTTATATTTACGTATGGCTATCGTACTCAAAGAAAATGATGAGTTCATAGGATGGTGCTGCTCAGGGATCAAGGACGAACTGCCAGCACCCAATCGGGAGATTATGTACGGTATTTCGAAAGATTTCAGAAACCGTGGCTATACAACCCAGGCAGTAAAAGGAATGACGGAGTATTTATTTGAACATACAAACGTTGAGGTGTTGAATGCCATCGCATTGATTACCAATCAAGCTTCTAATAAGGTAATACAGAAGTGTGATTTTGAACGGGGCAGCTCGATTGAGATCGAAAATGAAAAGTATAACCATTACCAACTGCGTAAGCAACAAGGTCAAGTTTAATACATTTGTCTCAAGATGAATGTATTGACGTGATGATGTCAGGGCAAAAACATAGTCCCCTGAAAATAGCTATAACATTAGCATTTCAAATCAGGTTAGACAGTTATTACTGGCTGCCTGATTTTTTTCGTCGTTTAGTCTATAGGACAAGCTTATATTAATAATTTTCTCCGCGATAATAGCGCTCCAGTTTGTTATCCAAATGAACAAGTTGCGCTTTTTTCTCCTTTATATCATTCAACAACTTTTGCTTTTGATCTTCAATCAGTTGGGTTCTTTCCTTCAGGGTGGAGGTACCTTCATTTACCTGGTCATAATACTTTTTGATGTCTTCCACACTCATCCCGGTTTCGCGAAGACATTTGATAAAAACCAGCCAGTTCAGATCATCCTCCGAATAAAGACGGTTATTCTGCTCACTTCGCGCAGCAGGTTTCAACAGTCCCTTCCTTTCGTAAAAGCGGATCGCTCCGATCGAGACCTCGACTTTTTTCGCTACTTCTCCAATGGTTAACATGTTAAACCCCTTTTATAAAAAATTTGACCTACACTAAGTGTAGCATAGTAACTTATACATTGTTAAATATAAATCAATTTAGGGAAAGAAGGATCCGCATGAAAAAGACTGTCTTTGTAACCGGAGCAAATAAAGGAATTGGATATGAAATTGTAAAGCAATTAGGTGAAGCAGGATGGAAAGTCATCCTTGGCGCACGAAGTATCGAACGGGGTGAAGCAGCTGTTTCCGAATTATCTTCCAGAGGATTAGACGTAGAATTTGTACAGATCGACATGAGTGACTTGAAAAGCATCGAGCAGGCAGCCGACACGGTTAACAAGACTTATCCCACAATAAACCTTTTGATCAATAACGCTGGTATGCCGGGTGCTTTCTCTCAGTCTTTTACGGATACCAGAGAGAAAGATCTGCGGAACGCCTTTGAAGTCAACTTTTTCGGCACCTTCCGTTTGAATCAGCGATTGTTCCCGTTAATCAAAAATAATGAAGGCACAATCATTAATGTATCAACCGACATGGCTTCTCTGGACCATATGCAAAATGCGGAATTTACGTTAAATGCCTTCGATTATAACTCATCCAAAACGGCCAACAGCGCCATGACACTTTCGATGGCTTATGAAGTGAAAAACAGCAGGGCTCAAGTCTTTGCGGTAACGCCCGGATTCACATCAACCGATCTTAACGGCAATGCCGAAGGCGGTAAATCAAAAGAAGCCGGCGCTGCAATTATCGTGGGCTATGCGACGGATGGTAAACGCCATAACGGAGAATTCCTTGATGAAAATGGCGTATACCCTTGGTAATCCAACGTTGCCAAAAGTAACAATAGATCGAGATGCATTTTAGAGCGTGTATCTTCAAACTCAAACTCATATTCAAATTTACGGAAGCTATACGATGATGGATACCAAGGCCTCAAAAGTCTTGAGGTCCAAGATGGCTGATCTTGACGAATACCTAGACGATTTTCTAACGAACAGAGGACGTCTTATTCGGCCTTTAGGTATGCTTCTGCAATTGTAAGAGAACATCAGACACGCTTTTTTCGAAAACTTCCTGACAAAAACGCTGTACGCAGGTGTTTGTTCTAATATAACGGGGCTCAGGTTCATTAGATCTCTGCGGACGCTCCAAGTCCTTGAATAAGACGTCTCAGATTCGTTAGCCTGAAAGCCTGAGCCAATGGGGCTACCACTCTACTAATCGGATACAAAAAGAATCCCCCTTTCATTTCTCAACCGAAATGAGAGGGGGATTCGTCATGCAATGAAAAGGCGGAATGAAGATGGAAGAAAAGCAGCATTTGGAGAGCTTGCCTATATCTTGCGAAATGATCAAGTAGATCTTACGTAGAGCTGCTTGTAGCCAACTTATAGCAACTTGCAGCCGAAGCTCAGTCTAGACATCAGCCTTATACAGTGGCATCAATATCATAAATTCCGTTCCCAAGCCTAACTGACTTCGTACTGTAATCTTCCCACCATACGACTCCACAATCGAGCGGGTAATGGCGAGACCGAGACCTGCGCCCCCTTGTTTTCGCGAACGAGAAGTGCTTGTGCGGTAAAATCGCTCAAAGATATGGGGCAGATGTTCAGGTTCAATGCCCATGCCGTTATCCTTTACGGACAATTCAGCCTTATGGTGCGTGGCATATAACGTTATGGAGATGGCCCCATGCTCTGGATCGGTGTGCTGCACCGCATTATGGAACAGATTCAGCACAACCTGCTTCAGCTTATAAGGATCAGCCAGAACATGGACCGCAGCCGTCAGGTCGAGATGAATGGACCTCCGCTGAGCCATCATGGTCAGTTGTGGTTGCATTTCGAGTAACAGACTGTCCAGCTGAATTACTTCCTGTTCCTGCTTTGGAGCCTGATCCAGCTTGGTTAGTAACAATAAATCTTCGACCAATTTGTTAATTCGCACCGATTCGCCGTGCATGCTGTCTAGCGCTTTATATAGTTGATCTTGATTGGTAGCTGCACCCCGCTGCAGAACTTCAATAAATCCATGAATGGAGGTCAGAGGGGTACGCAGCTCATGAGAAGCATCGGACAAGAAACGCTGCATCTGATCTTTCGATTCCCGCTCCGCTTCAAACGAGTTCTCGAGCCTCTCAAGCATGCCATTGAATGAAAGTGCGAGCTGGTCCACTTCTTCTTGTCCCTGAACGACGGGAAGGCGATCTGCGAGACTTCCTGCATCGATCTGCTGTACTTTATTCACCATGTTAGACAGGGGAACGAGCGTCCGGCGTAATACCTTGGTGTACAGAATAAGACCGGCTACCATGGCTAACAGCGATAACATGATGAAGATCAGAAGTTGTTTAATAATCAGATCTCTCAGTGGTTTCGTAGCCGTACCCATCTGGACCATCGGTAAGCCGCGATTGCGCGGACCTGGTGAGGCGAAGACAATCAATTGCTCCTTCCCTTGGCTATCCGTTACGATCCGGTAGGGAATATGTTTTTGTTCTTTTAACTCATTTGTAATGTCCTGATATTCAGCGGTTGAGAGATGAGGGGCGTTCAGACCGTCTTCCCCAAAAACATCCTCGAACGTACCTTGGTTATCAAACAGAGCAAGTGAACGGTCAGGAATAAACAATACCCGATTGCCAGACCCGTTACCTGCCTGTCCACCGAAAGGGTTGTTGGAAGAGCCGCTACGTGACTGGATTCCGAGCCAAACCGGGGGCATGGACATGAGCTGTTCTTCCATGGTTTTTGCCTGATTCCGGTAGAGAAAACTTTCCATGATCCAGAATTGCAGAATACCGATTAACAATAACAGCCCGGCAAGCACGAACAGAGAACGTGAGAGCAATTGCGAACGCAGGGAACGCGGCCAAATCCATTGCTGAAGACGTCCTAAACGAAGTTTATTTTTCTTAGGCAGCGAATTCATCAGAGATCTACCCTGTACCCGACACCCCGAAGTGTGCGAATGAGTCTATGCTCTTTATCCCCGAGTTTGTCACGCAAGGAGCGGACGTATACCTCTACAATATTTTCTTCCCCGCCAAAATCATACCCCCACACACGGCTCAGAATGGTCGCTTTGCTGAGTACAATCCCATGATTAAGCACAATAAATTTTAACAGTTCGTATTCGGTAGGAGATAACTCCAGGACCTGATCCTGATAGGTGATTTCTTTGCGCTGATCATCAATTCGGAATGGGCCATGAGTGACGGCTCCTATTAATAAAGGAAATTGATTACGTAGTCTGGCCTGAATCCGGGCGAGCAGCTCGTCGAAGGCAAAGGGCTTGATCATGTAATCGTCAGCCCCGAGCCACAAGCCCTTAACCCGATTCTCGACTTCGTCCTTCGCTGTCAGCATAATCACGCCAACCTGGGCTCCGGTCTTACGCAGACGCTCGACCACTTCGAAACCATCCATCTCTGGCATCATGACATCCAGAATAGCCATATGTGGTCTGAATTCAAGCGCCAACTCAAGTGCAGCTGCTCCATCGGGTGCTGTACGCACATCGAAGCCTTCATTACTTAATCCAAGCTCCAGAAATTGCAAAATATGTGGTTCATCATCAGCCAATAGTATTTTAATTCCGCTGCTAAGCTTCATAATGTACGTTCTCTCCTTGCTTGATCCATCTAGATTTCTCCCTCACTTCGAAGGACTGTATGTAGTATTATCGCTTGCCAAACTGAAATTTAGCTGAAAGGATTGGGAATTATCCTCAGACAACATTCAGCGGGCACTCATCCCAGCTTTATTTTGGCATGTCACAATACTAGACATGAAGAACTAATAAGGAGTGAGTAACCTTGAATAACACCAAAAGAAGGATGGATCTTGTCCTTCTACCGATTGTATTACTGGCGGCATTTCTGAATGGGTACGGTATCTGGAACGATCAATATGCCAATTCCTATTATACGACCGCCGTCGGCAGTATGCTCAGCAACTTCCATAACTTTTTCTATGCATCACTCGACTCGGCAGGCTCGGTAACTGTTGACAAACCACCTGTTGTCTTCTGGATCCAGACGGCCTTTGCCTATGTATTCGGATTGCACGGATGGAGTGTTATTTTGCCTCAAGTATTAGCGGGAATCGGTTCGGTACTCCTGATCTATTTCATGGTGAAACCTACATATGGTCTTGCAGCAGCACGAATCTCGGCATTTACGATGGCGACTGTGCCTGTCGTGGCCGCAGTCAGCCGGACCAACAATATTGACAGCATGCTGGTGTTTACGCTGATGCTGGGTTCATGGTTTTTGTTCAAAGGTAGCAAACAAGGCAGTGCTTGGCGTATTCTGGTTGCCTTTGGATTAATAGGCTTAGCCTTTAATATGAAAATGCTTCAAGCCTACATGATTCTCCCGGCGTTTTACTTGTTCTATCTGCTCGCATTTCAGGCGAAGTGGAGAAGGAAGATCATCCTGCTGATCGGCAGCACAGCGGTTCTGGCGGTGGTTTCCTTATCCTGGGCGGTCACTGTGGATTCTATACCCGAAGACGAGCGGCCTTATATCGGCAGCAGTGAAACAAACTCGGTCATGGAACTGGCATTTGGATATAATGGCCTGTCCCGTCTAACGGGTCAGCAGAACACAGCAGGTAACGCGGGGATGCCGAACGCTGCTGGACAGGGCAATAATCGTGGCAATCGAGGGGATTCGACTTCTGCTCCTAATCAGACGGGTAGTGGTGCCCCTGGCACGGGGCAAGATGTCAATGCATCGGATAACGATAATATGAATGGTTCGAACGGCATGAATGCCATGGGCGGTATGAATGGGCCGAATGGCAATTTCCCGAATGGGCAGATGCCGAATGATATGGAAATGCCAAACGGAAGAAATTTCGGCGGTAATGGTGGCGGAGGCATGGGAGGAATGTTTGGTACGGGGGAGAAAGGTCCACTGCGTCTGTTCCAGACTGAACTGTCAGGTCAAGCCAGCTGGCTTCTGCCAGTTGTATTGCTTGGATGCATTGCCATATTTGCAGGGTTAAGACGGAGAAATATTACGAACAAGCACAAGGAGGCTTTATTTTGGCTGGCCTGGCTGCTTACTGTTGCTGCCTTTTTCAGTGTGGCAGGTTTCTTCCATCAATATTATCTGATTATGCTTGCACCTCCAATTGCGGCGCTGACTGGCGCAGGATATGTAGCTATGTGGAAGTTATATCGTGAACGAATTGGCTGGCAGGCCTGGTTGCTTCCGGTGTCCGTGCTGCTAACGACCTTGTTCGGCTGGTACATCATGCAGGTGTATAACGATACGATTGGTGTAGGCTGGTCCATTAGTGAATTAATCGCAGGCATTCTGGTCACGGTCATCCTGGTCGTTATGCTGCGTCGTACACATCGTTGGAAACAGGGCTTCATTGTCGCAGGATTCGTGGTCATGCTGATTGGTCCAATCTATTGGGCATTCACCCCAATTACTTATGGTGGTAACAGTATGATTCCTGCAGCAGGACCTACTGGTTCCAATAGCATGTTTGGTGGAGCAGGAATGGGCATGACGATGGGTAACGGTGCAGAAGGAACAGAAATGCCTTCAACGGGTGGACGCGGCGGAATGGGCAACCGTAACGAAGAAGTCGATATAGCTACACTGAATTATCTGAAAGAGCACAATACAGGCGAAACCTATCTCTTCGCGACAACAGACTATAATCAGGCAGCGCCTTATATCATCGATGAAAGAGCAGCGGTCATTACGCTCGGAGGTTTCTCCGGGTCAGACCCGGTGTACACAACGGAGGAACTGGAACAACTCGTCAAGAGTGGTCAAGTGAAGTACTTCATGGTTGGTGGCATGGGTGGACGTGGAGGGAACTCGGATATTAGCGATTGGATCAAGGAACACGGAACCGAGATTCCAACGTCAGAATGGAAGACAGGTACCGACAGCGGATCCATGGATAACGGTGACACGGAGAATGAAGCTGGACTTGGATTTGGATTCGGGTTCGGATTTGGCGGACAGACCACCTTGTACGAAGTGAAATTGTAGCTATATAAATTGAACTTATCATTTACACAATAACGGAGAGGACAGAAAAACCTGAAAAAGCGAAGCGTTCGCCTTTATCTCCGGATTTTCCCTTAGGAAAAGGGAATCAAAAAAATCTGGGGATAACAGCGATTGGAAGGTTGGTCTGTCATCGAAGTGTGCAGTGTAAATATTTTTTAGTTCAATTTGTATAGAATAAAAATCTCGAACGAAGTCCATTGGAAAAGGGAGGGGACAAACATGGCTCACGAGTACCGATACAGCATTATTATTCCCATGTATAACGAGGAAGCGGTGATCGAGGAGACTTATCGGCGTCTGAAGAAGGTCATGGGCGGCACAGGAGAGAGTTATGAACTGTTGTTTGTCAATGATGGCAGCGTGGATCGAAGTGCACAGATGATCCGTGATTACGCACGTTGGGACGAGAGTGTGAAACTGATTGATTTTGCCCGTAACTTCGGACATCAGATTGCGATAACAGCGGGCATGGATTATGCAGCGGGGGATGCGGTCGTTATTATTGATGCGGATCTTCAGGACCCTCCCGAACTGATACTGGATATGATCGTCAAGTGGAAAGAGGGCTATGAAGTGGTGTATGCCCGTCGCACCAGACGCAGTGGGGAAACCCGCTTCAAGAAATGGTCGGCAAGCCTGTTCTACCGTGTACTGCGTGCGTCGACGGATACGGATATTCCGGTGGACACCGGAGATTTTCGCCTGATTGACCGCAAAGTATGTGATGAGATGAAACGTCTTCCGGAGAAAAACCGGTTCGTGCGCGGGCTGGTCAGTTGGGTTGGATTCCGTCAGACTGCCATTGAATACGAACGTGATGAACGTCTGGCGGGTGAAACGAAATATCCGCTGAAACGCATGCTGAAGCTGAGCCTGGATGGCATTACTTCATTTTCGCATAAACCGCTCAAGCTCGCAGGTTATGTAGGTGCGATCCTGTCGGTAGGCGGGTTCATCTATATGTTAACGGTGATTGGTTCGGCGATCTTTACGGATTCAACCATTAAAGGATGGCCATCCATTGTTAGTATCATGCTGATGTTTAACGGATTCATCCTGATCATGCTGGGCATTCTGGGCGAGTACGTTGGCCGAATCTATGATGAGACCAAGGCACGTCCGCTATACATTGTGAGAGACGTGGTTCAGGCCGAGGGCCAGCAAGCTCAATCCCGATTGACAGCCCGAGTCGCTCACCATGACTAATCGTCTGGTCACACTCTTCAAGTTCGGAATTGTGGGTGTCGCGAATACGACAGTGGATGCAGTGATGTTTGCCTTGCTCGCAGTGATCGGTGTACCGCTTCTGATTGCCCAGGTAATCTCGTACAGCTGTGGTGTTGCGAACAGTTATTGGCTGAACGGCAGGTGGACTTTTCGAGATGCGGCAAGAGAGGGCAACGAAAGAGCGAAACTTATTCGTTTTCTAATCACCAATCTCGTCGTTCTCGTTTTATCCGCCCAGATTCTGATGTCTTTACACAACATGCTAGGTTGGAGTCTTGTGATGAGCAAGACCCTGACAACCTTGATGGGAATGGTTCTGAACTATATGGCTAGCAGATATTGGGTGTTTCGTTTAGCTATCAAATGAAAGGAGTGTATGATGAGATGCGAATTAAAAAAGCAGTTATTCCGGCAGCGGGTCTCGGAACCCGTTTCCTGCCAGCGACAAAAGCACAGCCAAAAGAGATGTTACCGATTGTGGACAAACCGGCCATCCAATACATCGTTGAAGAAGCGGTGCAGTCAGGCATTGAGAATATCCTCATTGTGACCGGACGCAACAAAAAATCCATAGAGGATCATTTTGATAAATCGGTTGAACTTGAACATTCTTTATATGCCAAGGGCAAACAGTCCTTATTGGAAGAGGTGCAGGCCATCAGCGAGATGGCAAATATTCATTTTATTCGTCAAAAGGAACCGCTTGGACTGGGGCATGCCATTGGGTGTGCACGGCAATTTGTAGGGGATGATGCCTTCGCTGTATTGCTCGGAGATGACATTATGGTGTCTGATCCGCCTGCACTTGCACAGATGGTGCATCTCTACGAAAAGACAGGCAACCAGATCATCGGTGTCCGTCAGGTAGACGCGGCAAATGTGAGCAAATATGGCATTATTGATTCGAATGGGGTAGAGGACCGGGTTCACCGGGTCACCAATCTGGTCGAAAAACCTTCTCTTGCAGAAGCGCCATCCCGAACAGCTGTAATGGGACGATACATTCTGAAACCTTCCATCTTTCCCATTCTGAATCAGATCGAGAGAGGGGCTGGAGGGGAATATCAGTTAACGGATGCTTTGAAAGAAGTAAGTCAGACGGAGGAACTATTGGCGCTTGAACTGGAAGGACGTCGCTACGATATAGGCGATCAATTCGGATATATTCAGGCAATCTTGGAGATTGGACTGATGCGCAAGGAATTACAGCCCATGCTGACACCTTATCTTCAGAAGCTTGTAACCCAGTGGGCATAGGGATTGATATGTAGCTTCCAGTAACGCTACAATTAGCAAGAAGTTCAAGTTGCTCTTTGAGGAGTGAGGAATCATGAATGAATCTATCATCAGGGACCTTATTAAGTATATGGACGTGGAGGACAACGCCGCCATTCAGTACATCCAGACCGAGCATCGGATGAGGCTGGGACTCTTTTGGGGAATACAGAAAGGTAGCCGCGTTCTGGAAATCGGATGTGGTCAGGGAGATACAACGGCCGTGCTTGCACATCTGGTGGGGGAGCACGGGTACGTTCATGGTGTAGATATTGCAGCAGAGGATTATGGTGCACCGCTGACCGTAGGGGAAGCGGCAACCAAGCTTCGGAAATCTCCGCTGGGTGACCGAATTCGAATGGATTATGATTTCGATATTCTAAGTGATCAGGTTCAATTCGCCGAGAATGAGTTTGATGTTATCGTACTTTCCCATTGTTCTTGGTACTTGAAATCGTTTGACGAACTCGCCCAGATTCTTACCAAGGTTAGGACGTGGGGACATCAGTTATGTTTCGCTGAATGGGATGCACGAGTTACAGATGTGAGCCAGCTCTCACATTGGTTATCCGTTCTAATTCAATCCCAGGTCGAATGTTACAAGGAGAACAGCTTCTCCAATGTGCGCACGCTCTTTACACCGTTGGATATCCAAGAGCTTGTCTCTGCGGCGGGCTGGACGATTAAGGAAGAGACTTCGATCCATTCTCCCGAGCTGCAGGACGGTCGCTGGGAAACCGAAATGACACTGGCAGAAGCGCCTGTGGAACTGCAAATGCTTCCGATCCCGGACAAAGTGAAAACACTTCTTCTTTCCGAACTGAAATTACTTAGGACACATCATGTCTCGGGGCCTGGGAGTCCACTGGGAACATATGCGATTGTTGCTAAAAAGCAGTAAAGAAATAGCCATTTGCAGCAAATTTTAAAAAATGTGTTTACTTCACGATGGTAATTTTGATATTATAATCGCAATATCAAATGCGACGAAGAGACGAGTAGATAAAAGTCATTCTTTCAAAGAGAGCTCCGGCAGCTGAAAAGGAGTAAAGAATCTTTTATTGAATAAAGACTCAGAGCAGCACATCGGAACTTAGCATTAAGGGATGGTGTGACAGGAGCTCCTGTTACAGAGCTAGAGTATGAACGGTCTACAGCTAGCAACATGGTTGTAATCCTTTACTTGAAGAGGCGGATATGGTGACATATTGGCGAATCTGGGTGGTACCACGAGAATTCAATCTCGTCCCTGAGACTATTGTCTTGGGGATGGGATTTTTTTGGTTTTTCCGAGGCTGTGATTACACGCTTTGGAATTGCCTGAATAGTGTTAATTAAGGAGTCCATTTCATAATACGTTTTTAGTGAGTTATGATATTGATTCAAGAGAAGAATCACTCAAACCGAAAGGAAATGATGATTGAATGTCAGCAAAATTGAAAGTCGGTATCGTCGGAGGAACGGGAATGGTAGGTCAGCGTTTTGTGGACCTGCTCGATCAACATCCATGGTTTGAAGTAACAGCAATTTCTGCAAGCGCCAATTCGGCAGGTAAAACATATGAAGAATCCGTACAAGGCAGATGGAAACTGGCAGTTCCTATTCCGGAAGCTGTGAAGAAAATCGTTGTTCAGGATGCTTCCCAGGTAGAGGCTTTTGCCAGCCAAGTTGATTTTATTTTCTGCGCGGTTGATATGAAAAAGAATGAGATTCAAGCGCTCGAAGAAGCTTACGCTAGAACAGGAACCCCTGTCGTGTCTAACAACTCGGCTCATCGCTGGACGGCTGATGTACCTATGGTTATCCCTGAGATTAACCCGGGACATCTGGACGTGATTGAAGCTCAACGCAAACGTCTGGGTACGAAAACCGGATTCATTGCAGTGAAACCTAACTGCTCGATTCAGAGCTATGTGCCAGCACTGCACGCCTTGCGTGATTTCAACCCGACTCAGGTTGTCGCTTCCACGTATCAAGCAATCTCTGGTGCAGGTAAAAACTTTACGGACTGGCCTGATATGCTCGATAATGTCATTCCATACATCGGTGGCGAAGAAGAGAAGAGTGAGCAGGAACCACTGCGGATCTGGGGTAGCATCGAAAACAATCAGATCGTCAAAGCATCGGCTCCATTAATTACAACACAATGTATTCGTGTTCCTGTAACGGATGGGCATCTGGCTACCGTGTTTGTAAACTTCGAGAAAAAACCAAGCAAAGACGAAATTCTGGAGCGTTGGTTGCAGTTCAAAGGCCGTCCACAGGAGCTGGCTCTGCCAAGCGCACCGAAACAATTCATTACGTATTTTGAAGAAGAAAACAGACCACAGACGAAACTGGATCGTGACATCGAACGCGGAATGGGTGTCTCCACAGGCCGACTTCGCGAAGATTCACTCTATGATTACAAATTCGTGGGATTGTCCCACAACACGTTGCGTGGAGCAGCAGGTGGTGCGGTTCTAATCGCAGAACTGCTCAAAGCTGAAGGATATATTCAGCCGAAATAAGCATGAAAGATTTATGAGCAGCAACAGATTTCTGAAAAAAATGATTAAATGAAAACCATCACTCGTTGATGGTTTTTTTCTATTGTGGACCCAACATTGGTAAGTGAAGCAGGTTCACTTATGCGGCGATTCAGGGGTTTATTATATTAATTTTTATATGGAAAATATTACATTGTAAAATCATGAGATTTCAGTTATTTTATTAACGGCAAACGTTTCTTCTCTAATTTAGAAGGACATTGTCTTAGCAGGTAGCTATTATATAGACGAAGAAAGGAGGACTTTATTATTATGCAAGCAGCTCCTAATCAAGCCGTACATAAACCAGGACCACAGCCAGTTAGTTTTGGTAGTTGGATGCTCACGTTATTGCTTTTGGCTATTCCACTTGTTAACATCATCATGTTGTTTGTGTGGGCGTTTGGTAATTCCAACCCTTCCAAAGCAAATTACGCAAAAGCATCATTGTTGTGGTTAGCCATCGGAATTGTGTTTTACATTCTTATCTTAGCTTTAGGTTTAACAGCAGCATTTTCAGGAACGGATTACTAGGTTTACGAAACGTAGCAGTATCGTAGCATTATAGTAATAATAGCAACACAAATCAAAACGCCGACAATCATGTCGGCGTTTTTTTTGATTATTCCAGTATGTTGTTAGGCGACAGATGTCTTATCTGACTTTTGCAGAAGCTGAGAGCGACGACCGAGCAGATAACCTGTCAATGATGCGAGCATCTGTTGGAATACCATACCAAGCACGACCGGGACAGCAACAGGTGGCGGAAAATACGAAACAGCGAGTACTGCACCTGCGCTAATATTGCGCATCCCTCCGTTGAACACCAGAGCGACCTGATCGGCCTCATTCCAGCCCAGCAATCGGGCGATGAAGTAACTTAGCGCATAACCGAATGATGCCAGGAAAATAATGATGACCGCAAGACCAGCCAACTTCCAGTTGAAATCGGCCAAGTAGGGTGCGACGACAGATCCGTTAATCGCGACAACAGATGCCATAAACAATTTGGATAACGGATTCAATCTCGGTCCCCAGACCGGGACTATGGCGCCTTTGGTCCACTCATTCAAAAGCATACCTACCAGGGATGGCACAACAATCATCCAGAACAGACTGCTCATCATAGCTGCCGTATCCAGTGTGACACTGGTGCCAATTAACAGGGATAACACGCCGGGCACAACGAAAGGCGCAAGCATGGTATCAATCAGGATGATGGAAAGTGTAAGTGCGATATTGCCCCGATAGATACTGACCCAGATGAAGCTGCTGATCCCTGTCGGAATCACGGCTGCCAGAACAAGGCCCGTTATGGTGTAAGCATCTGTAGGAAAGACCAGATGACCCATACCCAGAGCAATGAGAGGCATCGCCAGATGCAAAATAAACAGACATACAAACAGGGGGAACGGCTTCTTCAGCACGTTCACAAAATCCCGTATCCCAAGACTGATACTTCCAGCGAACGTCATGAACGCAAAAAGCCAAGGGGATAAAAAGGTATAAGAAGAAAGAAAACTCCCGCATAACACGCCAATAACAATGCTGATTGGGGTAATCAGTGGCATGATGCGGTTCAAGCGTTGGTTTAAGGCTTGAAGCATAATCATGACATCCCTTTACCGTGTGATTCTACTATTATACATGTTAATAACGCTGGTTGCAGACCCATTTGCAATGAAGCAGTCTGAACAGGTATCATGGAAATGGAACAAGGATTCCGATGAGGAGAAGGGGAGATGATCATGTTCATAAGAAAAAGAAAAAACACGTTAATGATGACAGGCCTTATCGCATCAAGTATTCTGCTGATTTCAGCCTGTTCTGTCGTAGAACAAGCCAATCAAAGTCTAAATTATGTGAGTGGGGCTACTGATTATATAGAACAGGTATCGAACGCCGGGGCTGATCTGCAAGAGCTTGCATCGGGTGCGGTGAATAATCCGGAGATTACGACACAGATTCAGGAGAAAATCGATCTGATCCAAGCAGAAGCAAGCGAATTTTCTCGGCTGACGGCACCAGCGATAGGAGAAAGCATTCATGAGAATCTGGTGAGCTACAATACGCAATTAACGGAAGTCGTGGACAATTTCGAGAATACAATTGCAGAGCAAGGTTTTACGGCTGAAAATTGGGAGAAGACGGGCATTCCTGAACTGATCACCAACATCAATAATTTGAGAGATCCGCTAAGCGGGCTTCAGGGAGAATAAGGTGAAGTAATCTCCAATATTGAGCAACAATACAGTTTGAAATTTTCATATCTTATAAGGGCGGGATATCGGAGTGATTGAATTACCGATATGTTCGCCTTTTTTTATTTTCCGAAAACGGATGCATATTTAATCTCACAGGAGCTAGACTATATCAAGTAATCATGAGATGCATATGACATTTATCTCATATTCCCATGAAGATAATCTATGGTTTGACAAGGTTGTGACATAGGCGTATGATAATTATATAAGTTAATAAAATATAGTTACTTACTATAAGTTTTATGCTGGGTCTAAATATATTTTGCCAAAGGAGCACTGCGTCATGACTGAACACAATGGAAAAGTAATCATTATTACAGGTGGAGCTAGTGGTATTGGTAAAGAGACAGCACTCCAACTTTCGGATCTAGGTGCGACTATTGTTGTCGCTGACTATAATGAAGATGGAGCGAAGAAGCTTGCCGCAGAGATTGAAGCAACAGGCGGAACAGCGGGCGCGTACAAAGTGGATGTATCCAAAGGGGACGAGATCAAAGCCCTGATCGACTGGACAGTAGAGCAATATGGTACACTTAGCGGTATCTTCAATAACGCAGGAATAGGACTTGTGAAGCCATTTCTGGAGATGGACCCGGAATCCTATCATAGAGTCATTGATGTAGACCAGCATAGTGTGTACTACGGCATGTATTATGGTGCGAAAAAGATGGTTGAATTGAATGTACAAGGTACCATTGTAAATACAGCTTCGATCTATGGAAGTGTTGCCGCAGTAGGCAGCTTTAACTACAACGCAGCGAAGGCTGCTGTTGTCATGATGTCCAAATCCGGTGCACTTGAACTTGCTGAGCATGGAATTCGTGTAGTTGGTGTAGCACCTGGCTTTATCGAAACACCAATTTTGGGGGATGACAAAGCGATGAAGGATGCGCTTGCCACTCAACATATGCGTGGGGAGCTTATTCAACCGGAGAAAGTAGCCAGTGTGGTTACATTCCTGTTCAGTGATGCAGCAAGTGCAGTGAACGGTACAACCGTAGCGGTAGATGATGGATTCCTCAGCTTCAAAACCAAATAAGTAACCCTTTTAATCTAAGGGAAGTCATCTCAGAAAACAGAAGAAACGGTGCAGAACGATTTATTCGTTTTGCACCGTTTTTGTATTTTCATTATAAAGTAATCTTGGCATATGAGACGGAAATAAGTTTGTCGAATTATCCCGAAAATTCAGAGATCGTGATACAATTAGCAAGGTTGTATCTTTTTATCATTTTGTGGTGTATCATATACAATTCGAACTCCGAGAGAGCCATAGCTCTCTTCTTTGTAATGACATTGAGAACACGTTTTCGTCGAGCATAACGCATCATTGTGAACTTGTAATTTTTCGTTGCACAGTGGACATTTATTTTCAAAAAGAGTCTTCAACACGTTAAACATGCTTAATCACTCATTTCGGATTAATTTACTTGGTTTTATTATAACGGATAATATTCGCTGTGTATACCACTTTTGCGTATATCGAAATGAGATTTATATTGCACGAAAGGAAGCGCATAACCGATGGATCTTCTGCTTTTTGTCATCATGTTTATACTGGGTCTGGTCGGTTCATTCTTCTCCGGTTTGTTGGGTATTGGTGGGGCGATTATCAATTATCCGCTACTGTTATATGTTCCATCCTGGATGGGATTGGAGCCGTTCTCCGCACATCAGGTATCGTCGATCAGTATGTTTCAAGTGTTTTTTGCTTCACTTGCCGGTGTGATTGCATTCCGTAGAAAAGTAAAAACGGGTAGAAGTGGTGGGGCGATCGTTCACCGCGGATTGGTGCTGTACATGGGTTCCAGCATTCTTGCTGGCAGTCTGATTGGCGGGTTCATATCCGGTCATCTGGACGGAAAAATTATTAATCTGATCTATGGCATTCTGGCGATCATTGCAATTGTACTCATGCTCATTCCCGGAAAAGGTAAGCTTGAGACATCAGCTCCACTGGTGTTTAACCGATGGGTTGCGGCGGGTACTGCTTTTGCAGTAGGAATTGTCTCGGGAATTGTTGGTGCGGGTGGTGCCTTTATCCTTATTCCCATCATGCTGACGATTCTCAAGATCCCCGTACGAACAACGATTGCTTCTTCACTGGCGATTGTATTTATCTCCGCAGTTGGCGGCGTTATAGGTAAAATTTCGGGTGGGGACATTCCGCTAGAACCCATCATCTATACGGTGATCGGAAGTCTGCTAGGGGCATCCCTTGGTTCACGAGTTAGTTCAATGATTAATGTGAGCGTACTTCGGTATGCATTAATTGCAATTATCGCCATCACGGCGGTTAAAGTCTGGTCTTCCATTCTGTAAAATCACCTACGTGGGAATGAACAATGACGATTTCGTAACCAAACGGTTGGATCGCCGTATATAGGTTATGAACATGAGCTGAAGCGTTGGATACACCATCAAATGAGTTCAGTTTTCGTCCATGGAGCACCTCACACTCCTTTCATGGATACATGTTTAACATTAATAGAAGTTGAGGTATCCACCCTATGAATAACGTACTTACAGACCAGGCTGATGCAGGATATCGGCTAGCTGAGCAGAAAGCATCTCAGTATTTTACTTCTCTTAGGCAACAACTTATGGATAATACGTATACGACAGTACTTACCCAAGATATTCATGTATGGCAAAAAAAACATATTCATCGTTTTGCCTGGCTTTCTCTTTTATCACCAAGCAAAAGAAAACCGGATCCCCGGGATGTTCATAGATATATCCATTGGCTGAATGCGACAGGAAAGCTGGATGATTACCTGGATCGGAGTATCTCCTATATTTATATGCGAGATCTGGGGCAAGCCCTTGATTCTCCAGATACGCAATCCCGAATTCAGCACGTTGTCCAGAACACCAAAAAATACTTTATGGGCTCTGCCACCGAACGCAAAGGACAGCCCGATTATATCAGTCTGGCTGCGTTGTACCGGTGGGGACAGAAGGAGCACATTGAACCTGCCGTCATCTGGGTAATGGACAAATTAAAGAACGTAGCATCCAACATCCCGAAAGAGCTGGATGCAGAGCAGGCGCAGCGGAAGCTCATCAAGATCATTCTCGGCGTGGTCCTTCATGTGGACGATGAGATGAACGAGCAGACACCACGTGAAGAACGTGCCCAAAGATTTGATGCAGCGATTCGACTCGGTTATTCGTACGGTTTGACGTATCCATTTGTGGACGACCTGCTGGATTCTCAAGCCCTGACTGTTCAGGAAAAAGAGCAATATTCTCTGATGATACGTGATGCACTTCTTACCGGGGTCGTACCTGATCTTGGAGAATGGAAAGGCAGCAATCTTGAAGTGATTGAATATGTGCATTCCGAGCTTCGGGAAGCATTTGAGTATATCAAGAATTATCAGCATCCAGAGAAACAGCGCACGTTCCTAGAGCAATCCTATGTGTTCTTTCAGTCTCAGGAGATTGATCGTAGCAAGAAATTAGCCAATGCGAATTATAGCAATGAAGAACTGTACATTCCGATTATTATCAAATCTTCTTCCTCCCGATTAATTGTCCGGTCTGTTCTCAGTGCGCCAGTCGATGAAGGATTCGATCTGCGGACGTTCTATTACGGGATATATAATCAGCTGGCCGATGATTTTGCCGATATGTTTGACGATATGGAAGAAGGGGCAGTGACTCCGTATACGTACTATTTGAAGTATCGAGATTTGCGCCCTGATCTGATTAATCCGTATGAATTGTATTGGGCAGTCATCTCTCATCTGATCCATGATGTATACAACTCGGACGCCAAGACCCGTGAGGTCATACTGGATCGTGCCATTAACGGGCTGAAGCGTTGTAAAGAACGGTTGGGGCAGGAGAAATATGATGAAGTGATGATGATTTTTGCCTCTGGGCAGCCTGAATTCAACCGACTGGTTCAACAGATGGTGCGTAAAGCAGATGACGTTGATTTCCTTGATAAATTGTTACGGGATCAGGTCGTGCTTCAATTGAAAAATGACAAGCAGGAGAAAGAGGAGTTCAAGCAGACCATTCGAACGGTTCGCGAACAGATTAATGTGGAGTTGCAGATTGCGAAACCAAATGGCCTTCATGAGATGAAAGAAACGTTAATTGATGCAGCCAATTACAGCTTGCAGGGAGACGGAAAGAGGCTACGTCCGATATTGACTTGGGTTATGGGTGTTCGCGAGTATGGTTTACCTGAATCATCCATCGTTCCGTTGTTAAGATCGCTGGAGTACATGCATACCGCTTCCCTGATCTTCGATGATCTGCCTACGCAGGATAATGCTTCGACAAGGCGCGGACGTTCTACGTTGCACCATGTGCACAATAGCGCCACAGCAGAGCTTACCGGTCTGTTTCTCATTCAGAAGGCGATCGGAGAGCAATCCTCATTGGATCGCTTTGATGCGGCAACCGTGCTCAAACTCATTCAGTATTCGGCTGAAAAAGCAGAGGATATGTGTATGGGGCAGGCGATGGATCTGAACTCCAAAGGCAAGGCATTGACGCTGGAGCAGTTGAACATGATCTGTTTTTACAAAACAGGCATTGCCTTCGAAGCTGCCCTTGTCATGCCAGCCATTCTTGCCCAAGTGAAGGAAGCGGAGATGGCTACGCTGAAGAAGTTCGCTTATCATGCAGGGATCGCCTTCCAGATCAAGGATGACTTGCTGGATTTCGAAGGAAATCACCTCATTCTTGGGAAACCTGCAGGTCAGGATGAGCGGAATAACAATTCCACCTTTGTTTCCATTTTGGGTGATGAAGGTGCTAAGAAAGCGATGTGGGAGCATTATTGTCTTGCCACAGATGCATTGAACGCGATGCCGAAAGCTATTCCTTTTTTGAGACATCTATTGGATTATCTCGTTGGTCGCGAGCGTTAAGCGAGCACCGCGCATAAGAACCCTCAACCCACATGGATTGTGGTACCTGAGGGTTCTTTCGTGTGAGGAATGCACGAATCCCTATGGATTTTTGATCCACAGTTTGGAGATGTCCATATATCCGAATTCTGCTATCTGCATGCCGAAGATGCTCTGATCCAGCTCAGCCTGCTTGTTCATGTGACAGCCATGCAAGATCCAGCAGTGCTCACGTAACAAGGCTTCGGCTTCATCCAGGAGCGCTGTACGGTCTGCCCGATGCAGTTGGGCGAAATGATCCAGTTTGTCATCCAGCAGGGCCTGGAAAGCAGGGGACATACACATATGAAAATGATTGGACAGGTTTTTGAAAAAATGAATCATGCCGTACTGCCAGTCTTCCTCCAGTATCTCTTCAGCCAGAATCAATTGTGCGTTTGTGGTTTCCTCTGAGTTGAAATAATCCACAACGGCCTGCAAGCTGATGTTCATTCCGATGGACTGCGCACGACTCTGAAACCACTCCGCAACGTCTGTATCCTTATTATGCTTATACGATAATGTTATCGTCTCACCCTGGTACCCACAGTACTGCAACAAGTCACGAGCATGCTCAAGAGAAACCGCTGTCCAGTCTTGGGCTGCGCTTCTCCAGGGCAGGAAGCTGCTGGCTGGTGTGATTCGATTCCCGCCAAGATCTCTGACAAGCGCGACCGAATCATATACGATACGCAGGGCTTGTCGAAAAAGGGGATGATGATGGATGCCTTCCTTGTGAAAATTGAACAGCATATACTGACAACCCAGCGCCGGATAATTGATGCTGTTGGTCTGATCACAGCCTGTTGCGAGACTCAATCGATCTGTACCGGGTAGCTCATAATAGCGATCATTCGGACTCAGGTCAGGCACAAACCAGAAATGGACTTGATCCAGATGTGGCCGGATGCCGTAGTGCGCATCAAAAGCGGTAAGCTCCAGCACATCTTCATTCAACTCAGAGATTTGGAAAGGACCGGTACCCATTAAGGTATTACCTACATTGTAATCGTAGGGCAGGATTGTCATACGAATACAACTGAACAGATGCAAGAAGAACCGATTAGGACGACGAAGAACAAACTTGATGCAGTAATCTCCAGCTACTTCCGCACGTTCAATATCCCGATACAACCAAATGGACGGACTATGCACATCTATCAACCGTTGCAACGTCGCTTGCACATCCCGGGACGTCATGACACGGCCGTTGTGGAAACGTACACCTTTTCGGAGATAGAAGGTCCATAAGCGATGGTCCTCGCTACACTCCCACATGTGAGCCAGTGCTGGCAGGAATGATTCCGTCTTGGCATCATAAGTGATCAATGTATTACAGACCTGGCTTAATAGGTAGGTTTCAAATGCAGTATAAACAAAGGCTGGGTCCAAACCACCTAACTGGCGTGACCTCATGATGCGCAGGATATCCTGACCAGAGGCAGTTTCATCGTGGCTGTGAAATCCCATCTGTTGATGAAGGGAGAGCATGAGCTGTTCTCGCAGTGAATCATGCATCTGAATGGTTCCGATGAGTTCAATGGCTTCTTTCATTTTGCCTTTACCCAGAAGTTCCGTAAAACTCTCTTCCAGCGCTTCATTCATGCTACGTAGCAATGTTAGCTCCGAATGATGTCCCCGTCCACGACCGGGTTGCCAGTGGATAAAGCCTTGCTCCTCCAATTTTCTGAGAATGAATTTCACATTGCGAGGGGTGCAGCACAAGACAGCGGACAGGCTGTCAATCGTTACTGCTACAGGTTCATGAAGCTTGAATGAAAGCTGTTCGGCCCCGGCGAGTCTTATAAAGTGTGTATGCAGGGTATCCATGGTCATGACTCCTCTATTAAAGGTGAAAAGTGTGATCATATGTTTACACTTTTACTTCCCCCTTTTATCCTTACAATTATACATTAGTAGAGGTAGTTCAAAAAGTCCGCATTGGAGCAGTCAGAATAGGAGAAGTTCGCATGAAGCAATATTTAAGGCAAATTCACCCTTTGGCATGGACCATCATTATCGGAACCATGTTTGGACGTCTTGTGACGTCAATGAGTATCCCGTTTTTATCCATCTATCTGACACGTGTACTGGAAGCGAGCCCAACACAGACCGGTATTACTGTTGCGGTCAGCTCGCTGGCAGGTGTGATGGTCAGTTTTTATGGAGGTTATATCTCGGACCGGATCGGTCGCAAAATCGTGATGTTAGTTTCGGTCTTTAGCTGGGCAGGTGTGTTTTTTATTTTTTCAGCAGCAGAGCATCTATGGGTGTTCTTTGTTGCCAATACGTTAAACGGATTATGCCGCGCAGTATTTGAGCCCACCTCCAGAGCGCTGTTATCGGATATTACTTCACCGCAGAACAAATTGCTGGTGTTCAACCTTAGATATGCTGCGATTAATCTTGGTGTGGTATTTGGGCCAATTATCGGTTTTCAGCTGGGATCATCTGAATCGACATTTCCGTTTGTGATTTCCGGCTTGGTATACATAGTCTATGGACTTGTATTATTTCTGCAATTCAAGCTACAGCATGCCAATCTGCCAGAGCGTCATCAGGCAACCGCACCACGTTTACGTGAAGCGCTGATGACCACCGGTCGCGACCGGGTATTTCTACCCGTACTGATCGGTACCACATTTTGTGTTCTGGGTTACGGGCACTTTAGTTCTACGTTGGCACAGTACTTGGCGAGAAGCCCGATCTTTGAAAATGGAAGTCAGATGTTCTCGTACATGCTTTCCCTGAATGCCGTGACGGTACTGATTATTCAGTATCCACTTGTACGAACATTCCGAAATGTTCCACCGCTGGTGCCACTGATTTTGGGTAACCTGCTGGTTGCAACCAGCCTGATGATGGTCGGAATCGCTGAAGGAGTACTCATGATGATGATGAGTGTCATACTATTTACCATTGGGGAAGTGCTGTTGTTCACGATGATGGATATGCTCATCGACCGGATTGCGAAGCCGGAATGGAAAGGAACGTATTTCGGGACGATCGGCTTCAATAATATTGGTAGTGTCATCGCTCCTGTAATGGGTGGTTTACTGTTGAGTCAATTTGGAGCAGAGAATGGACTCGCCGTCTTTGTACCGATTGCGCTGACGACTACACTGGGAGTACCTTTTCTTCTGATAGCACATAAACGTCTTGTCGCCAGAGAGAAGCAAACAGAGCACACATCCATGAGTATGTAGCGGGAATTGAAAAGATTAATGACATGAATTAAATAACAATTCAGTTAAAATTATCTTGACGGATGTTAATCCAGCGCATACAATAAACAACAAATATGTGAAACGGGTGGGATGATGATTGTGTTTATGCCTATACAGATTTCGAATCGATAACTGAATACGCATAAGCATAGTGACATTAATCCAATTTTTTTGCAATGTTCGCGTTGGGACAGTCATGTTTGTGCACCCCTGTCGTGGACGCTCATCATTATTGCGATGCAGAGGAGATGCGGGAAATGCTTTGCATTTCATCCGGTCTCTTTTGCTTATAAGCTGTAGATGAACATTAGTTCATCTATGGCTTTTTTGCATGCATTCCACCAATCCGTTCACATGGAAAGGAGCATTTGAAGCGTTATTTTAGTGAAAAACTAACCTGTTAAGAAGGAGAATGTACAATGGTCAACTTACGTTTTACATATCAAGTATGGGCGGGAATTACCGACTTTAATGTCATTATGTATGACTCATCCTAGTGGCGATAACAGCGATCGAAAGGTTATTCGGTCATCGTAGTCGCAGTGTAATGTTCTTTCGTTCATTTTAAATAAATAAACCGATGAAGAGGTGGGACCTGTGCCCAAAACAGAGAAACGCTCCATGTCATGGCTGCTGCGTTATCTGAAACCCGTTAAAGGACGGCTGGCCGTGCTTTTGATCATGTTGCTGACATCAACGGGACTTCAGCTTTTGAATCCTCAAATTATCAAACGATTTATCGATACAGCAGCGAGTGGGGGAGTGCTTACCAATCTCATTCAGCTCGCAGGAATATTCCTGGTTGTCGCCGTGTTTAATCAACTCATCACGGTAGCGGTCAGTTATCTTGGGAATGATGTGGCCTGGCGGGCTACGAATCAGCTGCGGGGAGATTTGCTGAAGCACTGCCTGCGTCTCGATATGCGTTTTCATAATGTGAAGACACCTGGAGAGATGATTGAACGTGTGGATGGTGACGTAACGAGCATCTCCAATTTTTTCGCGATGTTCATTGTGCAAGTGATCGGGAGTTTTGTATTGTTGGCCGGAATTCTCGGATTCATGTTCAGCGTCAACGTACCTATTGCTTTGGTCATGACCGTGTTCACATTGTTATCGATCCTGTTCATGGTCTTCATCCGAAATCTGGGCGTGGACTCTTCTAAAAATGAGCGGGCGGCCAGTGCTTCCCTGTTCGGATTAATTGAAGAACGCATTGCCGGGATTGAAGATGTGCAAGCGAATGGTCATGTGCCTTATGTGATGAACCGCTTTTACCGCACGATGCGCACTGTATTTCGTAAGGGGAGAAAAGCTTGGCTGCTACGGGTTATTCCGTGGAATACGACGGTAGTTCTGTTCGCTCTGGCGGTCACTGCGGTGCTTTTGCTAGGTGTGCATTACTATATGGAAGGTCTAATTAGTATCGGAACATTATTTCTGATCTACCAATATACGCAGATGCTGAATGATCCGATTGAGATGCTTGGAGATCAGGTGCAGGAGTTCCAAAAAGCAAAATCCGGCATGTTGCGCTCCAGAGAGCTGTTGTCCATGCAGAGTGAGATTGAAGAGGGAGCAGAGGAGCAATTGCCTGAAGGACCACTTGGTCTGGAGTTCAGTCAGGTTCACTTCAGTTATAACCAGGATAAACCCGTATTACAGGACATTAATTTTGCAATTAAGCCTGGTGAACGTCTGGGAATCATTGGTCGCACAGGTAGTGGCAAATCGAGTCTTAGTCGTGTTCTTCTCCGGCTTTACAATCTGGATCGGGGCACGATCCGTGTAGGTGGAACGGATATCACAAAGCTTTCATTACAAGCGCTCTATCGCCGGGTGGGAATGGTGACACAGGATGTGCAGTTGTTTGATGGCACGCTGCGTGACAATCTGACCCTGTTCAATGAGGGTGTATCAGATCAGATGATCAAGGAGACGACGGATCGCCTTGGACTTAGTCAGTGGATTGATTCACAGCCTGCAGGACTCGATACGTATCTGGCAGCAGGTGGAGCTTCATTATCGGCAGGGGAAGCACAGTTATTTGCCTTAACCCGCGTATTCCTGACCGAACCGAGTCTGGTTATTCTGGATGAGCCGTCGTCACGTCTGGATGCTGCGACCGAAGGTATGCTGCAATCTGCAATTGACCAGTTAATGAAACGATCCACCGGAGTCATCATTGCTCACCGACTGGCTACACTGGAGAAAGTGGACCGGATTATGGTGCTAGGTGATGGGAAGGTACTGGAATTTGGAGCAAGAGAAGAACTTGCCAGTAACCCGGCATCTCACTATGCCAGACTGCTCATTACAGGCCGAGAGGAGGAATTGGCATGACTGTAGCAGGATTTATAGGCCGTTTGTTTCGATTCAGGCCTTTGTTGTTTATAATCAACGGATTGTTATGGTGTATATTTCATTCCTTGCCGTTAGCTATTGGTATTGGGATGCAGTGGTTTTTTGATCGGACAACGGCGGGTTCCAATGACTACATGTGGCTTGCTGTGCCGCTTATCTTTATTGCTTTGGTCCGAATGGCACGGGTGGGCACATTTTTTGTAGCCTTCTATGCATGGGTTACGTATCTGTATCATGTTCAGGCGATTTTGCGAACCAACATGCTCGCAGCGATCATGCGCTGGCCGGGACGTAATCTTCCGGCTTCACCAGGGGAAGCGATGAGTCGCTTTCGGGATGATGTGGATGAAGTCGTCGAGTATGTGGAATCATGGGTAGACTTCTGGGGACGTCTTGTATTTGCTGTTGTGTCTATCTTCATTATGGCGAACATTAATTGGCAGATCACATTGGTTGCCGTGTTACCATTGGTGGTTGTGACCTTACTTAACAATCTGTCCGGAAATCGGGCTCGGAAATATGCACAGGTTAATCGAGAATCGACTGGGCGAATTACCAGTTTTATTGCGGAAACGTTTGGAGCCGTGCAAGCCCTGAAACTGGGTCAGGCCGAAGAGAATGTCTCTACACGTTTTAACCAGTTGAATGAAGATCGTCGCCAGGCTGCACTTCGAGACAATCTGTTCAAGCAGTGGATGAGATCGATGAATCAGCATGTTCTAAGTATCTGTACCGGATTGATTCTACTGATGTGTGCAGCTGAGATGAAAGCAGGTAACTTTACCGTAGGTGATTTTGCCTTATTCACCAGTTATCTGGCCAATATCGGATTTAGCATTTCACTGTTTGGTTATATGGTGTTTCAGCACAAAAGGCTCAAGGTATCCTATGATCGTATGCGTAAGCTATTCCGCCCAGGGGAAGAAGACCAGATCATGGATTCGAGGGAAATCTATCTGTATGAAGATCCGCCGGAGCTTGTAAGTGAACAGAGGGACCCTAAGGAGAAGTTGCAATCTCTTGAGGTGAATAAGCTGACTTATCAATATCCGAATTCTGCAAATGGCATACAAGAGATCAGTTTCCGTCTGAAACGCGGACAATTTCTTGTCATTACGGGAAGGATCGGATCAGGTAAATCAACGCTAGTCCGAACACTTCTTGGACTATTACCCAAGCAAAAAGGGGACATTCACTGGAATGGAGCGGCTGTTGATCCAGCCACATTCCTGATGCCGCCTAGAGCCGCGTATACCCCTCAAGTGCCAAGATTGTTCAGTGATACGTTGAAAGAAAATATCGTCCAAGGCAAACAGGGTAACACCGAGCAATCGCTTGAAAAAGCCATTCGTCTGGCTGTGATGGATAAGGATATCAAGCATCTGGATCAGGGGCTTGAGACCCCGGTTGGTCCAAGAGGGGTCATGCTGTCAGGCGGTCAGATTCAGCGTGCAGCCACAGGACGTATGTTAATGACGGAGGCGGACTTGTTTATCTTTGACGATCTGTCCAGCGCACTGGATGTGGAGACAGAACAACAAGTATGGGAAGGACTGTTCCAAGAGCCGGATGTAACCTGTATCGCGGTTTCTCACCGCAGGGCAGCACTTTCCAAAGCAGATCACATTATTGTGATGAAAGATGGACGCATTGAAGCTGAGGGAAGTTTAGCCGAATTGCTTGCCACCAATGAAGAGATGCAGTTGCTGTGGCAAGGGGAGCAAACCCCCGCCAAAGTTGGATAGCTATAAAAAGTTAGAAAAGACAATAAAAAAGCAAAAAAGCCTTACAGATGACTCATTAAAAGAGTGCAGTCTGTAAGGCTTTTATCGTTATAACGAGTGAAACGATGGAATATTTTTATCTCATCATCTGAGCAATCAAGGAATACGCAATGATGACCAAGAAGATAATAGTGATATGGTTAATGGAGAAGATAAACATCCGTTTGGACCATTTCTCTGTTTCTTTCTTATCAAAGGTAGCCACACTAAGAATGAGCCAGGCCAAGCTAACCAGAAATGCTACAATAGCGACAAATGGACTCATCGGCCAGAATAAAAAGCTGGAGATCAGTAACAGTACCAGATACACATTCGTCTGAATGTATGTCCGTCTGATGCCTTTAACGACAGGCAGCATAGGAACACCAGCAGCCTTGTACTCGTCAAAACGACGAATCGCAATCCCGTAGAAGTGAGGCATTTGCCATAAGAGCATCGTAACGACCAATGCCCAGATCTCGAAATGACCCAGTTCCGGTGAAATGGCTGCCCAACCGATGAGCGGAGGCACAGCACCCGAAAGACTTCCCACTTCCGTGTTGTAGATCGTTGTACGTTTGGTCCACATCGTGTAAGGAAACACGTAAAGCAACAGACCCAAAATACCAAATACAGCAGCGGATGGAGAAGCAATGTACAGCATGATGCCACCGATGACGGTGATTGCAATACCGAGAATCAGACCCGACTTGGTATCTACGCGTCCCGTAACTGTAGGACGTTTCTTCGTACGTTCCATGATCGCATCAATATCACGATCATACAGATTGTTAAACACCCCTGCAGCTCCAATAATGAGAGAAGACCCAATAAAGGAAAGGATGATCGGTACAATATTAGCTAAGATTGAAGCATCAAATACATATAAAGCCAAACTTAAACCCGCAAACATGGCGATCAGGTTGGACTTGATGATTCCGATTTTGATTGTATCGAAGAATACTTTCGGAATCGAGCTATACTCCAGGCTGATATTGGTCTGTGAACCATTATTCAATGTTTTCAAGAACTCACTTCCTATATCTATACTTGTATATTATGTCGTTATTATACCATTCAATACACTATGTGATTTAATTAACGTTTTAGTATTTAAAATAATGTCATTTGATTGTGAACAATTTAAAAACAAGGTGCTTTTTAATTGTTAAATAATTATTTCTGTGTTACAGGAGGGTATTTCTACAATATTCCGGCTGGGTTGAAGAGAACAGATGAAGATATGTCTTGCAAAATGCTCAGGTTTTGTTTATTGTAGATATAAGATATCTTTAATAGTCTTGTTTGGATATGTTCTTGTAAATCTCCGATATTACTTTCCTCAAGAGAAGGCAGAGGTTATTTTTAAAATTAAATTAGAGATATTAAATGTCTCGAAAGGATGAATAAAATGAGTAATATGGATCAAATCATGGATGTACTTATTATTGGTGGAGGACCAGCGGGGCTTAGTGCGTCACTTGTGCTCGGGAGGGCCCGTAAGAACGTCGTCGTCATCGACGATGAGACACCGCGAAACTGGGTCACAAGGGAGACTCATGGGTTTGTGACGAGAGATGGGGCCAGTCCTCGTGAATTCCGTAAGGCAGCCAAAGAACAGATTGCAGCGTATCCCTCAGTTCAATTTGCATCCGATACGGCAACGGCGATAACAGGTAGCGATGGTGATTTTAGGGTCACGACTGCCCTAGGAGCAAATTATCGTACGAAAAAGATTTTGTTTGCGGTAGGTAAGAAAGATCTGCCTTTGGATATCAACGGGTTAACAGAAGTGTACGGCAAAAGTGCTTTTGTGTGTCCGTATTGTGATGGTTGGGAATTAAGAGACCAGTCACTGGTCATTATCGTTAATGGTGATAAGGCATTACATATGGCAAAAGTCATATCCGGCTGGACTGAACATTATACGATCTGTACGAATGGATCAGGTTCATTAACTGATGAACAGCGTGAAGAGCTGAAACAGCATAAAGTTACTGTATTCGATGCAGCGGTTCAATTTATTGATTCTGAAGAGGGCATGGTAAAGCAAGTTGTACTGGATGACGGTACAGCGATCCCATGCACTGGTGTCTTCTTCCAACCGAAACTGTTCACTGGATCAGATCTGCCGAAGGCTATCGGTTGCGAAATTACAGATTCCGGAACGGTTGTCGTTGATGAATTTGGCAAAACGTCCGTTCCGGGTGTATTCAGTGCCGGTGATGCGGCGTCCGAGATGTATCAGGCAATTACGGCTGCGTCTCTGGGGGCGTTGTCAGCGGTAAGCATGAATACTGAATTGAATTTCGAGAAGTGGGAAGAGCCAAGTCATCTGTAGATCAGATTAATAAGCTTCATTGAACTATAGCGTCATAGGCTCATAAATTAGGGGATTGCATATGCAATCCTCTAATTGTAGTTGTTCAAGCTAAACGTTGAACAGTTCAAATGAACGTAATTCAGGCAGAAGAAAATTTGATTTTAGATTAATTTTGGTTTATTATTTTATCAAATGATACATATTACTATCATTTTTATAATTATCAAAGGAGAGATCACTTATGAATGAAAGCAGAGTAGTCATCAAATGGCTAACGAATAATATGCTCCACGACGTACAGATAAGAGGTGATCATCATGAGTGATGAAACTTACATTCCACAGCCCAAAATGTATGGACCACTTGGCAATCTGCCCTTAATTGATAAAGATAAACCCACGCTGTCGCTAGGTGTTCTGGCTGAGCAGTATGGACCGATATATCGACTTACCGTTCCCGGTTATTCCGGTTTAATCGTATCAGGACCAGATCTTGTCGCGGAGTTATGCGATGTGTCCCGGTTTGACAAGTTTGTATACAATGAACTCGAAAACGTACGTGCCTTTGGAGGCGATGGTTTATTCACAAGCAGAACATCGGAGCCCAACTGGAAAAAGGCCCATAACATTCTGCTTCCCACCTTCAGCAAACAGGCCATGAAAGGCTATCATCCCATGATGGTTGATATTGCCGATCAGTTGATCAACAAGTGGGCACGCCTCAATTCCAACGATACGATTGATGTTGCGGACGATATGACACGCCTTACGTTGGATACCATTGGACTGTGTGGATTCAATTATCGATTCAACAGTTTTTACAGACAGGACCACAGTCCTTTTATTGAAAGCATGGTTCGGGCATTAAATGAAGCGATGCAAAAGAGCTCACGTTTGAAAATTCAAAATCTGCTTATGGTGAAAACCAAACGACAGTTCCAGGAGGATATTCAGACGATGTTCTCTCTGGTAGATCAGATTATAGAGGAACGTAAAGCGAGTTCAGCACCAGGAGAGGTCGACTTGCTCGCACGTATGCTGAATGGAAAAGATCCGGAGACTGGCGAAATGCTGGATGATGAGAACATTCGTTATCAGATTATCACGTTTCTCATTGCCGGACATGAGACGACGAGTGGTTTGTTATCCTTTGCTCTATATTTTTTATTGAAAAATCCGGAATCGCTTCAAAAGGCGTATGACGAGGTGGATCAGATATTGGTCAGTGACTCACCAAAATATGAAGAAATTCTTCAGCTTCCCTATATTCGTATGATTCTCAGTGAATCGCTACGTCTATGGCCAACCGCTCCGGGATTTGACGTATATGCCAAAGAGGACACCGTCATAGGTGGCAAATACCCCTTGAAGAAAGGGGAAAGTTGCAGTATTCTTTTGCCCCAACTACACCGTGACAGAGAGGCATGGGGAGAGGATGCGGAACTTTTCCGTCCAGAGCGATTTGAAGATACGACTAAAGTGCCTCATCATGCGTATAAACCTTTTGGTAATGGGGAAAGAGCGTGTATAGGCATGCAGTTTGCTTTATATGAAGCAACACTTGTGCTTGCCATGGTCCTCAAACATTTTGAGCTGATCGATTATAGCAATTATGAGTTGGATGTTAAACAGACGTTAACGTT
The DNA here is from genome assembly GCF_037991315.1 of Paenibacillus sp. FSL H8-0079. Taxonomy (NCBI): domain Bacteria; kingdom Bacillati; phylum Bacillota; class Bacilli; order Caryophanales; family Paenibacillaceae; genus Paenibacillus; species Paenibacillus sp. FSL H8-0079. The sequence goes on from NZ_CP150300.1 coordinate 3,014,486, forward strand.
GAAGCCGGGAGACTTCCGGATTCAGGTGAAAGCGCGCACGACTTCGCAAACGATGAATAAGTCTGCTGTATATGCAGAAGAGAAACCTGCTCCTATTGTTCGTAAAAATGTAGCAAGTGACAGCCAGACGAGAGAAATGCTGGCCGTTGAAGCAGACGGTAACCCATCGCTCCTGGTGTTATATGGTTCCAATCTGGGAACGGCAGAAGGCATTGCCAGAGAGCTTGCGGAGAAAGGCCGTTCGTATGGAATCCCAAGTGAAGCAGCCACTCTGAATGAGTGGAAGGGCCGATTAACCCAACAATGTGTCGTTCTCATCGTTACTGCTTCGTATAACGGTAAACCACCTCAAAATGCTACGGCATTTGTAGACTGGTTGAGGGAAGCGGAGTCAGAGGAAGCACAGGATGTGAACTATGCCGTTCTGGGCTGTGGAGATCGGAGCTGGTCCGGGACGTACCAGAGTATTCCGCGATTGATGGATGAGAAGCTTGAAATATTGGGAGGTAAAAGACTGTTATCCCGCGGTGAAGCCGATGCCGGAGGTGATATGGAAAAGCAAGTCGATGCGTGGCAACATATGTTGTGGCCTCAGGTGTTGAATGCTTTGGGGATCAACGAGGAAATGGTGAAGCCATCCATACCAAGCACAAGCAGACTTCAAATGGAGATTGTCCGCGAGAAATCGGATATGCCGCTTGCACGTACTTATGATGCCAGCTATGCCACGGTTGTGGTGAATAAAGAGCTTCAGGCGCGGGGAAGTGGGAGAAGCACACGTCACATCGAGGTGTTACTGCCTGAAGGCATGAGTTATCGAGAAGGGGACCATCTGGGTGTATTGCCTAGCAATCAGAAGCAGAATGTGGATCGGATACTCCGTCGGTTCGGACTAAATGAAGACATTCAAGTTCAATTAACTTCGGACTTGACACACCTTACGCATCTTCCTCTGAACCGTCCCGTCAAGGTACATGAATTGCTCACTCACTGTGTGGAATTGCAGGCGCCTGTTACCAGAACACAGTTGCAGGAGTTAGCTAATCATACGGTATGCCCACCTCATAAGCGTGAACTGGAAGGCATTTTGGAGGAAAATAGCTACAGGGATGTGGTTCTGGCAAATAGAATCACTATGCTGGAACTGCTGGAAAAGTATGAGGCGTGTGAGTTGCCTTTCGAAAAGTTCCTTGAATTATTGCCTCCACTTAAGCCAAGATACTATTCAATATCCAGCTCGCCAAGCCTGAATTCCGAGCTAGCGAGCATAACTGTATCGGTAGTAAGAGAGCCTGCATGGAGTGGCAAGGGTGAATATCTGGGAGTTGCTTCATCGTACCTCGCTGGTTGTCCATCTGGAGCACGTATTCTGATGTTTGTACGTACACCTGAATCCGAATTCCATCTGTCAGAAGAGGCTGACGTTCCCATGATCATGGTGGGACCGGGGACGGGGGTTGCACCGTTCAGAGGTTTCCTCCAGGCAAGAGCTGTCATGAAACAGAGAGGTTTGCCACTGAGTGAGGCTCATTTGTTCTTTGGATGCAGGAATGATTCAGATTTCATATATCGTCAGGAGCTTGAACAATTCGAACGTGAAGGAATTGTTAAGCTACACACTGCTTTTTCTCGTACTGAGGGCAAGCCCAAAACGTATGTACAGCATCTAATGAAGGAGGATTCCGAGCAGTTGCTTCATATGCTGATGAACAAAGGAAAACTCTACGTATGTGGAGATGGAAGCCAGATGGCTCCTGCAGTGGAAGAGACTTTGCGGCAAGCGTATCAGGAGGTGCAGGGAGCAACGGTGCAGCAAGCGAAAGAATGGCTCATCCAGCTTCAGGCCGAAGGGCGCTACGTGCAAGACGTGTGGGCAGGTAATAAACGAACAGGTGAAACTCCTAAAGCTGTGCATGAGGAGGTACATTGAGACGGAGATGACCCCAGCATCTACTAATATGCAGTCCTTAATATACTTGTGATAACAAACAGCCGCTTAATCTGGAGCTTTGTCTCCAAATTAGCGGCTGTTTTGAGGGTCTGACCATGTGCCGTCGCTCGGTTCATTTTCTCACTCCTGAACTGTTAGCGTTTACATTAAAATTTGAAATAAAAATGATTGACAGTCCTTATCTGAACGAGTTTAATTATATAGACCGATTGTTATAATTATTTGAAGGAAGTGGCTTTCGTTGAGTGAAAAGTCTAATGCTAGAGAGTCCATTGTCAGCACAGCAGCGAGACTGTTTTTTTCACAAGGATATCATGCGACCGGTCTGAATCAGATCATCAAGGAGAGTAGTACGCCGAAAGGGTCGTTGTATCATTATTTCCCGCAAGGCAAGGAAGAGCTCGCGCACGAGTGTATTCAAAAAGCCAATGAACATATCCTGCAAAAGTTTGAAGAAACCTTCGCAGCTCATGACAATACGGCAGATGGAATTCAGCGCTTCATACACGATATGGCTCATGAAACGGAAGCAGCTGGCTTTACCGGATTCCTTCCATTCAGCTTCTGGGCAGCCGTGGAGACATCCTGCATCAGCCATCAGCTACGCATTGCCTGTCAAGGTGTATTTGCAGGTTGGCAGGATGTCATTACGAAACATCTGATTATGGATGGTATTGGTGAAGAGAAGGCGCGGGAGACATCACTTTTGGTCATTTCCTTGATGGAGGGAGCACTGATTATCAGCCTGACGAATCAGGATAAACAGCCCCTGCTGACGGCTGCTGATTATTTGTCGGTTGTGGCGAAGAATGCCAGACAGATTCAATAAGTTATACCAAGAGACAGAGAAAAAGAAAGTTCGATACGTTTGAGGAGGATGGGATCGTGGAGGTTTCCATGAAGGCTGATTCTGTACAGAATCAAGAAGAAACAAAGCAATACAAGGTATTTCCGATTTTGTTCGCCATGCTACTGAGCGGCTTCATTGGCCTGTTTGGAGAAACGGCATTAAATGTGGCATTAACGCCACTTATGGCTCTGCTTGAAGTAGGACCTACAACGATTCAATGGTTAACGACAGGATACTTGCTAGTATTGGGAATCCTGGTACCGATATCTGGTACGCTGTTGCAGTGGTTTACAACGAGACAGCTGTTCACAACTTCTTTGATTTTCTCGATTGCAGGAACATTTGTTGCTGCACTTGCACCTAGCTTCGAAATTCTGTTGGTGGCACGGGTATTGCAGGCGATAGGTACAGCGCTATTGTTGCCACTGATGTTTAACACCATATTGGTTATATTCCCGATTGAAAAACGTGGCGCGGCCATGGGATTGATCGGTTTGGTTATCATGTTTGCACCAGCAAGCGGACCGAGTATCTCCGGTCTGATTCTGGCTAATCTAAGCTGGCATTGGATCTTCTGGATTTCCTTGCCGTTCTTCCTGATCTCATTGGTATGTGGTGTGCTGTTCTTGCCGAATATTTCGAAATTGACCAAGCCCAAAATTGATGTACTTTCCATCATTCTATCTACAGTGGGCTTTGGCGGTATCGTATATGGCTTCAGTAGCGCAGGAGGACATGGAGAAACTGGCGGTGGATGGACAAGTCCAGTTGTTATCTCCACGATCGTCATAGGTGCACTGTCCTTGTTGTTATTCAGCATTCGTCAGCTGAGAATGAAACAGCCAATGATGGATCTGCGAGCGTTCAAATATCCAATGTTTACGATTGGTTTGATCCTGATCTTCATCTGTATGATGATGATGCTGTCATCGATGCTGATCCTGCCAATGTATCTGCAACAAGGGATGGCCGTTACACCGTTAATTGCCGGACTGGTTCTATTGCCGGGTAGTTTGCTGAATGGTTTACTGTCTCCGGTTATGGGTCGACTGTTTGACAAGTTCGGTCCGAAGTGGCTTGTGATTATTGGTCTGGCTATCGTAACGGTTGTACTCTTTATGTACACTGGAATTACACCAACAACAACACTGGCCAAAATTATTACGCTGCATGTGTTCATGATGGTCGGAATCTCGATGATTATGATGCCTGCACAGACGAATGGTCTGAACCAATTGCCACGTGAGTACTATCCACACGGTACTGCCATCATGAATACACTGCAACAGGTGTCTGGAGCCATTGGTACAGCAGTTGCAGTAAGTATATTGAGCGCAGGACAATCCAGCTTCTTGAGCGGTGTGGCGAATCCGGAAAGTCCGGAAAATCAACTGGCAGGTTTCACGTCAGGTGTACAGAATGCGTTTGTATTCGCATTAGTTCTGTCGATTATCGGTCTGATTACTTCACTCTTCGTGAAACGGGTCAAAATAGGATCAACGCCAGGACAACAAGGTCCTATGCATTAATCCATTAACTAACAATTATATTCTGATATTGTATAAGAGCGATGTGTTCCTTACCTTAAGGACGCATCGCTCTTTTTGCGTAAGTATTTTGTCTTTTTTGGTGTTGACGTGAAACGGGTTACAGCCATTAGAGTAAGGATATAGCCGGAATATGGTGGTTCAACGAATGAATTTCAGAGCAAATACTTCATGTTCCGGCAAGATTGTATATGTTCATACTAATATAAAAGGGTAATATAGAATGTATTAGTGCAATTTTTAACCATTTCGAAAACGGTTTATATTTTATCTTTACTCAAGGAGACATCGTTATGATAATTATCAATTCCATTGGCAGTAACATCGAAAAGATGCTGTTGCACTACGAAAAAAATGGCCACCTGACGCTACAGGCTTCACTTATCAGTAATAGCTCGGTTGTATATAGATTGCAAAATTACTGTCTCAAAGTATATGCTTCACGTGCAAAATTGGATGGAGAAATGGAAAGTGAAGCTCTCCAGTCATTGCAAGGCAATTCGTATGCACCCAAATTGTATGCGTATTCACCAGGGGAGTACACGCTAACCGAATGGATTGAAGCATTCAGCCTGAAAAATTATCGTACGAAGTATGGGCACATTCCTCACAACTTAATATACGATATATTAACGACGGAACTTCAACAGATTCATGCTGGATATTGCGACTGGGATGTCATCCGATATGAGAATTTGCTCTGGACGGAGACAGGAGATGTGAAAAGAACGGACTTTTGGTTGTGTGAGCCTGTAAGGTCCAGGCGTGAGAGTCTGTATAAGGAAGTACTTCAGAGAATTGAAAACATCTACAATGGGGAACGTGACGAGATGGAGGCAATGCAGCAGTATTTTTACCGTCACCAGCTTACATCATCTGAGATCGAACAAGCCTTCAATGATTTCAGATCCCAGCGACCAAGACTAGCGATAGCACAATAAATTCCATAACCAAAACCCCAAAGCGTTCGAGAATCTTTGGGGTTTCTTTCGTGATATAGAGTTGCTTTACTTTGTTAGAGTGTAAGTTACTTCTTCACCAGGGCTAATATCTCATCAGCAACGAGATCAGGGCCATATTGATGGATGTAATGATTGGTATCTTTGATGGTTACCTGTTTTGAATCATTTGACCAAGATTTGAACTCTACTTGAGTTTTATCCCATTCGGGTTCACTGGCACCTAAGTAATCAGCCGTCAGTATGGTGAGCGGAAACGGTAAGGTTTGCTTGTGATCTAAGACTATTTTGCCATTAGAAGCTATTTCACGTAATTCATCCAATGTGTTAGCATTGCCATAGTTATACAATAGGGCAGTTGTATCCAACTGTTTCAGATCGTCGGGTACAAGTTTCAGTTCGTTGCGATTGGCATTGGAATTCTCGACAACCAAGTCAGATTGCATCGAGAGACGGAATAGTCCGGTTTGAATACGGAATTTATTCGCAAAACCACCAATTGTGTCTGCCAAAGAGTCATCGTCATTCAAATAATATTCAGGGCTTCCGCCATCAATCATGACGATACCCTTGACGAGATCCGGGTATTTTTGTGCGAAACGGATGGTTTCCAACGAGCCGAGGGAATGACCGACCAGAACATAAGGTGGTTTTTGTCCGGACACCTCTAATAACTCATGCAATTCATCAGCTACGGTATCGACATCACGTTTCTTATCGGTTCGATCACTGTATCCATAGCCAAATCGGTCATATACAGCGAATTTTGTGTTGGGAGCAAGCTTTTCATATAATGGATAATAATCTACATAGGGATTAGCGGTACCCCAGCCGGAGGCGAGCACAACGGTTACATCGCCTTCTCCACCGGTATATAAATGCATATTGTCTCCGTGGACTTTGTAGAGCTTTCCGGGAGGTACGAGTATTTTTGCATCCTGTCTTAAACCCACTTGTTGGTAGATCACGCCAGTACCCAGAAGCAACAGAACGATCGACAGGTCGAATATCAAAAACTTAACTAATCTTTTGCGCCATTTCTTCATGTTCTCTCACATACTCTCCATGTATTTTCTCTATCATATATGCTCAATCTTATACGAGAGAAAACAGAGTCTTAATTCTATCTTAATTAACAGAAAATTGAATATTAACGGTCAATGAATTAATATAAAGCTACGATATGAATAGATCTTATCCAAATGTTGAATCACAGATTGATTATATAGAACAGAAGGTATGCACAATGACAAAATATGAAAATCAGCTCCCGACATCAGCAGGCATGAACTTCAAGTCCCTGATCAGTATATTGAGAGATTCCATGCGTGGCAATGTAGAGCGGAGGCCATCTGGCACGATGCCCATGGAGATATGTGAACCTGCTGAATCCTTCGGTGCATCCGATAATCCACAGGTTACATGGTTCGGTCATTCGGCTTTTTTGCTTGAAATTGAAGGGCATAGGTTGCTGTTTGATCCGATGCTTGGCAATCGTCCATCACCTGTATCCTGGGTGGGTACCAAACGTTATAGCACCAATCTACCGATTCAACCGGAGGATTTCCCGGCTCTGGATGCAATCATTATATCGCATGACCATTATGACCATCTGGACTACGACTCCATTCGCAGATTGAAGGATAAAACAAAGCGATTTATCGTGCCGCTCGGCGTACGTCGGCGACTGATTCAACTGGGTGTGCCTTCAGAACAGATTACCGAGCATAACTGGTGGGATGAGTTATCGTTAAAAGGCATAACATTCGCTTGCACGCCAGCGCGTCATTTCTCGGGCAGAGGATTATTCGACCGTAATTCTACCTTATGGTGTTCGTGGGTTATCGCTGGACAACATACGAAGGTGTTCTTTAGTGGCGATAGCGGGTATGGTCCTCATTTCAAGGAGATTGGCAGTAAATACGGTCCATTTGACCTCACCTTGATGGAATGTGGGCAATATGACGAGCGTTGGTCCAACATTCACATGATGCCGGAAGAAACGGTACAAGCACACTTGGATGTAGGTGGTAAGTTGCTCATCCCGATTCATTGGGCCGCATTTACACTAGCCTACCATGCCTGGAATGAACCCGTTGAACGGATCACCAAGGCAGCACATGCCTTGAATGTTAACATTGCAACACCCAAAATTGGCGAGAAGGTTGTGCTTCATACGGAGGATTACCCAAGGCATCCGTGGTGGAGACCGGAATTAGGATAAAATAAAAGCGTTCAGCTCATCAGATGAGTGGACGCTTTTTCTATTGCTTTTTACAGCAGGATCGATAGTGCACTATAGATTAACAACATACCCATCACGATATTAACAGGCCGCTCGTATCTCAATAGAAAGCTCTGGAATAACAGACCACCGAACGCCCAGGTCATATTGGCACTAATACCGATAAAGGTGAGCAGCAAGGAGAATACGATCAGTTGGACATGGGACTGTCCAAGAGGCAGAACAAAAACGGATATGGCAGTAAGCCCATACAAAATGACTTTGGGATTGATGAATTGCAGGGTGAACCCGAATAGAAATGAATAATGATTGACCTTGTTTTCTTGCGCATCTGCAGGTTTACTTTGCATGATTTTGATTGCCAGATAGAGCATGTACACACATCCTAATACGTTTAAGACGGGTGTAATCCTAGGGATGTATTGATGAAGAATAAGGTTGAAATAACTGGACAGAAACATAATAAGCAGGCAGCCGGCTGCAACTCCGCCAATAAACGGAAGGGTCTTTCTGAACCCCTGATTTCTTGCGTGTGTCATGGAAATGATGTTGTTGGGTCCAGGTGTAAATGAAGCGATAATTGCGTATGTCACTAAAGGTATGATGTTCATGCATCCTCCACGTCTTCTTAGTTGTATGATATAATGATCTGAAATGTACGTTATAGCGTACGATCTTTATCATTGTACAATATGTGCGTTATATAGCACAATACAATTATAAAATGAGGAGGATGGATTTTGAAAAACATTAATAGTATTCTTGCGCAGAACTTGAAACAGCTTCGGGAACAAAGAAAGTTAAGCCTGGACAAGGTCGCCGAAATGTCCAGTATTAGTAAAACCATGCTTGGTCAGATTGAACGTGGCGAATCCAATCCATCGATTGCAACCGTATGGAAGATTGCCAACGGCTTGAAAATTTCCTTTACTGCTTTGATCCACGAGCCGAAGTCAGATACTACCGTTGTAACGGGCGATGATATTCAAGTGTTGATGGAGGATGAGGGCAGGGTTCGGATTTATCCGCATTTTCCTTTTGAAGAGGGTCGTCGTTTTGAAATATATATGATGGAGATGGATCCTAAGTCTGCGTTGAATGCTGAACCGCATATCGAAGGTACGGAAGAATTTATTACGGTCTTTGAAGGTGAAGTTACGATTCGGGTAGGGGCGGAAGAATATACGGTAAGTTCAGGGGAGTCGATCCGTTTTGGAGCGGACAAGCCTCACGCCTATGTTAACTCCGGTGCTAAGACGAACCAATTAAACATGGTTATTCATTATTCGAAGTGAAATGAACGAACGAATGCATACATGAATGGAATGACAATAAAGCAGCCTGATGTAATGAACTGCTGCTCTCTTGTTAGTCATGTCTAACAAAGGGTTCAGTTCAATACATTGGCTGCTTTATTGATGTGTACGCTGTGGAGCCGACAGCTTGCGATATGATTCTGACTTAAGGTTTTTCTTTGGCCTGACGCTGGATTTCCTTGGCTGTTAATGCTTTATCATACACTCTTACGTTATCCAGACTGCCTTTGTAGAACGGATCAGACGTATAACGACTTTTGCCCACATAAGCTTCCGTTACTTGCAGATCTTTCGGGTTAAAAGTGATCTCGGAGCTGCTTGCAACCGATGTGCCATTCACATATAGAGTCCCTACATCACCCTGTAGGGTTACAGCCACATGAACCCACTCTTTAGCAGGCAGTGGATTTGCAGCAATCAGACTCTGATCCCGACCCTCATTATGAATGGTGAATTGTAAAGCTCCATTATGCTGGGAGGGAGTAAGGAACATATGCCTCGTCAAACCATTTCCAAAGTCGAAAATACGCTGCCAGGACCCGCCGCCGTCCCAATTGACCCAAGCGCTAAACGTGAAATCCGTTGTATCTGTAACGAGGCCAGGTAACTGGATGAAACTGTCTGTCCCATTGAATGTAGCAGCCTGATTTTTGCCACCAGCAGCAGAACTGACCACGTTAAAGGCTTGTCCGTGATATTCGTTTTTGCTGTAATCCTGTGCGACTTTGCCAAGTTTCTTTTGATCAAAAGTATACTCCCCGAGCAATGGGCTTACCGCTTGCTGTGGAATGATAACGTTAAACGTTTTGGAGCTTACCGCAGTTCCTTTACGAATCGTTGCGGTTAATTTGACTTTGGCATCGCCCTTACCAGCGCGTGGTCGCTGCACTACACCTGTAGCCGATAGAGCCGAAGTGTTGGAGCTTTTCCACGTAATGTCTGCATCACTTGTTCCCTTTGTAGGAAGAGACAGATTGAAGAACACGTGATCCGTATTGCTGATACTCAGATCCTTTTTCACCGCATCTACAATGTCTTGATCACTCCGTTCAACACCCTGACTTCCCCAGATGGCTATCCCGGTGGAGGAGAGGGCGCTAAAGGTCAGAACCGTACTTTGAGATTCTGAATTCCATTCATGTGTGAAAACGCCTTTGTACAGAATGTTATTCGATGTGATCTGAACCTTGTTGTCTGCGCCAAGACTCCATGTTCCTGTCACGCCACCATGAATCTGCCCATCTGCCGTGAACTGAACCGTCTGTGATGGCTTGATATCCGCCGTGATGTCCTTACCATGGTTCACCCATTGGTACTGACCAGCGATATCCTGAGTTGTCAGTTGCGTTGTATCTTCTCCCAGAGCCGCATATCGATACGGAGAAACAACGGGCCAACCATCTGCATTCATATGCATCTCATGTACGCGAACTTCATGCTCTTCGCCACGCTCTGGAAAGCGAGTATGGAAGATGAGAAATTGTTTGCCAGTCTCCGGATCAACATAAGCAGAGTTATGCCCTGGCGATACATAGCCGCTACCTAGGCCTGTGCCCGGATCACCGATCTGTCTCTCGAACAGGAAGTTCCCCATCAATTTGACTCCAAAAGGCTCAATAGAACGATCGTCAAACAACGGTTTATCCTTGTCCGCTTTAACGTTGATCATATCGTTTCCTTCCGCATCGAGGAAAGGTCCATCCGGTGTTTGGGAGCGAGCTACACGAATGTTATATCCTCCATCAGCACCTAGTCCACCGTAAGACAGGTACAGATAATAATAATCGGTTTCGGGACTGTAGAGCATGTATGGGGCTTCAATACGACTGTGGTTGCCTCCAGTCAGCTTCTTGCCATAACCTTGATTCGGCAGAGGTTTGCCTGTCGTCGCATCCAACTCCAGAATGAAAATCCCTCCGGAATACGAGCCATACACCATCCATAACTTGCCGTTCTTATCATAAAAGACATCAGGATCGACCACATTGGGATGAATCGTTGCATCGTAAATGGTACCATCCTCACTGATCTGATCCCACATGCCGGATTTCAACAGAATGCCTTGATCCTTATAAGGCCCTTCGATATTGTCTGCGACAGCAATGCCGAGCGCTGATCGCGGAGAGTCCCCTTTACAAGCATTGTAGTACATATAAAATTTGCCGTCCGCCAATTGAATGACATCTGCTGCCCATAACGTATCCGTCTGTGCCCACTCCAACGCTTCAGCGAATTCTTGGGTTACATTGGGTACAACAGGGTTGTTATCCGTAACACCCGATGCGACTAAATCCCAGTTCAAAAAGTCTTTGGACTTAGCTACTTGCAGGTGTGAACCAAAAATATAAAACGTATCATCCACCTTAATGACGGAAGGGTCATGCACAGAAACATTCTTAAATGTTGGAGCAGGATTTGCGATAGGTGCAGTGGACACTTGCGAGTTACCAACGGTTGCCCCTGAACCATTTGCGAACACCGAGACCGGCGCCAAAGTTGTTGCAGTAAGTAAAGTGGTGCTTAGTACAGAAATGTTAAGTGCGCGTACCCAATAACGTTTCATACGTTTCCCCTTTCTTAATCCCCGGAATGAAAAATAACCCGATACTTGGCAACACACGATATAAGGTTCGGCAGACCTCCTTTGAGTATTTCATTATATCAAGCGCTTTCATTTGTTATATTATCAATTGATTTATATGTTTGTAAACCATAAATATAATGTTTATAAGACTAAAATGAATAAATAAAGAGAGCCGAGAAGAGCTGATAAGGCTCATTACATTCAAATAAAACAGTTGTTATTCTCAAATTTAGGATTGAAATTAGGTTATATGATGGGATATTATTACGTTTAGATTAGTGTTTAATTATTTATCAATCATTTTATACTTATACGAATTAAAGGTGAGTATTCTGTAACAACAATTTCAAACTACATAGGAGGTAAGAACATGACCACATATCAAAACCAATTAATCGCACAATACACGTTCGAAGATGCTGTTCAGATCGGGAAAGACAGCTCCGGGAACGGACATGATAGTTTGGCAAAAGGGGAGTTACCCCCTGTCATATCCGAGTTAAAAGGAAGATCGGCGGTAACTTTAAACGGGGGAGAGAATGGAACTTCTTATCTGCAATTACCTTCGGATCTGCTTCGTGATGTAAGCGATAACACAGGAATTACGATTGCAACTTGGGTATTTCTCGGTAAGGGGTCTAATGTGTGGGAACGCATTTTTGACTTTGGCAAAGGGGAGAAGGGACCCTATATGTTTCTGACACGTCAGCTCCTGGGTACGTTATATGCCGGTGATAATCTGGTTGTCCACCCAAGTCGAGGAGTTGCAAGTGGAGAATGGCTGCATATTGCACTCTCTGTGGCAGGCAGCCAAGGGGGAACGTTGAGCAGTGCAGGTCCGATTGTGTATGTGAATGGGGAGAAGGCTGCAGACGGTTCGATTAGTCAGACATCCAGCGGAAATTATGCCAAATTGCGGGAATGGTTTGATTCGTTCACCGATCCTGAGAATTATAGTCAGAATTATATCGGACGTTCCCAGTATGCAGCGGATGTGGATTTTGCAGGTTCGTTATCCGACTTTCGGATCTATGGGGCAGCGCTCACCATGGATGAAGTCATTGAAGTGATGTGTGAGTCACTGACAGATGAAGCGATTGTGAAGCTTGCGGCGGACAAGTACTTGTCCTTCCCAAACCGAATTATCACCAAAGATGTGTCACTGCCAGCAGATTTGCTGGGTGGTAAAGTGAAGGTTCAGTGGAATTCCAGTGAGCCGGCAGTCTTGTCCGAGAACGGAGAGGTTCAGGCAATCACATCGGCACAAGAGGTTACGCTCCGTGCGCTTCTGCACAGAGGAGATCGTAAGCTGAGCCAAAGCTTTGACGTGTCTGTTGTGCCGGCGCATCTCCCACCTTATACGGTCACCATCCATGGGGATCAGAAGGTGGCAGACATCAGTGAAGTCATGTATGGGCTTTTCTACGAGGATATTAACAACGCGGCAGATGGCGGAATCTATGCAGAGCTTGTTCAGAATCGATCATTTGAATCCTTTGCATTCGATACGTACTCGCATGACTCTGGAGAATGTGGTTGTTCGACAGGGCGAAACCGTGAGCCTTTGTTTGCTTGGTCAGGCGATACGGAGAAAATGCTCGTACAGCATACGGATGGACTGAACGTTCACTTTAACGTGGAAGACCCTGAAGTCAATGCTTATTATGTAACGGTTCAGGATGGGGCAACGATTCGAAATCGCGGATTCTCAGACTCCAACCAGCATTGTGCCATGTCCATCAAGCAGGGTGAATCGTATGACTTTACCGTATGGGCAAAAGCAGAATCGGCAGGAACGATCACCGTTCAATTACAGGATGGGACTGACACTTCCGTCAGTGATTCGGTAACGCTTCCGGTTGAAGGTGGGGGAAAATGGAAGAAATACGGTTTGCTTCTGACTGGAACGGAGACTGCACTTGGTCAATTGGCACTTACGTTTGAGGGTGACATCTCCGTTGATATGGTGTCCTTAGTCCCTCAGAATGTATGGGGAGCTGATCCGGCAGAAGAAGGAATATCGGCTACAGCACATGCCAACTATACAGGTAATCCGAACTATCGATTGAGAAAAGATCTAATCCAAGCACTCGCAGATCTTCATCCGAAGTTCCTGCGTTTTCCGGGAGGATGCATCTCGGAGGGATCTTTCATCTGGGATAACGTATATGACTGGAAGGATTCTGTGGGTCCGGTTGAGCTCCGCAAAGAGAATTATAATGTCTGGGGTTACATGATGACGATGGGGCTTGGTTATATGGAGTACTTCCAACTGGCGGAAGATCTCAATGCCGCTCCGGTTCCAGTTATGGCTTGCGGTGTGTTGTGTCAGGCACGATCGGATTACGCTCACCCTGCGGGTGGCGCTTTAAGGGAGTATTATATCCGCAACTTTACAGATTTAATTGATTTTGCGCTCAGTACAGACTTTGAACACAACGAATGGGCGGCGGTACGAAGCCAGATGGGACATCCTGAACCATTCGATCTTCGTTATCTGGGTGTAGGCAATGAGAACTGGGGTACTGATTTTTTTGCCAACTTCGAAGTATTCAAACGTTCGATAGATGACTACATGAAACGGAACTATCCTGATCATGAGCTGCACATTATCTCGACGGTTGGTGCTCAGGCAGATGATGATGCGTACCAGGAAGGATGGAAATTCCTCAGCGGGAATCTGACCGGATCGGCTCAAGTTGCTTTTGCGGATGGTGCTGAGGTGATTGAGGAGACCGTAACCTGGTATGAGAATCAGGACAATTACATGGACACCATCGCAGATGAGCACTATTACCGATCCAATGAATATTTACTGAATAACGCGGATCGGTACAATTATTATGACCGGGCTTATCATGAAGACGGAAGTATCGATTGGAAAGAAACATCCAAAGTATTTGTGGGAGAATATGCTTCCACCGACAAAAACACGCTGGCTGGTGCGGTCGCAGAAGCTGCGATCATAACCGGATTTGAAAATAATGCGGACGTTGTGCGTTTGGCTGCCTATGCGCCATTGTTCAACAAAGTACTAACGGACGGTACTTACCGCTGGACGCCAGACTGCATCTGGTTTGATGATGAAACGGTTTGGTATACACCGAATTATTATGTACAGCAGCTTTTTGCAAAACATGTAGGAGATCAGGTGCTTCAGACTTCATTCTCCACCTATAGCAAAGGCAAACCGTTGAATCTCATTCCGCGTGGCGGCATCGAAATTGCAACAGGTCATGCAGACATCGTGGTGAAGCGAGTTACGGTGACGTCCAATGTGGATGGAAGTTTAATGTTTGATGAAGATTTCAGAGAACGTACAGAGCCTAGTGAGGCATGGAGCCAGATTCCCGGATCGGAAGGATACACGTTAACCGCTGGGAAAGGGCTCATCTTGAAGGCACAAATAAGTGGATTGAACGGATTGTACCTGTTGAATGACGAATGGACCAACTACCAAGTTCACGTTGAGGCTGAAAGAATTTCAGGTGAGGATGGTTTTTACATCGGCGTGGGACTGATGGATATCTCGCTCGAGAATAAGGATGTCATCGAGTACGCAATCAGTTACGGGGGAAGTGCCACAGCGGTGAAGGTTTACAAACAAGGGATTGAGGGTTACACCTTGGGAGACTATTCATCCAGTTCGGCAGCAGGTAACCTGAGAGCGGCCAACTATGAACCACTCGAGAATGGGACCAATTATACGATTACGGTTAACTATGGTGGGGACACAGGCAAGAATCTGATCTGCTCCTATACAGACGGTCGCACTACCAGCAAGATTCTGGATTACAAGCTGGAAGCTTACAACCGGGAAGTATTTCACTCTGTTACGAAAGACGCACGGCATGTGTATGTGAAACTGGTGAATGCAGATGGTGTGGATAAATCAACCCGGATTTGCCTGCAGGATCTGAAGGTTGATGCTTCAGCCAGATTGATCACGCTTACTGGAGAAGATCATTTGGTGCATGTTCCGAATGTGAATCAGAAGAATGATGAGAAAGTGGTTCCCCAAGAACAGGAGGTTACACTATCCGATACATCGGTGGTGCTTAACTTAACAGCTCATTCAGTGAATGTATTAGTTTTGGATATTCTGAATTAAATCAACATCGTAAACAAGAGACCGCGGATATCGCGGTTTTTTGGCGTTCCAGGGTAGAGAGTCAACAAAAGATACCCAAAGTAAATAGCCCACACTATTGCGGTGATCTGGCTGCTCCTATAATAAATGTTGAAGGAGGAGTCAGCTTATGCGTTCCAACTACAAACAATTTATCCGAAACGTTCCGCTTCATCTCATGATTCTGCCTGGACTGCTCATTATTATTGTATTCGGTTACATTCCGATGGCGGGGTTGTCTATTGCCTTTCAGAATTTTTCTCCCATTGCCGGATTCAAAAACATGAATTGGGTGGGATTGGACAATTTCAGGTACCTGTTCGATCTGCCGGGGTTCTCGCAGGTTGTATGGAATACGGTATTTATATCAACGATGAAAATTGTGTCCGGCTTGGTGATTCCGGTACTTGTAGCCTTATTGCTCAATGAGGTTCGCAAGACAGGATTTAAACGAACGATTCAGACCGTGATCTATATGCCTCATTTTTTCTCATGGGTTATTCTGGCGGGAATCATCGTGGATGTGTTATCTCCAAGCACCGGGATCGTTAATATGTTGTTGAAAGCCTTGGGGATTGACCCGATTCAATTCCTGGCTAGTAACGAGTGGTTCCCTTACATACTTGTCATTACAGATCAATGGAAAGAATTCGGATTTGGTACGATTATCTATCTGGCTGCCCTCACGAATATTGATAAGTCTCTGTATGAGGCCTCTGTTATGGATGGCGCAGGAAGATGGAAACAGACATGGCATATTACACTGCCAGGCATTCGCCCGATCGTAATTTTGATGGTAACGCTTAGTCTGGGAAATGTACTCAACGGCGGTTTTGACCAAGTGTTCAACCTCTATAATCCATTGGTATATGAATCAGGAGATATCCTGGATACGATGATCTACCGGATCGGATTGCAGGATGCACAGTATTCTGTATCGACAGCGTTGGGTCTGATCAAATCGGTCGTTTCCTTCATTTTTATCGGACTTGGTTATTTCTTGGCCTATCGGTTTGCGAATTATCGGATATTCTAGAAAGGAGGCAGAATCATGCACCACGCTTCAAGAGCCTATCGGTGGTTTCTAGGGTTTAACTACGTCATCCTGACCATTCTTGCCTTGTTATGCCTGTTCCCGATTGTGAATATATTAGCCATTTCATTTAGTTCAAGTGATGCAGTCAAAGCGGGCAGTGTCACATTCTGGCCTGTGGATTTTACGTTGTCCTCGTATCAATACATTCTGGAAAACCAGCAATTCCTGAACTCATTCGGCACCAGCCTTCTTCGTGTAGTTCTGGGAGTTACAACCAATCTGATCTTCACAATTCTGGTAGCTTATCCGCTCTCCAAAGAGGCTGCCAAGTTCCGTTCAAGAACGTTCTATGCCTGGATCTTCGTATTCACCATGTTATTCAGTGGAGGATTGATCCCGGGTTATCTGGTGGTTAAGGAAGCGGGTCTGCTGGATTCCATCTGGGCTCTGATTCTGCCGGGTGCCGTTCCGATCTTTAATGTGCTGCTTATGCTCAACTTCTTCCGAGGTTTGCCGAAGGAGCTTGAAGAAGCTTCTTGGATGGATGGGGCGGGGCATTTTCGCACACTATGGAGCATTTATCTACCGATCTCTCTGCCAAGTATCGCGACCATTACGTTGTTCGCCATGGTAGGACACTGGAACGCCTGGTTTGATGGCATGATCTATATGAAGAGTCCGGAAGGCTATCCGCTCGCTACGTATCTTCAGTCCATGTTACAGCAGGTGACGATGATCCAGAGCGAGATGATGACGTTGGAGGATGCGACGCTCTTAAGTCAGGTATCGGATAGAACGACTCAAGCTTCCCAGATCTTTTTGTCCGTTATTCCGATTCTGCTCGTGTACCCATTCCTGCAGCGGTATTTCGTTCATGGGCTTGTTGTCGGAAGTGTTAAGGGATAAGATCGATAGGAGGAAAAACCGATGGAAAGAAGGAGCCGATTTCCGGCTCCTTTTTTGCTATTGAAGAGAGTGAGGAAAGGAGGAGGGAAACATTGCGATTCATCCAGGGGAGATGGAGAGAGTCATCCATTGTCGTTAAACTGATGATTGCTTTTGTACTGGTCATTCTGCCCTTGTACGGGATAAGCATTATGATTACGCAAGTCAGCTCCAAGCAGATGCAGACGGAGGTGGAGAAGGCACATGAATCCAAATTGTACTTCTATCATAATCATCTGCAATTCGAATTGGAGCGAATGAGTGCGCTGGTTACCGAATTTTCATTTGATGAAACCATGTCCACGCTAAGTACACGAGCCGCGATTATGAGCAGGTATGAAGTCACTTCCAGTCTGAACAACATTCACAACAAGCTGAGTCAGATCATGGTAACGAGCCCCTACATTAGTGATGTGGTGTACTATGTTCCTGCTCTACACAAACGGGTCAGTGCCGCGGACGGGATTCGCGACGTGGAGGATAACGAGTGGCAGAATCTGCTCGCCACGATGGGCAATCTGAATGGCGAATTATCACATTCCAATAACGATCTCTATTTTCTGAAAAGTAATCCATATAACATGAACTATGAGGAGCCACCCAATTTCATATTAGGGATACGCTTGTCTGCTGAAGAACTGAAACATCGTTTGCAGCAGCTATCGGAAACGGGCGAAAGTGAGATTACACTGAGTTTTGGTGAACAGCAACATGTAGTGATCTCTTCTTCAGAGCAGCCAGCACCTGTTAAACCGCTTCGAACAGTTTCGCCTGAACCGTCCGAGTCCATGCAAGTTACGAAGTTTCAATCCGATCCATATCTCTATTATTCGTTACATGATAAGGATCACTCGTTCACGCTGACAGCCACTATACCGCAAGATGTGCTGAGAGCACCGCTGGAACAATACAACGTATGGTTATGGATGGTCACCTTCATGTCGGTTGTGATCATTGTTGTCTTCTCGTTTTCGATCTACAGATCAATTCACCAACCGCTAGCGGTACTCATTCGAGGATTCAGGATGGCAGAGCAGGGCCAGACAAGCGTACATATTCCTTCATCCAGAAGGGATGAATTCGGCTATTTGTACTCTCGATTCAACCATATGATAGAGCGCTTACATATCTTGATCGATGAGAATTATGTAGCACGGATTCGAACAAGTGAGGCGGAACTCAAACATCTGCAATCCCAGATTCAACCTCACTTTCTATACAATAGTCTGTTCAGCATCAAGCAAATGGCTGAGGTGGAGAATTTGGAGCTCATTCAGGAATTCACCGACTATCTGGGCCAATATTTCAGATATATGTCCCGGGATTCTCATACGGAGGTTTCGTTGGGGGCTGAGATTGACCATGCGCTGGTCTATGCATCCATTCAGAAAATTCGGTTTGGTTCGAGGATTCAATTGGAATTGGAGAATCTGGATACGAGGTACAAAATGATTTCGATTCCCAGAGTCATCATCCAGCCAATCGTGGAAAATGTGTTCGAGCATGCACTAGCCAAGCGTAGTCAGGGAGGAATTCTACAGCTTTCATACCAACAGGAGCAGGGTTACCTGTCCATTCGTATTGAGGATGATGGGGATCAGTTATCGGACGAAACCTTGAATTACCTGCAATCTGCCTTTGAGGAAACAGAGCGGAAACATGGAAACGAAGAGATAACCGGGCTCATGAATGTGAATCAGCGATTAAAAATCAAATTCGGGGCCGCCTATGGTCTTACAGCGCAGCGAAGTGAGCTCGGTGGGTTATGCATTCTAGTGAAAATTCCATGGAAAGGGGAGTAGTGTTATGCAGCGGATGCTTATTGTTGATGATGAACCCGTTATTTTGGATGGACTGTATGCGTTCTTTCAAAAGGCAAATATTCAGGACATGGAGATTATTAAGGCATACTCTGCTTTTGAAGCCATCGATTGGCTGAACTCGGTAAAGATTGATATTGTACTCAGCGATATCTGTATGCCTGGTATGGATGGTATGCAATTGATAGAGCAGATTATGGATCGGTGGCCACGATGTAAAGTGCTGTTGCTGACGGGTCATAACGAATTCGATTATGCACACCAAGCTATTCGAAATCCTTGTGTTGTTGATTACCTGTTAAAAACAGAGGGAATGAATCATATTCGAGCTGCGGTAGAACGGGCGTTAACACAGATCTCGGAAGAAAATGATTTTCGCTACCAAGCTGCATGGTTTCGTAGTAAATTGCCACGAGCACTGCCTCAGTTACAACGTCAATTACTGCTGGATGTGCTTAAGCGAACGGATAGACATGATATCGCTTCGCTTCAGGAAGAACTGGATGCTGTGCAGTTACCTTTTCAATCCGATCAACTCGTTATTCCTGTGATTATACGGGTAGAGGAGTGGAACAACTATCAATCTCAGGCGGATCGCAGTCTCATCCGCTATGCCGTTGCCAATGTTGCGGAGGAGCTACTGCAAGACAAGGCCAAGGTGAAGGCGATCGATTTGGACGCTCAGGTCATCGCGTGCTTTATTCAATCCCAAGAGGGGCATCCGTCCAACGGATCTAATACGCAAGAGGAGCGAGGGAGTCAGCTAGATAGCTGGATACAGACCCTTCGTTTTGTCTATGGCACATTGGAGTCAGTGCAGCAATCCTGTGCGGACTGCCTGAATCTCTCTGTATCCATCATGGTTAGTGAGCAGGCTGTAGAGTGGAGCAGGGTTAATCAGGCGATCGCGCAGTTACGTCTGTCGATTCACGAGAGTCCCGGGCTTGGGATGGAAAAGCTCCTGCGTGTAAATATTCAGGATGAATTGCCTTACACCCCTAGCATTATGAATCAACAGGGTGTTGTAGCGCTGCATCTGGATCAGATCAAACAGCGAATAACCGCTGGGGATCGGGAATGGATAGAGTCCTTCCATAAATGGACCGAGGCTGCGAAGGAGGGACTTCAAGATCCATTCTTTCGCATGAAAACGTATACGGGTGCAGCAAGTGTGCTCATTGAAGTCCTGCATGAACTGGGGTTATATGAATCGGCAATGGAAGAGATATCACTGCCTCGAATGCTGCATTTTGACATCCATACCGCGTGGACGGATCTGGTCCTATTTTATCAATCTGCATATGAATGGATGATCTCGAAACGTAGCGATGTCCGCCTGAATGATCAATCACAGATTCTGATCACGATCCATCATTATATCAAACACCATCTGGAGGATGACCTCTCACTTACGCGAATCGCACAGGAAGTCTCTCTTAACCCTTCTTATCTGTCGCGTTGGTACAAACGGATTACAGGTAAAGGCATATCCGACTACATCCATGACCGCAGAGTAGAGCTAAGCAAAGAGTTGCTCCTGGGTTCTTCCTGCAAAATGCATGAAATATCTGCGAAGGTTGGATTTAGCGATCAGCATTATTTTTATCGTTTCTTCAAAAAAGCAATAGGCTGCACCCCTCAAGAGTATCGGGATCAGAAAAGCTAGGGATGTCTCAAATGGTAAATCAAAGATACCAGATGTCAACGGGATACACTCGAAGTGATAGCGCTTTCTTTGTAAGATGAAATTATACCTCACGGGAGGAGAAAAAAGGGGGATTCGCATGAATATATCATTCAAGAAGTTCTCATTATTAACATTAACCATGGTGCTGGCCACCACACTTGCTGCCTGTTCGTCTGGTGCGGGAAGTGCCGAGAATGAAGCTGAGCCGAACACACAGCAGGATGCGGGAGGACCACTTACGAAATATGACCCACCCATTAAATTGACGTCCACCATGAATGAAACAGGGAAAGAATCTCTTGCCCAAGGAGATACACACGCCAATAACATCTGGACCAGAGGGTACAAGGATGAACTCGGTATTGATGTAACGTACGAATGGATTGTTCCGGATGCCAATTATAACGATAAGATGAACGTCACGCTGGCGAGTGGTGATCTGCCGGATGTACTGAAAGTGAGCGCTGTTCAATTCGAACAACTGCATGAAGCGGGAATGCTGGAGGATCTGACCGAAGTATATGACAAGTATGCATCCGAACTGGTGAAGGAGTTCATGTCTGCTGAAGATGGAGCAGGTTTGAAGCCGGTAACGAAGGATGGCAAAGTATACGCCATGGTGAGTTTCCCAGGCTCGCTGGATTCCTCGGATATGATCTGGATTCGTCAGGATTGGTTGAAAAAGGTCGGTCTTGAAGCGCCCAAGTCCATGCAGGATGTCATCCAGATTGCAGAAGCCTTTACCTTCGAAGATCCAGACGGAAATGGCAAAGATGATACGTATGGCATTGCCTTGAACAAGGATTTGCCTATAAACGCGTTCCTGCTCGGTTATCATGGTTATCTCGAAACCTGGATTAAGGATGCTTCAGGTCAAGTCGTGAACGGAACGATCCAACCGGAAGTGAAAGAAGGATTGCGTGAGCTTCAGACTCTGTATCAGAAGGGTGTGCTTGATCCCGAATTTGGCGTTAAGGATTTTGCTAAAATGATGGAGGATGTGAATGCAGGCAAGTCAGGCATGTTCTTCCTGCCACAATGGGCACCTTTTCAGGTTAGCAGCATGATTAAGAAAGACCAGAACATCGACTGGATGTCTTACCCGGTTCAATCCATCGATGATCAGCCAGCCAAAACACAGAATCATCTTAGTCTGGGCGGTATATTTGCCGTTCGCAAAGGCTACGAGCATCCGGAAGCGTTAATTAAGCTGCTCAATTTCCAGGCAGAAAAAATGTTTGGTGAGTCTGCCAAGGAAGAACGGGCTGCTTATTTGAATGGACTGACGGGTCTTGGTTTTCATAATGCAACGGTCTCCAACCTGCCAGCCAACAAAAATGTGAAGGCTCAGGATGAAGTAGAGCAGGCGCTCAAAACAGGAGATACGTCCGGATTGGAACTCGAAGCGAAGCTGTTCTATGACGATATTATGGATTATCGGAATGGGAATCTCGACAAGTGGCATATGGAGCGTATCTTTGGTCCAGAGAGTTCACAAGGTGTGATTAAATATTATCGGGATAATGACCTCATTGTCATGAATGAATTCATCTATGCACCGACGAGAACGATGAATACCAAGCAAGCCACACTGGATAAACTGAGAGCCGAGACATTTCTGAAAATCATCTATGGTAACTTGTCGATTGACGAGTTTGATAACTTTGTAGCCAATTGGAAGAAACTTGGCGGGGATCAGATCACACAAGAAGTGAACGATACAATCGCAGCTAACCAATAGAAGGATTAATTAAGATAATCCAAGAATGAAAAAATGGTGCGCTCTCTAAGAGAGGCACCATTTTTTATGTTACTGATTATTTGCGTTTCAATAACAGAATTCCACTGATTTCTGACGTTTTGTAGCGGTATACCACTCTGAATCCAATATCATTGTCGAGCAAGCAGTTCAGTGCATTGATCAGTC
This sequence comes from Paenibacillus sp. FSL H8-0079, assembly GCF_037991315.1. Classification (NCBI taxonomy): domain Bacteria; kingdom Bacillati; phylum Bacillota; class Bacilli; order Caryophanales; family Paenibacillaceae; genus Paenibacillus; species Paenibacillus sp. FSL H8-0079. The sequence goes on from NZ_CP150300.1 coordinate 3,037,482, forward strand.
GTGCACCGGGAACCAACGTGAATGTACATGGAGACGTATTACCAATCACACGCACACTTTGGATTCTGCGCGCAGAACCGGGAATGAGCGGATTTCTAGACCAATAGATTAATACCAGATCCGGTTGTGGAACAGCATTGACACGAGCCATTCGAATCATCTCTTTTCTATTAAGGTTCTTCATAGTAGATGAAAAGTAGGAGGAAAGGTGCTAGACGGAAGACATGCTGTCTGATAAACAGACGGATATAACGATTTAAAGCAAATAATAACCGCTTGATTCAATACGACTTTCAGCAAGTGCAGTTGGGACATACTGGACATGGAAAGTGTAGCCGTCTAAACTAGATAGACCAGACACAATAAGAAGGGATGCGGCGATCCACACATGTTGCAGAAATTCGGTTTTACACAATATGAAAGTCAGGTATATGAGGCTATATTTGCGCAGGATGAACCGCTGGATGCCACATCTATTGTTAATTACTCCAACGTTCCCAAAGCCAAAATCTATGAAGTGCTCAATCGCCTGATCGACAAGGGAACGGTGCTGACAACGATGGATGGGAAGAAAAAACTATATATGGCTGTGGATCTTCAGTCCATTATTCATAAGATTAAGGCTGATTTTGAGAAAGATATTGAGGAATTGAAGAGTTACAAAATCAAACGTACATTTACAGATGAGCATATCTGGACGTTAAAAGATGAGTCGTCCATCGCATCGAATATCGAACAGCTTATCGAGGAAGCAGATTCATCGATTCTTTTTCTGGCCTGGAATGAGCGAATGGAGAAATATCGTGAACTGCTGGAGCAGAAGGAAAAGCAGGGCGTGTACGTTGAAGTGCTTGCCGTTGGGGGAATGGAGACATCCTTAAACCGGATATACTCGTTGATTCCATTGCTTGATGCGCCAGAACCTTCACAGCTGCTTATTGTGGATCATGCGTATTTGCTGTTTGCCGGTGTGGAGCACGATTCATGGCGAGCGATCAAGACGATGTCCAAACCGATTGTCAAAGCGATGACTGATTATTTCTACCATGATGTTGCCCTTACTCAGATTACCAAAAAATACGGTGACCAACTGTTACAGGATGCTGAAATCGAGAAACTGCTCACCAGGTTGATCTATTAAAACTATTCTCTCGGAGGATAGTTTTTTTTGTTATATCTTTGTTTGAAAACAATCATGAAAATAACTATTGAAACTTTCATTCTTATGGGTTACTATCGTAGTTGTAACTTTTTGAGGAGGATTCAAAAATGAATAAGAAAGTATATGTGCTCGCTATCGCAGCATTTGTGGTCGGAACCGTTGAACTGATCTTGGGCGGAATTCTGGACCTGATTGCTACGGATCTTCATCTTTCCCTGGCCAAAGCGGGGTATTTAATCTCTATTTTCTCACTTGTCTATGCGTTGTCTGCACCGATTTTATTAAATATGACGGCCAGATTCGAGCGTAAAAAGGTATATATGTGTACGCTGTTTGTTTTTCTGATCAGTAATCTGATCTCTGCATTTAGTTCCAGTTTTTATATGCTGATGGCGGGCAGAGCACTCGGAGCCGCCACGGGTTCACTTATTTTTGTGCTCTCCCTGACCCTTGCAGCACGTATTGTGGAACCACAATATAAAGGACGCGCCGTGGGGATTATTACCATGGGAGGCAGTGCATCACTTATCCTAGGTGTACCTCTTGGAATCTTTGTAGGTAACTTGGCAGGCTGGCGTGAGGTGTTTATGTTGATCGCTATTCTCACAGCAGTGGTTATGGTGGCCATCTGGATTGCGATGGATCGTGTACAGCCTATTCCTGCTGTATCCCTGAAGAAACAGCTTACGGCACTGTGGAATCCAAAAATGTTGGCAATCCATGCTACAACTTTGCTTGTGCTTGCGGGTCATTTGACTTTATATGCATACTTCACACCATTTCTTCAAGAGACACTGGGAGCGAGCTCAACGATGGTTACCTTTATCTATATGATGTTTGGGATCGCCGCTGTTGCAGGTGGAGGCATCGGAGGCATGTTGTCCGATCGTCTGCATCCTGCTAAAGCCATTGTCATTGTGCTGATTCCCTTCATCGTAAGTATGGCTGTCATTCCGTTCAGCGTGGAATTGCCTTTGATCGCCTTCTTGCTGCTGTTAAGCATCTGGAGTGCACTGAGCTGGACCGTTACGCCTGTACAGAATAGTCTAATTATCAAAACTTCACCGGAAACAGCCGAAACGCTAATCAGCACCAATTCAGGTATTGCACATGCAGGTATTGCACTGGGTACCTATATCGGCGGCATGGTGATCGATCATTCATCGATTCTGAACACCGGATGGGTTGGTTCTGTTCTGATTCTGCTTGGTTTGGTGACTGCCATCTATGCCATTAGCGTTAAGGAAAAAACCGTTCAGGCGGTTGCTTAGAATAAATAGGTAAGTATAATTTAACCCTCTACGCCCCAAAGTTTATGGGAATGAAGAGGGTTCTTATTTTATCGATTGAAAAGATCATTATTCCATGAAAGCAGCAAATTTGTGTCTTTTTTATCTTACTAAGGCGATCGGCGCTTTCATAAGGAAATTGAGAGAAATTTGATTCCTGTTGTACTAAAATATTTTTTAATCAACGCCCTTGGATGTCGCAAGATATCGTGAATTAATTATCCTGCGTTTTCGTTTTAGGATTAGAAGGAAGAAAATACAGCAAATTAACTACGTTTATCGTAAAATAATATTTGTTACATAAAATATACGAACTAGGAGAGTTTATTTTGAAAAAGAAATTTTATTTAATACTTGTCCTTATCTGCTCAGTATTTATCGTAGGAGGATGTAATGACATCGATTCAATCAAAGAAAAAGGTATAATACTTAAATTAATTGAATCTGATCAATGGTCTGAAGCCAAAATGAATTTAGAAAAAGAGGAGTTTAAAAGCATAGAGGACTATCAGGCGTTATATTCTTATGTTGATGCAAGAAATGATTACAATAATAATGAAAATGGAAACATATCATATGAACCAATCATATCAAAATTAAGAAGTATAGATTTAGATACATACAATGGTGTTTTGAAAGCAGAGATAGAGGATTTTAAAGATGAGTTAATAGGGGAGAGAGACAAGTTTTATAAGGAATTTTACGCTAAACAAAGTAAAGAAGAAAAAGAGAGTAGAGAAGAAACAATAAAATCACATAAACAAGAAGATAAAATAGTTGCTAAAGAAATCAAAAAAAAAGTGTCTAACCTTATAAAAATTAAAGATTATGAAAGTGTAATAGATTTGATTATTCTTCATACTCATCTGGACAAAGATATTCATAATCTATACATCTTTGCTTCAGCACAATTGGAAAGAGAAAAAGGTGATGAGGAATCGATGATTGATTATTTAGAATTGATTCCTATGGCGTATGAAGGAGAGTATGCTAATCTAATTTCAGATGTTAAATTATCGATTCAACCTAAAGATAAATGGCTTGAAGCTGAAAGATATATAAGTGAAATTCGCGAAAAACCTATACAAGAAAAAGAAAGAATCGTGGTATATTTACCCGCCATTGGCATGACTGCAGCTGAAATGAGAATATCAAGTTGGGGAACCCCAAATAAAATCAACAAAACCACTTATGAGTTTGGTATACATGAACAATGGGTGTACTCTGATTATCGCTATGTTTATCTTGAAGACGGAATAGTAACAGCAATTCAAGAGTAATTAAATTACTTGAAAACTCTTTTTTCAATGTCGAAAGACAAGTGGACAAGAGCAGGCTTCATTAAAAGTCGCTAAATTGTAGCGGCTTTTTCTCGTTGGATCCTATCCGAGTAGTGAAGAAATAGGTACATAAAGTTCAAGCGTTCTCTGCTATCCTATCATATGTGATTAAACATTTGCATATAGAGGAAGACTTGCTTTATTCATGGTAAGTTATATAATTAAAAGAGTTTTAAAAAGTGTTATTTAATGTTGAATCACATGATGTGTACCAAAGGAGCGGTGACCATGACCACGAAAACGGAAAAACAAAAAATGCTGGATGGCGAGCTGTACATGGCTTCGGATCTTCAATTGTCTGCGGACAGAGAGTATGCAAGGAAAATGACGCGGACGTTTAATCAAACGACGGAAACGGACGGTGAGCTTCGCACCAAGTTATTGAAGGAACTGTTGGGATCTACAGGTGAACACCTGGGCATGGAACCTAATATTCATGTGGATTATGGATATAACATTCATGTAGGCAATCATTTTTATAGCAATTTTAACTGTACGATATTAGATGTGTGTGAAGTTCGTATTGGAGACCATTGCTTAATGGGGCCAGATGTACATATCTATACGGCTACTCATCCACTCCATCCGCATGAACGCAATACGGGTGCAGAATATGGCAAGCCAGTCACGATTGGCAATAATGTATGGATTGGTGGCAGAGCCGTTATTAATCCGGGGGTTACCATTGGAGACAACGTGGTCATTGCTTCCGGGGCGGTGGTTACGAAGGATGTGCCGGATAATATGATCGTGGGCGGCAACCCTGCTAGAATCATTAGAGAGATTGAGCTTTGATTTTGTGAATAGACAGATGATAGGCACCAACGAGAATGCCCGATGTGTATCATCGGGTGTTTCTTTTTGAAAATAAAAATAAAATCCCCCAGACAGAAAACATGCCATGGTATCGTATAACCGACACTTTTTCATGTAATCTGCCTAGGGACAGAAGGATGTATCTGTTACATTTACTTAAAGAACCTTAACGCTGCAAACTTTTTCCGTTACTGCTGATGACTTCTTTGTACCAATGGAAGGATTTCTTACGGTAACGTTCGAGTGTTCCTGATCCATCGTCGTGACGATCAACATAGATATAGCCATAACGTTTTTTCAACTGGGCAGAAGACGCACTGACAACATCAATACAACCCCATGATGTATACCCCATGATCTCCACGCCATCTTTAATGGCTTCGCCAACCTGAACCAGATGATCATTCAGATACTGGATGCGGTAGTCATCTTCGACGGTTTTCTCGCCGTCAGCACCCGTGATCAACTCATCGACAGCGCCAAGACCATTTTCTACAATAAATAGCGGTTTTTGATAACGGTCATAGAACATGTTAAGCACATAACGCAATCCTTGCGGGTCAATCTGCCATCCCCATTCACTAGCAGGCAGGTAAGGGTTAGGTACACCACCGAGCAGGTTACCTTCTCCTGCGACTTGTTTCTCCGGATCTGCTGTCTGACAGATACTCATGTAGTAACTGAAAGAGATGAAGTCTACAGTATTCAGCAGCATTTCCTCGTCGCCAGCTTCCATCTGAATCTCGATCCCATTTTCCTGGAAGTAACGTTTCATATAACCAGGGTAGCGACCTCTTACATGTACATCACCGAAGAAATAGTTACTATGCTCGAATTCCATGACTTTGATCATATCGTCTGGATTCGGTGTCAGCGGGTAAGTAGGCATGCTGAGCATCATACAACCAATCTGTGCCGTAGGGATGATCTCATGACAGAGCTTCACAGCAGAAGCACTGGCTACAAACTCATGATGGATCGCCTGATACAGATCTTGTTTGCTAAGCTTCTCTTTCGGCGTATAGATACCACCGCTCATGAATGGTGCTTCGAGAATAGAGTTGATTTCGTTAAAAGTAAGCCAGTATTTTACTTTGTTCTTATAACGTTTAAATACGGCAGTTACATAACGCTCATAGAATCCAACCATTTTCCGGTTAACCCAGCCGTCGTATTCTTTGGAAAGGTGAAGTGGTGTCTCATAGTGGGACAGCGTAACCAGGGGTTCAATTCCGTATTTGCGACACTCGTCAAACAGATCATCGTAGAACTGCAATCCTTCTTCATTCGGCTCAAGCTCGTCCCCTTTCGGGAAAATCCGGGACCAGGCGATGGAAGTACGGAATACTTTGAAGCCCATCTCGGCAAACAGTTTCACATCTTCCTTATAGCGATGATACAGATCAATACCGATCAGTTTCATGTTATCTTCAGTGGGTTCTTCCGTGATTGGACCCATGATGCCTTTGGGAGCTACATCCTGTGTAGACAGGCCTTTGCCGCCTTGATTGTATGCACCTTCAGCTTGGTTGGCAGCAATTGCGCCACCCCACAGGAAATTTTCCGGGAATTGATAGGTTTGATTACTCATGTGTATCGCTCCATTCATCAAATTGATATTAAGATGATTCATATGACATAAAAAAGCTTAAACGTTGTAACGGGTTACACGTCAAGTTTTACTTTTGACCCCAATCTAAGGCATACTATTATTCTAAATAAGTTCAACTAAAATTTACACGAAAACGGAGAGGACAGAAATAACCAGAAGAAGCGAAGCGGTCGCCTGAAAGCTTTCTGAAAGAAAGCTACATCGGAAGCATACGCTATCCCCGGATTTTCCCGTTTAGATATGGGAATCAAAAAATCTGGGGATAACAGCGATCGGAAGGTTGTTCTGTCATCGAAGTGCCAGTGTAAATAATCTTAGTTGAACTTATATAGTTCGTTAGCAAGAAGGGAGTCTCCGATGTCCAAGTTTGATGAAATTATGAAGCGATCAGGTTACTCAAAAGCGACAGTATCACGCGTGATTAATCATTCTCCGCATGTTAGTGATGAAGCAAGACAGATCATAACGGATATTATGAAACAGTTGAATTATATTCCCAACCGGAATGCGATATCGTTATCTACAGGGCAAACAAAGCAGATTGGAATTGTGACCTCTACCACAGGTGAGATCATTCTTACATTCATGAATCAATTCATTGATACAGCCATGGATTTCGGGTTTCAGACGATTATCTATACATCCCGTGGAGATCCGGAGATTGAATTGCAGGCTTTCGAAGATCTGCGCAGTAAACGAGTCGATGGGCTAGTTATTATTGCTTGTGTTAATGATCCTCGGAAATTAAAGGCGTATTTGGAATACGGTCCGATTGTCTCCTGGCAGCGAATGGGGAATGACGAGATTCCGTCTGTTGCGATGGATCAGGCAGAGGGGTATAAGTTAGCTCTGGAGCATCTGGTTTCGAGAGGATACACCCGAATTGCAAATGCATTTGGCAGGGCTGAAAGTCTGAATACCCAGAGCCGCCGTGAAGCCTATGAATCTTTCATGAAGAGTAGAGGGTTGCCTGTATGGACTGAAGCATATCAATATTCCGTATTTAGCTCCTCCGATGGCGAAGAAGCGATGCGAAGAATGGCTGAGGGGCCAGAACTTCCAAAGGCCGTATTATGTTCAAATGATTATGCAGCCATCGGCATTCTTAGTGAAGCACGCAGACGGAAAATTCAGGTACCGGAACAACTCGCCATTGTGGGGTTTGATGATATCGAGCTTTCCCGTGTTCTCGGAATCACGACCATACACAATCCGATTGCGGAGCAAGCCACCCAGGCTTTCCATCAATTGTGGGCCGTATTGGGTAAAATGGAATTGCAGACCGAACAGCTGACATACCAGCTGATTGAGCGTGAGACGACTTGAATCCATAAGACCTGATGTTGGAATCTGAATTTATGGATTCAATAATTATTCAAATTTGAAGCATCTTCGAATCGGAGTCATACGTTATACTGAATATGAGCTTCAGAACGACATATCTGTAAGGAGATGTGGCGTGAGCTTTTTTGTATCATGTTACAAGTTACATATTTCACAAACGATTAGCGGGAAAGGTGAGAATGGACTTTATGAAAACAGTGACAGGCCGATTCAGAATTGCGGGCATATGGGAGGGTGTATCCTTACTTCTATTGATTTTTATTGCTATGCCTCTGAAATATTTTGCAGATATCTCTTCCGCTGTAGCCGTAATGGGCATGATTCATGGTATTTTGTTTCCTTTGTATCTTATTGCACTAGTGCATTTGGCTCTGGTCAAAAAGTGGAAGATAACACGCTGGCTGATGGGTGGACTCGCCGGTCTACTGCCGTTTGGAACTTTTGTATTCGAATCTTATCTTCGGAAGAGAGATTGGAAATAAAAATCAATAAGAATAAATGAAAGCAGGCGACTAATTCAGATGTTATCCGAATTGTCGCCTATTACTTTTTGTACAAGTTCTACTTTACTGTACCTTGCTGACGATCGGACAATAAGCTGACTCCTATATCGCCAGAGGCATTCGACACAGGTGCATATGCTGAGAAGGAAGTAACAACTACCAGAGCAGTGAACAGAAATAAGAATGATTTTTTCATACCATAACCTCTTTCATATGGGGATATATTCCATTTGATTCTAACGCATATAGGCTATACTTGAAAAGAAAAAGTTTAAATGAGCAAGCTATTGAATGATCGAAAGGGTTGAGTTTCTATGAAAGATATTCATGAGTTAACATCCATAGAAATGGTTGAAGAAGTTATTCAACAACATGAATTGGTTTTTTTGTATGTATCTCGTCCAGAGTGCAGTGTATGTCACGCTTTACTCCCCAAGATCAGGGCGTTGCTGGATCCTTATCCATCAATATACCTCGGTCACATTAATGCTAACGACGTGGAAGAAGTTGCATCCAAGTTTCTTATTTTTACCGTTCCAACAATGATCATGCTTGTGGAGCAGAAGGAATATATTCGAGCGGATCGTTTTGTTCGCTTGGAACGTCTGGAAGAGCAGCTGCAACAGATCCACTCCATGTATATCCAGGATGAGGAATAGAAAGCTAAAGCTTCATGAACGACGGCTCATACATGAGCCGTTTTTTTTTGCGCCCGCAGTGGCATATAGCTATGAATAAAGTACATGATGCCTGAACTCACAAATTAAAGTGTTGCCATGAAAACGGTTTTATGATAATTTAAACATTATAAAAACGTTTTTATAGTAAAGGAACAAAACTTATGGCTAAGATAACGATTAAAGATGTAGCAAGAGAAGCTGGCGTATCCATATCGACGGTCTCTAACGCCTTAAATGGTGTGGATGTCTTAAACCCGGAGACCAAATCGCATGTTCTTAAGGTGGCAGAGCGTTTGAACTATGTGCCTAACCTGAATGGTAAGCTATTGAAGTCCGGTCAAACTAAAATGCTTGGTTTTTTCACCACAAGTGTATCGGGTCCGTATTTCTATAAGCTGGTGGAGTCGATGTCTCGTGAATGTGATCGTCTTGGTTACGGGCTGAATGTGTTTGTGACCAAAGATAAACACGTTATTATGAGTAACATTCTGGGGCGGCGAGTGGATGGTGTCATTATCTACGAAGAGCTGCGGATCGATGAGCAAGATATTATCGCTATGGAGAAAGATAAGATCAAGGCCGTTTTTTTGGATCGGGTCTATCAGAGCGATACGATGGGAAGTGTCATTTTTGACTCGTACGTGGCGGCTTACGAAGCTACCAAGTATTTAATTGGGCTGGGGCACAAGAAAATTGCTTATATTTCGGGTGTGGACACGATGTTTGACAGTGTACAGCGTAGAGATGGCTATCTGGCTGCCCTGCGTGAATACCAGCTTCCAATCGATGAAGATTACATTATACAGGGGTATTTTGAGGAGGAGAGCACGTATAGTGCTATAAAATCTTTTCTTCACTTGCACCCTGGCAAGCGACCTGATGCATTTCTTGCAGGGAATGACTTGAGTGCAATTGGTTGTATGCATGCGTTGAAATCTGAGGGCTTTGAAGTGCCTCAAGATGTTAGTGTCGTGGGTTTCGATGATATCGATATCGCCCAGTATTTTTCCCCACCACTCACAACGGTAAGGAATCAAATTGCAAGACAGGGTATCCTGGCCATCAATCAACTGGTGGGTATGATCAAGGAGAAAGAACAAGGGGCTGCACAGAAGTTGGCGGGTGAGCTGGTGGTGAGAGGTTCAAGCCACGTGAAAATTGACCGGAAAGATTATCGTACATAAGCTGACTCATCTTCTCCGGCCTTTTTTTACATAAATAAAAGCAAAGGGGATTTTTATGCCGAAAAATAAAAACGTTTTTATAAACATGCATGATGGAGGGGAGTAAAAGAACGTGGATAAATTAGCCGTAGAGACATCAACCGGTAAAAATGCGATCAGTCCCAATGGAAAGAAGCCTATCGGACAACGGATCAAAGAATTCATAGTGGATTATCGAAGACAATGGGAGATTCAATCGATGATTATCCCGGGCATTATTTTTATGATTATTTTCTGTTATATCCCAATTTACGGGTTGACGATTGCCTTCAAAAATTACACGGTCATTGATACGCTGGCTACCGCTCCTTGGGTAGGGCTGGATAATTTCAGAATCATTTTGTCAGACAAATACTTCTGGGATGCGGTCGTGAATACTCTGGGGATCAGTTTTTTGAAACTGGGTATAGGCTTCGTGATTCCCATCATTCTTGCCATCATGATCTACGAGTTAAACAGCGGACGCTTCAAGAAGTTTGTGCAAACGGTTTCATACTTACCTCACTTTCTGTCTTGGATCGTACTCGGTGGAATGTTGATTACCTGGTTTTCAACAACGGGGTTATTTAATCAATTGTTACTTAGCCTGGGAGTGATCTCGCAACCACAGAACATCTTGCTGGATGCAGGCAAGTATTGGTGGATTGCTACCTTATCGGATATCTGGAAAGAGGCAGGTTGGGGAACCATTCTGTATCTGGCGATCATGGCAAAGATTGATCCTACGTATTATGAAGCTGCCAAAATCGATGGTGCAAGCCGTCTTAGACAGATATGGAATATCACATTGCCTAACATGAGATCAATCATCAGCTTAAATCTAATTCTAACTGTAAGCGGTTTATTAGGGTCTAATCTGGATCAGACACTGGTTCTCATGAACTCCCAGAATCGCGATAAAGCGGAAGTCATTAATTCGTACGTGTACCGTATGGGGATGTCTCAGGGTGACTTTTCATATGCAACGGCCGTTGGCTTGGGTGTCTCGATCATCTCTGTCATTCTACTCGTCACGGCGAACAAAATTACGAGCAAATTAAACGATAATCAATCTGTGTTGTAGAAGGAGGCACCTCGCGTGAATGGAAAGGTGGCAAAAGAAGATCTCGATAGTCGGATCTTTGATACCTTAAATATGATATTACTAATCATCTGTACGATCGTTATTCTGGTTCCGCTCTGGAATGTCATCATCTCTTCCTTTAGCTCAGGCAAAGCGTTGGCGGAAGGTGGATTCATCTTCTGGTCACCGGAATTCTCACTGGAGAATTACAGAGCTGTATTCAACGATCAGGGCATTTGGCAGGCCTTCTTCATATCGGTGTCCAAAACAACGATTGGCGTTGTAACACATGTGTTCTTCTGTGCCATGGTTGGTTACGGTCTGAGCAAAAGGTACATAAGAGGCCGTAAATTATACGTTGCCATGGGTGTTATTACCATGTTCTTCTCGGGCGGCATGATCCCGACATACCTGTTAATCAAATCACTTGGCTTGCTTAACAGCTTCTGGGTGTACATTATTCCGGCGTTGTTCAGCTTCTATGATGTCGTGATTCTGATGAATTTCTTCCGGAATGTCCCGGATTCTCTGGAAGAATCGGCCAAGATTGACGGGGCAGGGGATTGGCATATTTTCCTGAAAATCTTCATTCCACTCTCCATGCCTGCTATGGCTACGATTGCGCTATTTAATGGGGTAGGGCAATGGAACGACTTCATGACGACCAAGTTATATATTACCGATCAGTCACTGTATCCACTTCAGATGATGCTGTATGAGATTATCGTTCAGTCCCAGACCCAATCCATGCAAAATGTCGGGGGTTCGGCTGTCATTGAAACAACAACGAAAGGCGTACAGTTAGCCACCATTGTCATTACCACGCTACCTATCGTGCTGATCTATCCCATCGTTCAGAGATATTTTATCTCGGGAATGATGCTAGGTGCTGTTAAGGAATAGAAGAACCAAATACCCATTTCGAGGAGGAATATGAACATGTTGAAGTTGAACAACACATCAGGCAAAAAAGGGATTAAATTGCTCGCAACACTGCTCACAGCCGTACTTATGATTACAGGTTGCAGTGGTGGATCGGGGGGCTCCAGTGAAGGGAACTGGGTATCCATTGAAGATCGCTATACGGTCGACCCGGAAAAGCCAGCTTGGCAGTTGGATAAAAAGGAAGAGGCTACCGACCTGACATGGTACGTCAATGCGGACTGGTGGAACACTGATTTTGGCAAGGACATTGTTACCAAGAAAATCAAAGAGGATCTGAACATCAATATTAAATTCATCACGGGTGATGATACCAAGTTAAATACCTTTTTCGCGGGTGGAGATATGCCTGACTTGCTGACCGTATTTGACTCGAATTCTCCAGTGGTGCAAAAAGCTGCAACCTGGGCTATGCCGCTGGACGATCTGGCGGAAAAATATGATCCTTACTTCAATAAAGTTGCGGCTGCCGATACGTTGAACTGGTTCCAGCTGACAGATGGTAAAACGTATGGTTATCCGAACTATTCCAATACGCAAGAGGATTATGATAGCGGTAACATTCCAGCCAAGACGGCATTCGTCATTCGTAAGGATGTGTATGAAGCACTGGGCAGCCCTGTCATTGGAACACCAGAACAATTTCAGAGTGTGATGAAACGAATTAAGCACGAGTTCCCTGCGCTGATTCCGTTTGGATTCAACTCTATTGGTGAAGGAACAGGTTCACTCGGGGATACGTTGCAAGATTTCATCGGTGTTCCGTTGGAGACCGAATCAGGAGAATTCTATGATCGCAATCTGGATGAAGATTATCTCACGTGGTTGAAGACATTGAACACCGTGTACAGAGATGGAAATATCAGTGATGACAGTTTTGCGGATGATGGAACCGCTTTTGAGGAAAAAGTGAAGTCCGGTAAATATGCGACCATGCTGCTTGACGGTACACCTCAACAAGGAGGAAACTTGCAAATCTACATGAGTGCGAATCCAGACAAAGAATATGTTGCTATTGATGGACCGCAGAGTACCAAAGGTAATGCACCAACATTGAATCAATCTGGAATAACCGGGTGGATGATCAATTTCATTTCCAAGGACTGTAAAGATCCGGCCAAGGCTATTCAGATATTCACATACTTGCTGAGTGAAGAAGGCCAGACTCTCATGAATTACGGGATTCAAGGGGAGACCTACCAGACTAAAACCGACGGTACCGTTGAATTGCTGCCAGCTGTGAAAGAACTGCAACTCAATAACGCGGATCAATTCAAAAAGGACTATCGGATGGGTGAATTTATGTTCTTCGGTCATGATCGCCATAAAGCGCTGAGTGCAGATGCTTTTCCGGAAGCGATTAAACAGATGCAGGAGTGGGGCAAAGGCAAGCTGAAACCACACTTCATTCTGGAGAATATTAGCCCGGATCAAGGTACACCTGAAGCTCGTGCGTTGTCGGCGATTAACACCAAATGGAATACAACACTGGTCAGTATGGTACGGTCCAAAGATGATGCTTCGTACGACAATGCACTGGCTGCTTACAAGTCATTTTTAGGTGAGAATCGTTGGGAAGAGATTGTGAAGGTACGCAGTGAGAAGATGAAACTGAACAAAGAGAAACTAGGCATTCAATAATAGAGTTACAAAGGAGAATCCTATGACTACATTCAAAATGTACAAATCGACAGGAGAAGATGAATTATTCGTATCCGTGTTCTCGGAGCAATTGAAACCACTGGATGCCGATAAGGAGACAACCACCATTCAACTTGACGATGAGCTAACGTATCAGGAGATGGACGGCTTTGGTGCTTCTTTCACCGATTCATCTGCCTATTTGATCAACCAAATCTTGAATGAGGAGCAGCGGGATGAGGTCATGACCCGACTGTTCCATCCGGAGAAAGGGATCGGGCTGTCAGTCATCCGTAATCCAATGGGAGCTTCAGACTACGCCAGAACGGTATACAGTTATAACGATATGCCCGAACAGCAGACGGACCCGGAATTAACCCAATTCAGTATTTCACATGATGAAGAAGACGTTATTCCTTTAACGCAACAGGCTTTGGCATTGAATTCTGAACTGAAACTGTTTGCTTCACCATGGAGTGCACCGGGATGGATGAAAACAAGCGGATCGATGATTACCGGACAGTTGAAGGCGGAATGGTATCCCGTTTATGCGCAATATTTTGTGAAATACATTCAAGCCTATGCTAAGCAAGGATTACCGATTCATGCCATCACACCACAGAATGAGGCGCTTTATGAACCAGGGCACTATCCGGGTATGTTGATGCCAGCCGACGCCCAAGCAGATTTTATTAAAAACCATCTTAAACCAGCCTTTGTGCAAAACGATATTCAAACCAAGATTCTCTGTTACGATCACAATTGGGATCAACCGGACTATCCGCTGACCGTTCTAGAACATGCGGGAAATGAAGTGGACGGCGTAGCCTGGCACTGGTACGGGGGCGATTCTTCTGCTCAAACGAAGGTCTATGAAGCATTTGTAGGCAAAGAAGTACACTTCACCGAAGGCTCAGGCGGGGAGTGGATTCCACCCTTTAACCAGGCCTTCTCGAATGTGATGCGAACGGGGATTCAAATTCTTCGCAATTACAGCAAGTCTTTTGTACTGTGGAACATGGCTCTTGATGAGAACAACGGTCCTACGGTTCCTGGCTTTGGGCGCAGTACGTGTCGTGGGATCGTGCAAGTGAATCAACAGACGAGGGAGCTTACGTATACACTTGATTATTATGCATTGGCACACTTTAGTGCCTTGATTCGTCCAAAGGCTGTTCGTATTGAATCAACGGCCAGTAATGATTCTATCTTTTCTGTGGCGTTCAAAAATATAGACGGTTCCGTCGCAGTAGTCCTTTTCAACGATGGAGAAGAGACAACGAATGTGCAGACTAAGCTGCGAAATGAAGAGCTGCTATGTTTCCAAATGGAAAGAAAAAGTGCCATATCCATTTTAATTGATCCCAACAAGTAAAAAGAGCTGAGCATCAGGGCTTACGTCTTACGTTGTCAGTACCGTTGTTTGTCTCCGGTACTCCGTAGGCGTGAGCCCTGTATGCTTTTTGAACTGTCTGGAGAAATAGTATAAGTCACTGAATCCGAGATGCTCGGCGATGGCCGTTATCGTGTTCGGGGTGCAGGTGAGCAGTTCCTTGGCTTTATCGATTTTTTTGCCAGTAATGTAGAGGATCGGAGGAACACCGATCTGTTGCTTGAAGAATCGAATGAAATAATTCGGATGCATGTAGGCGATCTGGGCCAGTTCCTGAACCGAAATATTCTCTTCGATGTTGGCATCGATGTAAGCCAGAATGGTGGACAGTTTCTCCATGACAGGCACGTTAATGAAAGAGATCTGATCCAGATCCAGATTCATTATATAGTGGGACAGTAACTCGGTCAGTTTGCTCTTGGCCATCATATGGGCATAGACTTCATCGGATTTTGCATATGTAAGGATACTGCTGAAGATTTCCTGAATCAACACAGATTGATCTATCGTACAAATGTGCGGAAACTTCAGAATTTGGAACAAATTGATCCCCCCAACCTTTGCACTAAAGTGACACCAGTATTTGAGAAAAGGACGGTCGTTAATTGCAGAGTAGGACTGTTTGATCCCCTCCGGCATTAAAATCAGCTGATTAGGCGCAGGGTAATACTCCTCATTCCCAATCTTGAGCCAACCTTCACCGTCGCATATGAAATAAAACTTGCTGTAATCGGGCGTATAATCCAGATCCCGCCAATCGGTGTCGCACCGATTGTAGTTAACCATGAATAATTCAACTTGCAGATTGGACAGGTAGTTCGTAAGCAAAGTTTGATGATTCATGTTCTTCATCTCCATACAAGGTTAGTATTGTCCATCTAAAAGTTAGTGTTCTGCATGTCTATCCTTCCGCCGTAGCACTACAATACAAATGCATACGATAACGGAAGGGATGAGAATATAACATGGATAAAAACGAATATTTGCAACAGATCGAAGCAACGATTGAGAGCGGTAAGTTCAAAGACAACTGGAGTTCGCTTAGCGCTTTTCAAGTTCCCGAATGGTACCAAAAAGCAAAATTTGGAATTTTCATCCACTGGGGGCTATATTCCGTCCCAGCTTATGATAGCGAATGGTATTCGCGTAATATGTACATCCAGGGCTCCAAAGCTTATGAACATCACCTTGAGGTGTATGGATCTCATAAGGACTTTGGTTATAAAGACTTCATTCCGATGTTTCGTGCTGAGAAGTTCGATGCAGACGAATGGGCCACGTTATTCAAACAGGCCGGAGCGAGATATGTTATGCCTGTAGCCGAGCACCATGATGGTTTTCAGATGTACAAGAGCGATATCTCTCACTATAACACATATGAAATGGGCCCCAAACGGGATCTTCTGGGTGAGATGAAGGTCGCTTATGAGAAGCAGGGATTAACCTTATGTGTATCGTCCCACCGTGCGGAGCATTGGTTCTTCATGTCTCACGGGAAGGAATTTGAGTCAGATATTCAGGAGCCCCTGAAGCGCGGTGATTTCTATTGGCCTGCCATGCCAGAACCGGATCATCATGATCTGTATGGTTCGCCTCCAACCGAGGAGTATTTGGAAGACTGGTTGATTCGTTGCTGTGAACTGGTGGATCAATATCAGCCGAAGGTCTTCTATTTTGATTGGTGGATTCAAACCGTTGCATTCAAACCCTATCTTAAGAAATTCACTGCTTATTATTATAACAAGGGCGAAGAATGGGGCGTGCCTGTAGCGGTCAATTATAAACATGAGGCCTATATGTTTGGCAGCGCCGTTCCGGATGTGGAGCGGGGGCAGTTCGCTGAGCTCAAGCCCTATTTTTGGCAAACGGATACGGCTGTCGCTAAAAACTCATGGTGTTACACGGAAAATAATAACTATAAAACGGCCGAGGAAATCCTTCGGGATCTCGTCGATATTGTAAGCAAAAACGGAAGCCTGCTGCTGAACATTGGACCCAAAGCAGACGGCAGCATACCGGATGAAGATAGGGACATCCTGCTAACCATCGGCAAGTGGCTGGAAGTGAATGGGGAAGCGATATATGACACGTCATTCTGGCGTACGTTTGGCGAGGGCCCAACAGAGGTGAAGGAAGGGCAATTCACGGATGGGGATACGAAGGTATTCACGAGTGAAGATATACGGTTTACGGTAAAAGAAAGCTGTCTGTATGCGACAGTTCTTGCCTACCCGGATAACGGGGTGATTCACATTAAATCGCTGAAGGAACATTCTCATCATTTTCAAGGCGTTATCCAAGATATTCAGGTACTTGGTTACGAGGAACAACCGCAATGGGAGAGAACAGCAGACGCTCTGACAATCACCACGACAACTGTGAAGAGTAATGCGCCGATTGTTTTCAAAATGGAATTGGATTAAGAGGGAAAAAGAATCGGTAAAAGAGCCGGTTCTTTTTTTTATTTTATAGGGGATGTTTGAACTATTTTTAATAGAAGAATTTGCGTGAATACGAAAAATATGATCAGGAGTAAAAGCGACATGAGACATATAAAAGCATTAAATAGACTTATTTTCTATATTTTTCAATAAAAGTGCTTGTATATATCGAATAATGATTTTATACTATACCAATAAAATCCAATTAAATTCCTAATTGACTATTATATGTAATTTAAACTGTTTTCTAACTCACTCGAACCACGATCGAAATTCATATTCACAACTCCTTAGCAAGCGTTCTGCTAACGCTCCAGATCACCCTTCCACATGAATGCTTATAGACATTCACTCTCGTTGCATTACTCAAACACCCACACCGTTCACTCTCATGGCTTAACCCAAGTTGTTCTATCTCCTAAACTTCCAAGCGAAAAATCATAGAATGATCCAGTTATCTCTTCTGACTCATATTGTTCCCTAACCAGACCTGTAAAGGAGGTGAGGCTTTATGTGAAAACGAGGGCGTATATTTCGTCCGCAATAAAGGTGATTTTACCGTTTTATTCTGCAGAGAAGGGCACATGTACCAGACTAAATTAAAAAACCGGGTAAAAGGAGTGGAAAAGTTTGATAAAGATTAATCGGTTACGCAAGCCCATCTCCATGGGGCTCTCGCTTCTCCTTGCATTTTCGATCATTCATCCGGTTTCAGCTGAAAACTCCACATCATCCAAAATGGATATGAAATCTGGACTCGCCAAAGTTTCGGAATCCAAAGTAAACGCCAAGTTATCCAAAGAATTTGAAGGTAGCGAATATGTTACCTATCTGGTGAAAATGAAGGAGCAGGTGGATACAGCAGCGGTCTCCAAACAGGCCCTGGAAAAGGCGACGATCGCTAAACAAACCGCCTCTGCCACGAAGCTGTCCGTTCGGAATTCGGTCGTCAGCTCTCTGCGGGAAACGGCCTCACGTACACAATATACATTGGAAAGTTATCTGGAAAAGGAAATTGACCTGGGCAAGGTCAAAGAATATAAAAGCTATTTTATCGTCAATTCATTGGCAGTAACGAGTACCAAAGAAGTTTTGGAGCAGATTGCACTGCTGCCTGAGGTAGAGAAGATTCTACCGAATGAGACAAGATACTTACAGAAAGCGGAAGTGAGTAAAGAACCGGCGACTGCGGCACCAGCCAAAGATGCTGTCCAAGCGCCAGCAAAGGACTCCGCAGTCGGAGTCAAAGACAAAGAACCAGCGGCCAAGGACAAGCTTGCAACTGAGAACGTGGAATGGAACCTGAATTACATCAATGCGCCAGCCGTTTGGGATCGGGGCATCGATGGAACAGGGATTGTCGTTGCCAATCTGGACAGCGGTGTAGACTATACCCACCCTGCGCTTCGCAGCAAATGGCGGGGATTGGATGCTGCGGGCAATATCGTTGATCCTGAACTAAGCTGGTATGATCCGCACAGTAATGCTTCCCTTCCTGCGGACGAAGACGGACATGGTACTCACACGATGGGTACGATGGTTGGCTCTGAAGCAGATGGCACCAACCAGATCGGGGTTGCTCCCGGTGCGAAATGGATTGGTGTGCGGATATTCAATCCGGAAACAACAGATGCCATTATTCTGGATGGCGGACAGTGGTTGATTGCTCCGGTCGATGCGGAAGGCAATCTGCATCCTGAACTTGCACCGGATGTCGTGAACAACTCATGGGGCGGAGGCGCAGGACTGGATGAATGGTTCCGGCCTATGGTCCAAGCCTGGCGTGATGCGCAGATCTTTCCCGAGTTCTCTGCAGGGAATGTAAGATTGACGAATCCGGGTGGTCCCGGCTCTGTCGCGAACCCTGCCAATTACCCTGAAAGTTTCGCTACGGGAGCCACAGATATTAATGGTAACCTGGCATCCTTCTCACTGCTGGGTCCATCTCCGTATGGTGAGATCAAGCCAGAAGTATCTGCCCCTGGGGTAAATATCCGCTCAGCAGTTCCGGGTGGTGTATATGAGGGAGGCTGGAATGGAACGTCGATGGCAGGTCCGCATACAACTGCGCTTGCTGCACTCCTGCTTCAGGCCAACCACTCCCTTACTGTGGATCAGCTGGAGCAGATCATTACAGATACAGCAACACCGAGAACGGACAGTCAATATCCGACCTCCCCTAATAACGGTTACGGTCACGGCATCATTAATGCCCTCGATGCTGTGGGTTCTGTACTCGAAGGAATCGGTACGGTATCCGGCAGAGTAGTTACAGCCGGAGATGATCTGGAAGAGCCAGTACTGGCGCATACCCCTGTCAATTCTGCCTTTACAGGCATCGATATACCATTAACCGCTCATGTGACAGATAATGTCGCAGTAGTCTCCGTTGAGGCTTTTGCCAAAACGACAGGTACCAACCAGTACGTTTATCTGCCGATGAATCGAATTGCTGGCGATAGCAAAGATGGTACGTATACAGCGACCATTCCTGCATTTCTTATTGAGCCACAAGGCGTGGAGTATTATATCCGCGTGAACGATTACGGCAACAACGGATTCGAAAGTCAGGTATACAAAGTGGCTGTGTCCAATGGTGTTCAGCCAGGATATCTTCAGGATTTTGAAGAAGATCAGCTGGGCTTCACCACTGGCGGGACCGGAAGTACCTGGGTATGGGGAGCGCCAAGCAGCGGTCCTGGAAGTGCATACTCCGGTGAGAAGGTGATTGCAACCAACCTGCAAGGGACTTATGTGGCGAATAGTAATGCATATCTGCTTGCGCCACCAATCGATCTTACCGAGAGTCCGGAAGGTGCATTATTATCCTTCAAACACTGGTATGATTTGGAGAATAACATCGACTTTGGTAAGGTATACATTGCTTCCGAGGACAGCGACTATGTGTTCGAAGAGTTGCTGAGCTTCACGGGTACTGGTGGTAACTGGAAGACACAATATGTGGACCTTCGCGAATATGCTGGACAACAGGTATTTATCAAATTCAATCTGACCAGTGATAACTCAGTGCAAAAGGCTGGTTGGTACATTGATGATTTCGCTGTAGAAGCCTTGGATGAGATTGCGCCGGGGGCGCCTGCCGGATTGTCTGCGACTGCTGATATTCTGGGCAATGTAGCCTTGAGTTGGACTGGACCGAGCGATGAGGATCTCGAATCCTATATTGTATATCGTTCGACAACCGCAGGTACGGGTTATGAATCCATTGGAACTACAACAGGAACAACGTTTACAGATACGTCTACCGTGACGGATTCGACGTATTACTATGCCGTTGCCGCACTTGATTACAGTGGCAATGAAAGTGACAAGTCGAATGAGGTCTCCATTACAGTGGAGGTGCCTCAGGATATCTATATCGATCATTTCGATGGCAGTGATGATAATGGCTGGACTCATTCGGGAACCAAAGATGAGTGGGAACGCGGCATTCCGGTAACGGGACCTGCCAGCGCTGTGTCTCCGCCGAATGTCTGGGCGACTGATCTCGACAATACGTACGAAAATGGCTCCAACTATTCACTCGTATCTCCGGTCATTGATTTGACGGATGTATCCGAAGGAACCCTTACGTTTAATCATTGGTACGAGATTGAGAGTGGATACGATTACGGTTATGTGGAAGTCACCAAGGATGGTGGAGCCACATGGTCAGAGCTTGGCAAATTCTCACACAGTACAAATGGCAAACAATGGGCACCGGTATTTTATGACCTGGATGCACTTACCGGTAATGAAGTTCAATTCCGGTTCCGTCTGACCTCAGACAACAGTGTTGTGAAGACAGGCTGGTTCATTGATGATTTCCGTGTACTGGGTGTTGCTGCGGAGACCGTAACCGAGGACAGTGCCGTTGTGCTTAATAGCGACAAACCGAAACCGTCCTATGATAACCCATGGTACAAAATTTCACGGACTGACAAATCCGAATTTAATAAAACGAAACAGCAACAACCGGAAGTTGAAAAACCAGGAACAAGTTCGGTTAATCCGCAAAGCCTGCCTGCAAGTGCAACGGTTACCGTGCTGGAAACCGGTCGTTCGGTGAAGACGGATTCAGCTACAGGCAAGTATAGCTTCACACACGTAGCGGGTGATTACACGTTAAAAGCTGAGGCATATGGATATTATCCTCGAACTCAGCAGGTAACGATCACCGATGGCAGTGGAGCCAAAGCCAACTTTAATCTGGAGGCAATCCCGCATGGACAGATTGAAGGTGTAGTAACCGATGAACGGACAGGACAACCACTGGCTGATGCTTCCGTTCTCGTGGTGGAAGATGCGAATGTAGGTGAAGTCCGTACAGGTTCAGATGGCAGCTTCGTTATTCAGGTATTGGAAGGAAGCTATACTTTATCCATCAGGGCGGCTGATTATTACAGTAAAACCGTCACTGTAACGGTACCTGGTAATGGTACGGCAGAGGCAAATGTTGCCTTGAAACCGTTTATCGGTTTTCCAGGGGAAATTGCTTATGATGATGGAACAGCAGAGAACGCACGAGCTTTTAACGCTGCGGATAACGCTTGGGCAGTTCGAATGACCCCAGAGCTGGAGACCGCTCAACTGACAGGTGCATCGTTCCGATTCTGGAACACCGAATGGCCTGTACCTGGAGGTACAGCGTTCCAATATGCCGTCTATGATGCTTCGGGTACTGGCGGCGCTCCGGGACGACAACTGGCTGGACCATTTGACGGTACTGCACTTCGTAACGATCAATGGACAACCGTTGAATTCCCGGAACCGGTCATTGTAACGGGTGATTTCTATATTGTGTATGTACAGAGTGTAGCTGGAACTGGTGCTCCGGGACTGGCTACTGATGAGAATGGTACGAATGCAGGTCGAAGCTGGCAGCGAGTAGGTGGCGCATGGAGCACTTCACCTGCAGAAGAAGGTAACTACATGATTCGTGCAGTTGTGAGATATCCGGTCAATGCACCTGTGCTTACGACACCAGCGAACACATACACGAATCAGTCAACTTTTACGATATCGGGAACGTCTCCGGCATCCGGTGCCCAGATCAAGTTTTACAACGGCAAGGATCTGGCTGGCACTACAACCGTGGCGAATGGGAAATTCTCGTACGGTGTGAAACTCCGTTCTGGGATTAATGCGATTACTGCCGAGGCAGTGGTGGATGGCAAAACAACCGACCGTTCACTCCCCGTCGTCCTTATTCTGGATCAGACCAAACCGCAAGTGACGATTCTCACGCCTGCTCAAGGGGATCGCATCAATGCAGAAGTGGTTCACGTAACGGGTAATGTCGTGGAACAATTCCTCGATAAAGTAACCGTTAACGGACAAACCGTACAAGTGGGCAAAGACAGAAGCTTCAGTCATCGCGTATTGGTCAATGAAGGCGAGAACACGATTACCATTACAGCAACCGATATCGCTGGCAACAAAACAACCGTAACGCGTACCGTCTACGTGGAAACGGCATTGCCAGAACTTACGAACATTACGCCAGCTGAAGATGTTCGCATCACATCAGGGGAGAGTGTCACCGTTTCATTTGACAGTAAACCTGGTCTGCAAGCCTCTTTCCGAATTCAGCTACCGCTGAATCTGAATGCCCAAGGGGCAGGAGAGATTCCGTTGGTGGAGACTGCGCCTGGTCGTTACACAGGTACGTACACTACACCTTCATCCCTTGTTCTTGAGGGCGGAGTTATCGTGATTCGTGCTCAGGATGCAGCTGGCAATAAAGTAGAGGCGGAAACAGCTGGACGATTGTTCGTCAGCGCAGCACAAGAACAATCAGTTCCAGAACCAGATTCGAGCCCAGCAGAGACGGAATCTAATGAATCTAGTCCGTCGTCCACTGAGGGTCTGCAACCTTAATTATTCAAAGTGTGAACCGGATGTTAACTGCGTTTTGACTATCTAAGCAAGAAGCCGATAAGCCGAGGTATCAGGGCTTGTCGGCTTTTTGTTATATTCTCTTTTCATAGCTGACGCCTAAGATTAGTTCGAGAGAATTGCATATACTGCATGGTTTGCAGCATTAGGATCAACAAATACGTTAACAGGAGGAGTGAACTGTGGGAGTTGATGCATTACAACGATCCCAACCGCTACGAAGTAAATGGCTCAAAACAAAAATGTTATTAAATAACTCGGCTATCAAACCATTTATCCCTGATACGCAGCGATATAGCCAATCTAACCTTAAGTCCATGCTGAGGAAATATAGAATGGTATATATCAAACCTGAGATAGGCACCTTTGGAATGGGAGTCATTAAGGCTGAGATGGACAATCATCACCATTTCGCCTACCAGATCCATCAAAAGCGTCTGACGTTCAACAGCTTCGAGTCGTTCCATCGAAGTCTGACCCATCTGGTTAAGCATAAAAGCTATCTCATTCAGCGAGGTATTCATCTCTTGCAACATAACAACAGGCGCTTTGACATACGGGTAATGGTGCAATTGAATCCCGGGCAGAAATGGGAAGCGACGGGGGTCATTGGCCGACTGGGTCATCCGAAGAAAATTGTGACCAACTACCATAGTGGTGCCAAGCCAATGAGCATGCACACCTTGCTGAAATCCCATGCTTCCGACAAGCGGATTAATGAATTGATCCAGGAGATGAACCGCTTGGGCATTGACATCGCTCGACACATGAGTAAGAAATATACGCGTTTGAAGAGCATTGGGGTGGATATCGGGCTTGATCGAAGTCTAACGCCATGGATTATTGAGGTAAATGCCAAGCCAGATCCCTATATTTTCAATCAATTAAAGGACAAGACGATGTATCGCAAGGTGATTCGATATGACCGTCAGAACAGACCATAATGGATAACGGAGTCTAAAAGAAGTTAGAAAATACAAGGTTTCATAAGGGGAGATGGGAGTACGACAGTTTGATATGCGACCTAAATGCCTCAAAGAACGTATACTATCCCTTAAGTCATTATCAGATGGATAGGGAGATGAACGATGAGAACACAAGTGAAAATATTTGAAAATGCAAGTACTGTAGAGTTGGAGAAAGAAATGAATGAATTTTTAAATGGGATCAATACTGTAAATGTAGTGGATATCAAGTATTCTCAAGTAGTCGTTTCTAACGGTGGTTATGTTATCAATCATTTCTCGGCTATGGTTATGTACGCCAAATAAATTTAATAATGAACTTCAGAAAATGAAGCATCCATTGGGATGCTTTTTCTTTTGCTCTCATATGACAGAAGTTGAGACGTCTCTTTCTTCACATTAATGATATAACATGATATATTAGGATGTAGAACATGAGAAGTATGGGTATTTATGGAGGTGCTTGTATTGGGGAAAGACTCGGCATCCAAGCCGATGTATGAACAGATCTTTGAATCCTTGCGCGAACGGATACAGCTTCATCAATATCAAGTGGGTGAGCGTGTTCCTTCGGAAAAGGAATTATGTGATGAATTCGGAGTCAGCCGGATTACGACTAAAAAAGCGCTTGAGATGTTGGCGAATGAACAATTGATTGTTCGTCAGCCGGGACGGGGTTCTTTTGTTGCTGATACGGCAGATATGTTACAAGAAAGGCCTAACAGACCTGCTCCGCGTGCTGCGGTTAAAGATCCAGAGAAGAAGCTGCTCATTGGTCTGGTCATTACTAATTTCAGTGATATGTATGGTACAGAACTACTATATGGGATGGAAGAAGCTTCGCGAGAGCATGATTGTTTTCTCGTACTCAGAAGATCCTTCGGGATACCGGAGCAGGAAGAACAGAGCATTCAGGAACTGCTAGAACTGGGTGTAGACGGATTAATTATCTTCCCGGCACAGGG
This sequence comes from Paenibacillus sp. FSL H8-0079, assembly GCF_037991315.1. Lineage (NCBI taxonomy): Bacteria > Bacillati > Bacillota > Bacilli > Caryophanales > Paenibacillaceae > Paenibacillus > Paenibacillus sp. FSL H8-0079. The sequence goes on from NZ_CP150300.1 coordinate 3,062,759, forward strand.
TGAATACTTCAGCGATGAGATTCTTAAACTGGTCGTTAACAAATTCCCCTTTGTCCTGATTGATCGGTATTTGAAAGGCATTCCAGCTTCATCTGTCAGTACAGATAACGTAGGTGCAGCGAGAGAAGGAACAAATTATCTGTTCGGCCTCGGTCACCGCCACATCGCTTTTCTGACACAACCTCCGGCGAACACCACACCGATCGAAGAACGAATTGAAGGCTTTATTGAGGCTCACAATGATCAAGGAGTTCTGGTAAACAGGGAACTGTGGTTAGAATCTTTTCTTTCGACATTGCCCAATGTGTTCGATCCTCAAGTCGAGGTCCGTGATGTGGAGACACTGGTGGAACATTTACAGAAATACCCGCAGATTACCGCACTCTTTGCTGCAGAGTATCATATTGCTTTACTTGCAGAACAGGCAGCAGATCGGCTGGGCCTGAGGATTCCGGAAGATGTGTCCATCATTTGCTTTGACAGTCCGAACGCTGCCGAAGGAAGCCGTGTAACACATATGAGACAAAGCCAGTTTGATATGGGAAAACAAGCATTCGAGATGGTGCTTCAAAGTATGCAGAACAACGAAATGGCAGTGAACAGAGTTGTTCTTCCTGCCCGATTGGTGAAGGGGAAATCAACGAGTATGGTGAAAGAAAAGGGTTAATGTAGCAACTTAATATTCATTGTGTTCAATCAGGGGCTTCGTGTAAACGAGGTCTCTTTTTGTGTGGATAAAATGGGGAGAATTTCTTCAAATGGTATATTATTTAGTGTCGTTAAATTAAAATAACATGCTAATATACAAATAAATATATTGACATAACATTATATTCGTTTTAGGATGATGAAAGCGGTTAACAAACTGGATTACATAAGGAGGACAACATGCTGATACCCAGAGATGATCAAGACATTTCCCCCTCGATATACGACATGATTGATCAGGTTAACAAACGTATGCCGGACCATCCGGAACTCAACCAAATGTTCAAAAATTGTTTTACCAATACGATGCTGACCACGATTCAGCGCAAAGAAGATGGAACGACTTTTGTGATTACGGGAGATATCCCTGCCATGTGGTTACGTGATTCTGCCGCTCAGGTCAGACCTTATCTGGTTCTCGCTTCAGAGGATGAAGATATCGCGGACATGATCGCTGGACTGGTTGAACGTCAATTGAATTATATTCTCCTGGACCCTTATGCAAACGCTTTTAATGAGACGGAGAGTGGAAAAGGACATCAGGAAGACCTAACGCAGATGAATGATTGGATCTGGGAACGGAAGTATGAGATCGACTCACTGGCTTATCCGATTCAGCTCAGTTATCTCTTGTGGAAGAACACGGGAAGAACAACTCAATTCAATGATACGTTCCGTAAAGCAGCCGAGATCATCATGCAGTTATGGCAAGTGGAGCAACATCATGAGACGAAATCACCCTACACGTTCCAACGTCTGGATGCTCCCGAAACAGATACGCTCAGCCGAGAAGGGCGAGGTACTGAAACAGCCTACACAGGCATGACCTGGTCGGGATTCCGTCCCAGCGACGATCGTTGTGAATATGGTTATCTGATTCCATCCAATATGTTCGCTGTTGTGGCGCTTCGATATCTGCAGGAAATTGCTGAAGCTGTGTTCGAGGATGAAACGCTGGCAGCGATTGCTAAGCAGTTGGAGCAACAGATCAACAAAGGTATTCAGGAATATGGCACCGTTGAACATCAGGAATATGGCACCATATATGCATACGAAACAGATGGGAAAGGCAATCACAATCTGATGGATGATGCCAATGTGCCGAGCCTGCTGTCTTTACCTTATCTCGGATATGTGGAGGAGAACGACGAGGTGTATCAGAATACACGCCGTTTCATTCTATCCACGCACAACCCGTATTTTTATGAGGGAACAGCAGCTGCTGGAATCGGTAGTCCGCATACACCGGAAGGGTACATCTGGCATATCGCTTTATCGATGCAGGGGCTCACTACAGAGGATCGCAACGAAAAACTACGATTGCTCCAGCTCATCCATAAGACGGATGCGGATACCGGACTGACCCATGAAGGCTTTTCGGCCAACAATCCACATGAATATACACGTCCATGGTTTTCATGGTCCAACATGCTCTTTAGTGAACTGATGATGGATTATTGCGGATTCCGCGTACAGAAATAGGATAGGAAAGCAAGAGATAGCCTGCGAGTACATCATAACGTTCGGAGTTCGTTGAATTCCGACAAGAGGAGAGCGAATCATGAGAAAAATATCATTGAAAATGCCGGTAGCAGCAGTTATGACATCCTTGCTCATTCTTACTACAGCCTGTTCGGGCGGAAGCTCAAGCACAGGCACAACCAGTGATGGCAAGAAGGAAGTAACTGTATCGTTCCGTTCTTCAGGATCTGAAGATACACTTACGAAGTTTTTCCAATCAGGTTTGGTGGATCAATTCGAAAAGGAAAACCCGGATATTAAAATCAACATTGCGCCTGTATTGGCAAGTGAGGGTGATTATACGTCCAAAATGGTTCTGCAGATGAAATCGCCGGATACGGCACCGGATGTCATTGCCGAAGATACATCCATCATCAAATCTGATGCTGCTGCGGGATATCTGGAGCCGCTGGATACACAGGTTCAAGGATGGTCCGATTGGGAAGAACACATCATCGACAACCTGAAGGCAGGGGTTACCGGTGAAGACGGCAAGGTGTATGGCGTTCCGGCTACCTCGGATACACGCGGAATCTGGTACCACAAGGAACTATTTCAACAGGCGGGCCTCGAAGTTCCATTCAAACCTGCAAGCTGGGCAGAAGTACTCGAAGCGGCACGTACCATCAAGCAAAAACTGCCAGGTGTGACGCCGCTTAATATGATCGTGGGCAAAGCGAACGGTGAAGGTGTTACCATGCAAACGCTGGAAATGCTGCTCTATGGTACGGCAGATACGCTGTATAACGATGCCAGCAAGAAATGGGTCGTTAACAGCCCGGGGCTGCTGGATTCTTTCAAATTCATAGATCAAGTGTTTAACACGGATAAAACAGGTCCAACCATGCAGGTTGCCTTGAATGGACAAGCTGGCAGTATTGCATTCCAGCAACAGTTCCCGCAAGACAAACTGGCGATGGCTGTAGATGGTAGCTGGGCAGGTTCGACATGGGCCGAGAACGGTGCTGCTCCAATCGCCAACGTCGAAGAGAAAATAGGCTTTGCACCATTCCCGACACAAAATGGGGAAGAACCTGGGGCAACTACGATGTCTGGAGGATGGGCTTGGTCGGTTCCTGCACAAGCGAAGAACAAGGAAGAAGCCTGGAAATTTATCGAGTTTCTGATGAATAAGGAAAATGCGACTGCACGCGTAGTAGCGGAAGGTAGCCTCAGCCCACGTAATGATTCCACAGAAGTTGAAGGTTATACGGATCGTCCATATACCAAAGAAGCACAGGAACTCTTGAATGTGGCCCACTTCCGTCCAGCGAATGATCAATATGCAGCGGTATCCGCACAATTGCAAAGCATTGTTGAGAGTATCGCCTCTGGCAAGCTGACGCCAGAAGAGGGAGTTACGCAATTGAAGGACAACGTATCCCGTTCCCTTGGCGCCGACAGCATCGAAGAGAAATAAGGATATCGATATATTCGGAGGGGGAGGCACAATCTCCCCTTTTTCCGGTTCGAATGGAGAGTGACTTATGAAAAGGAAAGCACCAGGCTCATTTCTGTTTCTAATGCCTTCCGTACTATTATTACTTGTGTTTTTCATTGTTCCCATCATTCTGACGATCTGTTTTGCTTTTACGAATATGGCTCTGACCGGCGCGGCAGCCAAGAGTTTGGAGTTTGTCGGATTCCAGAATTTCATTAATATGTTCCATGATCCGGACTTCCGGATTAGTGTCTGGCGTACGCTGGTCTTTCTCATCTTCTCCGCAGTGATTGGTCAGGTATTGCTTGGATTCATTCTGGCTCTTCTAATGAAGGAGAAAAATGTGACGTTCCGCCGCGTCATCGGCATCATCGTCATTGCCGGTTGGGTAACACCCGAGATTGTCGTGGCATTCTGTATGGTGGCCTTTTTCAGTGACAATGGTTCATTGAATCAGATCCTCGGCTGGTTTGGAGCGAATCCAGTCTCCTGGTTGTTCAGTTTCCCTATGGTGAGTGTCATTATCGCAAATATCTGGCACGGCACAGCCTTTTCAATGATGGTCTATCAGTCGGCACTGGATGATATCCCGAAGGAAGTTGAAGAAGCTGCGATTATTGACAGCGCCACCGGGTTCCAGATTGTCAGACACATTACGATTCCAATGGTAAAAGGGTCCATCGTGACCAACATGATGTTGGTTACTCTACAGACACTGGGTGTGTTCACGCTGATCTATACGATGACCGGTGGTGGCCCGGGTACTTCGACACAAACCTTGCCGATCTTCATGTACAACCAGGCTTTTGTGAACTATCAGTTTGGATACGGCACAGCCATATCTCTGGTTCTTTTGTTCATCGGTATTATCGCCAGCCTGTTCTACATGCGATCCATGAAAGTGAAAGTGTAACCATGAAGGAGGTTCGATCCCTATGGTCAAACATGGGCTTCAACGCAAAATCCAGTACGGGATTCTAGTCTTTCTAGGGCTCTGTTTTTTATTGCCGCTGCTCTGGATCATTCTGGCTTCATTTGACCCGAACGCGCAACAGGGTATCAAAATGCCCAGTACTTGGACCATTCAAAATTTCAAAGATGTGCTCGGAGATTCGAGCAATCTTCGTTCATTCGGTGTAGGCCTGATTCTGTCGGGAGGGCAAGCGATATTGGTTGTTGTGGTATCGGTTCTTGCAGCTTATCCTTTATCCCGTTATGAAATGAGATTCAAAAAAAGCTTCCTGTTATCGATTCTGTTCATGACAGCTCTTCCGATTACTGCCGTGATGGTTCCGGTATTTCAAATGTTTCTGTTCTTCAAAATGCAAAATAGCATCATTGCCACGATGCTGTTCCTGACGGCATCCTCACTTCCTTACGGCATCTGGATGATGAAAAACTTCATGGATTCGGTGCCGATTGATCTGGAAGAATCGGCATGGATTGACGGTGCGTCCGTGTGGAGTAGTTTGAGACGAATCGTAGCGCCATTGATGTTACCTGGTATCGCAACGATAGCGATATTTACCTTTTCGGGAAGTTGGGGCAACTTCTTCGTGCCCTATATCCTGCTCCAGACACCGGAAAAACTTCCGGCATCGGTCACAATTTATCAATTCTTCGGCAGCCACGGTATGGTTGAATACGGCAGATTGGCTGCATTTTCACTACTTTATACGATGCCTTCGGTTGTGCTGTATATCTTCTCCCAGCGTTACATGTCCAAGGGCTTCAGTATGGGCGGGGCAACCAAAGGTTAATGACAGGAGGTACGCAACATGACAACCAAAAAGACGGCACATCTCATCTCGCATACCCATTGGGACCGCGAATGGTATATGCCCTATGAATACCATCATGTACTGCTCATTGAGCTGATGGATAAACTGCTGGACACGCTCGATCAGGACCCGGAATATCGTTATTTCCATCTGGATGGGCAGACGATTATTCGTGAAGATTATTTGCAGGTTCGGCCCGAACAACAGGAGAGGCTCGACCGTTATATTCGTGAAGGACGCATCCATTTTGGTCCATGGTATGTGTTACAGGATGAGTTTCTGACCAGTAGTGAGGCCAACTTGCGCAATCTGCTCATCGGTCATCGTGATGCTCGACCTTTGGGTGTGATATCCAAGACGGGATACTTCCCAGACTCGTTCGGAAATATGGGACAGGCACCGCAGATTCTGCAACAGGCGGACATTCATAACGCGATCTTCGGGCGTGGGGTAAAGCCTACCGGATTCAATAATGCCGTGGTTGATGCAGACAGTTATGAATCTCCCTATTCCGAGATGATCTGGCGTTCGCCGGATGGTTCGGAAGTGCTCGGCATTTTGTTCGCGAACTGGTACTGCAATGGGATGGAAGTTCCGGTTGATCCGGAGAAAGCCCAAGGATACTGGGATAAAAATCTGGCGGATGCCGAGAAGTTTGCCTCAACTCCACATCTGTTGTTCATGAACGGTTGTGATCACCAGCCGATCCAGACGGATCTGCCAGAGGCTTTACGCACAGCAGATGCGTTGTACCCTGACGTGGAATTTATTCACTCCAATTTTGACGATTACATTGAGGCGGTTACGAAGGAAGTCCCTGAGCATCTGGCGACCATTGAGGGTGAGCTTCGCAGTCAGCACACGGATGGTTGGGGAACACTGGTGAATACGGCATCCGCACGGGTTTATCTGAAACAGTTGAATCAGCAGGGGCAGACGGTGCTTGAAAAAGTAGCCGAACCACTGGCCGCCATGGCGCATATAGCCGGGGTAAAAGATTATCCGCACCATCTGTTGACACATGCATGGAAGATGCTGATGCAGAACCACCCACATGATAGCATCTGCGGATGCAGTGTCGATGAGGTTCACCGTGAGATGGTGACCCGCTTCGCCAAGAGTAGACAACTTGCAGAGAAATTGGTTTCCCAGAGCTCGCAGGCGATTGCTGAGTCCATTCGTGTGCAACCTGCTGCGGCTTGGGGAGAGGAAGCGGTGCCGTTTACCGTGTTCAACACGAGTGGTTGGAATCGAAATGGAATCATTGAGATGGATCTGATTGTGGACAAAGCATTTTTCCCGGAGGGTCCTTATCCTCAGGCACTTGCCCAGAAGGTGGAAAAAGATGCACTGCCAGTGTATCAGCTGGTCGATTTGGATGGACGCACGTATTCGGCAGAAATCAAGGATCTGGGTGCGCATTTCGGCTATGAACTTCCGAAGGACCGTTTCCGACAGCCCTATATGGCTCGTAAAGTAAGAGTGACTTTCCAGGCGGCGGATGTACCTTCTCTAGGTTATAAGACGTATGCTCTCGTTCCAGTCGAGAAGCAAGTTGAGATTGCTGAAGTGCCCGATATGAGCGAACTCATTCAGGTTCAGGGAATGATGATGGAGAACGGTCAATTACGGGTGACGGTTGAAGAGAATGGTACAGCAACGATTGAAGATAAGGTCTCCGGTGCTGTATACAGGGGATTGAATTCATATGAGAATACCGGTGATATCGGCAATGAATATGTCTACCGTCAACCCGAGGGAGAGACAACGCTGACCACGGAGCATCTGAAGGCAGACCTGCGGATTGTGGAGCAGTCTCCGTACCGGGCAGTTATGGAAAGTGTATTACACTGGGATATTCCTGCTGGAGCAGATGAACTGTTCGAGCTGGAGAAGCGACAGATGGTTCCTTTTACAGAACGGAAGGCACAGCGAGTCAGGCATACTGTTCCGTTGGTGATTACGACAACGTATACGTTAGAAGCAGGCAGTAATATGGTCAAGGTAAAATCTGACTTTAACAATCAGGCCAAGGATCATCGACTACGCGCACTCTTTCCATCAGGACTAGAGACAGAGGATCATTATGCGGATTCCATCTTTGAAATCGCCAAACGATCCAATGCACCGGCCAAAGAATGGGTGAATCCAAGTAATGCACAGCATCAGCAAGCATTTGTACATGTGACCGATGGTGATCATGGATTAATGATTGCAAACAAAGGGCTGAATGAATACGAGATTTTACAGCATGAAGAGGGCAGTACGATTGCAGTTACACTGCTGCGTGCCTCTTCGGAACTGGGAGATTGGGGTGTGTTTGAAACACCAGAAGCCCAATGTCTGGGACCTCAGAGTGTGGAATATGCGATTATTCCATTTGCGGGCGATGCTGCACAGTCAGGTGCATGTGCATCCGCATATGTGTATCTGATTCCGTGGACGACTGTGCAGCTAGGGACACTTGCGTATACATTTGAGCAAGAGGGTCATGTTGGAGCTGATGGGCAACAGGTTGAACTACCTCTGTCCAAGCAATGGTTGGCGTGGAATGCACAAGGTTCGACACTGGCGTTCTCTACACTGAAAATCGCAGAGGAAACCGGAGATTTGATTGCTCGCTGGTATAATTTAAACTCCGAACCAGTTGAGTTGAACGTTCGGCCCGGAGTTGAATGTGCCTCCGTTTACGAGAGTGATGTGCTGGAACGGGTTAAGGGCAAGTTGGAGGGGCACAGCCAGACGGTATCTGGCTACAAGATTGTTACACAAGGGTATGCGTTACGTTGATTTAATTTTTGAATATCATAACTTTAAAGGACCTCCTGTTCGCGGTAGTGTGGACAGGAGGTTTTTGTTATTCAAACATTGTCTTATTGAAGGATGCTATAGCGACGTTATTACTCGTTCTAAGTTCTTTTTATCCAATAAAATAATTAATTTCCAATATAGAAAAATGTGGTATTATTGTGCTAGTTTGTTGTAATGGAGGTACACCTAATGATCTATATTTTATTTGTATTCATCGTTGTAGTGATCATTGCACTTAGCCTTTGGGTTCTTAGTTTAGCACGTAAACAAAAGAAATCAGCGGTGCTTTTTGAGGAGAATTACGACTTAAAAGCCATTACTATCGCTGATATAGACAGGATGGAGGATGGCTCTGGCTTCGAGATGTACTTGTACAGATTGTTAATTGAGTTGGGTTATTCAGGAGTCTACAAAACGTTAGGAAGTCGCGATTTTGGTGCAGACGTAGTTTTCACTGATCGGGAAGGTGTTAGAAATGTCATCCAAGCAAAGCGATACTCAATAGAGTATCCAGTCGGCATCAGCGCTGTGCAAGAGGTGTTTTCTTGCATGAGATATTACAAGGCTAAAAAAGCAATCGTAATTACTTCATCCCATTTCACAGAATCGTGTGAGACATTAGCCGGTATTAACTTTGTAAAGTTGATTGATCGAACTGATCTAATTCATGTGATTGAAGCTTTTAGAGACGGTGATATGATTGAGGCGCGTGACACCATTGAAGGGGAACCGAGGATGATACTTGAATCCTGGTCGGAAGCGAATAGCAACACGCTACATGAGGTTCGAAAAGATTACAAGGCAGAAAAGTATGTAAAAAAAGTGATGAGTAAGTGAAAACACATAGCATAGTATTCAGTAGAAAAATGATTGATTCCGTTGACTATTCATACATAACCTAAGTGGGAAGAGGGGTGCAATTTTAGTGAGGAAATTGAGTTGGGTTGCTTTATTTTTAGTGCTTTTTTTGTACTTTATTTCGATGTATTCACTATATTCTCATATGAATAATAAATGGCTAGTTAGTCCTCCCAACTATGTAATTCTAATTCTCTCTATTTTAGGACTAGCTCTAGCTATACTTGGTTTTAAAGATACATCGAACAAGTCTACGAAGGTAAGAAGTTGGATCTCGACGGTTCTCTCTGTAGTATTGATCTTCATACTGTTGGGTGCTTTGTCATTTACATCGATATTTTCTGGATCAAAACAATTACTTACGACTACGCATTCACCAGATAAGCACAATACAATAAGTTTCTATAAAACTGACGCTGGAGCCATGGGATCGTTTGGCGTTGTAGGGGAATTAAAAGGTCCACTTTGGTTTAAAAGAGTATTTTATTATGAGACAAAGACGGATCAGGTAGACTTGGAATGGGTCAATAACCACACGATTTCAATCAATGATCAAAAAGTTAATGTATTGAACGGTGAAACGATACGCCGTAGTCCTTAAACTTTATAAGATTTTCTTTTAAAGTTAACTGATAGCTAAAGCGAAATTCCTTTACGGAGTTTCGCTTTTTTACGTTATATTGAAAAAAAGGTTAAGAGAAGTTGGATCGGCTACACTTAGTTGATATGCACTGAGGACACGATAAGGGATTGCACTGAAAGATTGTGTTTAAATCCTTTGGGTTGTTTTTTTATGAATGAATTAGGGAAGTGAATCATGTCGTGATTTTATACATTAATTGTCGTGAGTTTCTATTAAAAATAGATTAAGTCTGTGATAACTTATAGATAAATGTCAGAATATTATATAGTATGGAGGTAAGACAACCGTGACCATTCGAATTGGTAAAATTAGTTTGTGGCATGTTCATGCATGGGATTACATCAAGCAAGCACAGGAACATGAGGATACGGTCATCGCCGCTGTTTGGGATGAAGATGACAAGCGGGGGCAGGAAGCTGCGGAACGCTTAAACGTACCATTTTATGCTTCACTCGAAGATATGCTGGCCAAGGACGACATCGATGCCGTTATTGTAGATGCGCCAACTCGCATCCATGAAGAGGTGATCACCGCTGCTGCAAAAGCAGGTAAACACATTTTCACAGAGAAGGTTATTGCGTCGACACAGGTGGAATCCAACAGGATCCTTAATGAGGTAAAGGCCAAGAAGGTCAAAATGACGGTCTCCTTACCGCGTCTGAATGCAGGATATACGCTAACAATTCAGGATGTGCTTAACCAAGGATTACTTGGCAAAGTGACTTATGTTAGAGCGCGTTTATCGCATGATGGAGCAATTTCGAACTGGTTACCTGAACACTTCTATGATCTGAAGGATTGTCAGGGCGGTGCGCTGATTGATCTGGGCTGCCATCCGATGTATCTGGCCAAACTGTTTTTGGGTCAGGAAGTAACAGCGGTTAACGCGAACTTTGGATATATTACAGGCAAAGAAGTGGAAGATAATGCAGTCGCAACCTTGTTTACGGATTCTGGAGCAGTCGGCGTTGTCGAAGCTGGTTTTGTGAACAGCCACTCTCCGTTTACGATTGAGGTTCATGGTACGGAAGGTACACTTCTGTATGGAACACCCGATGAAAAGTTATTGATTCGCACGAAAGCAGTACAGGGACAGTATCAAGAGTGGACTGAACTTCCTTTGGCAGACCAAAGAGAAAGCGCATTCAATCAATGGGTTGCACATATACAAAATGATACGGATGCAACCGAAAACGTGCAGATTGCTATGGAGCTAACCCGGTTGATGGAAGCTGCGAATCTCTCTGCCAAGGAAGAGCGCAGAATAGCTCTGAATGAGTTGAAGGATTAGGTTTTATTAGGGAGGTGTGCAATCTTGAGCCTATATCCTTATGAGAAAATGCTTGAGCGGCAGGATCTCCTGGAGAGACTGGATATTTTAATGGTTTGGGGACATTATGAGATTCGTGTGATGCGATTTCATCTGACTTCTTTTCCAGCGGGCCGAGTTGTGGATTTCCATAATCATGCGGAGTTCGAGTTTCATTTTATCCCGAGAGGTAAAGGCAAAGTTATTCTGGATGAACAGACACATGCACTCTCGGAAGGTATGCTGTATCTAACAGGACCGGGTGTTGTTCATTATCAGGAGGCCGACGCCGAAGAGGATATGGATGAACTATGTCTTCATGTGGATATTGTCCATAAGCCAAGAGAGCATGTAGATCCCTGGGAAGCCGTTGAATCCGAGGAAACGATGGAGAAGTTGAGAACGCTTCCGCATACACCAGTGAATGATTATCATCGGGCGATGCATTGCTTTTTGGAAGCTTATGAGGCTTGTGATCACAAATTGATAGGATATTATACGTCCATTAAACAACTGGTCATCAGCATATTACTTAAAACCGTGCGAGCCTACGACACCGGCGGGAATCGACCGGAAGCCCCTGTGCGGGATATGTCGGTGTATCGCTATGAGTATGCAGTGCAGTATATGGAGGCGAACCACCCTACAGTGGTCACGCTGGAGCATGTAGCTGAGAAACTTCATATTAGCAGCAGACAATTGCAGCGAATCTTCTATCAGGTACAGCCGGAGATGCCGTTCAGCCGTGTGCTGGAGGATATTCGTCTGCGCGCCGTGTGCCGCAATCTGGAGGAAAGCAACGTATCCATTGAACAGATCGCTCTTGCTTCAGGTTTCAATAATGCCAACTATTTGCATGCTGTATTTCGCAAACGTCTGGGGATGACCCCATCGGCTTTTCGTAAAATGAAACAACCAATACTTAAGTGAGGGTGAATATATATGAGTAAAGTATATCGTATCGGAATTATTGGCTGTGGCGGAATCGCGAATGGTAAACATCTGCCGAGTCTGAGTAAATTGGATAATGTTGAACTGGTGGCTTTCTGCGATATCGTTCAGGAACGTGCGGATGAAGCCAAACAGAAATATGGTACTACTGAAGCCGAAGTCTATACGGATTATCAGGAATTGCTCAAGGATGAGTCTTTGGACATTGTGCATGTGCTTACACCGAATATTTCTCATGCCGAGATTTCTATTGCTGCTCTGGAGGCAGGCAAACACGTGATGTGTGAGAAGCCAATGGCGAAGACATCTGCTGAAGCACAACTCATGCTGGAAGCGGCAGAACGTACCGGCAAGAAACTGACCATCGGATACAACAACCGTTTCAGAGAAGACAGTCAGTATTTGAAGAAGGTATGCGAAGCGGGTGACCTGGGTAATATTTATTTTGCCAAAGCACATGCAATTAGACGTAGAGCAGTACCAACATGGGGTGTTTTCCTGGATGAGGAGAAACAAGGTGGCGGTCCCCTGATTGATATTGGTACGCACGCACTCGATCTGACGCTCTGGATGATGGATAACTATCAACCGAAGGTTGTGCTGGGCACGACTTATCATGAGCTTTCGCAACGTGAAAATGCGGCCAATGCCTGGGGCCCGTGGGACCCAAAACAATTTTCGGTAGAGGACTCGGCCTTCGGCATGATTGTGATGGAGAATGGAGCAACAATTATGCTGGAATCCAGTTGGGCACTTAACTCACTGGACGTGGATGAGGCCAAATGCAGCTTGAGTGGCAGCGAAGCGGGTGCGGATATGAAGAACGGACTGCGCATCAATGGCGAGAAATTCAGCCGTCTATATACCAACGAGATTGAACTGAGTGCAGGCGGGGTAGCTTTCTACGATGGTAAGAGCGAGAGCGCACCGGATGTCGAGATGAGAAAGTGGATTGAAGCGATTGAGAACGATCAAGAGCCAGTGGTTACACCAAAACAAGCGCTGGTTGTATCTCAGATCTTGGAAGCACTCTATGAATCCGCTCGGACAGGCAAGGCTGTTTACTTGAATAACGCTAACGAAGCATAGATCAGATATAAAAAATAGACTACAGAACCCTTTGTCCCCTTATTGGAGGCAGAGGGTTTTTTGGTGATTTGAGACACGCCCTAGCTATTGGTCCATACCAGACTCTATTTCGGCACATATGATAGGAGAAAATTGAGCTGAAAAGAGGGTATGTCTTGACTAAATACAAAACGGGTCATGGTGTTTCCATTGTTGTATGCACCAATCGGCCGCAATTTTTTGACAACATCCTGCAAAATTACAGTCGCCAGCGTTATCAAAGCAAAGAGCTGATCATTGTCCTGAATCATGACAGTATGAATCTGGCATTATATCAGAACCGGGTTCGAAAATATGCGAATGTTCATGTATATCAAGTTCCGGAGAGCATTTCCCTAGGACAAAGCCTGAACGCTGGCATGACAAGGGCACGCTTTGCGTTGATTACCAAATTTGATGATGATGACTACTATTCGCCGTATTATTTAACAGAGCAGGTGAGAGAGCTCAGACGGACCAAAAGTGATATTGTGGGTAAACATTCGTGCCTCGTCTATTTGGGCGCATCCAAGACATTGTTGGTCAGATCTCCTGCTGAAAAGAATAAACCGGTTGAATTTGTTCAAGGGGGCACTATTTTATTCAAAAGAGAGATCTTGAAAAAAGTCCGCTTCACGGACCGTTCAATAGGGGAAGATGTGACCTTCCTGAGACAATGCAGGAAAAGAGGGTTCAAAGCGTATGCGACCTCTCCTTACAATTATGTCTATCACCGCAGACAAAACAAAAAAAGTCATACGTGGAGAGCAGATGACAGCTTTTACCTAGAGGGAAGCACCAAACTTGCGGTTACAGAGGATTTCAGACCCTTTGCTAATAAAAAGTTATAGAGGACAGAAATAACCTGAAGAAACGGAGCGTTCGCCTAAAAGCTTTCTGAAAGAAAGTTACATCGAAAGCGAAGATGCATCTGCTGCGTGCAGATGCGTCTTTTTTGTGCCCAAAATGGTTCAATTTGGAGGTGGTGAAAAAAATATTTATGAATTTACCAAAAAAAAGTATTGCATATAAGTTTAGTCGGAATTATATTAATGGTATAAGGTCTAGACCATATACAGATCGGAGTGTTTAGATGTCCAGTACGTTTTCATTTCGTTTTGAGAAAGTATCCACCAAAAAGGTTAGTGAATTCATTCGAGAACAACTGGAAGAAGCCATTATTTTGAAAGAATTAATGAGTGAAGAACAACTTCCAGCCGAGCGAGATCTGGCTGAGATTTTTAATGTAAGCCGCATTACGGTTCGCGAGGCACTTTCCTCACTGGAAGATAAAGGATTGATTGAGAAACGGGTGGGTGCCAAAGGTGGAACGTTTGTACTGCCTCTGACAGCCAATTCGCATAAACGGACCAGAGAAGAAATTAAACGAGATTGGGCACAGATGCTGAAAGTGTTTGAATATCGAACCATCATCGAGCCGGAGGGAGCTTTTCTGGCTGCTGAGCGGATCACCGCAGGCGAACTGGAGCTGCTTGAGGGCTATATGGAACAAAGTATAGAGCCAGACTGTACAAGGGAATGGTTCAGGGCGCTGGATGTGAAATTTCATCTGACGATCGCCAAAGCGTCAGGGAATCCATATTGCGAGAGAGCCGTCAGACAGATCCGGACCAAAATTAATCCGGCACTGGACTTGATGCCTTATGATGACCGGATACGTACCGTCAACCATGGTGTACATATGGAGATTCTTGAAGCACTGAAAGCACATGACAGTATAAAGTCCCGGGAGACGATGAAAAGACATATCGAATTCTCGGCTGACGCGATCTATGCCCGTTTGGTTTCTGAATCGGACGAAAATGAAGGGAATGACAGCCAATGAATCGTTCAGAACTAATACAGCTGGCTCAGCCACTACAAGCCCAGTTAAGCGCCTGGCGCAAAGATTTGCATCGCCATCCGGAAATCGGTTACGAGGAGCATCGTACATCCGCTATCGTAGCTGAGCATCTGGAGAGCCTGGGGCTGGAAGTTACACGCAATGTCGGACAGACCGGGGTTACAGGCCTGCTTCGCGGAGAGACAGATGGACCAACCTTTGCCTTGCGCGCAGACATGGATGCCTTGCCAATCCAGGATCAGAAAGCGGTGGAATACCGCTCGCAAGTGGAAGGCAAAGCGCATCTGTGTGGACATGACGCTCATACCTCCATCCTGATGGGAGCCGCCCAGCTGCTTACTGGTCTTGGAAGACCGAAATCAGGCAACATCAAATTCATTTTCCAACCGGCTGAAGAGGGACTTGCAGGAGCAAGAGCCATGATCCAGGACGGTGTTCTGGAGAATCCGAAGGTTGATGCGATCGCAGGATTACACATGACACCTGGACAGAACACGGGAACCTTGGGTGTGAGTCAAGGCGTGGCGTTCGCATCAGCCGATCCTTTAATTATCAAGGTGTTCGGCAAGGGTGGGCACGCAGCTCGTCCGCATGAGGGTATTGATGCGATCGCGGTATCCGCTCAGGTCATCACCGCATTGCAAAATATCGTCAGTCGGATGGTTGATCCGCTTGAACCCGCTGTGGTCACGATTGGCAAAATCACGGGAGGTTACATGGGAACAGCCATCGCCCCGGAAGTGGAGATGATCGGTACGGTTCGTACACTCTCACCTGCCATTCGTGAGCGGATGCCAGCTTTGATCGAGCAGGTTGTTAAAGGGGTCTGCGATTCTTTTGGAGCTGGATGCGAAGTTGTCTACGGCGATGGATACCCTGTTGTCGTGAATGATCTCGGCATGGTTGACCTGCTGACAGAGACTTGTGATCAGGTTAATGCGGAGAAGGGATGGACTTATATCAAACCCTCTACAGGGGGCGAGGATTTCGCTTTTTATTGTGAACAGGTTCCGGGTGTGTTTTTAAGACTAGGATCTGGGAATGATGAGGAACGTACTCGTTATCCACTTCACCATCCCATGTTTGATCTCGATGAGACAGCGATGCCTTATGGTGTGGGCATGTTGTCTGCAGTAGCACTTGAATTTTTGGCAAGGAATACAACTTCTGAGGGGGAGCAATCACAATGAAAAAAAGACAATGGACAGGCATGTGGATCACGTTACTGGCAATCGTAATGGTACTCAGCGCTTGCGGAGGAAAAACGACAAGCACGAATGATGGTTCCGCAACAGAAGGAACGGGCAGTGGAAGCGCAAGTACAACACTGACCGTTGCTGCAGCAACAGATATTGAGAGTTTCGATCCGCACAACAACAACAACACCTCCAGTGAGGCGGTTCTGGTCAACGTTTTTGATTATCTGATCAAAAATGACAGTGAACAGAAAAAAGTTGCTGGACTTGCGACATCATGGGATCAGGTTGATGATACAACATGGAGATTCAAGCTGCGTGAAGGCGTAACCTTCCACAATGGCGATCCATTCACTTCGGCAGATGTAAAATACACGCTGGAGCGCGTAGCCAAGGACGAGACACTCAAGCAGTACAGCTATTTCAAAAATATCGTAGAAGTTAAAGTGGTGGATGACTATACCGTAGACATTATCACGGATGGCCCAGATCCACTGCTCCTGAATCGTTTGTCCAAGATGGGAGCTGGCATTCTGCCGGCAAAATATATCGCAGACAACGGATTTGATGCTTTCCTGAAACAACCGGTAGGAACAGGCCCTTACAAGTTCAGTAAATGGACCAAAGATGATCGTGTAGAACTGGTGAAAAACGAGAGCTACTTCGACGGTGAACCAAAATGGAATGAAGTGGTATTCCGCGTTATTCCTGAAGCCTCCACACGTGTATCCGAATTGCTTGCTGGTGGTGTAGATGTTGCTTCTTCCATTCCGTCCACTGATATTGCCCGGATCGAAGGCGAAGCAGACAAGAAGATTGTCAAAGCGCCAATCCAACGTGTGCTTCAGTTAATCTTCCGTCAGACAGAAGGTAGCATCACGGCTGATCCGAAAGTGCGTGAAGCGATTGACCTAGCTATCGACAAACAAGGAATCGTGGACAGCATTGCGGGCGGAGCAGGTATCGTAACTCGCACGTCTGTAACACCAGGCAACTTCGGTGCTGATCCTTCATTGTACAAAACTTCACTGTATGACCAGGAAAAAGCGAAACAGCTCCTGCAAGAAGCTGGATATGCAGAAGGTGAAGCCGAGATGACTATCTCCGTTTCTGCACAGTACAAAGAACAGGCTGAAGTTGTTGCAGCAATGCTGGAACAAGCCGGATTCAAAATCAACCTGGATGTCCTGGAAGCAAGTGCTTTCAGTGAACGTTACAGTTCCAAATCATTCAAAGAAATCTTCATGATCGGTATTGGTAACTCCTTGTTCGACGCTTCGAACAACTACAATCGTTATATGTTGGAAGAAGCAAAAGGCGAGTCGGATTACAACAATCCTGAAGTAGAAAAACTGCTTCAATCTGCATTGGTGAACATGGACCCTGCAGCTCGTGAGAAAGAATATCAACAAGTACAACAGATCTTCTCTGAAGAGCGCCCAGCTGTATATCTGTATCAAATGGAAGGTGTATACGGAACGAATGCTAAAGTGAACTTCGCGCCGCGCAGTGACGAGATGTTCTATGCTGACGAGATTACACCTGTTGCACAGTAACATTAGGTATAACAACCGGTCATTGAAAAGATAAGGCCGTGAACGGCAGGGACTGGATAACCATGTTCCTGCCGTTCTTTTTTAAGATGATAGAATTTATACGTTTTCAGCGGAGCTGAAGGATTCGATCATCGCAAGAAAAACTTCAACTAACTGCGGTCTGTCTTCTGTGAAAGTACGTCGATAAGTGTTTTTCTTTACAAGGGAGGTGAACAAGGAATGGGCAAATACGTACTTAAGTCATTACTACAGATCATTCCGGTGCTGTTCATTGTTTCATTAATTGTGTTCATTTTGGTACGAGTCACCGGTGATCCGGTTGCGCTAATGTTGCCTGAAACGGCTACCGCTGAAGATCGTGCTGTCTTGACGCAGGCACTCGGTTTGGACCAGCCTTTATATACGCAATACGTGAAGTTTCTGGGCAGTGCGATACAGGGAGACTTTGGTCAGTCTTTTCGCTACAATCAGCCTGCTTTAGAGCTTGTGCTGGAGAGATTGCCTGCCAGCTTTGAACTGGCGGTAGCCGCCATGTTCTTTGCCGTGCTGATGGCTGTGCCACTTGGCGTCATCTCAGCTGTCAAACGCAATACGTTTACTGATCTCATCATTTCAGGAATATCCGTCATTGGTAAGGCGATGCCAAACTTCTGGATGGGGATTATGCTTATCCTCTTGTTCTCCGTCATGTTGGGGGTATTGCCTGTATCTGGTCGCGGAGGATTGTCACATCTGATCTTGCCGGCATTCACGCTTGGCGTTGGACTGGCCGCGCAGATGACCCGGCTGATTCGCTCCAGCATGCTGGAGATTCTGAACCAGGACTATATTCGAACAGCCCGCAGCAAGGGGCTTGGCCGGATGGTTGTCATTGTGAAACATGCGTTTCGGAATGGACTGATTCCGGTCGTAACGATTATGAGTTTGCAGTTTACAAGTCTGATCGGGGGAACCTTGATTACGGAAACGGTATTCTCCTGGCCTGGACTGGGTCAATTGCTGGTCGTTGCAGTCAACACACATGATATGGCGATCGTGCAGGCAGCGGTGTTTGTCATTGCAGTTATCGTTGTAGTAACTAACATCTTGACGGATGTAGCCTACAGGCTACTTGATCCGCGCATCAAATACGACTAGAAGGAGGTGCAATCATATGACAGGCAGCAATGAAATGCCAATTCCGGGTACAGAACAGGAACAAGACAATGGGCGTGCACCAACGGGATTTCGTTATATCTGGCAACAACTGATCATCAGCAAGACCGGAATGTTTGGTGCTGTGCTTGTATTGTTGGTTGTGTTAATTGCCATAGGTGCACCTCTATTAACGAGTCATGATCCGGCAGCGGTGAATCCGCTCAATCGACTTAAACCACCAGCATGGCTTGAGGGCGGAACGGCCGAATACTGGCTCGGTACGGATAATCTCGGCAGAGACATGTGGAGCCGTATTGTATATGGTGCCCGGGTTTCCTTAATCGTGGGTATGGGTGCAGTGATTGTGTCAGGAATCATTGGCGCCATTCTGGGGCTGGTATCCGGATTCTACGGGAAATGGGTGGACGCTGTAATCATGCGTGTAGGTGATGCATTCATGGCGATTCCGACCATTCTGTTCATGCTCGTTGTAATGGCAATTGTTGGCCCAGGTATCACGACGCTGATCTTTGTCATCGGGGTGACGAACTGGGTTCCATTCACCCGTGTAGTAAGAAGTGAGGTTCTTAGTATCAAGGAGCGGGATTTTGTTCATGCGGCCAGATCGATTGGTGCCAAGAATGGAAGATTGATTCTGAAACACATTCTGCCGAATATCCTTTCATCCTTTATCGTAATCTGCGGTATGAATGTCGGCACGACGATTATTATGGAAGCTTCACTCAGCTTCCTGGGTCTAGGTATTAAACCACCCGATGTATCCTGGGGAGGTATGCTCAGTGATGGCAGACAATATGTTGCAACAAGCTGGTGGGTCGCTACATTCCCGGGACTAGCCATTACATTTACCGTACTCGGTGTTATTTTCCTTGGAGATTGGCTACGTGATGTGCTTGATCCACGTACGGAGACAACCCATAAATAAACGGAGAAGGGAGCCATCATTATGAATCAAAGACCAATTATGCCGGAGGATCTGAGTCACTATCGTTGGATCAGTCAGCCAGTGATCAGTCTCAACGGACAAATTGCTTATGTGGAACAGACCATAGATCAGGATAAAAACGAATATAACACACAAATTCGAGGGATCTCCCTCGATGGTGATGAAGATATTGCACTTTCGGATGGAACAAAAGATTCTTCACCTGCTTGGTCGCCGGATGGCACACAGCTCACATTCATTCGCTCATTGGATGGGGGCAAAGGATTATGGACGCTTCATTCAGATCAAAAAGAGCCGGTCATGCTGATATCTCCCGCACGTGAAATATTGAGTTACATCTGGTCACCGAACGGGCAGTACATTGCGTTTACCAGCAAAGTGCAACCAGAGGACCAACAGAAGAAAGCTGACGTGCAACAGGAGTCTGCACCTGTACTGCGAGGTAAAGTCTTCGAACGAACAACGCCGAAGGCCGAAGGGGCTGGCTGGTGGGATGGCCAATACAGCCAGTTGTTTGTATATGAGATCAAAAGCGGGCAGATCACGCAGGTGACTTCTGGGCTATGGAATATCAGTGCTCCAGCATGGTCGCCAGATAGCCAGCACCTTTCCTTCATATCCAAGCAAGTGGAGGATGAGGAGCTTGATGCGGATCTCCTGTACTTTACGGATATATACAGCATTCGACTAGGAGAGAGTGATCTCTTCAAAGTGACGGATTCCAGCTTGGCGATTAACCAGTTTTCCTATTCACCCGATGGACAGCAGTTTATCCTGATCGCCAGTGATCGCGAATACGGAAGTGGGAGTCACAACAGATTATATGCAGTCCCCGTTCATCGAGGTGTACCCAGGTCAATCGCACCGCAAGTAGATATGCAGATTGGTAACGCAGCACTGGGGGATATGAAGTCGGCAGGTGCGTCACCTTCTCCAATCTCGGATGTCCATCATCCGGAACGCGGTGTATATGTACTCGGAACGCATAACGGGAATGTGGACGTGTACCGTATTCAAGAAGATGGGGCTTGTCAATTGGTGACGGGCGCTGGTGAAAAGGATGTGTATCAGTATACCTTAACGCCGGATGGTACATCGCTGGTTATCGCTGCATCGACTGCTGAACATCCTGGAGAGTTATATCGCGTGCATGTTGAAAGTGGTGAAATGTTCAGACTCACCCACCGAAATGATGAATTCTTGGCTGAATTAGCTGTTAATGTGCCTGTACGTGTAGAGTTTACGTCTTCCGATGGATGGCCGCTTCAAGGTTGGTTAGCTACACCGGCAGTACGTTCATCCAATGGGAAGCTGCCACTGATTTTGCAAATTCATGGTGGACCTCACGCCATGTATACGGGAACATTCAGTCATGAGATGCAGACACTCGTTGCGCAAGGGTATGCTGTGTTATGGATCAATCCTCGCGGAAGCATGGGATACGGTCAGGAGTTTGCCAGAGCATGCCGTGGTGACTTTGCCGGAGGCGATTACCGGGATTTGATGGAAGCTGTTGATTATGCCCTGGCTACATATGATTTCCTAGATGCATCACGTTTGGGTGTAGCAGGTGGCAGTTATGGTGGGGTGATGACCAACTGGATCGTAGCGCATACGCACCGTTTCAAAGCGGCAGTAACTCAGCGTTGCATCTCCAACTGGTTGTCCATGTATGGAACGAGCGATATCGGAATTTCCTATGTCCAGGGAGTCATTGGTGGCAATCCGGCGGAAAACGCTGACTTCCTATGGTCCCGCTCACCTCTTGCCCATGCACATCACATTGAGACGCCACTTCTGATCATGCACGGAGAGCAGGACTATCGGACACCGATTGCGCAAGCGGAGGAATTATATACTACGCTAAAACGATACGGTAAAAAGACCAAACTGATTCGTTATCCGGGCTCCAACCACAGTTTACTCAAAAGCGGTAAACCTTCACTTCGGATCGATAGCTTCGAACAGGTGAATGCCTGGTTCAATCAGTATCTCGGGAATGAGGAGGGAGAGCAATGAGTCGAACTCAGCTGTCCATTCCTGTAGGGCTTCTTGTAGAGAATGTTCTGACAAGTGGGGTTCCAGGAGAAGTGATCATTGAATGGTTACAACGTCGAGACTATTCGCAGTTGTTGCCTTTGGTTAAGGAATCCGCAATGGATTTCGATGAAAGATTACAGACAGCAGCTGATATCGGAGACGATTGGGAAAAGGCGATACGTCAAGGTTATGAGTTTAAGTTTTTGCATATTAACGGGTTGAAACGATTGCTCGATTTCCGGTTTGATCGTAAGGTGGATCGGGATTATGTTCAAGATGAACTGTCACTGAAGCATATTCGTCTGACCGCACAAGAGATTGAATTGCTGCAATCGTTAATTGGCAGACAATGGATCGTGCAAGCAGAAGAAACAGAGGCAGCAGAAGAAGGCAGAACAGAGAGCAAGTCATCCTCCCACATTCCCGTCGGTATTCAATTGAAATTCCCATAATAGACCAGCAGAAGCCGCGATGATCGCGGCTTTTTTGGTATGTACAGGTAGAAATGTGGACGACGGGATTCAAAAGTTGAAATCGGACTCTGTATGATTTATATTTATATTAAATGATATTATTATCTATCGAAAAAACACAGGCGTAAAAAGGGGGACCTAGGATGTCCATTCAAAATGTTCTGGGAAAAATTCAAATATCGGATGATGTGATCTCCAAAATTGTCGGCAAGATCGCGAATACCACAAGTGAGATTTCCTCCATGTCGACAGGACTTGTAGAAGGTATCACCAAAAAGTGGAGCGGGAAAAGTCTGCAAAATGGTATTGCCATCCGCAAGGTAGAATCCAAACTGGAGATTAACTTAAAGGTTGTTGTTCGTTATGGAACGAAAGTGCATGAAGTTTGCAGGGAATTGCAAAACAATGTGAGACTGCATGTGGAACAGTTGACCGGATTAACCATTGATACGGTGAACGTAATCGTTGAGGGCATATCACTCAACCAACCTGATGCCAGGTTCTAATTCAATTTTGAAAAAAGCGAAGAATGAAGAGCACCATATCGTAGCATTGACTACCTTGCCCTATACCGAATGACCAAAATACTGATGTAGTGTTTTCTAATGCGAATAGATGTAGTGTTTTCTAATGCGAATAGATGAAGTAACTGGAAGATTCATATACATAAGCCCACGCCGTTATCGTGTAATGGAGGGGCTTATTTGCAGTCATCGATCTTCAAGCCGTATTGAGATTCGCGAAATAGCCGATGACATAATCACGAAAATTTTGGGCAGTGCGTGATAGATAACGTCCCTCGACCCAGGCAAGATAGAACGTTAATTGACAATCAGCACCATCAATATGAAGGTAGGAGAGTGTATCGTCTTCTCTCTGTGAAGCTGCGGGAGCAAAGGCGATTCCCAAACCGGCTTGAACGAGACCTGCAATGGCAGCAGGTTCATCTCCTTCACATATGATATGAGGGAGGAAACCAGCCTGTCTGCAATACATATCCGTTATTTCCCGAAATGAATATCCTTGTTTAAGGGATATGAAGTCTTCATTAGCCAGCTCTGCAAGTGAAATCCGGTCGCGTCCAGCAAGCGGATGCGTTGGCGGAACGGTAAGCAAGATTTCTTCCGTGATCAAAGGGATATGCTTAATATCCGCACGATCAATGCATTGGGAGGTCAGGAAGAAATCAATTTCGGACTGTTCAAGTAATAGAAGCTTTTCTTTTTCGGTTGAAGCTTGTGTGATCTTGAAGTTCACATCCGGATGTTGCGTGAGGTAGGTAGATAATAATTTCGTTAAACGGTTCAAGGTGGTCGTAGCCAGTGAGATTCTGCCTTGTTCGTAACCGGCTAATTCCATGGCTTCTCGTTTTCCTTCTTCCAGATTAGCCAAAGACTGATTGACCCGCTTCAAATAAGCTTTACCACAAGTGTTCAAACGAATCTGTCTGCCGACACGATCGAACAAGAGAACCCCCACTTCATCCTCCAAGCGGGAAATAATCATGCTTAGTGCGGGTTGGGCCATATGCAGTTCATGGGCGGCCTGCGTCATGTGTTCGGTGCGAGCTACGGTTTGAAAATATTTCAAATGGGCGATGTCCATTGCTGATCCACCTTTTATTGATAATGATTTTATTATTATATTATACGAATATATATATTTTTTCTAATGATGAAAGTGAATTATACTTGGAGCATTCTCAATACGGAGGCTCTGCAATGACACGACTAACAACTCATTCCTCGATCCAACCTAATGCCAACCCCCATTCCGATAAGCTTATTCGAAAAATTGCATGGGTGGTTGCACTTGGCGTGCTACTGAACCCATTGAACTCATCCATGATTGCTGTGGCGCTCATGAGGATCGGAACAGAATTTCAGGTGAATCTCGCAACAGTGACCTGGTTGCTATCGGGTTTCTATCTGGCAGGAGCCATCGGACCTTCACTTGCGGGCAAGCTCTCGGATCTCTTTGGAGCGAAACGAATCTTTCTGAGTGGACTATCGCTTGTTCTACTCAGTAGTGTGGTGGCCGTGTGGGCACCGAATTTTGGCATGCTTTTGGCTATGCGTATTATACAGGCTTTGGGTAGTGCTGTAGCTTTCCCTGCGGGCATGTCCATGTTGCGAGCGGCTGCCACACAGCAGGGAGCGAAGGATGATCCCAATCGAATTGCCTCAGCTCTGGCGCTGGTTTCGATCATGGCTAATGTCATGGCTGCATTCGGTCCCACACTTGGGGGTATTCTGGTCGGCTCGATCGGTTGGCAATCGATCTTCTGGATTAACATCCCGATCACCTTGGCAACGCTGTGGATTGCTCGTGCATGGCTGCCTAAAGACCAAGTTGTGCAAGAGGCAACGATTGCGAACGGAACAGTAGCTGCACCTGTTTGGAAACGCATGGACATCCCGGGTATCGGACTATTTGTCCTCATGCTGACAACACTGATGCTGTTCCTGCTGTCTTTGTCGGACGGCATGTCCTGGTGGCTGCTCATCGTTTCCCTGATTACAGGTACTGTTCTTGTATGGTGGGAAAAGCATGCAACAAGTCCATTTATGAATATTCATATGATTACTTCTAATCGGCGACTCCGATTTGTCTACGTTCAATATATTGGAGTTAATGTTGTTTTCTATTCGTTGTTCTTCTGTATTCCGCTATGGTTAGACCAAGTGAAGGGATATGATCCCAAAACAACCGGCTTGCTCATGCTTCCTCTGGCAGGATTAGGCGTGATCATGACTTCAGTTGCGGTCAAATGCAATAAACGTTTTGGTTATCGCACCACCATCATTGTGGGGAACCTTTTATTAGTTGCAAGTACACTTCTGTTATTGCTGCTTGGTGAAAATAGCTCCATGTTATTGATTCTGGTAGTGAATGCCGTACTGGGTATTCCCAATGGATTCAACAACATGGGTCTGCAAACAGCGCTGTATGATGTCACATCACCGGAAGAGACCGGAGCCGCTTCAGGGTTATACGTTACGTTCCGCTCGATTGGTAGTATCTTGTCCACCAGTTTACTAGGCATAACCTTCGGTGGAGCCATTCGTTCTGAAGGACTGCATACCATTGCCCTGATCACTGCGGGGCTGGCCATTTTATTACTGTTAGTTAGCATTTCGACGGTGAAGTCCAAGGTATAAATACGAACAATTACTAGGGAATATAGTGTGGGAAAAAAGATGCTTTTTGCGTCTTTCCTTTATATTTCGGAGATTTCCTCTAAAAAAAGTAACTTGACTTTTGTGTGTGTTTAAGCAGGTACTTGACAGGGGTGTGGTATAGTATAAAAAGTTCTTTTAATGAAGAAAGACGGAGAAATATACAATGTGGGGTGTAACCAGTGTATCAATATAAGGATCAGGAATATGAAGCAGTACATTTTGAGGGACGCGATCTGAGATATGGAGAATTGATAAGCTGTGTTTTCAAACAGTGTACATTCATGAATGCTTCTATGGAAGAAATCGAAACAAGTAACTGCCGTTTTATCGAGTGTGACTTCAAAGGGGCTTCGATGAATGGTTCGATTCATACGGAATCGGCTTTTGAAAACTGCACCTTCGGTGGTGCGAATCTCTTTGCTTCCAAATTCAGCTCCTGCAAGATGACAGGCTCGGACTTTTCAGGTGCGCAAATGGATGGCATTACACTAAGTCACGGGGATTGGTCTTATACAAATCTGAGACATACCCGATTAGGCAAACAGGATTTGCGAGGAATTCGTTTCTTTGAAGCTGACTTTACAGACACGGATTTCACCAAAGCGGATTTGAGAGACTGTGATCTTACAAGAGCCGTTTTGAGCAGAGCCAAGCTGCAAGGGGCCGATCTTAGAGGGGCCAATCTGGAGGGCATAGATCTGAAATCTCTGGATATCAAAGGTGTACGTTTGGATCGCGAACAAGCCGTTCTGTTTGTACGCTCTTATGGTGCGAAAGTAGATTGAGTTGAACATACACAGCAGGAAGCCGCCCTTAAGGCGGCTT
Organism: Paenibacillus sp. FSL H8-0079; assembly: GCF_037991315.1. Classification (NCBI taxonomy): domain Bacteria; kingdom Bacillati; phylum Bacillota; class Bacilli; order Caryophanales; family Paenibacillaceae; genus Paenibacillus; species Paenibacillus sp. FSL H8-0079. Next base: position 3,089,129 of record NZ_CP150300.1, read on the forward strand.
TTTTGACTTTAAAGCTTTCCGATTCAAGAAAGTAGGCAGGAATAAAAGATCTAAACAAGAAGTAGTTAACATAAGTTTCAAATAAAAGGAGGTTATTATGACCGTCACATTAATTACTTTTGTTGCTGTTATTGTCTTTATGCTTATAACAGGCACGATCACTACGATTATGGTATTTAAACTGCTGCGTAGCAATAAAGAGAAACATCACCTTCGCAAGAGCATTCTGATGGATGGAATTCCAGCAGAAGCAATAATTCATGATATTGTACAGACTTCATCCAGTAGGGATGGAAGGCCGGGCGTGCGATTGGATTTAACTGTAACCCAAGTTGACGGCCGCACCTTTCCAACAATTGTAGAGACTTATATCCCGATCACACATATTCCCCACTTCCAGAAAGGAAATATCATTAATGTGAAATACATTACGATGGGGAATGAACGAAAAGTTGAGGTAGAGGATGCTTATGTTCCGTAAGGTGTACCCATTGGAGGCCTGTTCTCAGGCATATCAAAAACCATTACCTGAAACAACTCAGGTAGTGGTTTTTGATGTTCATTTAATTGAGTTAATCCTCTTCTTTTGACATATTTCGTATATACCTCGCTTTGTTTCATAAAGTGAATTTTCATTACGTTTTAACGCTGTGCTTTTGGGCTCGTTTCAAGCGCACGGCAACCCAGCTCATGATCAGAGCAGCAATGAACAGAAATACGGTCACACCTGCAATGACGACAAAGAAAGATTGGTCAAATGCAGCAAAGGCGGCATTTTTGAGCGATTCAGCAGACGCAGCAGGCAAACTTTCGGCAGCGATAAGCGCTTCATCCAGACTGTCCTTCGCATTGGCTGGCACACTAATTCCCGCAGGAATCTTCATAGCGAGTGTGTAGAAAAGGGTCGACATGCTTCCGATGATGGCAATACCGGATGCTCCGCCCAGCTCATAACCTACTTCCTCAATGGAAGCAGCCATACCCGCTTTGTGAGGTGGGGCATAACTCATAATGGAATGGGATGCAGCGGTCATGCCTGATCCAAGACCTGCACCAAGCAGTGCCAAACCCAGAATCTGCCCGGTAAACCCTGTATTGAAATACATCAGATACGTCCCCATGCCAAGGGCAGCGATGAACAGAGAAAAGCTTTTGATATATACAACATCCACACGGTGCATAATGGCTCCCGTAACAGGTCCGGCAATGAGTGCTGCAACAGGTATGGATACGGTGAATAGTCCAGCTTGAAGCGGTGACATGCCTTCCACCAGCTGAAGCCGCTGAGTGACCATATATTGCACACCCATTTGTGCAAACAAGCCAACCAGTGCGGTAATAAAGCCGGTGCTGAATCTTGGAATTTTGAATAAGGACAGATCCAGAAGCGGGTGGGTACTGTTATTCTGACGGCGAATAAAGATGATCAGGGACAGAACACCGATCACAGCAGCGATGATAGCGAGTGTCAGAGATCCTTCGCGTCTTGTGAATTCCTTGATAGAATAGATAATTCCAACCATGGCAATCATGATCTGAATGGAACTGGTGAAATCCCACTTTTTCGACGTATCCCCTTGATGTTTAGGAATCATTTTCAAGGCGAATACAAACGCGATAATGGCTATCGGCAGGTTAATCAGAAATACAGAGCCCCACCAGAAGTGTTGAAGAAGCAATCCGCCGACAATCGGTCCCAGTCCTGCACCACCGGATGCAATGGAACCCCATATGCCGATCGCGAGTGCGAGTTCTCGTTCATTCGTAAACGTAACCCTGATGATCGACAATGTGGCTGGCATCATCATGGATGCGCCTACGGCAAGAAGAATTCTGCTCATGACCAGTACGGCAGGTACTGGAGAAAAGGCAGCAGCAAGAGAAGCGGCAGAAAAGACGAGCAATCCCAGGGTGAATATTTTTTTGTGACCAAGACGGTCCCCGAGCGTTCCCATTGCAGGCAGCAAACCCGCCATGACTAGGGAGTAACCGTTTAGAATCCATAATTTCTCCGAAGCTGATGCACCGAGATCATGGGTCAAGCTGGGTAAAGCGGTGTACAGGATGGTCATATCCATCACAATGAGTAATAGTGCACTTGAGACAATAACAAGAATCATCCAACGTTTGAATTTTGACATGTTTCCCTCCGACGATATGAATAACTTACAATTCTAGACTAAACTATTGGGTAACCCTATAGTCAAACTTTTCTTTACACACTATAATGCAATTATATTGATAAAACTTAGACCACATATGTATATGGAGGACCCAAAGATGGCTGGACATCATGCACAACACTTTACCACCAGTGAATTTGCCAAGGTCTGCGGAGTGACCAAACATACCCTGTTTCATTATGACGAGATTGGGCTGTTAAAGCCTGAATATACCAATGCCAAGGGCTACCGCTATTATGGTGTGCAACAAACATATGTGCTCGATGTCATACATGTGCTGAAGAAGGCCGGAAGCTCACTTCAAGAGATTAAGTCGTTTATTCAAAATCAGAATACACCATTGTTAATTGAGCTGTTTGAACAGAAATTAAAGGCCCTTGAGCTGGAGCAACAACGAATCAAACGCATGCAAAAGCTGCTAAGTGGTGCCATTGAAATGACGAAACAAGCCACAGATGCTTCGCATGAAGGACTGCATATCGAACAATGTGAGCTGGAGTATTTTATTACTGTTCAACTGGAGCAAGGGGATGGGGATAAGGAATTCTTCCGTAAGTTCATTGGATACAGGACCCATTGTGATGAACAGATGATCGACTATGAGTTTCCGGTATGGACGATCCTACGTCAGGAGCACTATGAGGCAGGAGAATACTATCCGGATTACTTTGGCAACAAAATAAAAGCTCCCATTTCAGGGGAAACGATATGGATTAAGCCTAAAGGGATGTATGCCGTCATGAATCATCGAGGTTCATACGAAAGCATGTCGAAGACGTATACCCTCATGAAAGAGGAGATAGAAAAAGAGGGGCTGCAAGTCTGTGGACATGTGTATGCACTGGACCTGCTCAGTTATTTCGCAGAAAGTAACCCCGATGAGTACATCATCAAGATATATGTAGAGGTGTGTAAGGCTGATAATACAGTGGATTGAAGGGGGAAGCGGAAAGACGTGGATGAAGTGATTGAGGTTGCCGTGTCTTGACCAGTGAATATATTCCATGTTAAGTTTTCTGTATTAAATTTTGAGCTTTCTAAGGGGGGATAGAGTCATGACAGAATTAGAGGTTGTGGATGTTTATGTGGACCTGTCAACGAACATGAACAGTGGCATGGTTCACAATATTACTAATCAGAATCCGACACTTTATCCTCCTATGCATAGATCTACTTGGCGCTGAATGGTATATCGCCAGGGTTCTTATTGTATAAGCGAATCTAAATTCTGATTATGTTCAAATATTAAAGTGAGGGAATCCATGCCATGTTCTATGGTGAAATCCCGTCAGTTTACTTTTATATTTCACATAAAAAGGATGATATGCATGTCTTTAATCAACGTTACTAACCTGACCTTTGCCTATGAAGGCAGTTACGATAATATATTTGAAAATGTTAGTTTTCAGTTGGACTCCGATTGGAAATTGGGTTTTACCGGAAGGAACGGCAGAGGCAAAACGACCTTTCTCAATCTGTTGCTTGGTAAATATGAATACAGCGGACATATCTCTGCGAATGTTAGCTTTGAATATTTTCCTTTCCATGTAGGGAATAAGGGAGCTATGACCCTCGATGTCATCGGCGAGATTCATCCTGAATATCTGCACTGGCAAGTTGTGCGCGAACTTAACCTGTTGAAGGTGTCGGAAGATGTGCTATATCGGCCTTTCGATACCTTATCCAATGGAGAACAGACGAAGATCATGCTGGCCGCCTTGTTCCTGAAGGATAATCGGTTTCTGCTCATTGATGAACCGACCAATCACCTAGATCTTCATGCGAGGCAAATCGTTAGTAATTATCTTCGCAGCAAGCGTGGATTTATTTTGGTATCGCACGATCGCTCCTTTCTGGACCACAGCGTGGACCATATCCTTTCCATCAATAAGAGTAACATCGAGATTCAGAAAGGGAATTTTTCCGCTTGGTGGGAAAACAAAAGAAGGCAAGATCAGTTTGAACTTGCGAGTAATGAGAAATTAATAAAGGATATCAAGCGTTTATCCGATTCAGCCAAACGGACCGGTGGATGGTCGCATGAAGTTGAAAAAACCAAAAACGGTACGAGGAATTCCGGTTCCAAGGTGGATAAAGGATATATTGGACACAAGGCTGCCAAAATGATGAAACGTTCCAAAAATATTGAACAAAGGCAGCAATCTGCGATTCAAGAAAAGTCCAAACTTCTCAAAAATATAGAGAGTGCAGAAGCTCTACAGATTCATCAGCTGGATTTTCACAAGCATGAACTTGTCGAATTGGAACATGTGTCTATAGCATACGGGTCTAATACTGTGTGTAAGGATATCAGTTTCACGGTTGAAAAAGGGGATCGAGTTGCCCTGTACGGAAAAAATGGATCTGGCAAATCAAGCATCCTTAAACTGATCTGTGGTGAAGATATTGCTTATACAGGTCTTTTCCGAAAGGATCATCAGCTCAAAATCTCGTATGTTTCGCAGGACACGTCCGATCTCGAAGGCTATTTATCTGAGTATGCGGTCACGCAGGGGATTGATGAGAGCTTGTTTAAATCGATACTTCGAAAATTGGATTTTTCCAGACTACAATTGGAGAAAGATATTTCAACATTTAGCGCAGGCCAAAAAAAGAAAGTGCTCATTGCTAAAAGTCTTAGTGAGAGAGCTCATTTGCACATTTGGGATGAACCACTCAATTTTGTGGATGTCATTTCACGTATGCAGATCGAAGACTTGCTGCTGGAATACTCTCCAACCCTGCTTTTTGTAGAGCATGACAGTGAATTTTGTGCAAATATTGCGACAAGAATCATTGAACTGTAAGCAACGGACAAGATAAAAGCTGACCATGCTAAGAGCCGCCGAATGGCGGCTTTTAAGCTTTATATTTACAGTACATATATAAGAGGTGACTTGTTACGTTCAAAATGCGATATCGTGAGAATATATGCTATAATTTTATAATCTCATCCAATCATTTGATGGATGACTAGATCAATTGTAGACTAATTCGCCAAGAGGTGTAATACCAATGAAAAAGGAAATGACAACAATCAAACAAACCAGACTACATTCCATTCTGGACGAGGCCACGAAATTGCTGATTGAAAAGCCAAATGCATCCATGAATGAGATTGCAGAATCTGCAAAAATCGGGATCGCTACGTTACATCGATATGTGGAAAGCCGTGAACAGCTCATGGTTTATCTAGGATTACGCGCAATTGAGGTGGTCAGTGAGACCATGAAAGAAATCCAACTGGATGAGGAGCACTGTGAAAAGTACATACCCGAGCTGATTGAAGCGCTAATTCCGTTAGGCGACAAAATTTATTTTCTGGCTCATGACACCACCATCAACTATAATCCTGAGATTGAGGGAGCCGATCTGAAACTGAGAGAACCTGTATTGCATGCGGTAGGTCTGTTACAACAGAAAGGTTATTTCCGCTCCGATCTCGATAAAACCTGGATTGTTGATGTGCTGTATTCCATCATGTTCCTGACGTGGCAGCAGGTTGTAAGTGGTCATATCGCGAGAAAAGCAGCCCCTGCGCTTGTGGTAGATACGTTTTATCATGGATTTAAGCAGCGTTAGGTCAGGGCCAATTTAACGAAAAGCAATAGATTTCCATCAAGCGAACACCCGCAAACCGTCAACCGTATCGTGTGATACGCAGACTCTTTGGGGGTGTTTTTTGCGTTCAAAGTAGCGCGGTGCATGGCGAAACGATAAAACATTTGCTTTTCTTACATATTCAAATATTAACAGAGTTCAGAATTTAAGATTTCAAGTTTACAAAAAATGATATAAATTTCTAGTAGATTCAAATCATTACCAAATAAAGACAAAATTTTCAAACGAGGGGGCCGGACAGAAACACCTGCAATTATGTACTTCGAATCAGCTTATGTACTCATTCCATCAACTCAAATCAGGAGGGATTCCATGCTTTACACCATTATTGTGCCAGTCAACCAGGACTATAACATTTTGAACCTGTTCACAGATTCGTTGCTCCGGACGGTAAGTCCATCCACTCAGATTATTTTCATCAACGATGGTTCCGGCTCAGCAGTCTTTCAACATCTGGATAAACTGAAGCAAGAAGTAAGAGAAGGTGTGACCATCGAGATTCTTCAGCATGATTTTCCACTCGGTTGCGCCGTGTCGATTAATAGCGCACTCAGTCTTGCCAAGGGAGAGTACATTTTCTTCCTAGATTCCGACACCATTCTTCAACCGAACTGGCAACCAATGATGAAAGAGACACTGGATAGCGATATTACGATCGGCATGATTGGAGGCGTTCTGTTGTATCCGCAAACCGGAGGCGTGCAGCATTGTGGCATTGCTTTTGCGGACACCATCGGCCGACACCTGTTCCTGAACGCATCTCCTGATGATATCCCGAAAGAAACCTTCTCCGTTCAACTAGTGGTGTTCGCCATGTTCGGCATGAAGCGGGAGGTTTACGAGACGATCGGCAACCTTGATGAGAAGTTCTTTAACGGATACGAGGATTTCGATTATCAGATGCGGGCACGAGCTGCCGGATACGATACGGTCATCAACCCAAATATTCAAGCCTATCACTGGGAACGCAGCAGCGGCATTCACCGCAACTTCAACCGTAAGAACAATCTGGCACGCTTCTGGAAAAAGTGGGGCGGTCAAATCGAAGCTGATGTGTGGCCCTTCGTTTTCAGTCATCTGAAAGCACAGCTGGAAAGCCAAGAGGAATACCAGCATCTGCCGATTGTCGGGATTGACCTTGCCGAGGTTCGAAGTGATGCCGAGACATTCTGGACCAAGCTGGAGGAAGCCGAATTTGCAAATGTAGCCGAAGTACGGGACTATTCAAACCGCTTTAATTCCAACGGAGCCATCTGGCTGCCGCAGGTACTGGGCAAGGAACTGATTCATAGTGAGAACCGGTTATTGTTCTTGGTGGACAATTTCGCCCGTTTGCTGGAGAACCGTTACTGGATTGAGATGAGACATGCTCATCGAGCCAAGGATCTGATCATCGATTTGTATGGCAATGTGATTACGATGGATCGCATATACGATGGATGCTGGCCTGGAACCAAAGTTCGGTAACTCACTCACAACGAAAATAAACAGGGAGGTACTTAAGGTGAAAGAAAAAGAGAGCACGCTGGATCGTGCCGTACGATTTACCCGTAATCTGGAGTGGTTGGAACAAGTCGAAAAGGTGATTCCGAGCGGATGCAGCACTTTAGCCAAAGCACCTGAACGTTTATTTCCGGGGCATACACCCGTGTGTTGTGCAGAGGCTTACAATTCCCGATTCACAGATATCGACGGTAATGAATGGCTGGATTGTGAGATGGCCATGGGTACGGCATCATGGGGTCATGCCAGACATGAAGTCCAACTCACCGTCATTCACCAGCTGAAAAAAGGGACAAGCTTTTCGGTTCCGGCCGACATCGAACTGGAATGTGCCGAGTTGATTCTGGAGCGGTTCGAGGGTCGCTTTCCGTCACTGCGTTTCACGAAAAGTGGTGCTGATGCAGTGAGTGGGGCAGTACGTCTTGCCCGCGCTGCAAGTGGCAAAAGCAAGGTTATTGCGACAGCTTATCACGGGTGGCACGATTGGTCCGCCTATGGTTATTATGGCGGCCAGACGAAAGAACGTGGCATCCCGGTAGATATTGAGCGTTCAACGATCTGGGTGAACAAGCCGACAGCAGAGCGAATTGAATCCCAGATTACCTCATCTCCCGAGGATATCGCATGTATAGTTCTATGTCCTAATGAGTGGAAAAAGGAAGCGCTGGGGGAAGTGGTAACTCTGTGCCGGTCCCTTGACATCATTATCATATTCGATGAGGTAACTTCAGGCATACGGATGGGCAAGCAGGCTACAGCAGGAGAATATGACATCTGGCCTGATCTGCTCTGTATCTCCAAAGGTATGGCAAACGGTTTACCGCTCGCAGCTGTGATGGGGCCCCAGCATCTGATGTCCTTGTCAGGACAGGTCAGATTCAGCAATGCCCATTCCAGCGAAACGACAGCGCTCGCGGCAGCGATTGCCTGTGAACGCTTAATGAAGAATGCGAAAGTATGGCCGACCTGGCGTGATCCGGCAACACGGATCATGGATCGTCTGGAATCTGAACTTGTGTTACTCGGATTGACGGATCAATTGGAAGTAAAGGGGACCTATGCAAGCTTCTGCATTCAATCCCTGGCCGAGGATAACTTCCAAACCGACCCTTTCCGTGAGTTCATGGTGAAAAAAATGGCTCACTTCGGCATTTTCACCAAAGGCTACTTTATTTTCTCCGATGCTCATACACGGGAAGAATTGGTGTGGGTCGAGGAAGCGCTGTTGCAGATCCTGTCAGACTGGAAAGAGATTCAGAAGCAGGAACATCTGCATTCCATGCAACTTTCGAAAACGTATGAAGCTTAATCCATAGATCATAATCGACAATCGACTAGGAGGAATATTCAATGAAAGCACTCGTATATCAGGATCTCAAACAGGTAACTTACCAGGAGATTGAGGAGCCAACCATTCAAAAGCCAAACCAGGTGAAAATTAAAATCTATGGTTCAGGCATCTGCGGGACAGATCTGAATATTGTCAAAGGCAAAGTGCCGGCGAATAAAGGAACAATTATCGGTCATGAAGGCGTGGGCACAGTCGTTGAGGTGGGCGACGAAGTTCGTGGATTCAAGATCGGTGATCGGGTATTGGTTGATCCCACTCAATCTTGCGGTACCTGCTCCTATTGCCGCGAAGGACTGTTCATCTACTGTGAGAATTTTGATGACTATCAAGTAGGGATGACGACACACGGAACCTTTGCTGAATATTTTGTTGGAGACGAAAAGTATATCTATGCCATCCCGGATTCCATGAGTTGGGAAACGGCCATGATGATCGAACCACTGGGATGTGTACTTCAGACGTTCATGAAAGCAGGGACTAAGCCAAGTGACTCCGTACTGGTCCTCGGTTCTGGTGCAATCGGTTCCCTGTGTCAGCTAGTTAGCAAACGATTGGCAAGGCTTACCGTAGGCACGGAAGTTGATCCATACCGCAAAGAGTTCGCTTCGGGGATCGCGGATCATGTGTTCTATCCTCAGGATCTGACACTGGATAAAGTATACGAGATCAATAATAACAAAAAGTTTGATATTGTAGTGGACGCGGTTGGTAACCAGCTTCATGTCGGGTTTGAGCTGATTGCCAAAGGCGGAAAAATTATTCCTATGGGATATGACGACAGCTATGAGGTAACGTTCAAATCAACAGCCGTGATTAATGATGGCATTAGTATCATTGGCGCGGTGGCTAATCACTCGATGATCAGTACGGCACTGAAATTTGCCCAAAGTATCCCGGAACTGGAACAGATGGTGACAGCCAAGGAACTGCTGAGTGATTATGAACAGGCCTTTAATGGAACGATTGGTTATGACATGCATACTGGAGAGAAATTGCCCATGAATTCGGTCAAAACAGCTCTGATCCTATAAGCATGTAGACATTAGCGGGTTTGCCGCTGCGAGAAGTTGGAATTCGCAGCGGTGAAAACCGCAGAAGGAAGGGATATCGATTGAAATTGCTTCAAGATTTGCCGAAGAATCCACGCTACTCCATTTTTCTCGAACCGGTATGGGCCATTCCGGGCACGATCGTTCTCTTCTATGCTCCTTTATATATGAAGGAAGCCGGACTTTCGGATATTGAAATCGGTTTAATCAATTCGGTGAATCTTTATTTTGCCTTTATCTTTCAACTATTCGCGGGTTCCATTACGAATAAGCTGGGGCGCAAACGAACAACGCTGATCTTTGATCTGCTTGCCTGGAGTGTTCCCATGTTCATCTGGGCCTTCTCTCAGAACTTCTGGCTGTTCCTGATCGCCTACTTACTGAACGCAACATCCAAGTTTGTAACGGTCGCCTTTAACTGTCTGATCATAGAGGATGTGGAGGAACATAAACGATCGAAGGTATTTGCCATTCTCAACATGATCATTACAGGAGCCGGGGTATTAACGCCTATTGCCGGGGTGGTCATTGCTAATTATGGTATTGTGCCAACACTCGCCAGCATTTACTTTGTCGGGGGCATCCTCATGACTGCCATGTTCTTCATACGTAACCGATACACGGTTGAGACCGAGGTCGGCAAGGAACTTATGGGATTGCATAGTAAAACCCGCGTGCTTCAGAGCTTGGGTTCCAGTCTGCGTCTGTTCGGCAAATCGTTCTATAAACGGAGACTGTTCCCGATCATTTTGATCACCGTGTTGTCCAATCTGATCTTGCAGCTGAATTTCTTCCAGGTCATTTTCTTCAAGGAACAGTTGAAGTTTGATGACCGTGTCATTTCGTTTATTCCGGTCGTGACCGCAGTAACGGTCATGTTGCTCTATCTGGTCATCATTCCGCGATTGAAACGGCGTTCGGAAGAAAAGTATGTTGGTTTCTCCATCGTGCTTAGTACGGCCGGGGCCATCCTGTTTCTATTGATTCCTGTGGGGAATATAGGGATGTTGTTTCTAACGCTAATCGTGCTCGCTGCGGGTAATTTCATTTTGCAGACGTACCGGGATTCCCTGCTGATGAACCGATTGGGTACGCATGAGAAAGCCGACATGTTCTCGGCCGTGCAGACGGTCATGACGCTTACAGCCATTCCATCCGGATATCTGACGGGTTTGCTTTACCATCACAATCCAACGCTGTTGTTCAGTGTCATTCTTGGTCTATACGTCGTACTTATGGTCATCATGTTCTTCCTGCCTGATCCGCAAAAGCACTCCCAAGTGCTAGAACCTTACAAAAATATGTAGAAGAAGGGGTTTTATGTATATGGAGCGAATATGTAGTACATAAAAAAATGAGTAAATGCATGTTCAAAAAGAGCGGTTTTCAGTACCGAGAAGATGGGATGAAGCTAGAAATGGAGTAGCGGAGCGTAGGAAAACTACGTGAGCAACCGCAATGTTTCCGAAGGAAACATACTTCGTAAGCCCACACTTATTTCGGCTGAATGCCATATTCGATGCTGATGATGCCACTAGGCATCCTTAGTAATCAAAAGCGGACTTTTTGAACTACCTCTAGAACATATTTTAACTTGGGAGGCTAAGAAATGACTAACGTAATGACAACAGAAGCACGGAATCAATGGAGCTGGATGAACGAGCCCGAAACTTGGTCCTATACGGATCAGGGTGGTGTGCTGGTGGAAGCGAAGGCGGACACCGACTTTTTCCAGGACCCTGCGGGCAAGCACATTCGTGCAACCGCACCATTCCTGTCCATGCCTGTACCTGAGGACTTCGAAATCACAACCCAGTTAACCGTGGATATGAAAAATCAATATGATTCCGGATGTCTGATGGTGATGGCAGATGATCGTAACTGGTGCAAAATTTGTTTTGAGTATGATGGAAAAGCACCTACCATCGTGTCAGTGGTCACACGTGATGGTTCATCCGATGATTGCAATTCGGTGGAAGTCTCCGTACCTAATCCCTATCTGCGTATACGCAAAGTAGAGGGCTGCATATCATTCTTTTATTCACCCGATGGGGATGAGTGGAAACTAATTCGTTATTTCGGCATGCCGACACAAGGGGAACTTCGAGCTGGATTAGTTGTTCAGTCGCCGACTGGAACGGGCTGTAAATGTCACTTTTTATCCGTGAACGTTACTCAACCGGACTTGACCGCGCGCTTCTAATCCGCTCCCCCGGCCGATCATTGGAGGGAGAACAGTTCATGGTAAAAGCATTCATATTTGATTTTGATGGACTCATTGTGGATACAGAGACACCCTGGTACTATGCGTTTCGCGATATTTATGAAGAGCACGGAGTGGAACTTGGTCTGGAGCTTTGGTCGAAAAATGTGGGCACATCCTTTGAGGAGTTTCATCCATTTCTATATCTGGAGCAGGCGCTCCAAAAAAAGATAGATCATGATCATATCAAATTGCTCTCTGAACAGAAATACGAAGTCTATTTGGGACAAGCCGCTATTCTTCCAGGGGTGTATGAATTGCTTCAGTCTGCGAGGGAGAAGGGGATTCAGCTTGCGGTTGCTTCCAGCTCCACACGGGACTGGGTGCATGGTTACTTGCAGAAATTAGGCATTTTCGATTATTTCACAGTCGTTCATACATCCGAGGATGTGAAGCGAGTGAAACCGGATCCTGAACTGTACCTTCTTGCTCTCCAGAGTCTTGGGATCGAGGCTTCGGAAGCGATTGTGTTCGAAGATTCACCTAATGGCTTGAAGGCAACCAATGCAGCAGGTATTCGTTGTATCATCGTGCCTAACGAGGTAACGCGTGGTCTGGAGTTCGCCATGCATGAACTGCGGTTATCCTCGCTGGCCGAGATCGATATGGAGGCTCTTTAATCCAGATACTGCTTGCGTAGCTCGATAGGGGAGATCCCTTCGTATTTTTTGAACACCGATCCAAAGTAACTGGCACTGTTGAAACCAACAGCTTTGGCTATTTCATGAGCGGTAGTGGCGTCATTTTCTATGAGCATTTCCTTGGCTTTCAACAACCGATATCGTGTCAGATACTCCAATGGAGTCATTTGAAATTCTTTTTTGAATATCCGATTCAGGTGCTGTTCGGTTACGTCCATCTGCTCAGCCAACATGGGGAGAGAAATATCCTGATGATAATTTTGTTTGATAAAAGTAATGAGTTCATCCAATCTTAATCGGGCATCAGAACGTTCGTAAACACTATAGCGTTCACCTTCAATGGTTAATCTGACCAAAAGCATGTACAGTAACGCGGATACGTGCCAGATCTGATCCTTGTGCCGGGACTGCAGCGCCAACGTAATTTCATGCAACAGGATATGAAGCATTCCATCCGGCTTGAAGGCGCGCAGCTCCCCGATCTGCAAGGTATGCAAGAACCTTGGCAATAAATAGCCATTGAAAGACAGACAATCAAATCGTAATGAATCACTCAGATTGTGGTAACGGTAAGTTACCTCCGGGAATAAAATGAGAGCGGTTCCTTTTTTGATCGAAAATTCATGATTCTTTGCTGCGATTCGCCCTGTTCCTCCGATGCACTGTACAATGCTGTAATCCCGTGAATGGTCGCTCCAATTCATCAATTCATCAACGGTCAACTGGTTTTGCCCTGTAATCATGAGCGGCATATCGGTATCCAGTGGATTCCCCATGCTAGGTTTCGGCATCGTCGTGTTATTCCTCTTTTCGTTAAAGGATCATGTGCGTTAGTGGCGTGGTTACAGCGTTAAAAGAAACCTAGAAAGAATTATATTACATAAATGGAATTATTTTAATTGATTGACGATCGATAATAAAACGTTTTCAAAAATATAGTCCAACCGTTCTTTATTGGATGCATTAGCATGCATCGTAGCTTGATCAGTCTCTATTTATAGATCTAGAAGTACGCCTGCCTTGCCAACAGAATGCGAAACAGTATACGCTATAACGAATGAGTGATTAAGGAAAGGGATGCAAACATGAAGAAAGTCATCGTAGTCGGATCGGGTATTCTGGGGGCATCAACAGCCTATCAATTAGCCAAACATGGCGCAGAGGTCATCATCGTAGATCGAAAAGATATAGGACAGGCAACGGATGCAGCTGCCGGTATCATCTGTCCATGGCTGTCACAGCGACGTAATCAGGACTGGTATCAGCTCGCCAAGGCTGGTGCGCGGTTCTACCCTGGCATCATAGCGGAGCTTGAGAGTGAAGGAGAAACGGAAACGGGATATGCTCAAGTGGGTGCGCTCAGTATTCATACGGATGTGGACAAAATCAACAAGATGGAAGAGCGAGCCCACCTTCGCAAAGCAGATGCACCGGAGATTGGTGAGATTACACCTCTTGATGCAAAAGAAACCCATGAACGTTTTCCACTGCTGGAGGAACATTATCAATCCGTACATATCAGCGGTGCTGCACGTATAGATGGACGGGCGCTGCGCGATGCCTTAATCCGGTCTGCACAGCGAAATGGAGCAGAAGTGATCCATGGAGACGCCACGCTTCAATACGAAGCAGATCGGGTCATTGGTGTGACGGTTAATGGTCAGAGTTTCCTGGCAGATGAAGTCATTGTCTGTGCAGGTGCATGGGCCAACGCACTGTTGAAGCCACTCGGCATACACTTTAAAGTGCACTATCAAAAGGCACAAATTATGCATCTACATGTTACGGATGGGGAGGATACGGGCAACTGGCCCGTGATTATGCCACCGTCTGACCAATACCTCCTGGCCTTTGATCAACAGAAGATTGTGATTGGAGCCACTCATGAAAATGATGTAGAGGGTTATGATACAAGAGTAACCGCAGGGGGCATGCAGGAGGTTTTGAATAAAGGCCTGGAACTGGCACCAGGTCTTGCAAACAGTACATTCCAGGAAGTACGAGTTGGGTTTCGTCCGTTCACACCTGGCTTTCTGCCTGTAATGGGGTCTGTGACGGGCTGGCAGGGTCTGATTACAGCGAACGGACTTGGCGCCTCTGGCTTGACCATGGGTCCTTTTATCGGGAGTCAACTGGCGAAACTAGCTCTCGGCATGGAACTGGATATCGATATTGATCCCTACACTGTTGGCAAAGCAATGGATGAAATTGAAAGAGGTGACTCATGACATATTCACAACGTTTATCCGATGGAGCGAACTCGTCCGACATCATATATCTGGAACATCAGATCCATACGACGAAAGAAGAACTGCGAATAGCTTTGGAGAAACAAGAAACGTACGAACGCAAATTGTCGGAATTGAAGTCAACACCAATCGGTGATGCATCGAAAGACAGTTCGGACGAGCAAGTCTTAATGGAGAAGGCAAGCCAAACGCAGAATTGCATTGAAACCCTGTCTGCACAGCTGGAGCAGCTACAGGAAGCATTGGCGAAACTAGGCGATTAATCGGTTCGTATCGCTTATCTCTCTGCAACACCGACGAAATAATATACTATTCGTATAAAACTAAAACCCCTTATATTAAGGGGTTTTTCCTATTTAGTTCAAATGGTGTATATCAATAAATGAACGAATGGTATAAAATGGAATCAGGTGCTGAACTGTCAATTCAGGTACCCAAGTAACCAATCACGAAACGATACTGAGAGGTGGATTCCAAATGTATAAAGAAGTGATACGCGTTGAGGACATTACAGGCTTCCAGTCCAGATCCGAAGAGTTTTTTCCACTTCACTGGTTTCGAAAAATGCTGTCCGAACATCCTGTGTATTATCACGAAGATACAGACACCTGGAATGTGTTCAGATACGATGATGTGAAGCAGGTCCTGAGTAATCATGTCTATTTTTCGGCTGAAGGAACTCGAACAACCATTGCGGTTGGAGCGAAGAACAACGAAGGCACACCTCCGGACAAATTAAATATCTCAAGTATCGATCCTCCCCGTCATCAAAAAAGTCGTTCGTTGTTATCCGCTGCTTTTACACCCCGAAGTCTGAAGAACTGGGAACCGCGAATTCGTAACATTGCGCAGCAGCTGGTAGCAGAAATTGAGCCGAATACGACCATTGATATTGTTCAAGCGTTGGCTGCTCCGCTGCCTTCGATGGTTATGGCTGATCTGCTCGGCATCCCTCTCACAGACAGTCACCGCTTCAAGAACTGGGTAGATATTCTGTTTCAACCCACCAATCCGAAGACTGCTGAAGAGAGTGAACTGAAAAAGCAGACTGCAGCTCAAGAGTATTATCAATTCCTGTACCCTATTGTGGTTCATAAACGGTCCCATCCTGGTGAGGATATCATTACGGATCTGTTGAATGTTGATGTGGAGGGTGAGAAGTTCACGGAGGATGAGGTTGTTCGCACGACCATGCTTCTGCTCGGAGCCGGTATTGAGACTACTAGCCATATGGTTTCAAATACGTTCTATTCCTTCCTGTATGATGACCCGAGTCTGTATGATCAACTAAGACAGAATCCCGAGTTGGTTCCACTCGCAGTTGAAGAAATGCTTCGTTATCGGTTTCATAATGCCAAGCGGCATCGGACAGTGAAGCAGGATAATCAACTGCTCGGAGTAGATTTGAAAAAAGGAGATGTTGTCATCTCCTGGATGAGTGCAGCCAATATGGACGAGCAGATGTTTGAAGACCCCTTTGAGCTAAACATTCATCGTCGGAATAACAAAAAACATCTTACCTTTGGCAATGGCCCACACTTTTGTCTGGGTGCCCCGCTGGCAAGAATGGAACTCAGCATTGCCTTGACTGCATTTGTGGAGAAGGTCGCTCGGATCGAACCGGTGGAATCCTTTGATCTGGAGAATAATCTGGCCACTTCAGCTCCGGGACAGTCGTTGACCCATCTGCCAGTGAAGATCGTTGGGTAGAGGGAAAGGTTCATACGGGATACAACCTAAAAAGCGGCAGATCAGACGTAAACGTCTTGATCTGCCGCTTTGTTATGGAAGCAATTATGAGGCTGAATACCTTAATTCGAATTCATGGAAACTTTTTGTCTAACAACCTGTTTGATTTCTTCCTCTTTCGCTTGTTTGGTACGTTTGATAAAGAAGGAAAGAACCAATCCCACAACCGCGATCCCGATGATCACGACATAAGCATCATTGATACCCTGGATCATGGATTCTGTGGCAAGCTGTTGTTGACTGAGACCATTGGCTGCACCAGTCGCCATCATATCCTGTACGTGTGCTGTTGTACGGGAGGTCATGACACTCACGAGCAATGAAGTACCTACAGCACCAGCAACTTGTCTCACGGTGTTGGAGATGGCTGTACCATGTGCACCGAGTCTTGGTGGCAGTTGGTTAAGCCCCGCAGTTTGAATCGGCATCATGAGCAAAGCCATACCAATTCGGCGGCCAGTTGACATTAATACCAGGTACCCATAACTGGTTGAATCCGTTAAGTCGATGAAACCAATTGTCGTCACGATGGTGATCACCATCCCGATCACAGCCAGCCATTTGGCTCCAAATCGGTCAAACAATTTTCCGGCTACAGGCATCAAGAAGCCCATGACAAGGGCACCCGGAAGAAGTAATAATCCGGACTCCAGTGCAGTGTAACCACGTGCGTTCTGAAGGTACAAGGGAAGCAACATCATGTCAGCATACATGATCATCGTAATCGCGATACTGATGACCGTGGTCAGGGAGAACATGTTGTACTTGAAAGCCCGCAGATCAAGCAGGGGAGTATCTGAAGCGAGCTGACGCCATGTGAACAGCGCAAGAGAAACAATACCAGCAGCAATACAGATAAGTACTTCTGCACTTGACCATCCCAGACTTCCTGCTCTGCTGAAGCCATACAGCAATGCGCCGAATCCGATGGTGGATAGTACAACACTCATCGTGTCGAACTTCGTGCTGACCCGTTCGGATACATTCTTCAGGTATACAAACGCAAAGGCAATGACAATAAGAGTTAATGGAATCATGCCGTAGAACATCGTTTGCCAAGAGTAGTTCTCCAGAATATAACCGGCAAGGGTAGGCCCAATTGCAGGAGCGAAAATGATGGCAAAACCAACCATACCCATTGCAGATCCTCGTTTTTCAGGAGCAAACAAGGTCAAAATAACGTTCATCAAGAGAGGCATGATAATGCCGGCGCCCGCTGCTTGAATCATGCGTCCTGTCAGCAATGTACCGAAATTGCTTGCAAGAGCGGATACGATGGTACCAATCAGGAAAATAAACATGGAAGCTTGGAATAATTGCTTGGTTGAAAAGCGTTGCATGAAGTAGGCCGTGATGGGGATCAGCACCCCGTTCACCAGCATGTAACCTGTCGTTAACCACTGTGCTGTTGCGGCGGAGATATTAAAATCACCCATCAGCTCCGGTGTAGCAACACTCATGATCGTTTGATTCAACGTTGCAAGGAAGGCTCCCAAAATCATGATAAACAGGATGGGGCCTTTCTTTACGGTTAATTCATCTTGTACTCTAGCCTGACTCAATCCTTTTCATCCTTTCAATCCACGCGTGACTAAATTTACAACGTGTTGTATAGTTTACATTGTATTTATTGAATTATATACATATTCGGACAGATTACAATTTACGTTATGATGTGTTTTCGTTGTTTATTTTACAAAAAAATCGAATTCGTTGTTTAAATGAAGAATAAACGACTGTTTGTTTAAAATTGTAATGTTTAAAATTTGAAGGAGGGATACACGTGAAAGAAGAGAAGAAATCAGCCGTGGACCCAAGAATATTGCGAACGCGCCAGTTAATTCGAGGTGCATTTGTTGAATTGCTGCAGGAAATGGATATTGAAAAATTGTCAGTAAACAAAATTGCCGAACGAGCGACGATCAATCGGGTAACCTTCTACCTGCACTATCGCGATATTACGGATATGATGGAGAAGATGGCTGACGAGATGATCGAGCATATTGAACGAATCGTGGATGAATATGCCCCTCATTTTGAGAAGCAAAGGACGGAAGAGGCTTGGCCTGTTCTGGTCAAGTTACTGGAGCATTTTGCAGAGAACGCCTCGTTCTATCAGGTGGTACTTGCCACGAAGCGCACACCGATTTTTACCGAACGACTGCTTAAATTGCTGAGTACGCTGGTCAAAGCTAAAATTGATCGGGTGGAGATGGAGGATGAACTTGAAGAATCCGGCATTCACAAGGAGATTGCAATCTGGTACGGTTCTTCCGCCCTGATTGGTACCATCGTCGCCTGGCTGCGCAACGACATGCCTTATTCCCCGCATTTTCTGGCGAAACAATTCTCGTTGATTCGCTCGTACTCATATAATGACCTGATATAATCATGCTACAATTGCACCTAACGTTAATAGAGGAGGAATAATGAATGAAATATAGTGCAGAACGTATCTATGTGAGATTTTGGAATGTGGAAGATGCGTCATTACTTCTGGATCTACAGGTTCGCAATCGTGCGGAAATTGAGAATATATCAGCGAGTAATCGGGACGAGTCTTTTTATAGTTTGGAAGGACAAAGGTCACTCATTGAGAGCTGGGACAAGAAAAGAGAAGACGGGAAACGATATTCCTTCGGTATTTTTCTGAATACAACGGATGAACTCGTCGGTGAGATTTCAGTGTTCGAGATCATATTGGATTCTACCCCAAAATGGATCGTTGGTTATGTGACCGATATTCTGCATCAAGGAAAAGGATATATGAGCGAAGCCTTGCAATGTGTGCTGGAATTTGCCAAACACGAAACTGAAATTACTCGAATTGAAGCTGGCGCTGTACCCGATAATACAGGTTCCATTCGTGTCCTTCAAAAAGCAGGATTCAAGGAGAATGGGTCACAGCCTGTACCAATCCAGGGAACGTTGAAAGAACATACGATGTTTGCTGTGGACTTATTATAAGTAGGATATTTTACTATTTACTTTATAAGTTGAACTATATTTAAACGTAACGGAGAGGACAGAAAAAATCTATGGCTACTATACTCGTTGCTGACGACGATGCGAATATTCGCGAACTTGTCTGTTTATTTCTCAAAAATGATGGGTTCACCACAGTGGAAGCTGCGGATGGTAAGGAAGCTCTCACTTTGTATGGTGAAACGACAGTTGATCTGGTTGTGCTTGATATTATGATGCCTGTCATGGACGGCTGGGCACTATGCAAGGAACTCCGAAGAGCCAATCCCGACCTCCCATTACTCATGTTGACGGCGAGAGGAGAGACTTGGGAAAAGGTGAAAGGGTTCGAACTGGGTACGGATGATTATTTGACCAAACCGTTCGATCCATTAGAGTTGACTGCTCGTGTCCGAGCATTACTCAAACGATACAAAATTGGCTCCACACATACAATTCAGTTTGGTAATGTTATTCTTGACCGTCAGACGTATAAGGTAATGAGAGGCGCGGAGTCGCTTACGTTGCCACTTAAGGAGTTTGAACTTCTGTATAAACTTGCTGGAACACCAGGACAAGTCTATACACGTGAGCAGTTGATCGATCAGATATGGGGGATTGATTACGCCGGAGATGATCGAACAATAGACGTACATATTAAACGCCTGCGCGAACGATTCGCAACTACACCTGATTTTCGGATTGAAACGGTGCGTGGGCTGGGGTACAGACTTGAGGTCTATGAATGATCCGATCCATATATATTCGTGTGGTCTTGACCTTTTTGGGGTCTGTTATCGCTGGTACGATCATTTCATTTTTTGTGTCTACCTGGATATTTGAAGAAAAATTAAACGAAAACGCACAAATTAACCTACGAAACTTCGGACAAGACGTTGTGCAGATCTATAAGGCCCTCCCCGTGAGTGAAGCGGACTTGTACGTCAGTGGAATGAAACAGCTCAGCTCCTATCATATTCGAATTTACGAACCTTCGGGTGAATTCAAGACTTACGGAAAGCTTAACGGACATAAGTCTGCTGCTGTGACGAGCGAGCAACTGAAGAAAGTGTTAGATGGGGGCGTTGTTCAAGAAACAACGAGTGGGATTGCTACAGGGTTCTTAGGGTTACCGTTGAAAACGGAGACGGGAACAAAAGGGATATTTTTGGAAACACTTGCGCCGCCTTCAACCTCTTTTGTGATCAAGTGGGGCTTAATCTTTGCAAGCTGTTCGTTGATTGCAGGAAGTTTGTTAATTCTCGTTGCCTCTGTATATCTGGTGAGACCGATCAAGAAATTGACCAAAGCAACCAAGCGGATTGCAGCTGGAGATTTCAATGTCAAACTGAATATTAAGCAAACGACTGAGATTGGCACGTTGGCTCGCAGCTTTGAAGAAATGATGCATGATCTGAAGCAGTTGGAGCAGATGCGCAGGGAATTCGTTACGAATGTTTCGCACGAGGTTCAGTCTCCCCTCACCTCAATATCCGGTTACGCTTCAGCACTGAAGCAAGTCAACCTCTCGGAACAAGAGCGAAACCGTTACCTGGATATTATCATCTCTGAAGCGAAACGAATGTCCAAAATGAGCGATAGCCTGCTCAAGCTGAGTTTACTTGAATCGCAGTCCCAGCAACTACGGCTTAACACCTTAAGCCTTGATGAACAGATTAGGCGGGTCATCGTGGCACTTCAGCCGCAATGGTCCGGGCGTAACATTCATTTCGAGCTTGATTTGGAGAACGTTAAGGTAACGGCTGACCACGATCAGTTAAATCAGGTATGGACGAACATTCTCGGAAATAGCATCAAGTTCTCCAAGGATGGCGGTATGATTAAAGTCAGCATGGAAGAGGATTTCAAAAATGTGACTGTTCGAATATCCGACACGGGCATTGGTATTCCCCTGGAAGACCAGAAGCGTATATTCGAGCGCTTTTTCAAGGCAGATCGTTCCCACAGTCGTAAATACGACGGGAGTGGTATGGGACTAGCAATCGTTAAACAGATCGTATCACTTCATCAGGGTGACATCCGCGTGGAAAGCGAACCTGGTCAAGGCACGACCTTTATAATCACGTTGCCCATCCATCCACCAACGGATAGTTAGGCTCACAGGACAGGTGAATGAATAGAATATCCTTCGAAGTATCTAAACCAAATTCTCATGCCATGAGTAACATGCAAGCTTCCTTGTATGTTACTCATGGCATTTTTTTTGCTTGTTCATATTCCGTTCATATTGTGGTCATTGGGAGTACATCTTTGTTGATTAGGCTTGCATTAGCGGTTTGATATGTCAAAAAAAAGAGGATAGGGGCAGATGAATGTGAGTCAACAAGCAGACAAAAAAATACAGAGTAAAGGCAAAACAAAGAAAGTGTTAAACATTTTGTTTAAAGTACTATGCGCAATCATTATAGCAATCTTACTTTTTGTAGCTATCGTATATACTGTTAACCAAATCAGTACTCATTCGGAGCAAAAAAGAATGGAGCCGTATGGTCAACATGTGTCTGTAGACGGGAAAAATATGAATGTGTTCATTCAAGGCGAAGGTGAGGAAACGATTGTGCTTCTGCCTGGCTTTGGAACAGCGGCACCAGCGCTTGATTTTAAGCCACTTATTTCTGAGTTATCTCCATATTATAAAGTCGTCGTGGTTGAGCCCTTTGGTTACGGATTGAGCGATCAGACCGAAAAGGAACGCAGTACAGCGAATATCGTCAGTGAAATTCATGAAGCGTTACAGCGTCTACATATTGATCGTTATATCCTCATGGGTCATTCCATCTCGGGGATCTATAGTCTGGAGTATGTGAACAAATATGCCAATGAAGTAAGTGCATTTGTCGGGCTGGATAGCAGTGTGCCAGCGATAAGTGAACAGAAGATTGATTCGTCAGATACACAACCGATTAAATGGTTCCGTAACTTAGGTTTCGCACGAGTACAATTGAAACTGAGTGCGGACCCTTATGATGGACTGCCTTATGATGAGCAAACGAAAGAACAATTGAACATTCTGATTCGAAAAAATATGTATAATACCACGCAATTAAATGAGGCAGAGAGTATGTATTCCAACTTCAAAGCAGCTGAACAACTAACGTTCCCTGTTAATCTTCCTGTCCTGTTCTTTGTTCAAAAGAATCATCCGGCAGCGGACAATTGGGTTCCCGAACACGAGAAACTAATAGAGAACTCCGAACATGGAGAAATAGTGTTGTTGGAAGCAAATCATTATTTGTATCGTTCCCATGCCAAAGATATTGCTGAAAAATTCAGGGGATTTATGACACAACAGTAAATAGTAATGAATTGGCTTGTTCATATTCAGTTCATATTGACGTCACGGGCAGTACATTTTCATTGGATAAAATTTCATTAGCAGCAATGAAGCAAAGAATAGATCAAGGGGCAAAAAGAAAGATCCGCAGAGAACATCGTAAGTGAAGTTCATGAAGCTCTGCAGCAACATGATTAATCCGGCCGTTGCCGTGATGAGAGAGAGGCATTCCAATGAGATTATTTGAAATACTTTTAGTTCTATCCTGTTTCGCTTTACTCGTAGACCTACTATTTATTAAAAGAAGTACAATGAAAACAGGCTTGGGTTTGGGTATAGGGAGTAGCGTTATACTCGTAGTTCAATTGTTGGTTGAGGGATATAGATGGCAGTTGCTTGTGGTATATATCATGACGGCTCTATTCATCATCATCGTTTTATTCAGACATTCCGACAAGATGATAAATCTTAAAATAGGGAAGTTCTTGAAATATAGTTTATCTTCCTTAATCGTCATTCTGCTTGTTGGTTCTACCGTCTTGTCTGTATACTTACCTGTTTTTAATCTGCCGAAGCTTGATGGTCCAGAGAAGGTGGGTACTCAAACATTTCATTTAACAGACCAGAACAGAGACGAAATCTTCACTGAAGATCAAAGCGATAAGAGAGAACTAATGGTTCAAGTTTGGTACCCAACTGAAAACAGCAATAACAACAAGCGTGACACGCTGTTTCCAAATAATAAAGAAATGTTCAAAAAGTATATTCAGAGCTTCTCTAATTCTTTAAAACTGCCCGAATTTTTGCTCGACTACTTGAAGTATAGTCAAACCAACTCTTATGAAAATGTTGAAATATTACCTTCTGCAAGTCCTTATCCCGTGGTACTGCTATCTCATGGTATGGGAACCAGTAGAGTTTTACATGCATCACAGGCCGAGAATCTGGCCAGTCATGGGTATATCGTGGTCACCATCGATCACACGTATAGCACCTTTGCTACCCTTTTCCCAGATGGCCGTGTAACGGATTATAAAAAAAGTACGACTACACTAGATGAACGTACAAAAACAGGGAATATATGGACCGAAGACGTGAAATTTGTAATCGATCAAATCGAAAAGCTGAATTCAGGTGCAATCGAAAGTCAGTTTAAAGGAAAAATCGATCTAGATCACATCGGCGCGATGGGGCATTCTTTTGGGGGTGCAACCGCGTTTAATGCAACGTATTTAGATCCTCGAATCAAGGCTGGGGTTAATATGGATGGGTCACTATATGAAGTGGAAAATAGAGATGATATAAACAAGCCGTTTATGTTCATCAGGTCAGGAAGTTTTGAAGACTGGTTCGCCAATTTTGAAATGGACAGAAATTCGGATGATGAAGTAACTAAATCTCTTTCAGATGAGCTGCACATTATGAAAAGTGTTATCAATCATGGGGGAAAAGTGATCTATGTAGAAGGAACCCAGCACTTCAATTTCACGGACCTTCAGTTCTATTCAGAGCTGGTTAAACTGTCCGGTATCACAGGAGATATCAATGGTAAAAGAGGATCAAAAATCGTAAACGAATATGTACTCGATTTCTTTAACAAGCAACTGAAAGGAACGGGTGGAGATCTAATTCAGGGACCAAACGACTTGTATCTGGAGGTGAAATTTGTAGACCCAGAAGAGCTCTAATCAACCAAAACAAACATGTAAACTCAGGAGATGATGTGAATGGGACGACAAAAGGGAAAACGAACTTCAATCACCGCCTTAACTCTGGTGTTAACGATGTTAGCTCCAATGTCAGTCATGGCCGCACCAGCTACGAGTAAAAACAGCGATCTGACGTATGAACCAACCAAGAAAATAGTAGCGGAGAAAGCGAAGATCCTTACCGAGAAGCATGGAATCACAAGCCTGCAATATGCCCTTATGGATGGTGGAGAGATTGTGGTGTCTGGTCAGACAGGTAAGAACGATTTAAAGGATAAGGTGCCGCTTACTTCCAATACAATCTATGGCATAGGGTCAACCAGCAAAATGTTTCTTACAGCCGCTGTGATGAAGCTTGTTGACCAGGGGAAGATTGAGTTGGATCTGCCTGTTGTGAACTATTTACCTGATCTTAAGATGAAAGATCATCGCTACACACAAATCACACCACGCATGCTGTTGAATCATTCTTCCGGTCTCCTGGGCAGTACGGGCAGCAATGCCACATTGTATGGGGACAATGATACGTATTCACATGATACGTTTCTGGAGCAATTGGCGAATCAAAACCTGAAGGCTAGTCCCGGTGCATACTCGGTGTATAGTAACGATGGTTTTACGTTGGCCGAGATTATGGTTGAACGTGTCAGCGGCCTGAGCTTTACGGCTTTTATACACCATTATATTACGGAACCTCTGGACATGAAGCATACCAAAACACCACAGGATGTGGTCGACTCGGCAGACATGGCGGGAATCTATTCTCCTTTGGTTGAAGGCCAGCTTCCACAAGAGAATTATAATATCATCGCTACTGGGGGCATTTATTCTACTGCTGAAGATCTGGTGAAATTTTCACAAATCTTCACGGGAGAGGTCGAAGGTATTCTTTCCAGTGAGTCGGTAGAAGCCATGGCGCAAGAAGAATACAAAAGAGGCATATGGCCGGAGGATAGCGATACGTCTATATCTTATGGATTAGGGTGGGATAGTGTAAATCTGTACCCATTCAGTGAATACGGCATCAAGGCCGTTACCAAAGGTGGAGACACCATATCGTATCACTCCTCATTAATCGTACTGCCGGAATACAATCTGGCTGCAGCTGTTACCTCGTCAGGTGGGACAAGTGCCAAAGATCAGTTCATTGCGAGTGAATTATTACTCAGCGCACTTGAGGAAAAGGGTATTATTACAGAACGGAAGCCGGAAAAATCATTTGGCGTGCCAGTGAAGGCGGATATGCCTAAAGAAATATCCACGTATGCCGGCATATATGGTGCCAATAATTCGGTCAAGAAGATCGAAATGAATTATGCTGGACAACTGACTGTATCCTCACTTACAGCTCCGAGTAATCCGGCCCAAGAATACACCTACACAGCGGATGGTACTTTTGTTAACGATGCAGGCACAGAAAAGTTGAAATTTGTTACGGAGCAGAATGGAAGTACGTATCTGTGGTCTCGATCTTATATATCCTTGCCAGGACTTGGACAGTTGGCTTTCTCAGAATATACGGCGGAGAAGCTGAAAACGAATGAATTATCCGAAGATATTACCGCCTCATGGGAGCAGCGTGAAGGTAAGAGATATTACGTGGTCAATCAGAAATATACATCAACGGTATATCTCCATTCATCACCAATTCTCTCTTTTCATATGAACGAAGAGATTCCAGGGTATATGTCCAATAGTAAGATTATTGGAGCCAACAAAGCAGTCACTGAGCTGCAAATCCCTGGCATGGCTGGGCGTGATTCAAAAGAGATTTATTTTGCTGAAAAGAACGGAGTAGAGTACATCACAGCGGTAGGTAGCGTATATGCTAGTGAGGAACTTGTACAACCACTCTATTCGGGCAAACAATCTGTAACTACAATTCAAGCAGACGGTTATGCCAAATGGTTTTCGGTACCAGCAACGGTGAAAGGAAAAATCATGACAGTGAAGATGCCTGTACATGGAGCCTTTGCCGTATATGATCAAAAGGGTGTTTGTATTAATCACACCGTGGTCAGCAGTAAGAATGAGGTTGTCTTACCAGAAAACGGCCGCATTGTATTTGCAGGTGACGTTGATTCCAAATTTGAAATTTCATTGAAATAGACGAAGTCTGTATCCTCTTTAAGTGTCAACTTAAAGGGGATATTTTTATGGCGAAAAAAAGGAAGGATCAAGGATCGTGAATCATCATGTTACTCAAATTATTTTGCCTGTTCATATTCGGTTCATATAGACGTCACGAGCAGTACATTTACATGGGTTAAGCTTATTTTAACACCAAAGTAAGATACTCTAATAAAGAGATACTGACAGGAGAAGATGCGAATGATACAACAAGAGAAAATGAACGTGGTCAAGAAAACAGTCAAAAAACGAACTTCAATTGCAGCTTTAACTCTAGTATTAACCATGTTAGCCCCACTATCTGCAATGGCCACACCGGCTACCACGAATAACAACAGTAACCTTACGTATGAGACAACCAAGAAAACCGTGATTGAAAAAGCCAAATTACTGACCGAGACGTACGGTACCACCAGTCTGCAATATGCGCTAATCGATGGTGGAGAGATTGTGGTGTCCGGTCAAACGGGCAAGAACGATATAAACGATAAGCTACCTCTTACTTCGAACACGATCTATGGCATTGGTTCCACCAGTAAAATGATGCTTACAGCCGCTGTAATGAAGCTGGTTGACGAAGGCAAGATCGATTTGGATGTGCCTGTTGTGAACTATATGCCTGACTTTACAATGAAAGATAACCGATACAAACAGATCACACCCCGTATGTTGCTGAATCATTCCTCCGGTCTTCTGGGCAGCTCATTCAACAATGCTACCTTGTACGTAGATAATGACACGTATTCACATGATACATTACTGGAACAATTGGCGAATCAAAACCTGAAGGCAGATCCCGGCGCATACTCCGTCTACAGCAACGATGGCTTTACGTTAGCTGAGATTTTGGTCGAAAGAGTTAGTGGCATAGGTTATACCGCATTTATACACAAGTATTTTACGGAGCCTCTGGATATGAATCATACCAAAACACCACAGGATGTGGTTGATCCGGCAGAGATGGCGGGAGTCTATTCCCCTTTTTATGAGGGACAACTTCCAAAAGAGAATTATAATATCATCGGTACTGGAGGTCTGTATTCCACCGCTGAAGATCTGGTCAAATTCTCACGAATCTTCACGGGAGAGGTCAATGGCATTCTTTCCAGTAAGTCTGTACAAGCTATGGAGCAAGAAGAGTATAAAAGAGGCATGTGGCCAGAGGATAGCGATACCCTGATGTCTTACGGGTTAGGGTGGGATAGTGTGAACTTGTTCCCATTCAATGAATACGGCATCAAGGCCGTTATGAAAGGCGGAGATACGTTATCTTATCAGTCTTCATTAACGGTACTCCCGGAACACAACATGGCTGCAGCCGTTATCTCTTCGGGCGGGTCGAGCTTAACCAATCAATTCATTGCGAATGAATTATTACTCAGCGCACTTGAGGAAAAGGGCGTTATTACAGAACGTAAGCCGGAAAAATCATTTGGCGTACCCGTGAAGGCGGATATGCCTAAAGGAATATCCAAGTACGCTGGTGTATATGGCGGCAATAATTCAGTTACGAAGATCAAAATAAATACGACTGGACAAATGACTGTATCTTCACTTACAGCTCCAAGTAATCCGGCTCAAGAATACACCTATACAGCGGATGGTACTTTTGTTAACGACGATGGTACAGAAAAGTTGAAATTCGTTGTGGAGAAAAATGGGAATACCTACCTGTGGTCTCGATCTTATATATCCGTTCCAGGGCTCGGACAACTGGCTTTCTCAGAATATAATGCGGAGAAGCTTGAAGCCAATGATTTATCCAAGGAGATTAACACCGCATGGAAAAAGCGCGATGGTAAAAAATATTACCTGGTGAATGAGAAATACACATCCATGGTCTATCTCAATGCTTCATCGATCCTTCCTATTCAGTTGAATCAAGAGAATCCAGGGTATATGTCCAATAATAAGATTATTGGAGCAAACGAAGCAGTTAATCTATTGCAAATTCCGGGTACTGCCGGACGTGATACGATGGACATTCATTTCTCTAAAAAGGACGGAGGAGAGTATCTTACAGCCTTGGGGTATGTATACGCCAGTGAGGAACTGGTGAGACCTATCTATTCGGGTAAGCAATCCGCAACAACGATTCAAGCAGATGGATATGCAAAATGGTTTTCGGTACCAGCTACTGCGAAAGGAAAAGTCATGACAGTGAAGATGCCTGCAAAGGGAGCCTTTGCCGTATATGATCAGACCGGAATTTGTATTAATCACACCGTGGTCAGCGGTAAGAATGAAGTTGTTTTACCAGAAAACGGTCGTATTGTATTTGCAGGTGAGGCTGGCTCCCAATTTGAAATTTCATTCAAAGAAGTAAAATGAATGGAGTTCCAAACGGCTGTACAATAAACGTACTCAACAGGAGAGAACCATCATGATGAAAAAAATATTAATCATTCTGTTCAAAATATTCGGTGCCATGGTTATCGCTTTTGCATTATTTATTGCCACTGTTTTTATCGTTAATGTAATTAGCAACAAATCGGAGCAAGGGAAAATAAAGCCTTATGGTCAGTCCGTAGCGGTTGACGGGAAAAACATGAATGTATTAATTCAAGGAAAAGGCGAAGAAACGGTCGTATTACTTCCCGGATATGGAACACCAGCTCCGGCCCTTGATTTTAAACCGCTCATTGATGAGCTATCTCCATTTTACAAAGTCGTCGTCATTGAGCCTTTCGGTTATGGATTAAGTGACGTAACTGAAAAAGAGCGTACCACGGAAAATATGGTTAGTGAAATTCATGAAGCGTTACAGCAGCTTAATATTCATCGTTACACGCTCATGGGTCACTCCATTTCAGGGATTTACGGACTGGACTATGTAAACAAATATCCAAACGAAGTAAGTGCCTTTGTGGGAATTGATAGCAGCGTTCCAATACAGGGAGGGAATGATGATCCATTTCCAACTGAAACCTACAAACTGCTTAAAAAATCAGGATTCTACCGATTGTTAATGAAACTGGCCCCAGATCAACTGATTGCACCCGACGTTGATGATGAAACCAGAGAACAAATTAGAATACTTTCACTTAAAAATACGTTTAATCCTAACAACCTGAATGAAGGCGAAAATTTCGGTCCTAATTTCAAGGCAGCTGAGAACTTGTCCTTCCCCAAAGATCTTCCTGTGATTTTCTTTTTACAAGCGAATGATACGGAAACGGAAGGATGGATTCCCTTGCATGAAGAGCAAGTCAAAGATTCTGTGCATGGAAAAGTGATGACATTCGAGGGAGATCATTATTTGCATCACACCCGTTCCAAAGAAATGGTTCAAGAATATAGGAAGTTTATGAGTGAGATAAAATAGTGTCGCCAACCAAAGAAGTCGCGAAATCGCGGCTTTTTTTGGTTGAAGAGATGATGAACATACAAGCACAGTTACTTTATTGGAAAATTAAGGTTGACACCCCTAGTCATCGCGTATACAATCGTATACATGAATGTGTTGTATACAAATGTATACACGTAATGGAGGTGGCAAAATGAGAGATCGTGATATGAGTGACAGTGAGCAACGCGGAGAGCGTTCAAGACGTGGCAGAGGACATGGTGAACATCAGGGAAAACGGGGCCATGGTGCGCAAACATTCCGTCGCGGCCGAATTCTTGTATTTCTGGAGCAGATGCAGAATCGAAGAACAACCCTCGCCAGACAACTTGGACAGGAGGAGTACGAACATATTCGCCCGATGATTAGTGGGGAGCTGAAAGCCATTGATCAGGTCATCGACGAGTATATTCACCTTTTCGAGTTGCAAAATGAAGATGTAAGCCCCAATAAGGATCTGGAGAGTGAGCGTGAATAAGTATGATTCGTCGTTTTTTTTCGTATTATCGTCCTTATAAAAAACTGTTTTTAATTGATTTTGGATGTGCTGTTATCGCAGGTTTGCTGGAGCTCGCTTTTCCCCTTGCCGTCAGCAAATTCATTAATGAATTGTTGCCGGGTCAGGATTGGCCTCTCATTATGCTTGCCTGCGTCGTGCTGTTATCCATCTATGCACTTAATACCGTATTGAACTATGTAGTTACATATTGGGGACATATGCTGGGCATTAACATTGAGACCAACATGCGTGAGAAGATGTTCGCTCACTTGCAAAAGCTGTCCTTCCGGTTTTTCGATAATCGCAAAACGGGTCACTTAATTGGTCACCTTACGAATGATCTGAACGATATCGGAGAGGTTGCTCACCATGGACCTGAAGATGTATTCATCGCAGTGATGACATTAATCGGATCGTTCTGGCTGATGGCTAACATTAATCTGGAGCTTGCGCTGCTAACCTTTATCATTATCCCAATCATGGCTTGGGTCATTATCGTATTTGGTGGCCGGATGACGAAGACGTATCGGAGACTCTTCGGAGACGTCGGCAATTTCAATGCGCGCATTGAAGACAACGTTGGTGGCATTCGTGTTGTACAATCGTTTGCTAACGAACAACATGAGAAAGAGCTTTTTGCCGTGGACAATGAGAATTTCCGTAAAACTAAACTGCTTGCCTACAAAACGATGGCAAAAAGTATCTCGGTTAGTTATATGATGATGCGACTAGTTACGGTATTTGTCATGATTAGCGGGGCGTGGTTTTATATCGATGGTAGAATCAATATGGGTGAATTCATGGCCTTCTTGCTTCTATCCAATATCTTCTTCCGTCCAATCGAGAAAATTAACGCTGTCATTGAAAGTTATCCGAAGGGCATCGCTGGTTTCAAGCGGTATCTGGAGATCATTGATACGGAACCCGAAATTGCTGATATCAAAAACGCCGTTGAATTTGAAAGTGTGAAGGGTGATATTCGCTTCGAAAACGTCTCGTTCGGATATGAATCCAGTCGGCGTATTCTAAATGATATCAGTCTGTCCGTTAGACCAGGCGAAACGGTAGCTTTTGTTGGACCTTCGGGTGCAGGCAAGACGACCATCTGCAGCTTGCTGCCAAGATTCTATGAGGTAGAAGAGGGACGCATTACCGTAGATGGTGTGGACATTCGGGACGTTAAGCTTCAATCGTTGCGCAAGCATATCGGAATCGTTCAGCAGGATGTATTTTTGTTCTCAGGTACGATTAAGGAGAATATTGCTTATGGTGACCTGCGTGCAACGGACGAACAAATCTGGGATGCCGCCCGTCGTGCCTCGTTGGAGGAATTAATTCTTACGTTGCCAGACGGTATGGATACGGTCATTGGGGAGCGTGGAGTCAAGCTGTCCGGAGGACAAAAGCAACGGTTATCCATTGCTCGTATGTTCTTGAAAAATCCACCCATTCTTATTCTGGATGAGGCAACCTCTGCGCTGGATACGGAAACGGAAGCACTTATCCAGCAATCACTCGCTGAATTGTCGGTGGGCAGAACTACACTTGTGATTGCACACAGACTAACGACCATCAAGAATGCAGATCGAATTATCGTAGTGAACACAGATGGCATTGCTGAGCAGGGCAACCATGAGGAGTTGGTCGCTGCTGGAGGAATATACAGCCGTCTTCATCAGGTGCAATATAGTCACTCTTAATCCATATAAATTGAATTTACACTGGCCACTCCGATGACAGAACAACCTTCCGATCGCTGTTATCCCCAGATTTTTTTGATTCCTTCTAGAAAGGGGGAAATCCGGGGATAGCGTATGCTTCCGATGTAGCTTTCTTTCAGAAAGCTTTTAGGCGAACGCTTCGCTTCTTCAGGTTCTTTCTGTCCTCTCCGTTTTGTGTAAATGTTTAGTTCAATTGATATAGAAACTTAAGCAGCTGACTATGTATCTGGATCAAGTATCTAAAATAAGTAAACCTTGCCGCGCATATGCGCGGCTTTTTTTATTGATTGGATATGCTAAGGAAAAGATAATGTTGACAACGTCCACTAACCTGATTATTATAATGTTGACAATGTCCACTAAAAAGGAGGGTTTGACATCGACTCTCAGTACATAAATCCAGATATACTGGCTGACATGCGACGTTTTAACCGTTTTTATACCAACATACTCGGTGTACTCGACAAGCATATTCTCGGAACAGGGTATTCATTTGCGGAAGTACGGGTCATTATTGAAATTGGAATTCGGGGAGAGAGCATTGCGAACAATTTGGTGGATACACTGACCATTGATCGCAGTTACATGAGCCGAATTGTGAACAAGCTGTCCAAGGAGGGACTGCTGGTGAAAGTGAATTCTGCTGCCGACAGCCGGGTCAGTCTGATTCGTCTGACAGCCAAGGGCGAGGAACTGTATGCCCAATTGAATGATCGATCTGATCAACAGATCCTGAAGCTCATGCAAGAACTGAATGAAGAAGAGATTCAAGAGGTATACACCTCCATGATGAACATACAAGAGAAGTTGAACAAGAAGGCAGGAGAGACAACACGATGATACGATTTGAATGTGATTATAATGAAGGTGCGCATGAACGCATTTTACAAAGACTGATGGAAACCAACATGGAACAGACGAGCGGGTATGGCACGGATGGACACTGCGAACGTGCGAGAATGCTTATTCGTCAGGCCTGTGACAACGAGCAGGCTGATGTTCATTTCCTGGTTGGTGGTACACAGACGAATACAACGGTGATTGCCTCCATTTTGCGTCCATATCAAGGTGTGATTGCAGCTACATCGGGACACATTGCGGTTCATGAAACGGGAGCTATTGAAGCTACGGGACATAAGGTGCTCACGGTTCCAAGTGAGGACGGAAAGATCACGCCAGAGCAGGTTAGAGCAGTATACGATGCGCACATGAATGAGTCGTCACCGGAACACTGTGTGCAGCCAGGCATGGTCTACATATCTCAGCCAACGGAGAACGGAACGATGTACAGCAGGGCGGAACTGCAAGCATTGCATACAGTGAGCAGAGCATGTGGTCTTCCATTTTTCGTGGATGGAGCACGCCTTGGATATGCACTCGCTTCACGCGATTGCGATATGACACTTGCTGATCTTGCGCGCTTGTGCGATGTATTTTACATCGGGGGAACTAAGATTGGGGCATTGATGGGAGAAGCGGTCGTTATCCTGAATGATGCACTCAAACCAGATTTTCGGTATATGATCAAACAAAAAGGTGGTCTGCTTGCCAAAGGCAGATTGCTAGGTATTCAATTCGAAACCTTGTTCGAAGACGGTCTGTATCTCGATATTTCCCGTCATGCCGTGGATATGGCCTTGAGAATTCATGATTCACTCGAACAGCAGGGAGTACGCTTCCTGTACGACTCACCAACCAACCAGCAGTTTCCGATTCTGCCTAATCTGTTGCTTGAGAAATTACGCAGCGGTTATACGTTCTCCTTCTGGGAAAAGGTTGACGATACACACAGTGCGGTGCGATTCTGTACCAGCTGGGCAACTCGGCAGGCGAATGTGGATGCACTGACTTGTGACATCGCTCAATTATTGCACGAAGAGATCCAGGTGCCACAACGGGTCGAAGTATTGGTTTAAATTTTATTTTTTAAAAAGGACAACCTGTCGTGGTTGTCCTTTTTCGTATGCCTATCGTGGGATAAAAGGTACTGACTGGTTCACTCACTCAAGACGATATCGTATTTCTCCTTTAACCGTCGGATATCAGCTCTTGGAGGTGCGCCGAACATGCGTGCATATTCGCGGCTAAATTGAGAGGCACTCTCGTAACCAACTCGGAACGCTACATCTGCTGCATCTGCAGATTCAGCCATCAGGAGTCGCCGGGCTTCCTGTAGTCTTAATTGTTTCTGGAATTGTAATGGGCTCATGGCTGTGATCTCTTTGAAGTGACGATGGAATGAAGAGACGCTCATGCTGGCAGTCTCAGCCAGATCTTCAATGCGAAATGGCTGTTCCCAATGGTGAACGATGTACTCAATCGATTCTCTGATCCGATATGTGCTGCTGCCTTCCACTGCAATCTGCGCCAATTCTCCTCCATAAGGTCCCTGAAGAAGGCGGAACAGAATTTCTTTAACGTATAACGGAGCCAGGAACGGAATTTCTCCCGGCGTATCCAGCAATCGAACAAGCCGGAGTACAGCATCCTGAATGGACGATTCCATCTGACCTACGAACATGGCTCGTCTGGCGTTTTCGTTGAAAGTGACCTTGATATTGCATTCGTTCAGTACTTCGAGAATTTGGTTCGGTGTGAATTCGAGCTTGAGACTTAAGTAGGGTGCATCAGCCGATGCCTTAATAATTTGCCCGATGACCGGGAGATTCATAGAAGCAATTAAGTAATTGGAAGGTCCATATTCATAACGCTCCTGCGCGAGCAATACTTCTTTCAACCCTTGAACAATCACACAAAATGAAGGTTTATATACTCTGTATGCCGGTTCGCTAATCTTTGAATGGTGATAGACAAACAGGGAAGGAATCGCCGTTTCCATTGCACCATTATGATTGGAATGACGTTCAAGCAGATCACTTAATTCCTGTTTTGGTTGAAATAATTCTTCGGTCATACGTATTCCTCCTCACGGATTTAACCTAGCTATATTGTAAAGCTTACCGTACAGAACCAAAAGGGGGACTGAGAGGATCAGGCAATCAATTAAGACGATTGATATACCGCTTGCAGCCGATGACTCGGCATACTAAGAGTATGTTAACAGAGCCAAGCAATTAAAGTTTATTCGAAAAGTTGGGTGAACAAAGTGATGAAATGGTTATCAATCCATGTCAGGCGAATTTTGATTGACAGGCTCGAATCACAGATCAAGTTGGAAGAGAATTCCGTACATCGAGATATATACTTCACATGCTGGTTAGAGCTAGTTTCCGAAGAGGTGGAGACAACATCCTTTTACAAAACAAATTCAAGGAGAGTGTGAAATATGGAATATGTTAAATTAGGACGTACAGGTCTGGATGTCTCCAGATTATGTCTGGGTTGCATGAGTTACGGTGTACCTGAACGCGGAATGGCACCATGGTCACTGAATGAAGAGCAGAGTCGCCCGTTCATCCAGAAGGCGTTGGATGCTGGTATTAATTTCTTCGATACGGCCAATATCTATTCGGATGGAACCAGTGAGGAAATTGTTGGACGTGCGTTGAAAGACTTTGCCCGTCGGGACGAGATTGTGCTGGCGACCAAATTGTTTTTCCGGATGAATGAAGGACCGAACGGTGCTGGGTTGTCCAGAAAAGCGATTATGAACGAAATCGACAACAGCCTCATGCGTTTGGGCACAGATTATGTGGACCTGTATCAGATCCATCGATGGGATAATACAACTCCTATTGAGGAAACGATGGAAGCTCTTCATGATGTAGTTAAGGCTGGAAAGGTCAGATACATTGGAGCTTCTTCGATGTACGCCTGGCAATTCATGAAAGCTCAATATACAGCGGAACGCCATGGCTGGACGAAATTCGTCTCGATGCAGAATCATTATAACCTGTTGTATCGTGAAGAAGAGCGTGAGATGCTGCCCTTATGTCTGGAAGAAGGAGTCGGTGTTATTCCGTGGAGCCCTCTTGCCAAAGGACGTCTTACCCGGGATTGGAATGAACAGACTGCGCGTTCAGGAATCGACCCGGTCGGGAAGGCATTCTATGAGAGTGCGATGGTGGATGCGGATCGTCAAGTGGTGGAGAGAGTCATGAAAGTAGCTGAGCAACGAGATATTCCTCGTGCACAGGTCGCTCTGGCCTGGTTGTTGCACCAAGAGGCAGTAACAGCACCCATTATCGGTGCGACCAAGCTTCATCATCTGGAGGATGCGATCTCAGCCCTTTCCGTGAAGCTGACTACGGAAGAGATCCATTTCCTCGAAGAAGCATATGTACCCCATCCGGTAACAGGAAATCTCAGTTAATCGGAGTGCTTTATCTGAAAAGTCGCCATGTGGCGGCTTTTTTTGAATGATGAGAGAAGTGAATTGACAGTTCCTTTATATTAAAGTTATTATAGATACATTAGATCCTTAATTGAGAAGGAGATTATATTCTATGAATAACGGACATTCATCCGATCAAGCGAACGAACCGTGGAGTGGTCATTCCATCCCGTTTACAACGTTACAGGAAACACCTATCTTATCCTTACTCCAGCCGTCCCATGGGGAACGAATCCTTGATGTAGGTTGCGGAAATGGGGAGATGACAGCCAAAATTGCAGCCGCAGGAGCACTGCCAACAGGTATAGATTTTTCAGAGGAGACGATTAGGCAAGCTAAACTGAAATACCCGGATATGAATATTCAAGTCGAAAATGCTTGTCATTATCGGACAGAAGAACCGTTCGATGCCGTTTTCTCTCATGCCGTTCTGCATTGGATACAAGATGCTCCAGCTGTAGTCCAATCGATACAGTTAGCGCTCAAGAAGGGCGGAAGGTTCGTGGCCGAGTTCGCCGGAAGTGGCAATACAGCTATATTGATTGCGGCGGTACGAGAAGAACTGGATACCCGTGGATACGAATGGGAAGGACGGAACCCATGGTATCACCCGACCATTGGCGAATATGCGAGTCTGCTGGAGCAGAACGGATTTCGCATTAGTCTAGCTCAGCATGTGGACCAATTTACCCCGTTCAGGCCAGGTGTCAGAAAGTGGTTGAATAGCTTCGCTGAGTATTTATTCAAGGACATCGCGCTTGCAGAACAGGAAGTTATTATGGATACTATTGAGAGGAAGGTACAGCCACAACTGATGCGGGATGCACAATGGTATCTGGACAGAAGCCGACTGCGAGTTGTAGCTATTAAGGAATAGGAGAATATGGGATGAAAATGGATAAACCCAAGATTCAGGAGCAGTTGCTCGAACAAGAAACCATTACATTTCTCGAATCCAAAGTCGAGTACAAACACAAGTTGATTGAGAATATTACACTGGATCACCAGGAAGCGAGCAAGGTTTCATTTGAAAATGTTGTATTTAGACATGTGACGATCTCGGAGTCAACCTTGGAACAATTTGAATTCACCGATGTTCGCTTTGAACACTGCGACTTCTCCAATGTCAATCTCTCAAGTGCCTTCATGCACCGGATCGAATGGCATAACTGTAAGTTTGTCGGAACTGATTTTTCCAATAGTCGATTGCAAAATGTCAATTTCCTTCATGGCTTAGGAGACTACAGCAACTTCCGTTTTGCCCACTTGAAACAGGTCTCCTTCTCCGAATGTACCTTGATTGGTGCGGATTTTGCCTATCTGGCACTTCAAAAAATAGAGTTCATTCAATGTAACATCGACCAAGCTTCCATGACGGGTACCAAAATGAAGGATTTGGATCTTAGCGATTGCCAATTTGACTCCTTGGTGCTGACCATGGAAGATCTCAACGGTTGTGTGATCTCACCACATCAAGCCGCTACATTTGTAGGATTAATGGGCATCAGTATTAAATAAATTGGCATGAACATATTCATGGGGTTGCCAAGATAGTAGAAGTGTGTATAATTGGAGACACATTAGAATAAAAACAGGTTTTCTAGGGTTCCGCGGCGGTTGTGTCGGTCTGGTCCGAGAGAAAACCCGCAACCTGTTGGTTGTGCCACGGAGGGATAAAAGCCTGGGAGATGAACTGCTTGATGCAGTTTGTTTCCCGGGCTTTTTTTGTTTTTTCGCTAATGAACCCTTACGGGTTGTACAAAAAAATGTAAAAGAGAAGGAGTGTTACAGGAATGAATAAAACGTGGATGTCGGTTGTGATTGCTGCTGTGTTTGAAGTGGGTTGGGTCATTGGATTGAAACATGCCAGTGGTCTGCTGGAATGGGGGCTTACGCTGGTTGCGATTATCATTAGTTTCTCCTTGATGATTGCAGCTTCGCGGACACTGCCCGTGGGAACTGTGTATGCAGTTTTCGTTGGCCTGGGTACCGCAGGTACGGTGCTTGCAGAGATTCTTTTGTTTAATGCACCTGTGCAAACCGGAAAAATGATTCTCATTGGTGTACTTTTACTCGGCGTAATTGGTCTTAAAATGCTAAGTAAAGAGAAGAATAAGGAGGTGCAGCTATAATGAACTGGGTATTTCTAATCTTGGCAGGCGTATTTGAGATGATCGGAGTGCTGATGATAAACAAGTTGCACAAAGACCGTAATTTCATTTCACTGGTTCTATTGGTAGCCGGGTTTGGTTTGAGCTTTATATTTCTATCTCTGGCGATGAAAACTCTTCCGATGGGAACAGCATATGCCGTGTGGACGGGAATAGGAGCTTCCGGCGGTGCCATACTTGGCATGGTGTTTTATGGGGAACCTCGAAATGCCCTAAGAATTGTGTTTATCGCCATGGTACTCGGATCAGCAGTAGGTCTTAAATTGGTCAGTTGAAAAAATGAAAATAAAAAGATGATTTACAGATTGCGTTTTTAATGTTATCCTTATACGTTACGTGTGAAATAAAAGATACGTCTTATTGATAGATGTGCGTAAATGAAGGAGACAACATGACATTTAACGACTTAAATATTATCCCCTCTATTATGGAAGGGTTAAGCAAAGCAAACTATACTAATCCTACGCCTATACAGGAACAAGCAATTCCAGCTGTATTAGCGGGCAGAGACCTGCTGGGATGTGCACAGACAGGAACAGGCAAGACGGCAGCATTTTCGGTGCCAATCATTCAATTATTGAGCGAAAGATCCAAAGGACAAGGATCGAAGTCCGCACGACATATTCGCTCATTGATTTTGACACCAACAAGAGAGCTGGCTATTCAAATCGCGGACAACATCAAGGTATATAGTCGGTATACGGACATCCGTTGTACAGCTATCGTTGGTGGTGTTTCGCAAAAAGTGCAAGAGCGTGCGCTGAATCAAGGTGCAGATATTATTATCGCAACGCCTGGTAGATTGAACGATCTGATTAACCAGAAACGTATTGATCTGAAGATGGTTGAGATTCTCGTTCTGGATGAAGCAGACCGGATGTTGGACATGGGCTTCATTCATGATGTGAAAAGAATCATTGCCAAAATGCCGAACAAGAAGCAAACGCTGTTCTTCTCAGCTACGATGCCTCCTGAAATCACCAAAATGGTTAAAACCTTGCTGGTTGATCCAGTCAAAGTAGAAATTACACCGGTATCTTCAACAGTAGACCGCATTGAGCAGTCTATATATTTGCTGGAGAATGGCAAGAAGCAGCAGATGTTGAACCAAATTTTGGAGGATAAATCCATCGTCACGGCATTGGTGTTCACACGCACGAAGCGCGGCGCTGACCGGGTTACACGTGATTTGGCCAAAGTGAATGTTACGGCACAGGCTATTCATGGCAATAAGTCTCAGAACGAGCGACAACGGGCACTGAACAACTTCAAGAGCGGGGCCACGCGAGTACTGGTAGCTACGGATATCGCTGCAAGAGGAATTGATGTGGAAGAACTGTCGCATGTCATTAACTTTAACCTGCCTAACATTCCGGAAACGTATGTTCACCGTATTGGACGTACAGGTCGAGCAGGGAAAAGCGGGATGGCCATCTCATTCTGTGAGAAAGACGAACTTCCATTCCTGAAGGATATCGAGAAAGTGATTAAAAAGACGATTCCTGAAGTGAAAGGTCATCCGTATCCGATGACAGGTGTACCTGTGTTTGAAAAAACGAACAAAGCACCAGGCGGTAAACCTGCCTTTAACAAATCATCTGCAGGCAAACCGGCCAAGTCCAAGGCGAACCCGGCACGCAAGCCCAAATCCGAGTGGTTTGCCAAGAGTGGCAAAACCAATAATAGTCGTTCAAACGACGGTAGACCTAGTAGCAGTAGATCAAACAGCAGTAGCAGTAAATCCAACAATGGCTCATTTAATCGCAGCAGCAAAACAAGAAACGATAGAGCCAACTAAGTTTTCGTAAATGCAAGATAAAGGGGCTGTCCCATAAGTCATAAAATGGCTAGAGACAGCTCTGTTTTCAAAATTGTAAAACAAAAAGAAACCGTTCCTTGGTAAAATGGAAGTGCGACCCACCATTTGAAAGGAGACGGTTTCTTTGTACATTCAATATACCATGGATCAACTTTTCTTGCCAATGGATTTGGAGACAGATATCCCCAAAAATCACCTCGTTCGTGTTGTGAATAACGCAATCAATCGCCTCAGCGATTCCATTTTTAACTCGGCGTATCCTGGCGGGGGTCGCCATAGCTATCATCCCAAAATGCTCACCAAAATCATCATCTACGCCTACACCCAGCGCATCTATTCTTCCCGGCAAATTGCCAAG
Source organism: Paenibacillus sp. FSL H8-0079 (assembly GCF_037991315.1). Taxonomy (NCBI): domain Bacteria; kingdom Bacillati; phylum Bacillota; class Bacilli; order Caryophanales; family Paenibacillaceae; genus Paenibacillus; species Paenibacillus sp. FSL H8-0079. Next base: position 3,130,044 of record NZ_CP150300.1, read on the forward strand.
GCGGTTCGCGAAAATATCATGTTCATGTGGATAGCCGGGCGGCAACAACCGGATTTCCGGACCATTAATCGCTTTCGTTCCGAGCGGATGAAAGAGGTCTTGGAAACTGTGTTTACCCATGTGCTGGAGCTGTTGGTTCAGGAGCAATACGTGTCCTTGGATCACTATTTTTTGGACGGAACCAAGCTTGAAGCGAATGCGAATCGCTACACCTTTGTGTGGAAAAAAGCCGTCGTCAAGCACCAGGCCAAGCTGCAAGAAAAAGTACATACCTTGTTTCAAGCCATCGAAGAAGCGGAAAACGAAGAAGATACCCTCCACACCGGAACCGACCTGCCTGAACTTGGCGAAGTCTCGGCTCTCACTGCGGAAAAACTGGAACAAGCCGTCAAGCAATTGGAGGAAAAGCTAAGCGAAAAACCGAAGAGCAAAACATTAAAAAAAGCGGTGCGACAGTTGTGCAAAGACTTCCTGCCCCGGTTGCAAAAGTATGAGCATCAGATCCAAACTGCTGGTGAGCGGGGCAGTTACAGCAAAACCGATCCAGATGCGACGTTCATGCGAATGAAAGAAGACCACATGCGAAATGGTCAACTAAAGCCTGGATACAATGTACAAATCGGAACGGAAAACCAGTTTGTATTGGGCTACAGTGTACACCAGCGGCCCACGGACACCAAATGTCTGAAACCGCACCTGGATCATCTGGAAGAGCAGCTTGGTAAAAGAGTGAAAACCGTCATTGCCGATGCCGGGTATGGAAGCGAAGAAAATTACAGCTATTTGGAAGAAAAAAACATCCACGGCATCGTCAAATACGGAACATACCATAAAGAGAAAACGAGGGCATGGAAGCAAGCGCTGGGCAAAGTGGACCACTGGAGCTACAACGAAACCGAAGATACATGGACCTGTGCGGCAGGGCAAACGTTACCATTCCGGTATGAAAGTCAGGCGGTCACGGAGAGTGGCTACGCGATTCGAACCCGCCATTATCGAAGTGCAGACTGTAGCGAATGTCCCCTGAAAACCAAATGCACAACAGCGAAAGGCAATCGGGAGATTACCGTCAGTCTTACCTATATGCGTCAAAAAAACGAGATGCGGGAACGGTTACGTAGTGAGGAAGGATATACCCTTTCAGTTCGGCGCATGACGGAGCCTGAGAGTGTGTTTGGACAAATTAAAAATAACCGGGGATTCCGAAGATTCCTGCTTCGCGGCTTGCAAAAAGTGAGCCTGGAGGTTGGGTGGCTTTGCCTTGCCCACAATCTACTCAAAAAAGCCACATTGACAGAAAAACGCAAAAAGGACAAAGCAGAATAAACCTCTGCTTTGTCCTTTTTTGAACGTATGCGTGGTATTTCTTTTTGCCTATACTTTTTTCAAGGGCTTTTGAGACAGCCCCTTTATTATGTGCAGCGAGCATATTTACATACGAACTTACATTCGGTATCATTATAACGTCCACTGGTGAAAGGGAGGAACTGACTTGAAGGATACGATGATTGAATACAGTTTGAAGAAGAAAGGTGCGATCAAGGATTATCCATTTGGGCCTAATCCAGTCGCGATGAAGGTTGCGGGTAAGATGTTCGCGCTTATTTTTGAAAACGAAGAGAACTGTCGCTTGAACTTAAAATGTGATCCCATTATTGCAGAGAACCTGAGAGAGCAGCATGAAGCGGTTCAACCGGGATATCATATGAACAAAAAACACTGGAATACCATTACGCTGGATGGTTCATTGTCAGATGAGGATATCTACGTCATGATTGATCACTCTTATGAACTGGTTGTCAAATCCCTTCCGAAAAGCGTTCGGGAATCTCTGTCCGAATAGTGAAGCATTTCATGTAACTCACATTAATCGTCACTTAACAGGTCACTGACCTGGAGTTTCTCATATGTCTCGGCTGATGTCTGTCTATTCGTCGCATAGTTGATTTTATAAATGCAGGAGTAGATGACGTTTAACACATATTCAAAAGCAATCTGGGAAGAAAATGATCCGATCTTGGCAAGCTTCACTTCATCATTGGGAACGCGGATACAGATCGTGCTGAGCTTTGCCAGTTCGCTGTGACTGGTTGCTGTGATGGTGATAAAAGGAATGTGTTCACGCTTAAAATGATGGGCCGCTGTAATATAACTCTGAGATTTTCCATGATAGGTGAGGAAAATAGCACAGTCTCTTGTCGTCAGATTGACGGTATGGTGCGCCCATTCAGACAGCTCGGTGGCAATGACTACATATTTATTGATTTTGAACAGTTTATTTTGAAAACTTTTCGCCCGGATCTGTGAATCGCCCATGGCGTAGATGAATATCCGTTCAGCCCGATCCAATAATTGCGCTGTGTGTGACAGCAAGTCATCGTCCATATAGGCCACATTCTTCTCGATGGTTTCCTTCATTAATTCGGCAATTTCTTTTGCCACCTGAAGCGAAGACTCACCCAGACTGAACGGATAATTAGGGTCCACATTGGATATGTTCTGGGCGGAGTCCTGCTCAAATTCCCGGGCAAGTCTGATGATGAATTCTTTGAAGCCAGTGAGTTCAAGTTTGTGAATGAGTCGGTTAATTGCCGAATGCGAGGTATAGGTAACTTTCGCGAGTTCTTGCACATTTAAGTGAAGAATACGGTCCTTATGTGTCAATATGTAGGAAGCGATGCTTTTTTCATTTGGTGTAAAGTTATGCATGTCGGATAATTGAGTTAGTATTTTCAATAGGTTCACCCCAAGTAAGTTGAATAACGTCGATTATGGGCGTTCATTAAACATTTTGTTTATAGACAGACCGTTAGGCATCCTAAAAATGGTCGATTGTACCGTTATGGCGGCAAAGCCTATATTCAGGGTTGTCTTCTTTTATAATAAATGAAAAAGACCCTTGGGGGAATGAATATGTTAACCATCGGATACATTGGTAATGGTAAAAGTGCGAATCGTTACCATCTTCCTTTTTCATTGAATCGAGATTATCTGAACGTAAAGACCATCTATGCTCGTAGCCCGGAAAAAACGGAATGGCCGAGAATATCGGACGTAATCTACACCGATGACGTTTCCGCGGTGATGAATGATGAGGAGATTCAATTGGTTGTGATCTGCACACACACAGTGTCCCATTATTCATACGCGAAAATGGCACTCGATCACGGAAAACATGTGCTTGTGGAGAAACCGTTCATGTTAACCCAGGCGGAAGCCATATCCATCTTCCAATACGCCAAAGATAAAAATCTGGTGATCCAATGTTATCAGAACAGACGTTATGATTCGGACTTCTTTACAACAAAGAAAGTGATTGAATCAGGGAAGCTGGGGGATCTGCTGGAAGTAGAGATGCACTACGATTACTACCGTCCGGAAATCCCGAACAACATCTCTCATTTTTCCAAATATCACAGTTATCTATACGGACATGGGGTGCATACCATCGATCAGGTGTTGTCCTATTTCGGCAAACCGGATACGATCCATTCCGATGTGCGTCAACTGCTTGGTGAGGGAAGAATGAACGATTACTTTGATCTGGACTTCTATTATTCCTCACTCAAAGTGTCCGTCAAATCAAGCTTTTTCCGTTTGAAGCCCCGTCCAAGTTTTGTGGTATATGGCAAGAAGGGTGTGTTCGTGAAACAAACGGAGGACCGGCAGGAGGAACATCTGAAATTGTTTTATCTGCCCAAGGGACATGCTGATTTTGGTGTGGATCTCCCGCAGCACTATGGCGTCTTGACCTATCTGGATGATGAAGGAATCTATCATGAGGAAAAAGTGGTTTCGGAGACTGGGGATTATGCCCGAGTGTATGATGATATCTATGAATCCATTGTACATGGCAAGGATAAGGTCATCAGAGATGAAGAAACGATTACCGCGATGGGGATTCTGGAACAAGGTATAGCAGCGTGCAAATAAACAAATAAGCATTGAGCTTACGATTATAGATCCGTTTTGAAGAAAAGGTAAGTAAAGATGAACGGGGCTGTCTCAAAAGCCCTTGAAAAAAGTATAGGCAAAAAGAAATACCACGCATACGTTCAAAAAAGGACAAAGCAGAGGTTTATTCTGCTTTGTCCTTTTTGCGTTTTTCTGTCAATGTGGCTTTTTTGAGTAGATTGTGGGCAAGGCAAAGCCACCCAACCTCCAGGCTCACTTTTTGCAAGCCGCGAAGCAGGAATCTTCGGAATCCCCGGTTATTTTTAATTTGTCCAAACACACTCTCAGGCTCCGTCATGCGCCGAACTGAAAGGGTATATCCTTCCTCACTACGTAACCGTTCCCGCATCTCGTTTTTTTGACGCATATAGGTAAGACTGACGGTAATCTCCCGATTGCCTTTCGCTGTTGTGCATTTGGTTTTCAGGGGACATTCGCTACAGTCTGCACTTCGATAATGGCGGGTTCGAATCGCGTAGCCACTCTCCGTGACCGCCTGACTTTCATACCGGAATGGTAACGTTTGCCCTGCCGCACAGGTCCATGTATCTTCGGTTTCGTTGTAGCTCCAGTGGTCCACTTTGCCCAGCGCTTGCTTCCATGCCCTCGTTTTCTCTTTATGGTATGTTCCGTATTTGACGATGCCGTGGATGTTTTTTTCTTCCAAATAGCTGTAATTTTCTTCGCTTCCATACCCGGCATCGGCAATGACGGTTTTCACTCTTTTACCAAGCTGCTCTTCCAGATGATCCAGGTGCGGTTTCAGACATTTGGTGTCCGTGGGCCGCTGGTGTACACTGTAGCCCAATACAAACTGGTTTTCCGTTCCGATTTGTACATTGTATCCAGGCTTTAGTTGACCATTTCGCATGTGGTCTTCTTTCATTCGCATGAACGTCGCATCTGGATCGGTTTTGCTGTAACTGCCCCGCTCACCAGCAGTTTGGATCTGATGCTCATACTTTTGCAACCGGGGCAGGAAGTCTTTGCACAACTGTCGCACCGCTTTTTTTAATGTTTTGCTCTTCGGTTTTTCGCTTAGCTTTTCCTCCAATTGCTTGACGGCTTGTTCCAGTTTTTCCGCAGTGAGAGCCGAGACTTCGCCAAGTTCAGGCAGGTCGGTTCCGGTGTGGAGGGTATCTTCTTCGTTTTCCGCTTCTTCGATGGCTTGAAACAAGGTATGTACTTTTTCTTGCAGCTTGGCCTGGTGCTTGACGACGGCTTTTTTCCACACAAAGGTGTAGCGATTCGCATTCGCTTCAAGCTTGGTTCCGTCCAAAAAATAGTGATCCAAGGACACGTATTGCTCCTGAACCAACAGCTCCAGCACATGGGTAAACACAGTTTCCAAGACCTCTTTCATCCGCTCGGAACGAAAGCGATTAATGGTCCGGAAATCCGGTTGTTGCCGCCCGGCTATCCACATGAACATGATATTTTCGCGAACCGCCTTGGCAATTTGCCGGGAAGAATAGATGCGCTGGGTGTAGGCGTAGATGATGATTTTGGTGAGCATTTTGGGATGATAGCTATGGCGACCCCCGCCAGGATACGCCGAGTTAAAAATGGAATCGCTGAGGCGATTGATTGCGTTATTCACAACACGAACGAGGTGATTTTTGGGGATATCTGTCTCCAAATCCATTGGCAAGAAAAGTTGATCCATGGTATATTGAATGTACAAAGAAACCGTCTCCTTTCAAATGGTGGGTCGCACTTCCATTTTACCAAGGAACGGTTTCTTTTTGTTTTACAATTTTGAAAACAGAGCTGTCTCTAGCCATTTTATGACTTATGGGACAGCCCCATTCAATTTCAGTTTTGGATATAGCTGATGATAGAACCAACGGTGATCCGATAGAATGCTTCTGGATTCGTGATGGATTAAGTTAAATCCACAACCACTTTAACCGTTCCTTTGGCCTGAATGGCTGTATTAAAGGCATCCTGGATATCATCCAGTTTGTATACCTGTGTTACAAGGGTAGATAATTCATGATGGAAGTGGGTCAGATGTTTCACAACCATACTGAAATCCTCGTGCGTGTATCCACTGGAACCTTTCACTTGCACTTCTTTGGACATCACCTGTTGCAGGCTGATAGGCACCTCGGTTTTGTACACGGCAATAATGGAGATTCTGGCCTGCGGTTTGACGATCTTCATGATCTTCTCGAACAACACCGGAGCACCAGCCGCATCGATATATACATCGACATTCGGTACCTCAACGCCGTATACATTAACGGTGCCGTATTGTGCAGCCAGTCCCTCTTCTAGTGTAGTAGTGGAGGTATTCACGGTCAGAGCACCGAGTCCTGCAGCTTTGGCGAGACGCCATTCATCGATATCCACAACACATACCTGTTTCATTCCCTCAGCAATCAGACTTGCAGCAGCCAGCAGGCCAATCGGACCCGCGCCCATGACGACAATTCGATCTTCAGGTTTCGGATCTGCACTGAATGCACCATGTCGTCCTACACTCATAGGCTCAATCAATGAGGCTACTTCTGCCGGAACACTTGGATCTATTTCATATAAGTTATAATCAAGCTTGGCTTCTTCCACCAGAACGTACTGGGAGAATCCGGAGCATTCCAGCGATTTGCGCCGTCCGACTTTTTTGGCGGTAATGGGATTAATGCCTACACGCATTCCGATGTGGATCTCCGAAGCAACGTCAGATCCGATCTCGACAACTTCACCAACCATCTCATGTCCAAATTCAGAGCCCAGGCTGATGCCCATATCCCCTTGACCCACTTTAACAATATTAATATCGGTTCCGCAGATTCCACCGCGCAGGTTTCGTACCAGAACATCGGTTGGACCAACAACCGGCATTGGTTTTTCTTCCACACGAATATCATTTTTACCATAATAAATAGCTGCTTTCATCATGACTCACTCCTTATGACTGATTATCATTCACTGCTTGAGCGACTGAGTACGTTTATCATGATGCAACGATGTTTCCGTGTTGTTTGAATATTGTTTATGAGATATTAATTTAAGAGATGATAGATAGACGGTTCAAACAATTTTTTAACATCTGGACATTATAATGAGGACATGTAGCTCGAAAGGATGATTAGATGATCAAAATACTTGTGGTAGAGGACGACATTAAACTGAATCGTATTATCTGTACATATCTAACCAATAACGGATATCACGCTGTCGGATGCTTTAATCCGCGAGAGGCGTATGATTTGATGTATAACGACATGTACGATCTTCTGATTTCCGATGTCATGATGCCAGAGATCGACGGATTTGAGTTTGCCGAGACGGTAAGACAGATTAATAAAACCATTCCCATTCTTTTTGTCACAGCACGTGACGATATTGCCTCCAAACAAAAGGGCTATCAGGCAGGGATCGATGATTATATGGTCAAACCCGTGGATCTGGACGAGCTGGTCCTGCGTGTAGGTGCGCTGTTGAGGCGGGCCAATATTGCCCATGAGAAGAAACTGAGTGTAGGAAGTCTGTTGATGGATGCAAATGATATGACAACAACGGTGAATGGAGAGGAAGTTTCCGTAACTGTGCGAGAATTCAATATCCTTTACAAATTGCTTTCCTATCCCAAACATACCTTTTCCCGTGCACAGCTGATGGACGAGTTCTGGGGCATAGACAGTCAGACCAGCCTGCGTGCAGTGGACGTATACATTGTGAAACTTCGGGACAAGTTCTCCGTGTGTGAGGATTTTAAAATCGTGACCGTGCACGGACTTGGCTACAAGGCCGTATTGCAATGAGCAAGACACAGATCACGGACGTGCGAATTAAAAAGCCACTACTATCATGGAAAGAGTTTCTCGGTACGTATCTCTTGTTGTCTACGTTGACCGCAGGACAAGCTCTCATCTATAACGCCTATCTGCCTGTGGGTTATGTCCCATGGCCTTATATTTTCGGTATCTCGGGCTACTGGGTCATCGTCAGTCTTATTTTTTGCCTGGTGACAGCAAGGCAGAAGTATAATGCCTTCGATAAGCCAATGCGCAAACTGAGTGAGGCTGCGAAGCAGGTAGCGGAAGGAGATTTCTCCGTGTATCTGGAACCGATTCACCGAGCGGACAAGCAGAATTACGTGGATGTGATGTTTGAGGATTTTAATAAAATGGTAGAAGAGCTGAACAGTATTGAAACGTTGAAAAATGATTTCATCTCCAATGTATCTCACGAGATTAAGACACCATTATCGGTCATCCACGGGTATGCCATGGCGTTGCAGCAGGATGATATACGTCCAGAACTCCGAAAAGAGTACACAGACACCATCATTTCTTCCACGAACAAACTCGCGACCCTTGTCGTTAATATCCTGAAGCTGAACAAATTGGAGAATCAGGAGATTATCCCTGTTGCCGAGCCTTATGATCTGTGCAGGCAGCTTGCTGAATGTGCTCTTTATTTTGAACAGACATGGGAAGAAAAAGACATTGAATTCATGGTGGATATCGAAGATCGTGCCATCATTCATGCGGAAGAAAGTATGCTGGAGATCGTATGGCATAATCTCTTCTCCAATGCGCTCAAATTCACATCTCCCGGAGGAAAGATCAGCCTCAAGCAGACGTCGGATGAAGACACCATTACAGTCATGGTATCGGACACAGGCTGTGGCATGAATGAAGAAACGATGAAACATATCTTCGATAAATTCTTTCAAGGGGACCCCTCCCATCACGGAGAGGGGAATGGCCTCGGCCTCGCTCTTTCGTTACGTGTTATCGAGTTAGTAGGGGGTGTTATTTCGGTGGAGAGCGAAGCGCAGAAGGGCACAACCTTCACCGTTAAGCTAAAAGTGGGAGAGTAACATATAACCTAGTTACGTAAGCTTGAATAGCTAAGCCTGAATTCGAAACCATCGAATTTAGGCTTTTATTCATATTTCGTAAACATTTCATAAGCAACTTATAAACATTTGGTCGGTACGATAGGAACATCCAATGAGGGATATAGGAAAACCATTGAGGGAGTGATGACACAGATGAGTGAGATGATCAGAACTGAACATAGCTTCGTCGGCTATGAATATAAAGACGTTATTGTGAAGCAAGATGTTGAATCAATGTATACGGACGGATATGCGCACTTCGGCTGGATTCTGGAAGCTACTTCAACGCCATTTCAAAACGTGGGTTCCGTCACGATGAAGTTCAAGCGGGATCGCAAGATTCGGAACAAAGCGGAGTTGACCCGCCTGCAAAGACAATTCGAATCCTGTGTTACCGAGATAGCAACATTGGAACGATCCAAGATTATGGGAGCTTCTGCCGTTGCTTATATCATCGGAATTGTCGGTACAGCTTGTATGGCTGGCTCGGTGTTTGCATATCAGGCTAACATGCTGCCTCTTACCATTACTCTGGCGATCCCTGGTTTCGCAGGCTGGATTATCCCGTATTTCAGCTACTCCGGGCTTCGCAAGAAAAAGTCCGACAAGGTGACGCCTTACATCGACAAGAAATATGACGAAATATACGAGGTATGTGAAAAGGCGAATGGTCTGCTCGCCAAGTAGTATGAATATCCTATGAAAATGAAGACATACTTGAAGTCCATATGGTCCCGTTACCTTGGAAATAAGCAAGATCGAACGGCCATGATCAACGTTGCTTCCCTTGTTATCAATGCTTTTATCGGAATAGGCAAGTTAATCCTGGGGATCTATCTGCTTTCCGGATGGTTCATCACGAATGCTGTATATTATCTGATTCTGTGTGTAGCCAAAGGGCAGGTACTTCAACAATATAAAGTTGCCATAGGAATGGAGTCTCCCCAAGAGAGATATGCATTGGAGCTTACGGTCTATAAGCGCGGAGGTCTTTTCCTTTGCTTTCTGGGGATATCCTATTCGATAGTCTGTCTGCGAATGTATCTGATCGGTGATGCCTTCATCTATAGCGGCATGATTGTGTATATCGTAGCTACAGTTGCTTTTACCAAGCTGGCTTTTGCCATGTACGGTACCTGGGCTAATCGTCATCTCCATAACCCGATCATGTCTACATTAAAAATGATTAATTTCACCGATGCCATGGTATCCATCGTCGTGACGCAAGCGACATTGCTTACCATGCAAGCCTCACCTTTTGCATTAAAAACCAGTAGCCTGTTTGGCATGGGGTGCAGTGCTTTATTTTGTCTGATGGGAGTTCGGATGATGTTCCACAAGAAAAAGGAGTCCAATATGGAGCAGGGGAGTGCAACAAACGAAAAGGGAGATGAATGAGGAGGGATTCACATGGAATGGTGTTATGTACTCCTGCTCAATATCATTTTGATCATGACCAAAATCATCGCAGAGCAGTTCACAAGTCGTTGAGGGGGAATTACCATGCAAATCATGGACAACAGCTTTTTTAGAAACAATACCGCCAAAGTAAATAACATCATTGCTACGATTCTATGGCTGACACTGGTCGCATTCTGCTTCTTCATCCGTAGTAAGCAGGTTGAACTTGCAGTCGTAGGCTCTCTGTTCGTTGAGCTTTCCATTGCAACATTTTTGATGTATCGTAAGAAAAAACCGGTCACGACCATGGTTGTGCTAATGATTGCGATTCTGACAGCAACCACTCAATATATCCAATCTCCCGGAGCGGGTATGCTTATCGTGGTTGTGCTCTGTGTCATCTCACTCTATCTGAACCGGGTACTGTTGTATGGATTCGGAGCCATGTATAACATTGCTTATATCGTGATCTATTACGCGGACCATCAGCAATATGATACGACCTTTTTCATGACCATTGGGTTCATTGAATTGACCATTGTGGCTCTGTATTTTGTATGTAAACGAGGAAGAGACTTGATTCAGGTCGCCCTCGACAAAGAAGCAGAAGCCAGAGATCTTGTGAATGCACTCGATAATATGGTGAAGGTAATTCGAGAGAACACATCTACGTTAAATACCGATATTGCCAGTTGTAATGATGATATCCGTAATCTGAAGCAGATGAGCGACACCGTAACATCGAACATTCAGGAAGTGACTGAAGGCATTCGCGATCAATCGGGCAGCATTACACATATCAGCGAAATGATGAACACGGCAGATGCGCAGATGGTGCAGATCAATCAGATGTCACATCGCCTTGCCCAAATCTCATCCGATAACGGACAAGTTGTTCGTCAAAGCTCGGATCGAATTGTGCAAATGGGCAATCAGATGAACATGATTAACGGAGCGGTAACCGATTCGATGACGACAGTCCAGGAATTGGACCAAAGCATGGATGATGTGAATACCTTCCTGTCGGCCATTAACCAGATCGCGGATCAGACCCATCTTCTGGCATTAAATGCCAACATCGAAGCATCAAGAGCAGGGGAAGCTGGAGCTGGCTTTGCCGTCGTAGCCCATGAAGTCAAGAAGTTAGCACAGGAAAGTTCCGATACGGTCAAACAAATTAATGAGATCATTCATAATATCAAAAGAAAGACACAGCTCGTGGTGGAGAAGGCCGCCATCGGCAATGCTGCCGTAAAAGAAGGAGAAGCGATCACTGGACAGGTACTTGAGAGTTTCGACCACATCAGGTCCACATTCGAGCATGTTGATCAATACATAGCTAAGGAATTAGACATGACGGATCAGATGAGCCTGATCTTTACTCAAGTACGAACGCAAGTGGATCATATTTCCGATATTTCGCAAGAACATGCCGTCGCAACGGAAGGTGTACTGGCAACGACACAAGAACAGGAAAATAACATCGATGTTATCTACGAATTCATTGGCAGAATTAATCATTCAAGTCTGCGGTTGCAGGAACTCATTGGTAATCATAATAAGGAGTGATAACTATGGATCAACAACAACAAATGGCAATGGTACAACGTATGCGTCAAAATGTCGTCGGTACAGACGCAGCTCTTCAACCCAGTTCCGCGTATGCTGTCACAGTGGAAGAAGTCATGATTCCTACGACAAAAGGTGATTCGCGTGTACTGGTGTATAAACCGGATAGGGATCATCCCGCTCCTCTGCCAGTCTTCTTCAATATGCATGGGGGTGGCTTCATCTTCGGACAAGCAGAGATGGATGATCCATGGTGTCGCCTGATCGCTGATCGTGCTAATTGTGTGGTTATCAATATCGATTACAGTCTTGCACCAGAGCACAAGTTCCCAACAGCGGTCCATGAATGTTACGACGTTGTGCAGTGGGTCCACACCAATCCCGAATCCTTATCAGTTAACCCGTCGCTTTTCGCCATTGGAGGGCATAGTGCTGGTGGTAATCTTGCTGCAGCAGTATGTTTATTGAATCAGCAACGTGGAAGCGAGCTGCCGATTGTTCTTCAGGTTATGGATTATGTCGTGTTGGATGTAGCTACAAATCCGGCCGAGAAACCGAGTTTTGAAGAAGCCATTCCAGCCGATATCGCCAGAACGTTCAACGCGATGTACCTTGTTACGCCAGAAGATGCACATGACCCGTTAGCTTCACCTGTGCTCGCAAAATCATTAGAGGGTCTTCCGGAAGCACTGATCATTACCGCGGAGAAAGATTCACTAGCTCAAGAAGCAAGAACATATGCAGCAAGGCTGGAAGCAAGCGGTGTGAAGGTGACTCTTAAGGAGTATGAGGGAGCGGCTCATGGATTTACGCATTTTGGTGATCTCCAGATGGCTGAGGATGCCTGGTATCGGATGAGTGACAAGATTAGAGAGGCATTTTCTAAATAACGTAACGTGCATCAGTGTGTCGTTAGAAGTAATCTTATTACCTTGAAGTCGCCTAATGGCGGCTTTTTTGGTTTATTTGTGCAGTTGTTTCAAGTGCTTGTTGAAACCAAGCTTCTGAGCTTGCGGATCTGTTAATAAACTAGATTAGGTGCGTTCATAAGATTATAACGATATCGTTAAGGGTAAGAGTTGTTAATTAGAGGAAATAATGACCAATACCAGGAGGTTAATTATGAACCAATATAACAGTCCATCCGATATCGCGATTCTTGGCATGGGAACGGCTCTACCTGCTCACGCCGTAGCGCAGTCAGATATTGCAGAGCTGATCGCTTCTTCTCTTCAGGATCGGCCAGATTTGGCCCGCTTTGCCAGGCGCATATTCAAGTCCTGTGGTGTTGAAACACGATATACCGTGGAACCGAGCTATCTGGGTTCACTGGAAGAATGCCGTTATCTGCCCTCTGGTGATGTATCAGACATCCCGACAACCGAAGAACGAATGCATACATACAAGCGAGAGGCGCTTCCGCTCGGGCTCGAGGCGGCAGAGAGAGCACTGAAGGATTCAGGCATGTCTCCTAAGAGCATCACGCATATCATCACGGTCAGCTGTACCGGTCAATATCTTCCGGGTCTGGATGTTATGCTCATCCGTCATTTGGGTTTGTCTGCCCGTGTCAATCGACTGCCGCTGATCTTTCAGGGGTGTGCGGCAGGGTTGAAAGCCATTCAGATGGCACGAGATGTCGTGCAGGGTGCTCCGGGATCACAGGTACTTATTGTCTGTGTAGAGTTGTGTACACTTCATTTTCAGCCGGTGCAAGATCGGGAAGCGCTGTTTGCAGCTTCATTCTTCGGAGACGCTGCTTCTTCTTGCGTGGTCGGTACACCCGAACCTCAGCACACGGATTATCTGAGTCTGGGAACGGGTTATTCTGTGCTTCTTCCGGATTCGACTGAAGATATGACCTGGGAGGTGGGGAATCTGGGGTATGACCTGTATCTATCCCCACGCATTCCGAAGCTGTTAGGTGTTCATCTGGAAGAGGAACTGCGTCTCTTATTGCAAAGTGAACAGCTTCCTGAACTATGGGCCATTCATCCGGGAGGACGCGGGATTGTGGACTCTGTGCAGAATGTCATGAAGCTGCGAGACGAGCAAACGAAATACAGCAGGAATGTCCTCAGAACGTTTGGTAACTTATCGTCCAATACCATTCTGTTTGTACTGAATGCGATGCGTGAGGACATGAAGGCACAGGAGCAATCCTCTACAGATGGTGTAGCCATGGCATTTGGACCGGGACTCACCGCAGAGCTGATGAAATTCACTTATGTACCCTCATTATCTTCCGTGATGGAGGAGCACGATCATGTCCTTCTTTAGAACACTGTCCATTCGGGCCAAGGAAGATGAACTGATGGATGACTTCTCTCTGGGCGGCGAGGAGCTGCGTGAAGCACTCCGGCATCTGAGACGGCTTAACAAAATATTTGCAGCACCTGGCCCAACCCTGGCTGGTGTGGAGAAGTTATGGAACTCTGTGGGAAGGCCGGATAAGCTGACTATTCTGGATGTGGGGGCAGGTTCAGGAGATGTGAACCAGAAGCTACTGCAATGGGCGGATCGTCAGGGCATTCAATTGGACATTACACTGGTCGATCTGACGGAAGAGGCGTGTGAGGAAGCGAGACAACTATTCCGTCACGAACCCCGAGTTCGGGTACAGCGTGCCGATCTTACACAACTGCCTGATGCTTCAGCAGATATCGTGACAGGCTCCCAGTTCGTACATCATTTTGACGGAGATCAGCTGGTCGATATGGTTTCTCATATGCTGCGAGCATCCAGGCACGGTGTCGTCATTAATGATATTCATCGTCACCCCGTATCCTATAAGGCGGTCTGGATTACAACACGTATGATCTCGCGCAATCGTTACATCCGTCATGATGGCCCACTTTCCGTTGCCAAAGGCTTTACAGGGAGGGATTGGCGGGAACTCAAACAACGGTTAAATCATGACACGATGACCTATGAATGGAAGCCTTTATTCAGGTACTCTGTTGTTATTCCCACGAAAGGAAGGTGATCTTACGTGTCGAAATCGATAGATGTCATCGTCATCGGAGCCGGAATTGCCGGCAGTACCTGTGCAATGCAACTAGCGGGGAAAGGTCATCGGACTCTTTTGCTGGATCGCCAGGAGTTCCCGCGTCACAAAACCTGTGGTGAGTTCATGTCACCAGAAACCAAGGAAATGCTAGAGGTTCTGGACATTCACCTTCTGGACCAAGCGAAGAAACCCAGCACCATGGATCATGCCAAAATCGTTATGCAGCAAGGCGGAGTGATTGAAGCACCGTTGCCAGGATTCGCTTATGGCATAAGCCGATATGAGCTGGACCAGATTTTGCACCAGAAGGCTCTGTCGGCCGGGGCCCAGATTGTGACCAAAGCGACCATAACGAGCATCGAGCAGCTTGAGGATGCCAGTTATGAGGTTCAGGTGAAGCAGGGGGACGAGCGGATCAGCTACAGAGCCAAAGCCGTCATCGGAGCACATGGCAGTAAAAAGCTTCGAGGGATGGCTTCCGCACCTGATCTGCGGGACCAAACCGTATATGTTGGCGTTAAATCCCACTTCAGCGGCATTGAGATTCCCGCTCGGGTCGAGTTATATTTTTGCGATGGTGGCTATGTGGGGATTTCCCCGATTGAGGATGGTATTGTGAATGTTGCCGCATTATTGACATTGGAAACCGTGCAGGGAAGTGGCAAGTCTGTTATCGATTTTTTGCAGGCTGCATCCCAGACGAATGTAAACTTGGCAGCCCGGTTGGCCGAAGGAAAGCCTGTAGACGGAACGCAGGTGTCGATTGCGCCGCTGCATCTATCCAATGTTCCTGAACCGTGGTCCAGATATCCGCATATTGGGGATGCCATGCTGGTGATACCACCCCTATGTGGAGACGGGATGTCCATTGCCCTTCGATCCTCACTCCTGTGTGCAAAGTGGACTGACAAGTACCTGCAAGGCGACATTGAACATGCCGATTGGCAGAGTAATTACACGTTGGAAGCAAGTCGTGAATTCACCCAATTGCTCAGACGCGCAAGAAGAATTCAAAAGCTGGCTTTTGCCAAGACCAATAAATTCTATCCTGGTCTGGCTCGCATGATCCCCGGTTTAGCCGCTTATGTTGTGAAGGCCACACGGTTATCCGAGATGAATGCAGCGCGCTAACAGGCTGAAATTTTGCTCAATACTTATGCGAAAGAGGTTGCTGACGGCGGCCTCTTTTTTGGCGTACAAACATTAATTTGGTGGAGAGAGTTTGGAAAATCGGTAAATGCTCGTATAATAGAATCTAATGTAATAATAGAGAGTTAATTCAGATGAAATGTCGGGAGGCACTACTTAACATGAACTATTCATTTTCCAATCGTATCGCAGCACTGCAACCATCCATTATTCGAGAAATCCTGAAGGCTTCTTCGGGGCAAAATGTGATTCCATTCTCTGCGGGAAACCCTGCTCCGGAAACCTTTCCTATTGAAGCGATTCGCACATTCACTCAATCCATTCTGGAGCATGACCCGGTCACAGCTCTGCAATATGGGATTACGGAAGGATATGTTCCCCTCAGGGAAGCATTGACTCAACATTTGAAGACAGGCTTTGATACCGGTAAGCCATCCGATCAATTGTTCATCGTATCTGGAGCGCAGCAGGGGATTGAACTGGCCTGTAAAGTGTTCTGTAATGAGGGGGATACAATCATCTGTGAGAGTCCGAGCTTTATTGGTTCCCTGAACTCCTTCCGGGCATCCGGTGCGAAGCTTGCCGGTGTTCCGATGGAGAATGATGGTATGGATATCGAGAAGCTGGAACAGGCGCTGCAAACGGAGCCCAATGTGAAACTGATCTACGTGATCCCGAGTTTTCAGAATCCGACTGGTGTAACGACGAGCCTAGAGAAACGTAAGGCCATATACGAGCTGGCTAAGAAGTATGGCGTGATGATTTTGGAAGATAACCCGTACGGAGAACTTCGATTCAATGGAGATGATGTACCAACGATCAAATCTATGGATGATGAAGGTCTGGTGATCTATGTTGGATCATTCTCCAAAATTCTGTCGGCGGGACTGCGCGTCGGTTTTGTACAAGCGCCACATGAAGTGGTGGAGAAGATGGTTGTCGCCAAACAGGGAGAAGACGTACATACGGCGATGCTTCCACAGATTCTGGCATACAAGTTCATGACAGAGTATGACTACGCGGGGCATATTAACAGCATTCGTGAGGTATATCGGAGAAAAGCAACATTGATGATGGACAAGCTGCAAGAGCATATGGGGGAGTCCATTACCTATACTCAACCGGATGGTGGACTTTTCCTCTGGTGTGATCTGCCAGCACATGTGCCAATGCTTGATTATGCCAAGACTGCAGCAGCCCAAGGGGTTGCGGTTGTGCCGGGAAATGCATTCCTGGTGAACGAGCAAGACCCTTGTAATGCCATTAGACTTAATTTCTCCACGCCGTCGGATGAACAGATTGTCAAGGGTGTTGAAATCTTGGGGCAGGTCTTGAAAGGTTATAACACTTAAAAATGTTTCAACGGGATATATCTACGAAAAGCCGCCAATTGGCGGCTTTTTTTGGCTTTTCTCGTCCTTAGTTATCAATTAACGCACTTAATTCAGCCTGAAATACCTTTTGATTTTTCTGATTAAATGTACTCAGCAGCACGGTAACAATCCCATTACCTTTACGTCTGGGAAGCAGGTCAATAACCTCTGCAATGACATGCAGTTCATCATCAGGAAGGACGGGCTTCATGAATTGAATGTTATTCATTCCGGTTCCTGCCACAACATGCTCTCCATAGATTCCGAGCTCAATCCATAACTTAAAGGAGATATTCATCGTTTGCATGCCAGAAGCAATCAAACTGCCGAAGCGGCCCTGTGTGGCCTTACCTTCATCCAAATGCATGTACTGTGGATCATAGATTTTGGCAAACGCAATAATATCGCTCTTGGATAATGCCAAGGATTTTGTTTCGTAGCGCTGACCTATTACATATTCACTGAATTTCATGAGGGTACCTCGGTTTCTTTAATGTGTTTTTTCGCAGTCGACGCCTTGGAAAGAGACATGACCGGACTGACGTGTTAAAATGCTAGTGAACAATCTGGTGTGTATTGCAGTCATATTGAAATAAATAGATGAAACTGTCTTTGAGGAGTATATATCATGATAACGATTAAAGATGTCGCCAAGATGGCTGGTGTAGCCAGTTCAACCGTATCTTGCGTACTCAACGATAAAGGTAATGTAAGTGAGTCAACGAGGCAGAGAGTGCTCGCAGCAGCAAGCCAACTGAATTACGTGAAGAACGGCCCTGCATCTGAAATGAAGCGTCAGAGTACACAAACAATTGGTGTGATTGTCCATGACATGTCCAGTCCGTATTTCTCAGATTTGGTGAATGGAATACAGTCCATCGCGATGAGCCATGGATACGATATGATCGTGTGCAGCTCACTGGGTGGAGAGAAGTCGACAGCCCATCGTTACATTCGTGAAAGAAGAATCGACGGAGCTATTGTCATTGCTCAAAATATTGAAGATCAGCTGCTCATGGAGGCATCTGAAGCAGGATTTCCGATTGTTGTCATGGATCGGGATCTGGATGCTCCACATATTGTAAAGGTTTTGATGAGTGATACGCAAGGTGGGTACCTGGCTACCCGTTATCTGATCGATAAAGGACATCGGACGATTGCTTATATTAGTGGCCCAGCCCATTCGGAATGTAACCTGCAGCGTTATCAAGGTTATCTCAATGCCATGGCAGAAGCAGGCATCGAAGAGAACCCGGCATGGAAAATCGGTGGACAATACTTGAAGCAAGATGGCTACCATGCAGCCAAGAAACTGCTCGAAGGAGAATTGCCCTCCGCAGTATTTTTTGCAAATGATGAAATGGCCTTTGGCGGTTTGGAAGCCTTCAGAGAACATAGGATTGCAGTACCTGAACAGTTATCCGTAATTGGTTTTGACAATATCCCGGCATCTCAGTACGTACACCCACCTCTGACCACATTTCGGCAACCAAAGACGGATGCAGGTCAGCTTGCAGGTCATGTTCTCTTTCAACTGTTAAATGGAGAGTCTGTTGAGACGTTATATACACTGGACATTCAATGCGTGGAACGTGATTCGGTACAATTTAAATACGAGTAGTAACTACTCATCATCATTATGTTCCAGATACTTTTATCAAAAGACAGACTCCTCAACACAAGTTGAGGAGTTTTTGCTGCATCCATCAAGGCAGATGGATATTTTGCGTATATATCCCAACTTATAAGTAAAGGATACCTTTAACTGAGAATATCTGGACGGAGCATGCATGGAAAGGGGAGGCGTCATGGACACATCAGCGATAACACAACAAGACCTGCCGTTAACCGGATACCTAGCCGTTGATCAAGAAATGTTGCGCTCCGTTTTTGAAGGGTGCTCGGACGTTGTATTTCATACCTTCCAAACGGCGTGTCTTACTTCAGCCCTATGTGTATATTGTGTTGGTTTATGTGATACAGAGCGGCTTGAACGTCAGGTATTAACGCCTCTTCAGGAAATGGGGATCGAAGCTACCCAAGTTCCACTGGCATCCGTTAAACAAGTTGAAACAACCACCCAGGCGGTACAGGCCATATTAGAGGGGGAGGCACTATTACTACTGGAGGGTTCAAAAGTTGGAACGGTATACCCGCTATACCAAGCAGCAAATCGTTCAACAGAGGAACCGTTAGCCGAATCGACTGTGCGCGGTGCGCGGGATGGATTTACAGAATCGTTGACCATGAATATGTCACTACTGCGCAAACGTATCAAAACACCTGCGTTAAAAATTCATACGCGTAACATGGGAGATCGCACGAACACCAGTATTTCACTTGTATATATGGAAGGCATAATTGATCCTAAACTGGTGGAGGAAGTGGAGATACGACTGAAGGATCTAAAACTTCGAGACGTACTGGAGAGCCAGTACATTGAGGAAGGCATTGTGGATCAGCGTTATTCGCCATTTCCACAGATGATTGCGACGGAACGTCCGGATGTCGTTGCTTCCAACTTGCTGGAAGGTCGTTTTGCTATTCTCGTTGACGGAACACCGTTCACGCTTATCGCGCCAGTGACCATTTTTTCTATGTTACAATCCCCGGAAGATTATTATCAAAATGTGTTTATGAGTGTCTTTGTACGCTGGCTGCGATACGTTTTCTTTGTTCTATCCATGCTGCTTCCATCTGCTTATGTAGCGATTACCACGTTTCATCAGGAGATGATTCCCACCGTGTTGCTTCTCAGTATTGCCCGGGCGAGAGAAGAGATCCCTTTTCCTGCACTGGTGGAAGCACTCATTATGGAAATCGCCTTTGAAGCACTGCGTGAGGCTGGCGTCCGTTTGCCCAAGCAGGTCGGATCAGCGGTTAGTATCGTGGGAGCATTAATTATTGGGCAAGCAGCGACAAGTGCAGGCATTGTATCAGCCCCCATGATTATCATAGTAGCGATCACCGGGATCGCTTCGTTCATGATCCCTCGCTATGCTGCCAGCATCGCGACCCGACTACTGCGTTTTCCCATGATGTTTCTGGCGGGAACGCTGGGACTCACGGGTGTCATGTTGGGAGTTATCTTGGTTGTCATTCATCTGAGCAGTCTTCGTTCATTCGGAACACCTTATCTGTCACCGGTAGCGCCAACAATGGCTAAGGAACTCAAGGATGTATGGTGGCGTCCATCTCCAAGGAACAAACCGCACTAGACCCATCTACACTCAAGCAACCAATGCAACCAAGGGAGCGGGATCACACATGTTGACGGACAAAGGAAAAATATCGGAAACTCAATTGGCATTCATGGTCTTTCCCGCCATTCTCGCGACGGCCATCTTATCTGTGCCTGGAATTACAATGCACTATGCAGGACATGACATGTGGATGACTCCAATTATAGGTTCTCTCGTTGGACTGGCTGCCATTGGTATCTCCATTGGACTTGATCGTATGTACCCTGGAAAAACGCTTATTCAATCCAGTGTATCGATCATTGGTCGGATTCCAGGCAAGTTATTCGGCCTGATATATATCGCTTTCTTGCCCCACCTGACGGGCTTGATTATTCGGGAATACGGTGAATTCATTGTCAATAATGCACTTCCAAGTACACCTTTATTTGTTGTGATGGGTACGATGGTTGTTGTATGTGCGATTAATGTCAGACTCGGGATCGAAGTTGTCGGACGAACCTCTCAGGTGTTTGTTACCCTGCTGATCGTGCTGCTGGCGTTGATCTTTATATTGTTGATTGGTGAACTGAATCCTGCCGAGCTGTTCCCTTTCATGGAGAAAGGACCCATTCCCATTATTACAGGGGCCGCTGCACCTGCTGCATGGTTTAGTGAATATATCGTGCTGGCTTTTCTGCTACCTTATGTGAATCAAAAGAAACGAACAACCCGGGTCATGCTGGGTTCCCTTGTAATAACGACAACTGCAATGACGGTTACCAATCTGTTTTGCCTGTTTTTAATTGGTGATTTGACGGATACATTCGTATTTCCGGTCATGATCGCAGCAAGATACATAACCATTGCGGACTTTCTGCAACATATCGAGTCCCTTATTATTGCAGTCTGGATTTTCGGTATTTTCGTTAAAATTTCCGTTTTTCTGTATATCTTTGCAACATCAACTGCGGAATGGTTTGGGTTGAAGGATTATAAACCCGTTGTTGTTCCGCTTTCGTTCCTGTGTATGGTATTTGCTTACTGGGTTGTGTCCGGCGGATCTGGTATTTCCAGTCTGGTTAGCGCTTCAGCCAACTTGTATACGATCAGCATTTTATTAATCCTTCCGGCTATGATCTACGGTGTCGCATGGCTGAAGAAGGGTTGGGCACATGTTCGAAAGAATCGAGCGAGTACTGATTGATGGGAGGAGGGACACTTGCGAATATGCAGAGTACTACTACTGCCGATATTGTCTTGTGTGCTGTTAAGTGGCTGCTGGGATCGTATCGAAATTAACGATTTGGCCATCGTGCTGGCTACAGGCATCGATTACGAAGAGGGCAAAGTACAATTAACTTCACAGATATTTGTTCCGCGCAAAGCAGGTGGAGGAGATAGCAGTGGGAGCGGAGGCAGTCCAAGCGGTGTCACAATGATTCGAACAGCGGAGGGGCGCACGATTGCCGAGGCGTTGAATCGGCTGCAACGGAAAGTTCCCCGGAATATGTTCTGGGGGCACTGTGAAGTCATTATCATTAGTGAGCAAGCAGGCAAACGCGGTATTCGCGAGTACATCGATTTCTTCCTGCGTTATCCTCAGTTTAGGGAACATGCATATGTCTTTTCCAGCGAAAAGGCAGCGAAAGATATCCTAGCGTTACTTGATCCCCTGGAGCGAAGTTCAGCTGAATCGCTGCGTGAGATGGCCAATCTGAAGCTTGGTACACGAATTACCGCGCTCGAGCTGGCTAAATCGATTGAAGGTCCGAGCAGCTCCGTCATTTTGTCTCGCATGTTAATCTTACCGCCAGAACCCGATCAGGATAAACTGACTACGACGCCATATGTGAAAGGTCTGAGCTTGTATAATAAGGATCGCTATGTCAAAACAGTTAAAGAACCATTAAGTGTAGGTGTATTACTACTCGCAAAAGAGCTGAACAACATTATCATGCCTGTTGAGTTTGAGCCGTTAGAGGGTACTTTCTCAATCCGACTCATTGATATTAAAACCACCTTGAAGCCGCGAATTGTAAACCAGCATTGGAGCATGAAGGTGGATATCCAAACCAGCGGAGAAGTGGTCTTAAATACGACGGATGCCAATCTGACGGATCCCGCTGTGTTAACTAAACTGGAAAAGGAATGGTCTGCCAAGCTCACATCTCTGGCTTATGATGCTTTAGACCTGTCCCAGAAGGAACTGCGCTCCGATTTCTTCAAATTTGCAGTTGAATTCCGCAGATATTATCCGAAGCAATGGAAGAAGCAGGAGAAGAATTGGGAAACCCTCTATCCTGAATTGGACGTGGAAGTTAAAGTGGATGCACACGTCGTTCGTACCGGTAAATCAACAGGGCCACAGGGAATACCGAATGAGGACGAAACTTGAACGGGATTCACTCCTGTTACAATCCTGAGAAAGAGTGGTGATCGCATGAAACTGGGCTCTATCCTTGGAATCCTGCTGCTCGCGACCGCGATAGTATATGGAGAGTGGAGAAGTTGTAAAGAGAAGCGAGCCAGAATAGTGACAGCAGGGATTACTGCTGTGGCGGCTGTGATTGGTATCATTCTCCTCTTTCAACCTCGCTTGCCTGGTCCCACACAGATTGTGAAGCTTGTATTTGGAAGCGTGGATAAATTTATGAAATAAAATGATAGAAAGAAGGAAGGAAGGACCAAGTCTCTGATAAGCAGAGATTTGGTCCTTCCTTTACTTTAAGTGAGCTGCATCCATTTATGGATGTCTATTCTTTGATGACAGATGCATTCACGGCATCTTCCATCTTCGTATTGTAGGAACGGAACAGACCCAGGCGCCAGAAGGCGGCTCCTTTGAGGTCATAACGTTTGGCAAGACCCAGCTTATCATCCACAGAGGACGGCGTTTCACTGCTCAGACTGATACCGAGTAGTAGCTTATTTTTCGGGACACCAGTTTGAAGAGCTAGCTGAATGGCTTGGTCCACAAGGCTATTGGGTTCGGGTACCTGGGATTTGGTGCCAACTGGATTATACTGATAAGCCATAATGATAAGATCATCTGCGATGGAGGCAAGTGTCTTGTAATCATATCCTTTATAAGCACTGTTTAGCGGCGGTACCGCCAAAGATAAGGCTGTGTCCTGGGGCAAGGAACTCTTTAATTGCTTCACGTAAGCATTGAGTAGCTTCTGTTGTTCTACCGCATCCAGTTTAAAACCGAGTCCTTCAAAATCCAGAACAACTCCGCCAAAACCATGCTCTGCTACAGCAGCAGTTATACCTTCAATTGATTTCTGTCGCAGGCTGCTGTCGCTCAGAACTTTGGTCAGTTCTCCGTTTCCATCCAAGGCATACACCATGAGCTGTGGTTGGATCTGTTGATCCGCTGCGTCAGCAATGATGGACTGCGGCGTAATATCACCCGCAGCAGCAGGGAGACGATACTCATCACCCTGGAGCGTAAACTGACCTTCACGATCAATGCGGCTCCAGCCAAATGCTACAGAGTTCATGGAAGCAATAAGATCCTTTTCTTGAAAGGATTGCAATGCATAGAAGGCTCTCAAATGCATTTCGCGCCGTGGTGAGACGAGGGAGACGGTTTTGGTTGCTTGATTCCAGCTTACCTGTACATCGAATTGGTTACTGAATGAACTGAGTGGAATGAGTACGCGTCCTTCCCGCTGAACAGGTGCTGCGGGGAGTGTAACTTTTTTACCATTTACGGTGGCTGTGGTACTGCCAACTTGTAATAGCACCTCAGTAGTTTGTCCGTTCACCGTATTCGTCGCTTTTACAGTCTGTGATGTGCTGTTCCAGGTAATATCAATACCAAGGGCTTCCCCGACCGTCCGAAACGGAACGTAAGTGACCCCTTTATCAATTCGGGGAGCTGCATCAAATTTCAGGGGAACATCATCCAGTTGAACTGAAATGGCAGGCGCAGCGTAGACTCCACCCATATTGGGAGTGCTACCAAGGACGGAGAGAGCAATTACAGTAACCGCAGCGATTTTTCCTACACGTTTAATGAACATCGTAAATTTCCTCCAACTTCCTACATAAGTAGTAGTATCATGTTTTGAACAGAATCTAGTAATCTAGCATATGTAGCATAACAAAATTTTCATATCGTTCCAATATAAGAGTTGGATTTTTAGTCATATGGAGGGCAGGAATCGTAATATACTCCAATAAACATTGCGGAAGGAGTGTGTTTGTTGCCAAACTCTACGGGCTTTATTTACAATCCAACTTCGGGTGAGACCCAATCCACTCAGCTCATAGTGACGTGCATTAATGATTCCCTCAATGCACCTGTCAATGTTGAGCTGGAAGTGTTCAGATGGGACACCACTCAAGCTGCACGCATACCTATTGGTCATGATCTTTTTGAATTACTTCCCCAAGCGACGAGAAGCTTAATCTATCCGCTGATCAATGCGGCGTTTTACGAGGTACAAAGTGATTATTTCAGTGCTACAAGTACGGTCATCCATGTATTCGGTGTTAACTCTACAGGCCAGATCATTCAGCGTGTGCTTCAATCGGAGATGACATTAATTGACCGTTTCACAAATATCCCTTAAACGAAAAGAGGTGAGCAGATGGTAGTTGTGAACATTACTGGAGCGTTGGCAGGCAGTCAATTTGAACCCTCGATTGCAGTTAATACGTTGAACCCGAATATCATGTGTGTGGTCGCTGTGGATACCAGTACAGGACCAACATTGACTGGATTCTATCGGTCCATTAATGGAGGCAGTACCTGGTCCACTACTGTACTTCCTCAACCGGCAGGTTATGCAGGAGCAGAGGCGCCTACGATAGACTATACGTTTCCGAACACCTTTATCATTACCGTGCATTTGTTTAACGGGATCAATGATGGTACGATTGCGAGTTATACTTCTTTTGATGATGGACTCACTTGGCAGCCACCCGTTATCGTGCAAGCGGGGTTTGGTACCATTGTTCATAATGATGAGCCTTACATAGCTGTTGACCGTTCTCCCGGTAGCCCTTATCGAGGCAATGCATATGTCGGATATACGCCGCTTGCTACCACTTCTTCCGCTATATTTACGCAAAGATCGCTCTCACAGGGAATATCCTGGGACCCGCCTGATCGTCAATCGAACCCTCGTGGAATACATGATCGGGCAGCGTTAGCTGTTGGGTTCTCAGGTCAGGTCTATGCAGGTTATATCATTACGGGGCCTGTCAGTCCTTCTGCGCTATTGCGCATTTCGTACGATGGGGGAATTACCTATCAACCTCCTCTTGAGAGACAGGCAACGTTTATCTCATCCGTCGTACCCGCGCCTTCGCCCTTGCCTGTACCGAATTACGCTTTTCGAGTACAGACCAACTTAAGTTTGGGGGCGGATATATCGAGTGGGCCTAACAGTGGGGCTGTATATGGCGTTTGGAATGATGCACGTGCCGGATATACCGATGTTTTATTCTGCGAATCTCCGGATGGCCTTCTATGGTCAGATCCAGTCAGTATTACAGGCGCACCTCCAGGTACGCAGAATTTTTTCCCATCGATCACTGTATCACCTTTTGCGGGCACGATCCGGGTTATTTATTACACGAATCGAATTGACGGTTTTTTGCTGGACGTCTTTGTTGCGGAATCTTTTGATGGGGGTGCCAGTTTCTCGAACCGTCGGATTACAACTACATCCTTTAATCCAAATGGCAACTCTCCGATGCCCACAGTACTGATTGGAGACTATATTACTGCGGCTACAGTTAGTCCGGATAATCTCGCAGCAGTTTGGATGGCTACAACGCCGCCCACGGGTAAGCTGGATGTTTATTTTGGAAACTAATTCAATGTAAATGGAACACCCCCATACCTTAATCTTTAATAACAAACAGATTAAGAGTATGGGGGTGGAGGTATTCATGTTAATCCGAAACGACAAATCCGTCGAAACTCTCGGGGCCTACCCGAACCGTTCCGAGCAGGTTGGTACTGATAAATGCGGAGTAGGTTAATTGTGGCACAATCGGAATGTTAAAGTCACTGGCAGAGAAGACAATCACTTCAGGGTTAAGCAGACCGTTCAGACCATACGTGTAGTTTCCCGAGTAAACGATCGGATCGGTTGCCACTGTGCCTCTTACAATAATAATCCTCACTTGAAATAGAGCAAGCGGTAATTGTACCGTTATGGTTCCTTTTAGGGAGACTCTCAGATTGGTTCCTGCTCCAGCCGTTTGCAGACCAATCTGTGCGAATAACTGAGGTGTGTTAATCACAGGAATCGGTATGGAGATGGAATTAAACAACGCAGCATTTTGCGATGATCTTGCATCCAGAAATTGAGTCAACGTATATACCTCCTATCTGTTCAGATAGAATAATATATTCCTCATTCAGAGATTTGCATGGACGTTGGTGCAGCGCTGGAAATATTAAAGACAAACCGACTGCCCAAGTGACTTGTCTCTTTAAGCCATACAATGCCACCCATTAATTCAGCGAGTTGTTTACAGATGGACAGGCCTAGCCCCGCTCCACCATACTTTCCTGAGTTACCATGAATTTGCGAATAGGATTTGAACAACAGATCCTGGCGATCTTGCGGTATGCCGATGCCTGTATCTCTTATCTCATAGGAGACATGTAGCGTACCTTCTGGATCAGCAGATACCTGAGTGGAGATACATACTTCACCATTCTCCGTGAATTTAAGCGCATTCCCAACGAGATTGATTAGAATCTGACGGACTTTATGCTGATCGCCAATAAGCATCAGATGATCATTTATATTGTATTCTGCGTATAATCGAATTCCTTTTTTCTGTGCTTCAGAGGAAAACAACTGTAGTACGTGGTCAACTGTGTCAATGACACTATAAGGATTGACCTCCAAAGAGATCGCACCTGCTTCCATTTTGGAATAATCGAGAATTTGATCCATCATAGACAGAAGGCTGGTACCACTTTCTTCAATGACATTAACATACAACGATTGATCCTCATTCAGTGTTGTAGATTGCAACAGGTTTGCCATGGCAAGAACACCATTCATTGGGGTTCGGATTTCGTGGCTGAGGATGGCAAGCAGATTTTTCTTCTCTTCTAGCATTTTGGAAGTGGTTTCTTCCGCACGTTTTAACTGCTGCAGGGTCGTTTCCATCTCTAGCAGACTCGTGAAAAAGGAAGACAAGGAGAGCAGCAAATCTATGTCCTTCTGTTGGTAGGAATAGAAATCCTGATCAAATGAGCAGAGGGAGCCATAAATTTCTCCATTCTCATCATGTATGGGTACACCGACAAATGAACATCCACCTACGAATTCGGTTGCGTCCATATGTCTGGTTAATGGATGAGTCAGATTATTATCGATTACCAACGGGCCTTGGGAATGTTCAGTCACAAGCGCACAGTATGACTCGGCGTTGTCAACGACTAGCCCTTCACCTAATATTAGTTTTTCACGATTATATACATTGAGAACTTTGGTCGATAGATGATCCAACTGGGCGATACAAAACGTATTTGCAGGAATTAACCTGCTCGCTGTATCCATAACGTTAGCAGCCGAATCGTATAATTTATGTGAGACAATGGATAGTACATTAATGAATTCTGTTTTCAACATATTGATTTGACGCCTCCTGATGGTAAAGATTCGTTATGTACTTGTATGTACCAGTATATATGAATTCATAGAATAGGGCATGCATGGTTTTGACAGTGAAAGACGGAAATGAGAAAATATAATGCTGTGGAACATGTATATATTAATAAAATGTTGGAGGCAAATCAATGAATCAGCGTTTTCGAATTACCCGATCCATGCAAGAAAGCAATGCGGAACAATCCATCTCCCTGGAAGAGTGCAAACTCTACTTCGCATCCAAACCCGATTTTACCTATTCAACGGTTCTTAACATTGTCGGAGCGGAGAGCACCATGTCCATCGATGGGGACTTTTTTATGTGGGACCTTGAAGGAGCACAGATCGCTTTTCGTTTGTACATGGGAGATCTGTATGTAGCTATTTCTAACGAAGCTATTGTACCCAAAATGATTGAAATTGCAACAGATCTGCATGCAGATATCGTTGAAGGATAAAAGATTTAGTGAACGAGCGTTGAATAAAATGTAATCATGTTAGTCGTAGTATAGTTTGGATAATCCTGTAAAGATGAGACCAAAGGTTTATTTATATTCCATATGTTAGCTTGTAATATATGGAATATAAATAATTTTACAGGAGAGTGAATCAAGTGAAAAAGACTAAATTAGCACTGATTTTATTCATGAGTATGATCCTTACCTTATCAGTACCCGGGATAGGCTCAAGTTCAAAGGTTTATGCAGCTACAGCCCGTACACCCATTGTATTGGTACATGGATTAACTGGTTCAGATAGCAATTTTACAGCGATTGAGAGTTATTTGCGTAGCCAAGGGTGGACGAGAGACGAACTATTTGCGATTGATCTTCCTAGTAAACAAGGAAACCAACTGTTGAATTCCGCAGCAATCAGTCGATTCGTAGATGATGTCCTACGCGAAACGGGCCACACCAAAGTCAATATTGTAGCGCATAGCATGGGCGGAGCCAATAGTCTCTATTACATACTTAACCGTGGAGGCGCTTCCAAAGTGGATAAGTTGATCACCCTCGGCGGGGCTAATCGATTGACTACAACAACAGCTCCGAGTGGAATAAAGGTGACTTCGATCTATTCCACCAGTGATACGATTGTATCCCCGACACTTTCCCGGTTGAGCGGGGCGAATAACATTTCCGTTTCCCTCGTATCTCATATCGGTCTGCTGTTTAATTCTCGGGTGAACGCCCTGATCAAAACTGCGTTGAACGAGTAGCCGCCACACGAAATGCACATCCTTAATAGATACAAAGTGATAAATTTGAACACAACTGACCACTTATGGCAGTCGTGTTTTCGTATTGCGGAGTAAAACAAAGAAGAGGTCCCTGCTGGAGAGCAAGGGCCTCTTCTGTTTATTTTAACGTGGTGTAGATGCGCTGGCTGCTTCATGTTCAACTACACGTTGCAGTAATTCCTTCAATGCCCTCATGGGACGGCCTTGGCGTTGACCTTCAATTATCGAATTCCGCAAAGATTCCACATCCTGGGTGCGTACCTTGCCACCATGATGGAAACGATTGAAGGCTTGATAATCGAGTGGTAGCATATCCCGTTCCATTTTAAGTTGTATTTTTGCTGTCATACGTGCGCCCATCACGACACCCATCATCTTGCCGATGAGACCATGACTAGGCAAGCCTGCTATCTCACCTTGGGCACGGCAAGCGAGCTGCCAAAGTTCCGTATTGGCAATAACAGACGAGAAGGGAGGCCAGCCCAAAATATCACAAGCGGCATATACAGGAAAACCGATACTGGAGTAAATATTAAACATGGATGGGCTTACTTGACCACAGCGCGAGACTTTAGATTGATTGTAAAGTGCGATAAATTGTTTAGCTACTGCTTTATTATTGGTTTCTACTTGGAAACCGACGTTGTTCGTCGGGTGTTTGTAACAGACAATGGCTTGAGCGATCTGTTTGGGATCGGTTGGCTCATGGACAGGTAAATCAGCCGAGGATTGATGACTCAGCGTACCCAGTATTCCTCTTAGTAACTGATCCTCTCGAATCTGCATCACCTCCAGATAATGTTCACGGATTCCACTCCCAAACCCGCACATAATGACAGTACTTGTGGAGTTCCGTACAATATTACCTATCCTAGACAGCAGTTCGATGCCTTCTGGTGTGCGACTGGCATTACCATCCAAGGTGACAATAATATATTGATATTGCTGACGCTTGATAGCTGCTACATCTTCAATGACATGATAGCCGCTAAAATCTTTGAGGGAAGCATCGTCATAACAATAGAGCTTCTGCGGAGCATGGAATGCTTCTGTTCGTCCTTTTCGCACTAGAAAAGTCAGATCAGCACCGGCTAAGTGAAGGTGGTAACCCACTGAAAATCCAACGGCTCCTGCACCTACAATTAGAACTTTGGGTTGTTTTGAGTTGGTTGTCATATTGATTGCTCCTCTTATATGGTTGAAATAAAATTATGCGTTTGGATCATTGTTATTAAATGAACATGTGTTGATTTGATATCGCAATGTCAGTATAATCTACTCATCTCTGCAATCACAATCATCAATAGATGTGTTAGTGTTATGAATTCAACAGTTGGGCTTACGTTTGTTGAGAAGATGATCATAAGAGGGGTTAGCTCATGGTTGGAATCAAAAATAATAGAAGAACTAAATATACGATGGAGCTTATTAAAGAGGTTTTTCTAAAGCTGTTAGAGACCAAAAAATTATCTCAAATAACGGTAACTGAAATATGTAAGCAGGCAGATATCAATAGAGGCACGTTTTATCTGCACTACAAAGATCCTTATGAATTGTTTGAAGCCTTGCAGAAGGAGTTTACGCAAGAAATCATGGAAACGTTAGGACAGGGAGCAAGTCTCTGTACAACGGAGCAATCGATGATTAATCTGCTGAACATTATTCAAGATAAGAAAACCATTTATCAAATCCTGATCTCGGAGAGTGGAGAAAACAACTTTTTAACACAAATTCTGTTGGAAGACTTTCTGCTAAGAAATGGAGAAGAGGCGGGCAGCCAGAAGACATTTACAATGGACTATACGCTCACTTACATGGTTCATGGTTCCTTAGGCATCATTAATCAATGGCTGGAATCCAATAGCGAGGACAGCCCGCAAACGATTGCTCGTCTTATTTCTTCTTTGGGTCATCAGAATATGGCTAAAGGAGATCGTAGGCATGAAGACGCAACCGAATGATCGAATTAAAGTTCATCCAGGCTTTTGGGCTGGATTACATCAATTAGGGATTGGTGCTGACGACGTAGCTCGCACTGCACAACTGCCTCTTGAGGTAATCACTCAACCTGTAGTGACCCAATCTCAGTACTTTGCAATCTGGCAGGCCTACTCTGATCTCATTGGGGACACTGCCGAAGGCATCATCAAACTTGCAACCGGATATGAAATATCGAAGTATCCTCCGCCTGTTCTGGCGATGTACCATGCTCGTGATTATCGTGATGCGTTGAATCGAATGGTCCGTTACAAGCAAATGTGTCCTCCCGAGAGCTTGCAGATGAACGAAACAGGAGAGGAGTGTATCATTGAGCTCGAATGGTTACATAAGGAGCAACCAGGTCCGTCATTACTGGTGGGTATTACGCTGGCATTCTTGATCGAACTTGGACGGAGGGGCACAGGACAGCCGTTGACTGCAAAAAGGGTTGAATTCTCGCAGCCAATGGGTGACGCAGACACTCTTGAAGCTTACTTCGGTTGTCGTATCGAGACGAATTCCAATTATAATCGGCTGACGCTAGAGCGGAATGATCTGAATCTTGCATTTCTCTCGTATAACGAGGAGTTACTGGAGATTCTAACCCCGGCTCTGGATCGGTCGCTGGATGAACAGGAGAGCAGTCGTTCCATTACTGAAGTGGTCAAATGGATCATGAAACGCAGCCTCACAGGGAAGCGCCCTGACATCCAGACGGTCGCCAAAGAGCTTCGTATGAGTGATCGTACTTTGCAGCGGCGACTGACGGAGGAGAGTACAAACTTCAAGCAATTATTAACTGAAGCCAGACGTGAGCAGGCCCGAGAGTACCTCGCAGATCCTTCGCTCGATATCAAAGAAGTGGCATTCCTGGTTGGATATGAAGACCAGAATTCGTTCTATCGTGCGTTCCGAAATTGGGAAGGGGATACCCCTTCAAATTGGCGTGTCAGGCAATAATTCTGGCGCAATGTGCTAGTTACTAGGCCCTTCAGACTGCGTAATATTATACCTATCCGGTGCATGAAGCTATTGGCAATGTCCAGAAGCAGCTGCCGGATAGTTGTAATCATGAAGGAGAAATGCAGGATGGATATGGGACTAAAAGAGAAAACAGCATTAGTTACAGGATCTACAAAAGGAATCGGTAAAGCAATTGCTTTTGAACTCGCCCGAGAAGGTGTTCATGTTCTGATTAATGGACGCGATGATGAAGAGGTGGAACGAACCGTTCGTGAAATCAAGTCCAATTTTCCGGAGACCTCTCCGCAAAAGGCAACGGCTGATCTTGTGGATCTGGCGCAACGCCAAGCTCTATTCGAAAAATTCCCTGAGGTTGATATTTTAATTAATAGTATGGGCATATATGAGATCATGAGTTATGAAGACGTGAACGATGAAGTGTGGGAAAAATATTTCCGTACGAATGTATTGGCTGCCAATGGCTTGTCCCAATTTTATTTACCTAAAATGGTGAAGAACAATGACGGACGTATTATTTTCATCGCAAGTGAAGAAGCGCTTATGCCTTCAGGCCAGATGCCCCAATATTGCATGACCAAGTCGATGTTGCTGTCATTATCCAAAAGTTTGTCCAAACTGACAGCAGGGACCGAAGTTACAATCAATACGATCCTTCCAGGGCCGACACTGTCTGAGAATGTGCGTGAGATCATTGAGGGCATATACCCTGATGAGGCGCTGACTTTCGAGGAAAAAGAGAAAGATTTTATGAAGAGCAATCTGCCTCAGTCCGAATTACAGCGATTCATCAAGCCAAGTGAAATAGGCAGACTCGCGACTTTTGTATGCAGCCCGTATGCTCCTGCCTTTAGAGGATCTCCCATCCGGATGGACGGGGGCATGGTTCCCACCATATTTTAGAATTGTTCTGGATACAGCATATGTATCCACAAGATGTCGCCAGCATTGGCGACTTTTTTATTTGTAAATGATCTATGCGAGGAGCATCAATCGAGTTTATAATACAGGTATGATTTTCGAAAACGGTTTCTAAGACTTGGAAGCGATTACTTGTATCGATTAGTTGAATCTAAAAGGGGACAATATCATGATAGCTGTAATAAATCTGGAAGGTATCTGGAAACTCCAACTCGATGAACATAAGGTGGAAAGCGGTCTGAATTTCTCAGACGTGATTACAATGCCAAATACCACATCTCATGCGGCCAAGGGCAAGAAAAACGAACATGTGTTAATCGGTGCGCTAACGGATGAGTATTTATTTGAGGGTTATGCCTGGTTTTCACGAGAGATTGAAATTCCCGAACACTTGGCTGGCAAACGTTGCTTCTTACATCTGGAACGAACAAGAGTTACCACAGTCTGGATTGATGGGGTGGAATGGGGAACGCAAAACAGTCTGAACACACCTCACCGTTACGAGATTGAGGCTGGACTAACCGCTGGGACACATACAATTACGATTCGAGTGGACAATACCGATTATCCAACCAAAGGCGGTCACCTTACATCCGAAGACACACAGACGAATTGGAACGGCATCACCGGGAAGTTGGAACTTCAGTTTTTCGAGCGTGTTTTCCTGGAGAATATTCAAGTTTACCCCGTTCTGGCGACTCGATCTTTCGACATTAAGGCAGCACTTGTCGGTGATCTGCAAGGGCTGCGAATCGTGGTATCCGCTGTGGCTGTCAGTGCAGATCCGATGTTTACGACGGAGGAACAGATTTTCATCCTGGATTCTCAGGATATCGACCTCACATATACGATTGGCGAAGATGCCATGTTATGGAGTGATGATGAACCTAACCTGTACCAACTTCATATTCATCTGCAAGATCAGGACGGCGAAGTGCTGGATTCCACTGAAGTATGGACGGGATTACGGGAATTCCGGGCTGCCGCAGACAAATTCACCATTAATGGTCGCAAAACCTTTCTTCGAGGCAAACATGACGGGCTGATCTTTCCGCTCACGGGATACGCGCCAACAGATGTGGATGAATGGGTTCGCATTCTCGCTATCTCCAAGTCCTACGGTATCAATCACTACCGTTTCCATACCTGTTGTCCTCCGGAGGCGGCTTTCATTGCAGCGGATCTGCTCGGCATCTACATGGAACCTGAGCTTCCATTCTGGGGAACCATTACGGATGAATCATCGGATGGGCATAATCAAGCAGAGCAGGATTACTTGATTAGCGAAGGATTTGCGATGCTGCGTGCTTTTGGTAATCATCCTTCGTTTGTCATGATGTCCATGGGAAATGAATTATGGGGCAGTAAGGACAGATTGAATTCGATCCTGAAGGCGTACAAAGCATATGATCATCGTCATCTATACACCGAAGGTTCCAATAACTTTCAGTTTGTGCCGGACATTCTGGAGGAAAGTGAATTCTTCTGCGGGGTTCGTTTCTCCAAAGAGCGCCTGTTCAGAGGTTCTTATGCGATGTGTGATGCCCCGCTAGGTCACGTGCAGACCGACTTGCCAAACACGTTGAAAGATTACGATTCGAACATTGTACCGGAGCAAGGCAGTGATGTTGACCCTTCTGGGCAAACGGGGGATAAAGAGATTCAGATTCAGTATGGGACAGGCTCCAAAACGGTGCAGGCCGAAGCCGGCAGTGACCAACTTGTCTCACATGTACCGATCATCTCGCATGAAATTGGACAGTACGCCACGTTTCCTAATTTCGATGAGATTAACAAGTATACGGGTTCTCTCAAAGCGAAAAACTTCGAAGTGTTTCGTGAGCGTCTGGAAGCCAATGGACTGGGACATCTGGCGGAGGCCTACTTCAGAGCTTCTGGTAAGCTCGCGGTCGCATGTTACAAGGAAGAACTGGAAGCGGCTTTTCGTTCGCAGCAACTAGCAGGCTTTCAACTGCTGGATCTCCAGGATTTCAGTGGTCAGGGAACAGCGCTGGTGGGTGTACTGGACGCATTCATGGATTCCAAAGGCATGATTACACCTGAGGAGTGGAGAACGTTCTGTTCAGACGCGGTGCTGCTGGCGAGATTCCCCAAATATAATTATCAAGCGGGTGAATTGTTCGAAGCAAGCATTGAACTAAGTTACTTCCGGAGACAAGCGTTGGATGGACTTCAATTGAAATGGGAACTTCAAAGCGAGCAGATCGAAGGCAGCATCCTTTTGGAAGGGAAAGCAGACCTGCCAGCGACCCATGGAGAACATTATGTGAATATCACGGATCTCAGCATTCGCATCCCTGAAGTCTCCAATATGACCCAAGTGGAGCTTAGACTGTCCATTCCGGGCACGGATATCCGTAAGTCGTACGACCTGTGGATCTACCCGAGTCAGCAGGAAGTGGACCTGAGCGGTTTGAATCTCTTTACCGAACTCTCTGAACAGGCCTTGGAGTTGCTTGAGCAGGGAGAGGATATTTTACTTTTCCCGAATCCCAATCAGATTCAACACGCGATCGAAGGTTTCTACAGCACCGATTTCTGGTCTTACCCCATGTTCCGTTCGATATCGGAGAATATGAAGCGAGAAGTTCCTGTGGGCACAATGGGCTTGTTGATTCAACAGGACCATCCGGCTTTCGAACATTTTGTCACAGAGGAGTACTCGACCTATCCGTGGTGGAGCATCGTTTCCGAGTCTTCATCCATCATTCTGGATGATCTGAGTACAGAGCTGCAACCGATCGTGCAGACCATTGATAATTTTGAACGGAATCATAAGCTCGGACTGTTGATGGAGTGCCGGGTACGGAATGGTAGAGTGCTTATGGGGGCGCTGAATCTGGAGGGGCTAATGACTACGCTGGAGGGAAGACAGTTGTTATACAGCTTCGAGCGTTATGTACAGAGTCCAGCATACCAGCCAGCTACCCGTCTGGATGTCGAGGAACTTCGCCAGTTGTTTAACTAAGTTTAGTAGAGAAGATGTAGCAGATTTCTTATTTACAGAGTTAGTTATTCTTACAACGTTATTCTTAGAAATATGTGCTTATAAGACCCTTCCACGAATGGAGGGGTTTTTGGCATTGTTTCTTTCTCTTGCACTTTAGGGTCAGAATAATGCATTTCAGCCCAATTCGACTCCGAAACCTATGCTAAAATAGTATATTCGAGAGTGAAATTCAGAGTCGATGTCGATGAAAGGCGGATGTTCCCCCATGTTCAATATTGCAATCTGTGATGATGAGGAGCAGCAGCGAGAACGTGTGAAAACGATGCTGGTCTCCTTATCTCTAAAAACCAATTTCGATTTTCAAATTAGCCTATTCACTTCTGGTGAACAACTGCTCTCGCACTACAGAGAGGTTGGGGATACATTCAATATTCTCATCTTGGATGTGGAGATGGGCGGAATGAACGGGATTCAAACCGCCAAAGAGATCAGGAATATGAAGTTTCTGGACGTACAGATTATGTTCTTGACCAGTTACCCGGAATACATGGTGGAGAGCTTTGATGTCATCACCTTTCAATATCTGATCAAACCAATCCAGCCGCAAGTTTTCGAGGAGAAGATGATTAAGCTGTGTCAATATTTTCAGGCATTGGACAAAAAGTATGTGCTGATCAAGTCAGACTATGATGAACTTCTTTTGAAATATGATGATATTCTCTGGATTGAGGTCGTCAAAAGTTTAACGATCAAGAACAAGTTGAATTTTGTGACACAGGAAAATGTACATGAGACCAAAGGCATTTTATCCAGCTACGCTACCGGTTTGAAAGATCATGGTTTTTTACAGATTCATCGCTCGATTATCATCAACCTGATGCATGTTCAGAAGTTTTCCGGTACCCAAGTCGTCATGTTGAATGGAACGGAACTACCTATAGGCCGATCCAAAGTCAAAGAAGTCAAGGATGCCTACACCAAATACATGATTATGAGGATTCAATGATATGGATGCCTATATGATCTTTTCCATCATCTTCGTGACCTTGCTTATGGCATTTCAGGCGAACTTTTACTTTGATTCTGTGCTGGGCAAGTCCAGGAGAAAGCCGCATAGAGCTATTTATTTTATCGTTTTTATCCTGCTTTGTTATTTTTATTTGGTTTCTTCCTTCTCTGACATCGTTTCGACTGCTCTTGCTCTGCTATTAATCTTCAGTCTGGCGCAATCTTATGAAGTGGAGTTCAAAATCAGACTTGTTTTTACCATCCTGTATGCGGTTCTAATTACGATGGCGAATACGATAGCTGTATATATTCTCGGAGTTTTGGAATCCACAGAATTCATCTCCTGGGAACAGTTCAATGGTGAAGACCACTGGATTCTCTCCAAAGTGATGCTGGTTGGTTGCAGTATCATGTTCATTGTTATTCAAATTGTGCGTCTAGTGGCCAAACGCAGAAGTTTTGCCGTGCATTATCGTTATTATTTGCTATTTCTCATCGTACCCATTATTACGATCTATCAGATCAATGTAGCCTCCATATATAGTGAAAAAAACATATTTTACGTCTTTTCTGTACTGGGCTCTCTATTTCTCAACGTGTTCATTGTTTATGTATTCGATAATATGGTGGAAAAGGTACAGCTTGCGCATGAAAATGCCCAGTTACAGCGTCAGATGGACTATCAAGATGCTAACTATGAGAAGACCGTTCATAGTTTCAAAAACATTAAATCCATCATCCATGATATTAACCAGCAGTTTCTGTATATCGATGAATGTATCCAACGTAACGAACTTGCGGCGGCAGGTGACCATATCAAGTCTACATTAAATACCATTGAAGGTGCGTACCAGCGGGTGAACTCCGGCAATTTGGTCATTGATGCTCTCGTTACGAATACCCTGGCTATGGGGCAGGCAAACGGGATCAAAATCGACACCAAAATCCAGCTCCACTCGCAGCATGTCCAGATTGATCGATACGATCTGTGTGTGGTGCTCGGTAACATGCTCGATAACGCAATTGAAGCTTCCAAGAAGGTCAGACAGGCAGAGGATCGATATATCCTCATTGCCATTCACTCCACATCATCTGCACTCGTTATCCAGATTATGAATCATGTAGAGCAAACGATTGTTGACTTGAAAAGTGAGAAGCCTAATCCCGAGTACCATGGGATCGGTCTAACCAATATATCGAGAATGTGCGAGAAATATGGTGGACATATGAGTATTGAGCATCAGCATCGGAAGTTTAACAACATGGTCGTACTGCCGTTTCACACCAACAATCCCTGAACATACCGTTCAGGGATTGTTTTTTTCCATTCAGGGGCGGTTCGCGTTTGATCTGCCTCTTACCGGATATGATGAATTCATTCATAAGAACATTTGAGGGAGGACATGGGATGAAGAAATTAATTAGTCTTTTATGTACAGCGGTGCTTGTAATTACACCGCTGGCAGATGTCAGAGCAGAGGCGAATAACAGCGGTACGATTGAGGCACGGGCGGAGCAGATCGCCAAGGAAATGGTGCAAAACTACGGTGTCACCAGTGTGCAATATGCGATCATGGATGAAGGGCAATATATTTTATCAGATAGTGTAGGACTGCACGATAAGGCATCACAGAAGCCAATAGACAAGGATAGCATGTATGGCATAGGCTCGGTTAGCAAAATGGTTGTTACGGCAGCCGCGATGAAGCTGGTAGATTCCGGTAAAGTAAATCTGGATGAGCCGCTTACTTCATATATCAAGGATTTTAAAATGGCAGATGCGCGCTATACTCAAATTACACCGCGTATGCTGATGAATCATTCATCTGGTCTTTACGGTACACATTATGGAAACAGTATGTTGTTTGACGATAATGACACCCGCAATCATGATGATCTATTACTTAAACTTCAGTCCGAAAAACTGAAATCCAAGCCTGGCGCCTACTCCGTCTACACCAATGACGGTTTTCAATTGCTTGAAATCCTGGTTGAACGGGTGAGTGGATTAAGCTACAGCGAATATATCGCCAAGTACATCAGTGAGCCGTTAAAGTTGGAATCAACGAAGACACCACTAGATTCCTTTGACAGAGCGCAGTTATCCGAAACCTATTGGCCTACACTTGAGATGACGATGCCTACCGAAAATGCAAACATTATCGGCACAGGCGGAGTGTACTCTACCGCAGAAGAATTGAGTCAATTCGGAGAGGTTTTAATGGGGAACAGACCGGATATTCTGTCCGAATCTGCTGTGAAGGCCATGCAATCTCATGAATATCGTAAGGGCATATGGGTATCTGATGAGCAAAATACGATCAATTATGGCTTGGGATGGGATTCGGTTGACCTTGCACCTTTCAGCGATTATGGGATTACCGCACTTGCCAAGGGTGGAGACACCATGTTATATCATGCCGTGTTAATCACCATACCTGAACATGATATTTCAATGGCGGTTCTATCTTCTGGCGGATCTTCCGTCTACAATCAGATGTTTGCCAGCAAAGTGCTGCTGGACGTTCTGGCAGATCAAGGCATCATTGATGAGGTTCAGCCTGATCAGACATTCTCACCACCTGTCAAAGTGAAGATGCCGACGGAGTTGAATACGTACTCAGGCCTATATGGTACGGTAGGTGCAACACTGGATATAGCGATCAAGGATGGTGAGATGCAACTGCCTGCTTTGCTGGGAGGAATTATTCCGGAGCAGAACTATGTGTATACAGGCGATGAACATTTTACGAGTACGGACGGCAGTGTGAAAGCCAGCTTTGTGAAAGAACGTAATGACAAGGTGTATGTTAAAGTTCAGGCGATGATAACGCTACCTGGTTTAGGCCAAACGGTGATGAACACGTATGATTATCAAAAGCTGGAGCATAACGCGCTGGACGCAGCAACGAAAGAGAAATGGACAGCTCGTGACGGCTCGAAATATTATGCGCTGGATGAAAAAATAACGTCGATCTTCTATCTGCTTCCATCGATGCTGATCAAGAATCTGTCCGTTGATGCCGAAAATGGCTATGCTAATGGCACGCAAATCATGAATGCCAATCATGCAGAGAATATCGCTGAGATTCCAGTAATGAACGGAAGAGACGCATTCGATCTGCAATTCGATACAAAGAATGCCGCTGAGATTTTGATTCAGGATGGGCAGGAATACATTGCCGAGGATGCCATTACTCCAATCTTTGGTGGGAAAAAAGGAATTACGACTATTCCGGCTAACGGTCAAGTGCGGTGGTATGCGATCGACGCCCGATCGGCGAACAAATCCATCACAGTGGATTCTCCGGAGAGCGGAGGTTATGCGGTGTATGATGAGAAAGGCGAAATGGTTCACTTCTCTGTAGCAACCAATCAGGAGTCGACGAAGCTCCCGAAAAGTGGTTTTATCGTTTTTGGTGGTGATGCGGGGGATGTCTTCCAGATCCAATTAAAGTAAAGGTATGGGATAAAACGATTTCATTGAAAAGACCGGATTACGAGCAAGGTTGCTCACAATCCGGTCTTTCTTATTTTTGCGCGTAAAACACCGCAAAGTCCAAGTATTTGTACATGCAATCTGCCACACTGAACCCAGCTTCCTCCAACCACGCCAATTGATCCTTCAGCGTCGCATTGATATCCACCTTGCGTCTTTCGATTGAAGCCGAGATGGCCTCCTCAGACAAACCACTTCGATGAATCGCTTCTAACCAGCGCTGGCGGTAATAGGTATCCGTATCGGGGGTTCTTCCCTGAACCTGGTCTGCGTTGATGAAGCGTCCACCTGGTTCTAACAGCTGATGTACAGTTTTAAATACCTTTTTCTTGTCAGCGTGGGTGAGATGGTGAATAGACAGTGATGAAATAATCATATCGTAGGAACTGGTGAAATCGTACTTGGAGTAATCCCCGACCACATACTGTACTTGGTTAGTATCAGCAAATCTTCGACGTGCTCCTTCGAGCATTTGATCACTAATATCGATCAGGGTTAATCGCGCGTTGGGATACTTTTGCAGGACCAATCCAGAGAGCAGTCCCGTTCCTGCACCCAGATCAAGAATACGTGGAGAATCGAGCGAGCTTTCCATTAGATCCAGAGCCATTCCATAAAAATCATCAAAACAAGGGATAAGCTGCTTTCGCTGCACATCATAATCTTGGGCTACCTTATCAAACAGCTGCTTTACTGAGAATTGCATGTGCTCATCACTCCTTGAGGTTTTCTCCATATTTTACAAACTGGAAGGGATCAAGGGAAATATCGATTATGGATAAGTTCATAGGTTGGACCTATGGGTTCCGAGTCCCTACCATGGGTAATAACATGTAAGTACAGAATAAAGACAGGGAGGAATGAACCGGATGTTACAACCACGTTCTATTATGATGAGTATCTCGCTAATCGTTATGGTTCTTGCACTTGTAGCTTGCTCTGGTAATGAACCTTCTACGCCACCGGGTGAAACCACTCCAGCACCTTCAACAGAGAATGAGCAACCAGCTGATACGGGTGGAACAGAAGAAGCGAATGAAACGGAGCGTCCACAGACCGAGAGTTTTGAAATGTTGACTGCAGATGGCAATCAATCACTGGAGGCGACTTTGCAACAAGGAGAAGGGTTTTCCTTGTACGTATTTGAGAAATTCACGTTTGATGCTGCTGAAGGCCGTCTGTCACTGACCAGTAACGCTGACTATTATGTGGATATTGAACCACTGCCTGCGGATTATGACCTGGCAGAACTGGAGACTACCGGCAAGGAAGAATTAGAAAAGGCCGGTAAAGTATCTGATTATAGCGGAGAACTGGTGGAGCACCCGCTTGGTTCCGCCGAACTTTATCTTCAGGCCTCTGGTGAAGAAGGCATCAGCGATTATATGGTTTGGAAATCAGAAGAAGGGGACGCTTTTCTATTCCGTCTTCATAACCAAAAAGGGGAAGAAGCCTCTGAATTCGCAAGTCCGGTCCTTGTTTCGTTATCCACCGTTCAGGGTGATTCATAATCTGAATGACGAGAATCTTTTCAACGAAAGTCGCCAACTGGCGGCTTTTTTTACTTTTGCAGATTGCACGGAGAAGTTGCGAGATGATTCAATCACTTCCATTTGACTTAGAGCACACTCTAAGGTGTAGACTAGCATCAGAAACGATCCTAAAGGAGATGAACAGAATGACACAGGAGAATAATTTTAAAACTTTACAACATAAAATCGGCTCTGGCTTCAACCATAACAGCACAGCGCAGGATGTATTGAGAGATATGGACTTGTCAGGGCAACTTGCTATTGTAACGGGTGGCTATTCCGGCCTTGGGTTGGAGACGACACGCGCGCTTGTGAATGCGGGAGCACGTGTAGTGGTGACTGCGCGTCGTCCATCGGTCGCGAAAGAAGCACTTGCTGGTCTGGAAGGCGTTGAAATAGACGAATTGGACCTCGCTGATTTATCCAGCGTTCGTGCTTTTAATGAGCGGTTTCTGGCGAGTGATCGGAGCATCGACATGCTTATTCTTAATGCTGGCATCATGGCTTGCCCGGAGACGCGGGTAGGTCCTGGCTGGGAAGCTCAATTTGCAACCAATCATCTGGGACACTTTGCCCTTACCAATCTGTTATGGCCAGCACTGGCAAGTCAGGGGGGAGCACGTGTTGTTTCCTTGGCATCAGCGGGACATCATTTCTCGCCGATTCGTTGGGACGACATCCAATTTGAGCATGGCTATGAGAAATTCCCTGCCTATGGTCAGTCCAAAACAGCAACGATTTTATTCAGCGTTGAGTTGGACAGACGTGGGGCTGAGCAAGGCGTACGGGCTTTCTCCATTCATCCAGGCGGAATTCTGACACCACTACAGCGTCATATGCCAAAAGAGGAAATGATTGCACTGGGCTGGATTGATGAATCTGGACAAGTGGCTAATCCTGCGTTCAAGACACCTGAGCAGGGTGCAGCGACGCAAGTCTGGGCAGCAACCTCTCCTCAGCTTGAGGGTAAAGGCGGAGTCTACTGTGAGGATTGTGACATCAGTGAATTGGCTCCCGAGGACGGAGGCTTCTATGGGGTCAAAAAGTATGCCATCGACTCCGAGCAAGCTATTCGTTTATGGGAGTTATCGGCCAAGCTGACTCAAACGGACATTGAGCTTTCATAGTCATGTAGTTGCGGCAACCGAACAACAACTTGCTTCAATGCAAGAGATCAGTTCATCTTCTTCTTATCTGGCTCGCATGGCATCACGTCTTCAGGAACTCACGGAAAAGTTCAAAATCTAAAGAGGATGCGATTAATTATAATGAAAACAACATAATCTCAAACAAAATCTCCTATTTAGCATATAATAAAGAAGGAGCATCTTAATTCGCGATGGTGCAATCATTTCTTTATGAATTCAGGGAGAGAAAATCATGAATATTTTTGAACATCAGATACCTTTGGAAAAAGTGAAATTCAATGAACCGTTAAAAAATCACACGTTTATTAAAATTGGTGGTAACGCAGATATTCTCATCCATCCAACAACGATAGACGAAATCACAAAAATCGTAGAGATTGCCAACATACATCAATTGCCTCTGACGGTTATTGGCAAAGGGTCGAACGTCATCATTAAAGATGGCGGCATCCGGGGAGTAACGATTTCTCTTAGCCACTTCGATCAAATTAAAGTGAATGAGGACAGCATGATTGCGCAAAGCGGCGTTGATATCATTGATGTATCCAGACTTGCTTTGGAGCACAACTTGACCGGTTTGGAGTTTGCTTGTGGCATTCCCGGGAGCACAGGGGGCGCACTTTACATGAATGCTGGTGCTTATGGTGGCCAGATCGCCGATGTTGTTGAACGTGCGACTGTGATC
The DNA here is from genome assembly GCF_037991315.1 of Paenibacillus sp. FSL H8-0079. Lineage (NCBI taxonomy): Bacteria > Bacillati > Bacillota > Bacilli > Caryophanales > Paenibacillaceae > Paenibacillus > Paenibacillus sp. FSL H8-0079. Next base: position 3,174,133 of record NZ_CP150300.1, read on the forward strand.
ACCAAAGACGGCGCAGTGTTGGAGATCCCGCGAGAAGAGATGAAATTTGGTTATCGAAATAGTCTCTTCAAGATGGATCACTATATCATACTGGAGGCCGAATTCGGGCTCAAAAAAGGAAACAAGGATGACATTTCAAGCAAAATGAAGGAATTAACGTTCCTGAGAGAATCCAAGCAACCGCTGGAGTACCCTTCTTGCGGGAGTGTATTTAAACGACCCGAAGGACATTTTGCCGGAAAACTGATTCAGGATTGTAACTTGCAGGGCACTCGCATTGGAGGGGCTGAAATCTCCATGAAGCATGCAGGTTTTATCGTAAATGTGGATCACGCTACTGCTCAGGATTATATGGATCTGATCCAATTTATTCAGCAGAAAGTATATGATACGTTCCATGTTGAATTGGAAACCGAAGTAATCTTTCTGGGAGAATAACTTCGATGAACGACTGAGAGGTCGCCTTTGGCGGCCTTTTTTGATTGTGGGGATTGTACGAAATCAAGTGCCTGTATGCTAATTATGGTAATATTAGAATGATTTTGTTTAATATTTCATCGTTATCATAAGGAGTGTATATTGAGATGTCCAAACGTAACAGAAGAATTGTACTAATTGCGGCAATGGTGATTTTACTGTCGCTCTTGTCAGTCGTTACGTATATGTATATGAATGAACGAGCTGGCGGGTTAGCTGATCGACGGATCTCCAAAGTTTGGGGAATGGATGAACCTATACGTATACCTATAGCGAACAGTCCTGAGGGGGCAGTTCAGGAATTTAGAGGTGAATTTTATACCTCGCAATTTATTCATCAGGAGGCTGTAGATGGGGGCATGATTTTGTTTACACATAAAAAAGGTAGGGAGAATATCAGTAATCTTCAGATGGAGTATGTTCGCAAGAACATTTTCGGATGGAAATGGGTATGGGGTGGAGGATATTCTGTCAGCGAGGCTACAGAAGGCGAGTTTGCTTTGGATTATATGAGTATTCCGACACTGGACCAAGTCTCCACTCCGTTTCCGATGTTATTTGGTAATATTCAAGACTCTTCCATTAAACGTATATCCGTAGAGACACAGGAAAATGGAACAGTAATTGCGACCGAAGCGAAACTGGTTGAGGTGAGTCATGGACACTTAATCTGGTATATTTACCTTCCTCCGTCAGCGGCTATCCCATATATAATTAAGGGATTTAACGAAGAAGGGAAGCTAATTACCCATGAACAAATTAAAGATGCCAATGACAGCGGATCGTTAACTCTGAGGAAATGAGATAGGGACTATCAAAGACATAAAGTGAAAAGTAAACAACACCATAATCGTTTCAGAGGTCGCCTTTGGCGGCCTTTTTTGTTGCCAAAGTAGTACCAACCATTCCGCCAACGAATGAACCGATCCTACAAACCCGCGTCGCGCAAGCGATTGGCTCATGCTATGGCTGATTGAACGATTGTTGCTGACCCCGCTCTCCCTTAACATGTGAACAGAGGAGCCTGCTCGTCATTCACCATCATTTTGTCAAAGGGGGCCCGCGATCGTATGGCTGAGCTGTCGGAAACATCAAAGCTGCAACCCGGGGTTAGAGTCAATAGACCCGTCAAACCAAGTTATCTACGTAACATTCGAAAACACTGGATGTTGTATGTCATGATCCTGCCCGGTATTTTGTTCTATATTATTTTCAAGTACATTCCACTGGGCGGAAGCGTGATCGCATTTCAGAACTTTCAGATTATGAAAGGCATATGGAGCAGCCCATGGGTAGGCCTGGATAACTTCAAGTTTATTTTTACGTATCAGGATTTCTATCATGTGCTTCGGAACACAGCTCTGATTGCCTTATACAAACTGGTGATCGGATTTCCTGCTCCCATCCTGCTGGCACTATTGTTCAACGAAGTGAGAAAAATGCTTGCCAAACGCTTTTTGCAAAGCCTGTTCTATCTGCCTCATTTTCTCTCCTGGGTTGTCGTCGGGGGGATTGTGTTTGAGGTGCTAGCCTCAGGTGGTTTTGTAAACGCTGTTCGTGGGTGGTTCGGGTTCGAACCGATTTTGTATATGCAACAAGAGCAATATTTCCGTCCAATCGTCGTCCTTTCCTCCATCTGGAAAGAGGTGGGTTGGGGAACGATCATATATCTTGCTGCGGTAAGTGGCATTGACCCCACGCAATATGAAGCGGCAGTAATGGATGGAGCGAATCGTTGGAAACAGACAATCTACATTACGCTACCTGCGTTATTCCCAACAATCCTGACGCTGTTCCTGCTGAATATCGGCAATTTCCTGGAACTTGGCTTTGATCAGATCTATAACCTGCTGACACCGATGACCTACTCGGTAGGAGATATCATTGAGACATATGTATACCGTTCAGGTGTCCTGCAAGGGCAGTATAGCGTAACAACAGCCATTGGTCTATTCCAGTCAGTGATCGGATTTATTCTGCTCTGGGTCTTCAATCGGCTTGCGAGAAAATCAGGAGAGGGGTTGTGGTAATGATCAAGCAGACGATTGGAGAAAAGCTGTTCCAAACCGCCAATTACATTTTCCTGACGCTTGCAGCCTTTACGATGCTCCTTCCATTGCTGCATCTGCTTGCGGTTTCCCTGAGTTCGCCGGTTGCAGCAGACTCCAAAGAAGTATTTCTGTGGCCTGTCGGTTTTACCTTCGCTTCATGGAAGCACATTCTGCAAAGCTCGGGTTTATGGCAATCATTTGGTGTAACCGTATTCATTACGGTAGTGGGTACTGCACTTAGTATGTTGTTTTCAGTGCTGACCGCTTTTCCGTTGTCGCGCAGAGAATTCATGATTCGCAAACAAGTCATGCTGGGCATCGTGATTACGATGATTTTCAATGCACCGATGATCCCGTTCTTCCTGACGGTGAGGGAGCTGGGGATGATGAATTCCATCTGGTCTCTGATCATTCCTGGTGTAATTGGCACATTTAATATGGTCATTCTGCGTACCTTTTTTATGAGCTTGCCCAAGGAACTTGATGACACGGCAAGAATCGACGGTTGTCATGACTTCCGAATTTTGTTCCAGATCTATCTGCCGCTATCCAAGCCGGTTCTTGCTACGGTCAGTCTGTTCTATGCGGTAGGATACTGGAATACGTTCCAGCGGGCAGTATTGTTCCTTCGTGATCCAGGACTCTGGCCTTTGCAGATGAAGCTACGAGCATATTTAACTAGCCCGGAGGAACTGGCTCAGGTGAACATGTTCCTAGGTGATTACAACTTCAATACAACCACGTTAAAGGCAGCGACGATACTTTTTGCAAGCGTTCCCATAATTTTGGTGTATCCTTATTTACAGAAGTATTTTGTGAAAGGTTCCTTGCTTGGATCACTGAAAGAATAAACCATGTTCAGGGGGATGATTCCATGAGAAAACAACTGACCCGCAAGATGATGCCGCTGATGCTCAGTCTAGCCATGCTGTTGGCTGCAGGATGTGGCTCGGCTACTACTAATTCCGGAAATGACGGAGGTAACGGCGAAGGCAGTGGTGGAGCTGTAAAAGTCAAAGTATTCAAAAGCCATATGGGTGTCGGCAGCTTGCCAACTGCGGATAATCCACATGTGAAATACATCGCTGAACAGACGGGAGTCCAGTATGAACTCATTACAACTCCTCCGGGTTCGGAGCCATCCGAATACTTAAACCTGATGATTGCCTCGGATGAACTGCCAGATATCCTGCGCCCGATTGGAGGCATTGAGCAGACGCTGATTCAGCAGGGAGGCGCGTTGCCACTGGATGAACTGCTACCTGAATATGCACCGCATGTGTGGGAAAGTATTCCTCAGGAAGCTTGGGATATCGTACGCTCTGCTTCACCTGACGGTAAAATCTATTATGTGCCCAAGGTATTCCTTGTGCCTGAACGTGCACCGTTAATACGTCAGGATTGGGTGTATAAGGTGGGCATGGAGATGCCAAAGACCACTGATGAATATGTCGAGCTACTCACAGCCTTCCGTGACAAGGACCCGAATGGCAACGGCAAACCGGATGAACTGCCAACAAGCGGCAGGGAATTCGGCAGATGGATGGACCATCTGTTCGCGATGTATGGTGTGGCGATGTGGGAAGGATATCCCGAATGGGATGAATACAATGGAAAAATACAGTACGCAGGGACTACCGACAATATGAGGGAAGCAATCAAGTTCATTCGCATGTTATATGTGGAAAAACTGCTGGACAATGAAACCTTCCTGAACAAAGGGGAAGTGTGGCAGGCAAAAATCAATAATAACCTCGTAGGCAGCTGGTACCATTTGCCTGCAAATGTGCGAGATCGGTACAATGCGATGCTGACCCAGGCTCCAGATGCCTACATTGCAGCAATGCCGTTGCCCAAAGCCGAAGGGTTTGAAGCTTTTGTCACTCAGAAGAGCATGGGCGAACCGGAATGGATGATCCCAGCCACCAAACAGGATAATGCGCCAAATGCGCTGAAGCTGCTGGACTTCTTCTATAATCCTGAAAATGATGAGTTCGGTCGCTTCGGTCTTGAAGGTGAGCAGCATGAAGTCAAGGATGGACGCAAAGTCATTCTTCCACCTGCTGACAATAAACCGCTTGCCTTGGGTATGAAGAATCTCACTACAGCAGAAGACATGAATAAACGAATTGAAGAGACATATCCAGAAGATCAGCAGCAAATGGTCAAAGACATGTTCGAAGTCAGTACTGCCGATGCACGGCAAATTGCAGGTGACGGTCTGCCAGCCTCTGTATATGAAGGTTTTCCTGATATCCAGTCCCACAAGCTGTTCCAGGAGGTATTGACCAAGATTGTCATCGGCGAGCTGCCGATCGAGGCTTATGATGAATATGTGAAGAAATGGAATGCTTCCGGGGGAGAAGTGGTCACCCAGCGTGTACAGGAATGGTATGAGAAGGTGAGAAAATGAAAAAAAGATATGCCCTATGTGGAGTCAGCGGCAGAGCATTGGGACAATTTGCAAAACCAATTCATGAGCTGTTTAGCCATAATTCAGAGGTTGTCGCGCTGTTGGATACCGATCCTGCACGGTTTGAAGTCTATCGCGCCCGTTTTCCTAATCACACAGAAGTAGCAGTATATGGAGCTTCGGATTTCGGGGTCATGGTCGATGATACTCGGCCTGACTGTATCATCGTGGCTGGCAGGGATGATACCCATGTCCACTATATTGTCGCCGCGTTGGAGCGGGATCTTGATGTTATTACCGAAAAGCCGATGACGACAACAGGAGCTGATGCCAAACGTATTCTTGAAGCGGAAGCAAGGAGTAAAGGCAACGTCATCGTAACGTTCAATTATCGGTATATGCCGATCCACATGCGCATCAAGGAATTGATTCAGCAGGGGAAACTCGGTCGCGTCACTTCCATAGACCTTAACTGGTATATCGATACCCATCACGGCTCCAGTTATTTTAAACGGTGGAACCGTGAAAGGGCATTCTCAGGCGGTCTGTCTGTCCATAAAAGTACCCATCACTTTGATCTGGTACAGTGGTGGATCAATCAAAAGCCAATTGAAGTTTTTGCCTATGGAGCACTGAACTATTATGGGGCTGAAGGTGAATGGAATCCGGCACAGGAGGACGGAAGACATTGTCGTACATGCGATGTGTCAGAAGATTGTGCCTATTATTCCCGCTGGACGTCCCGTAGTCGTCAGATCCGGGTACCGGATGACCATCTGAACCAGCTCGGTACAGCAAGCCAGAAGGAGTTTCCGTACACTTCATACCGCCCAGACCAGTGTATTTTCGATTCCAGCATTGAAATTGAAGACACGTATGCTGCAACCGTGAAATATAATGGCGGCGCACTGATGAGTTATTCGGTCAATTTCTCTCTTCCCTACGAGGGTTACCGTCTTGCGGTAAATGGTACAAAGGGGCGTCTGGAAACACTGGAGTATCATATGCCCGCCCGGACGCCTTTTCCCACACCGGTCCAGACGATTGATTACTTTCCGCTCTTTGGTTCGAAAGAGACGATTCACGTTGTTCATCGTGAAGGTGGGCATGGAGGAGGAGATCCACTGCTGCTCGAGGATATTTTCCTTGGTGAAGATAAGAGACGCCCTTACCGAATTCTGTCGGGCGCTGAAGACGGTGCTTATTCCGTTGCCGCTGGAGAAGCAGTATGGAGATCCGTGGAAGAGCATCGGCCTATTTCCATAGACGAGGTGCTGGGTGGTTGGAACAGCAGAGTGCCCACGCACAAAGGGAGGGAGAAGTGATATGAGTAGCCATGTTTATTTCGAACCGGAGGAGAGCATGGCTTATCAGAGTGGTGGAGGCATTAAGCACGCTCTGATGAGCATTGCGGCAAGGTACATTGGAGCCAATCCTCCGCATCCCCCGGTCTACAGAGTGAGTCGACCAGGACTTGTACGCAAGTGTGATGATCACCGCTACGTCTTCCCGCTGGTGGATCTATTCCCCAACATGCAGAGAGGACAACAGGTCTATGCATGGGCCAAACTGTGGAGCGACAGTGATCAGGAATTTGTTTTTCATATCACCTGCTTCGGACCTGTTAGGCTATATCATAATGGCGTGCTGGTCTATGGTTCTGCTCCGGAGGAAGAATATCCTGAGATACCTGTTCTGAAACTGAAATGTCAACTGGACAGAGGCTGGAATCACTTCGTTCTTGAATTCAAATTAGGGAAAAAGGGGGGAGGTGGCCAGTTTGGCACTGGCTCCCGGAAGAACAAACCACTTCACTTCATTGTGCCTTCGCTCGAACGAGATGGGGAAGAAGGCTGGCTCTACAGCGAGCCGTTGGATGTTCCGTTGTCGGAAATTCCTTCTGGCCCCATGCGAGAGAAGGCCACTGGCGTTAACTGGTTGCCTCAGGAGGAAGACCCCGAGAAGCCATCGCCTTATGGACAGGTAGCACGGATGTATGGATTGACCAGTGGCATGTCTGCATATGCATGGACGAAGATAAGTGGTACGAAATGTGGCATTGAGACCGTGCTAATCTCTGGTGAGGCTTACAGCCCGATTGAATTCTCGGTGGATAGCAAGGTGTTATTCCGACAAGAGCAGGCCGGTCTCTTCCGTTTCGAACTGCCATTGTCTGCTGCGGTGCAAGATCTGACTGTAAAGTGTACATGCGGAGACCGGGATTGGGGATTCCGTATGGACCAGACTACACAAGAACTGCTGACGCCTGCACTGGATGTAAAAGGGCATAGAGACAACTGGCTGTACCTGGGTCCTTTTCAAGCGAAACAAGAGATTGATCTGTCTTCCTGCCAGAAGATGAAGCGGACTGTTCGTAGCGGAACAGGTGAAGAAGTATACTGGCGAACAGAGGTGCCAGGCGGAGAGGTACGTCCATTTCTGGAAAATGAATGGTATGGCCGATGGAACTATCCCCTGGGCGTCACGTTATACGGATTGCTTCAGCTCGGCAAAGCGGGTCAGCGAGCGGATATTCGAGACTATGTGCTGAACCACATTGAATTTGCCTCTTCACGTTTCAGCTACTCCTTATGGGACAGAGAACGTTATGGTGCAGCTGGGCTGAATAATCAGCTCTCCCATATCGACAGCCTGGATGACTGTGGATCTTTCGGCGCCACCATGCTGCTTGCCGATCAGGAACGCAAGTTGGACGGCGTTTCAGAGACGGCAGCTCATATCGCAGACTATATTTTGTATGAACAGGCTCGTCTGGAAGATGGCACGTTATACCGCAAGATTGGTGTCTCCAGATCGATGGATAACACGATGTGGTGTGATGATCTGTATATGAGCATCCCGTTCCTGTGCAGGTACGCCGAATGGTCAGGTGACGATGAGCTGCTGGATGAAGCGGCAAGGCAGGTTCTTTTGTATAAGAAGTATCTGTATATTCCAGAGCGTCAAATCATGTCCCATGTATTCGATGTGGAGCGAGGTGAGCCAACACGAACCCCTTGGGGCCGAGGCAACGGCTGGGTGTTGTTCTCCCTGTCAGAGCTACTGACGGCCCTTCCTCAAGAGCATCCATCCTATACAGTTCTCATTCAGTTCTACAGGGAATTGTGTGAAGGGTACTTGGCATTGCAGGGCAGAAACGGACTGTGGCATCAGGTATTAACGGACCCGGAGTCGTATGAGGAAACATCCTGTACCTCCATGTTCATCTATGCGTATGCCCGAGGGGTGCGAAAGGGCTGGCTTTTAGATCCGAAACCCTATGCACAAGCGGCGTATCAAGGGTGGAAGGGGCTATCGGCGCGCACAATTGATAAAAGAGGTAATGTATACGGCGTATGTCGTGGCTCCAGTTACTCCTTCACCAATCATTATTATAAGCACGAACTAGGGTGGAATCTGAATGATACCCATGGGATCGGCATTGTACTTCTTGCTGGGCTTGAAACGATTTCCATGCAGGAATGGCAGACGAACACGTCGGTTTTCGCTACGGAAAGGGTCGGAACACCGGAGAAATTGGAGAAATCATCTTTTTAGAGGGAGAAAATAGGCTGTTGGACCGGGTCGTATTGGGCATATGGGAACGGTATAATATCGGTATATTGCATATGAGGTGGGATAATTGTGACCCTTTCTTTCTTGAAGTGGCTAAAATTCAATGTCACCAATACCCAGACCCGGCTACTGCTAATTCTGACCGTTGTTGTCTTCATGATTATTATTGCGGTGGGGATGACAACGTATTATTCTTCCAAGTCGGTGTTACAGCAAGAATTAAGTGAGCCACAGCACCAGATGCTGCGCATCAGCATGAATGATATTGATGAAGTGATCCGCGAAAGTGACCAGATTGCGGTGAAAATTGCACTGAACACCAATGTATACCGATTTCTCACCAATGAAGTACAAGGATCATACCGCAATATTACGGAACTGGTACAATTTCTGGAAAATTTAATCAGTAGCACGTCCTTTATTAAGAGCGCTTACATTTATGATATGAATCGGGAGAGCATCGTTGCCTTTCCACAAGGCTACAGCTCCAGCAAGGTTAATTTCCCGGATTCGGGTTGGGTTGGCGTTGCCGATGAACTTGAAGAGCGTCCCATGCTGGTCAAGCAACGTGAGATTTCCACTTCTTCTGGTGCATCCATGCCGCAAATTACACTTTACCGAAAAATAATGATTGCTGGCGACTTAAAAGGGGTTATCGCAGTCAATTTCAAGACAGAGAAGATGTTCGAGCACATGCTGCTCTCATCCGTCTCCGACCTTGACAGCCATCGGTTCATCCTCGACACCAACAACCAGCCTTTATATGATCTTGGCAATTATGCCGTCGGAGAGGAGGCCGTCAGTCATGTGCTCACCCAACTGGATGGTGAAAAGCTTGGCGAGTTTAAGCATGAGGGTAAGCTTTTACTGGCTTCACAGACCATTTCACCTTACACCGGATGGCGCTATCTGTCCGTAATATCACAAGACAGTCTGCTGGCTAATGCACAGAAAATCCGTAATATTGTTTTCATCGTATCTCTGTTGGCTCTTGTAGCAGGAGCGGCCACAATCACATTTTACAATGCAGCTGCTTTTAGACCGGTAAGACGCATGAGGCAACTACTTAGTGGGTACGACCAGGAGAAAATTCATCCGGAAGAGATCGATCTGGAGAAAATAACGGGTCAACTGTTAACAGATCATGCTCAGCAGGCCATCAATCTCAGGCAGACCCTTCCGGAAGCTTCATCCAAATTTCTGACGGATATTTATAACGGACATATGACAGGAAGTCGGGAGATTAGCGAGAAATGGTGCCGTTACTTCAAGGATTGGAGCGATGAGCCACTCTCTATTGCTATGTTGTCAATTGATAATTATCAGGCCTGGTGTGAACGCTTCAAGAAATCGGATCACTCCCTGCTGAAATTTGCCATTGGGAATATCACAGCTGAACTGTTGTCTGGACAGTGGCGAGTGTTATCTGCCGATCTGGGCAGAGATCGGATGCTCGTGATGCTGGAACCGCTTGATTCTGGCGGGGGAATGAGCGTAGCGACATCAATTCGAGAGGCAATTGGCATGATTTCCCGCTTGCTCAAGTTCCAGGTGTCGAGCGGCGTTAGCGGGGGTCAAGACGGGTTCGTACACCTTCAGCGAGCCATGCATGAAGCGGAGAGTGCGTTGGATTACAGATTGTACCGGGGGAATGAGCGAGTTATTTCGTATGAAGAGATATCAGGTCTGCAACCGCCGGAGAACACATCGGAAGAACATGAATTCATGACTCAACTGACGGAGATCGTCGAAGCAGGCAGAGGCGAAGAAGCCCTGAAGGCTTTTGACAAAATAATCGGTCGAATGGCGCATGAGCAATGGCATCCTTCATCTGCACTGGCCTTTCTTGAAGCTGTTGCAGCTACACTTGAACGTATTCGCCTGAAGCGCGAGACAGAAGGTTGCAGACTCGAAATGGTGGATATGCGGACCATGCATCTTGAGGCTATCTGTGAAGTGCTTCGAAGTCAGATCGAAAGTTTGGCTGATTGGTTCGGTAGCCTTATGCTCAGCAAAGATTTTATACAATGCCAACATATGATTGCTTTTATGAACAACCACCTGGAAGATCCGGTAAGCATTCAGGAGATTGCCGAGCATGCCGGGATCGGAAGCAGTCTGGCAAGCCAATTGTTCAAGCAGGAAATGGGCGATACCATCCACGGATATTTCACCAAGCTTCGGATGGAACGTGCCTGTGAACTATTGCTGGATACGGATTACAGAATCTCCGAGATCGCAACGATGGTAGGTTATCAGCATGAGAACAGCTTTATTCGTGTGTATCGAAAATACAAGGAAATTACACCGGGTAAGTACAGAGAGATAATGCGAAGCCGTAGGGGTGTGCTAGGGGAATCTTGATCCATACATGAACCCCAGATAATGATAAGGAGGCAGAGCCATTGATAGATCGACATTCAGTCGTCACCAGGAATCATCCGGTATTAACGCAGCTTGAGCCCAGATCACCTTTATCAGTAGGTAATGGAGAATTTGCGTTCAGCGCTGATTTTACGGGACTTCAGACGTATCCAGATCTGTATGAAATACCTCTCGGTACACAATCCAACTGGGGGTGGCATTATACAGGCGGTCATCATGTATTCGGAGATGAGGATATTGTCTATCAAGCATTTGAGACATATGGCCGCAAAGTTCCATATCCCATGAAGCCGGAAGATAAGGAAGAAGCCTATCACTGGCTTAGGCAGAACCCGCATCGACTTCAGCTTGGACGCATTTCATTTCGTTTGTTAGGAGAAGATGGTCAGGACACGGACGTCGCCCATGTGGTCCCTGTACGTCAGGAATTGAATCTATGGACCGGAATTCTGCACAGTGAATTTACAGTACAGGGGGAGGAAGTGCGTGTAGAGACAGCCTGTGACCCACGACTCGATTGTATCGCCATTCGTGTACAATCCGGATTAATCCGTAAACAGCGTCTGCAGCTGTTTCTTGTATTTCCATCCCCTGATATGACACATCGGAGCTGGTCCAAATCAGTATTTCCCGACTGGAAGCAACAAGACAGACATTCTACTGTGCCGACATCGGTCACTTCGACTTCCGCATCATTGAAACGTGTGCTGGATGAAGATGAGTATGAAGTGAAATGGGTCTGGGACGCAGGCGAGCTGGAACAGACGGGAACCCATGAATTCACACTATCTCCCCAGGCCGTTCCAGACTCGGACATCTGGTCGTGCAGTGTTTCTTTTGCTGCACATAAGCCGGAAACCTTGCCAGCAGTTGCTGTATTGCAAGCAAGCTCGGTCCATTGGAATCGGTTCTGGAACGATGGTGGAGTGATTGATTTTGAAGGCAGCTCAGATCCGCGTGCCGCCGAACTGGAGCGCAGAGTAGTCCTATCCCAGTTCCTAAGCACGGTGCACAGCGGTGGGTCCATGCCGCCGCAGGAGACCGGATATATGTACAACAGCTGGTTTGGCAAAATGCATCTGGAGATGCATTGGTGGCATGCAGCGCATTTTCCACTCTGGAATCGTACCGATCTGTTGTGCAAGAGTATGGACTGGTACCTGACCATCCTGCCAGAAGCTCGCGAACTGGCCCATTCTCAAGGTTATGTCGGCGCGCGCTGGCCCAAAATGGTGGGTTATAACGGGCATCAGACTCCGTCGCCGGTAGCTCCGGGATTAATCTGGCAGCAACCACATCCCATGGCACTAGCTGAGATGTGTTATCTGTCCCTGTCTGATCCAGCCATGTTAACACGGTATAAGGATATCGTATTTGAAGCGGCTGACTTTATGGTGTCCTATGCCCATTGGGACGAGAAAAGGGGAGCGTATGTGTTAGGTCCGCCGCTTATCCCCGCGCAAGAGAATCACGCCATGAACGATAGTTTGAATCCGCCTTATGAATTGGAGTACTGGAAATTTGGCTTGGAGATTGCCATCCTGTGGGCAGAGCGATTGAATCATCCAGCCAATCCAGACTGGGCAAGAGTGGCTACGTACATGGCTGAACCTCGACATGAGAACGGCCTTTATCTTGCACATGAGAACTGTCCGCACACTTTTACCGATAAGAACCATGATCATCCCTCTATGGTCGGAGCACTTGGTCTATTGCCAGGTTCGTTGATCGATCCGGTGATCATGAGAAATACGTTGCTCAAGGTCAAAGAATGCTGGGACTGGGAATCCGCCTGGGGTTGGGATTTTCCGATGTGTGCGATGACAGCGGCCAGATTGAATGAGCCGGAGCTTGCAATGGATTTCTTGTTGATGGATGCGACGAAGAACACGTATTTACCTAATGGGCACAACTATCAGAGATCAGGGCTGTGGGCATATCTGCCCGGGAACGGTGGTCTGCTGACCGCTGTCGCCATGATGGCTGCCGGCTGGACAGGGGCAGGAGAACAAGCGAATCCGGGATTTCCGCGGGATGGAAGCTGGACTGTGAAGTGGGAAGGTCTTCATCCTTTGATGTAATCGTCAGAAGGCTAAACCCTCGAAATAACGGTACAGATGGCATAGTCCATCAGAAGGAGGATTTCGATATGGTTGGAACTTCGACAAGGTCAGTTACACAGGAACGCAGAATGTCTGTCAAAATAGCAGATACCTTGCTTTCCGAATGTCAGAATGGCAATCACCCCAAGATTGCAAACAAATGGGGTTATGTGGGCGGGATGACGTTAATGGCACTTGAACGCGCAGCCGAATGGAATCAAGAATCCCGCCATGCGGAACTTGTTCAGCGTCACATGGATGACCTCATCGAGAATGACGGCACCATTAGGACCTACCAGCTGAATGATTACAACCTGGATATGATCAATGAAGGCAAAAATCTGTTCAGTCAGTGGAAGAATTCCGGCAATGAAAAGTATGTTAAAGCGATCCTGCACCTCGTTGACCAGCTTAAAGGACAGCCCCGGACAAGTGAAGGTGGATTCTGGCATAAGAAAATATATCCCTTTCAGATGTGGCTGGATGGGATTTATATGTCTTCACCCTTTCTGGCTGAATACGCCAGTGTTTTCGATCACCCCGAGAGCTTCGATGAAGTGGCACGGCAGATTCTGTTGATTGAGCGAAAGACACGTAATCCACGAACTGGTTTATTGCATCATGCCTGGGATGAGAGCAAGGAACAACGCTGGTGTGATCAAAATACTGGTCGATCCTTTCATGTTTGGGGCCGGGCCATGGGATGGTATGCAATGGCGGTGGTGGATGCACTGGAGCATTTTCCGGTGGATCACCCACAGCGCGGACAGATCATGGGTATATTTGAACGAATGGCCTATGCGATTGCTCACGCTCAGGATCAGGATAGCGGACTCTGGTACCAAGTGATGGATCAGAACGGCAGAACAGGAAATTATCTAGAAGCCTCTGCTTCCTGTATGCTGACCTATGCACTCGCGAAAGGCCTCAGGTTACATTATCTGGCTGAGCTGAACCGTGAAGTCGTTGATCATGCCTATGCAGGCATATTGAAGCGGTTGGTCACTGAAGATGAAAATGGGGTGCATCTGCACCATATCTGTCATGGTGCCGGACTCGGTGGCAAGAAGTATCGAGACGGTTCTTATGAATATTACATCAGTGAACAGGTCGTTAGTGATGTACAGATGGGCGTAGCCCCATTCTTGTTAGCCAGTATTGAGATAGAGAGACTTGGAGCGAAAGAAGGGTGAAACATCACATAGACCATCCAGACACCTCAGGCACACGGCCGGACAAGAACAAACTATTGCTGAAATATCCCTCTTCCTGGTGGCAAGGGATGTGGCGAGAAGCACTTCCTTCCGGAAACGGTAAACTTGGTGCTTCAGTACAAGGTGGAATTCAGGCGGAAACCGTACTCTTGCAGCACAGTGAATTATGGCACTGGGGGCACAAGGATGAGCTGCCCGATGTCAGTTATACCTTATCAGAGACCCGCAAGTTAATGGATGAGGAACGATATCTGGAGGCAAGCTGGCATCTGACTCGTAAGCTGCAAGAAGAAGGTTACGCGTCAAGGCTGTCTTCCCGCTATCCGCTGGCAACAATGACGGTGGGCATGCCTTGTAATAACGCTTTTCGCAAATATCGGCGGGAACTGGATATGGACACAGGAGAAGTTCAGGTGCGCTGGCTGGAGGGGAGTCAGGGCTATGCAAGAAGTCTGTTTGTCTCGCGTGCAGACGATTGTGTTGTCTATGAGATCCAAACCCATAGAGTGAAAGATGGAGTAAGTGCGCAAGGAACAGGTTCAGCTGGGAATTCATTGCTGTCGGGAACTATAGGCCTGCAATTCCCGGAAGGTGACCGGGTGAGAGAAGACGATGAGTTCAACGTTCTAAAGTCGTCTATAACGATGAGAATCGACCGGGATGATCGTGGAGACTACCTTTGCTATGGCGGGAAAAATGACGATGGACAGGACTATGGTGCGGTGCTACGACTGATCCAATTGAACGAAATACCTGATGCGATTCATGATAAGCAAAAGGAAAGCGAGCCTAACGAAGATACGCACAGCAGGCAACTTCATTTCCATACCTCTGGAAAAGTGCTTGTGCTTGTGCTTGTCAAAATGTTTGCTACGGGTAGACGAGTGGAGGAATGGACACGGTTGAAGCAGGAACTCGCATTGCTTGAGAGCGACTACAATACGTTGCTGGATCGGCATATCTCACTGCATCAACCGTTATTTAGGTCCGCTGAACTTGATCTGGATGATGAGAATGATGACGGGCGCTGCAATGAAGAATTGCTTCTGGAAGCCTATGAAGGTGAAGCACCTACAGGGTTAATGCGCAAGATGTGGGCCTATGGTCGATATCTCTTCATCAGCGGAACTTCTGAACGTAGCGGATTGCCATTTGGATTATACGGCTTGTGGGGTGGAGATTATCGCTTGATCTGGGGCCACAATATGGCGAATGAGAATGTGCAAATGATGTATTGGCACACTGCGGTAGGTGGTTTGTCCAATCTGAATCGTTCGTTGTTCCGCTATTACAACGGATTAATGGATGACTTTCGGAACAATGCTCGCAAGCTATATGGCTGCCGTGGGATTTACATTCCCGCTGGAACAACACCGGGTATCGGGGTGCCTAACCAGATTGTTCCGGTAATCATGAATTGGACGGGAGTAGCAGGATGGATCGCCAGGCATTATTATGCTCATTATCAGTTCACTGGGGATAAGCAATTTCTGCTGGAGGAAGCCCTGCCCTTTATGAAGGAGGCCCTTCAGTTCTATGAAGATTTTCTGGTGCTGGGTGAAGACGGAAAATATAAGATATACCCGTCTGTTTCGCCAGAGAATACACCTGAAAATTTTATGCCTAAGCATGGACAGCCATTGGCCCACCCTATGCCTACAGCCATTAATGCGACTATGGACATTGCGATTATGAAAGAACTGCTACAGCATGTCATTGCAGCCAGTCGACGAACTGGAGTGCATACGTCTAAGATTCCTTGCTGGGAAGCCATGCTGGAGCATATGCCCGATTATCTTCTTGAACCTGAGGGAGCTGTGAAAGAATGGCTGCATCCTGCGTTTGAAGATCGACGTGATCATCGTCATCTTTCACACCTGTATCCTGTTTTTCCAGGACAGGAGCTCACCCGTGAAGAACAGCCAGAACTGTTCCAAGCGTTCGAGACAGCAGTTGATCAGCGAAGGCTTGGTGCTCAGAGTGGCTGGTCTCTTGCACATATGTCGTCCATATATGCTCGACTTGGCAATGGTGAGCGAGCGCTGGAAAGTCTCGATATTCTTGCGCGCTCCTGTGTGCTGAGTAATGGGTATACGTTGCATAATGATTGGCGCAATATGGGGGTATGTATGTCCATGCCTGCTGCCCCCATTCAGTTGGATGCCAATATGGGCTGGGTTAATGCAGTACAGGAAATGCTTCTCTATGTATCAGAACAATGGATCAAGCTGCTGCCGGCTTTGCCAGAACGCTGGGTACGAGGTTCCATACACGACTGGCGTATTCCCGGAGGTAGTCTGTCCTGCACATGGGATCAGAGCTCAGGTTTGTTCCGGGCAGAAATCAGCGCCTGTCGCCGCATCATGATGAAGCTTCATATTCCTGAATGGGTAAAAGCATGCGAGATGCTCAGTAGAAGTGCCTGCCTGTGTGAACTTGATGAGAATGGCATCTATGAGCTTGAGATTGAAGCTGGAGGGGAACTCATTCTGGAGCAAACAAGGTTTGGAAAAAATGATGAATAAAATGCCGCCCTTTGGCGGCATTTTTTACATAGGGATCTAATCAATCTTATAACTTCCGATCGTATCTACTTCACCATTTCCGCTAATCTCCCGGACAGAGACGTTATGCGGTTGATGATTAATGATCAGTTGAACGGTATCTCCGGATTGGATTTCATACAATGAACAGGTCGCCTCACTTACTACGATCCCATCGAAGACTTATTTTCCAGTCTAAGCGTGCTGCTGTTTTTATGGTTAGGGATGTAACGGTGGTTAGATGAGTTTTGGATCATCTGGGGTTCGATTGGCCTTCACATATTTGAGCTGCGCAACGATGATGACGCTGATGATCACCAGCAGGAACCACGAACTGATCTTGCTAAAGCTAACCAGTTGCCAGGTATCATGCTGATCAGGATATTTCCAGGCGTTGAAGAATGTAGCGATATTCTCGGCAGTCCAGATGAAGAACCCGACAATGATAAAAGCGAGCGATAACGGCATTCGATAGGTCGTTGTCCGTACCCGGTAGATAATCCACGTTTTCCAGAAAACAATAAATACAAGCGCCGTTAACCACCAGCGAAAATCGGGAATAAAATGATGGGTGAAAAAGTTAATATAGATGGCTGCTCCGAGCAGAACGGAAGGTAATAAACCAGGCCAGCCGGTCATGTCCATGCGCAGTCTTCGCCACACCTGACACATAAAACTGGCTACACTTGCATACATGAATCCACTATACAGAGGGACACCAAGGATTTTGGTGTAGGCTTGCTCCGGGTATGACCATGATCCCATCCATACTTTATAGATTTCCAGCACCAGGCCAATAATGTGAAATACACAGATGACCTTGATTTCATCTCGGGTTTCCAAGCCGCTTCGATACATCAGGTACTGCACTGAAAGCAATACAAGCAGAATGGCATCATATCGATGCAGGAAGGGGATCGGGATTACGCTGGAGAGAGCCAATGTTCCAAAGATCGCTACAGGAAATATGCAGCTCATGGCCTGATGATAGCCGAAATGAAGTAGTTGTATTAGAGGTTTCAATTCAAGTTTCGCTCCTTTCATAACACGTTTGAACATCATTCAATGATATGATTTAAGGGTGTTCATCATGGGCGTTTTTTTGCCTACACTCCATAATATAGAGTTCATTGATGAATAAAAAGAGAAAAAAATGCGCAAATCTGTTCTTGTTTTCATATTAAAACGAATACCCTTCATTGATAATGATTTTCAATTAGATTAGAATAAAAGAATAAAAAGCTCACTACGTCTCGCATAACGAGAGGGATGTGACTATACCAGGAGGAATGAATATGTTGATTCAAACTCGAAGCATTATTGTCCAAAAGGGATATAGTGATAAGATTGTGGAACGTTTCAGTGGTCCAACTCCGGTTGTGGACATGCCCGGTCTGATTGATTTCAGTGTCATGGTCAACAAGAAAAGTACAGAGAACGAAGAAGTGATGGTCATCATTCGTTGGGAATCGGAAGAAGCATGGAAGAACTGGGAAAAAAGTGATGTTCATATTAAAGGCCATCGTGAGAAGAGAACACAGGAGAAACCTGATTATCTAATAAGCACGACCGTAAATATGTATCAGGTACAGACCGTGAAAACAGGCAACGGTTCTGAACAAGGGTCATAATCAGACAGCGATTCTTGGAATTCGGCCGATTCTATGAGAAGGCTCTATGAGAGGATGATAGGGTGGCTCCATGTATATTCTCTCGTGGTTATGTTAAAATGAAATTCGTACAATTACATTAGACAAGGAGGCCGCTATGCAACCGATCAAACCTCAAGACATTCAGCTCCGGATCAATCAACTTGCTGATCAGGACTTATACGTACATCTCGAACTCACGTCAGGTGCTTACGCACACCACATGGATAGCACAAGACATCCAGCATCTGCATTCATTACCAATGCGGCCATACGATATACGCAGGGCTCCATCTCAGGTACAGGTCCTTACCGGGTTGGTCTGAAAACAACTCAAGGTTGGCTCTACGCCGAAGGCCTTACACACATTGATGAGCAGGAAGAAGAAAGACTGATTCTAGCTGGTCACGACAGTCAAGGCAAACTGGTTGTGGCGTTACAACTGAGTCGGGAGATGTTCTGATGAAGACGGAGGATGGAATAACCATGAATACTACACACAACGAGCATGAGCGCATCTTGGTGGTGTACCCACATCCGGATGATGAAGCTTTCTCTGTATCAGGAACGTTAGCGAAGTACATAGATGGCGGTGCCCATGTAACCTATGCTTGTCTAACGCTTGGCGAGATGGGGCGCAACATGGGGATTCCTCCATTTGCCAACAGAGTGACACTGCCTGCCATCCGTAAACAGGAACTCATCGAAGCTTCTGAAGCGATTGGTATTCAGGACCTCAGGATGCTGGGTTTCCACGATAAAATGCTGGAGTTCGAAGACCCACAGTTACTGGAAGACACCATCATGGCGCTGCTCAAGGAACTGAACCCATCACTGGTCATTACGTTCTATCCAGGCTATAGTGTTCATCCCGATCATGATGCAACGGGAGCCGCTGTTATACGTACAATCGCTAAACTTCCTGTGGATGAGCGTCCGATTGTTCACTGCGTTGCGTTTGCTAATAATCAGGAACAGTACATTGGAAAGCCGGATGTATTCGTTGACGTAACTGAATTCTTGGATAGAAAGATGGCGTCCATCCGTGCCCATCGTTCACAATTCCAGGCAGCGGAGCTTGTCGGAAATTCTGAGCTGAATGATGAAGAAATTAAAAAACGTTTTGGTAAAGAAACATTTTGGACCTATCCATTTGAATAATATAATTACGTAGAAGTCGCCTATATGGCGGCTTTTTTTGTTTGACATCACAATATAGACACAAAAATGTAGGGTCTATAGCCTGATTGAGCTATATGGAAAAAATATCGTTTTAAGTACACTATGATCAGGATTGTGATAACGCTTCATTTATTGCGTTGCTTCAATGGATGAGGAACATGGAGGGTTGATTCGGAGTTGAAAGGAGGGATGGTGTGTACAACCAACGTATATTTGGGGTAACTGTAAGACCTGTTGAACACAATGCCACAGCAATGAGTATCTGCAACAAGGAGCTGGAATTGCGCAGGAAGTTACATGCGTAATCCTTGGGTGAAGTTAGGTACATTCGAGAGTCGTAGGAAGAGTCGGGTTCGGGGATTGGTTTTTCTAATCGGAATGATGATTGTCTTATTGTCTTTCCCGTATGGTACGGCCACGGCCGTCTCCGGAGAGCGGGATCTGATTCCGCTTCAGCCTATGATTGACCGTTCTGCGCCAGGAGAAGTCATTGTACTTGCATCAGGTCGATATTCAGGCCCTGTAACGATTGATAAGAACATCACCATTCAGGGTGATCCTACGGTCATAGTCGTGAATGAGGAAACCACTTCTACAATAACTATTCAGTCGGATGGGGTGAAGTTAAGCGGGTTTACGATTGAGCATAATGCGAATGAACAGACCGCAGCGATTCAGGTTGAAGGGAAAAACAGTGAGATCACCGATCTGCATATTCAGACCCAGGGTTATGGGATGATCATCCGGAATTCGAGTCATGCAACGATTCAGCGGAACAATGTTACTTGGGTCGGATCTGATTCTGCAACCAGCAGCCAGAAGGGCAATGGCATTGATCTGTACAACTCCCATGATAGCTACATTGAAGCCAATGAGATCACCGGCATGAGGGATGGAATCTATCTGGAGAACAGTCGCAAGTCTATCGTGCAAAACAACAGGCTGTTACATACAAGGTACGGCATCCACTGTATGTACATTGACGGCTCTTCTGTCATGGACAATACCGGAGAGGAGAACATGACAGGTGCCATGATTATGGGCGTCAAGAATACGGTTATATCAGGCAATTCTTTTCGCAAACAGAGTACGAATGTTCATTCCCAAGGGATTTTATTGTATGACGTACATCAATCCTCTGTTCACAACAATGTAGTGGAGGGTAATCGTGTTGGGATGAATATTGCAGAATCATCAGGTAATGAGATTCGTGGAAATGCGGTGCTTCGGAATTTTGTTGGCATCCAGCTGGTTCTGGCAGAGGCTAATGAGTTTACACGTAACCGAATGGTGTCTAATGTCATTGAAGCTTCCGCGCTGGATAGCCCGAATAATGTCTTGATGGAGAATTACTGGGATTCCTTTCAGGGACTCGATCTGAATGGGGATGGGATCAGTGAAGTTTCCTATGCCATCAATCCTTTTTATGAGCAACTGGTCAGTCGAAATTCAGCGTATCAGCTCTTTTTTCAATCGCCGGGTATGGTCTTTCTGAGTGAGTTGTTTACAGAAGGCAGAGAACAATGGACTACCGACAAGTCGCCACGCATGAGCATGGATACGGAATCTGATCTGAACATGTCTGTGGAAAGTGCAGCAGGTTCCAATGTGGTGTGGATACTCGGGTTAGTTCTGTTGGGAATGGCGACTTTTATAATCATCTATATGGGGGTATTACGAAAATGAACAAAAGCTTGAACAGAAGATGGACATTGGTCATGGTACTTATGTTTGGCATGGTATTGTTAACCGCTTGCGGAACAAAATACGCGGCATTGCCGATCAATGAAGACGTGGATATCTGTGCGATCTGTAAAATGCAGGTGAAGGACGATGCGTATGCAACGCAGCTCACTACGAAAGACGGCCAAAATTACAAGTTTGATGACATCGGGTGCATGAACCAGTGGAAAACGGAAAATGGCACGGACAACATCGGCATGGACTATGTTCGTGATTATAATGACAAGGAATGGATTGAATACAGCAAAGCCACGTATGTATACGATGCTTCATTGCGTACGCCTATGGCTTATGGAATTCTTAACTTTAAGGACAAGCCTTCGGCTGAAGCTTTCATTGCAGAGCAAGGTGTGGGAACCCTTATGACCGCTGAGGATCTTGCCTCTCATGACTGGAAACAGAATACAGAGAATATGGACATGATGGGTGAACATGGGCATGATGAGCACGGACATAGTGAAGAAGGAGACGGTAATGAGATGCATCAGGAAGGTGAGATGAAAGAAGAGTCAGGCCACTAGGAATGACAATAGAAAATGGTGATCAATGATGTCAGATATGATACAGATTGCAAGACGAGAAGTGAAAATGGGATTTCGCAATCCTTGGGCGTATTCGTTTCTGATCCTTTTTTGCACCTTTAGCTTAAGCTTGTTACTCCTGAATTCGCAGAATCTGGTTGAAGGGTATTCGGGCACAACAGGTTCGATGTTGAATCTCATTCTTTACCTTTTACCATTAATGACGCTATTCCTCGGTTCCTTCTCACTAACATCCGAAAAGGAAGACGGTAGCTGGCAACTGCTGTCCACGTATCCCATTGGCACGATGTCCTTTATTGTTGGGAAGTACCTTGGGCTGTCGATTGTCTTAATTACCATTGTTGCGTTTGGATACGGCCTGATGGGGCTCATTAGCGGGTTAATCGGGAATCCACTGGATGTCATGACCTACCTTCTCTTTCTGGCATTTTCTTGTGGACTGGTGTTGTTATTCCTGACGCTGGCGCTATTTATCGGTTCGTTGTCGCGCAATCGGTGGCAGGCGTTAACCATATCCGTGACCGTATGGTTCTTCGCTGTCATTGGATGGCCGACATTATTGCTTTCTGTGCTGGGACTTATGCCTTATTTGTGGGTGAAACCGCTGTTGATTGTACTAACGCTCATCAATCCGGCGGAGCTGGTGCGATTGTTTGTAGTCATCAAACTGGGAGGCGGCTCCATTCTTGGACCAGAATATTATCGATGGGTGGAGTGGGTGCAGCAACCAAGTGGCAGTTGGATCTTCATCGGGATATGCCTATTCTGGATTGCCTTCTCTGTCCTGGCGGTCTATGCGATCTGGGAGAGGGGGCGTTCTCATGGATAAGGTGGGACTCGAAGTGATAGGATTGTGCAAATCCATTAAAAAGCAACCAATTGTTGAGGATATCTCCTTTCGCATTACTTCAGGCCAAGTGCTTGCCCTCTGTGGAGGGAATGGTGCAGGAAAGAGCACGGTGCTGCGTATGATCGCAGGAATTCTTCGGCCTACCTCGGGTGAGGTTGCGGTGAACAATGTGCGATGGTTGAAGGAGCGCAAGTGTTATTCAGAGCAGATTGGATATATGCCGGACGATTATCAATTTAATCAAGGACTGAGTGCGGAGGAAATGCTTCTGTTCTGGGCTTCTCTGAGGAAAGTTCCCAAGGAGAGAGTACAGGAAGTGCTAACCATGGTAGGCTTGGAGGATCAAAAGAAAAACCGGGTCACGACCTTCTCTAAAGGCATGCGCCAACGTGTGTTATTCGCTCAAGCTGTCCTGTCGAAACCTCCACTGCTCATTATGGATGAGCCAACGAATGGATTGGACCCATTCTGGATACAGGAATTAACTCAGCTGCTCAAGGGGATCAAACAGGAAGGCCACATGGTCGTGTTCTCGACCCATCAGCTGGAGATTGCAGACGACATTGCGGATCAGGTAATATTCATGAACCATGGTCGGAATGTGGGAGAGGGTTCCACCCATGACTTTCGTGATCAATTCGGTTCGCTCCATGCAGCATTTCATCAAAGTCTTGGCTTAAAGTGAAGGTGAGTTTATTGCAGAAGAAGATGAAGAGGTTTAATAACAGACATATACTTACAATACTGATTGGCTTGGTTGCGTTGTTCACAGGTGTATGGGCCGTTTTTGAAAATATGTCGACACCCGAGTCTCAGCGAGGCAACGCTATTCAAGCAGGTGCAAAAGCCCCTCAGTTCACAGCGGTTAATTCAGCAGGCGAACAAGTCAGCCTGTCCGATTATCGGGGGAAAGCCGTCATGATTAACTTTTGGGCTTCATGGTGCACACCCTGTGTAAGGGAGATGCCGCTCGTTCATCAGATCGCTCAGGACTATCAGAACGATGTGGAAACCCTTTTTGTTAACGTGGGGGAATCGAAGGGAACGATTCGTGAGTTTATGGATAAGCAGGCGTTTGATTTTCCGGTGATCATTGACGTGACAGGCAATATATCAGGCATGTATCGGATTACAGGTTTACCGGCAACGATGGTTATTGATAAGGACGGGGAGTTCCGTCATATATTGCTCGGTGAACTGACCGAAGATACACCGTTGCAGCAATGGCTGGAAGAGAGTATCTAGTCGTAAGCGTTGGATGGTGAGAAAAGAGGTAGGAACGCCCGAGATCGCCCATGTTACAAGTGAAATGAATGTACGTTAAAAGTAACTACAAAAAGTAACCAGATAAAAAGCCGGACACCCATTTAACGAAGGGGTGTCCGGCTTTGCTTTTTGAAGTTATGCTGCTTCGCAGCCGATTACAATACAGCAGCTGAAGCGTGATTGGTACGAGCGATTCTAGTTGCGTCAACCATGTTACGCAGGGAAGCAACCGTTTCTTCCTGTCCACGGGTTTTCAATCCGCAGTCCGGGTTAATCCAGAACAGCTTCGGATCAAGAACACGCAGGGCACGTTCAATCATGCTGCTCATTTCATCCACACTCGGAACTCGTGGGCTATGGATGTCATATACGCCAAGACCGATACCGAGCTCATACGTATTTTCTTCAAAGCTGTGAATCAGTTCACCGTGACTACGGGATGTCTCAATGGAGATAACATCTGCATCCATAGCTTCGATGGAATCAATCATGTCATGGAATTCGCAATAACACATATGTGTATGAATTTGAGTCGTTTCATGCACCGTGCACGTGGAGATGCGGAACGCTTTGACTGCCCAAGCCAGGTAATCGGCTTGTTCATTTTCTTTCAGCGGAAGCCCTTCGCGAACAGCCGGCTCGTCAACCTGGATCATGCCAATGCCTGCCTGTTCAAGTGCCTCGACTTCCTGTCTCAACGCATACGCCAATTGATAGGCAATCTGCTCACGAGCAATGTCTTCGCGTACGAATGACCAGTTCATGATGGTAATTGGGCCAGTCAGCATGCCTTTGACAGGACGCTCAGTCTGCGATTGGGCATATTTCGTTTCTTCCACCGTCATTTCACCAGTAAATGCAACATCGCCGAAGATGATAGGTGGCTTCACGCAACGTGAACCGTACGATTGTACCCAGCCAAACTGTGTAAAGGCAAAGCCGGCCAGTTTCTCGCCAAAGAATTCAACCATGTCCGTACGCTCAAACTCACCATGCACCAACACGTCAATTCCGATCTCTTCCTGAATTTTAATCCAGATATCAATCTGCTCCCGGATGAAGGCAGCATACTGTTCGTTGTTCAACTCACCTTTACGCCACAACTGACGTGCTTTTCTGACTTCAGCAGATTGTGGGAAACTACCAATCGTTGTTGTCGGGAAGAGTGGCAATTGCCATTTGGCCTGTTGGGCTTCATGACGCTCTGCAAAAGGACGGGAGCGCTCTGGCTGTTGAACACTGATGGAAGCAACGGCTTTCTGTACAGCGGTGCGGTTCCGATCTTCGGATTGCTGAAGCGCCTGAAGAGGAAGCTCTGCTTCGTTAATTTTAGCGGTAATCTCTGCGCTTGGTGAAGATAAGGCTGTAGTCAAAAGAACAATCTCATCCAGCTTTTCATCTGCAAATGCGAGGGCATTCTTCAGTTCGGATGTAAGTTTTGCCTCACGTTCTGTCGTAACAGGCACATGCAGCAGGCTGCATGACGATTGCACGATGATACGTTCAGGCGTCACGAACTCAGTCAATTCATTCAGCAAATTCAGTTTTGATTGAAGGGAAGCTTTCCAGATCCCACGTCCATCAATAATACCTGCACCGAGCACTTTGTCTGCCGGGAAACCGGATGTCCGAATAGATTGTGTGTTACCAGAGAGTCCGTGTACAAAATCAAGTCCTACACCTTGAACTGGCAGTGCAACAATATCGTTGTAGTTTTCGACAGATTCAAAGTACGTTTGCAGCATGATATTCAGGCCTGGAACGGCTGCTGCAAATGTCTCATATATTTTATTCAGACGCTGTACGTCTTCATTGCTTAATTTAGTTACCAGACTAGGCTCGTCGATCTGCACCCACTGAACGCCTTCACTCGCAAGTTCCTGAAGCAATTGAGTGTAGAGTGGAAGCAAGCGGTCCAGCCAAGCGTCTGTCTCGGATTTATCATAGCCTTTGGAGAGCTTCAGGAAGGTTAACGGTCCAACGATAACCGGCTTGCCTTCAATGCCGAGTTTTTCTTTTGCTTCACGATAAGCGAGAAGTGGTTTGTTCTCCGTCAGAGTTGGGGAAGCCCCGTCCAGTTCAGGTACAATGTAGTGATAGTTCGTGTTGAACCATTTTGTCATTTCACTTGCTGCAGCATCTTTCGTTCCCCGGGCAATACCATAATATACGGACAACGGAACGGAACCACCATCATAAGCAAATCGTTTAGGGATAATGCCGAACATCACAGCCGTATCCAGGATATGATCATAATAGCTGAAATCATTCACCGGAATGATGTCGATGCCTTTCGCTTGCTGCTTGCGTAAATGATCTATGCGGATCTCTTGCAAACGTGCGTGAAATTCGTTTTCCTCCAGCTTACCTGCCCAGAACGCTTCCAACGCTTTCTTCCATTCCCGATCAGCACCAATACGCGGATATCCCAATACACTACTTTTCGTCATCGTTTAAAACCCCTCTGCTTTTATGTTACACAAAATTTATCACAGATTCGGAGTTATAATGTAATTCCATTAAATTATACCTAGTTATAGCCTAGGGCTATATCAAAAGAGATCATTACGTTTGAAATAGTCCCCACTAATGTTACAATGGTGAACTACGTTCATACGAATGATTGAAAGGAAGGCGGTACGCATGAATCTGTATCACATTCAGTCCAACGTGCACGGAATCAACAGAGTAGCATCATTTCTGGAGGATAATTATATTGGAATCGCTTGGTCGGGTACAGGGGATCTGGAGCACACGCCCCCTGAGCGATGGAAGGAACAGCTGGTTCAGAACGATAGCTTGGATGAAGCAGAATTGGCGAGCACACTCGCGACACTACATATGTTTGCTAACCTCATGCAGGATGGAGATTATGTATTAATTAGCGATGACGAATGGACGTATGTTGGGGATATCGGGGATTATTATTACGACGATTCCGCTGGCACAGAAAACGACTTGATCTGTCACCGTCGCGGAGTTACATGGTTGGGACGCATTCCTCTCGCTGAGCTGAATGACAAAGTGCAGACACTGCAAAATGACTCATCTATCCTTGCAAAGTTTGAGTATCCCATATCACAAGCACAGCTGGATCGCGGACTTGCAGTCAGCGTAGCGGCTGAAGCAACCAACCCTCCCTCAACAGTGGTAGATGAAGCCACGATTCAAACAGCTCTCCATGTGCTGAGAGAAGCGTTGCACAGTGAAGAAGAAGAGCTGCGAATTCGTGCGGCTACAGCCATTTTACAGTTTACAAAACAATAAACCCTTAACTAGCCCTGAGATCTGTTCATTCACATTCACATGACTTCGTCCACCGTGGTAACAAATCACAGATGAAATGTCGAATTCCATATACTTTTTCAAGGAGCAACGAGCCGTCTCGATATCTAGTGTGGTAGGACTATGAACGCCGCCGAGTATGCCGTCGACACTGTACATTGAATCTCCAGCGATGAGCGTTTTGCTAGCCATCAAATAAAGACTAATATGACCTGGCGTATGACCAGGTGTATGAATAACGCGAATACCGCCGCAAAACGGTAGTTCCTGACCATCAGTGACCGTTTCATCAACTTTTTCCTTTGGAGGGTGCTCAAGGTGAGCGTCTTTGAGAAGAGGGAGCTGCCCCTCAATATATGGCTTATCCAGTTCATGTGCATATACCCTGACATGATCACCACACTCCTGCAAAATCTCTGGAAGACAGCCGATATGGTCCACATCCTGATGCGTCAAAATGACTGCCTTAAGTTGGCCGATCGGCACGCCGGCCTTTTCGAGTTCGGTACATAAATCGTCATATTGTCCAGGGAAACCGGCATCTATTAACACAGCCATTTTTTCATCCCATATCAGAACAGGGTGAATTATATTCCCATTAAAATCAAGCTGAAGCATTTGTATACCCTTTGAAATTTTCATCATACCAGACCTCCGAGAGATAAAATTCATATACATCGTTGCTCATTACATTTCTTATGTAAACGAATAGAGACGACGATAAGATACGCTCGGGTACTTATAGAAATATTCAATGTATGAGGGAATTGACGCTTGATGTTGGGAATGATAATTTATATATATCAAAAAAACCAATAAGTCCAATAAGATAAAGGGGGTATGTGGGATGACACATATCGTGCGTGCAGCAGCTGAAGATATTCGAAGCGAGGATTCACTGCAATTGATCAAGGAGCTGAGCGAAGAACTTGGTTTGTTATATGGCGGTGATGGAACAGCGGGATTTCAACTGTCAGACGTTGAAGTGCCACGTGCGGCCTTTATCGTTGCCAGAATCGACGGGTATCCGGTTGGTTGCGGAGCACTTAGACCCCTTGATGAAACATCTGTAGAGGTTAAACGCATGTATACTCGCAGTGGCTACCGACGTAAGGGGATTGCACAGGCTATTTTGACCGAGGCAGATCGTCTTGCAAGCGAACTTGGATACACCAATCTAAAACTGCAAACTGGTCCCCTGCAACCAGAAGCAGCCGCGCTGTATGAACGCGTAGGCTATTATCGAATCCCTATTTTTAGTGGCAATTGGGACAGAGTGTTGGCCTACCAGAAAGACTTGGTGCATGAAAAAGTATAACTCTACGAATTTAAAAGTAAGAAAGTCGCCGATTGGCGACTTTTTTGCGCTTTAACATGCCTATTTTTATCTGAAAATATATAGACAAACGCGTTCAATCCGTTGCGGTATTCATGATCGAAATGATCGAAGGGTCTTGATGTTGGGCGCCCCATTCACATAATCCTTCCAATACGGGCAATAATCTTTCAGCTTTAGCTGTCAGTCGGTACTCAACTTTAGGAGGGACTTGGGGGTACTCTTTCCGCTCCACCATACCATCGGCTTCCAATTCTTTGAGCTGTGAACTTAATGTTCTATACGTAATCGCGCCGATCTGCCTTTTTAGCTCATTGAAGCGGACAGGTGGGTTTTCTGCCAGAAGGTACATAATCACCATTTTCCATTTGCCACCAATAACGGACAACGTATATCCAAAAGGGGTATCTTGAATATTTTTAACTTTACCGTGGTATTCAGCCATACTCATCATTTAAACTATCCTTTCGGCTAGTACCTATCTATAAAGTACATACTCTACTAAAGTTCTGATTGCGTTCAGTTTATATTAAACTTACATTGAAGTAAAGGAAAGCAAAGTGAAGTATTCTGTATGAATGAAGAGCATTCTGAGCAAACGAATTTTGTAAACATAGCTAGTGCTAAATGTATTCCCAGATTCATTAGAATATATCAGGATACTGATATAACGAGTCAAAATATAGGAAGATTACAGATAAAAATATCAATATTATTATATGGGTGGTTCGATGAGAAGCAGAAATTAAACAAACTGAGGAGAGACACCCCGATGGTCACGTTATTGTTAATCATTATCTATCTCGCATTTATAGGGCTGGGATTGCCAGATGCTTTACTTGGCAGTGCCTGGTCCGTTATGAAAAACGATATACATGCGACAACAGAAATGGCTGGTTACATATCGCTAATCATTTCATTTAGTACAGTAGTGTCCAGTCTCTCAGCCAGCCGATTATTACACCGATTCGGAACAGGTAAAGTCACACTATTCAGCATCCTCTCAACAACGGTCGCGCTGTTTGGATTCTCGATCTCGGAGAATTTTGTGTTTTTACTGATTCTGGCGATCCCTCTCGGTCTGGGTGCAGGGTCGGTGGATGCGGCACTAAGTAATTATGTAGCATTGCATTTCAAAGCCAAGCATATGAACTGGTTGCATTGTTTCTGGGGAATTGGCGCGGTGACAGGCCCACTCGTTATGGCATATTGGCTGAATCAAGCGAACAACTGGCGTGCAGGATACGTCACTGTAGGGTTGATTTTGCTTGGGATCGCGATGATCTTATTGTCAACGTTGTCTCTGTGGAAGATCTTCGAGAAGGGAAGAGTAGAGGAATCAGGCGATGAGGAGAAACGGGTGAGCAACCGTGAGGCTATACGCATACCCGGCGTGAAAATGTCGATGCTGGCCATGCTTTGTTACAATGGTTCCGAGACTGCAGCCGGTCTGTGGATGGCGTCTTTCTTCATCGGAAGCAAGGGGGTTTCCCCAGGCACTGCCGCAGCACTATCATCCCTATTTTTCATTGGCATCATCTTGGGACGTGTGATCTCAGGTTTTCTTTCGACTCATGTATCCAGCAAAATTCTCATCAGGTATGGTGGAATCGTTGGATGCTTCGGGCTGGTTATCCTGGTTATGCCGATTCCGTATTGGATTGCCGCAGGGGCTTTATTCATCGTGGGATTGGGCGGAGCACCGATCTATCCAAGTATCGTTCATGCGACACCGGAACGCTTCGGAGAGAAGGCATCCCCAAGTGTAATTGGACTCGAAATGGCCAGTGCCTATACAGGTTCAACACTCATCCCGTTAGGTATGGGGCTCATTGCAAGCCAATGGGGAATGTCCATGGTACCCCTGATCTTGCTGATTCTGTTCAGTGTCATGTTCGCGGCTACAGAGCTTGTTAACAGAAGCAATAAGGCTACGCGCCTGACCTTCTAGCTCTTGCTGTAGGTCATTAAGGCTCTGCCACTATACAACAAAGGAACAACCATTGCTGGTTGTTCCTTTGTTGTATAGACTTTTTTTATAAGAAGATCAGTAACAATGTACCTGCGGCAAAACAATAATACGAAAAGTATTTCAGGTTGCCTTTGGCCATAATGCCCATAAACCATCTCATGGAGAAATAGGTGACGAAGAGCGTCGTGATGAATGCGATCAGGTAAGGGATAGCCAGCTGTGATCGATTCGGATCATTGGCAATGTCGGATACCCCCATGATGAGTCCACCAATACTTATGGGAATGTACAGCATAAAGGAGAACTTCAAAGCCGTTTCCTGTTTCATACCGACAGCGATGGACGCAATTACAGTTGCCCCTGAGCGGCTAATGCCCGGAATAAGAGCGACCGCCTGAGCCAGACCTACCAACAATGCATCTTTCGTAGAAAGATCACCATCTTGCTTACGACCACGAAGATTGCGAATCAGCCACAAGGCAACCCCGGTGATCAATAGTGCAATGGAAACGGTATATACGGACGAGAAGATTTCTTCAATCCGATCCTTGAACAGGACCGCAACGACTGCAGCAGGAATCGTACCAATAATTATGTATAAGCAAAACATGAAGTCTGCTCGATATTCTTCTTTACGAGTACGAAGGTAACCAAGTGCACCAATAATCAACTTTTTGATATCTTCCCGGAAAATAAAAATAATAGCGATAAGCGATGCCGTGTTTGTTAAAATCTCAAATGACAATCCATTCTGCTTGATGCCCATAAGTTTCTGAGCGATGATCAGATGACCGCTTGAGGAGACGGGGATTGGCTCCGTCGCACCTTGAACAATACCTAAAAACAAATACTTTAACCACAATATAATCTCTTCCATGTTTTCCTCCTTGAATACGTTTCATTGGCTTTTCAAAACTCTCTCTTATAAAAAAAGTGAATGGTTTACTCTATTGATGATAGCTGTTTAACTTAGTGACTTGCAAGTTAGAGTTCATAGAGGGGTGAAATAAACATAGCTTGTCAAATCCTGCATAGCATGATATCGTTGATAACGATTATCAATATCAACGAAGAGGTGGGTTTATTTTGCATAAACAGAGAAAACCAATATGGATCATGATGGCACTCATATTGTTGCTTGTACTTAGTGCATGTGGTCAGGCTACCACGACGAATAGTACAGCCGGGGACAATACGAATGCAGCTGCAGAGACAGAAATCAAGACGGACTCGGATTCAGCTTCTTCCACTGATGAAGCGGCAACTGGCGAAGAGGAACTCGTTACATATCAATCGGATGCGGGAGAAGTACAGGTACCCAAAAATCCTAAACGAATCATTGATTTGACGTCGTTCTCGACGGGGTACTTTGTTGCCCTGGATGCACCGGTAATCGGCGCTTTATCCGGAGCGATGAACAACAAGTATATCAAGGACCAACTTGCAGCGGCGGGCACCAGCGATCTGGGCGAAGAGCCTACCCCGGAGAAGCTAATCAGCTTAAAACCGGATCTCTTTATCGTGTATACTGGCACAGAGGGCATCGATAAACTGGAGCAGATTGCACCTGTCGTACAGATTACATTTGGTAAGCGCGATTTCAAGGATCTCATGCTCGAGATGGGTAAGCTCACCAATAGAGAAGACGCAGCTAAAGCTTGGAATGCTAAATGGCAAGCGAAGATCAATGAACTGAAGCCTCAGGTTCAGGAAGCTGTAGGTGATCGTACGGTTTCCATCCTGAATCCGTACGCCAAAGGATTATTTGTATTCGGTCATAACTATGGTCGAGGCGGTGAGATTATTTACGGAGAGTTTGGTCTCAAGGCACCAGCCAAAGCCCAAGCTGAAGCAATTGACAGCGGTACTGGGTGGGCTTCGATCTCCATGGAACTATTACCTGAGTATTCGGGTGATATCATCTTCACCAGCCCGTGGTCGGGAGATACAACCGATCCCAAGATCGTGTATGATAATACATTATGGAAGAACTTGCCTGCGGTGAAGGCAAATCATGTGTTCCAGCTTGACCCGACTTCAGATTCGTACAATGATCCGTTAACGTTGGAAGGTCAGTTGCAGTTTATTTCCGATAGCCTGCTTTCGGCGAAATAAGATAGAATTGTATAAATGGTAGTACTGGAGCATTTCCAAGCGTCGTTCCAAGACGGGGAAATGCTCTTTTTTATGAGCGAGTTATTTTATATAGTCGATTATGTATGGATTTTGACCAATTTAATTAAGCTTGATACAATAAGATAACGGTAGAAATACATTTAATATCAAGTGGGGTGATCTAGATTGCAACAAAAAAGTGAACGTTTGAATGTATGGTTGTCTTTGTCTAACATTCATACCCATCTGAACGAGAAGTTGGAACAAGCCCTGCTTCAAGAATATAACTTATCTTTGAAGGAATTTTATGTTTTAAACTTTATATTTAATGCCGAGGGTAAGGAATTACGCCTACAGCAACTACAAGAACTGGTGGGGTTGAGCCAAAGTGCTACATCCAGGCTTGTCGTAAGGATGGAAGCCAAAGACTGTGGAGCTCTGGAAAGACATACATGTGAAGATGATCGGCGTGGCATTTACACTCGTATTACGGAGCTTGGGGAGAATAAATACAAGAAAGCACTCCAAACATTTAATCAGGTCTTGCACACCGAATTGGAACAGGATGGATTTGAGACTCGATTAGAGAACCTCACGAAAGAATTGTTCTAAGGCTAGGGTGAATATAGGGTAATGTATTAATTTACCCTATAGGAAGACTTGACACTCTTTAATATATCCGTTAAATTAAATGCATGCGCATGCTTTTAATGAAGATGCGGTGATTCATTTATAAGGAGGCATTGAATATGAAGGTGTTCGTCGTGGGATCTAATGGACAAATTGGTCAACAGCTTATCCAGCTTTTGAAGAATAGTGAAGAGCACACCGTTCTTGCCATGGTACGAAAACAAGAACAGGCAGACCAATTGGCAACACAGGGTGTGGAAACGGTGCTTGCCGACTTGGAAGGTACGGTTGACTCGATTGCGGATGCTGCAATGGGTAGTGATGCAATCGTATTTGCAGCCGGATCTGGCGGTACAACGGGGCATGACAAAACACTCCTGATCGATCTGGATGGTGCCGGGAAAACGATTGAAGCGGCTCAAAAAGCAGGTATTGATCGATTTATCATGGTCAGTGCAATTCAGGCCAATAACCGTGCAAACTGGCATGATAATATCCTGCCGTACTATGCAGCGAAGCACTATGCTGACAAAGTGTTGGAACTTAGCGGATTAACCTATACAATTATACGTCCAGGTATTTTAAAGAATGAACCAGGAACCGGAAAGATATCTGCTGCTGAGAATATCACATCCGGTAACATTGCTCGTGAAGACGTAGCTCAAGTGATTATGGCGAGTTTGAGTGAGAAGAATACCTATAATCGTTCATTTGATCTAATTGCTGGTGAGATTGCAATACCTGAGGCACTGAGTAGAATCTGATCCAGAATGAAAGATTCTACGATATCAGTAGAGTTAAGAGAGGACTATAAATGATGGGATTCATGTTGTTGTCCTTCATATTAGTTTTTTTCATCGCTGTTCGTTCATTTTGGCCGCTGCCTAATCTTAAACATATAGAATATCAAGAATTTCTCAGACAACAGAGTGCGTATCGGCAATATAAGGTGATCGATATCCGAGATGCAACAGATTATTGGGCTGATCCTACTCCGGATACCATTAACATCTCACTGGGACGTCTTGCTTTCACATGGGAAAAATACCTTCTACGAGAAGATAACGTTATTATTATGTCTCCTGGTATACTCCAATCCAAAAAGGCTGCACGTATATTGCGAAAGCGTGGGTTTAAATGTCTTTATGTGATGAAGTACAAGGTTGATGTGATTTCATGAAATATAGGAAATATTAATTATCGAAACTTTGATGCTTGCGCATGCATTGTAATATTTTACTTGATGAAAAGGGGAGTTTATTTTGATGACAGATTTGTTTAGTCCATATTCTTTTAAAGGTTTAGAGCTTAAAAACCGGGTGGTAATGGCTCCAATGTGTCAATATTCAGTTGAGCAAAAAGATGGTATAGCAACAGATTGGCACTATATGCACTACGTTAGTCGCGCTGTGGGAGGAACAGGTCTCATTATCATTGAAATGACAGATGTGGAGCCGGATGGCCGTATTTCAGACTTTGATCTTGGACTATGGTCGGATGAACAGATCCCAGCTCTGAAACGGATCGTCGATGCATGTCACAGTTATGGTGCCAAGGTCGGTATCCAGATTGCTCATGCAGGCCGTAAAGCAGAAGATGCCGAAGTACCAGTAGCTCCGTCCGCGATTGCCTTTGATGAGAATTCCAAGCAACCTAGAGCGCTCACTACGGATGAGGTTAAAGGAATGGTTGAAAAATTCCGGAGTGCTATAGCTCGTGCTGTAAAAGCGGGATTTGATGCGATTGAGATTCATGGTGCACATGGTTACTTAATTCATCAATTCCATTCTCCACTAACGAATAAGCGCGAAGACGAATACGGTCAAGATTTAACATTATTTGGTCGTCAGATTATTCAGGCTGCTAAGGCAGAGATGCCCGAAGATATGCCCTTGATGATGCGTATTTCAGCTAAAGAATATGTAGAAGGTGGCTATGGCATTAACGAAAGTTCCGAGTTTGCCAAAGCATATAAAGAGGCAGGCGTTGATGTATTTGACATCTCATCTGGTGGCGAGGGACCTATTGCTGCATGGGGCAGACCAGGAACTCACGCGGCATATCAAGTGCCTCTCGCTAAAGCAATCAAAGAGGCTCTTGATGTGCCCGTGATTGCGGTTGGAAGACTGGATGATCCTACGTTGGCGAATGCAGTCATCGGAAATGAAGAAGCCGATCTCGTTGCAGTCGGAAGAGGTCTGTTAAGAAATCCTTACTGGGCCTTGGAAGCTGCGTCTGCTTTGCGTAAGGCAACGGACGTTCCAAAACAATATACGACTGGTTTTTAATGTATTAACAATTTTATGTTAATGATTTAACGATCTTCATTAATACATGAATAAGAAAGGACTCCGACTGTCAAAACAGAAGGAGTCCTTTTTTGGGTTAAACTAGCCGAACTAAAGGAACGATATTAGCCAGTAACCAGTCAAGAGATGGTAGTCGGTTCATCGGCTCTGCCTCTTAAGCGTTTGATATCTTCTCTAGGCGGAAATCCGAACATGCGAGAATACTCACGACTGAATTGGGAAGGGCTCTCATAACCTACCTGAAATGCGACATCTGCTGCATCGGTGGACTTGGATAATAACAAGCGCCGAGCTTCTTGCAGCCTCAGTTGTTTTTGAAACTGAATCGGACTCATGGCAGTCACTTCTTTAAAGTGTCTGTGCAGCGAGGCAGTACTCATATTCGCCAAATCCGCCAGATCCTCAATCCGAAAATTTTGATCAGAGTGATTCACAATATATTCAATAACGTCTCTAATTCGATAGGTGTGGCTGCCCTCAATGGTAGCTTGCTCCAGGGCAATTCCATGGGGGCCCTTCAGAACTTTATAGAGAATTTCTTTTTTGAACAAAGGAGCGAGTAGTGGAATATCTTCTGAATGTTCTTCCAACAAACGGGCTAACCTGACGACCGCATCAAGCAGAGAAGGCTCAGCTTGGCTGACAAACATCGCACGTCTCGTCGTTTTCCGCGGTCTTGCTGGGAAATCAGAATGATTCAATACCTCCAGAATCTCACTAGATGTGAATTCAAGTTTCAGGGCCAGATAGGGAGCCTCAGACGTGGCTTGAATCACTTGTCCACTAACCGGCAAGTCAACGGTTGCCACGATATAACTTCCTGGGCCATATCGGAAACGATCCTGTCCCAGCAGGACCTCTTTCTGGCCCTGAACGATAATGCAGAAGGATGGTTCATTTACTCTAAATAATGGTTCAGTAACGACCGATTCACGGATTAGAAATAATGAGGGGATCGCAGTCGGGTGCACCCCGTCCTTGTCGGAATAACGGTCAATGCGTCTGGCTAATTCATCTTGATGTTCGTGTATTCGATCAGACATACGTAGTTCTCCTTTTTCGACACAACATTATAAATCACATTCTATCGTATATTGACCTAATGCGGTAGAATACGGATAGAAATAGGCAAACATTTGATGTGAATGGATAAGACATGCTGATTGCTGGCTGCATATTCACAAGTACACAGGTCATGATATACTACAAGTACAGAAGATATACATTTAAGGAGCAGCTAATACATGATCTGACGAGCACCCAAGGGAGCTGCTGCACATTTTATTTACTGATCGTTCCCGATGTGTTAGATTGATTTTGGGAGGGAAGTCGAATGGCTAGAAGTAAAGAGTTTGAAGTGAACGAAGTATTGGATAAAGCAATGAAGATCTTCTGGGAACAAGGCTACGAGAAGACGTCGATGAGTGACCTGGTTGAGCATATGGGAATTCATCGCAGAAGTATATATGATACGTTCGATGATAAGCATACGCTGTTTTTGCAGGCTATGGATCGGTATAATGGCAAGATCAACGCCACATTACTCGCAGAAATCAAAGCGTCCAAGACGGCAGTGGAAGCACTGCATAAAATTTTTGGAATTATGATCAGTGAAGCAGAAGATACGCCATCGGGTTGCTTGATCGTGAACTCTGCGGTGGAGCTGGGCGCACGTGACCAGGACGTGGATAACCGATCTCTTGATTCATTTAATGAAGCAGAACAGATGTTTGAGCAGATTATTGAATGGGGACAGCGGGATGGAGAGTTCTCCTCTGATCATGATGCGAAGGAAATGGCAGAGTACCTGCATAATACTTCTGTCGGTATAAGAGCCATGGCCAGAACTTCAATGGGTAAAGAAAAATTAAATCGAATTATCAATGTATCGATAAAACTTTTGGAGAAATGATGAGCAGAGACGTACCAAAAAAGTAGCTTGAAATCCGTTAGCGGACTTCAAGCTACTTTTTTTGTCTTAATTTCATAAAAATCATAAGCCATCAATTGGTGATGGCATTTTCAATCGGTTTAATTTTGTGAATCTCTTCGGTTCCGGCTTCCAAAGCAGTTTCGTAGTAAGAGCATTTGTGCTCAATGACTTCCATGGTTCTTCGTAGTTCCTCCATTTGTGCTTCCACAATAGCTTTTCGCTCCGTAAACATGTCATATCTTTGCTTCAGCGTGGAGTCCCCTTCAGAACACCATTCAATGAAGTCCTTAATGTCTTTGATGGGCATCCCGGTCAGTTTCAGACATTGAATGATCTTCAAAAAGTCAATGTCGGAGTCTTTGAACAAGCGTGTTCCGCTTGTGGTTCGTTCTACAAAAGGCATGAGTCCTTCCTTGTCGTAGTAACGCAATGTATATACCGTAAGGTCTAATTTTTTAGCAACTTCACCGATTGAATAGGTCATGTACAATGAATTCCTTTCTACTGGGGGTAGACTTCGAGTTAACTCTAGGATTGATCCGAGTGAATTCTACCATGCTGTATAACTGTATGTCAAAGTCATCGAAGATAAAAAAATAAGATAAACATTTGACCTAGAGTTAACTAGAGGGGGTAAGATTATTTTGAACTTTAAATTACTAGGAGGTTATCCCATTGATTATAGCTAAAGCCAGAGCCGTTGACGGACCAGACCAACAATTCAGAAGTGCTGAAATTAAACGACGTGATCTGGATACCAATGATGTATTAATCGAGATTAAATATGCGGGTATCTGCCATTCTGACATCCATACTGCCCACGGTGAATGGGGCCCTGTGAATTATCCACTCGTTCCTGGACACGAGATTGCCGGGATTGTAACCGATGTAGGAACTGGAGTCTCCAAATATAAGGTCGGTGACCGAGTAGGGGTCGGATGTATGGTGGACTCTTGTGGTGAATGTGTTAACTGCCGCAAAGGTGAAGAGCAATACTGTCTCAAAGGAAATATTCAAACTTACGCTGGAGTAGACAAATACGGTGAGCATACGCAAGGTGGATATTCAACTCATATTGTTGTCGTAGAGGATTTCGTCGTTCGCATCCCTGATAACATTGCACTTGATGCTGCTGCACCTTTGCTGTGTGCCGGTATTACGACGTATTCACCACTTCATCACTGGGGAGCTGGCCCAGGTAAGAAGGTTGCCGTTGTAGGTATGGGTGGTCTAGGTCATATGGCTGTCAAAATCGCACATGCGATGGGTGCGGAAGTAACGGTTCTCTCCCAATCCTTGAGCAAAAAAGAAGATGGACTGCAATTTGGTGCAGATCACTACTTTGCCACAAGCGAACCGGAAACATTCGAGAAACTTGCAGGCACATTTGATCTGATGATCAACACAGTAAGTGCGAATATTGATATTAACGCTTATTTCTCACTGCTCACACTTGATGGTACACTCGTGAACGTGGGTGCTCCTGCTGAGCCACTAGCCGTAAACGTATTTTCTCTTATCGGCCATCGCCGTTCATTCGCAGGTTCCATGATTGGTGGCATCCGTGAGACGCAGGAAATGCTCGATTTCTGTGCAGAACATGATATTGCGCCTAACATTGAGGTTATCTCCGCTGACCAGATTGACGAAGCTTACAAACGTGTATTGGCTTCCGACGTAAAATATCGCTTTGTTATCGATAACAGCACAATGTAATTGTGAAGTGTGATTATTGATAGTTATAGATAGAAGAAAGCAGCTGCCGCCAAGGTCAGCTGCTTTTCTGTTTGTAATTGAAGAGGTTCTACGACCCAACTTCTTATCGCAACGAACAGAAGATACTTGCGTCTAATAACTAGTTGGAAAAATATGAAAGGAGTGGAGTGAAAAAGATGACAGCATCATTTTCACATCAGCCTGAAGGGTACGAATGTCCATTTTGTCGGATTTGGGGTATCGAGCGACCTGATGAGGGAACAAAACAAAGGGATATCATCTATCAGAATGAAAACGTAACCGCATTTATAGCGGGCAAATGGTGGCCAAACAATAAAGGACATGTTCTTATAATTCCTAATCAACATTTCGAGAACATCTTTGAACTCCCAGCGGAGTACGCTGTTGAAATTCACCGCGCGGCTCAGCTCACAGCATTTGCAATGAAAAGTACATATGGATGCGATGGGATTTCGACGCGGCAACATAATGAACCTGCTGGTAATCAAGACGTGTGGCATTATCATCTGCATGTTTACCCCAGATACGTGAACGATCAACTTTATCTGACAAATGGTTCCCAGTCCGATCCAGATGAACGCTCGCTCTATGCGGATAAGTTGCGTTCTTGGATAAAGGAAAACATTTAAGGTATTCAGCCTGCCTTTTCGTTGAATTATCGGGCAGATTAGAGGTTTATGAATTTGATATTCATGATAGAATGAGATTGAATTGGGCAAAATAAGTAGTATATTTCATGTTATAGGGGGAACTAATGGAGACCTTTGCAGAATTTATAGCACGCATCGATAACCCGGAACACCAGGCACGAACGGAAGAAGTCTTGAACTGGATCACTGAAAAATTCCCGAATTTAAAGCAAAAAATAGCTTGGAATCAGCCGATGTTTACCGACCATGAGACCTTTATTATTGGCTTTAGTGTATCCAAGCAACACTTGGCTGTTGCTCCCGAGAAGGCAGGAATTATTCGTTTTTCAGAAGAGATCACGCAGGCGGGCTATGATCACACCAAAGAGTTGGTGCGGATGAAGTGGAAACAGGAGATTGATTTTTCGTTGCTAGAGAGAATGATTGAGTTCAATATAGCAGATAAGGCAGAGTGTTCAACGTTCTGGCGCAAATAAATCGCGATGAAAAAAAGAAGACCCCCAACTTCCGGATGCGGAAAGAGGAGGTCTTTTGTACTTTCAGCTCAGCGATTATTGAGCACCTACTACGGGGTGAGGTACATAAGGCTCTTCAAGGAATGTTACGTCTTCTGAGGTCAACTTAACGGAAAGAGCACCTACTGCATCTTCCAGATGTGATAATTTGGTGGCACCGATTATGGGAGACGCTACAGTGTCTTTTTGCAGTAACCAAGCAAGTGCAATGTGTGTACGAGGGACACCGTATTTTTCTGCGATGGATGCAACTCGCTCAACAACAAGTCGATCCGCATCGCTTGTCGCATTGTATTTGGATTTCTGAATTTGGTCTGTCTCGGATCGCAGTGTTGATACGGACCAGTCACGGGTTAACCTGCCTGAAGCAAGAGGACTGTAGGGAGTCACACCAATCTTTTCTTCCTTGCATAAAGGCAGCATTTCTCGTTCCTCTTCACGGTATATGAGATTCAAGTGGTTTTGCATGGAGACAAACTTGGTCCAACCATTTTTCTCTGCTACATGCAATGCTTTTTGGAACTGCCATGCAAACATGGCCGAAGCGCCAATATATCTCACTTTACCGGACTTCACCACATCATGTAAGGCTTCCATGGTTTCTTCAATAGGCGTATTGTAGTCCCAACGATGGATGATATACAGATCGACATAATCTGTTTCCAATCGTTTTAGGCTTTTATCAATCTCACTCAGGATGGCTTTTCTGGAAAGTCCAGAGCCGTTGGGGCCTTGATGCATTCGTCCGTGTATTTTGGTTGCAATGACAACCTCATCACGATTGGCATAATCCTTTAATGCCCGACCAAGGTATTCCTCACTTGTACCCAGAGAGTATACATTAGCTGTATCGAAGAAATTAATGCCTAAATCCAGCGCTTTTTTGATAACGGGGCGAGAGTCTTCTTCATTCAGTACCCATTCATGAACCCATTTACTGGCGTCCCCAAATCCCATACATCCCAGGCAAAATCGAGATACATCCAAGCCTGTATTACCAAGTTTTGTATATTCCATATCATATTCAAATCCTTTCTAATGTTTATTATTGCCACCTGTAGGGTGACCTATTTACACATTATTATGTCATAACGTATCAACTAACCTGTACCACATTTCTATCAAAGTTTTGCCTAATCCTATCACAATCTCTGAATCTGAATCAGTTGAATCCATTGAGGTTCTCATATTAAAAGGAACAAGCCACTCGTTTCTCCAATGGAGATTCAAATGGCTTGTTCATAAAATATTATTTAATCATTGTTTGATGAATCCAATCGCTTATTTTGGTTAATTTAAGATTGGCTTTGATGTTATGATCCAACTCTTCATACCGTGGAAGAAGATCTGTATGCCCATCAATCCATTGGTACAATCCTTTAAGACCTGCTGCTGTCTCACTTCCCAACAAAGGCTGAATCGCTGCTTCAAAATGATCAAAAGGTAGAGACATGAAGCTGATTTTTTCACCTAATACAGCACTGAATTGTTCCGCTAATTGTGCACCTGTCAGAGCTTCTAATCCGGGTGCTGGGATAATGCTTCCTGCCAATTCCGAATGAGTCAA
This sequence comes from Paenibacillus sp. FSL H8-0079, assembly GCF_037991315.1. NCBI lineage: Bacteria > Bacillati > Bacillota > Bacilli > Caryophanales > Paenibacillaceae > Paenibacillus > Paenibacillus sp. FSL H8-0079. The sequence goes on from NZ_CP150300.1 coordinate 3,216,175, forward strand.
GGCATAATAGTGGAATTGAGCTGCATCGTTTAAGCTAATCCAGGAGATCGGCTTGTCTGCTGGTACCGGGTAGGCCAAAACGCCATTGTTCAGTATTCCGGGAATCAGGAAGTTTTCCAAGTATACAATGGGTTCCACAATGATATATGGAAGACCACTTTGCTGCAATTCATGGATAACTTCACGTTTCAATTCAATTCCTTTGGAATGGGTGATAGGGTCAGGAACATAGGTACCCGTGTTAACTACAATTAATTTAACGTTTGCCTGTATAGCAGCATCAATTGCATTTTTGGTATATTGTCTGATCTTATCCGAATTGAACTCCACCGGCAGGTTCAGGAATACTTTACTTACACCTTCATGCGCCGTATGGAGCTGTTCCACATCTGATAGATCCCCGATGAAAGCTTCAATGTTTTGTTCCTTTAGTGTTTTGGCTGTTGCCTCATTTCGAGTAATCGTTCGAACCTCACAACCGTGTTGAACGAGTAATTGAGCGACAGCGCCGCCTTGGGAGCCCGATGCTCCATATACTAAAAACCGATCATTCTGTGTCATAGTGGTCAATAACTTCCTTTCAATATGTGATTGGAATGGATGAGTTAACACTCAGCATTGACCTCAGCATAACGGATTAAGAATAGGAGCGTAAGTACGCACATTAATGATATAAAGTATCCCTTGAGATACTATGGGAAGGCGTTTTACATATGTTTCGATCCCCAATCACCTAGCTGAAACAAGATCGAAGTCAGGCTTTGTCCTTTTTCTGTAAGGGAATATTCGACTTTAGGCGGAACTACAGGGTGGGTAACACGGTTTATCAAACCAGCTTCTTCAAGTTCTCGTAATTGCCTGGTTAACGTGCGATGCGTAATGGGGTCAAGCATTTTCTGCAATTCATTGAATCGAATTGTTGAATGGCGGATGAGTCGGTTTATAATTAATAGCTTCCATTTTCCACCAATCATATTTACTGCAAATTCAACCGGACAGCGGTCCTCCACAGGTTCTATATTCACGGTTATGTATCCCTCCTAGCAAGCATCAACTCATGTTTCATGTTTCGTTCATTTTATCGAATTTATAAAGGGGTGTATAGCTTACAGCGCATTCAGGGTATGAAACATGCTTAGGACACAAAAAAAGATGCCCCCAGTGTAGCTCGAGGGACACCTTATATAATATAAATTATTGTTCAACTCAGACAGAGAAAAAAAACATTGAACGTGAAAAAAAGCCATGATATAATCTATAGCGCAATTGACGTTTCGATTAAATATAAAGGATGAATCATTATTTCTCCTAATTTAATTTTACATCCGATATTCCGATTTGTCAATGCTCTTTTTTGGGTCCTAATAAATGGAAAAGGGAGTGGACTTATTCATGGTTAAAACAAACGAATGGAAGTTGGAAGAGGAAAGACTGGTGCAGGTGAGGAACAAACTTCAGGCACGACTCGACGAGCTGGAGCCAAAGGTTGCCGGACTGCATGAACAGGCCGCCGAAATTCGTAAACGGTTCTGGGAAGAAGTGACGATTAACACGGGTTCGTACACGGATTTTGAAGATGCATTCTATACCATTAATCAGCAATCCAGAGTGTTGGCCGAGAGGGAGCGCGGGCACAAGCTGTTAACACAACAATGGAAAAATACAAAGAGACTGCTTCCAACGCCGTATTTTGGTCGTTTTGACTATAGGGAAAAAGGCATGACATTTACTGAACAGATCTACATTGGCGTATCATCTTTCATGGATGAGGATGGATTGAACTTTCTAATCTATGACTGGAGAACACCAATTGCGAGTCTGTACTATGATCATTCTCCCGGGCCAGCAGGTTATGACACACCTTCAGGACGAATCGAGGGCAAGATGGAGCTCAAGCGTCAATTCCAGATTCATAACGGGCAGCTTCTTAGCATGTTTGATGCAAATGAGACGATTGGTGACGAATTGTTGCAGCAAGTGCTCGCCAAGGGTGCAGACTCACAAATGAAGAGCATTGTAGCAACCATCCAAAAGGAACAAAATGCGATTATCCGTGATGACCGAAGCCGAATGCTTATTGTTCAGGGGGCAGCTGGCAGTGGCAAGACATCGGCTGCGTTACAGCGAGTCGCCTACTTACTGTACAAACACCGCCAGACCGTCAAAGCAGATCAGATTGTGCTTTTCTCGCCGAATCCGATGTTTACCAGTTACATCTCGACCGTACTTCCGGAACTTGGTGAAGAGAACATGCAGCAGACGACTTTTCAGGAATATCTGAACTATTGGTTGGATTCTACCTTACGACCAGAGGATGCCTTTGATCAGATTGAATATGTGCTGACAGCCCAAGAAGATCCGGATTATGAAGCTCGTCAGGAGGCGATCAAGTACAAAGCCTCTGAGTCATTCCTGCAGGTGCTCCAAAACTACGGCACGTGGCTGGGGCGGGAGGGCATGCGGTTCAACGGCATTCAATTTCGGGGACGTGAATTCATCACTGCGGACCGAATCAAGACCCAGTTTTACAGTTTGGATCAAAATCTTACATTGTCCAACCGTATTCTTCTTCTGCAGGAATGGTTGCTTAGAGAACTCGTGAGGCTGGAACGTCTGGAGCGGGAAGCAGACTGGGTTCAAGAGGAGTTAAATTATCTGGACACAGATGAGTATGTGGAAGCTTTCGGCATGCTGCACAAGGAAAAGGCGGTATTCGATGTGGCGGAAAAATATGCAGCTCGTGAGAACGGGAATAACAGGGCAGGGCAAGATGAGGGTGCCTTTGACTTTGCAGAGCGGGAAGAGGAACTTCTTCGTCAGAAACTGGTGAAAGGCATGTTCAAACCGTTAAGAAAGAGTGTGCGTAAATTTCAGTTCGTGGATGTGAAAGGCATATATGAACAATTATTTGCAGATGAAGCCGCTTTTCGGGAACGTACGAATGGGTCAATCCCACCACAGCATTGGCCTGAGATTTGTAAACAGACCAAGGCAATGATCCTTCAGAACAAGCTGTTTCATGAGGATGCTACTCCTTATTTATATGTAAAAGAGATGATCGAAGGCGTGCGGACGAACACGGAGATTCGTTATGTCTTCGTGGATGAAGGCCAGGATTATTCGGCGTTTCAATATGAATATCTCAAGAAACTGTTTCCTCGTGCCCGCATGACAGTGCTGGGGGATTTCGGGCAAGCGATCTTTATGCAGGCTACGGATTTAGCAGCATCCAACTCGCCTCTGGTTAACCTTTATGGAGAAGCCGAAACTACATTAATACGCCTGGTACGCAGTTATCGTTCAACCAGAGAGATCGTTGAATTCACGAGATGCATGCTACCAGGGGGAGAAGAGATCAGGCCATTTGAAAGGGGAGATCAGAAGCCTCTTTTAACAAGACTGAAGGACGATAAGATGCGTGGTTCGCAGATTCTCGCAGACATCGCCTCGCTCAAGGCTGAGGGGTTCGATTCTATCGCTGTGATTACGAAGACCGCGGCTGAAAGCCGTGACGCCTATGAAAGGTTACGAAGTCAAGGTGGCGAAGGGCTACAGCTCATAACAAAGGACACACAGATTTTTGAAAAAGGAATCATGGTTATTCCTGTGTACCTCGCCAAAGGCGTTGAGTTCGATGCTGTCCTGGTCTATGATGCATCACCAGAAGCTTACAGCCAGGAATATGATCGCAAGCTTCTGTATACGGCATGCACACGGGCCATGCACCGACTTCATCTATATACCACTAGCGAGTGGTCGCCTTATGTGCAGGCGTTGCCTGCGAATCTGTATGACACATATGAACACGAGTAATCGTGAAGCGTTAGACGTTGTTGTAGAATTTTATTGTAGAACAGAGAAAGAAATGAGAATGAAAAAGACCCGCCGATTAAGGTGGGTCTTTAAGTCTATCTTTAAGCATTTATAAAGTGCTTAAGAATTCCCTCGGATTCCTCTAAACGCATCAGAGTTATGCGATAATATAAGGTTTATCCTTTAACTGCACCGGCAGTAAGGCCGCTGACGATATATTTTTGCCCGAACAGATACAGGATAAATACAGGCAGCGAAGTGAGCACGAGATTGGCGAAGATCAGATTCCAGTCCCTACTATATTTGCCGTAAAAATTGTAGATCGATAGTGGCATCGTCCAGGTGGAACTGTCGGTCAGGAAGTACACCGGAATCGTGATGTCATTCCAGACGGACATGAACACCATGATCGCTACCGTTGCGTTAACGGGCAGGATGAGCGGTGTGACGATACGGAAGAACACCCCGAACACACTTGCTCCTTCCAGAAATGCTACTTCGTCCAGCGCTCTCGGAATGGTTTTGATGAATCCACTATACAAGAATACACTGAAGGCCGTATTCAGCGCGGCGTAGATCAGGATGACACTTGTGATGCTGCCGTAGAATCCTAAACCCTGTACGACCCGTATGGTCGTAATAATCGACATTGGCGCAATCAGTCCCATGAAGAAATACATGTAGATCGTGCCGGATAGTTTGGTTTCGCGACGTGCCAGAATAAATGCCGCTGCCGAAGAGGCAACGATATTAATGATGGACGATACGCCAGTAATCAAAATGCTGTTGAAGAATGCTCGCGACAGACCGCCTTCCTGGAAGACACGAACATAGTTCGAGAACTGCCATGTTTCAGGGAAACTCAAGGAGAAGCTGAGCACTTCGGCGCTAGTTTTGAATGAACCAAAGATCAGAATGACAAGCGGTAACAGTACGACAAGGGAGGCCAGAATCAGGAAACCTTCCACGATATAGTTGCGAATGGCGAGTTTGCGTGTATAGCCCATGTTATTCCGTAACCTCCTTACGCCGCATGAAGATCAATAGCGGTATAGCAATAATGGTAACGACCACGAACAGAAGGGTATTGACCGCGGTACCGAGTCCCCAGTTGCCTTCGCCGAAAGATCGCAGAATGATCGTACCCACGACCTGGGAAGCGTTACCCGGGCCACCACCGGTCATGACATATACTTCGGAGAATACTTTGAGTCCACCGATCAAGGTTAGCATGAGGTTAATGTTAATGGCGGGCAGCAAGAGAGGCAGTGTGATTTTGAAAAAACTTCTCCACGAGCTTGCGCCATCAATCTTGGCTGCTTCGTAATATTCTTGAGAAATGGACTGCAGACCAGCCAGATAGATGGCCATCTGGAACCCGGCGCTCTGCCAGATCGAGACAATGGCAATTGTCCAGATGACAATCGATGGGTTGGTAAGCCAAGCTTGGCTTAATGAATGCAACCCAACTGACTCCAACAAATTGTTAATCGTACCTTCGGTACGCAACATGGGAGTGAACAGAATGCTGATCACAAGTATGCTGAGAATGGAAGGGGAGTAGAAGATCGCACGCAGCAGGTTCTTCGTTCTTAATCGCATGTTAAGTCCTACCGCCAGCAATAGACCGATAACGTTTTTGCCAACTACAGTGACGATCGCAAATATCGCCGTGTTTTGCAATGCCAGTATAAGCGTTTTGTCTGAGAAAATTTTCTTGAAGTTATCCCACCCGATGAACTTCAGCTCCAGTCGGTCCAATCGCCAATCCGTGAATGAGTAATAGAAAGCGGCGAGAGCAGGCACGACGAAAAAGATGGAGTAGATAATCAGTGCGGGAAATATCATGTAATACGAATACAAATTTTTAGTCCTTTTCATGTCTCACACTCCGTTATAGCTAGGCAGCATAACGATCGTCCATGTTATGCTGCCATGTATTTCACTCTTTAGAAACCGGCTACACCTTTATCCTGCATCAGCTGACTGAACTTCTCATCCCACGATTTCAGGACTTCTTCCGGTGACAAACCACCTGCAAATTGATCTTGTAACAACCGGTACAGTTCGCTGCGGTCGACCAGCATGAATGCATCCGTTGTTAGTACCGTTTTCTTCGGCGTAATATAGTTGTCTACAATATCCTGCTTGTAAGCTGGCAATTCCGGTGTTGTGACGTCACTGAAATTGGATACGTACCCTTTTGAGTCCACGATCTGTTGTGCAACTTCCTTGGAAGCGATGTAGTCTAGGAATTGTTTAGCTTCTTCCAAATGTTTGGACTTCTTCGGAATGAACAGTTGTCCGCCGAGTGGACTTGCACCCAGACTGGCATTGTCTGCCGATGGAATCGGGAATACGCCCAGTTCCATGCTTGGATCTTGCTCAGCCACGCCTTCAATCAACCAATCGCCCATAAACATCATGGCAACTTCCTTGTTCAGGAATTTACCTACGGCCATGTCGTAGCTGTCACTAAGCACATCGGTGTTGGTGTACCCTTTGGTGTACACTTCATACTGTTGTTCCAGGAATGTTTTGAATTCCGGAATGTCGGACCATTTTTTCTTGTTGCTGTTCAAGTCATCGAAAAACGTTGGTTCATTCTTGGCTACAAAATCGGCAAAAGCCGCTGCAGGCCAGATGTTGGCAGCCCAAGCATCTTTGTAAGGCATGAATACGGGTGTAATGCCACTCGCTTTAATTTTTTCACAGATCGCCAGGAATTCTTCGTAGTTCGTTGGAAGAGACAATCCGAGTTCTTCAAAGATTTGTTTGTTATAAACGACCCCTTGCATCCCGGTATCTTGGCTGACATGGAAACTGTAGAGGTGTCCACCAGAAGAGAGGACGTCTTTGTTCACAATTCTGCTCGCCCAAGGCTCGTTATCCAGAATCTCGAAATTACGTTCAAGGTTCAGGTCCGTAACTGCGCTCGCCAGATTGTACTGAATAATGTCAGGTGTTTCATCTACAGCCAGTTTGGTTTGAAGTACCGTCGTCGTTTGTTCCGCTGGAATCAGCTGCAAATTAACGCGAATGTTCGTTTGTTTTTCGAATGCATCGAGAATGTCTTGCTGAATGAATGCAGAGTCCTGAGAACTTTTAGAGATCGCCAGCTCCAGTGTGACTTTGCCACCCTTACTGTCCCCGCCAGCAGCTGTACCGGAATCCGTACCTCCTGATCCACAAGCGGTTAACGAGATGGATAATAAACTGGCCAGAATAATGGAAATCGCCTTTTTTCTTTTTATTGTTTTCAATGCAAATCCCCCTCTAAAACGTTTAGTGAATCCGTTTACAAGTCCGATTATAGATTCTTTTGTCTCCCCGGTACATGTCTGTGCTTGAACGTTGATGTGTAAAATTCTGAACTTGAAATCGCTATCATTTCACGGAGTACCGTGATAGAGTAGACATGAATGTAAGGGATTTCACATCATGTCGGAACAGGAGGGGACCTCTGAGAATGGCGAAGCTCATACATAAGGCAACTCAATTCAGTTTGCAGACGAAGGTGTTTTTGACGTTTTTGGCTCTGCTTTTGTTCGTGTTGGGCTGTTTTATCGTGTATGTAAATGTGATTGTTATTCGCCCGCTCAAACTGAAAACGGAGCAGGATACGCTTGTGACTGCTATAAAGGTGAGAGAGCAGGTTGATCTATACGTAGAACAACAGAACCAAATGTCACAGCGAATATTGTCCAGCAAGAATATTTTTGCAGCCATGGACAAGAGCTCCTCAGCTCATAGTAACTATGAAAGACTGAAGCAAATTAGGATCATCAAGGACATCATGTTTCAGGCGATCGGGCCCAGTATGAATATCATGGACATGTCCATCTATGACAAGCAAGGCGTTCTCCTGACGTCATATCTGGGTTCGGGCAATCCTCCGGCGATTTTGAACACGATGATGGAGAGTAGCCAGATCGGGCGGGATTGGACGGAAAGCGGTTTTGTCTTGCTGCGCCAAGTTGATACCATCTCCTTTGTCCGGACGATCAATGATCAGAACGGTAAGGTGTACGGTTATCTTAGCATTCAGATGGAACAGGCCTATATACAGAATCTTACGGAAGGCATTACTGCTGGAGATGTCTATATTCTGAATGAACAAGGGGAGCAAATGACAGGTTCGGATGCGGGGGTGACATTTGCCAATTGGTCGAAGCCTGCATCAGATGAGGGACTGGATATAGACAAAGACGATAATTATATCACGCATTCCACATCACCCAGTACAGGTTGGATCACGTACATCATAACACCCAAAAAATCCGTGCTGGGCTCGATCCATTCGGTTCAGACGATGTCCATCCTGCTGATTACGGCACTGATGCTGGTTTCGTTTGTGTATATCTTCCTGTCGACGCGTAACCTGCTGTTGCCTATCCGCAAGCTACGCAGCCAGATCTGGCGCATGAACTATAGCAATATGAATCTGAAAGTGGATGAAACGCCGAAGAATAATGATCTGTTATTGCTGAATGAAGCCTTTCAGGATCTGATGGAGCGGCTGCAGCAATCCATTGATCGTGAAAAATCGGCATTTCATGAAGAAGTAAAAGCGCGTAATTCGGCGCTGCAAGCCCAGATTGCTCCTCATTTTATTCATAACGTTCTATATCTGATCAGTATTGCTGCGCAAGAGGGGAAGACCAAAGTCGTATCGGATATGTGTAAACATCTCTCGGACAGTCTGCGTTATATTGTCTCTTCACCATACGCACATGTGACCTTGGCTGAGGAGCTTCAACATACGAGACATTATTTGTCTCTTGTACAACAAAAGTACGAAGAGGATCTGGAGTGGGACATTTGTGCGGACGAGTTAGCTAACGAAATCCGGTTGCCACGGTTGGTCATTCAGCCGTTTGTGGAAAACTGCATCGAACATGCCTTTGCGAACACCGCGCCGCCTTGGCGGATCCGGATTACCGTGAAGCAATATAACGGATTATGGGCGTTGGAGATCAAGGATAACGGGGAAGGCTTTCCTCCGGATAAGATTCAGGAGATTTTAGCCAATATTCAGACATCGGGAACCGGAATGAACCAGACTGCCGATCGTGCCACAGCCCTTGGTAACATGGGGATTATCAACAGTGTCAATCGACTCAAACTAATGTATAACAACCGGCTCTTTATTAATATATTTAATAATCATATGGAAGAGGAACATGGAGCAACGATTCAGATCATCGGCTCACTGACGAAGGATTTTTATTAGCAAGGAGGCATAGGCGATGTATAACGTTATGATCGTTGAGGATAGCAAACCGATATTACGTAATATTAAAATGCTCTTGGAAACACTCAACTTTCCGATTCGTGTAGCGGCTACGGCAACCAATGGAGAGGAAGCTTTGGCAGCGATCAAACAGGAACCGATTGATCTGCTGTTGACGGATATTCGAATGCCGAAAATGGATGGCTTATCCCTGATAGAGCAAGCCAAGCTTGCCAACCCAGAGTTGAAGGTCATTCTGATTAGCGGTTATAGCGATTTTGAATACACAAGAAAAGCGTTGAACCTGAAAGTATTTGACTATTTGCTAAAACCTGTGGAGCGAGAGGCACTGGAAGAGGTCATGGGTCGGGTAATTGACCAACTGGATCAACAGATGTCCAAGGACCTGCTGGATTTACAGGAAATCATTCATCCCCAATGTGAAACTGTACTGAAACAATGGGAGGCGTTTCCGCCTTTATTCAGCCAGATGATGATCATTATGAACAAACAGCCCTTCACCGCAGGACATGAACGATGGGTGCAGGTGGAGCTTGAGAGTATAATGCAGGATTTTTTTACATCCCATGCATGTCGCGTATACACAAGTCAAACTCCATATCAATTTGTCGCTTTCGTCAACAAGAGTGCACTCGACTTGTACTCTTCCGTACATGAATGTCTTGAATCGTTGCGTCGGCATCTGCTTGCACATGACTATGATGGGATAATTGGAGGACAATTGCTGTACGCTGAGTCTGGTAATCTGCCAGAACTCTATCACCGCATGTCGTCCATTGTGTCTGGACAGCAACGGTTGAAACAAGGATTAGCGCTGGATACCGGGAATCCGGTGTCGATGGCCAGATCCGAGACAGGCTGTCTGGATTCGGTGCTGGAATCTGCTTTTGTACAGATGATACAGGCTCGTCAGAAAGAACGATTTACGCTCAAGCTATCCGAATTGCTAAATCGATGGGCGGAGGAAAATGTACATATGACCGAGGTGGAGCGGTTTATCGGATTGATTGTAGACACGTTCGCTCATCTGTACGAGGAACAGGGATCGGGCATGAGATTAGGTCTGGAGCTTCGGGCAAGACAATTCGCTCAGGCACATTCCTACGATAATTTTTGCCGGGAACTGACGGAATGGACGGGACAGTGCTTCGATATGCTGCAATCCCACGTTCGAAAAAGTAAGGCGATCCTGTTCGAGCAGATTGACGATTATGTAAAACTGAATAAATACTCTCCGTTGTCGATCAACGACATTGCCATGAAATTTCACGTTAGCCCGTCGTATGTCAGCAGAGTGATCAAGAATGCAACGCAAATTACGTTTGTTCAGTATTACACTCAGCTTCGCATTCAGGAAGCCTGCAGACTGATGGAATGCCAACCGGACATGAAGTTTAAGGAAGTATCCGATCTGCTATCGTTCAGTGATCAGCACTATTTCTCGAAGGTGTTCAAGGAATATACGGGGCTAAGTCCTACGGAATATAAACAACAGATGTCTGGTAGTAAGACCCAATCATAGCTAACAAACCCTTTTTATCTATGGTATAATACAAAACAAATACGGCTTGTTACTGAATTCATTCAGGCAATACCTATGTATGTACATGCTCAACGTTTCTTTGAGTGTGTGTATATATGGGTTTTTTTGCGTTTACTTGCTGATTGACTCTACCAAAATGAATAAAGAGAGGGCGATTCATTTGAAAAAGGCAAAGAAAGAAAGTTCATTTTTGAAGAAAGGAGGAACCGTTTTACGTTTGATGAGCACCAGACTAATTGTAGCTTTCCTTGCGGTACTTATCATCCCAACTGCACTTATCGGATATTTTTCATATGATAGTGCCAAGGATCAAGTACAACAAAAAATGACAGATCCCATCAATACCATTTTAACCATGACAGGGCAGCACATTAACAATCTGGTGGGGGAAAAAGCAGCATTATTGAATTATATCGACAGCATGTATGGAAACACCCCTAGCCAGCCCAACAACGAAGCGGTACAAGTAGGAATCGATCAATTATCTGATACATATCCTGATATTCTGGCCATAACTGTGGGCAACGACCAAGGTGATGTTATATCATCTCCAGCAATAGAGGATGCAACATTCGATCCGCGCAGCACAGAATGGTATGTCAATGTTGAAAATAACAATGGATCACTCTATTTTTCGAGTATTATGAAAGATTCGGAATCCGGGAAGATTTATGTAGAGATTTCAAAAGCTCTGTCGAATGAACAAGGTGTAGCAAGTATTAAACTTGATCTGGAGCGATTAGCAAATGAAATATCGAATGTGGATGTAGGAGGCAATGGAAGTCTGATTGTGGTGGACTCTAATCGAACCATTGCGGCTTGGTCCGGTGCCATTGTAAAAGGTGGGGGAGGAGAGCTCGGCGGAGCACTCATCGAGGGAATTCCAGTCCATCCGAATACAGCTTCAAGTTCCGATGAACCGATGGCATTCTTCCAATTTGTTAGAACGGATCTGGCGTATGATTTGGAGGTTTATAACGGTGTTAATGCTTTGACCGGTTGGAATGTCATTGCTTTGATGGGGCATGAAGACTTTATCGCCGCAGCGAAACCTATTATGGTATCGAGTCTAACCGTCATTGCTATATCTGTATTGATTGCAGCAGTAATCATATTCTTTATTCTGCGATCTTTTATCGTACCTATGCAAAAACTGCGAAAGGCCACCCGCAGCGTAAGCGAAGGGAACCTGTCTGAACGAGTGAATCTTAAAACAGAAAACGAATTTGGTATATTGGCAAATGATTTTGATCAAATGACCAGTTCTCTTCAATCGGTGGTCGCTGAACTTCATCAGACATCATCATTGTTAAGCCATTCTTCACAAATGATTCAGGAGAGTACAGAACAAACGACTCAATCGGTTCAACATGTCGCTGAAACCATGCAACAGACTGCCGAATCATCTATCATTGGGGCTGAGAATTCGGAACAGACAGCAAATGCAGTTGAAGAGATGGCCAGAGGCATCAGTACAATCGCAGAATCTGCGAGTGCGATTGTGGATTCGGCTGAAGAGACGGAGCGCGCTGTCGCTAACGGTGGCAAAACCATAAACCAGGTTGGAGCACAAATGGAACATATTCTCGAAGCTGTTGAAGAAACCTCGGCACTGATTAACGAGCTATCCAGTCTATCAGCCGAAGCCAATCGAATGAATGAAGCGATTGCGGATATCTCTCGGCAAACCAATCTTCTGTCACTGAATGCTTCTATTGAAGCATCAAGAGCAGGAGAACACGGAAAAGGGTTTGCTGTTGTTGCAGGTGAGGTACGCACGTTATCCATGCAATCCAAACAAAGCGCGGATGAGATTGGCGCAACCATTGGTAAAATGCTCGAGCTGATTGCGAAATCAACGTCCCTTATGAATGATAAAGTTCGTAATCAAGTTGGTGAGGGAATGCGGATCAGCCAAGAAGCTTCTGCAACCATCTCCAACATTGAACAATATACAACGCATATCGTGGATCAAATTCAGGATATTTCCGCTGTCTCCGAACAGTTGTCAGCTAGTACGGAAGAAGTCTCGGCTACCGTTGCCGCGATGAGTCATATCTCTAAAGTGTCGGCTGACAGTGCTCAGACGACTTCAGCAGCAGCCCAAGAGCAAATGGCGGCGATGGAGGAGATATCGGCATCATCTGCACAGTTATCCAAAACAGCTGAGAACATGCAAGAATTGGTTCGCCGGTTTAAGCTTTAGAGAGTAGATGTATGTAAGTGTGTAAGAAAACGTGTAACGCCAAGGCGCTCCCAAACGGAGCGCTTTTTTGCGCTTAGAGAGATTAGTAAGAATGTGACGTCTCATCCCCGAACATATCCTTTTGATTCTTTTTTCGGAAACTTCGCGGTGATTCACCGACGGTTTTAGTAAATAGAATCGTAAAGTAATTGGGGTTATCGTAACCGACCAGTTTGGCAATTTCCCATATTTTTTTGTTAGTTGAGACCAATAATCGGGTCGCTTCACCCATTCTTCGTTGAATCAGATAGTGATAAGGTGAGGTGCCATAGTGATTTTTGTACATATGAATTAAGTAATAAAAATCGATATGAAATTGATCTGCCAATTCCTTGAGTTTAATGTTTTGCCGATAGTTGGTATCCAAGTAGTCCTTAATACTCTCAGCAAGAGAGTTGCTCTGTACACTCTCTCCATCAGGAAGCTGCTGACGGGACTGCCGATCAATGATCATAAGTATAGCTTTCAACACATGCCCAGAGATCGACTCGTATCCATATTCCCGAATTGAAAATTCATTGAAGAGAGTCTGCATTAACGAATGGAGCTCATCGGAATATCGGTTGGCTCGAATGATCGGCTCGTTAGAGGGAGGAATGACCCAATCCTCAAGGGTGTGGGTACCTTCTGTAAAACGAAACCCACAATAAAAGGTGGATAATGGGGATTCAGGATTGGACTTCTCCTCGTGAAGGGTACCCTTGTTATAAATGAGCATATCGCCTTTTTGAGCCCAGTGTTTGGTGCCGTCAATGGTGAACAATCCTTTGCCTTCAGTTACGTAGATAATCTCGTGCAGATCGTCATGTTTGTGAGTCGGAAAGCTCCAATGGGGATTGTCGGCCAGCTTTCCTACATAAATAATGGTGCAATCTCGATTTGCATGCAGTTGGCCGGATTCGTGGTGTGTATTCATCTATGTCTTCCCTTCAAATTCTGTAATGAAAGTCTGTGCTGAAATGACAACATATATAATGTTTTGCAATAAAACCACAACAACCTTGATTGTCGTCATGGCAATCTGACAGTACAATTTCACTATCCAAAATGTACTATATATCGAAAGTGGAGGGATGGGAAAGCAGAAAATACATGAATTAATGATGGTAGACAGAATTGAAGCGCTTGCAACAATAGAAAGGATTAGTGAGTATTGATTTATGACTAGAAATAGAGAGAACCTACTTATTTTAACGCTTACGCTCGTTAGCTTTGTATTAGGAACAACTGAGTATGTCATCGTGGGTGTGTTGAAGGAAATTGAAAGTTACATGAAAGTATCACTTGCTGCAGCGGGCATGCTTGTCTCCGGTTTTGCGATTGCATACGCAGTGGGTACACCATTTGCCGTGGCCTTCTTAGCCAAAATATCCAGAAGAAGTTCCATATTGATTGGATTTGGGATCGTATTAGCATTAAATCTGTTGACCGTGTTCTCAACAACGTTCTATTCTCTGATGGCCATTCGCATCGTTTCGGCCGTTGCTTGTGGACTTACGATATCGCTTTCGATCTCGATCGTAAGCGACGCAGTGAACCGGGAGCGAAGAGGGGAAGCCATCGCCTGGATTCTGGGCGGATTTTCAATCGCGAATGTACTGGGTGTGCCGCTCGGTACATTTATCGGACAACATCTGAGTTGGTCCATGACTTTCGTTGTTACAGCATGCATTGGTGTTGTGCCGTTGGTATTTATGTTTCGTATTTTGCCACGCCGAACAACAACGATCGCTGGTTCGTTCAGTGACCAGATGTCTCTCTTTTTAAAACCGCGAATATTGCTGGCCTGTCTAATCCCGGTACTGGGAAACAGCTGTATTTTCGTCGTTTTTACGTACATTACGCCACTTCTAAGTGAGACAATGGGTGTGCCTGTACAATGGATTAGTGCCATACTCCTGATCTATGGTGCCTGTAGCATCCTGAGTAACTGGATTGGTGCCAAAATAGCCAAGGGAGACTTCCTACCCAAGCTCAAACGGCTTTTCGTCATCCAAGCGATCCTCTTCCTGGGCATGAGTTTTGCCGTTTCCAATCTGTGGGTCGGCTTGGCATTTCTGTTCCTGATTGGCAGTGTGTCATCTTCCATGAGCGCGGCATCCCAGCTATATTTGTTTGATGTGTCTGGAGCGATCGCGCCGGGGTCCAAAGCATTCGCATCTACACTCCTGCCCGTGGCAGCCAACGTGGGTATAGCGCTAGGCTCTGGTGTCGGCGGGATTGCCGTCAATATGGGTGGTGTACACTGGGTGCCTCCAGTGGCTGTAATACTTGCCTTGTTGGCTTTTGTCATTACCCAAATATGCCAGCGTTCCATCCAATTGAATTCAGACGAAGCAACCATTGTAAAAGCAGCCTAGATAAGATGATTTTCAGACAAATCGATGAATGCATATACATGGTATTTGAACGACAAACAAAGTCGCTGTTATAGCGGCTTTGTTTGTTTTTGGTTTTCCAGCACTCCGGATGTAACGGGTCCGCAGATTATAAAGGTAGGAAAATGCAATAATTCAGTGAATTTGTATATGAAGAGTTCTGATAAAATGAATGAAAAGATAGGAGGGGAACCCATGAAAAAGCCGATGATCGGTGTTCTGCCTTTGTACGATACAGACAAACAAAGTTACTGGATGCTTCCGAATTATATGAACGCCATAGAGGAAGCCGGTGGGATCCCAATTATGCTGCCTTTGACAACGGATATTGAGATCATAGCAACTCTGGCTGATGAGTTCGATGGGTTCCTGTTCACAGGGGGACATGATCTCAATCCTGAGCTCTATCATGAGCATGCAGAGGTTGCTTGTGGGGAGTTGTGTATTGAACGCGATATTATGGAGTCGAATCTGTTACAAAAAGTGATTGAGCTTGATAAGCCTGCCTTTGGCATCTGCCGTGGACTGCAGCTATTTAACGTTATTATGGGTGGGACGTTGTATCAAGATATTCCAACCAGCCTTCAACTTCAAGTGAACAAGATTGTTACTCACAAGCAAAGTCCGCCCTATACGAATCTTGTACATAATGTACATATTGAGCAAAATAATCTGTTATACGATATCTTGCAAACCGATACGATACAAGTAAACAGCTATCACCATCAAGGCATCAAGATGTTATCGGATAAGTTAACTGCCGTGGCAGTCGCTGAAGATGGACTCGTTGAATCCGTGGTAATGCCGAACCGCTCGTTTGTTTTGGCTGTGCAGTGGCATCCAGAGTACAGCTACAAAGTAGATGACTATAGTCAGAAGTTATTTGCGGCGTTTGTTAATGCTGCTAAATCCCCACGCTATAATATCCATATTGAAGACATAACCGCATAAGAAAGATTTGGACAGAAAAAAAGACCTCCTGTTTATAAAAACAGAGGAGGTCTTTGTATTGGTGAATATAGTCGTAATAGTAATCATGGTATTCCCACTCTATTGGCAGGATTATTTTGATCCAGACTTGGTGTTGGCATGCTCTTCAGCATGAAGGGAAGCAATCAGCTTCTCGCCTTCAACATCCAGGTTCGGCAGAATGCGATCCAGCCATTTCGGAAGTGCCCAAGCTTTGTCTCCGAAAATAGCCATGATGGCAGGGACCAAGCCCATGCGGATGATGAAAGCATCAATCAGAATACCTACCGCCAAGGTGAAACCAATCTGCTTGATCATGACATCATCGGTGAAGATGAATCCTGCGAATACAGAGACCATGATCACCGCTGCGGCAACGACCACACGACTTACCTGGTTGTACCCATGAACGACGGATTCGGTTCCGCGTTGACCATGAACATAAGATTCCCGCATGGAACTAACCAGGAAGACCTGATAGTCCATCGCGAGGCCGTACAGGATACCTGTCACGATAATCGGCATAAAGCTCAGCAGCGGGCCACCGGTATCGAAACCAAAGAGCGAATGCAACCAGCCCCATTGGAATACAGCAGTCGTGATTCCGAATGTAGCCAGGATACTAAGCAGGAAACCAATCGTTGCTTTGATAGGAACGATGATCGAACGGAATACGAGTAACAGGATGATCAGTGACAACAGGATGATAATGCCTACATAAATTGGGAACACCTGCGCCAGTTTGGCGGACATATCGATGTTAACAGCTGTAAGTCCAGTAACCCCAAGCTTCACATCATAGGTCTGTGCGATACCGGAATCAGCCGAGCGCAGATCAGTGACCAGTGTTTTAGTGAGAGCATCGTTAGGACCCGTTTTTGGAATGAGACTAAAGATAGCCAAATCTTCTGTCATCCCAAGCGGTGTAACCTGTGCAACGTTGTTTTGACCTTGAAGCTCCATCACCAGACCACCCAAGAGTTCAGGGGTAACTTTTGCGGAAGATTGATTAGGCTCTGCGACCAGAATAAGTGGTCCGTTGAATCCTTCTCCGAAACCTTCCGAGATGGCAT
Source organism: Paenibacillus sp. FSL H8-0079 (assembly GCF_037991315.1). Classification (NCBI taxonomy): domain Bacteria; kingdom Bacillati; phylum Bacillota; class Bacilli; order Caryophanales; family Paenibacillaceae; genus Paenibacillus; species Paenibacillus sp. FSL H8-0079. The sequence goes on from NZ_CP150300.1 coordinate 3,233,450, forward strand.
CATAGCTCTGTCTTGCGTCCGTATCGAGATTCGCTGAGGAAGCACCAGGGATACCCATTTCCATTTTCGCGATCGGTGTCGCCGCAAAACCAAGAATGACGATGATGGCGATAATGGTAGCCCAACGATTCTTGATAACGAATTTCACCCATTTATCCGCGACTCCGTTGCTAGCGGCTTTAGGCTGTTTCGCGCTCTTTTCACGAGCTTTGGCGGAACAGATGCGTTCTCCTACCAATCCCAGTAAAGCTGGCAGCAGGGTTAAAGCAACGAATACGTTAATGAGCACGGTGGCAGCTGCGACCAAAGCCATCGTAGACAAGAATGTAAGACCGATGACAAGCATACCGCACAGTGCAATAATGACGGTTAATCCGGCAAAAAATACTGCACTGCCCGATGTGCCAATGGCTCTTGCTGTTGCTTCTTTTGCACTCAAGCCTTGATCAATAATCATTCGACGCTGGCGATTGACAATGAAGAGCGCATAGTCGATTCCGACAGCCAATCCAACCATGAGAGCCAGTACGGAAGTGACACTAGGCATTTCAATGAATTTGGAGATTGAGAACGCACCACCAACTCCAATAGCAACACCGAGTAGTGCTGTGATCAGAGGCAGACCTGCTGCAACGACTGATCCAAGAGTGATCAGCAATACAATGACAGCAATGACCAGTCCGACAATCTCTGCCGAGCCGACTCCAATCGATACGGTTTTGAGTGTTTCGCCAGGCAACACCGTAATATTAGTTCCTTGCTCTACTGTCATAACGGACTGAATAACGGAATCAAATACATCTTGCGTGATGGCAGACTGTTCAATTGTAAATTGGAACTGGAACAGTGCAATACTGCCGTCCGAAGAGATCAGCATGCCAGGTACAGGAACGCCATCCACCATCAAAGGTCCATAAGGAGGGGGCGTGGTTGTTGCGGATTGCGCCATATCAGTAGCCTGAGCATTCTGAGCCATTTCCGCGGTAGCTCCCGAATTACCCGCTTCAGCTGCGTAGTCCGCAGGGTTAATGACTTTGTCTAATCCGTAAACTTCATTAATACCTTTCATCATGGCTGCCAAACGTTCAGGCGTATCCAACCGCTCGTTGTCTGGTGCTTTGAAGACAACACTTCCTTGACCGCCGGAGGCGGCTGGCAGTTCTTTTGCCAATTGATCCAGAACCTTCTGTGACTCTGTGCCTTCAATCTTCATTTCAGAACTGATGTGAATACCATTGATGCTGATCATGGAGATGACAATTCCCAGAATTAAAACCCAGCCAATGATGAAGGTTACAGGTTTGCTAAAAGCGGTTTTCCCCACTCTGTATAATAATGTAGACATTTCTCTATTTTACACTCCCTCTAAGATGAATGTGGATGGTTAGCTTGTTCGAATCCTGTTCGCAAATGAGCAAACATGGTTTCTAAAAATTGATCGAACGTTACAGCACCGGGCTTGGTATCTTCAGTAATGACTTGTCCAGGCAGCAATACATTGAGTCTTCCATCAATTAATGGAAGTATGGTGCCGTACATTGCATTAATTAGAAGATAAGTATAAATCTCGTCATGCTTTCCGTTAGATAAGTCTAATAAAGTCTCTTGTGCCTGCGTCTGCATTCGGTGCATGGCTCCAAGGTAATGCGGTTCAAGCACGGGATAGGTCTGTGATAGCGATAGCAGCTGATGTAGTCTTCCTATTAGTTCTGTTGTAAGCTGCATCTTGATCAGGTCATACAGTACGTCAAGCAAGGAGACATTCTCGGGCATTTCGGTAAGTAAAGCTTCGAGTTCCGTTGTATTCTGAACGGATGTTGCACCTCTTGCTACGGCTTCTTCTTTACATGTGAAGTAGTTTGCAAATGTTCTACGTGAACACCCCACCTGATGCACGATATCTTCCACCGTAAAGCCATCAAGGCCATGTTCAAGGGTAAGTTCAAATGCAGCAACAGCAAGCGCTCTTTCAGTTGCTTCTTTTTTCAAATGTCGCAAGTTTCGTTTGATCATTATTCTCCGCTTATGCGTTCACCTCCAGCGTCAATGAGTATGGTGTAATTATGTTTATGATGAGCATACATACTAAGCATGCACGTTGTGAGGTTTATCATATCAACAATTTGCCCAATGTGCAAATTTACTCATTGTGCAATTATTTTAATGTGACGAACATACTTCGAATGAAAGCTTCAACTCCAAGGGAATGAATGTTAAAATCAGAGAAAAACCTGGGGCGATGACGGGACATGAGTAGTCGTAAACAAAGTTTATTGGAAACAGCACTTGCACTATTTTTAGAGTATAGCTATGCAAATACAACAATCCAGATGATTCTGGATCAATCGGGTGTATCCAAAGGCACATTCTACAAATTCTTCAGTTCGAAAGAAGACTGTTTATATTCAATTATTGATCAGCGTATGCAAGAGGATGTTTTCATTCGTAAAGAGCTTGAGCAAAATCATTACACATCGGATTATGACTTGCTCGTAGATCAGATTGCGATTCCTATGTCTGTACCTAATAAAGAGCGAGTCTGGGAATTATATTGGACGGGCTTTTACTCCGGTGAGATCAACTCAGCGAAACTAGCTACAGTTCAGCTAAATTGGCTGTCTACACGCTTGATTCAGGTGTACGGGAAGGACATCAGCTTGTACGCCAACGAAGGCGCCATATTGTGCTATGGCATATTACATCAGATTGCCAACACTTCGAGAAGTCTAAATACGCAAAAACCGGTATGGAGCGAAGTGGTTCCCAAAGTATTAACGTACATTGAAGTGATATTAAGAACCATGCATCAGAGAAATGAACATATTTTTGACTTTCAGTCTCTCTATTTCCTGAATGCGGACGAGCGTAACCGTGATATGGGACGGGGTATTGATACTCTGTTGGAGGAATTGGAAGAGTTCAACAAGCGTGTTCATAAATCCAAGGAATCTGCACCATTGAAGCAACTTTCCAAAGGGCTTTTGGCGCTTTTACAGGATAAAGAGGATTTAAATATTCCCGTAATCGAAGTTGTACTTCAAGCATTTCACAAAGAGTACAAATCCAGTGCTTTTCAAGCAGAAGCCAATAGACTCACTGAAGCTTGCTGGTGGTTTTTGGAACTGGTGAAACAACGTCATTAATATGGGGTTGGCTTAAATGCCGACCTCTTTTTTTATGATTTTTATACTTGGAATTATCTTGATTATACTAATCGTATATTAGGATAATTCCTGTATAACAGTTGTTTACTGCCGTTTAATCTAGTGGATTTGAAATTAAATATACGAGTAGTATATAATTGGAATGAACATATATTTCCATAGATTTGAAATAACTTCACTTCGAAAGGAAGATTTTTATGAATCATTCGAATAACCAGACATCAGAAAAAGCAGAATTTAATTTGTTTAGCGAAGAAAATAGTAAAGATCCATTTGCCATGTTTGCACAGATGCGTTCCAAAGGCTCCGTTGTACCTATCCCTAATCCGATGGGTGGTGCAGGGCAAACCTGGATTGTAACTCGAATGGACATTGCCATGGAAGTGTTGAAAGATCATTCTCGATTTACAGTAGATATGAACTCTATTGATAGTGGGAATGATATTCGAAAGAATCTCTCAGGTGAGCTTGGTTCATCGGAACCCCAGACCTTTTTTACCGGAAAGTCGATGCTCTTTGTCGATGAACCGGATCACCGAAGACTGCGAAGCCTAGTGTCCAAAGCGTTCACTCCAAGATATATGGAAAGTCTGCGTCCACGCGTCCAGGAAATTGCCGATGAATTAATTGACCAATTTGAAGGAAAGGGAGAGATGGATCTTGTAAAAGACTATGCCTATCCTTTCCCAATCAACGTTATTTCCGAGATGCTGGGTATACCTCTGGAAGACCGACCTCAGATCCATGTATGGTCTGAAGCTATTGCGAAAGGTCTTGGTTTTGGTAAACAGGACCCTGCAGTAGCGCAGCACTTGCGAGCATTCGCAGAGTACACCTCACAGCTTGTGGCGAACAAACGAGTAGAACCCTCAGATGACCTCATCAGTCAATTAATTGCCATTGAGGAGGAGGGAGATCGATTGAATGAAGATGAATTAATATCCATGATCACGTTATTGATATTTGCTGGACATGAGACAACTTCCAATCTGATTGCAACCGGTTCTTATCTTCTTCTGACCCATCCCGAACAACTGGAACAACTGAAACAAGATCTGAATCTGGTTCCTTCTGCGGTGGAGGAGTTGTTACGTTATAATGGACCCGCCACTTCTTCTGGTCCTCGTTATGCAACACAGGACACGGAACTGGATGGACAATCGATTCAAAAGGGAGATGTTGTGATTCCTCTATTGAAATCAGCGAACAGGGACGAGCACCAATTTACTGATCCGGAAGAATTGCATATTGAACGAAAAATAAAACGGCATTTGGCCTTTGGCCATGGTATTCATATGTGTCTTGGCGCTCCACTTGCGCGTGTGGAGGGGGACGTGGCGTTTACTACGCTTTTACGTCGGCTACCCGATCTTCAGCTCCGTGTTCCTCAGGAAGAGATTCATTGGCATGCCGCTTTGTCATCACAGGGACTGGCAGCTTTGCCAGTGAAATTTTAATAGATAACTTAGTGTGACCCACTAGAGTATGACGAATTTTCGTCATACTCTTTATTGGTAATGATGATAGAATGGAATGAACAAGAAACATGTTAATGGATTGAACACTGCTTAATGTAAAAGATAAAGTGGGGTACATAATTTTTGTTGTGGAGGTAAACCTTATGAATAAAGATGAACAATTCATGCATAAAGCGATTGAAATTGCTCTACAAGCTCGCAAAGAAGGAAACGAACCATTCGGAGCCATTCTGGTGAAAAATGGAGAGGTCGTCATGATTGGGGAAAATAAAATCAATACTTTTTGTGATCCCACACATCATGCAGAAATCGGACTTATCCGAAAGTATTGTTCCGAACACCATGTGTTTGACCTGAGCGAGTACACCCTGTATACAAGTTGTGAACCGTGTGTGATGTGTTCCGGTGCCATGGTTTGGTCGAATCTGGGGAGACTGGTGTATAGCGTATCCCATGATCAATTAGCGAAAATCGCTGGCGGCAACATCATGATCTCGTGTGAAGAAGTATTCGATAAAAGTCCTCAAAAGCCTGAAGTAGTGGGTGAATTGCTTAACGCAGAAGGATTAAAAGTATTCGAAGGATATCAATTTCATTCCGAGTCCTCATCTGAACAAAAAATATATTTTTAATTATTGCTTGATTTTTTTTTCAACGTCTGATAGTGTAAGACCTGTGATTTTGGGAAGTTGATTTATCAATATTAATTAGAGCTTTCCAGCAGATAATTTTGACCACTTCTTCAAGAAGTTAAGGCCATACGGACAGCCGGGTCAAACGCCGATTGGCAACTTATGTTGCTTTATTGATTGAGTTCAAAGCTCAAATTTTATAAGTTGGTTACTTTACAACCAGTGCAATTGCACATCAACTTGTGAAACGGTCAATAAGAGTGGTAAAGGCGAATTATTTGCTATATAGACTCTGATCCAGTATTGATATACATGAAGGAGCTTTCCGCCAAAGGAATTCTTATGAATTTTATTTGGTCATGGAGACTTCACGTCTTTTTATGATGTATATCAACAAGCAAGTGTGATGATGCGCGATTGCGGGCATTTTTCACCTTGCTTTTTTTGTTGTCTTGTTGTCACCGTATTAATCCAATTAAAAAAAATACATATTGGGATAGGAGAATGTAAAATGGGAAAAGCACTAATCATCGGCGCCGGCGGCGTTGCTTCCGTGGCAGTACACAAATGCGTTCAAAACAGCGAAGTTTTTGAGGAAATCTGCATCGCGAGTCGTACGAAATCGAAATGTGATGAACTCAAAGCCAAGCTGGACGGCGGAAAAACTAAAATTACAACAGCACAAGTAGATGCTGATAATGTTGACGAACTGATCGCTTTGATCAACGAAGTTAAACCGGATATCGTTATGAACCTGGCTTTGCCGTATCAAGATCTGACAATCATGGATGCTTGCCTTGCAACTAAAACAAATTACATGGACACAGCGAACTATGAGCCACATGATACAGCGAAGTTCGAATACAGCTGGCAATGGGATTACAAAGAGCGTTTTGAAAAAGCAGGCATCACTGCATTGCTCGGTAGTGGATTTGACCCAGGCGTGACTGGCGTATTCTCCGCTTATGCCCTGAAGCACTACTTTGACGAAATTGAGTACATCGACATTCTGGACTGCAATGGCGGCGACCATGGCTATCCGTTCGCAACCAACTTCAACCCTGAGATCAACATTCGCGAAGTATCTGCAAACGGAAGATACTGGGAAAATGGTGAATGGATCGAAACGAAACCGATGGAAATCAAACGTGTCTACGACTTCAAAGAAGTTGGCGAGAAAGACATGTACCTGTTGTACCATGAGGAACTGGAATCTTTGGCTAAAAACATGCCAGGTCTGAAACGCATTCGTTTCTTCATGACATTTGGTCAAAGCTACCTGACTCACTTGAAAGCACTTGAAAATGTAGGCATGACTTCAATCGAGCCTATCGAATATGAAGGAAAACAAATTATTCCATTGCAATTCCTGAAAGCAGTACTGCCAGATCCTGCATCCCTTGGACCACGTACTGTAGGTAAAACGAACATCGGTTGTATTTTCAAAGGTAAAAAAGATGGTCAAGACAAAACATATTATGTTTACAATATCTGTGATCACCAAGAGTGCTACAAAGAAGTTGGTTCCCAAGCGATCTCGTACACCACAGGCGTTCCAGCTATGATTGGTGCGGCAATGGTCATGACAGGCAAATGGAACAAACCAGGCGTATACAATGTAGAAGAGTTCAACCCAGATCCATTCATGGAAGAGTTGAACAAATGGGGCCTCCCATGGGTAGAAGACTTCAACCCGGTACTCGTTGATGAGCTGCCAGAAGAAGTTAAAGAATCGGAGCTTGTTCGTTAAAATGCGGTTCGAGCAATTACCGACACCATGTTTTGTTGTTGACGAGGCGCTTATCGAGAAAAACCTGAAAATCCTGAACGGTGTTATGCAGCGTACAGGTGCCAAAATCGTGCTGGCTCAAAAAGCATTCTCCATGACTGCGATGTATCCGCTGATTGGAGAATACCTGAGCGGTGCAACGGCGAGCGGTTTGTATGAAGCGCGTCTGGGCCATGAGGAAATGGGCAAAGAGAATCATGTCTTTGCTCCGGCATACCGCGCAGAAGAGATCGACGAGATTATCTCCATCTGCGATCACATTATTTTCAACTCATTTTCGCAGCTTGCGAAATTCAAGGATAAGGCGCTTCAAGCTGGCCGTAAGGTCGGGTTGCGCGTCAACCCTGAATGCTCTACCCAGGAAGGACACGAGATCTACGATCCGTGTTCTCCGGGTTCGCGTTTTGGCGCGAAACTGGAGGATTTCGATGCAGACCTGTTGGAAGGCGTCTCCGGATTACACTTCCACACGCTGTGTCAGCAAAACTCCGACGATCTGGAAACTACGCTGAATGCAGTGGTCGAGAAATTCGGACAATGGTTGCCGCAAATGGAATGGATCAACTTCGGCGGTGGACACCATATCACACGTGAAGATTATGATATTCCAAGGTTGGAAGCTTGCATCAAGCGTATGCAGAACGACTATGGCCTGGAAGTATATCTGGAGCCGGGAGAAGCTGTTGCGCTGAACGCGGGTTATCTCGTGACTTCGGTGCTGGACTTCCATAAAAATGGCATGGACATTGCCATTCTGGATACTTCAGCTACATGCCATATGCCGGATGTGCTGGAAATGCCATATCGCCCGCCGCTGATCGGTTCGGGAGAAGTGGGCGAGAAGGCGCATTTGTATCGCCTTGGTGGACAAACCTGTCTGTCCGGTGACGTGATTGGGGATTATTCATTCGATCAGCCTTTGCAAGAAGGCGACCGTCTGGTATTCGAGGACATGGCGATCTACTCCATGGTAAAAACCAACACGTTCAACGGCATGCCGCTTCCAGCGATTGCTGTTAAACGAAAAGATGGCGATTGCGAAGTTGTTCGCGAATTCGGGTATCAGGATTTCAAAATGAGGCTGGCATAATTACTTCATTATATAGTAAGCATTAATATAGAATTGAAAATAAATACAAAGAAGGGAACCTGGAGACAGGTTCCCTTTTTAACGTTAACTGATGTTTAACGATTAGATTAGAAGATGTTTATCGGTGAGTTAGATGATGTCTAACCGTATCCGGGCTACTTGGCTTAGACTTCAGTTTCGGGTTGATTAATTTTGTGGTTTAGAGGCTGCTCTCGCAGCGTACGGAAAAATGGGTTCTCTTAGTTCAAAGTCATACGTCAATCCATCCACAATGCCAACCACGCTCTCACTGTCATACAACTCAAGCAAAAATCCAGCCATTTGTTCCGCCGTATGGAACTTCGGAACTCTGCCTTCATATTCAAACTCGTCTACATTAAAGGAATGTTTCGCAAATTCCGTTTCGGTTGCAGCCGGAACGAGAACTTTGGCTTGCATCGCTGCGTTCTTGCCTTTTAACTCTTGCGCAAGTCCTTCGGTAAAGGCACTTACATAGAACTTGGTTGCGCAGTAGGTTACTGCATCGGCTACAATTGTATATCCTCCACCAGACGAGATATTAATGATCTGTGTGCCATCGACATCTGCATAATCACGTACATACAGGGAAGAAAGAATCGTAAGAGCTTCTATATTAAGATGAAGCATCTGCTCAATCTTGGGCAGATGTTGTTCGCCAACGGAAGCGAAATTCCCGAATCCTGCGTTGTTAATCCACGTCTCAATGGAATAAGCCTGGAGACTTTCATAGAATTCATGCACATTAGCGGCAATGGACAGATCTACTGTACGGATGAAAACATCCAGATCAGGATTGATTTCAGCTACTTTTGCTTTTAACTTGTCCAATTCATCGGTTCTGCGAGCTGCCAGGATCATATTTTTGCCACGAGCTGCAAAAGCTAAAGCCGCTTCATATCCAATGCCCGAACTGGCACCGGTAATCACTGTGTATTTCATGGAAATTCCTCCTGGATCTGATTTCATTATTTATTGTGATAAGACCACGAGTTGATTATACTGATTAGAGCTTACTCTAAGTCAAGCGGGAAAATGGAGAGGAGGTTAACCATGCATACCATTGGTGAAGTGGCAGAATTGCTTCATATTAGTGCACATACGTTGCGTTATTATGAGAAGGAACAGATTGTGATTCCTCTCCGGGATGCCAGTGGAGACAGGCGATACAACGAATCACACCTGAAATGGCTGCAATTTGTGATCAAATTAAAAGAGACTCAAATGCCCATTGCTATTATTAAGAAGTATGCATCCTTGTTTCAGGAAGGAGAGCATACGGCGGCAGATCGTTTGAAGCTGCTGGAGGAGCATAAAGAGTCGATCCAAAAACAGATGCACATCCTTAACACAGCCGATGAGATGCTTGAGCATAAAATTTCGTCGTATCGAACGCTCATTGGACAATGAAGTAACTTGAAGTAACACACACAAATGACGATCTATTGCCAAAACAGTGATTTTTATTATAGACTGTTTTTTATCGGTTGTTCATCAAGGGGGAAATGGAATGCATCAAAACAGAAAACAAAAGTCAAACAAGTTAAAGATCCTCTCCAAAGTATTATTGATTATCATTGGGGGATTTATAACGGCATATGGCCTCGAAGCCATATTGATCCCGAATAATGTCTCAGATGGTGGTGTCACAGGTCTGAGTATCGTAGGATCCCAGCTGTTTGGATTACCACTGGGGATGCTCATCGGGATTATTAACATTCCATTTGTGTGGCTCGGATACAAGCAAATCGGTAAAAGCTTCGCGTTATATTCGATCATCGGTATTGCTTCACTGGCAATCAGCACCAGTCTGATGCACCATGTACCAACTATCATTCAAGGCGATACCTTGCTCGTTACGGTTGTCGGCGGGATAATCATCGGTTTCGGTATGGGACTTGCACTACGTAATGGCGGGGCATTAGATGGAATAGATATGCTGGCTGTACTTCTTTCGCGAAAAGTACCTTTTGGAACCAGTGATCTCATCCTGTTCCTCAACATGTTTGTCTTTATTGTCGTTTCTACCGTATTCGGTCTACAAGGAGCGATCTTGTCAGGACTTGCGTATTTTATTGCTTCTAAAGTAATACATATTGTTGAAGAGGGCTTGAGCGGCTCCAAAACGTTTAAAATTATTACGAATCAACCAGAAATTATGGTTGAAACCATTCGTGACCGACTAGGTCGTGGAGCAACGTATACCGAGGCTTACGGTGGTTACTCGAATGAGCAATTCAAGGAAATTACTTGTGTCATCAACCGGATGGAAGAGAGTAAAATTAAAGATATCATTCACGAAATTGACCCGACTGCTTTTGTAGTTGTATACGATGTAGCTGAAGTGAGAGGCGGCAATTTCAAAAAGAAAGATATTCACTAATGCTGAAAAGAAAAACATAATTAATATAAACTTACTTGGTCAACCAGTAACTACTGGTTGGCTTTTTTTGTCTGTTGATAGCGCAACTTCAAGGAGTAACAGACGGATTCACGCGAACATGAATGCAGAAGAGGAGAATTTTTTATGGCATGGTTATTTCTTATTCTTGGAGGAATCTTAGAGGTAGGTTGGGCATTAGGTTTGTCGTTCTCCGATGGTTTCTCAAAAATTGAAATCGTAATCCCCACGGTGATCTTAATGATTGGCAGCTTCTATTTTTTTGCAAAATCCACTAAAGTGCTTCCTGTATCAACCGCATATGCGGTGTTTACCGGACTTGGTTCATTTGGAACCGCAATTGTGGGAATGATTTTTTTGGGGGATTCCGTAAGTGCACTCAAAATCGTGCTGGTCATGATATTAATTAGCTGCATTATCGGTCTGAAATTTGTATCCAATGAACCTAAACCAAAGGCAGGTGTATAGATATGAGTTGGTTTTTCTTGATATTAGCTGGTTTATTTGAAGTCGGTGGTGTAATATTCCTGAAACTTTCAGATGGATTTACCAAATTGAAAAATACATTTACGTTCGCTCTGTTTTTGGGATTAAGTTTCATTTTCCTTTCCCTGTCGTTGAGAGAGATTCCAATCAGCATTGGTTACGGAATCTGGACAGGTATTGGTGCATCGGGCAGTGTATTATTAGGGATGTATGTTTTCAAAGAGCCCAAAAACGCAAAGAAATTAGCGATCGTTAGTGGGATTATCGTCAGTATTGTGGGATTGAAACTGGTCTCTTAACCCATATCTGTACTTCATGCATAAGGCTAGCTCACTTATGGAAAACTTCTGTAGTGCGAGTTAAATTGCATGACTTCATGTATGTATGGGAGGTAAGCCTAGTGACAAATCAAGATCCGCAAGAGCTTTTGAAGCAAAAGCACGAGCTGGATGAGCAAAAAAGACAGTTCACCAATTTTTCCCGAAATATTTCTGGTCATGGCGAGGTTGAAGCTGGCCAAGAGTTCAGTGTTGACCGAGTGCCGGATGACCAAAACCGGATGAAATCGGTTGAGAACAAACGCGGCGGAGTCTAAAAAGGTAGAACGTAAGCCGATCCTTTCATGGATCGGCTTTTTCGTGCGTAGCATTTTATCGAATAGGAAGATATATGTTGTAGTTGAGAATGATTATCGATAGAATGGAGAAAAGTGAAAATATCCGCTGATTTGCTGATTTTTTGCTAACTTAATGGGTTGTGGAAGGTGAAGGAAGAGATGCACGTAGAAGAGCATGTGAAGTTATGGAATTTGGCCTCAATTAAAATATGGGATGTGCGTCACGTCGTCGTGCGCGCTGGCGACCCCATCCATGCCTATCGATTTCCAATTAGCGGTTTTATATATACAGTTCGCGGCAATGCAACGATTACGCTGGATGACACGATGTACGCGATCGATCAGATGCAAGTCTTACATGGAGGCAAGGGGGTATGGATGAATATCTCCCTGAACGAGGATTCATTCGAATTTTATTTGATGTTTTATCGGGCTAATTTGTCTTTATCCAATACTCGTGAGAATCAAGCTCTGCTCAGGCAACATGTCCCGTTTCATGTGCAATATGCTTTTGCCCCAAGCTATCCCATTGACTTATATGATAAAGTCCAAAGAATAGAGCAACATTGGGAACGGACGGATGCGTTCTCGAAATTTCAGGTGAAGACGTTATTTTATCAATTTATTAATGAATTAATGAGGCAGTTAAGTGAACAAGGGATTGAGACTGCCAAACCCGATCTGGTAGCTCAAGCCGTTCGTTATCTTCACGAGAACTACATGTTGCCCGTTATGGTCGATCCGCTCGCAGAACTTCTGGATTGCAGTGCAGGGCATCTGTCGAGAACGTTCAAGAAAGAGACAGGCAGCAGTCTGATTACCTATTTAACTCGGATACGGATGTACAAAGCCAAGGAGCTGCTGTTGCACACAGATGCATCTCTTCAGAAAATTGCCGAGGCAATCGGCATTCCAGATGTGATCTATTTTAATCGTTTATTTAAAAAGCATGTTGGCCTTTCACCAGGTCGTTTCAAACAAAAATGTATCGCCCTGCCAACCGGTCAGAATAATGCTATCCGAGAATCAGAATTGTCCATTGTCAGTCCCATGCATCGCGGTTATGATCCTATTGATGATGATAATTATTATCAATACAAACCCAAAGGAGAATCACTTACATCTATGAGATCGAGAAAACCCGTTGCATTGCTTTTGATGCTCAGCCTTACATTATTAATATCAGCCTGTTCCCCTTCTCAGGGCAGTTCAGCAACAAGCAGTAATGGATCAAGCGGTAACAATGCTCCAACCACCGAAGTCGCGCAATCCACCGAATCAGCAGTACAGGAACGTGTTGTTAAACATCCTTGGGGAGAAACGGTCATCAAAGGTGATCCTCAGCATATTATTTCGTTGTTCCCGGCTGCAACGGACTATTTGTTAGCACTCGGTATTGTACCCCAGGCAGCATCCAGTAATGAGGAGGGAAGTGATCAGTTTCCTACCTACCTGTCCGATCAACTACAAGGAAAAGAAAATCTGGGCTGGCAGGTTGATCCCAATTATGAAAGCATACTGGCGGCAGAGCCAGACCTGATTATCGGTCAGGATTTCATGAGTGATGCCTATGACAGCCTCAGCAAAATTGCGCCTACCTTGCTGGCAGAGAAGCTGCAGGACGAGCAAGGTATTATTCGTATGAAGACCAGCCTGTTACATATGGGAGATATGTTAGGGAAGACGGATCAGGCCAAACAGGTCATTGAAGAATACGAGAAGAAGGCTGCAGAAGCCCGCGAGAAAATCAAGCAATCCATCGGAGACGAGACCGTAATGTTCCTGCGTTTATCCGATAAAGAAGTGCGTTATTACAGTAAAAGAAACTATGAGGTTCTGTACGACGATCTCGGCCTGACATCTCCTGTATCCATACCTGACCCGACAGATTCAATGAAAGTAATCTCCATGGAGTCGTTACCATCGATTAATCCGGATCATATTTTCCTGTTGTCATCAGACGAGAATGAAACGACAGAATTGCAAAAAACAGCAGTGTGGAAGAGCCTGAATGCTGTTAAAAACAACAATGTCTACATCGTTGACTACGGCTTGTGGTTCCAAGGCCCCGGAGGACCTATCGGACAGACCAAGATTATTGACGAAGCGGTAAATTTCCTTACCCAATAAATAAGGAAACGAGACAGGAGGATTAACACATATGGAAACGTCCGTCGTGGAGAAGTTCATTCGTGAACGAAGAACTATTCGTCAGTTCAATGGCAAACCGCTGGCGAAAGAAACGATCATGCACTTGCTCGAAGCTGCTGTGTGGGCACCCGTGCATTCCCGTAAAGAGCCTTGGCGCTTCATTTTATTTGTAGAAGAAGGTCGGAAGCAATTTGCTGATGCCGTACTGCATACGTTCTCCAAGGGTGAGCGAGAGCGCTGGGGAGAGAAGCTGCAAAAAGACTATTGTGAGTCCATCCAAGCTCATCTGCTTGTTGTGATCGAGGCCGATCCGAGACAACGGGTGTGGGAAGATGCTGTGGGCGCAAGTGCTGCACTTATTCAGAATATACAACTTCTGGCATGGGAGCAGGATATCGGCGTTGTGTGGAAGACAAATGAATATAATTTCGATCCTGATTTCTACTCCAAGACCGGTGTGAGACCAGGGGAGAGAATTGTTGGCACACTTCATCTGGGGTACTTTGATCTGGATAAGATTCCCAAGCCTCGTCCTCGTACTCCAGTAGAAGAGTTATTGACCTGTGTCTCGGTGGCAGGAGAAGACGCGCAACAGCATTAGTTGTCATTAGTAGCGTACTATCAGATGTTCAAAATTCTTAAAATATTTCTCACCAAGCCGCTAAATTAGCGGCTTTTTTGGCGATCTTTGAATTTGAAGTAACAGTCAGGCTTTCATTTTGTTCCAATGTCCCGGATTGGTATCATCTGGGACGATTAAGTTAATAATATCTTGATAATGGTCTGCTTTATTGATCATATATTGTACTCTTTGTTGGGCTTCTTCCAACTGAGCAAGGGCGGCTTCCTTCTGCCGTAAAATGATCTCATAACGCGCTTGTATGGTGGAGTTGCCCTCCAGGCAGAGATCCACATATGCTTTAATATTTTCAACAGACATACCGCATTGTTTCAGATATTTTACCCCCGTAAGCCAGTTTACGGATTCTTCGTCAAAAAGACGGTTGTTGTTTTTGTCGCGTTGCAGATTTGGAACGAGTCCTTTATCCGTATAGAAACGAACCGTATGTTCGGACAGATCGAGCAGTTTGGCGACTTGTTTGACATTATACATGACGAAACTCCTTATGTTTTCAAGTATGAAATAAAAAAATGATAGAAAAAAGATTGACTTCGAGTTACTCGAAGGTGATAGCCTAAGTATAGTTTAAGGTTATTAGACTGTAAATCTCAAGAAAAAATATAACTAACAAGGAGTGTCACTCGATGGAATATGTAACGTTGAATAACGGAGTTAAGATGCCTATTTTGGGATATGGTGTGTACCAGATTGCTGATCAGGAAGAATGTGAGAAATGTGTGCTTGATGCAATCAGCGTGGGGTATCGTTCTATTGATACAGCGCAAGCATACCGTAATGAAGAAGCCGTAGGCCGCGCAATCCAAAAAAGCGGAGTGCCTCGAGATGAATTTTTCATCACGACCAAGGTATGGATTTCAAATGCAGGATATGAAAAAGCCAAAGCTTCCATTGAAGAGTCACTGCGGAAACTCCAACTGGAATATCTGGACCTGGTCCTGATCCATCAACCATTTAATGATTATTATGGAACATATCGGGCAATGGAAGAGTTATATAAAACGGGGAAAATCAAAGCCATCGGAGTAAGCAATTTCTATCCGGACCGATATATCGATCTTGTTCAGTTCAGCGAAGTTGTACCGGCGATTAATCAAGTTGAAACCCATGTGTTCAATCAGCAGACAGAGGCACATGAGATCATGAAGAAATATAATACGCAGATTGAATCCTGGGGACCATTTGCGGAAGGAAAAAATGACTTATTTACGAATGCGACGTTGCAAGAAGTAGGTCAAAAATACAACAAATCGACGGCCCAAGTCGCTCTGCGCTTCTTGCTTCAAAGAGGAGTGGTTGTTATTCCGAAAACGGTCAACAAAAATAGAATGGAAGAGAACTTCAATGTGTTTGATTTTGAATTGACCTTGGAGGATATGCAAAAGGTAGCAGCTCTGGATACAGGAACAAGCTCCTTCTTTTCGCACTATGATCCTCAAACCGTAGAATTTTTGACTGACTACGGCAAGAAAGGACTTTAATCCGACTTATCCAATATCCCGCTCATCGGAGACGAACCTGTGAAATTGCCACAAACCAGACAGATCATCTGTCTGGTTTGTTGTATTACAGGAAGAGAATCTCAATTAACCAGCTGTTCCTGATTACGATCATAGAACCAATATAGATAGTGGTCAATCGTTGTAAAAGGTCGTATATTATTAATATGTGGATTGTGGGAGTGAAGATGGACCACATCGCAAAATGATAAACGATTTTACATAGAAGGACGGGAGAACATTGGACTTTAAACCGCTTGCTTCATTTATTGACCGTATTACATCTTGGCGCATTCCGTGGGCAGAGGTGCTGGTAATGCATCAAAATGATATCGTTTTCCATTACCGTAATGGTTACGCTAATCTGGAAGAGAAAACACCTATCGGTGATGGAGCGATCTTCAATCTATACTCCATGACCAAAATTATGACTTGCGTGGCAGGGCTGCAACTGGTGGAGAAAGGGGAGATGCTGTTAAGCGATCCGCTGTCCGATTATCTGCCAGAGTATGCTGAGATGACGGTAAAGAAAGCGATGGCGAACGGCGAGATCCGACTGGAAAAAGCGACAAGAGCCATTACAGTACGTGATTTGTTCACCATGACCGCCGGGTTCTCCTATGACGTGGGTTGTCCAAGCATTCAGGAAGCCGTGAAAAGCACCGATGGAACATTGTCGACCCGTGATTTCGCGAAAGCGCTTGCGAAGGAACCGTTGCTGTTTGAACCAGGTACGCATTGGAACTACAGCATGTGTCATGATGTCCTGGGAGCCTTGGTGGAGGTTGTAAGTGGCAAACGCTTTGGTGCGTATCTGCGGGACGAAATCACCGGACCACTTGGTATGAACGACACAGCGTTCAATCTGAACGATGAACAGCAGACGCGTCTGATTCCACAGTATGCTTACAATGATGAGCTTGAAAAGGCTGTCCGTATGGATGGCAATGGGTTTCGTGTGGGTACAGAGCTGGAAAGTGGCGGTGCAGGCTTATTGTCAACCGTTAGCGATTATGCACGGTTTCTAAACGCGCTTACTGGGCGTGGTACGAGTCCTGAAGGCGTACGCATTCTGTCACAAGCTTCAGTGGAACTGATGCGAACGGATCACCTGAACGAGATGACTCGGGGTGATTATTCGTGGGATCATATGTATGGATACGGCTATGGACTAGGTGTTCGCACCCATATCTCCAAAGCAGGAAGTGGCTCACTGAGCCCAATTGGCGAATTTGGATGGAGCGGCGCTGCTGGTTGTATGGCTATTATTGATCCAGATTCAGAGCTTACAGTCATGTATGCACAGCACCTGCTGAACAGTCAGGAGCCGTACGTTCAACGACGCTTACGTAATGTAGTGTATTCCTGCCTGTAAATCATATCGTATTCGAAGTTACTTTAAGAGCCGCTAAATAGCGGCTTTTTTATGTTATATGAGTCGAAATCTATTAATTAGATTGTTATTTCTTTATTAGAAAGGGTATGTTATCATTCTTAGGAAAATAGTACTAGTAGGAGGATATGCTTATTGAACATGAACTTAAATTAATTACATAGTTTGATCAAGTTTACACGCTAGCAAGTACCTGTTTGAATGTTGAGATTGTGAACGATTCATAATTAGAAAAGAGCTGTTAGATTTTTATTTTTTACTCAAAGGAGAGTCATCGATGATACACCTCAAACACAATGCAAAATGGGCTTCTCTGGCCGTACTTACCTTAATCGCCTATGTTCTGAGCGCATTGCTTCTGCTTCCACCAAATGCTGCTGCCAAAGGAGAGCAAATCTCCGCCAAACAGCTCAAAAGTATGAGCCGCCTTTCATTTACGCTTCGTGATGCCAAGCAAACGGCTTACACCGTTTATATTTTTGCTTATGATGAACAGAAGAGCACGCTGACCGAACAAAATGGTTGGACCAACAATAAAAAAGGCGACAAGAGTTATTCAGGCACGTATCGTGCAGCTTTGTTGAAAAAAGGTGCAGCATACGGAACTGTTCAGGCGGCAAAACTGGATCTGAATACGATTATTTTGCCTCAAACCTGGAACTTCGTTGTGAAAAGCAAAGAGGCTAGTACACCAGACATGCTGATGATCACCGATTGGGGAACTTCTAACTTCAATGATGTGAAAACGTATATTGTTCGTTCCGGGGAATTGCGCCGTGTAACATTTGTCGATAACAAAGGTAAAAAAATCGACGATTACTACTCTGCAATCAGAGATGGTGGAATCCGTACTCTTTCAGGTGCCCGAGTGCAGTTCAAAAATTACAACAACCTTCAATTCGTCTATGGAGTTACTACGTTTAAGCTGAATGTG
Organism: Paenibacillus sp. FSL H8-0079; assembly: GCF_037991315.1. Lineage (NCBI taxonomy): Bacteria > Bacillati > Bacillota > Bacilli > Caryophanales > Paenibacillaceae > Paenibacillus > Paenibacillus sp. FSL H8-0079. The sequence continues at coordinate 3,251,741 of NZ_CP150300.1, forward strand.
AACAAATTGGAATTACGGTTGGAAGATACGCGTAACCTTCGTTCAGAAGCTTGGCCGAACTCGGGTGTTGGCGATCGCGCTTACCTGAAAAGCCTAAAGGAAGCTGCTTTAAAGGGTGTGTTGCCAGGCCGGACGGACATCAAGATTGGCATGACGCTTCAAAATGCGCAAAAAAAGCTGGGGAAACCCAATTCTCGTTCAAACGGGGAATGGGGAGCTTACTATTATTATTCTAAATTCGGCATCGGGTTTGATTCATACATGCACGAGCTTAGCAAGAAATCACGTATTGCGGTTATCCAGCTGTACAATGAAAAGCAGTATCTCTCACCATGGAATGTGAAACGATGGTTGGGAAAACCCACCTCGGAATATTATAATGAAGTTGTGGGTGGTTATGAGATGGAATACGAGCTGGGTAAGCACACTATAGTTTTTAATTATTTGGAAGAAGAAGACTTAATTGACTTTACGAATATATATTAAGGTATAACATAGCGAGAACTGAACGTATTCGTATACGAACTTACAAAAAAAGCCGCTAATTAGCGGCTTTTTTTGTTATCCATGGAAGTGGACGCGTAGTCTATTTCATTGGATTGTTATTAGAACGTTGCACAGAACGCACACGATTGACTAAGTAAATGCCAACCGACACGAACAGTAATGCAGCCAGATTTTTCAGTTCCAGAATCGTTTCCCCCAGGAATAACGCTGATAATAAAGCTCCAAATACAGGGATTAGGAAGTTATAGACAGACACTCTTCCGACCTTGTTATACTTGAGAAGCATATTCCATAGACAAAATGCGACGGATGATAGCAATGCCAGGTAGATCAAGTTACTGGTGGATTCCAAGGTGAAATGGGTGACACGACCGCCGAGTGATAGACCTAACAGCGTAAGTACCAGTCCCCCGACGAATAAGCTGACACCTGTTATGATCAAAACATCGATGGTGGCGGTGAGACGTTTTGCGTAAAGGGCTGTAACGGAAAAAACAAGTGCCGCTATAATCACGAACCCTTCGCCTGTGAATGAAAAGGAAAAAGCAAGCAGATCCGTATGGAAGTTTACGATGATTACGCCAACGAATCCAAGCAAGCAACCAACGATTTTATTTCTGCTTAATTTGTCGTTCTTATAGATGAAATGCGCCAGAACAACACTGAAAAAGGTTGTAGTAGCATTCATAATGGAGCCTTTGACACCCGTCGTATTGGCTACACCGACGTAGAAAAACATATATTGCAAACCCGTTTGCAATATACCAAGCATGATAAGGCCTGTCCACTGAGGCTTGGTTAATTGGAGCTTCTGTTTTCTAACGATACGAGACAGGAGCAAGAGCAGCATGCCCGCCAGTGTAAACCGGTATCCGGCAAATACATACTTGGAAGCAATATCTTCCGGCAGAATGTTAAACGCGATATATCCAAGTTTGATGGATGGGTACGCACTTCCCCATAACAAGCAACACAGGCTTGCCACGAGCATAACAAAAATGGGATCACTAAACCTACTCGGTTTCTCAAGGGTATTTCTCTCTATCACTTTCGATCTTCTCCTCGCATTTCATGCACATATGTATGTACGTATCTAATATCCTCTGACCATATCACATAATGCCAATGTTTGTATCAAAAATTAATAAAGTGAATAAAGAGACATGATTTTGTCACAAGAACCGCACCTGACTAGCTCTTAGGGGCCATACCTCTACAACAAAACGCCTGATAGTATGATAAAGATCATAAATGGATAGACGTTGGAGGGAAAGTCATTGTCTAAGCGAAAAATGGTTAAATCACTTTTGGCAAGCTGCCTGCTTATTGTAATATCTGCTTGTTCTACCGCGCCAGCAGATCCAGGCGGCAATGCTGCAAAATCATCAAAAGAAGCGGTCTCGCAATCGAAGGAATTGACGTTCCTGTTTAATTTCGCCAGCCAGACGATCGATCCACACCTGGATTATACGCCACTGCGTGCAGGAGTTACGGAGACACTGGTGAAACTGGACGAGGATTTAAACATCAAGCCTTGGCTTGCAGACCGTTGGGAGAGTGCGGATGGACAACACTGGGTCTTTCATATTCGGGAAGGTGTTACTTTTCAAAATGGAAATCCGTTAACGGCAGAGGCCGTTGAGCAATCTTTGAAGCGTTCCATGGAGGTTAACCCTGGTGTGCAACAGGTTCTCGGCATCGACCAAATGGAAGCCACTGGTCAGGAACTGAAAATAACGACTACACAACCATTTCCACAGTTCCCATCTGAACTGGTTCACCCGAACACAGCTGTGCTCGACGTTAGCGCGACAGATGTAGGCAAAGCTCCCGTAGGAACCGGACCGTTTCGTGTTGCTTCGTTCGTCGCTGGAAGCTCGCTGGAAGTCGTACGTTACGACGAATATTGGGATGGGATTGCCAAGTTGAATCGCGCTCATTTCAATTTTAATGAAGACGGCAACGCAAGGTTATCTGCATTAATGTCTGGCGGAGCTGACGTTGTCTATCGTCCACCAGTGGAGAGTCTTTCTACGCTGGAACAAGACAATCAATACCACTTGGATTCCGTCGTGAGTTTGAGAACACATGAATTGATTTTTAACAATCAGCATGGGCCGTTCCAGAATGAATATGTGCGTAAGGCTTTTGATGCTTTGGTTAACAGGGAAGAGCTAATGAACGATATTATGGGTTCGCAAGCCACGCTGGCGGATGGACCGTTCCTGTCAGAATTTCCGTTCGTTCCTGCGTACACGAGTAAGCAGACGGGAACCGCGGCAGCAATGGAATGGTTCAAGAAAGCCGGTTACACCGTCACAGATGGCAAAGTCATGCAGGATGGAAAAGCATTAAACCTGAAGCTGGTAACGTACAGCTCACGTGCAGAATTTCCCATTTTCGCTCAGGCGCTACAATCACAAGCCAAGGAACTGGGCATTAACATATCCATTGAACTGCTGAATAGTTACGAAGATTATTTACTTGAACAAGACGATTGGGATCTGGGGACCTACAGTCCGTTGATCGCACCAAGGGGTGACGCCAGTTATTTCCTGAACGTGGCCTTCAAACCGGACGGATCGCTGAATTTCGGCAAGGTGAATGATCCCGAACTAACATCAATCATTAACCAACTGGATCAAACCGTGGACATCGAACAACGAACTACTCTCATTAAAGAAGCACTTGAACGTATTGATGACCAAACATACTATTCATACCTGGTACATCCCAACACGTTAGTAGCTTACAACGATCGTGTGGAAAATTGGGAGACAAGTAAGAGCGAGTACTACATGTTGACCAATCAGTTAGACATACAAGCAAAATGAAGAAGCTCGTGCAACGCTCTCTGGAGCTTTTGCTGTTCATCCTGCTCTTGTCTTTCATCAGTTTTGTTGTCATGAAGCTGGCTCCCGGAGATGCTGTGAGAGAAATAATGCGCTCCGATGACGTGGCTCTGGATCATGCGGCCATTGAAAAGCAACGAGAAGCGATGGGACTTAACCAGCCGCTGTGGCAGCAGTACGGGAACTGGCTCACTGGACTTGTGCGACTGGATCTCGGCGAATCATACATGACTCGCCGTCCTGTTCTTAGTGAACTTCTCGGAAGGCTGCCAGCCACAATGATGTTGACCGGAGCATCACTCGTAATCATGCTGATCATTGCTCTTCCTCTGGGCATGCTATCTGCCCTCTATTCCGGGAGAGCCATCGACCGTTGGAGCCGTGTGATTGCGGTACTGGGTACATCTGTCCCTAGCTTTTGGCTAGGGATTCTTCTCATTGACTGGTTTTCAGTCAAAGCCGGATGGTTACCTTCGATGGGAATTGGTAGTCCGAAGCATTTGATTCTTCCTTCGATAACATTAGGCATGACCATGGCTGCCGTGTATCTCAGACTGATTCGCTCCAGTATGCTTGCGAGTCTGCAACAAGATTTTGTACAAGGGGCAAGAGCTCGAGGGATTCGGTCCGGAAGAGTTGTCTTTCGTTATGCGCTTCGGCATGCATTGTCTCCTGTACTTGGCATGTTTGGCGTAAGTATTGGCAGTCTTCTTGGCGGTACTGTCGTTGTAGAGGTGCTGTTTGCGTATCCGGGCATGGGTAAGCTTGTAATGGACGCCATCCAGCACAGGGATTATCCCGTTATACAAGGTTATATGGTCTTGATGACGCTCCTTATTACATTAGCCAATCTCGTGGTAGATGGAATTCAAGCATGGCTCAATCCGGAGATGCGTTTGCGAGGTGAGAAACAATGAAGTGTATCCCGATTCTTCTAGGCAAGATCTATTACTGGATCGGAGCAGCAGGTATCGGCTTTGCAGGCTTAATCGTGCTGGCACTGCTTGCTCCCTCGTTCATTACACAAGATCCTTATCGCGTTGAGATGGGAATGAGGCTACAATCGCCCTCCATGTCGCATTGGCTCGGTACAGATGGTTTGGGCAGGGACTTATTTACACGTCTGCTTGTAGGCGGCAGGAATACATTGGGTACGAGTGTGGCCGTATTGTGCACAGCACTGGCGATTGGCATTCCCATTGGACTGATTTCCGGTTATTTTGGTGGCATAATGGACCGAATATTTATGCGGATCGCTGACGCTTTCTTGGCATTTCCCGATTTCCTAGTGGCGATTGTTCTGAGTGGGTTGCTCGGTCCTCACATCGTGAACTTGATGATTGCCATTGCTGCTGTGAAGTGGATCGCCTATGCCAGGGTCGTGCGTAATACAGTACGTGCTGAGAGAAACAAAGAATATGTAGCAATTGCTCGCATGAATGGCGTAGGGCCACTCCGGTTAATACAGAAGCATATGTTGCCACATGTTATTCGTCATGTCATCGTACTGGCATCGCTCGATATTGGAAAAATCATACTGATCATCGCGTCGCTATCATATGTGGGTCTAGGCATTCAACCGCCAGGAGCCGAATGGGGAGCCATGCTTAATGAAGGCAAAACATATTTTCTCCAATCTCCCTATCTGATGATCTGGCCTGGAGCTGCAATTATGTTTACGGTCGCATTGGCTAACCTGACGGGAGACCGTATACAGGATCGGCTTGGCAGAGCATCCAGAGAAGGGGGACACACATGAATGACGGATTATTAATACAGAATTTGTACATCGGTACCAATCAGCAAACGCTCGTTCATGACGTGAACATCCTGCTTGGTCAGTCACGTTGTCTAGCCTTGATCGGAGAAAGTGGTAGTGGCAAAACGCTAACGGGATTGGCCATTGGTGGTCTGTTGCCACAGGACATTCATATTCAGCAGGGCGTGATGAAGATAAACGGCACGTCGCTGGAGAGTGTTTCCCGGAAAATGATGCAAACCATCAGAGGACGACGCATCGCTTACGTGTTCCAAAATTACACAGGTGCATTCAGCCCGCTCCTGCCACTGGGCAAACAATTGGATGAAACACTGAAAACTCATACCGAATTGAATGCACAGCAACGCCAAACGATGATAAGAAAGGTGCTGGAAGAGGTAGGTTTATCTGGCGAGCGTGTACAGAAGAGTTATTCGTTCGAACTGAGCGGCGGGCAATTGCAGCGTGTATCCATTGCAGCAGCCATGATGCTTGAACCAGAGTTGATCATTGCGGACGAACCTACAACTGCACTCGATTCGGACACTGGCCAACACGTTCTGTCACTATTGCACAAACTGAAGGAGCAAAGTGGCTGCTCTATCTTGCTGATTACACATGATCTCCGTATTGCACGGCAATATGGAGATGATATCGCCGTGATGCAACATGGACGAGTCGTGGAAAATGGGCAGGCAGCAGATGTGCTGAAACATCCAACACATCCGTATACACAAAAGCTGATAGAGGCTGAACGTCTGCTGGGCAACCGTGAACCTGAAGTGAATAGAGACGTTCAAGAAGAAATCTTCGGAGCTTCAGATGCGGCAAAGGATATACAAGAGATCGGAAGCTCAATGTTGTCGGTCAAGGAAGTTCATAAAACGTACGCTTCAGGATTACAGGTTCTGAACAACGTTTCTATGGAGATTCGAGAAGGGGAGTGCCTGGCGCTGATTGGTGCAAGTGGAAGTGGTAAAAGTACGCTGGCACGTTGCATTTTGCAAATCGAACCCTACGATAGAGGCGATATTTATTTTCTTAATCAACGGTTGCAACCAAAGAAAAAGGGCATTTCCCTACAAGGCAACGTTCAGGCTGTCTTTCAGCATCCTGCCTTGAGCCTGAACAGTCAACTACGCATCCTGGATTCATTAATGGAACCGCTGGATAGGGTGAAACGAAGCTTCACCCAAGCTAGAATGTACCGCAAAACTCGGTTTAACGTAGCAGAGGAGTGGATGGAACGCGTGGGTTTATCTCCGGAATTATTGTTACGCTATCCATACCAGCTCAGTGGTGGGCAGAAGCAACGCGTGTGCATTGCTCGTTCGATCAGCACGGAACCGCGATTTCTGATATTGGATGAACCGACTGCCAGCTTGGACATGATCGTACAAGCACAAGTACTGCAACTACTGAAAGAGCTTCAACAAAAACTCGGATACAGCTCATTATTTATCTCTCACAATTACAGTGCAGTGGAATACCTGGCAGATCGGGTGGTAAGAATAAAAGATGGAATGATTTCATGAGGGGCCTCGGTTATAGATTCCTTTCTAATAAAATCCCAACTTGTTCTGCCACAATATGCGGTTGCCGGGGTAAGCCATTCGTGAAATAGGATTCCACTATACCAACGATCGCTGTACCAAAGAACATAAGAATAACTTCTTTCGTTAGTCCTTTATTTTTCCCCTCCGTTATATTCACCTCATCTTCCAGTTCTTCGATGACGAGAGCGAGGAAGCGACTGCGGAAAAAAGGGGCTCCTTTACTCCGTAACATAGCCGAGAAAAATGAAAAGTGAATTTCAAAATAATCGAACCACAGCACATTGCTTTCTATAAAATCAAGATCGGATGCTTCCTTGCACAATCTTCTTAGTTCATCGATATGTTCTTCGATTAATTTATCCAGCAAGTCGAATTTGTCAGAATAATGATGGTATATCGTTCTGCGGCCGACATTCGCATGATCAGAGATATCCTGCATCGTAATGGTATCGAAAGGTTTTTCGTTCATGAGTTTGATAAAAGCGGATTTGATCGCTTCCTGAGACTTAAGTATTCTTCGATCTGTGATAGAAACGATAGTAATCACCATTCTTTCCATAAAGTAATTGCACAAATGTTGTCCTATTGCGCCATAAGGCACAGATCGGGTTCAATTGATCCTTGCAGAGGCAGTCCAATTATTTTATATTATACACAAATGCGCGATATCGCACGTATGTGTTTTGAACAACAATGGTGAACACAATTCGATATATTAATTCATTGGAGGTACTCGAAATGGCTAAACATGAAGAAGTTAAAGATGGAGTTATCTTCCCAGTAGGAGAAAAAAACGAAGCATATGCACAATATTTTATAGGACAAAGTTATCTCCAATCCTTGGTTGCTGATCCCAAAGTGAATGTGGGTGTTGGGAATGTAACGTTTGAACCGGGATGCAGAAATAACTGGCATATCCATCGTGGTGGATTTCAGTTGTTGTTAGTGACGGGTGGGGAAGGTTGGTATCAGGAAGAAGGAAAACCCGCTCAATTCCTAAAAGCCGGCGATGTTATTGTGACACATGATGGTGTGAAACACTGGCATGGGGCCGCTAAAGATAGTTGGTTTGAACACATTGCGATCACTGCAGGTACACCGGAGTGGTTGGAACCTGTGACAGATGAAGTGTACGGAAATGCTACAAAGTAATCATTGAATAATGTGATTAGTAATATGGCAAAAGGTGACTGAATGTCATCTGGTAAGCCTTCTGTAATGATAATGAGATTAAGAAAAGCCTTACCGAAGTCGGTAGGGCTTTTTCTGCTTACACTTATAAAAGAATGATGAGTAATACTATAGATAGAATCCCAAGTATTAACTCAATAATTGGTGCAACGCTTCTTTGACGGAAGTTGGTTTGCGACCTAGGAGCATCTCCAAATCGGAATGAGCGTTCTCCAGTCCTCCCTCGCGAATTCCCTTTTGAACCATTACCAGTAATGCGGCAACGTCATCGGGTAAATTCGCATCTTTTAACATATCACCATAAGAAGCATCATCCACAGCTAGTAGAGCAATACGTTTACCCGTAACTTCGTTAATCGTATCCACGAATTGCTGCTGTGTTAAGTTTTCACCGGACAATTCATAAACTTTATTATCGTGATTTTCTCCCGTGAGTATGTTTGCTGTAACTTCAGCCAGATCAAGGCGGTATACCCAACCAACTTTTCCTTCACCCGCAGTGGTAACCCAAGGAGCACCTTCTAAGCATTGTTGAATTGTCGCTAATTCATTCTCAACATACCAGTTATTACGGACAAATACGTACGGAATACCCGATTCTTTAATGATCTCTTCACGTACACGGTGAATTCCCGCCAAGAAGAAATCACTCACATCCGCACGTGGGGCACTCGAATATACGATTTGTGCAACACCAGTTTCTTTTGCTGCCTCAACAGCATGGGTCTGTTGACGAATGGAAGATTCAATATCACCGAATGTTGAAACGATAAATACACGATCTATGCCTTGGAATGCTTGGACTAACGTATCTTTCTTTTCGAAGTCCGTTTCCCGAACCTCAATGCCTTGGGCTGCAAAACGTTGTGCTTTCTCCGATTGAATGTCACGTACACCTGCAATAATATCTGAAGTCGGAATGTTCTCCGCTAAATATTCTACAATCTTTGATCCCAAATGCCCGGATGCACCCGTTACTAAAATTTTCATCATTTTTCCTCCAATGTGGACTTGATTACCCTTGATTTACTGTCGATATTTTCGACTTTCTGGTATACAACACTTGTTGTATAATCAAAGTCTATACGGCTTGTTAGCATTGAACAATCATCAATAACTGCGAATGATCGTATATACGACATTTCATCACAACTGTTGAAAAAATAGGAGGGGATTACGTGGAAAAAACGTTAGACCCACGGTTCATCAGAACACGAAAACTGATTATGGATGCATTTATGGCATTGGTTATAGAGAAGGATTTCAAGGATATTACGATCAAGGATATCACGCAAAAAGCGACCATTAATCGAGCGACATTTTACTACCATTTCTTTGATAAATATGATCTGATGGAAACCGTGTTAAGTGAAGATATATTGCGGGAAGTTTTAAAAGATGTGACTTCGCATGAAGCTTTAACACCAAAGGTCTTACATGATATATTCATTAGTTTAATCACTTTTCAAAGTGGGCTGGCTAATCAGTGTTCACGAAGTTACGAGGCATTTACACCTAAGATTGAAACTGTTGTAAAGGAAGCGATGGGCAGGGCATTTAAAAAATTGCTGAAGCAACAGTATTCAACATGGCCAACGGAAAAGTTAGAATTGCATAGTATTATGCTTAGTTGGAGCTTATATGGCATGTCAATGAAGTTTGTGAAGAATGGTGATCTGCCATCGGAAGATCTAATGAAAGATACGTTTAATACGCTTTTGAATGTAGAACAATATGCTTGAATTCTCCCAGCTGAAGAACGATATAGGTACTGAGAATACAAGTTAACAGGCTGTTGAGATGTCCTCAACAGCCTGTTTTTTATCTGTATTCGTACTTTATTGAACAGATTCTATACGCAAAGCTTCCCTACATTTCTTCCGATAGTTCGATGGGGAAATTCCAAAGTGGCTTGAGAATTGCCGGGAGAAATAGTCAGGTGAATGGAATCCAACTGCCAGAGCAATCTCGGTAATCGGCCGCAGGGTATATTGAAGCAATGGTTCGGCTTGTTTCAAGCGATGTTTCATTAATGTTTCCATTATGGAATCTCCCACTTGTTCCTTGAACAAATGAGACAGACGGGAAGGGGATAAGCACACCCTCTTGCCCAAATCTTCGATAAGAATCTGATCCATGTAATCCCGAGAAATAATGTTCAGTACTTCCTGAACGCGTGAATCCAATTCCTTCTTCGATTGATTCTGACTGGCGACCAACAAGATGACCTCTTCCAGTGCATTCAATGTCAGTTCATCCCTCAACATGGAATCCTCGTATAATCTGTAGGAGATCACTCTGCTAAAAGCAGATTCAATGGCTCTCCGGGAGCTTTCCTTATCGATATGGAGTTGAAAGATCGGACCATCTGTATTGCTGGAGGGTATCCAATCCATCCAAGGTAGACGTGGAATGAAGTGAGCCCACATTTTATCCCATACATGTCCTTGCTCGGTGAAATAGTCTTGCGCGGTTCCAGGAGAGACAAGGGTCAACATTCCAGCTGTACAGCTCAGGTATCCACTAGCTCCATTATGAATACGTCCTTTCCCCGATAAAGTATATATGATTAGCCAATCCTTGGTTCCCTGTGCACGATAACAGGAGTAACCGTAGGGCTGAATATAGTGGTCGGACACCAGAATCCCCGGAGGATGTGTGTATTGTTGTCTTGCTGCAAACATAGCAGGATCGTCTGGTTTGTTAGCCATATCCTCATTCCTTTCGCTTCACTACATATTCTAAAATAATATACGAGAATAACTCAAAATGAAAGCGTTCTATTTTAGTGAAGGTAAGAGGTGAACCTTATGTCATATCAACAACATGACAAGAGAATACTTCAACTTGCGGGGAAGTGGAAATGCGTACTTGATCCCCAGGATATCGGTGCAACCGAACAATGGTACGAGTCGCTCGTTTCCCAATCGAAGAGTCTGGTAACACTCCCTGGTACGCTGACAGTCAACGGCATTGGAGACGTAACGGAATGGGGCGATGAGATGGATCGAGAGTCGGTCCGTTCTCTGCGGCAGCGTCATTCTTATATTGGATCAGCATGGTACGGATACGAAATCGATGTCCCTGCTGAATGGGTTGAAAAGCGGTTTGTCATATATCTTGAGCGGATTATGTTTCAATCTACCTTATGGGTGAACGGTCAACTTGCCGGACAGCAAGATCGTTTATCCGTTGCTCATGAATATGACGTGAGTACATTCATTCAACCTGGAAAGGTTAACCGGCTCACCCTTCGGATTGATAATCGGGATGTTCAGAATCTGGGCAATCATTCGAGCGCTTATACAGAAGAGACGCAGACGATCTGGAATGGGATTATAGGCCGGATGGAGCTACATATTTCAGAGCCGTTCTGGGTCAATAATATACAGGTCTTCCCTGAGCCGGATCTGCGCTCCGTTGTAGTGAAGGGTACATGTCATAATAAAACCGATACTGAAGCTCATGCCAATTTGCAAATATCCGCACATATCAAACAGGGCGTAGCACCGCATGCGGTTCCTGAGATAGAAAAAAGTATCCATGTCTCCGCCTCATCCTCCGAGAACTTTGAATGGAAAGTAGATATGGGTGAAAATCCCTTGTTATGGGACGAATTCAACCCCAATATCTATGAGTTGAGGATAGAAGCACAAGTAGTATTGGATGCACGCGAACCGATTCGTATCTCGGAAAATAGGACATTTGGGTTGCGATACTTTCAACGCAAGGACAGAGAATTGCAGATGAATGGGAGGCCTGTCTTTTTGCGAGGAACCTTAGAGTGTTGCATCTTTCCGCATACAGGTCATCCGCCGATGGACATTGAATCTTGGCTCAAGTTGTTTCGGGCAGCTAAGAACTATGGATTGAACCATATCCGTTTTCACTCCTGGTGTCCACCTGAAGCTGCATTCGAAGCTGCTGATCTATTGGGGGTTTACCTGCAAGTCGAGTCCCCCATGTGGATGGATACGTGGAATATGGCAGTAGGGACGCATTCAGAGCACTACACGTACTTGCCTCAGGAGGCTCGCCGAATTGCTCATGTCTACGGGAATCATCCTTCTTTTTGTATCTACAGTAACGGCAATGAATTGAATGGTGACTTCAACCTGTTGCACCGGATGGTAGACGACTTGAAATCGTTCGATGACAGGCGTTTATACACGATCACCACCAATTGGGATCGGGAGCTTGATCCAGCAGATGATCTGTTTATTGCCCAATCGGTTGATGGTATTGGTGTTCGCGGACAATATTTCCCGGAAGAATTAGCGTTGTCCACTCAGCTAGACTTCCGAGACGCCGTAGCCAATCGACCAGTACCTGTTATTTCACATGAAGTGGGGCAGTATGCTGTCTACCCGGATGTACAAGAGATGGAGAAGTATAGCGGAGCGTTACGTCCCGTTAATCTGGAGGTCATCCATTCAGATATGAAGAAAAGAGGTTTACTTGGTGACCTTCGTTCATTCGTCCACGGTTCAGGCATGTTGGCGCTACAATTATATCGCGATGAGATCGAAGCTGCCCTGCGCACGCCGAGTCTTGGAGGATTTCAGTTGCTGGATTTGCATGATTTCCCTGGTCAGAGCACCGCAACCGTGGGTCTCCTTAATGCATTTTGGGAATCCAAGGGTTTGATCGAACCTCAACAATTCCGAGAGTTTTGCGGGCCAACGGTACTGTTGCTTCGCATGCCGAAACGGATCTATACGAATACAGAGCTGTACGTGGCTGAGATCAACATTGCCCATTTTGGAGTAAAAGAACTTCCGCCATCCTCCATCCAGTGGACAATTGCAGATGGGCAGGGCCGCACGCTCGATTCAGGTTCTCTGCTTACAGATACGATTCCTCTTGGATCAGGTCAACCGTTAGGTCGCTTGGTTTCAGACGCGCCACATCGAATACAGAAAAGCGACAGACTGACGATATCTTTGAAACTGGAGGGTAGCGAAATACGAAATGAATGGCCGTTCTGGGTATACGAATGCAGCGGGAAGGATCAGGAAGTCCCTCAGGGCATAATGGTAAAACATAGTCTGGACGAAGGAATGGAGCAGACGCTTGAAGAGGGAGGAACCGTTTTATTTCTGGCGAAGGATAGTGACTTAAGAAATACGACCCCAGGGAAGTTCTATCCGGTATTCTGGAGTCCGGCACATTTTGCAACTGAAGCTCCGTGTGGCATTATGGTTGATTCTGAGCATCGGGCCTTGAGAGACTTCCCAACCAAAGAGTACGCAGAATATCCATGGAAGGACTTGCTGGAGCGATCCGTATCTATTGTGGTGAACGATGATATTGCATTTAACCCGATTGTTCAGGTCATACCCAACTTTATTCATAACCGAAAACTGATGAATCTTGCGGAATATACCGTTGGAAAAGGAAAACTGATCATCTGTGGAATTGATATCGAGAATGATATGAACAGTCGACCTGTCGCAGCGCAGCTCCGTAGAAGCTTAATCGACTATATGTCCTCAGATTCTTTTGCCCCCAAAGTATCGATGGAGTTGAATGAGCTTCGCCAATTGCTTGAGAAGAATGAGCAGCCTGCCATGACAGGAACTGCTGATCGATGCACTTCGGAGCATGAGCTTGCCAGAGGGAAGTTCGCATCAAGCGATAGCATGAACGAGGGCAATGATGCCACGTATGGAAACGATGGTGTCGATGAGACGTACTGGCAGGCACAAGACGATCATCCAGGCCACTGGTGGCAGGTAGATTTGTTACAGGAACGTTCCATCACAGGAAGCAAAGTAAGATTTCACCAGCAAGGTAACTTCCTATATGTGATTCAGGTTTCAAGCGATGCAATCGAATGGCGTGTGGTCGTTAACCAGACGGGGCAGACGTCACATGAACAGATACGGATGGATCATTTTGAAGCAAAGGGCAGGTATATAAGAATTGTATACAATGGGTTACCGCAGGGAGTTAGGGCAGGACATCGTGCATTTGAAGTGTACGGTAGCTGATCCAAGCAAAATGGATTGAAGGAAAAATAACGTTACTCTCAAGTGACGTTATTTTTTCATGAAACAGTAAGAGATACGAATTTTTTGACTAACATAAAGCTAATTATTCTAGGGCGCATCTCAAAAACTGTTTCCTTCGAAGTTTTCAGTCACGACCTAGTTAATAACTTGATTTCTTTTGAGAAGTCCCCATAATTGTTCAGCTACCTCTTCCGAGGATTGAGGCATATCATTCATAATCCACCATTCAATGATACCGACAAAGGCAGACGCCATAAACTGAGTAATAAATTCTTTATTATAGCCGCTATTGTCACCATCCATATTAATATTCATCCGGATATGTGTTGTCACGAGTTCCAACATCTGTTCACGAAACGCAGGTATTCCTTTGTTAGAGAGCATTGAAGCGTAAAAACGATGGTGCTCTTCGAAATATCGAATTACAGGTAGAAAAGAGGATTGAATGAGATCAATCGTTTCGCCATTTGCATTCGTGGTCGTTGTTGCGAGTATCATTTTGTTTAAGTTTTCTTCAATGCACTTGTTCAACAGATCATACTTATCACTGTAATGAAAGTATACCGTTCCCCGATTGATGTTAGCTCGATCAGCAATCTCGTTGATTGTAATGTCCTCAAAATTTTTCTCAGCAATGAGAGAAAGAAAGGACTGCAAGATCGCTTGCTTCGTTTTGACTACTCTTCGATCGATTTTAATGTGCACTTGGTAACCTCCACCCCGAGATATCTAACACTTTGTGATTGAACGTTGGATATCCAACAAAAAGCGCCAGATTAACGATTGTAGTTATTTTTGTACTCCTTATAATAATCAATAAGTCATACTTATTCAACAAATGTTGGATTACAAAATGTTATGGCTCAGACGATACATCAAGGAGGACAATTATATGTCACTGGAAATTTTACAAGCAAAATCCGAATTGAGAGATTTGGTGGACTCGTATGCTACGTTAACTGATGCCAAAAGAATTGCAGATCAGATGCTCTTATTTACACCGGATACACGATTCAAAGTATACTTTGGTGATCAACTGATGTCTGAAGTAACCGGAACCAAGCAGCTGGAAGAAGAGTTTAATGGTCATGTGGCGCTGGTAAAACGCTATTTCACCACGAACGCACAGCATGTAGTGAACGTGGAAGGTGATACTGCAACAGGCGTTGTATTTTCTCAGATCAAAATGGTTAGGGACGAAGAAGGCAAAGAAGTTCTCACGGATTATAGTGTTCAATATCATGATGTTTATGTCCGCCAGGGGGCAAAGTGGTTGATACAGGAACGTACTTCACAATATATCATCATCGAAGTAAGAGCACTGTAAGCACAATAATTTAAGCAAAATAATGGTTAAAGAAATGACGAGGGCGTTATCTGATGCTCTTGTCATTTCTTTATTTTTTAGAACCTGCTATTTCGGTCCTCGAACAGGCGGTGTGGCTTGGATTTGCATGTATTGCAGTGTGTTCTCCAATGGACTTGGAGAAATTTCCAGAATGAAAACGCTTGTCAAACGGAAAAGAATATGATAATTTAATGTCTGTAACCGGTTACACATAGAGGAGAGCAACTTATGACAACAATTAAAGACGTAGCTCAACTGGCTGGCGTATCTGTAGCCACCGTATCCAGGGTCATTAATGATAGAGGTTATGTTCATGCGGACACACGCAAGAAAGTGGAAGAAGCTGTGAAGGCGCTTAACTTTTCACCAAATGAAGTGGCCCGCTCATTATATAAGCGCAAGTCCAAACTGATTGGCCTGTTGTTGCCGGATATTACCAACCCTTACTTCCCGCAGTTGGCTCGCGGTGTAGAGGACCGGATGCAAGAGCAGGATTACAGACTGATATTCGGAAATAGTGATGAGGATGAACGGAAGGAGCAGGATTACATCCAGACGTTTATCCAGAACAACGTGGTCGGTGTGATCTCTTCAACGAACTACCCTCATTCTTCAATATATGAAAAACTGAAGATTCCTGTTGTGTTTCTGGACAGAACTTCACTTGATCGTCCATCCGTGTATGCGGATGGCAGGGAAGGTGGAAGACTAGCTGCAAGGGAGATCATTAACCGCGGCAGTCGCCGGATCACGGTTATGCAAGGACCGTCACAGATCAGACCTGCGCAGGATCGCTTCGAAGGAGCGATTGAAATCATCCGTGATGCAGGGCTAGACTATCACGTCATTCAGACGACCTCATTTTCGTTTAACGAGGCAGGGGTATGGGCTGAAGAGTTATTCAGGAAATATGCTGACACAGACGGAGTTATTGCCAGCAATGACATCGCAGCCATGGCGGTACTACATGAGGCATCACGAATCGGAAGGAAGGTTCCTGATGATGTACAAGTGATTGGTTTCGATGATATTCCGATGAGCAGCCTGTTATCGCCAGCATTATCCACCATTCGTCAGCCAGCATACGAAATGGGAAGAGAAGCGGCGGGATTACTTATCCAGCTTGTGGAACAAGCTGCAGTAGAGAACAAGAACATACAGTTGCCCGTCAGCTTCATCGAACGGGGCACAACGAGAAAGGTGTGATCAGATGGCTAAAATATGCGTAATTGGAAGCAGTTCGATGGATCTGGTTGTTACTTCTGCAAGACGGCCGGGAGCGGGTGAAACCGTTCTTGGCGATAGCTTCAAAACAGTTCCTGGTGGCAAAGGAGCCAATCAGGCTGTTGCCGCTGCACGACTGGGTGCCGAGGTTGCGATGATCGGGCGGGTAGGCGACGATGCTTTTGGCAAAGATATTGTAGAGAACTTTAGAGCAAATGCTGTAAATACGCAAAATGTGAAACCGGTTACACATTTAGAAAGCGGAACGGCTCATATCATTCTGGCTGAAGGTGATAATAGTATCGTAGTGGTTGAAGCGGCAAATCGCGAAGTCACTCCTGCATATGTCGATGAAGCGGCTGAAGTAATCCGCGGGGCAGATATCGTATTAATTCAGCAGGAAATTCCGGAGGAAACGGTTGTGCATGTGAGTACATTGTGTGCAGAATTCGGAACACCTCTACTGCTTAATCCGGCTCCGGCGAGAACGTTGCCGCAAGAAGTGATCGACAACGCCGCATATATCACGCCGAACGAGCATGAAGCCGAAATTTTGTTTCAGGGCATGAGTCCGGCACAGGCATTGCGTCAATATCCGAACAAGTTATTTATTACGGAGGGCAGTAAAGGTGTACGTTACTTCGATGGTACAGAAGAAATTCTAGTCCCAACTTATAAAGTGGAGGCTGTCGATACTACTGGGGCAGGGGATACGTTCAACGCCGCATTTGCAGTTGCTTTGGCTGAAGGCAAACCGTTGCAAGAGAGCATACGCTTCGCCAATCGGGCTGCATCGTTGTCCGTCACCAAGTTCGGAGCGCAGGGCGGTATGCCGACGCGTGATGAAGTAGAGGAGAGCTTGTAATGAAAAGAAATGGCATACTGAATAGTCACATTTCCAAGATTCTGTCTGATCTGGGTCACACAGACATGATTGCGATTGCAGATGCGGGTCTACCCGTACCAGAAGGGGTGCTCAAAATCGATCTGGCCCTCAAACTGGGAACACCGAGTTTTCGGGAAGTAGTGGAAGTGATCGCAGAAGATATGGTCATTGAGAAAGTCATTGTGGCCGAAGAGATTCAAGAAGGTAATCCCGTAGCCATGCAATTCATCACGGAGAAATTCGGGGTAGAAGCAATCGATGCTTCCGTCAGCCACGAACAATTCAAAGCGTTAACCCGGCAGGTGAAGGCGGTCATCCGCACAGGTGAAGCCACACCTTATGCCAATTGCATTTTACAATCGGGAGTCCATTTCGGTTAAAAGGAGGTTGCGTAATGCACATTCAGATGCAAGACATTCATAAAGCGTTCGGCACCAATCAGGTGCTGAGCGGAGTGGATTTTGAACTAAAAGATGGTGAAGTTCATGCCCTGATGGGGGAGAATGGAGCCGGCAAATCTACACTGATGAACATTCTGATTGGTCTTCATCAGCGTGATCAGGGAACCATCAGCATAGACGGAGAAGAAAACTATTTTGCAAGTCCGAAGGAAGCCGAGAAACTGGGTATCACATTCATACATCAGGAGCTGAATGTATGGCCTGAAATGACGGTGCTGGATAATCTCTTCATCGGTAAGGAACTGACATCATCGTTCGGATTGCTCAATACAAGACAAATGAAAGCGCTTGCCAAAGAACAGTTCGCCAAGCTTTCCGTAGACATACCGCTGGAACGTCCTGCGGGAGAGTGCTCCGTCGGACAACAACAGATGATCGAGATCGCCAAAGCACTAATGACAGATGCCAAGGTCATCATTATGGACGAGCCAACAGCAGCACTTACGGAGCGTGAGATACAGAAGCTCTTCGGTGTAATCAGCTCGCTGAAGAAGGATGGCGTATCCATCGTGTATATTTCTCACCGAATGGAGGAGATATTCACGATCTGTGACCGGATTACAATTATGCGTGACGGAAGAACAGTAGATACGCAGGCTATTCCACAGACAAGCTTTGATGAAGTGGTTCGGAAAATGGTAGGTCGGGAACTTACGGAGCGTTATCCTGCCCGGAAACCTTCGTATGGTGAAGTCGTTTTGGAAGTAAGGAATGCAAGCAGCAAAGGCTTGTTCGAGAATATCAACTTCACTGTGAGAGCGGGGGAAATCCTCGGTTTCTCAGGACTCATGGGTTCTGGACGGACAGAGATCATGAGAACCATCTTTGGTTTGGATACGTTGGATAGTGGTGAAATCTTCATCCGCGGCAAAAAAGCGAACATTCGTAAACCGGCCGATGCTGTGAAACATGGAATTGGGTTCATTACAGAAGACCGCAAGGATGAGGGGCTGGTATTAGACTTCTCTATTCGCGAGAATATGGCGTTGCCAAATCTGTTCAGTTTCTCAAGCAAAGGTTTTATCTCAACTTCGAAAGAACAAGACTTCGTAGATACATTGATCAAACGTCTACAGATCAAAACGCAGTCCTCCGAGACGGCGGCAAGGAATCTATCCGGGGGTAACCAGCAGAAGGTGGTTATCGCGAAATGGGTTGGGATCGGACCAAGCGTACTTATCCTGGATGAACCCACACGCGGAGTGGATGTCGGAGCGAAGCGCGAAATCTATGAATTGATGAATGAACTGACAGACCGCGGCGTTGCAATCATCATGGTATCGTCAGAGCTGCCTGAAGTGCTTGGTATGAGTGACCGGATCGCGGTTGTGCATGAGGGACACATCAGTGGTGAGGTTGCAAGGGAAGTAGCAACGCAAGAACACATTATGACATTGGCCACAGGGGGACAGTGATATGACAACAATGCAGGAAAACAAAACGGCCAAAAGCGGCTTCCGTTTCTCAAATGTTATACAAAAATTGGGGCCGCTGCTCGGCTTAATCATTCTTATTCTCATCGTATCGGTGATGAATCCAAGTTTCTTGGAACCGCTTAATATTTTGAATTTATTGCGTCAAGTCTCGATTAATGCGCTGATTGCTTTCGGTATGACATTTGTTATTCTGACGGGCGGAATCGATCTGTCGGTCGGCTCGATTCTGGCTTTATCCAGTGCTTTTGTTGCGAATATGATGTTGTCTGGCTTGGATCCGATCTTGTCGATCATTATCGGTGTAGCGCTTGGTGGTGTCATGGGTATGGTGAATGGACTGATGATTACCAAAGGCAGAATGGCTCCATTTATCGCTACATTGGCAACCATGACGATATTCAGAGGATTGACGTTGGTGTACACGAATGGTAATCCAATTACAGGACTCGGGGATAACTTGTTGTTCCAACTGTTTGGCCGCGGTTACCTGCTGGGCATTCCGGTACCTGCAATTACGATGCTGATTACCTTCATGATTCTGTGGATTGTTTTGCATAAAACTGCTTTTGGCCGCAAAACGTACGCTATTGGTGGTAATGAAAAAGCTTCCATTATCTCGGGGATCAAAGTCAATCGCGTAAAAATTATGATCTATTCCCTGACAGGTATGCTCGCTGCTTTGGCAGGTGCAATTCTGACATCGCGCTTGAACTCAGCACAACCAACAGCAGGTACATCCTATGAGCTGGATGCAATCGCAGCCGTTGTATTGGGTGGTACAAGTCTTGCTGGAGGACGCGGACGCATCGTTGGTACACTGATCGGTGTTCTGATTATCGGCGTGTTGAATAATGGATTGAACTTGCTTGAAGTAAACTCATTTTATCAAATGGTTGTAAAAGGCATCGTCATTGCCATTGCCGTCCTACTGGACCGCAAGAAAACAGCATAAGGAGAGAAGCGAATATGAAAAAGTGGACTTTAACACTCGTAAGTATGCTGATGATCATCGTTCTGGCCGGGTGCTCTCTGGAGCCACCGGAATGGGCGAAACCTAACCCTAACAAAAGTAACGGACAGAAGAAAATAGGTTTGTCGATATCTACGTTAAACAATCCATTCTTTGTATCACTGAAGGACGGGGTCATGGCTGAAGCCAAAAAACAGGGAATACAGGTCATCGTGGTTGATGCACAGAATGATTCGGCCAAACAAACCAATGACGTGGATGATCTCATTCAGCAAGGCGTTAGTGCACTTCTGATTAACCCTGCGGACTCTGCAGCAATCTCCACAGCGGTTCAATCGGCCAATAGTGTGGGCATTCCCGTGATCACGCTGGATCGCTCCGCAGATAAAGGCGAAGTGGCGGCACTAGTAGCATCGGATAACGTAAAAGGCGGACGCATGGCAGCTGAATACTTTGTGGAACAACTGGGTGAGGGAGCAAAAGTTATTGAACTGGAGGGTGTGCCGGGCGCTTCTGCAACAAGAGAACGGGGTAAAGGCTTCCACGAAGTGGCTGACAAGCAACTCGATGTAGTTTCCAAGCAATCTGCGGATTTCGATCGGTCCAAAGGATTGAATGTCATGGAGAACCTGCTTCAAGGTAATCCTGACGTGCAAGCGGTATTTGCCCATAATGATGAGATGGCGCTTGGTGCAATTGAAGCCATCCAAAGCTCGGGTAAAGACATTCCGGTCATCGGATTCGATGGTAATGATGATGCAATCAAATCCATTCAGGATGGGAAATTGACGGCAACAGTCGCTCAGCAGCCTATACTGATTGGCCAACTGGCGCTGCAAGCAGCTCTGGATGTGCTCAGTGGCAAGCAGGTGGAGTCTTCGATTCCCGCTGAATTGAAGCTGGTAACGAAGGAAAATGTGAATGAGTAAATCATCATAAAACATGTTTCTCTGTTTGAGACATGAACATAGGATTAAACCAAGCCGCTAATTTTAGCGGCTTTTTCACATTTTGGAAGTATGCGGGCAGCACATTAAACAGATTATTGGCTTTTAGAGCACACAAATGGTAACCCAATTTCCATCAAAGTCTTTTTTATAGTTTTGGATTGCTCCAAAATAGTGTTTTTGGATATGTATAACCAATCCAACTGTTGATACACTAGCATGATATTCCACATAGTCTCAGTCTTCACAATACATAAGGAGGAGCTAATCTTATTGATTCATTCCTGTTCGAAATAGAAAGAAGGTGGCTGACATGAAACATCTAGTAGAAGAAAATCTTCAAGCTGTAAGACAGCAAATGGCACTGGCCTGCCAGGCTTCAGGTCGCAACATAGAGGACATCAAGTTGTTGCTCGCGACCAAAACGGTACCGCTTGAGAAATTACAAATAGCTATTCAAGCAGGTGAGGTCCTGTTTGGAGAAAACAAAGCTCAAGAACTCCGAGACAAATTCCCACTCATGGAACAAAGCAAGCAGGTGGAATGGCATTTTATCGGACATCTGCAAACAAATAAAGTAAAGGACGTTGTTAAATATGTGACTCTCATCCATTCCGTAGATCGTCTGAAACTGGGTCAAGCGTTACATCATCAACTAGTCAAAGAGAACAAGAGCTTAGACATTCTTGTGCAAATTAATACGTCCTACGAAGAAAGTAAATTTGGTGCCTCTCCAGAAACAGCCGTTGAGCTTGTAGAACAGTTGTCCCAATTCGAGACGTTGAATGTGAAAGGGTTAATGACCATTGGAAAACTGAATGCAACAAATGAAGAAACACGACATTGCTTTCGATTGTTAAACCGTATTCACAATCAGATCAAAGAGAAAAACATCCCACGTGTTGAAATGGATATTCTATCGATGGGTATGTCTGGTGACTTCCAAGTTGCTATTGAAGAGGGCGCTACAATAATCCGTGTAGGAACAAGTGTATTTGGTCCACGGTATTTACCGGACGAGTATTACTGGAATGAAAACACACGCATCGATGATTGAGTGAGAGGTAGTGTTAAATATGAAGACAGCATCCCCTTCGTTACGTGGTCACGATCTGATATCACCGGTGATCGCCGCTTTAATATCCGTAATTGTTAATTACGGGGGTACATTTATTCTTGTGTTTCAAGCTGCAAAAGTGGCTGGTTTAAGCCCGGAAATGACCGCTTCCTGGATTTGGTCCATCTCGATTGGGGTAGGCGTAACGGGAATTTGGCTCAGTTATCGATATAAGGAACCGATTATTACAGCCTGGTCTACACCGGGTGTGGCGTTTCTCGTTTCAGCATTAGCGGTAACCCCTTATCCAGAAGCTATTGGCGCTTACATGATTTCAGCAGTCGGATTTATTATTTTAGGTTTGTCAGGCATGTTTGAACGTTTCGTTCGACTTATTCCCCCAGGCATCGCTTCCGGATTGTTAGCCGGTATTTTACTACAGTTTGGTATTTCGGCCTTTGGAGGGGCGAAGGTAGATCCTTTGCTTGTGATTGTACTGTTTGCAGGCTATATCGTGCTAAGAAGGTTTACTTCCCGTTACGCCATTGTTGGCATATTGGCAATCGGTTTGATTTATTTGATATGCATGGGGAAAACAGACTTCAGTACAATCCAATTGACTGTAGCATCGCCTGTATTTGTTGTTCCAGCATTTTCGTTAAATGCTTTACTTGGCGTTGCGCTACCGCTGTTCATTATTACCTTGACAGGGCAGTATATGCCCGGAATGCTTGTTCTGCGTAATGATGGATTCAAGACAAGTGCCAATCCTATTTTAGCTGTAACAGGTTTGGGTTCGCTTCTTGCAGCCCCATTCGGATCACATGCTTTTAATGTGGCAGCTATTACAGCAGCGATTTGTACAGGAAAGGATGCACATGAGGATTCAACCAAACGTTATATTGCAGGTATTGCTTGTGGTGTTTTTTATATTTTTGTCGGCATTTTTGGCGTAACTTTGGCTGCTCTGTTTTTGATTCTTCCTGCTACCTTTATTGCAACATTAGCGGGATTAGCCTTACTTGGAACGATCGGTGGCAGTCTTGCCAATGCATTAACGGACCCTAAGGGACGTGAAACTGCATTGATTACGTTTTTGGCGACAGCAGCGAATGTGACTTTGCTTGGTGTGGGTGGTGCATTTTGGGGACTGTTTGCAGGAATGATGGCACATCTACTGATGAATAGTAAATTTCCAAAAATACAATTTGGATCGAATAGATAACCGTAATATAGAGAGGAAGCCCAAGGTGATTATCTAACACACGGAAGTCTCGTTAATTTTTCATTGAAGGTGTTCTGAGTAACGCCAACGCATTGGCAGAAACTTTAATGAATGAAGGACTCACCCTTGTATCGGGAGGAACAGATAATCATAAGCGAATAAAATGCAATCCCTCACGATACGGCAAGTCCTTTGGTTACGAGCGGTATTCGTTTTGGAACTCCGGCTATGACGTCCAGAGGACTTGGAACCAGGGAAATGAAAGAAATTGCTCAGCTGATAGGGCTTGCTTTTAAAAATCCAAAGAACTCGGATGTGAAAAATCAAATATTAGGTAGTGTCCGTGAAATCACTTCGCAATTTCCTCTATATGAAGGACTTAAATAGCTCAACAGCAGACACAAATAGAGCCTGTAATTGTTCCTAATGGATAACAATTGCAGGCTCGTAATTTGCGTGTTTATATTGAAACTTACTTTTTTGAACGAAGAGATATACTAAATTGAGATATAGGAGACGCCCTAGTAGGCTATACCTACACGAGACTGTACATACTCATCAGACATTAATTGCTGATAAGCAAACTCCGCAGTATCGATTACAGATATAGAAGTTCCACCGTCAGGCAAATAGTCGCGCTCAACCCGGTACTTACCGAGAGATTCTCCATCAAATAAGTAGGTAGGACACACGATGGTCCATTCTAACTCTGAAGCTTTGAGAATGTTGTACATTTCCAGATGCTCTTCAGCTGCTCGCGTGGACTTACGTTTGGATTCAGGGGATTGAAAACGAAGCAAGCCAGGATCCGTTCGACTTTCCAATATTCCTGCGGTACCAATGGTAATGATTCTTTTGATACGCTCCTGAGCCATAACCTCAACAATATGTCCCATGGATTGCGTTAATGTAGTCGTTCCATCGGTACTTAAGGAACTAACAATGAGATCCACACCCTGTATAGCGTGATGAATATCCTCTTTGACTAAAGCGTTTCCTTGATGCAGAACGAAATTGTCATCGTTGATTTGTACCTTTTCCGGGCTTCTAACCAGTGCAGTTACATGATGATTGGAACGTAGGGCATTAGAGACGAAATGACTTCCAACCCGTCCGGTGGCTCCTAACACTAAAATTTTCATTACAAAAAACATCCTTTCGAATCCGATTGCAGAGCATGTTCTCCATCATAAAACAATCTTTGCAAGTCGTTGTATTCCTTCCTCAATCTGATCTTCATCCACTTTCGCAAAACCTAATATCCATCCTTTACGATGACTCTCCAGACAATATTTACTCAGCGGATACACACGCACGCCTTGATTAAGGGCCGCATTTGTCATCGCTTCTTCGTCAAATGAGGTTTCAGATTCAAGCAACATATGCAATCCCGTTTCCACACCACTTAAAGTAAAACGTGAGCTTAGCCCAGAAGCAACAATGGCTTTGGTCATGACTTCGTGTCTGCGTCGATATATGTTCCGAACTCTTCTCATATGGCGCATAAAATGACCACGCTCAATAAAATGAGTTAGCGTTAATTGTTCCATAATCGGCAGATGACGATAGGTTAATTCATGAACTTGGGTAAGGCGATCAATGGCTATTTTGGGGCCGATGATAGCGGATAGTCGAATGCCAGGTGCAACCATTTTGGAAAAACTCATCATATAAAGCGTATTCTGAGGTTGCTGACTAAATATAGTTGGAAGTGGATCTCCACGGTACCTAAATTCGCTATCGTAGTCATCCTCAACAATCCAATATCGATGATGAGCTGCCATGTGCATTAATTGTTGCCTGCGTGGCTCCGACATAATAACACCAACGGCGCATTGATGAGAAGGTGTGACAAATACGAGTTTTGTCTGTGGGTGAATATGATCTACACATAATCCATACTCATCGACTGGAACAGATTCGACTTGCATCCGGCGGTATTTCATCGCCATCCAAGCAGCAGGGAAGCCGGGATCCTCTACCGAAACTCTGTCTCCCTCACTTAATAGAGCCTGGGCAATTAAATCGATACTGTGTTGTGCACCTGAGGTTAACAAGATTTGATCAACATCGATATGAATGCCTCGTTCAAGTGACAAATAACGTTGAATCTGCTCTCTTAACGCCAGTAACCCTCTGGCATCGCCATAAGCCCAAATATCCAAATTAGGTTCAGTGGAAGCTTGTAAAAAAGATTGCCTCCAGGCTTTTGTGAAACTTTCATCCAGATAAGGCTCGTGGGGATTAAAATCAATTTCTATTTTGCGATTGTCTCTATTGCCAAACCAACTATGCAGATGACCAATCGATTCGTTTAGTGTAGGCAGTTCGGGCGGAATAGGCCCTTGCATCGTGACGTCTTCTGATGAACGAGGTGCATATGTCCAATCACTAACTCTTGTCCCGGCTCGTCGGGAGGTGACCGTATACCCTCGGCTGAATAATTCCTCGTACACAATCTGTATGGTTGACCGTGAAACACCAATTAATTGAGCAAGTTCGCGTGAGGGGAGTAGCAATTCGCCGGGTTGCCATTTCCCCGTTGTAATATTATGAATCGCTTGATCCAGAAGTTGCTGCCAGATAGGGCGATGGTCATTCCGATTAACTTTTAGCATTGATTCAACTCCAGTGCTCATGCTGACATTATGGGTTGCAGTCACTTATGTAGTTATGGATGTTTTTGGCACTCCATTGATTGATATATCATTATAGCAAAAGTTCAATTTTCAAACAAAACAAAGCTAGACTAAAGTGATGTTTCCCGTGTGTCCAACCTATTCTGCTTGGTTCTGCCTGGTTCATACTCGATTCATATTCAAGCCACAGATAGTTCATCTTCTTCGGTTACACTACTGGAGTACGAACACAGAGATTCCTAATTCATAGACTAGACAGGAGAAGATGAGATTGACACGAAAGAAACGAACTTCTATCGCCGCCATAACCTTGGTGTTTGCGATGATGTCCCCAATGTCGGCCATGGCCACACCCGCTACCAGTAACGGTAGTAGCCCTACGTATGATCTAACTAAAAAGGCAGTAAGCGCGAAGGCCAAGGTACTTACTGAATCCTACGCTACGACAAGTGTGCAGTACGCACTGATGGATGAGGGCGAGATTGTGATCTCCGGTCAGGCAGGCAAAAATGACCTGAAAAACAACATCCCGCTTTCATCTGATACCATGTATGGCATTGGTTCAACCAGCAAAATGGTGCTCGCAACCGCCGTAATGAAGCTAGTGGACCAAGGCAAGATCGATCTTGATGAGCCTGTCGTGAAGTATATCCCTGATTTTAAAATGAAAGACAAGCGTTACCAACAGATTACACCACGCATGCTTCTGAATCATTCATCCGGACTTCTCGGAACGTCAAGTAACAGTGCAATACTGTTTGGAGATAATGATACCTATGCACATGATACATTACTGGAGCAATTGGCGACGCAACATCTGAAGGCCGATCCTGGCGCATACTCCGTGTATAGTAATGATGGTTTTACATTAGCTGAGATTCTGGTGGAGCGGGTCAGTGGTATGAGTTTTACGACTTTTATGCACCGGTACATAACCGATCCCCTGGGTATGGAGCATACCAAAACGCCGCAGGATGTAGTGGATCTTACTGAAATGGCAGCAACATATTCCCCGTCGCATGAGGAACAGCTTCCATTAGAGACGACAAACATGATTGCTTCCGGAGGCCTGTATTCGACCGCTGAAGACCTCGTTCAATTCTCGAAAATCTTTACAGGTGAGGTTGAAGGTGTTCTTTCGGAGGAATCCGTAGAGGCCATGGAGCAAGAAGAATACAAGAGAGGCATGTGGCCGGAAGAAGGCGATTCGTCTATTGGTTACGGCCTAGGCTGGGACAGCGTGAACCTGTTTCCTTTTAATGATTACGGCATCCAGGCAGTAAGCAAAGGCGGCAACACAATAACCTATCATTCCTCATTGATTGTACTTCCGGAGTATAATATGGCTGCTGCCGTAACCTCTTCGGGTGGTCATAGCTCAACGGATCAATTGCTGGCAACTGAACTGTTGCTCGGCGCGCTTGAGGAGAAAAATATCATTCCGGAACGTAAGCCGGAGAAGTCACATGATGCACCTGTGAAAGTAACCATGCCAACAGAACTTTCGCAGCACACTGGCATGTACGCTGGTGGAGCCAACATGTTAATGAAGCTGGACGTAAAAGATGACGGGCAATTAACGCTATCTAATCTGTCGTCCCCTAACAGTCCTGATCAGACATATACGTACACTGCTGATGGCTCATTTGTTAATGATGCAGGTACGGAAAAGCTGGAATTCGTTCAGGAAGTCAACGGAAACACGTACTTGTGGTCTCGCTCATATCAGTCTGTGCCTGGGCTTGGGCAAGTTGCTTCCTCAGAATATAAGGCAGAAAAGCTTGAAACCAATGAATTGTCGGAAGAAGTAGAGGCCGCATGGCAGAAGCGGGAAGGAAAAGCGTATGTGTTAGTCAATGAAAAATACACATCAACACTGTACAACGCAGCGATGCCGATGATTCCCATTCATACTTTTAATGAGCTACCTGGTTATGTCTACACGAATAAAATCGTTGGAGCTAACCAAGCCGTGAACCAATTGCAAATTCCTGGATTGGCAGGCCGTGACACGATGGAGTTCAATTTCTATGAGGAAAATGGCATAGAATATGTTACAGCTGGAGGCAACGTCTATGCTGCTCAAGACATCATCAAACCGATCTATGCTGGAAAACAATCGAAGACAACCATTCAAGCGAATGGTCAAGCCACATGGTTCTCAATTCCGGCATCAGCTGCAGGTAAAGAAATGACGGTCAAGATGTCTGCAAACAGCGGATTTGCTGTATACAACCAAGCAGGTGTAGGCATTAATCATACAGTGGTCAGTGGACAAAACGAAATTGTATTGCCTGAGAACGGAACCATTGTGTTCGCGGGTGAAGCTGGTTCGAAGTTCGATATTGTATTGACAACCAGAGAAAATTAATAGATGATAAAAAAACTACACAACAAAAAGTCGCGTAAATCGCGGCTTTTTTGAGTTTTTAATTTTAAATACTACGTTTCAAAGTAAATGTACCTTTTTCAGATTCAAGATGTAAAATTGGGTTTCGTAAAGCTTACTTGAAGGGTAAGTATAAGAGGACATTTACTGGTTGGCCAAAAAATGACGGAGGAAAATGTTGCAAGTGGAAAGGCAAAGCATTGATTGTTAATATACAGTAAATAATAACAATCAAGTGGGCAAAAGATCGACAAAAAGCATAACAGTAATACCGATTCCAAAGAAAATAATGATTATTCGGACAACACCGAGACGGGGAGGACACATGAAAACAACGAAGATCTCATTTTTTATACTTTCACTGATGCTGCTCCTGGTGAGCGGTCTATCAGGTTGGGTGGGGAACGCCGCCGCAGCATCCGATTCCGGTAAAACCTATATTATTGGAACCGATATCACATTCGCACCATTTGAATATGAAGATGAGAATGGTGATTTTGTGGGTATCGATATGGATTTGCTGGATGCCATCGCCAAAGACCAAAATTTTAAGTATCAAATCAAAGCTCTGGGATTTAACGCAGCTGTGCAGGCACTTGAAGCCAATCAGGTCGATGGTGTGATCGCAGGCATGAGTATTACGGATGAGAGAAAAGCAAAATTTGACTTCTCAGAGCCATATTATGATTCAGGCGTTGTCATGGGAATTAGTGCCAATAATGATACCATTAAAAGTTACGAAGATCTTCGTGGTAAAAAGGTCGCTGTAAAAACGGGAACAGAAGGGTACAGCTTTGCTGAGTCCATCGCCTCAGAATACGGGTTTACCATTGTTCCATTCGATGAATCATATCAAATGTATGATGATGTAAAGACCGGTAATTCGGTGGCCTGTTTTGAAGATGAACCCGTTCTAAGATATGGGGTAAAACAAAATAATGGGTTAAAAATCGTTACCGACAAAGAGGACGGGGCTTCCTACGGTTTTGCGGTAAGTAAGGGTAAAAATCAGGAATTGCTGGAGATGTTCAATGCTGGTCTTGTGAATATCAAAGCTAACGGTGAATACAAGCGCATTATTGAAGAGTATGTTGGAGAGAACGCCCAAGTCGCAAATCAAGGTCGTTGGGAGCTCATTCAGAAATCTCTTCCTGCCCTGTTTAAAGGGCTGGGAAATACGCTTTTATACACGATAGTGTCCCTGTTCTTCGCGTTTATCATCGGTCTGATTTTCGGATTTATGAAGGTAGGACAGAACAAATTCCTTCGTGGTGTTGCCACCGTATTTGTAGATATCTTCCGCGGCATTCCGCTGATTGTCCTGGCATTCTTTATTTATTTCGGGATACCACAGGCTTTGGGCTTCACGATGCCATTGTTCTTGGCAGCCATTCTGACACTTAGTCTGAATGCAGGAGCGTACGTCACCGAGATTATTCGTGGCGGTATTCAATCGATTGATCGTGGACAGATGGAGGCTGCCCGTTCATTGGGACTTCCTTATCGCAAAGCGATGATTAAGATCGTCATTCCACAGGCAGTGCGGGTTATGATTCCTTCCTTCATTAACCAGATGGTTATTACGTTGAAGGATACGTCAATCTTATCCGTCATTGGTCTCGTAGAGTTGACACAATCGGGTAAAATTGTTATTGCAAGAACGTTCTCCTCTTTCGACATTTGGTTAACGGTTGCGATTATGTACCTGATTGTTATCATCACATTGACCAAAATCGCTGATTATCTGGAGGTGAAGGTTCGTCGTGGCTAAAATTAAAGTTGAAGGTTTGAAGAAAAGTTTCGGCTCGAATCAGGTTCTCAAGGGAATTGATGTGGCGGTCAACGAAGGTGAAGTCGTCTGTGTCATCGGGCCTTCCGGTTCAGGAAAAAGTACTTTCTTGCGCTGTATCAACCAATTAGATGATATTACGGCAGGACGAGTAATCGTGGACGATCAGGATCTGAATGACCCTAAAACGAACTTGAACAAGGCACGTGAAAATATTGGGATGGTATTTCAACATTTTAACTTGTTCCCTCATTTTAGCGTACTCAAAAACATCATGTTTGCGCCCAGAGAACTCGGGATATTAAATGCACAGCAGGCGCGTGATACAGCACTTCAATTACTTGAGCGTGTTGGCTTGTCTGATAAAGCAGATAGCTTCCCAACTCAACTTTCAGGTGGACAAAAGCAACGTGTAGCGATCGCTCGTGCACTTGCCATGAATCCGGACGTCATGTTATTTGATGAACCGACTTCAGCACTGGACCCTGAGATGGTAGGAGAAGTACTTGGCGTAATGAAAGACCTCGCGAGCGAAGGAATGACGATGATGATCGTTACCCATGAAATGGGTTTTGCCCGCGAAGTAGCTGATCGCGTGATCTTCATGGACGGTGGTTACATTGTCGAGCAGGGAACTCCCGCAGAAATATTTGGAAATCCGAAGAATGAGCGGACGATCAGCTTTTTGGAAAAGGTACTCTAGCACTGAATCAATAATCTATGCATTTATCACATTGAAAGTCGCTATATAAGCGGCTTTTTTTGTTATATTTATGAGGTGAATGAATAGAAAGACCGATTGAACTAAGCGAAAAGAGAGGTCTGTACTCCATGGAAAACGTGACACACGAAGAACAACAGGAATCTATCAAAGCCTTTCAATCAACCATCCGCAAATCGGAAAATGCCTTAGTGAATATGACTCAGAAAAGGAATAACACGACATTGTTACAGAAACGTCTCCAAGCTTTATACATCGGTCTAGCACTGTTGGAAAAGGTATGGAATCAGAAATCTCATCCCTACATGGAGGAAGATATCGCAGAAGCTCGTCTTGTCTTGATGGGATTGTTTCCATCCCTTGAGAACATGTATGACAAGTCCAAAGAAGGTAGCCCGCAAAAGACTCTTCTGGAAAGAAGAATTAAAGCATTTCGTCTAGCAGTTCAGGCCATGGATGATTTTATACAATGAACAAGAGGTCTGTCTAATAAGCGACAGACCTCTCTTTTTCTTTTGCAAGCTTAGGAAAACCGATAGAGACGCGCACCGTGCGCAGGTACAGTAGCAACTAAGGAATTCTCTGTAAATTCAGCTGCTTCTCCGCTCCACAATTCGGTACCTTTCGTAATACCCGAGAGGCCGATTTCCTCTATAGCCAGATCCACAGGGAGAGCATCTTCACCTATGTTGAATACAGCGACGTAAGAGAAACCATCCGCATGTTGAGCAGTCCATATAATAAGATCTTCTTTGCGTAAAGCTTCTCTGGCTCCGTAACTCTCGCGATGCATTCTCAGAACCTCACGATTGGTTAACAGGGACAATGTCCAGTCATCGTTATCTCGCAGTTCACCACCAAAAATGAGCGGAGAACGGAAGATGCTCCACAGCGACATCATCGTCAACTGTTCGTCAGGCGTGAACCGAGTCCAGCGATCCGCTCCACCACCATCTACAGAACGGATACCGATATGACCCAAAGGCAGCATATCACAGTCTGGCCAGCAGCCTGCTTGGGGAACGCCCTGCCACGTCCGGCAGCGGTCGAACATATCCAATAACAATGGCCAGAGGTCCCAGAAATCGTCCGTGACACGCCACATGTTGGCATGTTCAGCCAAGAATTCGGAGTATTCCACCGGAGCAGGGCCAGGAGAGAGACTCAGTACCATGGGCCGACCAGAGCGCTCAATCGCTTTGGATATCATTTCAATCTCTGGCTGATGGGTGTCATAGAGTCTTGAAGCAGCAATATCGTCTACTTTCACCAAGTCAACGCCCCATTGTGCATACAGTTCAAAAAGCGAATCGTAATAGGCCTGTGCGCCTTCTTTTGAGCTATCAACACCGTACATATCCGTATTCCAGGGACAGATGGAGTTCGGATGAGCAATATCACGCGCAGTGGCGGTTGTACCCAGAATCGGAGTAGCCGCATGTGCAGCTTGACGTGGAATACCGCGCATGATGTGAATGCCGAATTGCAGTCCAAGACTATGAACGTAATCGGCTAATGGCTTAAATCCCTGTCCACTTGCAGCGGAGGGAAACCGATTCTCAGCAGGCATAAGCCGTGAATATTCATCCATGATTAGTGGAACGAACGGACGATATTGCGAAGAATTGGCCAAAGGCTCATACCATTGAATATCGACCGTAATGTAACTCCAGCCGAAGTCTTTAAGATGTTCTGCCATGTACTCGGCGTTGCCACGAATTTCGTCTTCCGTAACGGCTGCGCCGTAACAATCCCAGCTGTTCCAGCCAAGCGGTGGAGTTGATGCTGCAAGCGTATGGTTCATGGGAATGCTCCTTTATGAATTAATTATTGCTCTCGCTCAATTCATCATAATAAAGGATTTTATTAATATCTACAGTAATGTTGAGTGTGAAATAGCAAAATATTGCGGTTAGTCGAAGAACAATTTACGGTACACAAGACTTTCTCCGCCACTACGAAATTCACCTGGCGTAACGCCGGTTATGCTACGAAAGGCTTTGATAAAATAACTTCCACTGGAATAGCCGACTTGTTCGGCGATGACTTCAACACTAAGGGTAGTTCCGCGCAACAGTTCCATCGCC
This sequence comes from Paenibacillus sp. FSL H8-0079, assembly GCF_037991315.1. Classification (NCBI taxonomy): domain Bacteria; kingdom Bacillati; phylum Bacillota; class Bacilli; order Caryophanales; family Paenibacillaceae; genus Paenibacillus; species Paenibacillus sp. FSL H8-0079. Next base: position 3,284,799 of record NZ_CP150300.1, read on the forward strand.
TTCTCAGTGCGTACACGGGTCAGATAAACACCTGGCGTCAAGCCTGTACTGGTGGAAAAGCGACGTATAAAGTGATATTTGGAAAGGGAAACCTGTTCGGCAAGGTGATCTATACTGATCATCTTGGAGTAATTGTTTTCTATGTATTCAACAGCTATTTGAATGTTCTCAGACCAATTCTCCTTGTTGTGCAATGTTGTTTTCTGTAATCGAGTCAATTCTGTCATGAACTGATATACGCTGGATGATGCGATCAGAGGATCAGTGATTCTGCCTGCCGCCGCATCAGTCACGATCATTCGCAACAGTCGGATGGGTGTACAATCAGCGGGAAGATAGGGAACTTCTCCCGCTTCACGAAGAAATTTTCGCCAATGGGGCAAAATAAGAGTGGGCCTGAACAGCAGAAACAGAAACTCCCAAGGTTCTTTTGATGCTGAATGGTAGTAATAGCGATGTGGCCCTGGAATTTCCACTAAAAAAGCTTGTCCTGCGCTAACATGATGAATGCGATTATTCGACTCAAATACACCCTCACCCGAAATTGTATATTGGAACAACAGGAGAGGCCCGTCCGAACGTTCGAGTCCATCCCAATGATAAGAAGGATCGGTTATTGAATCACATCCAGCCGCATACAGTACACACAGTTGGAGCTCCTTGTCTTCCGCGAATCGAAACCCATAGGTTCCTCTAGGGATATTCATGTCAGCTCTCCTTGTTGCCCTGAATTTTTACTGCGCTCCGCGAATGAAAATATCTACTAGCTTCTGGCCTAGAGAAAAGTTGGAACCATATTTATGCAGGTTATCTTCCCGATTGCCCATGAGCATCAAAGTCGAGAAGGTCTCTGCCAGGAAAAACGGATCGTCCGTCCGCAGTCTATTTTCATCCATTGCCCGTTGGAAATGGGAGGCTAACACTTCGTGAATCTGATGCTCCGCGTTGCGTATATCCTGAATTTGAGCATGGTCAAGAAAAGGCTCAGCTTCTCTGAGCATCGTTTCAATCTCCGCATGTGGATTGCCCAATCTGGCCTCTGCCAAACGCACAAGCCCCGACTTCAGATTCTCGGCCTGATCAAGCATATGCGAGGTTAACCGGCTCACATTGTGTAGCATCGTTGTAAAGGCAACTTTAAAAAGCTCTGGTTTGCTGGTGAAATGATAATAAATGGTTGGCTTTGACACGCTACATGCTTTGCCAATTTGCTGAAGCGTGACCGTTTCGTAGCCATACTCCATGAATAGTTTTGAAGCGGTTTGAATAATAGTTTGCTGAATCGAGATATCGTCGTTGCCATGTTTCGGTCTTCCAGGCAAACGTTTGGGTGATTTTTCTGTCATTGGACTTCCCTCCATGAATATTTTATGACAAATAACGATAGTTAGCAAAAGCACTTGTAATTATACTTACCGGTAAGTATAATTTATGAAGAGTAAAAAATGACATAACAATATCCTCATGACAAGGTGGTTTTAGGGTTGAAGACAGCAAAAGGTACAACCAAATGGAAAAAGATAATCATGTGGACAATCTTGTCCATCGTTATCATCGTGGCCGGCGTTTTCGTATATCTCAATTCGGTAACGTATAGTCCTTCTGAACGAGCTGAAGCGGCAATGACAAGCGATGCTCAGGTTAATGTCACCAAGCTTAAGGACGGTTACCGGTTTGAACCCTTGAGTACAGAGGTAACCGAACCGAATATTATTTTTTATCCGGGCGGTCTGGTTAAACCTGAAAGTTATTCTCCACTTGCCAGAGAAATGGCAGAACAGGGTCACCGTGTATACATCGCGAACATGCCGATAAACTTGGCGATTTTCGGTCAAAATAAGGCTGATTCCTTTATCGAGGAACATCCTAACGAAGCGTTTGTTATTGGCGGCCATTCATTGGGAGGGTCATTCGCAGCAAGGTATGCTGCGGAGCACAATGAGAAGTTGGAAGGCGTCTTTTTCTTGGCTTCTTATGCAGATGAAGGAGGTAGCTTGAAGAATACGGACTTGTCTATCTTACAGATTACAGGCTCGGATGACGGAGTGCTTAACTGGGAAGACTGGGAGAACTCCAAAGCAAATCTTCCGGAAGACACGAAATATGTGAGTATTGAGGGTGGAAATCATGGTCAATTTGGCTCATACGGCATGCAAAAAGGAGATAATCAGCCTGCCATTACGGAAGATAAGCAGTTGGAAGAGGTTGTTGTAGCACTGGAGAACTGGATGGATACATTCAATTAAACTATTAAATGAGTGTATTGAATGGATAATTACCTGGTACGATTAAAGTCGCTATTTTAGCGGCTTTTTTTGTTGAAGGATAAACATATGCATCAATGGAGCAGGCTTAACTGTTGTTATCGATTGAATTTAACTCAATGATAGGTTTTCATAATTGCTTTAATTACCACAAGTCGTTAACATTAGAAGCATTGTCATCGAAGCAGCAGCAAAACGAAGGGCAGCAAGAGCAAGAACATCAAAAGGAGAAAAGATTATGTTTTTCAGAAAATTTGCTTACACATTATTGATCATCACCGCTGCATTATTGTTCTCGGGTTGTACTTCACAGTCACTGCTTGATCTCGGATCGCCTCAAGTTTCGGAGGATATGGGATTTGATGAGGTTGCCGACTATATCTCGGAGCACAATGAACTCCCACCAAATTACATTACCAAGAAAGAGGCAAGGGATCTGGGATGGGAACCAAGTGAAGGGAACTTACGTGAAGTAGCTCCAGGCAAAAGCATCGGCGGCGACGTGTTCAGGAACCGGGAAGGATTACTCCCCCACAAAAAAGGCCGGATCTGGTACGAAGCCGATATAAATTACGCAGGAGGACGGCGCGGAAGCGACCGAATCCTATACTCGAATGATGGTTTAATTTACCAAACGACAGATCATTATAAGTCATTTGAACAGTTAAAATAAACGGAGGGAATGCTATGAGCATCATACAGATTAACGGAAACGATTTTCACAGCAAGGAAGAGCTCCATCAAAGTCTTCAAAACCAGCTTGAGTTAGATGAGAGCTATGGAGGCAATTTGGACGCACTATGGGATGTCTTGACTGGGGCTGTAAGCATGCCGCTTACTTTTCAATGGATCGGATTCGAGAAGAGCAAAGAGATTCTTGGAGATTACGCTGACCAAGTCATGGAATTGTTGCGGGAAGTTGAAGCAGAAATCCAAGGATTTACGTTAGAACTATATTACTGAAAAGTATTAGCGTTATGAGGCGATGGGCAACCATCGCTTTTTTGGTTTATGCAGTTTGACTAAGACTCATGTCTAGATCATGCTATTTTCATGGCTTAATAATCAAGGTTGGGATTAATAGACTTCCTTATACTTTAAGCATGGAATAGGGTAGGCAGGATTTTAATCATTTGTTAACGTTTTGTTATGTAAGCGTATACTATTCCGAAGTGAACCATCCTTATTGTCTGGATTAGTTAACACGAATAACAACATCTAGGGGGCAGAGAAATAATGAGAGCCGTATCAAAAGTGCTAGGAGCTTGTCTCGTAACAAGTGTTGTGCTAGTTTCCGCTGGTTGCGGAAATGCTGCAGAGAATTCCCAATCGAATACCAGTGATCCCAACAGTCCGATTACATTTAGCTTTTTCGGCGCAGATGCAAGTCCCAACTGGAACAAAATGCAAGATGCTGTAGGGAAGAAAATTACGGAAGAAACCGGTGTGACTCTTAACGCAGAATTCGATATTTCAAGTGGAGGCGGAAGCGACCGTATCTCCCTGATGGCTGCCAGCGGCGATTACCCGGATTTGATTTTCCCTAAAGATAATTTGACCCGACTTGTTGATGCCGGTGCGATGGTTGATTTGACAGATCTGATCGAAGAACACGCGCCCAATTTGAAAAAGATCTACGGTGAGCACTCCAATCGGTTGAAATACAGCAATGATGATCCTTCAATCTATTGGATTCCTACAAACGGCGCAATCGATCAGGTCAGCTTCGATGCCACGAATGGCGCAGCCATTCAGCATCGTGTAGTCAAGGAACTCGGGTATCCTGAGATCAAAACCTTAAACGATTTCGAAAATGTGCTACGTGACTTTTACGAGAAGCATCCGACAACAGAAGACGGTCAGCCAACGATTCCATTAACACTTAGTGCGGATGGCTGGAGACGCATGATTACGGTGACTGACCCCGCTGCCATGTCTACGGGTGGCCCCGGAGATGGCGAGTATTTCATCGATCCTGACACATATGAAGCTGTTCTACATTACAAACGGCCAGAGGAAAAGGAATATTTCCGCTGGTTGAACAAGATGTACAATGAAGGCTTGCTGGACAAGGACAGTTTTGTTCAAAAAGATGACCAGTATAAGTCCAAAATCGCCAGCGGACGCGTGCTTTCTTTGCTTGATCCGAACTGGGGATTCAGTGATGCGGAAAATGCGCTGAAAAGTGCCGGGAAAGACGACATGACCTACGGATTCTATCCGGTAACACTGGATGACAGTTTTCAGCGCAAAGACTTCCAGAATATCGGCTTTGACGGTTATGGCATTGGCATAACGGTCGATTGTGAAGACCCTGTCCGGGCCATCAAATTCCTGGATTGGATGTCTTCTGAAGAAGGGCAAGTATTGAGAAACTGGGGCGTTGAAGGCGAGCAATATAACGTGGAAGACGGTGTTCGCAACATCCCGGCAGATGTGCAGGAACGTAAAAACAAAGACAATAACACATTTACCAAAGAAACCGGCGTAGGTTTGTACTACATTTTTGGTGCCCATTACGGTGATGGTGTTAAAGATTCAACGGATAACTACTATACAACCAATTATCCCGAACAGATTCAGCAAAGTTATTCTGATGAGGAAAAAGAAGCATTGAAGGGCTATGGGATTACCACGTGGAAGGACTTGTTCCCTTCCGAAGAGGAGTTCCCGGTGAAAGAGTGGGGCGCAGCTTACAATATGCCGATTCCATCCGATAGCGGAGATTATAATGTGGTGTACCAGAAAACGCAGGATATTATTCAGAAACGGATCGCCGAAGCGATTACATCCTCTCCGAGTGCCTTTGAAGACATATACGACAATATGATTGCTGAACTTGATAATGCAGGTGCAGTAGGCATGGAACAGCAGTATACAGAGTGGATTAAAGATCGCGTTCGATTGTGGACGGGAAAAGAGATCAATTAACTAGCGTATAATTACAATAATGAGTTATTTGCAGATCAGAAAGTATATCAAGAACTAAAAAACATCGAGCCATGCAGGATGGCTTGATGTTTTTTTGCTTTCATTAAATGAGCTGGTCACTATCTTGGTAATGCTTCTATTGCATCACGCCGCCGTTTGATATATTTCCCCGGGGAGATGCCGACCATCTTGGTAAAACTACGAATAAAATTGGCATAATCACTAAATCCCGATTGAAAGCACGCATCCGTAATGCTCATTCCATCCGACAGGTGGAATTTGGCCCGTTCAATACGACGACCCAATATGTAGGACCTGATCGTCAACCCAGTATGCTTTTTGAACTGGCGGCTGATATAAGTGCTGTTCATATAGAATGCTTCTTCAAGTTTACGGAGCGTAATGTCTTGATGTAGATGTGTTTCAATATAATCCATGGTTTCACGAACCATTTCAGGCATAATGTCATGGGGAACAAAGGAATTGTTATGAAACCAAACATTAATCATGACCAACAATTGGGCTACGGCTGCATTTATTTTGATGTCGGTGCCATAAGCATCGGAAGCAAGCAATCCTTCCAGTTCGTTCGTGCATTGCAGCATCTGCTTCAAGCTATGATCGTCTAAATGTACGATGGTGCCTGTTCCTTTGGGGCGATGATCGAAACATGATGATAGATTGGTTGTTGATGTAGACAACTGATATAGATATGTTTTTTTGAGATTGATGGTGATTCGCTCATACTCAGATTCATCCAGAATAAAGGCTCGATGCATCTCCTCGGGTGACATCACAAGTAAATCCCCAGGCTGCACATGATAACATCGATTATCTACATAGAAATGAACGTTGCCACGAAGAAACAGGTAGATCTCATATGCATTATGGCGATGGTAAATTGTATCCAGCTTATACGTAGTTACGCGGTGCAGATATAGTAATTCAGGCTGGATGGGATCATAGAAACACTCAGAGGACCCACTCATGAAGCACCTCCCGTCATTTCACGCAATAAATAGAGCGGTTTACGCAATGAAATTGTACTCAGCTTACCTTAAAATGTAATCATCCTATCATGATACCTTTTGTATTGCAAACGCTTTCTATCTAATGAGAAAACTAATAACGTTAAGAGGGGGAATTCTTTCGATGAATCATAATTCTACATCACATGCTAATGAGCAAAAGCAAGATCGGTCTGCTGGTCTGAAGAGTATTACAGGGGAGATTGGAAAGCTTCGTCCCAACGGTAACCCTCTGATGGGCCACAAATTCGGAGCCGATCCCTATGCTTTGGTATTTAACAATCGAGTCTACTTATATATGACTAGCGATAAGCTGGAATATGATCAGGACGGTCTTCCTCAGAAAAACAGTTATAGTTCAATCAACCGGATCACGGTGATTTCTTCAGATGACCTGGTCAATTGGACAGATCATGGGGAGATCAGAGTTGCTGGACCTCAAGGCGCAGCTACATGGGCTTCACAATCCTGGGCCCCGGCAGCTGCTCATCGAATTATTGAAGGCGAGGACTGTTTCTTTCTATATTTCGCAAACAATGCCAGTGGAATCGGTGTATTGTCCGCACAAACACCTCTAGGTCCATGGGCAGACCCTATAGGAAAAGCACTCATTACACGAGAGACTCCGGGAGTAGAAGAGGTAACCTGGTTATTCGATCCTGCTGTGTTTGTAGATGACGATCATCAAGCCTACATATACTTCGGTGGTGGTATTCCAGAGGGGAAAGCAGAAAGGCCGGATACGGCAAGAGTGATGCGATTGGGAGACGATATGATCAGCGTCGTTGGCAAAGCAAAGGTCATCCCGTCGCCATATATGTTTGAAGATTCAGGAATACATAAATATAACAATATATACTACTACACGTATTGCTCCAATTTTGACGAGGGTGATCGGCCAGAGGGCGACCCACCACCCGGGGAAATTGCATATATGACCAGCGCTCAGCCCATGGGGCCATGGACATATGAGGGAACGTTGCTCCAGAATCCAGGCCACTTTTTTGATGTTGGCGGCAACAACCATCATGCTATATTCCAACTGGCCGATCAGTGGTACATTGCCTATCATGCTCAGACGTTGTGCCAGGCCATGAATATCCCTGAAGGTTACCGCTCAACGCATCTGAATCGAGTCGAACATGATGAAGCCGCTGGTCGGATCAAGAAGGTTCATGCAGATTATCAGGGCGTAGATCAGATCAAGTGGTTCGATCCCTATCAACAGGTGGCTGGTTCGACGATTGGATGGAGTAGCGGCGTATCAACAGAGCAGTGTCTTGACTCGGATGAGATGTATGCTGAGATGTCATCATCAGATTCGAATGTGATTTCCGCTAAGTTGCAAAGTGACAGTTGGATCGCTATATCGAACGTAGACTTTGGTAGTGAAGGACCTACAATCTTCAATGCCCGTATTTCGAATCAAGCAACCGAAGGGACGTTGGAGCTTCGGCTTGATTGTGCAGACGGACTGTTAATTGGAGAAATGATTATTCCGTCCGTGACCGGATCACTTCACTGGGTGGAGCTAACAACTGAAGTTACGGGTGCGCAAGGTGAGCATGACTTGTATATTATGTTTAAAGGTTCAACAGATAGCTCAACCATTCTATTAAGAGAATGGAAGTTTAACAGACAAAATGAGGTGTAATTGAAGCATGTATCCGAATCCAATGATTTGGGCCGATTACCCGGATCTTGACGTCATTCGTGTAGAGGACACATATTATATGGTCAGTACAACTATGCACATGATGCCAGGATGTGTCATTCTGCGTTCATATGATCTGATCCATTGGGAAGTAGCCACCTATGTATACGACAAACTGGATGATACACCAGCCCAGCGGCTGGAGGATGGTCAGCACATATATAGCAAAGGCATGTGGGCCGCATCCCTTCGTTATCATCAAGGTGTGTTCTATGTGATCTTTGTTGCGAATGATACCCGTAAGACATACTTGTATACGTCGACCTCCATCTCGGGAGTATGGAAGAAACAGATCGTGGAAGGGTTTTACCATGATTGCTCCTTATTTTTTGACGATGATGAACGAGCATATCTCGTGTACGGTAATACCGAGATCTATCTGACCGAATTAAGCTCTGATCTGTCCGGGCCCAAACCTGGTGGAGTGCATCGCTTGATTGTAAAAGACGAGCAGCCTCATCACCTTGGTTATGAAGGAGCACATTTTTACAAGATCAATGGTAAATATATTGTGTTCCTGATTCATATCACGAAAGCTTCCGGACGTAGAACACAGGCGTTTTATATGGCAGATTCTCTGGAAGATGTCTTCACTGGTGGAGAAGTATTCAATGACGATATGGATTATTTCAATTCAGGTGTTGCTCAGGGCGGTATCGTGGATACGCCGGATGGAGACTGGTATGCAATGCTGTTTCAGGATCATGGGGCTGTTGGCCGGGTTCCTGTTTTGGTTCCGCTACACTTTGATCAAGGTATACCGGTCTTTGCAAACAAAGCGCCGAAGCAGATTGATATCCCGAGCACGAGACCAGAGCACCGTTATAACCCGTTAGTGGGTAGCGACAGTTTCAATTATGAACCTGAGGAAGATGGAAACATCCGTCTCCGTGATTTTTGGCAATGGAATCATACACCTCACGATGAACTCTGGTCCGTTACAGAGAAACCGGGCGTTTATCGTGTTCGTACTGGACAGATCAGTCCCAATCTGACGTTTGCCGTAAACACACTAACCCAACGTTCCATGGGACCTGCTTGCGAAGCAACGGTGACGCTCGATGGCAGTCGTCTGAATGATGGGGATTTTGCGGGACTGTGCTTCCTAATCGGTTCATACGGTATGATCGCTCTTACGAGACAGGAAGGTAAGTTTTACTTGGTTATGCATGCTAGAGATAGTGGAGATTCAACGATATTTGGTAATCTGATCGATCAGGAGCCTGCTACTGAACATGCACGTATTCCGGTAGCAGACCCCTTGGTTAAACTGAAAGCATATGGAAATTTTGAGAACAATCTGGATGAGTGCTCTTTGGCCTACTTCGATGGGATTGAATGGAGAGAGATAGGGATTGCCCATAAAATGATATATAAACTGGATCATTTTATGGGTTGCCGGATAGGGTTGTTTGCATATTCAACCGAAATGGTTGGAGGAACAGCTGACTTTTCGAGTTTTGAATATCGCGTGATTCATCCTGATGGAGCACAATGATAATCCGTAAAAGCCGCCCAGCAGCGGCTTTTCGTATTCAATGGATATAAGTTGTTGTACAATGATATGGATTCAATTCGACAGAGAGAAGAGCCTTGTTTAAACCGAACTGGGGGCATGTCATCATGTATAAGAGATGTCTGGACATAACAAGATGGACCTTCATTCTGTTCCTTGCTGTATCTATACCAGCAGGTCATACCGAAGGGAATTCCAAACAACAACATCCGCAGCCAGATGGGCAGCAGATTCAACTTCCCTCTACGATCAAGAGGTATTCTCCACCCATAGAGGTCTCTTTTGTCAGGGAAACGGGAGATGACATTGAGCGAATGATTAGCCAGTTGCCTGGTGAGACGATGCTGGATAATCGCTGGACTCGTTTGTACGAGAAGGAGCTAGGTATTCAAATTCACTATGACTGGATTGCGAACGGAGATGTGTACAGTCAGAAGCTGGGGGTATCCCTTGCTGCAGGACGTTTCCCGGATGTGGTCAAAGTGAATCCATATCAACTTAGACAACTTAGCAACGCTGGAATGATCGAAGATTTAACCGATGTGTACCAAGAGCATGCTTCTCCACTTACGAAGAGAATATTGGAAGCAGAGGGTAGGGGAGCTTTCGACGCGGCAACCATTGAAGGCAAACTTATGGCGATTCCCGAATCATCTTCCTCCATTGAGACTGCGCAGTACCTGTGGATTAGAACCGATTGGTTGGAGCAACTGGGTCTGCGGAAGCCTGAAACGATGGAAGACGTGCTTCAAGTATCGAAAGCGTTTACATATAGAGATCCCGACGGGAACGGAGAGCAGGATACGTACGGACTGGCGCTAACGAATCACTTATGGGATCCCGTCATGGGAGCTGCAGGATTCATGTCCGGATATGGTGCCTTTCCTAATATATGGGTCAAAGATGCAGACGGCAACCTTACTTATGGAGGCATACAGCCTGAAGTTCGTGAGGCGCTGCAAGTACTGCAAACGATGTATTTTGACGGACAATTTGATCCGGATTTTGGTTACAAAAATGGCAGCAAGGCTTTTCGTTTGGTTCAGGATGGGAGAATAGGGATGCTCTACGGGGAACAGTGGGCATCCTTTATGCTTCAGACTACACGGGCTACAGATACAGATGTAGAATGGCAGGCATATCCCATTGCTGCGAAGTCAGGCAGAGACCTGAAGGTACCCCTCCGTTCTAACACAGGGCAATATTTTGCTGTAAAAAAAGGGTTCTCTAACCCGGCAGTTGTCGTGAAGCTCATGAATCTGCATCTGGAAACGAATTGGGGGGATCAGGCAGAGTACGAAACCTATTACAATGATGATTCCCGAGCCGTGTGGATGCTCTCACCAGTTACGCCTTTTCCCGGCAATAAAAATATAGATGCATACAAACAAATCCGTGATGCCAGAAGCACTGGAGACTTCTCTGTTCTCCAAAATGAGGCTCTCGCCATTCACAAACGGATTGCAGCCTATGAATCGGAAGGTGTGGATAGCGGCTGGGGTTGGAAACAAACCTATGGACCTTCGGGCGCTTTTAGCATTGCAGATTCTTACGAGAAGAACGGCCAACTCCTCTATGATCAGTTCACGGGCGGTATTACGGACACGATGGTTGATCGACAAATTATTCTCCGGGATCTTCAGCTTGAAGCTTATATGAACATTATTGTGGGTAGGCCAATAGATGAGTTTGATCAATTTGTAGAGAACTGGCGCAAGTTGGGCGGAGATCAGATTACATCGGAAGTTAACGCGTGGTATAAAACCAACAAGCCAAAGGAGCGCTAACGTTCTCACTCATTTCACTCATATAAGAAACTAATCCAGCCTTTGGCATTGGAGGTGGATGCATTGATCAAGATCCCGGCTAAATCATGGTTTAACAGTATATTTGCGCGATTAATCATCACCTATCTGGTATTCGTGCTTCCCCTTATTCTTCTTGGCGTATATCTGTATCATTGGAGTTATGACAATGCAAGCCAGGAAATATCTTTGTCAACGGAGAGACGATTGAACCAATATGTCGTGGAATTGAACAGGGAACTGGAATGGATGGAGCTACAGCAGTTTGATATCGTCGAGGATCGAAAACTGAATCGTCTGGCCATTCTCTGGGACATGATGGATCAGGTTGAACGACGTGATACGTTGAATTATTTATCGGAACGGCTCGCTACTTTCAAAAACAGCACGGCTTACATCAAGAACGTTCATGTACATATCCCTACTGTCGACAAAAGTATATCCGCGACACAAGGCATCGATGATTTCGATAAGAGTTCATATCAATACTTCAGTTCAGGCATACAAGGAAAAGGTGCACGCTTCACTGTGAAAGAGGACACCCTGAACTTGAGTGCCGTCCGGTTGACAGGCAAGAGAGGAGAAGCGCCGCTTTTTGTCATTCAAGTGGAGCTGGATACCGAGCATTTTCAAAATGAACTCACGCGGCTTAACTTGTACCCGGAGAGTTCAACTTTTCTGATTGAGGACCACACGGGACATGCCATCACAGATAAGCAACAAAGTAGTGTTATTCTGGCGAATTACCGTGAGCATAGTGTAAAAGGTACACTTGATGGTTTTCGGATGAAGGTGGGGGACACCATGTATCATGTGAGTCAGTTGCATATGGACTCCCTGGGCCTGTCCGTAGCTACATATTTGCCTGAGGAAATTGTAACCAGACCACTTAGCAAGTTCTATCATTGGGCTTGGTTATTTGCCATTACATCATTTGTTGCAATCACGGCCTATCTCTATTCAAGCTACAAGCTGATCCACATTCCATTGTTATTGTTGGTGAAAAGATTCAAAAAAATGGAGGGAGGCGTGCTTGATGTTCCCATCGCTCACAATCGAAAGGACGAGTTTGGCTTCCTTTATACTCGTTTCAATCAGATGATTGAAAATCTTCAATCCCTGATCGACCGAGATTTCAAAAAAACAATGATGATGCAACGGGCCGAGTTGAAACAGCTCCAATCCCAAATTAATCCTCATTTTCTGTACAATAGCTTCTTTATTCTAAATTCACTTGCAAGAACAGGCGAAACAGAACGTATTGAGCAATTCACTAACATGCTTGGTGAGTATTTCAGGTTCATCACCCGGAATGAAACAGATCATGTCCAGTTGAAAGAGGAAGTGGAGCATTCACGAATCTATACGGATATTCAACAACTGCGATTTTCCAGACGAATCAAGGTCGATTTCGGGACACTGCCTGCCAAGATGGAACATATTCACGTTCCCAGGCTCATCATTCAACCCATTATTGAGAACGCGTATGAACACAGTCTGGAAAAGAATACGGATTCCGGTCTTCTACTCATCCGGTTTAATCTTGAAGATTCGCATACCGAGATCACGGTGGAGGACAACGGGAATGAGCTAGATGAGGGACACATCCAATCACTTCAACAGCGCATGCACAAGGACGGAGGTACGGAAGAAATGACTGGATTAATGAATATACACCGACGTCTGGTCCTGACGTATGGAGAAGGAAGTGGCCTTTTCCTGTCCAAAAGTGAACTTCAGGGATTAAAAGTTACGATTCGAATTCAGTGGAAGGAAGGGGAAAGCGAATGTATCGACTGTTAATTGTAGATGACGAGGAGATCATTACGGACAGTCTCTATGAAACGTTTGCCAGACATATGCCTGACCGACTTGACGTATGCAAGGCCTATTCCGCGACGGAAGCTTTGTCCTGGATGCGTAGATCAAGAATCGATATCGTTCTAACGGACATCCGCATGCCGGGGATGAGTGGTCTGGAACTGACCGAGCGGATTCAGAGCAGTTGGCCGAACTGTCGCGTCATTTTTCTGACAGGACATAGCGATTTTGATTATGCCTATCGAGCTTTTCAGATGTCCAATGTGCGTTATTTGCTCAAAACGGAAGGCTATGACAAGGTGCTGTCTGTTGTCGAAAATGTGATGGAAGAGATCCGGCAGAGTCACAGTATGCTTGATTTATTAGAACGATCTCGTGAAGTCAACTCCCAGCTTGCAGTGATTCAGCAAGAGCAATATTTGCGGAAGCTACTTCAGGATTGCACCGCAATCACATCTTCTCCGCTTGTAATGCAAGATGAATTAACGAAACGAGACATTTGTTTGCAAGTGGACTCGCCAGTCTATCTCATACTGGGGCGGTTCAATAATCCGCCAGAAACAGGAATGGAGCTCACACAACTCCAGGAATCTGTGCGCATTATTGGCTCCTCGCTAATGCATGAGTATACGGTGTACGCTAGTGTAACAGACCACTATGGGGATACGATCTGGCTGATTCAACCGAAGCAGGAGCAAGAGATGGCGAATGATAAGCTTGTGCGATTTCTGGAGGGCACATTGGAACTGGTACAGGAAGCTTGCATGGAATCCCTTGGCGTATCCGTTGCATTTTCACTAAGTGGGCGAAGCTGCAATTGGTCTGAATTAACCAAACAATATGAACGTCTGAGGTTGCTCCAGTGGATGAAAATTGGAGACGGTGTATCCATGGTACTCACGGATCGTCGCAATGATCTTCCGGCTGGTATACCCAAAGAATCCATGCGGATATCAAACCGGATCGAGATAATGTCAGGATATTTGGAAACGGGGCGAATCCAGCCATTTTACGATAGTTTTGAGGAGCTTGCAGGCGAACTTTTACAACAAGATATTACGATGGAACGTGCGATAGAGACTTACTACCATCTGGCATTATTATTGCATTCGACGATGAGTCGATGGGGGCTCCATGATAAAATTCCGGATCAACGAAGTTTGCTTCATTTGGGGGAGTATACCTGTATGAATGATGCTGTACAATATCTCTACCTTGTTGCCGACGAACTAGTCCGATTCAAGAGATCGAATGAACAAGAACGCGCTAACGTTGTGATTCATGCTTTGTGCAGTTATGTGAAGGAGAACCTGGAGAAAGATCTCTCTCTGGTGAGACTGGCTGAACTTCATCATTTTAACCCGTCCTATCTGTCGAGATTCTTCAAGCAGGAAATGGGAATTAACGTGTCAGAGTTCATTGATGACTGCAGAATACGGAGAGCCAAAGAGTTGCTTCAGAATACGAATCTCATGGTGCGTGAGGTTTCACTTCAAGTGGGGTACGAGGCGGCACATTCGTTTACTCGACTTTTCAAGAAACTAACGGGAATGACCCCGCAGGAATACCGAGAATCTATTCTGGTACGTTAGATATGGATCATTTGGAAACGATAAAAGCCACAGACAATGTAAACAACGCAAAAACCGCAAGGATAATGAATCCTGCGGTTTTTTTGTGCTTCATATCCAATGGCTGAACATTCGGAGTCGGAGATCCAACCTTAAGCGGAGTGGATTTTTTGTCGTCTATAGGCGTTTGGACTTGATCCGGCATACATTTTGAACTTTTTATAAAACCAATCGATATCTTTATAGCCTACTTCTACAGCAATCTCATATATTCGCAGATTGGTGGATGACAGAAGCTGCTGGGCTTTTTCCATACGTTGCTCGAGCATGTAATCATTGAAAGTCATCTTTTCTTCCAGCTTGAACTTCTGTCCAAGGTACGCGCAGTTAAAATGAAGCATGTCAGAGATCTTCTTCAACGTGATTTCATCACCCAGATGCTCCCGAACATAGTCTTTGACAATACGAATTACATGACTTGAATGCATGGGCTTGCCGTTCAGTTGAACGGGTGTTTTGAAGAACGACGACGTTGTATGTGCAGGGTCTGTTTCAAGCTTGGATCTGAGCCCGTGCAGACTGTTGAGCAAAGTGGAGGGACTTACAGGATGCGGTAGATAGTCATTCACTTGATACGTTAGTGCTTTGCGTACGAGTCTGAAGTGATCTCTTCCACCCGTCAAAAGAATGGGGATCTGGCTTATCTTCCGAATATCGTTGCACAGCCAGAGACCCGCGGTATCGAATCTCTCGGTATGGACCATAACAAGGGAATAATCTCGTTCAGACAATGCACTCATAGCCTCAGACGATGAGAACACACAATTTCCAACGGTGTATTGTGATTTACTACGTTGCAGTAGCTGTTGCATCTCGCCGCACATACGTTGGCTGAAATCCACAAGTAAAATGTCATACATGAAGCAATACCTCACCTTCTCCTAAATTTCAATCCAATGATCCAACTGAAATATGGCTTGATTTCATTATGCGAATAAAAGAAAGCGCATACAATGTGCATATTTTTGTAGACAGTGCATTTCTTTACCAATTGAAACCGCTACTGTGCGTTACAGGTTGAAAATTACATCAATCTATATTTCGTCAGGGTAAACACCTGCATATCGGCAGGTTGTTTGCGCTTTCATTTGAACGATACACTGTGATAGCAAACGACAATCAGGGGGGAAGACGATGAGAAAACACAAGTTCATGCTACTGAGCCTGGTATTTGCGGTCTTGTTGGTGATTGCTGCATGCAGTTCTGCACCTACCGCTCAACCCGAGCCGGAAAAGACAACACCACAGGAGGAACAAAAACCCGCGGAAACCGAGCCAAAGAATGAAAACTCCACGCCAGAAATGGACTTTGACATGGGTGGCAGAACGATCAAGGTTGTTGCTTGGTGGGACATGGAAATACAGGGGAATAACCCGGACAACATTCAACGTCTTGAGAATCTCGAAGCGCTGAAGAAAAAACACAACTTTAATATTGAATATGCTTCCATCGATTTTGGCGAATATCAGGAAAAGGTTGTTGCTTCCCTGATGGCTGGTGAACCGCTTGGCGATCTGGTGAGACTGGGCAAAAACTATGCCATTCCGGCATTGACCAAACAGGATCTGTTATGGCCGGTGGATGATTATATTAAAAACGACAAGGTATTCAACCAGAAAACAACCAAAGAATACATGCAGTATGAAGGCAAAGGTTACGGCTTTACCGAGGACCAGTCCTCGTTTATCAACGGAATTTTCTATAATCGCACACTCATGCAAGAGCTCGGCTTGAAGCCACTTCAAGAGTATGTGGATGCCGATGAATGGAACTGGGATACGTTCATCAGTGTTGCCAAGCAAGCGAACAAGGATCGAAACAATGATGGCAAGCTAGACACTTGGGGACTCGCTCAAACGGGCTTGCTGGAACCGATTCTGTATTCCAACGAGGCTTCTCTGACCAAAGAAGATAAGCAGAACCTGGAAGATCCAAAAACGAAAGAAGCGTTGAACTTCCTGTCCAAACTGGCTACCGAGAAGGTCGGCAGAGCTTCTGAGGGCGGCGATTGGACAGAGCCATCCACGTTCTTCCGTCAAGGCAACACCCTGATGTATTCAGGTGCCATGTACGAAGTCGAAGGTATTATGACGGATATGCAGGACTACGATATTGGTTTTGTACCGTTTCCAAAAGGTCCAAGTGCAACAGCGTATCACTCCGGTGAGTCACGTTACCAAGCTATAACGATTCCAAAAGCGGTAGAGAATCCAGAACAACTGATGTACATCTGGGAGAAAATTAATGAGATCGAGTCGATCTATGAGTATCCAGGACAATCCACACTGGAGACACATCTGACCGATGAAGCAGATATCAACAACGCCAGAGAGGTTGCGGAAGGTATGTTGGTTCTCGACCATAACACATTCCCGTCCTTGCCGTTCTGGGATTTTGATGGGGAACTCAAAGAAGGGGTATCCGTATCTACGCTGATCGAGAAATACAAGGCTCCTTTCCAGGCTGCGATTGATGAGGTTTACAAATAAGTATCACGTTACACGGGCAGAACGCACCAATGAAGGTGCGGTCTGTCCGGGTTAGTCAATCGTTCAGTTCTCTCAACGCTTACAGGAAAGGGGATACATTCAAACATGCGGTCACGTAAGAAAAAGGGACTAATCCTGGTGCTTGTCCTGGCCTTGGTGCTCTCCATATGGACACTATATCCATCGCGGGATCGTAATCGGGGAACGGTACATTCGCTTGAGGACTTTGAGGCGGTATCGGGAACCGAGGATTCATTCAGTTATGAGCATTATCTGACTGCTCATGACAATACGGCCAAACCGGATGAAATTGTACGCATCGAAGGCGAATCTTATGTTCAGGCAGAGGATGGGGAATTTGAGGTTGTGCAAGGGTACGCCGGATTAGACGGAAATGCGGTAATTACGCCGGAAACTGGAACCATTCGCTGGGATGTTCCCGTTCAAGTGAGCGGTTTGTACAACATTCGCATTCACTATTATCCCGTAGAAGGTAAAAGCTCCGGGATCGAACGCAGGCTTGAGCTTAATGGTAAGGTCCCGTTCAGAGGGGCCGATATTCTTCTGTTTGACAGGGTATGGGGGAATCGCGAGGATAACGTCCGGCAGGACGATCGTGGCAACGAGCTTAGACCAAGACAAGTGGAGCAGCCCGAATGGCAACTGACTTCCTTCAAGGACAGTGCAGGGTACTTTGAGGAACCGTTTCAGTTTTATTTTGACAAAGGCAATCAGCAGTTATCGCTCACTTCATTAAGAGAGAGCATGGCGATTGATTATATCGAGTTGTATCAAGAAAGCGAAGTGCCGTCCTATGCAGAGCTGGAGCAGACCTATGCCTCACTCGGCTTGAAACAAGCCGCTCCTGTCATTCTGAAAGTACAGGGGGAGGAGGCTGTCAGCAAGTCATCTCCTACACTGGCACCGATCTCGGACCGATCAAGCCCTTCACTGGAGCCTTATAATGTATCGAAAATTCGGATGAACGCCATCGGGGGCATTAACTGGAAACTGCCGGGCGAATGGATTGAATGGGAAATAGATGTGCCTGAAGGCGGACTGTATCAACTGGCGCTTAAGGTGAAGCAGGATCAATTGCGTGGCATCTATGCCACCCGCAGTCTGACGATTAACGGTGAAGTTCCGTTTAAGGAATTGAAACGCATTCGATTTAACTACAGCCCGGCCTGGCAAACTCAGGTGTTGGGTTCGGGAGAGGATAAGCCATATCAGTTTCATCTTGAAAAAGGGAAACACCGAATCCGCATGACAGTTACACTTGGCGACATCGCTCCGCTGCTTCGGACGGTGGAATCCAGCGTGCTGGAACTGAATGAGATGTATCGCAAAATATTAATGATCACCTCCAACAGTCCGGACCCACTGCGGGATTACCAGCTGGAACGGCGCATTCCGGAGATGACGGAGGTGTTTGAACGACAAGCTGACACCTTGCGCTCCGTTGCAGATTACCTGGAAAAGGCCACGGGTGAGCAAAGTGACAAAGTGGCCGTATTGCACGCCATGGTACTGCAGCTTGAAGATATGGCGGCCAGACCCGAGACGGTTCCCAAACGGCTGGATACGTTCAAAATTAATGTAGGCGGTCTCGGTACGTGGATTCTATCGGTACGTGAACAGCCGATTACGCTGGACTACCTTGTCGTGTCTCCGCCGGGTGAATCTCTGCCAAAAGCGGAGGCAAGCACCGTCCAGCAGGTGAAGCACGAACTGGGCGCATATGTTGCCTCGTACACCGAAGATTACGACAGCATTGGTAACGTGGAACAAAAGAAGGATGCCATCACCGTATGGATCACGACTGGACGGGATCAAGCCCAAGTACTGAAAGGCATGATCGACGATTCGTTTACCCCGGATACGGATGTGTCCGTGCAGTTACGTCTCGTACCGCCTAATATTTTGCTGCCCGCAACGCTCTCGGGGGAAGGACCGGATGTAGCCATGCAGATGGGCGAAGACATTCCGGTGAACTATGCAATGAGGAATGCGACAGCGGATCTGAGCCAGTTCCCCGATTTCGAGGAAATTTCAGGCAGGTTCCGTGAAAGCGGATTGACACCTTACCGCTACAACGACGGGGTATATGCCCTTCCGGAGCAGCAGCATTTTCCAATGTTATTTTACCGCAAAGATATTCTGAATGAACTGGGCATTGAACCGCCGAAAACGTGGCAGGACGTATATAACACCATCACCGTGCTGCAGAAGCATAACATGGAGTTTTATCTGCCGATTGAGGATACGCTGAACAATGCCAATCTGGTTCCGAATTCAACTTTTGCCATGTTGTTATATCAGAATGACGGAACGTTCTACACCGAAGACCAGAAGAAAAGTGCACTGGATTCGGAGATTTCGATGGACGCTTTCAAACGATGGACGCAATTTTATACCAATTACAAGTTTCCACTCAAAGCCGACTTTCCGAATCGCTTCCGTACCGGGGAAATGCCAATCGGGATTGCTGATTACACTACGTATAACATGCTGACGGTTATGGCACCGGAAATCCGTAATCTCTGGGACTTTACGATTGTTCCGGGTACACAGCTTCCGGATGGCTCCATACGGCACGAAGTGGCCAGCGCAACAAGCGCGGTGATGATGCTCGAAAATGCCGACGACAAGGAAGCGGCGTGGAAGTTCATGAAGTGGTGGACTGATGAGCAGACCCAGATTGAATACGGGAGAGAAATGGAAGGCCTTATGGGAGCGGCTGCCCGTTACCCGACGGCCAATATCGAAGCCTTGAAGCAATTGCCTTGGCCTGTGAAGGATTATCAAAATCTCGAGAAACAATGGGAATGGGTACAGGGAATCCCGCAGCTTCCCGGAGGTTACTTCACGGGACGACATCTGGACAACGCTTTCCGCAAGGTGGTCAATGCTAATGAAAATCCGCGTGAAGCCTTATCGGACTATGTGTTGTACATTGATGATGAAATAGAGTTGAAACGCAAGGAATTTAATCTGAAATAGAGGAAAGGGAGGGTAAAGGTTGCAAGTAAAAACAACCAAGACATCCGCCGCTCCTGCAATCCATGCGCGGCCGGTCAGCTGGTGGTCTCTCTTGAAGAGGGATCTGTACCTGAGCAGGCACTATTACATTTTGATGGCACCGTTCATGCTGATTTTCTTCATGTTTACGGTCATTCCGGTGGCGATCTCGCTGGGACTCAGCTTTTTTCACTTCAATATGCTGGAGCTGCCGCGATTTGTCGGCTGGCAGAACTATTCCCGGCTTTTCCTGAACGATGACGTATTTCTGATCGCGCTCAAAAACACGCTGCTTTTTGCCGTAATTACAGGCCCTCTCAGTTATATAGCCTGCTTTTTGTTTGCGTGGATCATCAATGAGCTGTCTCCTAAAATTCGGGCGGTCATGACGCTGGTTTTCTATGCCCCATCCATATCGGGCAACGTCTTTTTCATCTGGCTGATCATCTTCTCGGGTGACAGCTACGGGTATATGAATGGCTTCCTGATGCGCCTTGGCGTCGTACTGGAACCGATCCAATGGCTCGCAGACGAGAAGTATGTACTGGCAATCGTCATTATTGTACAGCTGTGGCTGAGCCTCGGAACCAGCTTCCTGGCCTTTATTGCAGGACTGCAAACCATTGATCGTTCTCTGGTTGAAGCAGGAACCGTAGACGGGATCAAAAACCGCTGGCAGGAGCTCTGGTACATCACCTTGCCTTCGATGAGACCGCAGCTGATGTTTGGTGCGGTAATGCAGATTACTGCTTCCTTCGCCGTAGCTGAGATCTCCATCGCACTGGCAGGTTTCCCGAGCGTGAACTATGCGGCGCACACCGTTGTCACGCATCTGATGGACTTTGGAACCATTCGTTTCGAGATGGGGTATGCCTCGGCCATCGCAACGGTCCTGTTTGCCCTGATGCTGGGTACAAACGTTTTCACGCAAAAAATGCTTAGAAAGATAGGTGAATGACGATGACCAGCAAAGTACGTGCCGTGTTTGGCATGCCAAAAAGGCTTAATCGGTCATTTACCGTCAGCCTGATGTTATTTGCATTGCTGGGTGTGTTCGGCTCCTTTATGGTGCTTCCGCTCATCTATGCTGTCAACAATGCATTCAAGCCGCTGGATGAGCTGTTTATTTTTCCGCCGCGCTTCTGGGTGAACAATCCGACAACGGAGAATTTTGCCGATCTGATCAACCTCATGGGCAATTCGTGGGTGCCGTTATCCCGCTATATTGCCAACACATTGCTCATTACGATACTTGGCACAGCGGGACATATTCTTTTTGCATCTGCAGCAGCTTACCCGCTGGCGAAATATCGTTTTCCGGGTTCCAAAGTGTTGTTCACCATTGTCATTTTGTCCCTGATGTTCTCGCCGCATGTCACGGCGATTCCGAACTACATGGTCATGTCCTGGCTTGGCTGGATTAACACTCATGCGTCCATTATTGTGCCATCACTTGCGTTCTCACTGGGACTTTTCCTGATGAAACAGTTCATGGAGCAGATTCCCGATGCTTTGCTGGAGGCAGCCAAAATCGACGGAGCCAATGAATACCGGATATTCTGGAGCATCGTGATGCCCAATGTGAAGCCGGCATGGCTCACGCTCATGATCCTGCAGTTTCCAGCGTTATGGGGAACGGATGGCGGGAGCTTCATTTACAGTGAAAATCTCAAAACACTGCATTATGCGCTCAGTCAGATTGTGCAGGGAGGGATTGCAAGAGCCGGTGTAGGTGCGGCTGTTGCCTTGCTGCTGATGATCGTACCGATCACTCTGTTTATCATCTCTCAGAGCAGTGTTATGCAGACGATGGCCACTTCGGGCATGAAAGAGTAGAAAGGAGGCAGCGAGGTGCGGAGAAGCACATGGAAAAAACGTAAATCGATCATCATGGGCATGATCTGCCTCCTGTTGTTCGTTCAAGAGGCGCCCTATGTGAGTGCAGACGGTAAAACGGATGCGTATCATTATTCCTTCTGGGGTGACGCAGTTCCTTCACCAGCGGCATATGAGGCAACAACCATTATCACCGGCAAGAAGCTGAACACAACTCCTATGAAAGAGCCAAGTGACATGCATGTTACCGCCAATCAGCACGTCTTTGTGCTCGATTCGGGCAATGGCCGCATCATTGAGATGGATCGCAACTTCAAGCTGGTACGGACGATTGATTCATTTGAGCAGGAAGGTAAGGAAGATCATTTTAAAAATCCACAGGGATTGTACGTCACGGAAAAAGGCCATCTGCTGGTTGCTGATTCGGATAATCAACGGGTGGTGCATCTGGATGAACAGGGGAAGCTGGTCAAGATCGTGTCTGAACCAAAATCGGATCTGCTTAAAGAAGACTTCCAGTTTAAACCGATGCGGATTGTTATGGACAAAGGGGAGCGTATCTACGTCATGGCTGAAGGCGTATTTGATGGATTCATGGAGTTCAGCGCCGATGGGACGTTCTCTTCCTTCATTGGAGCGAACAGAGTTCAGGTGGACCCGGTGGAATATCTGTGGAAACGGTTTGCAACACGGGAGCAGCGCAGCCAGATGGTCATGTTCACTCCGACAGAATTTACCAATCTGGATATGGATGAAGAGGGCTTTATCTACGCCACAAGCGGGGATCGCGGCAAAGATCCGGTCAAAAAGCTGAATGCTCAGGGGACAGACATCCTGCGCAGAGAAGGCTATCAGACGCCGCAAGGTGACTTGATGTATACGCAGGAAGCCGGCCCATCTCGCCTGATTGATGTGGATGTGGGGGACAGTGACATGTATTCCGTACTGGATTCCAGCAAGGGCCGAATCTTCACCTACAATGGAGACGGATATCTGCTCCATATTTTCGGCGGCATCGGGAATCGCCTCGGCCTGTTTAATACACCTGTTGCCCTGGAACGTGCGGGAGACCGGATGTTAGTTCTGGATAAAGCGCTTGGTGAAATCACCGTCTTTCAAACAACTGAATACGGACGTACGCTCCACGAAGCGGTTCGCAGCTACTATAACGGTGATGAAGATCAATCTTCGGTGCTGTTTGCCCAAGCAGCCGAGATGAACGCTAACTTGGAATATGCGTATGCGGGAATTGGCAAAGCATTGCTTCGTCAGAAGGAATACGCCGATTCTGCGAAATATTTCAAGCGCAGCATGGAGCCCAAAGGGTATTCCAAAGCTTTTCTTTTGTACCGCAAAGAGCTGATGCGTGAGCATTTTTCATGGATGATGTCCGGTATATTCCTGGCTGTTGCTGCGATTGTCACCGTCATCATCGTTCGCAGGCAGAAAAGGAGGACTACGAATGCAGGCATTAAGTAAGCAACTATATCAGTACCCGCTGCATCTGATTTTTCATCCGTTTGACGGATACTGGGAACTGAAATATGAACGGAACCAGAGAAACTCACTGCTGATTGCTTTCATGATCCTGGTGCTTCTGGTCATCACCAAAATTTTGCATGCCCAGTACAGCGGTTTTCTCATTAATCTCAGTAATCCAAAGTACCTGAACAGTCTGCTCGAAATGGTATATGTCATTATACCGGTACTGTTTTGGTGTGTGGCTAACTGGTCGTTAACCACATTGATGGACGGGGAAGGCAAGTTCTCCGAAATTTTCATGTCAACGTGTTTTGCACTGGTACCATTGTTACTCATTCATTTTCCATGGATCTGGCTGAGTCTTGTGATCTCTGCGCAGGAAACTGCCTTTTATTATTTCTCCAATGCACTCGCCGTTGCATGGACGGTATATCTGTTATTTGTGGGGAATATGACGGTTCATCAGTACACACCAGCCAAAACGGTGCTCACGATGCTGCTGACACTTGTAGCGATGGCGTTTATGGCATTTCTGTGCCTGTTATTCTTCAGTCTTGTACAGCAGATTGTATCGTTTGTTGTAACCATCTATCAGGAATTAGTGCTTCGGGGCTAAGGGAGGAGGAAATTGTTATGAATTATACCGTAGCCAAAAAAATAACAGGAATGCTGCTCGCGGGAAGTCTGCTTCTTGGCGGTTGTCAATTCTCGCCAACACCGCTCGCTCACGAGACAGTGACTGCCGCAGATCCGACGGACTTTCCCTCCCTGCCTCCCGGAGAGAATCTGAAATCATCGTTCAGCGATGTCCGCCTTCCCGGCATGGTAGGCATTGCGCAGAATGCTGCGCTGCAGTTGTTCATTAACGAAGAGACTGCCGAAATTGCAGTGATTCACACGCAGAGTGGCCAGATCTGGCGCAGCAATCCTGCAGATCGTGAGCAGGATGGGGTTGCAGCCGGGATAAACAAAGACCTTTTGTCATCACAAACGAAGCTCAGCTTTTTCAACAGCCTCGGACAGAGCAGCACCGTGAATTCCTTCACGGATAGTGTTGCACACAAGCAAATAAGCTACGAGGTGCTGCCAAGCGGCATGCGGGTCCACTACCAGTTTGGAAGCACTGAGCGATCCATAGAAGACTTGCCGATGAAGATCAGCAAGGAGCGATTTGAACAAAAGCTGCTTGCACAGCTAGACAAGGCCGGGCAACGGGCCTTGAAGGTCGGCTATGCGGAAGACAAGGATGAAGGCGCTTACGTCCGGATTGATAAGGCGATGCAAGGATTGCAATTGTCCCGGGCCTTGAAGGCTTTTGACACAGCCGGTTACACATCGGAGGATCTGGCTCAGGATCATGCCGAGTTTGGCATTGAAGAGGAACGAAGTGGACCACGGCTGTTTATGCTTACGATGGAATATGAGCTGGATGGAAAGGATCTGCTTGTACGTGTTCCGTCCTCAGGCATTCATTTTCCGGAGGAATATCCGATCAACAGCATATCTGTAATGGATTATTTCGGGGCTGGGGGTTCAGAAGAAGAGGGATCCCTACTGGTGCCGGACGGTTCGGGAGCGCTGATCCATTTTAACAATGGCAAGCTGCAGTATCCTGCCTATCAACAAGATATATACGGACCGGATATGACCATGAAACTACGGGAAGCAAGTTCGAATGAAGCCAGAGCCAGGTTGCCGGTATTTGGACTGATTCGGAAAGAGGGGGCTTTCCTGGGCATTATTGAAGAAGGGGATGCCGTTGCAGTTGTGAATGCCGATATCAGCGGCAAACTGAACAGTTACAACAACGTATATCCAAGCTTCTATGTAGTGAACAAGAGCGATGTGACGCTTCAGGCAAGTGATATGGTTCGTACACTTCCCAAATTCCAGAAGAACCCGACTGTGTCTGATTTCGTCGTTCGATATGCTTTTGTCGGGGCGGATAAAGCCTCGTACTCGGGACTTGCATCACTCTATCGGGATTATCTGGTGCAAAACGGCGGACTTCCCGAGCTGAATGCCAGCAAGGAGCAGAGTAACGTTCCCTTT
The DNA here is from genome assembly GCF_037991315.1 of Paenibacillus sp. FSL H8-0079. NCBI lineage: Bacteria > Bacillati > Bacillota > Bacilli > Caryophanales > Paenibacillaceae > Paenibacillus > Paenibacillus sp. FSL H8-0079. Next base: position 3,310,390 of record NZ_CP150300.1, read on the forward strand.
TATCTGCAATTGTTCGGTGGCATGACAACAAGGCAGCATATGCTGGGCATACCGTATGATTCAACGGAGGCTTTGACCACATTTGATGAAGCCAAAAACATTCTCTCCGCCTTGACGGAGAAAAAGGTATCCAATATTCAGGTTCGCTATGCGGGATGGCTTAACGGCGGACTTCATCATCGACTGCCAGATTCCATCCAAGTAGACGGCGCGGTAGGCGGGAAAAAGGGATTGCGGGAATTCAGCGCATATACACAAGAAGCGGGCATCGGTTTCTATCCCGATATCGCTCTGCTGAATGTGCAATCCAAAAAAGGGTTTAAACCGTCCAAAGAAGCTTCACGCACATTAACTCAGGAACCGGCGGTCTTATATCCGATGAACCAGGCCATCCAGCGGCGGGACCGGGATCGTTCACCATCCTATGTGCTTTCGCCCAACATGCTGGAGGACGTGACGGCAGACATGTTAGATGAGTTGAGGTCCCTTCAAAAGGATGGACTGTCACTAAGCCTGAATGATCTGGCAGCTCAGTTAAACAGCGATATGAATCCGAAAAAGCTGGTGGACCGAACCCAAGCGCTTGGCTCCGTGAAGAAGGCACTTGAACAGATCGGACAGCAGTCTGGCTCGCTTGTTGCTGAAGGTGGGAACGCTTATGCCCTGCCGTATGTAACTGGTCTGACAGATGCGCCAATGACCAGCAGTCGTTTCAAGCTGGAGGATGAAGAGATTCCGTTCTATCAGCTCGTTGTACACGGCAGCATCGGTTATACGGGGACGCCATACAATCTCTCCACATATACCAATGCAAGGCAATATGTGTTGAAGCTGATTGAATATGGAGCCAGTCCTTACTTTGCATGGTTCAATGCGCCAAACCATGTTGTGAAAGAAACGGATTATGATGATCTCTACGCGGCGAATTATGAACAATGGATCGATCTGGCTGCCGAGATTTACAACGAGGTGAACCAGGTGAACCAGCCGTTTGCCGGACGTTCCATGATGTCCCATGAATCCCTGGAGGAGGGCGTCTTCCGGACAACATATGAAGGTGGCGGGTTCGTAATCGTCAATTATAACGACTTCCCTGTAGAAGTTAACAACGATACAGTGGAAGCCCAAAGCTATGTGACTGGTGGTGAGCAGCTCTGAAGACGCTCCTGAAATGGAAATGGGGAAGTCGTACGTATGCTCAGCAGAAAGCCATGTGGGGCGTAATCTACGTGCTTCCCTGGCTCATTGGTTTTGTGTTGTTTTTCTTCATTCCGCTGTTAGCCTCTCTGCGATACAGCATGAGTACAATTCAGGCTAACGCGGAAGGCATAGCAATTCAGTTCAACGGTGTTGCCAATTATATTCAGGCGCTGACCGTCAATACAAGCTTTAACCGTGCGTTAATTGAGGCGATCACAGACGTGCTCATCAACGTACCGCTTATCGTTATATTCAGTCTGTTCCTTGCCGTCATCCTGAATCAGAAGTTCAGGGGCCGGGCTGTAGCGCGGTCGATCTTTTTCCTGCCCGTTATTCTGGCATCGGGAGTGATTATGACACTGGAGAGCACCAGCTTGATTGAAGCGGTTAATCAGAGCAGCACAGGTGGAAGCTCACTCGGGACATTTGAACTCGAAAATCTGATGGTTAACGCCGGAGTGAGCGATTGGATCGTTACGTATCTGAGCAGCGCCGTAGATCGGATCTATCAGATCGTCAGTCAATCCGGTGTACAGATTTTGATCTTTTTGGCAGGGATCCAGACGATTTCCCCTCAACTGTATGAGGCTTCGAAGATGGAAGGGGCAACGGGTTATGAAGCCTTTTGGAAAATTACGTTCCCAATGGTCAGCCCGCTTATTTTTGTCAATGCGATCTATACAATCATTGATTCGTTTGCCAATAACGCCATGACGGAACTGATCCGGGATACCGGCTTCGTCAAATTTGACTTTGGATTAAGTTCTGCCATGGCATGGGTCTACTTTCTGGCCATTGCCATCATTCTGGTTATCGTAAACATCATTTTCTCGAAGCGAGTCTTCTATCAAGATTAGAAAGGAGGGTGTCCCACGTGACAACATCACGATTATTATCGCTGGAGCATTGGAAAGGCTGGCTGTGGGCCATGATCCGATTCGTTCTGATTACCGGGCTTTCCTTCGTTATCCTGTTTCCCATATTTCAGAAGGTTTCCACATCCATCAAAGCTAAAGGTGATCTGTATTCGGCAGTGGTGGTGTGGATTCCACAGAACTTCTCCATCGACAATTTCAAAGAGGCGATACGCGTAATGGATTACTGGGCAACGCTGTTTAATACGTTTGCCCTGTCTGCAACGACTACACTGTTGACTACAGCATCCTGTGCACTTGCAGGATACGGATTCGCCAGACTGAAATTCAGGGGAAGCAACTGGTTGTTTGCAGGTGTAATTCTGACGATTCTTGTACCGCCAACGACCATTCTCATTCCGGTATACCTGAATCTGAAAAGCTTTGATCTCATGGGGCTTATGACGCTTATAGCCGGCAAACCTGTTAATTTGCTTAATACCTATTGGCCGTTTATTCTGACGGCGATTACGGCCAATTCACTTAAGGCCGGCTTGTACATCTTTATCTTCCGGCAATTCTTCAGAGGTATTCCGAAGGAAGTGGAGGAAGCGGCCTATGTGGACGGCGCGGGCATCGGACGAACATTTTCAAGAATCATGCTGCCCAATGCCATTCCGTCCATGGTAACAGTCATGCTGTTTTCCTTCGTATGGCAGTGGAACGACAGCTTTTATACGACGACTTATCTGACTTCAAGTAAAGTCATGTCGACTCAGTTATCGTCCCTTCCGTATAATCTGGCCCAGCAGGTTACTGACGGTGCAGCTTCCCAGGCCGATCCGTTCTATTTGAGCATGATCCAAGATACAGGAATTCTTCTTGCCATTCTGCCTTTGATCATCATCTATTTGTTTGTGCAACGATATTTCGTAGAGAGTGTAGAGCGTACGGGAATCGTCGGTTAAGTTAAGTTCTTCTGTACGTTTGGAGTGGGATCAGACTGGAAGAGGGAGGAGGAACTTCATGCAATATTCCATCTGTGAAAAGGGGGCATGTAACGATCTCATGAACGTCTGCTCACAGCAGGGGGATCCTTCCCTGCGCAGGATCCCCCTGCTGGTGTGGAACGGGCTGCGGGAGCGGGCGCCGACCCTGAGCGATCTGTTTGATCAGAGATACTCTGACGGAGCTTACCTCGCATTATTGCAAGGCAATATATCAGATCAGGAGGAATTAAAGTGAAGAAGTTCATGACATCTTGTAAACTTGTACTCATTCTGGCTTTATTGATCACAATTGCTCCATGGGGCGGCAGCCGTGCCGAAGCATGGGTGGGCATGCCTATGGGCAAGCTGCACGTAAACGGCAAAAACCTGGTGAACAGCAACAACCAGCCTGTGCTACTGAACGGTTGGCATCAACCCTCAGGTGCCTACTGGACATATCAGGACAGCAATTATTATCTCAATCTGCACGGCAATAACCGTCATGCAGCTACACTGGCTTATCTGAAAGACATTACCGATACTTTTGCTGACACCAGCGCGAAGTACGGAAGCAATCATGGCTGGAATATGAATCAGGTACGTCTGTTCATCGATCGTCAGGACATGGGAGATGTGGCTGCTGGTACATATAACTTTGCCGGTGTGCAGACCGTTACGCAAAATGTAATTATTCCGTACATTCAATATGCCAAAACAAAAGGTGTCTATGTTGTCCTGGGACTGGACTTCACATTGAAGGATGATCAGGCAACAACACCTGCCAACCTGCAAAAATTCAACGAAATCTGGGGTTATCTCGCTTCACGCCCGGAGATCAAAAGTGCAGACAACGTTCACTTCGAACTGATCAACGAACCGGTGAAATCCTATGCCAATGGACATTGGGGTGGATACAACGGGGAAAATGACTTTGTGGATCACTGGAATGACTTGCGTAATTTCCAAAATTCCATGATTTCAACAATTCGTAGCAAAGGTGCGGACAACGTCATCTGGGCGGCAGGTCTGGGATACAACCAATTTTACAGCTTGACGGCAAGCCATCCATTGACTGATCCGCTCAATAACTATGGATATGCGGTTCACTGGTACCCTGGTTATGGCGCATATGACAACTTCTCTATCCTGCAAGACCAGTGGAATACCAACGTGAAGGCAGCTGCTGACAAATATCCGATTAATATTACCGAGGTAACCTGGTTCAAAAACAAACCTGGCGATTCGGCCTATTGGAACTTGTTTAATGGTAGCAATGAAGGTTTTGGCACCAATACCAAAACGATTTTCAACGCATCAGGCAATGTCAGCATTGCAGCTCATATGAACGGATTCATTCTAAGTGAAGGACCACGAAGCTCCTTTGCCGACCCAACGGCTGGACTGAAATGGGATGGAGATGCTTCACGGAGTGCCATGGGACGATTCCTGTTCAACTGGTACCATGAACGTGCCCAGACTTATCCGGGCAGTGGACAAGGTGGCGGACCGACAACGGGTCTTGTATCCGGTGCAACTTATAAAATCGTAGCCCGGCATTCCAACAAAGTTGTTGATGTTCCTGGTGGTCAAAATGAAAATAATCTTCAGCTCCAGCAGTGGAGCGATCTGGGCGGTAACCCTCAGAAGTGGGTGTTGAATCAACTCGCTGGTGGGAATTACACTTTGACAAGTGTGAACTCGCCAGACAAAGTTATCGACATTCGGAACGGTACGAATAACAACGGTGAAGTGGTTCAGCTCATGAGTAATCTGAATACCACTGCACAGCACTTCAAAGTCAATGATCTGGGCAATGGATATTGGAGCATTATCAATGTAAGCAGCAACAAGGCGGTGGAGGTAACAGCGTCCTCTACGACAGATGGCGCGAAATTGCAACAAAACGATTTTACGAATGCAACCAACCAGCAATGGAAGTTCATAGCTGTCAATAACTAAATCAACGATAGAAAACGGACCCCATTTGCATGTTCTGCGAGTGGAGTCCGTTTTTGCGTATAGAAATATTCGTATATAGAATTGATGTTAGTAGATACGATATCGGCCGCTCAGTGCGAGCAGGCTGAAGAAATACAGGCAGTTATCATAATAGCGACGTTCACCTTGTCGCAAAGGTGTGTTCCAGAACTGGTGAACATATTGGGCGCGATATGGACCGTCTGCAGCGAGTGAAGCCATTGCGTTGGTAGCGAGAAGACCTATAGGGTGAAGGGAGGGCTCATCGAAGGGCTGACCCTCGATCGTATAACGTCGATAATCCGATACTTCAATGTCACTAAAGAAAGCCTGGATTCGATTCGATTGCTCGACTTGCCAACGATCCTTCCGGAACCACTCCCAGTCCAGCGCAATGTTGGCCGCTACCCGGTATGCATCACTGTAGAAATGTCTGAAATCACCATGAGGCTGAAGGGGTGCAGGTGTGCCAACAAAGTTGGCATATTCGGGTGAAAGTCCTGTTACTGGATGACAGGCTGCATGCAGGTAAGCCCGGCTTGCTGCCGCAGCCTCTGTCCAGAAGCTCTGATCAGCTTCATCCGCATATATAGCGAACAATTCATAAAAATGGGGAAGGTGGTAGGAGGGATCGCTGAACGGTGTCTCGGGTATGAATTTGATCAGCTTCGTTTCCAGGTCCCACATCGGATCACCCTCGCCATGTTCGCCTTGATGCACACAGGCATGAAGGATCGCACTTGCTTGTGCAGCATAATTATATGGCGCTGCTCCATCACCCCAACGATTGGAAGCAAATATCAGAGCCATGGCAAAGAACTCTTCACCGTCCGGCGCAGGTCCTTGCGACAAGCGTGTTCCGTCAGGCTTGCAATGCCAAGCAAAGTAATCTTTGTAACGCCCCTCAGTATGCTGCATGTATGTTTTCGAAAAATTCCATAGCCGGTCAAATTCTTCTTTTTTGTCCATTTGCACTGCCATCATCATGCCATAAGACATACCTTCAGAGCGAATATCGAGATTACCGGTATCCAGCAAATATCCTTTGTCCTCACCCATGGGATAATATATTCGAGTATTCTCATTGCCATAAAACAGCTCGTTCCATGTGTCTTGCAATCTGGTGGTAATTTCATTCTCATCGTAGCCTAATTCCAAAAACAGATTCGTATAGGTCCCCGTATGCAAGGCACCCTGACCCGTGATATTCATGGGTATCCTCCTTCGTCAAATGTGGTTTTTCAAAAATTATAACATGGAAATAGTATACAAATTAAAGCGTTTACATGAAGAATTATAGGTGTTCGATTTTACGTGTCATTCTACTCAAGTTGAAATGATATAGTGATTAAAATCCTATACTTTGTCAGGTTGTTGTAAAATTATGTAAGCGCTACACTTTGGGAGAAGGATCATACCTCACCTAATCATAACGCAAGCTGTGATCCTTCCCATGTTGTTCGAGGATGATCAGAATCTAACGGAAAGGATGTGATGGCGTGTTATGCTCCAAGATTCAGGAGATACGGGTGGAAACACGGGATTCACTACATCGCGCGATCCAGTGGCAGAAGGGCATGAACATAAATGCTTCACCATTCTGGGCTTTGGCTATCTAGATTAACTGAGGGTTGATAGTCACTCATAACGATATGTTCGGTGAGAAAGGAGAATGATATTGATATCATCAGCACTAGCGGGATATGACCAATATCGGGAGAATATACCGCGCGGAGTAATGGAAATTATAGACTACCCTTCAACAACGGTGGGGAATTCGCGTAAAGCGATGGTGTACACCCCACCACAATACTCTTCCACCAATACGTATCCTGTACTCTACCTGTTGCATGGCATTGGTGGAGATGAAGCCGAATGGAATAATCATGGATCTCCGCAAATTATTCTGGATAATCTGTGCAGCGATAACTTGCTTGAGCCGATGATTGTGGTCTTCCCTAACGGTCGTGCCATGGTTAATGACCGGGCTGAAGGAGACCTGTTTGATCCTGAGAAAATCCAGGCATTTGAAAGATTTGAATCCGATCTGTTTCATGATTTGATACCTTACATCGAGTCCAACTATTCTGCGCACACAAGCCGGGACAAAAGGGCGATTGCCGGTTTATCTATGGGCGGAGGTCAGTCCTTGAATATTGGGCTAGGCAATCTCGACCATTTCGCCTGGGTTGGTGCTTTTTCCGCAGCTCCAAATACCAGAACACCAGAGGTGCTAGTTCCCGATCCATCGGAAGCCACGTCACTTCTCTCGCTGTTATGGCTATCTTGCGGTGATCAGGACAATCTCATCAACATCAGTCTCGGAGTTCACCAATATCTGAGCCAACACGGAGTGCCTCACATTTGGTATGAGGAAAGTGGAGGACATGACTGGCCCGTGTGGAAGAACGATCTGTATCTGTTCTCGCAACGTCTTTTCAAGTGAATCGGCTGGGGAATCTCATATCGGTTGGCGTTTCACCCAGATCTATTAAAATATCAGGAGGTATCATCCTATGTTCAAATTCAGCAAAAAATTAATGACTGTTGTTCTTGCAGCTTCCATGAGTTTTGGCGTCTTCGCAGCAACATCCAGCGCTGCAACAGATTATTGGCAAAATTGGACAGATGGCGGAGGAACGGTCAACGCCGTGAATGGATCGGGCGGAAATTACAGCGTGAATTGGCAGAATGTAGGTAACTTTGTTGTCGGGAAAGGGTGGACATCTGGCACGCCGAATCGGGTAGTCAATTACAATGCAGGTGTATTCTCTCCATCGGGTAACGGATACCTGACCTTCTATGGCTGGACAAGAAACGCTCTAATTGAATACTACGTGGTGGATAGCTGGGGAACGTATCGTCCAACCGGAACGTACAAGGGCTCTATGACTAGTGATGGCGGCACATACGACATCTATAGGACGATGAGATACAATGCACCTTCCATTGATGGTACGCAGACTTTCCCTCAGTATTGGAGTGTTAGACAGTCCAAGAAACCAATCGGAGTCAACTCTACCATTACGTTCAGCAATCATGTGAATGCTTGGGCGAGCAAAGGGATGTACTTAGGCAACAGCTGGTCCTATCAGGTGATGGCAACGGAAGGTTATCAGAGCAGCGGAAGCGCAAACGTGACTGTTTGGTAAAAATGACGATGTGATGCAGATGAACGTCTGCATTGGCAGTTGGAATTAATGTATTCCGGAAGCGTTGAGGACCGCTATTCACCAAACTAACGGCCCTCGACATTCCTGGACTCAAGCTTAGCAAAGGAGGATAGTTGAATGAGAAAGCTGGTATGGTTAACGTTAATCGCCATAGTTGTTAGTCTAAGTGCCTGTTCAGCCAGTAACTCTGAATTAAATGATGATATGGTATTCGTCGAAGGAGGGGCCTTGAAGAGCAGTACATCTAGTCAAATTGAACGAGATGAAGCTCTGGATTCCTTCTATGTTGGCAAATACGAAGTGACTCAACAAGAATGGACGGAGGTCATGGGGGAGAACCCATCTGGCTTCAAGGGAGATGACCTGCCCGTTGAGATGGTGAGCTGGTATGACGCCGTGGAATACTGTAATCAAAAGAGCATCAAAGAGAACCTGAAACCTTATTACAATATAGACAAAGACAATCAGGACACGAATAATCACAATGAAAATGACAATATAAAATGGAATGTAACGATTAATGAGGATGCTAACGGCTACCGTTTACCAACAGAAGCAGAATGGGAGTACGCTGCAAGCGGAGGTCAAAAGAGCTTAGATTACACCTACAGTGGAAGTAATAATCCCGATGAAGTGGCTTGGTACTGGAAAAATGCTGGTGACAACGTACTGACTGGTGACTGGAGCTGGCCCGCTATTGAGAGCAATCGTAATCAAACCCAAAAGGTCGGTACCCAGAAGCCAAATGAGTTAGGAATCTATGATATGTCTGGAAACGTGAGAGAATGGTGCTGGGACTGGTACAGTGATTCAGAGCGTGCAGATCATTCCTGGCGAGTAGTAAAAGGCGGTGGCTGGATTGGCGGCGTCAATAACAATGAAATCTCATTCCGAGGTAAATTTGATGCGAATGGTTATGGTCCTGATCAAGGATTTCGAATCGTGCGTGGAGAATAACCTTCTTTTCCGAAAGGGGTCAGCCCACAGTTCAACCTATACTTCATCGGGTAAAAACCTATACTTTCTCAGGTTGTTGTGTGCAATTGTAAGCGTTACACTTGAATTGCATATGATGAACGTTGGGTTCTTCGAGTTGGGCGAGCAGACAACAATCCTGCTGTTGTTCTGCTGTTTAGCGTGTTCGAGAACGACTGGAATCTACTATTCCATGTAGACGAGTTTCATGTAACTGATCACGGAGAAATGGCAGGTGAGGTAATGTACAAGGTTATTGTCGCGGATGATGAACCGTTTATGCTAGAAGGATGGAGAACCATGATCGACTGGCAAGCTTGTGGGTATGAACTCTGTGGAACAGCAACGGATGGAGAAGAAGCACTTTCTTTATTCAATGCTGTTGGACCGGATCTTGTGGTCACTGATATTCAAATGCCTGTTATGGATGGTCTGGGTTTGATCCATACCTTGCGAGAGGATCTCGCCTACACTTCGAAAATTGTTATTGTTACAGGATACTCCGATTTCAATTATGCCAAGCAAGCCATACGGTATCAGGTCGATCAATATGTGCTTAAACCTCTTGTCCCCGAGGAAATTCATCAAATTCTTATGGAAATGATTGACCCTCTGGACAAACGTAGAGAAGAGCTTAAACAGCAGGATGAAGTCATGTTTACAGATGATGCTCATGTAGATCATCTTGATGAACGACGCATAAGCGAAGAATATGATTTAGAGCAAATGATGAATATTTCTAAAGACATATTGACATTAATTGAAGCGGGGGACACAGAACCGATTGATAATGCCGTGAGTAAATTGCTGCTGATGACTGAGAACGCAGAGGTTTCATTGGAATGGATACACCATGTCATCCGATATATCCATGGCGAGCTGCTACGAAAATATGGCAAAAGGGAGGATTGCAGAGAAATATTATGCGAGAAGGAATGGCATGAGACTGCAAGTTGGTCTTCCGGCACATTGCAAAAGCTGTGTGTTCGGATATCTGAGCAACTATCCCATTCTGATCTGAAAAAGTTGGGTACAGGGGGCCTTGTTGCGGAAGCAGTCTATGAACTGAAGCAACATTACCGAAGTAAAATTAAATTGCAAGATGTGGCTAATCGCATTCATGTTAATTCTGCCTATCTGGGCCAGCAGTTCAAGCGGGAGATGGGAGTCAGTTTCAGCGACTATGTGCACCAGCTTCGAGTTGAGGAGGCACGTAAACTTCTGCGACGTACCAACATGAAAATCACTGACATTGCATTCAAGCTAGGGTATCATGATGCCGAGTATTTTACTCAAAAATTCAGAGCGCATACGGGGGAGCTTCCATCCGTCTATAAAAACAAAAACCAAGGGTGATCACATGCGCCATAAATTCTGGATGTTCCGTAACGTTAATGATATTCCTCTCCGATCCAAATTTCTGCTTATTTATGTACTTAGCATCCTCCTTCCGGTAATAACGATTAATATCTTCTTCTATCAACGAACCTCTGCTGACATCAAGATTCGAGAACAGGAAAATCTGCGAAAATCTATCGACAGGGCTGCCGGGGAACTGCTGGGCATGATTGATGAGAGCGTAGCTCTGAGCCGAATCATCGCAGCAGACGATTCACTCTATGAGCTACTTGATCGAACTTATCGTTCCCCTGTGGATTATTACAACGAGTACCATGCATTTCTGCGAGATAAATTAACACGTTATATGTCGGCCAATATTTTGGAGGTGCGCATCTATACCAAGAACGATACCATTCAGACCGGCAGCCATTATATCGTGATGAATGACAAGAATATTCTTCCCGGATTAAAACAGCTGAAATCTACCAGCGGCGGCATTCTGGTCGTGGACTATATTGAACCATCCGGATTTAACGCCGGAAGAAGGATCAGTGTGATTGGCAAAATGGATACCTATACCTCGTATGCGAATTATGCGAAGTATTCCAAGATTGATCTGGAAGTTAGCCGGATATATAGCATTTTAAATCGTGAATCAGACAGTCTTCAGCTGCGCCTGGTGGACAGCAACAATCGTACTGTCGTTTCAAGCGGAGAGTTCGGTGACTCCGACTTGTCCCAAACTATTGACGACGATTCGATAACCAAGGCAAGTGGAAATTCTGCTTATGCACTCGAAAAATCGTTGGGTAATCTAGCCTACCTGAAGGGCTGGAAGTTGATTGGAGTTGCCGATACGCGTCACCTTGACCATTTGCTGCAAGAAGCCCGTAATTCAATTCTGGGGTTACTCGCCATAAGCATCGTGGTTCCGTCTGTGTTAATCTACATTATTTTGCGTTCCTACCACTACCGGATACGCAAGCTCTCCAGACATATGGAGAAGGTTCGCAATGAACGTTTCGACCTGATTGAAATTCAGGAGGGCCGCGACGAAATTGGCGGACTTATTCGTACGTTCAACATCATGATTGGTAAAATCCATACGCTAATCAATGATGTGTATAAACTGGAAATCCGTCAAAAAGATTTGGAACTGGATCAGGTGAGGACCGAATTGTCCATGCTCCAAAGTCAGATGAATCCGCATTTCTTGTTTAACACATTGAATGCGCTGCTGGTCGTTAGTACGAAGAATGGATACACGGAAGTCATTGAGATTATTAAAAGTCTGTCCAAGCTGATGAGACAACTGCTCAGTCATTCTGACAATCTGATTCCGTTGCAAGAAGAGCTTCAATTTACGAACCTGTACCTCCAGATTGAGAAGTTTCGCTTTGGAGAACTGTTTGATTACACCTTCGAGGTTGATCCTGATGCAGCTTCGTTGCTCATTCCCCGCATGAGTATTCAACCTCTTGTCGAAAATGCATGCAAACACGGATTGCAAGCGCGCAAAGATGGAAGACAGATCAAGGTGACGGCGAGACAAAACGCTTCTGAGTTGGTTATTCAGGTGATCGATAATGGAATCGGTATGGATGCGGTGAGACTAAGCGAGCTCCTGAGAGATATTCGTTCTGAAAGACCCGGAAATGGCGAGCATGTAGGACTTCGAAATGTATATCGTCGATTGGAACTCTTTTATGAAGGGAATGCGATCTTCGATCTAAGCAGTGTACCGGGTAAAGAGACCATCGCGGGATACCGCATCCCGATCTCCAGACTGCAACAGAAGAAATAGGAGGTAAACTCTCATGTATAAAGTGCTGTTAGTCGATGATGAACCGTATGCCATTGAAGGGTTACAGCTTCTGATCAACTGGGAAAAGCATGGTTTTGAGATCAGAGGTGTATGTGCCAACGGGGAGGAAGCCATCCACATGATGCAACAAGACCGACCTGATCTCGTGGTGACAGATATTCGTATGCCTGTCATGAATGGGCTGGAGCTGGTCGAAGAAGCACGACGTTTGGAACATGAATCCGTGCTGTTTGTCATCACGAGTGGATACAGTGACTTTAATTATGCCAGACAAGCTATTCGATTAGGTGTTTCCAACTATTTAACCAAGCCGGTTGACAGTACAGAAGCAGAGGAGATGTTGGAACGCCTCCGTCTACAGTTGCAGGAACGTGAAAAGAAGGAGCGTATTCGGGAACATGCAAAGGTGCAAAAGATCAAAGCATTTATGTCCACACTGATCAGGGATAAACAAAATATATCGGAGCAGGAGATCTCTGAGATCGTTCCTCATTTAAATAAGTCCCATTGGACTTATCTGCGGGTTACTTTACAGGGAGATATTCAGGAGGCCTGTTCAGTTGCGGAACAAACGGCTGAAGGAACAACCTGTTGTTATGTAATAGACAAAACAAGAGACTCATTAGGACTTGTATGGGGGGAGGAGGCTCCTAACAGAACCGGGAGATCTGAAGCAATTAAAGCTTTTACCCAGCGCTTATTAATCAACTTGCAAAATAACGGCTGCGAAGATATTCATATCGCTGCCGGATTAACGGTCAGCAATCTGGAACATTTGTCTGAATCCTTTTACTCCGCACAGGAAGTTGGGCGTTATTTGTTTTTTAATCAAGAGTGTCTTTTGTTTGCCGAAGATATCGAGCTGCAGAAGTGGCAGTTTGATCCGGAAACCATGTCAGAGGTTGATCGTATTACCGATCTGCTTGAGAACGGATCAGTAGATGAACTCTCAAGATCCATTCGTGATGTCTTTGAACTGTTACTGCAGATGAAGGCTGCGCCAGAGATTGTACATATTTTCTGCACACACATTATGTTCCGCGGACTATCCCTATGTAAGGAATTGGGAGGAGAGCCTAATGTACTGATGAACGAATCAGCGAGCCGCATTCTGGAGAAGAGCCATCGGAATATAGAAGAGGTTGCTAGCAATCTGGAACATTTCTGTTTGCAGTGCAAATCGGAACTGTTTATTCTCCGTGAGAGGCAAGTTGGGGGCATTCAGGCCAAGGTAGCTGAATATGTGCAGATGAATTACAGGGATACCTTTACGATCCAGGAGCTCGCAGAACGATTCTACATGAATCCGGTCCACTTAGGTCAATCCTTCTTGCGCAAGTACGGCAAGGGCGTAATAGAGGTGGTGCATGACCTGCGAATGGAAGAAGCGAGGCGTCTGCTTCAGGAGACGAATCAGACATCGAGTGCGATTGCAGAACAGGTAGGGTATCGCAGTTACCAACATTTTCTCAGACACTTTGAAAAACGAACAGCCATGAAACCTTTGGAATACAGGCAAAAATTCGCGACGTGATCTGCGCAAGAAAAGAACCCCCTTGAATAAGACCTGCAATTAAAGGGGGGAGGACCTTAAATGTATATATTTTGTAACCGCATACATTTATTCATACTAAAAACAGTAAGACATACCACTTCCAAGGAGGGCAAGTACATGGGGGGACTGAAGAAAAAGAAGCTTTGGGGTTCCGTATCACTCGTTCTGGCTTTAAGTTTGGCACTGGCAGGATGCAGTGGTGACAATGAGAAAGCGACTACACCGGATGGTAAAGAGGTATTGAACATCTCGGCCTTTATCGGAACGCCAAATCAGGCGCCAGCTAAAGATAACCGAATCTACAAGAAGATCCAGGATGAACTCGGCGTCAATCTTGAGATGGAGTTTCTGGTAGGTGATCTTCAACAGAAGCTCGGCGTTATGATTGCCGGGGGTGATTTCCCTGACTTGATCACAGCAGACACCAAATTGGTCTCAGCCGGAGCGGTCATTCCGCTGGAAGATCTGATCGAGGAGCACGCACCCAATCTGAAAAAGCATTTCGGTAAAGATTGGAACCGGATGAAAGACTCCAGTGACGGACATATTTACTGGTTGCCTAACTATGGTGTGTACACAGGAGAGTTCATTAGTAACTACTATTCTGGCCCTGCCTTCTGGATTCAGAAGTCCGTACTGAAGGATGCCGGGTATCCGACTCCTAAAACGCTGGATGAATTCACACAGTTGATCCGTGACTACGCAGCGAAGAATCCGACTATTGATGGTCAACCGACGATTGGCTTTACTACACTGGCTTCTGACTGGCGGACGTTCCCATTGCTTAATCCACCAGAGCATCTTACGGGCCATCCCAATGATGGCGGTGTAGTTGTAGACGAGAATGGAGTGGCGAGTGTCTTTGCCGACAAGGACATCTCCAAACGGTATTATAAGGAACTGAACACATTGTATAATGATGGATTGCTGGATAAAGAAGCTTTTGTTCAGAACTACGATCAATACTTGGCCAAAATCTCATCAGGACGTGTGCTTAGTATGTTCGACCAGCACTGGAATTTCCAAGCCGGCGAAGACCCACTCGTAGCACAGGGGAAAATTGGCCAGACATACGTAGGCTTCCCGCTTGTCTATGATACAAGTATCACAGATCATTATCTGGATCGTCCGGTCATTAACTTGAACAATGGTTTTGGTATCAGTAAAGATGCCGAAGACCCTGTCGCACTCATCAAATTCCTCGATAAGCTTATGGACGAGAAGTACCAGAAGCTCCTGTCATGGGGTGAAGAGGGTGTAGATTATCAGGTAAATGAAGAGGGAAGATTCTATCGTACCCCAGAGCAACGGACAGAGCAGGAAGATCCGGCATGGAGACTGGTTAACAAAGCAGAAGGTTTCTATGCTGCGGCACCGAAGCTGGAAGGAACATTTGAAGATGGCAATGCGATTGGAGCGATCAACCAACCTGAGGAATTCTATGACAACCTCAAACCGGAAGATAAAGAACTTCTGGACGCATACGGCTTCAAAACATGGAGTGACTTCTTCTCTCCTGCACCAGAGAATCCGGTGTACTATCCAGCATGGCAGGTCGATCTGAAAGAAGGCTCTGATGCTGCGGTAGCGAACAAGCAAATGACAGACACTTCCTTGAAATTCTTGCCTAAAGCGATCATGTCAAAACCGGATGAGTTTGATAACATTTGGACCGAATATGTAGACGCTTACAAGAAGATTAATGTGAAATCGTATGAAGATCGAATAAATGAACAATTGAAATGGAGAATCGAGAACTGGTCTGTTAAATAAAAAAATGCGGCAATGATTCTCTCGGAAGGTATCAACCAAAGGATTACTCAGGCGAGTGCCTTCCGAGGACATCATGCTTAAAGTCGCTGCAAGCCAATAGGAGGAGTGAAAGATGGCGAACACGCCTGGAGCCATACCAGAGCAAACCACCCGTACAGTCGTTCCCAAAGCACCACTGTTAAAACGAATGCGTGGACAAAGACAACTCATGTTCATGTCATTGCCCATCGTTGCGTACATTCTCGTATTCTCGTATTATCCCATTTGGGGCTGGGTTATGGCCTTTCAGAATTACAGTCCTGCGAAGAGTTTCACGCAGCAGGAATGGGTCGGGCTCAAACACTTTAAGTTTTTGCTAACAGACGATGCATTTCTTAACGTGCTTCGTAATACCATTGCGATGAGCGTCATCAATATGGTGCTCGGATTTGCGACAGCAATTATATTTGCCATTTTACTTAATGAGATCAAACATAAGTTATATAAACGAACCATTCAAACGATATCGTATTTGCCTCACTTTCTCTCATGGATCATTGTGACAGGCATCGTGGCAAGCTCCTTGTCTGTAGACGGCGGGATTGTCAATGTGGTGCTCATGAAGCTGCATATCATTCAAGAACCTATCATGTGGCTTAGCGTTCCGGAATACTTCTGGGGCATTGTAGGCGCATCCCATGTATGGAAAGAAGTTGGCTGGAATGCCATTATTTATTTGGCGGCCATCACGTCTATCGATCCATCCCTCTATGAAGCGGCAGAGATTGATGGTGCGAACCGATATAAGAAAATGCTGTATGTGACCTTACCCGGAATCAAATCCATTGTTATCATCTTGCTGATCATGAATATGGGCTGGATTTTGGAAGCTGGATTCGAAGTTCAGTATCTGTTGGGTAATGGTGTGGTTGTGGACTGGTCACAGACGATAGATATATTTGTCCTGAAATACGGACTACAGATCGGGAACTATTCTTTGGCTACTGCGGCAGGTATCTTCAAAACAGTAGTTAGTATCACGCTGATCTTTGCGGCGAATTCAATTTCCAAACGACTCGGGGAAGACCGATTAATATAAGGGGGACTAGAGATGGGAATCAATAAATCTCGGCTTGAACCGATTGTCTTCCATACGTTAAATGGTATACTGATGATCGCAATCGCGATTGTTACCCTGTATCCGTTTGTGAATACACTCGCCGTATCGTTCAATGCTGGTAATGACACCATCCGGGGTGGGATATATCTGTGGCCTCGGGTATGGACAGATCAAAACTACAGAGCAGTATTTGCAGGAGGGACCATCTTCAGCGCCTTTGGCATCTCGGTGGCGAGAACGGTTTTAGGAACAGTCTTAAGTCTGTTTCTGACCTCCATGCTAGCATACACACTAAGTCGGAAAGATTATATATTACGTAAACCAATCACCATCTTCGTTGTACTTACGATGTATTTCAGTGCAGGACTTATTCCAACGTATTTCTTGATGAAAGATTTACATTTGTTAAACAACTTCCTGGTGTACATTATTCCTGGACTGATCAGTGCCTTCAATATGATTGTTATTCGGACCTATATCCAGACCCTACCCGAGGGACTGATCGAATCAGCCAAAATTGATGGTGCTGGAGATTTCAGAACATTCATATCCATTATTCTACCGCTGTGCCAACCAGTTCTGGCTACTGTTGCACTGTTTATTGCAGTCGGTCAATGGAACTCTTGGTTTGATACGTTTCTGTATGCATCTTCCAAGCAAAATCTGAGCACGCTGCAATATGAGTTGATGAAATTACTTTCTTCTTCCATGAACTCCAACAGTAGTGCAGCTGTTGCCAATGGTGCAGATCTCGGCGCTGCGCGTAACATGGTCACACCCGTATCTATCCGGGCTGCGATTACGATTGTAGCTGCATTGCCAATCTTGGTCGTATATCCATTTTTACAAAAGTATTTTGTTCATGGCTTGCAGCTTGGCGGGGTAAAAGAGTAAACTTAGAGGCAGTTGCAAATAACTGATCAAAAACGGTCACGATGGTGACCGTTTTTTTTATGTTTTTCAAGCTGTAGAGCATGCCATATCCATTGTACACGAATCTAATCTATTCAATAATGTTGTTGACAATTAATTTAAACTTACTATAATTTATATTTTAATTGATTCACCAGTCAGTCTCTCAAGAACTGTGAAAAGCGCCTGACAATCCCGAACTCTTACCATTTTATTGAGGAGATTGAAGAGAAAATGAAAGTATTAATTGTGGAAGACTCCATATTCGTACAGAAATTGCTTCGAAAGCTGATTGTTGATCATATTCCAGAATGCGAGATTCAGATTGCTAGCAATGGAGAGCAAGGATATAACCTATTTCAGGAGTTCCGACCTGATTTTATAACGACAGACCTGCTGATGCCTGGCTTGAACGGACAAGAAATGCTGCGAATGATCCGGGAAACGGATAACAAAGTCAAGATTATTATCTTATCTGCAGATATTCAGAAGACGACTCGGGATGAAGTAGAGAATCTGGGGATCTCCGGATTTTTGAATAAACCGTTAACAGCGGAAAAAGCAACTACATTAATTCAAATGATTCGGACGGCCTATTATGCTGAATGATATGCAGAAGGATCTGCTTACCGAACTTGTGAACGTTTACGTGGGACAAGCGGCTAACATGTTGTCAGAGATTGTAGACAAACGTATCGTTTTGAATATTCCGGAAGTGGAACTGATCTCTATATCAGATGTTGATCCTGGAGATCGAAGATACAACATTTTCTTCAGTGAAGGTCACCTGTTCAGGTCGTCTTTACAGTTTGGCTACGAATTTCAGGGAAAAGCATTTCTGATGTTTCCTGTTGAGCAGGCTAAAGTGTTGGCCAATATCTGCCTTGGAGAACTGGGTGAGACCATTATACCGGATGATCCGAGCTTGATGGATACCGATCTGGACGTGCTAAAAGAAGTTAGTAATGTGCTGCTTAATGCCATTATTGGAGAATTCGGAAATTTCCTGGAGATCAAACTGGAATATGTACTGCCTGATATTGAGCTAATCTATGTTACCAATTCAGATCAACAAATACTGTTGCAGAATGAAGTGTATGTGCTGGTGCTGCACACATCGTTTTTACTTGCCGATACCGATGTGACAGGCATTATTGTTATAGCGCTAAGTATGAACTCCATATCGAGCCTGTTGGCCAAAATGGACGCTTTGCTGGAGGCAGACCATGGGTAATCTCGTATCCCAAGCTTTGAACAAAGCTAATATGGGAATTATGATTGTCGATAGACACCTGAAAGTTGTGGTGTGGAATGGCTGGTTGGAACGCCTTACTGGCAAGAGTAGGGAAGAAGTCGTTGGCCAGAATCTGCTTGAAGTGTGTCCACGCTTTAAGTCCAATGTTTACCTGAATATTTTGCAAAATGCGCTGTATCATGGTCAGAGCAGATTTTGCTCAAGCGCTTTACATAAAGCGTTTATTCTCCCTAATGAAGGCGAGGATGAACATTTAATCAGACAAAATATGCATGTTGAACCGCTTTATCAGGAAGATCGCTGTTATGCCCTAATTCAGATTACTGATATGACAAACATGAACACCCGGGTATATAAACTTAAAAACCTGATTAAGGAGCTTGAGACCGAGTACACCAAAATCAAAATTTCCGAGAAGATCAGCAAGCATATGTCCCTGCATGATCCACTTACCGGTCTGCCTAATCGTCTTGCTTATAATGACCGTCTTGCATGGGCCATCAGCAATGCTCAAAGAAGTGATAGCAAACTTGCTGTCATGTTTGTGGATGCTGACGGATTCAAGCAAGTGAATGATACATATGGACACGATGTTGGTGATCAAGTGTTGCTGGAGATGGCCAAGCGATTAAGCGAAACGATTCCAACGACAGACACTGTGGCACGTCTTGGCGGGGATGAATTCATCATATTAAGCCACCTGAAGGAAGATCACGATGCTGAAATCATCGCCAAACAATTGGAAGCGGCATTCAGCACCCATTTCAAGATTGCCGGAAATTATATCAACCTTTCGATCAGTATTGGCATAAGCCTTTTTCCAAAGCATGGACAGGAACCTTCCGAACTTTTGAGACATGCGGATCGAGCCATGTACAAGATTAAGAAGAACGGAAAGAACGGATACGGAATCTTTGAACCAGAAAGTGATGAATAAACATAAATATGTCATTTCTTAAAGTTGCTGCATAGCAACTTTATTTGTCTATACAATTAACATAAGGAAAAATACGTTTTCTCCTAAACGGTGAACGCCTGGTTACTTCATATTTGGAAGGGCAGGCGTTTTTTATATAAGATTTGAATCATTTATTTTTAGAAATCGGTTGAATATCGATGTAACTGCTCCATATCCAACACCTTTATTGTTCTATTTTCCTTAATGATGATCTGCTCCTGGGCCAAATCGCTTAACAATCTTCTAATATGTCGATCGGAGATTCCCATCATGCTTGAAATATCTTTCATGACAAAAGGAATCGTTGCTGATTCAAATTTCTCCGAGGTTTGCAGAATATATTTACACAGCTTATTTTTTGCAGGATATAACAATGACCTTGCATTTTTTATTGAAGACTTCATGAGTTTATCCGTGAGAACCGTACACATATGCGATAAAAAAGTGACTGATTTGGTCAAATGCGAATGTACAATCTGCAAAGGGATCAGTAGAATGGTTGACGGTACAACAGCGACAGCAGTATGAAGATAATTGCATTGTTGAAAAAATTCCAAGTCACCCAACACTCCATTTTTTTCTACATAATCGACAACGGCTACGTTTCCTTGATCAGAATAATTGTGAATGGCAACCCTGCCTTCAATTACGATATAAAAGTACTGCAATTCGTTGCCTGAGACGACAACCGTCTCGTTTTTCTTATACATTTTCACTTGCAGATTGGTCAAAGCTTCATCGGTAATGATTTCCTGTAAATTTGCTTTGAGGACCGCTGCTGTGATATCAGGGTTGACTTTTATGGGCATAACACGTGAGGACTCCTTTACTAACTATTTTAGATCAACCATTTTCTCCCGATCATCATACACAAAGTAATTATTTGATGTACTCTCCAAAAGGCGGACATTTGTCCTTATTGACAGTCCTTTTTAAATATTATACTTACCTCGAATTATAAAACAACGGATTGGTACATAGGGGGAACTTATGATGAACAGTATTATTGATGATCAAAGTTTGGCTAGTGCGGGGTTAGTGAGAATGCAGTGGTTTAGAGAGAGAATGCCTTTGATCACAGAAGTGAATCAATTGTTTCAAGAGCAGCAAGTCCTTAAAGGAATGACTATCGCGATCAGTATGCATATTGAGCCCAAAACGGGATTCTGGGTAGAGGGTCTTCTAGCGAGTGGGGCTGCACATATCTATTTGGTCGGGTGTCTTGGAACAACGAAGAAGGATACCGCAGCATACCTGGCATCACTACCTAATGTCACGGTTTTAGCGAAAGAAGGAGATCGTTATGACGATCACAAACGTTACCTACAGATGGTCATGGAACATAAAATCGATCTCTTCCTCGACAATGGTGCAAGCCTGATTCTTGCTCACGATGAACTGAAACCTGATTGGAACCCAATTGGTGCAAACGAAGAGACACGTACAGGAAGGTTGCTGATTGAGAAGAGTGGGGTACAGCCTGATTATCCCGTTATCGTGATTGATGACTCGCCCTTGAAGCAGACTTTTGAGAACGCGCTGGGTGTTGGACAGTCTGTTGTAGATGGTTTCATGCGCACAACCAGTCTTCTCGTTGGAGGGAAAAAGGTTCTTGTTGTGGGATACGGATATTGCGGTAGCGGCATTGCTAAAAAGTTCCGGGGATTAGGTGCGATTACGTTAGTCTATGACATGAATCCTGTTAATCTCTTAAATGCAAAAACAGACGGGCATTGGGTTGGGGAACTGCACGAATTAATCCCCGAAGCGGATGTGATCATTACGGCAACTGGATCTTTTAATGTCATAACCGAGCAGCATATCCCTTACTTCAAAGAAAAAGTTATTCTTGCAAACTCAGGGCACTACGGTTTTGAAATCAATGTGGAAGAAATCAAGCAAGCTTCTCAATCCGTTGAAGTCGTGAAAGAAGGTATCGAACGAATCACGTTTGCAGAGAAAAGTATCTATTTGCTTCATCATGCAAACCCTCTTAATTTGGCAGGAGCTGACGGTAATCCCATTGAGATTATGGACATGGGATTTGCACTGATATCCTATTCTGCCTATCGCATTATTACGAATGCGGAATCACTGCAACATGGGTTGCAACCCGTCCCGAAAGATATTGATAGTCAAGTTGGTAAGTTATTTATGAACTCTATTCAATAGAGTTAGTATGTTAATTTTATTTTTGGTGTTGTTTTACTATGAAGCGCAGGGGTGTGAAGACGAGCGATAAGTCGGTGGCTCCTGATGGGAAGCAAGCTAATATTAAACCATAGGATTAGTGTTGGTAGCACAATATTGAGAGAGACCAGAGTATGGCCCAATTGAGAGCCGCTAAATTAGCGGCTTTTTTGGATTTTATTAAATAAGGAGAAAAACATATCGTCCCCCTTAACAAATATATCTAATATGGAACCCTATTGAGCATATTGATTTGCTTATGCTGGCTGAGAATGCAAACTTTATGAAGGGTTACGTGTTTTGAACACTTTGAAGAAAATTGAACTGTATAGGTATGCCATCACCATAGGGATCAGATATGAAACGTAAGACCAGAAGATATTCCATCCATTAAAATACCACACTTTTCCGTACTCTTTGGCGATCCACTCAACAATAGTCAACATGAGAGCTGATACAAATACGGCTATCCATGGATGTGCTCGATGTCTGTTAATAAAGTATATCATGAGACATCCAGCCATAGGGAAGAGACCCACATCAAAAGGAAGAGCTGCAAAGGAGCGATTCGTGAATTCCGGAGCAAGATGCCAAAAGTAATTAAAACCAATATTATTGAATACGGTGGAAGTTGCGACACCAAATGGAAAAAAAATCAGGAGCAAGTTTAGGCTTTTTCTTAATATCCAGCAACCCACAACAATAGGGATCACAAAGCCCAATATCACATTCAACAACATAAAATCACTCCCTTGTAGATGATTTCACTATTGTTGACTGAATTCCTTCTTATAAACATGTCTTACACGTTGTATTCTAAGCTTGCGTTGTCTCACCGTATTCTCTACCGTAGTCCGCCATCTTTTCAAGGATCGGAAGTAATTTGATTCCCTTGTCTGTTAATGAGTACTCGACGCGTGGAGGAACTTCCGGATAGACATCCCGTTGAATAACGCCATCATTCTCCAATTCTTTAAGCTGCTTTGTAAGAGAGCCTTGAGAGAGATCTCCAAGGAATTTTTTGATATCCGTATAACGGCGTGTTTCGTCTTTTAGATACCATAATATAAAATATTTCCATCGTCCGGAAAGGACATTCTGAGTAAACGCTATGGCGTACATGTCACTTTTTCCATCTATAAAGTCTTGATCAAATCCTTCGTTGCATACTCTCATTCATATCACTCCTGATCCAAAGGTACAAAAAGATGTACTATGTTCATTTAAATTGCCCTCTTTGCAAACAAAAAGAATACACCTATGATGTTGTCAACACCAAAACAATTTTAGCTTACCTAAAATGTGAAAGATTAATAACGATATCTTGATTTTATAGTTAGCAAGCTAAATAAATATACCATAGAAAGGAGTGACTGATAAGGGCATATAGCAAGTAGAAGGAAATAGGGATGCGTCTTCTAGATTTACATGGTTGGAGACAAACTGATATTCGATCATACCGTGAACTATAACAAGGGAGTTGTTTAATAATGAGCAAAAAAATTCGTACAGGAATCATAGGAGCTTCAATTAATAACGGATGGGCAAGTGGCACACATATTCCAGCTATTCAGCATTTGGATGAATTCGAGCTTACAGCGGTTGGGACAAGTAATATGGTAAGTGCAAAGAAAAGCGCAGAAGCTTTCCGCACAGATCACGGATTTGATAACAGCGAGGAGTTGGCTCATCATACCGATGTTGATATGGTGGTTGTTAGCATTAACGTTAGGGAGCATTATAATGCAGTCAAGGCCATCGCTCCTGCTGGCAAACCAATCTATTGTGAATGGCCACTAGGGTCGAATACAGATGAAGCCTTGGAAATGCAGGAATGGATAGCTTCCGCACAACTGCCAAATGCGATTGGATTACAGGCCAGACAAGCTCCGGCCGTTCAATATGTAAAAGATTTATTGGCAGAGGGTTATGTTGGGAAAGTTTTGTCTGCCAACCTGAAGATCTCTATAGATGGCATGGGTGGCGTTGGTGACAAGTCGAGTGCGTACTTGTTTGACCGGAAAGTTGGAGGGAATTTGCTGACCATTGTAGGTGGACACAATCTGGATGCATTTACCTATATGCTTGGGGACTTTACAGAATTATCTGCCACCACAGCTCAACAGTTTCCAGAAGTTGAATTGGTTGATATTCAGAAAGTCATCAAGAAAACAACGGATGATCAGATCATGATTACAGGAAAATTGACTAATGGTGCAGCAGCCAGCGTTCATATTCAAGGTGGAGTTAAACATCAGACAGGACTCACACTTGAAATTTTCGGAGACAAAGGAACCATCGTGCTGAGTGCACCTGCATCCATTCAATTCGGATCACACCAATTACGCGGTGCGGGATCAATGGACAACGAACTTCGTGAACTACGTATTCCTGATTCCTATTACTATGCTCCTGATTCACTTAAATCCGACTCTGGATTTGTTCTGAATATAGCTCAAGCTTATCGCAAGTTCGCGCAAGATATTCAAGAAGGCACTACCTTAGCACCTACTTTCGCGGATGCGGTGATACTTCATCAGTTACTGGATGCCGTCGAGAAATCAGCACAGACCGGTGAACGTCAATATCTATAATCTTCAAGGAGAAAAACGTTATGAATAAAAGAAGAGAAATGCAACTGGCTTTACAGATGGTTTCGGGTTATGGAGCCGAATTTAGCGCATGGAGAATGCCTGGCACGGATCCTGCAGCTTACACCAATATGGATAGTTATGTAGAACGGGCTAAATTAGCTGAACAAGGAAAATTTCAAATGATTTTCATTGCTGACACTCCAGGATTATCCAATAATTTAGGCCCACAGACACCTATGTTTCCTATGGACCCCCTGCTGGCACTGATGGCCGTGGCAAGAGAGACCACGCACATCGGATTAGTTGCTACGCTGTCTACGACATTTAATTATCCCTACAACATTGCACGTCAGTTCAAAGCATTGGATGTAATCAGTCATGGACGTGTGGGATGGAATGCGGTTACCACATCCGATCCTGCAGCAGCGGCAAACTTTGGGGCACGTGTGGCAAGTCGCCAGGAACGTTATGCCAGAGCACATGAAAGCATTCAGATGGTTCAGTCCTTATGGGGAAGTTGGGAATCCGATGCTTGGACGTTAGATGTGGATGGAGGGGAATTTGCGGATATGAACAAAATCCGGCCTATTAACCTTCAAGGTCAATATTATGCATCTCGTGGTCCTCTACCGATTCCTCCATCCGAGCAAGGACAGCCGGTTATTTTCCAAGCTGGAGGAGGAAGTGAGGGACTTGAGTTGGCGGGGAAATACGCTTCAGGTGTATATGCTAATCCATATGACATAGAGTCCGCTCGTGAACAGAGACTAGCTATTCAACAAAGTGCTATTCGTTTCGGTCGAAACCCAGATGATATCAAAATGTTTGCAGGGTTTATGTTTTCTCTGGCTGCTACGGAAGAAGAAGCGCTGGAACGTCGAAAACAACTCATGAGTTTTAATCCTGAGGAGATACCCAATCGGGTAAGTTACCTTGGTTCCATGATCGGTATACCGCTCTCGGTAAACTCGGTAGATATTGATAAACCATTAGAACCAAACTTGTTGAGAAATGCATATGCCAACCCAATGGACCCCCGTTCCGCAAGGGCTTTGAAGTTACTTTTAGAAGGATTAACGATTCGCGATGTTCTGGCTCATGGCGTTATTAACTATCACCCAGTGGTTGCGGGTACTCCCGTACAAGTTGCTGATTTCTTGGAAGAATGGTTTTTGGAAGGTGCATGTGATGGATTCTCAGTCGTGCCCGATGTATCTTTTGATGGCGTTGCAGATTTTGTAAATCAGGTAGTACCTATCTTGCAGGAGCGCGGTTTGTTCCATAGAGAATATGAAGGGAAAACACTACGAGAGAATATGGGTGTTCCTTATGAATATGGAATGCGGGAAAATGAAATAACTAGATAGAGGAGAGAGTTTTTATGAATAACACACTTGAATTGCTTCATAACCATACATCGTATCGATCTTACACATCTCAACCTCTGACAGCAGAGCAACGAGATGCAATCTTTCAGGCAGCTAATCAAACTTCATCGTTCAGTCTTCTGCAGGCTGTATCCATTATTCGCATCACAGATCCAGTTCTTCGAGAAAAAGTTAGACATCTCTGTGTCGATCAACCCTATATTGAAGAAGCGGCAGAATTCTGGATCTTCTGTGCAGATTTCAACCGAAATCATGAAATCGCTCCGTATGTGGATATTGAATATATTGAATTTCTATTGATTGGTTCATTCGATGCCGGCCTGATGGCACAAAATGCGTTAACCGCGGCCGAATCGATGGGACTTGGCGGAGTGTTCATTGGTGGGGTCAGAGCCAATATTAGCGAGCTATCTGACGTATTAAATCTACCGAAATATGTTATCCCTCTGGTGGGATTATGTATCGGTAATCCAGCTGGAGATAAGCCGGAACTGAAACCTCGGCTCCCTCAATCCATGGTATTACTTGATAATCAATACCAACCAATGGATCAAGAGAAATTAGCAATCTATGATGAGACCATGCTGAAGTATTATGAAAATCGTCCGACAAGAGCTCCTTTCACTGTGAAAAAAGTAAAAGGATGGAGTGACCATATCCAAGATCACCTCGAGAGAAGTATTCAGCCGCAAATGATGGCCTATTTGAACAAGCAAGGTTTTGCCAAAAAATAAGCTTTACGATAAATCCAATCTTTTTGAACTTTAGAGTTGCCGCCAATAGGCGGTGCTCTAAGGTAAATTGACAACTGTAATTTTTCGTGATACATTTAGTGCACTAAATATCATTCAGATGACAGGAGGGGATAATTCATGACAGATGCAGTAGATTGTGATATTCGACAGTCGTTAGATCGAATTTCTTCCCAAATGCGTCGGAATTATAGTGAGTCTCTTAGGGAACTAAATCTCTATGTAGGGCAAGATAAATTGTTGTATCATTTGTGGTTGGGAGATGGGGTAACCCAGATGCAACTGTGTGAACACTTGAAATGTGAACCGCCAACGGTAACGAACATGGTTAAATCACTGGAGCAGAACGGATTTATATATCGTAAACGTGATGTACAAGATGCACGGATCATGCGTATTTATCTAACGGACAAAGGAAAAGCATTAGAAAAGCCGGTGGATATTAAATGGAGGGAACAGCAGGCGAAATTGCTTCAATCCATTTCGACGGAAGATCGGTTGATATTAAGACAACTAATGCAACAAATGGAGAGGAATATAGTGTAAATCTGTATTTCTTCGATTAATACTTAGCTTGCTAAATATAATTTCCGAATGTAGTCAAGCTTGTTTCTGCAAATAAAAACATAGAAGCGTAGTTGATTGATAAAAAGAAGATCCATTCCAATACCAGTGAGAGAGAGGGATAACAATATGTCTAATAAACAATTTGAGATAGAAGACAACACACAAGATGATTTATTGCAAAATCTCCAGAATCACCGCCAGATGTGCACTGTTATAACGACTAACGGAGTTCATCTGAAAGGCATAATCGAAGGTTTTGATCGGTATGATATTATTATAATTTCAACAGCAGGAAGAAAAAGTTTGTTAAGTAAAAAAGCAATATCTACCATTATTACAGAAGAATGATAAGTATATCTGGGAATGAGTTTGTATCCATTCTTGCACCAGAATCTATGCTTTTCATATTTATACCGTTATAAAAGCGCAACAAACGATATCGCAGTAGCGTCTATTCATCCATAGAATAGCAACAGGAGTGAAATAGATGCATGTTAAATGGATGACGATTATAGGTGGCGTTCTCGGATCTATGCTTATAGGTGCGTCGAGTGCAGCTGCGGAAGAACGTTTTGTCGATCTGCAGCACTCAAAGTGGGCAGAAGATGGCATTGAATACATGGCGAAGCGTGGAACAGTAGCGGGATATGGCAATAGAATATTCAAACCGGAGGCACAGGTGACAAGGGCACAAGCCGTTACTTTTATGGTTCGGGAGCTATATCCAGAGCAGCTTCAAAAAGAAGTAGTAGGCACGACATATTCGGATGTTCCAACTACACACCCCTTCCATCGAGAGATCACAATAGCAGCCAAAAATGGACTTGCGAGCGGTTTCCCTAACGGGACCTTTCGACCGGACGCACCGCTAAGCCGCGCAGAGACTGCGGCGTTCCTTACACGGGCATATTCACTTGCAGAAGGTAATGAACCCGCAAGATGGACAGATACGGACAGGCATTGGGCAGCAGCACCTATTCTTATCATGAGTTCCAATGGTCTGGTCGGCGGATATTCGGATGCTACTTTTCGTCCAAATCAATCTGTCACGCGCGCTGAATATGCCGTATTTATGGCGCGTGTGATTCGGTTTGAACGCGAAGTCGCCATCCGGACACAAGATTGGGATAAGCTGATCTCCTATATGACGGTAAGTGAGCAAGTTGGCCAGATGCTTATGCCTGACATCAGGCAGTGGAATGGTAAAGCGACGACGACCGTTAATGAAGGACTGAAACGCAGTATCCATGATCAGGACCTGGGAGGACTCATTCTTTTCGATAAAAATATTGTAGACGTGAAGCAGCTTACAACGTTCACACACCATCTGCAAAGGGAAGCCGGTGATATTCCTCTGTTTCTTAGTATCGACCAAGAAGGAGGCGTTATTAAGCGCATTCCAGGCGGGACGAATCTGCCGGGTCAAATGGCGCTTGGCGCAACGGGAGACACTGTACTGGCTCAAGCCGCCGGGCAGCTGACAGGGGAGGAGCTGAAGGCACTGGGACTGCAGATTAACTTTGCGCCAGTGCTAGACATCAACAGCAATCCGGACAACCCCATCATTGGCATCCGATCTTTTGGCTCGAATGCAGATTTGGTGACGCGGCTTGGTCTCGCCACAATACAGGGCTTACAGCAATCCGGGGTGATGGCGGCAGTGAAGCATTTTCCGGGGCATGGAGATACGCAGGTAGACTCCCATCTCGGAATGCCGGTATTAACTCATAATCGGGAGCGTCTTGATGCGGTAGAGTTAAAACCGTTTCGGGCTGCAATCGAGAATGGGGTAGAGATGATTATGACCGCACATATTGCTTTCCCTGCCATAGATAACGAGCATGTCACTTCACTCAAAGACGGAGAGCGTGTGCCGATCCCGGCCACCTTATCGAAAAAGGTACTGACCGGACTGCTTCGCGGAGAGCTAGGATATGAAGGTCTTATCATTTCAGATGCGTTTACCATGAATGCAATTGCGGAGCATTTTGGGGAGAATACATCGGTAGAACGCGCCGTTTCCGCAGGTGTTGATATCATCCTTATGCCGAAAGATTCAGCAGCCGCCCATCAAACGCTGGTGAATGCAGTGAACAATGGCATTTTAGCGGATGAAACCATACATGCATCCGTCAAGAGAATCTTGGAGATGAAATCGAAATATGGTTTGTTTGAACGCAGCGAATCGCTTGAACAAAAGCTAGCTCAGCTTAACGGGATTATCGGATCGAAGGCGCATCGGGAAATTGAGCGGGAAATCGCAGAGCGAGCAGTCACTGTACTCAGTAGCCGCGAAGGTGTGCTTCCTGATCCAATTAAGCAAGGCGATCGGGTTGTTATTGTCGCAGCCGAGCAGGAACAGGCAAAACAGCTTGAGAAGCAGCTATTGCAAGCCGCTAATAACCTGTCATTAAAGACAGAAATATCAGTTGTTGGTCAAGGTAAAATGAACGAAACGCTCCAGGCGATTGGCAAAGCAGATTACGTCATTCTTGCTTCTTACCAATTCCGTAATGTGGCCAGCCAGTTTGGATGGAGCGATTATCAAACCTTGATTAATGCGATGAACAAGAATGATCAGCGATACACGCTGTTGTCTCTTGGTAACCCTTACGAAATGATTTATTTGCAGGACGTGCGCTCAGGGATTGCTGTGTATGGAAAGCAGGAGACTAATACGTCTGCTGGAATCAAAGTATTGCTTGGCCAACTGAAAGCTGGAGGAAAGTTACCCGTACAAACGGATTAAATGATACTTTATAGAACATTAATGTAAACAAGTGAAAAAGAGAAACTGTGTTGTCCCGTCAAAATACCCCCTTAAGTCGCTATTATAGCGGCTTTTTTTGATTTGCAGGTCATTATTCTTATATAGAATAACTTGACCCATCTCAGATGGCATACGAGAACGTATCGCACTCTTGGTGTTAAAAAAAGATTGCACAATTTTAACCACAATTGAAAGCGAATACATTGTTTAATCAAAATTGTACGTAAAGGATGTATGATTTGAGCAATCTATATACACGAAAAGTCAATAAAATAACGAATGTAACCGCTTATTTGAAAACGAACGTTCAAAAAATGCTGTGGTTAATAACCGAGTAGAGGTGAAGTGATATGGATTATAAAGAACTGTCCAAACAAATCGTGAAAAACATTGGTGGGGAGAAGAACGTGACTTCTTTGATGCACTGTGCAACACGATTAAGATTTGTTTTGAAGGACCCGGACAAGGCAAACAAAAACAAATTGATGGAGCTAGACGGGGTGATTCAGGCCTTGGAGGCAACCGGTCAGTATCATGTGGTCATCGGTAGTCAAGTATCAAAGGTCTTTGATGACATACAGCGTCTTTACTCATTTAACAGTGATTCCGGAGACGACGAAGAAGCAACATCCACGCCGCAGGAAAAGCAATCAAATGAAAGCAAACCTGCAAAAAAGAAAAATCCGATCAGTAAACTGCTGGAGACGGTCATCAGCATTATGGGACCTTTGATTGGAGTTATGGCAGCAACGGGTATTGTCAAAGGATTCTTGGCTTTGTTCCTGTCACTAGGATGGATTGTGGATTCAAGTGGAACTTACAAAGTTTTGTATGTCGTCGCGGACGTAATCTTCTACTTTATGCCAGTCTTTGTCGGCTTCTCCGCAGCTAAACGTTTCAAAATGAACGAACTGGTGGGTATGGCGATCGGTGCTGCATTATTCTATCCAACGCTGGCAGAATTGCTTAAGGCTGACCCAATCAGCGTACTGATGTCAGGCTCGCTACTAGAGGCACCCGTGTATACGACATTTGCAGGAATTCCTGTTTTGTTAGCCAGTTACTCAGCGACAATTATTCCTGCGATTCTTGCGGTGTATTTTGCATCCAAGGTCGAACGTGTTGCCAAGAAATATATACCTTCGGTCATTTCAAGCTTCGGAGTTCCACTGGTGGTGCTGTTAATCTCTATTCCAGTTACACTGATTGTAATTGGACCACTAGCCATGCTGTTAAGCCAGATGATTGCTAAAGGGATTCTCAGTGTGTACGGCTTGAGTCCAACATTAATCAGCGCCCTTTTAGGTGGGTTGTGGATTCCGATGGTTGCCGTGGGCCTGCATGGTGCTATTGTGCCGATCGCTCTGACGAACTTCTTCACGAACGGTTATGATGTCATCTTCCCAATGATTACAGGCCACTCGTTCGCGATTGCTGGTGCAATTGTAGCTATGGGCATGAAAAACGCCAACAAAAAACAAAAAGGGCTTGCTTATTCCGCTGGTTTTAACTCGGGGCTTATGGGGGTCATTGAACCAGCCTTGTACGGATTCTTGCTGGCGGAGAAGAAAATTTTAACGATGGTATGTATTGTGTCAGGTATTGGTGGAGGAGCCATTGGATATTTTGGAGCCAAACTTTTGCAACTGACACCGGGTGGAATCTTCGCTCTGCCAGGATTTATTGATACTCAAAATTCTGGAACACAGGTAGGTTTTATCGTAGTACTGGTTGTTATGATCCTGTCATTTGTTATACCTTTTGGTCTTACGTTACTGATGTATCGCGGTAAAAAAGAAGATACTTCAAACAAATAAACGGATTAGTATCACTTGATTCACATAAATAGATTGAACAGGGAGAGAAAAACCATGATGAAAAAAGATTTTTTATGGGGTGCAGCAATGTGTGCCACTCAGAGCGAGGGCGGCTATCTAGAAGGAGGAAAGGGTCTCACGCTAGCTGATCTTTTCCCCGCAATTAGCGAAGGTCGTTGGGATGCGATCTATAATATCGAAAAGGCGATGAACACCAAGTACCAGTACTATCCAAGTCATAACGCGATCGATTTCTATCATCGTTACCCGGAAGATATCAAGTTACTGGCGGAGCTGGGGATTAATTTTCTTCGCACTTCAATTAACTGGGCTAGAATTTTTCCGAACGGGGACGATGCTGAGCCAAATGAAGAAGGGTTGGCTTTCTACGATCGATTATTCGCAGAATGTGCGAAGTACGGAATTACTCCTGTGGTTACATTAAACCATTTCGATACTCCGCTTGCTCTGATTCACAAAGGCGGTTGGAAAAACAAGAAGGTTATTGATTATTTCGTCACTTATTGCGAAACAGTATTCCGAAGATATAAAAATCACGTCAAATATTGGATCACTTTCAATGAAATCAATATGGTATTGGGTATCCCAGCAGTTGGTGGTCTGATCGATCCGAATAAGGAAGAAAACATTCTGGAAGCCAAATTCCAAGCCGCTCACAATCAGCTGGTGTCTGGAGCACTCGCTACAAAGATTGGACATGAGATCAATCCTGATTTTGAGATCGGATGCATGATCGGAGCAGGTAAGAACTATGCGTACACATGCAACCCTGAAGATGTATGGGCAGCTTATCAGGCAGATCAGGAAGAGTTCTCTCTAGTAGACGTACAAGCCAAAGGGAAATACTCCGACTATATGTTGAGTTACTTTAGAAGAAACGAGATCGATTTGAAAGCTACGGAAGAAGAAATGGATATTCTGAGTAAATATACCAGTGATTTTGTAGCGTTGAGTTATTATTCAACGCGGCTCGTATCCTCGGATAAAGAAGACAAAGAAAAGACTGGCGGCAACATTAGTGGCACCTTGAAAAACCCATATCTGGAGGCTAACGAATGGGGCTGGCAGATCGATCCGACAGGATTTAGAATCACATTGAATGAGCTGTATGATAGATATGAGCAACCGCTCTTTATCGTCGAGAATGGATTCGCAGTAAGAGAGATTGCGGACGAGAATAACTATTTGGAAGACGATTACCGTATTTCCTATTTCCGTTCCCATATCAAGGCAATGCAAGATGCCATGTCCGACGGAGTAGATATCATAGGCTATACAACCTGGGGGACGATTGATATCGTTAGTGCCAGCAGCGGTGAAATGAGTAAGCGATATGGCTTGGTCTATGTCGATCTGGATGATAAAGGGCAAGGAACGGGTGACCGCTTCAAAAAGAAATCTTTTGATTGGTACAAAGAGGTTGTTAGGTCAAACGGCGAAAATCTATAAGGTGATTTCTGTAATTTAATCTCGTCTGGTCGTCTCGTAAAAGGGACGACCTTTTAAATATAATCATTGATACGAAGGAGAATGTTTATGATCGATTTGGCTCAACAACAACGTAATCACATACAGGACTTAATCAGCCAAATGACGCTTGAAGAAAAGGTAGGGCAAATGAATCAGGCATCCGTTTCCATTGTAGGCGGGTTCGATGTCTCGTTCGAAGAACTCATTGAAATGCTCACAGATGGTCGGTTGAGTCAGGGTGAATTCAGTAAAATAATGGAAACGGCTGAGCAGGATTATCATGAGGATGAGATTCGGGCAGGAAAGATCGGATCCATCATGCTTCAAAATGCAGAGAAAGCAAATGAGTTGCAAAAAATTGCATTGGAAGAAAGCCGTCTTGGCATACCTCTCATTATTGGTCTGGATGTAATCCATGGATTTCGCACCGTATTCCCAATCGCGTTGGCAGAGGCATGTTCCTTCGACAATGATCTGTTCTTAAGAACGGCCCGAATGGCTGCGAGAGAATCAAGAATGGAGGGTATTAACTGGCATTTTGCTCCTATGATTGATGTATCGAGAGATGCAAGATGGGGAAGAGTATCCGAAGGTCCAGGTGAAGATCCTTACCTCGTATCTGAGTTTGCCAGAGCAAAGGTCAAGGGCCTTCAAGGTGATACGTCCAATCCAGCAAATTACGTAGCTGCTTGCCTGAAGCACTTTGTCGCTTATGGAGCGGCAGAATCAGGTCGAGATTACAATACAACGAGCATGTCTAATTCTCTGTTACACAATGTCTACTTGCCACCGTTCAAAGCGGCTGTAGAAGAAGGAGCAACTACGGTCATGGCTGCGTTCAATGATCTTAACGGTGTTCCTTGTACGGTAAATGGAAAGCTTCTCAACGAAGTATTAAAAGAAAGATACGGGTTTGACGGTTTTGTCGTCAGTGATGCGAACGGAATCAGGGAATGTGTTACCCATGGATCAGCTGAAGATGAGAAAGCAGCAGGGTTACAGGCGGCACGTGCCGGTATCGATATGGATATGGGAACTAGCATTTTCAGCAACCACTTGCCCCAACTTGTAAAGTCTGGTGAACTGGAGGAAGACATTCTAAATCAAGCAGTAGAACGAATTCTATCCGTCAAGATGTGGCTTGGCTTGTTTGATAGTCCTTACGTCAATATTGAGGATCGTATGGTTACAATTCCTCATGAACATCGGGAACTAGCGCAGGAAGCGGCTGCCAAATCAATCGTACTTCTAAAAAATAATGAACATCTCTTGCCTCTTAACAAGGATCAAAAGATTAGTATCATTGGTGAATTGGCTGACAAAGCATCCGAAGTTGTAGGTGCTTGGTCCATCAGTTGGAAAGAGGAAGATTGCGTATCTGTGTTGAACGGTTTACAGCAACAGAGCGATAAGGTTAGATATTTTGAAACGGGCGGACTTACCGAAGAAATCAATGAAGATGAGCTGCAAAAAGCGATTGATTACGGTGATATCGTCATCGCGGTGGTAGGAGAACAAGTTTCGATGTCGGGAGAAGCGGCATCTCGGGCGAATATTGGACTCCCCGGTCAGCAGCAGGAATTATTAAGGATGATCAAAGCCGCTGGCAAACCGGTTGTAGCTATTTTGATGAACGGTCGGCCTCTTGCATTGGAATGGGAAGCTGAGAACCTTGACGCATTGTTAGAAACATGGCATCTTGGTATTGAGATGGGGAGCGCCATCGCAGACGTGGTCTTCGGTATCACAAACCCAAGCGGGAAACTTTCAGTATCGATTCCTAGGGTTACGGGCCAATGCCCCGTGTATTACAATCATCCTAGTACTGGTAGACCAGCAGGTAAAAGCAAATTCACTTCAAGGTATCTCGATGTGGATAACGACGCTCTGTACCCATTTGGTTTCGGGCTATCGTATACTGAATTTGCATATAGTAATCTTGAAGTTATCGAAGAAAGCCATGAACTGCTCATTTCTGTTGAAGTAGCCAATATAGGCAGTCGAAACGGTGAGGAAGTTGTTCAACTATACACTCGCGACAAGGTCGCTTCTATTGTTCGCCCTGTGAAGGAGCTAAAAAGCTATCAACGTATCTCTCTTGAAGCTGGTTCCTCTCACAACGTCCAGTTCCACTTGCCAAAAGATCAGCTTGGCTTCTACGATAATGATGGAAAGTACCAACTTGAGAATGGTGCATTTACAATCTTTGTTGGTGGAAGTAGCAGGGAATGCCTAAGTCAAGACGTGCACATTCAATTTTCACTACATTGATCTAAAAATAAGAATTGAAATCAGCCATGAACGCGAAATGTTTTTGCGTTTGTGGCTTTTTTGGAGGATCGTTATGAAACTTGTAAACCCGTGGGAGAATATCGCGATTCAACAAATCAGACCTGGAAGCAGCATCCATAATTTTGATGGGAAAGTTCATATCCTCTATGTGTTGAAGGGCTCTATTGAAGTTGAAAGTGAAGAGGAATCGATCAAGGTCGAGTCGCCAGGGTTTTATATTTTACCGAGATCCGAATCCTTTCATTTGACGTCACCCCAGACTCTTTCCTATGATATCGCTCTCTATTATAACTATGATAAGAATCAAGGGGACAATGGGTACCAGTTCGAGTTTCGTGGCGATTCGAGAAAAGGCGGGAATGGTAGTGACGAGGAGATGAATCATCTTGCCAATAAGCTGCTCTCCGGATTTTATTTGGAGAAAAGCAGCATATCTGACGTCGAGGTATTTAACCTGTACTTCTCAATGTTGAGCTTGCTGGAGAGAAAGTATTATAAGGAAGTTCCCATACGAAGCAATAAAAGTATGCGTAGCCGAATCGAAGAAATTAAATTCTACCTGGGTAACAACTTCGAGAAAGATATCAAGTTGAAGGATATCGCCAAGAAGTTCTTCGTATCAGAACAGTATCTGTCGCGGACATTCTCTGAAATTGTCGGACAATCGCTAAGCGATTATCTGCTGGAGCATCGAATGCGCAATGTGGAACGACAACTGGTCGAGACAAACGATCCGGTAACCTCTATTGGATACGAGGCGGGGTTTACGAATATCAATTCCTTCAACCGACTCTTCAAAAAGAGACATGGTATTAGTCCGAGCACATTCCGTAAAACGAAGACCTCTATTCAGGTTCATCAGAGTATTGAAACACAGGAATGCGATCAAAAAGAATTAGAAGCCGTTCTGCAGCATGTGAATCAGGAGAAGAAGCGTAAAATTCGAATAGAAGCACAGAATAGCGAAAAGATAAGGCTCTCGTCCGCAATCTTGAATGTAGGACAAGCTTCGAAACTGCTGGTGACTGAGTTGAACGATCAACTTGCGGCATTTGAAAAGCACAACATATTTGAGTTCTCAAGAGTAAGTGGACTTCTGAACAGAAGCATGTTTCGTGTGGATGGAAATACTCCTGATTATGCTCTAGTTGTAAAAGCAATTGGAAAGCTTGTGGCCAGAGGTTGGAAGCCGTTTATTGTGCTTAATCCTCCCGAAGCCGCCGAAGTCGTTACGAGTGTTGGTCATAACCATAGAACATACTCCTGGGAAAACTGGCTAAAGGAAATTCAAGAATTGTTCCGACTGCTACTCAATCATTACGGAAAATCAGTGATGGCCCAATGGAAAATCGAAGTGGTCCGTTCCAGCCCCTGGTATTATGAGACGGGTGTTAATCATGGTTCTAATCGATTCAAAGGAAAACTTCGCAATTATGACTTATCTTTGGATGAAGACTTTGTTAAATACTACGATGAAGTTCGGAAAGTACTAAAAAAGGTGGAACCCGGTTTACAGGTAGGCATCGGAGGCATTGTGTTAGAGGTTAAGGAAATGCATCGAGATGGCTTTGTGGCTCAGCTCGTGCAGGAGGGTATGGAACCAGACTTCTGTGGAATTTCTGCACTACCTTATTCCAAAAAGAACAGCACCAGTAACGGTAAATCTGCAATCGTCAAGTCAACCAAAGAAAATTATATATTGATGATGACTCAAAGCCTGTTTACGTACCTGGAAGATTATCTGAACGTTCCGGACCTCTATCTCACCGAATTTAACATTACGTCATCGAGTCGGGATCAGTTGAACGATATGGCATTCAAAGGATTATATATACTTCACCATCATCTGGGTCTCAGTGACTTCTACAAAGGCATTGGTTATTGGTTGATGTCAGATTTAGCTTATTCTAATGAAACTGCGGCGGAAACCATCGAGTTTAGTGGTGGTCCTGGACTCCTAACCGTGAGTGGTATTCCCAAAATCGGCTTTTATGCCTACGAATTCCTGAACAAACTTGGCAAAACATTGCTTTATCGGGATTCATCCTTATTCATCACCAAAAACGAAGATGAGAATATTACAATTTTGGCTTATTTGTACGCTCCGGTGGACCCGTCATATTTCAGTTCGTTCGAAAAATACGATATGAACAGTAACAAACTCATCTTCCATAACCCTGTATCCAAAAATATGATATTACAACTCTCCAATCTGCCTGCTGACTGCCGTAACTACAGAGCTATCGTTAAAAAAATGAGCTTTAACGATGGAAATGCATTAGATGAGGCTTTGAAGATGACCAGTCTAAATTCATTCGACATGGAAACTATTGATTACTTGAAAGTCCGGAGTATTCCGGTAACTTACATGAGACATATCCATACCCGTGGGGGAACACTGGAAATGGATATTAAGATTGAGCCTCAACAGATACTCTGTATTACATTGGAGCGAATGTATTGAGACTATATTTTCTAATTGAAAAACGAATATAAAAAATATCTGCGATCAAATCCTTCAACTGCATCCCGAAGGCAGAGAAGATGCAAAAGACTGATCCATCTGCTGGAATCAGTCTTTTGTACTTTCTGAATATGTCCTCACTCCGGTATTTCCTCGCTACAGACAAAATGGAGCAGCATCTTCACAAACTGCTCCGTCATCCGCGTATCCATTGTATTAGTCTTTGACGGATCGATCTTAACAATCCGTTGAAGCATGCCCATTAGCGTTGTGAAGATAAACTGAGCAAGTTCCAGTGGAGGCGACGGATTCTTGATACTGCCGTCCGCAATGCCTGTAGATAAAGCATCCATCAGGAAATGCTTTTCTTTCCCGTTCTGGTTGAACTTATCATACTGTTCTCTCAATTCAGGACTAAAATCATACATCTCATAGTTAATATCAAATAATTGAATAAATCGGATGTAGTCTGGATGATCCTGGGCAAACACAACCCATGCATTCAACATGACTGTGAGTTGTTCTCGCCCATTCATATCCTTCGTTGATGTATGGCTAACCTCATCCGTTAAATGTTCAATTAAGTGCATCTGAATGGCAAGAAGAAGCTCATCCATAGACTGAAAATGTTTATAAAAGGTCACTCTGCTAAGTTCAGCTTTAGTGCACACATCCTTAATCTTCACCTGGAGCAATCCATATTTCAAAAAGAGCTCCTTACCTGCTGCAATCAAATCATCACGATGTTTATTTCTCAATTGTTGATGCCAGTTTTCATTCACTTGTATACAATTGTCCTTTCTTCGAACGAAATGCGTTCAAGGTCAGTCCGAGAGAAGCGAGCAGCATAATTGCACCAAAAATATACGGGAAGTTTATGTTTTTGTCAAACAATAGCCCTGCGATCAGCGGACCAATCACCGTTCCGAGACTGGAGAATGTGGTGTTCAGACCCGATGCATAGCCTTGCCGATCTCCTGCATTCTTGGATATTAACGTGCTGACCGAAGGTCGCAAAAACGAATTAAAGGCAAAGAATAACGCAGAAGCGAACAACAGAAACACAAGGTTGACCTTAATTAACATTAACAATAAAGCTATGGGTGTGACTATTAAGGAGAGGCGGATCAGCTTAACTTCTCCGATTCTCTGAACGAACCAATCCAAAAGCCAGATTTGTACAATGATACCGATAATCGCGCCCAAGGTAATAATGATGGAGATCGTCGCAGCGTTGAATCCGTATTTTTGCTCTGCAAAAAGAGCGAATACCGTCTCATAACTCATGAGGCCAAAGGTCATGACGAGAAGCACAATCAAGTATTTGAAATAGGGTACTTTAAAAGAACTCCAGATTTTCTTGCCCAAGTGATCACCTTTTTGATGACGGATGGAGACGGTTCTTTTCTCCGGGGGGAGTGTCTCAGGCAATAGCAACGTCATTAGTGCCGCAATCAGTCCCAGACCCGCTGCGAAGAAATAGGGCATGCGAATACCCATCTCGGCAATGAGACCACCCAGACCAGGTCCGAGTACCATCCCCAAATTCATAGCTGCACCAAAATAGCCCATGCCTTTTGCACGAGTCTCTGGCGTTGTAATATCAGCCACATAAGCGAGGTTCGCAGGAACCATTAAACCGAGACTGATCCCACCGATAAATCTTGCGGCATACAGGAATGGCAGTGATGTTGACAGTGCAAATATGATATCTGAAATGACCGATAGAAACATACCTGCGATGATCAACTTTTTGCGTCCAAATCGATCAGACAGTTGCCCCCCGAGAGGTGAAAAGAAGAATTGAGCGGCACCGAAGGCTGCCACTAAAAATCCTGCTACTGTGCCTCCCGCATGAAAAAGCTTCAAATACTCCGGCAATATGGGGATGAGCATCCCCTGCCCCAATAAAGCGATAAACAGATTTAACATCAGAATGAACAGTGGAAAGCGAACTGATTTTGGTAATGTACTCATGTACTTCATAATCTCCTTCATTTACACGTCGTTAACCTTTACAGTATGTAAACCATTTTAAATGGTTCGATGGAGATCTGTAAATCATTTTTTTTTTTTAATGAGACAGTGAATTAAATGTTAATATGGTCACCAGATTGTCCATGACATTCCGCGGATGTTGAATGGCCTTATAGAGGGCTCTTCTATATCATATTAAAAAACAGCATTAGAAAGAGAGGAATCAGAGTGAGTGCTAGAACATTAGTTTCATTGGAAGAATCATGGTTGTTTCAGGCAGATACCGA
Organism: Paenibacillus sp. FSL H8-0079; assembly: GCF_037991315.1. Classification (NCBI taxonomy): domain Bacteria; kingdom Bacillati; phylum Bacillota; class Bacilli; order Caryophanales; family Paenibacillaceae; genus Paenibacillus; species Paenibacillus sp. FSL H8-0079. The sequence continues at coordinate 3,350,865 of NZ_CP150300.1, forward strand.
GAATCAGGGCATGGAACTACAATGGTATGAACAAGGTCCTCCCTTGGGCGAAATCGTTAAGATTCCCCACACGTGGAACGTGCAAAATGGGTTAGAGGAGTTTCGTGGAACGGGATGGTATAGTCATAATGTGTACGCTCCGCCGGCATGGGAAGGGAAGTTACTACGGTTACAGTTTGATGCCGTTTATCGAGATGCGGTGGTATGGGTAAACGGCAACCGTGTAGGAGAACATACTCAATCGGGTTACACTCCATTTGTGATAGAGATTTCCGACACAGTCATCTTCGATGCAACCAACCGAATTGTGGTATCAGTAAATAATGAAAATAGCCAGACGGCTCTTCCCATGGGCAATAGCTTTGATTGGGCAGACGACGGCGGAATTATTCGAGGCGTATCGCTGCTGGTTAGCGGTCGTACGGCAATTGACTATTCTAAACTTCAAGCTGTCCCTTACTTCACGGACGATATGGACGGAACTCACGCTCCATACGGCATGTTATCTGGTGAGATTTGTTTGTGGGAGCAGGCACGAGAGTCTGAGTGTAAATCTATAAAACTGAAAGTGATCATTTCGTATAAAGAAGACATGTTAACTTCGAATGAATGGGAAATGTCCGGCGACGAGGGTGTTCTAAGATTTCAAGACATCAAGGTGGAACACCTTAAGTTGTGGCATTTTGATCACCCCCATCTATACGCAGTAACCATTGCTTTATACTCGGATGGTGTCCTTACAGATGAGGTATGCACGGCAGTAGGATTTAGAGAGATTCGCACAGAAGGTAATACATTGTTACTTAACCGTGAGCCGGTACGTCTTATGGGGGGTGAATGGATGCCTGGATCGAATCCTATGAGCGGTATGGCAGAATCGGTAGCACAGTTGGAAGAGATGCTTCATCATATGAAACACGCGAACTGTGTTATTACCCGCTTTCATTGGCAGCAGGATAGCAAGCTGCTGGAGTGGTGTGATCGTAACGGGTTACTGGTACAGGAAGAGATTCCACATTGGCAGACCCCATTAGATCCTGACGATGAATGGTTGAACATTTCAATGCAGCATGCCCAAGAAATGATCCATCGTCACTACAATCATCCTTGCATCTATGCATGGGGTATTGGCAACGAGGTAAACGGACAATCCACGGTTACAGTTCGGTATTTTGAGAAACTCAAATCTCTGGTGCAAGGACTTGATTACACGAGATTCATTAACTATGTGTCTAACACGGTGCATGAGAATCCCGCCCAGGATGCCACGAGTGTAGGTGACATTGTGATGTGGAACGATTATATCGGGACATGGCACGGTGAATTGGACAGGCCGGAAGTTATTCGAAATATGACTATGAATTTGCCAAATAAACCTCTCGTGGTAGCTGAATATGGACTATGTGAGCCCGCTTTTGAGGGTGGGGATGAGCGACGTACACAAATCTTGGTGGAAAACACAAGGGAATACCGGAAACATCCTGCCATTGCAGCACTCATATACTTCAGTCTAAACGATTATCGAACGCAAATGGGGGAAGAGGGCGAGGGTAGGCTGCGCCAACGGGTGCATGGTTCCATGAGTTTAGATGGCACGCCAAAGCCTTCTTACGAAGCTTTGCGCCGATTAGCTTCACCAATTAACCTCAACGTGGAGCTGGTTAAGGAGAAGGCCCAAGTTGTAGTAACCGTGGAGAACCGGAATGACATTCCATGTTATCGGATATCTGGTTACACGATTAAGCTGGTTAACCCGCACGGTTATTGTATTACGGAACACATCCCGGATTTATCGCCTGGGGAGCAGCACATGTTTTACTTTAACGATATTTCTGAGAATCGATGGAACGAACTTGTTTTAGATATTATCAGACCCACCGGATTTTCGGTGAGTAGCGATTCGCTGATGACATACAAGGATAAGACTGGAGGTGGGAACGCGTGAATTTAGAAGAGTTGTTCACGGTACATGTGAACATCGGGGAAACATTCGAATTACAGAATAGCGAAGATGATTCGGTTGTTATGATTACTTTTACAGGTAGCGTAACCGGAAAGTACTTTGAGGGAATCGTGCTGGGTGGAGGCGTGGATACGCAGATCATCGGGAAGAATGGGGACCCGCATACGCTATCGGCAAGATACATGATCCAAGGAACGGACTACACAGGTCATTCCTGCAAAATCTATATCGAAAATAACGGAAGTATTGATAAAAATCTCAAAACGGCATTATTTCGCACTTCCCCCAAAATGATTACGGACAGCACAGCCTTATCCTTTTTGAACAGTGAGACGCTTGTTGGAGAAGGTCATCCAACGGAGTCCGGAGTAGATATAAAAATATATAGGGCGCTATTATAACGAAGAACATATGATAACTATTCTGTTCATGTGTCGTGGAGCAAGATAGCCTGCTATACAGAGTCAGAGTCGCTAATGAGCGGCTCTTTTTGTCGTTAGCGTGCCCAGAGGCACGCATTATCTAGTTGGTGAAAGTCCAATCAAAGGAGGGGCCAAGCCACCTTTGTAGCTAGGATGCTTGCACATGGCGAGATCTGTGTGTAAAAGCGCATCGACAAAAGTACCGGTCAGAGACCGGGCGAGCGACAATCCAGGCCGCAACATCAAGTGAATCCTGCCGCGTCGTCAAAAGGGCCCTGCGAAGGGGAAAAGAGGGAGCCGAGTCTTGTGACAATGGACGAAGGCCAAGGAAGCTGTGCAGAACTTGGGACAACAGTGAAGAACCCTCCGGCGTAAAGGGAACGGCATGGCTTGAAAGATGATGCAGTGAACTGGGGAGACCCTCCCCCACACGGATTTTTTTTTTTAGGAATTCCGTAAAGAGATGCTCTATAAGTCCAAAAGACGAAGTGAAACGTCTGTGGGAAGGGAGTCCGAGGGGCTCATAGTACCGAAGAACCCAAGGACAACATAACCTTGGGGAGGGAAGGAGCCCTGCTTTGTTTATGCTTTTGGAGGAGGTACGAGTGAGTGAATGCCAACCGGCTAACAACACCAAAGGAAAAAGTTCAAAAACTCCAAGAAAAGCTAGGCCATGTGGCCAAGGAGAACAGCAAGCGTAAATTCCATGCCTTGTACGACAAAGTCTACCGGTGGGATGTCTTGTGCGAAGCCTGGAGACGAGTGAAAGCGAACAAGGGAGCGGCAGGTGTAGATGCCATGACGCTTGCGGATGTGGAGGAACAAGGAGAAATGAACTTCCTCGAGGACTGTGAACGAGCATTGAAAGAAGGCACCTACCATCCGCAGCCTGTACGGCGGCACTATATTCCCAAGAAAGATGGGAAGCAAAGACCGCTGGGCATACCCACCGTGCGCGACCGTGTCATACAGATGGCAACGAAACTGGTGATTGAACCTATCTTTGAAGCGGATTTTGAGGACGTATCCTTCGGATTTCGCCCGAAACGAAGTGCAAAAGGAGCGCTGGAACGAATTCGGAAAGCCTGCAACCGCAAAGGGAATTGGGTAATCGACGTCGATATCCAAGGTTACTTCGATAACATTAATCAAGAGAAGCTTATGAAATTGGTGCAGATGCGCATCAACGACAGGCGGATACTGAAATTAATACGGAAGTGGCTTCAGGCGGGAGTGATGGAAGAAGGAAACGAAAGGCGCTCCGATTTAGGAACACCGCAAGGTGGTGTGATATCACCGCTTCTGGCGAATATCTATCTGAACTATTTTGACCGACTATGGGAGAAACATGGAAGAGGTCTGGGAGAACTGACAAGGTATGCAGACGACTTTGTAGTAATCTGTAAAACCAAAAAGGATGCCGAGCATGCGTATGAACTCATAGGCAAAATTATGGAACGTCTGGAGCTAACCCTGCACCCGATCAAAACTCGCATTGTAGGTCTATGGACAGGAGACGAGGGATTCGACTTCCTAGGAATGCACCACCGAAAAACGAAAGCAGAAACGTCGCAAGGGAAGGTATATCACACCACGCAACAGTGGCTAACGAAAAAGGCGGAGGAACGTATTCAAGGGGTAGTCAAAGAAAGACTGGCTCCACCGAGTATGCGGTCGAAATCGTTCGCGGAGCATGTGAAATGGCTCAATCCGAAGATTCAAGGATGGAGAAATTATTACTACACGAGCTACAGCCAAAAGAGATTAGCTAAGTTGGACTGGTATATTCTGCAACGATTAACACGGTGGTACGCGAAGAAGAGACAACGTAGGAGTTGGATGAGTTCACGATCGGAAGTCAAGTATATTGCCAATATGTATGGATTAAAAACGCTATTGTAATCTCTGCATGCCCATGAATGACGAACATCGGAAAGCCGTATGAGGGAAAACCTCACGTACGGTTTGATGAGGAGGGGCTGGTTTGAATCCAGCCCTTTACTCTAGTGCGATTTTACGTCAATATTTATATGTATTCTTTTACATTAAATTAACAAAGGATGGGTACGGCGCGGACATTCCTCACCTATAGTATGATGAGCGAAAATAAACCAATACGAGCATATCAAGGGAGTAGACACATTAATATGATCATCAAAAAAATCGGAATTTCAGTCGTATCACTCACCATGTTGACATCCGTAAGTATGTTTGACGCCTATGGTGCAGGTTCAAAGCGCACAATCGAAGTGTCTGAACAATCGGCTAACGTGATTGTGAACGGACAAAGGGTGGAAGGTGAATCGTTTCTCTACAAAGGAGTCACTTATGTACCGGCAAGAGCGATTGGGGAAGCCTTGGGAGAAGAGGTAGACTGGGATAACAATACCCAATCGGTGTTTGTTGGACAAAAAATGAACGATGAGCAGGGATACCGTGGTACCAAAACGCCCTATCCTTTTAAAGAAACAAGTTATACAGAAGTTCCTGATGGATATGAGCCCGTATTTATTAACTTCGTAGGTAGACATGGTTCCAGACATCTATCCAGTTCCAAGTACGACAAAACGCTTTTTGAACTGCTCGATATCGCTGCAAAGGACGGGCAGATCACTAATCTGGGCAAAGAGCTGATGAAGGAAATTGGCAAACTGATGGTAGTTGAAAAAGATCATTATGGCTTATTATCCACCACGGGTGGAGAAGAACTGAAAGGAATAGGGGCCAGAGTTGGACAGAATTTCAAAGAACTTTTTACATCGGATAAAAAAGTGATTGCGCAGGCCACCTTCAAAGATCGAACGCCTCAGAGCAGAGATCAGTTTATAGATGGGTTAAAAGAAAGTTTGGGAGATAACAAGGTAGATATTCTGGCCTCAGCCTTCGAAGAAGAAAAAGATCCTTATCTGCGTCCCTACGATCTGGCAACGAAGTATAACGAATATGCTGAAGATGGTGAATGGGTTAAGTTATACGAGGAGTATGTCACACAGAGCACAGGAACGCGTTATGCGAAAGAAATGCTTTTGCAATTTTTCTCTGAAGACTTCTACCAACGGTTGAACGCTGGAGAGTTTGAACTGAAGGATGAGAAGGGAAAAGTGAAGCTCAGTAACCCAACCGAAGCTGCTTCCAATCTATATGAGCTGTACATCATCTCTTCGAATATTAAAGGAGAAGGTGACTTTGAATTCGGGCGATATTTCACGGCTAATCAGTTGAAATGGTACGAGAGCATTGACAATATCAATGATTTCTATGAAAAAGGTCCATCCTTAACGTCAACGGATCTACCGCAGAATATCATTGCACCTTTGGTCAAAGAGTTGATCGTGTCTACCGACCAGTCCATTCAGCAGAAGGACACGGCTGGTATATTTCGTTTTGCTCACGCAGAAACCATTATCCCACTATCTTCATTCCTGGATATCTCCGGAGCTAATGTGAGTATCGACAAACCGCAGGACGTGACCCAAAACTGGAATGGCTCGGTTATCTCACCAATGGGGGCAAACATCCAATGGATTCTGTATTCCAATGGTAAGGATGTTCTCGTAAAAATGCTTAGAAATGAAGAAGAGATCGCTTTCCCGATCGAAACAAAGACCTACCCATACTATAAATGGGATGATGTAAAAGCATATTACCAAAACAAACTGCAGAAGGTGGGCGTAAGCTTGGACAGCAGTTTGGAAGACAATATCGAGCTTTTACAGAAGAAATTCTAGTTGGTTGGATGAAGAAAGCAACTCCTCTCCATGGAGCTGCTTTCTTTTTTTGCATTTTGAATGAAAATGGACCAATAAAAAAATCCTAAAACAAAATGTGACCAAATGCCGTCCGTAAGAGTGTTAGAGGTATAAAGGAGGGCATAACAACCATGCAGCGATCAGTGCCCCAGCTGGGCGATCATGTGATGAAAGTCTATGAGACATACGCGGATACGTTGTTCCGGATTGCCATGGTGCACCTCGGCAGACGGGAAGACGCGGAGGAAGCCACTCAGGATACCTTCATCAAACTAATAGAAAAAGCCCCTACGTTCAACGATGCGGAGCATCAAAAAGCATGGTTGATTCGGGTCATCACCAATCATTGCAAATCCTTATTAGGCAGAGGCTGGCGTAAACGGGAAATCAAGCTGGAGGGAGTCGATCCCCTTACAACAGACAACCCTGAAGATCACGCGCTGATCGAACTCGTGCTGTCACTGCCCGTCAAGTATAGATCGGTGGTTCATCTGTATTATTACGAAGATTATCCGATCCGAGAAATTAGCGAGATCCTGGAGATTAGCGAGTCAGCAGTGAAAATGAGATTGAAACGTGGCAGACAGCTGTTAAAACTGGAGCTTGAAGGAGAGGAACTGTAATGAACGAAGAACAATTCAAACAAAACTACAAGAAAGCGGTGGATCATATGAAAACAGACGAGCAAATGAAAAAACGGGTAGAGCAATCTTTGAACACGCGACATCAGGGGCCAAAACGTCAACGTAAACCATTATATATTGCAGCAAGCGTCGTTATCGCTGCCAGTATCGGCTTGGCTGCGCCAAGTGTATGGCAACAATTCAATGGACCAGCCGCATCAACTCCTCAGGTGGCAGAGGTGACGCCAGGCGCGTCGTTCGATCCGATTGTGATTCCTAAGATGGAGTTGCCGGATTCAAACGGCAAAGGTGCCATGGCGAGCATGTTGCCAGTGGTTGTCTATGAGGGGAACGTCTATTTACAGTCCGAAACTCTACTTGAAGGCACAAGTGCGCTCAACCTGCGCGGCGAAAAACTCGGTACCACTACTGGCGGCATCGATGAGTGGAGCGGCCAGGATAAATACACGGAGCTTGCTTCCAACATTGGCGAAGCGGACATCTATGCGGTCAATGGCTATGACAAGGACTTCCGCATCATGTCTTACACCGAGATCGATGGTCAGGTGTATGCTCAACTATTCGACAAAAATAACGGGATCACCATCAGTAGCGGAGCCGACTTGATCGGAAAGCTTCATCTCGAAGGCAACATCACTTCTGCGCAATGGGAGACGTTCGACAGCTGGAACAACGGATTGCAGCAGCTTCAGCCGTTAGCAGCGGACGAATCACTGGAGAGCTTCGTCTCTGCATTATCTGCTGCCAAACCGATTGCAACGAGTCCGGAATTGGAAGAGAACCTCTACAGCAAGGAAGATCGCAAGATCATCTATCTTACGCTGGAAGATAAAATGCAGGTTCCACTGGTTCTGTTCGGTGAAGGTCTGGTGCGTTACGGTAATGTTCCGGCATTCCTGGAAGTTGAGAAAGGCGCGTTTCAAACGTTCTGGAACAGCCTGGGCGAGTAAGGCGAAGACAGCGATACGGGTTCACAAGAAGAGCGAACAGAGCACGCAAGTGCTTTGTTCGCTTTTTTTATACATAAAATTAGAATATCATATTAATCCATATACATTATAATAGGCAATTGTGATTATTGTGTTGAGTAATCCACACATCTCGAAGATTTGCTCATTGTAACTGTCCTGTTTCTGTTTAAAATAATGAAAGTAAGTTGATCAGTGATCTATATGAAAATCCAAATAAAAGGAGACAACACCAATGCCCGTAATTACAGTTGAAGCAGCAAAATTGTCTAAAGAACAAAAAAGAAAGTTAGTACAAGAACTTACCGAATCAGCTTCAAATATTATGAACATACCTCAGCAAGCTTTTTTTGTATTTGTGAAGGAGAATGATACAGAGAACATAGGCGTTGCTGGACAGCTTATTGCAGACAGACAGCAAAGCGATTCGCTTAAAAGCGAGGAAAACAACACACAACAAGGAGACCGACTATAATGAAAACACTCATTCTTGTATTTCACCCAAATTTGGCAACTTCTCGTGTGAACAAGCGATTGACCGAAGAAATGGAAAAGCAGTCCAACGTTACCGTTCATCGTCTATATGAGGCTTATCCTGATGAGAAAATTGATGTAGCGGCCGAGCAACAATTGATGGAAGGACATGACCGCATTGTTTTGCAATTCCCTTTCTACTGGTACAGTAGCCCATCATTATTGAAAAAATGGCAGGATACCGTCCTGACTTATGGTTGGGCTTATGGTAGCCAAGGAAATAACCTACATGGAAAAGAGCTTCTTATTGCCGTTTCTGCTGGTGCCCCAAAAGAAAACTATATGTCAGACGGGCATTTTAAATATTCGATTACAGAGCTGTTACGTCCATTCGAGGCAACCAGTAATATGATTGGAACTCGCTATCTGACACCATACATATTGACTGGCGTGATGCAACACCTGTCAGATGAGCAACTTGAGAAAAGTGCCGAGGATTACGTGTCGTATGCGTTGAACCCAAAAGTTGAGCAGATATCCAGCTAATAAAAACTCATATTAAGAAGGTGATAGTAAATGAAGAGTGTTCAATTATCAAAAAACACCAATGTACCACCGATTGCTTTGGGCACTTGGTCTTGGGGAACCGGCGAAGCTGGAGGAAATACCGTGTTCGGGAATCAACTGACAGAAGCGGACCTCCAACCAGTCTTTGACGCAGCTATGAATGCCGGACTCTGGTTATGGGATACAGCAGCAGTATATGGAATGGGTTCCTCGGAGTCCATATTGGGGAGCTTTGCCAAACAACATGATGCTGTGTTGATTTCTACGAAATTCACACCACAAATTGCGGGCGATCACGATAACGCAATGGAGGAACTTTTAGAACAAAGTTTAGAAAGACTTCATGTGGATCATGCAGACATCTACTGGATACATAATCCCGCAGATGTAAAAAGGTGGACCCCTCAACTAATTCCTTTAATGAAAAGTGGAAAGGTTCGTCATGTAGGAGTATCCAATCATAATTTGGATGAAATCAAACTGGCAGCCAGTATATTGGCGGAGGAAGGCTTGCGAATTTCAGCTGTGCAAAACCATTACAGCTTGCTTTATCGCTCGTCCGAGAAAGCAGGAATTATTGATTACTGTACAGAGAATGATATTGTATTTTTCTCCTACATGGTACTGGAACAAGGAGCATTAACAGACAAATACAGTGCACAAAATCCTTTACCTAGTGGTACAAGGAGAGGGGAAGCCTTTGGTCCTGATCGCCTTGCTAAGCTCGAAAGTTTGATTCACGTCATGAGAGAAATAGGTAGCAAGTACAGTGCCTCTGTTGCCCATATTGCAATAGCTTGGGCCATTGGAAAGGGTACCGTTCCGATTATCGGGGTAACGAAAACGAGCCACGTCGAGGATGCTGTAAAAGCCATTGAAATCACTCTGACTACGGACGACATCACTAAACTGCAGATCGCAGCAGAAGAAACGGATGTCGAGGTTCCAGGCGAGTGGGAAAAAGCAATGCACTAACGGAACTCTTATAAACAAATAAAAAATCCTCATTTCCTAGCAGAAATGAGGATTTTTTATTTGGTTGCTTCTGTTTGAATCCTGCAAGGTAAGGGAATTAGAAGTTTCTATCTAACAATACCCCAGTCTGTTCTGCCATAACCCGAGGAGGTATGGACATTCCATTTTTGAACCACCATTCCACACTTCCAACAACTGCTGCTGCAAGAAATTGAAGAATAACTTCGTCATCCATACCTTTATTCTTTCCTTCGGTAGTATCAACCTCAATCTTATATTCCTGGACAACCAGATCAATGAATCGGCTGTGAAAATAAGTGGCACTTTTCGTGTTTAACATGGTTGAGAAAAATAAGTGGTTTTCGGCAAAATATTCAAACCAAACATAGTTCCCTTCTTGAAAACTCATATCGGATGCAGCGTGGCATAGATCACGGAGATTGCCAATATGCTCTTCGATAATTTTATCGAGTAGGTCATATTTATCCATATAGTGTAGGTAAATCGTGCCTCGATTAACGTTGGCCCTATCTGAAATATCACGGATAGTAATTTCTTCGAAAATTTTTTCAGCCATCAACTCAAGTACTGCTTTCTTAATAGCGTCTTGAGATTTGATCACTCTTCGATCCAGTTTAACCATTCAAAAACCTCCGCCTTAGACCCTAACATTGTAGTATTATTATTCGAAAATCCTTCATCGTGAGAGAAAACTGTTTCAATGCTCGGTTTTTAGCATTATAAACACGATTTGGTTAAACAATCAATATGCATATCATTCACTGTAAATGACTTTCTTTAGCGTCAGCGGGAATCGAGAATCCTTTATTTCATTGATTATAATAGTCTATTTTATTCAAAACAGACCTCATTCAACAGTATTCATTTGATAGGATTAGGCAATAAAATGATATGAATAGGCTATAATTTCTTTACTCTTTCATTATAAGATGGGATCACCTTGTGATAATGACAACACACAAATTGATCTACATTCAAAGTTGCTCTGGGGGATAGGAGGGTTGAATGTTTGTTCCGGGCTTGATTTAGAGTTTCGTTGGTGATGGAGTCGTTAATATACCAATTGCCTTGGAAATAGCATCTTTTGTTTCATCCAGAGCTTCCAATGCGTTAGGGTCAAACGATGGGCCAAATGGATTTGAAGGAGTCCACGCGGTTAACCGAAATAACTCGGGATTGGCCATAGCATAATAGCCTTTATTGAATAGATATTGTGAATAAAATAATGGGCAAGTATTAATAATGTGTTGATTAATGCACATATTAAGAAGAATTGATCATTGAACCTCGATTGTTTAGGTTTATAATTTATTTCTGGAATTGAAATAAACAGGAGGTTTGATGAATATGAATCGAATTGACAAGAGCTAAGAAACGTTTAAAAAACTATTCGGCGATGGGGTTCCAGCGGCATATGCTACACATCCTGAATTTCAGGACATATTGAGTCGCTTCTTATTTGGTGAAATTTTCAATCAAGGTGCCCTTGATGATAAACAACGCGAGCTTATAACCCTGGTCGTACTTACTACGAATCAAACGTTGCCTCAGCTCAAGGCACATGTTCGTGCCGCGCTAAATGTTGGATTGACACCCGTGGAGATCCAAGAAGCAATCTACCAATGTGCACCATACTTAGGATTCCCGAAAACCTTAAATGCCATATCGGAAATGAATGAAGTATTCGAAGAACAACATGTTGCACTGCCTCTTGAGAGTCAACAACGGGTTGAAGAAGATAACCGATTTGACAAAGGACTTGGTATCCAAAAAGAGATTTTTGGCGATATTATTGAGAAAAACAGGAAGAATGCTCCATTAAATCAGAAGCATATACAGGACTATCTTTCAGCATTTTGTTTTGGTGACTTCTATACCCGTGGAGGTCTTGATCTGAAAACACGAGAGCTGCTTACTTTTTGTATACTAAGTGCACTCGGAGGTGCTGATAGTCAAGTCAAAGCACATGTTCAGGGCAACATCAATGTCGGCAATGATAAAGAAACCATGATCACCGCTCTTACTCACTGCCTTCCCTATATGGGATTCCCTCGAACTCTTAATGCTTTAGGCTGCGTTAATGAAATCATTCCAGAGAAATAATCTCCTTCATAGCGCTAATGATTACAGGCAGTTGATTATCCCAATCAACTGTCTTTTTCTGGTTAACAGGCAAATAAAGCTAAGAAATTGATGCTTCAAGCGACACTTAAATGGAATGTAAACCAGGAGGAGTTATGGAACTCAGAGTACTTCGATATTTTTTGACAGTAGCTCGTGTAGAAAATATCACACATGCTGCAACAATCTTACATGTGACACAACCTACGTTAAGCAGGCAGTTGGCTGATCTGGAAAAAAATTTAGAAACTCAACTGTTTATACGTGGGAAAAGTAAAATAACACTGACAGAAGCAGGCATGCTTTTACGTCAAAGAGCAGAAGAAATTCTCACGCTTGCGGATAAAACAGAGAAAGAGTTTAAAGATCAGAACAATCTGGTTGGAGGAACCATATCGATCGGGAGTGTTGAATCATTAACGTCCAATGTTATTTTACAATTATTAAAAGACTTCAATATGGAGTATCCGCAGGTTAAGTATCACATCTATAGTGGAACGGGGGATGACATAAAGGAGCGAATCGATAAAGGACTGCTCGATGTGGGCATTTTGTTAGAGCCCATTCATATTGAGAAATACGATTTCATCAGACTGCCCCAGAAGGAGCGCTGGGGAGTCCTTATGAAGACCTCATCACCTCTTGCACAGAAAGAATATGTAGCTTCAACCGATTTAGCTGGAGTGCCTCTGCTCATATCCAGCCGATCTGTCGTACAGAATGAGATTGCAAGCTGGTTTGCCGATGAGTATGCACATCTAAACTTCGTTGCGACCTATAATTTAATATCTAATGTACTTAACCTCGTAGAGGAGGGGTTAGGGACGGCAATCTGTATTGAGGGTGCGCTTGCAATGAAGCAGTCTGACACATTATGCTTTAGACCTTTTCATCCGAAACTTCAGTTTCCAACAGTGATTGTCTGGAAAAAACATAAGGTATTCAGTCAAACGGAGGTACGTTTTTTGGAACATATCAGGCATGCCTTTCAGGCATAATAAAGTATAAATTATAGGTATTGGCTATAGCTGTTTATCAGATGATATTTTAAAGGTGTAGTGAATGCAGCCTTTATGTATTACAGATAAATAGCTTTTTTGTTGCATGGGAAGTTATTTAAAGCGCTTTCGATTTCATTTAGGCGGCAACAACAAGAGGGGGCATTATGGGATGAGCAAGAAATACGAGAAGTTGGCTCAAGATATTGTAGAGAAAGTGGGCGGTAGTGAGAATGTATCCACTCTGACTCACTGTATGACTAGGCTTAGATTTGCACTGAATGATACTAGTAAAGCAGATCAAAAAGCGCTTAAGTCGTTTGATGGCGTTATTGATGCGGTTGAGAGCGGCGGACAATTTCAAGTCGTTATCGGCACACATGTTGAAGACGTTTACAAAGAAGTGATCAAACAACTTAAACCTAACGCGAGTTCATCGGGTGAACCAACTCAAGCTAGAAAAGTTAGTATTTTGGGGAAGCTAATCGATTTCGTCTCCGGAACATTTAGTCCGATTGTTCCTGCTATTGCTGGTGCTGGGATGATCAAGGCATTACTCGCTCTGCTTATTTTGTTCAACTGGATTTCAAAAGATTCCCAAACTTACTATGTCGTAAGTCTTATGTCGGATGCTATCTTCTACTTTTTACCATTCTTGTTGGCATTTTCGGCTGCGAACAAATTAAAGTGTAGTCCCGTGTTAGCGCTCGTTTTAGCTGGTATTTTGCTCCACCCAAACTTGACGCAATTGCGTGTAGATGGAACTGACGTAAGTGTTTTTGGAATCCCACTAACACTTGTATCTTATAGTTCATCTGTAGTTCCAATTCTCTTAATAGTTTGGTCACAATCATATATTGAATCGTTGTTTAAAAGGATCATTCCGAATGCAGTGAAAGTTATTTTTGTTCCCATGTTCACTATTTTAGTCACAGGAATTCTAGCTTTAACGGTATTGGGACCACTGGGGTCGTTTTTCGGAACGTACTTAGCCTTGGGCTTTGATTTCTTGGGTGCACATGGTAGCTGGCTGGTTATTTTCCTGGTTGCAACCTTCTGGCCAATACTGGTTATGTTTGGACTGCACCATAATATTGTCCCTCTATCCATTGCTCAAATCACGACATCAGGCTATGAGAATATCCTCGGTCCTGGAGCAATGATCAATTGTATAGGTCAAGGTGTCGCGGCATTAGTTGTAGGGATGAGAACCAAGGATAAAGCATTAAAACAAATTTCTGCTTCCAGTGGGATCACAGCGTTGATGGGAATTACGGAACCAGCGCTCTACGGCGTAAACTTACCGAAGAGATACCCACTTGTCGCGGGTATGATTGGAGCTGCCAGTGGGGGACTCTTTGCAGGGCTTATGGATGTTTCTCGTTACGCAACAGGCGCTTCAGGAATTCCGGCGATTCCGCTGTACATTGGTGAGAATATCTGGAATCTATATAATATTTTGATCGCCCTTGTTATAACAACTGTTGTAACTGCTGTGCTTACCTATTTACTCAGTTTGAAATATGAAAAAGACGCACCTTCACAAAATACTGTTTCAAGTACGAATGAGGTGAGTAGTGTTGCGGATGAAGTCATTACAATTAAAGATTCCGTTATTGCAACTCCACTTAAAGGTCAGCTCATTCAACTTCAGGATGTACAGGATGTAGCGTTTGCCTCAGAGGCAATGGGTAAAGGAATTGCTATTGAACCCAGCGAGGGGAAAGTCATTGCTCCATTTGATGGCATGATTGTGTCCCTATTTCCTAAGAAACACGCTATTGGACTGTTATCCGATGAAGGAGTCGAAATTCTTATTCATGTCGGCTTAAATACAGTAAAGCTGAACGGAAAATATTTTGAGGCTTTCGTGGAAGAAGGTCAGAGAATCACGAAGGGACAGACTTTGCTGACATTTGATCTGGACAAAATCAGAGAAGAAGGATATGTCACTCAAACGCCTGTTATTGTAACCAATACGTACAGTTACTCGGATGTGATTGCAGAGACTAGTCAAAAAAATATTGATTTTAACAACACATTGTTGGTTGTCAAAGCTTAACAAAACTACAAGTTAGGAGTGTGTTTTAATGACTTTAAGAAAAGACTTTTTGTGGGGTGGGGCAGTTGCTGCTAATCAATGTGAAGGTGGATATGCCGAAGGCAACAAGGGACTATCCACAGTTGATGTGATCCCGGCAGGGAAAGATCGTGTTCCTGTCATGCGAGGGCAATTAAAAATGTTGGAGTGTGATCAAGAGCATTTTTATCCAAGTCATGAGGCTATTGATTTTTATCATCGATATAAAGAAGACATTGCTTTATTTGCAGAGATGGGCTTTACGTGTTTCCGTTTATCTTTGGCATGGACACGGATCTACCCTAATGGAGATGACGAGCTCCCCAACGAAGAGGGCTTGCAATTCTATGAGAATGTATTTGATGAATGTTTGAAGTATGGCATTGAGCCTCTAGTCACCATCACCCACTTTGACGTCCCAATTCATTTGGTGAAAACCATTGGATCGTGGAGAAGCCGAAAAATGGTGGATTATTATGAGAGACTGTGTGAAACGATCTTCAACCGTTATAAAGATAAAGTGAAGTATTGGCTTACCTTTAATGAAATCAATATGCTGTTGCATCTACCTTTTGGAAGCTCTGGTCTAGTGTTTGAAGAAGGTGAGAATGAAGATGCTGTGAAGTATCAGGCAGCTCATCATCAATTGATCGCAAGTGCAAAAGCAACTGAAATTGCGCATAGAATTAACCCGGAAATTAAGATTGGCTGTATGTTAGCAGGTGCCAACACTTACCCGTATACATGTGCACCAGATGATGTCTGGAAAGCCATGACAAGAGATCGGGAGCATTACTTCTTCGTCGATGTACAATCCCGAGGAGAATATCCAAATTATGCCAATAAAATGTTAGAACGAATGAATATTCACTTAGCCATGGAAGACGGGGACGAAGAATGCTTGAAAAATAATACGGTTGATTTCGTTTCATTCAGTTACTATGGTTCACGATTGACCAGTGCAGACCCGGCAGTAAACACACAAACGGCAGCTAACCTGTTTCCAACACTGCGCAATCCACATTTAAAAACAAGTGAATGGGGATGGCAAATCGATCCTGAAGGTCTAAGAATTACAATGAACTCCTTGTATGACCGATATCAAAAGCCACTATTCATCGTTGAGAATGGATTAGGAGCGATAGATACTCCTGATGAGACGGGATATATTGCGGATGACTATAGAATCGATTATTTGCGTCAACACATCCAAGCCTTCATAAAAGGAGTGGAAGAAGATGGCGTTGACTTGTTGGGTTACACATCTTGGGGCTGCATTGATTTAGTAAGCTCAAGCTCTGGAGAGATGAGTAAACGATACGGTTTCATACATGTCGACAAAGATGACGCTGGAAAGGGTACGTTAAAACGCAGCAAGAAAAAATCCTTTGAATGGTTCAAAAAAGTTATCCAAAGTAACGGTAAAGAACTCTAATCGACTGAGCAGTAACGTATGAAGTCATCGACTTATGCGTTACTGCTTTATCCATTTATCGCAGCATCAAGCGCTAAATAATGGCCATATGGAGCAAAAACAAACTGTAAAGGAGTTGGTTTTTATAATATCCATGGAGAAGCTTAAAACATATTCGTTGTTGTCTGTTGCGTTATTAATTTCTTCAGGTCCAGTGATCGCCGCTAACATTCCTGCAATAGCCAATGATTTCCCAGAGATATCGGTAACACATGTAGGATTATTAACGACCATCCCTTCATTATTTGTTATTCTTGGTGTGTTAATCGCTAATCGACTTGAACTTCTGATTGGGAAGAAAGCAACTATACTAACTGGATTAGGACTTGTTCTCATTGCGGGAGTATTCCCTGCATTGTATCATGACCTTTTTTCGTTGCTGTTCATTTCTCGCTGTTTGTTTGGGTTAGGTGTAGGGTTGTTTAACCGGCTCATCATTCAGATGATCAGTGATATGTATCATCAGAATCCAGGTAAACAAGCAACCGTAATTGGCTTAGAAAGTGCCTTTGAGGGATTAGGAGGCATTTGTCTGACACTACTCGTTGGTCAACTATTGAAAATGGGCTGGCACACATCATTTTATGTCTACGCCCTGGCACTTCCTATTTTCATCGCGTTCCTGATTTTCGTTCCTTCTGATAAAAAAGAGCTCAATAGAAGAGAAGAGGTTACAACGAATTCAAGCCACACACATAATAAAAAAGCCCTTCAAGTCATGATTGGCTATGGTCTCTTATTATTTGTGATTGTAGCTGTTTTCATCAATTATAATTTACAGATTACTCCTTTGATTTTGGAAAAAAATATCGGAACTGCGACAAACGGAAGCAACATGATTGCATTTATAGGTTTGGGAGCTTTTGTTGCCGGCTTTTCTTTTGGGAAAGTATACAAAACACTCGGTAACTATATCGTTCCATTATCGATTCTGTTACTTGGAAGCTCGATGTTCGTTACGACGATCTCGCAAAGTATTATTCTTACTACCGTGTGCTCAATGATCATCGGGTTTTCATTCCGGTGTATAATGCCCTATTTATTGCATACTTTTGCTCAACAAATCGCCAAAATGGCAAAGCTGGGTACGACCATTGTTCTGATCGCGTATAACTTGGGAGCCACACTTTCACCGTATGAAGGAAGGTTAATTACGCAATTATTACAACTAGAAACAGTACAATCATTAGTTTCGAGTAATGCAATAATCCTATTATGGATTTCAGTAGCTAGTTTTGGAGTAGTAACCCTTCATCGCAAAAAGAAAAATATTCAACAAACATAGAAAACAGGGAACTTCTTGATATGAAGTTCCCTTGTTTTAGAGTGTGTTGTAAGAACCGTTTAAATAGAATTCTTGTAATACACCAAGTGATCGGTCCACTCATTATTTTCGTGCATAAACCCTTAACCACTCCAGTGTACATTTACTCATATCCATTTTCCTCAAGACATGGCACTGAAGTAGTCCATAACCACGCTGCGAAACTCTAAAGCGGCTTTGGAAATATACCTGTTTTTGTGCGAAAGTAAAGCGATTTCCCGAACGAGTTGGTGTTCCTCTACCTGAAGATATTTAATGCGCTCATGTGGGTTTCTTGCTGTGCTTGGTATAAAAGCGAGACCGATCTTCGCCTCCACAAGGGCGGTTAATCTTGCAGGCTCATCACCTTCGTATACATACTTCGGTACAAAACCAACGGATTGACATACGGAATCTACCATATCACGAACACCATACCCTTGCTTCACCCCAACAAACCACTCGTCCTTAAGCTCAGTTAATTGAATGCTACTTCGGTCTGCATATCGATGACCCATAGGAACAGCGACTACGATCGGATCGTCAAACAGTATTTGACATTCGATATCGTCACCTTCAATCGGAGGGGAAGCGAGACAAAAGTCCACCTCGCCCCGATGTAGAAGTCGGGACATGTTTTCTAACGAAACCATTTGCACATGGAACTGAATATCCGGCTTGTTTTTCCGGAATTCCCGCAGTATGCCTGGCAATGTGCTCGCCGTAGTCACCGCCAATTGCAGTGTGCCCTGATCCGGGTTGGAGAGGTCAGCAATTTCCCGCTGTCCCTGTTCCAATTCGAATAGGGCCTTTTCAGTTCGGTGAAGAAATGTTCTTCCAAAGTCGTTTAATCGCAGCTTTCTCCCGATTCGATCAAATAAAGGGACCCCCAGGTCGTCCTCTAATCGTTGTATCGTTTTGCTCAGGGAGGATTGCGTGACATGCAGCTTTCCCGCGGCTTCCGTAACATGCTCGCATCGGGCCACCGTCAGGAAATATTTTAGTTGAAGAAGCTCCATTCGCACCATTCCTTCATTCCTTCTAGTTCATCAAATCATAACATATAATGCGTTGGAATAAATGAACACGTTCAAGTAAGATAACAGCAGAAGAGAGAGAGGTGCACCAATGAACGTTCGAAAAAAAGGATTGATGTTAGCTGTTGGACTCGGAATCATGTTGAATCCGTTAAATTCCTCCATGATTTCTGTGGCTATTTCAAGATTGCAACTCGTGTATCAACTTGATTTTACAGCCGTTTCGTGGATTATTTTATCATTTTACATTGCCAGTGCCGTTGCTCAACCGGTCATGGGCAAGTGTAGTGATTTGTTTGGTCGCAGGAAGATCTTCCTCATGGGTCTTGTTATTGTTTTCGTATCGTCCATGTTAGCTCCATGGTCTCCCAGCTTTTCGTGGCTCATCGTATTCCGGATCATTCAATCGATTGGCACAAGCATGATGGTGGCCGTCGGAATGGCGATTGTCAGAATAAACGTGACTGACAAGCAAGCCTCCGCCTTGTCCACTTTGGCAATATTCCTCTCCGGAGCAGCTGCGATCGGGCCCTTTATTGGTGGAGTATTGATTCATTGGTGGGACTGGCACAGCATATTCATCGTTAATATTCCGTTTGTCTTGGCAAGCTTTATGTTCGCTTGGAAAACAATTCCGAAGGACGAGCAATCTCCGTCTATCTCTGGTCATATGTCCATTCGGCAATGGCTCGCGTTAATTGATGCACCAGGTATTTTGTTGTTTACGGTAGCTTTGGTAGCTCTGCTTATCGGCTTACTCTCAGTCAACTCCACTGGAAATATTTCAACGTGGCATCTGCTGACAGGGGGGATGGGATTAATCGCACTCGCCATGTTCATCCGACATGAATTAAAAGCAGACACGCCTTTTATCCCTCTGCGAACGTTTGCTAGACATCCCGAAATGACGTGGGTCAATGTGCAATACATGCTGGTGAACATCCTGTTTTACGCTCTTTTTTTTGGAGTTCCTACGTACTTGAAGCAGGTACGTCATCTCAACGAAGTCTATACAGGAATTAGCATGCTAGCCTTGGGGTTATGTTCAGTCATCATTGCTCCAATCGCAGGACGCTGGATTGACAGATCGGGATCACGGCCAGCACTTATCGTATCCGCTTCTTTAATGACATTAGGCTCTATATTAATCGCCGTCATGAATGAAACTTCCCCAATCGTCATTGTCATTGTTGCTTTAGCTTTATTTGGGATAAGTAACGGCTTAAATGCGGTTGGCATGCAAGCAGCTCTGTTCAAAAGCACACCCAAAGAAATGATCGGTGTTGCATCGGGTATTTTTAATACGTCACGCTACCTGGGGACCATCTTATCGTCGTTATTAATTGGGATCGTCATGGGAGATACATTCAATGTGACAGGATTTCAGATGCTTGGAGTCATCCTTACGGTGCTTGCTGCATCACTGATCATCATGAGCGTACGTCGCGAGGCAGATGCGGTGAATCCGGAGCAAATAAGCAAGTAAATAGCGAATTTCCTGTGCAATAGCACGTGTACACCCAATGAATCAATAGCTCCATTGGGTGTTTTTTTTGTTTTTCACCAAGTTGTCAGAAAGAGTTGATCCTTTCTTGAACGTTTAGGGTAGAAGACGTGACTTTGATTGAATTAGGTAAAAATAAAGATATAATAATTTTGATTATTAGGTCTTGTAGAGCATTTTCTATGCATTTGATATCAGGAATCAACAGGAGTAAACGCAAAGAACATGTGGCAAGATATCGTTGTTGTTTACTTTGTGAAATTTTTCTCTTAATTCGTTCACATGAACGATTAGGAAAGTCCAAAGCTGATATTGAATGCAGCCAATGAGTAGCAGACCTAGTCCTTAGCAAGAATTGATCACAAAAATGAAACAGAGTTTGAAAGGAGGCAACACAAAGAATGGCTATTGATACGGTGTTATGGAGCAGACTGGTGACGGGTTTAACGCTCGGGTTCCACGTGATTTTTGCAACGCTTGGTGTCGGCGTACCATTGATGATCGCTATTGCAGAGTTCATCGGCATTCGGAAGAAGGATCACCATTACATACTTATGGCGAAGAGGTGGTCCAGAGGGTTTGTCATTTCTGTGGCGGTGGGTGTCGTGACAGGTACAGCGATCTCGCTGCAGTTGGCCCTGGTATGGCCGAATTTTATGAAACTGGCCGGGAATGTCATTGCATTGCCACTATTTATGGAAGTATTCGCATTCTTTTTTGAAGCAATATTCCTGGGCATTTATCTATACACGTGGGATCGGTTCAAAAATCCGTATATCCACTGGTTGCTAACCATTCCGATTGTCGCCGGGGCAGGCATGTCTGCTGTTTTTATCACAACAGTGAACGGATTCATGAACCAGCCTGAAGGTTTTGTCATGGAAGCAGGTCAATTCATGGCAGTGAACCCCGTGCAAGCGATGCTGAATACGGCGACGTTCTCCAAGGTGTTCCATGTATTAAGCTCAGCCTATCTGACAGGAGCTGCACTGTTAGCAGGAATTGCAGCCTTTGCGATGCTGAGAAAAGGGGTGTCGGCCTACCACAAGAAAGGCTTGAATCTCATGATGGCCGTAGTTTTGGTATTCAGTTTATTAAATTCTTTAGCTGGAGATGTATCTGCCAAGTTTTTGGCTGAGCATCAGCCGGAGAAACTCGCAGCTGCGGAGTGGCATTTCGAGACAGAAAGCGGCGCGGATTTGATTTTATTGGGATGGCTGAACGCTGAACATGAAATTATAGGTGCACTTCATTTGCCGAAAGTACTCAGCTTCCTAGCCTTTGGAGACTTTAATGCCGAAGTAACCGGGTTGAACGAATTTCCACCAGACGAGCATCCACCACTACTTGTGCATTACTTGTTCGACTTAATGGCTGGAATTGGTTTCGCTCTGCTTGCTATATCAAGTCTGTACTTCCTGTTGGTGTTCTGGAAGAAACGTAATCAGTTTAACAAGTGGATGCTTCGTATGGTTGCACTCAGTGCACCGCTTGCTTTTCTGGCCGTTGAGATGGGATGGTTCTATGCAGAAGTGGGGCGGCAGCCATGGATCATCCGAGGTTATATGCGAGTAGAAGAGGCCGCTACTTCTTCGCCGAGTGTGAGAATTTTATTTTTCGTCTTCTTGCTTCTGTACATCCTGCTAGGCGTTATGTGTGTCGTCGTACTGAGACGGTTGTTCAATAATAATCCTGCTGACCTTGAGATGGAGAAATGGTTGAAAGAGAAGCATGATCAATCAGCCAAGAAAGGGGGGCAGGCATAATGAGTTATGAATTGATTGGTATATCGGTACTTTGGCTGTTCTTGTACGGCTATCTTATTGTAGCTTCCATTGATTTTGGAGCAGGTTTCTTCGCCTTTTATGCACGCCTGACGAAGCAGGATCACCTGATTAATCGTCTGATCTCCCGTTATCTATCACCGGTCTGGGAGATCACCAATGTATTCTTTGTCTTTTTCTATATTGGTATCGTCGGGTTTTTCCCGGATACCGCTTACTATTATGGCTCCGCGCTGCTTGTTCCGGGAAGTATTGCCGTGATTCTACTTGCCATTCGTGGGTCGTTCTATGCTTTCGAAAATTATGGTTCCAAAAAAAGTATCGTATATCTGTTTTTATACGGAGCAACAGGTTTGCTTATTCCAGCGTCGTTGTCAGTGGCACTGACATTGTCTGAAGGTGGCTTTATTTTGAAGCAGGGGGATACGGTCTCCCTGGATTACTGGGCGCTGTTTACGAATCCGTTATCGTGGAGCATCGTTGGTCTAGCCATCGTGTCCGTATTGTTCATTAGCGGATCATTTCTCACATTTTACGCTTCTCGGGCAGAGGATCATTCGGCATTGAAGCTGATGCGGAACTATGCTTTGTTCTGGAGCACACCGACCATTATTCTCGCGCTGACTGCATTTATATATTTGGGTCAACACAATGAGCGTCATTTTCAAAATATGATGGATTTATGGTGGCTGCTGGCGCTTTCCGTTGCATTTTTCATGATCGCCATGTGGCTTTTATATAACGGACGCCGTTATGGTTTAGCTTTTATATGTATCATGCTGCAATTTTTCACAGCCTTTTTCGCTTACGGCATTGGGCAATATCCTTACATTCTTGATCCATACATCACCATTCAGAGCAGCGCCACATCGCCAGCGATGGGTTTCGCCCTAGTGGTCGTGTTTATCGGTGGTCTATGCCTGTTAATTCCTTCTCTGATTCTGGTCTTCAAACTGTTCCTGTTTGATGCGGATTATGTGAAAGGGAAAAAATAAAGGAGGAGCGTTCAATGAAGAGGAGAGCCAAATCCAATCTGATCTCGCAGCAAATGTCTTTACAACGAAAAAACAGGCTTCTCCTTGCGATCATTTCGCTGGCGCTTGGTGTAGCTATTGTAAGTCAGGCCACATTGGTGGCTGAAGCAGTCCAGCGAATCTTTGTAGAGAAAGCTTCCTTCTCATCGGTGATGCTGTTGCTCGGCCTATTGCTGGCTGTTATGGCTGTACGTACTCTGTTGACGTATGGCAACGGGAAAGTGGGCTTGCATATGGCAGCCCGTGCCAAGACGAATATGCGAGCAGCTGTTTTGCAAAAGCTGACTCAAGCTTCCATGCCTTCAACCCTTCGTGGACAGACGGGAGGTAAGGTCAGTGTTGCTTTGGATGCTGTGGATGAAGCCGACAGTTATTTCAGTCAGTACATGCCGCGTATGATGGAAGCTGCGATGATCCCGATTCTGATTCTGGTCGTTACGTTTACGCAGCACGCCAACACAGGCTGGATTATGCTGTTTACAGCGCCATTTATCCCGCTGTTTATGATCTTGGTCGGGCTCCAGACGAAGAACAAATCAGAAGAGAAATACGCGCAACTGGCTGAGTTTTCCGGTACATTTCTGGATTCGCTTCAAGGGCTGGTTACGTTGAAAATATTCGGACGGGCTAAACGTCAGCAGCAGGAGATTGAACGCAGCAGTCTGGGGTATCGTGATGCCACCATGGGCATTTTGAAGATTGCATTTACCAATACGTTTATGCTGGAATCGATTGTGATGTTAAGCATTGGTATCGTCGCGCTTGAACTGGCTATCCAATTACTCGTATTCAAATCGATGAGCTTCCACACGGCCTTTCTCGTGTTGTTACTCGTCCCTGAGTTTTACAGTCTGTTGAAGAATACGGGAACGGCTTTTCACAGCGGGCGAACCAGTATGGGGGCCATTCGCAAGGTGGAACAGATGCTCGCGGACACTAGTGTCAAGAGCACACAAACGAAGCCTGAAGAAGGACCGGATCAAAGCGAATTAACCGATGTCGATGCAATTACAAAGACGGAAGAGCTTCGTACAGCTCGTGCCGAGTTGATAACAATGCCACCAACCATTGAACTGAACAATGTCCGATTCCAGTACACACCTGATTCCTTTGGACTTGAGACAGGACAGATCTCGATTGGACCGGGAGAACAGATCGCTATTGTAGGCAAAAGTGGCTCAGGTAAAACCACGCTGCTTCATCTCATTGCCGGTTTACTGAAACCAGATTCGGGAGCGGTTCTGGTTAACGGAAGCCAGCTTTCGCAACAGGATGAGGCTGCTTGGTTTGAACGTGTTAGCTACATTACACAGCATCCGTATATTTTTGCAGGTACATTTGCCGAAAATATCGCGATTGGCGCGGGTCGGAACGTCTCCAGAGCTGAAATTGAGCAGGCAGCAGAGGAAGCAGGACTTGCTGGCGTTGTTGCTCAATTGGAACAGGGCTTAGATACCTTTGTTGGTGAAGGTGGCCGGGGGTTATCTGGTGGGGAAAAGCAAAGACTTGCCTTGGCACGTGCTTTTCTGAAGCGACCAGCCGTCATTTTGTTCGATGAACCCACCGTAGGACTCGATCTGCACACCGAGCGGATACTGCAACAATCCATTACGTCATTAGCCAAAACGGCAACGATGATTACAGTGGCTCACCGTTTATATACGATTCAACATGCGGACAACATTTTATTTATGGACAATGGGGTGTTGGTGGATTCAGGACATCATAACGAACTTCTTGCACGCTTGCCGCAGTATGCCGAGATGGTGGATGTACAACGGAAAGGAGGGTTAGCATGAATGAGCTGACGATTCTGTCAAAAGCGATGATTCAGGAGCGCAAGGATATCTTGCTTTCGATATTGGGCGGATTTATCGCCGGCATAGCAGGGGTAGCTCTCTTTTCCGCGAGTGGTTATATGATATCTCAAACGGTATTTGCGCCACCGCTATACACCTTAATTGTACTCACCTCGATGGTCAAACTATTAGGTTTCCTTCGAGCGGCGAGCCGCTACGGAGAACGCTTGTATTCGCACAGGGCAACATTCTCCATGCTGAGCCGTTTACGGACGTCCTTTTTTGCCAAACTGATCCCGGTAACGCCAGGTATATTGAACAAAAACCGAAGCGGGGATCTGCTTGCGCGGATTGTGGGTGATGTGGAAAGCTTGCAAAATTACTTTTTGCGGGTCGCGTATCCACCCATCATGGTCGTTATGGTGTTTTTGGCTACCATGCTGTTCACGTCGGCCTTTTCGATCTGGATTGCGTGCTTGTTAGTACTAGGTATGCTGATCACGGCATTCGTTGTACCAGGTATTGTCTTGTTAGGTCAGCGAAAAATACACGGACGTGTTCGTCAGCAACGGGCCTTGCTGTCCACGGAAGTAACCGAAGTGTTGTATGGTTTCCGTGATCTGAAAGTATACGGCCAATTGGAACAACGTGAGCAACAGCTTCAGCAGGCTTCCGCTACATTGGCAACAGAACAGAAACAAGCCGCTTCCCACTTGCTGCGCGGACAATCCATGCACGTTTTTGTAACATATCTCGTTACATGGGGTGTGCTGGCACTAAGTGCCTTCTTAATTGTGAACGGAGCTTTTGGCGGTGTATTCCTCGCCATGCTGATCCTTGCCACACAGACCGTGTTCGAAGAAGCTGCGGCAATGGCTATATTACCTTTGTATAAGCAGGATAGTGAACACGCTGCTCAGCGACTGTCGGAAACGGTGCCGACCTCCGATGTGCAACCTGTACAGGCAAGCGGTGAAGTATCAGCCGATCATGCGGTTTCGATCGAGTTATCTCGTATCAACTTCCAATATGAAGGGGAATGGAGACCGGCGCTGAGGGAGCTATCCCTGAAACTTGAAGCAGGCTCCAAAACAGCGATTGTTGGCCCAAGCGGGTCAGGCAAGTCAACGATTCTCGATTTGCTACTCAAGCTGCGTACACCAACGTCTGGCGATATACGTTTAAATGATGTTCCGGTAAAGGAACTGAATGAAGAGAGTATTTGGCAAAGAACGAATGTCGTGTTGCAGCAAAGTCATTTCTTCCGGGGAACCATCCGGGATAACCTGCTGCTCAATGGAGAAGGGCTTTCTGATAAACAACTTTCGGCTGTGCTGGATAAAGTGCAATTGCCGAATAAAGCGTTGACTGATATGGTGTATGAAAAGGGTGAGAACCTGTCGGATGGCGAGAAGCAGCGGCTGGCTCTCGCACGGGCCATGCTACGCAAAGGACGGTTATGGCTTCTGGACGAACCAACTTCTTCGCTGGATTACGTCACAGAGAAACATGTGCTCCAGCATCTTATTGCACAAGCATCCGAAGATACATTTCTTTTGATCTGCCATCGGCTTACGGGACTGGAAGAGATGGATCGGATTGTGGTCATGGACCAAGGCAAGATCGTGGAATCGGGTTCTTTCTGCGAGCTGATGGAGCAAAAAGGTTATTTTTATGAGATGAAGCAAATTGAACGACAAATGATTGGAGACGTCGGGGCGTGAGAATGTAAGATTAGTCCTGATCGTGGTGTCAGTAACACTTCAAAAAAGACTAAAGAACGTATCTGTACGTTCTTTAGTCTTTTTGTTGATCCATTGAGAATAATCGTTAAGTCGGCAAACATTCACGTGTAGAAACTCAAATGATGTATAATGACGCAGGAACTCTATAATCAACATGAAATTAATCGTAATTCAAAATAGCATGAGCTGAGGTGTACAATGAATCGCTTATTACTCGTAGAAGATGATGAAAACTTGGTGTTCGGTATTCAATATACATTGTCCAGTGAAGGATATGAGGTCGTTGTGGCAGGTAGTTTGGAAGAAGCCAGGGAGGCACTACAGGCAGAGTCGATCGATCTGATTTTGCTAGATGTCAATTTGCCTGATGGATCGGGATATCAACTGTGCAGTGAAATCAGGGTAACGTCGCAAGTACCCATAATCTTTTTGACGGCTTTGGATGAGGAAGCAAACGTGGTCGCAGGACTTGATCTTGGAGCAGATGACTATGTAACCAAACCTGTTCGAACCAGAGAACTAATTTCACGCATTAAAGCCGTATTGCGACGCAATAACAAGGGAAAACAAGAAGTAAGCCTATGGATATCCGACAACATTCAGGTGCGTATTTTAGAAGGAACTGTACTCAAAAACAACCGTGAAATTACACTGACGGCTCTTGAATATCGACTACTATTGTTGTTGATCTCTCATCCGAAACAGATATGCAGCAGAAGTTCAATTCTGAGTCATCTCTGGGATTTGTCGGGCGACTTCATTGATGATAATACGCTCTCTGTTCATATCCGCAGGTTAAGAGAGAAAGTCGAAGATATTCCCGCAGCACCACAATATATCGTAACGGTTCGGGGGATCGGATATAAATGGAACGTGGAAGTTATAGGAAAATGAACATGATCGAAGTCCTGCGAAATCCAGAGTGGAAATCCATCGCCATTAAAGTACTTGCTCTGCAAGTTATTTTGTCGTTCGTGACGTTCTTTTACATGCAGCATCAAGTCGGTAGCATTAATACAACCATCGTGAATCAGAATAGCGCCCTAATCGGGCATTTGTTAATGAAGGATCCCCAGTTGGAGAATGAGGTGATTCATTTTATTACTCGAGGTCCCCAGACCGATGAACTTGCTGAGGGGCAACGTATCCTTGCCCAATACGGTTATCAGGCGGGTATGCCTTTAGAAGATCAGCCGGCTCTTTCAGGACGAGCATTACCCTTGAAAGCAGCGGCTCAAGTATTGTTGTTCCTGATCCCACTCATGGTATTGCTTCTGTGGGAGTATCGTAAATTTTTCGTAAAAATCAGAACTATTTCTCATGCAGCAGAGCAGGTTGTGGAACAGCAATTTGATAAAAAACTGCCTGAGACGGAGGATGGAGACTTCGGCTCACTTGGCCGGAGCTTCAATGCGATGGCTGGAAGACTAACCAACAGTCTGGAGCAACTCCAACAGGAAAAAAACTTTCTGCGCAATCTGTTATCCGACATTTCCCACCAGCTCAAGACACCTCTGGCTTCTCTGATTGTGTTCAATGAAAATCTGTTGAATGAACCCGGGATGAAAGAAGAAATGAGAATGACGTTTCTGGAACGAAGTCGGCAACAGCTTGATCGAATGGAATGGCTCATCATCAGCCTGCTGAAGCTGGCACGGGTCGAAGCAGGTGCAGTCGGATTTCGAAAAGAACGGATCGAGCTAAGGGAGATGGTGGAGAGCGCTGTCTATTCACTTCGGACGGTAGCTGACCAGAAACGGCAGACGATCACCATCCTGGGTAGTGAAAATGCGTTCGTGCAAGCAGATGAAGAGTGGCTCAAGGAAGCTGTTATAAATTTGATTAAAAATGCACTGGAACACACCCTAGAAGAGGGGGAGGTTCAGGTCCATTTGGAAGAAAACGCACTGTTTGATACGATCGTTATTCAAGACAACGGCGAAGGCATTCATCCCGATGACATGCCTCACATTTTCAAGCGTTTCTATAAAGGCAAAAATCATAACAAGCCCAACAGTATAGGCATTGGTCTGGCTTTGACCAAATCGATCATTGAGGAACAACATGGGATCATCACGGTGGAGAGCGTGCTCCGAGAAGGGACTACATTCAGAATTTCATTTTTCAAAAAAGACTGGACTTAAGAAGAAGCTTACGAAAATGTAAGCTTCTTCTTCACTTCAACGTAAGCTTCCACACCTATACTAACAATCAAGCAATGTTAATCATACAACTGGAGGTACAACAAGGTGGAAATTTTGAAGACCGATCATTTATGTAAAATATACGGAAGTGCTGAGGCGAGGGTGGAAGCGTTGAAAGATGTTAATCTGTCCGTGAGTCAAGGAGAATTCGTTGCAATCGTAGGGGCCAGTGGTTCTGGAAAAAGTTCATTGCTGCATCTGCTCGGGGGAGTCGATCAACCGACAAGTGGTCAAGTTCTCATTGATGGTATGGACCTGTATTCTCAAAGTGAAAATGAACTCGCTGTGTTCAGAAGACGCAAAATCGGTTTTATTTTTCAATCGTACAATCTGATTCCGGTGTTAACTGCGGAAGAAAATATCAAATTGCCGATGCTGCTTGAGAACAAACATGTGGACGAGGGTTATCTTGAGGAATTATTGAGCGTGTTAGGACTCAGTAATCGAAGGCAGCACCTTCCGTCCCAATTATCAGGTGGGCAACAGCAGCGAACTGCAATTGGACGCGCATTGATCAACAAACCATCCATTATTTTGGCTGACGAACCAACAGGCAATCTGGATAGCAAGAACAGTAAAGAAATCGTGGATCTGCTTACCTACTCCGTCAGAAAGTATAATCAAACCTTGATTATGATCACGCATGATCTGAATGTAGCCCAGAGAGCGGACCGTGTTGTACATATAAAAGATGGCACACTCTTGCAGCAAACAGGGGTGAGAGATCGTGAATAAGTATACTAGTCTTACCCAAAAATATTTGCTAGGGCAGAAAAAAAGATCAATACTAACGATCGTCGGCATTATTTTGTCCGTGACACTACTTACAGCCATCGGAACCATTGGCCTCAGCTTCAGAGACAAGGTGGTTCGGCAAACCGTTCAAGAGTACGGGGATTACCATGTTTCTTTTAACGGATTACCCGGAGAAGCCGTCTCAAAAGTCATCAATAACGCATCCGTAGAAAGTGCTGGGATTATCAACAGAGAAGGATATTCAGTCATCAGCAAAACAAGTGAGAAAGAAAAGCAGGAAAATCCGTTTGCTGCACCGTATCGATACTTGAATCTCAAAGGATATGATGCCGATGCGATGGACAAGCTCCAGGTTCATTTGGATTCGGGCAGACTGCCTAAGAATTCGCATGAAGTTATTCTTTCGACCTGGAGTCTGGATAGTTTTGCGACCAAACCGAAGCTTGGAGATTCTCTTACCCTAAGTATTGGCGAGCGAACTGTCGCATCAACGGGGGAGATCAAACCGATCAATGGCCTGGGTGATTTTGGCTGGGATTTGGATGAAGACTTTCGTCCCGAAAAGGAGAGAGAATTCACCGTTGTGGGATTTATGAAGCCAGGTACTAACGCTTCGTGGTCTTCCAGCTTCATTATGCCCGCCATCACGTATGAAGGTAATGTGAAAATCGATGCGGACAAAAACTATTTTGTCTATGTCAAAATGAAATCGATGAATCAGATTCAGGCGAAGACAGAAGCGATGATATCTGCATTGAAGCTAGAGCAAGTGGATCAAGGCTCTGCCATAGCTTTGGATAAGGATAGTCAATATAAAAATATTCGAGTCGAATATAATAATGAACTGCTTAAGCTGTATGGCAAAAGCACCTATGAAGGTGTAAACCATAGTTTGTTATATGCATTCGCAGCAATCATCATTATTATTATGGGTTGTACGAGTGCTGTGATATATAATACGTTTCATATTTCTGTCTTGGAGCGGACCTCGCAATTCGGAATGCTTAGGTGCATTGGGGCTACCCCAACACAAATACGTAAATTAGTTCTCGAAGAGGCGACAATTCTCAGTCTGATTGCCATTCCTGTTGGATTATTGACGGGAACTGTCTTTATGAAGCTTCTGTTTTACAATATCAGCTTTTTGACGTTGGGATTTCTGAATGATATGCAAATGGTCACCTCTCTGCCAATCCTGATCATAGCTGGTGTACTGGGATTATTGACTGTTTATCTATCAGCTATCGGACCTGCGAGACTGGCAGGGAAGGTATCCCCACTTGAGGCGGTAAATAGCTCGGGAAGCACGAAGGTGGAGATCGTAACATCTGTCCGAAAATCAAAGCTGCTGGGAAAACTGTTGGGTATTGAAGGACAGTTTGCTAGTCGAAACATCAGGAGGAACAAAAAGCGCTTCCGCATCACTTCCTTCTCTATAGTGGTCAGCATGATTCTGTTTATTGTCTTTAGCGGACTCGCTGGTTTGCTGGGGCAGACATCACAATCAGGTATCAATTATTCCTATTCGGTTCTATATGGAGGACCTTCCAAACGGATCGATGATTCCGTATATGCTGACATTATGAAGCTTGATGCAGTAGAACATGCCTATCCGTTTTACAATAATCAAGTGATGGCTACTTTTCCAAAAGAAAAAGTTAATCCCAAGTACTATGAACTTCGTCCGGAAATGTACTCTGTTGAAGAAGGAGAGGGGTATCGCACAGACAACAATTACCTCGAATCTTACGGAGATAACGGACTCGATGCTCTGAAATCCAAACTAACGTCTGGTACGATCGACAAAGAGAAGATGAACCGGGAAAATGGCGTTATCGTCAATCAGAAATTAAGAATGACAACAGAGGAAGGCAGACAGATCATTATCGATCAAACCCAATTCAAGGTTGGGGATCGCATCAAAGTACGTGCCTTGGACTCGGACGGGAAGGGTCAAGGATCCACAACACTGACGATAACTGGAATTGTTGATCAAGGCTTGTTGTCGAGCAACTATAATGAGAGTGCAGTGCTTGAATTCATCACTACGCCTGAAGTCGTAGAGAAGGTTACAGGAAACGACACGTACTCCAGAATCTTTATTCTTGCCAAAACCGATATTTCCAACAAACCGATCACAGACTATCTCAAATCCCTGACCCAAAAAGATGCCGGTTACAGCTACACAGATAAGGTGCAGCAACTCGCCCAAGCCAAAAACGATGCAACAACTGCCAAGATCTTTTTATATGGATTTATTGGTGTCATTG
This sequence comes from Paenibacillus sp. FSL H8-0079, assembly GCF_037991315.1. Classification (NCBI taxonomy): domain Bacteria; kingdom Bacillati; phylum Bacillota; class Bacilli; order Caryophanales; family Paenibacillaceae; genus Paenibacillus; species Paenibacillus sp. FSL H8-0079. The sequence goes on from NZ_CP150300.1 coordinate 3,382,757, forward strand.
TCCTGATTGCGTTCCTGAATATACTGAACACCGTCAGCACCAATCTCATTCTACGAACCAAAGAATTTGCGGTGCTCAAAGCTATCGGCATGACACAGTGTAATGTAGGGAAAATGATCCTGTTGGAAGGCGTTTTATACGGCCTGTACGCTGCACTATACGGTAGTTTACTCGGAATAGCACTTAGCTATGGGATACATTATCTCTTTAAAGGTGCTTTCGATGTAGCTTGGACGATCCCATGGAGCAGTATGATTCTCGCTTGTGCAGGTGCCATAGCAACAACGCTCGTTGCCACAGCATGGCCGATGTATCGATTAAACCAAACAAGTATCGTGGAGGCGCTGAGGAAGGAAACTTAGAGAACCTGGGTAACTATAATATAAATTATTGCTTGAAAAGTCGCATAGATTGCGGCTTTTTTGTTTTAGAGAATTCAAAAAAAATAAATGGGGTTGACTTTCCCTTTGGTTGAGGGGGGGGGGACTTGACATGCGTGTGGTATGATCAAAAAGTTGAAAGTTCTCCTCAACAGAATTGGAGAGAGAATGAGATAAGTATGCAAGAGGAGGTTTTACATATGCACGTAACACAATGCTCTGCCTGTTATCGCGGTTCTGGTCGACGTTCTTTCTAATAGAGGTTTCAGCATTGCATCGGTTCTACCATGCAGTGAAAATTAGAAAGACACAGAGGAGTGAGGGTTTTGCAAACAGGTACTATTTCAGAAGAGCAGAAGGTTCCAAATGTTAAGGTGTTACATTTATAAAAATGTAGCACCCATAACTAAACCGCGTATTGATATGTACTCTTTGGTTTTGTCGACTATTGGTTTTGGCGGATTGGTTTACGGTATTAGTACTGCTGGAGAGGGAGATCATGGCTGGGGTAACCCTGTAGTCATTGTATCTCTGATTGCAGGTGTTGTCGCATTGATCCTATTTGTGATTCGTCAACTGAATATGAAAGAACCTCTTATGAACTTAAGAACACTTAAAAACCCAATGTTTGCTATCGGTACAGTACTAGTATTCATATGTATGAGTGTGGATCTTGCAGCAATGTTTATTCTCCCTATGTTTCTGATTCGTGTTCTTGAATTAAGTGCTTTGACAGCTGGATTGACTCTTCTTCCGGGTAGTATCATTTCTGCTGTGCTTTCTCCAGTAGTAGGGTCGCTCTTTGACAAATTCGGACCTAAGTTCTTGGTCGTTCCTGGTCTAATTATGACTGCGGCCACCCTATGGTTCTATTCTGATATTACAGTTGCATCGTCAATCGCTTTGATCGTTGTATTGCATACCTGTCTGATGGTTGGGATTATTATGGTGTGGATGCCTGCTCAGACGAATGGTCTGAATCAGCTACCTGCTGAGATGTACCCGGATGGTACGGCAATTATGAACACGCTGCAGCAAATTGCAGGAGCAATTGGTATTGCTATGGCGGTTAGTGTCATGACAAGCGGCGTAGGCGAGTTTATGAACAATGTTGCTGATCCTTCAAACCCGGCTAACGCAACTTTGGCTTTGACGGCTGGTATGCAGAACGCATTATTCTTCACGATGTTTGTTGCCCTTGCCGGCCTTGTTCTTGGTGTATTTGTTAGACGAGTGAAAGTCCAACAATGGTCTGGAGACTCCGATTGGTCATAATGCTTCTCAAGAAGAAAATAAGGTGAGCCTATGCATATGTCTGAAGCCGATCTCATGGAACTCCTTGCATCGAACCCACATGTGAAAATTCGAGAACCAGATCCCCGGTTGCTGAAACCTCGGAACCTTTAGCTGCTCAACGTCCAACCTTTGATAGCCAAGCGGAGGAACGCTTCTATAATAAGCGGGTTGTTCCTTTAATTATTGCGGGTTACCTTCATAAGCTAGAGCTTCATAGAACGTTTGAGATCATGGAAGCTGTAGAACATTGTGGCAAGAAGTACAGAAAACGTGTCTATACTCCTGACTTCTATATGGAACTCAAAGACGGTTCTGTTGAAATCGTCGAGGTTAAAGGACGGATGATCAAAAAAATACAACGAGATTATCCTCTTCGTCGTCAGCTTTTTATTTTAAAGTACTGTCTTCCGAATAACTGGAAGTTTATTGAGGTACATGATGATGAGATATAGTGCAAGTATAAAAAACTGACAATGTTACATTACCAGGAGCCACTGATCTGAATAACCAGATCAGTGGCTCTATATCGTTATACAACAAGACATTTAGCTTTTACATAACAGCAGATGATTCAGCCGATTTATTTTTCTTCGTAAGTGGTTTTTTCCTCAATGTTCGATCATACAGATACGGCTTTCCGTGATATTCCCGTGCATGCTTTTGTTTCTGCTTTTTATGTATATCAACCTTGATCTCCAGATTGGCGACGTTACTCTGGAATTCAGAAGCAATTCGTTTGCACCATTTCAGTCCACTTTCTTCAGATGCACTGAAATGAACGCGTAAGAGATATCCATTCACCGTTAATTCAAACTTGTATAAATTCATGATATGTATCCTTTCCAGGCAAGCATTTTATGCTACACAAAATACGATAATCTGATTATAACAGGAACATACGTTCTGTAAAAGTGGTATTTATGAAATCCTCAATTCAAGAAGGTTCGCTAGACATCTTTGCAACGGTTCGTTTAATGGTAAAATATTTAAAAATGGTTCATGTTGGGGGATGCGCATGTATAAACTAATGATCGTTGATGATGAATTACTCATGCGGGTTGGAATTCGTTCCATGCTGAATTGGGAAGAGTACAACTTCTATGTTGTTGGTGAAGCGGGAAATGGAAAAGAGGCATTAAGCCTTGCGCTTGAAGTGATGCCTGATCTAATTATTACGGATATCAAGATGCCGATTATGGATGGGCTGCAGCTTATACAAGAGGCCTCGTGCGCACTGAAAACCTGTAAGTATGTCATCCTGAGTAACTTTGACGAATTTCATTATGTAAAAGAGGCACTAAAACTTGGCGCTTCAGACTACTTGATTAAAAGCGAGATTACAGAAACTGCCCTTATCGATCTCCTGAACACCGTTGAACAGAAACTACAAAGCGAACATGTTCATCCAACCAACACACCTTCTAAGGCACATGATTATTCCAACAGCCTAAGACATCTAAAGGACACTTTCTTCCAAGATATTGTAAGCGGATTCATAAGTGAGGCGGATATGACTACCAAAGCGGAAGAACTACATTTCCGTATACGATCGGACCAGCTGTTCGTCATCAAGTTCATCGTAAACTATTACGAGGATGCGAAGCGGAAATATATTGAGAAGGGAGAGAAGTTGCTCCGATTTTCGCTGCTTAATATTATGGAAGAGATCATTCCATCGAAATGGGAGAAAGAGATTTTCGTTGAAAGTTCTTCTGAATATTGGGTGATCGTCAATGTACTGCCTGAGAGCCAATCTGTACACGGCGACTTGAATAAGCTATGTAATAAACTGCTGTCTTCAATCAAAGATTTTATGAATTTATCACTCACGGCTGGGGTAAGTAGAATATCTTCCGGTTTCCCTTACATTAGAACGGCCTGCCAAGAGGCAGAAACGACTCTCCAACAGGGTTTCTTCACAGGTAGCAACCAGGTGTTGTATTACGATGATATGGTTCAATCCCCAGATCGACATGAAGTTAAGGCGGCTCTGAGCCCACATCAAGAACGAGGTTTGTTGAAGTTGTGGGTAAGTAAAGATATTCAAAAGGCGGAGGAGTTCCTTGAAGGAATTCGCTCGGATCTGGAGGCGAAACGAGCGGATGAACATAGCATACGCAAGCAATATATCATGGTAATGGAAACAATACACTCCCATCTATCGCGAGCCACGGAAAGAAGTACGCCTTCTTTTACAAAGAAATCTCCATATGAAACCCTTCTGAAGGGTGAGTATTGGGAGGACATCCATCAGGATATGCTTGCTCATATTGCATATTACTTCCAAACCGATTCCGAAAATAATCAGGAAAGTACTTACGCAGACCTCGCCATCGCGTTGATCGACAAGTATTATGCCGAAGATATTTCGCTGCAAAGTATCGCTAGCCAAATCAGTGTTAATCCGTCGTATCTCAGCCGATTGTTCAAGCAGGAAAAAGGAGAGAACTTTATCACGTACTTGACTCGTGTTCGGATTGAACATGCCAAGGCGTATCTATTGAGCAGGGGAATGAGAGTGTACGAAATCGCAGAAAAGGTCGGCTACCATAATTACACGTACTTCAGTAAGATTTTCAAAAAATCGGTAGGCGTCACTCCGGAGGAATATCGAGAATTACAGCAGGCATGAGTGTAATCGGTGAATAGAGGTGCAACTTATGAAGCTTGTCCAGCCCTTCCAAATCAAGCACAAAATTATGGTGATCTGTATGACGGTGATTATCCTTCCGGTATTTGTGATGACAATCAATTCGTATTACTCCTCAGAGCGGTTATTGGCGCAGAATTATACAACCTTGCTAAGCGATCTGGCCAAACAGACGAATATTCGAATTGACGAATTCTTGAAGGAGATTGAGAAAATCACGCTGCTAGCCAGCACTGGCCTTAGCAACAATCTATCTGCGACCCATGAAGGAAGTTTTCCGATCCAGGATTTCCTGCGAGAGGGTAACGAACAAAATGAGATTGCCGCATACAATATTTTGATGAATTATATCATGATGAAGGATCGCGTATTCTCCATTTACCTCTACAATATGAACGGGGGACAGGATCTGTTCGTCAGCCCACACCAGCCCATTGACCCCAACTTCAAAGTGGCGAACGAATTGTGGTTTAAAAAGTTCATGCACGAAAATGATCGAACCATTACGCTGACAACGCGAATCGATGAGCAATTGGAGAATAAGATACTGGCGGTGTCACACGCTCGCAAAATTCATGATGTGGCTAGTGGGGAACTTCTTGGCGTAATCGTTGTCAGCATTGATATCAAATTTATCGAAATCGTCAACCGCAACCTGCAGGAAGGACTGCGCTCCAGATTCATGATCGTCGATGAGAATGACAAGATCGTATATAACGTGAACGATCGATTAATTGGTACACTGTTCCGAGACAACGTTCGTCCGCCTGAATCATTGAATGTCGTTGTGACCAGCCCGCTTAGTCAACAAAAATGGACAACGTATTTATATATGCCCTTGGATGAGCTAACTGCTGATGGAAAAATATTGGGTCGTAATCTGGTGACGCTGGCCATTGTCATTGTTCTTTTTGCTGCGGTCATATCCATCTTTCTATCTCATGTCATTACAACTCCGATTAAGAAGCTGCTCCGGAATATCTCTCTGGTCGAGAAAGGCCAGTTCGAACAAGTCGTACCTATTGGCTCCAGAGATGAGATTGGATATTTATCCATTCGATTCAACAGAATGTCGCATGAATTGAAGCGAATGGTCGAACGGATGCAGCAGGAAGAAATAGAGAAAGCCAAGGCTGAGATGCGTGCGCTCCATGACCAGATCAAGCCTCATTTTCTGTATAACACACTTGGTTCGGTAAAATGGATCGCCTCGATGCAACAGGCTGACAAAATCGTGGAAATGACCGATGCGCTAATCTCGATGCTCCGCTATGCAACAAAATCCGATGGAACCCTCGTAACCATTCGTGAAGAACTCGATAATATAGCGAATTACGTAACGATCCAGAATGTCAGGTACTACGATTGTATTCAGATGAGATATGAAATTGAGGATAAACTGCTGGATTATCGCATGCCCAAAATGATCCTGCAGCCCATTGTAGAGAACGCCATTTTTCATGGACTGGCCGAACTCGAAGAAGACGGAATCATCACTATCCGGATTCAATCACAGCTGGATGAAGTTGTGATCGAAGTCTGCGATAATGGCGTCGGGATGGATCATCATACGATGCAGAACTTGATGGAAGAAAAGTCCGGTGCCAGTTCAGGAACGAGCGGAATTGGATTGCATAATGTGCAGCGGCGGATTCAGCTTCATTTTGGTAAACCTTATGGAATACAGGTGGAAAGTAAAATAGGTGAAGGTACCATTTTCTCCATTCTGCTGCCGGCCATCTCAGAGTTTAGATAGAACAAAAGGGCTTACAGTATGAACTGCAAGCCCTTTTGTTCACCCTTTGACACTTCCTAGCACCAAACCCTTGGTAAAGTATTTCTGTAAGAACGGATACACGAGCAGAATCGGAATGGCACCCAAGAACATTTGAGCAGCGCGTCCCGTTCTGGCGTTCATCATGGATAACAGTTGCGTATAGTCTGATCCAGATTTCAGCATGATTTGCTCAAAGCTCTGCAGGAGAGTCTGGAGGTAGCTTTGTAATGGATAATTAGCTGGATTATTCATATAGATAATGCCATCGAACCAGGAATTCCAGTGGGCGACGATACTGAACAAACCAACTGTTGCGAGAGCGGGCTTGAGGAGCGGGAGTAGAATACGAAGCAATACCTGTACAGGCCCAGCCCCATCGATAATTGCTGATTCTTCAATTTCCTCAGGCAACCCTCTAATGAAATTCATGAGGATAATCATGCTGAATACGGGGAGAGCCCCAGGCAGGATCAGAGACCATATGGAATCGATTAGTCCCATTTTGACGACTACCAGATAGGTTGGAATTAGTCCTCCGCTGAATAACATGGTTACGATGAAAAATCCCATATAAATATTGCGCCCCATTAATTTTTGTTTCGATTTGGAGAGGGGATACGCCGTAAGAACGATCAGAACCAGATTCACCAACGTTCCGAGAACAGTTCGCTGGATGGCGACCCAGAGAGAGGAGAAGAAGGACCCTCCAGTTAATGCAAATTCATAGGCCTTAGTTGTGAACTCCACAGGCCAGAACGTAACACTGCCCGCAGATACAGCTGAACTGCTACTGAATGAAACGGCCAACAGGTTGATAAACGGCAGGATACATAGTAGAGAGATTAGAAGCAATATGGTGTGGTTTACGATAAGAAACACACGCCTACTCATACTTTTATCGTGGATCATAATGTTAGTTCCTCCCTCTTAGAAGATGCGATAGCCAGCTACTCTATAAGCCAGAATGTACGATACGGCAACCAGAACACTGGAAATGATGGATTTGAATAATCCGACAGCGGTACCAATCGAATATTGTGCCTGCTGAATTCCCAGACGGTATACGTAGGTATCAATAATATCACCGGTCTGATAGACGACAGGGGAGTAGAGATTATAGATCTGGTCAAAGCCAGCATTGAGTACGTTTCCAAGTGACAATACTGTCATTAAGACAATGGTTGGCATGAGGAGAGGCAACGTAATGTAGATCGTCTGCTTCCACCGTTTCGCTCCGTCGATCACCGCGGCCTCGTAAAGTCCGGGGTCAATACTAGTTAAGGCTGCTAAGTAAACAACTGTGCCAAAGCCGAAGCCCTTCCATATGTCACTTACAATCATCGTCCAAGGAAAAATAGAGGGTGTGCCAAGAAAGGAGATCGGTGCAATCCCGAATATACTTAGAAATGTATTGATAATGCCGTCAGAGCTAAGGATATCCAGCATGATGCCGGCCATAATGACCCAAGAGAGGAAGTTCGGAATGTAGACAAGTGTTTGGAATGTACGTTTGATTCCACTGTGTAGTACCTCGTTAAGCAGTAATGCGAAAATAACGGGCACGATTATACCACCGATAATCTTGAAGACAGACATGTACAGTGTATTCCAGATCGTTCTTACGAAGTTCGGCTGATTAAAGATGTGGGTAAAATTATCCCATCCTACCCATGGCGAGTTGAAACCGAGGCCCGGATTGTACTTCTGAAATGCAATAATAAGTCCGTAGAAAGGGATGTAACTAAAGATGAAGACCAAGACCAGGCTTGGGATCAACATGAGATGGTAAGCACGCTGCTGATTCCATTTTCTCAGCATTCGTATTCCTCCGTTCTTGGCGCGATGAATTTGTAACCGCTACCAAGAAGAGACGAGAACATACCCATCCCTTCTTGGCAACAGACTTATTATTTTCCGTATGCCTCATTGACTGCCTGGGTTGCGTCATCGCCTCCGGCTGCACGCCAATTCTGGACAATCACATCGAAATAATCGATACTTTCGCTCCCCATAATAATCTTGGTGAAGCCTTCGGTCAGGATATCATCTAAGGTTGTGCCGTAGCTCGACAGGATTTCTGGCGTAACACCCCATAGGGCCGTTTTCGTATAGTTCTCGCTGTCGAGTACTTTCTTGGCAAGACCATAAGCATTTTTGGGAGCACCTTGCTGTAAATAATCACCGATCGCTCCAGGTGTTGCATTCTCCATGAATTCAACACTGTTGTTATATTTTTGCCACATTCCCGAAGTCGTGAGTCCACTCGTATCCTTGGATTCAAGGGCAACTGACACAGCCTCAAATTGCTCGTAATCCGAATTTGGATTAAGTACACGGAACACACCAACAACATGGGCAATATCGTTATCCAGCAAGGCAGATAGCGTTTCTGGAGATTCTTTGCCATTGCCTTCATCCACGATATAAGCATAGTCGTTCAAAATTTTAATCACTTCTTCAGGACGCTTGAATCCCTTTTTCATGACGATATAATTATTGTTGGCGAAGAAAATGGATTGTTTTGCTTCCTTCCCATCGACGGTAGGGATGATATAAGGATAGAAGATGGCGTCCTTACCCAGATTGGATACCGTATCTACACCCGGATTATAACCCCACCATTGGTAATAAGGCTGTATCCCCACTTTGCCGGCTACAATATCCGCGTTCATCGCATTAAAGTCTTTGATTGCAAATTCCGGATCAATGATGCCTCGCTTGTACCATTCTGACCACTCAGCCAGCGCATTCTTCATCTCAGGCTGCACGGAGCCATACACGAGTTGTCCACTGTTATCCTCCATCCACATATCCGGATGCGCATTCCATGCAATAGCGAGCAGGTTGAGGTAATCCAACGATTGGTCTACGGCTATACCATAACCGCCGTGCTTATCCATGAATTTCAATGCCATATTCTTGATGTCTTCCACAGACTTCGGATCCTGGACTCCCAATTCTTCTTTCCAGTCATTCCGGATCCAGATGAAGTCTGGTTGTTCAATTAATCCCCAGTGCATCTGCGGTATGCCGTATAGCTTACCATCCTTTTTTCCAGACTCGTAACTATCCGCATCCGCTTCCATGTAACCTTTGAGACGATCTGAAGCATGTTGGTCAAAGACCTCAGAAAGATCCATGACCATATCTGCTTCGACCAACTGTCTGAGTTGTGATGGATTTACCCTGAATACGTCAGGAAGATCGTTCGATGCGATAGCCAAATTCAGTTTTGTATCGTACTCGTCGCTGACCCAATCTGTTTTGACATCAATATTGAACTTCTCGTTGTAGCGCTTAATCCACACATTGTTTGTGATATCGTCGCCCTTTGGATACTTGGCAGAAGTGTATTCTGACGTTACGGTGTGAATGGTTGTCGTTCCAGCCTCATTGGAATCCGGGTCCGTCGTGGTATCTTTCTCCGTGTTGCTTCCATTGCTACAAGCTGCGAGTAATAAGGTAGACAGGCACAAAGACAAGACTAAAGTTTTCGTTTTCTTGTTCATTTCTTTTCCCCCTTATCAGTCATATTTCAATATCGCTTTCTTGAAAATATTCTAACCGAGAAAGGGGGAAGGAGATATAAAGGTTATTGACGAGAATCCGTATGTTTTTTTACTTTCGAGTTATAGCGGAGAAAAGATCCACGAGTTCTGTGCACTTTTTTTACTTTTCACTCCTTCTTTTTTTACTCATGTCTCCAAAAATCGCTTTAGATGACGATCGATAACGCGTGAATCCGCTTCGTTAGCTCCGATCCCAAAGCAGTGTCCCCATTTGGACTCTATAGGCTGAAAAACAGCATTCGGCATATGTTGAACATCATACGCACTGTCCTCTGGCGTGAAGAACAAGTCACTTGACCCTGGCATAACGAGTGCAGGAGAGGTGATCTTGCTTAGCGCCTGTTCGAAGTTGCAGTTATCTACGGGATTAACGCTAATGTCTCCATGTATTCCTGTACGCAGCATGGTAATCAAGTCGTTAGCATCAAAGGATAAAAACACCTGGTCCCAGTAATCTTCTACATAAGATTTCAAGGTATCGTAACCTTCGGATTGATACAATTTCTCCAAATAGTACGCCTGCGAGAACCCCCATGGAGCATAAGCTCTACCCATCGCTGCGAGACCGGCAACCGGAGGGCGGTCATATCTACCATTTTTAAAATTCGAATCTGCCTGTAATGCCGAGATCATGGATTCGAACACCAGCTGTGTATGTGGTCTGCTCTTTGCTGTTCCGCCAAAGGGGGCAATACGTTCGACCATCTCAGGATAACTCGTTCCCCATTGATAAACCTGCATGGCACCTAAAGACCAGCCAACAACGAGTTTAATTTTGGTTATTCCGAACTTTTGAGTAAGCAGTTGATGTTGAAAACGCACATTGTCATACATCGAGATGAGAGGGAAGTTTTCCTTATCATACGGGGCAGGGGTATTGCTGGGAGAGGACGATAATCCGTTACCCAACATATTAGGCACGATGATAAAGTACCGACTGGGATCCAATGCCTTGTCCGCTCCAATTAACCATTCATTATCTGTGTGAAGTCCAGCAAACCACGTTGGAACGACAATAACATTGTCCTTTGCAGCATTTAAGTTTCCATAGGTCTTGTATGCAATAAAAGCTTGAGGGAGCTGTTGCCCCGATTGAAGTATTGTATCTTCAAGGTTATATGTTTCATAATCGTTCATGGATAGATTCTCCTTTAAAATAAAGTAATAACTTGATTTCACTCTACAATAGGCCTATCATCAATTCAATGAAACGTTATCGAACATATCATTCATTTATTTTGAACAGAGAAGGTGCTTGATTCATGGAAATACGCCAACTAAAAACCTTTTGGACACTTGCTTCAACCTGCAGCTTTCATCAGACGGCTGAATTATTGAGTTATGTTCCATCTACCATAACGATGCAAATCAAATCGCTGGAAGAAGAGCTCGGTGTGAAATTGCTGGATCGATTAGGAAAAAAGGTCGTGTTAACGGATGCTGGCCAACAATTTTTGCCGTATGCCACTAAAATCTTAAACGATGTAGAGGAAGCAAAATGCATATCTAGTCAACAGGGGGAATTGGCAGGAACGGTTGTCATCGGAGCAGATGAAGTGCTATGCGCTTATCTTCTTCCAGCCTTGTTCAAACGCTTCCGAGCGGAGTATCCTGGTGTGCGGTTATTGTTCCGCCCTTTGTCCGGCCAAGAGCTTAAATCCAGTCTGAGAGAAGGACAGGCCGATGTCGTTTTTGTATTGGATGAGCAGGTTGTTTCCAAAGATCTTCATTCAGAATTTTTAAAGGAGGAGAACTTTCAAATGGTCGTTTCTCCCGATCATGTGCTGGCATCACGTTCCTCGTTAATCGTTGATTACTTCCACAAACAGCATTTTTTGTTGACCGAAAAGAACTGTTCTTATCGCACTTATTTTGACCAATCCCTACTAAAAAAAGGTGCGGATGCTCTGACAGAACTGGAGTTCCATAGTGTAGAAGCCATTAAACAATGCGCTGTAGCTGGTCTAGGGGTCGCTTTGTTGCCTGAACTGGCTCTAAAGAAAGAGTTGAGCGAGGGAGATTTGGTTGCTTTGCCGTGGGATTTATCGGAAATAACCTTTACGGCACAGATGCTCTGGCATCGGGAGAAGTGGATATCTCCGTCCATGACTGCTTTCATCCAGGTCGCAAAGAGTGAGTTGATTTGATTGTTCAGAATTTGTTTAGACGTATATGTTAAGATATTCTTCACAGAACATATGGAGGATTAAAATGGAGAGAAAGATTAGAAATTCTGCAAAAGCATTAATTATCAAAGATGGGAGAATGCTTGCGATTAGGCAGGAAGATAATGGCGATGTAATCTATCTCTTGCCTGGCGGGAGCCAAAATGCAGGTGAAACACTGACTGATGCCGTGAAGAGAGAAGTAGCAGCAGAAATCGGAGTAGACGTAGAGCCTTTATCCTTGGAATTCGTAATTGAAGGTGTATATGGCGCAGCTCTTCATCGTGTAGATTTTGTTTTTTTATCCGAATACATAGGTTTAATGGACAATAACAGTTCTATTCTGCCAAGTGACGAAAACCAAGTAGAATATGAATGGCTTGACATTAAAAGCTTGATCCAACAACCTTTATTGCCCTCAAAATTACGAAAGCAGATCATTAGATTAGTTGAGGGAGAAAACACGGTTATGTATTTAGGAATTGAAGAAGACGAGGACCTGAATGGTTAGACATGCCACACGGATGTGCAATTCTATACGTAAACAAGCGGCCGTCTTGTATTTATAGAGGAAAGGCTATTTCAAAGGACATAATGGTCCAGTTAAATAGCCTTTTTGCCGTTGAAAAAAAGTGTGCAGAGCGATTCGAAAATGAACATCTAGGCTAAGGGGTTACATTAGACCAGGTGTTACATTTCTTGTTCCTTCACGCCTACTGTCATATTTTTCTGACCCCACATTACCATGGATTCAATTAAAGGAACCAATTCCTTGCCCGATTCTGTGAGCGAATACTCCACTCTCGGTGGAACCTCGTTATATTGTTCCCGATGCACGATGCCGGAATGAATCAAATCCTTCAAACAGTTCGTTAGCATCGTTCCGGTAATGCCAGGCAGTCTTCTTTTTAATTCATTGTAACGTATACAGTCATTTTCACTGAGGATTGCCAGGATCGGAAGATTCCACTTGCCTCCAATGACCTGAAATGCATAAGTCGCTGGACATAACTGATCGAAATTAAACTCGTATTTCACTTGATACCCTCCAATAGTATACTTTTGATACTAAGTCAGAAAAAGAATCGTACTTGTTCAGAAGATTGTAGACATTATAATCAAACTAAGACGAGAAAATCAATTCATAAGACAAGATAAAGGTGGGATACACGTGAGTAACGAATCTATGATGTGTGATCTGGAAACAGGGGTATGTGGTGTGAACGAGGAAGAGGCGATGCAAGAAATCAATCTGAATCACGTTGAGAAAAGGATAACTCTTTATTACGCAACAGATCCGATTTGCTCTCACTGCTGGGCGCTTGAGCCTGTGCTTCATCGGTTTGTTGAGGAATACGGTCATTATTTTACGCTGCAAATCAAAATGGGTGGGCTACTGGCTAGCTGGAATGGTTTCTCGGATGGCACTAATGGGATTCAGAAACCTTCGGACGTTGCAGAGCATTGGAAGGAAGTAGGTGAGCATTCACGCATGCCCATCGACGGTTCCTTATGGCACGATAATCCAATACTTTCTTCTTATCCGCCATCTCGCGTATTTAAGGTCATTCAGAGTACACACCCTGGGAAAGAGCATGACTTTTTAAGACGTGCGCGTGAAGCCGTGTTTGCATTTAATCGAAATATTGGAGAAGATGATGTGCTGACGGATATCGTCGATCAACTGGGCTTGAATGGAAAACAAGTGGTTGAAGCAGCTGCACAGCAATCTGCACAAGATTTATTAGAGAAAGACTTTGAGAGTGTGGCTAGTTTGGGAGTTAGAGGTTTCCCATCCATTATCATTGCGAATGAAGAGAACCAAGGATTGAAAATTGTCGGAGCGCGTTCTCTTGAAACATATGTGCAAGCACTTCAGCAGGTGCTCGGTGGTAATCTGAAACCCAAACAGATAACCTCGTTGGAACAGAAAATCAATGAGGGACACCTTCTTTTTTCTAAAGAAATGGAGGTCTTGTACAATATCGAAAAGAGTGATGTTGAAACATATGTGAAATCTGAATTGGCGGAGCACACATATCGTACGGGTCATATTTTGAATGAGATGTATATTGAGCATATCTGAGGAGCCATGTCATAATCTTCCTGCTTCGACACACGGATGTGTTATTCGCACAGGCAAGTCGTCCACCCATTGCGTAGACTGAAGTAGATCAAGTCAAGTGAGGTGAATTCCATGGCTAAGACCAATGAAATACACGTCAAGGCAAAACGGCTCAAGGATCGTCCAGTCTGCGTGACTCTTCATAATGGCGAAACGTACATTGGCTACATCTCCGGTGTCAACAACGCAGGCGTAGTGATTACCGGGGGCGGAAAACTTACTCAAGCCGCAATCACAGCACCCTTATATGAAGGTAGTGCTCGCAAAACAAAATCTAAAGCAGAGGCAACGAGAAAAAAAGCATCCTCGAGAATCCGTAAACGGGTGAAGAGTACACGTAAGTCGCAGGTACGATCCCGGTCGGTATCTCGTGCAACGTCTCGGCCAGCTCAGGTATCCTCTTTCATGCCTATGCTAGGCTCATTGTTAGGTGGCTTCGGCGGAGTTGGCGGTGCAGGCTCGATTGGAGGTATGTTAGGCGGTGGTATGCGTTTGTTTGGCATGATCCAGCGATTTACACCTGTGGTTAAAATGGGGTATGGCATGATTAAGCAGATTCAGCCATTTATGGGGGCAGTTCAAGGGCTAATGGCTCCTCAGAGCCAAGCTCAATCCACCCCAGCTGAAGCGGAAGAGAACGAGGACTAATCAAGTGCTCATACAAGTAAGAAAAATGAAAGCTGCTTCCCGTGATCAATGGAGGCAGCTTATTTGCATGCCGTTGCATTCATTAGATCATTTACAGCGATTCGCGTAAACAAGGTGCCTTGTAACAGTGAACACAAATAAGGGGCCTTCCCAGTCATTGCTATGACTCATGGGATGGCCCCTCACTATACTGATCTTGCGAAGTATTGAAACACGCGTGGTACTTTGGGCTACTTTAACGAAAAAGGAAGTTCAGCTAGCCTTCTTCAATTAAGCCTGTTTGGTTTTCAAGCGAATCACGTTCCATGACGCTTTGTTCAGGACAGCTTGTACTTTACCCTGATTAACCGTTGTATGTCCGCCGTTGTGTGGAACCACATTGCGTGGGTTCGCTTTGGTATTGATGGCTTTCAGATCGTCGTTCTCCAATACGATATGCTCAATAAATGTAGTTTCCCCGAAGGAGCGAAGATCCACATTCAGTTCCATCTGTTCTTCCAGATGTCTGTTGACCGCAAAGATCGTGATCATTCCGTTTTCTTCATCATGCACACTGATGGCTTCGAGATAAGGTACATCTGTAAAGTCTTTGGAATCATACTTCGGCGAAGATACAACAGATTGCAGTACAGTACCGCGACCGAAGTTGGATGCATGCATGAACGGGAAATAGGTCGTTTGGAACCAGATCGCTCCGTTATTCTCCGTCATGATCGGTGCAATGACATTGATCAGCTGTGCAAGGCAAGCCATCTTGACACGGTCCGCATGTTTGAGCAGCGTAATCAGGTAACAGCCCACTGCGAGAGCATCTTCATGTGTATATACATCTTCGAATTCTGGTGGTGCAATCTGCCAGCGTTCTTCAGCTCGGCTCGTGCCGATGGAGTTCCAGACGTTCCATTCGTCCAGCGACAGCATCAATTTCTTTTTACTGCGTTTCTTGGCTTGTACATAGTCGCAGATCGATGCCACGCTGTCGATGAATTGGTCCAGATCCAGCGAAGTAGCCAGGAAATTATATGTGTTGTCTTTATTATTGTTGTAGTAAGCATGCAAGGACAGATAATCCACATTTTCATAAGACAGGTCGAGAACCGTCGCTTCCCAATCTGCAAAAGTACTCATACCACGGCTGGAGCTACCACACGCCACCAGTTCAATATTCGGATCGACCCATTTCATCGCTTTCGCCGTTTCATTCGCAATTCGTCCGTACTCATGAGCGGTCATGGCACCAATCTGCCAAGGTCCGTCCATTTCATTACCCAGACACCACGTTTTGAATTTATGAGGATCTTTGTACCCGTGGGAAATCCGTAGATCACTCCAATAGGTACCTGATGGATGGTTGCAATACTCTACCAGGTTTCTTGCCGCATCTATGCCGCGGGTACCGAGATTGACCGCCATCATGACTTCGGTTCCAACCAGTTTGGCCCAATCCGCGAATTCGTTGGTGCCGACCGCATTGGTTTCAATGGTCCACCAGGCAAGCTCAAGTCTGCGTTTGCGTTCCGCTACCGGGCCAACACCATCTTCCCAATTGTAACCGGATACGAAATTCCCGCCCGGATAACGGATAATGGGCACATTCAATGCTTTGATCGCTTCGATGGCATCCTGGCGGAAACCTTGCTCATTCGCTGTGGGATGACCAGGGTCGTAAATACCACCATAGACAGCACGTCCCAAATGTTCAACAAAAGAGCCGTACAGACGTGGATCGACCTCGGCTACCTGAAAATCTTTATCAATAAGCATCTTGGATGTAAGCAAAATGAAAACCTCCATAGAATTAATTTTAGGTGTGTAAGAAACTTTGTTTCACGATGAGTTCGCATAAAAGCAAAATCAACTCATTGATTTGTTATCTAATGTGTATCATAATGCTATTATATTGAGCAAGCTTATTCTACAGGGTTCGCTAAATAGCGAATTCTAAATCAATAATATATTGAATTCTAAAGAGATAGGGAAGTGAAGTTCATGATGCTTGGCACGGATTCCTCATCCTTGACCATATATGAGGCGCTCGCCAGCGAGGCCCGCTTAAATATCGTTCGCTTATTATTGCAAAACAGGGAGATGCATATCAATGCGCTCGCCAAAGAGCTGTATCTGAGCAAAGCTATCGTTAGTACACATGTGAGCAAATTGCAAAAAGCGGGCATCGTAGGCAGCCGCATGAAGCGTGAGAACGGTGGAACGTATAAATACTGCTTTATTCTGCAAGAATTTATGACGATCAATCTCTCTCCTGAACCAGTGGATGCTCCTTACCATGAAGTCTCTATTCCGGTTGGGCAGTATACGGATTATGAAGCTTGGCCTACCTGTGGCATTGCAACAACGACGCAAATGATTGGACAATATGACACACCAGCCTGTTTCATGGACCCGGATCGGGTCAATGCGGGTATTCTTTGGCTGGCACGAGGTTTTCTGGAATATAAGATTCCCAATTATCTGAATACAGAACAGCATCTCCAGGAAATTGAAATTTCCCTCGAACTCAGTTCGGAAGCACCCCAAGTCAATGAAAACTGGCCTTCGGACATCCGCTTTTCCCTTAATGGCAAACACCTGGGAACATGGACAAGCCCCGGGGACTTTGGGGATCGGAAGGGCAAACATACACCGCTATGGTGGAAATTGGACGTCAACCAGTATGGTGTACTGAAGGTGTTGCGCATTAATGGAGAAGGGACGTTTATGGATGGCCAGCGCATCTCGGATGTACGTATCCATGATCTGCAATTGGATTCTTCCACCTACTGGACGTTTGGTTTAAGACCGGAGGAAGGGGTGCCGGGTCGAGGCGGACTTACGTTGTTCGGGAAAGGGTTCGGTAACTACGATCAGGACATTTTGATTCGGTACTATTACGAGGCTGGAGCGTCGAAAAAGGAATAGAATAATCTGGAATTCTAGGATGAGATATAACCATCTGAATAAAAAGGAGTGTTTTCAAATGTCTAACAAGGTGATTGTGCTTTAGGTTCACAAAAGGATTTTTGCGTTACAGAGATTCCTTTTGTGGACATTGTAGTGCGGGAAACCGTCCCGACAATGTTTACTGGAGGAGATCATGATTAACTTTAACGAGGCTGTTAACATTAGCAATACGCATGTACTGGCGCTGGTACCCGAGCTGTTTCATTTGGAGGGCTACAACATTCATATTATCCCGCCTCATGAGGGTGGACGGAATGTCGTGTACACTTGTGAGCAAGAGGGGCGTGAATCGCTAATTCTCCGAGTGTCTTTTTTGCCTGACAGAAAGCGGGAAGATTACATTGCCGAACTGGAGTATGTCCGGTATCTGTTTGAGCACGATGCAAGTGTCTCGAATGTAGTCAGCTCGAAAAAGGGCCATCTGTTAGAAGAGATCACTTATGATGAACATACGTTCTTTATCTGTATGTTTGTGAAGGGGTCCCACTTGCCGAATACTATTATAATAGCGGCAAAATTCTGGGAAAAATGCATCAGCTATCGAAAGGGTACACTCCCGTCCATCGCCGGCATCATTTGATTGACAATTACAGCGGTAAATATATCGATAACCTGTTTCCATGAGATGTATTCCACTGAAGCTCCTTTTGAGTATGAGGAAAGCTGAAGAGACCTGTACGTAAACTAAACCCTGAATAACCAAGGATTCATCAAGTGTGGAGGCAGCCGGATCGACCGGTTGCCTCTTTGTTTGTCTGCGGCATGCTATTCAAATTTGGAAGGGGGCACGTTGTAAAATTTTTTGAAAGCTTTGGAGAATGTAAAGGGATCGGGATAGCCCAGAAATCCGGCAATTTGCTGAATCGTATATTTTTTCTCGTACAGATAGTCTCTCGCCCGATTCATTTTGATTTGATTGATGTACTGCCCCGGTGTGATACCGAGAATTTTCTTGAACAACGAAATAAAATATTTCTCAGAGACGCCAGCAACGTCTGCAAGCTCGTTGACTCGGATGGCACGATGCAGATTCTCATCCACGTAGGCGAACACGTTCTGCAGAACTTCCAGACTTCCTTCGATTTTCCTCGGTTTTCGGTCTTTCAGAAATTCACCGTGATATAAGCCTTGCCCGTGTAATTCCAAAATTTTGGC
Source organism: Paenibacillus sp. FSL H8-0079 (assembly GCF_037991315.1). Taxonomy (NCBI): domain Bacteria; kingdom Bacillati; phylum Bacillota; class Bacilli; order Caryophanales; family Paenibacillaceae; genus Paenibacillus; species Paenibacillus sp. FSL H8-0079. The sequence goes on from NZ_CP150300.1 coordinate 3,401,480, forward strand.
GATGACGAGAAGCAGAGAGGCTTTCAAGTAAAGTGGACTTCCGGAAGCGCCGCTACTCTGTTTGAACCTTCGATAGGACGAGGTAAACAGCGTTGATTCCTCCCTAATCAGGTTACCAGGTACAATGCCCGGAAGTTGAAACTCGCCGAGAATTCGCTTTTGCTCAGCGATGCTGAAATCAAAGTGCATGTATACGAATCGGCACAACTCTCCGGTCGTGGAAGCAGTGTAAGGTATGTCCGGATAAAAAAACACCACGTCACCTGGGCGCGCCATATGCTCGATTCCATCAATGGTAATCTGGACGGAGCCTGCTGTAATGAACCACAGATCATAATCGGAATGAGACTTGTACTCCGTCCAATTGCTGTCGTGCGTTTGTTCCAGATAAGAGCTCATGCGAAGTGTGATATACTCCGAAAGTTCGTCAATTATACTCATATTTACAGTCTCGGCATGCATCTAATCCAACTCATTCCTCTCTACTTTATGACATCCTGTATCTTTTACTATCATAACAAAGGATTTATATCTTGTTAATTATCGTACCATATGACATGTATTGAAAACTATCACACATTCCGATTCCAGCCCATTCACCTATAATGAACTTATATCGTTACGAGGAGGGGTTATTGATGAATGCTACAAACACACAGCATCCAAAGGTAGTCGTTATTGGGGCGGGCAGCCTGTTTTTCGGTCGTCAGTCCATCTGGCAGATGGTTCACTCCCCATATTTGAATCAGGGCACGCTGGCTTTGGTGGATACGGACGAGGAACGGCTCTCCAAAATGGTAACACTGGCGGAGAGGGTCGCACGGGAGAACAACGTATCCTTAAAGATTGAGGGTTCAGTAGACCGACGACAGGTGCTTCCGGGAGCAGACTTCGTTGTACTCAGCTTTGCGGAGCAATCGGTGAAATATCGGGGCATCGACTGCCAGGTTTCTCTAAAGTATGGGATTCGCATGTGTTCCGGCGATACGATTGGCCCTGGAGGAATCTTTCGCGCGATGCGGGAACTACCGGTTATCATGGAATGCGCCAAAGACATTGAGGAGCTGTGTCCAGATGCGTGGGTGATCAATTATATTAACCCGTCTACCGTTCATGGCATCGCATTACATCGATATGCTCCGAAGCTTAAATCGTTTGCGCTGTGCGATAGTCATCATATGCCGCATAAGAAAGGCTATTATGCCGTACGAGCCGGAATCATTGGAGACAATAGCCAGTTCACTGAAGAGATCAACCAGAAATTCGATTTTCGTATCGCAGGTGTCAATCATTTCACTTGGCTGCTCAAAGCCGAGTATGAAGGGAAAAATGTGATGCCCACGATCGCAGAAGCCATGCGCAAGATGGCAGGTGATGAAAATAACGGCGGTGATCGCGGCGCAAAAGCTCTTTTTAACGATGCGATTACCTATGAACTGTATGATATTTTCGGAATCATTCCCACTTGTACGGCGCATACGAAGGAATACGTTCGGTATTGGCAAGGTCTTGGCAAAACTGCGGACACGATTCCACCATTATCGATCTGGGAGACAGAGGACAGATATGAGCGTCACGACGAAATGTGGCGTCAGGTGGATGACTTTCTAGCGGGGAACATCCCAATTGCTGATTACATGAGTACCTTCGGACCAGATCATGCGACCGACATCATTGAAAATATGGTAGGGAACTTGGGTAAAAAATTCTTCATCAATACGCTCAATCAAGGCGCGGTAACCAATATGAATAACGATTCATTCCTGGAACTACTGTGCGATGTAGATATGGATGGGGTGAAACCACTCCATGTAGGCGAGATGCCGCGTGGGATAAGAGGCATGCAAGAACTTGTACTGGATACGCATGAGCTCACAGTTGAAGCTGTTCTGGAACAGAGCTATGAGAAACTGAGAAGGGCGATGCTCACTGATCCGCTCGTGAATTCCATTAGTGACGCAGACAAGATCATCCATGAATTGTTGGAACTGGAGCGCAAGATGATTCCGGACGTTTGGTACAAGGATAGACTGCAGTATAGCTAAGAGTAGATAATGATCAAAGACCACGTCGGTTCCTTCCATGGGACTTGTCGAGGGACAAGAACATGTTCCCATTAAAGTCGCTATATTAGCGGCTTTTTTATTTTATCGGTACAAGTTCTTGTCCCGACCAGAGTAGACAAGAACATGTACCAATACCGATTAGGCGTATATCTCATCGTTGTTTTGCGTTAATTCCTCATGTTAACGGTCAGGTTAGTTGAAGCTCATTCACGCTGAAGCGCATCACAAGTGAATAAAAATTGTTGCGGCATACTACTTTAGTAGGACTACAATCTCCTTTAGTTGGCTTTAAAATGTCTTGGTAGACTTGAAGAAAATCTATCAAATAGTTTGTGGAAGGATGAGAGAACATAGTGCGGAAATATGCAAAGATTTTATTTATGTTTTTACTAGTTATTGTCCTGCTGATCAGTTCGATTTCAAACGTATTAATTACATACGTATCGGCTGCTGGTAACGATGTGACGAATCAAGTAGGAACAATGCCAAGAGCTACACTTATGGATACACCTGATCTAGAGAAAGATACGGTACCGCTAACCTTCAAGACAGATCAGGCTTTTCAGGCGGATCTTGCTCTCCAGCCAGATAAAGTTACTGTGCAAAAGAATGGAACATTAGTTAACGGAACAGACATTGGGTGGACAATTACAGTAAACAAAGAGAATGTTGCTGTTAATAATACAGTGCTCGTTGATATGATTCCAGATAGCCAGATTCCGGATGAATTATCGACACGAGTGAATGGAGGGCTGCCACAAGGATCTGTAATAGATTATGGAAGCAGCAATATTTTAAGTACATCGGGAAGCTATGATGCTACAACGACAGTGAATAATACAAAAAATATCACTTGGACGATTGTCGTGAATGAAGACGAACTGGCATTCAACAATGCTATTATCAAGGATACACTTCCTCTTGGGCTAACTTACATTGCTGGAACAGCAACTGTAAATGGTACTAGTGTTACTCCCGTAACAAGCGGCTCAGAGCTTACCTTCAACCTGGGTAATATTACAAAAGAGGTTACGATTACGTACGAAACTGAAATTGAGCCTGCTCGTTTCCAAACAAATGGCTCATATACTTTCACAAACGAAGCAGTCCTTACTTGGGATGGCCTTACTGGAACCGGAGTAGTAAAAAATGCTTCAGTAGGAGTTGGAAGTAACTTATTCAACAAGTCAGGTGCGGGTTATAACCGAGCGAACGGTGTCATTTCTTGGTCAATTGATATTAATAGTGAAAATATTAATTGGGCTGCACCAACGATTACGGATAGTATCCCAATCGCTCAACAGTATATTCCAGGGTCTGCTCGAATTGTAGATCATCAAGGTAATGCTTATTCTGGCGGCGCATTTAACTACAATACTGGAACTTCAACACTTGGTTATACTTTTGGTTCTGCTATTAATTCACGATACACCATTACCTTTGATACAAAGCCAGCAAATACAGACAACATTACAGCTAACTTTATTAGCAGCTCTAGTAGTCAATTTTCAAACACAGTAAGCATTACTAGCGGTACAATTACACGTAATAGTACAGGCACGCAGAGCTATACAAGCAATGTGTTGAAAAAGGATGCAGAAGGCTATGATCTAAATGTAGCTGGGCGTACGATTACGTGGAAGTTGACTGTCAATGAAAACGGGGCAACAACTCCAAGTGCACCGAAAGCAGGAACTGATCCTAGTTTGTACGCTGCTATTGCACTCCCAAATGTAAGTATTGTCGATACTATTCCAGCCGGACTTACCTTTATACCCGGTAGCGTCAGGGTACTTGATCGCAACAGTAATCCTGTCACGGGTCTGGTAACGGTAAGCGGAACAGATGTCGTAACCTTCGATTTTAATTCCAGTATTACGGAGCAATACACGATCTACTTCGATACTGCCATTACGGATCTATCCAAATTCATATCACAAAATAGTACGTTGAATAATGGTAATTTTAATGTTAAGAATGAAGCGACATTAATCCATGATAAAACGACAAGATCCACTACTGATTCAGCAACTCAAACCGTCAGCAACCATATTGTAAGTAAAAAAGGTATTCCAACCACTAATGGAAATAAGTATATTGATTGGGTTGTATATTTGAACTCTAATGCAGTAAATCTTAATCAGCTGCTAGATGTTGATAGATTCTGGTTAATTGATAACCTGCAAGCAGGTCTTGAGCTAGATACAACAAGCGTGGAATTAATCGCATATGGTGGAGCAATTAACGTACCTGACAATATGCCAGCAAACGGAAATGATGGCTTAGGTGCAGGTACACCGGTACTACTTGATGGCTCTCATATTGTCTATGATGCTACCACTAGAGAATTTAGATTTAATATTCCCAATGATACGATTGATAAGGCATATAAGCTTTCTTTCCGTACGTATGTAACAGAAACGGTAGCCTCTGGATCTCGCTTTTCCAACATGATTAATCTATTTGGCTCTAAAGATAATGTTGCTGTTCCAATCGATGGTGCTTACCAGTCTAACGATTCACGCCAAGTAACGTTCTTGGAAGCTGGAAGCATGGGATACGGTAATCTTGGTAAATTTATTGTTAAACAGGCAGATTTAGATGATAACAACGTTAAATTATCTGGTGCAACCTTTGCCTTATATGATCAATATGGCAATAAGGTTCAAGAAAAAGTAACCGTAAATGGAGAACTGGAATTCAATCGAATTAAATATGACTTGCCTTACTATGTTAAAGAGGTAGCGGCGCCAACAGGATATCTACTGAGTAGAAATGCAAGTGTGGACGGCACTCCAACAACTGTTACGCCAATAGGAGCTGTTGTAGAGAATGCGATTCCATTAACACTAACAGCTTCACATACTCCTAAGTATTTGGAATTGATTTTTGCTAATGAAGAGATTAGATCAACGGTGTTCATCAGCCCTGTGAGCGCAAACTTTGATAAGAAGGTATCCGCCCAAGCAGAAGTAAGGACAACGATGACGCTGAATGGAAACACATTAACAAGTGTCGCGAACGGTTTAACTTTGCTAACGTTAGGGACGGATTATACGGTTGTGGGCAACACAGTTACAATCCTGAAGGCGTACTTGGCGAATCAGTCGGTCGGCACGACAAACTTGATATTCACATTCAGCGGAGGAGCAACACAGACACTTGCAATCACGGTAAGTGATACGACACCAGCACCAGCACCAGCACCAAGTTCCGGTTCCGGTTCCGGTTCCGGTTCAGGTTCTGCATCAGTACCAAGTTCAACACCAACACCAGAGCCAGCACCGGAGCCAGAGAAAGAAATTGGTTCGACGCCAACGCCAACACCTAAAGCATTCTACATTGATGGAGTTAATATGGATGTAATTAAGGCACTGGTAGCAAAAGCGAATTCTGTACCTGTAGTATCATTTAAGGATGTGCCGGCGATTGCCCCAAGTGCTAAAGCAATCGGGTTTGCAACTAAGCTTGGGATTATCAACGGATATGATGATGGTTCGTTTCGTGCTCGTGCTACGATAACTAGAGCAGAGTTTGCATCTATGCTAGTAAGAGCACTTGGATTAACGTCAGAAGGTTACCCCGAATTTAAAGACACTCAAGGTCACTGGGCGGCCAATGCCATTGCTACATTAAAAACAATAGACATCACTAAGGGTTACTCAGACGGAACGTTCAAACCGGATCAGTCGATCACCAGAGCGGAAATCGCAGCTATGCTGTCAGAAGTAATGAACACAACCTTTGTGAAAAATAATAAGTTTAAAGATGTTATAGGTCACTGGGCAGAGGCAGAGATTGGTACATTATCCGATATGGGGATTGTAAAGGGTACACCGGATGGTGTATTCAGACCGAATGCTAATGCTACGAGATATGAATCGTTACTCATGATCTTACGTATGCTGAATGCCAGTCTTGATCATTCGCTAAACGTAGAATAGAGGAATAGCGAATGAAGATCAGATCGAACAGATGCTGGGTAAACTGGTGAACCTGAAATCTCATACTCTAAAATAAGCTTACGACCGATTCCCAATATTTTTACCTGGGAATCGGTCGTTTAAATGTAGACTTGATAATGTAGTTCATCAGCTGCACACGGTATCTCATTTATTACTTGCTGGTTTAAGGGAAGTTTTAGGTCGTGATCTTTGTTTTTATCTTTTGTCATGTATCAAGAAATCCTACTCCACTTTAAACAATCCAGCATGGTCTTCATAGTACGAAGTAATAAAATCACGAAATTCTCCAACAGCAGGAGATAACCATTTTTGTTTGACCCAGGAGAGGCTAATGGGATATATCGCTGAATCATCAGCAATTTTCACATAACTTAACCCCAGTTTTCTACATACGGAGATCGGAAGCAACGCAACACCCTGATTAAGTTTGATAATTTCAAGCAGGGTATGAGAATCGACCTCAAATGCATGATTGGGCAGGAAACCTGCTTTTTCACAGAGCATGGTGGTAAATCGGCTGTACTCCTTATTATCTGCAAGGGAAATAAAGGGCTCATTTGCAACAACACTTAACGAGATGCTTGTCTCTCCGCCGTATGCATGATTCATGGGCACAACAAGAACAATGTCCTCCTCAACAAGAACAACACTCTCAATCTCCTCATCCTGAATCGGATGCCCCGTAATGCCCAGATGCATGTCGCCTTTCTTCAATCCTGTAATAATTTCACTACGAGTCCCAATGCCTTGATGAAGCTTGGTTTCGGGGGAATCGTTGATATAGTCACTAATAAGTCCAGTGAGGAATCGGGTATTGGTAATCGAGATCCTGATCGTATTGGATATTTGCTGTTCCTCCGCTTTAATCTCAATCTCTGCATTTTCAATTTCTATAAAAATCCGGTTTACGTGCTTCAATAGAATTTCACCTGAGGAATTCAGTTGAATATTTCGGCCTCTCCTATGAAATAAGGGGGTACCCAGTTCATCCTCAAGTCTTTTAATTGTCAAGCTTAGAGAAGGTTGAGCAATATTCAATTGTGCAGCTGCCTTGGAGATATGTTCGGTATAGGCAACGGTCTGAAAATATTTGAGCTGAAGCAGTTCCATTCACACGCACTCCTTATTTATTCTAATAAATATATATAGTACTTATTATGTATTATATTAAATTTAAATATTGATGTAGAATTTTTTTTATGAGATACAGATCAAATTTTAAATAGTAAAAAATTAACTAAATTTAAGAGGTAGGTGTCTTTGATGAAAATCGATGTGAATAACATAGCTAAAAATCTGAATACACCCCTAACTGCTCCGGCATATCCAATGCCACCGTACAAATTCGTGAATCGTGAATATTTGAATATTATTTACCGGACTGATGAAAAAGCGTTACGGGCAGCCGTACCAGAGCCTCTGGCAATTACTGAACCACTGGTTAAATTCGAAGTGATGTGGATGCCAGATGTTTCTGGACTGGGTGCTTATACCGAAGCTGGACAAGTCATTCCTGTGCAATTTAATGGGGAGGAAGGCGATTATGTGCATTCGATGTACGTAGACAATTTCCCCGCGATTGCGAGTGGTCGAGAGCTCACCGCATATCCGAAAAAGCTGGGCGCACCCAAGTTGTATACCGATTCAGATACACTAGTTGGCACACTAGATTATGGAACGCTGCGTGTAGCCACGGCAACGATGGGCTATAAACATGTGGAGATGGATAAAGAGTTAGCCAAACGTGAAATATGCCGACCTAATTTTATGATTAAGATGGCTACCGACTATACCGGAAATTTAAGAATATGTGATCTGATCCATACTCAAATTACGGACATCGAAGTGAAAGAGGCTTGGACAGGCCCTGCCCGGCTTCAATTGTTCGAACATGCGTTGGCACCTCTTGCAGATCTTCCTGTGTTGGAAGTGGTGTCCGCTTCTCATATCCTTACCAACCTAACCTTAAACGCTGCACAACCTGTATATAACTATCTGGAAGAAAAATAAGGGGGAAATTAAAATGAGAATTGCAATTGTAGGAGCAGGATCTTTGGGAACTATTGTAGGTGCATACCTTGCGGATGGCGGACTTGACGTTGAGTTAATTGATGCATATCAAGAACATGTAGATGCTTTAAATCAGACGGGTGCTAGAGTGACAGGTACCACAGAGTTCCAGGCAAAAGTAAAAGCCATTACTCCTGATCAAAAATCAGGACAATATGACCTCGTGTTACTTTTAACGAAACAACTTTACAACGATTCCATTCTTCAGGAATTACTTCCATTCTTGAAAGAAGACAGTATGGTGTGTTCCTTGCAGAACGGGATTCCGGAAGAAAAAGTGGCGTCCATTGTGGGTGAAAAACGTGTCATTGCAGGCTCCGTTGAATTTGGTGCTACGTTTATTGAACCAGGTGTATCAAGTCTGACTACCGAGTACACTCAATTTAAGCAGTATGCCTTTCAGATTGGCGAATTAAATGGTGAAATCACCGAACGAATTCAACACGTAAAATCGGTGTTGGACCTTGTGGGTGGAACACATATTTCCGATAACCTGGTTGGAACCAAATGGTCCAAATTGCTGATCAACAATGCCTTCAGTGGTTTATCGGCTGCATTGAATGGGGAATACGGGGACATTATCGATCACGAAGCCGGCATTGTAAGTGCAGCTCATATTGCGGACGAGACGATTAAAGTTGCTCGTGCCAACGGGGTCACATTGGTTAAAATGAATGGATTCGACATCGCTTCACTCGAACTGAACAGCGAAGAAGATATTCCTGAACGGGTGAAAACATTACGTTTCGTGATGGAGCCCTCCAGACTGCTCAAAGCAAGCATGCTTCAAGATCTGGAGAAGAACCGCAAAACGGAGATTGATTATATTAATGGGGTTGTTTCAAGCAGAGCAGAAGGCACCGGAATTGCGACACCTTATAATGATTTAGTTGTAAAACTGGTTAAATCTGCTGAAGAAACTCAAACCGTTCCTGATTTTGACACGAATATTAAAGCTTTTGAAGAACTATTAAGTGCACAATAATAAATTCAATTATTTCAACTGAAAGTCGCTAATATAGCGGCTTTTTTGTTGTATCAGTACATCTAGTCAGGCTTGATTTTACGGCAGATAGAGTATTCTTCGTGATTTTTGTTTCCTAATATTATACAAAAAGGGGGATTAAATTTGATATAATATAACTTGCTGGTTATTTTACTATTAGAGGGAGATATATATGAGGAACTCTTGGGGAGAATTCGTCTTTTATTTGGCGGTGTTTGTCTTTGTTTTGTTTATGACCTGGAATGACTATTCTCTATTTTTTACAATAGGGGTTGTGCTTATAGCCGCTTTTATCATGTTTATGTTGCGTTTTTATTATCCTTTGTCGTTGGAAAAACGCATAGACCGTGTTGAGATTTTCTTACGTAAACAGCAAAACACACCCGGGATTTACATTAGTTATGTCCTTGCGAACAACCTTGATGATGAGGCAGAACTTGTTATGGAGCAGATTATGCAGAAATATAAATGGAAATCGACGCAGGCCTCGTTCAAAGCCGCTTACGGATTATATCGCAAGGATATGTTTGCCATTCGGCAAGCTGTAAAACAGATGGGACTCTCTGATTTCCGTACATATTACGAAACCATTCTACTCCTGGAAGACTGGAAAATTGATGAGGCACGAGAAAGACTTCAATCCATTAAAAAACAGTGGATGCGATCAACATTGCTCGCGGGTATTGAACTCAAAGCAGAAAACCGCGATACCGCTATTCAGCACGCGCATGAAGCACTTAACTCTTCCAGAGGTATTAATCGTTATGTCTTGTATAAGGAATACGAAAGAGTATTACCAGAAGTTGTTGAACACATATCGTAAAATGGTAAGAATGTTTCAAAAAAATAAACCGTGGAGCACGGTTTATTTTTTTTCATTTACTAGCAGAGGTGTAAGTCCATCCTTAGCAAAAATAGAGGGGAGAACTGTCAATAACCTTTCACGGGTAAGGGGATCATCGTAGTTCCAGCCAGCTTCTACGATATGTACATTGCTGGGTGCCAACATTCCAACCAAACTTTGGAGCGGAGAAGGGGTGTTTACATTCATCTCCTCCTGTGGAACCATTACGAAGTTTCGGTCTCCAGCGTATTGTGTGATTTTATTGTGATCAATTTGTATCCAAGGTCTGCCATCAACGATCAGTTGATTTACGGATTCGGTAGGTCGAAAGCCAAGTGATTCATACACCGTAGCAGCAAATCCCGTCTGTCCCATAACATATATGTTCTTGCCGAGCACCAGATAGACAGTGGCTCGTTCTCCTGCAATATAATCATCTGCCAATTGTCGCCGTATCCTCCTGACACTCTCCTCATAGCGGTCGATCCACTGTTCAGCGGTTCTGCTTCGACCGAAAAGATCCGCAATATAACGAAGACGCTCAAAAGTGCTGGTTGATTCGCGATAGACAATGGTAGGGGCAATGGCATCCAATCGAGGTAACTGCTGCTCACTATAGTTGCCTAAAAGTATAAGATCAGGCTTCAGTAGGGAGACTTGTTCCGGTGCGCCTTGCAGTCCAATGTCCGGGATGTGATGTAGTTTGTTTCGATATATGACTTGTGATTTCATTGTAGCTATACCCGCGCCGACTGGACGGATACCGATAGCAAGCAACTCGCCAAGGGTATTGGTGCCTGTGGCTACGATTCGCATAGCCGCATCAGGGAGAGAAATCTGCCTGCCGAGGGAATCGGTTATCGTTCTTTGCCTGGTCCGCCTTAGTAAATTGGCGTATTCCCGTGGAGGGTGTCCTGTGACCTGATGAAAGCGCCGACTGAAATAATACTCATCCTTAAAACCGACTTGTCGGGATATTTCACGCAAGGTCTCGGTAGAACTGGATAGTAACCTTTTAGCATGCTGGACCCTAAGCTCTGTCAGGTAATCTGTCGGCTTCTTGCCAGTCATCACTTTAAACAATTTGCTATATTGCCATCGAACCATGCCAGCCATTTCGGCCAAGAACTCTACGGTCAGATCTTCGTTGTAGTGCTGCTCCATATAGCTGAGTGTACGTTGTACCGCTTGATCATTCTGCACTGGCGGAGGAGCGCTTTCCAGCTGAGCCATCAGACCAAGAATCAGTTGCAGCCGGGCCTGCGTAACTGCTAATTTTGAATGTTGAGTAGGGGGATCTTTCTTCTCCTGCAACCGATTTTGCTTGTTGGATTGCAAAGGCGACGGAGAAATCCAGTCCTCACCTGCAAAAGCCAATTTTATAGTAGAAAGAGATAGCCGGTAAGGAAAGCCCTGAATAAGAGGAGGGCAAGCCGGAAGTAGAGTCGACTGATCCACTTGAAAAGAAAGAAAGGTAAACCGAGCTATATGCGCTTGCTCTTTTATCGTTTTGACAATGTAGGATTGCTGAGTAGGGAGCAGAATACAACTGCCTTGGCTCAGATCTTGGGAGATGTTGTTCATTAACAGCCGAATTCCATGATCCAGAGCAATAAGCATCGTATAATCATTGGCATCCTTACTCTTCCTTGATGGATTATGATGATTGGTTTCCTGCAGTGGTGTGAGCTGAAGCAGATCATACTGCTGCAGTTGGATGTATAGGGAAGCCATTTGCATTCGGGAGCACTCCGATCTAGTGATAATAATTCTCAACTACTAGTTTACCACATTTTACACGTTAGAGAATGTTTCGTTGCAGCCCCTATTACACGCAGTACAAATTTACAAAATCAAAAAATCCTCCATAGCCCAAAGGGTTTGGAGGATTTTGACGCCATCATCAATGTGTTATTATTGATTCATCCATTTCGGTAATTCATAAAGCAATTGCTCCAGTGCCAGCAGGTTGTCGGTATTCCATTCGGCTGATGCTGTATAGACGTGTCCTTGCTGAACGGCAGGCAGCGTTTTCCACAAAGTGCTTTGTAACAAGCGCTCAGACTCAGCTCGGCTTTCGTCATTATCCAACGTAAGGACAAAGAGGTGATCTCCTGCATAGTCTGGCATTAGTTCTTCCGAAAGTTCGACGAATGTTTGGTCCTTGTCGATAATGTTTTGCTGAATTGCTGGGGGAATTGCAAATCCGTGCTCTTGATACAAGACTACACCCAAGGAACGATTGCCCATCACATAGAGCTGTTTACCTAACTGCAAGAAGATGGTCGCTGTCTCGCCCTCAGCCACATTCAGCTTGTCCCACATCGCTTCCGCTTTTGTATCAAATCTGCTGATCCATTGCTCTGCCTCATCCTGTTTGCCAAAAATGTTACCAAGCTCGCGGACGCGTTCTGTAAATGGTAATGCCGAGTTAAACGGAATGGTAGGCGCAATCTTCGAAAAAGCAGCGTTCCGGTCAGCATCTTGGTTATAACCATTCAAAATCAAGTCAGGCTGCAAGGCCGTTATTGCCTCCAAATCACCAGGATTCCCGACATCCTCCATACCTTCTAATTGGTCTACAATATAGCTTTCGGAAGCATGGATCAGATTGGCTCCTACCACAGGGATATCCATTGCCAGGAGATCTCCAAGTGTTGAACCAAGATAGATCACTCGTTGTGGTTGAGTTGGTATTTCAATCACTTCGTCTGTTTGAGTTGTATAGCTTTTCGTCGTCTGCTCGTTGGTCTTCACAGGTTCTTGTGAAGGGGCGCTTTCCGAACGACTGCATGCTGCAAGGACGGCTAGAAGAAGGAAGCATGCTCCCCATATGAATAGGTGTTTCCTAATTCTACTGTTCATCATTGTTTCCCCCTGAGTTCTCTTTTTCTCATTGATAACCATTATCAATTACAATGTAATTATAGGTGTCATTTCTGAGGCTTACAATGAAAAAAACGCAGTGAATTTATTTGTACAAATGTCAATGCGTGAATCTAATTGTTCGTTGCATTATTTTCAATCCGCAGGTGCGCTGTCATCGGAGTATCCGTAATAAAAAAACAGCTTGCTATATAAGGAATTAATAAACGTTGGATAATAATGACATTGACAACTGCAGGTTTTTCCAAAATAATAGAATGTAATTGAATACTGGTACCTTTAATTCAGTCCAGAGAGGCTGGCAAGGGCAGCGGATTTCATAATCACGCGAGAATCAGAGCATATTCCATATTGGGATGCTCTGTGTCTTCGCGCGGGTTATGATGCAAAAGAGGCTACTTGTCAGTGTATAACTTGACGAGTAGCCTCTTTTTTCTGCTTTTTATGGTATCAGATACACTTTACGTTGGGGGTATTCTGATGAGCAAACAAGATCAAGAGTTTTCATGGCAAGCTGTGCCGAAATCGCAAAGAAACCATTTTTGGAAGACGTTATCCGTCATGCTCGGTTTCACATTTTTCTCAGCAAGCATGCTGGCAGGAGGCACATTGGGCGTCAGCTTGACGTTCATGGAGTTCATTGGCATCGTGCTTGCAGGCAATCTGGTGCTCGGTATCTATACAGGGGCACTGGCACATATCGCTGCCAAAACGGGTCTGTCCACACATCTGCTCGCTAAATATGCATTCGGTGCGAAAGGTTCGTATCTGCCTTCGTTCCTGTTAGGCTTCACACAGGTCGGATGGTTCGGAGTCGGTGTAGCCATGTTCGCCATCCCGGTCGCCAAAGCCATGGATTGGAACGTATACCTGTTAATCATCGTGTTCGGACTTGCCATGACGGCATCAGCCATCTTCGGCATGAAGTCACTCGTCATTCTCGGTTATATCGCCGTTCCTGCGATTGCCATTCTCGGTGGTTACTCCATGTTCGAAGGTGCAGGTTCACTAGGTGGTCTGCAAGGCTTGCTTGATTACACGCCGACTCAGACACTTACCGCGGCGGCCGCATTGACGATCTGTATCGGATCATTCATAAGTGGCGGAACGCTGACACCCGATTTTGCCCGGTTTTCCCGGACATCCAAACAGGCAGTTACCGCAACAGTGATTGCTTTCTTCCTGGGTAACTCACTCATGTTTCTGTTCGGTGCAGTTGGCGCAATGGCCTATAACCTAGCCGATATCTCGGAGGTCATGTTCCTGCAAGGATTGATCATCCCGGCAATCATCGTTCTGGGCTTGAATATCTGGACGACCAACGATAATGCACTGTACGCTTCAGGTCTTGGCTTTGCCAACATCACCAAAATTTCGAAGAAATTCTTCGTCATCGTAAACGGCATCGTAGGTACCGTATTCGCCATGTGGATGTACAACAACTTCGTCAGTTTCCTGAACGTACTGGGCGCGGCGGTACCATCCATCGGGGCTATTATTATCGCAGATTACTTCATTGTGAAACGTAGAAACTATAAGCCATTTGCCGACATGTCATTCAAAAATGTAAACTGGATAGCGATGGTCGCATGGGCCATCGGCGTTGCATTCGCCCAACTGGCTCCTGGCGTAACACCATTGAACGCACTGTTTGGTACAGCAGTGGCCTATATCATCTTGATGCTGATTGTTCCTGCCAAAGAATCCAAAGAAATGGGGAAAATAAATGATTATACAGAACGCAAAATTGCGGGGTAAAGAAGGACTATGGAATATCCTTGTGAAAGACGGGAAGTTCGAACGAATCACACAATCGCTGGAAGTGACCGAAAATGAAGAGATCCTGGATGTCAACGGATCGCTTGTGCTGCCACCGTTTATTGAGCCGCATATTCATCTTGATACAACGCTCACCGCAGGCGAGCCGGAGTGGAACCTAAGCGGGACGCTGTTCGAAGGCATCCAGCGCTGGTCAGAGCGCAAGGCTTTCTTAACACATGAGGATGTCAAAACACGCTCCAAAACAGCACTGAAGTGGCAAATGGCACAGGGCATCCAACATGTACGAACACATGTAGACGTTACCGATCCAAGCTTGATCGCAGTTAAAGCCATGCTTGAAGTAAAAGAAGAAATGGCTCCATATATGGACATTCAGCTTGTTGCTTTTCCACAGGAAGGCATTCACTCTTATCCAAACGGGGCAGAATTGCTGGAAGAGTCACTGAAAATGGGCGTTGACGTGGTCGGAGGTATTCCACACTTCGAATTCACACGTGAATACGGCGTTGATTCAATGAAGGTCGCGTTTGATCTGGCCGAAAAATACGATCGTCTGATCGATATCCATTGCGATGAAATCGATGATGAACAATCCCGTTTTGTTGAAGTCGTTGCTAAGGAAGCTTACGAACGTGGACTCGGTTCACGCACAACGGCAAGTCACACGACAGCGATGGGGTCATACAATGACGCTTATACGTACAAGTTGTTCCGTTTGCTGAAGATGGCAGATTTGAACTTTGTCTCTAATCCGCTGGTCAACATTCACTTGCAAGGACGCTTCGACACGTATCCGAAAAGAAGAGGGCTGACGCGTGTCAAAGAGTTGCAGGAAGCAGGTCTGAATGTATGCTTCGGTCATGATGACATCTTCGATCCGTGGTATCCGCTCGGCACAGGCAACATGCTTCAAGTGCTGCATATGGGGATTCATGCTTCGCAGTTGCTTGGTTATGACCAGATCGTGAATTCGATCGACCTTATTACCAAAAACAGTGCAAGAACGTTACACATTGAGGATGTATACGGTATTGAAGAAGGCAAACCTGCCAACTTCATCGTACTTGAAGCAGAGAATGAATATGAGGCTGTTCGCAAACAATCCGGCGTACTTTATTCCTACAGAGGCGGACGTAAAATCGCGGAATCGAAGCCCCGGGATACATCCATCATTTTTGAGGGCGGTTCAGAGAAGGTTACTTTCAATAAATAAAGTAGCTTTCATGAATTTGGTCTCAAACTAAATCACACAGAAATCATATCCCCATTAAAAGTCGCTATTTTAGCGGCTTTTTTTTGCTTTTTGTGCGGTCTACGCAATGTATCCCATATGGGATACGTAAGGTATTAACCGTCAAATTGAAAAGACCTCCTATATATAGAAGAGGTCTTTGTAGAATTCATGTTTTTACATAGAGGAGGCTGTTGAACCATCTCTACAACAAACCTGCCCATTTCAGACCATGCCAGATCCCGTCCTGCCCTGCACTTGCTGTAACATGAGATGCCAGTTGTTGAAGTGAATGAGGGGCGTTGCCCATGGCAATGCTGCAGCCTGCATAACGGAACATCTCCATATCATTGAAGTTATCGCCAAAAGCATACACCTGTTCAGGGGAGAACCCCAAGCGGTCTGCGAGTCGGGAAACCCCTTCGGCTTTGGAGCCACCGGCGGGCAGAACGTCCATGGACAATGGATGCCAACGTACAAAGTGCAGCTCACGGAACCTATCTCGATATAACGTTTCCTCTTCTGAGGAGCAGAATAACATTGTCTGATAGATGGATCTGTTTGTACAAAAGTTCTTGCTGTACCCAGGATGCGTGACACCAAGCGAAGTTAGACAAAGGTCTACATCTGCATGGTACTCCTGACTGCAACTCATCTGTGAATGGTCCAGATAAACGAGTGGATGTCCCGACAACTCAGCGAATGCAGACAATTGATTCAAAGCATCCGAACGAATGGGGTTACTGTGAATAAGTTCTCCTTGATGCATCACATATTGTCCATTGAAACTAACATAAGACTCCAGCTCCAGTTCAAGCCGAACCTGTTCTAACATAAACGGAGATCGCCCTGAGGCTAAAGCTACGACATGTCCGGCTTCCTTTAACGCAAGAACGGCTTGTTTCGCGGAAGCGGGAATTCGGTTATGGCGGTCGAGCAGCGTACCATCAATGTCAAAGAAAATCAGTTTTGGACTTTGAGTCACAACGTCACACTCCTTCACCGCCGACGGAAGAAAGACTCAGACTCACTTGTTCATTCAGGGCGAAAGGAAGAGGGGAGATGACTTCCCAACGTTTCGTATCACTGCGAATATCATAGTGAAATTCTTTCCCTTGAAACTGGACATTGGCGATCTCGCCCAATATGCCATCTTGACTTGAAGGTTGTAAATGGAACTGATCCGGTCTCACGGGGTATAACCCGTTGGATTTAAAATAATTCGCAACCTGCTTGCCAGGCCAAGCAATATTGGTGCCGCCCTCAGGGACGAACATATCTGCATCCCAGTGACCTATGACCAAATTGGATTTGGACACAAACCTCGCAACAAATTCGGTCTCTGGCCGCAAATAAATATCCTGTGGTGTTCCAGCCTGTTCGATTCGGCCATCCTTCATTACGATAATTCGGTCAGCCATAGCAAGGGCTTCGCCTTGATCATGTGTCACATAAACTACCGCTGATTGAGTATTCCGATGTACTTGTTGAATCTCACGCCGCATATCCATACGAAGCATCGCATCCAAACTGCTGAGGGGTTCATCCATCAGCAGCAATGACGGTTGGGGGGCAATGGCACGTGCAATAGCGACGCGTTGTTTTTGTCCTCCGGATAGCTCATGCGGCATACGTTCAGCTAGATGGGACAGTCCCGACATATTCAGGACTTCCTGAATGCGGTTCTGTTCGTTATTTTTAATATGAGCAGGTGTTGATTTATGCGTTCGGATGGGAAAACGAACATGCTCCGATACATTCATATGCGGCCAAAGTGCGAAGGACTGGAAGACCATGCCGATTCTGCGTTTTTCGGGAGGAAGTAATGTACCTGAGCCTGCCACCACTTTACCGTCCATCAGAACATTACCGCTGCTTGGTTGCTCAAATCCGGCAAGAATGCGCAGCAATGTGGTTTTCCCACAGCCTGACGGTCCAAGAATCGCCACGAATTCTCCATCCTTAATGGTTAAATCAATGGAATGAAGGGCCTGGTAACTTCCGAAGGATTTGCCAACCTGTTGAATCTGAATACTCATGACTTCACTCCCTTACGAGTTGCCCAGCGTTGAGCGATGAGCAAAATTACTCCGCCTGCCGCAATAAGTGCGACAATCAGACTGGACAATGCGGTTGAATAGAGGGTATCTCCTGCCTGTTCAAAACTAAATATGGTAACACCAATGGTCTGTGAACCTGATGAATATAACAATGCCGATACAGTAAGCTCGGTCAGGGCAGTCAGGAAAACCAACATACCTCCGGTCAGAATACCCGGCAGCAATAAAGGCAACAGAACAGTAATCCATTTACGCCAGAAACCAGCTCCGGATATCCGTGCGGCTTCTTCCATGGATGCATCCAACTGCATGAATGAAGTCACACTTGAACGGATCTGAAGAATAAGGAATCGGCAGATGTAGGCAATAAACAAGATGGTCATGGTGCCATAGATGCCAGGGTTCCAACCGGGAACTGGCTCCATCCATACCAGAATCATGGACAGTGCGAACACAATGCCGGGAAGGGTATAGGGAACGGCAGTGGCCAGCTCCGCCATTTTATTGAATTGATTAGGCTTGCGTACCCGGATATAGGCAAATCCTGAGCCGATAATTAGACAAGCCAGCATCGTGACAAGAGAGAGCACAAGGCTGTTCTGGATCGCCTGCCATACACGCTCATTCTCGAAGAGAATATATCTATAATTGTCCAGGGTCATATTGGCACGGGTCAGACCGAGACCATACGCTCTTTTTAAAGACATCGAGATCATTGAAGATAACGGAATAATCGTAATCAGTGCTAAACCTGCCCATATCGTGAAAGCTAGCGGCTTACGCATGCGACCTAAGTCATATCTCGGGGTAAGATCGGGTTGCATCGTATCCGAAGCATGGCTTTTACGCAAAAGAATCCATTGCAACAGACTGCCAACTACCGCAGCAGCACCGAGCAACACAGATAACGATGCGCCACGGGCAAAGGCCGAAGGCCCGAATCCAATAATCTCTTCATATATAAGTGTACTGAGAACAGAAATATTCACAGGCGTGCCAAGGAAGGCAGGTATTCCGAAATTATCCAGCGAAGCCAGGAAAACCAGCAATCCGCCTGCCGTTAGACCGGGAAGGGCAAGTGGCAACGTAATCCGACGGAAAACTTCGATCCTGCTTGCACCGCCGGCTCTGGCCGCCCACTCCAGATCACGCGGGATTTTGCGGAGTACATCGAGTGTGAACATGTACACCAACGGGAAATGATGAATTCCCATCACAAACACAATACCGCCCATACTGTACATGCTCCAAGGAGCCAGATCGGGATGAATCCATTGCAGCACATGTGCAAGCCAGCTCTGTGACCCGGTAAAAGAAGACCAGGACAACGTGAGAACATAAGAGGGAAGAATAAAACAAAGCATGATTCCCATATGCAGAGCCGATTTGTGTCGTATATCCGTATAAGCGACGACCCAGGCCAATGCAGTTCCAATTACGAGTGAGAACACAGTTGAACCGATGACGATATATACGGTATTTCGCAGCGTGGACCAGAAACGTTCCTGCTGAAGTAATTCGTTATAATGTGATAACGTCAAACCTTGTTCACCCTGAAAGCTGAGAAGAACCAGCTTCAGGATAGGGTAAACAAAGAATAAAAGGACAGCTATAGCACCCAACAGGGCAATCAATCGATTCCAACGAAACAGGCCGGGGAGGGAGAAAACGGACTTGCGCCCGTTATCTTGTCCCCTTAGAACGATCATGTTTCTCTTCAATTTCTCCATTCCGACAGCTCCAATCCTTACTCGCCAAACACATTAATGAATTGCTGTTTATCTGTTTCCCGATCCGCTGCCAGTTTGGCCGCATCGCCAGGCAAAATCTTCATTTCTGATACACCTTTCAGTCCTTCAGGTGGAGCAACGCCTTCGCGAATAGGGGAGTAACCGATCTCGGCAGACAACTTCTGCCCCTCTTCAGAGAGAATGAAATCTACAAAGGCTTGAGCAGCCGGCACATTGGCAGCTTCTTTCATAATCCCGATCGGTTCTGTGATGATGGGAACACCTTCTTCAGGGTAGATCAGTTCAACCGGAGAACCTTTCGATTTTTCACGCGCCACGAGGTAATCCACAACGACGCCATATGATTTTTCACCGCTAGCAACAGCCTTCATAACAGCACCGTTTCCTTTAATTACGGCCATGCCGTTCATCTTTGTCTCCTGCAGAAAATCCCATCCAAATCCATCTGTACGGCTAAACACACCAATGTTGTATGCTGCTGCTCCAGAGTATAGGGGACTCGGCATAATACTTGCGTCCTTGCTCTCCGGCAGGGTCAGGACTTGCCACGATGTCGGTTGAGTTGTGACCTTTTGGGTGTTGGTAGCGAGTACCGTTGCCATAACCTTCGTGCCGGCGTACATGCCATCCGGATCAACCAGATCAGTGGGAATTGCACTTCGTTCCGGCGACTTGTATGCTTGAAGAAGATCATCCTTTTTCAGATTTTCAAAGGTAACTGCATCGGCCAGCAGGAGTACATCCGCTTGAGTTTTACCAGCTTGGCGTTCTGCCTGAAGTTTCGCAGTGACTTCTTCGGTCCCGGAACGGAAGATGCTAACTTGAACATCTGGATATTTATCATTAAACGCCTTTACCAGTTTGCCTGCATCTTCTTCAGGCTGGGAAGTATAGAAGGACAGTTTGCCTGACACCGTGCTTGAAGCTCCACCTGAACTACCTTGATCTGACGTGGCTTGTCCTTGTGCAGAACAACCGCTGAATACAATCATGCCTGCCAGAAGGGGCAGTAGTAACGACTTTTTGAATGGAATCACAGATAATCTCTCCTTTGGTGTCTAGCTGATCATGTATTGGGTTATGAAATTGGGAAAGTGAAAGTAATAATTAGAGCAAGTTATAACAAGTACGTATGGATTGCCTGCGCAACACCATCTTCAGCGTTACTGCCGGTAACGACATTAGCGATTTCCTTCACATGCGGCTCTGCATTTCCCATGGCGATTCCTAATCCTGCCCATTGCAACATGTCCAGATCATTATCATAATCCCCGGCTACAGCTACATGCGCACGTTCGATATGATGTTCATGACACAATCGTTCCAGCGCTCCACGTTTACTGACACCGGCTGAATTAACATCAAATCGCAAGCTTCCGGTTCGTGTACATTGGAACACCCCTGATTCATCAAGGATACGAAAAAGTTTCTCGCGTGAGTCTTGGTCTGTACAGATCACGGCTGCTTTGAACAGCATGTCTGGCATCTGACTTACAAAGGTACTGAAATCCTGTCCAACTTCGACGAAACGAATAAAATCAGCCTGTTCTGCATCAAGTTCATCACGTTCTTCGGGTGAATCTAGTTCCGGTCTGTTGACCCTATTGTTCAAGGCCCAGTTTCTATTGATATCATTAATCTCTTGAACGTAGAGGACATTGTATCCATAGAAATGGATGTAGGCTTTTTCTTGCTGGATGACATCCAACATGAATAGCATATCTTCTATTTTCAACGCAACGCCATCAAGCAAATTTCCAGTCAAGGGATCTACCGTCACGGCACCGTTTAATGCTACCAGTGGGAAATTCATGGAGACTTCCCGAGCATGTGACCATACGGAAGCGGGAAAGCGTCCAGATGCAATCGTGACATTCACATTCGCTGACATTAATTGTTGAATGGAGCTGCGTGTCATAGGGGTTATTACTTTGTCTGGATTAAGCATCGTGCCATCCAGATCCAGGGCTAACAATTTGTACATGAACATATTCCTCCCGGATGGATTAACTTACACAACATACATACGAAGTGGTTCGGGTATATCCACAGGTCCTTGGAAAGAGCGACTTGCTTCATCCCGCATGAACTCCAGATCGCCATCTCCGGGAAGATGGACAAGGACTAGTTGCTTGACGTTAGCCTGACCAGCAATCATGCCTGCTTGAAGGGCATTCATATGTCCTTGGCCGGTCGTGTGCACGCTGCCCTCACAGATCGTAGCCTCGCATAGAAAGATGTCTGCATCACGAGCAATTTCGATCAGGGAATCACAGTAGGAGGTGTCACCGGAATACACCAGTACCTTGCCTTTATATGTGATCTTAACGGCGTAACATGTAATGGTATGCTGCACCTGTACGAATTCAATCTCCGCGCCAGCAAGCTGAATCTTGGATGAAGGATCAATTGAGATGACCTCGGTATGTTCACCATATAGACCATTCAGAATTTCCACTGGACTATCCGGCGTATACAGCTTCAGTTTATTCACCATACGACCATTGCGAATCGCACCTGCTACAGCATATTGGAGGACTCCCAGATCAGCGATATGATCATGGTGCAAGTGAGACAAAATAACACCGGATAGATCTTCCACGCATGTCTCGGTGGGGAGTTTACTCATCACGCCGCTGCCACAGTCCAACAAAATCTGCCCTTCATCTGTGGTTACAAGGTATCCCGCAGTTGCTCCGCCAGCGGCGGGATATCCACCCCAGTAACCTAATATCTTCACATTCATCTTTGCACCTCTGTCTGTCTTGATCTACATTCTTTACAAATGTTCCGTACAGTTACAATTGTAAAAAGGGTTTGTTACTCTCGTGTCAACCGAAAGGCAATCTTTTGTAAAAATGCTTTTGGAAAAGTTATCCTGGCTTGACTCCGCCGCGAATCCCATTTTATAGTGGGAAATGTGTTAGAAGGGAAATTTAAACGTCAAAGGCGGACTTATATGTGAATATAGACGAACGCAAAAATATGATCAGAGTCTGTAAGATGTATTATTATGAATCCTGGACTCAGGAGAAGATTGCTGAGAAGCTTGGTGTATCCAGGCCCGTCATATCCAAGATGCTGCAGCGTGCGAGGGAAGAGGGTATTATTGAAATTGTCATTCATGATGATGATTACGAAACGTCCAAATTGGAGAAAAAACTGGAAGACTTATTTAATCTCAAACAGGTATTGGTCGTTCCAACGAAGGATCTGAATAAAGAGTTATTGTCGAGTGCAGTAGGCAAGGCAGCCGCGCAATTTGTTCAAAAACTGATCAAAAACGGCGATCGTGTCGGTGTCTCATGGGGCAATACGCTCTATCATATGGTGCGAGAGTTCCCTTTGGAGAAAAAAGAGAACGTCAAAATCATCCCACTGGTTGGTGGAACAGGGAATTCACGAAATGAGATGCACTCTAATCAGATCGCGTATGAGTTATCCAAAAAAATGGGTGTGACCTGCGATACATTGTATGCTCCCGCAGTCGTTGAGACAGAAGAGCTGAGAGAGCAAATTATTGGCATGTCTAATATTTCGGCTGTTCTGAAAGAGGGGGAGAATATCAATCTCGCTCTGGTGGGGATCGGAAACCCGTATTCCATGTCAACGATGGAACGATCAGGTTATCTGAATGAGCAAGTGTTAACTGAATTAGAAGCATTGAATACGGTTGCGGATATTAATTCCGTATTTATCACTCGTGAAGGCACGATCACAGATCATCCCATTAATCATAAAGTGATTGGCCTTGGACTTGAGCAGTTAAAGAAGACAAAAACAGTGGTGGGCATGGCCTTTGGTCTGCATAAAATCGACTGTATTCTGGCTGCTTTACGTGGGGGATATATTAATATGCTCATTACGGATGAAGCCACAGCTACTCAAATCACGAAAATTTGATGCTAGCGGGTTATCATTTTGATTCGCTCATGGAGCCAGGAGAACGAAAAGGTTCTCCTGAGCCCATCCATGTAGAAGAACACAACATTCAGCCTGCCTTTAGGGCTTCACTAGATGCTTGTTTTCCGCCTTTTTTACGTATTAAACTAATAATCAATAGCAACAACGGCAACAGGCCAAATAAAAAAATGGACATATTGCCGAGAAAATCACCCAAAGCTAACGTTTCCGCCAGGTTTTTAGGCAAGTAAGCAATGACATACAAGACAGGTAACATCGCGAATTGTATGCTGGTAATATGTTTGAGACGAAACAAATCTCGAATACCAATAGACGCAAAATAGTGCTTAAAGGCATAGGTCGCGAAAATTTGCATCAGCCAAAACACGATGAACAACGATTCATAGCGCTCAAAAAGAAATCCCTCAATTTCAAAACTTCGAACCATGTCGAACGTCGGCCACATCCGCGTCTGAATTCCTGGCAAAGATAAATTTCCTACCACGGTGACAATTGTGATCAAATATATGATCGTACAACTAAGTATGCTATATATAGCGGCTTTATTGCTGGCTTTAACGTCCGCCATATAAGCTGTAATAATTAGCAATACTTCATATCCGGAATAGGAGAGACACGAAGGCTTAAGTCCTTTCAACACAGGCATGAATCCATCGCCAAGGAGCGGTCTGAGATTGTTGAGTTCAAACATTTTAGTGCTTAAAAGGAAAACCAGCGCGAGCAAGACCAGAGTAACGGGCATTACAAGTGCAAAGACTCTGGTGATGACCTTAAGGCCGCCACTTAACATGTAAATGCCAATCCACAAACTAACCATGATGGTTACCCAACTAGGTGTGCGCTCAAGAATATACATGCTTGTAATTTCAGCCATGACTCTGACTTCGAATGCACAAAGAACAATGAAATATACGATAATTACAAGTCCCAACAGATAAGAAATCCATTGACCTGTGATTTCAGGAAGAAACTCGAACACCGTTTTACCGGGAAATCTGCGACACAAAGTAACAAGCATGAGGCTAATTACCGTCACGATCAAGCCAGATAGAATGACGGAAATCCATACATCTGGTGTTCCCACTGCTTTGCTAATCGTCCGAGGGAGTGTTAGAATACCAGCTCCAAGGATTGAATTGATAACCACAACAATAACCTCAGAGGTATTGATCTGGGTTGTGGCTTGCTTCATTGGCTTCACTCCAAACCGGAGAATTTGTTTGTAGTATCGCCCAATGCAGTTGTTTTATGTAAATCATGCTGTACTAATATAAAATAAAGATGTGCAATAAATATTTGAAGATGAGGATGTAGGTTATGCCTAAGAACGATAATATGTTAGCGATTCTGTGGATGCTGAATTCAGGCACCAAAGTAACTGCAAAACAAATGTCCGAAAAGTTAGAAATCAATATAAGAACCGTATATCGATATATTGATGCATTATGTACCAGTGGCGTGCCGATCATTTCAGATACTGGCCACAATGGTGGGTATAGCTTGCTGAATCAGCATATCAAAGCACCTCTGTTATTCGATATTGAAGAAAAAAAGGCACTTCTCCAAGCTGCTATGTTTGCAAAAGAAGCTGGATACCCTTTGAGCGAGGCATTGGATAATGCGACATCCAAGTTGAAAATGTATTCGAATGAGGAGCAGGAAAACACACTTCGTCGTCATTTAGCCGGATTTAACGTTATTAATCGCATGGGAGATCCCTCCGTTCAGTCGATCTTGGCGGAATTGGAACAAGCCGTAGCTAACGATTGCTCTGTCGAAATTGATTATCGCACAAGCCGTGAAGAACAACCTAAGAATAGAGTAGTAGATCCTTATGGAATGGTGTACTGGAATAATAAATGGTATACCATTGCATTTTGCCACCTGAGAAATGAATTCCGCAGCTTTCGGGCAGATCGTATTCTACGAATCAAGCCTACACAGCTCGGTTTTAAGCGTTCGGAATCTTTTTCAGCCCGTGAATTTTTTATGCAAAATTTGTTACCCGATGTAGGGGGCAAAGAGGGGTTAATATCTTTAATTATCGAAGGCAGATCAGAGGCATTGGATGACTTGGGGCTGCATTGGTTTATGGGACACTATCTCAGAGAGCGGACTGCCAATCAAGCTATCTTTTTATTTGACGAAGAATCAATTCATACATATGTCCCTTATTTTCTCCTATCCTACGGGAAATCCATTCAAGTCATCGAACCACAACATGTGAAAGACAGACTGGTTGCTGTGGTATCCGAGTTAATGGAATACTATCAACATTAATAACTTCACTGACACTAGATGTCAGTGAAGTGAGGCAGGTGTAAGTCCTATAGGAAACCCTCTAGGTTGGATGAAATTTTTTGAGATATCGAGATTAACAGCTCACGTTCTTGTTCCGAGAGATCTTGTGAAGCAACTTCCTCCATTTTTGTCCAAACGGCAACAGCCTTATCCACGAGTTGTCTTCCATTTTCAGTCAATGTAACTAGCGTAACGCGTCCGTCTTTGGGCGATTTAGAACGAGTAACCAGGCCAGATTCTTCTAAGCGCCGAACGGATTTGGTAATCGTTGAATGATCCAGTCGCATCGTCCGTCCGAGACTCTGCTGTGATTGTCCATCTTGTTCTCCTAATTGCATCAACATAATTTCTTGACCAGTAAATAGACCCACTTCACGCAACAAGTGTGCGGCTAAACCACGATGTGATCTCGCCATGGAAAAAACGGCGAAGTTAATGGGAAATTGCTGGATGACTTGCATTTCCTTTTCTACATTAGATGTTTTAGAGTCTGGTTTGGGTTCTTCTTCAAAGTTGTTCATCATTTTCACCTTTCCGCTTTAACTTTCTATAAGCTATAAGCGTAGTGAATAATTCAATACTTGTAAAGTAACGGAGTAATAAAATGAACAAATGCCCCACAACAGCTTTGCCGTAGTAGGGCACCGAATAAATAAGGTCAGGTTGACTTTTATTTCATCGTTGGATAATCAGTATAGCCGTGGCTATCTCCACCATAAAAAGTTTTAGGGTCGGCTTCATTCAACGTTGCTCCTGATTTCAAACGTTTCACTAAGTCAGGATTAGCCAGTGCCAAGGTTCCTACTGACACGATATCCGCCAAGTTATTATTCAGGTCTCTATCCAGTTCTTCTAAAGGACGTCCTGGTCGATTAACAATAAGTACATTGGACCAAGTCGAACGAATATTTTGAAGATTTTCTTCATCCCCACCATGCAGAATATGAAGATAAGCCAAGTTCAGTTTAGCAAGTTCAGAAATTAGATATTCATATACTTTTGGACCGTCTGTGCCTTCAATAATATCCCCTAAAGGAACCCCAGGAGAGAGTCGAATTGCTGTGCGACTTGCTCCAATTTCCTCAGCTACAGCTTTTGCTACCTCGATAGCAAATCTAGCTCGATTTTCAATCGAACCACCATAAGAGTCGGTACGTACATTCGCATTTTCAGAAATAAACTGATGTACAAGATAACCGTTAGCGCCATGAATCTCTACACCGTCAGCGCCTGCCTCTATCGCAGATGCAGCAGCTTTGCGGAAGTCCTGAATCGTTTCCTGAATTTCTTTCAGACTTAACTCACGCGGAGTAGGAATATCTTGCATACCTTTTGCAGTATACATTTGTGCCTTTGGAGTAATTGCGGAAGGGGCAACGGGTTGACGGTGGTGAGGTGTATTCTCTGGGTGAGACATCCGCCCTGCATGCATGAGCTGAATGAACAAATACCCTCCGGCCTGATGAACGCGATCAGTGATCTGTTTCCAACCTTTAATATGCTCCTCTGTATAAATACCTGGTGAAGATAAATAACCTTGTCCATCCTCAGACGGTTGAGTTCCTTCACTAATGAGTAGCCCCATCGAAGCACGTTGTTCATAATATTCTGCACTATATGTTCCAGGCGTACCGTCATAAAGGGCACGTGATCTAGTCATTGGGGCAAGAGCCAAGCGATGTGGCAAGTTCAAATTCCCTACGGTTACTGGTGTCCAAGTTGTATTCATACGAAAAACTCCTCTCGATTTTGCGGAAATATGTTTCCGGCAACATAAATTTAACAAACAAATATTTGATTGTCAACACTTAGCGAATATTAGGCAAGAAGGTAAGTCGACTTTATCATTGACACCCATATAGCCTAATGTTAGGATATATTTATCCTACAACTAGGACAAATAATAATAGGATAAAGAGGAGATTGAATTTATGAGTGTTCTATCCATTGTTCTGCAAGTGATATTAGGGTTAGGTTTTCTTATGTTTGGCTTTATGAAGTTTGGGTCCAAGCAGATGGTGGAAGGATTCAAGAACTATGGATATCCTGGAGCGTTCCGAGTATTTACAGGGTTGATCGAAGTCATTGCAGCAGGTTTAGTTATTGCAGGTATATGGAGTGAGGGTTTGGCTGCATTGGGTGGTTTACTCATCGTGGTAACGATGATCGGTGCCATCATTACTCACATTAAAATAAAGGATCAATTAAAACAAATGCTCATGCCGATCATTTTATTAATTCTGGGCTTGGTCGTATTGCTAATCAATTACGGATCTTTGTTTGTGTGAATGGTCCGTTAAACTAAGGGGTGAGTATCATGGGAATCCAAATTATTAAACCCAAAGATCAAGCGAGTGGTCAGTTCGATGGCGGCAAAATAATAGAACAAAAACCAATTGGTTTTTCCGGAGAAGGCTCCATCATTACTCGACTAGGACCCCTATTTTACTGGGCTTGGGCTCATTCTCAGGAACCAGCAGAAATCGGACTCCATCCGCATCAAGGCTTCGAAATCATCACTTATGTAATCAATGGTAAGGCATATCATCGGGATACACTGGGTACGGAAAGTGTTGTACAAGAAGGAGGAGCCCAGCTCATGCAAACAGGCTCTGGTGTACAACATGCTGAGGCGTTAAAGGAACCGACTGAAGCCTTTCAAATTTGGTTTGAACCACATCTAAGCCAAGCCGTTAAACGTACACCTATTTATTCGCAATTCGATTCTAATCAGTTTTCGTTAGTAGATATGGATGGTGTGAAAATCAAAACACTTTTAGGAAACGATTCTCCCATGCAAACTGTGACAGATGCTCAAATGTGGGATGTACTTATTCCTAAAGGAACAGTATATATCCATAGCCTTTCCTTGGGTCGTACATTGGCTAGTTTAGCCATTAGAGGAGACGGAACTCTTTTATCAGATACAATTGAAACAACTCATTTCTCACATAAGGATTTTATTATCGTGCAATCAGAGCAAGAGGAGAGAGTAGCCTTACAAGCTGTAGATCAAGACCTTAGAATCTTAGTTATTGAAGTTCCTACTGAAGTTGATTATCCTTTATACAGAAAACCAAGATAACTAATACAGTTTTTTGGGAAGGTATCTAATAGGAGGTCCTGTACATGTTTCAAGGAGATGAACAAAGTCAGATCGATTTACGGCTTTTCCGTGTGTGGGTAAAGGCTAGTAAAACTGTTTTTGATGATGTTGTAAAAGATATAGAACGATACGGCATTAGTAATGAGAACTTTATGGTGCTGGAACTCCTCTACAATAAGGGACCACACACGGTCCAAAGTATAAGTGAGAAATTTTCGATCCCTAGCGGGAGCATCACATATGTAGTGGATAAGCTTGAAAAGAAAGAATTAGTCAAGCGAGAACCAAGTCCAACAGACCGTCGATCTTCAATTGTAGTCATTACGGATCAAGGCCAAAATGTATTTAAAGAGATCTTTCCTCAACACGTTGAGGTGATATCCAAGAATCTGTCTTCGATTACCAATGAAGAAAAAATACAGTTAACCGATCTTCTCAAGAAACTCGGACTAGGTGCCAGTAAGATCAACGAATGAATTGAGATGAAACCAATTTTTGGTTTCTAGCCTCCATGGAACTCATATGGAAGGACAGACAAAGATGGAACAATATCGTATTCACCAAGATAAAGGGATGGAGATTGGTCTCTATTCCATTGGAGATCATTTAAGCAATCCACTAACAGGCCATCGCATCTCTGCACAGCAACGGATTAATGAATTAATCGAAACTGCCCAGCTGGCCGAAGAAGCAGGACTTAATGTATTCGCAGTAGGGGAGAGTCATCAGCCGTTATTTGCAACTCAGGCACATACTGTGATCCTTGGAGCAATTGCTCAAGCAACCAAAACCATTAAAATCGCCAGCTCGGCAACAGTCCTGAGTACATCCGACCCCGTCCGTGTATATGAAGACTTTGCAACGTTGGATCTGATTTCAAATGGACGTGCGGAGATTGTAGCAGGACGTGGCTCACGTCTAGGTGCCTATGAATTATTAGGTTTTGATGTGAGTAACTATGAAGAATTATTTGAAGAGAAATTGGCTTTACTGCTGAAAATTAACGAAGAAGAGCATGTTACATGGCAAGGGGAATTCCGTGCACCTCTACATCATGCCGAAATCATCCCTCAACCACTACATGGGAAAATGCCGATATGGCGTGCAGTAGGAGGACCTCCAGCAAGTGCGATTAAATCAGGTTTAGCAGGTGTACCCATGATGCTAACCACACTTGGTGGACCGTCAAGAGCATTTAAAACTGCTGTGGATGCCTACCGTGAAGCTGCACGAAGCGCAGGCTTTGATCCTGCAGGATTACCCATCTCCACAACGAGTCTCATGTACGTAGCCGAAGATAGCCAAACAGCCTTACGCGAATATTACCCACATATTAATAACGCTACGGTTCAATTAAGAGGCAGTGGTTACCCTGAGCAACAATTCTTGGCTGCTACCGATTATCGAGATGCACTCATGGTGGGCTCTCCTCAACAAATTATTGAAAAAATGTTGTATCAACACGAGATGTATGGTCAACAACGATTCTTAGCCGAGATCGATGCAGGTGGCGTCAGCATGGATCAGATTAAGAAGAATATTGAACTACTAGCAACAATCATTATGCCTGCTGTTAAAAAACATACACAAACATGACGAATAAAGTGATTGCTAACTAATTTATTGTGTGATATTATGATCCAGTAAACGTTTACATGGATAACGAATTGAATATTAGCAGTGTTTGGCTGTTACTGGTAAAGCAGGCATGACCAAAATGATCTTGCATTTTCCTTACGTGAGTAGGAGAAGGCATATCGTTTTGGTCTTTTTTATATCCAAATTCAGAAATGGGGCATAGGCATGGATTATCGCAAGTTGGGACAAGACATAACGGAATTGGTTGGGAAGAAGGATAATATCGCTCGGCTTACGCACTGCGCAACTCGACTTCGGTTCGAACTGCACGATATCTCCAAAGCGGAGACAGAAAAACTCAAAGCACTTCCAGGTGTCATTACTGTTGTGAACAATGGTGGACAATACCAGGTCGTTGTGGGCAATGAGGTGCAGCAGGTCTACCGAGTTATCACTCAGCAGATGGGTTCAGGCACTCGAAGTGCGGACTCCAGATCAGATACCGGAAAAAATAACGGACCTAAACAGAAACAGAGCTGGATTTCCAGATTCATCAGCGTGATCTCAACGACATTTACTCCGGTAATTCCGGCAATCATTGGCGCAGGTATGATCAAAGCGATATTAGCCGTACTTGTGCTGACAGGCCTCGTAACAACGGAAAGCCAAAACTATTATATCCTTAACACCATTGCGGACGCGGCGTTTTATTTCATGCCTATTCTGCTGGCTTATGGAGCTTCGATTAAGTTCGAAACAAGTCCAATTCTGGCGATGACGGTTGCGGGTGTGTTGTTACACCCGGGATGGAGCACCCTGATGGCGGAAGGAAAAGACGTATTTTTCATCGGTGTCCCAGTTCGACTAACCGATTACGCGGGCTCCGTGCTGCCGATTATTATCGTCGTTTGGCTCATGTCCTATATTGAACGTTTCGCGGATCGGGTATCACCTTCCATGATCAAATTTTTCACGAAACCGATGATTGTGCTATTGATTACAGCACCACTTGCATTGGTGGCGATCGGGCCTTTCGGAACATATCTGAATGATCTGGTTGCGATGGGTGCAGAAGCAATTAATGCCAGAGCCAGTTGGCTGATTCCTTTGTTAATGGGAACTTTACAACCATTCCTGATCGTTACAGGTACCGCATGGGCGATGACGCCGATTGCAACTAGCCAACTGACCAAAAATGGATATGAAATGATCAACGGTCCGGGTATGCTTGCGTCTAACATTGCTCAAGGTGGGGCTACGCTTGCTGTAGCATTGAAAACGAAAAACAAAAAACTGAAGCAGCTCGCTGCTTCATCCGGTTTCACTGCTGTGTTGGGTATCACGGAACCATCCTTGTACGGTGTAACGCTGAAACTGAAGAAACCCTTGATTGCCGCAATGATTGGTGGTGGCGTAGCAGGGATATACGCTGGTCTGACCGGATTAGTACGTTATGCCTTCGTTTCTCCCGGGCTTGCCGCGTTACCTGCCTTCATTGGCAGCAATCCGATGAACATCGTTCATGCCATTATCACTTGTCTGATCGCCTTTATCGTGACCTTTGCTCTGACGTGGATTATCGGTTTTGAGGATCCAGTGGATGATGATGAAGAAGGCAATGCCAACGTTAACGATGACAAGGCACTTTCCGGGCAGCCTGTTCAAGACGTACCGAGCCAAAATGAATTACGCCCACTTACAATCGCCAGCCCGATGCAAGGGGAATTAGTGCATCTGGACCGTGTACCAGACGATGTTTTCTCTTTGGGATTACTGGGTAAGGGCGCTGCCATTATTCCTGCAAAAGGAGAACTGTATGCACCGATCGCAGGTGAAGTTACGGCTTTCATGGACTCCAAACATGCAGTCAAATTAAATGGTTCCAATGGAGAAGAGGTACTTATTCATATTGGCGTAGATACCGTCAACCTGAAGGGGAGACATTTTGACTCATCCATTAAAGTAGGGGATCGGGTACAACAGGGTGACTTGTTGATCAGCTTCGATATCGACGCCATCAAGGCAGAAGGCTACGAAGTCATAACCCCGATCATTATCGCCAATTCGGATCGTTTCCCGGACATTAAGCTGGAGAAGCAGCGTTCTGTGGAGGTTGGAGCGACCATTATGCACCTTTCGTAACAACCATAATACGGGCCGTGATATATCTTGATTAAAATTAAAATGAAGGAGGGTTTGAGATGTTATATCAACACATCCAACCATTTCCCAATGAATTTCTGTGGGGAGGCTCTACCTCGGCTTATCAGGTGGAGGGAGCCTGGAACGAAGATGGCAAAGGCCTGTCCATAATTGATATGTGTGATCATCCGGCTGGAACCGCTGATTTTACAGTTGCGAGCGATCACTATCACCGATTCAGAGAAGACGTGAAGCTCTTTGCAGAGCTGGGCCTCAAAGCGTATCGTTTTTCCATTGCATGGACTCGAATCTTGCCCTCAGGCACAGGGGATGTTAATGAGAAAGGACTCCAGTTTTATCACCAATTGATTGACGAATTACTGCTCCATGGCATTGAACCGATTGTGACGATGTATCATTTCGACTTACCTTACGCGCTTGAGAAAACCGGAGGATGGAACAACCGAGAGACGATCAATGCCTTTGTCGAGTATGGGCGTATCTTGTTTGAGCAATACGGGCATAAAGTGAAATATTGGTTAACCATTAATGAGCAAAATACGATGATTCTCCATCCAGGTGCTATTGGTACACCAAAAGGTGGACGTTTGCCATCCAAAAAGGAACTGTATCAGCAAAATCATCACATGTTTGTAGCTCAAGGCAGAACGATGCGACTATTTCATGATATGCTCCCGCAAGGCAAGATCGGTCCTGCATTAAACATGACTTCCATGTACCAGGCAACCTCCAGACCAGCAGATGCAATCGCTGCACATAACTGGGAGACGATTCGTGGATGGGGTTTTCTCGACTTATCGGTGTGGGGACGGTATAATCCATTATTCTGGAGTTATTTGCTGGAACGTGGTATCGAGCCGGTTATTGAGCAGGGAGACATGGAAGACATCCAGTCGGGACGTCCCGATCTGGTAGCTATCAATTATTACTCAACGGCAACCATTGCCGCCAGTACGGGCGATGCGTCGGATGTTACAGCTCGTGCAGGGGATCAGCAAATTATGCTTGGCGAGCAGGGAGTGTACCGGGCCGCGGAGAATCCTTATACGGAAAAAACGAAATATGGCTGGGTTATTGACCCGGTTGGCCTAAGGCTGACATTACGTAAGGTATGTGAACGATATGGTCTCCCAATTTTAATTACGGAAAATGGTATAGGAGCTCCGGATGTACTGGAAGCGGATCACACGATTAACGACACGTACCGGATTGATTTTATTGAGAAACACCTGGAGCAGATCAGACTGGCTCTAACGGATGGTGTGGATGTGATCGGTTATTGCCCTTGGTCCGTTATTGACGTGGTAAGCACCCATCAGGGTTATGGGAAACGCTACGGCATGATCTATGTCAACCGCGGTGAACAGGATCTGAAAGACTTGAAGCGCTTGAAAAAGAAAAGCTTCTCGTGGTATCAGGAGGTCATTAAACAGAATGGCAGATGTATCGGAAATTCGGATCAGGCGGTCACGAAAGAATAAAGGATCGTGATGAATGCATGAAAGTAATCAAAATATTGAATAACAGCTTGCTTCTGACCAAAGATGAACAAGGACAAGAAGTGATTGTCATGGGAAAAGGCTTGGCATTCAAAGGCAAAGTCGGCGAGCGACTGGATGAAGAGCACATCCAGAAACGATTCATTTTGCAAAATAATCCGTCTGCCCAGGCTTACGTACGAACCATCGAAAACATGCCGGAATCACATGTGAATGTCATTAACAAACTGATTTCCAATGCGAAAGAAAAGCTTTCACTTGACGACCAAATCTTCTTTACGCTTATGGATCACCTGTCATTTGCCATTGAACGTTGGAAAAAAGGTGTATCATTACAGAATCGCATGTTGTGGGAGATCCAGAGGTTTCATCCGGTCGAATTCGAACTGGGCCTGGAAGCCGTCCATATGTTGAATCAAGAACTTGGCATTGAGCTTACGGAAGAGGAAGCGGGCAATATCGCCTTTCATTTCGTCAATGCCCAAACGCATGAACAGAATATGGAGCGCACGATGCAATCCGTTAAAATGTTAAAAGATATTTTTAACCTTATTCAATATAGCTTTGATATGCAATTGAACAAAAACTCCATCCATTATGTGAGACTCGTCACACACCTGCAATTTTTTATCCAGCGTTTACAAGAGGGCCGCTTGGGCAATTCGTCGAAAGATTTCATCTTTCAGCACATGGTGAAGGAGCATCCACTTGAATACAAATGCGCGGAGATGATTAAAACCTACGTGCAAAACATGCTGGATATCTCCATAGCGAACGAGGAATTATTATATTTGATGATTCACATTGCTCGAATTGTGCAGGAAGAGCAAGGTGACGAGGGACAATTATAGCGTTGATATGTTTGCGAATATAAAATTACGAAATGATCATGTAGCTACGACCGTTCTCTGGTACTTCACCGGAGAACGGTCGTTTGGTTTTTCAATTTACAACTTCCCTATGAGTCTAACTAGTTCAGATATTTCTTGCGAAACTGGAGGGGAGATATTCCAACACTTCGCTTGAAGCAGGTAGAAAAGTAAGGAGCATATTGAAAGCCTACTTCTGCCGCTATACGATCTATTGACCATTCCGTGGAGACTAGAAGCTGCTTGGCCCGCTCAATCCTGAATTGTAGTAAGTAATGAACAGGTGTAACACCATATTTCATTTTCATACAGCGAACGATGTAGCTAGGGTGGAAGTGTAGTGCCGACGAGAGTGTTTCATTGGTGATCTCTTCTTGGTAGTGTTGCTGGATGAAAACAGCTACTTTCTCGGCAAGCCGTGAAGCAGGCGTTTTGGCCATATCGGAGATGCCATTTTCGAGTATAGCCAGAAAACGGAACAGCAATTGTTGCTTCTCCCAGAAGGAATCACCTACCGGCAGTTCCAAGAGCTGTTGCATTAGATCAAATGCGAGCTGGGGACTTAGTACCGTTGATTTCTTAGGTACTCGTATTGATTTTGGCTTATCGAATGGCGATAACGGAAGTACCGCTTCCGATTCTTCTATTAAGGGACTCTGATGCCAGTTCCCATGCTCAAAATGAACCCAGTAAAACGTTGTTTCCTGTTCACAGGGCTTGAATGAGTAATGCTCACCTTCAGGCAGTAATACCAGTGCATCACCTATGCCAAGTGTCCATTCCGTCCCGTTCTCACCGATGTGTAGTTCCCCATCAACCACGAGCAATACATCAAATAGGCCGAAATTTCTTCGATTAGGATGACGGTCGCCTACACGGAACGTTGAACGGCCAGATTCCCAGTAATATGGAAGAGGTGGGGTTTGTAACGCAACAATTAATTCTTCATTCAATGAATTGTCCTCATTTTTTAGTGTCATTTTGTATAGAAAAAAGCTCATTCCATTACTATTCTCACTTTAAGAAAAAGCATATACTCGACTTTGGAAAGAGTCAAATTTTATACTTTTGAGGTGTGTTTAATGGGACAAAACCAGATCCAAATTCATGACCAATTTTGGAATGCGTATACCAATCTTGTACGAGAAACGGTTATTCCCTATCAATGGGAAGCTCTGAACGATAGGGTAGAGGACGCTGAGCCTAGTCATGCCATTCGAAATTTCCGTATTGCCGCTGGCTTGGAGCAAGGAGAGTTTGGCGGGTGGGTATTTCAGGACAGTGATCTCTACAAGTGGTTGGAGGCCGTTGCTTATTCGCTCCGTCATCATCCAGATCAGAGGTTAGAGAAGATCGCCGATGAATCTATCGAATTGATTGGCCAAGCCCAACATGACGATGGTTATCTGAATACCTACTTCACGATCCAGGAACCTGGAAAGCAATGGACCAATCTTTACGAAGCTCATGAGCTGTATTGTGCAGGCCATTTAATTGAAGCAGCGGTTGCTTATTATCAGGCGACAGGCAAGCGTAAATTGCTAGATATCTCTTGCCGATTCGCTGATCTGATTGATCGTATGTTTGGAACCAATCCGGGACAAATAAGGGCCTACTGTGGTCATCAGGAGATTGAATTGGCTCTGGTTAAGCTATACGGGACTACGGGAGAAGAGCGTTATTTGAACCTTAGCCGATACTTTATAGATGAACGGGGAAAGCAGCCCAACTATTTTATCGAGGAATGGGAACGCGGAAGCCGGACAAACATCTGGTCCCAGGGAGCGCCTAATCTTGAGGTCTATCAATCTCATCTACCTGTTCGTGAGCAAAAGGTAGCTGTTGGGCACTCCGTTCGGGCAGTTTACATGTACACGGCGATGGCTGATCTTGCGCGACTAACAGGTGACGAAGAGCTGAAGGAGGCCTGTGAACGGCTCTGGTCGAACACAACAGGCAAACAAATGTATATTACCGGAGGTATTGGTTCAACACATCTCGGGGAAGCCTTTACGTTCGACTATGATCTTCCGAATGATTCCGTTTACTCGGAGACCTGCGCTTCGATTGGTTTGATTTTCTGGGCACGTCGCATGCTTCAATTGGAAGTTAAGAGCGAATATGCGGATGTGTTGGAGAGAGCGCTGTACAACAATGTGCTGGGCAGCATGTCTATGGATGGGAAACACTTCTTCTATGTCAATCCACTTGAGGTATGGCCAGAAGCAAGTCTCAAAAATCCAGATAAACATCACGTAAAGCCCGTCCGACAGAAATGGTTTGGCTGCTCCTGTTGTCCTCCCAATGTTGCACGGTTGCTAGGTTCGTTAGACGATTATATTTACGACGTGTCTGAGGATGGCAGAACGATCTATACCCATTTGTATATTGGAAGTCAAGCCTCGTTCGAGCTTGCCGACACTACAATAACATTGCATCAACGCTCCGAGCTTCCCTGGAACGGTCGCGTTGAATTCGCGGTTCAGCTTCCCAAAGATAGCGAATTTGCCGAGTTCGAGCTTGCGCTGCGTATACCAGATTGGTTCCAAAACGGACAGCCCACCTTGAAAGTAAATGGTGAACAGCGAGATATTCATGTTGAGAACGGTTACGCTAAAATAAAACGCAGCTGGTCAGATGGTAATACAGTGGAGTGGCTGCTTCCGATCGAGCCGAAGTTAGTTGCCGCACATCCTTTAGTTCGGGCAGATGCAGGCAAGGTAGCCATTCAACGCGGACCGCTTGTTTATTGCGTAGAAGAAGCAGACAACGGGGCACCGCTCACTTCGCTCGCGTTGGCTTCGGAGCCACAATTAACCGCGTATGCTGATCCAGATTTGCTAGGTGGTTGTGTCGTGGTAGAAGGGGACGGTCTCGTGACTGACGACAGCGATTTATGGTCAGATGAGAAGCCTTACCGTTCTTATATTAAGCAAAAAAAGGAAGTACGTTTTAAGGCCATTCCCTATTATCTGTGGGGCAATCGCCTGGCTGGTGAAATGAGCGTGTGGCTGCGTTATTAAAGAGGAAGTAAGGACGCACTTGAGTCTTTCTTTGCTTACTCTTCGTAAAGAGTATATTAGAAAAACGAAGGCGGTTAATCCACCTTCGTTTTTTTCTGTTTTCATGACACTACCTAACGATTAACCGTTGTTGTGCGCTGCCAGAAACTGTTTGATACGCATTGGATTTTGACCTGTGAGTTCTTTGAAATCCTGAGTTACCAGCTCATATTCACCTTTAGCTGAAGCCGCATCAAAAGAAGCGAGAGCTTCCGCTTAACTCTCCAATATGTTTGATGAAACGCTCGAACGAATTAAATTCGCTCGATTTTTACGTTTACGAATGATGCCTTCCAACAGAGGTTGTTCAAAAATGAATGGATCATGTAAAGTTTTCAACAAAAAACAGCTCCCATATAATTAATTATTATAAATGTAATATTCCCTTGGCTTTAACATTTAACAAAATGATACAACACCCCTCCTGACAACAGCATGTCAGTAGCATTTCACTCGATTATCTTAATTAAATCCAGGGTGGAGCAGAAGGGAGGATATTAGCATATTAATCCATACGAAATGAGAAATCTCCTGAGGCAGATACAACTATAAAGCCACATTTATCCATATGTATAACTATCTATTCGGTGACGAAATGAGAACCTCTTCTTAATTAGTAGACACGACTAATAAGAAGAGGGAATTTTGAGCGGTTATCATTTTCGTTCAACTAACTTTAGTTGCTGTTTACTTTTTTTCGTATTCTCAGACTAAGCAATGCTCCTATAGCAGCAATACAGGCAGCCAGCACAAAGGTATCTCCAAATGCTCCAATACTAAACAATTCCACTTGGTTGTTATCTGAATCATATACGCTAGATCGATACGTTAGGAAGCTCGTTAATCCTGCAATAGCAAAAGAAATCACAATGCTGGATGCTGCAGAAGTTAAGGGTGTGACTCTGCTAATGAGTGAAGACGGTGCAGATTGAAGGATAAAAGTATTCAGGGACATCATGCATAATCCCATGCCCATCCCTAATAGTGCTATGGAGAAAACAACGAATGGTAACGAGGAGTCCATATCCAGATTAGATAAGTTAAGCAATGCGATGGCAATAATAGACAGTCCCGAAAAAGCTAAAGGACGAATTCCCAAATAATCATATATTTTTCCACCGATGGGCATGAGGACTCCTGAAGTAATAGCCATCACACTCATAATTAACCCTGTTGTGAGAGGGCCATATCCTTTGAATAATTGTAAATATTGCGGAATAAAAACTAATGAGCCGTTCAGAGCCATGTATTGTATCCAGCTCACCGTAATTCCTTTCCTAAAGTCAGCAGAAGAAAATGCACGCAGTTCCAATAGGGGATGCTTATGTTTTAGCTCGTTGATAATAAAGAGGGTCAGTACTATTCCTCCACCAATCAAAGCAGTTAATCCCATAGTATTCATTCGCAGACCATCACTAATATGGGTAATACCATAGGTGATACTAACAAATGACAAGGGGCCTAATATCATACCTGGAATATCCAAAGCCAGGGTTTCTTTTTTTTCTGTGACGGGTAAAAATTTAATTCCTAACACGAGAGCAAGTATCCCGATTGGAACATTAATAAGGAAAATCCAATGCCACGTTACAAATTCAACCAGCCATCCCGATATAACTGGACCACTAGCGGGAGCCAATAACATAGGAATACCGAGCAAACCCATAACCTGACCTTTTTTTCCCTCCGGAGCGATTCGAAATACCATGGCCATCCCGATGGGCTGCACCATTCCTCCTGCCAAACCCTGAATGACTCTAAACGCAATCAATTGTTCTGCCGTCTGAGCAAACGAGCAAAGTAGTGAGCTGAGAGAAAATAAAACAACGGTGATCAAAAAGGCTTTTGAAGCGCCAAGCCGATCCGAGATCCAGCCAGCGAGCGGGATCGTTGCTGACATAGCTAACATATAACCCGTTATTGTCCATTGTAATGTTGCAAACGTGGTCTCTAAGTCATGCGTTAATTTGGGAATCGCTACATTCATGGCTGTACTGTCCAGCATAACCATCATCATACCTAGAACAATAGCTATCAATGGACGAATCAATGCCCCTAATCTAATTTCTGAATCCAAACTCAACGTATCTTTACTCATCATTTTTCTCCATTCCCACATGGTGTTGATCTTCATAATTGATTATTGATCACGTCGATCATTATAATAAAAGAAGGTAGCAACTCAATGATCATTCATTCACCCTGTGTTCATTAATCAACATAAACCGGGGAGATGATCAGTAAATGACAGAGGAATTTTTGAAAGGGAAATGAATATATGGATATAAACGAGGATAAACGTATTATTCGGACGAAACAGATTCTTAGATCCGTTTTTATAGAACTCGCCACGGAAAAGGGATTAGCGAATGTAACCGTAAAAGAGTTGACGGAGCGAGCAGGGCTAAATCGGGGAACGTTCTATCTACATTACAAGGACATCTATGATTTTTGTGAACAATATACTAACGATATCTTACATGGCTATAAAAAAGTCATCATGAAACTCAGTTTTCTACGCAACACGCAGGGACCCTTTATTGAACCTCCTTATGCTTATATCAAACCCTTTGATTACGTGATTGAGAATAAAGAATTTTTCAAGTTCTTTATGGGACCACATGGCGATCCTGCTTTTGCGGTAAAATTAAGGGAACTGCTGAGAAAGCAGCTGCATCAGTCATTTCAGGCGAGACACGGTCAGTTCGTTGAAATTTCGACAAAACAACAATACGTATTTTCCTATATCTCTTCTGCCTATGTCGGCACTCTGGAATTTTGGATATCGCAAGGAATGGATTTATCATCTAAAAATATTGCTGTTCTTTTCTCTGAAATATCACAATTAGGTTCGTCCAGTTTGGCGTGATCTGCTTCAAGAATCGTGTTTGATGTAACTGAACAAACAAAACGATTTAAGCTGCGACCGTTTCTCGGTATTCTACTGGGGAACGGTCGTTTTATTTATTTCGAGTCAATCGATGATAACTATGTAAAGGTCATGAATGCA
The DNA here is from genome assembly GCF_037991315.1 of Paenibacillus sp. FSL H8-0079. NCBI lineage: Bacteria > Bacillati > Bacillota > Bacilli > Caryophanales > Paenibacillaceae > Paenibacillus > Paenibacillus sp. FSL H8-0079. Next base: position 3,442,653 of record NZ_CP150300.1, read on the forward strand.
TGAATTGTAGAATATTGGTCATTCTACTTGAAAACAGTATGTGATGTAAGGAGATCTGATCAGGTGATGTGGAAACAAATACTGGATCATATACCTGACTGGAGTGCCTGGGCGGGCACCGTATGCCTAACGTTAGTACCTTTTCTCATTATGGGCCTGTTTCGCCAGATCAAGCTTATGGATGCGCGGCTGGGCCAACGAAAGCAGAGAATGGAGAGTCCTCCCGCTGAAGAAGAACAGTCGGGTGACCCTAGTCCTGTTCCAACGGTTCCAGATGATAAAGCCTTGTTATACACAGATGAACTTGTGACCAACATGAATCGCTTCAAACAGGTTGCGCTGGATATGGATGATATTAATGAACGAACATTTTATCTAAGTAACCTGGATTGTCATGCTGTCTTGTATTTTGTCGATGGTTTAACCGATAAGATGGCGCTGGATCATAACGTGTTGAAACCAATGTTGGAGTGGGGAAACACGCCACTTGAGAACGGGAAGTTCACTCCCGAACAGCTGGTACATTTACTGGATCAGCAGCTGTTGCTGGTATCTGAAACAGAATTTGTGAAGGAGGTCACTCCGAGTTTGCGCAAGGTCCTGTTTGGCTCCGTAATCCTTTTGCTGGATGGGGTTCAAGGGGCGCTAATTCTGGGAACGCCAAAGGGGAAATCTAGATCGATCGAGGAGCCGGTATCGGAATCAGTTCTTCGGGGGCCAAGGATTGGCTTCACGGAAGTGCTTAGTGACAATACAGCCATGCTACGCAGACATGGGGAAACGAATGAACTTGCAATGGTGTCGTATAAAGTGGGGAGTCGAGTCGAGAAGCAACTCATGATCGTCTATTTTCGGGATATTGCTAATCATGAACTGGTCGACGAAGTCAAACGGCGTGTGCGCGCAATTGATGTAGATGAAGTACTGGAGTCCGGTTATGTGGAGCAGTTAATTGAAGATAATTTCCTTAGCCCATTTGCCCAGATTCAAAATACGGAACGACCAGACAGGGTCATGGGGGCCTTGTTAGAAGGAAGGGTCGCGATCCTGCTCGACGGGTCACCATACGCCCTGTTAATGCCGGTTACCTATGCCATGATGCTGCAATCACCCGAAGATTATTATGAACGCTGGATTCCCAGTTCGTTTATTCGATTCTTACGCTTTGTAGCGACCCTGATTTCGCTATTTGCCCCAGCCATATACATTTCGTTTATCTCGTTTCATCCTGGACTCATTCCTACCAACTTGGTGATTTCAATCATTGGAACGAGGCAGGGTGTACCTTTTTCCACGTTAATTGAAGCGCTTATTATGGAACTTGCGATTGAGATTTTGCGAGAGGCGGGATTGCGATTACCGAAGCCTATTGGCCCAGCCATGGGGATCGTTGGTGGTCTCATCGTTGGACAAGCTGCGGTGGATGCCGGCATTGTAAGCCCCATCCTGGTCATCGTTGTTGCGGTGACGGCGATATCTTCTTTTGCCACACCTATGTACAGTGCCGGTATTGCGATGCGGTTATTACGCTTTCCCATCATGTTCACCGCCGCGATGTTCGGATTATATGGTGTGATCATGGCTTTTCTGTTCTTGGTCATCCATATGTTCAAATTAAAAAGCTTTGGCATTCCCTATGTAGGGATGGCTGCTCCGCCTTCCATTAAGGAATGGAAAGATTACTTGATTCGTGCTCCGCTTCAGTTCATGCGGCAAAGACCCGGGTTGTTACAGACCAAAGACCGGAAACGCAAGAGTTAACACGTAACACTTACAACAAGGAGGAACCATAATGGCATCTGGGCTGAATGATTCAGGCAAGCTTACAACATTACAGGGCGTAAGTCTGATCATTGTTTTTATTGTTGGTGTGGAGCTCTTTACGTTACCCAGAGAAGTCGTACATGCTGTTAAAAGCGCAGATGCCTGGTTGTCCGTCATTCTCGGAGGATGTGTAACGTTGCTTCTGGCGTGGATGATGATACGGTTAGCCCGAAAATTTCCAGGGATGAACTTCTATGAATTCGTGCAACAGATTGTAGGTACATGGATTGGCAAGATGATTGGTGTGGTCGTGATCGTCTATTACATTCATTTGGGAAGTTATGAAATGCGGGCGATGGAGGAAGTTACATCGTTTTTCCTACTTGAAGGTACACCATGGTGGGCCATTCAGGCCCTATTTGTCTGGATATCCTTGTACTTATGCATGGAGGGAACGGATGTGATCGCAAAAGTATGCCAGATCATTGTTCCGATCACGATCGTGATCTATCTCCTCATTTTATTGCTTGGGGTGAAAAACTTTGACGTTAGCACCTTGCGTCCTTTTTTATCCAAAGGCATGTCTCCCGTCTTTCATGGCATGAGTACCACTACCTTGGCATTTAGCGGGAGCGAAATCATGTTATTTATATTAGCCAAAATGGAAAAACCCGAAAAAGCAGTTCGGATTATGGGATGGGGAGTTGGCGTAGCTATCGTGCTCTATACAACCGCTACTATTCTGTGCATCGGTGCATTCACTGCGGAGGGGGTTATGACTCGTGTATGGCCTTTTTTCGATCTCACACGCAGTGTTGAAGTAGATAATTTACCGTTGGAACGGTTCGAATCCTTACTCTTGTCAATCTGGGTACTGGAGATTTTCGCAACATTTAACATCGCTTTTTATTGTGCGGCATTGGGATTATCCCATGTGACAAAGCTTCCTTATGCACGAAGTCTCTGTATTCTACTGCCCATCATGCTGATCGTATCTCGCGTCCCTAAGGATATCAACGAACTATTCCAACTGGGGAGATATATTGGCAAAGCCAACCTTATTCTATTCGCCGGTTTGTCTTTGATTCTACTACTCATTTCGCGCTGGAGGTCAAAGTCGACATGATCTATTCCCGAAATGTTGCGCTGTTTATGTTGGTGGCAGGAGCAAGTATGTTACTGACCGGATGTTGGAGCAGCTCGCCTATTGAAAAGCGGTATCTGGAGGCAGGTGTTGCCTACGATAAGGTACAACCTGAAGAAAGAATTGCTTCTGAGCGCGTGGATTACCCTCAAAAACAGAAAATCCGGCGAACCGTGCAGTATATTTTGCCTGAAGCAGGAGCTAAATCCAACAACTCTCCAGGGAAAAAGTTTTATAACAAAGAGGAGATCGGGGACTCCATTATGGAGATGACAAGGGAGACGTATCTTACGAATCGTTCACCCGCCGGTTTCCATCTAAAGACAATTGTGATCAGCTCCAGGCTATTGCAAGAGATTCCGATGCATGAGTTACTTGATTTTTATCTAGCAGATAATGATATTCGACTTAGTCTCCAGGTATATATAACGACAGGAACAGCTCGTGATGTCTTGAAGGAAAATGCCTCCGGAGAGATTCCTGCTTTCCTGCTCAAAGAGCTGTCTGCCAACCGCAAACGAATCTCCCGCCTCATCAAACCCGTTACACTTGCGAACCTGATCGGACCACTAAAATCGGAATCCAGCTATCTTCTGCCAAATGTCAGTGTGGAACAAAGTGCCTTAAAGATCAAAGGTGCGGGGGTAATGAAAGGCAACACTCAAAAGTACGGTGGCTATTTAAATGAATCCTATGTGGAAGGTTTGCAATGGATAAAAGGTGATATTTCAGGGGGCATATACAAGATCAAAGAACCTGAGTTACAGCAGCAATTCGTATATGAGATCAAATCCGTCAAGAGCAAAATCAAGGCAACCGTGCACGGGGATGATATCTCATTTCACGTTGACATGAAGTCGGAAGGGCGCCTCTCTGAAGTCTTTGCATCCAACGTTAAGAAGATGAATAATCGGACGCTCGAACAGCATTCCGAAATCGTGGAAGGTGAGATTCAAACGCTCGTAGAGAACACCATGACCAAGCTAAAAAAAATGCATGTTGAGGTGGCTGATCTGGGTAAAGCTCTGCGCATTCAGCATCCGGCCGTATGGGAAAAGGTCAAAGGAAATTGGGATGACACATTCACCACAATTCCAGTGACCTTCAGTGTGAAGCTGCATATCGATGATTATGGAGCCTCTACCATGAGTATGGATTAAGTTGGAGGTCTGTTGACACAAGACCTGCTTGACCTCCTTTATTCTGATTTGATGGATGAATGGGTGCTGGCTAAGGATTTTTGCATAAATATCACTTTTTTGAAGCCTGCTTTGGCAGTAAATGGGCCGGATTTCAGTTCTTTTTGGAGCATATAACCGAACCTCTCATATAATTTTTGTGCTGAAGGATTCGTATCCACAACCTCTAGATTAATTGTAGTAATTTGCTTATTGATCGCAACTTGTTCCAACGTACTTAATAGCAATTTACCTATTCCATGACCACGAGCTTCTTCAGATACTGCAATAGGGTCGATGTGCAATACATGTTCGTGATACAAATGGAATTTTAAATAAAACGCATAAAATAAAAACCGCCAAGTCGCTACAAATGGGGAGTACACGTTCCGAAAAGCTGCATAATTGGCAGGTGTGAATGCTTTTTTTCCTATATTGTAACCAAGAAATCCGACCACTTCTTCATTTCTTAGTGCGTAAATACCTTGTTCAAATTGAATAGACTGAGATAATAGTTGTACTGCTTGTTTTTTCGTTTTCGCATAAAACCACAGATGTGTTACTTTCAATGGAAAAGCTTCGTAAAATAACTGAGCAACTTGTTCTTGTTGTTGTGCATTAAGCTGCTGTGTGATTTGAATTTGGTTCATGGATATCTCCCCAATCCTTAATTAAGCGTTAGTTGATGTTCTATCATTCATTTTCCTAAAATGCAGTAACGTGAACAATTCACATTTCTTTGCGTTGTGGGTACATTTCTTAGATTTCTTCGTTTGTTGCTCGAATGTTGCTTGGAATTCGTTGAATTGGAGTGAAAGGAGGAGATCGCAAGATGAGTAGTACGTCTTATTTTACCGACAGTTCTCCCATGAACGTACAGTTTCTAAACGTCAAAGATGAAGCGTTCCGATGGCATAATTCCATTGAAGTGGTGATTGTGTTGGAAGGTTGCATTCATGTTGCTATTGCAGACGAGCAAAGAACTTTAGATGCTGGTGCAATAGAAATTTTCAATATCAATCAAGTTCACCGTCTATGGCAGACCGATGAAAACAATGTCGTCCTCCAAATAAATATCGATGCTGAATTTGCAAAGGATTATTTTCCGGATTTATCATATGTCTGGTTCGCGCATGAATTTAGCCCTGGGGCATATCTAGGGATAGAACGAGTAGAAGGAATTATTGATGCCATATGCACGTTAATAACTCCGATTGTAGCTACGCGTGAAATGCCATTTTTAACGTTAAAGAATACAGTCGAACCATTGTTGGACCTGCTCATTATGAATTTTGATGCGAAAAGAATGTTTGAAGGGAACCCGACCAAGCTGCAACGAATAGGAAGAATATATGATTACTTATTCAATAACAGGGGTTTTATTAACAAGGCATCTTTGAATGAGATCGCCAAACATACTGAGGAATATTTAAATTTGGATTATTTATCATCACAATTCAAGTTACTAATTGGAGATACGCTGCAAAACTTACTTCATTACTTGCGCATTGAACATGCAATCAAACAATTATTGACGACTGATCGGAGCCTGGTAGAAATATCAACAGAGAGTGGCTTTTCTTCGCCTAGATATTTTTATCTACGATTTCATAAGATTTTCCCGGAAGGACCGAAAGTATTTCGTGAACAACATAAAAAGAAACAGGAATTGAAAGAACACTGTAGAGAAATCATCGATCCGGCATTCGTTCTTGCAAGGCATCATGAATTATTTGAAATTCCGGAGACGATAGGCGGCACACTAAATAAATGGATTCACATCGATATATTTGGGCCTCATGAACAAAATTCAACTTCTCCATATCTGATCAAGGTATCTGAATTGGTAAAAGGTGATTCACATGCGTATTCTAAAATGATCCTTCAGGTAAATAACTTAAGCCCCAACAACGTTTTTGGATTGGAAAAAACTTTGGATACTGCAAACCGTGAGGATATTCAAGTTTTGACATGGCTAATCAACCAATTCAGGGAAAACGGTATTTCTCCTGTATTTCTCGTCAGAACGAGTAGTAACGCTATTTCAGAACAGATAACTACGATACAAGGACTACTTCAAAACTATACCCTCACTTATGGCGCAGAACATATGAAAGGGTGGAGGATTGAACTTCAATAATAGAAGGAACAAGAGAACAACCACACTCATGATGTTGATAAAAAAGTTGCGAAGCTTTGCTGCTTTGGATATGATTATCTAATGTGCAATCAAGGATAACACTTATGTAATCAATTGATGATAAAGATAGTGAGGTAGAAAAAATGATCGCAAGAACAGAAGAAGATTTTAATGGTTTGAAGGAAATTGGAAAAATCGTGGCTTCAATTCGAGATGAATTGGTTCAAAAAACCATTCCGGGCATAACGACTAAAGAACTTGATGATCTGGCCGGAGAGCTTTTTGAGAAAGCTGGCGCAGTTTCTGCTCCTAAAAGTGAATATAATTTCCCGGGGTTCACTTGTATTAGTGTTAATGAAGAGGTGGCACATGGTATTCCGGGAGAGCGGGTTATTCAAGAAGGGGACATCGTCAATATTGATGTTTCTGGCTCGAAGAACAGTTATTTTGCTGATACGGGAATCTCGTTTGTCGTAGGCGAAGGCGAAGAAGTGTTAACGAAAATATGCGACGTTGTTAAACAAGCATTTGAAGCAGGTCTTAAGAAAGCAAAACCGGGTTCCAAAAAAAGCGGGATCGGAAAAGCCGTATTCCAAACTGCCAGACAGAATGAATTAACGGTTATCAAAAACCTAACAGGACATGGTGTTGGACGTGCGATACACGAAGCACCTGACCACATCTATAACTATAATGATCCATCGGATGATGAATTGTTAAAAGAAGGCATGGTTATCGCATTCGAGCCATTTGTCTCCACTTCAGAAGAAGAAGTATTCCAAACAGGAGACGGCTGGACCTTTGCTACTAAAAACAGCTATGTAGCTCAAATCGAACATACGATCATCCTTTCTAAAAATGGTCCAATTATTGTTACCCTTTAAAATGTTCCAATTAAAAGTCGCTAATTTAGCGGCTTTTTTTGTTTTATTGGTACGTTATAACAGATCGTATTATAAACCCTTGCATATTAATTTATGTTGAAATTATGGAAGGATTTAACGTATATTAAGGACTGATCTTTACGTTATATACAGAGGTGATTGATTGAGCACATCAACAAAGCGCGTCCAATTAATAGATGGACTGCGCGGATTCAGTCTGGCCGGCATTGTGCTGGCGAATATGCTGGCTTTCCAATACGGAATGTTCGGCCAGAGTAAACCCCGACTGTTCGGGATCGGCGGTGCAGACCAGGCCTTTCTCTCGTTCCTGCTTATTACTGTAGTGGGCAGTTTTATGCCGATTTTTGCATTTATGTTCGGCTTTGGCATGATTAAGCTATCGGAAAGCCTACAATCACGAGATTTACGACCCAAGTGTCATCTGGCTCGACGCTTTCTACTGCTGTTTGGTATCGGATTGCTGCATATCATCTATCTGTGGGAAGGGGATATCCTGGCATTTTATGGTGTACTCGGTTTCTTCTTGCTCATGTTCCTTAATCGGAAGCCCAAAACGCTGCTCATATGGGCGGTACTGCTACTCATGGGAGCGGGCATACTTGGTCTCCCGGCTTCTAATCCGATGAACCCGCTGGCGATTGAGTCCATTCATATGGAGAACTACATCATTCAAAGTCAGGATGTATACGGCAGCGGCAGCTACGCGGAGATCAGGGATTTCAGCAATAACGGCGATCCATTCGGTGGGGATTTGGAGTTATCATACGCCCTGATAGCCCTGATGTTAGCCCCACTCATGACGGTGCCGATGTTCCTGCTCGGCATGCGCGCTGCCAGAATAGGCACGTTTAGCGATCCGCAAGCGATGCGGCGTATATATCTTCGTCGTGCCTCGTTTTTGATTCCAGTTGGTTTGATACTCAAAGCATATGGCGTTTTGGGACCACAATTGGGTGCGGAAGGGTGGCTCGGCGTCGGGATTGGGGTAACGCTCGGGGGAACGTTGCTTGCACTTGGATACATTTATGCATTTGCGCTGTTGCATGCCGGAAGCCGCCGTTCCAGCCTGATAGGTAGGTTCGAGGCGGTGGGCCGTCTCTCGTTAACGAATTACCTGATGCAGAGCGTAATCTGTACGACCATCTTTTATGGATATGGCTTGGGACTATTTGGCCATGCTGGCGTGTTCATCGGAGCAATTATTGCGCTTGCTGTCTACGGCATTCAATTGTGGCTCAGCCCACTATACCTTAAAAAATTTAGCAATGGGCCGGTCGAGTATGTTCTACGGATTTGGACATATCTGTCCTGGAAGGGACAGCCAAGAAAGAAGAAAAGATCGGACAAAAATTTGCATGAAAACGCTCCTGGTGTCCAGAAAGGTTAAAACGCTACTGTAAAACGCACAAAGAAGCCCGTTCTGATAAAGAAAGGGCTTCTTTGTGTCTGTACAATTTGTAGCTCGTCACCTTCATATTCTTTCTCATCGATGTAGTCAAACTTGTTAATTCCCGCTTCCTTAAGAGCAGCTGTGATTTCTTCTTTACTGGAATAGGTGACAAGTTGCGGTTCAGGTACCGAAACAGATGTTTTTTTGTACGCATTTTTTAACGAGAACATATGTTTGTTTTTTCCTTTTCTTTTGAGCAAATATTTTGTATGATAAAAGAGACGTGAATGATAGAGGAGGAGTTTTGATGTATCGACAAGTGGATGATTTTTTAAAGGAATGGGCAGTGGCTGTGAAAGGGACATTGCAAGTATTACAAGCAGTAACAGATGACAAATTAGGACAAAGTATTTTTGAAGGGCATAGTACACTAGGTTGGTTAGGCTGGCATTTAGTAGAAACAACAGGTTATTTTAGTCATTTAGCAGGTTTAACTGTACCAATGATTGGTCAAGATGAACCAGTTCCAGCGACAGCAAGAGAAATTGTAGCAGCTTACGAAAAAGCAGCAGAGGCGGTCAAGGAAGAGGTAGCCAAGCTATCAAATGAGGACTTGCTAACAGAAACAGGCATAGAAAGTCTTGCAACAAAAGGTTCATTATTACGTTTCTTAATTGACCACCAAACACATCACCGCGGCCAAATGATGGTGCTATTACGTCAAGCAGGCTTACCAGTACCGCCCGTGATGGGTCCAACAAAAGAAATGCAATAACGAATAGATGTCTTCCTTGGCAGTGGCTCCTCAAAGTTAGAGTTTTTAATATGCGGCTGATTGGTTGGTTTGTTTCGACTGTACTAAACTAGAGGTAGGTGCAAACATGATCCAATTAACAAACCGCCAGGCACGGCAATTTCTGTTGCTGAAGCATGGACTTTTGGGCGAATATAAATTTAGTGAAAAGCAGGGCGTATTGGACTTTGCTCGGCAGGTCAGCTGCATTCAATACGACCCCATCGATGTTTGCGGAAAAAACGCCGAACTGGTGCTACAGTCGCGAATCAAGGGATTTACTAAGGGAATGCTCGCCGAGTTGCTGTATGAGGATAGAAGCCTTGTCGATTATCCCGACAAGAACCTAGCCATTATCTCTGTCCAGGACTGGCCCTATTTTGAGCGATACAGGCAAGCCGCAAGGCGACATGCCGAACGCTATCCCGAAATGGAAGCGTTGACTGCGCAAGTACGGGCTTATATCCAAAATCACGGTGCACTAAATTCTGATGATTTAAAATTGGATGGGAATTTCTCTTGGCAATCGGCCATCCACTGGAGCGGTGGAAACAATTCATCTCGATCGGTTCTGGAACAGATGTATTCGACGGGTGAGTTGATTATCCATCATAAAAAAGGAACGCGTAAATATTACGATATAGCCAAGAAGTACATACAGCCAAATCTGCTGAATGCATCAGAGCCGCTGGAGGATGAGCTTGAGCATCATAAGTGGCGGGTACTGCGTCGAATCGGCTCTGTTGGTCTCTTATGGAATCGTGCGTCAGATGCATGGCTGAATATATGGGGGTTGAAAGCAGCACAGCGCACCGAGGTTTTTCGCCAGCTATTACACGAAGCTCGCATTGTTGCTGTTGCTGTGGAACAAATGAAGGATATGCTGTACTGCCTCGCGGAGGATTTACCGCTTATTGAAGCCGTTCTGAGAAATCAGGAGCCGAAATTGCGTTGTGAGCTTATTGCCCCTCTAGATAATTTCATATGGGACAGAAAACTTATCAACACATTGTTTGGCTTTGATTACACCTGGGAGATTTACACGCCTGCAATCAAACGAAAATTCGGCTATTATGTGCTGCCTCTATTATATGGAGAAAGCTTCATTGGACGGGCTGAGATCATCGTGGAGCGAAAAACTGGAACGCTCGTTCTTAAAAATATCTGGTACGAGAACGATGTGAAGCAAACAAAGCAATTGCGAACAGCCTTGAACAGTTGTTTCCAAAAGTTTGCGATATTCAACGGGTGTGAGACGATTTCGGCAGAGTCTATGAACTGATAACAACACGATGACGTTTATTAGTGGAGACATCGCATCGATACCGTTCTGAATCGACATCCTCACCAACCATAAATTAAAAGAGGTCATTCCGCTAACGGATAACGTTAGTTTAACAAACAGGCCGCAATTGGTACATTTATCACTCATAAAAAGAACTCTCCAGACTAGGAGGGTTCTTGCATTTTTATTCATATGTTTGCGGGTGGTGTCAGCTACGCTGGTATTACCCCTAAGAGTAGGTTGTTTGTTTTAGCGTGGAAATCTATAAAGATTATTTTTGTGTGCTTATATTACCTTTATTTGTTATACTCACTGAAGAAATAAGAAATACCCCTAATGTTTCCTATTATAATTAGTAATTATTTATAGATTCAACATATCAACTCTAATACATAAGCTAACTATTATAGTGCGGACAGCGTTAAGGTATACGAAATGAAAGATGCAATGTATATCTCCGACTGTTTCCACTCGGACTTGAAAGGATCGTTATTGTGCTGAAAATTATTAATTTTCTTCTTTTCTTGCTGATCATTTGGGTAGTAATCTTTTATCCTTTTCGTTTTGTTTGGTTTGAAGGCTTAAAGCAGATTCCTGCGGATCTTCATGGTATTTATTTACTTTTCTTGTTCTTTGGATATCTAATATGTTCATCTGGTATGGGACTTATTGTTGGCAAGATGTTTTTTAAACGAAAAGAACAGTGATTATGGAGGTTGGAATGGACAGTGACATTTTAATCAATCAATTCTTAAAACTTTTCCCTGAATTCCACGATTGTTATATAGAACATTTGGAATTAAATCAAGAATTTTTAGGACATGTGTTTTTTGGTGATGAAGTGGCTACTTATGTTGAAGGACTGCTTCGTGAAAATGATGACACAGAACAAATTGAGAAGTTTTTCGATTTTTTGAATGGATGGCAACTCAATCGAGCCTTTATATTGTACAAGTACTATCTACTACAATATTGTATGATCTAGGTGGATATACAGATATTTTACAAAAAGCTCAAAGTTATATGAAACCACATACTAAAAGACTTTCGCAAGAAATAGAAGATTTGCACTCAGGGAAATATTTTTCATAGATCAATGTGCAGGAGATCAGGTTGAATTTACAGTAATAAGGGTTTTTGCATATCTAATTCGGTATCATTCAAAGTCGCTATTCAAGCGGCTTTTTTTGTTTTATCCATGTAATTTCCTATCTAAGATGGAGAGGGTGAGAGCTTGTTCAAATGTCGATTTAGATAATTATGCATATCCAATTCGTAACTTGTGTATTCAAATGGAGTTAAATCCTTGCTAAACTTTATTTCTGATAATGAGAATCATTATTAATTATTGGAGTCTAAAGTTTTACCGCAGGTCTTATGGGAGCACATCAATGAAATGAAAGGTTGGTAGAAATGACTTCAAATCGACAATTATGTATTGGCTTATCCTTAAATGCAACATGGAATAAAGGTGACGGCTGGCGGCACCCGGATAGCGGAGTGGAGCAGACAGGAACGATTGACTACTATATTCATTGGGCAAAAATAGCGGAGAAGTTCAAGCTCGATTTTCTTTTCAGAGCGGATTATCTGTACATTAGCCCGCAGATGCTAGGCGATTCCTCCAACTTTGGTAGCCCGGATCCTACGCTGTTCTTTGCAGCGATTGCTCGTGAAACGAACCGGATCGGACTGGTGACGACAATCTCTACTACGTTCAATCCACCGTATGTTGTTGCTAGACAACTTCAGTCTTTACACTGGCTAAGCAATGGACGTGCAGGCTGGAATATTGTCACTTCTATTGAGGGAGCCGATAATTTCGGCAATTCACCTATGCCATCACCGGAAGAGAGATATGCAAAGGCAATGGAGTTTACGGATGTCGTATGCAAGCTATGGGAGAGTTTCCCGAATGAAGCCATTGTCATTGACCGCAAATCAGGCATGTTCTCGGATAAGGATAAAGTGACTGCCATTAATCATTCTGGTGAATTCTTCAATGTAAAAGGGCCGCTAACGTTACCTTCTCATCCATCCGGAAGCATTCCTTTGTTTCAAGCTGGCGCTTCAGATATCGGGCGGAATTTTTCCTCTTCCGTCGCGGATGCTATTTTTGCAGCAATGCCGGATCTTGAATCAGGAGTGGAATTGCGAAATGATTTGCGAAGAAGAGCAGCAGAACACGGGCGCGATCCAAATGCCATCAAAGTTTTGCCGGGTCTGTATTTTTTCCTCGGTGATACGCACGAAGAAGCGCTTGAATTGCATAAGGTTGCGCATTCGCATCTAAGTCTTGAACGCAGACATGCCTCACTCCAATCGGTAATGGGTCTTGATCTAACAGGTTATCCTTTGGATCAACGCGTAACTGCTGAAATGCTTCCCGATCCAAGTCAGGCTGTCCGAAGCCGTACACATGCAGAGTTGCTACGCCGCTTTATTACAAAATATCAGCCTACCGTGAAAGAAATTCTGGATCGGCCGGAGGTTGTTGGATCAGCTCATTGGGTATCTGTGGGGACCGTCGAGACTGTAATGAATGATATTATCGAGCGGGTCGAGGCTGGTGCGATTGATGGATTCATCGCCTTGCCAGGCGGTTCAGAAAAATCGATGACAATATTCTTCGAACAGCTGATTCCAAAGTTGGTTGAACGAGGCATGTTCCGGAACGAATACGAGGGAACTACTTTACGAGATCACCTAGGGATTTCATAGATCATTAATAAAGCAGTGGTACAAAATAATTGATAACTTATCGGATGGGGAGCCATATGAACAGACTAATTGGATGGATTGCAACATTAATGATACTAACAGGAGTAATGGCCGGATGTTCCCAAACTTCCAGCACCGTTACGCCTGAAACCAGCAAGAGCGAGGGGGAGGCATGGCCAAGAACCATTCAGGATGCTAGCGAAAATGGAGTGGTGCTTGAGAAACGACCAGAGCGCATAGCGGTGCTTCATCCTCTATACTTAGATTACTTTTTTGCATTGGATACACCTCCAATTGCATCAACAAGCGCGGCAGAAGCGATGAAGGAGTTTGCTACATTGCAGCCCTACGCTGAATCTGCTGAAATTATTGACTTAGGTAGTGACTCAGCTAATCTGGAAAAGATTATGGATGCGCAGCCTGATGTGATCGTAACCTTTAAGGGCTCAGTGGATACCATATATGATGAGTTGAGCAAGATTGCCCCTGTTATCTTAATTGACTACACCGACACATGGGAAAAAACGACCATGCTTTGTGCTCAAATTGTTGGAAAAGAAGAGCTTGCGGAACAATTGATTCAGGAAACCCAAGAAATGATAGCATCCACGAAAGGGCAGTTAAGTACGCTTGAGAATAAAACCTTTGCCTTGTTGCGCGTTGACGGAAAATCCAATTTTAATGCGCAAGGATCTAAAAACACGATGTACTACAATCAAACTGCAGGCTTTGGATTATTGGCACCAGAGGGATATCCTGAGGGAGGAGAATCGCTTACGTTGGAGGGGCTTTCCAGCATGAATCCCGATTATATTATTATCCAGCATCGTATTGACGTCGCAGAGGCAGCAGTCAAGGATAAGGAATCTTCAAAGGTATGGAAGTCATTGGAAGCGGTAAAAAACAACCATGTTGTTATCTTTGATAATTCACTGAATAGCGCAAGTATCCTGGCTGTCCGTTTGGCTTCAGAATATTTTGTGAAATTGGCTGAACAATAGATACGTACACAAAATCCAAGTACCAATCACAGTCGCTTATAGCGGCTTTTTTATTTTGAGTTAACATTGTATTTTCCTATGCCGAGGTAGTTAGTCTCATTAGGTTGACTTGCCATCCTTGCAAGGAACTCAGGTAACATGTTTCTTAGTTAATCAAGCCTTCAAAACGGCTATGCTATAATGAAATTCAGAAAGGGGGATGCAACGTTAATGTCACCTAGAAACATAGAGAAGGACCAGCAACAACGAGAAAAAAGAATAAACCACATCCTTGATTCTGCGCTGGAGATCATTGCTCTTAAAGGAATTGGTTCAGTAAGCATCAACCACATCGCAGCAGCAGCAGGCATGAGCATTGGGAACATGTATCACTACTTCAAGTCCAAAGATGAGATTATCAGCGAAATTCTGAGAAGAGGCCAGACCAGTTACGGAGAACATGTCTCCCAACTCGCTGAGCAATCAGGCGATGCTCTGAACAAACTTTTACTACTGTCCGAGTCTTGGCTTGCATTGGAAAACAATTGGGCTTACACGATCCTTATCCACACAGCCCGACTTTCGGAAACTTCCTCCGAAGAGATTAGGCGGGAAGTTACGGAACGTTTCACGAATAACCTTGGTCCTGTCGCGAACATAATGGACCAGGGGCAAAAGGAAGGACTCATCGTCAGTGGTGTTCCCTTGGAGCTTGCCTATTATTTTGTAAGTTTAATTCAAGGACTGACGCTACAGAAAATGCCAGGCGCTGAAGTGCCGATCCGTGCGCAGGCGCGTTCGATTGTCTCTTTATTTGCTGTGTCTCTACATAACTCCAAAAGAAATGATTGACAACAGATACAGGCCACTGCTACAATTTCCCCAACAAACCGAGTAATTGCTCGGTTTGTGAACGAGAGTTCGACTGGACAACCAGAGATCGTTCATGGGGAAAAATATACAAGCAGAAGGCCTTTTTTTATAACTATAAAACCAAGTAAATAGATCCGAAAAATTATTTTAAATTGGAGGTAACACCCTATGCTGATTATTGAGCGGTTGAACAAAACGTTCGCTGCTCCTACCGGGCCGGTTATGGCGCTAAGTAATATACGGTTGCAAGTTGAACCGGGACAATTTATTACTTTTATCGGACCAAGCGGATGCGGCAAAAGTACATTGCTCAAGATCGTGGCCGGGTTAGACACGACCTATGAAGGAAAAGTTGAATTAAACGGAAAAGCAATTACGGGACCAAGTGTTGATAAAGGATTTATTTTTCAAGAGCCACGTTTGTTCCCCTGGATGACGGTCGAGAAGAATATTGCAGCCAATCTCTCGCTTGGCAATGCTCAGGTTCGCCATCGAGTCCAAGAGCTGATTGAGCTAGTTCGTCTAAAAGGATTCGAGAAAGCGTATCCGAAGGAGCTGTCCGGAGGGATGGCTCAACGCGTGGCTATTGCAAGAGCGTTGTTGCGTAAACCGGAGATACTGCTGCTCGACGAGCCTTTTGGAGCACTCGATGCCTTCACTCGTACTCACATGCAAGAGGCGTTGCTGGACATCTGGCAGAACAGCCGGACGACCATGTTGTTTGTTACGCATGACTTGGACGAAGCGGTATTTCTTGGAGAGAAAGTCGTCATTATGAACCCTCGCCCGGGTCATATCCGCAATGTAATTAATGTGGATCTCCCCTATCCGCGTAAGCGCAGTGGAGGGTCCTTTCAGGAGCTTCGCTCCCGCGTGCTAGGCGAGTTCGAAAAAGTGGAACATGCTCCCCTGATTGATAAGGGTGCCGGCATTTAAATTGGATACGCATAAACGAATTTACGTTCATAAAGGGGATGCGAATATATGGTTAAAAAATATAATTTGATTGCAGTCTTACTTGTTCTGATACTGGTTGTGGCGGGATGCGGCAATGCAAACAACAATGCTGGCAATGGCGAAGATGCTAAGCCGGTAGATGGTAGCTCGAATCCGAATGCATCCTATGATAATGTCACGGTGAAGATTGGTGTGCAGGGCAAGGGCGGCTTGTTCGGCAAAGCGCAAGAACAGAAGTGGTTTGAGGATGAATTCGGAGAGTTGGGGGTAAAAGTGGAGTGGTTGGAGTTCCAGAGCGGTCCTCCAATGATCGAAGCGATGGCCTCTAATCATTTGGACTTTGCTGGCATGGGCAACATGCCCCCAATCTCTGCACAAGCAGCTGGCATTGATTTCAAAATCATCTCACAGCTACTTAATGGCAAGAACAATGTAGCGATCATTGTACCGAACGACAGCCCGATCAAAAGCATCGCGGATCTCAAGGGCAAAAAGGTAGCTGTCACAAAGGGGAGCAACGCTTATAACTTCCTATATCAAGTACTCCAAAAAGCTGGTTTAGATAACTCCGATATTCAAGAAATTCAATTACAACCTGATGAAACGCAGCCTTCCTTCGAAAGCGGAAAAGTGGATGCCTGGGCCGTCTGGGATCCATACATTACCCTGAATACACTAAGCGGCAAGGGAAAAGTGCTGGCTGATGGGGAAAGTGAAGGCGTACTGTCTCCATCCTTCCAATTGGTTCGTTCGGATTTTGCGAATGACTATCCTGAGCTGGTTACGCTTTATCTAAAGACATTCGAGCAAGCACGTCAGTGGGAAGCAAATAATCAAGAGGAAGCGTTCCAGCGCTATGCCGACGAACGCAACATTCCAATTGACCTGGTGGAGGGCATTCAATCGCGGGCGGCAATGATCAATATTCCGGTGAGTGACGAAACGATTGCCAATCAGCAGAACACAGCTAACTTTCAATTTGAATTAGGTACAATTCGCAAGGAAATCAACGTGGCTGATGTGTTCGACAACCAGTACATTGAAGAAGCTCTTAAATAAAGTAGAGGTGCGGTTATGCAAATATCGGGAAACAAGCTTGTTTTTCGGACTATTCATCTCCTGATCGGGATGTCAGTACCGGCGGCGATATTAATCATTTGGCAGATTGTATCCTCGAATGGGTGGGTAAATCCGGTGTTAGTTCCTCCTCCGAAGGACATCGTGGCTGAATTTGGACGGATGATCTCTTCAGGAGAACTGCTGACGAATTTGCGCATCTCGACGGGGAGAGCAGCACTCGGGTTCTTGTTGGGCGGCGGTCTGGGATTAGCCGCAGGATTATGGGTCGGGTTTTCGTTAAAAGCGGAACGGTTGCTCAATCCGTCACTTCAACTGCTTCGGACACTGCCTCACTTGGCTGTTGCGCCATTGTTTATTCTATGGTTCGGCTTTGGTGAGACTTCAAAGATTGTACTCATTGCTAAGGGTGCATTCTTCCCTTTATATGTGAATGCCTTTTTGGGCGTTCGTTCGGTGGATCGCCAGTTGTTCGATGTAGCAAGCGTATTGCAATTCACGAAACTTCAAACCATTACCAAGCTGATTATTCCTGCCTCACTTCCTTCCCTGTTTTTAGGCGTTCGGCTCTCGATTGCGGTAAGTTGGCTTGGCCTGGTTGTCGCGGAGATGATGGGTTCAAGCTCCGGGATCGGTTATATCATCAATGACGCACGATCCTTCTCACTAACGTCTGTCATCTTCGTCGGCATAATTGTCTTTGCGATTGTTGGCAAAGTGACCGATTCACTGGTTAAGCTGGCAGAGAAGAAGTTGCTGCGTTGGCAGGATTCCATAGAGGGAGATGGATAACAGATTATGAGTACTAACGATGTGACATTAAACTCGAAGGCTAATGAGAAGCAGACGGCAATAAGAAGGGGACGCCAGTGGAGAATGCCAAATTGGCTGTTTGGTTGGGTGTTGCCTGTAATTATATTAGCTTTATGGGAGTCAGGCTCTGCTCTTGGACTGTTGTCTGACTCGGCATTGCCAGCTCCATCCCGCATTGCTCGAACATTCTGGCAACTGTGCGTAAATGGCGATATGACGCAGCATCTCACAGCTAGCACCATTCGGGCGAGTGGTGGATTCTTACTTGGAGCCGTAACAGGGTTGCTGCTCGGTGTATTTACAGGACTAGGTAAATGGGCTGAACAAACGCTTGATCCGACGATCCAGATGCTACGGACGGTTCCGTTGCTTGCGGTTATTCCGTTGTTCATTCTTTGGTTCGGAGTAGGGGAATTATCCAAAGTACTGCTCATTGCACTAGGGTCATTTTTCCCGCTCTATTTCCATACACATTTGGGGGTCCGGAGTGCGGACAGAAAGCTGTATGAGGTTACCCGAATCTTGCAATATTCTAAGTTCCGGCTGTTAACCAGGCTAATTATTCCCTCGGCGTTGCCAAACATTCTACTTGGTATTCGGTTATCTGTGGGTGCCTCTTGGTTGTTGCTTGCCGTGGCAGAGATGATGGGCGCAAGCGCAGGAGTCGGCTATATGATACAAGACGCACGTGTATATGCACAGACGGATGTCGTCTTCGTGGGCATAATTATGTTTGCTTTGGTTGGCAAACTGTCGGATTCGGCAGTCAGACTGGTGGAAAGAAGATTACTGCGATGGAATAACACATATAAAGGCTGAAGATAGATATTAGAATGAAAGCGGAGGAACGGATATGACGAAAAAACGACAGGGCCAGCTTCATCTTGGTGCATTTATATATTTCACTGGGCATCATCATGCCGGATGGCGTCATCCGGAATCAGGGGTAGAGAAGATGTTCGATATCGAATGGTATAAGAGGATTGCCCAGACAGCTGAGAAAGGTAAGTTTGATATGATTTTTTTTGCTGACTTGCTGCACTTGATCTACCCAAGTCGCGCCGCAGCAGGCATGTTGGACCCAGTGTCGCTGCTCTCCGCACTATCCATGGTAACGGATAAAATCGGGTTGACAGCAACGCTCTCGACGACCTATAACGAGCCGTTCAATGCCGCACGCCGTTTAGCTACGCTCGATCACATAAGCGGAGGACGGACCGGATGGAATATCGTCACGTCCCAAGTTGACACGGAAGCTCGGAACTTCGGACGAGATAAGCATCCTGAACATGGAACACGTTACGAGATGGCGCAGGAATTCGTTGACGTCGTTGCAGCATTATGGGACAGCTGGCCACAGGACTCACTCGTAATGAATCGGGAATCAGGCACGTTCGTCGATGAATCCAAGCTGCGTGTCGCTGACTATAAAGGACAATGGTATTCTACACAAGGGCTCTTGAACGTCCCTCGTCCACCGCAAGGTTACCCCGTCCTTATTCAGGCCGGTTCCTCGGATCCAGGTCAGGATTTCGCCGCGAAAGTCGGCGAAGTGATCTTCACGGCACAGACGTCACTCACTGCTGCGCAAGATTTCTATCGCACGGTGAATGAGAAACTTCTGGCAATCGGACGTGAACGTGGCAGCTTGCTCATCATGCCGGGTTTGTCGCCGATCCTCGGTTCAACTGTGGAGGAGGCTCGACGCAAAGAACGGGAGCTGCTCGACCTCATCGATCCGCAGGAAGCGGTAATGATGCTGTCCGGTATGCTTCAAACAGACCTCAGCGGGTATCCTGTAGACGGTCCATTACCAGACATCTCAGATCCGGTCGAAGCAAGCAACGGAATGAAGAGTCGCGTGCAACTCATTATGGACCTTGCACGTGACGAGCAATTATCCATTGCCGAACTCGGGCGGAGGCTTCTCGGTGCCCGTGGTCATATGCAATTCGTAGGAACGCCGGAGCAGCTTACCGACCTCATGGAAGAATGGTTTAATGGATACGGCTGCGATGGCTTTAACATCATGCCACCGGTGCTGCCCGGAGATCTTGATGACTTCGTCGAGCACGTCGTTCCAGAGCTTCAGAGACGTGGGCTCTTCCGTGAGGAGTATGAGGGGACAACGTTGCGAGAGCATTTGGGACTTTCTGAACCAACGGTGTTAGTAAGCCATAAACAGCAAGTTCACCGTTAATTCATTGTGGAGAACCGATCATCGAATTCGCTAGATTAACTGAATGGTAAAACCATTAGATTTAGGCTCCGGCCGTTACCCAGTATTCTAACGGGGAACGGTCGTTTAGTTATACAGCTTTATTTGTGAATCATATTCCTACGATACTGGTAGGGCGTAACCCCGTATTCCACTTTGAACAACTGGATAAAATACTGATTCTTTCTGTAACCAACCATTTGCGCGATATCGTTGACACGGAGTTCAGAATCTTGAAGCAGTTGAGAAGCTTTCTCCAGCCTCTTTTTAGAAATGTAATTTGACACATTTTCACCCGTCTCCTGTTTAAAAAGTTTGGAAAAGTAGACCGGATGGAGATGTGCGACTTTCCCCAACTCATCCAAACTAAGGCCATGTGACAGATGGTCTTCGATATACGTTTGTACTTTGTCGACGATGGTTTGGATAGACATCTGTTTGTTGTTTCTGATTCGACTGACCCGATGCATGAGGGTTGACCATAGTTCATCAGGTTGACCTAACTGGTTGAATATCCAATCCACGGTTTCAGAGTCATCCCGATCCGTGTCCGCCAGATATACATATAACATCGTCTCTAGGAGAAAGATTATTTTTTGCTTTCGGAGACGGAGTTGATCATATTTTTTAATGATATTTCCGGCAGATTCCCAATCACTGCATGATGGAGAATGGTTGAATATGCCAATGAAGTCTTCTGAGTGTACGTCCTCATTAAGGAAGAATCTGTAGAACATCTGCCTGATCACGTTACGTTCGGTCAATGAAAAGGGAGGGGACACGACAGATTGCTCCAGTTCGATAGTCAGTTCCTCAGCAGCTTCTTCCGGAACAAGAGCGACCAGTCGCGTTCCCGCAGTCCATACGAGACGATCCAATTTGTCTCCAACAGCACGTTTTATAACGTCCTCATGTTCTTGTGTGAAACCCTCCAGCTTGAAGCAGCAAAAACGGTGTTCCCCTAAGAATTCAGTATAAGCATCATTTTGCTTTCTTAATGTCTCGTTTTGACCAAGCAGCGAAAGCAGGTACCCCAATCCATCGAAGTTCTCCCATGCGATAGGTTGAGCGGGTCGTGTCTTTGTAATATTCTTGATGGCTTTAGACATGGCTTTCTCCACGTCATCTTTGTCTACAGGTTTGAGCAGATAGTCGAGCGCACCTAGGCGGATTCCTTGTTGCGCATATTCGAACTCGGAGTAGCCGGAAAGAATGATGACTTTGGTTGGCAAGCTATGTTGGTGGATATGTTGAAGCAGATCAATGCCTGAAACCTCAGGCATTCGGATGTCAGTGATCAGAATATCGATATGGTTTTGAGTCAGCATGTCACGGGCTTCAATCGAATTGGTCATCGTCTCAATCTGATGAATACCGAAGGTTTTCCAATCGAGCAAGTGCTTCATATACTCAACGACATAATGCCCGTCATCCACAATTAATAAACGCATTAGCTATCTCCTTTCTCCTCGGGAATGCTGATGAGCAGCAGGACCGACAATCCACCCCAATCATTCGTAGCAAAATGTAGCCCGCTACGTTCGCCGTACGTATTTTTCAGACGCCGATTTACATTCCAGAGCCCTACGCCTTTAATTCCTTCAGGCGGGTTATCGCTCTCAAGCCGAGCCTCCAAGTTGCGGATATCATCGAGCGAAAGACCTTTGCCGTCATCGGATACCTTGATCGTTATTGCAGATTCCGTCTGTTTGACATCGATCGTCACCCGATGGGCTCCTTGTTGTCCTTCAATGCCATGTTGAATCGCATTTTCAACCACTGGCTGGATGATCAGCGGCATGAGGGGAAGAGAGGCCAGTTCTGGCGGCAGATCAATGCTGTACTCCATTTTTTTGCTGAGAGCCATAATAATCAGGAAATGTTCAGCGAACTGGAGTTCACTTTCCAGCGTGACTTCATGCCTGTCCAACTTGGTTAAATAACGATAATATTCAGCTAGATGCTTGCTCATGCGCATAACAGAATCAGGTGAAAACTGAGCCACCGACATGATGAAAAACAAACTGTTGTACAAAAAATGAGGATTAATCTGAGCTTGGAGTTGTTGAAGTTCCGCACCTCGTCTCAGTTCCGTTTCAGTCTTCAAGGATACAAACAGATCCTGGATTTCGGTAACCATATGGTTAAAACTTCTGAACAGGCTGTAAAACTCTTTGCCCGTATTTTCGGTGATCCGCGTGTTGTGATTGCCTTGCTCGACCTGTGAGAACTTTCTCTCCAACAAACGGAGATTACGGTAGTAGTTCCGATAAAACGTAAAGATCACAACCAGACCAAGCGTGAAAACGGCTAAAATGCTGGCAAAGAAAACTTTGCGATTGCGGTCAAGCGGTTGCAGAAAATCGTTCGTCTGTGTATATGTAATCAGGTAGCCGTCGATCGATTCAATATATCGCGAAAGAACG
The DNA here is from genome assembly GCF_037991315.1 of Paenibacillus sp. FSL H8-0079. Lineage (NCBI taxonomy): Bacteria > Bacillati > Bacillota > Bacilli > Caryophanales > Paenibacillaceae > Paenibacillus > Paenibacillus sp. FSL H8-0079. The sequence goes on from NZ_CP150300.1 coordinate 3,465,317, forward strand.
TAGTAGTCGTCCGAATTGGTATGATAATCATATTTTAAAGTTACTTCTGGCTGTGGAGCAAGTATCTCAGTAACCGCTTTCAATAGATCGTTGTCGACTTCTTTCTCACTCCATAACTGCTGAGGATTAAACAGAAAAAAAGCATTTGAGCTGTCGTTGTTCACAGCCTTTTTCAACAGGCTTTTCAAATAATCCGTATTCAGCTTTACACCAACAATGTACTGAGTCGGTTCATTTTGTCCGGATTTTTGGATGTAAGGGTAGAGGGCGAAGTAATACAAACTATTACCTACAATTTGCCACCCCCGCTGATGAACATCCTTGAACGGGAGTCTTGCCTCCAGTGTAGTGTTCGTAGATAGAAACGTTTCTTCAGTCTTCCAGTAAATGCCGATCGATTCAATGGATCGACTGGAGAGGAGCGTTTGCCGCAAGCGATCAACAATATCGTTTTTCTTCATTTGGGAATCGTAATTGCTCAGCTCGATAACATGTCTCTGATAAAATCGGACATCACTGTCGGCTGCATACTGAACCCCGTACATATTAGCCTCGTATATAATCCCGTCTAGAATACCTTTCACATAATCAAGCTGGTTTTTGGAAGCACCGATCAGATTCTCCTCAAGTGTCTTGGAGCTCAATCGGTTCATCACGAAAAACAAACTTAACGTAAGCAGCAGAAAAAAAACAAAGAAATAGATGAATCGCTTCATATACATTTTTCTGATCATATGTGTTTCCTTTCATATCGCCAAACATAGAAGTTCACAATCCTTATCGGATTAACTTTAATATAAGCCAAACTTTCGAAAAGAGGAAGGGTAGTATCAGTCATAAATGAAAGCGGTTTTAAAATAGTTCAGCCTGAGGTGATGATCTTGAAATTTTGGCATTTTGGTGTGAAAGCGCTTTTGTTAAGCTTATCTTCAAGGATCGCTTTCGAAGAGCCATCATAGAGGAGGTATGCAACATTAACGAGATCGTGCCCGCCAGATCCGCAAAAAAAACAAAAACAAAGATTCCCCAGCGAACTTCATTCAAAAAGGAACTGAAGAAAAGCTGGCCTTTGTATGTACTGTGTATTCCCGCTTTTGTATTTGTCTGCATCTTTTCTTACGGCCCGATGGTAGGTTTGCTCATGGCATTTCAGGACTATAAACCATGGCTGGGTATCACAGGTTCACGGTGGATCGGGTTAGATAATTTCGAACGAATTTTCCAGTACAAAGAAGCCACACAAGCAATCGTCAATACGCTGATTATCGCCGTTTCTAAAATTATCGTCGGTATTATCGTTCCGATCGTCATGGCTATTCTGCTGAGCGAGATCCGAAATATGGGCATTAAGAAAAGTGTTCAGACACTGGTGTATCTGCCGCATTTCTTGTCCTGGGTTACGGTCGCGGGGTTGATGATCGACATTCTCGGATTAGACGGAGGAATCAATCACATCTTGACCCAGATTTTCGGGAATGATCCCATTTACTTCTTGGGTGATCCTGATCTGTTTCGATTCACGGTTGTGATCAGCGATGTGTGGAAGAGCTTCGGCTTCGGTATGATTGTCTATCTGGCGACCATTGCTGGGATCAATCCTTCTTATTACGAAGCAGCTGAGATCGACGGTGCCACACGCCGGCAGCAAATCCGATACGTCACCTTGCCTAGCATGTTGCCCATGATTATCGTCATTTCTACACTGAGTCTGGGCAATATTCTGGACGCGGGCTTTGATCAGGTCTTCAATCTGTACAATCCGCTTGTCTACAGTACGGGAGATATCATTGACACCTATGTCTATCGTTCGTCCTTGTTAAACGGGCAATACGGGTTCGGGACCGCAGTAGGACTGTTCAAATCGGGGATCAGTTTGATCTTGATCGTTGTCTCTTACAGGCTGGCCTATAAATATGCCAATTACAAAATATTCTAACAAGGAGGGAGAGGGATCATGTACCATAAGACGACAGGCTATAGAGTATTCTCCTATTTTAATTACGCATTCATGATACTGGCGGGTCTGGCGTGTTTTCTTCCACTGCTTCATCTGTTGGCGCAATCGCTCAGCAGTAAAGCGGCCATAAGCGGTAATATGGTTTCATTTTGGCCGGTCGGGTTCAACGTGGATGCCTATATCAAAACGTTCAACAATTCCAACTTTAATGGTGCCATGCTGACATCTATCATTCGAACCGTTTTGGGTACGACCATCAGCATGTTCATCCTTACCTGTGCAGGTTATGCCCTGTCCAAGGAATTCCGGGGACGCAACGTGCTCATGTGGTTTTTTATCTTTACGATGCTTTTCTCCGGGGGATTGATCCCTTCTTACATTTTGATCACCGCTCTTGGATTAAAGGATACAATATGGGCCCTTGTGCTGCCGGGAGCATTCGGTGCTTATAATCTGATTCTTCTCGTCAACTTCTTCAAAACAATTCCCAAAGCCTTGGAAGAAGCAGCATTCATTGACGGGGCGTCCTTTTTCGTAATCCTCAGCAAAATATATTTACCATTATCTCTGCCTGGTATCGCGACCGTATCCTTGTTCATTATGGTGGGGCACTGGAACTCCTGGTTTGACGGGATTTTGTACATGTCCGATGCGAGTAAATATCCGCTGGCTTCGTTCCTCCAGACCGTTGTTGTACAGAGCAATATGCAAAATATGGCGATGAGCCAGTCTGAAGTGGCAGCCATGTCTGAACAGAGCATCAAGGCAGCGCAAATTTTTGTCAGCACGCTACCGATCATTTTGGTCTATCCTTTTTTACAACGTTATTTCGTAAAGGGAATTGTACTAGGCGCTGTCAAAGAATAATTAGGATGACGAAATTGGATCACTATATGTTCAACTAAACATTTACACGATAACAGCGATCGGAAGGTTGTTCTGTCATCGGAGTGCCAGTGTAAATATGCAATTAGTTGAACTTATATAGAAAACAAATTGAGTATGAGTGAAGGGGGCATGTTTCCATGAAGAAAAGAACTGATTTATGGAAAATGGTAAGTATGGTTATGCTGTCGGCTGTTCTTGTGGCTGGCTGTAGCAAAGGGGAGAGTGCGTCCGAGACCGCACCGGCATCGGTGCTTAAGGACGGAAAATATGATCCACCATTTACGATCACTATCGCCAAACAACAGGATGAAAATGCTGGAAAGTATATCAATGGTGAGACGTTGAATGACAATGTATTGACCCGTTGGGGCGAAGAAAACCTGGGCATCAAAATCCAAACCACCCTGCTGGGAGGTGATGCTTCACAATATAATACCAAGCTACGGTTGGCGTTGACAGGTTCCGAGAAGTTGCCCGACGTTCTGCCCGTCTATGACACCATGCTGGTCAATGATCTGATCGATTCGGGGCAAGTCAAAGAGATAACGGAAGACATCTCAGCCTACATGCCTGACCGGATAAAAGAAATATACAAACAATACCCGACCACCTTCAATCCAGTGGTTAGAGAGGGTAAGGTCTACGGGATGGCGATTGCGCCGAATCTGACGGAAGGCGAAGTCATGTTGATCCGCCAGGACTGGTTGGACAAATTGAATTTGAAAGCGCCAACAACAATTGAAGAGTTTGAGCAAGTCATCGCAGCGTTCACCAATGAGGACCCAGATGGGAACGGTAAGAAAGACACATACGGATTTACATTTTCGGGGAAAGATTCCTACAATACGGGCTGGGTCAGCGATCCGGTCATGATATTTAGCGCATACACGGGCAAGCACCTTCCAAGGCAATGGTATAACGAGAACGGCAAACTTACTTATGGATCAGTGGCTGATGGCAACAAAGAGGCACTGGCCAAGTTACGAGATTGGTATGCGAAAGGGTACTTGAACAAAGAATTGGCCACCCAAGGCGCCTGGGACGCATTGTCCGATTTTACGGAGGGGAAAGCAGGCATTATCATTGGTCGTCCTTGGTTATACGACAGTGTGAAAGACGTAGAGAAAAATGTGGATGGTGCGAAAATTAGTGCTTATCCGACCATTCAAGGCGTGAACGGCGATAAGACCTATCAGTCTGCACAGTTGAACGATGGTGTGTTCATGTTTAACAAGGACTTTCAGAATATGGAAGCCTTCTTCCTCTACTACGATAAAATGTATGATGCGGCGTTCAGCACGGGAGATTTCAAATACGGTTACGCTCAGGGATATGATTACGATATCGTCAACGACGAAGTCACTTTCGATCCAACAAAATTCAATACACCATTAGAGGCTGTGCAAGGCGTTGGCAAAATGGCATTTACCAAGAATACACCGAGCGTGGACGGTCCCGGCCAATCATTCTATGATCTGGCGAACGGTGTCGAGGCCGATACGGGCGTCCTCATTCAAAGCGCTTCTAAGGATCAAACGACTCAGGATGGATATCGGATTTCGTATGAAAACAGGGATGTTTTACTGCCAAATGAGTTTAACGGTCCACCAACGCCGACGATGCAAAATGTGTGGGAACAGTTGACCACCATGGAACAAGAGACTTTTACCAAAATCATATATGGCAATGAGCCACTTGAGGCATTTGATACCTTTGTGAAACAGTGGCACGAAAAAGGTGGAGATACCGTTATCGAAGAAGTTAACGATTGGTACAACCAAGCCAGTGAGACAGATGTAATGACACTGATGAATTTGAAATAAAGTCAAGTATCACCTGGATCAGCCTTCCGCCAACTGGAAGGTTGGTCTTCTAAAAAAGGAGATGATGAGACATGATCAAAGGTAAATCGTGGATGGCTATCGTCATTGCATTGATGTTGTTAACAGCTCATTTAACGTCCTCAGTTCAAACCGTTCACGCTGCTGGTGAAGAGACCCATATTGCTGCAACACTGTTTGTGCTGAAGAATGAATCCGAAGTATCCAATGCCAAAATCCATTGGGCACCTGTCCAGGGAGCGACTGCATACGAGTTGTATAGATCCGAGAACAATGAGCCTTATCATTTATTACAGAACCTAACCGGTACAACGACGGATGATTATGGCCTCAACATAGGTAGTACGTACAAATATCAAGTGAAGGCATATGGCGGAACTTCCTTGTTAACCTCCGCTGTCTCGCCAGAATATACCCCTTACAGCCTCCCAGAGAACCTTACAACTTTTGATAACACAACGCAATCAACGCTTATGCTCCCGAATGAACTTAAAGTGGGAGACACCTACTACAGATTCAATTTCGTGCAAAAGTCATCAGGCGGTTTTGGCGAAATGATTCAACAGACGTCAACGGATGACATCACATACGGTAACGACAAAGTGGTCCTTTCCTACACGGATCATGCCGATTTGGCGAATTCTAAATTTGAAGGGATCAATATCCTATACCACGCGCCCACGAACAAATTCGTTTTTTGGGCTCACTATGAGAACAGTACAGACTACACGCTTGCGAGGGTATCAGTGGCTTCAGCCACGCCTGGAGAAGACTTTACATTTCACAAAAGCTTTCGGCCGGAAGGGAACCAATCCCGGGATATCTCCATTTTCAAAGATGATGATGATTCGGCATATCTGATCTCTACGGCTAATAATAATTCGGACACCATCTTATATAAGTTAACCTCCGATTGGCTGGATGTGGATCATCAAGTTTCTGTTATTTATCAAAGTCAACATAGAGAACTGCCCAAGATGATCAAAAAAGATGGCATTTATTATTTGTTCTCTTCCCAAGCGGCAGGTTGGTATCCGAGTATCCCCCTGTATTCATCAGCAAATAGCATAGACGGAGATTGGTCTGAATTACGGACGATTGGCAACACGTCAACCTTCTCCGCGCAATCGGGTTCCGTCATGCGGGTGAAGCCAGATACGGGCAACAACGTGGTTATGGTTGCGTATCGCTGGATGTTCGGCTGGGCAGGCACGCAAAATGGAACAACGGAGGAACGTTTGCTTCCCGTTTGGTTCTCCGATGGTTACGCATTTTATGATTATTTTGATCAAGTCCTGTACAACACGAGCGATGATGTCGTCGTTCCCGTTCAAAATGGGAAACTGCTATCACAAGGTAAACCTGCAACAGCACAAACGGCCTCTGGAACGAACCCGGCAAGTTATGCTAATGATGGTAACTATCAAACCGAATGGATCGGCACAGGCAGTTCCTGGCCACATTGGTGGAAGGTAGACCTCGGCTCCGTTCAACAGTTGAATAATGTGCAAATCTCCTGGTGGATGCAAAAAGGCTCCGAAGGTTTTTACAAATACAAAATTGAGACCAGCACGGATAATGTAAACTGGACCGTAGCATTGGATCGAACCAATAATACATCTTACGGTTTCACATCAGATACGCTATCGAGCAATGCTGCGAGGTATGTACGAATTAATATGCAAAATGCGACGCTCCACAACAACCCTAACAACTGGTACACCCCAAGGATATGGGAAGTGAAGGTATTTGGATCGGACACAAATTAACGATGTTATCAAACGTGAAATGATAAATAGAAGAGAGGTAACGGTGTGAACAATCAATTAACCAATGGTGGCATCTGGAATGATTTAAGCGGTAATCCAATCCATGCCCATGGTGGACATATGTTGTTTCATGACGATTATTATTATTGGTATGGCGAAGATCGGAGAGAGGATATATATATGAGTTGTTACCGTTCCAAAGATCTGTTCAACTGGGAGTTTCGAAATCATATCCTGACGACGTCTACGCCAGCTGCACCCGTTCGAGTTCGGACAAATCTGGCATTAGTGAACGACAAAGGCGGAAAGGTGAATCTCGAACGGCCTAAAGTGCTTTTCAACACGTCGACAAAGAAGTTCGTCCTATGGGTTCATTATGAGAATGGTAATAATTACAACGATGCCGCATGCGCTATTGCCACATCTGATTCTCCGGATAGCCATTTCACTTACCATGGCAGTTTTAATCCGTATGGGTATATGTCGCGAGACTGCACGCTCTTTCAGGATGATGACGGGACTGCATATTTTATTTCGGCTGCCAGAGACAATGCGGACCTTCACATCTACCGTCTGCAGGAAGATTACCTTAATGTCGAAAGTCTTGTCGGAAAGCTGTGGCAGGGGGAATATCGAGAAGCGCCAACCGTCTTCAAGCGGAACGGGAAGTATTATATGGTGACCTCATTTTGCACGGGTTGGGCTCCCAATCAAGGGAAATACGCGATGGCTAATACGATGGATGGTCCATGGGGGATGCTCAGCGATTTTGGCGATGAAACGACGTATCGAACGCAACCAGCGTTTGTGCTGAAGCGATCAGAGGAGGAGTACCTGTACTTTTCGGATCGCTGGAACGGGTCGGATTACTTTCAGTCCAGCTATGTGGTACTACCCATTGCATTCAATGGGGAAATTCCGATTCTGAATGATTATTCCACGTTATCTTTGAGAGAGGATACACATCTGATTCATTTTGAACGATAATTTGAACGATGAAGCGGCTAATGAGAAAAGACTTTGATCCTACAGAAAATGCAGGTTCAAAGTCTTTCTGTATGAATTTTATAATTTCACATCAAGCGAATAGCGATCTCGAAGCACTGAACAATGGTGGAGCTCATGTCCAACCATAATAACGGCGATTGATCGAGCTGAAGCAGGATTATCACTGACGATCCCTCTACAGAGCCAAGCTTCCGGCGTGAGACGACGAAGCATAAGAATGGTTGAGCGGCGTGTGACGGCATATTCTTCGCTCAAATCGGCCAGAGTATACGCATTGAAAGGGTGGGTCTGCATAAGCACGTCCTGATCGTAGCCGGGATGATTCGCTTGGTCACCTCGGGCGATACGAAGCAATCGGCTGCTCATGATGCGTTCGTTATCCAAGAGGTGGCCGATGACCTCTTTCACGCTCCATTTGCCTTCGGCGTAACGATAATTTGCTTGCTCCTCTGTCAATGAAGAAAGCAAATTTTGTACGATGTTGGCCTGCTGCTCCAACATTTCGATGATGTTCCCTTCAGGAACAAGCTGGATGTACCCTTCATAATAAGCTGCATATTCCTCTGTAGTTGGTCTTTCAACCATAGTAATGCCTCCTTTGGGATTCGTAGATATGGAATATATTGTAGCATATATCCTACAGCATGAAATTAGCCCCTCCGCTTTATGAGCGGAAGGGCCGTTTCATGTAATTTAGGCAGTTTTTCAAGGTTACGTGTTGTACCACTTCTAATCCGTACGTCGTATCCTTTTAGTTTGCACAAATTTCTCCAAAACCGCAAAATCCTCCGTCACTTTTTTGAACGGCAACGTTTCCAGCACCTGTTCCCGATAACTCTTTTTTGCTGCTGCGCTGAGACGGGAGTCAAGTATGCTGAGTATGCCAAGGTCCGTTTCACTACGAATCAAGCGTCCAGTTCCTTGCCGTAACCGCAGAAGCATGTCCGGTACAAACACCTCCATGAACGGATTCTCCGTTACAGATGCCTTATATTCATAAACAGGATCCGATGGAACAGGGAAGGGCAGCCGGAAAATAATGACCTGTGACAGGTCAGACCCCTCGATATTTACGCCTTCCCAGAATACACCGGTACCCAGGAGTACACCTTTGCTTTTCCTGAATTCAGCGATGACACTATCCTGGGAAGATCCTTCTTTTTGAACATGGACTGGCCATGTGTATTCATTAGCCTTTGAAATCAACTTCTTGTGAATGTACTTCATGTCTTCCTTTGCTGAAAATAGGACGATTGTTCTTCCCTGAGTTAAATTACAGAGTTGAACCAATTCCTTATAAGCTGCTTCAAGATAGATTTCGCGCTGGTCATGTTGGTAATAGGGAACTTTGTTCGAAACGTACATCATGGCATGGTTGGTGTAGTCAAAAGGGGAGGGTTGGCGCTCAAGGAAATCTCCCTTATAACCGAGAGAATGTGTCATATAAGAATATTGTTCCTCCAGCGTATCCCCGCCTTGGCACAGCGTTGCTGATGTTAGGATTACAGGTACCTTGCCATTAAATAAAGTGTATTTCAAAAATTGGCTTATATCTTTGGGACAGATGCTGATCGTGGCTATTCCCAGGGGACTGCTCGCCCATAAGAGATAGTTGTCCTCTATTTTAGCCAAGACATGGATCAGGGTAATTAGCCCGTTGATAGCTTCAAAAGCGTCATCGATCTCCCGTTCATGGCGGGAAGTCAAAATGGAAAGGCGCAGACTGAGATCTTTTAAATCGTTCCAGACCTGGTTCAAAGGTGTTCCTTTGATCTCCGACACTTTGATTCGGTCGTTATCCTGTTTGGCATGGTCGAGCAGATCCGCGTTTACCTGTTTAAAGATGCGCTCAGCGCAGTTTTTTATAAATTTGGATTGTGAGAAGAGACTTTTATCCCCGGACTGCTTCGTTAGAAGCTGCACCGTGGTGTCCAGAGTGCGGCAGATTGCCCGATAAGTGAACTCAAGCGTTCTGGCATCACGAACTTTTGCTTCCAGATTATGCGCTTCATCAATGACGATCAGAGCAGGCTGATCCGAGATGATGCTCTTGGTTCCTTCTTTTTTCTTCATCAAATCCCGTATGAGCAGATCCTGGTTCACGATAATAAAATCAATCTCGTGAGCTTTTGCATTCAATTTAGCTCTCATATCGTAAAACAAACATGCAGTCTTATGATGACAACGTTCAAATTTGCAATCATTCACGGAAACGTGGGACCATTCGGCATCACTAATTCCAGCTTTAATATCGGCTCGTTCATCAATTTCATAATCTAATATGCGCTGGGCGAGGGTGGACACGGAGGAGTTCGCATCATCAAGATTGATCAATTCCGCTGCTCTGCTTCGGCAGGCATACTGACCCATGCCTTTTCCCACCACGGAGCGAACCGTTGAAAATCCCAACCGGCTACCAATGATCCTTAAATCTTTATGTATCTGTTCCGAAAGCTGAATGGAGGAGGTAGCTATAATGACTGGTTTCTGAGACATTTGATTCGTGAGCAGACTTGGGATCAGGTATGCAAAAGACTTACCAATTCCAACACCAGCTTCAATCATGGCGTTATGCCCATGGATATAAGCATCGGCGATATCGAGAGACATTTCTTGCTGTCCGAACCGCTCTCTAAGACCAATTCGGGGGAACCGGTCATATATTCGGAAGATGGCATTAACCAAAGATCGTTCGATTTCCTTGTCCGGTTCCCGCTTATTTATTTTATAGAGTTCATTTAACCAATTCATAACGATCGCCTCTCTTCCGAATGATGATCTTCTTGTACTATATTTTGGAGACGATATACCTCACAATGAGGCTGTGACGGCATTTTTCAATCTGGATACGCCTTCCTGTAACTGTTCATCTGACAAATGTGCAAAAGATAAATATATACCATATTTCGTACCAACAGCCGTTGAACTGCTGACTTCTGAGTATACCACACCTTGTGACTTAACCGATGCCCGAAAGGCCTCATACATGGACACATTACCTCGCCACCAGCCAAACACGTGTAGACCCGCTTCATTCTCCACCCAATCAAACCATGTAGAGAGTTGCTTGTTCAAAAGTTTGAGTAACAGATCGAATTTGCGACTGTATAGACGATTCATCCTGCGCAGATGACGTTCATATTGACCGCTTGTCATAAATGCCGCTAATGCCCGTTGTTCGATCAGGTTGACGGGTCTTGGCTCGTATAATGCCTGTGCCTTTCTAAAGGTGTCTGCCAAGGTGGGGGGGAGAACCACAAAACCAAGTCGTACTTCAAAAGGCAAGGTTTTCGTAAAGCTGCCCAGGTAGATTACACGTCCTGCTTTATCAAGTGTTTTCAGAGGTTCAACATGCATTCCGCGATATCGGAATTCACTATCATAGTCATCCTCGACAATCATGGCATCATGACGATGTGCCCAGTCCAGCAAGGTTTGTCTGCGTTCAAGGCTGAGCATTTCACCAGTAGGAAACTGTCGTGACGGCGTGACAAACAACATACGCGCTTCCCAGTCTTGGGGCACAACGCCCTGACCATCGAGATTGGCTTCAATCAACTTTGCACCCGCAGCCAAAATGGCTTTGGAGATCCCGACATAACAAGGGCTTTCCGTCACGACATGATCCCCAGGATCTGCAAGTAATTGAGTGAGTAGAGCTATAGCTTGCATGGAGCCTGCAGTCACTGCAATATGATCCGGATCGACTTGAATTCCCCGCATTCTTCGAAGATAGGCGGCAATGGCTTCTCTCAATCTCGGATCCCCGGTTGAACTAACCATCGCAGAGGTTGTTTCCAGGTGATGCTCACGCTGCCGTATCTCAGCATACAATCTATTATTCCATTCATCGTAAGGAAATTTGGATAAATCAGGTTGGTATTTGCTAAAGTCGATCACTTCGTCGCGATCCATTCTGGAATCATGTGTATGGGCATTGGCTGGTGCATTTCTTTGAATCGACTGCTGTTCAAACTGCTGAATACGATTTCCCCAGGCGGATAAGTGATGCGTACAAGCTTTCTCGGTGGACGCATCATTGCTTAAATCCAACTGATACGCAACAAAGGTTCCTCTTCCATGCTCTGATTGAATGTAACCTTGAGCAGTCAACGTATCATAGACCTGATTCACGGTTCCTCTGGAAATGTGATACGTCGCGGCTAACTCTCTAGTCGAGGGTAACTTCTCGCCATGTATAAGATTACCTTCATGAATAGCATCACGAATGGCATGATAGAGCGCCTTCATTTTGGTATATTTTCGGTTCAAATATGAACTGTAAGCTACATGAAATTGCATAGGACCTCCAGAGTTATCATTGAAGTGGTACAATAAAAACCGAAAATATTGGATCTTTTTATATGACCATTCTCATTCTATACTAAATCATAGATTAGAGCGATGCCTTTATTGAAAACCACCCAAAAGTTACTTAGGAGGACTACAATCATGCAAACAGGTACAGATCGTGTAAAAAGAGGAATGGCTGAGATGCAAAAAGGTGGCGTCATCATGGACGTTATGAATGCAGAGCAAGCTAAAATCGCTGAGGCGGCAGGGGCAACAGCTGTTATGGCTCTTGAACGGGTACCTTCCGATATTCGCGCAGCTGGCGGTGTAGCTCGTATGGCAGATCCAACCATCGTTGAAGAGGTTATGAAGGTTGTTTCTATCCCAGTTATGGCTAAAGCACGTATCGGTCATTACATAGAAGCCAAAGTGCTTGAATCCCTAGGTGTGGACTATCTCGATGAAAGTGAAGTTCTTACGCCTGCAGACGAAGTGTTCCATATTGATAAACATGAGTTTACTGTACCATTTGTATGTGGGGCCAAAGATTTGGGAGAGGCTCTTCGCCGTATTGGTGAGGGTGCATCGATGATTCGTACAAAAGGTGAGCCTGGAACGGGCAACATTGTTGAGGCAGTTCGTCATATGCGTCTAATTAACAGCCAGCTCCGCAAAGTGCAAAACATGTCCAAAGACGAGCTGTACGCTGAAGCCAAAAATCTGGGTGTAGCTTATGAGTTGCTGCGCGAAGTTCATGAAAATGGAAAACTTCCTGTCGTTAACTTTGCAGCAGGCGGTGTAGCTACTCCGGCGGACGCAGCATTAATGATGCACCTGGGAGCAGACGGTGTGTTTGTAGGATCAGGTATCTTCAAATCCGATAGCCCTGAGAAATTCGCTCGTGCAATCGTTGAAGCTACAACACATTACACGGATTACAAACTGATTGCTGAAGTATCCAAAAACTTGGGCGCCCCGATGAAAGGGATCGAAATTTCTAAATTGGCTCCAGAAGAGCGCATGTCCAACCGCGGTTGGTAAGAGGCAATAGAACAGCGGTTTGAGAATAAATGAAATATGAATGATATCGAGCAGAGCCGATCAATGGATACAAATTGATCGGCTTTTTTGTTATTCTTGACGAAAGCAAAAGCAAAGACGAAGAAGAGAATGTCCATTTTTTCACCAATTGAGAATGATTATAATTATCATTTACGAGATTCGACATTTACTGTATACTGACAATAACTATTTTACATAATGCATAAATAGAAAATTAAGCATCAAAAAAGGGAGAGAATTGAATGTCTACACGCTTTAGAAAAGGAATGTTATTTTGTTTTATAGCTGCACTTGTTTTTGTACTTGCAGCCTGCTCCAGTACTAATGGTGGAAGTGATGAAGCAAACAATAGCTCACAGGAAGCAACGAAGAATGTTGCAACAGATGAGGAGAAATCGGATGCAGATGCTTCAGGTGCTGCTCAAACCACGTATCCATTAACCGTTTCAAACTATACAACTGAAAATGGGACATGGGTCGCTAAAGAACAAACCTTTGATAAGGTACCTGAACGAGTTGTTGCCAATACACAAGGTGCGGCTGAATTAATGATCCGTCTTGGTTTGACTGACAAAATTGTTGGAGTGGCAGCGCTGTTCGGTAGTGTACCTGAAGACATCGCTGATGAATTCAAAAAAATTCCTGTGCTGGCTGAAGGCTATGTCGGTAAGGAAGTGACCATAGGTGCTTCGCCTGATCTGGTTGTGGGGCGTGGTGGATTGTTTGAGGATGCCGATTGGGGTGTTGGTACAGTAAGCAGCTTGAATGATATGGGGATTAAAACGTACGTACAAGGCACCAGTGTTCCTGACGCATCGTTAGATAGTCTGTATCAGGACATTACTGAATTAGGTGAGATATTCAACGTACAGGCGAATGCAGCAGCATATATTGAGACGCTTAAAGCACGCGAGACTGCCTTGTCGGCTCGAGCTAGCGCTGAAACGATCAACTATGCATCTTTTTCGGATAATGGTGATGGAACTATTGGAATCTACAACGGAAACGGAGATACGTTTATTGAAAGTGCAATGTCATTAATAAATATGCATAATATGCTGATTAATGAAACAGGCACACTCAGTCTGGAGAAGCTAATCGAGATTAATCCGGATGCTATGATTATTTCTAGGTATGCTGGTGGCATCGATCCAGAAGAAACAATTGAAAAGCTGCTAGCCAACAAGCAGGTACAGAACATTAACGCAGTTAAAAACAAGAAGATCTACATTATTGATTTCAACAACTTCTGGGGATACGGAGATTCCATCTTCACAGGCGTTGAAGGACTCGCTGATGATCTCGGGTTGTAATGAAGCCAAGAGCAAAACATAGTACCATAAAAAGTCGCTATTTTAGCGGCTTTTTTTGTTATCAGGGACCTAATTCCTGTTTCAAACTGTTCCCGGTCCGTTCGCTGATTGATAATGAGTTTCTGAACACTCTATTTTATTGTCACTTAATACGCAATGTGACGCAGAAAAGAGCTGCATATTTTAATAACAGTAATGAAGATTCCCTTTACAGCTATTTCCTAACTGGCTTATTTGGTAACGTTAATGGCATGGTGACCGAGCCACTGAATGAGTTGGAAATCAAACTAACTAAAACATTTTCATATATTCCTGAGGACATTTTACTGAAAGTATATGTGAATGTGTTAAAGGGCGAGTCATTCCCCATGATCAAGGACATTTTACGCCGAATGAGGGTTGATGGATATCTAAGGCCTGATGTTGACGACGATCTGATTTCTTTTATGTTTGAGTCAATGCAGCTTAATTTAATCTTGTTTTTTAGGGAATTCGATATTAAGGACTCTAAGCTGCAACATAAGATCAGCAAGTACTTTGCTGAATTTATGGGTCATGGGCTGCTTGAAGATCATAAATATTCTGAAATGGTTAGCGATCTCAAGGGGGAAAAAAATGAAAACCTATGACGTATTTCCAGAACCAATTGGCGGCTATTCTGTCGGTCGAACCCAGATGGATTTTGAGTACACGGCATCAGATCACTCGAAAAGAGAACTGACCGCTTTTGTGTACTATCCATCTGACAGTAGCGAAGGTAAGACTACATCAACGTACATGTTTCCTGAAGTCTACGAGATGTTTAATGAGCAGCCACTTGTCACTGCGTTGAAGGATGTTTTCTCTATAGATATCAAGACCCAGTGTTACGACGACCTTGCTCTCTCCGGGAAGGAAAAGCGCTATCCAGTGTTATTCTATGTGTGCGGTGGGGGCGGTTCTCCAGAATGGGGTACAGTGCTCTGTACAGACTTGGCAAGCATGGGGTATGTTGTGGTAAGCATCGGCCATCAGAATAGCACGATGTATAAACGTAAAGATGGGCGCCTGTTTAATGTATCCAAGGATTTTTCGGATGTCATTACAGCCTTTGGTGAAGATCCGGAGATGCTGGCGTTGGCTGGTAAGATGGAGATGCGGCCTGACGATGAAACTGCCTTTGAAATGTGCCGTAACGTGCTTGTACTGCCGATACTTTCCAAGTTAACAGAGTATAGTGAATTACAGGCAGAAGATGTAAGGTATGTAGCCGATTATCTTTACAAACTGGACTCTGGAGAGCTGCATTCCATCTTTAAGGGCAGATTGTTGCTTGACATCGGCATGGGTATAGTCGGTCATTCTTATGGAGGGCCTACGACGGCGATTGTTTGCCGGGATGACGACCGGTTCGCCTGCGGGATTGGCTTGGATAGCGGTGCGTTTGGCCTTCTTGACAGCGATCTTAAGAAACCCTTCTTGTTCCTGTTTTGTGAACCTAACTATAATATTGGCGCTAACAATAGCATGGAAACCTATTATTTCTCAGTTGATCGTGTTGCACATTTAGATTACTGTGACATTGTGTTTACCAGTATTAATGAGGAACTCAGAGGCGAACGGGATGCTATGGAGATGCGAAATCTTGTTACAGACTATGCGAAGAACTTTTTTGATCATTACATACTGCAGAAGGCAACAAGTGTGGAAAGCCTGGCATACGATGGTGTGGAATTGATCAAGAAGACCAGCAACAAGTGACATAACCGAGAGACTACTGATTAATATATGTCAATTAATGCATGTCAAAGAGTTAGCCATACAGACGCAGAGCCGATAACCCCTATTACGCGGTTATCGGCTCTCTGATATTACAAATTGACATCCTGGTTCCAATAACTGACGCTTATTCGGCCTTAGTCCCGCCAGTGTTTACTTCGCTTCCAGGCTCCATCAACATGATATGACATTCCTTTTCGGCGGAAGGCTTGATCTCGACTCCCTTTGGAACAATATACATCTCACCTTTAGCAATCTTCACTTGCCCATCACGAAAATCAATAAGCATTTCCCCTTCGAGCACGAAAAACAACTTATCGGTTTCTTCATGAACGTGCCACTCAAAATCTCCAGCAATCTTAACGATCTTAAATTGATAGTCATTCATTTCACCAATGAGTTTCGGAGACCAAAGATCGTTCAATTTCGAAAATTCCTCATTTAATTGAATAGCTTGATAGTGCATCATAATTCCTCCTGTGTATTAAATCCTTTATGTTCAGTATACGGATTTAATTTTTGGTATAACATGGATGCCTGGTGAAATCAGGATGGATTATTGATGAACTTCTGGCGATACTCCGTAGGAGAAATACCATTTTGTTTCTTGAACACTCTACTAAAATAAAAGGGGTCAGCAATGCCAACGGTTTCGGCAATGTGTTGTACAGACGCGTCACTTGCAGACAACATTTGTTGCGCCATGTTTATACGATATTTCAATATATAATCTGCTGGCCCCATGCCGGCATGTCTTCTAAATACATAAGAAATTCGATTGCGATTCACATTATATTGTTCTGCCAGCGATGCTACTGTGAGGCTATGATCGTAGTTTTCATGAATATGAGTAGAGATCCGTTCGAATAAAGCATCTGATTCGTTACTATTTTGCCTATGATCTACACATATTAAGGCCTCATTCAGTACGTCACGGAATAGCATCTCGGTCTGAAACATCGACATACCTCCGCGCTGATTATACACATGCCAGAGACGCGTAATTAGTTCGATCAGACGAGGGGATTGACCCGTTGATAATTCAAAGTGCTGATGGGAAAAGCTTGATTCATCGAGATCCGAACTACATATTCGGTATAAAACAAGGATGTATTCCCAGTCATTTTTATTAAACACAGTTTGGTCTAGTTTCATTTTTGCCCCTCCGTGTACAACTTTTCCTGGTGAAAAGATATAGGGCGTACCATCAAATTGAAATTGTATTTTTCCTGTAAGTGGAAATACAAAACCAGGAAAAGAATCGGTATAGTCAGCGTGGGGCACGCCTGGATTTCTAGCATATCGATATATTCCTTCGACTTGAAAAGGAATGTGTGCAAAATGCGCTGCTAACTGATTCACATCTACTTTCACATTTCGTACCTCATTTCAAAAGTGTTTGCCGGTCATGCTGAGATGAATTGTTGTACAATCTTACTCCAACACTATTGATAATCATTATCACTGTCAACATATAAAATGAAAAATGATGCTTTTGGCTACGCTCAAACCAGCATTAAACGGTTCCATGCCGGATAACTGAACCAACATGCGAATGCGCAAGCACTTTATAAACTATGGGCAATGAGGTCCATCTTGTGTTAACATGTGCACTAACTAATTCAATAACAAGGTACTACGTATACAATAAACCCAGTTGGGGATTGGAGTGTCGCTTCTTCGGTTACTGTGACACTGGAGTAAAGGAGGAAGTATGAATAAGTCGCTGTTGATCATTATCCTAATAAGTAGCATGTTCATCGTCCAAGGCTGCATGCCTGAAGTGAAAAACGACTCAAATGTGGAGGAGCAGACCCTGACTTCACCAGATGAACAGCTGTTCAAGGCAGTAGAGGATGGAGATACGGAAGGCATCAAAAAATGGATTCAAGCGGGCGCCAATACCAATGCTCAAGATCAGAGTGGACGAACAGCTACAATGATTGCAACCTACAATAATGATCTAACATCGGCTAACGTATTGATTGAAGCAGGTGCAGATGTGAATATACAGGACGATATGAAGAATAACCCGTTTCTGTACGCTGGCTCTGAAGGATACGTGGATATTTTAAAGCTGACGATTGAGGCGGGAGCGGACCCAGCGATAACGAATCGATATGGAGGGACAGCACTTATTCCAGCTTCAGAGCATGGATATGTGGATGTAATACGAGAACTCCTGACCCAAACTTCAGTGAATGTGGACCATGTGAATCAATTGGGATGGACAGCACTGCTGGAAGCGATCATTCTTAACGATGGCAATGCTCAGCAGCAGGATACGATACAATTACTCATTGACCACGGAGCAGACGTGAACATAGCGGATCGTGATGGGGTATCACCGCTCAGTCATGCGAAGAATAAAGGCTTTAAGGAAATTGAAGATATTTTGGTACGGGCTGGTGCGAAATAGAACCGTTTAAGGATCAAAGAGATAAAACATAGAATGTTGAGTTTTCGGCGGGGAATGGGGCCGGTCCAGATCATCGTACCACACACAAAAGCCGCTATTATAGCGGCTTTTGTAGTATAAAGAACCAAGTCCACATCCAAGCATTAACAGGATTAGAACTTACATTGTATTCAATTGGATGATTATATATTTAGATATCCAGTTTGCGAGTACTAATCCATTTCACCATTTCAGGATCGTTATGGGAGAAGAACAGGCTCTGTTTGGTATCTAACGCAGTAATCGACTCGATATCTGCTTGGCTTAATTCAAAATCAAAAATATTGAAGTTTTCAATAATTCTTTCTTTACGAACTGATTTTGGAATGACAACGACTTCTCGTTGGGTCAACCAGCGCAAAACCACTTGAGCAACCGATTTATTGTACTTTTCACCTATAGATACCAATACCTCATTTTGGAACAAGTCGTTTTTCCCTTCAGCAAAAGGTGCCCAAGACTCGATCTGAACATTATTTTCTTTCATGAATTGTCCAGTTAAGATCTGCTGATTGAAAGGATGTGTTTCGACCTGGTTTACAGCAGGAGTTACTTCGTTTTGCAGAATCAAATCGATCAGTCGATCTGGCTGGAAGTTACTCACTCCGATTGCACGTACTTTTCCTTCACGATACAACTCCTCCATTGCGCGCCAAGAGCCATGTACGTCTCCAAAAGGCTGATGAATTAAATATAAATCCAAATAGTCCAATTGCAATCGTTCCAAAGATTTTTCAAATGCTTGTTTGGTACGTTCATAACCTGTATCCTGAACCCAAAGTTTTGTCGTGACAAATAATTCTTCTCTGACCACGCCGCTGCGTTTAATCGCTCTGCCCACAGCTTCCTCGTTTAGATAAGAGGCAGCTGTATCAATGAGACGATACCCAGCAGATATGGCATCTATAACACTTTGTTCACATTCGTTTGCATCTGCAATCTGAAACACACCAAAGCCGAGAATCGGCATCTCAACACCATTATTTAAAATTACTTTTTTCATGTATTTTCCCTCCAGTTATAGCATGTCTATATTATGGCATTCCTCATCCAAAAACAGATATCTAATTCGTCTTACATGCTTACCTAATCCTCTTAGCACCATACTTTTATTAATAACCCGTCAAAAAAACGAATGAAAAACATCTTCAATATCTATATAGTTCGTAAATAACTGTGAACAAATCGTTAATTCATTGACATTGCATGTGATTTTAATTAGAATACGAAATGGACTTCAGGTTAAAACAGATATGGGTATCCTTAGTTTTGGTTTAGACTTAGCTGTTAAATCCTAACGACGAATATAGGAGCGACAATATTACAATCCTATATGAAGATTAGGATTTTTTGTTTTTAGCTTTGGAGTATAATTTGAAAGTTGGAGGCTGGCTTTACCATGGACAAATGGTTCAAACTTAAAGAACGAGGCACGAGCATCCCCACAGAAATTATCGCAGGGGTTACAACATTCTTCACAATGGTATACATAGTTATCGTAAACCCAGGAATACTCAGCAGTACGGGCATGGACTTTAACGGAGTATTCATAGCAACGGTACTGGCAAGTATTGTCGGAACTCTGATTATGGGGCTCTGGTCCAATTATCCAATCGTGATCGCACCGGGTATGGGTCTGAATGCATTCTTTGCCTATAGTGTAGTTGCCGGATATGGGGTGTCTTGGCAGGTTGCACTGGGAGCTGTATTTATAGCAGGGATTTTGTTTATTATTTTATCGCTCACTTCATTCCGTTACATGTTGCTTGATGCAATTCCTGCAAGTTTAAAACATGCAATAACCGCAGGGATCGGATTGTTTATTACAACGGTAGGTCTGCAAAATGCCGGCATTATTGCCGATTCAGAATCGAATTTGATTACGATCGGGAACTTGGCAGAGCCCATGACTTATCTGACCATTATCGGATTGATTATCACCGTTGTGCTGATGGCTTACAATGTGAAAGGTTACCTGTTCATCGGCATGGTCGTTACAGCGATACTTGCCTGGATCATGGGACTATTCCAAATGCCGGAATCGATTGTATCCATGCCGCAAGGCCTCGCGTCAACGGCTTTGCAACTGGATCTGGCAGGGGTATTCTCGAATGGCTTGTATACGATCATATTTACGTTCCTGTTGATCACGCTGTTTGATACGACGGGTACAATGCTCGGCGTTGCTGAACAAGCAGGATTGCTGAAGCAAGGTAAATTCCCACGCTCGCGTGGTGCACTGTTGGCAGATGCGGTAGGAACAACCAGTGGCGCATTGCTCGGAACGAGCCCAACCTCGGCTTACATTGAATCCAGCACAGGGGTAGCTGCAGGGGGAAGAACGGGACTGACGGCGGTAACGGTAAGTGTGCTGCTTGCGCTTACGTTATTCTTCACACCGATCGTAAGTGTAATTTCAAGCATTCCGGCGATTACTTCTCCGGCACTGATTATTGTTGGATACTTTATGATTAACGTTATCAGCAAAATCAAATGGGATGATCTTGAAGAAGCATTTCCGGCCTTCCTGATTATCATCCTTACTCCGTTGACGCATAGTATTGCGACAGGTATCGGCGTAGGCTTCATCTTTTATCCAGTGCTCAAGCTGCTTCGTGGTAAAGGTACAGATGTTCATCCGATCTTCTACATTTTTGCGGTATTGTTCTTCATTCAGCTTGTATTCTTAGACCACTAAAATGGTCTAATCAAAAAGAGAACTGCTCTAACAAGCAGCTCTCTTTTTTTGTGCAGTTCATACTCCGTTCATATTCCCGTCACGAAGGGGACATCTTCCATGGTTACACTATACCTATGTCGCAAGAGCGGCTCTACAGATATAAAGACAGGAGAAGATGGATGTGGCAAAAACAGTAGATATAACAACAACGGGGACTAAGGGCCGTAAAAAACGGAACTTATGGTTAAAAATAATTGGAGGTATTATCGGCGCGCTGGTGCTATTCATGGGCATCACGTTTGTCGTTCATACAATCAGTAATGGGATCGAGAAAAAGAAAATTGAATCGTATGGCCAATATGTTAATGTCGATGGAAAAAATATGAATGTGTCCATCCAAGGTAGCGGGGAACAGACCATTGTGCTTCTGCCTGGACAAGGAACTCCGTCGCCAGTACTTGATTTCAAATTGTTAATTGATGAATTAACTTCTGATTACAAAGTTGTCGCAATCGAGCCTTTCGGTTATGGATTAAGTGACGAAACCGATACGGAGAGAACAACGGAGAATATCGTCAGCGAAATTCATGAAGCTGTACAGCAGCTCGGAATTGACCGTTATATTCTGATGGGGCATTCCATCACGGGACTATACGCAGCGACTTATGTGAACACGTATCCGGATGAAGTTTCTGCTTTTGTCGGGATCGATAGCAGTGTTCCGAATCAACCTGGCATGGATGTCAAATTACCTTTGAACTTAATGAAGTTCCTTCAAAAATCAGGTCTGATGAGAGTGCTTCAAAAAGTGAGCGGAGATTCCTATAAATCACTTGCATACGATGAACATACCAAAGAACAGATGAAGTTAATTGCGAATCAAGTCTCAACGAATCCGACACTGATCGATGAGCTTAAACACCTGGGTTCCAATTTCAAAAATGGAGAAAAACTCACTTATCCTCGTAATCTGCCGATGTTGCTCTTCGTACAATCTAATAACGAGCACAATCCACAGTGGATTCCGCTACATGAAGAACTAGTGAAACAATCGGCACAAGGCAAAATGATCCCAATGGAGGGATCGCATTACCTGCATCATACGAAATTCAAAGAAATCGCCGAGGAATTCAAATCTTACATGAAACAAATCCAACCCATTAGTAATTAATTGCAAACGAAAAAAACATAAAAAAACGAGTCACCACAAGGTGACCCGTTTTTTTTGATTACTGCGATAAACCTTCTGTTACTTTGTCGATGTTCCATTTGACCATGGTAATGTATGTGTCTCCGTCTTCGCCCTTTTTAGCCAGGGAGTCTGTGAAGATTTTTGAGTGAATAGGGGCACCTGTCTCCGTAGATACCGTCTCCATCGTCTTCGGATTAACGCTGGTTTCTACAAACAGAGCTGGAATTTGGTTCGTTCTGATAATATCAATAATCCGGTTCATCTGATCAGGTGTACCTTGGCTATCCGTATTGATTTCCCAGATATATGCGGCTTCAAAACCGTAAGCCTTGGAGAAATACTTGAATGCACCTTCACTTGTTACCAGAATCCGTTTCTCAGCGGGAACTTTAGCAATTTGATCTTTGGCATACTGATCGGCTTCCTCTAATTTGGTAACATAGGCAGCTTGGTTGTCCAAATAATATTGCTCATTTTCCGGATCTTTCTCAATGATACGCTTCGTAATGATGTCCACATACTTGATTCCGTTTTGAATGTCTAGCCAAGCGTGTGGATCTTCCTGTGTTTCTTTGCCTGCTTCGCTAAGATACATTGGTGTTACTTCTTCCGAAACTACGAACGCAGCATCCGTTTTGTTAGTAACCTTCAGGAGATCCTGGAACCAGCCTTTTCCCGTTTCAAGGTTAAGTCCGTTATAGAAGACCAGATCGGCCTCTGATATTTTTTTGGTGTCTTGTGGTAAAGGGTCATACATATGTGGATCGGTTCCAATGGGAACCATGCTGTATACTTCGGCTTTGTCACCGGCTACATTCTCCACCATATCCGCAATAACGGAATACGTGGCTACAATCTTTAGTTTTTCATCTGGAGTAGTCGATGCCTCTGTGCTATTAGATGTTGTATCGGAACATGCGGATAAAATAATCATAAGAGTAATAAAAACACCAATCATTTGTTTTTTCATTGTGTTTTCAATCCTTTCTTAAAAAAGTTGTTTTTCGGAGACAGAATAAACGAAATTGCGAAACCACTCACGCCAACAAGCACAATCGTTGCACTCGTCGGAAGGTTGAATTCAAAGCTAAGTATTACGCCAACGACTCCGGATAATGCTCCGTATACCGAAGCAAAGATGATCATATGAAGCAATTTATTAGTCCATAGATAGGAGGTCGCTGCCGGTATAACAAGCATTGCAATGACCAGTACAATCCCCACCTGAGAGAGGGAAGAGACGGTGACGACGGAGAGCAAAAGCATGAGCAAGTAGTGATAAAAGTTGGTGTTCAATCCGTACGCTTTGGATACGACCGGATCAAACGAACTGATCAACAACTCCTTATAGAACAAGGATACGACAGCGATTACGGCAAGCATGATGACAAAGGACTGCGCTAATTCTGACTGTGGAACAGCCAAAATATTACCGAACAGAATATGAGTTAAGTCCAGACCGCTTTTCGCAAACGTGATGAGAACGATGCCTAATGCGAAGAACGAGCTCAAAACAATGCCGATGGACGTATCGCTTTTAATCGTGCTGCGGTTGGTGATAAATTGAATCAGAATTGCTGCAATGAGTCCGAACACTGAAGCGCCGAGCAGTACGTTGATCCCCAAGATGTAGGATATGGCTACCCCCGGCAAGACGGCATGCGACAAGGCATCACCCATCAACGACATTTTCCGAAGTACGATGAAACTGCCGAGTACCCCTGATACAATCCCCAATATAATCGCAGATAGACCTGCGTTCAGTGCATAGACTGGAATATCAAGCCATGTTGACAACATGTTAATCATTCTGAACATCTCCCAACCCTTTAATCTGGATATTGCCTAGAGATGATCCATACGCGGCCTGTATGTTATCCGTTGTAAAGGTGGTAGATACGTCTCCAAAAGCAACCAGTGTTTTGTTCAGAATGATGATCTTGTCAAAGTACTCTTCAACCTCATGCAAATCATGGTGAACAATTAAGATTGTTTTACCTTCTTCCCGAAGTTTCTTCAGCAGATCCACAATGATTCTTTCACTCACGAGGTCAATGCCTACAAAGGGTTCATCCAGGAAGAAGATATCTGCCTGCTGGGCGAGCGCCCTTGCAATGAATACACGTTGCAGTTGTCCCCCAGAAAGGTTGCTGATTTGTTTGTTCGCCAGATCTGCGATATCCACCAGTTCCATACAGTGGTCCACGTAGGCTTTTTCTTTTTTCCCCGGTCTTCTAAAAAGCTTCAGCTTAGGGTACGTTCCAGTCAGGATCGTGTCCCGCACCGTGATGGGGAAAGTCAGATCAACATCACTTTTCTGTGGTACGTATGCAATGTTCTTTTTTTCATGAGCAATCGTGGTGCCGTTAACGGTAACGTTACCCGTACGTTTCTTGATGACGCCCAATAAAGATTTGATAAACGTTGATTTTCCCGCTCCATTAGGTCCGATGATGCCGATCGTGTATCCGAGTGGAATATCGATATCTACATTTTGAAGCGCAGGATTACCAAAGTAATCCACATTCAGTTGACTGATTTGTATCATGGTTTTTCGCCCCTTCAAACGTTGACTCTATTAAAATATATTTCCTTAGTATAAAAAACATTCGCAAGCGCTAGTTTGTTTCCTTAGGGAAACTTTATTTCTTTAACCAATATATTATTGAGTCGGGCTTTTTGTCAACCATAAAAAAAATTGTACAGACAACTGATTGATCACAACGTATGGCTTTAATGGCACAACAAAAACCCTTCTATAATTTCTTGGGAAAGAAGAGAAGGGCTGATGCTGATTATTTTAAAAGTTGAATGGTGTCATCCAATCAAATAAAACGTATTTTTATTTTCTACTGTACCAAATGTTCCAAATCCGGCTGTAACTTGTTCCGCAGAACATAGAGCATGATGGCACCAACAAGAAACGCGACGACATCCGCAATGACGAGTGACCAGATCACTCCATGAAAGCCATTCATTTGATTAGCGATATACAATACAGGAATTAGCGTAACTCCTTGAATTATGGACATAACAAACGCGGCGGTTCCTTGGGCTGTTGCTTGGAAGATCCCCATAAACAAAGAAGTCATTCCTGTAATAAACAAGGATAAGAAGGTCACATGAAGAATGTAGCTACCCATTTCAATTAATTGCGGGTCAGTCGTAAATAAACCAATCAAATGGTCCGAGATCAGATAGACGATAACGCCGAACAGGACGGCTAACCCCAAAATAGATTTGATCGTAAATCCAATGGTTTGCTTCATGCGTAATTTATTCGCTGTGAATGAGAAGGCAATCAACGGCACAACTCCCTCGCACAAGCCCATCAGAATAAACTCAGGAAATTGCAATAAACGTGATGAAATTCCATACCCCGCTATAGCCTGATCCCCATATTCAACAAGAAAAAGGTTAAGAATAAGCGACATCGCACCCAAGAAGACACTCATAACAAAGACGGGAACTCCGATTTTGAACACATTGCTCAGAATGTCTTTAGAAACTTTGAACCATTTTAAGGAGATGGTTAAGAATTGACTCTTATAACTCATATGGTAAGCGTAAAATGCACTCGCAACCAAGTTGGAGATCACGGTAGCAGATGCAACGCCAATCACGCCCCAATGGAAGACAAAGATGAATAGCGCATCGAGAATAATATTCACAACAACACTGAGAATCATACCGGTCATCGAGGTGATTGCTGCCCCCTCTGAGCGTACGATATTCTCCAGCGTGAAGAATAAGATGACGAATGGTGAACCAATAAGCATAATCGTGACATAGTCTTTCGTAAATCCAAAGGATTCAGGCGTTGCCCCCAGCCCATGAACGATTGGCTCGATCAACGGGAGGCCAACGGCAATCACAATAAGTCCGAGAACTAAGCTGCTGTAAAAGGCAAATGAAGATACATGCTTCAGATCATCGACTTTTTTCTCTCCCAGCAAACGAGAAATGAATGTACCGCTGCCTATACCAATTAAATTACCAAGCGCCATGATAACCGCGAATAAAGGTAAAGTTAATGCGAGTGCGGTTAACATTGCCGTATTACCCAGTGTGCCAAGGAAATAGGCATTCAAGATGGAATAGATGACACTCATTGACGTGCCTAGCATCATCGGGACAGCAAAGTGAGCTACAGCTTTGGCGATGGGTGCTTTTTCAAAGTAATGGAGGTTTTCTGCATCCATGTGGATCACTACTTTCTTCGTTAAAATTGATCTAATCTAACACTGTTAGATTGAACCTTACAGTGTTAGATGTTATCATGAACTTATGAACCTGTAAAGCATAAACTTACACTGTTAGATAAAAGGGCGGATACTGATGAAAAAACAACAGCCTCAGATTTCGGAAGATAAAATTTTGGAAACTTCGTGGGAGCTTTTGGCGGAAGAGGGCATCGAGAAATTCAGCATGAGACGCTTGGCAGACAAGCTGGGGATTCAGGCTCCATCTCTATACTGGTACTTCAAGAGCAAGCAGACACTCTACCAACGGCTGGCCAACCAGATATCGAAAATTATTTTGGACGAGTTTCAGTCTGAAGGGGACTGGAAGGAGCAGATGGAGGGGCTTGCGATCACCGTAAGGAGTGTGCTCAGCCGATACCCGTGTTCCACACAACTCATGATGATGACGCTGCCCCACGAGCCGGACATGATACGATTCACCAACCGCATGTTGCTCTGTATGGAATCAACACCACTAGAGCAAGAGCAGAAATTACAGGCCGTTCTCACGCTTGTGAACTATGTATTCTATTTCGTTCTGGACGATTATCAGCATCAGCGTAATATCTCTACTGTTCTTAAGAACCAGGAAGCAATTCCGGATGAAGAGATGATCAGCCTTCTGGACTCTATGAGTGAGCAGGAAGCTGGACTCTTCAGTAGGATGTATAAGAATGGTCTGTTTGAGGTGATGGGAACCGACGGATCGTTTGAGTTCGGCTTGAAGCTGATTCTGTTGGGGATCGAACAAGTGGTTAAGGAACGAGAGAAGTAAAACACCACGATTTTCGCAAAGTAAACTCGATCATTTAAAACAAGAAACCCACCGAGTATAAAACTCCGGTGGGTCTCTTCTTATTATCCGATCACAGTACCATTTGGTAGCTCGAAATCAGGTTTCAACAAAACAACATCTCCCTGTTCGGGCAGCCCGCCAAGCACCAACACTTCTGAATTGAATCCTGCTATACGACGCGGAGGGAAATTAACTACACCTATAATCTGCTTTCCGACAATAGATTCGGATGAATACCTTTTGGTGATTTGTGCACTGGATGTTTTTAATCCAATTTCGGGTCCAAAATCAATTTCAAGTTTAATAGCGGGTATTTTCGCTTTTGCAAAAAATTCGGCTTTGGTGACCGTGCCGACACGCAGATCTAATTTTAAGAAATCATCAAAAGTTGCCATTTAAATTCACTTCTTTCTTAATTATCCTAATTTTCTGAATCGATTAAAGCGCAGGAACTTCGGCAGTTGAACATGGTAAGATTTCAGCCCAAAGTACATCAGCATACCTAACAATGTAATTAATCCGCCTACGAATTGAAAAGCAGAGATGGTTTCTCCCAACAGTAGATAAGCCAGCATAATCGCCAGAACGGGTTCACCGATAATGCCTACAGAAACCATTGTTGCACCAATGGATTTGAGCAGCAGATTGAAAATGTACTGACCAAAAACGGTGGGTATGATCGCAAGTAGCAGGAAGTACATCCAATCGGATGAGTCGTAATTGGTCAAAGAAAAGTTATTCAATAAACTGTAGACCAGCAGGACACTTCCACCAATAATAAAGACAACAACACTGTATATATTCGCGTCAATTTTCCGACTCACTTTCTGTCCCACCAGCATATATGCAGACACCAGTATGGTGCCTACCAGTGACAGACTATCTCCAATCAGAGCCTCTCTCGAAACGCCTATATCACCCCAGGCGATAATCACCGAACCGAACAGGGCGGTAATCAAACATAGAATGGTAGGTATACTCGCTCTTTCCTTAAACATAAAGTATGACCCGATCATCACAAACAAAGGTTGCAGCGCCAGAATGACCATGGAACTAGCCACAGAGGTATACACCAGCGATTCCATCCAAAACAAAAAATATAGACCTAGTAGGAGGCCAGCCAGAAAAACTGTGATCCAATCCTTTGAATCCATATTTAATAAGCGGATCGTTTTCCAGGGGATAAAAGGAAGCATAATAATGGCTGATATATAAAGCCTGTACATACCGGCTATGGCGGTGGGAGTATCCGAAGATTTAATCATGATTGAAGAGACGGATACCGACAAAATGGCGATAAAAAGCAGTACATAAGGATGAAAAAGCAGCGACGTTTTATTTTCTTTCACATATAAGCCTCCAAAGTTCTTATCCGGTCGTCTGTGCACAGGCTATTGTGATAAGTCAAAGATTTGATATAATAATATCATTATTTTTGTGGATTTCGTGCAATTAAATCGCTTTATAATATAGATATATCGTCAAAGAAAGGAACGTCATAGCATGGTGAAGCAACTTTATGAGGATATTTTGTATTCGGATCTTTCGTTTCCCTATATCATGTACACACATACACGTCATACAAGTATCCCCGCAGGCAGAGGGTTCAACGATCTACATTGGCACGAAGATCTACAGATCACATTAGTCACGAAAGGTAAGCTGGTTATTCAAATTAACGGAATTGATCATACATTGGAAACGGGTCAGGCAATCCTGATCAACAAGAGAATTCTTCACATCACAACAGAGCTGACACAGGATGGTCAATATGTTAGTTTCAATTTTCCCGAAAAGCTATTAGCCTTTCATGTAGACAGTGCAATGGAAAAAAATTATGTATTGCCGTATACAAATTCTTCCTTGGTTTCACTTGTGATTAAAAAAGATTCGGAGTGGGAAACACAGATATTAGACATGCTTTGGGGAATGAGGGAGACGTTTAATGCAGAGAAAACATGGGGATGGGAATATGAAATTTCTATTAAAACGGTACAATTATGGTTTGTATTGATATCCAACATTTCAATTCCTTCAGGTGAAACTCCAAGAAGCGAGAAGCGTCAGCAGGAGAGACTACAGTTAATGCTCAGTTTTATCCATCAAAATTACGCTCATCCGGTTACGCTTCGTGAGATTGCTGATGTCGCACATTTGAGCATTTCAGAGTGCACCCGATGTTTTAAGAAAACGGCTCATATGACGCCATACGAGTACTTGATCAAATACCGGATTAAGAAGAGCAAAGATCTCTTATTATCGACGAATGATACAATAACCGAGATCGCCGAGAAAGTAGGCTTTAATCACGTTAATCACTTTATCCAGTCTTTCAAAAAGCACGAAGAAAGAACACCGAAAGAGTTTCGGTGCTCTCCGTACCCTGTATAAATGCTAAACAAATTTAGCCTGAATTTCTTTTAAAAACAAATCCGCAGCAGTCGAAAAGACCTGATGTTTTTTCCAAACGATATTTAAGCCAGATTCAAGTCTTGGCTCTAGCGGTCTGAAACAAAGGTCGCTTTCACTGGACGTATTCACTATTTTATCAAGTGTTAATGCATAACCAATGCCTTCTTCAACCATAATGGCAGCATTATATGCAAGATTGTATGTAGTAACGACGTTTAATTTGTCAAAATCTTCACCAAACCAGTCCGCAAATTCATTTTTCGAAAATGTCTGCTTCATTGACTGTCGTGAACAGATCAGTGGAACATGTAATAAGTCTGTAGATCGAATCGTATCTTTGGAGGCGAGTGGACTTTCTTTTCTCATAACCACTCCCCAAACATCCTTGTCGGAGAAATTGATATAGTTATATTTGGAGACATCCGCTGGCTGGATTAGAATACCGAAGTCAAGGAGTCCCTTGTCAAGCCGCTCAGTTACATCATCTTCGTTACCACTGTATAGGTGATAGCGTATATTGGGATGTTTATTCTGCACCTCTTTTGCCACTCTTGCAATCTGTTTCATGGCTTCCGTTTCTCCACCGCCAATATAAATATCTCCACTTATGGTTTCTTCCATGGATTCAAATTCTGCCTCTAATTTATCGACCATACCTACAATTTCTTCAGCTCTATTTCTTAAAAGCATACCTTCGTCTGTGAGAATAATACTGTAACTACTACGAATAAATAATTTCTTTCCCAACTCTTGTTCAAGGTCTTTCAATTGTCTGGACAAGGTGGGCTGCGTAACATGCAAGAAATCAGCAGCACGTGTAATGCTTCCTTCTCTGGCGACCGTAAGAAAATAACGCAATACTCTAATCTCCATCTTAACTCCTCCTTTATCCTTATATTCTACAATAGACCTATAAGAAATGCCTTTCAAGCATATCTTGTTATAAGATATGAGTATTTGCTATGTGGTGCATAAACGCTAAACTAAAAAGCGAGGCAACTGGAGAAGAAATTGAAGGGAATGAATGATATGGATAAGAAAAAGGTATGGTTTATCACTGGCGCTGGTCGAGGTATGGGCACAACTATTGCGAAGGCTGCTTTAACTGCTGGACACAAGGTTGTGGCTACCGGCCGGAATCCGGATGCGGTGGTTCGTGCGATCGGTGATTCCGAGAATGTAATGGTTGTCCCATTAGATGTTTGCGAGCCTGCAGATGCACTTTCTGCAGTTAAGGCGGCAATTGAACGGTTCGGGGCAATCGATGTACTCGTAAATAATGCGGCGCATTTCTGTGGAGGGTATTTTGAGGAACTGACCCCTGACCAGATTGAACATCAGCTACAGGTGGCGTTGGTTGGTTCCATGCACGTTACCCGGGCCATATTACCTGTGATGCGTAACCAACGTTCAGGTCATGTGATCTCGATCTCTTCAGGCGCTGGCATTTCAGGATTTGAGTTTAATTCGGCCTATAGTGCTGCAAAATTTGCTCTTGAGGGATGGATGGAGGCATTGGCTCCTGAGGTAGCTCCTTTCGGTATTCATACGACTATAGTCAATCCCGGATTTTTCCGAACAGAATTTCTTACGGATACATCGTCAACTTTCGCTAAGCCCTCGATTAAAGACTATGATGACCGGAGAGCTGGTCATATGGAATTTTTCAAGAATCAGAACGGGCAACAACCTGGAGATCCAAAAAAACTTGCTAATGCCCTCCTCAAGATTGCAAACGAGGCCCAACCGCCGCAACGCTTTATTGCAGGAGCCGACGCGATAGACATTGCAGAGCAGAAAATAGCCAACCTTCAGTTAGAGATCGATGCTTACCGGGATCTCTCTAGATCCATGGCATATGACAACTAAACGAAATCACCTGCTTGTCTTCATACTGACCTTTGGTGTATTCAGTATTTTAAATACGGAGATGGGCGTAATCGGAATCTTGCCTTTGATTGCAGACCATTACCAGGTCAGTATCTCAACCGCTGGTTTGATTGTGAGTCTTTTTGCGCTTGCGGTTGCTGTATCTGGTCCCATTTTGCCCTTATTATTTTCGGGCATGAACCGCAAGCATGTCATGTTGTTCGTGCTTGGCATTTTTATTGTGGGCAGCCTGGTTTCCGCCATCACATCAAACTTTACGGTATTGGTCATTGCACGTGTCGTTCCGGCTTTTTTCCATCCTGTCTATTGTTCATTGGCATTTACGGTCGCAGCGGCGTCGGTCCCCAAGAAAGAAGCGCCGAAGGCAGTGGCTAAAGTATTTCTAGGCGTGTCGGCAGGAATGGTACTTGGAGTACCCCTTTCGAGCTTGATTGCTACCACCACATCGTTGTTCTATGCAATGTTATTCTTTGCCGCCGTAACGATCATCGCATTCGTAGCAACACTTCTGTTCGTGCCCTCAATGCCAGTTACGAAAAAACTCTCAATGGGTACTCATCTGTTTGTATTGAGAAGGTCCGTGATGTGGCTATCCATTGCTGGTGTGATTTTCATGAACGGAGCCGTATTTGGGGTCTATAGTTACCTTGCCGAGTTCCTGAAAACCGTGACAAGATATGACTGGAACACCGTCAGTGTGATGTTATTTCTATATGGCTTGGCTAACATGGTTGGGAACATGCTGGCAGGGAAACTTCTCGCTAATCACCCGTTAAGAACAGTCAAGATGTATCCATTTGCACTAATTACTGTTTACATCTTGCTGTTCACCTTCGGACAATTCAGCGTGCCAACAGCCTTCATTATTATCATTTGGGGGATTTTAGGCGGCATAGGGGGCAATATCACTCAATATTGGGTGGTATCTGCAGCACCAGAGGCACCCGAATTGTCGAATGGGATCTTTCTGACCTCTTCCAACCTGGGAACAACATTTGGTGCAAGTATATGTGGACTAATCGTAACTGGAATAAGTACACAATATATCGTAGTTGGAGGAATCGTATTTCTAATATTTAGTATTGTAACGAATTACTTCAGAATCTCCATGACTTGTCGAATAAAGAGTTCAAATGTCGAAGGATAAGCAGGGTTTGAACCCTGGGAGTGTTCTCTATATAATAACCATAATACTTACTTCACTTACCCAAGTTAGGGATAATTTGAAAAGAAGGTGATGGTTAATGAGTGAACCTTGGGCTGCTTCAATGAGTGGTGCTCCCTGGAATGATGACAAAATGAGTAACGCTATCACTCAATTGCGAAACCGCGCTACGGTAAGTTTTGTTGCTGGGCTGGACGAGGTGCATGATCTACGTCAACTGGATGAACATGTGTTTGCCAAACGCCCGGATCTGATTCTATCCATCTCAAACACTGATGTGAAAGGGCGTTATACCGAGGAACTTTTGGAGATTCTCGCTGCACTAAAGCATGTCACCGCTGTACAGCTGGATCTCAAGCAACCACAAGATCTGAATATCTTAAGTACGATGCAGAGGATGGTCTTTCTCACCATTCGCTCACCCAAAATTCAAAATTTGGATTTCATACGTAACTTTAAGTATTTAGATTATCTCGCACTTAGCGGGAAATTCTCTGATCTCTCACCAATTGAGGACTGTATTCGCCTGCGTACCCTTGTTTTGAATTGTGCCATTGATCAGCTTGATTTTGTTGTGGACTTACCGTTAATCGAATATTTGGCTATCGATCAGTGTACTTTGAGCGGTTCGCTTGAGGGACTGGCTGAATCGAATATAAGCATGCTGAGATTATCCTCTGTCCGTAATCTGACCGATATTGATGCAGTGGGGACGCTACATAACCTGGTCTATCTACATCTGTCATTACCTAAGATTGAGCGATTGTGCGACTTTTCAGGTATGAAAAATCTCCGTCAACTAGAATTGGATTTCATGAAATCATTACAGGAGATTGACAATCTGTGGACTGCGGGTCAATTAGAGGTACTGGTCTTGAAAGAGATACAAAAGGGGATCAAGGCGGAAGCTTTTGAGGGTTTGCTAGAAATGCAAAGTTTGCGTCAGGTGGATTTCCGTTTTATCGATCACAGTAAAGGTCGTATAGCTGCTATGCGTAAACGAATGATGGATGCAGGAAAAGAACATCTTCTCTATGAGAATATCGCTGAGGAAGAACGAATACATTCCTCGGGACTCGTGCATCTGTCAAAAATCCTGACGTAAACATGACCTTACTACTTATTCAGTAGGGAAAGTAAGTTAACTTGCTCAAAAGCGGAGGGGCCGTCCTACGAGTCATTATATGACTTATAGGGCGGCCCCTTTGAATTGAAATAGATCTATTCAAACTTAAGAAATGAACACCTTAAGTATCTAATCAGTTTCCTTTGAAATGAATGACTTCCTCAAGTGCTACTCTTGGCATGACTACTTGAGAGTCCTTGTCTTCGAGTACTGGATAGCCAAAGATGATGCCAGCCACAATTTTTTTGTCATCGGGTATACCTAGGATCTCACGCTGGAACTTAGGATAAGAGATAGAAGTATATGCTGGAAGACTGCCGAGACCATGGGCTTCAATGGATAGCATCAGGAACCCGGAGAATATGCCAAGATCGTGCATGGACCATTCCGTTAAGGATGCATCTAAAGTAAGAAAAGCAACGACTGGTGCGTCGAAAAATTGGAAATTGGCTTTCATTCTCTCTGCTTTGGCTTCATGATCCCCACGAGCAATGCCGAGTTGGCTGAAACGAGCTTCACCAGCTTGATTCATACGCTGTTGAAAGAGCTCCGGCCATTCCGTCGGCATAGGGATATCAGATTGGAAGGGTTCTCCGTCCTCGAAGGCCTTTAAATATGCACTCCGCAGTTCTTCAAGTTTCTCCCCAGTAGCGACATACACTTCCCAAGGTTGGGTATTGCCCCAGGACGGCGCGTTAATGGCATCCTTAAAGATGGATTCCAGTGTTTCTCTATTGACCGGTTTATCTGCATGAAATTTACGTTTGGAATGACGGTTTTGAAAAATGGATTGTGACATTTATATTCCCCCATATGCTTATTTAAGTGATTACTAGGGAAGTAGTGTTAGGCGCCTTAACATCTGCTTTACCTCTGTTCAAATCCAAGATTATAATATAGTATGATTCATTACAAGTACGCACAAGTTTGTGCTATAGGTACAAAAAGTATACTTTATCGGAGTAAAGGGGCTACGAAAATGAGCGAAGAACTGGATCATGTTTGTCCGCAATCATATGAATGTAAGATTCTAGTCACCCTTGAGGTCATCGGGGGAAAATGGAAAGGAATCATCCTCTTCCACCTAATGAACGGCCCCTTACGTTTCAATGAACTAAAGAGACGAATTCCGGCTGTTACACAACGGATGCTGACTCTGCAGCTGCGCGAATTGGAGAGTGATGGAATTGTAAGTCGCCATATATACCGTCAAATTCCGCCAAAGGTAGACTATACTCTTACTCCATTCGGAGAATCGCTGAAGCCACTTATTGATGAGATGCGCAACTGGGGCGAAAAGTATGAAAACATATTATTGACTGAACGAAACAAAGAAACACAGGAACACCAGCCATCCCAAGTATAAAGAAGATGCCCAGCACAAACGTTGAGTCTCACCGCTCAGATAACAAAAGCAAAGGTACTTCTCTACAAGTCGCTATTTTAGCGGCTTTTTTTCGTATCATAATGGTTTTCGATTGAACATTTTGTTTGAAAATAGCCCTTCATTTGAATTAATATTGATCAATTATACCTTTTTGCCCATCCTGTCTTCACACGTCCATTTTTTCTCGTATAATAACAAAAAAGATATAAGGGGGAACTCAAATGCTTACAGTTGGATACATTGGCAATGGCAAAAGCACAAATCGATATCATCTTCCTTTCGCGTTGAACCACGATCATGTGAAGGTAAAAACAATATATGCCCGTAACCTGGATAAAACGGAATGGGATCGCGTACCGGATGTACAATACACGAGTGATCTTGATGTCTTGATGAATGACGATGAGATTCAGCTGGTTGTTGTATGTACGCATCCAGAATCACACTTTGATTATGCCAAGACAGCACTGGATCACGGTAAAAATGTACTTGTTGAGAAACCCTTCATGTTGGACAAGAAGCAAGCTGAAGACATTTTCCAGTACGCCAAGGAGAGAAATCTAATTGTCGAATGTTTTCAAAACAGACGTTATGATTCGAACTTCCTGACCACACAAAAGGTAATTGAATCCGGAAAACTTGGAGAGTTACTGGAAGTAGAAATGCATTATGATTACTATCGTCCTGAGATCCCAAACAACACCAACCATTTTTCCAAATACAACAGTTATCTGTACGGACATGCCAGCCACACGCTTGATCAAGCCATATCCTATTATGGTAAGCCGGAACGAGTTCATTACGATGTCCGTCAGTTGCTGGGCGAAGGAAGAATGAATGATTACTTTGACCTCGATCTGTATTATGGAACGTTAAAAGTGTCTATTAAATCGAGTTTCTTCCGTTTAAAACCTCGTCCGTGTGCGATCGTTTATGGTAAAAAAGGGATGTTTGTCAAAGAAACGGAGGATCGTCAGGAAGAGCATCTAAAGTTATTCCACTTGCCTAAGGGTCATCCTGACTTCGGAATCGACCTGCCCCACCATTATGGGACCTTAACGTACATGGATGATGAGGGAGTGTATCATGAGGAGAAAGTTGTCTCGGAAAAAGGAGATTATACCCGTGTGTATGATGCTCTCTATCAAGCCATCGTTCTTGGCAAGGAGAAAGTCGTCAAAGACGAGGAAACGTTAGCTGTTATGGAAATCCTTGAAAAAGGAATTGAAGCTTGCCGCTAAGATAGGCTGGACTTACTCAAGTAGATTAGATACTCCCTTCGGATCTCAATATGTCCGTGGGGGGGACACTTTTAACAAAGAAAAGAAAGCGCTTGCTAGAAAGTTTAACACATGTATGATCGCCAAGAAATGACTGCTCCCACCTAAAACACAACATTTTGCGAGTTTTAAACTTGATGAAGGGAGGCATTGGATGATCATCCAAAAAATCTTTAACAATAACGCCATTGTAGCTAAAGATGCGCTCCGGGAAGAGTTTGTAGTTATGGGTAAAGGCGTTGGATTCAAGAAAAGTGTAGGAGACGCGCTTGATGAAAACCTGATCGAAAAACTATTCATCCTGAAACCCAATGAAACGTCAGAAAAATTCAAAACGTTGCTGGAAGATATCCCAACTGACTATGTTTCATTATGTTACGACATTATAGAATACGCCAGAAATAGACTCAAAACGCCCCTCAGTGATTATATATATGTGACACTTACCGATCACATTAACAACATGATCAAGCTGTATGATGAGGGAATCAAAATTGTAAATCCGTTAACTTGGGAGATTAAGAAGATCTACCCCAAAGAATTCGAGGTAGGTCTGAAGGCACTGGAATTCATTGAAGAATCCCTAGGCAAGCGATTTCCTGAAGACGAAGCAGCCAATATTGCACAGCATCTCATTAATCCCAAAGTGAACAGTGAGTATCCCGAGATTGCAGATTTAGGGCGACAATTAGAGAAGATTAATGATATTTTGTCCATCATCCAATATACCTTTAATGTTGTTCTGGATGAAAAAGAGGTAAGTTACGAACGGTTCATTAGCCATCTAAAATTCTTTTTCCAAAGCTTGAATCAGCGGAGAGAAGCGTTGATCGAAGACGATTTCCTGTTTGGACAGGTCAGAACCAAATATACCAAAGCATATGAGTGCATGTTGAAAATCGAGAAGTATCTCAATACTACTTTGTCAGATGAAGATCAATTATATCTAACGATTCACATTGAAAGAATCACACGAAAATCAATTGAATAAAATTCGGGATTGTTACTGGTCATGCAGGCGAGACTCATTGGACAAGGCGTTTACTGCTTTGTTCCTGTGGTCTTGCCTTTTTGTGTATATCAATTATTGGAAGGATGATCACTCATGAAGTATGAGGAATTGGCAAAAGAAATTATTCATCATGTTGGTGGAAAAGAGAACGTAGAAAGCCTGGCGCATTGTGTAACTCGTCTAAGGTTCAAACTGAAAGATGAGGGTAAGGCTAACACCGATGTCCTGAAAAATATGGACGGCATCATCACCGTAATGCAAAGTGGAGGACAATATCAAGTCGTAATCGGCAACCATGTTCCTCAGGTTTATGCTGATGTTGTGGCTGTAGGTGGACTTCAACTGGACTCCGGACAGTCATCTGGAGAGTCGACGAAAGAAAAAACGAACATTTTCAACACATTTATTGATGTGGTTTCCGGCGTATTCACCCCGGTGCTTGGCATCTTGGGAGCAACTGGTATGATCAAAGGGCTAACTGCTCTCCTGGTAGCTGTCGGATGGCTTAGTACAACATCAGGAACCCATCAAGTGCTGAGCGCGATAGGTGATTGCCTGTTCTACTTCTTCCCGATCTTCCTGGGATATACGTCAGCGAAGAAGTTTAATGCTAACATTTTCATCGGAATGGCGATAGGTACTTGTCTGGTTTATCCAAGCTTCTCAAGCCTGACCTCAACAGGCCAACCGCTGTACACCATATTTGGTGGGTCCGTAATTGAATCGTCTGTGTATCTGTCCTTCCTGGGGATTCCGGTTATTCTAATGAATTATGCATCCAGTGTCATTCCAATTATTATTGCGACGTATGTTGCTTCAAAAGTTGAAAGGGTTTTCAAACGAATTATTCCGAACGTTATAAGTAACTTCTTTGTTCCATTCTCTACATTGCTGGTCGTTGTGCCAGTGGCACTGATCGCAATCGGGCCGGCTGCGACTTGGGCAGGTCAATTGCTCGGGGCAGGAACGATGTTCCTCTATAACTTGAGTCCGGTCATCGCAACAACTTTGCTCAATGGATTCTGGCAGGTGTTTACTATTTTTGGCGTTCAGTGGGGATTAGTACCGATTGCTTTCAACAATCTTGCCATACTGAAGTACGATCCAATGATCATTACAGCTTCCGTGCTTACCGTATTCTCACAAGTCGGTGTGGTACTGGCCATTTTAATTAGAACCAAAAACAAGAAATTGAAATCCTTGTCCATTCCTGCCATTATCTCGGGTATCTTCGGAGTGTCAGAGCCTGCAATTTACGGGATTACGTTACCGCTCAAAAGACCGTTTATTATGGGATGTATTGCAGCGGCTGTGGGCGGTGGCATTACCGGCCTAATGGGAACCAAAGCGTATATGGTTGGTGGTATGGGAATCGTTGCTTTTCCAAGCTTCATTAGCCCAGAAGGAATAGACAGCGGATTCTATGGCATGATTCTTGGCTCTCTTGTGAGCTTCGGTCTGGGATTCCTGCTGACGTTCTTCCGTGGGTTTAAAGATCCTGAGCAAACGAATGGCAATCAAGATAGCGATGGAAAAGGAAGTACTGACAATAAGCCAGCAGTTAAGCATGACATCGTACAAAGTCCGATGAAAGGTAACCTCATTGCTCTAAGCGAAGTGAAGGATGAGGCATTCTCCAGCGGTGCGCTTGGTAAAGGGGTAGCCATTGAGCCCACTGAAGGCAAAGTATACTCACCCATCGACGGTGTGCTTACGAATGTGTTCCCATCCGGTCACGCCATTGGCATAACAAGTGCACACGGCATTGAAATTCTTATTCATGTCGGAAAGGACACGGTAAAGCTGAAGGGGAAACATTTCACACCCAAAGTGAAACAGGGAGAAGCCGTTAAACAAGGAGAACTTCTACTGGAATTCGATATGAATGAGATTAAAGAAGCTGGATTCAGTCTAATCACACCTGTTATTGTGACCAACTCGGGTGATTACCTGGATGTCATTGAAACGGAGAAAACAAGTGTCACGTATCATGATGATTTGCTTAAGGTCGTGAACTAATGAGCGTATTTAAAAACGGATTTATGTGGGGCGGTTCAGTTTCCAGCATGCAAGTGGAGGGAGCTTGGGATGAAGATGGCAAAGGTCTTACCGTGTACGATGCGAGTCAGATGAAAAGCAATGCCGAGACCGCTTCGGATTGGAAAGTAGCCATTGATTTTTATCACCGTTACAAAGAGGACATTGCTCTGTTGGCAGGCATGGGCTTTACAGCTTATCGATTTTCGCTCAGCTGGGCCCGCATTTTGCCGGACGGAGAGGGGATTGTGAACGAAGCGGGGTTGCAATTTTATGATCGTGTCATAGATGAGTTATTAAAATATAACATCGAACCCGTAGTTTGCTTGTACCATTTTGATATGCCGCTAACTCTGGCGGATAAATATGGAGGTTGGCAGTCACGGCAAATATTCGAGGCCTTCAAAGCCTACGCTCAAATCGTGATCGAGCGCTTCGGTACACGCGTGAAATATTATATTCCTTTTAACGAACAGAATGCAGCCGTGTCCATCTAGATGAAGAATCTGGAAGAGGTTATCCCGCAATCACACACGCAACATACGGTTGCAGCGGTGCAACATCATATGTTCATGGCTTCGGCAGCAGTACGAAAAATCGCACGGGAGTATGCACCACACGCCATGGTGGGGGGCATGGTTAATTTTGCACCCTTTTACCCGGCGACCAGTAAACCGGAAGATGTACTAACCGCTCAGAAGGCGAATCGCAGATATAATTACCGGATGTTAGATGTATTTGCGAATGGCGAGTACCCGGCAGATCAACTGCATGAATGGCGCTTGAATGAGGTAACACCGCCCTTTCAGGAGGGCGATCTCTCTTATTTGAAAGAGGGCAAGATGGACTTTCTCGCTCACAGTTACTATCAATCCTTAACGATTCAGAGTGGTATGGAAGTGACTATCGAATCCATTTGGGACTTTTTTCTTGGAGGGAAATCACTGAACAATGCATATTTGAAAACAAGCTGATGGGGCTGGGCTATTGATCCGGTTGGTCTGCGGCTTACGGTCAAAGAGATATATGACAACTACAAGTTACCGGTGTTCACCATAGAGTGTGGAATTGGCGTCAAAGAAGAGCTCGATGAGAATGATACGGTGCTGGACGATTATCGCATAGCCTATTTTCGCGAACATATTGAGCAACTCAGACTGGCGGTTTCCCAGGACGGCGTAGATCTGATGGGATTTCTCACATGGGGACCCATCGATATATTAAGCTCACAAGGTGAAATGAAGAAGCGTTACGGGTTTATTTATGTCGATCGCACCGAAACGGATCTGAGAGATTTGAAGCGTTACAAGAAGAAAAGTTACAATTGGTTCAGAGAGGTTATTTCCAGCAATGGAGAAGACCTGTAATGAATGAATTAACGAAATGATCATGTGGTTACGACCGTTCTCTGGAATACTTCCGGAAAACGGTCGTTTGTTTTGTTTAGATTCACTATTGCATAAATGAATGTTCAACCGAACGACTTACTTTTTCAATAAATCGAGCTATTTCTCGCGGCGTTTCCTTCATTCCATGTTTAATCCAATTTTTGATGACTGCTGCACTGCCGCTTGAAATGAATGAATAGTATGATTCAAGCGTATTCACATCCATGTGAGGCATTTGTTCCCTCCATACTTCAATACTTCGATCATGCAAAATATAGATCACCCGTTCCAAATAATCTCCATTCCCATGATCAGAGAACAGGATGGTACACAGGTCACTGTTATCTGCGATATGTTCGCAGATTTCAACGAATGAACTTTTAACATGTACATCATCCAGTATAGAACGTTCTATAAGCTCCTTAATAACCGCAAAAAATGATTCTTCAATGCTTGAAAGCAAATGAACTGGAGAATGATAGTGCATATAGAACGTATTACGATTAAGATTCGCTTGTCTGCATAAGTCAGTCACGGTAATTTTGTTAATTGGACGCTCTTTCATAAGTGCTAACAGACTTTCTCTTAATACCATTTTGCTATATTGAATTCTGCGGTCTTCTTGCATTCCCCTTAATTACCCTCCTAATGATGCAAAATCATCGAGCTAACAGACATAATCCGTTGTTTCGTTCGTTAACTATCATTTGTTATCGAACTGCCTGTTGTTTATCGAACAGCGTGTACATATACTATAACCAGAGTAACAGATTATTACCTTTTGGAGGAACAATTAATGAAAGTAACCTATGCAATGATAGATAAAGAATTACGTCTGAAAGGTAGGATTTTGAACATCTTAATGAGTTCCTCAAGTGAAGACCGATTTCTAAAAGATATGCTCAAAAGAAAAAAACAAATTGAAAAACGAAAAGGGAAGCATCTGGAAGGGATGCACTGTCGGGAAGAATGGATTGAACGTAAAGACGGATCTAAACAGCGTATGCTTATCTATAGACCTCATCATGTCCAAGAAAACCTTCCGGGTATTCTTTGGTTACATGGAGGAGGCTACGCACAGGGAATACCAGAACTGTTCGAAAACATGTACCAAAAGTTAATGGACACAAGTAATTGTGTTATTATCGCGCCGGATTATCGTTTATCTATTGAAGCACCGTATCCAGCAGCGTTAGAGGATAGCTATGACGCTCTTCTATGGATGAAGCAGCATGCCAAGGAGCTGGGAATTCGGAGTAATCAACTTATGGTAGGTGGGGAAAGTGCAGGAGGAGGGTTAACCGCAGCTCTTACTCTCTATGCGAGAGATCAGGGGGAAGTGAATATCGCATTTCAAATGCCGCTGTACCCCATGATCGATGACAGAATGATCACTGAATCAGCCCAAGATAATAATGCCCCCATATGGAACTCTGACATGAATGAATGGGCTTGGAAGCTTTACCTCGGAGAGAATTACGGAAAAGAGGTATCTCCTTATGCGTCAGCTGCAAGAGCTACCGATTATAGTAACCTTCCACCCACAGTGACTTTCGTCGGTGATGTGGAACCCTTCCGGGATGAAACGATCGAATACGTTAAGCAATTAAAAGAAGCCGGCATTCCCGTTGAATTCACGCTATATAAAGGCTGTTACCATGGATTTGATATCATTAATCCCAAAGCCAAGGTAAGCCAGGAAGCCACTTTATTCTTAATGAAATCTTACAAGTATGCAGTAGAGCATTATTTTACCGAGCAACATGCCACACTTGAATAGAGGGATGTATGTATGGAATGGAAACAAACCAAAAGAGCAATCTCCAATGAGGTTGCTCTTTTGGTCATGGTTTATTTTGCGTAACGATGTATACGCAGTTTCTTCCTCCGGCTAAAATGTATTCTCCTCGTTCAATACGAACATTATCGCCTAAAACCGTTTTGAATAAATGTAATTCATTCTTGCATAACCCGGTACATACCACGGCCGCTTCACAGATGGGGCAATGCTTCTCAATGAGTAGGAGACTGCCATCATCCTGCTCCTTAACCTCGGCCATATAACCCTCATTGGTGCGAATCTCGGCCAATTTCTCCAATTTCTCTCGAACATCCGATGCATCGCCAAGATGCTGAAGATATTGTTCTTGCATATTTTTATTTCGCACATCCAGCAGCTTGTCCAGCCCTTCATGACCAAAAGCTTCTTTCATCGAATTGATGAGGCTGACGGATAAATCCGAATATCCACTTGGGAAAAAACGATTAGCCGCGGGAGTTAATATCCATAGCTTGGTGGGGCGACCCATGGGACGGGCCTCTTCCACAGTGGTAACCAATCCTTCTTCTTTTAGCGCATTCAGATGTTGCCGAATAGCCATTCCAGATAACGAAAACTGAGTGGAGAGTGCCATAACATCCATTCCCCCGCGCTCTTTTAACAGATTAATAATTGCTCTCCGGGTACTGGTCGAGGCATCCTTTTTGGTTTGATTTCCGCTCATCGTGCACCTCCTTGTGAAGCAACTGAATCTACATGACTAACTACATTTTAAACAAAAATGTTGACAAAGTCAAAGTCGAACTGTAGCTTAGACATTATAAACAAAAATGTTTACTAAGTATCCGGATACGATGTATACATACCAATTTTCTTGGAGGTCACATGTCATGTCGTCTAATCATCAAAGTATTTTCAGCCCGCGTTATTTTGCATTATCCATAGGAATCATTTTGTCAGTGATGGCCGTTGGATTCGAAGGTCTATCTGTCACCACCATTGCTCCTTCGATTGCTGGAGACTTGAACGGCCTTAGCCTGTTCGGGTGGATATTCAGTACG
Source organism: Paenibacillus sp. FSL H8-0079 (assembly GCF_037991315.1). Lineage (NCBI taxonomy): Bacteria > Bacillati > Bacillota > Bacilli > Caryophanales > Paenibacillaceae > Paenibacillus > Paenibacillus sp. FSL H8-0079. Next base: position 3,509,114 of record NZ_CP150300.1, read on the forward strand.
TATCTGCTTGCGCAGATTATCGGGACGCTGGTCGTCGGTCGAATCATTGATAAAAGAGGACCTGCAGCACCGTTCACTTTTGCACTTCTGTTGTTTATCGTAGGGCTGATCGCTGCCGCAACCGCAGGCGATATGTATACCATGATAGGATCACGGGCCCTTCAGGGTTTGGGTGCCGGAGCTATGATGACTTGTGTATATACGGCTATATCCTTAAGTTACCCAGATGAGTTACGTGCCAAAATACTTGGAGCATTTGGTACTGCCTATGTTCTTCCGTCCATGCTTGGTCCATATGTAGCCGGTCTTATCGCAGATCAGTGGTCCTGGCGCTTTGTTTTCTGGGGGATCTTACCCGTGCTGGTGGTTTCAGCATTGCTTAGTTTACCTGCCTTTAGGAAATTGAAAGTGCAGAAGACGGGAGTGGATACCGGATCTTCATCCACTTGGATGGCGCTACTCTTAACGTTAGGTACAGGGATTTTCCTGGTTGGTTTAAGTATGCTTCCGAACATTATGGGATTTGTTTTAGTCGCGATTGGCCTAGTATTGATGTTATTTCCGCTCCGTAAATTGCTACCGAAGGGAACACTTACGTTGCGAAGAGGTATGCCAGCAATTCTGGCAACACGTGGGTTGTTCTTCGCTGCCTATACCAGCACACAGAATTTCCTGGTATTGGCTCTAATCGACGTGAAAGGAATTACACCTTCACAGGCCGGATTAATTGTCGCGAGTGCTGCATTAAGTTGGTGTATCATTGCGTATCTACAAGGACGGTGGGATGCGGCAGATCAGGGCCGTGGACGTCATATGAGAATCATTCTGGGGGTATTGCTGCTTGCGATAGGGATTGCTATCGTATTTTGGGTACCTGTTGTGACCGTTACCATCGCAGTTCTTGGTCAGATCATTGCTGGAGTTGGTATTGGATTGGCGCATCCGATTAGCGGTGTTGTCGCATTTTCCCAAACGGGGGAGGAAGGCGTAGGCCAGACCTCGGCCAATCTGCAATTTGCAGATTCGTTTACACCTGGGGTAGTGATCGGTATTGGTGGTTCCATCCTTGTCGTGTGTCAGGCTGGCGGTATGTCACTTCAATCCGGCTTAATTGTAGCCATGGGGTTCCATCTCTTGTTGATCGTCATGAGTATCATTGCCAGCACTCGGATCTCACCACGCAGATGAATATGAAAGTGGGTGTACAGACCATTGCTCACTGAAGATCCGGATAAACTATTTACAGCTTATCGCATCATCGGAACTAAATGGACGATCCATATTTTATGTGCTCTGTCTCAAGGCCCGAAGAGATTCGGTGAAATATTCGATAACATTCCTTCCATTTCCGAAATGATCCTCTCCAGACGTTTAAAGGGTCTTCAACATGATCATTTGGTCAAAAGAACAATACGGACACGCCCTACACAAATTATTTATGAACTTACGCCAAAAGGAGCTGCTCTTGCAGCATTCATACCCTGTCTAATGGACTGGGATACCAAATTTCAAAATGATACCACCGGGAGGAATAAAAATGATCATTGAGGTCAGTGATACAGCATCGGACAAAATCGTTGAGATCTTATCAAGTGCGGATATCCAAAATGCCTTTCTTAGAGTAGGCGTTGATGAAGGGGGATGCAGTGGTTTATCTTATACCCTTATCGTGGATGAACAGCAGGCAGAAGAAGACACTGTGTTAAATAAAAAGCAATTTAAGATATTGGTTCACGCAAACAGTATTCCATATATTGATGGTCTTGAGATTGATTATGAAGAGAGCGGAATGTTAGGCGGATTCACCATGAATAATCCAAATGCCAAAGTTTCGTGTGGATGCGGGGCTAGTTTCAGAATGGCCAATTATCGTGGCGAAGTGAAAAAATGCGATTAAACTGAAGGAAGGAGTGCAGGGCAATGATTTCATTTGTAGTATCTGATCAAGCGATCGATTCATTTAAGAATGAATGGGATTTGGAAGAGGGCCAATATGTAAGGATTTATGCAAAATATGTCGGAGGAGGCTCTGATGCTTTTACAATTGGCATAAATGCGAGTGCTACACCGGTCGATCCCGCATTAGTTCAATCCATTGGAGGATTTCAATTCTTTGTTAAAAAAACAGATGCATGGATACTGGAGGATGAACTTCTCCAAATTGACTGTAATGAACATGGCATATTTTCAAGCAAAATCTCCTATTGAACATGTGAATCATTTTCTAGAGCACGATTCCACTTTTTAAACATTCAACTTTACAAAGTAGAGAGCTTAATGTATATTCATGGAGTTAAAAGGTTTAATTTACCATAATAACCATCAAATTACGGAGGTGTGGGAGACAAACAATAATCAAATTGGGATTTTTGATGCTCAATACAGGGCAACTACAATTGGTATTATGCTGGTTCTGGCAACCGTAGCTTTCGAAGGACTGGCTATCACAACGATTGCCGCGAAAATGGCACAAAGTTTAGAGGGTATTCATTTATACGGTTGGATCTTCAGCGCATTTTTGTTATCTCAGCTTATTGGAACCTTGGTTATGGGTCAGCAGATTGACAAGCGCGGCGTTTTTACATCCATGCTGATATCTTTTAGTGTTTTTGTATTAGGAACTGTGGTCTCCGCTATTTCTTTCGATATGCACATGCTTATTGCGGGAAGAGCCCTTCAAGGTTTTGGAGCGGGGGCCCTGATCACATGCGTTTATACCTGTGTGACATTACATTATCCAGATACACTTCGTACTCAAATCCTGGCCGCATTCTCCCTGGCATTTGTCCTGCCTACCTTAATCGGACCTTATGCAGCAGGCCTTATAGCTTCCTACATCTCGTGGCGATATGTTTTCTGGATCGTTTTACCCTTGATTGGAATAGCGTTGAGTCTCACATTCCGTTCTTTCCGTAATTTGCAGCTTCAGCAAGATCTGTCAGGTCCGCCACGAGCAACCGACTCAAAGATTATGTATGCGATTCTGCTTGCCGTTGGAACTGGACTGTTACTCACAGGACTTGGTATGATAACCGATTGGAAAGGTATAGTACTCACTTTGGCTGGATTAGTCATCATGATCACACCAATGCGTAAATTGCTGCCTGTGGGCACTTTTTCGGTAAAAAAAGGATTGCCTGCTACTCTGGTTTCGAGAGGCCTATATGTTGCTTGTTATTTTACAACGGAGAGTTTTGTGATCTTGGCGCTAACCGAAGTGAAGGGGTTATCAGCTGACCTTGCTGGCCTCATTGTAGCAGCAGGTTCTCTGAGCTGGTCCGCCGCAGCGTGGTTGCAAGCCAAGCTTGATGCACGAGATCAAGGTCATGCCCGAAAGGGCAGGGTCATAACGGGCATTGGGATTATGATCGTTGGAACTGTACTTGTGATCCTGGCTCTTATTTTGACGGACGGCGGGATTATACTCATCCTTCTCTCACAAATGATTACAGGGTTTGGTGTTGGATTGGCCAACCCTACAACGGCAGCCATTGCTTTACAACATGCCTTGCCCAGGAAAGAGGGAGAAATGTCCGCGAATCTACAATTTGTGGATTCCTTCTATATGGGAGTAAGCATTGGCGTTGGTGGCGCTCTGATTGCCTTGTCCGAAACGTTACAGTGGGGCATATCGACAGGTGTCTTGATCGTGTTAACACTGCAATTACTATGGGTCTTGTTAAGTTTCTTAGCATCACTACGAATTACCCAACTCGTTCATCAAGAACATCATCCAATCAGCCAAGTGAAGGATAACATCTCCATGTAACGGATGACGACCGCGTCGTTAAATACATCATGAAGAACGGGGGGACTAATTGCATTGGGAGGTGGATAAGATGGCACGTGTATTAGTAGTCATTACTCCGGCTGAAGGACATGTGAATCCATCGTTAGGATTAGTTACTCAATTGATAGACAATGGTGAGGAAGTCATCTATGTGTGCACGGAGGAGTACCGTTCCCGAATTGAACAAACCGGTGCCCAGATACTTACCTATCCGTTTCCACAAGATGCCTTCTCTCATGATCCGGTGTTGAAACCCCAGGAGTATAAGCATTCTTATCAGTTCACCTATATGATGGTAAGTATTATCCGGAGGATCATCCCCAATGTGCTGCAGGTGGTAGAGGATCAAAAGTTCGATTATATGATCTTTGATTCCCTGATGGGATGGGGAGGGACTATTCTTGCAGAAAAACTGGGAATTCCTGCGGTGTGCTCGATTGCGTCCTTTGCTTTTGTGGAGCCTCTGGGATCTAACTCAGGTCTGAATGAGACGGAGACAAAGGAGCTTTATGAGGCTACGATGAAGATAACAATGGAGTTAGCCGAAGAGTTTCAAGTGAGTATTCCAGCCATGGAAGAGATTCCGGCCCATGCAGGTCAGTTAAAGCTCGTGTACACCAGCCGTTATTTTCAGCCACAGGCAGACAAGCTGGATGATCGTTTTATTTTCACGGGTCCTTCGATCATAACACGTCAAGATGCTCCTGCCTTCTCGTTCGAGCTGCTTCGTGAACAGTACCCACAAACCGTGTACATTGCGATGGGTACGATCTTAAATAAAAACTTGGATTTCTATCAGCTTTGCTTTGAAGCATTAGGAGATCTACCCGTTAATGTTGTTTTATCTTCGGGAAAATACACGGACATGGAGCCGCTGGCGGAACAAATTCCTCCTAACTTTATCGTCAAGCCATACATTGCCCAGTTGGACATGCTGCAGCATACCGATGTTTTTATTACACATGCTGGAATGAACAGCACGAGTGAGGCTTTATATTACAACGTTCCGATGGTAATGATTCCATTAACATCGGATCAGCCTCTTGTCGCCAATCGGGTACAGGAGTTGGGCGCAGGGATTACTTTAAATAAACATAACCTCAGTGAAACTCATTTGAGGGAGGCACTAATAGAAGTACTACACAATTCGCAATATAAACGGCAGGCTTACCTCATCGGTGAATCTTTACGCCAGGCAGGCGGTTACAAGCGAGCTGCCGAAATGATTATGAATCGTATGGGTTCAGGAGTAGAACTTTATGAATTTTGATATAGCAGCCAGCTTCATTTAGGCATTGAAAATAGACGATCCTGTTAATCCAGGGTCGTCTATTTTTTAACGTTGATTAATCTTCTGTGAACTTTCAACCAAGTTATACGAAATATATGATGTCTGTGATCCATGATCAGTGAGTCTAGTTTGTCACCTCTGACTTTTTAATTGGTAGTAAACGATTTGTTGCGAATACGACCATTACAACCAGAAGAGCTGTTATCCCGATTAAAAGTTGGATATTGCCTAAAGGATACAAAAAACTTCCAATTAGTGGAGCAGTAGCCATACCAAGATAACGAACAAAGTTATAGACACCCATTGCCGTAGCACGCTCTTCAACAAACTCTGAGGACAAGAGGGTTGGCATCACTGGTGTTGCAAGTCCCATCACGAATCCAGTAAGCATCAGAGAGAGAAGCAATCCAATTAGAGAGTAATCTGCAGCAAAAATAAAAATCACAAGACTCAAAATGGTCATTATACCGGCCCAGAAGAGTGTTCGTACTGAGCCTATACGGGTTTGTAAACTTCCACTCATTTTACTTCCAACAAGATTGAATATCATGAGGGCGAGGGAGAAAAATCCAATGCTTGCAGCGCCTAAAGCATACTTCGTTTGTAATATTGTAGGTAGAAATACAATGAATGTGTAAAAGACATCATACATGATGAAACCGCTCAAAAGAACTACAACGCCGGTTTTGTTCCCCAGAATTTTCCCAAATGCTTTTAAACCTAGTCTTGTTCCCGCTGGTTTTATGTTGACTGGTTTTGTCTCAGGTAACATAAATATGGCTGCTATCAGGATGAGAAGAGCACTGACTGCTGCAAAACCAAACGTACCCGTGTAACCGAATTGACTACCGATAATACCACCGATGAGCGGACCAATAGCTGGTGAAATTCCAAGAATCATCTGATATGTAGCCATACTTTCGGCACGCTCTTTACCCTCAAAAACATCTCCGATCATTGTAGCAGCTACTAATGGAACAGATGATGCGCCTATTCCTTGAATGACTCGAAAAATGAGTAACATTTCTATTGAACCTGAAAACATGCATCCTATAGTAGCAATTACATAAATAATTATACCCGGGACTAGGATTTTCTTACGTCCATTACGATCAACAATGGGGCCAAGTATGATCTGCATGGTTGCCATGGCCACAGTGAATAAAGTAACCGTTAGATTAACTAAATGTAATGACGTATTTAGATCTTGTTGCAGATCAGGTAGCAAAGGAATATACAGGCTTTGAGCAAGAGATACAATAGCGGCAGAAATCCCCAAGATAAAGAGCAATCGTCGTTTGTTCATAAAACACCTCCAAATTATATTGACTGACTGTCAGTCATATTGTATATTGAGCTTATAACATTGACTGACAGTTAGTCAAGTTGTACATTTAAACTAATATAAAGGAGTGACAAAGGAGATCTGACAATGACACGAGTAAGCAAGAATCCCCAGGAACGAAAAAATGAAATACTGACTGTGGCTATGGAATTATTCAACTCGAAGGGCTACGAAAATACATCTGTCAGTGAAATCGTAAGAAAAGTTGGTGTTTCACAAGGAACTTTCTACAATTATTTTCAATCTAAAGAAGATGTACTTCATGCTGCTTGTGAACGAACATTATCATCTCGTTTGGAAGCCATACATCATTTAGTTGAAAATCGTGATCTCAAAGCGAGAGAAAAACTTATTCGTATTTTTATGGATGCAACCCCTAACGAACAGGATGAAGATGTATTTGAATATCTTCATAAGGAAAGTAACAGTACCTTGCATCAAAAATGGATTGTGATCGAAATTAATGCATTGATTCCTTACATCAAAAAAATCGTTCAGCAGGGGGCAGAAGAGGGAGAATTTCTTGCTCAACAACCCGAGCTTAAAGCGGAGTTTCTTTTGGTAGGTGCTGCATTTTGGCTTGATCGTGGTGTGTTTACCTGGAATGAACAAGATTATCTGGAGAGAAAAAATGCTTTGAACGGGATCATTGATCAGCTACTTGCTGTTAATAAGCAATGAATTGCATCGTTCAACAGACTATAGGAAGAAGGAAGACGAGAATGAATTCAATAACAAAAGATTTTAGTGAGGTTTTGCATGGCCGTCGTACGATAAAGAAATACGATCCGAATTATAAAATTAGTCGGGAAGAAATCACTGAAATGCTCGAAGATGCTGCTTTGGCTCCATCAGCATTCAATTTACAGCCTTGGCGATTTGTCGTTATTGACAGTGACAAAGGTAAGGAAGACCTGCTCGAAATTGCGCCTTTTAACTTTTCACAAATTAATACTTCGTCAGCAGTTATCGCCGTCTTTGGTGACCTGAATTTTGTCGACAGTGCAGAAGACATTTACAAGGAAACCGCTGATCTTGGCTATATAACGCAGGAAATTAAAGATAAGATGCTTGCTATGGTTGTACCCATGTATAATCAATTTTCGATGGATAAGAAAAGAGAGTCTGTGTTGCTGGATGGCGGACTTGTCTCTATGCAGTTTATGCTTACGGCACATGCTCATGGTTATGCGACAAATCCAATGTCAGGCTTTAACAAAGAGAAGATTGCAGCAGTATTGGGATTAGATCCAGAGCGATATGTTCCAATACTGCTCATTTCAATCGGCAAGGCAGCTTCAGATGCGCGCCCGCCTGTTCGTCTTCCGATCAGCCAAATTACAGAGTGGAAATAACAGAATTTTCACTCGAAAAAATGCCTCAACTATAGTACCAATGAAAGTCGCTATTTTAGCGGCTTTTTTTGTTTTAATAGTCTCAAGACTTGACCTACAGTCAACTCTATGTCTTATACTTCGAATAGCCTTGAAAATTATATAAAGAATTGGAGATTTATTTAACATGACGAAGAGTACAAATTGGAGTGTTTTTGGATTGGCAATACTCCTTGGTTTATTTTCTACATTAGGTCCATTTACGATTGATATGTATTTACCGGCTTTTCCGGAGATTGCACAAAATATGAATACAACGGCATCACTTGTACAATTTAGTCTTACTGCCTGTTTATTAGGACTCGGTGTAGGACAACTCGTAATGGGTCCTTTGAGTGACGCGTACGGTAGACGTAGACCATTGTTAATCTGCATGGCAGCCTATATTATTTGTTCCTTGGCATGTGCTTTTGCTCCGAATATCGGACTATTGATTTTGTTTCGTTTCACGCAAGGATTTGCGGCTTCAGCTGGAATTGTCATTTCCCGTGCGATAGCTAGAGATCTGTACAGTGGACATGAACTCACTAAATTTTTCTCTTTGCTTTTGCTTGTAGGGAATTTGGGCCCTTTGGCAGCACCGATTGCAGGAAGTGGGGTTCTTTCATTCACGACATGGATTGGCGTGTTTATCTGCCTTTCATTCTTGGGGATTTTCTTATTAATCATGACAAAGTGGAGCTTAAAAGAAACACACCCCGTAGAAAAACGTATGGTTCCAGACTTCAAACAACAATTGGGTAATTACAGAATGCTTCTGCGTGACCGTAAGTTTGTAGGCTACATGCTGGCACAGGGAATTATGACGGCAGGGGTCTTTGCTTATGTGGCCGGAACACCATTTATTTACCAAAATATATATGGCGTCACACCCACTGTTTTTGCTATTCTGTTTGCTTCGAACGGAATCAGCTTGATCATCGGATCTCAAATCGTGGGGCGATTGGCCAAACGTATCCCTGAGCAGACCCTGCTATTATCTGGGCTATGGCTTGCTATAATTGCAAGTGTTGCTGCTTTGGTGGTAACTCTGGTTCATGGTCCACTTTTCGCTTTGGTCATTCCATTGTTCTTCTTCGTCTGCTCGATCGGGATTACGTCTACAGCGGCATTCCCACTTGCCATGGAGAGTCAAGCTAAGATGGCCGGAAGTGCAGCAGCACTGCTCGGAGTCGTTCCTTTTCTTCTGGGTGCACTGGTTGCTCCTCTGGTCGGTATCGCGGGTGAGGACACTGCCGTCCCGTTAGGACTCACTTTATTAATGACCAGTATCATTGCGATTGTTACTTATTTCCTACTCGTTAAAAACGTCACGCAGCATACACCTAATCATGCCCAATCTAATGCTGACTTTTAAATAGAAGGAACAGCTCGCCAAGCATTGGCGTGAGACATGAATATGGCCCCATTACAAGTCGCTAACATAGCGGCTTTTTTTGGTTTAAGGGCAGAATAAGTTTAATCTCTCTTTTACAGCATTCAGGACTTCTTCCGGGATCTCCTTGACCTTGATATCTTCACCTAGAAACAGCAACCAATTGGTCATTTCGGTTAATTCTTCTGAGTTATGAACATTCATATATGCCTTTAAGAGGGCTGTAGTTTGGTACGGATTCGTATAGGCAATTGTGAGCTTTAAAGGATGGTATTTTTTGAATTCGGCGATCGCCTTTGGACCAAGTTCCAGGACTAGGTTGATAACTTCTTCCTGTGTACTTAGTTGCTCTATAATCTTCTTAGGGCTTAACCTTTTTTTCGTCGGGTATACTTCTACATGAATGAGGTTGTCGACAGATACGATTCGTCTCTTTTCCTCCTCTAAGTCAAAACCTTCAATGATCCAATGGCCTTTTTGATGATGAAGGTGCAAGAGAACAATGGGATACGACTTTGTTTCCTTCTCTTCTTGGACTGTAACTAACAAATAACTCTCTGTAAGAAGAATTTGGATGAGTTTTTCCAAAGTAGGGTGGGGCAGGTCTGACAGGTCAAGCAAGTCTGGATTATGGGGATTGGTCCCTTCAAAAAGCAATATTTGATTCAAATGCACCAGATCATCTTGCTGATTTTCGGAGATAAGGCCCAATAATTTTTCAGCCAAAGATTGACGACTCTTCAGATAAGGAAGTTGTTGATTTCTTGTTGCCATAAAGGCAATAAATAGCGCTTTGATTTCATTATCGGTAAAGCGGACCGTGGGCAGGAGGGAGTTGTTCATGACAAAATAACCGCCATCTCTTCCTACTTCAGCGACAAGTGGCATTCCCATGGCTTCAATTTCTCTGATATCTCGAATAGCCGTTGAACGAGAAATGCTAAATTCTCGCATGATTTCAGAAATGGTAAAGTGGGCACGGTTATTGATATACCGCGTGATGATATTAATGCGTTCAACTTTTTTCATGGGGCCCCCTAAACAGTATCAACTTTTGACATGATTTAAGGTTATTATAAACCCATCAAGTGAAAAGACAAATCAATTGATAAACTAAAGAGGACGGTGTAAACCATGAGTAATTATCATTTCGAAGAAAAAGACAGCTTTATCGTATTAGGTATTGGAACGGATCTTAAGAGCGACTATACAGACTATGCTGGCATCAGCAAGGAGAAGGCGGATTTTTGGTCCACAGTGAAAGAGGATGGAAGCCTGGACAAATTAAAGTCTCTGGCAACAAACGACTACATTTTTGCCGTAAACGAAGCAGTGAATAACAAGATGATGCATTATGCCGGTGTCATGACAGAAGAATCTCTGCCAGAAGCAACGAGAGTGATCCAATTTCCTAAGGGAGAATACTTGGTTGTGAAGGGCGAAGCTGAAACGGCAGATGCGCTCAGTAACATGCTTACTGGCATTGCCTTTGGTCAAGCCCTCCCCGTAGAAAAAGATTATGCCTATGTTGGTGGTCCAAACACAACGGTTGAGATGGGAGAGAGAAACGGCTTAGTATATGGTGAAATGTGGATTCCTGTTGTAAGGAATTGATGAGAAGGAGAACGCGGAAAGTCGGTCGTATTGGCGTTATTAAATAAAGAATGAGTATTTGAACACAAGCAAATGGAACGGGGCTATTGTTTTTTTAGTAGGGAACGCAGTTGTTATCCCAAACTGGGGATAAAGAACTGCGTTCCTTTTTTAACCTTGAACAGGTTATACGATCAAATTAATACCTTTAGATTCGATGACTTGTTTATACCAATGAAAACTTTTCTTTTTAATACGTTTAAAGCTTCCACTTAGATCATCGTGACGGTCAACATAAATAAATCCATATCTCTTTCTAATCTCACCACTGGATTGACTAACCAGGTCAATAGGGCCCCAGCTGGTATAACCCATGACTTCAACCCCGTCCTCCATGGCTTCCCTGACTTGACAAAGATGAGCATTAAGATAGTCAATACGATAATCGTCCTCAATCTCTCCATGTTCATTAATAACGTCATTCGCTCCCAAACCGTTCTCTACGATGAAAAGTGGTTTTTGATAACGGTCATAGTATGTGTTAAGCGTATAACGCAGACCTTCCGGGTCGATCTGCCAGCCCCATTCCGAGCTCGACAGGTATGGATTCTTGACTGTACTTAAAATATTTCCCTTAGCCTGAATATTTAATTCTTCGTTCGCCGTGGCGCAGCCGCTCATATAATAGCTGAAAGAAATGAAATCAACTGTATGGCGGAGCATTTCCTCATCACCTGGTTCCATATGAATCTGGATGTCATTTTCCTTGAAATATCGTTTGATATAACCAGGATAGCATCCTCTAGCTTGAACATCAGCAAAGAATAGCGTTTCACGTTCCTGTTCAAGGGTCTTAAGCACATCGGACGGATGAGGAGTTAACGGATACAGGGCCACTCCTGCGATCATACATCCAATTTTGGATTCCGGGTTGATCTCGTGACCGATTTTAACCGCCATCGCACTCGCTACAAACTGATGGTGAATTGCCTGATACAGAACCTGTGGAGATATCTCTCCCTGATCATGACGAATGCCGACAGAGATGAACGGGGCATGGAGGGCAATGTTGATCTCATTAAATGTAATCCAGTGAGCAACTTTATCTTGATAACGTTCAAATACTACTCTAGCAAAGCGTTCATAGAAGTCTATTGTTTTGCGATTGGTCCATCCACCATATGTGTCAACGAGATGCATAGGCATTTCATAGTGGGAAATGGTAACAAGGGGGACGATATTCAGTTTAATCATTTCATCAAACATTTTGTCATAAAAGGCAAGACCAGCTTCATTCGGTATCTCTTCATCACCGCGGGGGAATATTCTAGTCCAAGCGATGGAAACACGTAAACAACTGAATCCCATCTCTGCAAAAAGAGCCAAATCGGATTGGAAATGATGATAAAAATCCACCGCTTGATGTTTCAAATACTCGCCTTGAGGAGGAGAGATAATCGGCCCCCAAATCCCGTTTGGCAATACGTCTGCAACAGACAGGCCTTTGCCTCCTTCCATGTAAGCACCTTCGACTTGATTGGCGGCTACCGCGCCGCCCCACAAAAAGTTTTTAGGGAATTTTTTCACAAAAATCTTCCTTTCTATGGAGTATCACTTATAAGTGATGCTCTGCTGTTTTAAATGAATAGCGACTGACTAAGGTACAAGCGTAATGACTGGATTCGGATGGCTGGTTTGGATATCCTCTGTTGGCAAAACTGACTTATAGATCTCGGTATTAGTAACAACGACGGGAGTTGTCAGATCAAATCCAGCTTTCTGTATTTCAACTATGTCGAACTCCATCAGCAACTGACCCGTTGAGATCTCATCACCTTCCTTAATGTGAAGAATGAAATGCTCTCCTTTTAATTTGACCGTGTTCAGGCCAACGTGTATAAGCAACTCGGCACCATTATGTGACAACAGTCCAATCGCGTGCTTAGACGGGAATGTGGTGACGATTTTACCATTAAAAGGAGCGAAAACCTTACCTTCAGTCGGTACGATTGCAATGCCTTTACCCATAGCCTCTATTGAGAACGCAGCATCATTCACGTCTTTTAGAGCTTTAATTGTTCCGTTAATTGGGGTACTAATCATTTCTTGGGTTACACTTGAACTGGTGGAGTCCTGAATCTCCTCGGTTGTATTTCTCTTGTGGGACGCATTTGTGGCGGTATTTTCTCCAATTCCAAAAATCAGTACAAGCACCGTTGCCACGATCAAGGACACGAATGCGCCAAAAATAGCGTACCCGATTGGAGTAAAAGCACCGAAGGAAAAAACACTCTGGAGAACAAAGGAGGTCGCATTGACTTTAAATACAGCAAGGAGGACCCCACCGGTGGCACCCGCCAAAATCATTAGCGGAATTAACCTTTTATAACGGAGAACGATACCATATAGAATCGGTTCTGTAACTCCTGCGAGTAATGCAGTCATAGTTGAGGAACCTGCCGCTGCTTTCAGCGAGGAATCCTTAGTTTTCAGGAAAACACCTAATGCGATACCCGTTTGTGCGAATGTCGCTGCCAACCACATGCCGATGATAGGATCTGCTCCAAGCTCGCTCAGGTTCAACAAAATAATGGGTACCAACCCCCAGTGTACGCCCAGAACGACGAGAAACGGAACAAGTCCTCCAATAACTAGACCGGCAACAATACCACTGTTTTCCACCAGAAACGCTATACCACTGGCGATGCCCTGGCTTACGTAAACACCAAATGGACCAAATGCAATAACTGTTAATGGTACAACAATAATAAGTGACAACATGGGAACGAGGAATAACTGAACACTTTTCGGAATAATTCTTTTCAGATGTCTTTCCAATACCGTAAAGATTGAAACTGCAATAAAGACGGGGAACACGGTAGATGCATAGTCAGCAACGATGACTGGTATGCCGAGGAATGTTGTTCGTTCCACACCGGAAGTTAGGATACCTGTAAAATTAGGTTCCATTAATGCAGCACCGATGACCCCGCCTAGGTATGGATTAGAGCCAAGTTTGGTAGCTAACGTAATCCCTAGTAGAATGGGGAGGAAATAAAACACCGCATTACTTGCAGCAGCAAGGATCAGGTACGTGTGTGACTCCGCAGTAATCCAACTAAGTGTGATCAAGATACTCAATAATGCTTTAATCATACCTGAGCCGGCCAAAGCTGGAAGAAGGGGAGAAAAGCTGCCTGAAATGATTTCGAAGATTCGCGAAGTAATGCTTCTCTTTTTCGTATTAGACTGCTTTTCTTGGGGAGAATTCACATTAAGTTGCTCCATAATAGCGCTGTAAACTTCGGGGACCTGATTTCCAATTACAACTTGATATTGCCCACCACTCTCTACAACTGTTAAAACTTCTTTCACTTGCTCCAATGAAGGCTTATCCGCTTTGCTTGTATCGTTTAGAACGAATCTCAAACGTGTCGCACAGTGTACCAGACTTTCAATATTAGACTCACCACCGACCAAGCGAACAATATTCGATGCTACTTTGTCATATTTCTTACTGCTGCTCTCATTTGCCATAAGGTTCCGCTCCTCTGAAATCTATTCTTACGATTGAGTAAACACCGTTCTGATCGTTACAGGCATCGTTATCATCGTCGATACATCCAACATTCTCAAAGTATCGTCATCCAGAATTTTTCCTGTCTCGGAAGTCCAGGCTACTGCCGCTGCTTCGGCGCTTTCAAATGTGTAGGTGGAAATGGCATCATAACCCTGAAGTTTATCCGCATAATCTCCATCACCTGATCCAGCTTCTCTTACAGGATGCTGTCGATATTCAACTAGCCCCGGCAGTTGTCGAGCAATCGGACCATGTACATGCTCATAGTGATGATAAAATTCCTCCAGTGTGAGTTCAGCGTGTCGCTTAAATATGAAAACAATGGAATGCATATGAATCCCCCCCTTTATTGATTGTGAACTACAATTCAGTTGTTCATGATGGTATAATAAAGTCTATTGTTACAATACAGTCAAGAGTAATTTGTCGAATGTAAGCGCTATGTGATATGAAACATTACACGGGAGTGACCCTATGAATACATACTTATCCATTGGAGAAATGGCTAAATTAAACAACGTCACCATTCAGACACTTCGTCATTACGATAAGTTAGATATATTCAAGCCTGAATATGTAAATAAAGATAACAACTATCGTTACTATAGTGTAAGACAAATTTTTTATCTGGATATCATCAAGTATTTGAAGTTTATTGGTACGCCGCTTGACCAAATTAAGCAGGTCATCGAATTGGCACCTGAAGAGATTTATCTGTTTTTGGACAAACAGGGGAGTATTGTGGAGGAAAAGATCATGCAACTCCAGGATTCTCATCGCATTTTGAATCAACGTAAAGGTCAATTAAAAGAACAACTTTTACTGGGGAGACAGACAAAGGGAGTTCCTTACCAGCGGAGGATAGCAGAGCGAAAGGTATTGAAATTGCAATTAACCAACCAGGTCACCCCTCTCGATAACCCGGATATGTTATTCCGTAATCTCGCCAATATCCTGGAAGTCGAAGGGATGATTATTGATAATTTGTATGGCTGCATCTATCCGCTTCAAGATTATAAACAAACTGCAGATATCCAATATAGCGCTTTGTACACTAATGTACACAAAGAGGCCATTTCTTCCATGCACACTGATGTTGCCTTGACATCCATCCCAGAAGGGAGATATCTATGCATTACCTTCAAGTGGTCTATTGAGGCATACTATGGTTACTTCTCCAAACTAAAGGAGGCTTATATGGAAATGGGATTACCGATGCTAAACGATGTGTACGAGGTGTCACTTCCAAATAATTATGCTGTTGCCAAAGACGAGGACTTTATTTCCGAATTGCAAATCCGAATAGATCAATAAGAGCATAAAGAAAGGAGCTGATGAAATCCAGTTCCTTTCTTTATGCTCAATTAACTAGTCGTTCAGCAATGGTAACTTATTCAACATAGAAGAAAGCGCAATTGAATCCCAAGGCAAATGCTCTGTAATTCCAAGTCCAACAACATCAAATTCAGAAGAAACCTCTTGGATCAGACGTGTTACGGATTCTATGGAAGCACCTTTCGGCATTGTGTCCATGTGTTTCTCATATTCTCCAGGCTGAGCAAAGTAAGTAGAGCGAAGTTGGTGAATATCCAGAACGTCCAGGTCAAAATGAATGGCTACTCGGGAAACACCCATTTTCTTCAGTAATGACAGTACCGAATGGCTAGAGGTACCGAATTCCGCAGCAGGGACATTCGGAAAACCGAATTTTTGATAAACAGATCGATCTTTTTCACTCTCATCGTTGATACCCGCAAAAACAATGCGATTGGGATTTACCTTACTCGGAACCAACGCAGCAAAATCCAGATCCCCCTCACCCAGCAATGTTGCCAACACCATCGCATGATAATGCGGAAATACATCCGGTGTTGTAATGTCAGGGTGTGCATCGATCCACAAAATGGCAAAGTCATTCTCGTATTTTTCGGCCAGATATGCAAAAGGAGCAAGTTCGACACTGCAATCTCCACCAAGTACTACAAGACGATCCGGTTGACGCTCATGGATAATTTCAGAGGCATGTTTTGTCTGGGCGAGCAGCTGTTGCTTGGCGATAATGCCATCTTCTTTCACTTGGTCAAGCGATTCCGTAACCATAATGGGAACTTCAACTGTCTCTTGTTGGGTCACTGGAGCGAGCCATGCAAGTAATTGTGCGCCGAAGTGATAAGCAGGATTGTTACCTCCTTGCCACTGCGGCATAATCAGACGTAGCGTTCGTTTATCGTTCTTTTCACTCATTTATATCATTCCTTCCAATCAAGAATATACTAAGCATAAACTCTATACAAAGAAGAGAGTCAAGACTAGTATTTTACCCTCTTGGAGGTAAGTACTCAGGAGTAGCTTCTTGTGAACAGATGGTATTGTGCTACAAAGGGTCATCTGGTGAGAGCGTAACGATTCTTTTCTCTTACGCGTGTTACGTACGTAGGCAACGGTCTCTTTTTTAAGAAAATTGTATAAACATTAATCTATTAATAAGTGAAAACCATTTAATAGCTGCAATACATCCATAATTCACAATCAAATTAGAAACTTTTTCCTAAATCTAGCGTCTAATATTATGACTTTTTGAGGGGATACAAATTACTAGAGAGCAGAAGGAGCCAAAGACAAAGCATGAATATGAAGAAGAAATTGTCCATTTTTACCGCTTTAGCCGTTTTCCAAGCATTTGCAGTCGGTTCCGTGAGTGCGCAGTCAGCGCCGCAAAGTGACGCAGCGTCCGTAAACACAGCCAACGTAGAATCGGTTGAGGTGATAAAGGAAGTGCAACCGATTGCAGAGCGTGAAGTGAAGACGGAGAGCACTAACGCACCTATCGATACTCCGACCTCTGATGAAACGAAACCTGAGTTAGAGAAACCCGCGGATTCTACAACCCAGGAAGGAAGTACGGAGGAGGTTGAAACGCCAGCTACGCCTGCTCAAGTAGAGCAACCATCCGTTGATGGGAAGTCTCCAGTAGGTTCAGGCGGAAATCTCACGCTTTACATGAATAGCAACAAAATGGAACAGGATGGAAAAACGTATCTTGCTGGCCAACCAATGGCTGTAAGAAACGGTGTATCCTATGTTGCAATCCGTGCGCTGGTTGACCGCGTGGGATACGGGGTTAAATACGATAACCAAACCAAGGAAACTATCATTATTAGTGGTGACGATGAACTCCGATTCAAGACCAACAGTAAGGACTATACTGTAAATGGAGAGATCAGAACGATGAAAGGCCCTGCTTATCAGCAAAAGAATACGTTCATGGTGCCTTTAACTTCCATTACTCAAGCTCTGAACATCACCTATAAAGTCAATCAGCCAGCTAAGACGGTTGTGCTGAATCTAAATACGAAACCTGTTGCAAGCTTTACCATTTCCCAAAAAGAAATCTTTGCGGGCGATAAAGTGGACTATGTGACTTCTTCCAGTTCTCCAAATGCGCTGGATATCGTTGACGAGCGCTGGACAGGTCGTCAGGAATCATTTGATCAAGCAGGTACATATACAATTTCATATGAGGTTCAGGATTCCAATGGTCAATGGAGCGATCCCTATTCCATTACGATTGAAGTTTTGACTCCTAATCTTCCTCCTGTAGCCATGTTCGCCACGGATAAAGAAGAATACAAAATGGGCGAAAAAATAACATACACAGACCAAAGCACAGATGATGAAGATAATATTGTTAAAGCCGTTTGGGAGAACAATTCACTTGCTTTCTTTGAACCGGGTCCAAAAACGGTGACACTTACGGTTACTGACAATCACGGCGCTACGAACACATACTCCAAAGTCATCACCATAACGAATGAGACCTTATATTCATTCACCGATTTCAATTTACTCTTCACGCCGGTAGGACAGAAATTTACCTTTAACGGCGGCGAAGTGACTACAATGGAAAAAGTGCCTTATACGTACCTGGATGAGCCAAGTTTGCTGATCCGCAGCAACAGTCCGGAAACCGTGAATACGGAAGGTATCGTATATAAAGAATCATCTTTGGGGCAGACCCGTTTCATGATTCACCATGTAAATAATACAGGCAAAAGAGTAAAAATGTATGTGATTGCAACCAATAACAATCCTAATCCGGCCGTATTCGAACAACAAAATATGGGCTTTGCAGGACCTACACCGTATGCTACCGTGGCTGGGAAATTGTCTATTGATAAATGGTTCAAGTCGATCCAGACCGGAGCTGATCAAAAGAAAGAATACCTTCAACCTGGAGAAAGCAAACTGATCTTGACCGAACTTAATAAAACGCCGATGAAAGAAGGACAAGTGATCTCCCTCTATTCGGACGCTTATAGTGATTATTCCCTGGACTATAACGTTATCCTGGTCGAGGAAAATAAAGATCCGTTTGAGGCTCTACCATTACTACCTGTGCTTGATCGTGACGGAGTGCACAACCGAGGAACGTACCCGAATGCGACTCGCGTCATAACGTACGATCAGCAAGTGGGAACCAAACCAGCGCGTCTGCCACTTGGCGATAATTCAAGCGATCCCAATCTGGTTGGAACAGATCCTATGGCTTACACAGACGCATCCAATGCGGGCAATTTCGGTGTATTGTACAAAATCACGCTGACCAATGTCGCTCCGCGTACGCTAATCTCATTTAACCCTCGTGGAGGGAAGTACTCCGGAGTAGCTCTGGTGAACAATCAGTTGGTAGCGATTGCCGAAGGCAACGTTGCAGTTACCAATTCAAGTGAACAAAGCGTTCTTTACCGCACAGGATCATTTGGAGAGAGTGTAACGATTCTTTTCTCTGCCGCCCCAGGAAGTAACCTGCCGGTCAATCTGCTCTTTACACCACTCCCATCGGAGAAGTAAAGGTATATAAGGTTTTATATCTAAATCAAAGGCAACCGAACAGGAATGATTCGGTTGCCTTTTTTTGCGTTGGAAGAAATCAGACTGTAGTTGGGAATGAATCATTTCGTTTAGGAGAGGTTATTTTCCAACAACATTCCCACTTGTTTCCCCATAACTTGAGGTGAATGGGGCATGTCATTAATGAACCACCATTCTACAATTCCTACATAAGCTGGTGAGATAAATTGAATAAGAAGCTCTTCATCTATTCCTTGTCTTTTTCCCTCGGACATATCCCAACCATTCTTAATATCGTCTGTGACAAAATCGAGGAACCGGCTACGGAAAAAAGGAGCTCCTTTACTAGCTAACATCGCTGAAAAGAATGAATAATGTTGTTCAAAATATAAAAACCATGTTGCATCGCCCTCTAATGAATCCACTTCAGTTTCCAATTCACACAATCTCTTTAATTCCTCAATATGCTCTTCAATAAGCTTATCCAGTAAATCATACTTATCCAAGTAATGCAGATAGATCGTTCTACGATTAACATTTGCTTGATCAGCAATATCCTGAATTGTAATGTCATCAAAACTTTTCTCAGACATGAGTTCTATCACTGCTTTTTTGATAGCTTCTTGAGATTTCAAACTTCTTCTGTCCACTTTAAGCATGTACATCCACCTAACTTTCTTGAAAATAATTCACAATTTAAGTCATGTTGTGTATTAATGCACGAATCCTGATGTTTTGTGGTTGTTGATACATTTTATTTATATATAATAATACACGAACGAGTATTAAACCCTCAATGTGAATTTAAATTAAAATAGGTGATTACGTCAAAAGGAGGAGAGTTTGGTTTCAATCATTTGAATATCATCTTGGGCGGAGTACAGCATGAGAAAGAGAATATTGAACAACGGTGGGGGTAACAATCATGTCTAAACGAAATAATTTATTTATATTTATATTAACTTTGGGTGTCTTCGGAATCTTAAATACTGAAATGGGCGTTATTGGGATATTGCCTCAAATTGCTGAACAGTTCAATGTTAGCGTGTCTCAAGCGGGATTGTTAGTAAGTCTGTTTGCACTTGCAGTTGCAATATCGGGTCCCATTCTGCCTTTAGTGTTTTCGCGTTTTAATCGCAGAGGGGTAATGCTACTTGTACTCGGTGTGTTCGTGATCGGTAACATTTTCTCTATATTTGCAACAAACTTTACATTCGCAATAATTGCTCGTGTTATCCCAGCATTTTTACATCCCGTCTATATCTCGATCGCTCTGACAGCAGCAGCTAGTTCGGTTAGTGAGAAAGAGATTCCTAAAGCAGTGTCAAAAGTTATCATGGGTGTATCTGCTGGTATTGTGCTAGGTGTACCCATCACAACTTTTATTGCCAGTATCGCTTCAATTGATGCTGCTATGACATTTTTTGCTATCGTGAATGCTGTAGCATTCATTGGTGTATTGCTATTTGTTCCATCCATGCCTGTCAGAGAAAGGCTTTCCTACGGATCTCAACTACGTGTATTGAAGAAAGCAATAACTTGGCAATCTATTGTTGCCGTTATATTTGTAAATGCAGCAACGGCTGGAGTGTATAGTTACTTTGCTGAATATCTCGCAACCATTACTCATATCTCTGGTAAAGGCCTCAGTCTAATGTTAGTTATATTTGGTGCAGCTAGTTTGATTGGTAACGTATTAGGAGGAAGATTGCTTTCCAGAAATGCAATTAAGTCCGTAATGATCTATCCATTTGTATTTGGAGTAGTCTACATCTTCCTGTTCTTCATGGGCCAATTCACTGTCCCTATGTTCATTATTGTTGTTATATGGGGAGTACTGTATGCAATCGCAAGCAATATTAGTCAATATTGGATTACGTCAGCAGCTCCGGAAGCCCCTGAATTCGCGAATGGATTATTTCTAACATCTGGTAATCTGGGCGTAACCATTGGAACAACTGTCGGAGGGTTGTTTATATCAGGAATGGGGGTTCGGTACATTGTAGTAGGTGGACTGCTATTTTTGATATTGAGCTTGGTATTTATCCTTCTAAGAATTTATATGTACAACCCTAAAAAACAACTGTCTCATTGAGAATTTAATCTTTTGTTATCCTGAGGACACGTTTAACAACGTGTCCCTGTTTTATTGAAGAATAACCATACTCCAGGTACAGCGCAATCCTTTTATGAGTCATAGATATCCTTTATAAATTGAATAAAGTGAGCGGTAGCTGAGCTAAATATCCTATTCTTTTTCCAAGCGAGTACATGGTTTGTTATTCGTTCAGGTTCAAAGGGAACAAAACATGTGCTATTACTTTCCCGAATTGTATATGATCCGCTTACACATATGGCATACCCCAGTTTCCGTTCTACCAACTGCATCGCATTAGTCAATAAATTATGGGATGCGAAAATAGTAAGACGATCATTCTCCACATCAAGCCAACTTGCAATCTCATTCTGCACAATTGTCCGACGGGGTGGAATTAAGGGTAAAGAAAGTATTTCTTGAATCCCAATGGATGATTTCTGAGCAAGAGGATCATCTCGTCTCATTAGAATACCCCACTTTTCCGGATAGGGTAATCGAACATAGTCATATTTGGCAGTTTCAATGGGTTCCAATAATATGCCAATATCGATATTTCCTCGGTCAAGCTTTTCTCTAATATCATCTCCATCAGCACTATACAGTTCATATTGTACTCTAGGATGCCGGTTGGAGAATTTCTCTACGATTTCTGCCAACGCTCCGGATACAATGGACTCCACACATCCAATAGAAACTACTCCACCAATCAAATCTTCCTGCTCTGCCAGATCTCTTTCTGTCTTGTCTAAAAGGGACACGATCTCTTTTACCCGTTGCTGATACAAGAGACCTTTATCTGTTAGTGTAATCTGCCTTTTTCCTCGTATAAACAACCTAGCACCCAGTTCTTCTTCAAGATCCATAAGCTGCCTGCTTAGTGTTGGTTGCGAACAGCTGCTATAGCTGCAAATTCGGTTGGCAGTACGATTACTTCATTGCAAGCTTTACCTGGAATGGCAATCGGTTTAGGTATGTCCATAGTCATTTCCAGATGTGTAGGAGCTGGAGATTTCACACAGGCTAGATACTATACGAAAAAGATACTTGGTATCATGTTTGTGGCACAGATTGTGAGTTCCTTGGTTAGTTTAGCCTTGTTTCCGAGTATATTGAGCATTTATCATTTTTCAGCAGAAGCAACGCAATGGACTACGGAGATTGTGTGGAGCCATGCGATTGTCATGATATTGATTTGGCCTTTCGGAAATGCACTTCCATCGGTATTTCGCGCTGCTGGAGATGCAAAGTACCCCATGGTAGTGAGTATGATTACTATGTTTTGTTGCAGAATTATGTTCGCTTATGTCTTGGTGTACCTATTTGATATGGGGATGTTTGCAACATGGATAGCTATCTATTGTGATTGGTTGATAAAAGGAGGGCTGTTCATTTGGAGGTATGTTAATGGGAGATGGACTACATTCCAAGCTATTGAGCTAACTGGCAGGAAAGCTGAATAATTAATCGAATTGCTTGAAGGGATGGCTTTAAGTAACGAAATATGATCCCGCTGAAAGTCGCTAATTTAGCGGCTTTTTTTGTTGCATCCGTACAAGATCTTTCCCCGAATCAAGAACCTTATACTTCAAAAAAAATGAACGTTTTATTCAAAAACGGTTCTTTGACTTGCCGATGACATCAACATAGAGTGATGACAAGACAGGCACTCGATTTCAGCTATGAAAAGAAGAGACATTCACACCCTTGACTTTCCCCTGCACGGGAGACTGTATACTCGCATTATGTTAATAGATTGGAGATGATATGTTGTTCAAAATCAGTGCGTTTTCCAGGCTTAGTAGGATTTCCTTAAAAACACTGCGTTATTATGACCAGATCGGTATACTCAAGCCGAGTAAGGTAGATCGTGATACCGGCTATCGTTACTATTCCGCAGATCAGCTTCTTGAGCTTAACCGAATCTTGATCTATAAGGAATTAGGCTTCACATTGCCCCAGATTACACAGTTGATCCAGGAAGAAATTACAGTGGAGAATATTCAAGGCATGTTTAGGCTGAAAAGAAGCGAAATCCAGCGAATCATTGACGCAGAACAAGCCAAACTGATCAGGATTGAGGAGCGTATACAGCTTATAGAAGTAGAGGGGCAAGTCGAAACAGGGCAAGAGATCAGAATCAAAGCAGAAGATGCTCAGCCGTTTCTTTTCCAGAGCGCATGCGGGAGAGAAGAGGACATTCCAAATTTGTTACATCAGTTTGATCCGTTCGTAACAAAGGAAATTCGCCAATTGATTCAAGGTCCTCAGGTTGTTTTATGGAAAGAAATCGACGGAAAAGAGGATGAGTTTGAGTTCGAAATTGGTTATTTCTTAACCTGTGAGCTGCGATCACCCCCAGATCCATTGCAGCTGCGATTTCTTCCTCCTGAGCCCATGATGGCTACAATGGCTTTTCTTTCGAATGCTAATTTTGATTGTGCAGCTTGTGTTCATCTAGCGAGATGGATTGAGAAGAATAACTATCAGATCAAGGAAACCGCGTCTGGCAGGGAGCTATATTTCCCCTTATCTGAAGAACAAGAGGCACAATTTATAGAAATACAAATCCCAATACGAAATAGATAACTGAAGAAAGCGGAGTGGAGTGAATTGAGAAATAAATGGATCATTTATGTCCTGGCATTGGCTGTTTTTCTGATCGGAACAATAGAATACATTATTACGGGAGTCATTGAAATGATCGCCGAAGACTTGAGCGTATCTACTTCTGAAGTTGGTATGCTGGTGACTGTATTCGCTTTGGCAGCGGCGATCGTTGCTCCTATTCTAATTACATTTACCATAAATATGGATCGCAAGAAGTTACTGATAGCCGCCCTCAGCGTGTTTATTGCCAGCAACGGACTTATGCTTGTAGACCTTTCTTATGAAACATTACTATGGGTGCGAATGATTCAAGGGGCAAGCGGAGGAATCGCCACCGTTATAGCTATGGCAGTATCGACGCGACTGGTTGAAGAAGAGAAGAGAGGCAATGCCATTGGTATCATTTTAATGGGGCTTAGCAGTTCGCTAGTACTCGGCGTTCCCATGGGCACATTCTTTAGTGAGATGTTTGGGTGGAGAGTACTATTTGTTTTGATCGGGTTGTTAAGTATTATTCCATTACTTATCATCTACAACAAGGTTCCGGCAATCAAAGAGGAAGAAAAGATGACTCTCAGAATGCAGCTCGCCATTTTGAAAAATCCAACCATTCTGACTGCCTTGCTTATTACTTTATTGTATATCGGCGGCTATTCTACACTGTTCACTTATATTACGCCCTTCTTACAAGCCACGTCCTCACTTTCCATGACGGAAATAAGCGGTATTCTGTTTCTGGCTGGGATTTGCAGTTTTGTTGGATCAAAAGTGGGCGGACAATTGGCAGATGCAAAGGGATCGAAATTTACAATTTGTATAGGTCTTCTGTTACAAGGGGTGACTCTTCTTTTGTTCGCTCTAGCCGGTGTGAATCTATTGGTTTTACTGCTAGTTTTAATGATTTTCATGTTAGCAACGTGGAGTATTTCCCCGGCTCAGCAACTGTATCTGGTCACTTTAGCACCTCGCAATCCGGATATTGCCCTTAGCGTCAATACTTCGTTCATCCAGTTTGGTTTTGCACTGGGATCTGGATTAGGCGGGTTTGTCATCAGTCGTACATCTGTCTTTTACTTGAATTGGCTGGGTTTTGCTGCTGTGAGTATAGCCTTTCTTCTTGCCATTTTATTATTTAAGAGAAGGAGAAGTGAGATTTGAATAAAAAAAGCCCTTCTCTTCTTTCATTCGAAGAGAAGGGCTTTTCCTGAATATTGGATTACTGATGCTTTCTAAGAATATCGAATATGATCTTTGCGTTATCTGTATTGTCGATCAACCCGGAGAATCGATGACTTGCAGGACCGTAGGCATAGACTGGAACATCTTCTCCTGTATGTCCACCTGTTGTCCAGCCCGTAAACGAACGGTTATCAATAATCGCTTCAATAGCATTATCAATCTTCGTTACATCCACACTTTGGGCTGCTTCTTTCACCGATTGAATCTCTTCAGCCTTTAACTCCAGTTTCAGATAACTTTTCAAAGTTTCTTCAACCGAAGCACCTTTCGCAATTTGCGCTGCCATGAAGTCTGGCGTACGCAGTGCAGCTTTGATCGGATCTACGAAGAAGTTGTATTCTCCATCTTTTCCTAGCGTAAGTCCTCCTGTGGAGTGGTCTGCAGTAGCTACGACAAGCGTTTCACCGTCTTTTTTGGCGAAATCAATGGCTGCCTGAAATGCTGCTGCAAAATCTTCCATCTCACTCATCGCGCCAACGATATCATTATCATGTCCTGCCCAGTCGATCTGGCTGCCTTCAACCATAAGGAAGAAACCTTTGTCGTTAGAGCTAAGGCGATCAATAGCTGTATTGGTCATCTCGGCCAATGATGGAGTTGCGTCAGTTCGATCAATCAGCTTGTCCAAGCCTCCATCCGCGAACAGTCCAAGTACTTGTTGATTCTTATCGGCAAGTAGAGCGGAGCGATCCGTCACATAGCTGAAGCCAGCCTTCTGGAACTCCTTGGTCAGGTCACGGCCCTCGCGTACAAAATTGGATTTTCCTCCTCCTAGGAGCACATCAACCTTATGCTTGCCATTAATCAACTCATCATAGTAATCATCCGCAATGGCATCCATGTTTTTCCGGCTAATGTCATGGGCACCGAATGCAGCTGGTGTGGCATGAGTAATCTCCGATGTAGCCACGAGCCCCGTAGATTTCCCGTTTTCTTTTGCCTGTTCCAGTACGGTTTTGACTTCTTTCTGTTCAGGATCTACAGCAATGGCCGCATTATAGGTTTTTACGCCTGCCGACATAGCCGTTGCTGCGGAAGCGGAATCCGTCACATTTTGCTTGTCATCATCCGGATAGGTCATTTGTGCCCCTACCAGATAAGGGTCAAATACAGTTTTGTCCATGCCTTTCGTCGAAGGATCATCCTTCATATAACGGTAGGCGGAAGTATAAGAGGTTCCCATACCATCCCCAATGAGGAAGATGATGTTCTTGACTTGTTTTTTCTCCACACTTACGGCTTGAACCGCACTTGCTTGTCCGGCTGACCAGAGAGTAGAAGCCGATACAGCTAGAGTCAACGCTACCGCTGGTAGTACTCTTTTGGATAATTTCACAATAATTCCTCCTCGTTATATCTCAAACATGAATGCATGAATCTATACTCATTTGTTCAACATTAAGAAGATTATCATTTATTTGTAAATAATAACCAGTATTTTTGTATACTTGAGGTAAAAACAAAATAAGGAGGTTCCTTCATTACTGTACAAAAATATACTCATCCCCGTGTTTTTGAAGTATGATAAAACATAGTAGAACGCTTTCATTCTTGTATTACGACTATCAAAAATCAACTTCATTATCAGGAGGCTCTTACCATTGACTAAAACAACTCCAAATTATGCTGGATATCTTTTTGTACATTTTATTGGTGAACAACCCGACGGAGAGCAAGTTTATTTCTCCTATAGCGAAGACGGCCTTCACTGGAAGGACCTTCATGGTGGATTGCCCGTACTGTTTTCCGACCTTGGAGAAAAGGGCGTACGGGACCCGTTTCTGGTTCGTTCGGTCAAGGAAAATAAATTTTATCTGATCGCTACGGATCTCCGCATTGCAAGCGACAAAGGATGGACTCATGCCGTTCACGCCGGGAGCCGTGATGTGATTGTGTGGGAATCTAGTAATCTTGTGAACTGGTCATCCCCATGGAACGTTACATTGGGTGTTGAAGGTGCGGGATGCGTCTGGGCACCCGAAGCGGTGTATGACGAAGCAGCAGAGGAGTTTCTAGTGTTCTGGGCTTCTGCGACTCAAGAGCCCCAAGAGCATGAACGAAAGCAGAAAATTTATAGCGCGCGTACAAAAGACTTTCGTACGTTTTCCGCATCTGAAAAGTACATAGAGCGGGATAACCATATTATCGACACAACGATTCTCCCTTCTGCCGGCACTTACTATCGGTACTCCAAGGATGAAACGACCAAAAACATTCGGGTCGAAAAGGGGGCTTCACTCGATAAGGATGCATTCGTTCCGCTTCAAGCTCCAGTACTGGAGGCCTTGGCAGGTGTTGAGGGACCTCAAATCTTCAAATTCAATGATCGGGAGGAATGGTGCCTGATTGTTGATCGTTTTGCAGAGGGGAAAGGTTATCTTCCTCTCCTGACTACAGATCTGGGAAGCGGAGAATTCCGGATTGTACCTGAAGGTGAGTTCGATATGGGAACGACGCAAAAGCGGCATGGGAGCGTCCTGCCAATCACTGCCGAGGAATGCAGCCGGTTGCTAGCGGCTTTCGGAGACGGCCATCAGGTGCTTCCCGGACAATATGCCGATCCTGATGTCACATGGTTTGAGGATCGTTACTATATGTATCCGACAACAGATGGCTTCGATGGTTGGTCGGGAACACAGTTCAAAGTATTTTCTTCTCTTGACCTGAAGCATTGGCATGACGAAGGCGTTATACTCGATCTGGGAACAGACGATGTAATCTGGGCAACCGGGAATGCTTGGGCACCTACGATTGCCACCCGAAACGGGAAATTCTACTTTTACTTCTGTGGCAAAATGCTTAACGACGAAAGTGCCATCGGCGTTGCTGTGGCGAATAAACCGACAGGTCCATTTGTCGCCGAAGCGCAGCCTTTAATCACAATGGAGCAGTTGAAACGACTGGGCATCTCCATGGGTCAGGCTATTGATCCTTCCATCTATGTCGAAGATGACGGGAGGACGTACCTGTTATTTGGCAATGGACATGCAGCGATTGTTGAGCTTGAAGATGATATGACAAGTGTAGTAGAGGAAACGATAAGCAATCTGGCAGGCTTGCATGACTTTCGTGAGGCTGTAACCGTTCTAAAGCATGGTGGACTATATCACTTTACGTGGTCCTGTGATGATACGGGCAGCGAAGACTATCATGTGAATTACGGTACGTCAGAGCAGCTATACGGTCCGATTACCTATCGATACCCGATCCTGAGCAAAAATGTCGAGAAGGGAATGCTGGGCACAGGTCATCACTGTATATTTAAAGAACCGGAAACCGGCCAATACCGAATTGCCTATCACCGTTTTGTCACGCCACTGTCCAGATTTTCCTCTGGAAAGGGATATCATCGCGAAATATGTATAGCTCCGCTTCTTTTCGGTAAGGACGGACTGTTGCAGCCGGTAATTCTCTAACGTGAGTCGTTCAGATGAATCTCAACTGACGAAGACCTTCCGCGCGACAATAAAGCGTTCGAGCAGACTTGCCGGAAGCTGAACGTAATGTATCTCGATATGTATTTGATTCATTTCGCTGGTCCACATTACGCAAACTCCTGGAAGGCGATGGAAGACTTATACGACAAGATAGTTTAATCATGGTAGAGAAATAGATGCCATTCGAATATATCTCTTAAAATCCTTGTACGGTATGACCAAATCACATAGAAAAATCACTAACAAACGCCGACTTCGATAGCAGGAGTTTGTTAGTGATTTCATCTGTTTGAAAAATATCTCTGATCCCATGCAGATTACAGGGTTTCACAATTCAATATCATATCTTTTAAATAGTGTAAGATTCTCCATCTTCAGGTACAAAGACGTTATCTGAAATACCTTTTTCATCCACAAATCTTTTCAATTCTCCTCTGGACAGTGTCCAGTGATTTACAGCTTCCATGTGCACAGAAATAATTTTAGCGTTAGGAGCCGCTTTGCTGACTTCATAAATATCATCTTTCCCCATAACAAGTGAGCCCATTTGAAGGAATTGATTGTCCCCGCCATTAACAACAATGACATCCGGTTTGTACGTATTTAGTACTTCATGAATAGCTTCATACCATACTGTATCGCCAGCCACGTACAATGTTTTCTCACTGGAATGCTTGAAAACAACTCCGCAAACTAATCCAGCCATTTTCAAGATTTCTCCTCTTCCGTGTTCGCCTGGAGTCTTAATCAGCCGGATACCATTGAATGCCGTGTCTTCCTGAAGTACCTCAACATTAGTGAAACCATCTTTTTGCACAATATCAGCATCTTCCTGATTTTGAACGAACACTTTAATTTCTTTAGGGATGACTTTCTTGGCTACCTCATCATAGTGATCCAAATGAAGGTGAGTAAGAATAACTGCGTCCAGGTTATTTAACAGGCTTTCAATAGATACGGGAAGATCGACCACTGGATTTTGGTCTTCTCTTATAGAATTAGGAAATGCAGGGTATGCCCCTTTTTCAGCCAAGAATGGATCAACTAAAAATTTGTATCCTGCATATTCAACCACAATGGTTGCATTTCGAATTTGTTGTATTTTCATTTTTTTAAGCTCCCTTTTCTGTATATTCTTTTATAGTCTACACATTCAATTCAGACGAATACATAAATTAATTCAAGTGTTTTTGAAGTTTTAGTTTATTTTTGAAAGTATGTTTGACCGTTAGATATTCTATTACGTTCATTATGCAAATTCTATTTTTACATAAACTTTCAACTTTAAAGCAAAAGCGCCAAATTACTTTATTCTTTCTATGTAACAATGGATTGAGAAAGTATACATTTATTTGGTATGCAATCGAGAGCGATCTACATTCAACATAAAAGATTATCCTCTCTATCAATTTTGCATGAAAATAGTATATTGAGGTGAAATTATGAAAAAATTTGATATATCTGTCTTGTCTGTTGCTCCATTAAGACAAGGCGAAACAATGAAAGAAGGAATTGATACCGCAGTATCTTTAGCTAAGGCTGTCGATGGAATGGGATATAAACGTATTTGGTTTGCAGAACACCATAATCATGATGCATATGCAAGTGCAGCTGTCGTCTCAATTGTACAGCACATACTATCAAACACAGAGGAAATTCGTGTGGGTTCAGGTGGTATTATGTTACCTAATCACTCACCTTTAGTTGTAGCGGAGCAGTTCGGAACTCTTGAAACGTTGTATCCGGATCGCGTAGATTT
The DNA here is from genome assembly GCF_037991315.1 of Paenibacillus sp. FSL H8-0079. NCBI lineage: Bacteria > Bacillati > Bacillota > Bacilli > Caryophanales > Paenibacillaceae > Paenibacillus > Paenibacillus sp. FSL H8-0079. The sequence continues at coordinate 3,539,473 of NZ_CP150300.1, forward strand.
AGCATTAGGGCGTGCACCTGGCACGGATCAAAAAACTGCTGAAGTGATTCGACGGTCAAACCATAATGGTGTATTTTTCTTCGAACGAGAAGTAAAAGAGATATTGCAATATGTAGGAAATGAGAGCGTTCAAGGGGAGATTCGTGCTTATCCAGGTATCGGAACGAATGTGCCCCTTTTTGTATTAGGCTCCTCTATAGGTTCGGCTAAAATCGCCGCAAATCTTGGCTTACCTTATGTATTTGGTGCACAATTCGCACCTCACGATATGAGTGAAGCGCTAACTATTTATCGTGAAAACTTCAAACCGTCTGCTTATCTGCAGGAACCTTATGTGATGGCTTGTATCTGTGTGATCGCGGCTGATTCAGTAGAGGAGGCTACACTCATTTCTTCGAGTCATTTGCAAGTATGTATCGATATTTATACAAATAATTTAAGTCAGCTTGTTCCGCCGACAGAAAACTTCCTACAATCTTTAACTCAAGCTGAACTGGACGTTATATACCATCGACTAGGGTATACCATTCTGGGTGACGCGTACACTCTTCGGCGTGATTTGATTAAATTTCAGCAGACGTATCAAGTAGATGAACTCATTGTGATATCGAACATTTACGAATCTACAAAGGAAATTCATTCTTATGAGATTTTAAAAAGCGTTGTTGATGAATTATCTGATCAAAAAGTGACCTGAACTAAGTTGATGCCGTCATTTGTGAAATAACAATAATTCCAGAAAGAAAGCCGGTCTCAATGGGCAATGTCATTAAGTTTAGCTCAAAGACAAAACTGAGAATAAAATGAAATCTGAAACGGCATGGGAAAAAGTCCCGTGTCGTTTGTTTTTTTGTGTATGCAAGAAAAAAAGCGTACAACAAACAAACGGATGGATGATCCGCTAAAAAAAGTGTTCATACGAACCGAATTTATGCTACTCTGTAGACGAAGCTAACCGATGATTTATAACGTATTTTGCGCGTATTTTGCTGCCCTGGTCGAATGGGTCGAATCGGCAAAACGTTTTTGCGAATCAGTGCTTCAACATCGGGCGGGGGGTCATCGTCTCTTGAGCGCAGGAAATGTCTACAAACATGAACGGCAACCGTGAAGTTGACTTGGTAGTGGTACTGTTTAGCTTTTTGGGAAATGACGACGTGCGAGGTCAGCATTTCTGCAAAATTGTACATGATCATTCTTGCAAAAATCTCTTGGATGACGGACTCTCGTCTCTTTGCGTGAAAATGGGTCAGACCGACGGTGTATTTTAATGCCCTGAACGAGGTTTCAATTCCCCACCGCATGTTATAAATGGACCTAAGTTCATCGGGTGGGAAATCTGCGTCAGATAGATTCGTAATAACGGTCTCATAAGCGCCATTCGGCAGGACAAACCGAACGACTCGAAAAGATATGGGGTAATACAGATGCTCCTTCAAATCTAAGAAATCAAAGGTAGACTTAGAAGGGACGAACTTGTACATTTCGGGATGAGCTTTGACCTCTTTGGTTTGTTTTTTAGTAAGCACTAGATGAACCTCCTGATCAAATGAACCGCTATCGGGTAAACGCAAGCCCGAGAGAATACCACTGGAGGCCAGATCTTTTACTCGAATGACATAGCTCCACCCTTTGCGTTCAATATGTGCGAAATTGTTGTAACTTTCATAACCTCGATCAGCAATGACAATGGTTTTTCCCTCGATGCAGGAACGGTCAACCATATCCCCTAGCGCTTTTCTTTCATTACTTAATCTTCGCGGTTGAACAATCGCATCCACGTAAAGTCTGTTGCAAAGGTCATAGGTGGCGTTTAAATGCAGCAGATTATAGCCTCTTGCTTCCGGTTGACTTTGAAAATAGGTGTCGGTATCCGCAGGGTCAGTGGCGAAATGCAAATCCGAACCGTCAATGGCGAGTAACCGATACCCTCGGTAGTTCTTGAGATCCGTATGCGATTGCGTAAATTCTTGAAACAAATATGCCATTGCAGACGGCAAGATTTTATTTCTCTGTTGGACAAAAGCAGAAGAAGTGGCCGTGTTTACATCATAGCCCTGTGATTCCAAGAGTTCCTTGTATAAACTGTTTCCGCCCATAGAGATCAGTAGTTGCATAACTGTTTCAAAGGGTAACTTTTTCTTACGGGTAAAATCTTTTTCAGGATTTTTGACATAAAGTGCTGGTGCAACTGACATTTCTCGTATGAGAGAAGTCCGTTTTTCTTTTAGCGAATTCGCATATTCATTCATTGGCGTAACCCCCTCGTTTTTCAAGGGCTTCGCCACACCTTTTCACCTTCTTGTCAAGTCTTTTTTCTTATTTTGACACATAAAATAAGCAGGCTATCTTTTCGATAACCTGCTCATTTTATTGATTTTTGGTCCTGCGCCTTAACTTAATGACATTGGTCTCAATGGGTCCCGCTTTTTTCCTGGAATTATCACATAACTTTGTATTTTTTCACCGAAGCTTTAAATATCCAGTTTATTAATAACAGTTGAAATTTTGTAATTGGCATGTTTATTTAAATCAATTAGAAAATCATTTAGATAGTCATTTGACGGAAACCTGCACTCCAGCATATAACATCCCTCTCCACTAATCCTATAGTTATTTATTATATAGTTCATTTGTGTCTTTATAAATGAGAGATAAAATTGATGGTTTGTTTCCTTTGTAAATATTGTAATAAAAGCGTGTATATAGCAGCTTAATTTAGCTTGATTAACCTTAATGGTATATCCCTCAATAACTCCATTGTCTTCTAATTTCGCTACCCTGGACGCAGTAGCTTGTCCAGTCATATGAATTTTTGTTCCAAGTTCTCTCATCGTAACTCGACTGTTATTGGCTAATTCATCTAATATTCGACGATCAGTATTGTCTAACATATTTATTCCTTTCTTTAATGAATTAATGATCAGATATGTTTGATTTTATTTTATCCTCAATGCAACAAGTATAGTCTGAACAATAAACCACGTGCAAATATGTGAATTTGTATAGAATGATAAAACATTAATAAATAAGGAGAATCATCATGAGCCAGTTAAATACTAGACTGTGGACGAAAGAATTTATTTCTCTTTCAGCTATAAATTTCTTTATGACTTTAATTTTCTTTTTGTTAAACGCGACAATTACCCTTTATGCCATTAAAGAATTTAATGCAACCTCCAGCCAGGCAGGTATTATTGCAGGTGTTTTCATTATCGGATCATTAATGGGTCGGTTATTAACAGGACGACTTGTAAAATCAAAAAAAATCTTGATCACTGGATTGCTTTTTTTTATTTTCACAACATTACTTTACCTCATTCATTACAATATTTATTTTCTCATTTTAAGTCGATTTTTAAATGGACTCACAGTAGGGATCGCACAAACTGTTGTAGGCACAGTTGTTGTAATGACACTTCCTGCATCTCGAAAAGGTGAAGGAATCAGTTATTTTGCAATTAGTACGGCATTAGCTACTGGTTTAGGTCCATTTATTGGTATGTATATGAGTCAGAATTCAAATTTTAATATGATTTACTATTTATGTCTCTTGCTGGGACTTATTAATTTTATGATTGCAATGTTCATGAAAATTCCTGTGGCTAACAACACTGAAGCGAAAAAAGGAAAAGGACTTCAGCTTGCTGACTTCATAGAAGTGAAAGTGTTACCCATAGCAATCATTGCATTTCTGATGAGTTTTTGTTTTTCTGGCATAATTTCGTATTTGAACGTCTACGCTTTGGAATTGAATCTAGTAGAAGCAGCAAGTTTTTTCTTTATGGTGTATACCATTTTTGTCCTCATATCACGACCATTCACTGGACGGATGGTGGACAAAAAAGGAGCAAACATCATCATGTATCCCGCTTTTGTTTTTTTCGGGGCAGGTTTGCTTCTCTTAAGTTCGGTTACTAGCGGCGTCACTTTATTATTGGCAGCAGCATTGATCGCTCTAGGCTTTGGTAATATTTCTTCTATATCACAAGCGGTCTCTATTAGTTTAGCTGAACCTCACCGAGTTGGTGTAGCAACTGCCACTTTCTTTATATTCATAGATTTAGGGAACGGATTTGGACCATCTGTTATTGGTATGATCATTCCATATACAGGATATGATGGTTTGTATACAGTACTTGGATTGATTGTTTTATCAACCCTTGTTTTTTATTATTTCTTATATGGTAGAAAAGAAAGGACCCTTCGAAAACAACCAGCTGCAATAGAACGATAACAGGTAGTTATGCAATAAGAGGATTCAAATGTGGCCGTTTCCCCATAATGGATCAGGGGACGGTCACCTAAGTTGTATGCCTTTCAATCAAAGTGTATTTCAGAGGAATCAATGTCTTGTCAGTTGAATGAAGCATGTTCTGTAAAATTAAAAATGCATTCTCTGCCTGCTGATCAACAGGATAGTGAATCGTTGTCAGATCCATTAAATTTGCCATCTCGGTATTATCAAATCCGATGATCCCAACGTCCCTTGGAACCGAAAATTTAGCCCTCCGTAGTTCAGTAATAAATCCGGCTGCAACCTCATCATTAGCACAAAAAATAGCATCGGGTCTGTTTGTTTGTGCAATCCACCATCTTGCAAGTTCTTCTCCGTCTCGTACATAAATCTTATCCTGAAAATTGGGGAAGTCCACCGTCAATTTATATTTGGCAATAAAGTCAGCGTATGCTCTCATACGCTCTTTTGCGTTAAGTCCGTTAGATATGGGGTATACACTAAGGATCTTTCTATATCCTTTGAGGTATAAGTGTTCAAGTCCAATTCCATATGCTTCGTACTGATCCATAAACACAGAGGGGATATTTCTGTTTTCAAGCCGCTGCCATGTGATGATCGGGCCATATTTGGTATAGGATTCGATAACGTTCCATTCATTGCTTCGGAGCACACATACGATCGCGTCTAGTTGTTTCCGCTTCAGCATTTCGAGTGCCACCAGCTCTTTCTCTACCTGACCATTCGTAATGAACAGAGTAATGTTGAATCCCTGTTTCTCAGCAGACTGAGTAAAGGCCTCTATGAATCTGATAAATAACGGATTAAAATCGACTGCGACAATTCCAATCAAACAGGTAGCACCCTTTTTTAGAGATATTGCATTGCCGTTAGGTACATAATCCAGTTGTTCCATAATTTCAATTACTTTCTTTCTAGTTGATTCGCTTACGTAGGGGTGCCTATTAATAACACGTGAAATGGTTGCCGTAGACACACCTGCCAAACTGGCAATCTCGCTGATATTTGTCATATATTCCACCTCTTTGCGGTATTCTTGCCATCTCAATGAGCTTATAAAATAAATCTTGGTATTCGTGCTTGACATGTAATGCATTACACAAATTACAGTACAACTATGATTCAAATGCTCTTACATCAGGAGGTATAGATATGAAAAAAGGATTAAAGATTGTAACCATCGGCGGTGGTTCCAGCTATACACCGGAACTCATGGAAGGTTTTATCAAACGTCATCATGAACTTCCTGTCAAAGAATTATGGCTTGTGGACATCGAGGCGGGGAAGGAAAAACTCGAGGTCGTTGGCGCCATGGCTAAGCGAATGATAAGAGCCGCAGGAATCGACTGTGAAGTTCATTTATCGCTAGATCGCCGGGAAGCATTAACGGATGCAGACTTTGTAACTACACAACTTAGAGTAGGGCTGATGGATGCCCGTATCAAGGACGAAACTATCCCCAATAAATATGGCATGATTGGACAAGAAACAAATGGGGCAGGAGGCATGCTTAAAGCTTTTCGAACCATTCCGGTAGTTTTAGATATTGTTAATGATATGAAAGAACTCTGTCCGGATGCATGGCTCATTAACTTCACTAACCCTGCAGGCATGGTGACGGAAGCGGTTCTCCGTTATGGAAAGTGGGACAAAGTGATCGGACTATGCAATGTTCCTATTATGTCCACCAAAATTGAATCAGCCGTATTGGAAAAACCGGAGGAGGAACTATTCTTCAAATTTGCGGGCATTAACCATTTGCACTGGCACAAGATTTATGATAAGTCCGGACAAGATCTTACCCTTGAAGCAATCGACAAAATGTACGGACCGGAAGCCAAAGTGGATAAAATGGTTGAGAATATCCCCAATATGCGATTTTTGCACGAACAGATTCTCCAATTGAAAATGCTTCCTTGTCCATACCACCGTTATTACTACATGACCGATGCGATAATCCATGAAGAGCTGGAAGAAGTAAACACAGTAGGTAGCCGTGGCCAAGTCGTCAAACAGTTGGAAGAAAGCCTTTTTGAGCTGTACAGAAATCCGGAGCTAGATTACAAACCGAAAGAGTTGGAAAAAAGAGGTGGTGCGCATTATAGTGATGCTGCATGCGAGATCATCAATTCCATTTATAACGATAAAGGAACTCGAATGGTTGTTAGCACTCGGAACAACGGGGCAATCAGTGATCTGCCAAGCGAGAGTGCGATTGAAATTACAAGCATGATTACTTCTCACGGTGCAGAACCTGTCCATTTCGGCTCATTCCCTCCCGCACAACGAGGATTGTTGCAAGTTATGAAAGCAATGGAAGAACTAACTATAGAAGCCGCTGTGACAGGCGATTATGCTACGGCATTACAGGCATTCACCATGAATCCACTTGTTCAGAGTGGTGACATAGCCAAGGCTTTGCTCGATGAATTGCTTGAAGTGCACCAAGCTTATTTGCCCCAGTTTCATCAATAAAATAAGAAAAATTTAACACGATCTTAAATATTCTCAGCATTAGTCATCTGATCACGCGGAATATCCCTGGATTCAATGGGTTGGATTAACTCATACAGGATTCAGAGATATTCCGTTTATTTCGTACATAGAAAAAGTAAACCTAATCGTATACGTTTGCATTTATTGCAACAGCATGTCGAATAACAGAGTCACATCTTGGGTCGAGCTTACAGATATCATTTTCACTTCTGAAGATCCAGCTTTCTTTTTTACAACTTCAGTCATTTCATTCACGGTCACTACCACATCAGCTTTTTGTATAGCTTGGAAAAGTTGTTCGTCTGGTGATGAGATATCAATCGTTTGGATGTCTGCAGAAGAACGACGCTGGATTTCCTCCAGATAAAACAGGCAGGCCATCGTTTTGCACTCAATGAAAAGGTAACGCTTCTTCTTCTCGTGTTTGGCTCCAAATAATTGTGCATATGCAAATCCTGACAACATAACATTTTCTATATTGAAACCTTGTTCAAATGCGTCTTTTACGGTCTTCTCCACGAATGAAAAATAAGGGTTTTGCTGCTTGAATTCCTTAATCCGCTCTTCATTAGCTATTTGAGTGCCTCGTCCTTTTTGCATGATCAGAAGCCCTTCTTCTTTGAGCTGTGAATATATCCACTGTATCGTGTTTCTATTAACAGAGAGCTGCTCCGCCAATTCATTTGTTGAAGGTAAAGCATCATCCGCTTTCAGAAAGTCTTTACTGATCAGCCATTTAATTTGTTCTTTAATTTGCACATTAATAGGCAGTGGAGATTGGGGATCTGTTTTGAAAGGCAAACGAGCATGTTCCATATAACCATCCAACTTTCTGGGTTAACTAGTATTCTAGATAAGATTAATATTAAAACAAACGTTCACAAAAATCAATGAAGGGGGTAACACCATAGTAATAATGGTTTTATATGAGAACAGAGCATCTTGACAAATAAAAATCATTCGAATAATATTACCCTAGTTAACTAATTAACTATTCAACTAAGTGATGCGTATGAGATTCATTCATGCCTTAAAGCGCATTGTCTAAGGAATACTGACTTGATAATAAAAGGAGCAGATTAACATGGCCGATATGAAATCTAATTTGAACACTGTATGGTATAAAAACACTAAAGGTAGCGGTAGATTGAAGGCAGATTACCTTAAAACGAATATCGCAATTCCTGAGTCTTCGGGAGGAAGTGGGGAAGGAGCCAATCCAAAAGAATTGTTGGTTTCCTCTGCCACGACTTGTTACATCATGACGCTCGTGTATATGTTGGAACAGAAAAAACTGTCATTTTCAGGATTAATGATGAACACAGAGGCTGTAAATTCCAAAGAACAAGGATTCCGAATAGTCCATCTTCCTCAGGTTATTTTGTCTGCGAATTCCACAGAAGAACAGGTTCAATCTGTGGGCAAAATCATGATTAGCGCGGAACAGTCTTGTGAAGTAGGAAACCTGCTCAAAAAAGCCGGTGTTCAGATTGAAGTTGAAGGTACAGTAGAGATTGAATCTGATATAGATGCAGTAAGCCAATACATTGAGGAAAACCAGCTAAACTGGGATTGACGTTCATTCATATTTCAGGTTAGTTGATGAGGATACAGACATGAAAGAAATGATGGAATTAGCTTCGCTGGATATGGTGGAACGGTTTGTTAGTGAACATGAATTAAGTTTTTTATATGTATCTCAAATGAATTGTAGTGTTTGTCATGCACTGCTCCCTAAGATCAGAACACTATTAGAAGAATACCCTTTGATTCAATTGGGGCATATCGACATTCACAAGGTAGAGAACATAGCAGAGAAATATATGATTTTCACAGCTCCGATCATGTTGCTTATCATAGAAGAGAAGGAATATGTCAGAGCAGATCGATTTGTTCGCTTTAACGAATTGAAGCATAAACTTGATCAGATATATGAACTGTACACTCAGTCCATGTAAACCCAATGAATCTGAACTCTTGAGATTGACTCAACTATGGCCTGTGCGCTCCCTCACTTATATTACATCGAAAATGTTGATCTCAATCATGAACGCTGTGGAAAAGTCAAAATCCTGGATGTTAGAGATGCAAGCGAGTATTGGAATGGTCATATTACGGGTACAATAAATATCTCGGTTGGCAGACTGCCCGTATTGTGAAGCAAACATATTGAGCCACATGATGAAGTGTTCATCTTGTCCCGCAGTTGGATTCAGCGAAAAAAAGCAGCCAGAATTCTGGCATCTACGAATCCACGTATGCAATGAAGCGTTTCATTACTGACTGCGCGTCAGATTCTAGGCAAAACATGCAGTTGAACAAATTAAAACGGTTATTGCTTATTCTTTCGGCCGCGGCTATAATGAGGATGCGAGTTAAGGATAGTGATTGTTTAATTACAAGCTAGACCTGCTTGCACATCGTGAATTTGCGCTATATTTAGCGTTTATTTCGAGATGTGCGGGTGGGTCTTTTTATTTGTATTAAGGGGGGAATGAGATGATTATTCTTAAGATCCTTAACAACAATGTGGCGGTTACACATGATAAATTGGGTCAGGAAGTCATTGTCATGGGTAAGGGGATTGCTTACCAGAAGAGAATAGGCGATGCTCTTGACGAGCAAAGCATTGATAAGATTTACTCACTTTCTACCAAGGAGGCATTTATCAAATTTCAGGAACTCCTGACGGAAATCCCTTTAGATTACTTCGATGTGGCGGATAGAATCATAAATTTTGCGAAAATGACATTAGGTAAAAAACTGAATGATAGTGTATATATATCGCTCAGCGACCATATTTTCTCAACCGTAAACCGTTTCAAAGATGGGATTCCCCTCAAAAACGCTTTACTTTGGGATATTAAACGGTTTTACGCGGATGAATTTAAGATTGGTTTGAAGGCGCTTCAATTCATTAAGGAGTCTTTTGATATTCAGTTTCCGGAAGACGAGGCTGGTTTCCTTGCTTTGCACATCGTCAATGCGGAAGATCGCCAAGAAAGTCAGGATATCTACAGAGTGACTAAAATCATTCAAGAAATTAGCGACATTGTCAGGTATTATTTTCAAATTGAATTCGATGAGCAATCCTTAGCATTCTATCGATTTATTACGCATCTGAAATTTTTTGCTCAAAGATTAACCAGTGGAAGTTTGCATGAGAATGAAAGCGATCAGGATCTTCTAGATGTGATAAAAGAGAAACATCAGAATGCGTATCGTTGTGTGGGGAAAATCGAAACCTACATCAAAAACAACTACAATTACAGCCTTACGAGTGAAGAAAAGCTGTATTTGACGGTCCACATTCAACGTGTGGTGTATAAGACAAAATCATAAACGTAACCATGAAAGGAGGTGAGGGTTTAAGAGCAAGCCAGGATGGTGACATTAAGTTGGCCAAACCCTTCACTATGCTGTTTCAGCTAGAATATGGAGGAGAACATAATGGGAAAATATCAACAGTTAGCGGAAGAGATTGTGAATCAAATAGGGGGATCAGATAACATCGGTGACCTCACTCATTGCGTTACAAGGTTAAGATTTCATCTAAAGGACGATTCCATACCCAATGATGAAGTTATGAAAAAGCTGGACGGGGTAGTAACTGTCTTACGTTCAGGTGGGCAATATCAAGTCGTTATTGGAAATCATGTTTCTGAAGTTTATTCGGAGGTTAGCTCACTGGTTAAACTGAATCCAGACAATACGAGTTCTTCAACCGAAAAAGTTGTTAAAAAGAAAAAGCCGCTGGACGCTTTTGTTGATGTAATATCAAACTTGTTTCAACCTATTCTCGGCATTCTATTAGCTGCGGGAATGCTGAAAGGCTTCAATACGTTGTTCAGCACACTGAATCTTTATACAACGGATAGCGGGGCATATATGATCATTAATACCATGGGGGATGCTATGTTCATGTTCCTCCCTGTATTTTTGGGATATACATCTGCTAACAAGTTTAAAGTACAACCCTTTATCGGTATACTCATTGGATTAGCTATGTGTTACCCCGCTATTCAGTTGGATGCCTTGGCAGGATCCAGAGAGCCACTTTACACGCTATTCAGCGGATCTGCCTTCAGTTCCCCGGTTTATCTGGATGTGTTCGGCGTTCCATTGATCAGTATGAACTACACATCCACTGTTCTCCCAATCATCATCGTAGTTTACTTTGCTTCTAAAGTTCAACGTACGCTGGATAAAATTGTTCCGAGTGCGGTTAAATTTTTCATGGTACCGATGGTCACGGTGCTGATTTCCTTATCCTTGGGCTTCTTATTGATCGGACCTGTTGCGAGTTATGCGTCTGAATTGATTGCTCAAGGCATACTGGTGGCACGAGACGCAAGTCCATTATTTGCAGGATTCCTTTTGGGGCTCTCCTGGCAAGTACTTGTCGTGTTCGGACTGCATTGGGGACTCATCCCTTTATATATTAACAACATTACGAGCATGGGTTACGACACCATCATGGCTTCCGTCTTTGCAACATCATTTGCCCAGTTGGCCATTGTGCTTGCAATTATCGTGAAAACCAAGGATAAAAAGCTTAAGACTCTAGGCTTCCCTTCGGCCATTTCTGCATTGTTTGGCATCACTGAACCTGTCGTTTACGGTATTATCCTGCCGCGCAAGAAGCTGTTTATTATGAGCTGTATCGTTTCAGGTGTTGCCGGTGGATTTTATGGACTGTACAACCTTAGAGAGTTTACTTTTGGTGGATTTGGTATATTTGAGTTTTTGACGATGTTCGACCCTAATGAACCAGGCACGTCTAATATTATGATTGCCATCATTGGTGTAGTGTTTGCCATGATTGTCTCATTTGCTTTAACACTCGTCATGTTCAAGGATGATAAGACGGAAGCTGACTCTGCTACATTGTCAGTAGATCCACCTAAATCAGTGTCTAAGATTGGAAGAAAACATACGATGCTCAGTCCGATGAACGGGGAGATCATTCCGATTAAAGACGTTCAGGATGAGGCTTTCTCCCAAGAACTATTAGGTCGAGGGATTGGAATTCGTCCTTCTACAGGCGAACTGTTTGCCCCCTTTGCCGGAAAAGTCGTTACGCTCTTCCCGACTAAACATGCCGTTGGAATAATATCGGATGAAGGAATGGAAGTATTGATTCACATCGGTTTTAACACCGTTCGATTGAAAGGAAAGCATTTTGAAAGTTTCGTGCAAGAAGGGGACATTGTGCATCAAGGCCAGAAACTGGTCGAATTTAACATTGCCGAAATCGAGAAAGAAGGATATTCCTTAGTGACGCCAATGATTGTTACAAACACGGAGAATTATCTGGAAATCGTCGAGACCAAAGAAAATAAAGTGAACGCAGGCGATGTGCTGCTGACAGGCTTGTTATAAGAGAATAACTATATAATTTATAAATAGAAGGAGACGATAAATTTGGGATTTAAAGATGGGTTCTTATGGGGAGGGGCAACCTCGGCTAACCAATCAGAGGGAGCTTATAATGCGGACGGCAGAGGGCTAGCAAACGTTGATTTGAGCCCGACTGGCGACGTGCGCGAAAGTGTTCTTATGGGGAAAACTAAAATGTTTGACTTTGACGAGAATCATTACTATCCCGCCAAAGAAGCAATCGATATGTATCACCATTTTAAAGAAGATATTGCCTTGTTTGCCGAAATGGGTTTCAAAGTATATCGCTTGTCGATTGCTTGGAGCCGTATTTTCCCCAAGGGGGATGAGACAGAGCCTAATGAGGCTGGGCTTCAATTCTACGAAAGCTTGTTCAAAGAGTGCCAAAAGTATAATATTGAACCCCTCGTCACCATTACTCACTTTGATGTTCCAATGCATTTGGTCAAGGAGTATGGTTCATGGCGGAACAGAAAAATGGTTCATTTCTATGAAAGACTGTGTACCGTGATATTCAATCGTTACAAAGGTCTGGTTAAATATTGGATTACTTTCAATGAAATTAACATGGTTCTGGAAGCTCCATTTTTAGCAGCGGGGCTGTTCATTGAAGAACATGAAGATGCAGAAGCTGTAAAGTTCACAGCCAGTCACCATGAACTGGTAGCCAGTGCGTTGGCCACCAAAATTGCCCATGAAGTTGATCCGGAAAATATGGTAGGTTGTATGCTTGCCGCCAATGCACCGTATCCTAGAACATGCCACCCACAGGATATATGGAAAGCGAAGCAGGTTGAGAATCAAAGCTACTTCTTCATTGACGTTCAGGTGAGAGGTGAGTATCCTGCATATACACTCAAAGATCTTGAGCGCAAAAATATAGTTCTCCCATTCGAAAAAGGGGATCAGGAATTACTAAAACAGCACACCGTTGATTTTATTGGATTCTCGTACTATTCTTCCAGTGTGGTTAGCGCAGATCCTACACAAACGGATACGATTGGAGGCAATCTGTTCCCAAGCTTGCCGAATCCCTATTTGAAAGCTAGTGATTGGGGCTGGCAAATTGATCCACTCGGTTTGCGGATCACGATGAACAACATTTATGATCGATATCAAAAACCTTTATTCATCGTGGAAAATGGTCTCGGTGCTGCAGATACAGCTGATGAGAATGGATATGTTGAAGATGACTATCGAATTGCTTATCTAAGCGAGCATATTCAAGCGATGAGAGATGCTGTCGACTACGATGGCGTTGATTTACTTGGATATACGGTCTGGGGACCGATTGATATTGTGAGCGCAAGTACCGGCGAAATGAAAAAAAGATATGGATTCATTTATGTTGACCGGGACGACGACGGTCAAGGAACATTAAAACGCTCCAAGAAAAAATCATTCGAATGGTACAAGAAGGTCATTGAGTCAAATGGTCAGAATCTGGATATCTAATTCATAATAAGATCTATATAACCAAAGGTCACTCCCACTTTGCTTGACAGAGTGGAAGTGACCTTATGTTTTCTACTTTTAGAACAGATTCGCTACTGACTATGCTTGTTTAACTTTATATAAGTAACAACTAAACGGTATAATTCCTCATCCAACGTGTTTTGTACCTTTTCTCAGAATAAAGAGTTGCGTGATAAATTTGAATTTAAGCGAGCATATTTGACATCTAAACCGTTATATCGTAATATTACGTTATATTGATTTAGGAGGAATACTTTTGAACACTCCCGCTTTTGATAGCACTAATATAAAACAGTTCGACGAACCCGCTAATCTGCTGAAAGCTTTATCTCACCCGATTCGTTTATGTATTGTGCGTGGACTGATGCAAAAAAAGAAATGTAATGTTTCATACATGCAAGAATGTCTGGATCTACCCCAATCAACCGTATCTCAGCATTTGCAGAAACTTCGCAGTGCCGGTGTTGTCGCTACAGAGCGGAATGGTCTTGAAGTCAATTATGTGCTTGCAGATCAACGGGTTGAACAGATTATAACTTCTTTGTTTGGAAAGGAAGACTGTGAATCATGAGCAAAAAAATACTGATTGTTGGCGGTGTAGCTGGGGGTGCCTCTGCGGCTGCACGGCTACGCCGTCTGGATGAACATGCCGAAATTATTATCTTTGAGAAGGGACCTTATATATCGTTTGCCAATTGTGGCTTACCCTATTATATTGGGGGATCGATTGATGATCGAGAGCGTTTGTTGGTACAAACACCAAAAGGTATGGCAGATCGCTTTCGTATTGAAGTGCGTACAAGAAGCGAGGTTATGGCTATTGATCCGCAAAAGCGTACGGTTCGAGTACATAGCGAGGAGCGTGGTCACTATGAAGAAAGCTATGACGAGTTAATTTTGTCACCAGGTGCAAAACCAATGGTTCCCGATATACCAGGTAAGGACAATCCACTGATTTACACCGTACGTAACATTCCTGATATTGATAGCATAAAAGAACAAATAAATTCATCTAACAAACAATCATCAATCGTAATAGGCGGTGGGTTTATTGGGGTTGAAATGGCAGAGAACTTAAAAGAAGCCGGATTGGATGTAACGTTAATTGAAGGTAATGGACAGCTACTCACGCCGTTTGATGCTGAACTGGCAGCAGCTTTAGCTCAGGAAATGGAGCAGAATGGTGTAAACCTGCTGTTCTCCCAGCGTGTTCAAGGATTTCATTCCCTTGATCACGGCATCGGAGTAGAGCTTGCTGATGGTCATGTCCTGACGGCTGACCTGGTTATTCTTGCAATAGGGGTAACCCCGGATACATCTTTTCTGAAAAGTAGCGGCGTTTCTCTGGGCACACGTGGACATATTATTGTAAATGAAGCCCTGGAAAGCAGTGTGCCACATATCTATGCTGTTGGCGATGCCATCGAAGTAACTGAAACTATTCATGGTACGAAGACAGCTATTCCACTTGCCGGACCTGCCAACAAACAGGGAAGAATTGTTGCCGATCGAATTGCCGGACTTAGTTCCACCTATAAAGGAACACAAGGTACGTCCATAATCAAAGTGTTTGGAATGACAGGAGCCACTACAGGTAGCAATGAAAAAACATTAAAACGTCTCGGTGTTGATTATAGAACTGTAATCGTGCATCCTGCCTCTCATGCATCGTATTATCCAGGTTCCAGCGCAATTACTCTTAAGTTGCTTTTCACACTGGAAGGTAAGATTCTAGGTGCACAAGCAGTCGGTTATGACGGAGTGGATAAACGGATTGATGATATTGCTGTAGCCATACATTTTGGCGGTCATATCCGAGATTTGACCGAGCTTGAACTGAGTTACGCACCACCTTATTCTTCTGCAAAAGATCCGGTTAATATGGCTGGCTATGCAGCAGAGAATATTACAGCTGGACGTGTTCAAACGTTCAACTATGATCAGCTGTCTGAGCGCCAGCCAGACCAGACTATACTACTGGATGTTCGCAGTGCTCTGGAGCATCGTAATGGGAATATTCCGGGTTCAATAAATATTTCAGTGGATGAGCTTCGTCAGCGGTTAGATGAACTAGACTCATCCAAAGATATCTGGGTATACTGCCAGGTTGGTTTACGTGGATATACGGCTTCGCAAATCCTGCGTCAGCATGGATTTAGCGTAAAAAACTTGAGTGGAGGTTATAAAACATATCGCCAAGCCCAGTTTAAGCCGGCTCTATTTTCTCCTGCAAAACCAGATCATCATGAGCCTGGACCAGGCGTGAAGGAATCAGGGCCAATTCCCACTGCTTCGACTGAGCCACAGCGTATCGATAATGAGTTGAACGTATGCGGTTTAAGTTGTCCGGGTCCGCTGATACAAGTGAAGCAGAAAATGGATCAACTATCGAATGGAGAGACCTTGCGGGTTAAAGCTTCCGATCCAGGATTCTATGAAGATGTTAAAGCATGGGCAACCATGTCCGGGTCCGCACTCTTACACCTGGAACGAATCAAAGGCGGAATTATTGAGGCTGTCATTGCCAAGAATTCAGTAAAACCCATTTCTGATTCGCCTAGCCACCATGATCCCGCTAGCACGATGGTTGTCTTTAGCGGCGATCTGGATAAAGCCATTGCCTCTCTTATTATTGCAAATGGAGCTGCAGCAAGTGGACGTAAAGTAACGATGTTTTTCACATTTTGGGGATTGAATGTTATTCGGAAGCATCAGACGCAGCCTGTATCCAAAACCATGATTGGCCGAATGTTTGACATGATGCTGCCACGTGGCAGCAAAAAACTTGGCATGTCCAAAATGAATATGCTTGGTGTTGGTCCAAAAATTATCCGTGGCCTGATGAAAAATAATAACGTTCCGTCTTTAGAAGAGCTGATAGAGTCCGTCATTGCACAAGGGGCTGAGTTGGTAGCTTGCCAAATGTCCATGGATTTAATGGGCATTCAGCGTGAAGAACTAATTGATCAAGTTACAATTGGTGGGGTCGGTTACTATCTGGGAGAAGCATCCCAAGCTAATCATAACCTGTTTATTTAAGTCAATTCCTACTTTCAAAACACCAAATGATATTGTATTAGAGAAGTTAGAGGGTAAGAGTAGAGACATTCTTTCCTTATTAGCATTATCTGTATTACTTGAAAAAGGCCGAAAAGTGGTTTCTGTCATGCACAGAAAGCCGCTTTTCGGCCTTTTTTGAACATTTGTTGTAAACCGGTTATGAGGTATGTTCATGATTTGTTTACATTTGAACGATATTACATGTTTCGGATAGCTCTACAGAGCCATTCAGTTAATGGACAGGTGCAGTTATGATTTTCATTAAACCTGTGACATCAAGTTCTGTGGTTCATGCAATGGAGGGGAAGCAAGTGACCAATATTCATAAAAAAATTTTATTAATAGACCATGAGACTAGAATTCGAGTGCTGATGAGAAGGTATTTAGAGAAAGAGGGTTTCATTGTAGACGAAGCCTCCAGTGGAGGCCAAGCTATTCAGAAATGTTATTTAAACAATGGAAATTACGATCTGATGTTGCTTGATTTATCGTTGCCCGATATGAATGGGATTGAGATCTGCAAATATATGAAGCACAACTATCATGAGATTTCGATCATCATGTTGTCTGAGTATGCCGAAGAAAAGGATCGAATCGAGGGTTTCAAGGTAGGAGCCGACGATTATGTTTCCAAACCGTTCAGCCCCAGGGAAGTTGTCCTGCGTATCCAAAGCATTGTGGCTCGCACACAAGGAATCAGCTTACATGACTTTAAGAGCACATCAAGCAACGAGGTCCTTATTGACGAGATTCTGATTCAACCTTCCGCTCGGCGTGTTTTGGTACAAGATAATGAAGTACATCTGACGCCAAAGGAATACGATTTATTCTATTTTCTCGCTACACATCAGGAAAGAGCGTTTTCCCGAGAAGAATTGCTTATCCAAGTATGGAAGTCATCTCACAAAGAAATTTATGATCAACGTACTATCGATACTCACATCAAACGATTGCGCGAAAAGCTTTTTGCGCAATATTCAAAAGGAAATGAGTTCATTCAGACTTTATGGGGATACGGCTATAGGTTTCGCAGTCCGGAGTGATCGCCATCTTAAATTGGATTACAGATTGTGAGGAGTAACCTATGTACTATAAACAAATCAAATGGATGATTCTTTTCATTCCAACTTTCACCGTAGCCATCTGGGAATATGTCAGACATCAATTTCTTCTGCCATACATCTCAATGGATCTGGGAAACTGGCTAACCCCCGTTCTAGTGTATGTCGTCAGTATCACACTATTAACCCAACTATTTCGTATCTTAGAGAAAATACAGAAAGAATTGGAAATTGAACGCTCCGAAAAAGCCGCGCTCGAAGCACGAGAACAGCTGGCACGTGAGCTTCACGACGGGATTGCCCAATCCCTTTTCTTGTTGTCAGTCAAAGCTGAAAAATTAGAAAAAGTACGTAATGAGAACCAGCATGAACAGAACATTCTGTCCATACGTAAAACGATTCATGAAGTGAATCGTTATGTAAGACAAGCGATCACCAATCTGCGTCTCGATCGGGATGTAAGTCAATCCTCCACGCCAATATCATCAACACTTGTGGAACAAGTTCATGTCATGGCCAAGGACGTACGTACGCAAATCAATATTCATTGGGAATTAAAAGACCACCAGCTAGATGAAAAAGAAAAGGTTGAACTGCTAGCCTGTATTCGTGAGGCGCTCATCAATATGAACAAGTATGCTTCTGCTACAGCAGCATCCATTACAGCGATAGGAATGAGCCATAGCTGGAAGGTTACTGTTAAGGATAACGGAAAAGGGTTCGATGGCGATCCGTTTGCCAAAAAAGGAAAATTCGGTCTACGTATTATGAAAGAACGCTGCAATGAGATGGGATGGATTATGAACATGTATCGAGAGAACAGAGAGACGATCGTTGAGATTCACAAGGGGGCTCTAACATGACATTAACCACCACAACAAGAGTCTTGGTTGTTGATGATCACGCACATGCAAGGGAAGCTATCCGTGAGATTTTGGAAATGGATGATCACTTTAACGTTATCGGTATCGTCTCTAACGGTCAAGAAGCAATCGACTTCATGGAAAAGTGGCTTCCAGACCTTATTTTAATGGATATTCAAATGCCCGTTTTGGATGGACTGGAGGCAACTCGCAGAATCAAGCTTACGTTTCCTTATGTGAAAATTGTCATGATAACCGTGTCGGACGATATGCTTCATTTGCTGGAGGCTCTAAAACGCGGAGCCCAAGGTTATTTGCTTAAAAATCTGGAGCCCTCGACATGGCTAGAGTACTTACATTCAATTATTAACGAGGAAGCTCCCTTGTCAAGGGACGTGGCTTATCAAATTCTGAAGGAAGTCAACGTGATCGAACACAAGGAGCCCATTGTTAAACTGACAACCAGGGAGCTGGAGATTTTATACGGAGTGGCAGCTGGATGGACGAATAAAGAGATTGCAGGTAAACGTGATATCTCGGAATACACGGTTAAGAATCATCTGAAAAACATATTACAAAAGTTGCAGTTACAAAATCGGGTTCAACTTACACGTTACGCACTGGAACAGGGTCTTGTATCGGAGGCCAAACGACATCCAGAATAAAATTTCATGTGCGGCTAACGTACAGATAAGGAGAGGCAGAATTTATGCACAATATTGATAGCACCTCCACGTCAGGGCAACCAGCAAATGCAAACGATGCTGGACATCGCCAAACGACTCTTCAGATTACAGGCATGACCTGTGCAGCATGCTCAACCAGGATCGAGAAAGCACTAACCCGCTTGAACGGTGTGAGACAGGCGAATGTAAACCTAACTACAGAGGAAGCAACGGTAGCATATGACCCCGCTTCAGTAGATATTCAGTCCCTTCGCAATAAAATAGAGACCTTAGGCTTCGGAACAGCTTCGACTGCCGTTGACCTAAACATCTCAGGCATGACCTGTGCAGCATGCTCAGCACGCATCGAAAAAGGTCTCAGTCGTCTCCCGGGGGTGACGCGTGTGAATGTAAACATGGCGCTGGAGTCAGGGCATGTAGAATTTGTAGCTGGAACACTGAAAGGTTCCGACCTCATTTATAAAATCAGGCAACTGGGTTTTGAAGCACGTATAAAAGCTACAGAGGCAGAAGCTTTATCCATGAGGGAACAGGAGATTCAACGTAAAAAATGGAAGTGGATCTTGTCAGCCGTTCTTTCTTTCCCCTTATTATGGGCCATGGTGTCACATTTCTCGTTCACATCTTGGATATGGGTACCTGATGTATTTATGAATCCACTGTTCCAATGGCTGCTTGCAACGCCCGTACAGTTCTATTTAGGATCTCAATTTTATAAAGGTGCATATAAAGCTTTGAAAAATCGAAGCGCCAATATGGATGTGCTCGTCGCACTTGGGACAAGTTCGGCTTACTTGTATAGTTTATATCTAACATCGCTAACTAGTACCGGTGGTACCTCTGGTCATAACCATGGAGGAAGCCTCCCGGTGACAGAGGTTGTAAATACGGCCACTCAGGGACCCGTTAATTTGTATTTCGAAACCAGCGCCGTGTTGATTACATTGATACTGCTTGGTAAGTGGCTGGAGGCTCTGGCTAAAGGAAGATCTGCGCAATCTATTAAAAGCTTGATGCAACTGGCTCCGAGAAGTGCTCGGGTTCTCCGAAACGGTGAGGAGACAGAACTTCTTCCCGAATATGTACTCGCTAATGATCTGGTCATCGTGAAGCCTGGAGAGAAGATTCCTGTGGATGGAATTGTTGAGGAGGGGGCTTCCTCCGTAGACGAGTCGATGTTAACCGGAGAAAGTCTGCCTGTCGACAAGAAGTTTGGCGATCGTGTAACCGGTGCGACCTTGAACAAAAACGGACGTCTTGTTATTCGCGCAACTCAGGTCGGTGCTGATAGTGCGTTATCCCGGATCATCCATATCGTGGAACAGGCACAAGGATCGAAAGCGCCGATCCAACGCGTAGCTGATTCAATTTCAGGGATTTTCGTACCTGTCGTCGTAGGCATAGCTATTGTAACCTTTATATTGTCATTGATTTTCGTAAACTCAGAAGGATTCAGCGCTGCTCTTGAGAGAGCAATTGCAGTTTTGGTGATTGCCTGTCCATGCGCACTGGGCTTAGCTACACCGACATCCATAATGGCTGGATCGGGACGTGCTGCTGAATATGGAATTTTGTTCAAAGGCGGGGAGCATCTAGAGACTGCACAACACATTCAGACGGTTATTCTCGATAAAACGGGCACTGTCACTCACGGAAAACCAGTTATGACCGATGTAATGTCTGCACCGGCTTGGTCAACCGACGAACTGTTAAAGCGGGTTGGGATTGCTGAGTCTAGCTCTGAACATCCTCTCGCCCAAGCGATTATTGATGGGATCAGAGAGAAAGATATAAAAATCATGTTCATGCCAGAACAGTTTGAAAATATTCCGGGATCTGGCGTACGTGCACGTGGTTACAACCAGGATATTCTCGTTGGAACACGCCGACTGCTAGCCGATGCCAAGGTGCAGGTTCCTCCAGAAGCATTGGCCCATATGTCTGAATTGGAGAGTCAGGGAAAAACAGTAATACTCGTGGCAGTAGACAATGAATGGGCTGGAATGGTTGCTGTTGCGGATACCGTAAAGGAAACATCTGCACAAGCGGTTAGCCGGCTTCAAGCGATGGGAATCGAAGTGGTGTTAATGACTGGTGACAACGTACACACAGCTCGCGCTGTTGCAAGTCAAGTTGGAATCACCACAGTCATTGCAGGCATTCAACCGGAGGGAAAAGCTGCTGAAGTAGAGAGATTACAGCAAATGGGCCAGATTGTAGCCATGGTAGGTGATGGGATCAACGATGCTCCCGCTCTAGCCGTGTCTAATATCGGTATGGCCATCGGAACAGGCACGGACGTCGCCGTAGAGGCTGCGGATGTTACACTGATGCGTGGTGATCTGAACAGTGTTGCAGACGCTATTGAATTAAGTAAAAGAACGATGCGAAATATTAAACAAAATCTTTTTTGGGCCCTCGCATACAACGTAGTAGGTATTCCTATTGCTGCCATTGGTCTGCTGGCTCCTTGGCTGGCTGGGGCAGCGATGGCATTCAGTAGTGTTTCAGTTGTACTTAATTCCTTACGTCTTCAAAAAATGAAACTTTATAATTACGTTATTAAGCGGTAAATTATCCCGTTTTGTAGCTCCAAAGACTGAGTCAGAGATAACGTGAAAACTGCTTTAGTGAACAGATTTGTCGAGTAACAAAAAATATAATCCATTTAAAGTCGCAAATGATGCGACTTTTTTGTTGAATAAGAGAACTAACTTGATGCTTATTACGGCACTTATAATTGGATTTTTCAAAAACACTTTCATCAATCAATCAGAATGCCCGAAACACGTTACTACATCTATGTAAAAAGGGACTAAAAGCTTATAGACTATATCTTATGATGAAATAATAACTAAGAGAAAAATTCTAACTCTTAAAATTTAACGTTATCTAATCATTTGAAGTTTATGAATTTAATCGTAAGAGGAGTATTCAGATGAAAAAGCCACTAAAAGATCAAAAAATGGTAATGGTGATTTTACTAAGTAATATTTTCACAGCCTTTCTCGGGATAGGATTAATTGTTCCAGTCATGCCTTCTTTCAAAGATATGCTGGATTTATCCGGAAGTACAATGGGCTATCTGGTTGCAGTCTACGCCTTATCCCAGTTAATTATTTCGCCTTTTGCTGGTAGATGGGTTGATCGTTTTGGAAGAAAAAAAATGATCGTTATCGGTTTACTGGTATTCAGTTTATCAGAATTGATTTTCGGTCTAGGAACACACGTTTCAATACTTTATTTGTCCAGGGTACTGGGAGGAATAAGTGCTGCGTTTATTATGCCTGCTGTAACAGCATACGTGGCTGATATAACTACTACAGAGGATAGACCTAAGGCGATGGGATACGTCTCCGCTGCGATCAGCACCGGATTTATTATTGGGCCAGGTGTGGGCGGGTTTATTGCCGATTATGGTATTAGGATGCCTTTTTTCTTCGCCGCTGCTATGGCACTCTTAGCCGCTATTTCCTCTTCAATGATATTAAAAGAGCCTCTGTCAGTTGTAGAGATGAAACAATTATCTTCAAATACAAAGGGATCTAGCTTCATTAAGGATTTAAGAAAATCAATTCAACCAATCTACTTCATAGCGTTTATTATGGTCTTTGTCCTTGCTTTCGGATTATCTGCCTACGAAACTGTATTCAGCTTGTTTTCTGATGAGAAATTTGGCTTCACTCCCAAGGATATCGCAAGCATTATCACCATAAGTTCAATTGTAGCTGTAATTATTCAAATTTTATTGTTCGGGAAATTAGTAAATAAATTAGGCGAAAAAATGGTGATTCAGCTTTGCCTAATCATGGGCTCGGTTTTAGCTTTCATATCTACTATTGTCACTAGCTACACATCCGTTTTAATTGTAACTTGTTTTATTTTTTTAGCGTTTGATTTGTTACGACCTGCCCTAACTACCTTCTTATCTAAAACTGCTGGTAAACAGCAAGGTTTTGTAGCAGGAATGAACTCCACTTACACTAGCTTGGGGAATTTTTTTGGCCCTGCATTGGGCGGGATTCTATTTGATATTAATATTCACTACCCTTACCTTTTTGCAGGAATAGTTCTGATCATTGGTTTAGGACTTACAGTATTATGGAAAGGAAAATCAAATCAAGTCTCACTCTGATAAGAAGTGTTATGGAGGGTGGCTGATAAAATAATCTCTCAGAGAATGTACTATAGCACACTCCCTGAGAGATTAAAGTATTATTGCAACGAATTCGAGAGCGATGTTACTGGTTCTATTCTTAAGAACCGAAAATTGTTTTTACATGCGGTTGTTGCAACCAATTCTTCAGCGAAGTCAGTTGGAGATCAGGGACAACCACGCGATCTTTCACGTCATAATAGTTGAGGGAATCAATATTAGCTCCGATCCAACGATAGAAGCCTGCAATACCAGCTGCTTGGTCCGCCCCCATTACTGGAGAGAGAGCTGTTTCAAAATCATCATAGTTCAGGAAATTGAAGGTTATATCTTGTCCCAACGCTTGTGTAAAGCGCTCGCCGAGTTCTGCACCAGTAAGTGCTTCCGGACCTGGAGCTAACAGCACTTGTCCTGCCAGCTCAGGATGGGTTAGCGCATAATAATGATATTGCGCTGCGTCTTCGGAGCTGATCCATGGGATCGGTTTATCTGCTGGTACAGGGTAGAAGAGCATCCCATTATTGATCAGACCCGGAATCAAGAAGTTTTCCATATAAAGTGTGGGTTTTACCAAAATAGTTGGAATACCGCTTTGTTGTACGTACTCGATTAATTCTCGTTTAACATCCAACGTTTTGGTGTCGGTTGGCTGTTCTGGTAAAAATCCATTCGAGTTCACAACGATCAATTTAACGTGCGCTTGTCGCGCAGCTTCAACGGCATTTGTAATTTGTTGCTTCATTAGAGCAGTGTCATACTCGATTGGCATATTCAAGAAGACTTTATCTACACCGTTGTTAACTTCATTCAACGTTTCTGGTACAGACAGATCACCAACAAATGCCTCTATACCTTGCTCTTTTAAAGCAGCTACGTTTTTGTCATGACGTGTAATGGTGCGAACAGCTACCCCTTGGGAAGTTAACAATCTCGCTACGGCTCCACCTTGTACCCCTGACGCTCCATAGACTAATATCGTTTCCATATATACAACAGCTCCTTATAGTTACATTCATTTGTTCAGTAGCGAACTAAATGTTATATTCATAATAACTAACTCACAAACTTTATGTAAGTACGCACATTCGGGATATCAGGTATCTCTTGTGATACTTTTGGAGGTAAACTTATGCAGATCGAACCATTGGAAAATTGCAGTACTTGCCCGGTTGAATTTGCAGTCAACGCAATCGGAGGCAAATGGAAAATTCTGATTTTGTACCATTTATTGAATAAAGATATTATACGGTTTAACGAACTACAAAGATCGCTCTCCACGGTCACGCATCGTACACTTACGCGTCAATTGCGTGAGCTTGAAGAAGGTGGGCTAGTGAACCGCGTTGCTTATGCTGAAATGCCTCCTCGTGTCGAATACTCACTAACAGATAAAGGACATAGTCTCACCCCGATTTTGTTACAATTGCAAAACTGGGGTCTACAGCATATGTAAGCACCTTGAACACAGCAAATACCATTAAAATCGCTGTAATAGCGGCTTTTCCTATTATAAGAAGTCGTTATTATTCATACTCATACTTGATTTAAACTGAAATATAAAAGATGCCCCTCTAATGATCAAATACATCATTGGGGGGCATTTTTTATTCAATTCATGTATAAAGAGAATTTTTTTACTGATATAAGCACCAGGTTCACAAATTGTTTACAATTAAGCCATTTTGTCTCCCTCGAATAGCTCAGCTGAGCCATTCAGCTATTATAAATCTAAGGATAAGCTTATTTAAATGTAGAATCGTATTTTCCAGTTCATGTGCTTCTTAAAAATACTTTGAGAAAGAAGGGGACCAAAATGATGAAGGATCGATTTAAATTTACAGTCTTTATTTTAATCATGCTAGTAATTGTAAGTGGTTGTCAAAATACTTCACAACCACAACAAGAGAGCCAAAGAGAGGAAGGTGCTATTAATCAATCGGCTGAACCTTTTCTGTCTTTTAAAGACTTTGACGGGCAGCTCGTTACACTCCAAGATAAACCTCAAAAAATTGTTGTTTTAAATGATCAAGTGCTTCACTCCTTTTATCAAGTTGGAGGGAAAGCAGTAGGTATAACGAATACATTTAACATTGATCCTCCCAAAGAAGCAGCAGATCTTCCGAGAGTGGGGTTTATGCATCAGGTTAATATTGAGAAAGTTGTAGAGTTAAAGCCTGATTTAGTGATTGGCCAGCGTTTCGATCATGCTAATCTAAGAGAAATTCTTAAAGAAGCTAATATTCCTATAGCGAATCTTAACACCCAATCCATTGAAGACATAAGGCAGAATACGATTTTGATGGGGAAAATTACAGGTAATGAGCAAAAAGCAAAAGAGCTTGTAGCGAAAATGAACTCCGAGATTAATCAAGTGATTGATCGGATCCCAGATGAAAAAGAGATGCCTTCCTATGCCATACTAACGGTTATGGGAGATGCTGCATTTGTTGAGCAGGGTTCTACAATAGCAGTAGATATTGCGGATCAGTTAAAACTCCGTAACGCTACATTATCGTTAGATGGGGAAGTTATGGCCGGATATATTCCTTTTAGTATGGAAGAGATGGTTATGATTGATCCTGATTATTTGTTTATTATTTCTCATACAACGGATGAGGAAGGTGAAAAGATGATAGAAAGCAATTTCAAATCGAATCCAGCTTGGCGCTCGCTTTCAGCTATTTCAAATGACCGAATGTATTTTCTTCCAAAAGTTAAATTTGCAATAGCTCCTGGTGTTGATGTTGTCGATTCCTATAGTTATATGGCAGACTTGATCGCTCCAAGTGAATCAAACTAACAATTGTTATACTCATGAGAATAATGAAGGGAGCTATTTAGAAGTGTATGGCGAACTTTCTAGGTAATCTTTATGAATAAGCATACAGGGTTTAGAAAAAAGATAAGTTTTAAGCTCTTCATCATTGGGCTTTTCCTAATCATAGCTTTACTAAGTATGTTGATTAGTTTAGGCCTTGGAGCAGTTCCTGTGCATGTTCGGACGATTTCAAGTATTTTACTCGGTAATACAGATTCCGACTATTACGCAATCATATGGAATATTAGACTGCCTCGTACACTTGTAGCCGTGTTTGTCGGCATGAATTTAGCTATTTCGGGTGCATTGTTACAAGGGGTTATGCGTAACCCTATGGCTGATCCCCATATTATCGGTGTTTCCTCTGGTGCAGGTTTATTCGGAACAACCCTGCTGCTAATGTTTCCTGCCTACTCATATTTGTTAGTTCCTGTTGCATTTATTGGAGCATTGGCTTCAGCCCTGCTAATATATATGCTAGCTTGGGACAAGGGAGTTTCTCCTATGAGAATAATTCTAGCCGGAGTTGCAGCCTCTGCTTTTTTAAACTCTGGAGTCTCCGCTCTATATACATTTTATAGTGATCGTATACAAGGAGCTATTTCCTTTATGGTTGGAAACCTGTCTGCCAAAAGTTGGGGACATGTAGAGATTATCATTCCTTATAGCATTATTGGGCTAACGTTGGCTCTATTAAGTGCCCAACGAATGAATGTGCTGTTACTGGGCGATGCTGAATCGAAATCACTTGGACTAAACACAGAGGGGTATCGTTTATGGTTTATTGCTATAAGCGCATTGCTTGCTGCCAGTGCAATTAGTATCGTCGGACTTCTCGGTTTTGTTGGATTAATTGTCCCCCATGCTGCCAGGCTTATGGTGGGAAATGATTACCGAATCTTGCTGCCAGCTTCAGCGTTGCTGGGAGTAACAGTCCTATGTTTATCTGACACCATTGGTCGTATTGCCTTTGCACCGATTGAACTACCTGTGGGTATCATTATGGGCGTTATAGGTGCTCCATTTTTCTTATATTTGTTGCGAAAGAAGAGAAGGATATGACACTTGAGGCAAAGAATGTTCGCATTGGATATCATGATAATGAGGTCATTTCGGCTTTAACTCTTCAGTTTGAAGCAGGAAGGATTCACAGTATTCTCGGACCTAATGGTTGTGGTAAAAGTACGCTTCTAAAGGCACTGGGGAAGCAAATTCAGACTACGTATGGAGAGATTTTATTTAAGAATAGCGAAATCAATACATGGAGCAGGAAAGCATTTGCCAGAGAGCTTGCCTTTTTAATGCAAGTACATGAGAGTAATCCCGAGGTTACGGTTAGACAGTTAATTGAATATGGCCGTTTCCCACATAAAAGGAAATTTGAACGATTAAATCAAGAAGATCATGCCATTGTAGATCAAGCCATCTCACTTACGCATTTAGCGGATTTATCAGAAAGAACAGTAGATAGCTTATCTGGAGGGGAGCGTCAGAGGGCATGGATTGCAATGGCACTAGCTCAACAGCCTGCTATCTTGTTATTAGATGAACCAACGTCCTATCTAGACATCCATCACCAACTTGAGATTATTGAATTGATTAAGCGCCTAAATATCGAACAAGGCATCACAATCATCCTAGTCCTACATGATATTAATCAAGCAGCCATGATTTCAGATCAAATCATTGTGCTTCAAGCGGGAGAACTTTATGACTATGGCGCTCCTCGAAATGTTATTACACCAAAAATGTTACGTGATGTTTTTAAAGTTGATGCTGAAGTTAATATTTCTTCTGAAAGTAAATCAATCTCTGTCTACAATTTTCAACTTTTCAAAGAATAAATACCAAAACAACCTCTAAATAAAAATTAGAGGTTGTTTTGTTTTTACCATTGGATTCCGGCGATAGGATCTACGGTGCATATACGTCTGGAACAACGGCAACGATCACAGGATGTTCACGTTTTCCTCAGCAATATAGCTCGAATGAGCCTATGCGCAGGAATATGTTTTATATACGATAAAATAGGATTTACGCCTAATATCGGGGTACAAAAAAGAGGGGGATTACATTGAAAAAATGGATTGTTATCACTTGGATTGCGGCCTTACTTACTATGACTACCGCTTGCGGCACAGACCCGCAGCAAGATCAGGCTTCTTCCAGCCCCTATCTCACTTTTCAAGATCTGAATGGTGCCACAGTCACCTTGGAGAAAAAACCTGAACGCATCGTTATTCTGAACAACGAATTAACTGAATTGTTCTATCAGGTTGGCGGCGAAGCCGTTGGCATAGCAACATCAGCTGGTGTGAATACTCCTGCTGAAGCAACTGGTGTGAAGCAAGTTGGCCTGATTAACAGCATCAATATGGAGGAAGTCCTACAATTAAAACCTGATCTGGTCATCGGTCAACCGCTCTTTCACAAGGATCTGTCCAGCACTTTCGCTGATTCCGGCATCCCATTCGCCATTTTGACGGTGAAGTCTATTGAGGACATTCGCAGTAATGCCAAGTTGTTCGGACAGATCATAGGCAAAGAACAGCAGGCTGAAATTGAGATTACAGACATGGATGCCAAACTGAAGGCACTGACAACCGATTTACCGGCGAACAAGCCGTCTTATGCGATCATTACCCTGATGATGAATACTGCGTCTATGCAAAAATCGTCCAGTATTGCGCTAGATATCGCAAAGATGCTGCAAATGAACAATATTGCAGAAGATCTACCTTCAGGAAAAATGCTAAGTTCAGTACCCTTCAGTATGGAAAAACTGGTTGAACTGAATCCAGACTACCTCTTCATCGTAGTTCATGGCACCGACGAAGATGGGCAGCGCATGATCAAATCCCAGTTGGAGAGCAATCCAGCCTGGAGTTCGTTGCAAGCGGTGAAATCTGACCGCCTCCATGTTTTGCCGCCTTCCATGTTTGTTACAAATCCCGGCTTGAAAGTCTCAGAATCAGTAGAGTATATGAAGCAACTGGTCTACTCACCAAATTAAGCAAAAAATTAAGACATGTCATGGTCGAGCAGACGCACAAATAATACGATGTGATACTTCTCAATCTAGTCCTGTTACGCTAGTTAGAACCCTGCGACATTATTGGAATCATTGGTTTGCCAATCTGACATAAAAAGAGTCCGCCCCTTAAAGAAGGGCGGACTCTGCTTGCTTTTTAATCAGCTAATGTTAATCCAAGCTTTTTGGCATTATCCTGAATAAGCTGGACTAGCGTTTGCTCGGAAGTCTCGGGATAGTTACGAAGCTCGATAACTGGACGGTCAGCTATGCTTGAAATTTCTGCTCCTTGAGGAAAGTGTAAATTATCGATGATCAGAGCAGGCTTCAAAGCTGCAAGTTCTGCTGCTTGTGTCGGCGTAACTTCAGCTGGACCGAATTCACCAATGACCTCGTATCCAAGGGCTTTGGCTACAGGTACCATGTAAGCCTGAGCAACGACCCGTTTGGATTGGGTGTCCAGTTTTGCCGTTTCAGCACGGACTGCTTCGAATGTGCTGTCAATTTCCTTCATAGCCTGCTCGGCAACAGCTGTCGTTCCAGTTTTTTGGGCAATATTCATGATTTGTGTGTGGAGTGCTTCCGGAGTATTTTCAGTGACAACGACAAGCTGCTCTTCCTCTGGTACATCAGCAGCCTCCAATATTTGTTTCATAAACGGTTCATATTCGGAGTAGATAACCGTTGACGCATCATTCACTTTCTCAATATCACTGGGCTTAAAGTCATACTCATTTGGATGTTTCATGTCCACGGGGGCAAGAATGGTGACGTCTTCTACGCCTGCCGTTTTTGCCAGAAGGGCTGTCCAGCTTGTGGATGCGACAATCTTCGGAGTGACGGTCTCAGCTTGCTTTTGTTCCGTGTTCTGAGCATTTTCGGTTACCGTACTGGACGCATTTCCTGTACATCCCGTGAAAAGAATGGTTCCCATGACAAGCACCAACAGGAGGGAGAATTTTTTTAGTATGGTTTTGTTATTTTTCATTAGAAATATACCTCCACAGATATAGTTATTTTCGAGTGAGCAGATAACAAAGACTTAAGATGATGACACCGACCATAGTTATGGATGCACCCGTTGGCAAGTTAAAGATGAGGGAAACGATATACCCTCCAACTGCAGTCATTATGCCAAAAAGCGATGACAAACCGAGTAATTGCTTATACGTTTTGCTTACTCTTGTAGCTGCCATCGCAGGCAGAAGCAATAGGGCATCTATCAACAAAGCTCCCACGAGCTTCATTGCAATGCCAATTGAGATTCCAGTGAGGAACAGAAGCACATTACGAATTCTGATAGCGGGAATACCTAACCACTCCGCATGTTCCGCATGATGCAGCACCAGTTGGATCTCCCTGTAACAGATTACGAACATAGACACGATAATTAAGCTGATTCCACTAAGTAGCCACATGTCCAAAGAAGTTAGCGTCAGAATGCTGCCTGCAAACAGGCCAAATACATCCATTGCAGGAATTCCACCAATGTGAAACAGCATTAAGGCCGCAGCAAGTGATCCTGTCATGAGAAAGGCTCCGATAATTGCGGGTTCGAGCTTAACCTTGGCAGATAACGGACCGAATAACAATGAACCGGCAAAAATAGCTAACATGGCTCCAGGCATAGGCTTCATACCGATCAGCAATCCGAACGCGCCACCTAGAAGAGCCAAATGCATCAGAGCAAAACGAACAACCGTCAACTGGAACTGAATCACGACAATTCCCACGAGGGACAAACAGCTACCCCCGATAATACAGGCGATCAATGCACGCTGGAACAATGGAATATGTATGTAGTCGATTAACGTCATGCAATACTACCAACATCCGTTAACATCCCGTTCTTCATAAAACAAATGCGGTCATGCAACTGTTTCGTTTCTTCCAATTGATGAGTGATCATAAGCGTGAGCAGCTGAGGTGCTCGCTGTCTGTATTCACCGATGATCGTATACAGCAATTCTCTTGAGAACGTATCCAAATGACTGCTTGGTTCGTCCAAAAGCAAGATGTCAGGTTCACGTATTAATGCACGTGCTATAAACATCCGTTGTTGCTGTCCTCCGGATAAATCATTGCAGTCTTGGTTGGACAATTCCGTTAATCCGACATACTCAAGCCATTCAGCCGTTTTTTGCTTATCTGCTATAGAAGGACGATTCCAATAAGCAAATGACTTTCCCCAGTTGCCAAGCATCACATATTCAAAAACGGTGATAGGCAGATTTCCTTTCTGAATGCCCTGAGGCACAAAACCGATTTTTTTCTGCGCCCATTTAAAGTCTTTTTTATGTTCCATCGGTCGTCCGCCAATGCTCATGGAGCCTTCCCTCATGGGGATCAGACCGAGGATGACTTTAAACAGTGTTGTTTTGCCTGCGCCATTGGCACCCGTAATCGCAATCATCTCCCCGCATAAGCCTTGAAAGTCTAGCTTGTGAAGAACGGGGGAAGTGCCATAACCGGCAGTACCATGCTGAATTTCTAGAGCTGGAGGCATGATTCATCATTCACCTTCTTTCCTATCCAGTATGAATATTAGGTGGCAAAGCGAATATGGCTCGTTGTGGCTATATTTGGAAGGATATTGTTACGAAGATATGAATTTGAAGATGAAACGAACCTAAACAAGCGGAACCAATTATATAGAGGAGTTTAAAGGTTACAATTTAACAACCCCGGGCATACTGAAGTATCACAAATTATGGGTTGGGGATGGGGAATATGTCTGTTGGTTCCACAGATAAAATAAGTACAGTGCAGACTGCTATTGTTGTCATAAACTGTATGTTTAACGCAGGCATACTAATACTCCCTCGTACTTTGAGTAAATCAGTCCAGACGCCGGATATCTGGATATCGATGCTTTTATCAGGACTCGTTGTTATCGGGATCGGTATTATAGTTGTAAATTTGAGTATGAGATATCC
Source organism: Paenibacillus sp. FSL H8-0079 (assembly GCF_037991315.1). Lineage (NCBI taxonomy): Bacteria > Bacillati > Bacillota > Bacilli > Caryophanales > Paenibacillaceae > Paenibacillus > Paenibacillus sp. FSL H8-0079. Next base: position 3,571,714 of record NZ_CP150300.1, read on the forward strand.
AAATAAAACAGTATTTGAGTTTACTGCAAGCATCACAGGAATATGGGTATCTAATATTTATGGGTTAATGATAATATTATATTTTCTTGTTCTTAGTTCCTTGGAAATCAGGGTAATGGCAGATGCTACTGATATGTATTTATTACAAGATACACCTTATTGGGCCACAGTCATCGTTTTTCTTTGGTGTGGACTTTATTTAGTGACAGGTGGGCTCTCTGCCTTATTGAGGCTATTAACAATTACACTTCCGTTTACATTAATTATTTTTATAATTGGGATTCTGTTGAGCAGCAAGTTGTTTGAATTTAATAATCTTCTGCCTATGTTTGGTGATGGAATTATCCCTGTATTGAAGGGGATACAGCCTGCTGTGTTATCTTATTCAGGATATGAGATGATGTTAATACTAACTGCTTATATGACCCACCCTAAAGAAAGCACCAAAACGATATTTTGGAGTATTTCGATTGTTACATTACTTTGTTGGTTTACCATGGTGATGGTAGTTGGATGTTTATCATTAAGTGGAATTACAACAAGAACATTTCCTACACTTGATCTTCTAAGAAGTTTCGAAATAGAAGGGTTGTTTTTTGAACGTTTTGAGTTACTTATTTTAATTTTCTGGATCGTTCAGATCTTCGTGACTTTCGCTATTAAGTATTATTTCACTTCAATCGGTATCCAAAACTTATTTCGTTTAAGAAAAGTCCAACCTATACATTACATGTTACTACCCTTTATTTATTTGGTATCTACAGTACCCAAAAGTCTAATCGAAGCATTAGTTCTGGGCGACATATTGGGTAATATATCTGCTGTTTTGTTTGGCGTGATTCCATTAATGCTTCTGCTAATTGATGTGATTAGGAGGGGGATGATACCCAATTAAATTTTGCATTGCGTTATATAAAGCGTCTATTCTCCCAAAATATAACCAACAGAGAGAAAGATGAACGAGTATTTTGGGAACGAGCTGACAACATTCAGATTAGTTGATGAACAACTATGCGAACCAGAGCGTGAGCTTTTCCGAACGTCCGTCCGGCACATTCTGTCGCAGATCATCATACATGAGCACTTCGAATCGAATCAGCTTAGCCTGCCCAAATCGATTACTTCACATTTGCGGGTACTGAAGGGACCGGGCCCATTGAGACAGGAAGGTTAACGTGCAATCATGACGCTTGACTTATTGGACTGGACTTGGAGACACTTAGTACATTAACATAGATTGAGTGAATCAATGATCGGTACAGTAATGTACCGTTTTTTTGTGTCCGGAGAGACTGTTTTATAAATAGTACCTGATAGAGGTGATCAAGCATGAGTGATTATTCGATAAACAAACCGTATACAAGCTCCCGATCTGATATTCAAAATGTTCTGCGTGATTCTCGTTTGCCTGCTTTGATCTGGGGCATTCTGATTTATTTTTCTGCATTGTACTCCCAACTGCCGATGTTGCCCACATGGTTTGAATTTATGATGTTTACAGCTCTCATTCTGGTTCACATTCTGCTGCATTGGTATGCCGGATACGTTGTCGATCGAAGACCCTGGATTTATTTTGTGACACAAGGATGTATTGTCTGGGGGTGTGCGTTATTCATGCCTAATGCTCATTCTCTCATCTTTGTAAGTCTATTGACGGCTTTGGCGGGTCAGAGTATTGGCGTGTACGCTCAACGGATGAAGGTGCTTCTGGTATGTACCTTTTACTGCATCTTGTTTTCTGTCTCTCTGGTTTGGCTGGGGACTACCGAGGATTTGCCATCTACAGTACCATCGCTCTTCTTCATCATGTTTTTCGTAATCGGCTATGCTTCTTTGTTCTATAAACAAGTTCGTGCCAAATTGCGGACCCAGTCGTTTTTACGTGAATTGGAACGAGCGCACAGGAAAGTGGAGGAGCTAACGATTGCCAATGAACGTCAACGAATGGCCCGTGATTTACATGATACCTTGGCACAAGGGCTGGCAGGTCTGATCATGCAGCTTGATGCCGTGGATGCGCATTTAGAAAATGATAATAACCATCGTGCCCACGAGATTGTTCGGCTGTCAAAAGCTCAAGCAAAGCGCACGCTTTCAGAGGCGAGAAGCGCAATTGATGACTTGCGTTCGTTTCCTGCCGAGGTCACAGATATTTCTAAAGCGGTGAAGGAAGAGGCTGAGCATTTCTCACATATAACAGGCATTCGTACTGTCACTCAGTCATCGATACCCCATCCAGAAGTGCCGAAGTTGATCTTCGAACATAGTTTACATATCATCCGAGAATGCTTGGCCAATACAGCAAAATATGCTAATGCTACGAACGTGGAAGTCGTGGTTGCAGCACGCGAAAACGTCATCGAGCTAAGCATTACAGATGACGGAATAGGGTTCGATACCAACCTCATCGAGAAACAATCCGGTAGTTATGGCTTAATTGGCTTATATGAACGAACCCGAATTATGGGCGGGAAGATCGAAATTGAAAGCGGAAAGCAGGGAACCCAAGTTTCTGTTCGCATCCCATTACAACAGGAGGACACCAACGTATGACAATCAAGATTCTTATCGTGGACGACCATTTCGTCGTTCGGGAGGGCCTTAAGCTGATCCTGGAAACCAATCAAAGGTACGAGGTAGTTGCAGAAGCATCTAACGGTATGGAAGCGGTTCGACGGGTGGATACTTACAAACCGGACATCATCCTTCTGGATTTAAACATGCCTGAAATGGGCGGCCTGGATACCATGACAGCGCTCAGAGCTAAAGGAATGGATATACCGATCATTATTTTGACTACATATAACGAGGATGAAATGATGATCCGCGGGCTAGCGTTAGGTGCCAAAGGGTATTTGCTGAAGGACACGGGAAGAGAAATGATATTTCGTTCAATTGATGCAGCGATGCGTGGGGAAACGTTGCTATTACCGGAGATCAGCAAGAAAGTATTTGCTCACAAGACATCAGAAAAGGCAAAAGAGTCGTCCTCATCCAGGATATCTCTTACAGACAAAGAACTGATCGTGCTTCAAGCGATTGCCCGTGGCTCTCGAAGTAAAGAGATCGGCTTCGATATGGGAATATCCGAACGGACTGTAAAGACTCATCTAACCAGTATCTACAATAAATTAGGTGTGGATTCGAGACCGCAGGCTGTCGCCGTCGCGGTGGAACGTGGAATATTGCATTTATAATGGAACATTTATAGATTTGCCCGATCGTACACTTGGGTCTTGCCCTTTTGTACGATTTTTTATTTTTCTCCTGCGTTTATGATAGATGCATGAATACACATTGGAGGAATAATGATGAAAAAAAGACTGACAACGATTCTGGCCATGGTTCTCTCACTGACCATGCTCTCCGCCTGCGGCAGCACTAATAGCGGAACTTCCACACAGGAGGAAATTCCGAAACCTGAAAATAGCGTTGCTCCCGCACAGAATGAGTTTCCGAAACCGATGGGAAGTTATACGGTAGGGCGTACACAGATGGACTTTAAGTACACAGCATCAAACCATTCTGAAAGAGAACTAACGGCATTATTTTTCTATCCGTCCGACAGCAATGAGGGCAAGCCTACGGCAGAGTATGCATTTCCGGAGTTTCATTCACTGAGGGATGAGCTTCTGGTTAGATTAGGGGGCACAGCGGGTGGTGAGCAGCTGTTTGATTCCAATTTCAAGACGTGGTCTTACGACGATCTGGCCTTGTCTGAAAAGGAAAAACAATATCCGGTTTTATTCTTTGTTCATGGCGCAGGCGCTTACCCACAGCAGGGCACTTTGTTCGCTCAAGACCTGGCAAGCGCTGGCTATATTGTGGTATCCATCGGACATGCCGAAAGTGGTGTGTACAAACTTAAAGATGGACGAACGTTTGGTATGTCAGAGAAATTTATGGACGAAGTAACGAAATACGGAATGGAAGCCGCCACCCTAACTCCACCTGAAATTGTGACTGAGAAGCTTGAGGAAGAAGAAGCTATTGAGATTGCTCGCAAATTAACTTCGGCGCCTGAAGCAGTCAAGTTTGCAAAATATGCCGTTTTACAGAGCGAGGATATTCGATATGTTGCAGATAACTTGTACAATATGAATACTGGTGACATTGAATCTATGTTTAAAGGCAGATTCCAGCTTGATATCGGAATGGGTGTGTTCGGACATTCATTTGGAGGAACGACAGCGGCAATTGTTAGCCGTGACGATGACCGATTTGTCGGGGCTGTAAACCTTGACGGTAATATGTTAGGTGCCTTGGATAGCGATTTTAAGAAACCTTTCATGCAACTCAGCACCGTGCTTGCCTATAATACGAATGCATTTCTTCTTGAATCCAACAGCAAGGACACCTACTTTGCCATTATTGATAATGTAGTCCATGGTGACTTCTCCGATTCCTTGTTTACGACTACGGATAAAGCATCCAGAGGAACCCGGGACGCGATGGAACAGCGCAACATTATCACTTCTTATACAAAGGCGTTCTTTGATAAATATATGTTGAAAAAGGATACGGATATTGACAGCCTTACCTTTGACGGCGTAGAGATGATTAAGAAACCTTAAAAACCTTAGTATTGATTGGCCTGAGTTTCGGCAGGAAAGCAATCCAATTCAAGGGGGAGTCACAAAAATAGAAAAAGTTAAATGAATGCTCAAAGAGTCTCTAATATTGTTATTAGAGACTCTTTTTTATATTAAAGGTATTCCAAGAGTTTGATCATATATTGATAGGATTAGGCAAGTATTTAATATAATCGGGATAACGGTGCTGTACTTGTTTTCTGCATAATAGAACGGTGGATAGGAAAAAAAATTGATCAAGAACAGTAATCACCATCGTTGTAAGGAGGATTACCTTGTACAGACGACTAATCAATTTGTTTGCAATCAAAGGTTTTGGTTTATTTGTCATTTGTGTTCTATTGGTAGGCATAGGAATTTCGATTACTTTGCCATACTTGGCTCTCTATTGCACTCAGGAATTGGGGATGAGCGCTGGGGCCTTCGGCGTTTTAACAGCTGTGAGTTCATTAACTGGGGTGATGGCAAACTCAATCATCGGTAAATATTCGGATCGCAAACAGGACCGCAAATTTATTATTATTTTAGCTACCGTTTCATCTGCTTTGGGCTACACTTCATATTTAGTGTTGGATAATTTCTTCATTTTGCTTGTAATCGTCAGTTTTTTTAGTGGTTTAGGGGCTGCCGCCATGCCTCAAATTTATGCTTACGCGCAAGAATCGGCAAGTGAAAGCAACTCGGATGACAAAACATTTGCAATGTCCACGCTGCGTACACTTGTATCTCTTGGATTCCTGATCGGTCCTCTAGTTGGAACCATCATTTTAGGAGTTGTTGGATACAAGGGACTCTTTTTGAGTACCTCAGCCATCTTTCTGATCATCGCATCTCTAGTGCTTGTGTTTTTACCCAGAAAAAAAGCAGTTAAAAAGAAAAGACCTGATCGTGCTGGCTCGCCATCCGTTAGCCGTCGGCAGATCTGGTTTCCGTCTATTGCCTTCATCTTATTATTTGCAGTCAACGCCATAAACGGGATTATCACACCACTGTTAATCGTAAATGAACTCCATGGCACACCTACAGATGTTGGATTGGTGGTTAGTATTTGTGCAGGTTTGGAGATTCCCATTATGTTTGCACTAGGTGCTCTCGGCAGAAAGTTATCGAACCATTCATTGATGATTAGCGCCTGCTTTATTGCAATAATTTATAATGTTGTGTTAGGAGTATCGACTAATTCCTGGCAAATTATTGTAGCCCAGCTATTGCAGGCCGTGTTCGTAGCCATTGTCATGGGCAACGGATTGAGCTATTTCACCGAGTTGCTTCCAAATTCACCAGGGATGTCAACAACGATCTATTACAACGGGTCCATTATTGGACGACTAGTCGGAAATTTGGGCGGTGGAATCATTGCTCAGTTTGCAGGGCTTCGTCTTGTTTATGCGGTATGTTTAATTATTGTCATGGTCTCATTTGTTATTTTGTGGACGATAAGACCGGGAAAAGGTATTGAGATATCTACCTAATAACAAAATATAAGACGGCACGATTATAATTTAATAAAAGTCGAAAATCGGTAACCCGACACAGCATTGGAGTATACGCTCATCGGATGAAGGTGCTTCTCTATTTTATCAATAGAAGTTCTTGTCCTACGACATGGACAAGAACTTCTACCAACACTAAATAGATAAACTACCAGTAGAACATCCAATGTCATTGATGATCTATCCGTTTGTATGAAGCCCCAACAAGTGTTTTAGATTGTCGTCAATACATTGATTATCGGCACGATTAATTCCACGACCAGAAAAATGACCCCAGATTGATTGTATTGGTTTGAAAATAGCATTAGGTATGAGCTTAGCTTCATATTCATTATCATCTGCTGTGCAGAAGAGATCCGTACTCCCCGGCATGATACAGGCAAGAGCTTTAATACTCTTCAGCGCCTGATCAAAATCTCTGTTATAGGAAGGATTGGCACTAATATCTGCGTGCTGGCCTGTCCATAACATAGCGAGTACATTATGCGGGTCCATATTCATAAAGCTACTTTCCCATACACCAGCCACAAAATCTGACAAAGATTCAAACCCCATCTCACGATACAGCTCTTCTCTATAAAATGCATGCGATAGTCCCCAACCTGCATAGACTCGGCCAACAGCGCGCATGTCTTCAGAAGTCAGTTGGTCTAGTTTGCTAGTATCGAAGCCAACCACAGACAGTAGTGGAGCTTTTACACCGTCCATAACCACAGAGGTGTGAGGCCAAGTCTTGGCAATTCCCGCAAACGGTGCAATTCGTTCTACCATATCCGGATAACTCGCTCCCCATTGAAATGCTTGAATTCCCCCCATGGACCAACCCACGACAAGAGCTATTTTTTGAATTCCAAACTTTTCGGTCAACAGTCGATGCTGTAATCTAACGTTGTCGTAGATGGTTACCTGCGGAAAATGAGCATGATTGAACGGGGGAGGTGTGTTCGTGGGAGATGAAGATAAGCCATTGCCCAGTAAATTCGGAATGATAATAAAATATTTCTCCGGATCCAGTGCCATTCCCTTACCGATTAACCACTCATTCTGAACATGCTGGTCACCAAAAGCAGTTGGATAGACAATAACATTGTCTTTCTGTTTATTTAATTTTCCATAAGTCTTGTAAGCAAGAAAAGCATTGGGCAAGGTAACTTCCGATTGCAATGTTACATCACCAAAATTAAAAATTTCATAATCCATCGTATGATCGCTCCCTTCAAATGAAATCACCCATGTTCAGTGTGTGACTTCTTGTGCTTAGTATAGAGCTGTGGTACTTTTAACAAAAGTGAACAGAATTCATACTAGCCATCAATAATATTGAAAGTGAGAAGGGGATCCAACGTGGAATTACGTCAACTAAATACGTTTCGCACAGTTGCTTCAACACTAAATTTCACTCGTGCTGCGGAGGTGCTGAATTACGTTCCCTCTAATGTCACGATGCAAATTAAAGCATTGGAGGATGAGCTTGGTGTTCGTCTCTTTGATCGTTTAGGTAAACATCTCGCGCTCACATCTGCGGGTAAGCGCTTTTTAACTCATGTCCAGGAAGTTCTGGACAAGCTGGACGAAGCTCGCAGTGACGTTCATGACAATGAAAATCTAACCGGTACTTTGACGATAAGTGCCAATGAGGTAGTGTGTGCCTATAGACTTCCAGCTGTCTTTCAACGGTTCCGTTCGCAGCACCCGGGAGTTCGTCTGATCTTCCGTTCTGTTCCAAATCAGGAGCTCAAGCAAAGACTATTTGAGGGAACTGCAGATGTTGTCTATATGCTGGATGAACCCATTCGCTCAACTGGACTTTCCGTGGAGACATTATCAGAAGAGAACTTCCGTTTGTTCGCTGCTCCAGAACATCGACTTGCCAAAGAGGCCGTACTGCAACTGGAAGATTTCCACGGAGAAGTGTTCCTGACAAATGAAAAGGGCTGCCCCTATAGAACTATGTTTGACCGTTCATTTGAGAAAGAGGGCATTGACAGCATTACATATTTAGAGTTTCAAAGTGCTGAAGCAATTAAGCAATGTGCAATTTCGGGTATCGGTATTGCCTTTCTTCCTGATCTTGTCACGAAAGCCGAAGTTGAACGGGGAGAACTGGTTGTCCTGCCATGGCAAGTTCCAGACTTGCATGTATATACACAGATGTTGTGGCATAAAGACAAGTGGCTGTCACCGATTATTTTATCTTTTATAGAAACAACGAGGGAAGTATATGCTATACAGGAGGAGATTAAGTAAAAGAAACCTTATAGAAAAAATGGAGACGATGAATACATGAAGTAGGTTTCAGTACAACAGATTCGAGATCATGAATCATACTTGTTACCCACATAATGAAAAGAGTGGATATGTGTTTTGGTGAGCTCGATCACGTTCTTAATAAATGACTCGCGTGACTCACGATATCCGCTTAATATCCAATTGTTCAGTAATCCAAAAAAACCGTAAGCGGTATAGTACTTGAAATAATCCATGTTAACTGGGGAGTTGTTGATCGTCTCGAAGACAAATTGCTCCTCATAGATTTTGAGTATGGTTTGTGGAAAGCCTGTATGTAGACCGGGTAACGTATCATCGAACTGAATCAGTTCGAAGAAGTCACGATGTTCGTAGATGTAATCCACGATTTGAAAAGATTCGGCATCCAGCTTGTTTGTTAAGACCTTTTGACCATGCCAATAGGGTTTACCTACGGCGCACCTCAATCCTCCGAGTGTCATACTCAGCAATTCTTCGGCGAGAATGTATTTATCCTGGTAGTGTAAATAAAATGTACTGCGATTATAGCCCGCCTGATCAACGATGTCCTTGACAGATACACCATGGAATCCTTTTTTCTTAATGAGCTGAATCAGAGCCGTTTTTAGGTGCTCTTTGGTTCGATTACGGTGTTGAGATGTCACAATAAGTTCATTATTCATTCAAAAAAACTCCTATAAATATAGACATAGTTTTATAAAGTGTCTACGAGGTAGACACTTGGTCATATCTTAATGATTGGATTGTTACAATTTTAAGCATAGAATTAGTTTTGTAAACGTCACATAGCACATATTCAATTGAAGTGCTATTCAAAATATTATACTGGGGGATTTATTCATGGGCAAACTTCAAGATAAAGTTGCAGTCATCACAGGAGGAGCATCCGGGATTGGTGCAGCGACAGCTCGCTTATTCGTTTCCGAAGGAGCTAAAGTGGTCTTGGTGGATCTGAATGAAGAAAAAGGCAAGGCGTTTGAGCAGGAACTGAAAGCGCTTAAAGCAGAAGCTCTCTTCATCAAAGCAAACATAACGAGTGAAGAAGAGGTTGCTGAGATTTTCAAACAAACCATAGCAGCATTCGGTAAAGTGGATATCGTATTCAACAATGCAGGAATCGGACGTGTGCATCCGACGCATGAGCTTGACTACGCCGAATGGCGCAATACAGTCAATGTTGACCTGGACGGCGTATTCTTGGTCGCTCGTGAATCGATCCGCGAAATGCTCAAAATTGGCGGAGGCACCATCGTCAATACAGCTTCCATGTACGGATGGGTTGGCTCGCCTGGTTCTGCAGCCTACAATGCAGCTAAAGGCGGCGTCGTGAATCTGACTCGTTCCCTTGCGCTGGAATATGCTGAGCAAAATATTCGGGTGAACTCCCTTTGCCCAGGCTTTATCGACACACCGATTATCCCGGAAGAGAGCAAACAAGCACTTTCTGCGGCAACTCCAATGAAACGTTTGGGTCAAGCAGATGAAATGGCGAAAGCCGTTCTGTTCCTAGCTAGCGACGATTCTTCATATATGACAGGAAATAGTCTGATCGTAGACGGAGGATACACCGCTCAATAAGAGCAGCAGTTCTCAAAGTACAAGAACATAGTCCCATTGAAAGTCGCTATTATTATAGCGTCTTTTTTTTATTTTATCGGAAAAAGTGTAGCTCCCGAACAAAGACAACTAGCAAACAGCAAGTTTGGCTATTCATAATAAATGGCCTCATATGGAAACTCTAGCTTATTCATGCGATATTCTTTGGGAGACATGGACATATATTGCCGAAAAACTTTGCCGAAATAGCTGGGACTCTCAAAGCCGCATTGTTGGCCAATCTGGGAAATCGGAAGTTCGGTCGTGCGGAGTAGTCGGATTGCAACTTCAATCCGTCTATCTTTGAGATAGGCTAGCGGTGAAGTTTTCTCGGATTTCTGAAATAACCTGCACAAGTAGTGTTTATTGATATCGCAATGGCTGGCTAGCAGATCCAGCGTCAAAGGGGAGGCATAATTCTCTCGGATAAACTTTTTACATTTCTCGATCGTTGTTATGGAAAGGGCACCGATATCCCTTTCCGCATCCCGACTTGTCTGCACCAAGATGAGCAGCCACCGATAGACTTGCATGGACAATCGATACTTGTCCGTAACTTTATCCTGATGGATCAATTGAATAATTTGCCATAACTCTTGAATCAAGGGAGAATCTGCGTTTCGTAGAATGACATGCCCCTCATTATCATGGATCATATCCCAAATTCGATTGGCTTCATCCCCGCGAATATTTATCCAAATAAATTCCCAGGGTTCGTTATTCTCTTGCTTATAGTAGTAGCAATGTTCTCCTGCAATTTTAACAAGTAGTGCATGTCCCTTTGGTAAAGGAATCGTTTGATTGTTAATATCCAGATAACCCTGGCCATTGAGCGTGTATTGAAAAACAACGTGCCCCGGGTCCGGTCTATTGTCACTGGGACAACGATATTCCTCGCTTGAGACGATCTGCCATCCAATAGAGTCTAGTGTCATGATTGATGTATCGTCATTGCGAAAAGCATAAGAGACCGTATGAACCATCTTTCATCCCCTTCCTAAAAAAGTCAATTATATTATATAATACGTCACATTTTTTAGATTGTCTGTCTTTTTTTAGACCTGTAAGATAAATGTAAGCGGTAACATACAAAGGGAGGTGACTGTAGTTTGTGTTATTTGGCAACAAGCAGGGCAGATCGAACTGATGATTCTAAAAAATATTTTTTAGATAAGGAGGACTTAATCCAATGAACCGAAGAAATGGTTCCATCCAGAAATCGATACTTGTATCTTTATTAGCGTTCCTTATGGTTATTTCACTGGTCATCCCCCCGGCGCCAGCGCGTGCAGAGTCATCAAGCAGCCTGCCAGGTCGCCAAGGAGAATATCTTAACCGGGGTCTGGTTGCGGTTCTTGTAGACAACGGTGTTTTTTTAAGCTGGAGGTATTTGAACAATGATCCGGATGATATCGCTTTTAATATATATAAAAACGGAACCAAAGTGAACACGTCGCCCATAAGCGATGTGACGAACTATGTGGACACCACCGGTTTCGACAGTTCACAATATCAGATCTCGACCGTTATTGCAGGCAAAGAGCAAATGCAACCGGAGGTTGCATCGGTCTGGCACAACGATTATCTGCCTATTCCGCTGGATAAACCAGCCGACGGACGGACAAAAGACGGTGGAACCTATACGTATTATGCAGGTGACGCTTCCGTAGCTGACTTGGACGGCGATGGCGAATATGAAATTGTCTTCCTGTGGAGTCCGAGCAATTCCAAGGACAACTCGCAGGCAGGTTATACCGGCAATGTGTATATCGATGCCATCAAACTGGACGGCACCAAGCTGTGGAGGATTGACCTGGGAGTCAACATCCGCGCCGGAGCGCATTATACACAGTTAATGGTGTATGATCTCGATGGCAACGGAAAAGCCGAGGTGGTTGTAAAGACGGCTGACGGCACAAAGGACGGCCAAGGCACGGTCATTGGTGACGGCACGAAGGATTATCGCAACGAAGGCGGATACATACTGACAGGGCCGGAATATCTCACGTTGTTTGATGGTGAGACCGGAGCGGCCGTATCCACCGTGGACTATGATCCGCCAAGAGGCAACGTCAGTGATTGGGGCGACGGCTACGGTAACCGTGTAGACCGGTTCCTTGGCGCAATTGCTTATCTGGATGGCACGAAGCCAAGTGTCGTGATGAGCCGGGGTTATTATACCCGCACAGTACTTGTTGCTTATGATTATGTTGGCGGGGAACTCGTTAAGCGCTGGACGTTCGACACGAACGAAGCAGGATCACAATATCAATCACAGGGCAACCATAATCTAAGTGTGCTGGATGCCGACAATGACGGCAAGGACGAAATCATGTTTGGTGCCTTGGCCATTGACGATGACGGCAGCTTGCTGTACAGCACTGGACTCGGCCACGGTGACGCTATGCACGCCGGCCAGCTCGATCCGAACCGGGAGGGCTATCAGGTCGTAAGTGTGCACGAGCATTCGGATGCGGCATACGGACTGGAGATGCGCGATGCGGCAACAGGTGAAATCCTCTGGGGTGAGAAAACAGGGTTTGACACGGGTCGCGGGATGTCAGCTGACATTGATCCGAACTATCCGGGCTACGAATCATGGGCCACAACCATTACCAACGGGCAAAGTGTTCCTGTAACCAATACCTACTCAGCTGTTGGAGAGGCTATCTACACTGCGGAAGAAGGACCAAAAACCGCAAACTTTGCGATCTGGTGGGATGGAGATCTTCAGCGTGAGCTGTTTGACCATGAGTGGAATAACAGTACCGCCAAAGGAATCCCACTCATTTATAAGTGGGATTACGAAAACAAAAAGCTAGATGAAATCTTCCGAGCAACCGGTACGTTAACGAACAACCATACCAAAGGAAATCCGGCGCTTCAGGCGGATATTCTGGGGGACTGGCGTGAGGAACTCTTGCTGCGGAGCGAAGATAGTTCAGAATATCGTCTTTATACGACGACCATTCCTACAGACTATCGCATTCCTACGCTGATGCAGGACCCTGTGTATCGACTTGGCGTAGCCTGGCAAAATGTAGCCTATAACCAGCCGCCTCATACCGGCTTTTATCTTGGAGCAGAAGCTACCACATTCCCTAAAGCCGATCTGACTCTGACCCGCGAAGCAGAAATGGCTGAGCCGGTTTACCGCTTTGATTTTGGTACAGAGACAGTTTCAGGAAATACCGCTATACAAGACACGTTATACACACAAGAGACGGGATACGGCTTCAAGGATACAAGCGGTGTTACCGTAGGAGAAAATGAGGTTTCGGTCGCGACAGGCACGACATTTGCTGTTGACCTGCCCAATGCCAACTATAAGGTGACGCTACGATTGGGCAATGATGCGCATAACTCGAATGTCGGGGTCAAATCCGAATTCGTTCAGAAGCTCGCCGTAACCAATGTGACAGCAGGAACACCTCTGGAGTATTCCTATGATGTTGCATTAGTGGATGGACAGCTTGATCTTCTTTTCACGGGTACAGCCATAGACATCCAAGACGTCATCATCGAGAAATATCCAGAGAAAGTAGCCGGTACGGCAACGACGATCTATATGGCCGGTGATTCAACTATGCAATCGTACAGTGAAATGCAAGCCCCTCAAGAAGGATGGGGGCAACAGTTCGGACGGTATTTCTCCAATGGGGCAGTCATCGTGAATGATGCGATCGGCGGTCGAAGCAGCAAATCGTTTATGGTAGACGGTCGTTTGGATACGATCCTGCAACGAATTAAGCCGGGGGACTTCTTCTTCATTTCCTTTGGTCATAACGACGCCAGTGCAGGGATACCGGACCGGTATGCATCCCCTGAGGACTATAAGATCTACTTAACTCGTTATGTAAACGGTGCCAAACAGCGCGGCGCTACACCGGTATTGCTCACTCCGGTTGGACGCAGAGATTTCAACACAGTGACTCAGGAATTCAACGTCAGCTTCCCGGCATACGTGCAGGCTGCCAAAGAAGTAGCGGAGGAGCTTGATGTGCCTCTGGTTGATCTCAGCAAATTAAGTATTGCGTACTACGACAAAATTGGTAATACAGCTACAGAGAAAGTATTCCTGTATGCTAATCCGGGTGAATATCCAAAATACCCGAATGGGATCAACGATAATACGCATTTCAGCAGCTATGGTGCTCAGAAAATTGCCGGACTCGTTGCCGGTGCAGTCAAAGACATGGAGCTGAGCATTTCATCACTGGTCATCGACCCGGATATTTCCGAGCCAGAACCAGAGCCGGAAGCCCAGCTATATGAGGAGGACTTTGAAGGCGACGCTGCTGATTACCAATATGCGATGGTCAATGCCACGGGTATTGCAGGAACCATGACGGGAACTGTTGTTGACCAGTCCGGAAATAAGGTACTGTCCGTCGCGGGTTCCGGATCGGGCAATCGGGCCAAGGTATTCCGTCTGTTCGATGCTGTAAACGGCGATCAGGTGAACGTGAACTTTGACTGGCAATCCGGTAATGTGAGTGCCTATCCATCAGAAGGTCATCTCACGGTCCAGGATTCGAACGAAAATGCCCTTTTCACATTGTTTACGAAAACCGGAAGCACCAAAATTCATTATTTTGTCGGTGCATATAACCCGGACTACGGCACAGGGGATACGGCCATACCCGAAGGGGGAACGGCTACAGATATTACCAAGAACCAGTGGGTCAATGTGGATGCAACCGTTAATTTTGCCGAGAAAACATTGGATCTGACATTAACGAATCTAGCCGATCCGACAGTTACCCAAACGATTGCAGATATCTCACTGAGTTCCGGCGCATATGCGGACAACGTCAGATCCATGCGATTCCTGGGAACGAGAAAAGGCGGTGGAGGCACGTTGAACTGGACTACCCAGATCGATAACGTGCGGATTGAAGGCACGCAGCTCTCTTCAGAGAGTGGCGATCAGACGGCCTTAATCGCTCTGTACGATGAGATCAAAGCAATTGATCTGTCGGAATATACAGATGCATCGAAGGCCGTGGTGAACCGGGCTTTGGCAGCTGCGGAAGCTATATTCAATACGGAATCCACCCAAGCTCAAGTTGACCATGCGTTGAACATGTTAACAGTTGCGAAAGATTCATTGACAAGTGAACCAGGCGAAGAGATTAACGAATATAATTTTGACTTTGGTTCTGGCGGCGCAGCCGACGGATACATCAAAGTAGATGCCAAAAGAGCATATATCGAAGGCAACGGGTATGGCTTTGCTGATACTGCGCTGACCAAAGATGAGAACCGGGAAACCGGAGATTTGCTCAAGGAAGATTTCACACGAGTAAACGGTACCTCTTTCCTCGTGGAAATGGAGCCGGCGAATTACCGGGTAACGATGACCATCGGGGATGCGGAGGAATCGACCAGCGCAAATGTCGTTGTAGAGCAGATGACCAAACTGCCGCTTACAAGCATTGCCAAGGGCGAATTCAAAGAAATCACGTATGATATTGCCCTGATCGATGGGGTATTCAACTTAAACTTCACCGGAAATGCGCCGAAGATCAATGCGCTGAAGCTGGAGCGTCTGCCAGACCATAGTGCAAGCGATAAACCGGTTATTTATTTGGCCAGCGATTCCACTGTGGCCAATTACGCGGAAAACTATCGTCCGCAAGCAGGCTGGGGAGAAACATTGGGTGGATATTTTGATGCAAATGAAGTCAGTATTGATAACCGGGCAGTTGGAGGTTTGAGCAGCAAAACCTTCTTGGTCGGTGGATATCTCAACGATATTTTACTCGACATTCATGAAGGCGATTATCTTTTCATGCAATGGTCTCATAACGATTCCACACCTTCACGTCCAGAGCGTTATCTTACGCCCGAACAGTTTAAGGTATATCTGAAAGAATACATTGATGGCGCTCTGCAGAGAGGTGCGATTCCGGTTCTGGTCACGCCAGTGAACCGTCGTGATTTTACCGGAGAGGTGCTGAACAAGAGCTTCCCGGAATACGTACAGGCGATGAAAGAAACAGCTCAGGAAACAGACACACTCATCATTGATCTGAACCAAGCCAGTTGGGAACATTTCCAAGAACTTGGCACAGAAGGAACCAAATCGATATTCATGTGGGTAGGTACAACCGAAGACAATACACACTTGCAAATGAACGGTGCAATCAAGGTGTCTGAACTCGTGGCACGTCTTGTGAAGGAATTGAATATACCGCTGTCTGACTTTGTTACGCTGGAAGGGGAATCTCCGGAGCAGGAAGCCCCGCATACCACGGCAACTGTGGAAGGAGAATCGCAGAACGACTGGTATACTTCTCCAGTCCAAGTAACCTTTGCAGCAGTTGATGAAGATTCCGAAATCGAAGGGACCTATTATCAAATTAATGGTGGGGAAACAGTGAGTGGCACACAGTTGACTCTAACTGAAGAAGGAACGCATACCATCACCTACTGGAGCGTCGATGTTGACGGTAACAAAGAGAGTGAACAGTCTTTGTCCATATCCATTGATCTCGTACCTCCAACCATTGAAATTCAAGGTCAAACCGAGTACACCATTGATCAGCACGTGGAAATTGGCTATACAGCCTCCGATACGGGTTCTGGTGTGGCAGAACCGGAGGGTGTGCTTCTGGACACTCCGGCATATACACTGGAGCCCGGCCTAAACCACGTTACGGCAACCGTCTCCGATTTGGCTGGGTGGGAACAGACGGTAGAATATAGTTTTGCAGTTATTGCTACATTCGACAGCCTGATCAATCTGACCAACGCCTTTGCAGATGAATCGATCGCTCCTAATGCCGGCGCTCTTGCTGATCAGCTTGCGAACACGTTACAACAAGCCAAACAGGCAGCAAACGATCGTGAAGGAGCAAAAGCGCGTCAACTTCTTGCATCCTACGGTGATGACGTTCAAGCAGCTCGAGGAACCGTATTCTCGGATGAGCAGGCAGATGTGCTGCTTAAGTGGGAGGAATGGCTCCATCAGGGAACGCCACTAGCGAACGGAGCGCCTGGCACTCCGGTGTTATCTGATAACAATGGTTACGACACGGGGCTCAAAGACGGCGACTACACGATCACCATGAATCTGTGGTGGGGCAATAACGGCAATCAGTTCAAACTGTATGAGAACGGTGAATTGATTAAGGATATTTCTCTGGTTGATCAATCCCCGTCCGCACAGTCTGTCAAAGTGGATATTACTGGACAGAAAAATGGCACCTATATCTATACCGGGGAATTGATCAATGCACTCGGTACAACCATAAGTGTACCGCTGACAGTTATCGTCACAGATGCTTCCCCAGGGCAAGCCGTTCTGTCGAACGACAACTGGGACGGTGACGGCAACTTCAATGTCACCATGAATCTGTGGTGGGGAACGAATGCAACTGAATATGAACTGTACGAAAATGATGTATTGATCGACACACAATCGCTGCAATCACATACGCCTGGTGCACAGTCTGCCGTTACCGCAATCTCTGGAAGGGCACCTGGAATCTACGAGTATGAAGCTGTACTCCGCAATTCTTCAGGGGAAACCAGATCATACAAATTAAATGTGACGGTACGAGAGTAGACTGAGATGTTTAAGGCATTCCATTAACAATTAGTGATTAGAATTGAAGAACGGTAAGTAATCAAAAGTGCTATTCCTCAAATGATGAGGAGTAGCACTTTTATCGTTCCTTCATGGCAGTGTACTACTTTCGTATGACTACAAGCTCCTATAATTCTCTTTACAATACTTTTATCTGATGTGTAATGAATGAATACAAGGAGCGATCATGAGTGGAACAAACAGTTACGAATAAAGTGACAGGTGAACAAATTACGTTTATAGAAACGGCAAAGGATACGAACGGTGAATATTTATTAATTGAAGTCACACTTCCACCACGTGGCAAAGGTCCACCCCTACATATTCATGACCACTTCGAAGAGCAATTTGAAGTGATCGCCGGTACGCTCACAGTTACCTTGGGTAAAACAAAGCACTTGTTAGAGACTGGAGAACGTTGCATTGCCCCGCTCAAAACGCCACATACATTTACAAACGATCACGATTATCCTGTTGTATTCCGCGTTCGATTAACGCCACCAAGCAAATTCGAGCAATCCGTTCGCATTCATTACGGGCTTATGGACGATGGATTAACCGATGAGAAGGGCAATCCTAAATCTCTCGCCCATACCGCTTTAGTATTAACATTACAAAACACACTGATCATTGGTATTCCACTCTGGCTGCAACGCTGCCTCTTTGGACTAATCATCAAGCGTGCCCGTAAAAAAGGCATTTATGCTGCGCTAGAAAAGTATACGGGACAGGAATTCTGATCAATCGTTTCTGCGGCTGCAAGCATCTCCAATCTAAGTGGACTGACACTCAGCAAAGGTATATTTTCACCTGCATTCAGTATGGATGAGGAAAACTATAGGGCTAGCTTCGGCAATGAAGTAACTGATCATCAAACATCATGACGCTTACATTACAGGCTATGAGGACGGTACATTCCGGCCAAATAAGTCGATCACACGTGCCGAGATGGCAGCCATTGTAGCGAGATTCATTGAACAGTCTGAAGTGAATGAGACAAACTTTACTGATGTGAGAGGGCATTGGGCAGAAGCTGTGATCGCTAAGGTTCAAGCCTACGGTATGCTCTTCTAGGTCGCGAGCCAATTGAGGGAGTACCATGAAGTGGAACGACGTTTCCGAGGTTTTGAGCGTATGAAGATACTAAAGTGGCATCCAACGTCTATGTAGAGGATGTACTTGCAACGCAATAGTGGTTACTAGAGGGCACCTAATCAGGTGCCCTTTATTTTTTATTCTGTATACAATGATGTAATCATATAAAAGAGACAGCTATTACAAAGCTGTAGCTTATCCCCTCTGCACATACGTTTAGAGGAGAGCTGTGGCTTATATTTGTTGTTATTTATGCCCTATTCGCAAAAATTGTTTATGCATCATGCAGGCTAGACTCTACCATGCATCATAGATTAAAATTCATTTAAGTAGTATCTTAATAAATCCATTTCATCAAAACAAAATTTTGATTATTAAATTCTGATATATATCCTTCTCCCGATACGAAATATAACTTAGATAGGTGTGCATGAACATCAAGATTTTAAGAGACTACATCACAGATCCCCCATTAGAGCTTACTATGTTCATTGAACTATCTATTATACTGGCAGAAATGGTGCAGCGTGAACACGAGCAGAATAGGATGATTGGATACCTTAGCCCTGACCATATCAGCGTGCAGTGGCAGGGGAAAACGGCGCATATAACCTGGCATACGGAAAGTCACGCAGCTTATCATTCTCCAGAGCAATTTGGACGTTTCAATCTCGTGCCGAGTGAACGCAGTGATCTTTACGCATTAGGTGTTATCCTCTACGAGTTGTTGACCGGGCAATTGCCTTTTCATGCTGACAATGATGAAGACTGGGGTACCGTGCATACCCGCAAGGTGCCTCAGCCTTTATCTGATTTTCTACCGGAGTTAGACGAAACACTGCAAGCGATACTGATGAAATTTCTTGCCAAATCACAGGTGGAGCGTTATCAGAGTACATATGGGGTGCTTGACGATCTAAAGTTGTATCAGAACATGATGGATAACGATGGAGTGTTTACGCCATTGGAAGTGGGACGTTTAGATAAAATCCGGACGCTTTCCCTATCCGATTCGTGGTACGGACGTCGTGCCGAAGTGGTGCAAATGGAGGCCGGACTGGAACAGGCTTTTCAAGGAATGAATGCCTTTCGTTGGGTGACAGGTAAAGAGGGAACGGGTAAAACGACGCTTGTCCATAGAATCCAACAAAACGTCGTGCGGCATGGAGGCCGGCTGATTACTATGAAAGCGGAACCTTTCCAACAAAACATGCGGTGTGGTGCGATCCTTCAGGGGATGCGGGAATGGGTCTATCAACTGTGGAGTGAACCTGTTGAACTCATTACACGTCTGAAATCCAAACTGCAAGGCGAGTTCGGACCAGAAATGCAGGTAATCGTCTCCTGCTGGCCCGAGGCCAAGCTGTTGTTCGACAACGATGCGAAGGTAGCAAATATCTCCAGGGAAGCGAAGGTCTGGGACCGGTTTGAAGAATTACTGCCCGACTTGATCTGTTGTATGGCTGAATGCAAGCCACCGCTTGTTCTGTTTATGGACAATCTACAGTGGATCGACAAAGGTACACAAGACGTCATTCGAGAACTTGCATTATCACAAAAAGCGCATGGATTATTCCTAATCGGGGCCTATCGTACGGAGGAGATGATCACTTCCGCTGAGGATGAAGCGAATGCTGATCAAGAGGAATTTCTGGTTTGGTTAAGCCAAAGATGCCGTGCGAATCCAGAGGAACAAGTGACTCTGCTTCCGCTGGCTTACGAGGATGTGAGGAAGCTGATCTCTAATGCTCTATATGAGAAATCCGCTCGCATTCAACTTTTGGCACGGTCTGTCTATGATCAGACAGGTGGTAATCCCGGCTCGGTTCGTCTCTTGCTGGAGGGATGGTTAAAGGAGAACAGACTAAATTTTGACGAGGAACGACGTCAGTGGGTATGGGACTCAGAAATAACCCGGCAACGAAGTAGTTCGGAAGAACATCTACGGCTGCTGGAGATGAGCTTCTCCAATCTCAAGGAAGATCGTAAGGAGTTCTTGGCTATGGCGGCCGCAATAGGTCCGGTATTTCAATTAACACTCTTGGCCGAAGTGTATGGCATATCCGTAGATAAGGTATTCTGTAATCTTCAAGAGGCGGAAGCGGAAGGATTTATTTATCGGGAAGATGAAGCAGGGCAAGAAGATGGACGGGATTCATTCTATGTGTTTGCTCATGAGTTTATTCACAGAATGGCATATGCCTTCGATTCAGGACGCAATATCCACCGACACCGAGCAATTGGACGGATGCTACTGGATCGCACGCCGGAGTCACGCGATAATCTGTCAAGAACAGCGATTGATCATCTGAACTTGGCTGCTTCGGTATTATCGGAGCAAGAAACGAAGCAATTGATCGAGCACAATCTTCAAGCGGGACAAGAGGCTTTGGCATCCGCGCGCTATGCGAAAGGGAAGCATTATGCCGAAAACGGGCTTCAGCTGCTTGCAACATACAAAGTGGACGTACCCGTTACACTCGATGTCGGGCTGCAGTTGGTATTAGCATGGACGGAGTATATGGGCGGCAATAGTGCACGGGCGAAAAAACTGCTGTTGGACTTGAACCAAGACAGCGATCGACTGAGCCGATCAGAGCGGCTCAAAATCTGGGCACCTTTAATCCAATTCCATGCACTCGCGGACAATGAGACTGCGGTTCAATTTGGAATGGAGGCGCTAGGATCCTATGGTTGGAAGCTTGAGAAGAAAAGTACACTGTTGTCTATAGGCAAGGAAGTGACCCGAACCGCGATCCTCTTACATCGAAAACGGGAGAAACATCTTCTGCTGTCCGACCCACTCGACGAGGATTATGAAGAATTATGCCATGTAATGGAGCTGTTGTTTCTTCCATTGCTTGCACACGATGCGCGATCGCTTCTGGAATTGTATGCCCGATTTATTCGTTATGGGTTGCATAAAGGGGTGAATGAGTCACTAGCCGCCATGATCGGAGCATACGAACTGATTGTGCAAAGGTCATTTCCGAGCTTCGTTCGAGCGACTCCGATTGCTGAGCAGGTGTTTCTGCAAATTGCCAACACCTCTACATTCAGGAAAAAGCATGTATTTACGTTTCTGAGCGGAATAATCAAGCAAATGGACAGTCCTCTGGAATCTTCTGTTGTCCTGTTCAATGCGATGCGTCAAGCGATGGAATCCGGTGATCATGACTTTGCTAATCCTGCCTTAATTTTCAGTGTTATGTGTAATCATGGGAATGTATATGCCCTGAATGATTTGCTCCAATACTTTGAGGAGAACATGCGACATGTTGCCGACGACAAGATACTGGACATGATGCGGCTGACGAGTAGTTACGCAACAGTGCTGCAAGACGATTCTCTGATCGACAGTTTTGTTGCTATTCCACAAGTGCCGACCGACAGCGAGTTGAAGCAACGGGACGAGGACAATTATAGCTGCGGTTGTCGGCTCGAGGTAGCGTACCTGTCGGGCAGGTATAGAGAAGCGCTGTATTGGTCGCAGCGAGGAAGGGTAAACGAATTACATCTGGATTGGATGCAAATTCGTAAACACCGCGTTTACGAGGCTTTGGCATTAACTGGATCTTATTTCGAGACGAATAGGGAGGACCGTAAGCGGATCCGGAAGGCCATACGCGCGCAATTGCGATTAATGAAGAGTTGGCGAGGATTCTTGGACAGTACGTCCTCTGCATACTTGCTAATCAAAGCAGAGGCTGAACGGATCGCAGGGAATTCGGTGAGCGCCATGCAACAATATACGGCTGCAATCAGGCTGGCGAGAACCGAGAAATACGTGTTGCTGGAAGCCATTGCTTGCGAACGGCTTGCGGTATGTTATCAAGATGATCTGCCCAGCCGATCCGGAGCGGCAATTACGATGATGGATGCATGTGCGGCATACGCCGAATGGGGAATCACCTTCAAAGTAACTCAGATTAGAAGCAGAGATGCTAAATTGCTGGACCCGATATACAAGCGTTATGAAGGTCCTGTATTACAGGATCGAATCCAAATGACTCAAACTGGCACATCGTTACCTCACCAGAACGGCTCCAAGACGGGTGAAGGCTTGAAGAGTGAAGAGGAACTCGAGCTTGTGCAACGACTCATCCATGGGTTAGCACAGCCGAATAAGGTCGACTGGAAGGTAAATCTCTTGGAAACGGCTTTAAGACAAGCCGGAGCAGAGCGTGGTCTGTTGCTGAAGCGTCAAAATAATGAATTCGTTATTGAAGCTAGCCGTTCTGACTGGACTGATCAGGAAAAAGGAGCCGGCCTGTATGCGGAGAGCGTCTTGCGTCATACAACGATGACGGGCAAACCGCTAATTTTGCATGACGCGCTTCAGAGTTTTTGGGTGAAGGATGCTTATATCGCAGCAAGAAAACAGAGGTCGATTCTGTGCATGTCCATTGATGCTCCGGGAGAACAAACTGCCTATCTACTCTACTTGGAAAATCGACAGATGCCGGGTGTGTTCACAAAGAGGGATGTTCAGATGTTGGAGCTTTTTGCGACACGGATCATTTATCTCAAGCTGCTGCATGACGAAGCTGCGAATACAACAATCCCGAGTGCTTTCGAAAGTAACGCCTCGTCTGTGGTTCCTAGTCCCAGTCAACCAGGGCTGACGGAACCGCTGACGGAACGAGAAACGGAAATTATAACAGCAATTGCAAAAGGCTTGTCGAACAGAGAGATTGCCGAACTCTTTGGGATCGCAGAGACGACGGTCAAGACACATACATCTAGAATATACGGCAAATTGGGTGTAAAACGGCGGGGACAAGCTGTCCTACGTGCCAGAGAGCTACAATTGATAGAGTGACAAACAAGGAAGCGAGCCTAAAGGGGCAGCTTCCTTGTTTTTTTGTGGAGTACTACTTTAGTAGGACTTAAATATCCTATGACGAGACTATGATGTTTAGATGGAGTCACATGAAAAGAGGTCATTTTGAACAATAACGAATTGTATGAAAGGAAGTGTACATGGTGAGAAAGAGAGTTGTCTCGATTGCAAGCTTGCTAGTTGTAATCGTGTATATGGTATTCATCGTAATTTTTAATAATCAAAGTGTAGTTTCTGCTAACGCTCCACGAGTCACCACAGAACACCCTACACTAAATCCCTTTGATTTTACAAGCTACATATCAGGGGAATTCACGAAAACTAATCCTAGAGCAACCTTTATTCTTTCAGGAATGACAGTTGAAGAAGCAGGAAATGCAGGTGTACCAAGAGGGGGAAATCATTACATTCAGATGATTGAAAATCATATAGGCGATGGTACCTTAGGCCCTTATTTAATTATTACGTATTCTGAAATTGTTAATATTGAGATAACGGGAGTTGAAGATGGCGGGCTGTATAACACGAATGTAACGCCACAATTCAACACTGGATCAGCAACTCTGAATGGAAGTCCAATTACAAGTGGAACACAGGTTACTGCTGAAGGCTCATACACGTTAACGGTTACAGCAGGCAGTCAAACAAAAACGATTCAATTTTTAATAGTTAAGACCCCCCCGACAGGGACATTCATTGTAAATCAAGGCAACCAATACACGAATAGTTCGTCTGTACGTATTTCAATAAGTCCAGATGCTGGATTAACTGATATCACGCATATCCAATATTCGGTTAATGGAAACCCAATTACACAAATACCTTATGTACCAAGCTTTTTGCTAGCAATAGGAAGTACTGATGGAGATAAGGTCTTAACATTTAAACTAGTTGATCGTGCAGGGAATCAATCAGTAGAGTACAGTTCAACGGTAACATTAGATACCGTGCCACCCACAGGAACAGTTGCCATTAATGGGGGAGCTGCTTACGCAACAGATCGTGAAGTAACCCTCGGGTTTACTTTAGGAGCAGGTGTTACGGATGTTGTAGCCGTTCAGTTCTCGAATGATAATGCTACATGGTCAGCTGAACAGACTTATGAAGCAAATACTGGTTATACTTTACCAGCAGGTGACGGCAGCAAGACGGTTTATGTTCAATTTATTGACCGAGCGGGCAATACGGGCGCAGCACAAGCGAGTATTGTGCTGGATACAACAGCTCCAACAGGAACGCTAACACTTATAACGCCAAGTGTAACGAATGCAACTACTGTATTATTAACGGTAACAAGTAGTAATACAGACTATATGGAGCTAGGCGAGACGGGCCAAGATTATGGCGACCCAGTAGTGTATAGTGCTAGTCCACAATCGTATACATTGCAGGATACAGAGGAAGATGGCGTGAAGACGCTGCAGATTCGCTTGTCTGACTTAGCAGGAAATACAACAGTGCTTACACAAACCGTAACACTGGATCGTGAAGTACCAACAGGAACAGTCGTTGTGAATGAAGGCAAGGCTTACGCAAATGATTCGGATGTAGCAGTTGAAGTGACACCAGAAGCAGGCGTAACAGATATTGTGAATATTCGCTATAGCGTTAACGGATCAGCACCAACAAACATAGCGTATACGAATAACTTTACAATAGATGTAGGAAGTACAGATGGAGCGAAGGCAATTATTTTACAGCTTATTGACGGTGCAGGAAATGAATCAGTAGAGTACAGTTCAACGGTAACATTAGATACCGTACCACCCACAGGAACAGTTGCCATTAATGGAGGAGCCGCTTACGCAACAGATCGTGAAGTAACCCTCGGGTTTACTTTAGGAGCAGGTGTTACGGATGTTGTAGCCGTTCAGTTCTCGAATGATGACGCTACATGGTCAGCTGAACAGATTTATGAAGCAAGCATGAGCTATACATTGCCAGCAGGTGATGGCAGCAAGACGGTTTATGTTCGCATCATTGATCGAGCAGAAAATATAGGCTCGGCCCAAGCAAGTATTGTACTGGACACTACAGCTCCGATCGTTACAGGTGTAACGGATGGGGCGAGCTATAATTCCTCCCGAACCATTACCTTTAATGAAGGTACAGCAACATTGAACGGGCAAAACTTTATAAGTGGCTCACCTGTAGACGTTGAAGGTTCCTATGTACTTGTTGTTACAGATGCCGCAGGTAATTCGATTACCCTTGCATTCACCATTATTAAATATAGTGTAGGCTATGACGGGAATGGAGCTACTGGAGGAGAGGTACCCCTAGATAGTCAAACCTATGAAGCGGGGAGTAGTGTAACCGTCGCTGATAATGTTGGAAGTCTAGTGAAGACTGGATTTACGTTGATTGGTTGGAATACGGAAGCAGATGGAAGTGGGAAAAGCTATGTAGCGAATGATACTTTCCATATAAACGAAGCTGATGTCATGTTGTATGCGAAGTGGAGTATAAACAATTCTTCTAACAATAATGGAGGAGGAAGTAATCCACCACCTCCTCAAAATTCAATACCGGTACCAACACCCAATCCGCAACCTACCCCAGAAGAACCCAAACCTGAACCTGAACCACCTGTCGTTACTTTTGACGACCTTTCAGGACATTGGGCAAAAGGAATGATTGAGGAACTAGCAAGTCAAGGGATAATCGCAGGGTATCCCGACGGTTCTTTTCACCCGAATGAACACATCAAGCGCCATCATATGGCTCTAATATTCACACGTGCTTTCGAGTTTAAACCCATACGTGAGGCAGTTTCGTTTTCTGACGTATCACCAAGCCATCCTTACTATGAAGCCATCATGTCACTGCAACAAGCAGGAATAGTCGATGGAGCCAATGGGAATTTTAATCCAAACCATTCGCTGACTCGTGCAGAGATGGCTAAAATTTTGACGCTGGCTTTTGAGATCAAACCAGGTGGAACAGTTGCTTTCCAAGATGTTCCTACAACTCATTGGAGCTATGATTACATCGCTGCACTGGCAGAACTAGAGATTGTACTCGGGGATAACGGCAAATTTAAGCCGGATGAACCCGTG
Source organism: Paenibacillus sp. FSL H8-0079 (assembly GCF_037991315.1). Lineage (NCBI taxonomy): Bacteria > Bacillati > Bacillota > Bacilli > Caryophanales > Paenibacillaceae > Paenibacillus > Paenibacillus sp. FSL H8-0079. The sequence goes on from NZ_CP150300.1 coordinate 3,598,254, forward strand.
ACGCGTGCACAGTTTGTGGCGATGATGTACCGAGCCTTGAATGTTATACAATAAGCATCTAATTACATTAATCAGCAACGTATTCGGAAGGTGCATATCTTAGTTACGGTAAATAGAAAAACACGAGGGACTGCATTCACGCCTCGTGTTTTTTTCTGTATCTTCCTAACTCATGGATGTTGATTGCAGAAACGGTCAATATAATCGGAACATTGCCCAGGCTCATCTTCCATGACGAAATGACCAGCTTTTGGAATGACATGTAGACACGCATGAGGGATATCCTGGACAAGCCTCTTTGCATACATGAGGGGCTGCCATTCATCTTCCTCACCCCATAGAATTTGAACAGGGACCTTCAGCTTGGGTAAATCTGTTCCATAGGATTCAGTATATTTTGCATTATAGTGAGCTACCTGATGGGAGAAAAAAGAGGATTTCCCCAATGAACCTGTATGGGGTGCCAGATATGCATCCAGTGTATCGCCAGTCATAAGCTCTTTATTATACACTGCCATGGGTAATTGTTTCTTTAGCATGGCATCAAAATCAGCACGAGGCATTCGTTCGACCTGTTCAAGCTGTTCTTCGATAATTTTCTTCCAGGTTGGTGAGGGCCACGAATCATAGCTGGGCATGTTGAGTAACGTAAGCGATTGTACACGCTCAGGTTGTTCCTGAGCCAGTTGGAGGCCAACAATTCCACCCAGATCGTGGGCTGCGACATGTAAACGATCCATTCCAAGTTCATCTAAAAGCTGACTAAACAGCGTATATTGCGCTGCCACAGAAGTATCTGCTTCGAGTGGTCTTTCGGATGCTCCATATCCAAGAAGGTCATGAACGTAGACTTTATACCCTTTTTGAACCAGAGCGGGTATTACTTTTCTCCATTCATAGCTATAAGACGGTGTTCCATGAAGGAGCCATATGGGAGAACCTTCTCCGTATTGCTCATAAGCGATCCGATATCCATTAATCAAGATGGATGACGTTGCTACTGTTTGCATAGTAATTACTCCCTTCCATAAGCGATTGAGATTAAATTAGCTCTCGTTGAGCTACATTGAATATAAACGATTGCTTTCTATTAGTTAAATTGATAGTTTATATGTAAACGATCAGTATTAATGATGTTAAATAGAAGGGAGCCAATGATGGAAATACGTCATTTGGTCACATTTATTGCGATTGTGGAACACGAGGGATTTACCAAAGCTGCTGAGCATCTTGGATATGCGCAATCTACAATTACATTGCATATCAAGGCATTGGAAGAGGAGATTAACTATCCTTTATTTGATCGAATCGGTAAGCGGGTTATTTTAACGGAGACTGGAAAAAAATTATTGCCACATGCCAAAAAAATGCTTGATCTGTATCATATGATTAAGGAAGTGACCGCTGCACAAGGTGAATTAACGGGTAATATCGTGATCAGTATTGGAGAAACGTTGTTGATCTATCGTTTTCCACCTATTATTGAAGAGTTCAAAAGGTTGCATCCTCTTGTCAATATAGAATGGCACCAATTAGATTCCGTGTATTATAAAGAAAATTTGATGCAAGGTAAAAGTGATATTTCCTTCATGCTAGGGACAGAGATTCATGACTCCAATCTGTACAGTGAGAAATTGGCTGAAGAGCCCATGATGTTGTTGTATCCCAATTCGTTTGAGTTACAACGGGACATTGTGCAGAGCAATTTACTTTTTACCGAAAGAGGTTGCGGTTATCGCACATTGTTTGAACAATGCATTGAGGAGTATCAGATTGGAATTACTTCCAATATTGAATTCTGGAGTATTGAAGCTGTGAAACAGTCGATATTGAGTGGTATGGGCATATCTTTGTTACCTCGAATTACGGTAGAGAGGGAGCTGAAGGACGAAAAACTTTCAGGTCAGCAGTACAAGCAGAATTTAGCTACTCAGCTGTTATATCCCAAAAACAAGTGGATCTCTCCCCAAGTAGAAGCTTTTATAGAGATCGTTAGAAAGCACGCCTCCCTCTGGTAAGGAAGTGAGGGCAAGCGTTAAAAATGAATTGAACTTGGTAGGAAACAGTGTTACTCTAAAAGTCTGTGTGTTCGACAATATATTAAATAATAGTCACCAATTTAGTTATAAAGAAAGGTAACACTATGATAAAAGTTGATAACTTGTCCTTCTCATTTCCACAAAAGGAACTATATAACAACATCTCATTTACGTTTGAAGAGGCACAACATTGTGCTTTTATCGGAACAAGCGGCAGTGGGAAAAGTACACTGATCGATATCCTGATGGATCCGGAACGATATTTGTTCGAGGGCAAGTTAGAGATAGACCCCGATTGCAGAATCGGGTATGTGAGTCAGTTCTCTCAAGTAGACAAAACGAAAGAAATGACCGTTTTTGAATATATCGGAGAAGAATTCATCAAGATACAAGATGAAATCACAGCCATTTATGCTGAAATGGAAACCACGTCGGATATGGATTCCCTGATGGAAAAGGTTCAATTGGCTTTGGATGCCTTCGAGGCGATGGATGGGGATAATTACGAAAAAACCATTCATAAACAGTTAAACCTGGCCAACCTCATGAAGCTCAAAGATCTTAGTATATCCGCCATAAGCGGCGGGGAATTCAAACTTATTCAAGTGATGAAGGAAATGCTGAATCGTCCAGACTTAATGATTATGGACGAGCCCGATGTATTTTTAGACTTTGAAAACCTGAACGCGCTCAAAAAATTGATTAATACCCACAAGGGAATGCTGCTGGTCGTTACGCATAACCGGTATTTGTTGAATCATTGTTTCAACAAAATCATACACCTAGAAAACACAGAACTCCAAGAGTTTGACGGGCGATATATCGATTACAACTTCTCGCTGCTTCAGACTAAGATCGAGCTGCAAGAAATCGCGGTTGCTGAAGCTGAAGAAATTGAGAGATATGATCACATCATCGACAATCTTAGAGAGATCGCCACGTATAATTCAGAAGCCTCCAGAGGCAGAGCGTTAAAAGCCAGAGTCAAGTTTCAAGAGAGATTGGAAGCACGTCGAATAAAAGAGCCATTTGTCGATATTAAACAGCCGAATATCCGTTTTGGTATCGATAAAGAAATGGAAGACACCGTTGTGGTTAACGTCAATAATTATAGCGTTTCCTTTGACGAGTTGCTTTTGGAAAATGTGAACTTTGAGATCAAATCGACAGATAAAGTAGCCCTGATCGGTCCAAATGGTACCGGGAAAACGACTTTACTCCGAGAAATCTTTAAAAACAATCAGAATTCCATTGAAATCAATGCTGATGTTAACCTGGCTTATTTATCTCAGGTTCAAGGCGAGATGTTAAAAGATTCGAATACCATACTAAATGAATTCATTGATTCCGGGTTTCAAACGTATGATGAGATTAGATCGTATCTTCCAAACTATGGCTTTGAAGGAGAAATCCTTGATCAAAAGATTGAATCGTTATCTGGCGGAGAAAAAAACATGCTTCAATTGGCTAAAGTTTCTGCCAGTCAAGCCAACGTATTGCTTCTTGATGAACCGACAAGTCATTTGGACATCTATACACAAATTGCTTTGGAGAAAGCCATTGAAGACTACAAAGGTGCGATTATCATGATTTCTCATGATTTCTATTCTGTTGTAAATGGTATGGATTATGTTTTAATTATTGAGGACAAGACGATTAGTAAAATGAGTATAGAAGAATTTAGACAGATGATTTATGCTAGTCATTTTGATGAAGACTATCTAGAAAATGAACAAAAGAAAAAGTCTGTTGAAATGAAAATAGAATTGGCTTTAAAAGATACTAATTTTGAACTTGCAAAGAGTTTGGTTGATGAGTTAGAAGAGCTGATTAAGTTGCTTTAAGTTACAACTCTCTAATATAATAATAGACCAGAAAAAAGTCGCTATCTTAGCGACTTTTTTTGTTCGGAAGGCCAATGGAAGGTAAATAATTGTTGACCGATCGTTCCCAAGTAAGTTATATTTAATCACGAAAAGAAAATAATGCACCCTGTTGAGAATGAACATTCTCAATCATGTGACCTCTAGTTTCCAACACGTAAGAATTAATTTTGTGTTTTTAGAACGATCGTTTTAGAAACGGGTATTTTACAACATGCTATTTAGATGAAAAAATCAGTTTTTGCACATTTCAAATGGATTAATGAAACAACTGCTAAAACATTCGTTTCGGAGAATAACCTAATAGGAGGAGTGTAACATGCGTTTTCTCGTTCATGTCAAAATTCAACCGGATGCACCGCAGGAAGAAATTGCGGAACAATTGCCAGCAGAACAAGCACGGTTCGCAGAATTGGTGGAGCAAGGAGTGATCACTAAGTTTTATCTCTCACACACGAGGGACGAGCACTGGTCCATTTGTATCGCTGACAACCAAGATGCTTTAATTATCGCATTGGAAACTTTACCGTTTTATAAATTTATGATCATAAATTATACCGAACTGGTTGACGAATAACACCTAAAAACAAGACATTAATCATTCTTTACTTATCGTTCCCAATATGTTAAGTTATTTTCGGGAGGGACTTTTATGTCAAGAAGTAAAGAGTTTGAAGTAAATGTAGTTTTGGACAAAGCAATGATTCTTTTTTGGGAACAAGGTTACGAGAAGACATCCATGAGTGATTTGGTTAAGCATATGGGCATCCATCGTAGAAGCTTGTATGACACATTTGGAGATAAACATTCGTTATTTCTACAGGCTATGGATCGTTACATCAACAAAAGTAACGTTATGCTTACTGGTGAGGTTAAACAATCTAAGACTGCAAAAGAAGCTTTGCAGAAGATTTTTAGATTCATGGTCTTAGAAGAAGAAGATTCCGTTTCTGGTTGCCTACTAGTGAATTCGGTCACGGAACTGTCTGCACGAGATTCAGATGTAGATACCAGAACTATTAAATCATTCGAATTAACAGAGCTAATGTTTGAACAGGTTATTCTCTGGGGGCAGCGGGATGGAGAATTTTCTCTCGATTACGATGCAAAGGAAATGGCTGAAAATCTGCATACTTTATCCGTTGGAATTAGAGTAATGGCAAGATCCTCAATGGATAAAGAAAAACTATTTCGTATCGTTGATATATCAATGGGGCAATTAATAGTGTAAATTTTTTAAAATTATTAGAATATTCATTCTCAAAAAAAAGTTTTCCCTTTGCGATTGAGTGTCTAAGGCACCTCTAACTGACCGCTTTGCTAAAGAGGGCTAAATACGATTCTTGTGGCAAGACACTTATCATTCCAGGAGCAATTCATTGATTAGAGCTCGTACAGAGGATGTAGATCGTTAATCAAAAAGAACACTATAAATCAGGTGTGAAAATAGATGATATATCCGAGATCCGGAGAGGGAAGCCCATAGAATTCCTCTCATTCGAATTCGGCAGGAATAAGGGTATAACATTTTAAATATATAGTTTGCTCAATTCAAATGAAACAATAAGTAGTTAGAACAAGAGGAGGCAATCACATGCTTTACTACGAATCTCCCGAGGCTCTGGTCTCATGGAACCAAGAACTTAAAGCGGTTATTATAGAATGGAAGGGGTTCGCTACCCGAGATCAATACCAAGTCCCTTTGAACAAAAGCTTAGAGCTATTAATCGCTAAAAAAGCTACAAAATCAATCGCAAACACATTAAAATTCTCGGCAATTTCACCAGCTGATCAACAATGGTTCTCAGAAGTTTGGTTTCCAAGGGCAGAAGAAGCAGGTTTGAAATACTTAGCTCTCATTACTCCAGAAAAAGCAGTCGCTAGATCGATTTTAAATAGACTGGACTCTGTGCTTGTAGGTAACCATGTCACTGAAACCTTTGATTCTTTGGAAAAAGCAGAGCAATGGTTGGCTTCTCAAACGAAATAAGTATCCAAAATTCAACCAACGGGACTATAATATTAATAAAGTACAAGAGCCACACTTACTGTGGCTCTTTCGTTTTGATGTAGTATAGTGAACAAGAGGTGGAAAACAACTATGAAAAATAGAAACATTACAGGTATTGTAGTGGCCATAATTTATTGTGTTGTTCTTTACGTTTTTTTAACTGATTCCCCATCTGGTGAAGCTCCAAATAATCCACTTTGGGTTTATTTATTGATTCCACTTGGATCTATTGTCATTACGTCTTTTTTTGATTATGTGATCAAGTTCGATTTCTTTAGAAAAAAGAAGTAATGGAACGCTTATAGACTAAGTAGCTCGTTCAAGAATTAATTCAAGGCGTGTTTTTTCATCTTGAATATCTACTGGCTTTGAAAACACATTTTTGTTCTGCACCGCTGCAATCATCAACGATTGTTCATTTACGTTGTTCAACCCTAACTTGAATCTCAGTCAAGTATTGGTCTGACATCATCGTATCACGATTATCAATTTCGTAAACTTCGAAAGGGTCTCCTAAAAGGGAAAGATCATTCTCTTTTGCATACTTCACAACTTCCATTACCTTTTCATAACTTTGTTCATAGCTGCCACGGTAATGGAGTGATAAATAATCTCCCGCAGGAAGAAAATAATCAAAATCTAAGGTATCGGTACACTCAGAATCAAAAATAAAAAAGACAGAATGGAAGACACCTTTAATTCCCTGGCTTACCTCGTGTAAGGATATAGATGCACCGTATAATTGATTGCTCAGATCGGTAATGTACGCGTTATGAATCCGGTGTAGCATTTTAATGGCATAATCCATTTCTTCATCCCTGGTGATCCGTTCATCAAACTTCAAACAAGGACGATTCGGTAACGTTTTAATAGAAAATACACCCGTTTCAATGTTCATCGCTGCAGTAATCACATCGATTCTATTTTTTAAAATATTTTGTCTTGATTCAAGTTTGGCCGTTCGATCACGTATCAATTCCTGCTCTTGATATAATAATTCAAGTGTGGTCTCAATACTCTGTTTATCCAGATATTCTCTAATTTGATCCATTGTAAAATCTAACTCACGCAAATCACGTATAATATTTAATTTATATATGTCATGTAGGCTATATAATCGATATCCATTTTTATCACGACGAGGGATCAATAAACCTAGTTTTTCGTAATAACGTAAGGAGTCTACACCAATTCCATATAGTTGTGATATTTCTTTGATTTTGTAATTATTTTTAATCATCGTATCTCCTCATAGTCAGCTCTTCTTATTTAATTATGGATTACAGCCACGTCGTACACTTCTTTATACAGGACATGTCTTACTTTTTCAAATTCAATGGAAGACAAATGATCCGGAAAGCTCATTATCTTCAGGGGCAAAGGCTTAAACCCTGTACGAAGTGGCGGCTGAACGTAAGGAAATTCACATAACTGAAACCCTAATCGTTTGTAAAATCCTATCCTTCTCTGATTTATCTCATTCATGGGTAACTCAACTTCTAATACAATCGGCAGAGTTGCTTGTTCCATAAAACGCTCCATGAGCTTTTTACCGATGCCTCCGCCGCGGATACTAGAAGAGACTGCCACATTTTCAACATAACTGAATTCATCGAACTTCCAGCCTGCAAGGAATCCAATCACATTTTGCTGTTCATTTTTCTCTGTAAGGAGAGAATAACGTGGATGAGTTAGTAGCAGCTTTTGTTCTTGATAGTCCCGGTATTCGGCTTCGGGGAAGGACTCCTTCATAATATCGAAAACTTGATCAAAAATTTGAATATTGTTCATTCTAACCACTCCCAAACATCTTAATCGAATAACATCACGATAAACCCTAGTATCGTACCAGAGTCAAATGTTAGTCATTAAACTGATGCATGAAATGAGAATGTTTTTTGAAATCAATGTAAATTTAACTGGAAGTAATATCTAAAGCAATTGTCGAAAGAAGAATTGGATAAAATATACATCCAACCTATCGGAGGACGATCGGTGTATAAAGTAAAAGCAAAATAAGGGCCATCCTGCGAAGGATGGCCCTTTAAACTTGCCGTTACAGACAGCGGCCCTTTAAGAATAGGGCGTAATCCCTTTTGAATATAGGTTCTCCACTACCTTGAAAAACTCTTCTGAAGATAAATCCTTTTCACGCTGAAGCCAAAGACGAAATAAAGAAAGGGAAGTTGTCAGGTAAAACTCAATGAAGTATGGCGTTAAGAAATGGTTTTGCGGAACGTTAAATGTTAATTGATCCAAAGTGATTTCTTTTTTTAAGCGTTTTAAAAAACTAGCACTTCCATAATCACCCAAAAGGGCATTAAGAACCAGGAGATGCTCTCTTTTGTCCAGACAATAGAGCGTATCTTGAACCATATGCATCGAAAGCTCTTTATTCGCCAATTCTTTTTTCATGTCATTTAACAGGTCGTTTTCAACAGAGTCTAACAATGCGTAAATGTCCGTAAAGTACTGATAAAAGGTACTGCGGTTATATCCTGACTTATTCGCAATTTCCTGAATCGAAATTTTCTCAATCGGCTTTTGGCTATATAACTCACAAAAAACTTCTACAAACGTTTGTCTTGTTTTCTCCGTTATTTGGGGTTGCTTTTTCATAACTACCTCCTGCATGTGAATAAGAGTATCATCCGACAAATACTAAAAAACTGATGGTTGATCAAGATATAATGGAGATTTATAATCACATCATACAACACGTTGTCTGATAATCAAAAAGAAATGTTAATACGTAGGGGTGGTTTTAATGTCAGCAAAACAAGATAGAATTTTGATTTTTGGTGCAGGTGTCATCGGGAGCATGTACGCCATTAAGCTTATTGAAGCAGGGTTTGACGTTACCCTGTTCGCACATTCTAATCGATTTACATCATTAAGAGAAAATGGCCTACAATATTCAGAAAAAGGTACAGTTAGATCGATACCAGTGAATGTCATTGATACGCTCGAACATGACGATGTATACGATTTTATTTTCGTTACTGTTCGTTATGATCGGTCCGAATCAGCGTTGTTAGCGCTAAAAGATAATCAAAGCAAAAATATAGTTACAATGACTAGTAACTCAATTGGATTCTCTTCGTGGCTGGATATCGTAGGAGATAGACTTTTACCAGCTTTTCCCGGCTTCGGTGGACAAATTAAAGATGGAGTATTACATGCTCGATTTCTGCCAAAAGTTATAGTGGCAACTGTATTTGGAGAAATTAATGGTGCAGTGACAGAACGCATAGAAAACCTCAAAAAAATATTTAAAACAGCAAAACTTCCTTACGTTATTAAAAAGGATATGCAAGCGTATCTAATCACACATTCGGTATCAGACATTGCCATGTTAAGCTTTTTGCATTCTGAAAATAAGATCATTGACCAAAAAACAGCCAGAACCAGAAAAACGGCACGTAAAATAACTGTCACTTTAAAAGCGTATCTAAGGGCAATACAACAAGCTGGCGTTTCAATTGATCCACCCATGCTTAAAATGGTACTAAAATTCCCAAACTTATTTTTGGATCTTTTCTTTATGACATGGCTACGAACTAAGATGGTTCGGGATATGATGTTGCCGGATTATGCGAATAGTGCTAACAATGAGATTGTGCACCTGAGTAATGATTTAATGAAGTTTTTAAGTCAAAATAAGATCAAAACAGAAATACATGTTCAATAATTTTTAGTAGGGAACTTCTTGAAATAGGTAAAAGGATCAGGCTTATTTAGCACGATCCTTTGTTATTTTAATTTTTTTGCTAAACTAACTAATCTAGACTAGACTTTTATTGATTATTCGGATGAAGAAATATCTGGAAATAAAGATGGTGCCATAATAAAATTGAAATTCAGTTTCCCTGTTGGTGAGATTGGTAGAGCATTAAACGCTGATGTAAGTTTCGATAAGACCAACAATGTCATTAGTATTGAGAGTAAGAATGATACTGTAACAAGTAGTACCAATGGGAATTTTTAGAATATGATAGTCAATTTGAAACTGAATTAGGATTAAGAATTAGTTATCATACAGTAGATGGAGAAAAATCACCTCTAAATTAAAAGATTCAAGCGAAAAGAGTTTAATCAAAAAATAACACATTGGTCCATATGATTTCGGGATTTAATCGAAGGTTTTATTTTTTAAAAATCACTTTATTCCATATTGTGATAACAATCGCAACATAATGAGAAGAACGATCAAGGAGATAAGAAAAAAACAGGATAACTCTTCTCAGAAATGGTGGGGGAGTAGTGTAGTTTAGAGTTAATCTTCTGAACTAGTGAGTAGAAATTTTCCGATAATATTCTCGTTGCTATCGTACAAGTTTATATACTTATCGACTTTTGGTTCATTCATACTCTGTATTGCTTCTTCGGGAGTTTGTGGCAAATCTTGATTCATATCTGAAGTCTTGATGTAACCTTCGGTTCCGCCTACACCAAAAGCCTTAACTAGATCTAATTCAGTTTCATCATGATAAATAAATGAACCATAGGTTTCGTAATTGTAAACCATTTCTAGGAAAAAATCCTTTTACAATCATTGTCAGTACGTTATAATACAATCACCAGCTTGATTACCCAACAAAGTGAAATATTGTAATTAAATATTGGAGGTATGGTTATGGTCAAGAAGAAAATTTCCAAAGCCCTCAGCGCAGCTTTAGTCGTTTCTATGCTGGCTACTGGCGTGATCGTCGCTATCCAAGGTAATACAACGTTAGAGGTAGCGAAGTCAGCAGGGGATAAAAAGGTTGAAGTTATTAAATGAAGAAGCGACACTTTAACCTCAGCTCGGTTAAAGTGTCGCGGACAAGAACATATTCCCATTGAAGTCGCTATCTTAGCGACTTTTTTTGTTACAATTCCCAAGTCTGTTCATAAAGAACGGATGACTACCGTATTACCAAGGCAGTTCTGTATCCATATGGAAGAACTTTCCTGTTGGTCCGTCCGCAGGCAACGTGGCAAGCATTACGCTTGTCTTCCCGCCATCTTCAAGATCCATATCAGCGTATTTTCCGCCCAGTGGAGTCTTCACCCAGCCAGGATAAGCCGAATTCACTTTAATTGGTGTATCCTTCAGCTCATGTGCAAGATGGGTCGTAAAGGTATTCATTGCCGCCTTCGAGGCATCGTAAGCAAGAAGCTTGACATCATAAATTTGAGCCTCGGGATTGGAATGGAGTGTATTCGATCCAAGCGCACTGGATACGTTAACAATTCTTCCGGCTGGCGCTTTGCGAATTAACGGCAGCAGTAGTTGAGTTAATTCAACCATACTGAAGAAATTGGCATCGAAGGTTTCACGCATAACGCTCGGCGAAACGGTACTTGTTTCATTCATCGGTGAAAGATCTTCGATCTCGATCTGTATCCCAGCATTATTAATCAACATATCAAGCTTACCGTACCGCTGTTCGAAAAAATTGTAAGCAACTTGAAGGTCTTCGGCTAGATTGACGTCCAATTTGATATTCTCCGCTTGGATTCCCTCCGAACGAAGTGTATCCACAGCAACCTTACCTTTCTCCAAATCGCGCGACCCAATAACGACCGTGGCGCCAAGCTTACCTAATTGACGTGCTGTCTCCAATCCAATACCACGATTTCCTCCAGTTACAAAAGCAACTTTACCATCCATGTTTATAGTCATTTTTAAATTCCCCTTTGAGATTTATTTTATACAGTTCTTTGACTTAGCCTTGATGATTTTAAGATTGATTTTAAGATTAGCATCGCACCTAAAATGAATGCCCCTTTTGATTAAATTCAAGAACAATCATTCTAATTATGTTAAAATTTTAGCCCAGGACTGCTAAAGTTGTAGCTTCTTCTGTGAATGCACTTGCCCTGGAAAAGCTCTTCTATGGAAGTTTTTCGATTACTTCTCGCCATAATCATTCTCACGCTTTTTGCTGCACCACCCCTGTCTTCAAATTCATATTATCATATCGAGAACGATCGGTAAAGTATTTTTTTAATTTAGCTGTACCCCTTATCAATGGAGGTTTACCGATTGCACCGTAAAAACAAACAACCGTCTCTTGTACACTAATGTGTGGAGAGGCGGTTGTTTGTTTTGTATAGAGAATGAAATCGTGATGAATTTGAGAAGCTCCAAAAAGGGTCTAGACATTCTTGGTTTTAGAGAGAGTTCTTTTCGACTTTTTCGAATCCAACTAGAGGTTTGGATTCATAGACCCTGTTTGATTAGACTCCAGATGCGTTCAAACCTGTCCTGATAGTCTGGTAAATTCCAGGATTCTTTGAAGGACGGGAGGCTAAACACGGCAAACGCAGAGAGAATCGCTTCTGCCCGTTCCATGTGGGGATCCTGATAGTCCATGAAGCCGTCAATAATTTGGTAGGAATCCCAGAGAACGTCACGTAATACCAGTGGATTGCTGTCAACATATTGTGTATTCAAGGCGAACATTTTGGCATTCTCGTTATAGGCACGTTTTTTTGCGTTAGCAAATGCCCAAAGCCAATCGTGGAGCAATTCCTGTGGATTAGCCATAGTAGTCATGTCTATTTTGATTTGTTCTGAAATCATCCGGTTGAACCAGCTCTTCGACACAGCTGCCCAGAGCTCTTGCTTATTTTTAAAGTGTTTATAAAGCGCTGCGTGGGTGATACTTAATTCATCCGCAATTTGAGAGAGGGTCACTTCAGTTTTTTCCGTGCGTTCAATTAACGCTTCCGCTGTTTCAATAATGAGCTCTTGTGTGATTTTAGCCACTTTGCTGCCAACCCTTCTTTCTTCATTACATCCCAATAATCGTTTATACACCTGCCTGTATTTTAGCATACAGAACAATGAGTAACAATTGTTGACTTTTGTAACCTCTGGCATTATGCTTGTCACACAAGTTACAAAAACAAATAAATGTTACTTGTTATTCAGCGCATAGGAGGCTATTCATTATGAAAGCAGCACAAATTAACAAATACTCAAAAAAGTTCATAGTAGAAATTAATGATATTCCAGTCCCAGATATAAATGATAACGAAGTCTTGGTCAAGGTGAAAGCGGCGGCGGTTAATCATTTAGAATTACTCATCGGTACTGGAAGTGTGAAGCTGATTCAGGATTATGAGTTCCCTTTGACCCTGGGTAATGAGCTGACAGGTGTTATTGAAAAGATTGGTAAGAACGTCCAGGGATTTAAAGTTGGCGATGCAATTTACTCACGCCTGCCACTACAAAAAATCGGTGCCTTTGCGGAATACGCAGCGATTCATGCGGATGCCATCGGGCACTTGCCCGCTAATCTCGATTTTGTAACTGGTGCTGCTGCGCCACTAACAGGATTGACTGCTTATCAAGGTTTGCATGAAGAATTGGCTGCCAAAGCTGGCGAAAGCGTGTTTATCCCCGGGGGTTCTGGTTCATTTGGCCAAATGGCCATTCCTATCGCAAAAAGCATGGGGCTGCGGGTCATCGTTAGTGGAAATCCGCAAGCACGTGAACGGACAATGGCGACTGGAGCAGACCAATATATTGATTACACGACTGAGAATTATTGGGAACAGCTTAGTAATGTAGATTATGTGATGGATACGTTGGGACCAAGCGAATTTGATCATGAACTTTCCATTATTAAATCAGGAGGTCGCCTTCTTTCTCTGCGGACCGGCCCTAACAAACGTTTCGCCGAACATATGGGATTGCCAGGTTGGAAACAAAAGCTCTTCACCATTGCCGGGGCTAAGTATGATCACAAAGCGAAGAAAAAGAAGATTCAATATCATTTCATTTTTGTTCGCAGTGATGGTGAACAATTAAAGAAAATCACCAAGATTATTGAAGATAACGGGATTGTACCAGCGGTGGACCCCACTGAATTCCACATTGAAGATATTAATGAGGCTCTGAAGCTTGTTGCAACTGGTCATCCTAAAGGAAAAGTCATTATCCGATTTTAAGGAGAGCACCTAATGAAAGCTGCACAAATTGCTGGATATTCCAAAACACTTGAAGTGGAAATCAACTCAATCGATATTCCATCAATCACATCAACTCAGGTTCTGATTAAGACTAAGGTAGCGGGTGTTGATCCACACCTTGTTTTGGCGATTACAGGCAAAGTTAAGTTGTTTGATCACTACGACTTTCCATTGACTCTGGGCAACGAGTTGGCTGGAGTTGTGATCAACGTTGGCGCTAGTGTTATGGATTTTAAGGTGGGTGATCACGTGTACACCATGCCACCGCTAGATAAGATGGGGGCGTTTGCCGAATATGTCGCAGTAGATGCGTCAATTGTGGCTAAGATGCCAGCCAATCTTTCCTTTAAAGAAGCAGCGGCCGTGCCATTGTCTGCTTTGACGATCATCCAAGCTCTAGATATTTTAGGTGCTCAACAAGGCAGTAAGTTATTTGTCTCTGGAGGTACGGGAGGCTTTGGACAGATTGCCATACCTTACGCGAAGTCACAAGGACTGTTTGTGACCGTCAGTGGTAGTGGGTCTGCGCGTGATTTGGCCAATCGACTCGGTGCAGATGAGTTTATCGACTATGAAACGCAGGACTATACTCACATACGGAGAGACTATGATTATGTTATTGATACCCGTGGCGCCAGTGAAATTAGTAAACATCTGAAGCTACTAAAACCCGGTGGTACATTATTGGCGTTAAGCGCTGGTCCCAATGCCCGTTTCGCTAATCGAAGCACAGACTTGTCAACGGGGAAAAAGATTCTTTTCGGTTTACTGGGCTTGCCTTTTGATGGGCTAGCGAAATGGCATAAGAAGAGTTATGACTTTCTGTATGTACAGCCGAATGGTCAGCAATTAACAGCTTTTACACAGTATCTTGAAAAAACAAACATCAAGCCGGTGATTGATTCCGAGTACACGTTTGACCAAGTGAATGCCGCGATTGCTAAAATTGCGACAGGACATAACCGAGGGAAAGTTCTGTTACAAGTAGAAGATGGAGGTCAATGAATTATGGCAATTAACTATTCATATGTAAAAGCACCAAATCTAAGTATTAAGACGGCTGATGGAACAGTTTACGCATACCGTGAACTAGGAGAGAAAAAGGGTATCCCCGTTATATTTTTCACTCATTTATCTGCTAATCTGGACAACTGGGACCCACGTGTAGTGGATGGTATTGCAAAAAAATATTGGGTCATTGCATTTGATAATAAGGGTGTTGGACTTTCTAGTGGGAAAGTCCCAGATACGATTGAACAAATGGCAAGAGATGCGTTGACGTTCATTCATGCATTGGGATTTGAGCAAATCGATATTTTGTCATTTTCGATGGGGGGTATGATTGCACAAGAACTCTTGGCCATCGAACCAAGACTGGTTCGTAACCTTGTTTTGTCAGGAACAGGCCCTCGTGGTGGTGAAGGCATTGAACATGTTACGAAACTTTCTGATCGTGATTTGATACGTGCCATCTTCACGTTGAGAGATATTAAAACCTATTTATTCTTCACGCGAACAGATCATGGCAAACAGAAAGCAAAAGAATTCTTGGTTCGGCTCAAAGAACGTAAAGAGGCGCGAGATAAACAGATTAGTATCAAAGGATATCGTAGACAACTTAAAGCCATCCACGAGTGGGGAATGGCAAAACCCGCTGATTTGTCAAAAATTACGCAACCTACCCTTGTAGTAAACGGTGATGATGACAGAATGGTACCTACACCTAACTCCTATGATTTGGCACAACGTATTCCAAATAGCAAGCTCATTATTTATAAAGATTCCGGTCACGGTGGGATTTTTCAATATCATGATGAATTTGTGAAATCAGTAATAGCATTTTTTAGATAATACTAACACGGGCTATCTCTGAAACTAAAACTAATCTCACGGACACTTATGATGAAGGCTGATGAATAAATTGATCTCCGGTTTCATTGCTTGTGATAATTGAATGGAGTAGCATTACATTTTATTCTTTACCGATCGTTCTAAATATGTTATATTGAGTGTGGAAGGAGGGGACCAGAATGATGCGGTACAGAGAATTTGAAGAAAATAAAGCAGTAATAAAGTTTTCTTCTTGATGAGATTCTTCTTTTTACCAATTATAGAACGATCATTCTTGTTTTGTTAACATATCCCTTCATCTAATAAGAAATCTACACAATAAAAGGAGATAATAAAAATGAAAATTTCTGAACAAGTCGCATTTGTTACCGGAGCAAACCGAGGATTTGGCCGCCATCTTGCCCTGGAACTTCTATCAAGAGGGGCGAAAGTGTATGCAGGTGCAAGAAACCCGGAGACTATTGATATTCCAGGTGTTACACCAGTTAAGTTGGATATTACCAACCCACAAGAAGTTGCAGCTGCTGCTATGATCGCTCAGGATGTTACCGTGCTAATCAACAATGCAGGTTCATCAACAGGAGCGTCTTTACTAGACGGTGATCCTGAAAAAATAGATTTGGAATTTAATACACACTTTTTCGGTACACTGTCCATGGTTCGGGCATTTGCACCGATCATAGAGAACAACGGGGGAGGATCCATTTTGAATATCCTTTCCGGATTATCATGGTTTAGTTCGGGAACTTTAGGCGCGTATACGGCTGCCAAGGCTGCAGAGTGGGCATTAACGAATGACTTACGATTAAATCTATATCCACGCAATGTAAGAGTAGCTGGTCTACATGTTGGCTTTATGGAGACAGACATGACCGCTAACGTAGATATGCCTAAATCCAATCCTGCAGATATCGCGAAAATAGCTATTGACGGCATAGAATCTGACAGCTTTGAAATTATCGCAGATGAAGTTAGTCGTCAAGTACAAGCTGGACTTGCTGGTGGTGTAGCTGCACTATACCCACAACTTTCTAAATAAAAAACGAGTTTAACTACAGAGGAGTTGTTCAACATGATGGCGTGCCACTGTAATGGCACGTCATGTGGTATTTTAGAAGACTCTAGTAGATCTATCTGTACGATAACTGGGCTAATCCGGAGAGCACAACTCAGTAGATGTCACGGGACAATAACATTGTGTCATTGAAGTCGCTAATTTAGCGGCTTTTTTAGTTTATCCGTATAAGTTCTTTTAGCCTAGCGTTGTGTCCCATGAGTTCCTAACTCCTGAAAGAATATAGGTACATTTGATTTCATATTAAATTTGATATAAAATACTATCAAAAGGTACTTTTTATTATCAATTAAAAGTTGGTGATCACTGTACGTTAGTTTGAAGCAGGATTACCCAGACAGAATTGTAGTTTATTACACAAATATTAAATATGAGGAGGAGCGATTATGAAAGAAAAAATCATTATTATAGGCGCTGGAATTAGTGGGCTTTCATTAGCAATTTTTTTGAAAAAGGCGGGAATTGATTGCGCAGTGTACGAGAACTATCCTTACAAGCGAATTGAAGGATCTAGTTTCCGAATTAACAAAAGTGGTGTGCACGTGATGAAAGAATTAGGGATAGAAGAACTCATCAAAATGAGTAGTCATTCTGCTGATCGGATGAGACTCTTAACGACTGACAATACGGAAATTGCCTCAATAAATTTAATGCAGAGTTCGACTTTCAGTAGAAGATCTATTTACATGCAGCGTTCCGATCTTGTTGAAATTTTGATGAGACATGCTAAATCTAGTGGCGTCGAAGTACATTATAATAAAAAACTCACCCGTTTCTCCGAGGACGCTTCGAGTGTGACTGCTTATTTTGAAGACGGTCAACAGGAAATGGGAAGTTTGTTAGTTGGTGCAGATGGTTTACATTCAACAGTAAGAAACCAAATGTTTCCTGATCATCTATTACGTTATGCAAAATCATGGGCGTTATATGGAATCGCATCATTTCAGGATATTGATAGTAAACATGTACAAAACCTCATGAATGGGGATGAATTATTTTATTTTTCGGAGAATGCCAATTTCTTATTTTCTAAAAGCCATCCAACCGACGAATTAAACCTATCTTGGCAAGCATCTGGATATCAAGAGAGGAAAATTCCAAAAGAGGAATTCGAACTTAGGAATCTAGATGAACTTAAATCAGATTTGGTAAAACGTTATGGTGAACATGGAGCGTTGTCAGAGATTATCAAGAAATCGTTTAACATTATTCCTAAACAAATATATTGTGTTGATCCTATTCCTAGCTGGTCTAAAGGGCGGGCTGTAGTAATTGGAGATTCTGCACATACCATAAACCCCAACACGGGATATGGAAGCTCCGTGGCTTTAGAGGACGCCATGTACTTAGCTAAAATGTTACAGAAACACCATTATACTGACGCGTTGTATTATTTAGAAGCTGATCGCAAAGATCGTATAAATGCCATACAGAATAGCTTGGAAATATTTGATGTAAGTAAAGGGTTCGATTTCAGCAATGGTTTTGATATTGGTTTGTTTAGCGGATCTACTATTGATCCAAATTACAAGATTCATTGGGAAAATTAATAGATTAAATAGAAATGGATGACCGTCTGATATTGTTCTATGGAATGGATAGGGTGAAAGGGTGAACATTATGAGAAGAGACCATACTATTAAATTGATAGTTGACAGCACCGCAGACCTATCGAACCAATGGCTACAACAATACGATATTAGTGTTGTGCCACTTTATGTAATCATGGGGTCTCAAACTTATAAGGATAATATTGAGATCACTCCAGCCGAGCTATATCGTCGTTCCGAGGAAGAGGGGATCATCCCTAAAACCGCAGCTCCATCTCCTTCAGACTTTTATCAAACCTTTGAAGCAGAGATTCTCGCAGGTAAACAAATTCTATATATTAGCATGTCATCCAAAGTATCTTCTACCAATCAAAATGCGCATATTGCAGCTAAAGAGTTCCCTGCTGGACGGATTCATATCATTGACTCCATGCATTTATCAGCAAGTTATGCCATGTTAGTGTTTCGTGCTGCACGTGCAATTGAAATGGGGCAGTCTATCGAAGAGGTGCTGGCAGATTTAGAACATGTGAGGGAGAAGGTCAAGATTGAAGTATTGGTAGACAGACTCGATTATCTGCATAAAGGAGGTCGCGTTAATAGTATGCAGCACCTAATTGGTAACGTGCTCAGGGTGCGGCCCATCTTAAATATCATCAATGGAGAGGTACGTTCCGTTCAAAAATATCGCGGCAAAATGGATAAGGCATTGGAAAGTATCATACAAAAGATTTCAACTCAAAAAAATCAGATTTGTCCCAATCTCTTGATTATTGCTCAAACGGTTGCGGAGAAAATGACAGATAAAGTTCGGACTAGCATACTTGAGCATGCTTACTTTAAAGAAGTGATAGTTATTGAGGGTGGCTGTGTAATAGGTTCACATACTGGTCCGAACACCATTGCGATAAGCTACTTGAATGTGTAAGGGATCTGGAAAGGAGTATTGATCAATATGAAGACAGACATCTTAATCTCGCAGGCCGATCCAAATTCTCTTGTTGGAGCCAAACTCAATTTAATGGCAGTTGGAGATATGGCACATTCAATTGTGGGGTCAAGTAAGCAAAGCGTTGCTGATGCGACATTCAGAATGCTATGGAAGTCTAAGAACAATCGATTTAGTCATGAATTTGCCTATGAGGCAAAAATGGGTGACAAATCGCTTGGAATGATTACGTGTCTACCCATTACCGATCTGGAACAATTGGCCTCCTCTACGGCGAAACAACTGTTTTCATACCGAAAACTGGGACTGATCACTTACAATCTGCTGCATCCAAGAGCCTTATTCACAACACTCACACTGAAGGAAGGATTCAAAGGAGAGTACCATATTGCAACCCTTGCAGCTATGCCTGAAAGCAGAGGGATGGGGATAGGCTCCCAACTCATTCAACATGCAGAAGAGCAGGCGATTAAACAGGGGTATACTCTAAGTTCCCTTACAGTCAAAAAAGAGAATCATCTCGCTGCCAAACTATACGCCAAACTGGGCTATGAAATTACATCTGAAATAGTAAAACCTACCGTATCTTTGTATCGCATGGTCAAAAAGCTCATGTAAGAAGTAATCTCATGAATTCTTTAATGTAAATAAATCCAAATCCCACTTGCTTTAGTCCATTTTCTACACCTATTTTTAATAGTATATTGGGGTATATTAAGTGATTATTCACTTTGATGAAAGTGAGAGGAAGGTATAGGGGTGAGTATTTATTACGCTTCAAGCAAAGAGGATATCACAAAGGATGCACTCCAAGAGTTATTTCTTTCGGTAGAATGGGAGTCTGGGAAGTATCCCAACGAGCTTTTACAAGCAATCGCAGGGTCTCATTCAATTGTTACGGCTTGGGAAGAAGGAAAGCTTGTCGGTTTAATAAATGCTTTGTCAGATGGTGTTTTAACGGTATATTTTCATTATATGCTTATTAATCCGAGTTACCAGGGTATAGGTGTAGGTAAGGAAATGATGACTATTATGCTGGATAGATATCAAGGGTGCAAAACAAAAGTATTAATTTCTTATCCTCATGCAGTGGATTTCTATCATAAATTCGGCTTTGATACAGAGGATGGGGCTACACCCATGTTTATTTCAGAGTTGATATGATTAAACTAACGGGAAACTATAGTATAACGAAACGTAGAAGGCAGCCGATCAAAGTAATCGGCTGTCTTTGTTCAATTTAACTTTAATTAGTTTGTCACAGCGGAATGCCTCTATAGGGAGTGGAATTAATGGATCCCGCCACACATAAGCTGCACCACTCGTTTTGTAGACCAGGAGGTTTGAGCCTAGAAGAAACAAACGTAGTGTTTAATAATTAAATTATTTTTCTGCATAATTTTATCCCAGTTGTTAAAAATGAGTAAGGATAATATTTATGAACGCTCACTGACTAGAAATAAATAATCGGGAATAACACATAAAAGGCTATTAGCTTAAAGGAGTGTTACAACAATGAAAGCAGTTGTGATTAATCAATATGGAAGTAAAGAAGAGTTAGTCGAGCAGGAAGTGAATAGACCAAGGGCAGAAGCCAATCAAGTGGTTGTAAAACTAGAGGCAACATCCATTAATCCAATCGATTGGAAATTAAGAGAGGGTTACTTAAAAGAAATGTTTGATTGGGAATTCCCTATTATCTTAGGTTGGGATTTAGCTGGAGTCATAAGTGAAATTGGTTCAAACGTTACGAAGTGGAACGTTGGGGACCGAGTATTCAGTCGTCCTGAAACAACTCGTTTCGGTACGTATGCTGAGTATACAGCAGTTGATGAGCACCTACTGGCAAAACTACCTGATTCAATCTCATATGAGGAAGCTGCAGCTGTACCTTTAGCTGGTTTAACAGCATGGCAGGCACTGTTTACTCATGGCGATTTAAAAGAAGGTGAAACTGTACTTATTCACGCTGGAGCTGGTGGTGTAGGTATTTATGCCATTCAATTAGCAAAGAATGCCGGCGCTCATGTTATTACAACAGCAAGCGAAAAAAATCATGAACTTCTTTATTCGTTAGGTGCAGATCAGGTCATTGATTACAAAAAGGAGAACTTTGAAGAAATTCTAAAAGATATAGATTTAGTCTTTGACACGATGGGTGGAGAAGTAGCTGAGAATAGCTATAAGGTGCTTAAGCCAAATACCGGAAAACTGATTACTATTGTTGGTGAACCCAATCATGATACCGCTAAGTCTCACAATGTATCAGCGAAGGGGATTTGGCTGCAGCCAGATGGTGATCAATTGCAGAGAATGGCAGAACTGATGGAAGAGAAAAAGATAAAGTCGATTGTAGGGGAAACATTCCCATTCAGTAGGCAGGGTATCTATGATGCACATGCTTTGAGTGAAACCCACCATGCTGTAGGTAAAATTGTCATTACATTTTAAGCAAGGAGACTGGAGAGGAATATAGTCCCATTAAAGTCACTAATTCAGTGGCTTTTTTCTTTTATCCGATTGCCGATTAGTTGTATATCTAAGCGTATACCCGAACGATTGTTTTTTTCAGGGCAGCGTACTACTTTCGTATGACTACAATTCCTATTATTTTGTCTACAATGTCTACTTAGAGAATGAGATGATCGCAACCGTGATTAAGGGATAAAAATTAATTAATATGGGGGAAAGTTAAGTGATAAAAAGATTGAAATTATCCATTGTATTTGTGCTTGTAATGACGTTGTTTGTGGTTTCTGCTGCTCAGGCGGCTCCAGGCAGCCAAATAGATGAGATCTCTATTATTGTTAATGATAGTGTAGTCCAGAGTGACGTCAAACCCGTTGTCCATAAAGGAACCACACTTATTCCTTTAAGGGTCCTTGAAGAATCGCTCGGTGTGTCTCTTAACTGGAATAGTTCTACACAAACCATAACGGTTATTAAAGGAGATGCATTGGGTGTTCTAATTATCGGAAACCCAACTGCCAGCGTAAAAATCGGTGATGTAGAGGAAAAGGTCGCGCTCGATCAACCTGCTAAGATCATTCAGAACCGGGTTATGGTACCCGTACGTTTTATTGCGGAATTATTCGGAGCAAAAGTAGTATGGAATTCCACCATTAAAACCATCATCATCAGTACTTTTCCATCAGTTGTCGAAGAATCGCAGAATTCTACAGGCGATGAAGCCAAGGGAGATAAAGGCGATACCGGAGCGACTGGACCAGTTGGAGCACAAGGAGCTTCGGGGCCAGCAGGACCACAAGGCCACGTGGGACCGCAAGGAAATTCAGGGCCAGCGGGAGCACAAGGTCCAGCAGGACCGCAAGGAGATCCAGGCCCAGCGGGGACTTCTTTTACCTCGGAAGGATTTTCTGTTACCGGTACGACATACTCAATCAATAGTAACACGCTATTTTCGAATTGGAACGAGACGTCCCCATATTACGGAAGCCCTACGTTTAATCCTGGAACAGGGATATTTACGGCACCGGACACTGGCAGATATACCATACATGCAACTGTTAATTATAAGATTGACGCGCCAATCAATGTAAGCATAGGAAGAGACATTGATCCGGTTTTTACTGTAAAGAAGAATGGCAATATTGATTTAATAAAAGGTTATATGCCTTTCCTTGACGTTAATATAGCGTTAGTTTTAACTATGAGAACTGTACTAGGTAGTGCGACGGTGACGTTAACCGGTGATGTAGAGCTGCAGGCAGGTGATCAAGTCGGGTTATATTACGAAGCTGATGGTCTCTCCATTGGATTCAGTACGGATATAGTATGGTCGATTCATCGGCTATCCTAATACAAGGTTGTTACATGAGGTGCAGTTGAACCTTAGGTAATAGAAATTCTTCTAACAAGTATAGAGTCGGGCCTTTCTCTGTAGGAGAATGTCTGGCTCTATTTTTTGGTGGCGGGTTTACAATAATAGAGCTGCAGAGCGGCTTTAGGGGAATAACCCCTTACAAAAAAACTGTTCTCTCACGACCTCCAAAAACAATTTTATGTAAAGTAAAGGTATGAAATTTCGACACAAGTTCTTGTCCCAGCCGATCCTTAGCTTTATTTTGTATAGAATTTTCAAATTACTCTATGATTAAAGTCGATAGGGATAAATTATTAATATACTTTGAGAAACAATGGGATTTTTCATTCTCCGTTAATTTGCTGCCGCAGCCCATGTATACCCTCTACAATGGGTTTTATCACTTTATTTCTATGGAGATACCCGTTGTGACAAAGGGGAGTTCCACGATCAATAGTCGTCCTCACATTCACATCACGGTCTTCCTTGACGACAAAGTATTTGTTGAATGACATAAATACCCTACCAGGCTAGAAAAATGATGAAGAAATTAGATCAAATTCCAAATTTGCTTGTTATGTAAAGCAATCAGAGGGAGGGACAAGAACTTGTACCGCGATTTCCGAGATGGGGCATTTAACCGATCGCTCGTCTCCTCGTTAATTCATTAAGCTAACGAGAAACGTTAGCTCTATAACAACAAGAAAGCTTTTGACCATGTGGTCAGCAGCTTTCTTTGTTTTGTTATCCATATCGCGAAACCGTATAGGGGAAATATATTCGTACTATCCTACATTCGCTTTATCTGTTGGTTTAGTAATTTTCCAACCTAAGAAAATCACAATAAATCCAATAGCAATTAACAAATACATCGTTGGAAGGAAGCTTCCTGTGTAGTCATATAATAATCCAATGATAAAAGGACCTACAGCACCAATGAATAACGCAGTGATTAATAGATATACTGGCGAATTCGTAAAAAAGCGCAGAAATGTTGCGATACCAATACAAGCAATGAAGATGGTAATAACTTTCTCGGATTGGTAACGGTTTGCTAAGCGTCCGGCAAATAAGGAGCAAAATCCAATACATAATAACGGGATAGAAGTCAGTAAACTTGCTGAAGTTGAACTCATGCCAACATCAGTGATTGTTGGACAAGATTCAAATTTTTTTCTTCTATTATAGATCTACTCTCATTTGTTCGTTAGTGCAGTTCAACATGTAGTGTTTTGATTTGGTCAGATAACTTAGGTACAGGAACATCAATTTGTACATTGCGATTGATCTCCTTAATGTACAAATTGTAGATAGGCGCTGGGGCACGTTTAATCTGTCAGCCATTAAACTATTTGAGCAGAAGAACTCGCATATACAAAACAAACATGAGGAGTTGCAACCGGGCAAAGTTCCTTAGAAGTATATACAATGCTAGTGCGCGCTCCTCTGGTATCCTATACTTAGCAGCTATCATAACAAATTCTCGATGTTGGGTAGGATCCCCCCCAGAAACAAGATTAAATTATTCTTCCACATATTACCTTGTTGATCGCTAGAAGGGAACCAAACGGTTCATTTTCGTTTACTAGTACAACTGGGCAAGTTCCAAACAGCCTTGTAAATGCTCCAAGTCTTGTTCTGAAATTTTTGGATTATTGCTATATGTGTAACGATAGAATTCACAAATAGCTTTCTCTTTACATCTCTAACTCTAAAGAGATGTATATTCCTTCATAGAAGATTGTGGTCTTAATCCTCTTTGTCTTATGCTACTAAATGAGATACCGCATAAAATAATAATCACTCCAAGCCATTGAGACCAACCTACATATTCTCCTAGTACAAGAGAAGACATTATAACGGCCATGGGTAATTCAGATGCGGTCATAATTGTACCCATTCCTGAACCGATATGGGGCATACCTATGGAGTACAGAAGTGGAGGCAATACAACGCCAAAAACTCCGAGAACTAATCCATATGGACTCAATCCTGCCAGCACATCCAGGTTGAATAAGAAGGTTGGAGGGAAAACCACAAAGACAGTAATAACAGCTCCAGTTGAAAGAAGGGCGCTTTTCAATACGGGCGAAGTATCTCTCGCAACAGAACCACTGAGGAAAATAAATAAAGCGAAAGTTGAAGCAGCCAGTAGTCCCCAAATTGTTCCTTGCCACGATAACGAGAGATTTCCTTGAGAAAAGATGTTAGCCGCTAGTACGGAACCGAAAAGGAGTATACCAATCGAGATTAGTTTGCCCCTGGTAGGTTTTTTCTTCTGAAGGACCCATTCGTATAATGTCCCAATCCAAACAAACTGAAATAGTAAGACAATAGCTAGAGAAGCATTTATGCTCTGTAGTGATTGATAATAAAACATACCTGTCAGTCCAAAGGGGATCCCGGATAATAGAAGTTTTGTAATTTGCTTGAGAGTAAGGCTTCTCTTTTTGACAAAGATCACAAATATCCAACTTAAAACTGCACCAAAGAAATATTGCGCGCCAGTGACTTCTGGTGTTGAAAAGCCAGCGTTATAAGCCAGTTTAACAAATGTGGAAAGTATGCCGT
Source organism: Paenibacillus sp. FSL H8-0079 (assembly GCF_037991315.1). Lineage (NCBI taxonomy): Bacteria > Bacillati > Bacillota > Bacilli > Caryophanales > Paenibacillaceae > Paenibacillus > Paenibacillus sp. FSL H8-0079. The sequence continues at coordinate 3,623,971 of NZ_CP150300.1, forward strand.
AACAACAACCTCCCAAAAATACAATAAGTGCATAATGCCATAATTTCATAAATATTCCTCCTTTTTTGCATACAAAAAAACCACACAAATGCGCATAGGCATTCGTGTGGCGAAAATAGAGATCACTCTCTAGAAAAATCCACATCCATCGGGTTTTAGTATTTCGTTCATTCCGGTATCAGTATAAAAGCAAAGGTTTGTTCTTGTCAATAACCTGTGAAAGAGATTGGGGATAAAAGTCAAAAGGAACCTACACCTTCAGTAACAGTTGAGTACATAGTAATGTGCTTGTATAGCAAATATTCTAAAATTCATATGGAATATTTGAACTAAATTTTCTTTCATATATGAAATGTAAGTATGGTCATGTGAATACCTTTTTATAAGTCAAGTCCTAGTAAAAAAACACTTGCATTTTTTGAAAAAAGTGTTTTATTATTGTCCGCAAAGAGAGCTTGTACATCAACTGGGTTGTGACTGTTCAATCAGGCAATACCATTTCTGGCCAGAAAAGACGTACTTTTTGCTAACTTTTCACAAAATTTTAAGGCTGTTGACAAATTTGAAATTACTAAAATAGCCTTGCAGAATTGAGCGTCGTTGTGCAAAAAAACAGAACGCTGAACTTCAGCATGGAAATGATGTTTAGAGTCTATCCACTGGACAGCCATACAGTTTTTTTGATGCAAAGTCACAGCCAGAGAGGAAGAGCACTCATGAATTATGATCAGTTGGCCAAGGAGATTTTGTCTCGAGTTGGCGGTGTTGAAAACGTTAACAGCGTTGTTCATTGTATAACACGATTGCGATTTCAATTAAGGGACGAAGGAATGGCCCAAACAGAAGAATTAAAGAAACTGTCTGGGGTCATTACGGTCATGCAAAGTGGCGGTCAATACCAAGTTGTGATAGGGAATGAAGTTCCGGATGTATATAAGGCCATCACTAAACTTGGAAATTGGTCTGTAGAGGGTGAAGAGACTTTAAGTTCCGATGAAAATAAAACAGCCAAAGGAAATATCTTCAATCGTTTTATTGATATGATTTCAGGTGTTTTTCAGCCATTACTTGGTTTGTTGGCTGCGACAGGAATGATTAAAGGGTTCAACGAACTGTTTTTATCTTTTGGATGGATTACGGAAACATCTGGAACATATCAATTGTTAAAAGCAACTGGAGATTGCTTGTTTTACTTCTTCCCCGTATTTTTAGGGTACACTGCAATGAAAAAATTTGGTGGGTCGTCCTTTATAGGAATGGCTATAGGGGCATCACTCGTTTACCCAACGTTATCGAGTTTAAGTGAAGGGGACCCTCAATACATTTTGTTTGGAGGGACAATTTTTGAATCTCCAATTCATATTACGTTTTTGGGTCTGCCAGTAATTTTAATGACGTATTCCTCCTCAGTCATACCCATCATTTTAGCTTCGTTCTCTGCATCTAAATTAGAAAAAGTTCTAAAAAGAGTTACACCACAAGTGGTACGAACATTCTTGGTTCCCTTTTTTACGATGCTTATCATCGTCCCAGCTACTTTTTTGGTAATAGGGCCTATATCTACATGGGCAGGAAATTTAATTGGAGCGGGCGCTACTGAAATTTACGGATTTAGCCCTATTTTAACGGGTATAATAATAGGCTCCATGTGGCAGGTTTTGGTTCTTTTTGGACTTCATTGGGGAATTATCCCCATCGCGTTGCTGAATATTGGAACACTTGGATCAGATCCAATTATGGCGCTTTCTTTTGGGGCTTCATTTGCGCAAATCGGTGCGGTTCTAGCAGTTCTGATCAAAACTAAAAATCGAAAAATAAAAGCGTTGAGTGTACCGGCATTCATTTCTGGGATTTTTGGTGTCACAGAGCCTGCTATATATGGTTTGACCTTACCCTTAAGAAGACCATTCATTATGAGTTGTATTGCCGGAGGGATCGGTGGAGGTCTTTTGGGATATGCTGGGTCAAAATTTTACATTCTTGGAGGCCTCGGTGTGTTCGGCTATCCTAACTTTGTAAATAAGGTAGCCGGTATTGATTTCAGTTTTTATATGTCACTCATTGCAACTGCCGTCGCCTTTATTTTTGGGTTTGTCTTAACCTACTTTATTGGTTTTAAAGATCCAACAGAGACGATATCAACCAATATTGCTGAAAAACAAGAATTCGTTCCTAATACAAGTCAATTAAATGACCAACCCTTTGAAATCGTTAGTCCAATGACAGGTACTGTAGTTAGACTCCAAGATATTAAGGATGAAACTTTCGCAGGAGAGTATATGGGCAAAGGGATAGCCATCTTCCCTACAACTGGACGTGTCGTATCTCCAATAAACGGTATTGTACAAACGATTTACCGTACGAAACATGCTATTGGCCTTATCAGTGATGATGGAGTAGAAATACTCATTCATATTGGACAAGATACCGTTCAGCTAAAAGGTCAGCACTTCAATTCATTCGTGAAAGATGGGGATCGGGTTAAGGTTGGGGATGTCATTGTAGAGTTCGACTTGCTGGCGATCCAGGATGCCGGTTATGAAATGGTAACCCCCATTGTTATTACAAATACGTCCATGTATCACGACATTGTAGGAATTGCAAATGACAGGGTAGATGAAAAAGAACCGTTACTCAAAGTATATGCACAAAAATAGGGAGGTAATTGGATATGTTTAATAAAATCACTACATTTCCGGATGGTTTTCTGTGGGGTGGTGCTACGGCTGCCAATCAAATTGAGGGGGCATACCTAGCTAATGGTAAGGGACTAACGACCATTGATTTGATGCCGAAGGGGCCTAAACGTGATCAGGTTTCGATGGGTAACTTAAATTCGTTTGAACCCGAGGAAGGCGAGATTTATCCTTCCCACGAAGCTATCGATTTTTATCATCGTTATAAAGAGGATATCGCTCTTTTTGCGGAAATGGGCTTCAAATCGTTTCGAATGTCGATTTCATGGGCTCGGATTTTTCCCAATGGTGACGATGTAACCCCGAATGAAGCAGGATTGCAATTCTATGATGACGTGTTTGATGAACTTCTGAAGTATAATATTGAGCCTGTCGTTACTATATGTCATTTCGATTTACCTGTGAACTTGGCGAAAACGTATGGCGGTTGGAAAAACCGAATTATGATTGAGCTATTTGAAAAATACTCCAAAACATTGTTTGAACGCTATAAAACCAAAGTGAAATACTGGATGACATTTAACGAGATTAATATGTTGTTGCATCTGCCTTATACAGGAGCTGGCATTATTTTTGAAGCAGGAGAGAATAAACAACAAGTTCTGTATCAAGCAGCGCATCATGAACTGGTTGCAAGTGCTCTGGCGGTTAAGGCTTGTCATGAAATTATTCCTAACGCCATAATCGGATGTATGTTGGCAGCAGGGAATGTGTATCCGTACAGTAGTAATCCAGAAGATTACTGGGAAGTGATGGAAATGGAACGAGAATCCTACCTCTTGATTGATGTACAATCTAAAGGTGAGTATCCCGGATATGCAAAACGCTTTTTCATCGAGAATGGAATTAAACTTCAGTTTGAGCCTGGAGATTTGGAAATTTTGAAGAAATATACAGTGGATTACATTGGTTTTAGCTATTATTCGAGCCGTTGTACCAGTGCTGATCCTGAAATACTGAAGAATTACACAGATGGGAATGTGTTTGGTTCTGTAATCAACCCTTATTTGGAAACCTCAGAATGGGGATGGACAATTGATCCAAAGGGCATGCGGATTACTTGTAACCAGTTGCATGAGAGGTACAATAAACCATTATTTATCGTAGAGAACGGACTTGGTGCGCAAGATACTCTTCTGGATAATGATACCGTTGAAGATGATTACCGCATTAAGTATTTAGATCTTCACTTTGCAGAGATTGCTGAAGCAATAAAAGACGGAGTTGATATTATAGGGTATACAAGTTGGGGACCGATCGATCTTGTGAGTAACGGTACTGGCGAGATGAAAAAACGGTATGGGTTCATTTATGTTGACAAAAACAACGATGGCTCTGGCACGCTCCGAAGAATCAGAAAGAAAAGTTTTCATTGGTACAAAGACATTATTGCTAATAATGGGGCAGGGTATTTCCTTGATTAATTGATCGGTAGTATTCGCGTGTTAATTTAATGAAGCAGTATGACAAAAATATTTCAAGTATGTGTGCTAAATAAATACTTGAGGGGAAACAAGGCAGGCCACATAAGAGAAATCTCTCTATGTGGTCTTTTAACTCGTCTATATACGGGCTGTCTGGAAAAATGTCGGAGGACAATCCGGAGTTATCAGCCGATAACATAATGTATTGTCGAGGGACAAGAACATTGTGTCATTTCGGATTATGTTGGTCCTCACTTAAGTGTTGGTAAAGACCTGATTAAATTTCAAATAGACAACTCCGGCGATGTTAAAGTCATTGAATTTAAACATATCAAGAATACCGTTTGCTCTCCAGCAAGCGGATATTTTAATTTCACAATCAGGGAGACATATAATAAATCTCATTAGCTAGTAGTTAATTGTCTCATATATAACTGCACCACTTGCGCTGACACAGCCTCGATATCACTGTCTATTTCGTCCAATACGTAGGATTCAAGTACACCCATGGTTGCCATCCCCAAAAACTTCAAAAAAATACGCTTATCGATGATCGGAAGTGTGTCATCATTCAGCTTTTTATCAATCTCTCCCATAGTAAAGGCCAACAGCTTTTTGCGAAAGGATGAAGCACTGTCACTTTGAAATAAAGCAGCAAAGAATGATTTGTGAAGCTCAAAGTAAGAAAACCACATGAGTGAACCTTCAGTTATGCCGATTTCCTTTTTTTGATCACATATTTCTTGCAGTTGTGCGATATGGTCGTCCACCATTTGATCCAACAGATCGTATTTATCTAGATAATGCAGATAAAATGTTTTTCGACCTACATTGGCTTTCTCTGTCAGATGTTTAACTGTGATGTTATCAAACCCTTCCTGAATGATCATTTGCAAAAAATTAGATTGAATCGCTTGTCTGGACTTTACGATTCTGCGGTCTATTTTATCCATAGCGTCGTCCTCCTGTACATTCTACACAATGTATGTGGTGTGTGTATTAACACACATGTGAGGTGATGTGGTTATTGAATCTAATGCTTGATTATTTTAACCTTAATATACACAAGGCGAATAATACGCACAAGTGTCATAAATAGAAAAGGTGGTTTTATAGATGATAGTAATCCAAAAGAACGTTAATTTCCTAGCGCAGGGTCTAGCTTTAGCTGCAATTCTCCGAATACCTGAGCAGGCTGTAGAAAAGAAAGGTAATCCGGCTATTGTCTGTGTTCATCCGGGTAGTAGCTGCAAAGAGCAAACAGCAGGCATCTATGCAGAGAAACTTGCCGAGTTGGGCTATGTGACGATTGTATTTGATGCATCGTATCAGGGAGAAAGTGAAGGCGAGCCTCGTCATGCCGAATACCCGTCCGCTCGTGTGGAAGATATTCGCTCTGCTGTGGATTACCTGACTACTCTGGAATATGTCGATGAGCATCGGATTGGTGTACTGGGGGTATGTGCTGGAGGCGGATATGCTGTACATGCTGCAATGACGGAACGACGCATCCAGGCAGTGGCTGCAGTTTCCGTTGCGAACATAGGTCGCGGATATCGTGAAAACGATCCAATTGGAATGTTGGAGCAGGTTGCTCAGCAACGTACGGCTGAGGCACGCGGGGCAGAACCTCTGACTAACCCATGGATTCCTGGAAGCCACGAAGAAAGAGAAGCAGCAGGAATGAATGAACTTGATATTAAACAAGCAGTGGATTACTACCGCACATCCAGAGGTCAGCATCCAAACTCACCTAACCGTTTGAAATTTACAAGTGTAGATTCCATTATTGCCTTTGACGCGTTTCATCTGGCAGACTCTTTGTTAACCCAACCTTTGCAGATCATTGTCGGTAGTATACGGGGAGCGTTTGGTTCTTACCATGATGGTCATGATTTGTATCAACGTGCAGCCTCGGAACATAAAGATCTGTTTATTGTAGAAGGAGCCAGTCATTATGACTTGTACGATAAGACTGAGCCAGTGAAGGAAGCTGTTGACAGATTGGACGCTTTCTATAAAAAGTATCTTTAATGCGCTTTACGGACACCCCTCAGACAATAGACTATGATTTCTTAGCGCATGAATGTAAGAGACTATACTGATCTCTCTAAGAGAGGCACTCCGTCATCATTCATGGGAATAAATTTGTCTAAGAAAAGAAAATCCAATTCAATACCAAGATAAAATACAAGTTACAGGCGACCTGAGCTCCGAACAATTCGGAATTTGAGCCGCCTGAAACTTGTTTGCTTTAATGTGCATTTATTGACTTAGCGAGAGTATCTTCATAATCAAGCTCAATCTTCATGACGTCTGCGGGGGGGGGAGCGGGTGAGAAACTATTTGACTCCAATGCTAAGACATGGTCTTACGAAGATGTGGCCTTGTCTGAAAAGGAAGATCAATATCCGGTTTTATTCTATTCTCATGGTGCAGGCGCTTACCCGCAGCAAGGCACGTTGTACTGTCAAGAGCTGGCTAGCTCCGGCTATATTGTCGTATCCATTGGCCACGCGGAAAGTGGTATGTATAAAAATTCCCCAGAATATTTTTTTATCTGAGATGTATAATTAGTAGCCAAAGGGATGTTGTAGAATGACATAAAGATAGGGCTTTGTTGTCGAGGGACAAGAACATATTCCCATTGAAGTCGCTATTTTAGCGGCTTTTATATTTTATCGGTACAAGTTCTTGTCCCAAGCTAAGGACAAGAACTTGTACCGATTACCGAAACGGACAAGAACATAGACCGATTGCCGATTAGGTGTATATCTAAATAATCAGCATATGCACTTATTTGGGAACAACTATAAGAATAATGTTACATTAATTAAATCCAAACCCCCGAGTTAGCTGTCTATATAACAGGAGGTGAACGACAATGATCGATGCACAGCAACAAATCAACGCCGCACAAAACGGAGATCACGATGCCTTCGTTTCTCTTATAAAGGATCGAACGGATAAGCTGCACAGAGTGGCTCGCCATTATGTACGGGAGTCCAAAGATGCGGAGGATATCGTTCAGGATGCCCTGGTTAAGGCTTATGAGTCACTGCAAACGCTGCAGCAAGCCGAAGCGTTTGAGAGCTGGCTTACCAGAATTGTGGTGAACCGGGCGCTCAATCATTTGGAGAAATCCAAGCGTGTTCACCTGAGCGAAGACCCGCAGGCGCAAGAGCCATTGGTCGTTAATGATATCGATCAAACCCTGGATCTGGAGCGTGCATTGGCCAGTCTGAATCCGAAGCTGCGTCAGCTCCTATTCTTAAAATATAAGAAGGACCTGACCCAGCAGCAAATCGCCCATCTCCTGGATATGCCATTAGGTACTGTAAAAACACAATTACGGAAGGGGCTGGAACATTTGCGCAACGAAATGGCTCAAGATTTTCTCGAACGAGACCTGGATACATTACGCCTGCAGTTAAGACAACAGGCGGAGCACCAGTTTGCCGTTTCACCGGATTATGATCTGATCGTCAATGATTATCAAGAGAACACCATGAGGGGAACAGGGAAGGGAGAAGCGGGATTCTTATGGGTTAAAACGGGGAGTGATGACGCCGTTTCTGCCACGCTCTCCAGGGACGGCAACTTGCTAGACTATGCCATTTCCTGGGCCTCATTGGATAACGAGACACGGATATCTGAGGAAGAGCTCAAACAGCAGGCAGAGCAATTCCTGGAAGATCATTATCCCGGCGCACTGCGTGATTTTCCGTATTGTGAGATGGAGTGGATGGAAGGGATGTTTGGGTACACACGACAGCAGAAGGCGATGGGGCTGCCGCTTCCTGAGACGGGATGCCTGATTATGGTTCACCCCAGCGGTCGAGTGGTCGCATTTAGGTACTACGGAACCGTTCCAGGGCCAGCACTCCCAACCATGATCACACCAGAAGAGGAACAGATGGCGTGTATGAAGGCGAATTTTTTGCTACATGTGGAATATTGCGTGTTGGACAAAGCCGTGTACACGGATGGTGACGATCAGGTCCATCTTGTTTACGCCCCCCGAAGTAGAGGGCTAATCTATACTGCATCATCACAGGAGGAAGTTCCGACAGCCTATAGGGCAGAAGCTGTCCCCTCTGACCCAAGAACTCTGGACGAGTGGCCAGGTGAGTTCCCGCCCGCACGAAGCCTAGAAGAGTGGATTAGCGTAGACAACGACCAATTTCAGTTAGTACAAGACGAAAATATTGGCTCGAACACCAAGTTGATGGTGTGGAAGCAACAGAATGAAGAGCGTCCAGCCAAGAATGACCGGTCTTGGAAGGCCTATTGGGCTGATCAGATGGAGGGAACGGTCAAGGCGCGAGTAGACAGCCAAACCGGACAACTGATTGACTTTGTTTCGCATGGTAAGCCAGATCAACTAGCTCCATTAACCTGGGATCGAGACGCATGTATAGAAGTAGCTATGGACTATGTCCGAGGACTAGCAGCCGAAATGTTGCCGTATCTCAAGCTTCTAACTGAAGAGACTGACGACGAAGATCGTTTGGAAATCATTCGCTTTGGTGTATATGTTCAAGACGTATCTGTCAGGGATGAATGCTATCAACTAGTTGTTGACCGCTCTAATGGGAGGGTCAAAAGTTTGATGTCCCCCTCCATAAGGCCAGAACAGTTAAAGAAGCTGGAGACCGTGCCTTCATTTGATTACCAGACAGCCATCCTCCGATGGACGGCACAGGCCAAGCTGCGTCTGCAATGGGAACGGATGCACAATGCTAGGGCGGAAGAGGCCCCGTACGAACTAGTGTATCGAATGATTGGTAGCGAGCACGAGCGGACGCCCGAAGTACTTGATGCGCATACGGGGAAGTTATACGAAAATACTTTTTACTGACAAACAAAAACATCTAGCCCGAAACTAAGGGGTGGAAGGCATTCAAAAGCCTGCGGACGTAGAACAGCATTTTAAAAATAGACGTTTAACACAATGTTCTATAGAAAAACTTGTTGAGAAATATGCAACAGCCTTTGGAAAGCCGGCTTTGACGGTTCATTCTTCTTTGAGGCATTCATTTTCCATTATTTAGACAAAGGGCATAAATTCATGAATTTGGAGGATGCGAGAGTCGATCAAACCGGCATATTAATTGTGACCATTGAATTTTAAAAACGCCGAACTCGGAATATGAGTTCGGCGTTTTAGATAGATTATACGACGGAGGGGTGGGAGTTAAAACTACAAACTCATGTCGAGGGACAAGAACTTGTACCGATTACCGTAATGGACAAGAACATCGTCCGATTGCCGATTAGATGTGTACTTAAATAAAAAGTACATAAGCCCTCATTAGTACCAAATAATTTTATATAAGAACATTCACATTAAAATATATTACTTATGTAACATTTCTCAAAGAAAGACTCCTAAATTATAGTCTTTCTTTTTTGTCTCAAACTCTCAATAAAAACAGGTAGTTATCTCGATAAACTTAATGGAGCGAGTAAATGAAATAATAATTGCTTCTCGATCGTGTATGCGATATATTGCATATAAGAATAATTGTAATGAGGATGAAAAAAATGCCAATTCCTAAAGATTTTTCCTTACCAGTCCGTATGTCCGCAAAAGAAAGAGCGTTTTCTCAGATTCAGCGATGGATCATTGATGGAACACTGCAACCAGGTGAAAAGCTTATTGATGCGGAAATGGCTGAATCGCTTGGAGTCAGCCGGACACCGATTCGGGAGGCATTTCAGTTACTCGAAGTTCAAGGCCTCGTGTCCATGCATCCAGGAAAAGAAACAAAAGTAACGAATATTGAGAAAAACGATATTTTTAAGATGTATTCAACGATGGCTGCTCTTCAGGCCTTAGCTGCTGAAATCACCGCCCAAACTATTGTTCCAGAACAGATCGAGAAACTAAGATCCATAAATTTGGAATTCGCAAGTTCTATTAAAAATGGACAAGTTTATCAGGCTATGGAGGTGGATGAGCAATTTCATAATTATATTGTGGAGCTCTCAGATAATCCTTATGTAGCTACATTTAATACATCTCTTCAGATTCACATTAGGCGATTTAAATACGTATTTTTAAAACAACCTATTACGGCTACACTAGCTTCAGTTGAAGAACATGATCAGATTATTAAAGCTTTTGAAGGCAAAAATAGCAACGATGCCCATAATTTAATGAAACAAAATTTTATTCGACCGATGCAGGAACTGAACGAAATACTTTGAAATGAGGGAAGAAACATGGAAAATAAAAAAGATCTTCGCATTCGAAGCAAGGTAATCAGTGAAGGTGCTAACCGGGTACCGAACAGAGCGATGCTGCGTGCAGTTGGATTTCAAGATGAGGATTTTAAAAAGCCAATGATCGGAATAGCAAGTACGTGGAGTGAAGTAACACCGTGTAATATGCACATCAATGATTTAGCGGTGCAAGCTAAGCGGGGCGCACGTAATAACGGCGGTGCTCCACTAATTTTTAATACGATTACCGTTTCTGATGGGATCTCGATGGGGCATGGCGGGATGTTGTTCTCGCTACCAAGTCGGGAAGCTATAGCTGATTCGATTGAAATTGTGACCGGAGCCGAGCGTTTTGACGGCGTTGTTGCAATCGGTGGGTGTGACAAGAATACGCCTGCATGTTTGATGGCTATTGGACGGATGAATATTCCTTCTGTTTATGTATATGGAGGAACCATTCAACCTGGTAATCTCGACGGTAAAAAAGTGGATATCGTTTCAGCTTTTGAAGCCGTTGGGCAATATCAAGATGGAAAAATAACAGACGAACAATTGCATAAGGTCGAATGCAGTGTTTGTCCAGGTCCAGGGGCTTGTGGGGGGATGTATACCGCTAATACGATGGCCGCAGCTGCAGAAGCAATGGGTATGTGTTTGCCTGGTTCTTCTTCGACATCAGCTATCTCAGCGGATAAAGCATTGGAATGCGAAGCAGCCGGTAAGCAGGTCATCTCACTTCTTGAACAGGAAATCTACCCAAGAGACATTATGACGAAGAAAGCATTTGAGAATGCGATCACCGTTGTTATGGCTCTAGGGGGATCAACCAACGCATTTCTCCATCTGCTAGCTATTGCGCACTCCGTAGAAGTGGATTTAACCTTGGATGATTTTGAACGAATTCGCTTGCGTGTTCCTCATTTGGCAGATCTGAAGCCAAGTGGTCAGTATGTCATGCAGGATTTGAATGATATTGGTGGTGTTTCCGGGGTAATGAAGCTATTGCTCGCTGAGGGATTACTTCATGGGGATTGCCTCACCGTAACTGGTAAAACGTTGGCGGAGAATTTAGCGGAAGCTGCTCCACTTCAGAATGATCAAGAGATTATACGTCCACTCAATAATCCGCTTAAACCAAATGGACCACTGGTTGTGCTTCGAGGAAACCTAGCTCCTGAAGGTGCTGTCGCCAAAATGTCAGGCATGAAGATACAACAGTTTTCCGGACCGACAAAGGTGTACGATAGCGAAGATGAAGCGACAGAAGCGATCATGAATGATGAAATTCAAGAAGGGGACGTATTGGTCATACGCTATTGTGGACCGAAGGGTGGACCAGGTATGCCTGAGATGCTTTCCGTTACAGCACTCATTGTAGGGAAAGGTCTCGGTGGGAAAGTTGCTCTCATAACAGATGGTAGGTTCTCGGGTGGCTCGCATGGATTTGTAGTCGGCCATGTATCCCCTGAGGCACAAGTAGGTGGACCGATCTCTTTGCTCCAAAATGGAGATATTATCACCATCGATAGCGACATTCAGGAAATTAAGGTTGAAGTGCCAGAAGAAGAGTTGGCCGCTCGAGCGCAAGCTTGGGTACAACCGCCACTGAAAGTGAAATCCGGTGTACTTGCCAAATATGCTAAATTAGTTTCCTCTGCTTCAAGAGGTGCAGTAACAGATTTGATGGAATAGACAATTAAACATTGATGCTACATATAAAATGGGAGGGGAGAAGCTGCTACAACGAATGAATGAAGCGCGCTAAACAAAAAAACGCCAGCTTTAGAGATCAAGAATGTCGCAAGAAAAAGATGAAGAATTTAGTTTCATCATTTGAAAATGAAGTGCACCCCCTAGAATAGACATTGGAAAAACCCCTGAGTTTAGCCGATGAAATTCTAGGGGGTGTATTTTTGTTTGTACCGTTTCTCGACTTTCATTAATTGGGGTTCGCTACGAATAGCAGGCAGGTTCCGGCTAGTGCAGGAATGTTTGGATGGTCTAAATCTCGAATGAGTAAATATTGATTGCCAATGCAACAAGTTGTCGGGGGACAAGAACATGTTCCCATTGAAGTCGCTATTTTAGCGGCTTTTTTATTTTATCGGTACAAGTTCTTGTCCCAAGCTAAGGACAAGAACTTGTACCGATTGCCGGAATTGACAAGAACATAGTCCGATTGCCGATTAGATGTATATCTAAACAATGCACGCATGGACTTAAGACCTTTTTCATCACCATAATACATGAAAATGTTCACATTGTTATGGACAACTGACAAATTTAGAGGGGAGAAATACGCTTGGCTAAGTATTAAAATCGGACTGAAACTAGCTACTGAGGACAAAAACTTGTACCGATTACCGAAATGGACAAGAACCTAGTCCGATTACCGATTAGATATATATCTAAACATTGATCACATGCACTTAAAGCTTTATTAAGTACCATATGATTGTTCTTACTAGATGGTACACGCTATACTGATAAGACGAGAGGGCTACGGCCTTCTTTGATTTGTTAGACAGGGGAGGGGAGATAAATATGAACATTACGGATGCAGCGATGGTTTTCGAGGAAGGCGACCTGGTTAATATATTGACGCACACAGCACATAACGGTATCATCGATGATCGCAGCTCAGGCCGTATAAAGGCAGTTGAATACAAGGTCGCGCCAGTTCCCAATTATGGAGGTACGCCATCGTTAATTATGTTTACATTGCAGGAGCTGACAGAAGGGACTAGAACTCAGTATTTATGTCAGTTTCCCGAACGTATAAAATATTCAGACGGCGAGTTGACCTTTAAGGACGATCATCACTACTTCACAGTCAAACGACAAAAATAATTGTTTTCCAGATGGCGCCCTAGGGCGTCTTGTTTCTGTCTACGATTTGATAACAAAACGTAAAGTGGGTTTATAGAGTGGTTGGACACTCGAAGCCACCTCAGATACACTAAATGAAATGAGGAGAGTGTTCATGAAAAGACGATTTAGATGCCCCGTTGAGGCGAAAAAGGAGTATGTCGTAGAAGTACGAATGTAGTGTTCGTTTTGTGTTGTCATAATTAGTGAGAATTATATATTTATGCATTAATATACAATAGATCTAAAGGAAATATATTTTGAGAATAATTTAATTATAGGGTATTCAGTACATTAGAAATTGAGTTGTTATTTAGAATGAATTAATACAGATTCAGAGGGGAATAAAAATGAATTTTATTAAACGGATTTTTGGTATAGAAAAAACAAAAAAGCAGAATGATAATACAAAAAAATTCAAAGGTCCGGGTGATTTGTCTTTAGGAGAACAGAATCGTTCACTTTCTAATGATGTATCCTATGAAATATCTATGAAGAATGAGCTGGGATTGTCTTTATACTCATCCCATGTAGGTGTTCCTACTGGGAATACGGCTACAGATTTTTACGTGTATGAATGGTTCATCAAGAGTACAGATGAAGTATTCTATGTGGGTAAGGGGCGCGGTAACCGGTTTAAAGATTTCCACCAGAGAGCATATGAAGCTGAAAGAATTCGTAATATGTATGATACGGAAAATCGATTTATTGGTACGGGATTAACAGAAGAACAAGCATTGGAACTAGAGACACAAGAAATGGTTAGGCTTCTAAACGAAACTAATGATAAATTAACGAATCGTATAATACCGCTGTTTACTAAACGCGGTAATGGATATGAACGTAGTCTTAATACCCCTCTACTGTCATTTGAAAGAGCTCCTCATCAGTATGCAAATGAGATTGAGGAACATTACTTCAACATAACCTCGCGTCCATTCGACAAAGTTGAATATGATAACTTAAAAGCAGTAGTTTTTATTACCCGAAATATGAGGAATGAGCTGAATATCATATATAATGGTAATCCAGACAAATACATAAGTGAAACAAAGAAATTATTATCAACCAGTGGGAATAAAATAATCAAAAGTCAATTTGCAAAGTCGGTCACAGCGTGGATTTATATTGGAGATGAAGGTGTATCCAGTGTTAATTTAGATCAAGAGAAAGCATTAGAAAGGCTCGGGATACATATTCCTGTTTATCATCTTATAGATGTATGGAAGCTTTTAAAAGAAAAATGGGATGTAGTGGAGACAAATTCTGTTGAAGAAATTCCAATATATCCAATCCATAATAGAGTTTTGCTTCAAGATATTAAGCATTTGAATAACTGGGAAAAAGGGTTTGATGAAGGGTTCTCATATTGGGAAGAAGGCGAAATAGAAAGAAAAAAGGGCCGTCTCGAAAAAGCTATTGAACTATTTGATATTGCAAGATATAACGGATACAATGCTCCAGCTTTATATAAATCGTATGCAATGTCCTATCGGAAATTGAAAGACTACGATAATGAGATAGCAATATTAAGTGAGGCCCTCGTACGTTATCCATCGCTAGAATTAAAGGAGCGTCGAGAAAAATCTCTAGAGTTAAGACAAAAAATAAATAAAAATAAATAGTATAGCCCTTGGCTTGTAATATCCAATTTGATTGAGAACTAAGCACAATTTTCTGACTTTATAAATTGTGAATGAACTATTTAATTAAAAGAAATTTTAAGCATTACAATAAGGGCAATTGCCTTGTATAATTATAGGGAGTTAGGAACTGCCCCTATAACGTGAGACAAAAAAACCACCATCAGTGCGCTAACTTTATATGGTGGACTTGATGTCTGGGAAGAGGATTCATCCGAAGTCAAAGGTTTTGTTAGTAACAAGTGATATGAATATGCAGAAGGTTTACAGGGTTTCCATTTATCGAACGACCAGGTTCTTATATGTAGGTTAAAACATTAATGCAGAAAGGAAGAGGATAAGTGAGGATTCTAACTAACATTGATTCCAGACACTTTGATGAGTTAAAACAACTTGTTGCTGGATCAGACGAGTTGCATATTGTCAGTCCTTTCTTAATGGAATCATTTGATATTTTCTTCGATGAAATTATCGCCAACTCGGAGATTAAACGCATTGTGCTGGTAACAAAATTAAAGGATAATGACCCTGACTTATTGAGAAAGGCAAATTCGTTGCATTCGTTCCTTTTCAATTGCCTTACGAAGGCAATTGCTTTTCGAGTTCATGAAGATAGCAAGTTGCATGGAAAGATTTATATCGCACATAAGAATGGAGTCCCAATCAGGGGGATTATCACTTCTGCGAACTTTACAGACAACGGGCTGAACCAGAATCATGAGTGGGGCGTGCTAGTTGAAGATCAAGAAGCTTTGAAGAAGGTGATTGCCGATATCGGAAAAGTAAGTAGCCATGCACTAACGCGTGAGGAGCTTCAGAGGATTATTGAAAATATTGACAGTTATGCTAAAAATGAAGAAGTACATAAAGTGCCAAAATTTGATCTTGAGGTAGGTCATCTATTTAAGAAAAAAACAGTTGAACTTAAACCAGATGTTCGATATTTTATAAAGCCAGTTGGTTCTTCTGACCGTCCGTTCGAAACTACAAGAAAACTGAACAGTGACTTTGAAAAGATGCACTTCTCTCGGAGACCTACTCCTGTGCGTATAGGGGATATATTAATATGTAATGGAGTTGGTACGACGAAACTTCTAGGTTATTTTGAAGTAATTAGTGAACCCTATATTTGGGATAGTACAAGCCAATGGTCTTGGGAGCTGGAAGTAAAGAATTTATGTCCAGAGTACAGCGAATCTTGGAACACATTCAATAATACGATAGCTAGTATCGTAGCGTCCTATGATCATGTTCATCCTGTAACTAATGTCGGAGGAAGTACTCTTGGTGCATTACAGTTTGGGCGGGGCAGAATACAACTGACTGAAGAGTTTGCGAAGCATGTTATCGAATTAATGGAAGGTAGTGTGAAAGCAAAGAAGGAGAACAAATAAGAGCCTGGGCGAACATCGACCTTCCTTTGAAAAAATACACCGTACACCTCGATCATGATGCATGTGCGCATGTCACCGAAATGAAGCACCAAACTGAGCTTGTATGGAAGAAACAGCAAGGTACAGGAAGTTGGAAACCGTTCCGGTCCAAAGAGGAAGCTCTTGATATTTATGATATTAGCTACAAAGAAAAGCTAACACTAACTGAGTGTAGTAACTGCTGCAAATAAAATAATTGAGAGACGGTACAGAGTTCACATGTCGAGTTCTGTACCGCTTTTTCTTGTGCTCGGAGATTATTCTGATTCAGCAGTTATTACAGCTCCAACTCTAACAAATGCTGGATTTGCCGTAAACGGGGTCACATTAAAGGCATTAGTAGAATCTCTTGAAAAAGGGACTTTTGAGTTTTTAGGACTCATTGACTGTGATCTAGTTGTAAGTTTGTTGTCACCGGTAGAGTAATACATTGCACAAGAAAGCTCGAATTTTTGATTAAAGGTGTATGTCGATGAGAGGCTTAAAGATCTGAACACTTTTATCGAAAATCTGGCTTTGTTGTTGGGCTTAATCACGAAACCAAATAACGGCACAATCACATGGATTAATTCAGCAGTTGAGACTAACAGAGAAGATTTATTAAAAATATTATCGGTTAGACGGGGGACTTCGAATGAAAGCAACTGATAGAGATTATTCTGTCTTAACACCTGATGAGGAACTTGAATATGCAAGAATGCTAGAAGAAGAAAAAGTTGAGAAGCGTGGGAAGCTAAACATTAGGGTCAATTTATTTAGAAAATATCCCAAGGCTGCGAGGCATTTTTTGAGTCTCTTCCCTAATAATTATCTTGATATTGTTGATTTGGAGAATGAACGTGGTATAAAGATCTTCTTAAACCATCTTTCAGACCAATTGGACGATTGCACATTATCTGATGAGCGTGATATTGCACGATATATAAAAGAAAACGGTGCGTATTATTTTATTGGCTCAATATTAAATTACTATGATTTTGGACATCACGAGGCATACATTTTCCCAGAGTTTCAATTGAGTTCAACCTTTAAGGTTGATTATTTGTTAATCGGGCGTAATTCAGATGGATACTCATTCATATTTGTTGAAATTGAGCATCCTATTAAACAGATAACTTTGGCGGATGGGGAACTTGGCAATGCCTTTAGGAAAGGAATCAAACAAGTTAAGGATTGGAAAAACTGGATAAATGCTAATTTCTCTACATTCACCACTACAATTAAAGGATATAAGCATGCTGAAAAACAGTTACCGGATGAATTTTATTCGTTTGACCCAACGCGATGCCAATACGTTGTAGTAGCTGGTAGAAGAGATGATTTAAACGATACAACACGCAGAATTAGGCGAGAGCACATAGAAGAGCAGAAGATCAGGCTTTTACATTATGACAATATTATCGACAGCACATTGGAAGTAGTTAAGAAAAAGAACTATTAATAATAGCCTCTAAAGGGAAGTTTAGGACGGACTCGTTTGTTGAGTTGAAACTTGCACTGGCATAATAAACATAATTGAGGTGTTTTATGAAAAACGATGATAGTTATAGGTTAATTCCTTATCTTTTTGAAAATATTCCATATGCTCTACCAACAAACTCCTGAATAAGTGCCAGGATAGAGGGAGAACACTTTCGACGGTTACGTTCGTAACTATCATACATTCAGCCTAACAATTCATCATGGTAAACACTCATTCACCATGACAGAAATTGAGTATTTTCCCGACTTGGATTATCCTTTTACGGAAGACACTTGTAACTAAACATAGGCTTGCAGAAGCAATGACCAGCATTGAAATGTTCGATCGATGGTTTGTCAAACTGGCATTCAAAACATTGCTTCGGCAAAGCGCATATACTATTGACGCTTTTGAAGCTTTGATTGCACAGACAGGATTTACTCGATTTCTGTTGTTTTGATCGAAGAGCTCATTACTCATTACATTTTCTATACATCAATCACGCGAGCAAAAGAAAATTTAAAGATTTAATGGACACCTGAAACGGTGCAAAAGGTTTTAAATAGCTTAGAATTTAAAAATGGGAATAAAGATGTTGCGCTTTTAGGATCAAAATATAGTTTATGAGTATTTTGTTGTTACTACTTAAACATTTATTGACCGCCAGTGGACGAAAAAATAATAAAAGTACCAGAAATCGGTAGACAGCACACTATAAGTACAAACTTAGATATGATAGGGGCTAATAAATTGGGATTAAATACAGAGCATGTAACCACCAGTAAAGAACACATTCACTTGGATGAGTTCGTTCCAAAACCAAGTCAGTTTTTTCAAGAGAAGGTTTATGCTCATGGATTAGATGCCTATCATCAAGGGAAAGAGGATAAACTAGCAGGTGTAATATTTGATAGTCTAGTGGAAGGTACACCAAGCATTCAGATCTGTTGTAGCGGAAACGGTATCTATATAGGAACAATCGGACTGTATGTTGTTGGAGAGATCTTTGTTGTTTCTAACCGTGATATAGCTACTGGAATAGATTCGGCAAATCGACGTTATACTGATATACATACATTCGCATTAGCAAAAATGTTGGTAGATCCTAATGAAGAGATATTTGAGGCAATTGTAGCACCAAGGGTGATTCAGTCCATTTGGATTACAACCGACTGCGATGAAGATAAAAGAGAAACAGCCCAAAGGCTAAGCATGAAGTATCAACTTCCAATTGTAGTTCTTGAACCAAACATAGCAGGTGATGATAGTAAGATTAGACGTTTAAGGGAAGTTACTAAGAGCTAATACAGAGAATGAAAAGGGAACATGATGACAAGTTTACTGATATCGTAGGCCAATTACAGCGTTCTATTAGTGACTTAACCGGGCAACAGACTTTTCTCTACTCTGAAAGCTGTGAACGTTTCTTTCAATATTTTGGCTGGAATTATAGGGAAGATGAAGCCAAGAGTGTGGTTGAAGATATTAATGGGTGGGTCGATAAGCTAAGAATCTTCTCACCAGATACTCGCCAAGTGTTCTGTCTTATAATTCAACGTTCATCAAAGTTAACATGGGGAACAGGGGCTATAATTCACGAAATTACAGAAATAACAGGGAAAATGACGAGTGAAATTGTAAAACACATAATATTACTCAACAAATATGGATTTGTTTATGAACCAGAAAGAGATGAAGATCTACATGTGGATGTAGTTCTAATGTATGGGACTTCATGGTCCCATTGAAGTCGCTATTTTAGCCATACATATGTACAAAATACGAGTTTTGTGAAACAGTACTGATGATTTAAAAGCTGCACAGTGATTTTCACCCCTGGTACAGCCAATTCTTTATAATCTTCGAGTTAATCCCAAACTACTTCTGTTCCTGCTACGAAGTCATGAATCGCACGTCGATCCTCACGCAGACCGACCATAAAAGCACTCACAATAACTCCGATACCCAAAGTTAATACGTACACAACTCCAGCCACAACAACACGCATCAGCATCGTACCAATTTTTGGCGGTTCGTGTGTATCGTATTTACGGATTCGAATTCCACATATACGTTTGCCTATGGTTCGACCATACCAGTAAACTGGTAATAAAATTGAGTATAACGCACTAAGCAGTTTTGCAATCGGCTCATCCGTATCAAAGTTACCCGTAAGAATACCTGCAATAATCACTAACGGAATTGAAATAATAAGACTATCCAACACATTTGCTCCTAATCTAATCCAAAAACCTGCTTTATACAAAATGCTTTCCTCCAAACTACAATTTTAAACCAAACGACTAAATTACTTCATAAGCTCCCTTCATAAAATATCTAACTTTATGTACACAACTCAGATAGTATAACAGAAAATTTTACCTATTTACGATATAACTCCTATTTCTTTTCAATTGCACACTTTGTGAATTTTATAACAAACTATCAAATTATCTTAACTGCTGTCCGTGTTTACTACTCTCTTACATTAATTATCATTTTTTTATTATTTATTGTGGCTTCTAAGTCTCCAACATAAACACAATAATAATTACTAGAGTAAAAGGCTGGGCAAAACCCAGCCCCTCCTCATCAAACCGTACGTGAGGTTTTCCCTCATACGGCTTTCCGATGTTCATCTTTCATGGGCATGCAGCATATTTGCTTTGGCCTCATGACCTAGTTTCCCCTATAAGAGTTGTTGAGTGTTTTCTAGCGTGTCGTTAGCCATTTTGGCATTCACGAACTCGTACCTCTTGGTGAAACGTGAACAAAGTAGGGCTCCTTCCCTCCCGCAGGTTGTGTTGTCCTGCGTTCCCAGGTAGTATGAGCCCCTCGGACTCCCTTCCTGCTGTTCACTCACTTCACCTTCTGGCTTATAGAGTACCACTTTACGGATTCAT
Organism: Paenibacillus sp. FSL H8-0079; assembly: GCF_037991315.1. NCBI lineage: Bacteria > Bacillati > Bacillota > Bacilli > Caryophanales > Paenibacillaceae > Paenibacillus > Paenibacillus sp. FSL H8-0079. The sequence goes on from NZ_CP150300.1 coordinate 3,644,628, forward strand.
AAAAAAAAAATCCGTGCAGGGGAGGGTCTCCCCAGTTCACTACATCCTCTTTCAGACCATGCCGCTCCCCTTACGCCGGAGGATTCTTCGCTGTCGCTCCAAGTTCAAAACAGCTTCCCTGGCCTTCGTCCATCTACACGAGACTCGGCTTCCTCTTTTCCCTCTTGCAAGGCCTTTTTGACGACGCGGCAGGATTCACTTGATGTTACGGCCTGGACTGTCGCTCGCCCTGTCTCTGACAGGTACTTTCGTCGATACGCTTTTACGCACAGATTTCTCCATACGCAAGTATCCTAGCTACACGGGGCTTGGCCTCTCCCGCGACCGGATTTTCATCGGCTAGAAGATGCGTGCTTAGCTGGGCACGCTGTAAACAAAAAAGCTACTCAACTTTTGTTAAGTAGCTTTCTGTTCTTTCTGCATTTGCCCTCTTCGCCAGACCTTATTCTCCACAATGGCATAGAATACACCTGCGATGGCAAATATCCATATCGATGTTATTTGATTCAGATCGTATCCATTCACGAAATATGGACTGTACATTTGATCGAAAACCCATAGGCCTCCACATCCAAACCCAACCATATAGATGAAAGTTCTAACCATAGGAAAGCGTACATATTTCCGCAACAGCCATGCGATCGGACTAAGAACAACAACATATAAAGCGAGTAAATAGTGACCGAAGCCCAGGATGAGCGATAAAATATATATTACTCCCCCTGCATTACGTAAGCCGTAATACTCTGTCGTTGTAATGTGGTATCCTTCAATCCTTTCAAGAACGAGATATGCCGTTAAGCTTATCCCTATAAATATAAGTCCTAATAACATGTAACGTTGAACCGCGTTCACCAACATCAGATCACCCCAATGTCTAAACGCAGCCAGAACCGCTCAAGTTACATGTTTTCGAAGAAATTACACAATTGCACATAGGCCGCCATTAGGTTCTGTTAAATGTTAAAGTTAATCCATCGTAAATTGCTATAATTCAACGACTACTTCTGTTCTTCCAGAATCATCGTACCCAGGCGGTCCATAAGCTCCATTCTCCCCATCGCTGTGTACGAATAATTGTAATTATCGACATTAGAGATTTTATAGATCTTTTCATTCTTCACGGCGTTCATGTTATTCCACACCTTGCTATCGACCATCTTGTTCTCACTATTCTCCATCAATAGCAGACGATCCGGATTAACAGTAACTAGAGCCTCCAGCGCGATCTCTTTGCCGCCCCAGCCCTCTGGATCAGGGATACCTTCTGTACGCTTCAGGGCCCATTCACTATATAACATCTCAGCTGCACCTTTATTGGAATAGATGACCAGATTGTTTGGATATGTCTCAATTACGGCAAAGGATTCACCATTTACAGCCGCCTCCAGCTTTTGTTTCCACTCTGCAGATTTCGCATCATACTTGGCCAGATATTCATCTTTCTTGCTTTCTTCTCCAAACGTATCTGCCAGGAATGTCAGGCGCTCTCTCCAATCATAGTAGGAATAAGGCAATGCAATCGTAGGCGCAATTTTGGATAAGGTTTCATACTGATCCGTGTTAAAATCCTTACCCAGGATAATTAGGTCCGGATTAGCACCCGCTATAGCTTCAATGCTGAACGGGAAACCATACCAGCCCAGATTAACGGTATCTGCACTCAGTTGATCCTTAATGGTTGGCGTGAGTTCCTCCGGGTTACCGTAATCTGCGCTCATCGTGGCCACAGGTGTTTTCCCAATGATCAGTAGTTCTTCTGTAGAGCCGGATAGATCAACAATGCGCTCTGGATTCAAAGGGATCGTAATCTCTTCTCCATTCGGGTTGGTAATTAATTTGGTCGTCGCTTGTGTGGTTGCCTCTGAGGAGCTGGCCACTTCAGTGGTGGTCTGGGTCGTTCCACAGGCCGCCAAGGTGAGCATACAGCATAGTGCAATCCATACAGGAATTCGTTTAAACATCGTCGTCATTCTCCTTTTATGTCAGTTCATTAGCCACATTAGGCTTATCCGTTTACTTTTACCTGCCAGCCTTCTGCATCCTGTTGTAATTGCCACAACCGAGCGTAGATGCCTGAGTGATCTAACAATTGCGTATGAGTTCCTTGCTCTACGAGCTGACCTTGGTCCAATACAAGGATCTGATTGGCATTTTGAATGGTCTTTAATCGGTGTGCAATCAAAATAACCGTCTTGTCCGCGACTAGCTCATTAATCGCTTGCTGCACTGCGGCTTCGTTCTCCGGATCAAGTGAGGCGGTGGCTTCGTCAAGCAATACGATCGATGCATTTTTCAACAAGGCACGTGCAATGGAGATCCGTTGCTTCTCCCCACCAGATAACGTCGATCCACCCTCGCCAACCAGCGTATCGTACCCTTGAGGCAGACTGGAGATGAACTCATGACAACAAGCTCTGCGTGCCGCCTCTTCAATCTCGAATTGCGTAGCGTCTTTCTTTCCTACACGGATGTTGTTGCCGATCGTATCCTGGAACAGATACACGTCCTGGAAGACCACTGAGATATCCTGTAACAGCTTCTCCGGGTCCATCTGATCAACGGGTCTGCCACCAATGCGAATAGTTCCTTGCTGTACGTCCCAGAAGCGGGCAATGAGACGTGTGACTGTACTCTTACCACTACCGGATGGGCCAACCAGCGCTGTAATGGTATGCGGCTCAATCGTAAAGGACAAGTCTTTCAAGACCGGCTGCCGCTCATCATATCCAAAGGTCACCTGGTCGAATGAAATCGCCTGATTGGGCTGTACATCTCCCGTTCCTGCCATCGGGGCCTCTTGCTGCACATCCATAATGCGTCTTGCACTATACGCAGAGTACCGCATCTCCCCATAACTCATCAGTACAACCGTCAACGGTTCAAATACCTTCGTACCTACCAGCAAAAATAACAGAAATACCGGTAAGGACAACTCACCGCCTGCAAGCAAATAACTGCCCACCAGAATCATCCACGTCATCCCCGATCGTGCGAGCAACATCGCGCCCATGATCATCGGTCCCATGATGCCTTCCAACCGAATGGAAGCGGATTTCAATTCGTCAAAAGAACGACGCAGCCGTTCAAAACGTTTGCCCCCCATATTGTGGGCCTTAATCTCACGAATACCGCTCAGATACTCCTGCAGCCGACTAGCGGCTTCGTTTTTGGCTCGAACATGGTTCTCACTCAGTCGTGCCTGAATGGAATCCGTAAGCCATAACAGAGCCACACCTAAGGGAACCGCAACAAACATGGCTACGGCCATTCTCCAATCCACCAACAGTAGTCCGCCAAAAGCGAGCACAGGAAGCACAATCGCGCTGATCAGCTGCGACAGATTGTGAGAGATCGTATGCTCAACCTGACCATAATCACTCAGGATCAGATTCGTCAGATCGCCAGGATCACGTTTTCCGAAAAATCCTAACGACAGATGGCGAATATGTTCCGCCAACTTCAACCTTCCTGAGGCCGCAAGGCTGTATGCTGCCCGATAGGTCTTATCATAGAGCGAAGCATAAGCCGCATACTCCACCAGAAGCCAGGCAAACAGGATGCAGCATACAATCCACATTCGGTTGATATCCAGTCCTTTGTCCAGTTCAGCGAAAGACTTATAAATCGTATTGAATATATCCACAAGCAGCGCCGCAGGAACAATCTTTGCAATCCCGTCCAGAATCGCTGCAATTACCGAAGGAAGCAGACTACGCGGGTTACCGCCAGATATATTGTATAAATAATTCTTCATCGTCCTGCACCTCCAAGCTTCCAGGAAGCCGCACTGATATGTGCCTGCCACATGTGCTCATATACTCCGCCTAATGCACGCAATTGATCATGTGTCCCACGCTCGGCAATCATTCCCTTTCGGATCACGAGAATTTGCTCGGCTGCACAAATCGTTGTTAGACGATGAGCAATAATCAATACCGTTTTGCCTTGAACCAATTGGGCCAGACCTTGCTGGATCTTGTGTTCATTCTCTGCATCCGCGTAGGCCGTCGCTTCATCCAGGACCAGAATGGGAGCATTTTTAAGCAATGCTCGTGCAATCGCAATTCGCTGTGCTTCACCGCCAGACAGGTACGTGCCGCCTTCTCCGATTTTGGTGTCATATCCGGCATCCAGTTTCTCAATGAATTCATGACAGCAAGCAGTTTGAGCCGCAGCTATAACGTCCTGTAGTGAAGCCGATGTATTGCCCATCCGAATATTTTCTTCAATCGTATCGTAGAACAGATGTACATCCTGAAATACAAAGGACACGGTATCCATCAGTTTCTCCGTACCCATCTCCTGGATCGGAATTCCACCAATCGTAATCTCACCTTCCTGTACATCCCAGAAACGAAGTAATAGATTAGCAATGGTCGACTTTCCTCCACCCGAAGGTCCGACAAGTGCGGTCATCTCTCCTGCTTTGGCTACAAAATCAATCTGTTCAAGTACGGGTTTATATGCTTCGCTCTCCTTACGTTCATAAGCAAAAGATACCTTCCGAAAGGCAACCTCATATGTATCCGGAACTTTGGGCAACTCAGGTTCTTGTACAACCGGCTCGGCAAACACCGATTCAATCCGTTTCTGTCCTTCCACAATCTCTCGCATCCCACTACCCAGATACATTAACTTCAATAACGGTGCAGATAGACTCGGGGTAATGATCAGAAACAGAATAAACGTGATCGCAAACGACTGATTCCCCGCATTTCCACTCGACAGCAGAATACCCACCGGAACGATGAAGGTAAATAACGAGATCATGATTACAAAAAACAGCCCGTAGGATGTTTTACATAAATCTGTTATTTTCAACGAAATATCCCGATATCGCGTCACCGCTTGTTTAAACGTCAGAAATGAATCAGCTGTAATGCCAAATACTTTGACCGCAGGCATACCTCTCACGTATTCAACACCCGTCGCATTCATTTCTTCAATAGCAAGCTGGAAATCACGATAAGCCTGACGGCCGCCTTCGCTGCGGAAGATACGACTTTGCAGCCAGAACCCGATTCCGATCGGAACCAACAGCGCCAGCGCCATCCGATAATCGAGCCAGAACAAGTAACCCAGTAGCATTAACGGGATAACGATCGCACTCACCAGATCCGGCAACTGATGGGCGATAAATTTCTCGATTTTCTCCACACTGACTTCGATGATCTTCTTCAGCTCACCGGTTGCCGTTCGGGTGTGATACCCCATGGGTACTTTGGCAACATGCTCCGCAAGTCTCACTCTGAGCTGGTACAAAATGTTGAACGCAGCGATGTGTGAGCACATCCCCCCGATATAAAGCGCAATGAGCCCTGCAATCAGGGCTACGAATGCGACAATCCCCCAATAGATCAACAGATCTCTGTCCATGGCAGATGGTTGGCCCGCATGAGTTAGCAGTTCCTCGACGATCTTGTACACCCCGATAAAAGGAACAATCTGCAATAGACTCGACAGGGTCGAGAAGATACTTGCTGTGATCAGCAGACCTTTACGCTCCTTCGTTACTTGCATTAGTCCGGACACTTCAGATGTGTTGTTCATCTCACCACTCCTGATATTAATAATCATTCTCAATATAGCGCAGTGCTATATACGCACATTAATATCTCACAGGGCACCTGGCTACCGCTACCCCAATCCGGAGCAAAAGTACCTCAATACGGATTATAAGTAAATGCTACGAGTAGACTACTAGAACGTTTGATTAAAATACGTGGATGGTGTCATGCCATACTTGCGTTTGAATTGCGCGGAAAAGTGACTTGATTTATTAAAACCAACCGCTGCAGCTGCCGTGGTCACATTCATCTGTCTGGTCTCCAGCAGGTAATACGCTGCCTCTAGCCTTTGCTCAATGACATATGCATGTACAGGAAAACCGAACAATTGCTTGAATCCTTTTTTCAGCTTGAATTCATTCAGACAAACTTGTCTGGATAGCCCTTCAAGAGTTGGCGGATGTGCCAGATTCGCATCGAGAATGTGCTTCGCCTGCTGCAAACTGGTCAGGTCCGTCCGGGACAACCCATCATGATTCGTAGGTAACTGGCGCTCCAGAATACATTCACTGAAATATACCGCGAGCAGCTCAAGTGCTTTTCCGTTTAAATACAGTTGTTTCAGTTCTCCCGAATACGGGCATTGTGTCATCTCGTTAACGATTCGAGTCATCGTGGGTGTCATCTTCGCATTATAGAAACCTCCCCCACTTCCAGCGATGGCTGTCATGAGTTGTTGTATGGGAAGTTGCTGCATCATTCCACTGATCGGTGTCTGATCCAGCTTCAACGTAAATCCCTTGAAGTGCTGCTGTAATCCAAACTCACACGTACTGCTCGTATCTCGACTGCCATATGCAGAACTTTCCTGGGTATGTACATGGAACTCCCCCAGCTTGCCATCAATGTTCCATGATATGCTCTCACCAATGCAGAAACTTAACTTGATACTGTCATCCTGCTCCAGACTGCTCAAGGCGGTTGGCCGATGGAATATCGCGTCACTATACACGAGTTCCATGGAGGGATGAATTCGATTCAACTGCCAGTAACCCTGACCAATCTCTTCAGGAATATGAATGATTCGTTCGGCAGAACTGCTTTGGTAAAATGTATTTAATCTCGCTGCCAGTGCACAGCGCTGATCTTCTTTATTTTGAATGGCGTACCATGTCTCTGACACCTTGGATTGCATCTGACTTCCCCTCTCGTTGTCTGTTGTTTCAGCTTATTATATAAGAAAGAAGCCATATTGGACATATGGCCTCATACTCTGAATCTGATGAATTGTGAGAAGACACTCACTCATGGAAAGCTTTCCAGAACGAACCTTCTGTATTAATGATATCCTTGATCTGGGCGAAAGGAATCGTAAACGTTGGAAATCCTGCCGCATAGGGCGCGATATCATATGGATTGAAGTAGAGATGCAGAGCATCCGCTGTGACAAAAAACGGCTGATCCGCACTAATCCCCGTATAGGTGTCCGGAAACACATACGAGTATTGAGGATCATTTTTGATCTGATCCCCCACAATCTGACTCAACACTTTTACATAGTCACTATTCGGTTTAAATAGATCCTTCAACTCATACAACTGACCATTCGTCAGATTAATGATGGCATAGATCATCGTAGGCATACCATGTGCTGCACCCGCCGGGTAGTTATAACCTGTGAGTTGCAGTTGCAGCAATTGCTGCTGGTAGAACGTGATATCAAAATCCCCTGTATACGTGTAATCCAGCTGCTGATCGGCAGGGATTGGTTTAACCTGAGAGAGTGCCTTCAACTTGGCATTTAGCGCTAGCTGCTCCGCTTGGTTCGTTAATCCCTCCACCTGCGGATAATATACGAGGTAATCCCTGTTCGGTTTGTACTTCTCTTCGCGTACACGGTACGGCGGATGAAGTGGAACGATTGTATTTTGCCGCCAGATAATCTGTCCAGCCCGGTTTACATACGATAAGCGCTGGTCTACATACGCCTTAATCAGATCTGGTGCCACAACCTCCAGCGTACCCGAACCTTCTACATGGGGATACCCAGGTGCAGGTCTTCCACTCAAATCCAGCAGATAGGTCTGTCTGCCATCCGATGCGGAAGCAAGGCCGTTTTTGTAATTGCCTACTTCGCGATATAGGAACTCCGTAAGTCTTCTGCCATTGGTATCTGCGATCGCGTATACAGAGCCAATATAAGGCTGCTCCGGATTAACCGCTTGCCCCAGCGCATAACGATGCTCGCCTAGTTCGCGGATGTCATTATAGGCAGGTTGAATGATAAACGATCCTTGCGTATTAATGACACCATAGTTCGATTTGTAATCCTCTGCTGTATTAACAATCGCTTGCCCGTCGTTAAAAGGAAATGCCGATGAAAATTTGGGCTGAATGCGAATATTACCCCGTTCGTCGATGTACCCATATTTGCCCGAGGCCTCTTTTTGAAAAGCGAGCAGTCCATCTCCTAATGGTCCCACATAAGCAAATGGATACGTCGCGAGCCGATGTCCATTGCGATTAATGAGCGCATATTCATTGTCCTTGATCTGCACAACCGCTTTGCCATCTTGAAAATCGTTCGCTGACACGAACTGTGCCGGAATCACCTCATTGCCTGAGGCATCCAGATAACCATACAGACTCACCGATCCATCTGTCTGACCAGGATTAGAATCGTAAAACAGCGCTCGGCCGTCCTTCATATTCGAGATATACGAGTACGCGCGTTTGGTCAGGACCGTGCCTTGTTCATTAATCATCTTAAATCCTTGAGAATCAATCACCATCGCCCGTTCTTCAGAAAAGGAATTGATGGAATCGTATACAGGTTGAACGACATACTGCCCTTGAAGATTAATCACACCGGCTCGACCGTCCTTGACCACAACAGCCAATCCATTGGGCTGGAACTCATGGGCGTCATCCAGAACCGGCTCTAGCCGAACATGTCCCTGCGCATCCATATACCCCCAACGAGTCCCACTCGTGGTTCGAACGGAGATCGGATATAACCATGTCGCTACCCGGGCATGACTTATAGGGATCATCGCCTGTTTAATTTTCTTTTCCAGCTCCAGCAGCGCCTCTCTGGAAGGATACGCTTCCGGAAAGCTGAGTGCTTTTTGAACGGAAACGAGTGCTGCCGGATACTGGCCTGCGTGGAACTGAGCATCCGCAAGGTAGTACCAGTAGAAGATATAATCAGGGTAATGCTGAGTTAATTTCTCGTAATATTGCACCACTTTGGGATAATAGGCTGCATATACGTCTGGTGCCGGAACCCATTTCCCATTCTGCCATCGGATAATCTCCACACGGTAGGCTTCCCCTGTGTCATGGATCCAGAGTGCAATCTCCACTTTCCCATCTCGGCCATGCGGACCAGGCATATCTATAATCTCTGCATAGCTATAATATAGATCGTCAGGGGCCAGATCTTTGAGCCCTGATTCGGTCCACTCATATATAGCGAGCTTAGACCAGATCGCACCGATCCGCCAACCGATGATGAGATTGTTCCTTGCTGTTGAAGTTACAGGGGCTGCAGTCATTAAAGTCACCCCATACCCCAATCCCTTGATTAGTGCCATCTTGATCCAATGTCCTTGGACAAATTTCAAAATGAGCAGGTACAGCTCACCGTTCAACTGATAGACTGCGGCAATCTCCGGCATGCCATCACCAGTAAGATCAGCCGCGTAGATCGCTGGATGTTGGACAGGTTTATCAATAGTGACGACCGTTGCACCAGCCGGAATATGTTGATTCACAATTTGCGTTAACAGCGGTTCGCTCATGGACATCTCAGTTTCCTCCCTTATGACCGCATTCGCCTAATGGTATGCGTCATAAATCGGGATATGACATGTAATTCATTTTATATAAGTTGAACTGTAGAATATTCACACTTACCACTCCGATGACAGAACAACCTTCCGATCGCTGTTATCCCAGATTTTTTGATTCACTTTTACAAAGGTGAAAATCTGGCGATAAAGGCGAACGCTCCGCTTCTTCAGGTTCTTTCCGTCCTCTACGTTCTCGTGTGAAGGTTTAGTTAAATTCATATAGTTAACTAATTCACTTTTCATATTAGCTATCTTTCAAAGTTACTTTCTCTCCATTGATTAGCAGGTAGCTCACATCATTCACCGGAATGGTCTTAGGGGATATCCACTTAATGAGATCCTGATTTAGCTGGAGGAAACCGGATACGCCAGACAACTTAGTGCCATCCTTCAGGTGAACTTCAATACTCAAATCCTCCATGCGAATCTTGCTCAGTGCCTCACCTGTAAGCGTGACGCCAACTACGGAAAGGGTTACATTTGCCTGTGAGGCTCCATTTGCACCAAGCTGAACGTTTCCTGTTTTACTCAAACCATTTTCACTCAAGTTAAAGGTCGTTTTCCAATTCCCCTTTACAACTTCACTAATACTCGTAAAACTGCCTTGAAGTCTCAGCTTATCTAAATCGTCAACAGCAGACAGATCATACACAAACTCCTCATAATCTCCTCCATACCCGACCCCATCTTTCATATAATGTCCATAGCTAACGGAATATTCAGGTATATCGAGCTTTTGACCTTGCTCATCTGTGAAGTAGAAATATCCATGATTATACTCGCCTATCTCATTATTCGGATTAATCTGAATGTGTAACTTGCCCTCCACAAAACCTATATTGGAAATATGCATCCAATCAATACCGGAAACGGGGACATTCGTTACATCTTGATGCAGTACCGAAATTGGATCGGTTTCCAATTGAATATCCGTTGTACCTCCCAAGCCACTTATACGATCTTGATCCACGATATCATAGTTATTGTTTTGCTTTTCTTGTAACAACTGCTCCCAGTCCACTTGTACGTTGTAACCATCTTGTCGAGATGTACCCGACATCAACGTATTGATCTGAACGGTAATTCGATTTTTGCTGACTTTTCCTTGAATGAGGAATCGGACAATAGCCGTTTTATTCGCATCATCATAATGAATAATCTGAGCGTTGTTTGCATTACCTCCAGTGACCCTGTAATCATACACATCCAACGTATCGTCAATGCGATGCCCAGTCAGATCCGATAATGAAACATAGATTTCCGTTGTATCTCCATCCCTGACAGCACCTATAACCTCCATTCGAATCCCTTGATCTTCACTCACCTGATGAACAGGCTGAAGAATGCCAATCCGATCTGCACCTAGAAAATGAAGAACAGTAGACAGATCAATGATGCCCACCGATGCAGCTGCCCCTGTAACAAGACATAACGATAACGCAGCGGTTACAGGAATATAGATGGCTTTGCGATACCTTTTTCTTTTATTCATGGACTTCTTTGTCTGTGCGGATGGAGCGGATGGGTATAATATAGGTGGATAAAATGATGAATCTGATCTCGAAACGTTTGGTGGTTCATTCATCGCCAATTTATCATAGAACAACTTTTTAATATTAAAGAGGTTCTGCTCAGTGAATTCTTTTTCGGATTTTCGCATTTGATCGCCTCCTTTATTTCCTGTTCATCCACCATGTCCTCAATCGTTGCCTGGAGCGATAAAGCTTGTTATGGACTTGCCTAACGTGTAGGGACAATGCTTCCGATATCTCATGGGGTCTCTGTCCTTCGTAAAACCGACGTTTCATAATCTCCCGTTCCGGTTCTGGAAAAGATTCAATCATTTGATTAAGTTCCGTATATGTCTCTTTACTGATCATCTGAACCAACAAATCATCCGTTTGCACCGAATGAATCTCCTCTTCATATGTAAGCTCTGTTCTTCGATTAAATTTCCGGTAGCGATCAATCGCTTTATGTTTTGTGATTGTTGCAAGGTAATTTTTCAGGCTACTTCGCCCAGACTGGAATGCATCCGGATTCTGCCAAAAAGCAAAAAATGTATCTGCTACGCATTCTTCAATCTCTTCTGCCGATGCATAATATAGGATGGAATGAGCTATCTTCCATAGCAAACCTGCGTAGTGGTTCATCACCCATTCCATGGCCTCAGGATCACGATCCGCTACTGCCTTCCGTATTTGTTCTTCCACGATTACATGCCCCCTCCCTTCCATGCTCATATAATCACGAATGCTCGTGTTGATCCGTGCTTCCTACCTATATTCGTTTGGCAAATGACTTTTACTTACTCCACGATAAAAAAAGATTTGCAGTGGCCTTGTAGCCTTCTGCAAATCTTCTTATCTTCTATATTACATCTTATTATCTACATCATATCGCTTCATGTGCCTTCGCTTCGTTTACAACCAATATCATGCCTCTTCTTGCACACTGAGCTGTACATATTGGGTGAGACGACAATACTGAGATAACAGCAGCTCTTCATCACCTTGTCCAAGAGCCACGCTACGCCCTTCCTGGATGACGTGATTCAGCAATTCATGAAGAAAACTTTTCTGCAACCGTAAGGATTCCACTGCGAGCTGCTCAAGTACCTCAATATCTCGGATCGTAAACTGGGATAACCCGCGCAGCAGCAACTCTTCTGACCAGCCGTTAATTCTCTGCATGAACTGATTATATTCTTCCAAGTCTGCCCATCCTCCCATTACCGATATCCAGTTTCAGACTGAGCACCGTTTTGCCCTTCAGGAAACTGATTGGGCTAATCCGTTTTGGTTCCACACGCACAAAGGCATAGAAGTGTTCAAGCGATTGGGAACCATATCCTGACTCCAGTCTTTGGATCATCGCCTGCCAGTCAGATGAATACGGGAGAGTGAGTGCCAGTCTTCCCCCTTCGGTATTCTCAACCGTCAGGACAAGCTCCTGCGTTTGTTTGACAAAGTTATGGTCCACGATTCGAGCAACTTTGATTACAGCCAATCGTTCTTTGGGAGCAGCAAACAAGTCGAACGACCGCGATTCCTCTTGAAGTACAGTCGTTACATCTTGCATGGTTTTGCCCAGATTCAACGTTTCCACACCCGTTCGTGGCAAAATCGCAAGCTTGGCACCTTCCCCGGAAGAGATCCGGCGTTCTTCATTCACTTTAACTGAATGGAATTGAACTTCTTCACCGACGAACTGGCGAAAGGTCAGATTAGGTAGCCATGGTGTGAATGCACCATAATGCTCTGTATACGAGAACTGCTGATCATCATAATATACAGCACGTACATCGCTATAGGTGTAGATTTCCTCATCATCGAAACAATAGAAATAATAGGTGATTCCACGGAAACCGGATCGTGTCTCCCACGAGTCAGCTCCCAGTCCATACAGATGAAGTGAAGGCACCGTATAGTATTTACTTCGAAAACTGCCAATGAGCTGACTCTGCTGAATGGCAGACACCTTTTCTTCTTCAAGAACCTGGAGTGCAAGATACAGCTTGCTTACCCGATCCAACATGGATTGCATGGAGAAACGTATATGTCTGTTGAAAAACAACTGTAGTTCTCCTTGAATCCCTCGTAAACTGCGTTCTATGTCAGGCAGGTTGCCACTATGAGCTGCAATTGCCAATGTCTCCAGTTGTGCCATATAGGACTGAGGAAGGCGGGCCAGTCCCGTCTTCAACAATCCTGCCAGCATAACCCGACATTCCTGCACTGTCTGAAGAGAGAACTTGGCCTCGTACACCCGTCCACTTAATGCATCCCTATCATCCAGACCTTTAAAGTTCCGGTACCGTAACAAAGCTTCAAGCTTGGCCATTTTCCCGGCTGTCTGCTTCACCTTACATAGTGCTTTTGCAAGATTCGGTTCCTCCGTAAAAGACACCTCGATATTCTGGGTGGTCAGATGAACCGTAAGAAGTGAATCTTCAAAGATCTTAATTTCCTCTGGGTATCTCAGTCGGAATACAACTTCCTCAATCATGGAAGAACTATACGATTTAATTAACACGGGAAGTTCAGACTCCGTCATCCAGCGGAAGCGAGACTCGATCTCACGTGACACCGTATGCGGAATTTCGCTTGGATCATCCACATTTGATACTAAGTTTGATGCTGATTCTGTTACTGATACGTTTTTTGGTACGTCCAACGGATCATTATCCGATATCCCTGAGTCCTTATCCAGCGCATGCTTCTCGTCTGCATTCATTGAATCCTCTGCCGTATATTCCCGTTGATCATACAGAATTGCAATAAGCACATGCTTGCAGATATGATCGGCCGGGCAGGAGCATTCCCAATGATCCAGCGTATTTTCAAGCGTACATTGTGTCCCGTCACTGAGCTGACAACTCACAGATGATGCATTCCATGTGTACGTTACACTTACACCATTGTCCAACTCTTTCAAAGACCTTTTGTACAACCCCTTGTTGGCATACCGAATCAAATAATCCTCCGTACACAGCTTCGAAAAACTTCGGAATTTTTCCTTGAATCCATTCACGTCATCAACGCCCCGTTGCTCTCAGAATGTCGTAGATCGTTTCACTGAACACGCGACCTGGAACGTTGCCTAGAGCAATGGGTTTGTTGTCACCATAGTAATAATATTGCTTGTTATTCGGTTTGAAGAAATGAAGGGATTCCAGGGTAATGTCATCCAATCCCTCGTAATACGTGATGCTCGTACCGCTGAATTGCAATTCTGCAACAAGATCTCCGTACTCTTTATAAAATTCATGATACCAGCCGCCGTCCTGTGCCGGTCCTTTGATCCAACCGTATTTCTCCAGTGCTTTGGGGAAAGCCGTTGGTGAAAAATCAGACTCGGGCAGATGATCGTATTCATTCTTCGTTTTATCCTCATCTTCTGGCTGGTGAATCTCACGATTCAATTGCTCGAATGGCTGCTTGATCTCGTAATCCTCCAACTGCGTTGTCCAACCTTCAAGCGTTGCCTGATCCAGTTCCAACGGGTGTATAAGTCCCACTTGCGCATCCGAAGGCAGATCGACCTCATCTTCATCCACAGAATTGAAGGTGCCGTCCTCCATATAACGGAAGGTGCTGATCAGAGCGCCATCCTCATACGTTCCCCAGATCAGACCAACAGCAAATTTTTGCATGATTACATTTTGTACAAACAATGCTTTCCACTCATCGGCAGACCACAGACGTTGCTTGGACAATGACTCTTCCAGACGCTGCGCCTGAATGTTAACCATGGATTTGAGATCTTTTTTCAGCTGTGTGAAACGTGCCTTGGACTGCGCTGCCAATTCAGGATCATCTTTCTGTGCAGGAGCAGGCAGACTCTTCACGGATTTGCCCGTTTCTTCATTTAAGACAACGACTTGTAAGTCTCCATTGACCTTAACCAGGAAGGAACGCTCTCCGTAACTCAGCTGCATGGTTCCTTTTTCATCAAAACCAAGTGTGGTGACCAGCCGATCCTCCAGTTGTTCCGAGGTAAGTCCCATATTATCGGCTGCAAGTTGCAATGCTTCTTCTGCTGCACCTTTCACCTGACGGTTCTTCACGCCACGTTTGATCTTGTCAATCGCCATAAGAGCGGATGGATCTTTCAGATAAGCGAGCACTTTTACAGCATCTGCTGCAATCGCGCCACGACTGTTTTCTGTCCATTCCTTAATTTGCGGAGCCAGAATATTCACAATCTGAATATCGCCAAAGAGTGCTGATACATACATCACCCATTTCTCTTTTGCAGGAGCACCTTCCTGAATCCAGACCTGGAGCAGTTCACTTGCAAAACGAGCGAGCGATGACTCACTTACGTAATCTCGTAATTCATTCAACCGTTCATTAGGACCGGATGTATGATCCAATGATTGGACCAAAGCATACTGTTTAATCCGGTCATCTAAAGGCTGATTGTCTTCAATACGTATCAGTGAAGGGAGATCTTTCAAGGACAACCAGCTCAGTCTCGACAACTTTTTGGCATCCGCCTGATCAGCGAGTGCAGCATGGGCATACTCTGGACTTAAATCTGCGGTATCCAGCAGAATTTGGATCAAGCTCTTCCAATCGTCGGACTTCTCTTTCTTCAAAAGCTCACCGTACAGTTCCTTGCTGTTTTCCAGACTCCGGATTGCAGTCAGAGCCATTTCTTTGATCGCCACTTTTTTCTCCGAGAGGTATATGAGCGTATACAAGTCCTGATCAGGAATTCGGTTGAATTCCGCTAACGCCACGCCGTTGGCCTTTTTGGAAGAATCCTGCAATCCGGCACGAATCGCTTCGGCCAATATTTTCTTCGATAACTCATCACGCTGTTCAAAGGTAATCTCCAGAATTAAAATGCGTGTATCTGTTGGCAGTTTCTTGTACTGTGTCAGTGCATAGTCCAGATTCTGCTGAATGATTCGGCGGTATTCGTCATGCGGCATCGATTTGTATCTGTAGTCGGTCATGCCATTAAGTGAGATCAGGCTGGTTAGCAATTTCTCACGTTGCACCTCAGGGTCTTGCCCGTAACGTTGAAGCAGCTGCTCTCCACTAAAAGCGTATGAATTGTACATGTCCGAGATAATATCCAGTGTCCAATCAGGATGAGTGGTCAGGATTGCGAACCTGCGCATCGCCTCCGAATCCAAGGGCAGAAAACTAATACTAATGAGGTTGTGAACACGCTTCTTATCTCGATTCAGTTGATTAAACAACCCGCGACTATTTGGGTCCTCCCAATATTCCTCCAGGGTGTTTTCCCCACTTAAGTATCTTGCAATAGCAAGTCCTTGACGTCCCCCGTCCAAAGGATGCCGAAGAGCGTTAAATACCGCTTGCTCCAGTGACCCCTCCGCATTAGGCAATGTCAATCCTTGATCCTCCATGAATTTCTGAATGCAGAGTTTGAGGAATGGCGGTTTGATAATCTCGTATGCTCGAATCGCTTGTTCAGGACGATTTGCGATCGCGGATTGTAACATGTTCCAAGATACCGTGTACGAATTAAGCTCGTCCCGCAACATTTCAACCAACTGATAAGGCTCATCCAGAGGCACAAGTCCAGCAAGCAGATCATTTGGACTCTTGGCTCTAGGGTCCATACTCAGCAAGTAACGGCGAACTTCAAGTGGATAAATCTCATGTAATTGATGTATTGTGTGAAGCAAAATATGTCCAATCTCACTATTCGTATCAAGGAACCGTTGTTTACCTCCACTAATGTTAATCAGGTACAACAAGGCACCACTCACAAGCACCATAGTTTGATGGAATACAGTGTGTGAACATTGCTCTTTTGGAGAGAAAGACGTATTGGGATACAGCTCAGCGATGAGCTGACTACGCTTCTCCTTGAGGAATTCATCCTTTAATTCTTGGGAAGATCCGTTATGCTTCCCTTGAATATTACTGACCACCACAGGTTCAATCAACGTATGTAACTCGTCCCGCAACTTATCTGGATCATTAGCCATTACATGTTGAAACAACACCGGTAACGATTGAGCAGAAGCTTGAACCTCTGCAAGATGAGAAGCCGTGTCACTGAGCTTCGAATATAGTTGCAGCAGCATTAACGCATTGATTACATCTCGATAATCCCCCTGGGTGTCGGCCTTTTTGGAATCAAAAAGCCACTGGGCACGCTTTAATTTACTCTTTAATTCAGAGAGGATCTCCTCTTTACCGGCAAACTGTTTGATCTTCTCCAACCGGGCCAACAACCCACCCATGCGATCAGCGCTTTTGCTCTTCCCGCTCAATCCGTAGGCTTCTGAATCATTTCCCATACAGACAGTAAAAGCATCCGTTCTCCATGAACTTCTTTTGGAATAATTGGATTCCAGATATATCACAATAGCCCCGGCCCGGTAAAAGATATCTCCATCATCTTTTTTGGCGAGCTTCATGAGCAGATCAATTGTTTGATATACATAATGACTCGAATTTCCCATCATATCCGGAAACTTGTCTGTCGTGCCCAATACATAATCAATAATTTCGGAGCTTCGGTCTGTTTTTAATGAATACTCGTTTGAACAGGTCACTGCGAATTTCTCCACCAAAGTTTCTACTGCGCGGTCTGCGGTAAGCATTACACATTCCTCCTTGAATTTAAGTGATGATTTCGCCAATCCAATCTGCCAACTCGTTTGGGGTAATTGCGGCTACATGTGCCCCCATGTTGGTTAATGTCTGTGCTGCATGTTTGTTATAGACAGAATCCCCGTTAAAATCGAGTGCGGTGAGAACCAGTAGCTTGCATCCTGCATCGATGATATCTTTACAGGCTTTGTACATCTGCGCAATCGGGTAACCTTCCTCCAGATCACTGACCAGAATAAAGATGGTTTTGCCAGGATTATCGATTAGCGTCTCGCCATAACGCAACGCTTTGGTAATATGTGTTCCCCCGCCGAGCTGCACATTCATGAGCACGTCTACGGGGTCTTCCAGCCTGTCGCTCAGATCAACAACCTGCGTATCAAATATGAATAATTTCGTGCGCAGCGCATTCAATCGATAAAAGATACTCGCCATTACCGAACTGTAGATGACTGAATCCAGCATACTGCCACTTTCGTCCACACCAATGATGATGTTCCACTTGTTATGAGGCTGTATACTCCCGTCGAAATATAGACGATCAATGACAAACCTGCGCTTGTTTTTATCGTAATTCTTCAAATTCTTGGTGATGGTTCGCTTGAAATTCAGATTGCGCAAGGATCGTACTGAACTGGAGGTATAGCGACTTCGCTTGCCCATGATACTGGCTCGGGTCTGAGACTCCAGCTTGCTGCGCAGCTCTTCAACCACAGTTCGCACGATATCCTTGGCGCTCTTTAACACCTCACCTTTCATCCGTCCTTTGAACTGCATAATATTCTTAAGCAGATTCATGTTGGGTTCAAGGGATTCAAGCAACTTTTTGTCCGTTAACAATTCTGTCAGCCCATAGCGATCAAGCGCCTGTTTCTCCAATATTTCTACTGTTGGTTTGGGAAATAGGTCCCTGACTTTGTGCAACCATTTCGGGACAGTCAGGTTAGACGCACCGCGTCCTCCCTCTTTTCGGTAACCTTGTTCTTCACCGTATTCACGGTTATACAGATAACCCAGAATCTCATCGATTTCCGTATATTGAAATTCATCCGAAGTGTATTGGTCTGTATTACACAACCCTTCTTCGGCGGATTCACCGAGAATCAGACGCCATCGATTCAAGGTTTCAGCAGAATGATGATCTCCTCGGTTGCTTCCATCCGGATTGGAGGTTTTGTCCGTTTCTCCGTTTTCTTCCGTTATCCGATTCGCTTCATTCATATTAGCTTCCATGCGGCAAACTCCTTTCGAAGCGCTTCATCCCATGCTTTGGACTGAATCAGCATCTGTTCATCAACCGCAGGCCTTAACATCTCTTCCGGTTCAACCTGATGCAGACTCGCCACCCGCTCAGCAATCAAGCCCGTCTCCATTGGTGTAAAGTAGGTGAATGCCAACCTCAATTCCGGTACCATACTAATGAAGTCGTCATATGATAGCTGTTCAATCAAATAATTCAACTCGGACAACAACTGATCTTCATATAAAAAAGCGTCACGTGCTACAGAGAATACTCCCTGTAAAAAAAGTGCCGTTTGACGGGTCTGATCCGGTGTACCATGGATATATCCACGTGCACGATCAACAATCTCTTCCCTTGGCCTGTCGCCGAGGCCTGAGGAAATAGCAACACACACACCCTCCAGCTGAGCCGGAAGCTGGTGATCAGACAGAAGCTCATTCAGGTGAATTCGGAATGTCTCATCCTGAAAATGCTCCTCTGATGACTCCGCGAGCATGGCTAGCAACTTCAATCCCTGAATAATGGCTTCATGTTCATCCGGATTGGCTCTGGAGAGCTGTAACAACTTGTCCACGGCGTTCCTGTAAGCCTCGGATACCAACTCAGGGAGTTGTTGCTCGTCAGATAATCCCAGTAGCCTGCGGTGCTGATGAATTCGGTTCAAGACATGCAGACTGTTACATAAGGAAAGGAAATTCCCGTCGGTTCTCAGCGCCGAGCGCACCTGTTCATAAAGCTTCATCGCAGTGTCCTGAAGCCCCATGAGCAGCGCTTGAAGCATTAGTCGGGCAAGTTCACCGCTATGATGATCCGGTATTTCTTGCATCTGTTCTTCCATTTTGCGTGTAGCCGCCCCGGCAAGCGTTCCGCCATAGAGAGAGTTCTCTATCAATCTGGCTTCAATGCGGGATGAGTACATATAAACCCAGGTTTCGCGTACAAGATTCATGTCACGTTCTGCGATCCAGTCCGGCCCGGATTGCCGTTTAGCGAATTCCGGAACCAGATACGTGATACACTGAATCAATTGACTTATCTGACGGTGCTCCGGTTTCGCATACAGATCCAGCACTTTCTTGTGTTGTCCTGTTGTGCGGATCTGCAGTTTGTGCCCTGTACAACGCACCTTGAAGTCCTCCACGATGGGAATACTGAATGAATTGGGAGCCACGCTTCCAATGACGTCTCCTGTCAATAACTGCTGAAGCTCTTGCAACGGTTTATCGGTCGCTAGGGTAAGCTCCCCCTTCACAAAGGAAGAGAGTGCCGCATCCATCAACTCATAGACACCGCCTTCCCTTTTCCCCCGAAGCCCGGCGAGACCCTGAATCATGCTGTACGCCTCAATCGCATCACTGGTTGATACATGCTCGTGTCCGTCTCGTAATTGGCGCATCAGCCGGGATAACAAGTCCAGAGCCGTTAGATTATATGGTGTACTCTTTTTGCGAAGCAGCTGGTTCCAGATCTGATCGTAATAATTCACATAAGGCATGCCGCTCGCATATCCATTGAGCCGATCCGCTTCAGCAAAGGTATAGACCATCGGGTACATTTGTTGGTGAACCGGATCTGGATCAACCGCAATTTGTTGAGAAGTACCTGGTTTACCTCGTCCATCCAAACGTTGGTCTGGATACTGTTTATCCATTTCTGGCTGTTCCAATTCGGATTCATGTTTCTCTGACATCAACAGTCCATACGTATGAAATCCACCGGTAATGACAAGCACACGATCATACTCTTGTACCGCTTGATTAATACGTTGTTTCATATGTGCTTCTCGTGCCAGATCACCTGAAGACTGTAATCGTTCCGTGGAATAGCACATTCGGGATAACGTACAATACGTGAATACATCCTGCACGAACGCCCGAGTGGATTTCTCCAGACCGCCAATCTCAAATACCTTTTCCCACAATTCATCAAAACTGCGACAGTTTGTTTTTTGGCACAACCGATTAATGAAGTCAGACCCTGCAAGCAAGGTCTCGTCCTGGATGGAGATCTCCTTTTGTTCTGTCTGACCGGACTTGGATGCACGAGTGGAGAAGTGACGATAGTCCAGATCAATAAACTTTGCCGGAATGTCCAGACGTTTTGCTTCTTTCAAAGCGACATATTCAGGCGAATACCGAAGCATCGGATAATAGCAGGCTTCTCTCTCCAGTTCACTCTCATAGGTATAGTACAGACTGACAGGCGGTATGGTTGCCTCATCACTCAGCACCGAAATTAATGGATTACCACTCTCTGGTCCTTCGATTAGAATAATATCCGGCTTATACTCCCCGATTAATCGTAACAAGTGATACGAACATGCAGGGCTGTGGTGTCTAATAGGATAATAGACCGCAGGATTACTCAGGTTATACACCTGGGACTCGAACAAGGATTGTAACTGATCAACATCAGGGTCCAGTACTGCTCTTAACCGATCCATTTTCTCTCCTCAAAATAGTCCTTCCACATTCCCTCTTCTCTGGAACGCTCTTTTACGACCTTGGAGAAGTAGGTTTTGAGAATGGACAGATCCTTGTCGTTTTCCTTCGCAATGGTTCCCAGCATGTTCTGCACCAACCGATCCAGCGCAATAGCCTTATCTTCGTAATAATAGGAAGTCATCGCACTCTGGACATAGACAGACACCGCTTCCGCCGTACTCATGGATGCTTGAGGTGTGTCGAGCTTGTAGCCTTCCCGTGTCATGCCAGTGCGCAGTTCCATAAATGTTGTAGCCAGCAATTCAACCACATCCGTATTAATTTCAATATCAATTCCACTATGTAATAACAGGCTTCGTGCCTGGGATTCAATAATTTTGGCTTCCATCTTTACGTTATGAATGGGCTTGATCGTTTCAAAATTGAATCGTCGTTTCAAGGCACCGCTCATTTCATTAACACCTTTATCCCGAATATTGGCTGTAGCAATGACGTTAAATCCAGGTTGGGCAAACAATACACCGCCATCAAGTTCCGGGATGCTCATGACCTTGTCACTGAGAATACTGATCAGACTATCCTGCGCTTCGGCGGGACAACGTGTGATCTCTTCAAAACGGGTAAGAATACCCTTCTTCATTCCGTTATATAACGGCGATGGCACAAGCGCGGCTTCCGAAGGACCTTTATCGAGCAGCATGGCGTAATTCCATGAATACTTGATCATATCTTCCGTCGTGCCTGCCGTACCCTGAATCGTATTCAGACTGGTTCCGGAAATCGCTGCGGTCAGTAATTCGCTAAGCATGGTCTTGGCTGTTCCGGGTTCTCCCACGAGCATTAACCCTCGATTGCCTGCCAGAGTAACCACTGCACGTTCAATTAACACGTCATTGCCATAGAATTTGCGGGTAATCGTGATCTCTTCTCCATTTAATAACGCAGGCTTATCCCTGCCTATAATAAAATCGCGCACATAGGCGGGAGATAACAGCCAGTTCGGGGGACGTTTCCCCTGATCTTCCTCTCTCAGCGCGCGTAATTCAACCTCGTATAATGTCTCGGCGGGTGGTTTAAGCATCTCCATCGTCAAGGTGTCTCCTCTCACACAAACAGATCGTATGTTCTTATTCCTATCATTTTATCACAGCACTCCAGCAACTACCCGGTAAAACGATAAAAATGGTTGAAACGTCCTTCTTATCAGCACTTCTTCTAAGTCCTTGGACATAGTGTATAGCACAAATATGAAGGTGAACTATCCTTACAGCTGTGCCAACACACTGGTTTCGGCCGTGAATCAGTATACTTATTGCAAATGTATTCGCATTGTAGGCCGTATGACCTTATGAATCATTACACGCTCCATATTGTGTTTCAACCACATGAGGCTGAATATCACAAAGAAAACACAGGCCATCAGCAGCCTGTGTCTTCTTATATGTTCAAACTTAACTATCCCCTTTCTAAAAAGGGTGGATCATTACGCCTCACTGTCCAACATCGCTAATTACATTCTGCGACCACACGAAGCTGAGTACAGCTCGTACCACTCATATCGGGTTAGCTCAATCTTAGTCGCGTCACGGCAGGCCAGAATCCGCTCTGGTCGAATTGAACCAATCACGGGCTGAATACCTGCTGGATGCTTCATTAACCAAGCCAGTACAATAGACTCCGGTGTCACCCCACGCTCCTTGGCCATTCGATCAACCAATTGAGCCGTATGGTCAATTTCAGGACGCTGTCCCTCAACTACCCTGCCAGTAAATCGCCCCTGAGCAAGGGGACCCCAGGCTTGCAATTGAATATGCTCTGCCTGACAATATTCCATCGTGCCATAAGGAAACACGTTGTCTCTGGCTTGGGGTCGATTCACCGTCACACCAGCTTCTACGAACCCAATCTTGTCCAGACTCATCTCCAACTGATTCACAATCAGAGGCACTTTACTATGGAGCTGAAGAAGACGAATCTGTTCAGAGCCCATGTTGGACACACCAAAATGGCGCACTTTACCAGAATGATGCAGCTCAGCCAGTGCTTCCCTAATCTCTTGTGGATGGGCGAGCGGATCAGGACGGTGTAGCAGTAAAATATCCAGATAATCGACGCCGAGCCGTTCCAAAATCCCGTCCACACTCGCCAGGATATGTGCACCTGAGGTGTCATAACGCTGAGGTCCTTCATCATCACCTACAAGGCGTATACCACACTTCGACTGTATAATGATCTGTTCACGCAAACCAGGAGTTTCAGATAAAACTCGCCCCAAGACATGCTCTGCCTTACCTCGTGTGTATATATCCGCCAGATCAAAATGATTAATGCCTATTTCGATAGCTGCTTCTACCGCTCGATGACCTTCCACAACAAGATCTGAAGTAATGGGAAGACCATCCCATTCACCCCCGAATCGCATACAGCCAAGAACCATTCGACTTGCGGGAATCTGGTGGTGATGCAAGGGAAGTTGTGCGTATGACATATCAGCATTCACCTCATTTTCATTTTTACAAAGCACAATGACCGATTCTCTCTACATGTCTTCTTCTAACTTCCTCTATTTTCCTGCTCTATCATCCATATGAAGCAAAAACAAGGTTTCAAAAGCTTGTCTATTGAATATATAGAGGGTGCAGGTATTATGCAGGAATATGAGAGGAGATTTTGCATTTGAACCCGAATGAACCCAACGAGTCCTCAAAGCCAGCGTTTTTCACGAAAGAATTCACGCATAACCCTTACCCCGTGTATGAAAAGTTAAGAAAAGAGGAGCCTGTTTTCAGAGTCATGTTTCCTCACGGCGAGTTTGGCTGGATCATTACCCGATACGAGGATGCAGTCCAGATCCTGAAAGATCCTCGCTTCACTAAGGATATCGCCAAACGTTATGGACCTGAAAATCAAAGTATCTTTGTCAATAACATGCTGTTCTCCGATCCACCAGATCATCGCCGTCTGCGCGGACTTGTACAGAAAGCGTTCACCCCTAAGTTGATTGCAGACATGAGAAGCCATATTCAAGAAATCGCGGATGATCTACTGGACAACCTTGCGTCCCAAGAGAAAATGAATCTGATCGACGACTTTGCTTTTCCATTGCCGATCATCGTTATTAGTGAGATCCTCGGCGTGCCGCTGGAAGATCAGGACAAGTTCCGTATGTGGTCCAATTCCATCATTGATGCATCCAGCTCGGAACACGCCGAGATGTTTGAACAGCATGCCAGGGAATTCACCGAATACCTGAATGCCTGGTTCGCCAAAGTACGCAAAGATCCGGGGAACGACCTGATCAGTCAGCTCGTAACAGCAGAAGATTCCGGGCAACAACTGTCTGAAAATGAATTGCTTGGCGTAGTCTCCTTGTTAATCATCGCGGGCCACGAAACGACGGTTAATCTCATCGGCAATGGAATCCTTGCCCTGCTGGAGCATCCGGAGCAACGCGAACTGCTCATTAAGCAGCCCGAGCTTATTCACAAGGCCATTGAAGAGATGCTGCGCTACAATGGACCGGTGGAGTTCAGTACATCTCGATGGGCTCTGGAAGATATCGAATTCCGTGGACAGCATATCGCTCAAGGTGAACTTGTCATCGTTGCGCTTGATTCGGCTAATCGGGACGAACAGCAGTTCAAGGATGCTGATGTCTTTGACATTACCCGCGAGAAGAGTTCACATCTGGCCTTTGGCACAGGTATTCACCTCTGCCTCGGAGCACCGCTTGCACGTCTGGAAGGCGAGATAGCAGTCAGTACGCTTCTGAATCGTTTTCCGAATATGCAACTACAGACTGACGTGAATGAACTTGAATGGAGACCCGGCATGATTGTTCGTGGTGTCAAGGAGATCCCGGTTCAGCTTAAGTAATGGAAATGGCTAAATATGAATCAATGAAAGTGAGGCACATGACATCATGGAAATGAACACCTTGGTATGGATCGTTTTACTGCTTCTGATCCTTGTGTTACTAGTCAGAGTCACCAGCCTGCAACGCCAATTGAATGAATTGAAAAGAGATGTCGAACGTCTGGAGAACGGCTCAACCGCAAGCACACGCTCCGACTTCAATTACACCTTGTCGCCGAAGGAAGCATCCCCTTCCCACACAAGCCAACCAACCGCAACGGATCTGGATCAGGAGCTGCTTGCACTTATACAACAAGGGAAAAAAATTATGGCAATCAAACGACTGCGCGAAGCCAAAGGTCTTTCGTTAAAGGAAGCCAAAGACTATGTTGATTCCCTAGATCGGTAATATACAACTCACATAACTCTCGGGTAAGGTACTCCAGACTTTCGGCTGTTAACACAGACGCAGTAGAAAGTATGGAATCTTCGTCCGAGAGTTTACTTTTCTAACGACATATGCTAGTGTTATTTCTATATTACTAGAAATAAGAAATAAAGACGAAAGGACAGAACATGATGCAAACAAACTCGAATGAACTTGAACAAGTCGTCAAAATTCATAAAGCACTGGGTGAACAAACACGCTACAAAATCATTCAGATTCTATCGGGCGAAAGCAACCTGTGTCCTGCCGATTTGGAGAGCCGCCTTGTTACCGTTGCCCTATCGACTCTGTCTCATCACCTGAAACAGTTGTACGATTGCGGACTGCTCACATCGCAGAAGAAAGGTACGTATATCTACTACAGCCTGAACACGGAGACTGCACAAAAGTTTGTTCCCTATCTTTTAAATAAATAAAAAAATTTGAATTATATTTCTATATAATTAGAAATATAGAAACAACGCACGATATTTATTAGTAAAACTAGGTCACCTAAGTTTACGCTTATACCAATATTAATTATTTCGGTTGTAACATTACTATTCTCGCGCAGATGGTTGCATTCACAGCATTCATATTTTGTTCTCTTGTCTTTATTTCTATATTTCGAAAAATATAATAATTATAATCCGAAAGAGGTTATGTCTCCATGTCTTCTACGCTCAAAATCTATGTGCTTGCCTTGGTCAGCTTCCTTGTAGGAACGTCCGAATATGTCATTGCCGGCATTTTGGATCGTATTGCAGATACCATGAATATTTCTTTGATTGCTGCCGGACAGCTCATTACGATTTTTTCGCTCGTATATGCGCTCGGTACACCTATCATTATTGCACTGACTTCGCGCTGGGACCGTCGCAAGCTATTGCTATACTTCCTCGGTCTATTCGTTGTGGCTAATGTTCTTGCCTACCTGTTGCCGGGTTATGGACTGTTCGTCGCAGCACGTGTCTTGATGGCTTTGGGCGCGGGCGTTGTTGTTGTCACAGCATTAACGGTTGCTTCCCAAATAGCCGCTGAGGGCAAACAAGCTAGCGCAATCGCCACAGTAATCACTGGTTTTACGGCTTCTTTGATTGTTGGCGTTCCGCTCGGAAGGCTTGTGGCTGCATCTTGGGATTGGAAGCTTGTTTTTGCCGGCATAGCCGTTCTTGGCGTTCTCGCCATGTTAGTGATCGCGGCTACCATTCCGCCTTCCAAAGCAGAAGCACCTGTTCCACTGAAGAAACAACTGTCTTTGCTCAAACAGCCACGAATTGTTTGGGCACTGCTGGTGACATTTTTCTGGTTAGGTGGGTATTCCATTGCCTACACGTATATCTCACCTTATCTCGTAACCGTTGCAGGAATGAGCGAAGCACTGCTCAGTTCAGCTTTACTCGCATTTGGCATAGCAAGTCTGATCGGTTCAAAAGTTGGAGGCTTCAGTGCGGATAGATTGGGTGTCAAACGTACGCTGATCACGGGCATGACACTGCATATCGCGAGTCTGGTCCTGCTGAATATAACGGCAAGCTCTCATCTGGCTATCTTCCTTGTTCTGATTTTGTGGTCTTTTGCAGCGTGGTCCTCAGGTCCAACTCAGCAATATAACCTTGTCACCATGGCTCCGGAATCCTCAGGCATTATGCTTAGTCTGAACAGTTCAGTGATGCAACTAGCGATGGCTGCCGGAGCAGGCATTGGGGGAATCGCGGTCAGCAGCATTTCATTGTCATCCATTACCTGGATTGGAGCTATCGGGGTCGCTGTTGCCATCATCATCGTTATAGGCTCGTATCGTTCAGCATCTGTGAAAAGTACACAAACCGAGAAATCGCACAACGCTGTTTGATATGAGTTCGTTGTACAAAAGACAAACAAAAAGAGAGGCACTGTACGTATACAGTGACCTCTCTTTAATCATTTTAACGGCTATTCTTTTACAGATAAGGAGAACTCTTATTGGGCTGTAACTGCTCCATCGATCGGATATACTGCACCATTGATATATGGCGCTTCATCTCCCAGAAGGAAGGAAACGAGGTTCGCGATCTCTTCCGGTCTGCCGAGACGTCCAGATGGAATGCTGTCAACGGTTGCTTTGAACACTTCAGGGTTGTCTTTACCGAACTGAACAACCATCGGTGTCTCAATTGTACCTGGCGCAATCGCATTTACACGAATGTTGTCCTTGCCGTATTCAATTGCAGCTGTGCGGGTCAAGCCCACCACGCCATGTTTGGTTGCAGCGTAAGGTGCAACTGCAGGTACACCAACAATACCGGCTGTGGAAGCCGTGTTGAGAATGGAACCTCCGCCGGTTTTGAGCATTTCCGTAATCACATACTTCAACCCGTAGAATACACTTCTCAGGTTAATATCAATAATCTGGTCAAACTGCTCGATTGTATGTTCGATCAACTTGATCCCAGGACCTGCAATACCTGCATTATTAAAGAACATGTCGATTCGTCCGAACTCTTCGACTGCTTTTTTCACGTAATTCTCAACTTCAGGTGCTTTACTCACATCTGCTTGTACAAAAATGGCTTTACTTCCCAGCTTCTCAATCTGCTTAACCGTTTCAAGACCTGTCTCTTCGACAAGATCCACGACGACAATGGATGCACCCTTCTCAGCCAGCTTCAATGCTGCTGCTTGGCCCAATCCACTTCCTGCTCCAGTAATAATGGCTACTTTTCCTGCGTGACTCATGTTGATCTCCTCCATGTGTGTGTGTCATCTTGTGATTGGATCGATGAATACGATATGAAACGTCGTACATGTGATAATGCATTATGTAGGTCAAAAATGGCATAAAACCTTCCTGACTTTACCTATTTTAATAGAATTTCGACATAAAAACAATTCATATAATATGGATTCATACTATATCATATGTCACACATTCAGTAGTAAGTTGGAGGAACAGACAACTCTAATGACCTCTGCCTGCCCCTCCTTTGGATGATAGACGCTATTTACGTCAATTTTCTTAACAAATTCAAACGGTATATTTTCCGCTTATCGAAACGCTCGCCTATCTTAGCAAATTGGTTTTGGCCAATTCAATAATCTCGTCCCCGCGTCCATTCAGCACGGCTTTCATCATCCATAGGGTGAATCCTTCCGCCTGTTTGATATCAATCTTCGGAGGTAAGGACAATTCCTGACGATTCACCACCACGTCAATCAACACAGGACCATCATGCTGAAGCGCACGCTGCACAGCTCCTTCCAGTTCATCCGGATCCTCAACCCGAATACCTTCCATGCCCATGGCTTGAGCAACCATCGCAAAGTTGGGATTGACAAGCTCTGTTCCCGACTCCAGGAATCCGGCAGCTTTCATCTCCAGCTCAACAAAACCGAGTGCTCCGTTATTAAACACCACAACTTTAATCGGGAGATTATGCTGTTTCAATGTCAACAGATCACCCATCAGCATCGTAATACCGCCATCACCCGACAAAGAGATGACTTGTCTGCCCCGATCAGCGACTTGGGCGCCAATTGCCTGTGGCAGAGCATTCGCCATCGTTCCATGACTGAATGAGCCGAGCAGCCTGCGATTGCGACTCATCTCGATATAACGGGCCGCCCATACTGTCGGAGTACCGACATCACAGGTGAAGATTGCATTTTCAGCTGCAGCATCACTAATAATCTTGGTTAGGTACTGCGGATGAATCGGCTTTTTACCCGGTTTTCCAACGGCCAGCTCGTCGAGATCTTTGCGTACTTTCACATAACGATCGACACTTTTACGCAGATGTTTGTCACTGTGTTCTTCTGTTAGATAAGGAAGCAAAGTTTCAATGGTCGCTTTTACGTCCCCACATACGCCGTAATCCAGCTTCGTGCGCCGACCCAGATGGGAAGATTGAATGTCAACCTGAAGTACAGTGGCATCTTCGGGATAGAATTGACGATATGGGAAATCCGTTCCCAGCATCAGCAGTACATCACAGTCCATCATGGCATGATAACCGGATGAATACCCAATTAGACCCGTAAGGCCCACGGAATAGGGGTTGTCATACTCCAAATATTCCTTGCCTCGTAGCGCAATAACCATCGGGGATTTCAAGCGATCACAGAGCTGCATAAGGGGTTCCCGAGCGCCCGCGCAGCCTGCACCGCACAATAACGTAATTTTTTTGCCTTGATTCAGATACTCCGCCAGTTTCACGAGTTCTGGCTCAGAAGGATGTACCACGGGATTGGTTGCATGATACACATGCTCAGGCACAGGCAGATCCGCTGCTTCAAGTCCTGCTACATCCCCCGGCAATACAACGACAGACACACCTGAACGTGCGACTGCTGTCTGGATGGCCATCGTGAGGGAACGCGGCATCTGTTTTGCTGTCGTAATGACTTCACAATAATGACTACATTCCTGGAACAGATATTCCGGATGTGTCGCCTGAAAATATTCACTGCCAATCTCGTCACTTGGGATATGTGCAGCGATAGCGAGTACAGGAACACGATTGCGATGACAGTCGTACAGACCGTTAATCAGATGCATGTTACCAGGACCACTGCTACCTGCGCAGACAGCGATACTTCCACTGACCTCAGCGTCTGCCCCAGCAGCAAATGCCGCCACTTCTTCATGTCGTACATGAATCCACTCGATCTTGCCCGAACGACGGATGGAGTCAAGTACCGCATTCAAGGAGTCTCCAACAATGCCATATATGCGTTTGATGCCAGCGTTCAATAAGGATTCAACCAGAAGGTCCGCGACTGTTTTTTTCATAAGTAATGGGTCTCCTTTAATTGCTCATTTTGATTATGTTTCCACTCTGGTAATATACCTATTCTTATACCCCAATCTTCTGAAATCCGAACCAAATCATATGTATCTCTGGATATATGAAACGAAAAACCTGCCCCTTAAACCGTTATTTCAGGGTTAGCAAAATGCCAAAAAATCCGCTTGTCGAATGACAAACGGATTACGGTTAAGCTAAATTTATTCATATTTCATGTGGATTCCTGAATCCAAAGAGTAACTAGATGGCAGGCATCACATTGCCACCACTTACTGGGATATAGGCACCCGTAATAAATGAGGACAGGTCCGACGTCAGAAAAGCCACCGCATTGGCGATTTCCTGATCCTCACCCCTGCGCTTCAGCGGCACGGTACGCGTATATGCCTCATCATGTCCGGGCTCATTGGAGCGATCACGTTCACTAATCGTCCATCCAGGTGCAACCTGGTTCACGGTAATTTGATACTCGCCAACCTCCTTGGCAAGCACCCGATATACACCATCCATTCCACGCTTACCAGCGGTGTAGGCTGATTGGTGAGCGAAATTTTGCATCGCACATTCTGTATTGATACCAATAAAGCGACCGGATCTGACGTTTTGCATATGCGGTATGAAAGCTTTGGCAAGATATACACTCTGCATGACACAGGATTCGAACTGGCTCAAATAATCTTCAGGCGACTGCTCCAACACCGTGGTCCATTCATACTGAATGACTGCATTGGCAACAACAATATCCACTCCGCCGAGGACAGACTGGATTTCATCACGCATCCGGAATGCCGTATCTTGCTTCGTAATATCTCCCTGTACAATGACGGCCTGACGACCCAGTGCCTCAATCTCACCCTGAAGCTCCCGAGCCTTGGTATCATTATTTATGTAATGTAGAGCCAGATTGGCGCCACAGGCTGCCAACGTGCGGGCGATCACTCTCCCTAGTTGACCGGTTGCACCTGTAACCAGAGCGGTTTTTCCTGTGAGATCCAATTGCATAACAGCGAAAACCTCCTTGATTTCATTTAAATCGAAAACGATTTCGTGATTGTGCGTTTTTCAGCACGAATTAACTTCATCCAGAGGGATACACAGTATTAGGGATATACAGCATTGTTCAATGCTGTATATATTAATTCAACTTGATTCCCTATATGTGGCGATTATTTATTATTATGTTGAATAAGATCAATTTCCTGGAAGCGACTAACTTCCTTTTCCCAACGCTCTGCTACATATTGACGGTGAACCGGGTGATTGTTGTATGCATCATACGCAGCCTGATCCGCAAAGACCATCGAAAAGCTGTAATCGAACTCATTTTTCTCACTTACCTGTCTGAGAACCTGAAACTGCTCTACCCCAGGAATGACTGCCAGCGCATCGGAACTTTCCTTCAAAAAGGCTTCTGCCTCCGGTGTATCTTTACCTGCGTAAAGTGTAAACGTTACCATATGTGTGATGCTCATCTCTATTTCCTCCTCCAATATGTTCTTACTCTGTTTCCTAGTGTACATCCGAATGTGTTGTAAGCGCAATAATTGGTTGAATTAATTTTTAATGTACACAAAAAAACCTCAGGACGAATCCCGAGGTTTTCTTGTAATGTATGGACAAACTATTTGTTGATGTTGTATTTACGGTTAAATTTATCAACACGGCCACCGATATCCACGTTTCTTTGTTTACCAGTGAAGAACGGGTGGGATGCGGAACTAGTGTCCACACGGATTACTGGGTAAGAGTTACCGTCTTCCCATTCCATAGTTTCGTTAGAGAACTTCGTGGAAGAACTCAGGAATTTGAAATCAGCACTTGCATCGTAAAAAATTACGAGTTGTGTCTTTGGATGGATGTCAACTTTTGGCATAATCTATTTACACTCCTTTAATATGGGTACTTCTTTAGAATCAAACTAAATTTTATTATACTCTTTTTTTGTACAAAGTACCAGCAGGATTTGAGGAATAGCAAAAAAAATTATGATTTCTATGATTTTGCACCGAATCAGGTGTCACGCCGTCCCTTTCTCCAGCACATTCAGCATGTACTCCAGTGCCTCCAGCTCATCCCTGCCTCTTGTCTGTAATCTGACAACACTACCATATCGAATGGGAAGTAACGCCATCCCAAGCAGGCTTTTAACATCTACACGATGCTCAGACTCCATATACGACAAGATAATATCCGAGGTAAAACGTGATGCTTGAGAAGATACCGACATCAGATCATCCCGATGAAAATCAGCGTGTATCATAAATTCATGTACTCTCACAACCTTCAGTTCCTTTCGCTAAGTACTTATTCACCAATATGGTGTGTATCCATTTATATATTAAAATCTTCATGAATTATACCATGTTATGGGAGCTTGACCCATACTTTTTTGCAAAAAAAACAAAAAAAAGAGTCCTGAACCGCAGGACTCTTCCAGGTTGTTCTTACATACCATTCGGATATACCATGACCTTCAGACTGCCGCTTTTATTGTGTAATGCGCGCTCCATCGCTTGCTGTGTCTCTTCGAGTGAATAACGATCTGTAATCAGGGACATCACGTCATGCTGGCCGGAGCTCAGGAACTCAATTCCTGCCGGATACGTATTGGCATAACGGAATATGCCATAGATATCAACTTCATTGTCCGCAATAAATGGAACATTGAGTGCTATCTCGTCCTGTGCAGGCAGGCCCACAATCGCAAGTTTGCCTCCACGTCGAAGTGAATACAGAGCAGATTGTAGCGCCTTCGGATTCCCCGCTGTTTCCCATGCGGTATCCACACCCACACCACCTGTTAACTCGCGAATCACAGCCAGCGCATCTTCATTTCGCACATTAATGGTATGCGTGGCCCCCATGCGGCGAGCTGCTTCCAGCCTAACTTCCTCCAGATCCGTTACAATGATCTTCTCTACACCGAAAGATTTGGCAGCAGCCACGGCCATGAGTCCAACGGGACCCATACCCATAATCGCCAGGGTTGTACCCGGAGCCAGTTTACTGCGGCGTGCAGCGTGAATACCAACAGAGAATGGCTCGTTCATAGCTGCTTCCTCATAAGACAGATGATCCGGGATCGGGAATACCATATCTTCACGTATCACCATGTATTGTACAAATGCCCCATCCACCGGAGGAGTCGCTAGAAATTGTACATCCGGACACAGGTTATAACGACCTTCTTTGCATGCCGTGCAACGTCCGCAAGTCACCCCAGGCTCAATAGCAACCCGATCCCCTGTTTTCAGACGGGATACGTTCGAGCCAACAGCAGCAATGAATCCCGCACACTCATGTCCCAAAATGATCGGTTTCTCCACCACAAATCTGCCAATGCGTCCATGTTCAAAATAATGCACATCCGAGCCACACACCCCGACAGCCATTACCTGGATTAACACCTCATCCGCTGCCGGTTGCGGGACAGGTTGTTCCTCAATAATGATATGTCCTGGCTCTGTCATGATAGCAGCTTTCATGGTCTCGGGCAGTTGATGTTGTCCCATACGGTTCTCCTCCTCATGTATGTCCATGCTGTCTATTCTACATCAAAGAAAACAAGGTATCTTCTTTCTTCCTTCCTAATTACCAAGTTCATCTGCATCCGCAATTCCACTCAATAGATTGTTCGACCTTGTTCATCCGCTATGCCGCTCTTCCGATAGAAGTACGTATTGATCATGTCCCGCCATTCCTTGGCATGTTCGGCCTGGTTGTCCTGTAATGAAGCAACTTTACTGAAAATAACTGGGTCCACTTTTCCCTCCAGCTGTCTCCATGTCTCGGCTAACGCCTCTGCCTGCGCAGCACCTTCAAAGTGTGTATCATAAATATGCTGAATGACTGTCTTACCCGAATGCAGAACATGGGTGTACGGCACATGATGGAAAAATAAGATCAACTCATCCGAACAGGTATCCAAGGACTCATAACGATCAGCATTCTCAGGGTGATACTGCGAGGTATACCCCGTGCCACTCATCACCGTTCGATCTACACCAATGCCATGACAATCGGCAAAGTGATACGTTCCCCATTTGGAATACTCATATCCATCTACATTCGGCCCATAATGATGCTCCGGGTTAACCATCCAACCTACACCGAGAGGTGCCGTATAATTTTCATAGATATCTAGCGAATTCAAAAGCATATCCGTAACCTGCCGCACGACCTCGTCCTCATGTCCAAACGTCAGTCTCACCCACTCATCGGCAATCTCTTCCGCGGACAGCTCTGGATTCCACGCAAGTCTGCCATATCCATACAGATTGGCCTGCGCGAGAGGATGTCCTGTCCAACAGGCATCTGCACCAATATTGGATACTGCGGCGAAGCCACTATAAGGTCGTTTATACAGAGAACCGTCCGCGATTCGCTTGATCTCTGAACCTTCGCCTTTGGCGTATGTGTCGAAGTCCAATACTTCTTTCCACTGAGGAACCAGATAACACAGATGACGCTGCTGCCCGGTATACTCTTGCGTAATCTGAAACTCAATGACCTGATTCGTATTTTCCATGGCACCGAATAGTGGGGATACCGCTTCTCTCACCTGAAAATCCATCGGTCCATTCTTAATTTGCAAAATGACATTGTCGGCAAACCGCCCATCCAGCGGCGTAAAGTGGTCATACGCTGCACGTGCACGGTCTGTGGAACGATCCCGCCAGTCCTGCTTGCAGTTATAGACAAAGCAGCGCCAGATGACCAATCCACCGAATGGACGAAGGGCTTCAGCCAGCATGTTGGCACCATCGGCATGATCACGATTATACGTGAACGGTCCCGGACGATTCTCGGAGTCTGCCTTGATCAGGTAACCGCCAAAATCCGGAATGGCTGCATACACCTTGGCCGTTTGGATGTTCCACCATTCCTGTACCTGCGCATCCAGCGGATCTGCCGTATGCAATCCACCAATCTCGATTGGACTAGCGTAGTTGGCGCTCAGGAACAGTCGAATGCCATAGGATCTGAATTCAGCGGCGACCTTCGCCACATCACCCAAGTAACGTTCTGTCAGGAACAGACTCTCGTGCCGATGTACGTTGACATTGTTGATCGATATGGCATTGATCCCCGTGGAAGCGAGCAATCTTGCGTAATCCCGGATACGTCCCAGGTCCTGCGTGAATTCCCCGTTATCATAGAAAATGGAGTTCCCTGCGTAACCACGCTCAATGCTGCCATCCACGTTATCCCACTGATTAATCATCCGTAGCGCATTGGTTGGCTGCTCGGTAATAAAGCTCCACTTGCCGGCAGCTTCATCCGCTTCGCTGCTGCTATCTTGATGCAGTGTCAGCTCTCGCAGCAGATGGAATGTACCATACAGCACTCCTTGGGGAGTCTCTGATCCAATGACCAGTACACCTTCTGCCTCGTCCCTGCGAATGATATAGCCTTCCCCTTGCACAGCAGAGCGCTCGGTTTCGCTAAACGCTTCGGCCACAGGATGGCTTCCTTCCCAAGTGCCGATCCGTATTGCAGGAGCATGCTCGTTCCGCTCACTAGCCTGAGAAGCAGTCAGTTGACCGACCGTCGGTTTCACCCCATATAACTTCTCCAGTCCCTGTGACAGTTCGGTCAGAGCTGTCGTAATGATCTGATGATTCTCTTCCGCCAAGATCAGCCTGCTCCAGAGTGGAGCTGTCCTCTTGGCAAACCCATTCGTTCCTGACAATGTGGAGTGATACCCCAGCCATGCATCGTATTGTGGACCTGACAGACCAGATTGAACGACGGATTGGCTCATTGTACCGCCTCCTTGCTGGCATAGATCTGAGCAAGGCGATTTCCTTTGCCTTCGAGTAGCCATAGAATGGACGTTACACCACGCGGATAATACTTGCTGCCAACCGCCACACCAGACAGGATCTGGTCACTCCAACACCAGTAGGATTCCTCCGGATGCAACAGCCAGTTGACATGAGCCGCGTCTGCTGCCTTGCCTGTCTCATCCCATTCCACACCCAGCAGCTCTCTGGTGATAAATTGGGACAGATAGATTTTGCTCAGCCACGAGTTATTGCTTGTCGAGGACAGTTTCCAGCCTCCATCTTCGAACAGACAAGTCCCAGGTACAAGAACCGTTTTCAGATGGGTTTGGAGTGCCTTCAGGTAAGGTCCAAAACGACCATTGACATCCAGTGCTGCTTCACAGCCTGTAAAGTACGGGAACACCAAACCTTCAATAGCCGGAATGATTCGAGAATCATTATTTTCTGCAATAACAGCTGGAATGTAGCCGCCATCAGTCAATTGTGCAGCAATACTGGCAGCGCAGCGATCTGCTTGAAGCCCTGCTTGATGGGACAGATCTGCCAACTTCTCAGTTGCGAACAGCTTCTCCAATGCAATATAGACCGCCCAACATTTACCCGCCAGATAGATATTATTGCGAGACTGTCCAAGTGACACATCCAGGCTGTCGTAGGTTGTAATCTCCGCTCCACCTTGTGTGCGGCTACTATCCAGACCCATCAGACCGTTACGCTGTTCTGCGTCGGGATGGTCCCGATTAAGCATGCTCTCAAAGCAATCGCGAATAACAGGTAGCATGTCTTTCACAAACGCTTGATCCTGTGTCTGTTCGATGTATACTGTCGCGCAGCAGAGCCAGTTTACCAGCTCCTCGTGGCTCATTTGTGAGAAGCAGTCATCAATGCCCACTAGCTCATATGCCGAGTGTCCGGGGCGAGAGAACACATTGGCTACACCAATATCATGGGTAAAAGTAATCCCACCCGGGTATAACTTTTCTTCTCCCGGGAAACGAACCTGATCCTTATAACTGTATCGTTTCACAAACCACTCCAGCTCGTTCCGCACCGTCCAGGGATTCAAGGCAAGCTCGAAATACAACTGATCTGCTGTCAGATCAAGTGTGTTCATCATTCGATACTCCCCTTCGTTCACCACCCAGAGTGGCTCGCCATCGGCATCCAACAGTTGAGTACTCGCATAATAGCTGTGGATGGAATGAGCAAGCATGAAGGATTGATCTTCTGTCAGCCCAGCTGTTCCAAGGCGTTGTTCAACCTCCGCACAGGAAGCAGTCAGCTCACTGAAACGTTGTAATGCATACTCTCCCGCTGCCTGGATGTCTGCAAAATACCGCGTATACCAATACGTCGTATCCATTCCAGTCGTCACAATACCCCCACGATAGAAACATACTGCGAATTGGTATGTACGTTTCTCTCCAGCAGGTACCTCCATCAGTAATGCCGCAGTTCCGCCAAGTCCAAAAGCCAGATTCTCCCGATGCTTCTCCTGTAAGAGCTTCTCCAACGTAAACCCGCGCGCGGGCCACAGTCCGTCGTCTGCCGACATAATGGCTGTAAGCCGACCTTGTCCAACACCTGTGATGGAGCCACCTTCCGGTCCTCCAATCAGACGCATCGCAGAGTACGGATCATTACCCTGATAGCCAAAGTAGGCTTTCCGTGGTTGTTGACCTTGCGTATTGTCAATCGTCATCTCTACCAATACGGCGGGTACGAGTGCATCCATTAAGGCTTCACGATCCCCACTCGTTGGATCTGGTACGGGTCGGACAGGCGAGTAGATACGGAACGTCAGATCTCCCGCAGTCCACGTATCCGTACCTGAGGTGAATTCACGGGTAATATCTTCATCACGAAAAGCCGTAATAAGAGATTGTGGAGCCTTTGACGCAGTCGTCGACGGAGCCGTGTCCCCTTTTACCTCCGTATCTACGGATGTCTGTGCCTGATCCCCATTCTCTAACTTCTCTACATCATAGCGGCTGCTCTCATCCTCGGAAGCTTCATAAAAAGGAAGTGCCTGATAATTGTCTCCATCGCGAGATTGTAATCCAATATATACATTCTGGTCTGCCGGCTTGCCGAGTTCCAGACCCAGCCCGCCCTTGGCTCCTTTGTATCCCAGTGTAAAACTGGCAAAAGCACCAATCGGTGCGTGATGTGCATTATAAAAGATGGATTTGGATGTGCTCATGAATCATAACCCCTCTCAGAATGGTATGCATACGTTTTCATTAGCCCCATCCTAACACGTGGTTCTACCTCAGACCATGATCAAATCAATCTGATATTTACCCAAATCAAGCTGATAGACTATAATGAATTAAAGCGGTTACAACGCATTCCATTGGATATAAGGGGGATCTTCCATGTCTTCAACATATTTGCCTCCCGATTTGGGAGAAAGTGTCCATGAAGTTTTTTACCCAGATGTGCAAACAACAGTCAATCTGTTCGCCATTCATTTACGAAGTGTGGGTATGGACTGGGATTATCCGGCACATGAGCACCCTCAATATGAATTGAATTATGTCACGGAAGGCGAGCAACGCATGATGGTGAATGGTACCCTATACATTCAAAAGGCTGGCGAACTGCTCCTGATTCCTCCGGGAAGCATTCATTCCAGCCAGAGCCATAACGGCAAGGGATTCACGTATTTTTGCATGCACTTTGACATTGATGATCCGTTGTTCCTATCATTGCTGGCGCGCATCAAACAAGTACGATTCAGTGCGGATAGTCCGGTGACGCAGCAGATTGAGCCCGTTTTGCGCAAATTGATGTCATCTGCGGATGATGAAACAGCAAGTACGATGGTTCAGCGTATGCAGTTGCAATCTGCAGTATTTGAACTATTCGGACATCTGTGGGAGGCGGTCTCGCAAGAGGCTGTGCAATGGTTTACGGAAGGACACGAGAAGATCGAACTCGCCCATCGGATTCGCAATCGATTGCAAGGCCTGATGAGCCAGCAATTCAAACAGGGACACGAATCGGAAGGACACTATGGTATTGATGATATTGCAGCAGAACTGGGTATCAGCTCTTCACACTGTAATCGTGTCTTCAAGCAGGTATTCGGTCAGTCTCCCCGTGCTGTGTTATCCCAGTTGGTTTTGCATGAAGCGAAGCTTCTTCTGGGCAATCCGAAGCTGTCTGTTCAAAATATTGCAGTCATGCTTGGTTACAAGGATATTGCCCATTTCAGTCGTCAATTCAAGCGTTGGTCCGGCATGTCGCCATCCCGTTACCGACAGGAACAGCCTGCTCTGGAATGAGGTCCAGTAGCAGGCTGTTTGGCTTGATTCAATATTTTGCAAAATTCGATTCGAGATGATCTCTGTATTTATATGAAATTTTATTTCAACAAACGCTTAATCAACTTCAGCTTGTTAGTATATGGTGGATACAGAATCGGCAGATTCAATTTTGTGCTTTTTTTCAGGACACTTTTGAGATGGGAGAAGGTTTCGAAGCTGTACTGCCCATGATATGAGCCAACACCTGAATGACCAACACCGCCAAATGGCAGACGCGGGTTCGCTACATGCGTAATGGTATCGTTAATGCATCCGCCGCCAAATGAAACTTCACGCAGTACTTTGTCCTGAACTTGGGTGTCAGAAGTAAACAGATACAAGGCAAGTGGTTTCGGCCGTTTTACGATCTCTACAATAGCTTCATCGAGGTTACGGTAGCTGATGATCGGTAGAATCGGTCCAAAAATCTCATCTTCCATCGTTGCTGCATCCCAGGATTCCGCATCAATCAAAGTAGGTTCAATGAATCGATCTTCCTCATCCGATGCTCCTCCATATATCACTTTGGCCTGATCCCGTTCAATCAGCGTCGTCAGACGTTTAAAGTGTCCCTTGTTCACGATACGCCCATAGTCCTTGTTGTGTTGAATATCTGAACCAAAGAAAGACACAATTGCTGTTTTCATCTCCGTAACTAACTGTTCCTTCACACGCTCATGCACGAGTAAATAGTCAGGTGCGATACAGGTCTGTCCTGTATTGAGCAGTTTACCCCATATGATGCGCTCTGCAGCTACTTTGATATCGGCCTGTTCATCCACGATGACTGGGCTCTTACCTCCAAGTTCCAACGTAACGGGAACCAGATTTTTGGCAGCTGCCTCCATCACAATCTTGCCAACCGGTACACTGCCTGTAAAAAAGATATAGTCAAACGGCGCATTGATTAGCGCTGTCGTTGTGTCTTTGGCACCGTCAAGTACCTGCACGTACGCCGTTTCGAATACGGTCGCGATCATTTCACGTACAACAGCGGACACCGCAGGTGTATTCTCTGAGGCTTTGAGCACAGCTGTGTTGCCTGCCGCAATAGCGCCTACCAATGGTTCGATCAAGAGTTGAAATGGATAATTGAAAGGTCCGATGATCAGTACTGCCCCATAGGGTTCAGGTATGATCACACTTTTGGAGCCCAGGAGTGCCATTTGCGTTTTGACTTTAACGGGTTTCACCCATTTCTTCACTTTACGAATGGTGTGTGTGATGCTGTCCATCATGAATCCGATTTCGGTCGTGTAGGATTCGAACTCACTTTTTCCCAAATCCTGATAAAGTGCTTCTGTCAGTCTGGACTCATACTTTTGAATCGCCTGCTTCAGTTGGGTCAGACGAGCAATTCGGGCTTCTGCCGATCGTGTGGCCCCAGAACGAAAGAATTGTCGTTGCTGCTCCAAAATCTCTTCAACTTCCTGACGGGTTACTTCCTGTATCATCGTTGTCATATATGCATACTCCTCTACTTATTATTGATTAAACGTTTAAACTTACGAACCTATAAGGTACATGCAAAAGCATGTTGTATCACCATTCATCTACAGACACTCTTCTTCCAAAGCAGCTACCAGTTCCTTCAACAGTTCCACCGATGCATTCAATGAAGCCGAATAATAGCGCTGTGTGCCCTTCTGTTCCACAGATATAAGACCCTTCTCTAACAACAGCTTGAGATGGTGAGATATGGCTGGCCGGGATAGGCTGGATTGTTCAGTAATTTCATTCACCGTCATTCTGCCCTTCTCGGTGAGTGTCAGCAGAATGGCTTGACGATGGTTGTCACTTAATACTTGAAATAACGGGATACAGGTTTGAAAAACGCTAATCGCTTTTTGTCCCATGGTGTTCACCTCTGTACTATTCTTCGTATATTGTTCTCTATTCGATGTCTGTTGGTTTAAACATTCGAACCTAATGATTGAATTGTACTCTCTACTCTCTTGAACTGCAAGTAAATTATCAAATAAATTCAATACAATAGCGATAAAGCGCTTCCGCACTACCATACAAGTATGGTAGTATGTCAATGAAGGAGTTGAAGTTGTGGAATATACGCCAAAGTTATCATCCAAAGCCGGTTTGTCGCCTGCTGCGAACAGTCTGTCTTCCATGAACAAGCAGTCTTCCTCAGCCCGGGATGCGGTGTACGTCACGCTTAAAAAGCTGATTTTGAGTTTGAAGCTGCCTCCGGGAACAGCCATTTCAGAGAAGGACATTTCGCTGGAGTTCCAGGTCAGCCGGACACCCGTTCGAGAAAGTTTTGTGAGACTTGCCCAGGAAGGTTTGCTGGAAGTGTATCCACAGCGTGGCACATACGTCTCCCTGATCCAGCTCGATCTGGTTGAGGAAGCAAGGTTCATGCGTGAACAGCTCGAACGAGCCGTAATTAGACTCGCCTGTGAGAACTTTCCTGACGAACAGATGGTGGCACTTGAACAGAATCTTGCACGTCAACAGGAATGCAGAGTCAATCCGGATGATGAACGAATGTTCCAATTGGATGAGGAATTCCATAGCACTCTTTTTGCAGGCTGTAACAAAAGCAACACCTGGACTGTCATCCAGCAGATGAATGTGCATTTGAATCGCAGTCGCATGCTTCGCCTGTCCTCGGATTACCAGTGGGATCATCTGATCGAACAGCACAGGTCCATGGTCCAGGCTATACAAGAGCATGATGCCCAGACGGCAGAGCGACTAATGCAGGAACACCTGCATTTAACTGTGACCGATTTGGCTGTCCTGCAGGATACATATCCATCCTATTTTCAATGACTGAATTCTTCTTACTACTATTCATGATGAGGTGAACGTGATGAGAATGGTGTTTCGCTGGTTTGGCGAAGGCAATGATACGGTAACACTGGATCACATCCGGCAGATTCCGGGTGTTGAAGGTATTGTGTGGGCGCTGCACGATGTTCCTGCTGGCGAGGAATGGCCGATGGACAAAATACTCGCTGTCAAAGCGGCAGCAGACAAGGCCGGGTTACATCTGGATGTCGTTGAGAGTGTGAACATCCATGAGGATATCAAGTTGGGCCTGCCATCAAGGGATAAATACATTGCAAACTACATTAAAACGATGGAAAAACTGGCTCAGGTGGGTGTAAAGGTCATCTGTTACAACTTTATGCCGATCTTCGACTGGCTACGTACCGATCTGCATAAGGAGATGGAAGATGGCTCCACTGCTCTCTTCTATGAGAATAGCAAGATTGAAAATATTGAACCGCTGGAGCTG
Organism: Paenibacillus sp. FSL H8-0079; assembly: GCF_037991315.1. NCBI lineage: Bacteria > Bacillati > Bacillota > Bacilli > Caryophanales > Paenibacillaceae > Paenibacillus > Paenibacillus sp. FSL H8-0079. The sequence goes on from NZ_CP150300.1 coordinate 3,687,212, forward strand.
GTTCGACGCATTACCGAAAACTCCGCACTCACCATGCCAGGTTGGGAACCAGAACGATTGCAGTATTTAACAGGTCTGTTTGAAGCCTACAAGGATGTGACCGAGGAGCATATGTGGGAGCACGCGCGTTATTTCCTGCAAGAGATTATGCCTACAGCCGAACGGCTGGGAATCCGAATGGCGATCCATCCGGATGACCCGCCATGGCCAATCTTTGGATTACCGAAGATTATTACGAGTCAGGAGAATGTTCGCAAATATCTGAATCTTTATGATAGCCCTTACAATAGCGTGACGTTGTGCAGTGGCTCTTTGGGAGCGAATGCCGACAATGACATTATCGGGATGATTCACGAGTTCAAGGATCGGATTCCATTTGCCCATATTCGTAATGTCAAAATCTATGATAACGGCGATTTTATCGAAACATCACACCGCAGTCAGGATGGAAGTGTCGACATTGCGGGGGTTGTTGAGGCTTATCACGATATCGGTTATGAAGGTTATGCACGGCCCGACCACGGTCGTCATCTCTGGGGAGAACAATGCCGACCTGGTTATGGACTCTATGACCGGGCTCTAGGAATCATGTATCTATGGGGCGTCTGGGATTCCTTGCAAAGGAGGGCAAAAGCATGAGTGAACGTCAATATGAACGCTCATCTCGTCTAGAAGGCAGAACGGCTGTAATCACCGGCGGTGCTGGAGTACTCTGCCGCTCCATGGCTGAGGAACTTGCGCGGCACGGTGCAAGTGTAGCCATCCTGAACCGTACTGTGTCTAAGGGTCAGGAGGTTGTAGCTGCAATTGAAGCTGCCGGTGGCCGAGCGATTGCTATCGCCTGTGATGTAACCCAGGCCGATAGTGTGCAAGCAGCGGCAGATACGGTGCTGGAACAGCTTGGGCCCTGTGATATTCTCATTAATGGCGCTGGTGGCAATAACGCCAGTGCTAATACTACGAATGAAATATTCAGATTGGAAGATCTGGAACAGAGCGACATCACGACGTTTTTCGATGTGAGTGTAGAGGGATTTCGGCAGGTGATGGATCTGAATTTTGTCGGTTCTCTCATTCCCACTCAAATCTTTGCAAGACATATGATTGAGCGTGATGTTCCGGCAACGGTCATCAATATTTCTTCGATGAGTGCCCCGTCGCCCATGACTAAAGTTCCTGCGTACAGTGCTGCCAAGGCAGCGATTAACAACTTTACGCAATGGCTCGCCGTTCATCTGGCTGAATCCGGTATTCGTGTCAACGCCATTGCACCCGGGTTCTTCCTGACCGAGCAGAACCGTAATCTATTACTGCAACCAGACGGCTCTCCGACGGAACGTTCCAGTAAAATTATTGCGCATACTCCCATGCGCCGCTTCGGTAAGCCGGAGGATCTGCTGGGCACATTAATGTGGCTTGCGGATGAAAGACAATCCGGCTTCGTCACTGGCACAGTCATTCCGGTAGATGGCGGATTTATGGCATATTCCGGTGTTTAACGATTAACGTGTAAATGAATCAGTTCAACTAATATAGAGAATTTATAGAGACCGAAGCTTGGGATACTTACCCAGGTTTCGGTTTTTTGCGTTCAAGCATAAGATCATCCAGCGTAGGAAAAGCTTGTTATAATACGTGTTCAAAAGCAAACTTTTTAAACAACCTCTTAATAGAGCAACGGTGAAATAAAGGAAGGTGATACATATATGATGGAAGAAACATGGGTTGTTGCCGTGCGGTCTATTATTGCCTTTCTGACCCTGATCATTTACACAAGGGTGCTGGGCAAGCAGCAGATGGGTAACTTGACGTATTTTGATTACATTAACGGTATCACAATCGGTTCCATTGCGGGTACGTTTGCAACCGATCTCTCGTCCAAGGCGTGGATTCATTTTGTGGCCTTGACCATTTTCACAATCATTACGATCATCTTTCAGTATATTACGCTGAAAAATCGCACCATCTCCAAACTGATGGACTCTGATCCCACATTGATCATCCAGAACGGTAAAATTCTCGAACAGAACCTGAGTAAAATGCGAGTCAAATTTGATGAGTTGACTATGATGCTGCGGCAAAAAGATGTATTTGATATTACGACTTTGGATTATGCGATTCTGGAACCGGACGGCAGCCTTTCAGTTGTTTTGAAACCTGAGAATCAACCGGTAACCGCGAAAGACATGCATATGCACCCGCCCAAGAGCAAGCTGATGACCGAGATTATCATTGATGGCCTGCTGATTAAGCAAAATCTGGAGGAAAGAAACAAAGATACTAACTGGCTCAGTGAACAGCTAAAAAAGCAAAACATTACGATACAGGATATCGCTTTTGCCGCCATATTACCCAATGACAAATTGTATGTGGATCTGTTCAAGGATAAGATCATCGAAAAAATCGACATGGGCGATTATGAAGGGCCTTTCTAAACTCTTTACATGAAGGAGGCGGTTGAATGAAAACGCGTTTCTGGCTGCTATATGTGCTCCCGATCTTCCTCATTCTTGTATTCGTTGCGATTATGGCTAGCGGAGCCTTTCTCAAAAAGCCCTTTGGTACCGATGATCGCTTGCTTGAATCAGTACAAATGTTGGAGAAACAGGTCGAGGGCCAAAACTGGACTGAAGCCAAGACTCAAATCAATTATGCAATGCAGGCTTGGGATAAAATCGTCAACCGCATTCAGTTCAGTGTGGAGCGTGAAGCGATTTATGATATTCTGGGCACCCTCGCTCGGATGAAGGGCGGCGTTGCAGCAGAGGATGATAAGGCGATTATGGAAGAGATTTATTACTTTTATGTATTATGGGATAATCTTGGTGATTAGGTTCAATATCTTTAATATCAGACTTTAATATCAGATGTACGTCCAAAAACAAAAGGCACTTTCCTTTTATGAAGAAAGGAAGTGCCTTCTTTGCTTTTACATAACTTTATATCCGTTACGCTCTTCGTAATCCCCGAGACCGTGACGATCGCGAAGTGCCTTCTTTGCGGAAAAAGAGAGTGAGCGCTCTGTTCGCACACCACAGTGCAAATAGAGCAAACAACGTGCCCCAGAACAGCGCGGGAAGGAATGTCTGTTGAGCGAGATTCGCTGCATCCCCTGCCCGTGAAGGCTGAGTCCAGGACATAAATCCAACGTATACAGCACTAACAACGGACTCTTCGAGTGTAAGAAACGCCAGTAACAGATAATAGAACTTCACGATCTTGGCGCCAAAAATCATAATGACCACATTCAGAACGATGAACCCGGTCAACCATAACATGCCGAACTCCCCTCTTACATATAACAGGAGTGACACCAGAGCTACAGCCGTCATAATCCCAAGTCCCCACATATGCAAGCCTTTGCGGTATAAGTAGAACAATAGCCAGGCGAACAGTGATGCACTGATATATCCCGCCAGAGAAACCAGGATCGATCTGCCTGGCGTCAGCATGGACGAATAGGTCACGCCGCTATGATCAGCGTACAATTCAATCCGCAGCACTTTACCGGACAGTACCAGTGTCATTAGTGCATGACCGAATTCGTGAATCATCGTATCCAGGTTACGGAACAAGGACGAGAATGGAATGAATCGTGTTAGAAAGACGGAGCCTAGCAGAAACAGTATCGTTTTGACCCACTTATTCAATCGTGCCATACCTCCTTTACCTTCAAGTAAACAATCAATTAAACAAGCCTATCCTTTATACTACGCTTTTTTCACTCGATTCGTTTCGGCTTCCAAACTGTAGGGCACAGTGCTCCATCCACCAGCAGAAGCTTCGATTGTGTCCAATGAAAAAAGAAGACAGATCATAGCGGCCCTTTTCGGCCTCTAACGTAACGAGCAGTCGATTCCGCATCCGACGGAGAGCATAGTGCACGAATTGATCTGCAACCTCACTTTGTATCAGGGTAACATAAGCATAAAGGGAATGATCAACAGGTTCATCAAGCGGACTCACCCCTGCACATGAAAATTCCGTCCTCACGCCCGCACTCTGAAGTATGGACAATGCCTTCACGAGTTCGGCATCGACTTCAACACCGTTCCAAATCTCTGTTTTCTTCGCGGAAACCGTATGTTTGTCACGTTCCGTCCAGTGCATCAGCTCCAGCTTGCGTCGTCTCCACAGATGAGCAGGCTGTTCACTTAACAGCACTTCAGGTTCCTCATTTAAACTCATGCAATGTGTCCTCCTGTTCTCCTCGATCCGGTCACCTTATTCAACAAAGAGAGAGCACATCACTGTGCTCTCTGCTTTGCAAAAAGGCAAAGGAATGGCGATCCATTCCTCAGCATGTTGTATTATTGTACCTTTTTCGGTGAGAGGCATCAAATCGATCTTTTATTATTCGTTCAGCGCCAGTTTCAGAGCCTCCAAATTTTGTCTCATCACGCTGATGTAGTCCATTCCCACCGCGATCTCTTCCTCGGTAAGTCCCTCAATCGGGTTCAATACGGCCGTTTTGGCTCCCACTTCACTTGCGATCGTCTCAGACACTTTGGATGAAACCAATGTTTCGAAGAAAATGGTCTTCACCTGATGCTCTTTCGCAAAATCAATGACAGATGCCATCTGTGCTGCCGAAGGTTCTTGCTCAGGAGACAATCCTGCGATGGGCACCTGTTGCAATCCATATTCCTTGGCAAGGTAGCCAAATGCAGCGTGTTGTGTGATGAAATCTTTACGTTTGCTATCCGTCACAGCCGCCTTGAAGTCCTGATCCAGTGACTCCAGTTGAGCAATGTAAGCATCTGCATTCTGCTTGAACTGTTCAGCATGTTCCGGGGCAGCCTGCGCCAAACCTGCTTCAATATTGCGCACCTCCTTTACAGCCAATGCAGGTGACAGCCATACGTGGGGATCGAGTCCACCGTGATCGTGATCATGTCCTGCTTCAGCCTCTGCGTCATGATCATGGTCGTGTTCTTCCGTAGTCGCTTCATCCGCATGATCGTGATCATGTGCTTCCCCAGCGGATTCATCGGCATGGTCATGCGTATCCGTTCCCTCGGAATCTTCATGTCCATGATCATGCTCATCTTCTGTACCTTCAAGCAGGTTAATTCCTTTGCTCGCTTCCACCTGAATGAGTGAAGCATTGCTCAGACTTCCGGTGACCTGATCAATCCAAGATTCCATGCCCGCACCGTTGTATACAAGCACGTCCGCTTTTTCAATGCTGGCAATATCTTGTGGTGTGGGCTCCCAATCATGAGGCTCCATTCCTGCTGGAACGAGTGTATGCACATCGGCCAGATCACCTGCCACATTTTTGGTGAACTCATACATCGGATAGAAGCTGACCTGCACGTTTAATTTAGCTGCTTCACTCTCTACGGGTACCGTATTACCGGCACCCGTAGAACTTGTATTTGCATCAGAAGCGGATTTTTGTCCGCAGCCTGCGACGATAAGTGTGAGACTGAACAACAATCCGAGCGTAGCTTTTTTACTGAATTTCATGTGATGTATTCCTCCTAGAATGGTTGACCAGAATGATGTGCTGTGATTTCGTTTCTTTGCGATGGCGCTTGCGGTTATATCGTGCAATCAGCTTTTGCGCTGATATTCCAGTCAATAGGATGACCAACAGGATGAGCGCAATTGTTCCTCCCGGTGGTGTATTTAGATGGTAAGATGTTGTGAGCCCGCTAAAAATACCAATTAATCCTGTAATTACCGCGACAACAATCGCTGCTGTAAAACTGCGAGACACTCTCAGTGCCAAGGCAGCAGGCAATACAATGAGAGCAGACACCAGCAACACACCGACGATCGGCATGGCTGAAGCTACAGTCATTCCTGTCAGAATGGCAAATGCAAACGATAACCCTTTTACCTGAACGCCTCCAATGGAAGCTGTCTCTTCATCAAAGGTAAAGCTATAGAGCGGTCTCCGGAGTAAGATGAAAAAAAGTAAACCAATGACACATACACCTGCCATCATCCACAACTGAATATCGCTAACCGCGACAATAGATCCGAATAAGTATGAGCTGAAGGTTTTGGACAGATTGGTTTTGAGACTCATCAACACTACAGCAAGAGCCAGTCCCGAAGTCATGATGATCGCCACAGGTACCTCGCTGTAGGTTCGGTAACTTCGCCGCAGTTGTTCAACCAGTAATGCACCGATAATAGCAATGGCGAATCCGCAGATCACCGGGTTAAGATTCATGACCGAACCGAGCGCAACCCCTGCCAGTGAGACATGGGATAACGTGTCCGCCATAAGGACCTGCCGCCTGAGCATCAGATAGACCCCAAGAATTGGAGCGATGACTCCAATTAGTCCACCTGCCCAGAAGGCACGTTGCATGAATTCGTACTCAAACACTGCCATTCCTCACTTTCTTGCCGCTCCAGAGTAATCGTACGATCCAATCGATTCCCCATCTCTTCCAGTCCGTGCGTAACCATAATAATCGTTAACCCATGAACATCAGCATAGTGGCGCATCAGATTGTAAAATCCTTCACGGCTGTGGCGGTCCATCCCCGTTGTTGGCTCATCCAGTACCAGAACCTGCGGTTGCCCAGCCATAGCTCTGGCAATACAGATCCGCTGCTTCTGTCCACCAGACAGCTCACCGACGCGCGTATTCCGATATTCCCACATACCAACTTCCCGCAAACTGCGTTCAACGATGGCATCCTGCTCTGCTGTGAAGCTTCGGAATAGTCCCAGCCTGGTGTAACACCCGGACCGGACCAGCTCATTCACCGTACTGGGAAATCCACTATTGAACGATGCCACCTGCTGGGGCACATAACCGATATTGGACTTGTTCCCACGTTTCAACTGCGGATTCATATGTATGGTGCCGCTCCAGGGCTTCAATAGCCCTAGTAGCAGCTTTAACAGGGTCGTTTTGGCAGAACCATTGGGACCTGTGATGCCTATGAACTCTCCCACATGGATATCCAGCGACAGTTGATCAATGACCGGCTCTTTGCCATATCCAAATACAACATCACGCATGGAGGATAGTATCATGCCTTTCCCTCTTTTCGTAAATATTACGATTAAAAAATAACAAAAAAATTTAGCGTGTTTCCCGATGGATCGTCATTTTCTTCAAACGAGGTGAGTACTTCTTCATCTCAAGTCTCTCTGGATGGTTACGTTTGTTCTTGGTTGTTGTGTAGTTGCGGTCCCCGCACTCGGTGCAGGCTAAGGTTACAATGACTCTCATGGTGGTTTCCTCCTCTTGTTTAATCGTAATTATTACTATTTAATGATATTAGCTGATGCTTTTTCGTTTGTCAACTCCATATCTGCGAAAGTAAAATTTTGTATCCATAATATAATTTCATATGATATACTGCTTTGGTATCATTATACTTTACCTACGGAGGAACTAGATGAAGATCAAAAAATCAACTTTTATTGGGTCATTGGTAGCATGCAGTTTGGCTTTCGGTGCCCTCGGTGTAGCGGCTTCAAACGGAATTCAAGATATTGAAGCAGCACTCGACAGCAACATTAGCTTTAAAGTAAACGGTTTGTCTTGGACACCCAAGAATGAAGCCGGAGACAAACTGAATGCACTGGTATATGACGGTGATGTTTACCTGCCTGTAAGTACCACAGCAGAAGCACTGGGAGCCAACGTATCTCTGAATGTTAGCAACAAAGTTGTAAGTATCACGAATTCAGGTACCAGTAAGTCTAGTAGTTCAAGTAATAATAGTAGTACCGGTACCAAAGATTCTGATGATTCAAGTAAATCAAGTAGTTCAAGTAACCCAAGTACTTCAGGCTCAATCAAGATGACTGGAACTGACGCTCAGATGATAGTCAAATTGCAAAAAGAATCTTTAACACTGATCAAGATGTATGGTAAAGCACTTAAAACAGGAAGCACTAGTGAATTTGATAAATACATAGATGCTAAAGTTATTGAAAATCCCGAGATCGACATTTTTGATCTGGGTAAGCAATCCCAGAAAGATAAATTTAAGACTACAGTCAAAGGTATCATTGCAGCAAATGATAAAAAAACGCTGACTAAATATGCAGATCAGTTGATTAATGTGAAATCAGCTGATTTTAAAGTGATTGCAATGAATGATAAAACCAAAACAAGACACAGTTACAAAGCCATTTATTATCCACAAGGATGGACGGGTTCCTATGGAGTGTACCTTACCTTTGTGTTTAGTCCGCAAAAAAGTGGCAACGGTGATTTTTATCTTGGCGATTTGTCCTTCAGCTAAAGTCCTTAATGCAATATAATCATTGATCTTCAGGGGCACTAGTGCACTTGAAGATCTTTTCTTTTCACTTCAACTCCACGCCGGAAAAGGATCTTTCAATTCGCGCCAGTTCATCAACATCTCCTCCTCCGTAAGAAGGGTCTCATCCAATGTACGTTCAATCTCCGCCCGGTCCATGTCAATGCCGATAAATACTAATTTGGTTACGCGGTCGCCCCACTCATCATCCCAGTCCGGTATGCTTGGCAATGTATCGCCAAAATGAAGTTGCCTTTCCTCCTCACTCATCGCACCTACCCATATTCCTGCTGGCGCAAGCTGCTTTGATGTACCTGCGTGACTGAAAGAGATTGCCATATGGTTCCTTGTTGCCAACCACATCAGACCTTTGGATCGCACGATGCTATCTGGATATTTCGCAATCCAACGCAGCAACCGTTCCGAGTGGAATGGACGTTTTCGATGATAGACAAATGAATGAATTCCATATTCTTCAGTCTCCGGGGTATGTTCCTCTTTCATTAATTCGCGGATCCAACCCGCGGACTGGCTTGCTTTTTCAAAATCAAAACGTCCCGTATTCAATATCTCTCTCGGATCAATCTGCCCATGTGTCGTGCGAATAAGCTTGGCCTCCGGTTGCATCGCGTGTAGTGCCTTTTCAAGCTTCGTCAGTTCTTCCTCCGAGACCAGATCACATTTGTTCAGAATCAGCACATCACAGAATTCCACCTGGTCCGTCAGCAGATGAACGATTCCACGAACATCGTCCTCCCCCGCTTCCTGTCCACGATCCTTCAGTGTTTCTTTGGAATAAAAATCACGCCAGAACTGGGCAGCATCGACAACCGTAACCATCGTGTCGAGACGGGTGAATTTCGTCAAATCAATGCCGAGTTCCTCATCGATATACGTAAACGTCTGCGCAACAGGTACCGGCTCACCAATACCCGTGGATTCTATCAATATGTAGTCAAAAGAACCATCTAACGCCAGCCGCTCGACTTCTTTCAACAGATCCTCCCGCAATGTGCAGCAGATGCAACCATTGGACATCTCTACCAGCTTCTCATCAATGCGCGATAACCCACCACCATCTCGTATTAAACCTGCATCGATGTTAACCTCACTGAGATCATTGACGATGACAGCAACCCGCATCCCCTCGCGGTTATGAAGCACATGATTGAGCAGTGTCGTTTTGCCTGCACCCAAATATCCACTAAGTACGGTTACCGGAACCCGCTGTTGAACCTGTTGATCTGACATTTCTGCTTCCTCCACTCTGTTTAAGTTATGACTTTAATCGTAATAATTACTATTAAGGACGATCAATCCGAACTATACCGCAGTTTTCTTTGGGTTGTCAACTCTAAAATGATGAAGAATCTTGATTAATCGTAAAAATGTTGATTAGAACATAGGAATGATGTATGTTGCCGCACGTACAAGCATATATTTTAGCAAAGTCCTAGTTGTGGAGGTCTGTTTCATGAAAATGGCAGCCAATCTGAAGCTCCTGTCCTTCCTGATCCCTTGTGCATTTCTTGTTCCCGTGTTGATCACAATGGCTCCAGACTTGAAGGAAGCATGGAACAGTGAAGCTTTGCAAAATATGAAAACCGTATTCATAGGTATTTTCCTTGAAGCCGCACCTTTTCTGCTCATGGGTGTGCTGTTGTCCTCGCTCATGCAGTGGTTCGTATCGGAAGAGATGGTCCGCAGACTAACGCCTAAGAATCCGATCGGCGGTGTGCTGGTCGCAGGGCTGCTCGGTATTATTTTTCCCATTTGTGAATGTGGCATGATCCCGGTCGTGAGAAGGTTGATGCACAAAGGCATGCCAGCCTATATCGCAGTTACGTTCATTTTGAGTGGTCCCGTAGTCAATCCCATCGTATTTACCGCGACCTTGCTTGCCTTTCCCTCCCATCCTGAGATTACCATTGCCCGTATGGGACTGGCCTTTGCTGTAGCAGCTTCCATAGGCATGCTCGTGTATGTGTTTGTCCGTCGAAATCCCCTTCGGATGCCAAAGATCGCAGTTACAGAGGTCAAGACACATCCTGGGTTTAAAATGGCGCAACCTCATGCTCATGCACACGCAAATGCTCCTGATCACAATCATGTAAAAAACTGGCGTAGCTTCTTCATTCATGCCGGAGACGAATTCGTCGATATGAGCAAATATCTGGTGATCGGTGCCTTGATTACAGCCTGCATCCAGACATTCATTAGCCGCAGCGATCTGATCTCACTTGGCAATGGTCCTGTTGCCTCCTATGTATTCATGATGGGGTTTGCTTATGTATTGTCTCTCTGTTCCACTTCTGATGCTTTTGTGGCTTCTGCGTTCTCACACACGTTTGCACTGGGGCCGCTGGTATCCTTCCTTGTTCTTGGTCCAATGCTGGATTTCAAAAGTACCCTGATGCTGCTCTCCACCTTCCGTACCCGGTTTGTTATTGGTCTAAGTCTAGCGATTATCACACTCGTCTTCGCTGGCTCGTGGTTGATTAATCTGCTGGTATAAAGGTTGAGCAACATACTTCATGACCTAAATGATTAATCCCATGAACTTTCATCCTGACGATTAATAGAGATGAGGTGATGATATGAACCACACTGTCTATACGATTACAAAAGCCCCTGTTCCAAAATCACACTTCATTCAATGGCATAACCTGATTCGTGCGGTTTGGATCGGCGGGCTGGCAGTATACATTATTCACTTGAATTCAAGTGATTCACTTCATTATTATTTGGCGCCGACCATGCAAAAACTGCTATTATGCTGCCCTGTTCCCTTATTGTTTATTGCTGTTATCATGGCCTGGCATGGACTGTTCGGTAGAAACGAGGTTCATTGCGACTGCGAGCACCCACCGCCTTCCGGGTTCCTCCGTAGTGCGCTGGTATATGGTCTGATTGCTATACCCTTGTTGTTAGGGTTTCTGTTACCTGATCGGGCTCTGGGCAGCTCCATGGCCAGTCAGAAAGGAATGTCTCTCACCTATGCCCCTCCCGAGATTCGTCGAAAAGAGCCTTTACCCGATCCGGCAACGCAATTGAATGTACAAGATCTTACACAACAACCAACGGTTGTTCAGTCTGCATCGGCCACCAAAGTACAATTCATTCCCCCAGACGAGTATAGCCGCGAATTCGCTGAACTGGCGGAGAAGTTGTATGCAGAACAGGTCATCCGAGTCTATCCTGAGATTTTCTCTGAAACACTCGGCACGATCGACATGTTCCAGCGACAATTTGCAGGCAAAGATATCTCATTAACCGGGTTCGTTTATCGGGACAAGAGCATGGACCATGAATCACATTTTGCACTGGGACGATTTCTCGTCATGTGTTGCCCCGCGGATGCGGCTCCCTTCGGCGTGATGATTCACATTCCAGAAGCGGATAGCTTCCCTACAGATAGTTGGGTGCAAATCGATGGCAGCATCGGCTCTGCACAGGTGAACGGTAAGGATACGATTGAGATTCGAGCAACAAAGGTGACACCTGTATCCGAGCCATCCACGCCTTATATTTATACCAATGCGGACTCGGTGATGGCGTATGAGCAAATAAAGAGCGAGTAGTTGCTAGTAGTAGTAACTTGCACCTCAACGTCAAAAAGCCCCAAAGCGATGGATTACATCGCTTTGGGGCTTTCATGTTCAGTCAGACATGAGATTACATCTCGTCTGTTTTGATTATTATTCCGTTACGATATCATGAACCAATACAGGAGCATCGGCATGATCCGCAATCGTAATGTTTTCTTTGATCTTCGCGATGACGTCTGCTACGTCTTCACGATTGGCATGGATCGTTACAAGGGACTCACCAGCTTTGACTGGGTCACCGACTTTTTTGTTCAGCATCAGACCAACAGCGAGATCGATCTCAGACTCTTTCGTTGCACGGCCTGCGCCGAGCAGCATTGCTGCAGTACCGATTTCGTCAGCGACGATTCCGGCAACATAGCCGTCTTTGTCTGCTGGCACTTCAACCAGGTATTGTGCCTGAGGCAAACGATCTGGATGATCCACAACCGAAGCGTCTCCACCTTGGTTTGCCAAGAAATCTTTGAATTTCTCCAGTGCCTTACCGTTCTGGATGACTTCTCTCAATCTCTCCTCAGCATGCTCCAAGGAATCTGCCTTGCCAGCAAGGAATACCATCTGACGTCCAAGTGCCAGACACAGCTCTTCCAGATCTTTCGGGCCTTTACCTTGCAGGGTGAGGATGGCTTCTTTCACTTCAAGCGCGTTACCAATCGCCAGACCCAGTGGTTGGGACATATCGGAGATAACAGCCATCGTTTTACGTCCAACATTGTTACCGATGCTTACCATGGCATGTGCCAGTTCTTTAGCATCTTCCGTTGTTTTCATGAATGCACCAGCACCCGTTTTAACATCCAATACGATTGCATCAGCACCTGCTGCAATTTTCTTGCTCATGATGGAGCTAGCGATCAGTGGAATGGAGTTAACGGTAGCTGTTACGTCACGCAGTGCATAGAGCTTCTTGTCTGCAGGCGTAAGGTTACCACTTTGTCCGATAACTGCAACCTTATGTTCGTTTACGAGACGAATGAACTCTTCTTTCTCAAGCTCTACGTGGAAGCCAGCAACGGATTCCAGCTTGTCTGTTGTACCACCCGTGTGACCAAGTCCACGTCCGGACATTTTGGCAACAGGAACATCCAGCGCAGCAACAAGCGGAGCGAGTACCAGTGTTGTTGTATCGCCCACACCTCCTGTGGAGTGCTTGTCTACTTTGATACCTTCGATGGCGGACAGGTCGATCGTTTCACCCGAATTTACCATGGACATCGTGAGATCAGCACGTTCTTTGTCCGTCATATCTTTAAAGAATACCGCCATCGCCCATGCGCTGACTTGATAGTCCGGGATCTCTCCTTGTGTGTATCCTTGAACAACAAAATCAATCTCAGCTGTTGTCAGTTCTTTTCCGTCGCGTTTCTTGGCAATAATGTCTACCATTCTCATGATGATCTCTCCTTGTGTGTGTATTGATTGTATAGAACACTTTGTTGTTGGTCCGTTGACCGTTCCGGCTCCAGATCATTTCCTCCGATCGCTGTTGTCTCCAAGTTTTTTTGATCCATTTTGCAATGGAAAAACTCGGAGACAAAGGCGAACGCTTTGCTTCTTCAGAATCGATTCCGGTTCCTTCACTCCGTGCTTGAAACAAAAGTTTCGATTAAAATCAATTAATATTGAATATAAAATACAACAACAACATGTAGTCAACTTATACAACACTTTGTGCAGCATTCGTTCCAGCTCCGGATCGTTCCTTAGAGCGCTTTGCTTCTTCAGAATCGATCCGCTTCCTTCACTCCGTGCTTAAAACAAAAGTTTAGATAAAATCAAATGATTATGAATATAAAATGCAACAATTACAGTGTGATTGCTGTGTCGAGGGCAACTACCATCATGTCGTTGAACGTTTTTTGGCGCTCTTCGGCAGATGTTTCTTCGCCTGTCAGCAAGTGGTCACTTACCGTCAGGATGGTCAGTGCGTTAACACCGAACTTGGCAGCGATGGTATACAGTGCTGTTGTTTCCATTTCTACGCCCAGTACGCCGTGTTTCATCAACTTCTCGGTTACGGAACGGTCATCGCGGTAGAAAGAATCCGAGCTGAACACGTTACCCACATGAATTTTCATGCCTTTAGCTGTTGCACGATCATATGCTTCTTTCAGCAGGGAGAACGTAGCGATTGGCGAGAAGTCATATCCACCGAATACGTGTTTGTTCATGCTGGAATCTGTACATGCTGCTTGTGCAAGGATGACGTCACGTACACGTACATGCTCCTGCATACCGCCACAAGTACCTACACGAATCAGGTTTTTCACGCCATATTCGCTGATCAATTCATTAGCATAGATTGCGAAAGACGGAATACCCATTCCTGAACCTTGCACCGAAATCCGGTGTCCTTGATATGTACCCGTAAAACCAAGCATTCCGCGAACCTCGTTGTAACATACAACATCTTCAAGGTACGTATCTGCAATATATTTCGCGCGCAAAGGGTCTCCTGGCAAAAGGATCGTTTCTGCGATATCTCCGGGTTTAGCTCCAATATGTGTACTCATGAATGAATCTCCTCCAGTTATATATTTAGTCTATTATGATGGCAGGAACCGGAGCAGCCTCAACTACTCCGACATCCCCTATCCTGTTTTCGAAAAACCTATTTCAAATCTTTCAGGAAGCTGGTGCCATATTCCGGCATTTTCACTCCAAAGTTCTCGGCTACGGTTGCACCAAGGTCAGCAAATGTGCTGCGCAGATCAAGCTTTTTGCCCTCGCTGAAGCGCGGAGAGTAGGCAAGCAATGGAACATATTCACGTGTATGATCTGTACCACGATAAGTTGGATCATTACCATGGTCAGCTGTGATCAGCAGCAGATCATCATTGGTCATTTTGGCAAAAATCTCTGGCAGCCGTGCATCATAGTCTTCGAGCGCCTGAGCATAACCTTGGGGATCACGACGGTGACCGTACAGGGCATCAAAATCAACCAGGTTCAGGAAGCTAAGTCCATTGAACTCTTCATCCATCGTTTCAGACAACTTGTCCATGCCATCCATATTCGATACAGTACGAACGGACTTCGTTACACCTTCGCCATCGTAGATATCCGCAATTTTACCCAAGGCAATGACATCAAATCCACCATCTTGAAGTTCATTCATGACGGTACGTCCAAACGGCTTAAGCGCATAGTCATGACGATTCGCAGTACGCTTCCAGTCACCCGCTTCACCTACAAATGGACGTGCAATAATGCGGCCGAGCATGTACGGATCTTCAAGTGTAATTTCACGACAGAACTCACAGATCTCATACAGTTCTTTCAATGGAACAACGTCCTCATGTGCTGCAATTTGCAGAACTGAATCCGCGGATGTGTATACGATGAGTGCGCCAGTTTCGACATGCTCTGCACCCAGCTCATCCAGAATTTCCGTACCGCTGGCCGGTTTGTTACCGATGACCTTACGGCCCGTTTTCTCTTCAATGCGCTGAATCAGCTCATCGGGAAAACCGTTCTCGAACACGCGGAAAGGTGTATCAATGTAAAGACCCATCAGCTCCCAGTGACCTGTCATTGTGTCTTTGCCTCTGGATGCTTCCTGCATCTTGGTGTAATACGCTTTAGGTGCATCCGCTACAGGAACACCCTCAATTTCTTTGATGTTGGACAGTCCGAGACTGGCCATGTGAGGCATTTTCAGACCTCCGCGTTCACGTGCAATGTGACCGAAGGTATCCACATCAAAATCATAGAATTCTGCTGCATCCGGCGCTTCGCCGATTCCTACAGAATCCATAACGATTAGATGTACTCTTTTAAATGTTGACATAACCTAAGCACTCCTTCCAATAATCCGGTTTACAAGAACAGTCCGGCGATGATCGCAGACAATACACTGACAAGCGATGCACCGTAAAGCAGTTTCAGACCGAAGCGGGCTACCACATTACCTTGTTTCTCATGAAGTCCCTTCACCGCACCTGCAATGATACCGATGGAGGAGAAATTGGCGAACGATACGAGGAAGACGGATACGATCCCTGTTGTTCTAGCAGACAGTAATGTCTCCTTCGCTAAAGCAAGCATGGCAACGAATTCGTTGGATACCATTTTGGTTGCCATAATACTTCCCGCCTGAATCGCTTCCTTCCAAGGAACACCCATAATAAAGGCTAATGGTGCAAACACATAACCAAGCAGCTCCTGGAACGAAATGCCAAGCACTGCGCTGAAAATTCCGTTAACAAGTGCAATCAAAGCAACAAAACCGATTAACATCGCAGCTACGATGATAGCGACTTTGAATCCATCCAGGATGTATTCACCCAGCATTTCGAAGAAGGACTGTTTCTCCTCTTCCTGTACTTCCAATATATCTTCTTCCTCTGTAACCTCATAAGGATTCACAATGGAAGCAATGATAAAACCGCCAAACAGGTTCAGCACGAGTGCCGTAACCACATATTTCGGATCAATCATGGACATATAGGCACCGACAATCGACATCGATACCGTGGACATCGCCGAGGCACACAAGGTGTACAGCCGATGTTTTGGCAACAACCCAATTTGTTTTTTCACAGAAATGAACACTTCAGATTGCCCCAATACAGCCGAAGCAACCGCGTTATATGATTCCAGTTTGCCCATTCCGTTGATTTTGCTTAATACCAGACCAATATATTTTATAACAAAAGGTAAGATTCGGATATACTGCAATATCCCAATGAGTGCAGAGATAACAACAATCGGCATCAATACGCTGAGGAAGAACGGTGTCCCAACAGTCTCAGCACCTACAGTGGTCAAATCACCAAATACAAACGCAATTCCTTCATTCGCATAATCAAGCAAACTTTTAAATACGGTCGCAAATCCACCTATCAGCCATGTCCCGACCCCTGTATTCAGTAAGGCATACGCCAGGATCACCTGCAAAACAATCATAACGGCCAACGGCCGGTAGCGAATCTTCTTTTTACCGTTGCTTGCGATATAAGCCAGTCCAAAAACAACGAGTAAACCAAGAAGGGCAATTAGAAATTTCATACGATCTCTCCTTTGAAGGTAGTTAAGCCGGATGTGGAATTCAGCTCAAAGGGTTCTTAAGCATTCTCAATCATTAACCTTTCAGAAAACTTATGAAGCGCTTACAATTAATCCTGTTTTTAAAATATAATTGTAGAATTGTATTCCCTGTACCTGAGTCGTTTGCCCAAGTACAGAGAATATATCATTACTTTTTATTTCATAAAGCTTTGTTTAATAAGCTCTTTCTTAGTAAGAAGATGTAGACTGACCGCCCTGCATGATCTTCACGCCAGAACTTGCACCGATTCGAGTCGCACCCGCTTCGATCATTTTCTGCATATCTTCCAGGCTACGTACGCCACCGGAAGCTTTAACGCCCACATCAGGACCTACAGTACGACGCATCAAAGCGATATCTTCTGGCGTTGCTCCACCTGTGGAGAAACCTGTAGAAGTTTTAACAAAATCAGCTCCAGCTCGTACAGCTGCCTGACAAGCACGTACTTTCTCATCATCCGTCAACAGACAAGTTTCAATAATGACTTTCACCAAAGCATTACCCGCAGCCGCTTCAACTACAGCACGAATATCCTGTTCAACGTAATCATCTTTGCCATCTTTCAAAGCACTGATGTTGATGACCATATCGACTTCAGTTGCACCTTTAGCAATTGCATCCTTGGTTTCGAAAGCTTTCGTCTCCGAAGTGGATGCTCCCAGAGGGAAACCAGTAACGGTGCAGATATCTACGCCAGTACCCTGCAACTGCTCAGCAGCATAAGCAACCCAGCCTGGGTTAACGCATACAGAAGCAAACTGGTATTGCTTCGCTTCTTCGGTTAACTTGGCCATTTCACTTTGCGTTGCGTCCGCACGAAGCAACGTATGGTCGATCATTTTAGCTAATTGTGGTGTAGTCAATTGAATCTCTCCCTTATCTGAACTAGTTATTTTCTATACCCTTACACTAACATGAACATATGTAAAAATCAACTTGAACTTTTGTTCACAGTTCCACTTGCGGTTCTTGCTTCGTTATATTTTCTGCCTAACAAAGCAAAACATCCGCCCTTTTTGCGTGGCAGATGTTGTCATCCATATCCATTTGAAATTAGAATCGCAGTAATGCCTGTGCTGTGTGCTGATCCGTAACCAGAATATTCGCATAATGACCTTTCAGCGCGGCGTGAATGGCTTCAATTTTGCGTTGTCCCCCGGCGACAAGGATTGATTTTTCCTTATTTCTCAATTCGGCCAAATCAATTCCGACGGTTCTGCTGTTAATCTCTTCACTGATCAACTGACCTTCCGCATCAAAAAAGCGTGAACAAATGTCGCCTGCACCTGAGTTCATCAGCAATTGTTGCTCTTCTTCATTGAAGTAGCCGAGCCTGAACAATAATGCATCTTCCTTTACAGTACCGACAGTGAACAAAGCGATGTTGGCCTGTCTGCCAAGTTCCACGATTCTGCCGATATGCCGATCCGCTTCCACCATGTTCTTCACTTCGATGTTGTCGAAAATTACGGGCAGTGGCAGATACCTTGGTACCGTGTGGAAGGCTTCAGCAAACAAATGAACAATCTCAGCCGCATACGTATTGACATGGGAGTGGCTTACGCCCCCCTTCAATTGCACGACCTCAACACCTTTAACCTGCTTGGGACGAAGCTGGCGTGCTATGGCATGCATGGTTGTTCCCCAAGTCACCCCGATGATATCCGCATCCTGAACCGTCTCCTGAAGATAGTCTGCTGCTCGTTTGCTGATATGCTTCTGTATTTCCTCATCACTCTTCAGTGGGGCAAAACACACAAGTGCCGTATCCAGATCATATTTCGACTTGAGTTCTCCGGCAATGATGTCGATATCCTCCAGCGGGTCCATAATTTCAATCCGGACGTATCCGCGATCTTTGGCGTACTGAAGTAATCTTGATACGGTTGGACGTGACACGCCCAATCGGGCGGCAATATCCTGCTGGCTGTAATCGGACTGATAATACAATTTCGCTGCTTCAATGCTTAATCGTTGCTTCTCCAGGTCCATTCCCATGTGCGCTCATCTCACTCATCCCTATTATCGTTGGAAAATAAATACTCGTCCTGTATATTATACATGGATTGAGTATCTGGTCACTACATAGCATGCAATTCAGTATCATGATCATTCCACTCATATCCCTTTCTGACGTATAAAACGGGGAAAACGATGCATACTACTGCGGTCGCTTCATCATTCCAAGATGGCTTCACCCCATTAATTGCACAGAGAGGAAGAACAACATGTCTACTTTATTGTATATTACTGCCCATCCTCATGATCATGAAACCTCCTTTAGCATGGCTACAGGTAAAGCATTCATTGACGCGTATCGTGAAAGTCACCCTTCTGATGAGGTTGTTCACCTCGATCTGTATCGCTCGGATATCCCCCATATCGATGCGGATGTCTTCAGTGGATGGGGCAAACTGCAATCGGGCAGTAATCTGACTGCCGAAGAGCAGACCAAAGTAAGCCGTTTGAATGAACTGTCAGATCAATTTGCTGCAGCAGATAAATATGTTTTTGTAACACCGATGTGGAACTTCTCATTCCCCCCTATTCTGAAGGCTTATGTGGATTCCATCTGCGTAGCTGGCAAAACTTTTCGTTATACCGAACAAGGTCCTGTTGGACTGCTGACTGACAAAAAAGCGCTGCATATTCAGGCCCGCGGCGGCATTTATTCCGAAGGCCCAGCGGCTGAGATGGAATCCGGTCATCGTTACCTGAGCATTATTATGTCTTTTCTCGGCGTGCCTAAGCTTGATGGCATTTTTGTAGAGGGGCATAATCAATATAAAGATCGTGCAGATGAGATCAAGCAACAGGCTATAGAGCAAGCACGCACTTTCGCGAAACAGTTCTAAGAGAGGTAGTTCAAAAAGTTGAACAACACTCAAAACGTAAACAAAACCCGCGTGCGACCTAGGGGATAATCCCAGGAAACACGCGGGTTTTCAATGTATAATCAACCTAGAGCTTATTGATGTCCAGCGCTGGCACGGCTCATGGTTTCAAGTTTACGTGTGATCGCATGACGGTCTACTTTCAATCCCCAGATCATTTCAATAATCTGCTCTTTCTCTTCTGGATTGTCGGCATGTTTCAGTTGCATTAACAGATCATGCATCTGTTCATTAATGCCTTCAAATTGACTCCATAAATCCTGTCTTACCTCTGTTGAATCCAGATGATGATTCGCATCGACTTCTTCCTTCAATGCTTGCAGAATAGCATCTTTCCATTCGTCATCACCTAGCTGTTTCGCTATGTTCAGGAGATCCAGATAATCGTCAACAAGAAGTGAGTTCAATTCAGCATGTGTTTTCATCGTTTATTGCATCCCCTTTTCGTCTATTTACCAAGTATTATACTCGGTATTTCAGGAGATGCAAGACCTGTCGGAAAAAGTTGATTTATGTAGCCTGTCCCTTCAACTTATGGACAAGCAAATTACACAAGACAAAACCGATCAAAACATACACACCAATCATGCCCACAATGCCTATCCATCCCAGATGGCTGTAAAGTAATCCGCCCCCAGTTCCACTCACGCTTGAACCAAAGTAGTAGAAAAATAAATACAACGCATTGGCCTGGGATTTGTGCTGATTGGCCACGAGGCCAACCCAGCTGCTTGCGATGGAGTGGCCGCCGAAGAAACCGAAGGCAAACAGGGCGAGTCCGATAATTTTGACCCAAAGCGCTGGATGAAGGGTACAGACTGCACCAGCCAGAATAATGCCCAGCGCGATTCCAAGCACATGTGATCTGCCGTACCGATCTGCCAGCCTGCCCATCCAGGTGCTGCTAACTGTGCCCATCAGATATACCACAAAAAGACTTCCAACAATGGACTGGCTAAGATGGTAGGGTTCACCCGTTAATTCAAAACCAATATAGTTGAAGAGGGTCACAAAGCTCCCCATCAGGAGAAAACCGAGTCCATACAGGCATAGCAGCCTCGGATTGCGACACT
This sequence comes from Paenibacillus sp. FSL H8-0079, assembly GCF_037991315.1. Taxonomy (NCBI): domain Bacteria; kingdom Bacillati; phylum Bacillota; class Bacilli; order Caryophanales; family Paenibacillaceae; genus Paenibacillus; species Paenibacillus sp. FSL H8-0079. Next base: position 3,708,083 of record NZ_CP150300.1, read on the forward strand.
GCGACCACAAAAGAGGGATTGGATTTTTGAATCCGGGTGCAGCTTTGACAAAATGACGGGATGGCGGGATGACAAGCCAAAAAATAACGGCAGCACACAGTCCAAGAATACCAATGAAACCTACAGCGGCGCGCCAACTGAACCAATCTGTCACCACACCGCTGATAAAACGACCGGCCATGCCTCCTATCGAATTCCCGCTGATATATAGCCCCATGGCATATCCAAGACTCGCAGGTTCAATTTCTTCTGACAGATATGTCATGGCTATCGCTGGTAACCCCGCAAGTGCCACCCCTTGGAGAATACGAAGCAGAAGAAGCTCCGTATATCCCGGGCTGAACGCACTTAGCAAAGCAATAACAGAAGATATCACCAGTGCCGCTGTCATAATAAAGCGTCGTCCCACCGAATCAGATAAGGACCCGATGAACAGCATCGTCAGTGCCATGGCGATCGTTGTTACCGATAGCGTAAGACTGGCGTGTGCCGGCGTAATGGAGAATGTATCGCTAATCTCAGGCATCAGGGGCTGGAGGCTGTAGAGCAACGCAAAAGTGACAAAACCTCCGGCGAACAGTGCAAGGCTAATGTTACGAAACGTCTTAGTTCCCTGCTGAATCATGGATGTTCCAACTTTCTCGGTAAGAAAGCTTCTTGGATCGACTGTGTCCTGATCGCCAGTCACTGAAGCCTTCCATTTATCGTTATTTGGTGAACAGTTTCCGTTCCATATGAGTTAGAAACTCATAACCATCTGGAGTTACGACAACTGTATCCTCGATTTGGAAGCCACCAGCACCGAGCTCGTAATAAGGTACCTCGACACATAGCACCATACCGGGCTCCAGTATGCGCTGGTCACCCGGGGAGAGAGTCATATCGTCGTACAGTTCCAAGCCAATGGCATGTCCGACATGCTGGCGTCGGTAATGCGGAATTCCCTCACGCTGTACGCGAGACACCGCCGCATGGAATACTTCTGACGCCTTGACGCCAGGGCGCACCGTTTCAAGTGCCGCCTCCCATCCACTTTTGACCGCATCAAAATGCTTTTTCATCCAAGCGGTAGGCTCACCTGCAACAACCGTGCGTCCCGTATCCCCCCAGTATCCTTCCAGCTGCAGGCAGAGGTCGAAACGGACCTGATCTCCAGTCTCAATCGTATGAAAATAATTTTCGATGAGTGGCAGCGCACTACGTGGGCCTGCCCCTACTGCAGTCATTGCCGGAGTTCCACCTGCTCTCATCACAGCCAGACGATAATGATCGGCAAGTTGCTTCTCATGAACACCTGCTGCAATCAGGTCAATCAGCTCCTGCTCAATCCGTTCATTTAATTGGGCAGCCTGGCACAGTTGCTCGATTTCGAAAGGTGTCTTAACCAGGCGGATTTGTCGGAACAGTTTATATGCGGAAACCACCAGCCTTTCAGGAAGCTCCTCCCTGATTCTAGCCAGAATATCGGGAGCGATCCGCATCTCATCGATTCCAATCGGCTGATCTTCGATCTCAAGCTGTTTTAATGCTGCCTTGAGTGCTTCTAGAGGACCTGGATGAATAACCGTCGTTTGCAGGAGAGAATAGAATAGATCAATGTCTTCAGTAGAGGGTTTGCCTTCAATTGAACCTTCTACGAAGAAATCACTGTAGGCAAATATGTCCACCCCCGTGATACCGAACTGGGCAACAACGCCCAACCGATTCGTTGGAATGATGATACACGGCTTAGCAGATCTGTCGGCAGGTAAAATAGCATAAATCTGCATCGTCCAGTTGCTTGCACGCAGCTGGGACCCGATGACATAGTGAATGTTCTCTGGAGTAGTTGCAATAAGGGCGCTTAGCCCCTGAGCTTTCATCACTTCTTCCGCCCGATCCCGATTCAGACCTGAGCTATGAGATAGATGGTGTGAATTATTCATTTTGATCCAGACCTCCTTTGGTTTTCCTGCGACCAAACAAACTCTCAAGTCCTGGTACAGAGCGCAAAACTAGTTTAATCGTCATAAACAGAGCCAGTGCAAAAGCGATCAACACTACAGACACAACAGCAATTGTTGGGTCCTGCCATTTCTCCATGTACAGGAATAGCTGTATTGGCAACGTGTAGCTGTCCTGACGGAGTAGCAGCAGTGCAGCCTCTACCTGATCGAAAGTGAAGACAAAAGCAATTGACCCTGACAAAAGCAGGGATAGTCGGAGTTGTGGCAGCGTAATTGTGAAAAAGATACGCATCGGCCCTGCGCCAAGGTCCGCGGCAGCTTCCCGGTGAGCCGGGTGCAGATTCGCTAATGCACTGCCCACAAGAGTGAGCACGAATGGAAGTACAATGACTGCTTCACCCAAAATAAGTGCAAACAATCCGCCTGCAATATGCATTTTCGAGAATAAAATTAAATATGCGATACCCAGCGTAATTTTGGGCATAACCATCGGAGATACAAAAAATGCCCTTAAGATGCCAGAACCCGGGAAAGGATACTGCACGATCGCTAGCGCAGCAAGCGTACCCGTAATCAAAGCCAGTAGAACCGCCCCTGTCGAAGCAATGAGGCTGTTCTTGAATGCATCGAGAAACTGGGTCTGTTCACTCAGATTGGCATACCATTTCAGGGTTAGACCTTCTGGCGGGAATTTACTGGCTGAACCGGAGCCTACAGATGTCAACATAATCATCAGCAGCGGCAACAGCAGATAAATCGCTACGGCACCCACAAAGATATAGAGCAGCAGCTTGGTGCCCCTGTTCGACTTAACCATACGCCTGACCTCCCTTACGGGAACGACGGAACATCAACATTTCCGCCCCTTTATTCACAAGCAACGAGACGACAATGGAAGACACAAGCAAGAACAGGCTGGCAACCGCAGCCATCGGCCAGTTCGTGTCCAAGGTACGCTGGTATATAAATACCGGAAGTGTCATGACTCTTCCCCCGCCGATCAGCTGAGGAGTGGTGAATGCGGTGAGGCACAGCGTGAACACAATCTGTACCCCGCTTGCAATGCCTCTTGCCGATAAAGGCAGGGTAATGGTCAGGAACGTTCGCCAGCTGCCCGCCCCCAAATCCTGAGCAGCTGCCTTTAAGGAAGCGTCACTTTGAGAGAGTACATTCAGGATCGGAAAGACCATAAATGGCAGGAAGATATGGACAAGCGCGACAACAACACCGGTCTCGTTGTAGATCATGCTGAATCCTTCATCGGTAAGTCCCAGCCGGATAAACAACCAGTTCATGAAGCCCTGTTTGGACAGCAACAGCTGCCATCCGTAAGAACGCACGACCGCGCTGACCAGTAGCGGAAGAAACGTGAGCAGCAGCAATAATTGCTTCATGCCAGGCTTCTTTAGACCCGCTATGCAATACGCCAGTGGATAGGCAAGCAGTAGACTCCATAGCGTAACCTTGAAGGCAATGCGAAACGTTGTGCCAATCAGCTTCCAATAGTAAGGATCAGACAGAAACGCACGATAGGCCCCCCAATCCCAGCCCCGAATAAGCTTTCCATTCTCATAAATATCGAAGCTATATCTGCCAAAGATCAGCAACCCGCCCAGATACACGATGCCCATCAAAGCAAGTGCAGGCAACAGAAGCAGCAACCGGGCTACCCATGTTCGGTTTCCAAAGGAATACAGATTCACGATCCGTTCCGCGATCCGGCTCATATTCCTGCCCCCTGTACACGATCATGCATGGGTTCGGATAACAAGAGCGCGTCCTCCGGGTCAAAGCCAATTTCTATTGGCTCACCTGGACTATAACGTGAGGCTCCCCGCTGATGCAGCACACTGGCCTGAACTAGAAAACCTTCAGCAATCTGCACACTGTATCGAATATTTGCTCCGCCATACACCGCTTCAATCACGTGTCCATCCAGCTGGTTCACGCAATGAGTTGCATCTGCTCCGAGTCGAATATACTCATTGCGGATCGATAAGGAATGTCGTGCTCCCGCTTTCGGTACGGCATTGCCATCACTGACTTTCACCAGCAATGGCTTGCCAAAGCAATCCACCCGAATTCCATTCACATCATGCCCCAACACTTCCGTCTCAAAGAGGTTGGTATCTCCAATAAACTTGGCCACGAAGCTATCGGCCGGCCTCTCATAGATTTCATCAGGGGTTGCGTATTGCAGTAGCTTTCCGGCGCGCATAACGCCAATTCGGTCAGACATATTCATGGCTTCGCTCTGATCATGCGTTACAAAGATAAACGTTCCGCCGAACTCGCGCTGTATGCGTTTCAGTTCACGCTGCATATCGAGACGCAGTTGCATGTCCAATGCCGAGAGAGGTTCGTCAAGCAGCAGCACTTCGGGTCTGTTGATTAGTGCGCGAGCAATGGCGACACGTTGGGCCTGCCCTCCGGACAGCTCGGATACCGCACGCCTGCCATAGTCTCCGAGCTGGACCAGATCAAGCATTTCACCTACCTGCCGTTTGATATCGGCTTTTGGTAACTTCTTCACCTTTAGCCCATAGGCAATGTTGTTGAATACATCCATATGAGGGAACAGCGCAAGCTGCTGAAAAATCATATTGCTATTGCGTCCATAGGCCGGAATGCCGGTAACATCCCGACCTCCCAACATAATGGTACCCTGATCCGGTTGTTCAAGTCCGCCAAGCATGCGCAGCAGTGTTGTTTTGCCACAGCCACTCGGACCAAGCAAGGAAACGAATTCTCCCTTTTTCACTTGGAGTGTTACTTGATCAACGGCGGCTCGCTCACCATATGTCTTCGTGACTTTCCTTGTTTCAATGGATATGGTCTCTTGTCCGCTGCTCATCTCTGATTCCCTCCCATCCATTCCGGGTTCAGAGCAGAACCCGGAATTATTGTCTGCCTGTCAACAATCCTTTTATTGAAGCTTTGTTTTCACGAGACGGTCCCATAGTTCTTTCCAGGAAGAGCTGTTCTGTGCAAGCACATCCCAGTCTGGATTAATGCCGTTACTTTGCGTTTCCACGGAGAAAGAAGGATCATCCTTGTACTTGTCCGGAATTGCAGCTGTCGTACTGGTTACTGGCGTACCCGTTGCTTCTGCATATTGTGACAACGCCTCTGCGCTCAACAATTCGTTGATAATCTCATTTGCAACACGTGCCTGCTCAGGTGTTGAGCCCTTCACGACCTGAAGTGTGTACGGGAAGGAGATCGCACCTTCACTCGGATACGCTACGGCAAGTGGAGAACCGCCATCAATCCATGTCTGTGCAACCTGTGCACTGAATGGGGCAATGAGAGCATCACCTGACTCCAGCAGTGCCTTCAGCTGATCATTGGATGAAACCAATGTGCCAATCTGGTCACTACGATCTGCCCAGAACTGGAAGGCTGGCTCGGGATTTTCATAGGATGCACCAATCTCTTGACCTTTGGTAGCAATAAGTGGGGAGATATAGGAATAGAACATGTAGTCCCAGAGCGCAGTTTTTCCTTTGAACTCTTCGTTATCCCATAAATCGTTCCAGCTGGTAGGTGGCGTTTTCACAAGGTCTTTGTTATACACTAAGGCGAAGCTCGAAACGCCCCAGACCACACCTTTATTGTCTGGCTTGTGGAAGGACTCCGGAATATCCTTGATATTGGTCACGATGCTGGTATCCAGCGGCTCCCACATGTCATCATTTAAGCCTTTAGCCGTTGCATCTGCATTGAAGTAACCGAAGTTGACGACCGGATTGTTGGCATCAGCCTGCTTGCCAGCGACCATCTTCGGGTACATTACCGAATTGGAGGATTCCTCAAAGGTGACTTCAACGTTAGGATGTTCTTTCACATACTCGGCGACCACTTCTTTAGGAACGACGTCTTGATTGGAACCCGCCCAGATAAACATGGTCAGCTTAACTTTGTCTCCGCTTGCTCCTGAAGATCCGGTCTCTCCAGCAGTATTACTTGTGCTACCTGTTCCACCGCAGGCGGAAAGCACCAATGTACCGGCCAGTGTCAGTGAGACAAGGCTGAGAAAGCGTTTTTTGTTTGATTTGAACATGCTAATTCCCCCATCCATGTAGTTGGTTATATCGATAAGACAAGAACTAAATAGTCTCCTTACACTTGATCAATGCAAACCTATTTTCTGGCGTAACCCTTCCATAATGTCGGATATCTCCCCTGGATTTACAGACAGGGAATCCTTGTAATTCTCCTCTACAACTCCCATGGTCTGACGCTTCAGGTAGTCTCTCAATGCAAGCGGAGCACTCAGCAATGCATGATTCAGTGATACCTGCATCTCATCGCTCCATATGGCTTCAAATTGCTCCCGTGCTTTGCCATATGCGAATTCCTCCTGCTGACGTGGTCGCTTGGCGCGCAATTGTTCGGTATCGCTCTCGTTCAGCTCCAGGCCGTCAATCACAACACCGTATAACTCAAGGGCTTTCTCAGTGGATACCAGCCCACTTCTTACATCCTCCAGAACCAGACGTGAATCACGCTCAAATGGATCGCCATATCCGCCTCCACCTTGTGAAAGAAATGTAACCGTTTCTCCAGGCTGAAGTAACAACTCATCAATTCTTCCCAGATGATCCTCACTTGCACGTCCAGCATTGAGAATCGCTTCTCCATGTGAACCTACGCCGCCGCCGAGCCTACCCCAGGGCTGAAATTCCATCCGTTCCATGTTTCTGGCCGTCATCACAGTATCAGGTGTTAGAATTCTGACGCACAGGTCAATTCCGCTTCCACCGCGGAAGGTTCCCGCACCTGCCGAATCGGCACGAAGACCATAATGCTCAATCAACACAGGCATCTCCGATTCCACCGTTTCCGCAGGGATATTCCGAAGATGACCAACGGCAAAATCCATGCCATCAATTCCGTCTTTCATCGGCCTTGCTCCCGAACCTCCGCAGATCGGCTGAATCACGCCCACCTTTTTCTTGCCATCGGATGCATCTGTCATCGCCATCATGACGATGCAGGCTTGTCCAGCTCCTGCCGCGGGAACCTTGCTGGCCTGAGCTTTCCCCAAAGCACCCGTGATGACGTCCATCAGCCGGATAAAGGTCGCAGCACGTGCCCCAACAGCTGCCATCGGCTCCGGGTTGAGTACGGAAGCAGGTGGCGCGTAATTTCGCACCATACGAATCATGCCCGAATTCCATGGAATCGTCGGATCGAGCGTACGGAAATAACGAATGAGTGCGGGCACAAGCATGTAATGCCCCTGTTGGTTGTGGGTAGGAATGTTGAATGAAGCCCTTACCTGAGGATCGGTGCCACTAAAGTCCAGATGAATGTCACTGCCTGCAATCGTCATTCTGCAGCGCAACCGGATAGGATATCCTCCTGGGCCTTTCTCCAGGTAGTCCCAGAAGTCATATGAACCGTCCGGAATATCCTGCACAATGGCACGAGCCTTCAGCTCGGCGTATTCCAGCAAATGTTCGATGCCCTGCTCGATTTTCTCCACGCCATATCGTGCAATGAGTTCCCCAAGCCGCTGCTCTCCCCGATTCAACGCAGCCATAAGCGCTTTGAGATCACCGAGATTTTGCTCCGGAATTCGGCTGTTGTCCATAAACATGCGCAGGATCTGCTCGTTCAGAACACCGGCTTCATACAGCTTGACTGGTGCAATCCGAATGCCTTCCATATGAATATCGTAGGCGCTGGGAGATACGCTCCCCGGTACCTTGCCGCCCACATCGGATGAATGGACAAAGCACATGCCGTAAGCGATGATTCGCCCTTCGTGAAAATAAGGCTTGATGAGATGAATGTCTGGAAGGTGTGTGACCATGCCTTTGGTGGAATAAGGATCATTGCATATGACGAGATCCCCTTCTTTCCAGTCTTCTATACTGTTAATGGTCGCAGCAGCAGGGATGCCCAGGGACAGATTGTAACCCGTCTCCAGCGGCGACCCGAACGTTTCCCCGGATGGAGATAAGAGATATGTTCCAAAATCACCTGTTTCTTTGACAAAAGCGGTGAATCCTGTCCGCAAAACGACATTCGCCATTTCTTCCACGGCAGCCTGAATCCGGTTGTTGAAAATCTCAAGAAAGACTTTGTCGCCGATCATGCTTCCACCTCCCCAATCACGTTCCCGTGCACATCCCGGTATACCTTATATCCAGGCGGGATAAAGATCGTTGTATCATATTCCTCCACAATAATGGGCCCAGGAATGGGGGCATCCACCGATGGAATCTGTCCCCTTTTCAGTACTTTGGCAATCTGCTGTACATGGTCAAAAGTAATGATCCGTTCTTCCGTTTCACTCTCATCGAATGGCAAATTTGCCGAAACTGCCGTGTTATGGGTAGGCAAAACACCAACAATGGTCGCTCGAAGACTTACAAACATAACCTCTGCCTCTGGCTGACTAATGCCAAACACATTTTGGTAAGACGTATGGAATTTAATCCCTGCCTTTTGGGGATATTCAATTTCTTCCAATGTCAGCGTGACCTCTAGATCAAAGGCCTGACCTTCATATCGCATATCCGCACTGTATAGGCAATAAATATGATCCAGTTGGACACCACCACGGGCTTCCTCATCGACCCAGCTACGTCCCTGGTTTTCCAGCTTAGTGAAAAGAGAGCTTAACTCCCCGGGCTCCAGAGTCTGGGTGCTTTTGTGTAACGTATGAACGAAATCATTGCGAAGATTGGAAACCGTGCAACCCATGGCACACAGTGTTCCAGGAGATGGCGGGATCAGCACCCTGCCGATACCTACCTCACGTGCCATCAGAAAAGCATGCATCGGACCAGCTCCACCATATGCAAGCAACGTAAAATCGCGAGGATCAACACCCTTGCGGGCCATCAGAGGGGAAAACTGGGCATACATATTGGCGGTTGCTACATCGAGAATGGCTTGCGCAGTCTGTTCGGCATTCAGCCCAAGCTTCTCTCCCAGATTGGAAAGAGTACGCTCTGCAAGTTCGGGATACAGACGCATTTGTCCGCCAAGGAAACGGTCAGCATGCAGGATACCGAGCTGCAGATAGGCATCGGTGGTTGTCGGCTCTTCTCCCCCGCGCTGATAGCAGGCCGGACCGGGATTGGCTCCCGCGCTGCGCGGTCCAACTTTGAGTACGCCTACGGAATCAAGCCATGCAATTGAACCACCACCAGCTCCAATCGCTGTTACATCAACAGCAGGAATGATGACAGGAAAATCTCCAACTTTGTTCTCGGATGAATAGGCAGGTTCTTTGTCAATTAGGGCGACATCAACGCTTGTCCCGCCCATGTCGAATGTGATGACCTGATGAATGCCAGCTCGTTCAGCGATATGGGTCGCGGCAATTACACCGGAAGCAGGTCCGGAGAGGAGCGTGCGTACCGGCTCATTAGCCGCTCTGGCAGCCGTCATAATTCCACCGTTGGACATGGTCGACAGCAAGTTGGCTTTGAGACCATACGCCTGAATCCCTTCTTGCAGACGCAGGAAGTAAGATCCCATTCGTTCACCTACATAAGCATTCATGGCCGTTGCGAGTGTTCGTTCGAACTCACGCTGTTGTGGCCAGATGGCGCTGCTTCGGCAGATGAACAGTTGCGGATAACGTTCCCTGATCAGATCTTCCGCAAGCTTTTCATGAACAGGATTCACATAAGCATGTAAGAAACTGATTGCCAAAGCGGTAACGCCATCCTCCACCAGCTCATCCACCGCTTGCAACAGCTGTTCCGGATTCAGTGGCTGGAGTATTCCCCCGCTCGCAATGACCCGTTCATCCACTTCCTTCACACGATGTCTCGGTACCAACGCATCGGTCTTGTCACCATACAGATTGGTGGTATCCTCAAGTCGCAACCGGCGGATTTCAAGAATGTCACGGAATCCTTTGGTCACCAGCAGACCTGTGACCGCACCATTACGTTCGATTAACGTGTTTACGCCGAGCGTGGTTCCATGAACAAACAGATCAATCTCACGAATGTTCACGCCACTCGCCTTGAGCTGATCCAGTGCGTTAAAAATTGCCTGTTCCGGAGCTGCTGCAATCGATGGCGTCTTCAGCGCCGCAATCACCCTGCCCTGATGATCCATCACCAGCGCATCGGTGAAAGTACCTCCGATATCTATGCCTAAACGGTAGATTGTGTCCACAAGCTCAACTCCTTTATCACCGGGTCTCATTCTAAAGAATGTTATTGGTTTTGCATGGTGAAATAACGTTTGACATCATCGATCATTTGATTGATATGATTCACCATTGCCGCTTCAGCTCGCTCCGGAGAGCCCGCTACTATAGCATCCAGAATCTGCTGATGATCCACAACTAATTCACTTCCTACTCTCCGACGAATATACGCGGTCTCCAGAAAATCACGACTTGTCTCCCACACCAGTTCAACCGCATGCAGAAGAATTTGGTTTTGCGCGGCATAAGCTAGCAATCTGTGAAACTCCCGGTCCTCCTCGTATGGTATAATATTCTTGGAAAGCAATTCATGCTGGTTCGTAATCGATGCTTGCAACAGTACTATGTATTCTTTCGAGGCACGCTGTGCTGCGAGGGAAGCGATCTCCCGTTCAAGAGCCCTTCTGGCAACAAGAACATCTAACAGAGCCTTTTCCCCAGAATGGTTCAGCATTTGAATTAGCTGTGAATTCACGCTTTTTTGCTGCAAATCTCTTTCCAACGTCTTGATTCGCTCCTGTCCCTGTTCGGTCAAGGTTCTTCCCTTGCGACCCTCCAGGACCGTAAAACCTTCAACATCCATCTCCATAAGCCTTCTTCCGATGGTTGCCTGACTCAGACCATACGTTTTGCCCAAAGTATGAACCAACGTACTGGCCCCGATGGGAGCGCTCGCGTCTCGAAGCTGCTTCAGCAGTTCGTATTCCAACTCCATTTCGTTTAACTCAGGACCCACTACATATCCCCCCTCTTAGTTACATGATTATTATTTAATCGACTTTCTCGTAGTTGTTACTCATTGATGATTAACGATAGTATAACTTCAAAACATCACAATTTCAATAATTCTCATCAAATTAGTGCGAATTATTTTATCCAGCTATATTCTGTGCCTTTCTCATTCAAAATTTAAATAAAAAAAGAGCATTTCACATCCTTTATTCCAGCGTTTATCTGGAGGATGCAATCTGCCCTTAACATAGCAATCTTATAAAATCACTAATACAATCACTTATGAACAAATAAGGTATCAGGACTTGAGTTGTTGAAGTAGCTGCACACGGTAAGCTTCACTTTCAAGAGATTGGATTTCCTTATATTCTTCCGCAGTAAGCACCTTGGGTTCCCCGGCTGCCTTTGCAATCATATATACCTTCGCACTTTCTTCCACCACCTGGGTGCGATAATAGGCTTCGCGGAGGTTTTTACCCGTTGTGACCAATCCGTGATTGACGAGAATGAGTGCCGTATGTTCTTCTACCTTTGCTGAGACTGCATCGGCAAGTAGTTTCGTCGTTGGCAGAACATATGGAACGAACCCGATATCACCCACCAGTGCCGACTGATCAGGGAACAAGTGTGGCAATTCATTGAAAACGAGACTGAGTGCGATCGTATATGCTGGATGCGTATGCACAACGGCTTGGATATCAGAATTCACACGGTAGCTGTACAGATGCATCAATACTTCGGAAGAAGGGCGTGTTGCTCCGGTACAAGTTTCCCCTGTCTCGATATCAATAGCGATCCATTCGTCAGGCTCCAGATCCTCAAGTGCATAACCACTCGGAGACAATAACATCGTTCCTCCAGAGCGAGCGCTCAGATTCCCACCAGGTCCGACCACCAGACCTTGAGCAACGGCTCTCCGGGCATATTTCGTCAACTCTTCCCTTACTTGCTGTTCAGACATGTTTGCTCCACTCCTCATCCTTTTCTTTTTAGCATTTTGCGTTAATGCTCATTGCATTGAATCTGTTCATTACCTTTTGATTTGATTCAGACTTTGGTAGTTTTCATATGCTTCCTGCCACAGATCTGTATCCTCAGGCTCATAGGTCTCAGGGGAAAAGGAAGCAGCCATGACCTCCCGTACCTCGGCCAAGCTACTCACTTCTCCATGCGCAAGGAATTGCAGCATGCAATTCCCGGCTGAAGTCGCCTCTGCCGGGCCTGCCACCACCGGGACACCGGCTGCATTGGCTGTAAACTGGCATAGTAGTCGATTGTGCACACCGCCCCCAACCATATGAATCACACCAGGTCTTGTACCTGTGATCAACTGGAATTCATCCAGTGTCTGCCTGAATTCCAGTGCAAGACTTTCCAGAATGCAGCGCACAATTGCTCCAGTCGTTTCGGGCACAGTCTGTCCGCTGGCACTGCATTGTTGCCGTATTCGTTCAGCCATATTTCCTGGCGCCAAATACACACCATCTCCCGGCGATACGTAACATTGATGCGGCGTTGCCAAGGTAGCCAGCTGGACCAATTCTTCGTGCGAAAAGAGTCGATTCTCTCGCTCCCACTGCCGTTTGCATTCCTGTAGCAGCCACAGGCCTGAACGATTTTTCAGGGTGCGTACTTTGCCATTCACAGTCCCTTCATTGGTGAATCCCAATGCACGACTTCGGTCATCCAATACAGGTGTATCACGCTCCACACCCATCAGAGACCAGGTTCCACAGCTGATAAAAGCGAAATCCGAATCCATCGCAGGAATCGCTGCCAAGGCAGATGCCGTATCATGTGAGCCCACAGAGACTACCTGCATCGGTCCAGTCCGTAACTCGGCGCACAACTCATTCGTTAAACCGCCCAGCACGGTACCGGGTTGAACGAGCCTTGGAAATAATGTTTCCGGTATACCGAGACGCCCGATTAGAGGTTCATTCCAACGCGCCTCGCCTGCATGCAACAGCCCGCTGGTACTGGCAATCGTATACTCACAAGCCTGCTGACCGGATAGATAATAGTGAAATAAATCCGGCATAAATAACATTCGCACATCCGGACGCAAACCTTCGGCATGCTCTCGTACACTGCCTAGCAGTTGAAATACTGTATTGATCTGCTGCGGCAGAACGCCAGACATGGAGTACAGTTCTTCTTCGTTCACCATGTGCAGAACTTCTTCCATCCACTGTGCATTGCGTACTTCCCGATAATGACGTGGGTTCGAGTATAATCTTCCCGCACCATCCACCAGTCCATAGTCCACTCCCCACGTATCCACTGCTATAGAACGGACCGATGGAGAGATGCCTTGCGTCCCTTTCACAATGCCTTGTTTTAATTCATGAAAAAGTCGCAAGAAATCCCAATACAATCCATCCCCCAGCTGCACGGGTTCGTTGTTAAATCGATGCACTTCTTGTAACGAGAGTCTTCTTCCATCAAAAGAACCCCGGACTACGCGTCCACTACCGGCGCCGTAATCAGCAGCAAGCACATGTGTTGCTTGATTGCCCATTCTTTCAAGCCTCCTTAACTCTGCGCGATAAGCCGTATTCGAGTTCTGAACACAGCTTTCAAGAGAACGCCATGTTACCTCATTTCACAAGGAACATGGCGTTTGACAGGAATGGAACTTTATTTCAACGATACAACGGACCAAATACACTGCAAGCACGGTAGTCTGCGCTCTCCGGCTCACTTGTGCCGAATAATCCCCATGCACGCGGACGGAAAATCTCCGATTCTGGGACATTATGCATATTCACCGGAATGCGAAGCATGGAAGCCAGCGTAATCAGATCAGCACCGATGTGTCCATACGAGATGGAGCCATGATTGGCGCCCCATTGATTCATGACTTCGTATACGGAAGTAAACGCTCCCGATCCGGTTAGAACAGGTGCAAACCAGGTGGATGGCCAGGTTGGATCTGTCCGCTGATCCAGCGTATCATGCACATCTTCAGGCAGATCGACCGTGTAACCCTGAGCGATTTGCAGCACTGGTCCCAGTCCTTTGACCAGATTCAGACGTGTCATCGTTACAGGCATGCCGCCTTTGGTCAGGAAATCCGCTGAATAGCCGCCCCCGCGGAAATACTCTACGGATGCAGGTCTCCACGATGTTGCTTTCAGACATTCCTGAACTTCCTCATCTGTAATTTCCCAGAAAGGCTTGAGTACAGGCTTGCCATCTCTGGACTGTTGTCCAGTGCCATCCAAGGCTGCAGAACCGGAGTTGATCAGATGCAGAATGCCGCCCTTCGCAGTTCCTTCCAACTGATGTCCCGTCACACGCTGTACCGAATCCGGACTCCAATACGTACGCACATCAGCGAAGATCTGAGCCGTATGTGTGAGCAACGAACCGAATAACATCGATACACCGTTCAGGCTATCATTCTCCGTTGCAACCAGATAAGGCGCACGTTTGCCGTTCCAGTCAAAGGAAGAATTCAATATCGACTCGAGAAAATCTCCATTAGGAGAATGATCCGTCCACTGCCGTTGTCCCTGGAAGCCGGATACAATCGCATGGTGGCCCATCGATTCCTCTGTAAAACCAAGCTCAGCCAATCTTGGGTTACCTGCCATGAGGTCACGTACAATTTGGGTCATTTTCACAACGGTTTCCCATTCGTATTCTTTGCGTTTGCGATCTGTTTGCAGATGGGCAGCGTTGTTGTCTGGACCTTCGCTACAGTTCTCCTTCACCCAGGCCAGTGCGAGCTTATACTCCTCGGGGTCATAGATTTCTTCTTCAATACGACGAGTGAGTTCACTCATATCCACGTATTCATTACGCATGCCCAGATACTCCTGGAAAAATGAATCGTTCACAATCGAACCTGCAATCCCCATGGATACCGATCCAATAGACAGATAGGCTTGCCCTTTCAAGGTCGCGGCTGCAAGACCCGCACGGCTGAACCGGAGCAATTTCTCACGCACGTCATTGGGAATCGTAGTATCTCCGCCGTCCTGCACATCCTCTCCATAGATCCCAAAGGCCGGGATTCCCTTCTGTGCATGGGCAGAGAGTACCGCTGCCAGATACACTGCACCCGGACGTTCAGTCCCGTTAAAACCCCAGATTGCAGTAGGAATGGACGGCGACATGTCCATCGTTTCCGTACCATAACACCAGCATGGTGTCACGGTGATCGTTACGCCAACGTTCGAACGGCTGAACAGTTCTGCTGCTGCGGCCGCTTCGGCCACTCCGCCAATGCAGGTCTCAGCAACAACACACTCCACCGCGGACCCGTCAGGATAACGTATTTCTGCTGCAAGCAGCTCAGCAACGGATGTCGCCATCCGCATCGTTTGCTCTTCCAGTGACTCCCGAACACCTTTGCGTCTTCCATCAATCGTGGGACGAATACCAATCTTGGGGAAAGCCTGCTTATAACGATAATCCTGATGTGTCATACTAGAGCGTCCTCCTTCAATTCGTTTCATAGAATTTGGGTTGAATTGAGAAACCTTCTGTCTGATCCATGTGCAGTGATTGGAATAAGATAATGACGGAGATATAACCGATACCCGAGTTGCACGCAAGAATTACATACACAGATTATCAACAGCCTCAATTAATATTGAATGCGTTTACATATTTTAAAAAATAGCAATAAACCCTTTCAGCAATCAGCCTTGTATGTAGTTCCTCTATTCAAGAAAATGGAACGTGCATGAGCGAATTTAACGAAATGGTTTATGTAGTAAAGACGTTCAGAACCCATTAGGGTTATCGGTAACCCTAACATAGCACGAGCCTATCTTGCTGTCAATTGGCATTATCCTATAGAATGGTAAGACTATGTTGCGGAAAGGTTAGATTCTAATGATTACCATTTACGATATTGCCAAAAAAGCCAACGTCTCCGCCATGACGGTCTCCAAGGTCATTAATCATACAGGCCGCATAAGTTCCGCGACACGCGAACGTGTGCAACAGGTGATCGACGAACTGGGTTACATCCCGAACTCCAATGCACGCAGCCTTGTGCTTCAACGAACCCAGATGCTCTCCCTGCTCATTACAGATATTACCAACCCTTTTTATACAACACTGGCGCGTGGTGCTGAAGACGCAGCCCATCTTCGTGGATACCGTCTTTTATTCGGTAATAGTGACGAGGATTACAATAAGGAAAAGGATTACGTGGATGCGATTCTGTCTACTCGTGTGGATGGTGTACTCTATGCCCCGGCGGGGGATCGTTCTCTTCCTCATCTGAAACAGCTACAGGAACGTCACATTCCATTTGTCTTTCTGGACCGCACCGTACCTGGCATTACGTCAGATATCATTGCTGGAGATAGCCTGGAAGGCGCGATTGAGCTGATCCGATATCTGGTGCAATTGGGGCACCGGCGCATTGCACTGGTCAATGGTTCTTCGGAGGTTTCTACCGCCAGACTGCGGGAGGAAGGTTATGTAGCGGGTTTGCGTGAGGCCGGAGCTGATATCGATCCCGAGCTTGTACTCCGAACCGGGTACCGGGATTTCAGCGATGACGAGGGGCTGGGTCGACTACTCTCTCAACCAGATCAACCAACAGCCATTTTTGCCGCCAACAACATGCTGGCGATTGGAGTCATTCGACTTTTGCGCAAAAGGGGACTGCGTGTGCCAGAAGACATCTCTGTCGTGTGCTTCGACGATCTGGATCTGGCTTCGGCCTTTGATCCTTTCCTGACCGTAGCTGCACAGCCCGCATATGATTTTGGATTTCAGGGAGTACAGATGCTGATTGACCGGATTGAGGGCATGGCTCCTCCCGAAGCCCAAACCGTCATTCTACCGTCAGAACTGCGCATAAGGGCCTCGGCCGCTGCTCCACGTGAGCAAAATTAGAGTTAAGCGCATGAGTTGACTAAATAATATCGTGTAGATGATTAGTCCCACTTATCTAGATTAGGTTCAATTCAGATTTAAAATAATGTAAAACATGAACAGGGTGCACCGGAGATTACGCTCTGGCTGCACCCTGTTTTACATTCATTCGTTGAAAAGATCAGTTTGTTCGAACCGATTGGCCCATCAGGTTTATTTCAGTTCCATCCGAGTCGATATTCTACCGCTCCGACTGTAAAGCGAGGGCGACCTCACGAACGAGTCCCGGGAACCAGTCCATCAGAGCTTCGAATGTATACCCTGCTTGTTCTGCCTTGGTCGTCTCCATCGTCCATGATTGTTCAATCCCGAATGGTGACATGTCCTCTTTCACGGTTTCCGTAAGGATCTGGGACTGCATGCCCGTGACGGTCTCGATCAGATGCATCATGGCTGACAGCGTAATCGCACCCTTGGAAGCCGCATTCACCGGACCGGTGATGGACGAATGTCCAAGCCAAGCGAGAAATCTTGCCGCTTCGGTGGAATTGATGAATCCAATCTCTGCATCCGGATTCGGCATGCCGATCGGTTTTCCTTTTTGCACATGTTCAATATGAAAATGAAGTCTTCTCGTATAATCATCAATCCCGAGTACAATTGGGATGCGCATCGCCACTACCGGGAAATCCGCTTCCTGGAAAAATACAGCCTCCGCAAGCCGTTTGCCTTCTCCGTACGAAAAATCCTCCGCACTCCCATACTGCAATGGATATGTATACGGGTCAAAATCCGTTTCCGCAAATCCCGATTTGGGATCACCGTACACAGACAATGTAGATGTCAGAACGTATCTTTTGGTTCGCCCTGTAAAAGCTTCACATGCTGCTTTCGCCGCGTCAGGTGAATAGCAGATATTGTCGTACACGACATCCCACATGTCTGTCTGCGCAACTTCTGCCAGAGATTCCGGGTCTTCGCGATCCATCTTGATTCGGTTCACTTCAGGTCCGAAGTCAGCTTCCGTTTTACCACGAGTCGCGACTGTGATCTGAGACTTCCCTTCCCACAGCAAGTGATCCACGAGACGTTTACCAAAAAAACGTGTACCCCCAAGTATAAGTACTTTATTCATCCAAAAAACCTCCTATCTTGTTCGATTATGTTTAACAATTTGAAGCATGGTGTGAGCGTTCCGTTGAAATTCATATGCTGTTGGTTCTTCGGATACGGTGCACCCACGCTCTTCGAGTATTAATTTTAAAGCATCCATATGCTTGTAACGATCGCCAGACATATCCACTGTCGGAAAAATGCGAACCTCTCGTTTGGTCACACGCAGCAGCTCCATGACGGTTGCAACATGAAAATCAACATCCAATCGACCCGCATACGTAAACAGGAAATGGGCGGATAACGTCAGATCGAATTGCTCATTGGCAAAGGTAAGCTCCGGCAGCACAGACGCCACATAACGGTCAGGATACATTCTCATATCTACGATGCAATCTGTGATGGCACGAGTTCGTTCTTCCTTTAACCCCTGGATTGACCAAAATTGATCCCACACATATATTCCTCGAAGGTTCTTCCTATGAAAACGATCTGTTTCAGTTCCAAACCTCCAGAATCATTGATCTGCTCATCTCGTCTCAGCTTCCTTTCCGTTCTTGAATCAATCGTTAGGGAACACAAGCCCAATCTGCTTTCGAATCTGATCCATGACCTGCATCGTAACATAAGAGCGTTCATACGTGTTCATGTCAGATTCCTTTTTGCCTTCCTGAACCAGATTCACGAACTCCTCCACTTCATAATACATCGCTGGATGGGTTTGTTCGACTGTGAGCTTCTCCACCGTACCGTCATTGTATCGTATCTCTGCATGTTCCGGTGAACCAATCTTATCTATGATGATACTGCCCAGTTCCCCCATAATTTCGCTTGGTAGATGAGAGTTGGAGATTTTGGAGTATGTAACGACCGCATCCATCCCATCATAGTCCAGAAGCACACTGCCTTGTCCATCCACGCC
This sequence comes from Paenibacillus sp. FSL H8-0079, assembly GCF_037991315.1. Classification (NCBI taxonomy): domain Bacteria; kingdom Bacillati; phylum Bacillota; class Bacilli; order Caryophanales; family Paenibacillaceae; genus Paenibacillus; species Paenibacillus sp. FSL H8-0079. The sequence goes on from NZ_CP150300.1 coordinate 3,726,825, forward strand.
AGATTCCAGCATCATCGCTTGGGACTGAACCCGGTTAGGTGCACCGAACAATGTAATCAGCGGATAGAGACAATACACACCGAGATCCATTAATGCACCATTAGCGAGTTCAGGCTTGAACGCGTTCAGGACGATCCCCTCTTTATACTTATCGTACCGCGAAGAATATTGAGAGTATCCTGCTACGTATTTGCGGACAGGACCAATTTTATGCAGGCTCTTCTGCACCATTTTGAACTGGGGAACAAGGGTCGATTTCATCGCTTCCATGAGCAGAACCTCGTGTTCTCGTGCTGTATCGATCATGCTCCGAACTTCGGCGCTATTTGCAGCCAGAGGTTTCTCGCACAATACATGTTTACCGTTTCTCAGAAAAAGCTCAGCCTGCTCCGCATGAACCGTATTTGGTGTTGCGATGTAGACTGCATCGATCACATCACTTGCCGCCAACTCTTCCAGATCAGTGAAACGATGTTCAACCTCATATTTATCTGCAAATGCATTAGCCTTATCCTCAGTTCTTGAATACACAGCGGTCAATTTGAATCCTTCAACCTGTGCTGCGGCTTCCAGAAGCTTTTCCGTAATCCAGTTGGTACCCACTACGCCAAAACGAACCATCCTACCTACCTCTTTCATCTATAAATTTCATTTGAGTTCTAACCTGTATACCATCTTGTATATTGTAGCTCATATTTCGTTCAGATTGAAGGAAGGCGCCATATCCCCAAATATTGATATCTTGCTTTTTAAGTTAAAACTTCGTCAATCCCTTCGAATCAAGGGTATAATTAGAGGTGAGGTGATCACCGTGGAAAGTCGAGATCAAGATTGCATACTGCCCGAATCTATAGATGAAAAATACTGGCATGCCATCATCCATAACGATAGTTCTTATGATGGAACGTTCTTTTACGGCGTGCAGACAACGGGTATTTTCTGTCGACCTTCCTGTAAGTCCAGAGCACCCAAAGTTGAGAATGTCCTAATATTTCAACATGCTGAAGAAGCGTTAGCACGAAAGTTCAGACCCTGCAAACGTTGCAAGCCAACCGGCGAGCGCGTACCTGATCAGGAGTGGATATATGGGATCACCGATTACATCGAACATCATTATGCCGAGCCTCTAACCCTGGATGTTCTTGCCACAGTAAGTCATGGCAGTCCTTATCATCTGCATCGTGTGTTTAAGCGGGTAACAGGCCGCACACCGGTTCAATATATTCAGGAAAAACGAATCACCGAAGCCCGGAAATTGCTTGAAAATACAAGACTTAACGTCACCGATATTGGACGCCATGTCGGTATACCCAATTCAGCTTATTTCATTACTGTATTTCGCAAACATACAGGTCTCACACCTGCACACTACCGCGAAAGGCATGAGAACTTATGAAGACGAATCTTACTTACAAAGTACCCAAAACGTTACTAAACAAGGGAACAGGGTTCCTTCATGGCTATACACATACGCTGAATCCCTACACTGGTTGCGCCTTCGGTTGTTCCTATTGTTATGTCAGACAGATGCCTGTCTCCTTATTTCGCAAAGAGGATTGGGGAAGCTGGGTCGATGTGAAACAGGAGGCTTCTAGAATATTCGCCAAAGAATTGCAACGTGCCCTGACGAAAGGTAAAGTCACCATATTCATGTCATCCAGTACTGACCCGTATCAACCCGCCGAGTACAAAGAGCGTATCACGCGTTCATTGCTTGAAACGATGGTACAGTATCCGCCCGATTTTGTAGTAGTTCAAACCCGCAGTCCACTTGTTACCCGGGATATCGATCTGCTACTGCAGTTAGGTGACCGGGTTCGGGTCAGCATGACGGTGGAGACGGACCTGGACGATATGCGCAAGCATTTCAGTCCTTCCGCTCCCCCGATTGCAGGCCGTTTACGTGCACTGGAACAGTTGCGGGATGCCGGAATACCTACACAGGTTGCAATCGCTCCCGTATTACCCAGCAGTGAACAGTTTGCAGCTATCTTGAGACCTCTGGTTCAGCGTGTATGCATTGACGATTATTTCATGGGCGATGGCAGTGAGGGCAAGCGCACCCGTCGACTCGGTATGGAGTCGCTCTATCAGCAAGTGGGGATGGAGCATTGGTATCATCCAGATGCGTATCAGACTGTGGTTCAGCGGATGAAAGACTATTTTGCCGAGAATGAGATATGGATCAGTCAGGCGGGTTTCGAGCCATAAATGGCTATATAAGTTGAACTAAAGAATATTTACACTGGACACTCCGATGACAGAACAACCTTCCGATCCCTGTTATCCCCATATTTTTTTGATTTAATAAAAAACAGCCCCTTTCCTTGTTCGAAGGAAAAGGGGCTATTCGTTAAGAAATAAACAATAATGGCTATCTTACTTATCCAATGTATACAATGGCAGATCCACAGGCAATGCAGCCGGGCGCTGACACGTGCTTTTCATTTGGTAGAATGTCTGTTCATCTGATGAATCGTGGAATGCCCACATGGCCTCAAGAACGTGGTATGCCAGTTCCCCGCTCGCCCGGTGTGCACGTCCGCTATGGGCTGCATAGGCCATATCAGCCACACCGATGCCACGTGTATTCTCCTGATACCCTGGGAGAAGCGGAACCTCCGTCCATTCCTGTTCACCCAGCAAGCGGTAACGAACTGGACCGCCGAAGGTATTGGGGTCAGGTACCTGCAATGTACCGTGCGTGCCATATATCTCAATCGGTGGCAGTGCACTTCCGCCAAATACATCAAAGCTCGTAATCAGTGTGCCAATGGCTCCCTGTTCAAACTGTAGCAGACCGGTAACGTGAGTTGGAATTTCGACGGGAACCGTCTGGCCTCTCTTTTTCTCACTCGTAATCGTCCGTTCTTCCATGGCTTTACCTGTCATACCCGCAATTGACTTGATCGGTCCCATCAGCTGGACCAATGCGGTGAGATAGTATGGACCCATATCAAACATCGGCCCACCGCCTGACGCGTAATAAAACTCCGGATCTGGGTGCCAGTGTTCATGACCACGGCTCATCATAAATGCGGTCGCCGCCACCGGCTTGCCGATCACTCCCTCCTCCACCAACTGAAGCGAAGTCTGAATGCCTGAACCGAAGAACGTCTCTGGCGCGCAACCCACGAGCAATCCTTTACGCTTCGCTGTTTCGAGCACGGCCTGACCTTCCTCACGGGTAACTGCGAGCGGTTTTTCCACATAGACATGTTTGCCTGATTCGAGCGCCCGCAAGCATACATCCGCATGAACGGAAGGAATCGTCAGGTTGATGATCAGCTCAATCTCGGGATCAGCCAAGATTTCGTCAACGCTGTATACGTTTGGCACGTTATAGGCAGCAGCCTGCTCCTCGGCACGTTTCCGGTCAAGATCCGCAACAGCAACAAGTTCCAGCACCTCGAACCGGTGACAGTTTTCCATATATATTCCGCTGATTTTACCGCAGCCAATAATGCCTACTTTCATTGTTTTCATGCCTGGGGCTCCCTTCGCCGTGGATCAGAAATGGTTTATCCATTGAGGATGAATGGTTGAGACTGACTTTACGTGTGCAACTAAACTACAGTTTCATTAGTTCTGGTTGTCCGCCATACCTGTGTATACTTCATTCACTGCTCCTGCTCGGGTCTTCGCAAGCTCTTTGCCTGCTGCCGTCCATTTGAAGCCACTGCGCATCATTTCAGTCACAGGTTTCATGTCTACAATGTCCGCATGGTGTCCCAGTGAGTTGTAAAATACCCGTCCTGCGCCCCAGCGTTTCGTCCAAACAACCGGCATATCTACGGGTCCATTCGCCGCATGCGGGCCTGTCACCACTGGAAAACGAGTTGTTGCCAGCACTTCCACTGCCGGGTCTACGTGCAGGTAGTACTGTTCGCTTTTCACCTGAAAATCTTCAATATGATCCAACAACGGACTAGAGCCGCGCTTCATGTTCACCATATACTCCACGCCATCGTTACCTGGATGGGCAACCCATTGTCCACCCGTCATAAACTGCCAGTCCACGTTATTTCGGAAGGCATCACACATGCCGCCATGAATACCAGCCAAGCCGACACCGCTCTGAACAGCCGCTGATACGTTATTGACCAGCTCCTGCTCAATCTGCCCCATCGTCCACAATGGCACGATTAGATCCAGACCCAGCAGCTTCTCTGCATCCGCATAAGACTCCAACGTATTCGAGACTTCAACCTCAAACTGTTCTTCATTCAAAATACGCTCAAAAATCGCTGCTACCTGCTCCGGTTCATGTCCATCCCAGCCGCCCCATACAATCAGTGCTTTGCTCATCGTTTAATCACTCGCTTTCGGATATTTTAGTTGTGTTCAACCTCATCCTGACTTCGCTGTCTTGCTTACTCACATCTCTTCAAGCGTCACCCAGCGTCGTTCTGTCACCGAACGTTCTACCGCTTCCAGTACAGCCTGACAGGCGACCCCATCGTGGAAACTTGGTGATGGTTGTCTTCCTTCAGAGATCGCAGTCACCAGCTCCAGCATTTCATGGGTGAACGTGTGCTCGAATCCAATCGTATGTCCGGCAGGCCACCAGGCTTCAGCATATTTGTGTGCAGGATCGGTCGCTAGTACACGGCGGAATCCCTGTACGTCCTCTTCATCCTTTGTAAAATACACTTCCAGTTCGTTCATCCGTTCAAAATCAAATCGTACGCTACCGAGACTGCCGTTAATCTCAAACGAGTTCGTACTGCGATGCCCCGCTGCAAAGCGTGTAGCCTCGAAGCTGCCCAGTGCACCTCCTGCAAATCGTGCCAGGAATAGTGTGGCATCATCAACAGTTACTTCTCCCATCGGTGCATCTGCATTGGAACTGCCCTTGGCACTTAGTCCGGTCATCTCAGATGCAAGGGGTCGTTCTTTGATAAAGGTTTCGCTCATGCCGATGACTTCCTGAAACTCACCAACGAGGAAACGCGCCAGATCAATTAGATGCGCACCCAGATCCCCATGGGAACCGGATCCAGCCACTTCTTTTTGCAAACGCCATACCAGCGGGAACGAAGGGTCCATGATCCAGTCCTGCAAGAAAAAAGCACGGAAATGATAGATCTTACCGAGTCGTCCGCTCTCCACCAGATCCTTCGCTAATTGCACCGCTGGTGAGAAACGGTAGTTGAACCCGACCATATGTGCGACTCCAGCATCCTCTGCTGCCTGAAGCATCTCACGCGAATCTGCGAGCGACAGGGCCAGTGGTTTCTCACAGAACAGATGCTTGCCCTGTCGGGCTGCCTCCAGTGCAATTTCCTTATGGGCATCACTTGGCGCGTTAATATCAATCAGATCGATATCATCCCGCTTCACCAGTTCGCGCCAATCCGTTACACTTTCGGACCAACCGAACTGGCTCGCCGCCTCTTGAACTCCCTGCTCGTTACGTCCACAGATCACAGACATCTCAGGCTGCAGCGGAGCAGACGGGAAAAACATTGGCAGACTGCGATATGCGTTACTGTGGGCCTTCCCCATAAACTTGTATCCAACCATTCCGACACGAAGACGATTTGACATGGTCATTTCCTCCTTTGGAATAATAAAAATCTTTCACTATGTGCACCATTAAACTATTAACGGATAGAAGAAGCACGGATGATTAGTTCGGTAGGCAACAATGCTCTCGCTGATTCGGTTACCGCTACAACAGAGTTATTCGCTTTATGTGTATCACCCACAGACCCATGCATAAGCTTCGATACTGCAAGTTCACCCATCTCGAAAAATGGAACCCTGACGCTGCTCAGCGGCGGAACCGCCATCTCGGCGGCATCGGAGTCGTCATAACCCACAAATGCCGGAAAATCCGCATGCCCTATTCCCCGCTCACGCAAACCATGCATGACCCCAATAGCCATTCGATCATTGGCCGCAAATACAGCGTCGATTTCATGGAGCCGATCTGCTATAATTGCTGCCGCCGCTATGCCGCTTCGTCTGCTGTAATTCCCCTCAAGCAATAGGCTCGGGTCCAGCTCCATACCCGCTTCTTGCAGGCCCAGACGGACACCTTCCATTCGCTCCTGGCTGTTGGAATAGCTATCCGGACCATTGAGAAAAGCGATTTGGCGATACCCCTGATCCGTAAGATGACGTATCGCAAGCCTACTTCCTTCCACATGATCCGCGTCCACTTCCGTGAACGATTGGCCTTCAAAATGCTGATTCATGACACAGAATGGGTGACCCTCCTGGTGAAGCTGCTGCATTGCCGCCAGTTCTTCGTGATCATCTCTGGCACCAAGGATGATGCAGGCATCCACTTTCTGACGCCGGAACAGATCCGTATAATTCATCACTTCACCGGGTGTCCGGAACATAACCAGCAGGTCCATGCCATTGTCTCTGGCTTTGCTTCCAATCCCACTAAGCATTTCCGAGAAAAAATACGCCGAGAACAGATGCGCCTTCGGAACATAAGGTAATACCACACCAAGATTCCCGCTTTTACTTCTGGCAAAACTGCGAGCAAGCGCGCTGGGCACATAGCCTAACTGTTCGGAAGCTTCAAGAACCTTGCGACGTGTCTCTTCTTTAATAGGACCTACCCCATTAAGCACCCGGGATACGGTTGCCTCGGAAACCCCCGCAAGATCAGCCACTTCTCTGCGAGATGCCATGAATTTCACCCCCTTCTAGCTCACCTATAAATGAAGTAATAATTATAAATCAATATTTATGTACGCGCGTACATTTTCTCATGCCATGTAACCGTTGTCAATGCTTTTAACACAAAAAAGGATGAGAAATGGATTGCCCCCATTCCCCATCCGTTCAGCAACTAATACAAACCAATTACAACGTCGTTGTTACCCCTTAATCAACGGAGGATTGACTAAATTCAGCCTGTTCCAACGTTTTCACATGACTCGGAATGCGATCCGAGGGTTCTGGCGTGGATTGCAGCTGTCTTACTTTGTGCAGCACTTCTTTGTTCGGCAGGAAGTGTTGGGAACGAATGAATCGAATTGTTTTGGTTTTGGCACGCATAACAATCGAATCGGTCTCGGCCCGATCATCCGCAAGATACCGTACCCCTCCCAGAATCTCACCTGGCGTCACACCCGTTGCGGCAAAAATAACGTCCTCCGTGCCGATCATATCCTGCATCGTTAACACTTTGTAAGGATTATCAATTCCCATCTGCAAGCAGCGTTGGAATTCGTCCGCGTTGGCAGGCATCAGACGGCCTTGAATTTCGCCTCCGAGGCAGGACAGGGCAGCTGCCGCCAGCACACCTTCCGGTGCTCCGCCAGACCCCACATACAGATCAATGCCCGCCTCCGGGAAGGCCGGTGCCATCGCACCCGCAACATCACCGTCACTGAGGAACTTGATCCGCACGCCAACCTTGCGCAGAGTCTTGATTGTACTTTCGTGTCGCACACGATCCAGAATCATTACAGTGAGGTCCGAGATGTTTTTGTTCAATGCAGCAGCTGCTTTCTCCAGAGTGACTTCAACCGGGTCTTCAATGCTAACCTTGCCTACAAGCGCAGGGCCTACCGCCAGTTTCTCCATATACATGTCCGGTGCGTGGAGCAGGTTACCTTTTCCCGCCACTGCAATAACCGATAGAGCGTTGTTCAGTCCTTTGGCCACGATTTCTGTACCTTCGAGCGGGTCTACAGCCACGTCAACCTCAGGGCCCTCAGCGTTGCCCACTTCCTCGCCGATGTACAACATGGGTGCTTCATCCATTTCCCCTTCACCGATTACCACCGTGCCGCGAATAGACACGGAATCGAACATGGCGCGCATGGCCAAAGTAGCCGCTTCATCTGCACTGTTCTTATCGCCTCGTCCCATCCAGGGTGCTGAAGCTAACGCAGCCAATTCTGTTACTCTGACAATTTCCAACGCCAGTTCGCGTTCCATTTTTCCCACTTCCTTTCCAATTTCCAAAAGCATAACGTGAAAGCGGTACTAAATCCATCGCAAATCCATATGAAATTGATCTATAATCGGCGTAGGAGCGCCTTTCCGGCAATTAATCCCTTATTTATCCAATTCATATTTTGATTGATTTCACTTCTTTTTCGGCTGGGTTTAACATTACAACCTGTCCACTTTTTCACCTTAAATATTAATTTAAATTCCCATTTACAATATAAAAATCCATATTATTTAACATCGTGAATTTAGACACCCATTTCATGCACAATAAGTTCTTTTAACATAAGGGATATACAGCTTTTAAGGTGATTATTAAGAAAGAAACCATCTCCGACTGACTACGAGCGAAAACGATTTTCGCTTGGCACTACAAACGCATAAATAAGCTAATAGATTGTAATGATATGTATTGAGATCAACCTGCCCCTTTCAATGTTATCAAGCTACATTTGGATGTCATTTGTGTATTAATCAGGCCTTTAGCTCTTACAAATGCCATAGATGCAGCTTATGATGGTCATCGAAAATAATAAGTTTACATAATATTTGTTATGTATTAATTTCCCGCAATTTCTTCATTTTATGATTCATCGGTTCTGGCAAAACATAAAAAAGCTCAAAAGAAGTCTGCTCAATAGCATTTTTCTCTCAAGCTTTTCCCTCGATGATCCAGTTACAGTATCGTTTTGGTCATTATAAAATCAATCTGTTTCTCATCTCCCATGTAAAAAGCATGAGCTCCTGTCTGTACAAACCCCATCTTCTCATAAAATGCGATGGCATTTTCATTTTTCTCCCACACGCCTAACCAAATATTCCTTTTGTGATGTTCAATTGCCATCTCTATGGCTTTATGGAGCAGTACTTTACCAAGCCCATGTTTTTGGAACTCTTTCTTAATGTACACCCGCTCGATCTCAAGGGATTCCTCTCCCATCTTCTCAGACTGAGCATCATTGATACTCACCTTCATGTACCCTGCCAATTTATGGTTGACGTAAATAAAAAGAAACTGTGAATCCGCAATGGAAAGTTCGGTCTCTAATTGTTCCCGATTAAATGCCCTTTCCAGATAAGCTTTCATATTAGCGGGTGAATTTTGCGCTTTAAACGTTTCATTAAACGTCTCATAACTAATCTCCTGCAGTTCACATACATGTTCACTGGTACATATCTCTATACGAATCGTCATCTATCATCACATTCCTTTAGCAAGTTAATTATTTGTTGCAAATGCAATAAAAAAGGATTAGATTGAATCTAACTTAATTTTGTTGTATTTGCAACATAATATAGAAGAAGAGGTTGAATGAATTGAAATATGTACTTTTTGTCGCAGGTATCCTCATCTTAACGCTTGGTATTTCCCTTACCATTCAATCTGAACTGGGGACCTCACCGTTTGATGCACTTCTGGTAGGGCTGTCCCATCATGTAGGGCTAAGTGTAGGAAGCTGGGAAGTCATCATTGCTTTCCTATTAATAGGATGCAATGCGCTTTTGAAGCAGCAAAAACCCGAGTTTCTGGGGCTCGTCACCGCATTCATTACAGGTGTGGGGATCGATATATGGCTTTATGTATCTGAATCCTTGATCACGCCCGAAGTTTGGTACAGCCAATTAATGACTTTTGTCATTGGTTTAATGATCATAAGTATCGGCACGGCAATCTATTTACAGACCAATTTCGCCCCGATTCCGATTGACCGCTTAACCTTAATCCTGCATGAAATCACTCGAACTCCATTATTTATATCGAGAACATTGATTTACTTTGTATTTTTGATCCTGGCGTTTCTGCTCGGTGGTCCGATCGGGCTTGGAACATTGCTAACCGTATGTTGTGCAGGTCTGCTCCTTCAGTTCATCATGGGGCATACGAAAAAGATAATAGATCGCATATTAACAGACAAGGATACATCCACACATACTACACGTGAAAAAGAACATTCCGTCTAAAACGGGGTACACCGTCTACACAATAAAAGGCTGGATCTGAGGTTCAACCCCTGATCCAGCCCATGAAAACGTGCTTCTTCCTTATGGCTCAATTCCCCATACCAGCTGACCATTCACATACCCGGTAACCTTATCATGGTTTGCGAACTGATTACCGGTTGCCTTGAACGAGTAATCGTTAGTTTGAGTATAATTCGTCCAATTGTTTTTGGAAAAACGAGCTTGAAGCTCAGCGCTCTGGCCTGCATTCAGCGTTCCCGCAGCACTTGTAAAGCCCACTTCAAGATAATGATCGGCTCCGGCAACTGGAGTCGCCAGTTTAACGAAATTGCTCGTTACATTCGCACTGCCCATACTGGCCCAGTCGGACCAGAAACTCTGAGCTTCTTCCCCGTCGATCGTATAGTAATAACGGAGTTTTACATCACTCAACGAAATGGCCGAAGTACCAGAGTTGACCAATTTGAATTTGGGTGAGATTCCGTTGGTCGATGCACTTGTATTGCCGTTAAAAGCTTGAATCGTCAAATCCCCTGCTGGCACAGTAACCGTGCTATCTACCACGTTCACCGTAAGCACAGCGTTATTTCCTCCATTGAAGTGAAAGGTCAATACATTCTGGCCCAAGGGCAGCGTAGCAAGATAGGATTTGTTCAGAACAACAGCAGAGCTGGACGCTGTATAATTCTGACCTGATACAAGCGTAACATTCCCCTTCGTGATGCTTGTGAGCTGACGTCCATTTAAGGTAAGAGACACGCTAATATCCTGCGCTGGATTCGTCGCTTTATCAAATGTTGCATTCACAGGAGAAATCGAAGCATTCGTACTCGGTGTTGAATCCACAATTTTAACTTTTAACACAGGGTCCTGACCTTGATTAAAATCCAGAACAATCGAATGCTCGCCAACTGGCAGAGTTGCCAGGTAAGCTTTTTTCAGCAGCAATGTGTTTCCGTTCAAGGTATAGTCCGTCGTTGCGGTCAAAGTATTGTTTCCTGCCCGAAGAGCAGTCAGCGTATTTCCGTTCGCATTTACCGTTACGGCTTTGTCACTTTGATTGGGTGTGTATTTGTCAAATTCAACATTTACAGGTGTGATGGATGCACTGGGGTTGGGATTGTTAACCTTTAGATTCGGCAGTTCATCCAACGTAATGACATAATCGCTTTGATAAAGCGTTTTCAAAGTTGCCGGGTAGTTAAAAGCAGAACTCATCAGATGCTCGCCATACCAAGGGCAGAAGTACAGCCATCCTGATTTCTCCTCTGTAAGATTCTTCACGCTTGGAATCGTGTCGTTCTCCGTCATGGCAACCATTTTCGTACCACCTGTCAACTCAACAAGCTTATAGAAAATCGAGGTAATTGCATCCTCATTCGGTACGCCGGACAAACCGTCATAACGGTTGTAGATCGTATTGTATTTATCATACCCAACAAGATCTACCTGATCATCGCCCGGATACCAGGCAGGAGAAGTACTGTATACGTAGCTGTTGTAAGTCCAAATCAGATTATGCAAGCCATATGTTTCGGTCAGTTCGGTATATAGCAGATCCCATAGCTCTTTGTACACTTCTGCGCCTGCCGAAGCCCACCAGAACCATGCACCTTCCCCGTTCAGCCCGCCATTGCCTTCTGCTTCATGATACGGACGGAACAGCACCGGCACATCGTTATCTTGCAAAATCAGCAATTGCTCTGCCAGATCCTCGATGGTCATCATCACGTATTGATACTCTTTCGTACCGGGAATTACCGCATTCGCTGTATCAAAATTCGTTTCTGTTGGCTTGTAGGTAGCTTCTTTCCAATCGACAAAGTCCCCAAGCTCATACGTATTGAAATTACGAGGCACATTGATATGCCAGGAAGCTGTTGCAATGCCTTCACGGTTATTCACCCAATCAATCATGCGATCGGTTGTACCGTCCTCCCAACCATACAACGGATTATAGTTCATCAAGTCAAAACCACGGATAGCCGGATACTTTCCGGTAAGATCATGAATCCACTCGAATTCAAGCTCTGTATCTCCGTCATTTCCTCCTCCATAGATCTCTTGCTGACCTGAGATAATGTTGTTTCCGTATACATCTGTTAAATAATTCATCAAAATTTGAGTTTCCGGTGTAGCTGCTGGATCAGTCAGAACTGGCTGCACATTCAGGGGATCCAGATCAGCATGATCCACTGTGAACGTGTCAAAATAAGCGAAGCCCCAACCCGCCTTTAGCTCGATGGTGTTGGCACCCTGATTCAGCTTATGGAAGCCAAAATCAAAGTCCGACCACGTTGTCGTGTAAGGCAGCATGTATGCCCCCTTGGTAACTCCGTTCACGTTTAAATTTTGAGACCTTCCGTCCGCACTGAGTTCCTGCATATATCGTGTGGAGATCGCGTACATGCCGGTTTCCGGGACAGTAACGGTGAAAGTTAGTGTGCCAGAGTTCTGCATCCAGACAAATCCGGTCCCTGAGAATCCGGGCTTGGGTTGTCCATAGATTGAAGTGACCACTTGAAGATCCGGGGTGAGCTGCGCATTTTCGCTTTCGATGGTGAACAGTGGTGTGTCTGCATGAACGGGCGCTGTCATTAATCCAAGAAGTAGGGCCAAGGCCAGCATCATTGCGGTTGCCTTTTTGAGCAAATTTTTCATCAATTCCATCTTCCTTCCCAAGTGAAATATGATAATGAAATGTCAATGAACCCATTCATGATGGCGCTTTCATAGTAAACATAGCATGTGCATCAATTTTTGTAAATATATGGTGAATACAAATGTTAAAACTTCTTTTATACCAGCCTTTTAAACATCTATCCTCCTTTCTCTCACCAGACTTGATGATTGACGAAAACGGTTCATTATCTAATCAAATTAGCGTATGAAACTTCATTTCACATTAGATGTGTATCTGGCAGAAAATCGGATAAACAACAAAAAAAAGCATTCCTGTTCGAATGCTTTTTCAAGTACGTTTCTTCAATTGCCCTCGTTTATGTCTGCGGCCTGCGTCCCGGCTCAACTTACGGTTTCCTCGGTAGATGTTTCCGTGAGCGCACAACGTTCCCCTGCTTTGCGTACCGCCCGAATAATCCCCCCGTATCCGGTACATCGACATAGATTCCCGCACAGTCCTGTTTCAATCTGATCTTGTGAAGGCTCAGGATGTGCATCCAGCAATGCCTTGGTTGAGATCACCATGCCCGGAGTACAGTAGCCGCACTGGAAACCACCTTCCTCCACAAAAGCCTGTTGAATCGGATGCAGAGTACCTTTCTCTTCGCCGTGCAGACCTTCAATGGTCGTAATATCACTGCCTTCACATTGATAAGCCATAACAAGACAGGAATTCACGGGCTCTCCATCGATTAGAACCATACATGCGCCGCAGCGACCGACTTCGCACGATACTTTGGTACCCGTTAGTTGTAAATGAGTTCGAAGCACATCGACAAGTCGGGTCGTTTGCGCGATCTCCAGATGTTTCTGTTCGCCATTTACAACGGCTGTCCAGTGGTTTTCAAGCGGTTTACTCATGATGGACTCACTCCTTCCTGCAAAGGTACATTTAAAGGTCTGACCAGTTGTTCTCTCTGTACAGGAAGACGGTTGACCCTCACGCCTGTCGCCTGATGAATTGCGGCTGTAATGGCCGGCGCAAGCGCTACGGAACCAATCTCACCAATGCCTCTCGGACCAAATGAATCACCTTCGGGCAAGTCTTCAATAGCCTCAACCTCCAGATTGGTATGAATATCCCGAATCGTTGGGATCAGATACGTATCGAGGTTGGTAGTTACATAGCGGCTGTCCTGCATAACCGCATCCTCGGTCAACGTAAATCCAAGGGCCATGACACTGCCGCCTTCAATCTGTCCAATGTAACCCATGGGGTTGATAACCGGGCCTGCCGCCACAACATGACGTGTATCGAGCAGCTTTGTCTCCCCGGTTAAGGTATTCACTTCCACCTCTGCCGCAACTGCGGCATACGTATACAAATAATGCCCACCTACCACGTTGTCCGGCGTAGTTGGGTAATCAAACTTTGTATCGAAAATCCATTCATCGGCTTCACCCTGCATCGCGAGTTCAGCATAAGAGACCACAAAGTCTGATGGGGCTTCCAATTTCGCCTGGTATTGAGATACGCCTGAATAACTTTCAGCAATTTGAGCACTTTCAGTCCCTCCAGCAACGATCTCAGCCACTTCAGTTCTTTCAGCCTTCTCGCTCTTTCCTGTCTTTTGCACATCTGTTTCTACTTCTGAAGTGTCTGCAGGAAGCTGGCCTTTACGCCATATACCACCAGGTCCTGTTACCAGTTCATCTGCCGGAATGTCCGACATTTCAGACGCGACAGCGAGAGCACGGGAACGAAACGGAGTCTGTAACCGCTGCAGAGCCATCCATGCCATCGTTGTTGAACGCGAAGCGGTACTTGACCCACTGTGTGGCACACGGTCCGTGTCTCCAATGATGATACTGAGATCCGATGTACTGCATTGGAACAGATCACATAACATAATTTCCAGCGTTGCAACGAGTCCCTGACCGAATTCTTCGTAGCTGAACGCCACCTCAATCTTGCCTTCGTTATTCAGGGACAGACGGCCTCCCGCAGGGTCCGGAATGCCGTAACCCAGCCCTGCACCATGCATGGCGATGGCTGCTCCGACTCCGCGTTTAATCCACGGCGGCAGAGCAGGATCTGCCGGGGGACTCTGATGTTTTTGCCAAAGTTCAGAGCGATCCAATGCCTCCCATACTTGAGACAGTCCATCCGTGACCAGAATCCGTTGATTCAGTGGTCCGGGATCATTCTTTTCCCTCATATTGCGTCTACGGAACTCCCAAGGGTCCATGTTCATGATTTCTGCAAGCCGATCCATCTGGCCTTCCATGCCAAAAATCGCCTGGTTCCCGCCAAATCCGCGAAACTCACCCGACACCCCGTTATTTGTATACACAGACACGCCTTCCACATCCACATTCGGAATGGCGTAGGGTCCAAGGCAATGCTCGGTACAGAAGTTCAGCACGGGTGCACCAAGTGTCGCGTACGCTCCGGTATCTGCTGTAATGCGGACACGATGCGCATGTATGATACCTTCTCGACTCATGCCGGTCTGCATTTCAATCTTCATTGGATGTCGTTTCAATCCTGCACGTACGGATTCTTTACGCGAATTATGCATTTTCACAGGACGTCCGCATCTCAAGGCCAGCAATGCACCATAAGGCTGTACGTTGAGTTCATCTTTTCCACCAAATGAACCACCAATGGGTGAAGACACCACCCGGATATCTTCTTCGGGACAACCAATAATGCGTGCAAGTTGCATCCGGTCTTTATATCCATGTTGCGTTGCCGCGTATACATTCAGCCTTCCTTCTTCATCTGGGACAAACAGGCCACCTTCTGTCTCCATGTAAGCATGCATCTGGCGAGGCGTATAATACGTCTCTGTCACGATATGATCACACGTGGCAAAGGCTTGCTCGGCATCTCCACGTTTGATCTCCGTGCGATGCAGCACATTGCCTGGACCATGCTCATGCAGCTCTGGTGCGCCGGGAGCCAACGCAGCATCTGTACTATTCAGCGGCGTGAGTTCCTCATACACTACCCGAATCGCATCCAGTGCAAGCGCCGCACGTTCCGGGGAATCCGCAGCAACCGCTGCAATGGCGTCACCGACATAACGCACAATATCCTCGCAGAACACTGGCTGATCCGGGGTCGCTATGCCAAAACGATTCAGTCCAGGCACATCTTTGGAGGTCAGAACCGCATAGACACCTTCCAACGCCTCAGCTTCCGAAGTATCTATAGACAGCAGGCGAGCATAAGGATATTCGCTTCGCAATACCCTTCCATGAATCATGTCAGGTAGCGTCATATCCGTCAGGTATTGAAGCTGGCCAGTTACTTTGGGTGCCCCATCTGGCCGCAGGTGCCAGCGTTTCCCGCTCTGTTTCCGATTCAGCAGCATGATCCCTCTCCCCCTTTGTGTGATCCCATTTTTCTATTCGTGAAGTGCCTCCCATAGCCCGGCACCAAGCATGTTGCCTGCGGTCTGCTTGCGATAATGTTCTGTTGCAAATGCATCGCTATAAGTCATAAATTCGCTAGCTACAGTGGCTCCGAGAGTCGCGGCTTGCATGACAGAAGCTTCGCTACCAAGAAGCTGTTGTTCTGACTCCAGAAGTCGCATCGCCATGCCTGAGCCCCCGCCAGCCGCAATCGCAATCTTGGTCCAGCGGTTATCCGAGTCAATCTCTCCATACAACGCAACCGTCACCAGCGATGCACTGAACGTCTCCCGTCGACCCAGCTTGCGATAAAAGGAAACTTCTCGTGCAGCAAGTCTGTACTCACCTTCCACATCAAGCATAGAGGACGGTCTCATCGGAATATGAATCGAGATTAATACGTCCCCTGGATTACGGCTGCCATCCCGTCCACCCTGAAGCCAGGAAGACACACTGCAGATCTCGATGCCGCTGTCCGTCAACCAGTGCAGCTCCGCATCATATACAAGTAAAGCAGTCAGTGTATCACCCACTCCGGATACAACATTCCCGCCAATGGTTGCCACATTTCGAATGGAAGGAGCAGCAATTGCATTCACCGCTTCTTGCAGGATCGGCAGTTGATGCAACAACGCGTCTGAAGTACATTCCTTCAATCGGGTCATGGCTCCAATCACCATCTCATCTCCACGAATAGATAAACCGCTCATTTCAGGAATACGACCCAGACTAATCATGTGTTCAGGCGCTGGAATCAAGCCACCTTCCCACTGGGTTCGCAGCAATGTTCCACCTGCCGTAAAACAACATATTCCCTTCAGTCTACTTCTCAACGTTTGCAGTTCTTGCAGATTCTCAGGTTGCCATACCGATGGCATGGCTCCAGAACCGTATGCCGGTATTACCATCGCTGCATCCCCTTTCTCTCTCTTCCTTGGGCAGGAAATTCAACCGTCTGATCCAGATAATTCTTCAAATCATATGAGAGTTCAGCAACAACGTCAATTACCTTCACATCGTTTTGGATAAATGTATAAAACCTGCGTTCCATTTGTGCTTGATGCATCATGATCTAACGAAAGCTAATACAGTCTCTCTTTCACCACACGTTAAAAGAAGACAAACAGGCCAACCAGACTGCCTGGCTGACCTGATCATGTTATTAAATTATACATAGTTAATAATCTTCTCCTGTTATTTAGTCTGTCTTCTCCGATTCATATACATGATTCAGAATACGTTCCAATTCCGGTTCTGTATCCGCATCCCAGAAACTAGTCTCAGACAGTGGTACATGTACACCTGAATAGTTAGCGCTGCGCATAATCTTGCGTGCCCCCTCATCTCCATGCAAGGACAACAGAGGTCCGAACATGTGAGAGCGAAAAGCAACGGGCGGTTTACCTCCCTCACCATCTGTTGCTGCAACATAGTCACTCAGCTTGTGGGTAGCCAATGCCGTGGTCACCAGATTGATATCCTGTACTTGTAATAAAGGCTGATCCCCCAGAAGCATGAGGATGCCCTCCGGTTTATACTCCATGGCGGACAATACGCCAGAATGAAGAGAATTGGCCATGCCGCAGGCATAGTCAGCACAGACTACAATACGAAGTCTTGCTGTGGGATGATAGGCATACGTGGCAGAATCAAACCATTTTACAGGCAGCCATGCCAACGAATCTTCCGGTTTGACCACACAAACCACTTGATCCAACTCCGAATTCAGCGCAGCTTCCAATGACCATGCAGCCAGCGACCTTCCGTCAGGCATGACAACCGAGAGTTTATCCCGACCAAGGCGACGACTCTTACCTGCTGCCAGAACTATGCCCGTCATTCGCATGTGCAACGCTCCCCTTCTGCACCTCGGAACTCAAGGAAGAGACCTTATGTTTACATGCGATCAATTCAGCTGCAATGCTGATGGCGATCTCTTCGGGACCGTCTGCCCCGATACTCAAACCAACGGGAGAATGCACATATTTCATCGGTGGTAAGCCATCCAGCAGACGGACTGTACGTGTTTTGGAACCCATGATCCCAAGATAAGCATACTCACAGTCCACTAATATCTCCAACAGTTCACGTTCGCGGGGAAAATTGTGACTCATTAGAATCAGATAATCTCCGTTGTGCACGTTTAACAAAGGCATAATCTCACATGGGAAACCAAGTACAAGTTCAGCTTCAGGGAATCGTTCCGAGGTACATAAGGACTCTCGCCAATCGGCTACAACTACTCGGAATCCTGCAGATCGGGCGAGTCTGGCAACAGGAATAACATCATTCCCGGCTCCGATGATAATCAGGCGAGGTTTAGGCGTGTATAGCGAAGTATGTTGCTGCGGGAGGTTCCAGGGATTCGTTGAAACCGTGTTATTTGTCGCTATTTCAGCATCAGCCTCAGAGATATGTTGTGAATTAGCGGATAGATGGGAAGAGTGAGATCCGTTTGACGTAGCAGATGCCACTTCAGGAACAAGCATAAGGCGAGGTATATCGGGAGAATGTTGTGTTGATGTTGTATGTTCATGCTTGGTATTTCCACTGCTATGTTGCACATCAACCTGCAATGGCGATCGATTATGATTCGCCACAACATCATGAGAATGGACGAGCGAAGGACGCAAGACTGGATGGTGCCCCTTTTCCATAGGCTCAGTCCGTCTCCAGTCATATTCAACCTTCGTATAATCATCTTGGAATGTTCGGGTTAATGCTGTTGTAGCCCCGGATTGCAAACACTCATGCATCTTCTGCAACGTATGTCGGAGTTCACCACACACAGGTTCAAGCAACACAACAACGAGCCCGCCGCAGCCGATCGTCTCACCCCAGGACAGATCATCCTCAGGACGCATGTCGTATTCCGCGAATTCCATCTGCTTCGTATCCATCACATGGCTCACCCGGGCCTGAAGATCACTCTCCAGGCATCCCGGACTGATACTGCCATACATTATGCCATCCTCAGTCAACAGCATAGAGACCCCCTGCTTACGGTAAGCATGACCCTCTACCTTGATCGCTGTTGCGAGCACGCAGC
This sequence comes from Paenibacillus sp. FSL H8-0079, assembly GCF_037991315.1. Taxonomy (NCBI): domain Bacteria; kingdom Bacillati; phylum Bacillota; class Bacilli; order Caryophanales; family Paenibacillaceae; genus Paenibacillus; species Paenibacillus sp. FSL H8-0079. The sequence goes on from NZ_CP150300.1 coordinate 3,745,804, forward strand.
GCGTTTCACGGGCTGCGATTGCACACAGATCATGCATTTCCATAGTGGTCTCCATCCTTTCTCGAATCGCATAAGCTTCCTTCGCTCAGATGCGCTTCATCAATCTCGCAATGCTTTTATCCGACTCACGCAGCACAATGCCACGATCAATCGTCTGAATCTTGCGATTCTTGAGCACGATACTTCCGTCAATAATAACGGTGTCCACACAGCTACGTGTTGCAGAATAGACCACGCGGGAATAGACATCCGTCTCATAGGAAGGGTACGTGTGGAAATCATCCAGATCCAGCAGCAGCATATCTGCCTTTTTGCCCACTTCGAGACTGCCGATTTCCTTCGACATGCCGAGCACCTCTGCACCACCCATGGTAGCCATACGCAATACCGTCCGGGCATCCATCACCGTTGGACCATGAGGAATCTTCTGCATCAGCGCTGTGAGGCGCATTTCCTGAAACATATCCAGGTTGTTGTTGCATGCGGCACCATCGGCACCAATCCCAACCGCGATCTGACGATTCAGCAGATCAGGAATATCGGCTACCCCGGAGGAAAGCTTCATATTCGATCCAGGACAGTGAGTGACTTTGACACCGCGCTTGCGGATGATCTCTTTCTCTTCCTCACTCAACCATACACAGTGGGCCAGCACCAATCTTGGGGTAGCCAGACCGATATGATCGAGGTATACGATGTTGCGCATTCCGCGTTCATGTTCTACCAGTTCGATCTCTCCGCGATTCTCGGAGGCATGGGTGTGGACTTTGACATGATATTTATTGGACAGGTCTCGCACCTCTACCAGCAATTCTTCAGTACACGATACTACGAAGCGTGGACAGAAAGCATACTGAATGCGACCTCCGCCAAACCCGTTCCATTTTTCCAGCAGATCGACACTCTGTTGCAACGAAGTCGCTGTATTCTCCCGCAGGGGTTCCGGAACCTCGTCGCCATGATCCATCATCACCTTGCCAGAAATGACCCGAATGCCGCTCTGTGCCATCGCCTGAAATGCCGAGTCTGTGTGATGTACCGTCTCCATATCCAGAATGGTCGTGGTTCCACTGGAGATCAATTCGCCGAGTCCAAGCATTGCCGAATAATAGACGGACTCCTCATCATGTGCTGCTTCCAGCGGCCAGATGCGTTGACGGAGCCAATCCATCAGTTCCAGATCATCCGCACGTCCACGGAACAAGGTCTGACACAGATGAATATGCGTCTGGATGAAGCCTGGTAACAGCACTTTGCCGCGAGCATCAATAACCTGATCAGCCTCAACGTCAATGTGAGCTGCAATCTCCTTGATTTTATTATCCTCGATCAACAAATCTCCAATGAATACTTCCTCTTCTGCATTCATCGTCACAAGCTGTGCGCCCTTTAGCAGGATCGTTCCCATGCCAATCTCCCCTATCTGTGTCTGTCTATATCGTTCAACTCATACATACTTACACTTGCACTCCGATGACAGACTAACCTTCCGATCGCTGTCTGTTACCATCCAATAGCCATTCCATCGCCCCTAGGGTCTGCCGCGCCGCTAATCATGCCGTCCTCACGAATGACAATGCCTTGCGACTGTCCCATAATACCGTCCCACGGCGCTCTGGCTTCAACGTTATGTCCCCACTGGGCAAGGGTTGCACATACGTCATCATGATATCGGTTCTCCACACGCATCGTATCGCCTTCTTCACCCCAAGTACGTCCGTACACCCAACGCGGCAGGCTGATCGCTTCCTGGATGTTGAGCCCGTAATCAAGCACTCCGGTAAGCACCGATAATTGCGTCTGCGGCTGACCTTCTCCTCCCTGCGTGCCAACGAGCATATAAGGTTTGCCATCTCGTGTAACGAGGCCCGGCATGAGGGTATGGAATGAGCGTTTGTTCGGTTCCAGTACGTTGGCATCCCTCGGATCTAGAGAGAAAAAGGACCCCCGATTCTGCATAATGACCCCCGTATTCCCCGGAACATACGCTGCACCGAAGTCGAAATACAGGCTTTGAATGAAGGAAACGGCATTGCCTTCGCTATCGACAACCGCTGCATACGCCGTGTCCTGACCTATCGTTTTGGACAAAAAAGGCTGTGCCACAGGTGGAGCAGACTGAATCTCATTCCACAATTGGTCTCCGTAATCCTTGGATAACAAGTGATCCAGCGGAATGTCCCTGAAATCCGGGTCCGTCAGATAACGGTCACGATCCCGAAACGCCTTTTTTACCACTTCAGCCATCAGATGATAGAATTCAGGTGAAGTGCGTGCAACCGAGGACAGATCAGTATGCTCCAACATATTTAACATCATCAGCATCGAGAATCCTTGCGAGTTGGGCGGCATCTGATGAACTTCATAGCCACGATACTCCGTGCTAACGGGTTTCACCCACTCGCCACGATGCCCTGCAAAGTCTGCTGGGGCAAGCATGCCCCCATCTTCACGAATAGCCGAGGTCAGACGATCCGCAAGCTCCCCTTTATAAAAAGCATCTCGCCCTCCCGTCTGAATCAGACGAATGGAGTTAGCGAGTTCAGACTGGATCAGCAGCTCGCCTTCCTGCAAAAGTGTACCCGAAGGGGCAAATACCGCTCGCAGCGGTGTATGACCCAGTATGAAATCTTCATCCCTTTCCATCCACAGGCGGAGATTCCGGGATACAGAGCATCCTTTTTCCGCATACTGCGCGGCAGGTTCAAGCAATTGCTCCCACGGTAACTTTCCGTACCGGGACCAGACTTCCCACCAGGCATCCACCATTCCCGGAACCGTGATGGCACTAAGCACACCGCGCTGAGGGATGGCATTCATGCCCATCGCTTTGAACGTATCGGCATGAATGCCTGCGGCTGAGCGGCCACTTCCGTTATAGGCGGCAATCTCACCGCTCGTTCCATCATGAATCAGGAAGAAGGCGTCCCCGCCAAGTCCGGTCATATGCGGATATACCACACCCAGTGCAGCACTGACCGCAACAGCAGCATCGTAAGCATTCCCGCCTTGCTGAAGGATGGAGCTACCTACTGCACTCGCCAGGTAATGAGGAGTGGTGACCATGACCTCTCTGGAGATTGGCATTTGGTTTAACATAAGGCGCCCTCCTTCCCTGCATACACATCCATCGCTGCCTGCACCGCTTCACCGGCTGGTAACACATGACGATGACGGAGAAGAACAGCTTCCAAAGCTCCGAGCACATGAAGTACATTTTTGCGTTGGCAGCTGAATCCCATCGTACCGATCCGCCAGATTTGACCTTTCAACGGGCCGAATGAACTGGCAATCTCAATGCTGAAATTGTTCAGCAACATGCTGCGCACCGACTCACCATCGATGCCCTCCGGAATTGTGATACAGGTGACCACCGGAAGTTTACTGGACATATCCCCATACAATTGCAGTCCCATCCCCTGAATTCCTGCGACCAACGCACGTTCATTCACCAGATGTCTCTGGAACCTGGCCTCCAACCCTTCTTGCAGCAGAATGCGTAATCCTTCGTGAAGACCGTAGAGCATGGAGGTGGCCTCCGTATGATGGTTCAACCGTGCCGAACTCCAGTAATCCTGCAATTGGCTCAGGTCAAAATAATTGCTGGCAATGGTGCGGCCTTCTGCCCGCGCACTGGTTGCATCTCGCAGTCCGCGTTCAACTGTTTTGCGGCTCATCAGCTTCTGCTCCACACGACTGTTGTACGTGATAGGTGCCATCCCCGAAGGAACGGACAAGCATTTCTGCGTGCCGCCCATCACCGCATCCAGATGCCAGGCATCCGTCTCCACGGGTGTGCCGCCAATGGTTGCCACAGCATCTACAACGAGTAAAATATCGAGCTCGCGACAGGCTTTGCCAATCTCGGCAAGGGGCTGCATCTGTCCGGTGGAAGTTTCACCGTGAACCATCGCAACCAGACTCGGTTTATGGGTATGAATAGCCTTGATCACCTCTTCCGGATCAAATACCGTTCCCCATTCCGTTTCAAAAAAGACAACCTCGGCACCACAGCGTTCCGAGATCTCAACCAGCAGATGTCCGAATCGCCCGTAGATCGGGACGAGAACTTTGTCACCGGGCTGGATCAGACTGACCAACACAGCTTCAATGCCTGAACGGGATGTACCATCTACCGGATAACACCACTCGTTGTCTGTCATATATAACTCACGCAGCATCGCCATCGTCTCGTTCATCAAAGATGTGAATTCCGGGTCAAACTGACCCAGGATCGGAAAGGATAATGCTCTGAGTACACGTGGATCAACCTCAACGGGTCCCGGGGTCATAATGGTCCGCAAGGACGGAGATAACTCTTTATAGTTGGACATCTGCATTCAACTCCCGTAACCGTATTTATAGAGTAGCCGGACCAGAACCTGAAAACCGTGCATCAGGTCTGCTTCAGCTGTATATTCAAGTGGATTATGACTGATACCGTCCTGGCTCGGCACAAAGATCATAGCTGTTGGACAAGCCGGCTGGAAAATCTGCGAATCATGTCCCGCCCCGCTTGGCATCGGCCAATAGGACAATTGCTCCTGCTCACAGGTATCTTGAATGTCCGAGATCATCTGCGCGTTCATGGGAATGGGCGTGACGGATAGATGCTCTTCCCAATCCAATCCGAGCTGCTGCTCGGCTGCGATACGACTAAACGCCTGAAGCATATCCTGCCAGCAGCGATCAATACTTTCCTGCCGAATATGGCGGATATCCAGTGAAAACACCGCCCGGGCTGCAACCACGTTCCCAACACCCGGATCGGCTGTGATTCGCCCAACCGTGGCAACCAGCGGTTCTCCAGCTTCCAATGCGATATTCCTTACCTCAGCAATCATCTCGGCTGCTCCGGCAAGTGCGTCCTTGCGCCAAGACATCGGCGTCGTCCCCGCGTGATTTGCTTCTCCGCTGACGGTAATACTGAACCGCTTCTGACCTACGATATCGGATACGACTCCAATCGAATGTCCAAGACGTTCCAGAACCTGACCTTGCTCAATGTGAAGCTCAATAAAGGCACCGTAATTTTTCGCAGCGGGTCTATATGCACTATCAGGTCCAAAGCCTGCATCGCGGATCGCTTGTGCAAAGGTAACGCCATCTTGATCCTTCAAATGCTCTACATCTTCCAGAGTCGTCATTCCTGTTATACTGCGTGAACCCCAATACGCGAAAGGGAAGCGACTTCCCTCTTCTTCACATAGCGATACCACTTGAAGTGTGCGCTTCGGTGCTCCGAAATGCTTCTGTAAATACTCCAATGCCAGGACTCCCGCTACCACACCGTAAGCACCATCATACTTGCCACCATACACGACAGAATCAATATGTGATCCGGTCACAATCGGTAATTCTTCAGCACCCGTCGCTGATTCCTTACCCTCGCCCTGGAGTGTGCCATACAGATTGCCGGACTGGTCAAATTCGGGAGACAGCCCTTTCTCCTGCATTTTGGCAGCAAGTGCACCTTGTGCTTCACACCAAGCCGAATCATACAACAGTCGTGTAACGCCACCCTGTGCATCCGCACCATATGTCGACAGCCATTCAAGCATGGCTTGCAGCTCCACCTGTTCCACATTCGGCAAAGGAAGAGGTGCGTTATTCGTACCGGATGACCCGTATACTCCTGACTCCGTCATGGCGTCTCCCCCGTTCCCGCCTCGATGGGACTAGAGGAGTGGGCTGCAATGTGCTGCCCAATAGGTTCAGGAGACAATCCGGATTCCGAGTTATACACCCGTTGCCCACGACAGAATACGTCTGCAATGCGGCAGTTAAATGTACGTCCCACATAAGGGCTCTGTTGATGCGTATAGAGCAGATCCTCCGTGTTCAGGGTTGTGCTTTTCTCCCAGTCAATCAGGACGAGATCGGCATCCTTGCCAACTGCAATCTCTCCTTTGCTCTCCAGACCAAGCCTTCTGGCAGGTTGCAGGGAGAGCACTCTTCCGAGTAACGGGAGGTCGATATTGCGCTGAAGATGTCCGTCCTCCAGCATGATCAGCAGTGTGCTTTGCGCTCCGAATATACCGCCCCAGATTTCAAAAAAGTTATCGGATTGTTTCATGGATGGCGGACATGGCGAATGGTCTGAGGCAATAACATCAATTAATCCTGACGTCAGTGCATCCCATAACTGCTCCTGTTCAGATGAGCTGCGAAGCGGTGGAGCGCATTTCGCTACAGCACCCAATCGGACCACATCCTGATCGGTCAGTGTCAGATAATGAGGGCATGTCTCCGAAGTGACGTCCTGCCCACGCCGTTTAGCCGCTGCTATCAAATCCAGTGCTTCCCGGGTACTAATATGCACAAAATGCAGCGCACACCCGGTCTGTTCACCATATTTCAACGCTCGGGCAACCGCGACGACTTCAGCTTCCACAGGACGGGACCGAACATAATCCATCGGTTCAGTCTTTCCCTCCGCAATGCTTTTCGTGCCGAGTTCGGCAACCATGCTTTCGTCCTCTGCATGAAGTGCCAGCACACGGTTTAATTTTGCGATTTCATTCATTCCGTCCAGTAGCGTATGGTCATCGGCTCTGGCAAAGATATCTTCCCCTTCTCCACCCGGCTCGGACATAAATGCCTTGAATCCGGCTGCACCCAATCGTGACAGTGGAGCAAGTTCCTTACGATTGCCGGGAACCAAGCCTCCCCAGAAGGCATAATCAACATACGATTGGTTTACGGCTGCTTTCTTTTTCATCTCCCATGCTTCCGTCCTTGTAGTTGGCGGTACGCCGTTAAGCGGCATATCGACATAGGTTGTGATTCCCCCTGCGGCAAGGGATGCCGATCCAGACCGGAACCCCTCCCAACTGCCGAGTCCGGGTTCATTGAAGTGTACATGAATGTCCACCACGCCCGGCATCACTGTAAGCCCCTCAGCTTCTATGATCCGAGTCGCTTCGCCAGCGGCCAGCCGTGTGGATATGTCTGTTATTTTTTCACCAGTAATGCCAATATCCAGTTGTTCTACCCGATCTCTCAGCACCACCCGGGCTCCCCGGATGATGGTATCAAATGTTGTCATGCGGATGACCCTCCCCCTGAATCAGAACCGGATGTGTGCATATTCAGCTTCCCCGGTATGTACTGTAACCTCCTGGAGCTATCAATAATGGAATATGGTAATGGCTTGAGGCATCAGATACGGCAAAACGAATCGGAACAATTGTCCATAGTGTCTGCCCCAGTTCCTCCAACGAACGCTGTGCGTAATAACTCTCGACATGGAATTGAAGCTCATATATGGCTGACTCCAACTTGCCTCCATCCAGCAGCGGTGCATCCAAACGTCCATCCGCATTGGTCACCGACTCCGCAACTTTTATCTTGCTTTCCTGTTCTCCATCCCTCTTCAGGGTATACAGCTCGATCCGAACACCCGCAGCAGGAACGCCTTTGGATGTATCCAGCACATGAGTTGTAATTCGTCCTTCAGACATCGACATTAGACGTCACCTGCTTTCCCGGAGTCATGGCCGTCTGTTCCCAGATCATTCCTTGTCATCGAGAAACCCTGGAATCCATATGGCGGTCTTGGCTCAGTAAACACTTTGCCTTCCCCCTCTTTCACTTCCTCCAGCACCGTCTCCCAGGTCCGATTGTTGGATTCAAATGAAACCTCACTCAGTTGCTCAAATCGACTTAACACCCTTCGTCCAATCTGGTAGATCAGATGTTGAATGGATGCAGAGCGACACTCATGAAATACCGCCGCAGCCAAATCCCTGACCTGTTCCGCCGCTACATACCGTCCACGCTGATCATCTATACCGTCTCTCGGGTCCTCATAACGCCAATTAATATTCAGAAAAATAAACAGCGGTCGATCCCACGTCTCGGAGAGTGTCGTATATTCATCCTGCATAAAGCCGGCAAATTCACTGCCTTTGACCTTGATCAGTCTGAGATCGGCTACACCACTGAAATGGTTGCTTAGTTCAATCGAGTCTCCTGCTCGTTCCGCTTCTAAGGCAGCCGTTGCCCGATCATTCTGCGAATAACGGAATACGAGTGCACTCGGTCGGTAATTCCCTTCCAATCCAATCGGTATATCTTCAAAAGGAATCTGGTCCGCTGTCATCTGAACCTTGCTCATCTGCGGATACGTCTCCAGGAAACGCCGACTTACCAGCGCAAGAAACCCTTCCACCGTCGCCCCTGTGTAATCCGCTGCATGTCTAAGAATGAAATTCTTCATCGAATCGGTTGCCACCACCAGCGAATTATCCCCTTCTGCAAAAGAAGGCAAGAATTCATCGCCCTGCACAGCGACCTTAATGTTCAATCCAAACAGAATATTGCTGCGTCCCATAAACGGAGATTCCGGAATGGACTGTATACCCGTCAACGGCTTGGCGTAGGAACGGTACATCCACACATCCCCTTTGCCGTAATACATGGTCCGCTGCTGTACTGCGGCTGGCTTGCTCACAAATTCATGTTCATGACCGATCTGTGCGAGCCACTGCTCCAAACGAATGCCTGCAATCTTGAATACTTCCTTCAAAGCAGTCTCGAATTCTTCTTGCCTGCCTCGGCGATGACGTTGCCTCATGGATTCGAGGATGGAACTTGCGGTATGGCCTTTTACAGCCAATATGAATGGAAAGCCAAATTGGCTTGTATATGCTTTGTTTAATTGTAGAAGTTCGTTGTATTGTTCCCGTGACAGTGAATCAAGCCCTGCACCAGCCTGTTCTTGAACAGAGTTGCTGCTCATGCTGATTCGCGCTCCAAGATCCGGGTGATTTCGAAGCAGTTGCAACTTCACCTGGTCATCTGATGCCTGAACCACCTTCTTCATCACATTCATCATCTGTTCAAATGAATCGAAAGGTCGTGAAAGCCCGGAACGCTCAGCCACCCATGGTGATTCCTCAAATAAGCCGCCAAACGTATGCACGAACTGCGTGATAGACCAGTTGTTAACAAGTTTAATTAAGTCGCTCATGTTAGAACCTCCGGTCTGTTGTAGATTATTGTTCTTCATTCTAAGTGTCGTTCAATGTCGCGACAACAATATTTACGCAATTTTGTAATATAACATAACATCAGAGTTGTGATTTGTTTGCTGTGCACGGGAAGATCAGCTTTTGTTGTCCTCAAACATGAATAAACCGCACTCCATCAAGGGAATGCGGTTCTTGGGGGTCTGGCCAGGTAGTATTGTCATGATGCACAATGTGCGATCTAGAGTTGAACATTGTGGGGTCTTGCAGCTACTTTGTCCCGCACAAACTTGCGGAAGGTGAATACCAGCTTTAACTTAAGCAGATCATTTGTCTTTTTAAAGTCCATTTGCAGCAAGCTGCCGACTTTCTCCATACGATAGGTGACCGTATTGCGATGTACAAACAGCTGCTTGGCAGCTTCATTGATCAGTCCGTCATTCTCGATAAAGGACTCCAATGTATTCATCAGCACCTGATTGGGATCACCGTCCCTGGCAAGTAACGGTTCAAGTACTTTATTGCAATAGTTCTCCATGATGTTATCCGGTACGTGTTGGAACACATAGGCAAATTCGAGCATTTCAAATTGCAGCGCACGATCTTTCATGCCGAACCGACGAGCCAATTGTCGAGTATCCAGACACTCCTGATATGCTTCACGGAGTGACTTAGGCTCATGCTTCATTTTGCTGATCCAGAAACGCGGAGCCGGTGCTCCTTTCGCTTCTTGCGCTGCCAGAACATCACCAAACCGACTCAACAGAAAACTTGACAGCTCCTCTCCATAATCTCGCCCTGTTGGACAGGTATAGATGGATAGAATGCCATCCTCGATCTGAAAATGCTGCGAGGCCGTGAATTGCATCAGCGGATTGTATTGCAACTCGCGATGAATCTGTTTAAGCAGCTTTCCCTCGGCAAACACGGTTGGCTCAAGCGTAATCAATACGCACTGATAGGTGCCCTGGAACAGATGTACACCTTTGTTCTCACTCATGGTGGTCAATTCCTGAACGGTCATTTTGTTATCCAAATACTGTGAAAGCAGTGTACGCATCTCATCCTGCACAGTCGGGTTAATATGCTCACGATAAGTCATATCCATATAGAATGCCAGCACATCAGCAGCCTGCTGAAACAGCTCTTCTTCTGCTCGAAGCGATAGGGCTGAATCCGTAAACACAAGCAACGATCCGTACTCTTCATCATTCTGCTTAATCGGTACGCGATGACAGCTCCCTTGATTCCATTTCACTCGGTGCATGACAGATTTCCAAGGCCAACCTTGAGTTACCGCATCTCCCGCAATGCCTTCACTGCCATAGAGCACATGCCCACGAGAACCAATGACTGCAAGCGGATAGTTCAGCACCGTAGCAAGTTCGGCAAACACATTCCGATGCGGCTGCTGTTGCAGCGCAAACTGCATTAATTTCTTCTGCTTCTGTACGACTTCATGCAGCAATCGGTTACTACGTTCATGTTCAGCCTTGAACAAGGCGTTCATCTGGTCGGAGAAGGTGAATTGAAAGGGAAGCTCAAGCAGCGGTAAACGAAGTCGATCGGCTTCCTCGACAATGCCTTGGGGAATGGACTGCCAGAAGCGTCCCAGCTTGATGCCGAGTCCTGCACAGCCGCGTTCATTCAAGCGTCGCATCAAACGTAGCGCATCCGTCTCACTGTCTTTCATAATAAAAGCGGTGGTGAACAGCATTTCTCCGGATTTGATCCAATCCGCGATATCAGGAGCGTCCATGACATTAACGGATTTCATCATCCGTGAAGTCCCTTCTCCACCCGCAACCAGTTTGGCCTCTGACAACGGGTATACCTGTAAAGCCTCTTTGACCGTAAGTTGCATGGACACTACCTCCCATATATATAACACAATATCGTATTATTGTCGTTTCTACAGACTGAATTCTGGATTATACTTCTAATTAAATCTATATTCATCCATTTAATTTTGTTTATTGTTAAGTATTATAACATCAAATTCCGGAATAAAGCTTACACGCAAAAAAAATAAAACCTATAACCTAATTACAGCGCACTCTCCTGTAATCGGCATAGGTTTCATATCAGATTTCCAATGTTTCGTGATTGATCCATAATTTCATACGCGATAATACCTCTTTAATATTCAGCGGTTTGCTGAGGTAGTCTGAAGCACCTGCTGCAATACATTTCTCCCGATCCTCTTTCATGGCCTTGGCTGTCAGCGCAATAATCGGAAGCTGAGTCAGACCAAGCCGTTCACGGATCTGGCGAGTTGTTTCATAACCATCCAGTTCCGGCATCATGATATCCATCATGATAATATCAGGTTTGACTCCTCCACGCTCCAACAATTCCAGACACTCGTATCCGTTCTGCGCTGAAATGACATTCATGCCGTATTGCTCAAGGGCGTTAGCCAGGGCATATACATTACGTATATCATCATCAACAACAAGCACTTGGCGTCCGCTGAGCAACGCTTCTTCCAGAGGTGTTAATAACACGTCCGATGGAGCTGTGGTCAATGAAGGAAGTTTGTTGATCTCAGGTGTGGTGCTAGCCACCTCATTCAGGAACAGCCGAGATGCTTGCATCGTCTCAGGTTCATCTCTTCGCAGCGGCAGGAACAGCGTGAACACACTGCCATGTCCTTCACGGCTTGTTGCCGAGATTGAACCACCCAACAGGGTCGCAAGCGATTGAGATATGGACAAGCCCAGCCCGGTTCCCCCGTATTTACGTGCTGTAGCTCCATCCGCCTGTTTGAAAGCATCGAAGATCTGCATGAGTTTGTTATCCGCAATCCCGATCCCTGTATCACTGACGGAGAAAGCAATCACGTCTGTTTCTTGGCCTTTCGCCTCAGGGTTCGCCAGACTCATTCTGGAGATGGTTAAGGCAACTTCACCCTCACTGGTGAACTTGAATGCGTTCGAGAGCAGATTTCGGAGAATCTGATGCAATCTCATCTCATCGGTCACGATGGTTTCCGGCAAAGGACTTTGGAGCTGAATCCGGAAGTCTATTCTTTTCTGCTCAGCTGTTTGCAGGAAATACTGATTCATAATTTCAGGCAGACTGCCCAGGTAGACATCATCGAAATCCACTTCCATCTGCCCGGCTTCCACCTTGGATAGATCGAGAATATCATTGATCAGATTAAGCAGGTCTTTGCCTGATTTGTGAATGACTGAAGCATAATTCTGCTCTTCACTATTCAAGTGTTGATTTTTATTTTCAGACAATATCTCGGATAAAATCAACATGCTGTTGAGTGGTGTCCGCAGTTCATGGGACATGTTCGCCAAGAATTCGGATTTGTATCCTGAGCTCGTTCGTAACTGATCTGCCACAACCGAAAGTTCATTGGCAGATGTCTCTGCAGCGCTCTTCTGTATTTCCAGGCGATCGTTAAGCATATGAAGCTCTTCGGTCTGCATTTGCAGTTCCTCTGTCTGAGACAGCATCTCTTCGGTCTGAGCCTGAAGTTTCTCCGATTGCGCCTGTAACTCTTCATTCAGAACTTGTGACTCATCGTACAATTGCTGTAATTCCATACGAGTGACGGTGGAGTGTAGTGAAACACCGAAAATCTCAGTAAGTTCTTGCATCAGCTTCATGTCATTCTCTTGCAGCGGATTCATTGAAGCGAGTTCAATTACCGCAATCGTTCTGCCTTCGAACAGTACCGGCACAACGGTAAGTGATGTGGCAGATGCATGACCAAGACCCGACGAGATTCGGATATAGTTTTGAGGCAAGTCATTCATGCGCAAGACTCGCTTCTCGACAGCACTTTGTCCGACAAGTCCCTCACCCGGGGCAAGCGACACTTTACCGAGCGAACGTTCTTTCTCTCCATCCGCAGCATATGCAGCCACGCGCAGTAGTCGATTGTCTTTCAAATAATATAGGACGCTATAAGGCACTTCAAACAGAATGGCAAGTTCGTTCAAGAACAAGCGTGACAATCCCTCTAGATTGGTCGGGTTCTGCAAAAGTGTGGCAATGCCCGTAATCTGATCTTTGATTCGATTCTGTTCCTGCACTTCATCCAGCAACTTGTTCGTTTCATTCCCCAGATCACCCACTTCGTCACGTGTACGCACCTGAATTCGCTGCTTCAGGTTTCCACCTTTAGAGATATCACTGATCGTGTGCATGACATCTCGTAACGTTTTGACAATATTCCCTGAGATTACGATCGCAGCGGTGATTGATAATGCTGCAATAACACCCCAGAGCGTATACATAATTGTCAGCAGTGTGGAACTGCGTGCGGCAAGATCAGTTACCCTTGCTTCCGTCAGAGCAATTTCGGTGCTACGGAAGGTCGCGAGCTGGGATCTCAACAAATCAATTTCCGTTTTACCAGGATCAGATTGGAAGAATGCAATTACCTGTGCTTGATCCCCTTGCTTTTTCAAGTTTACGGACGGTTCCCCAGCGATCTCAATCCAGCGTGTAATATGTGATTTGATATTTTGCAGACTCTGCTGCTGTGAAGGATTGTCACTAATGAGAGCATTCAACTGATCATAGTTGGAACTCCATTGGGAGAGGCCTTGGGAATAAGGCTCCAGGTAACTTTCATTGCCTGTAATCATGAATCCACGCTGTCCTGTTTCCATGTTCAAGACATTTTTTTCAATCGCGTTGGTCAGATTATGTACTTCCAGATCATGATGGCTGATAAAATCATTTTCCTTCTGTAACACATTAATTTGGGCCGTAAGAACTAGCAAAACAGCACCAAATAAAACTACAACCACAAGATAGCCCAATAGAATTTTGGAGCGTATCGTAAATCTTCTCGTTTTTGACAACGCGGAAACCTCCAAATATATACGAATCCCATTCATGTACGTTAAAACAGTTGCATATGTAGTTTATATGTATACGTATAGTCTGACAAGCTTTAAGTTCATCCATTTGTATTAGAAAAACGACCTGCTTATGCAGGTCGTCATCTTCATCGATCTATATTACTCATTCAGGCTGATTTTAGGCCTTTGGAGCGATCATTTTGGCTGGATCAACATATTGATCAAATTGCTCTTCCGTAAGCAGGCCCGTTTGTAACGTCGCCTGTTTCAAAGACAAGCCTTCTTTATGCGCAAGCTTTGCAATTTTGGCTGCATTCTCATAACCAATATGCGGATTGAGGGCGGTAACCAGCATAAGCGAATTGTTCAGATTATGTTCAATCTGATCCAGGTTAGGCTCAATACCTACGGCACACTTGTCGTTAAACGCAATAATGGAGTCCGCCAGCAGCTGCACGGATTGCAGGAAGTTATAGATGATAACTGGTTTGAATACATTCAGTTCAAAATTACCCTGACTCGCCGCGAATCCAATCGCTGCATCATTCCCCATGACCTGCGTAACCACCATGGTAATAGCCTCGCTCTGAGTTGGGTTGACTTTACCTGGCATAATGGAGCTGCCTGGCTCATTCTCCGGAATACGGATTTCTCCCAATCCACTGCGGGGGCCACTGGCTAACCAGCGAACATCATTGGCGATTTTCATCAAATCAGCTGCAAGCGCTTTAACCGCACCGTGCGCATACACAACTTCATCATGACTCGTAAGTGCATGGAATTTGTTTGGTGCAGATACAAAATCTTTACCTGTATGCTTGCCAATCTCCTTGGCAGTGAAGTCCCCGAAGTCCGGATGAGCATTGATTCCGGTTCCCACAGCTGTACCGCCGATGGCAAGTTCCTTCAGGTACTGCACACTTTCACGAATCATCCGCTCGCTCTTGCCCAACATGGCTTCCCATCCACTAATCTCCTGACCGAGCGTAATCGGTGTTGCATCCTGGAGGTGGGTACGTCCAATTTTGATAATATCCTTGAATGCATCCGACTTGTCTGCAAAAGTGGCTTTCAATACCGCGATTGCTGGCAAAAGTTGATCCTCAACAGCCAGAACACCTGCGACATGCAGAGCCGTTGGGAATGTGTCGTTAGAGCTCTGGGACATGTTCACGTCATCATTTGGATGCAGACGCTCTTCCTTGCCCTTCTGCTCCAGCAGTTGGTTACCCAGATTAGCAATGACTTCGTTCACATTCATATTGGATTGCGTTCCGCTTCCGGTCTGCCACACAACCAGTGGGAAATGGTCATCAATTCGACCTGCAATAATCTCGTCTGCTGCATAAGCGATGGCATCGGACTTGGCCGCAGATAATTTACCCAATTTATGGTTACTGGCCGCAGCACTTTTTTTCAAAATGGCAAGGGCACGTATAACTTCCATCGGCATATGTTCACTGCCAATCGGAAAGTTCTCCTTGCTGCGCTGCGTCTGAGCTCCCCACAGCCTGTCGGCTGGTACTTTCATTTCGCCTAACGTATCTCTCTCAATGCGGTATTCCACTTGCTTGTCCTCCTCCAAAAAGATGGTTTGGGTCTCTACAAAGCTTGTGTATCTCGTCATATTATACATGATTTACGAGCAGGTTTTCACCTTTTCGACAAAATTGTAAGCGTAGCGCAAAATGAACGTGAATTTATTTTTGTGACGCAATGGGATACAGTCGGCTAGTCTGTTCGAACAGTTCACCTGGCTCCAGACCGATCAATCCGATTTCTTCCGCCGGGATGCCTTCAACATTCGGGGCATTAACCAGGTTCATCTGTGGTTCAGGACAGAAGAATTCGCCGCCCATGTTATTGTTCCAGATCATCCAATGCTTGTACGATGTACCCACATCATATACCAGTTTGTCTCCAGTACGATGATCTGTAAGTTCCATATAGTTACGGCCATTCTGAGGTACTGCCGTGTAATGATTATCCATGGCTGCAAAGAACGGACTAACCCCGTCTTTCTTCAATTGTTCTTCCTCAGGTGTAAGCGGTTGAAATTGTCCGGTTGGCAGCGAACGTTCATTCAATTCACGGCGTTGTCCAATCGTAATTTTGGCCGTGTAATCCGAGGATTGACTGTCCGGTGCGAACGGTACAGCGATCGCCGTGTGGAATGCAAACAGGTTAGGCATGTATTCGTTCCCGTTATTGCGAACGATCAATTGCTGCTGAAGTCCTTGGCTACTCAAAGAGTAACGAAGCATTACCGTGAACGTAAACGGCAGGTACTGATGGAATGTATGTCCTTCTTTCACGTCCTGGCTAAGCAGCACATAACTCTCCAACTGGTCAGAACCATATCCCTCAACCTTCCACTCGGCATCATGCAAGAATCCATGCAGATGGTTACCTGTAGCCGGTTCATTCACAGGCAATTGATAGACTTTACCATTCCAGGGGAAACGACCATCCTCATAACGGTTCGGCGGAGAAAGAATCGGAATTCCATAGACCGCAGGTGCAGCCATAAACTCATCCATCTGATCCTGATTCGGCTCTCTCAAGTAACGGAATCCCTTTTCTGTATCACGGAAAGCAACGAGGTTGGCACCCACGCTTGGAATAACTGCCGCTTCAAATTGATTAAAACGAAGCCAGACGGCCGGAATCCCTCCAAATTGTTCTTCGAATGCTGCATTTTGCTGTGTCATCGTTATATGTACCTCCTGCATACTAAGGTTATATTATACGGCTCGACTATATCATGCCCGGGCCCAAAATACCAATCTATGATAGAGAACAAATTCATGATTGAGCCTCAAAAAAGACATGAAAAAGACAGCTGCAAACGGCTGCGGCTGTCTCTGACACCATTCATATCATAATTCAATTAATCTACATATTTGCCATGATCCGGCACCGTGCTCTCTTCAAAATCCAGATCAAGCTGCTTGAGGGATTCACTCAGCATATCTCCGCTCAAGGCATGCCCATGTCCAGTAATAGCAAGTTTCGGCTCCAGATGCCTTATATGCTGAACGGATTGATGAGCAGCCTGCCAATCGGTTGTGAAATAGGATGGTGGACCATGCAACTGTTTGTCCTGAAGCAACACACTCCACAGCGATTCCTGCTTCACCGTGATGATCGCGTCTCCCGCAATCAACAAACGATCTGCTTCCCGAAACAGTGACACATGTCCAGGCGTATGACCTGGCGTGTGCACCCATTCCCATCCCGAAACGCTTGGAACAGAATGATCTTTGGGCAGACTGAATATCCGATCATCCAGATTGATTGCCTCATTAGGATAAGCGAATGACAATCTGGACATTAGTCCTCCACCTACAGAAGGGTCCGCTGGCGGGTAATCTTTCAATCCCGTCAAATATGGAATTTCAAGCGGGTGAGCATACACTGGGACACCCCAAAATTGTTCCAGCTCAATAACGGTTCCTACATGGTCAAAATGACCATGTGTCAATATGATCGCAGATGGCGGACCTTGAAAACGTTCGCTTGCAACCTGAACAATATGATCCGTGAACCTCGCCATTCCAGTGTCCACGAGGACCCAGTTCCTGCTTCCTGGCTCTCCGATGAACACGACATTAACGAATAGTGTACGCAAACTGAGAATATCGGGCGCGACTTCTTCAAGCCCCGTCAACCCTTCTGTAATCAGATTGTCAGATGCCATTCACGGTTACCTCCCATTAGGCGGATTGTCTCTCTGGTTCCATTCATCTCGTAGACTTCCCTTTTCTGGATCATCTATTCAACATTTCCAATAAAATAGACGGTATACACCCTGTTTCGGGCATACACCGTCTAGTATAGTCATCAACACGACACAATAGAACAAGAACATCTCGGCCAGTTAAGCCGGAAATGCCTCCAAAGCAGCATCGAGCAATTGATTGTACAGATCGTCATCATTCTCAAGCAGCTCGTCCATACGCAGCAACTCATCTTCATCTCCGGATTGCTCTGTGAAATGCAAGCTATAGTCCCAGTCTTTTCCGTTCTTGCTCATGAAGGTAATCTCATACACTGACTTTTCGCCTTCTGTGCGGTAAACGGTATTTCCCACGTACCCTTTTTCACCTTCACGGCGCATTTCAGTACGGATAATTTCAATATTCACAATCATTCTCTCCTTTAATCTTTCATCTACAGTAGGTCTCCAACATTTCTGGTAAACCTAGTTTGGTAATTATTATTGGTTAATTGTACAATATATAACGTAGCAACGTATACCTTATTCAATGAAGGAATCATTCTGAGTCCTTACATCGTTGTAATGAGGACTATAATACGTGTTTGAACAACATCTATAATAGCCAACAAGCTACGATATTATTATCACATTGGAGGAAAAAATAGCATGAATACTTTTGAAACGAATCTGCAGCAATATGCTGAACTGGCTGTTCAAGTCGGTGTCAATGTCCATCCTGGACAAACGCTCGTGGTTAACGCTCCAATCTCGGCAGCACATTTTGTACGACTAATCGTCAAAGCAGCTTATGGTAAAGGTGCCAAGTTGGTCAAAGTAAACTGGAGCGATGAATCCGTTACCCGTCTTCATTACGATCTTGCCCCTGACGAGGCCTTCTCCATTGAACCGAAATGGTTTGCAGCTGAAATGACTGAACTTGTTGAAGAAGGTGCCGCTATCCTTCACGTCATCGCTGAGAATCCGGATCTGCTGAACGGTGTAGCTCAGGAACGGATTATTACTAGCCAAAAAGTGCGCGGCAAAGCGCTCGAAAAATATCGTTCTTATCAGATGGCTGACAAATTCAGCTGGTCTATTGTAGCCGTTCCTTCTCCTGAATGGGCAGCTAAAGTGTTCCCGGATCTGCCGGAAGCACAACAAGTGGATCGCCTGTGGGATGTCATTTTCAAAACAGTACGGATCGGTGAACAGGATGCTGTTGCCGAATGGAAAACCCATTTGCAAAATCTCGATTCCCGCGCTGATCTGTTGAACAACAAAAAATACAAAAAGCTTCACTATACAGCTCCAGGCACGGACCTGACGATCGAACTTCCAGAAGGCCATATCTGGGTATCCGGTGGGAGTGTGAATGAGCAAGGACATGTCTTTATTGCCAATATGCCTACGGAAGAAGTATTCACGGCTCCGTTGAAAACTGGCGTTAACGGTACCGTGCGCAGCACGAAACCACTGAGCTACGGCGGCAACCTGATTGACGGATTCTCCCTTACATTTGAGAACGGTCGAATTGTAGATTATACCGCTGAGCAGGGACTGGATGCACTCAAAAACCTGATCGAGATGGATGAAGGTGCACACTATCTGGGTGAAGTAGCCCTCGTTCCACATCAGTCACCAATTTCCGATACGAATATTTTGTTCTACAATACCCTGTTTGATGAAAATGCCTCCAACCATTTGGCGATCGGTAATGCTTATGCCTTCTGTCTGGAAGGTGGTAAAACGATGTCGAAAGAAGAGTTGATTGAACGTGGCATGAACTCCAGTCTCACTCATGTAGACTTCATGATTGGATCTGGAGAAATGAACATCCACGGTGTAACTTCCGAAGGCACGGAAGAGCCGATCTTCCTGCAAGGAAACTGGGCATTTTAATTCCGTTTGATGTGATTAGGAGAGAGGAGATTACTCCTCTCTTTTCCTGCGTCAACAGATAAATATACAATCATTGGAGGGAACACATATGTTAAGTTTTGAACAAAAACTGGATCGTTACGCTGAACTTGCTGTGAGAGTAGGCGCTAACGTACAACCAGGGCAAGTATTTGTCATCAGTGCAATGATTGATACCGCTGAATTCGTACGCCTGCTGGTGCGCAAAGGGTACGAAGCTGGAGCCAAGCAGGTTATTGTAAAATACGGAGATGAAACCGTCAATCGATTGCGGTTTGAGATGGCCCCTGAGGAATCCTTCCAAGAGCCACCGAAATGGCATGCGGCGGAGCTTGAAGAACTGGCGGCCAATAATGCAGCCTTCCTGACGGTATTGTCATCCAGCCCAGACCTGATGAAAGGCATTGACCCGGAGCGAATCTCTACCCATCAGCGTACATTTGGTCAGGCGATGGCCAAGTACCGTCAGTATCAACAAGCAGATAAAATGAGCTGGACGGGTGTGGCTTGTCCTTCACCCGATTGGGCAGCCAAAGTATTCCCGGATCTGCCGGTAGCTGAGCAGGTCAGCCAGCTATGGGAAGCCATTTTCGCTGCGGTAAGAGCTGATCTGGAGGACCCTGTAGCGGCTTGGGAACAGCATATTGAACGATTGGAGACCAAGGCCGTTGCATTGAACAACAAGAAGTATCAAGCACTGCACTTCCTCTCTCCGGGAACGGATCTGACGGTTGAGCTTCCAGAAGGACATATCTGGGCGCAGGCAGGTAGCGTGAATGAGCAAGGTACCCCTTTTGTCGCCAATATCCCGACAGAGGAAGTATACACAGCTCCAGCCAAACTTGGTGTCAGCGGTACAGTATCCAGCACCAAACCGCTCAGTTATGGTGGAAGCATCATTGATCGTTTCTCACTCACCTTCGAGAATGGACGCATTATTGATTTTCATGCGGAGGAAGGTCAGGATACGCTCGAAAGACTCATCTCCATGGATGAAGGTTCGCATTATCTTGGCGAAGTGGCTCTGGTTCCCTTCCATTCCCCGATTTCTGAGAGCGGTATCTTGTATTACACCACGTTGTATGATGAGAATGCGTCCTGTCACCTTGCGATCGGCAGTTCCTATGCATCTAATATCCAAGGTGGCAAGACGATGTCTTCCGAAGAACTTGCCGCTCGCGGTATGAACACCAGTATCACTCATGTGGACTTCATGATGGGCTCTCCCGAGACGGACATCTACGGTATCACGGCAAACGGCGAACGTGAAGCCATCTTCCTTAAGGGAGACTGGGCATTCTAACGGTTACGGAAGAGCTCTCCACCGTAATGTATTTTCACTAAACAGTAGCAAAGGCTGTCTTGCAACCATGTGTTCATGGTTGGCAAGACAGCCTTTTATTAATTTTCAGCAAACTGTCCCGAAGGCTACATTCGCTCTCCTCATCTGGTTTTTCTCGGACCAACCTCCCATTGTATCGTTTCCATATTATGTTGTAAAATGTAATGATACCAATGTTTGTGGATTGTTCACCAGAAAGGAGAACATCATGGCCAATCGGCTTCAATTACTACTCGCCTCAGATTTCCATAATTTAGGCTCTGCACTTCAAGAAGAAGTGTATTATGAATATTATAATATGGTTCATGGTCTTATCGTTTATATCATCAAGGAGCGTGCTGCAGCAGAAGATATTATTCAGGAAGCTTTTATCAAAATCATCAAAAACAAACCCATTTTCGAAGACGAGGTCAAACTAAAAGCCTGGCTCAAGGTCGTCACGCGGAACACAGCTATTAATTATCTGAGAAAAAATAAAAATAACCGTAACCAAGTGGATACGGATAGTGTTTTTATAGATATGGAGACGATGAATCAGACCGCAGCTTCCGTGGAAAGCATGGTAGAAACGCAGATGATGCAAGAGTCCATTGAAAATTATCTCGAACAGCTCAAACCGGAATATCGTGTACTGGTGGAGTTACGGTGGAAAGAAGGTCTCTCCTATCGGGAGATGGCCGAACTGCTGGATACCTCCGAAGACATTGTGAAGCAACGCTTGTTCAGAGCCCGTGGCAGTATCAAGAAGAAATTACATAAGGAATGGGGTGGAAGCATTGAGCAAAGGCAAGTCCGATAAGCATGTGGAGCAATTCGACTCAGATCTGGAAGACGAGTATTTCGATGCTGCGTTTGATCTGGCTTTTGATGAAGCTTTTCATCAGGCCGTCTCTGCCCCTTCCTCCTCCGATACCGAATCCATGCAGCAATCCTGGCAGAAGGTACATAGGGAAATTAACAGAATCGGTTTACGTAAAAAAAGAATACGTACCCTGCGGCTTTCCGTTGTCGTAGCTGCTTCCGTGACCATCGGGGCCGTTATTTTCAGCCTGCCGTCTGGTACGCAAGCGGTATCCCCATTCGTGCAATCCATCAAGGATTGGGGCAATGGCATGAAATCCATTATCATCGAGGATCGTACGACCCATCTTGGGGCTGATCCGTCAACAGCCAAAACGCCTCCACCACCGGAAACCAGCTTAGACGACATTCTTAAAGTACAAGAAGAAGAAGCTCTTAATACACCTTCGTATGAGTTATCGAGCCACCTGCTTCGTCCAGTACTTGTTACAGAAGAGATTGCACGCGATGGGTTCATGGGTGACTTTCTGTTATCCAATGCCATTCCCGAGAGATTCAACAAAGTCAAATTCGAACTCGTGCTTGATACTGAAAACCCTGTGAATCCAGACGATTATTATGAGTCCACACAAATGAGAGTTCAATATACCAGTGAAGGCAAGAGCATAGAGGATGAGATTATCCAGTTTGATTATGTCCATATCATGCCTGGGGAGAAAATTGAAGGGGCCATGCTTCGTGATATGAGCACCGTAAAGCTGGCGGATGGCTCGGAAGCACTGATGTATATCGGCCCACCCTATAACTCCTTTCAGTGGATGATGGGTTCCAACAATATGAGTCTGTTTGGCACCCTTTCTGAAGAAGAAATGACTGCTATTGCCAACGATTTTCAAGAGCAGAAGTTTCCCGGCAGTACCCGCCGATAAGATCAAAATAACACGGTGCCAGAAACATGTTTGCTGGTATCCGTAGTACTTCCATCATGCGCTGTATGAATACTGGTAACGCGATAATAATATCCTGGCATAACGGTCCAATCCGATGTGGCATTCAGTAAGTTTGTTTTCGTTGCATTGTTGGAATTGTTTTTGAAAGTTACCCATGCTGTTCCTGTCCAGCGCTCAAGTCGGTAATCTACCGAAAGTGTCTTCACTTCCACATATGTCGCGGTCTTCGTATTGACGATGGCAGAAAGTCCTCCCCCAGGGATGAGTGCACCGACCGCCTGATAGATATGTCCTCGTTCCTGAGTGGTAGCAAGCGAAGTGATGGATGGTTCGGGTGGCGGTGGAGCTGTAAGTGCACCAGAGGACACGTTGATTATCGGGCTTGCAACGGCTGGTTCGGACGTAGGTATAGCCAGGATTGTTGGCACTATTAACAAGGCAACAAGGGTTATTTTTAGTATAGATGCTGCACTCTTTGTTTTCGTTTTCCGCATATTGATCCATCCTCCGCTTCCATATTTGATTTTGTGTAAGGGTATAAACGGACGGATCGGGTGACAGGTTTCAAAAAAAATTAGACGCTCCGATGTTTCTGTCGGTAGCGTCTTTTGTCCTTTTTATACATTTCCAGTATTGTGAAACCTAAATTATTCCAGCCCGTATGTATTGGGTAATGCATGGTTGGAACCATATTAACCAACAAGATTTGCAAATGAGGTGTATCACTTGAGTAAACTTCAATCTAAATCCAGAAAGCATCGTAACAACTCCAATCCGAATGAACTACATATGGCATGGTGAATGATCACCTAACTCAGTATAAGCAAAATCCGGTGTTATCCACCACTAAGGTCGGGGACTACAATTCTTACGAGGTTACTTTCGTCGATACGCCTATGTACGCCATCATCACCATTAAGACACCGACAACAAACCAATCCACTCGAAAAAAGCTGAATATCCAGCATGATCTGGCTCCGGGAGAGAATGTTTACGTCACTTATAAGCGAATTTATATCAAAAATAGCTTTGTCACGGAGAATCGTTACGCCGATGTTGTCATTCATGTACCCAAAGAATCATGAGTATGCAAAGAAGCTGTACAATGACCATTGCGTCACCATACAGCTTCATTCGTTACAATTTTGATCTGGCTACGCGCCTTCTTCTTCAACTAACAGTTCCAGCTTAATCACATTTACACGGGAAATCCGCTTGTGCTCTGTCTCTTGAATGACAAATACATACCCTCCATACTCAACCGATTGACCAACCTCAGGTGGTATGGCATCTACTCTCGAGTATAGCCAACCCCCGATGGTATCGTAATCGGCACGATCCATCTCTAGTCCGAATCTTTCACTGACTTCTTCAATCAGCAT
Source organism: Paenibacillus sp. FSL H8-0079 (assembly GCF_037991315.1). Lineage (NCBI taxonomy): Bacteria > Bacillati > Bacillota > Bacilli > Caryophanales > Paenibacillaceae > Paenibacillus > Paenibacillus sp. FSL H8-0079. The sequence goes on from NZ_CP150300.1 coordinate 3,769,718, forward strand.
CAATCCATCAATAGAGTATTCCATCTCATCCACTTGTTCAATGGCAGGACGTTCATGGTCGAATTCATCCTGAATCTCGCCTACGATCTCTTCCATGATATCTTCAAGCGTGACAAGCCCGGAGGTTCCCCCATATTCATCGATTAAAATCGCAATCTGTGTCTTGCTACGCTGCATACGCTTGAGCAGATCACTGATCAGTGTGGTATCTGGTACAGCCAGGATCGGCCGGATTACGGAGATGGTATCCGTAAGTTGGGATCGCATTAGGTCCTTAATGTGAATAAAGCCGATAATATGGTCCTTGTCTCCGTTATACACCGGATACCTTGTTCGCATACTATCACTGGCAATCTCCAGATTCTCTAGCATGGATTCATTGGCATTCAGACAGATCATTTCCGTCCGCGGAATCATAATTTCACGGGCGGTTGTATCCGTAAAATCAAATATATTATCAACAAGTGCTAATTCAGTGTTATCAATTAAACCGCTCTTATTGCTTTCTTTCATCAGAATGCGTATTTCATCTTCGCTATGTGCGGAGTCGATCTCCGAAGCTGGTGCCATCCGGAATAGTCTCAACAAGCCGTTAGCCATACCGTTCAGTGCCCATATGAATGGATACATTAACTTGTAGAAGAACGTTAGCAAAGCCGCAGACCACAACGTGATCGTCTCAGACTTTCGAATCGCCATCGTTTTGGGAGCAAGTTCCCCCAGTACAATATGCAGGATCGTAATGATCACAAATGCAATGGCAATAGAGATTCCATGAACATAGACCGGTCCCAGTCCAAACGCGGTAAATATAGGCTCTAACAGATGTGCGATTGCGGGTTCTCCCAACCATCCAAGTCCCAGTGAAGCCAGTGTTATGCCTAATTGGCAAGCTGACAGATATGCATCCAGATTACGCACGATATTGGAAGCATAGATGGCATTTTTGTTGCCTGTTTCCACCAAAGCCTCAATCCGGCTTCCACGAACTTTCACCATCGCAAATTCCGCCGACACAAAGAAACCATTCATTAATACAAGTAAACCAATGATTACTAAATTTAAAATACTCGGTAAGGGGTCACTCAAATTTTCATCCTATTTGCCGTCATTCTTCGGCAAATAGGTCCACCTCCTTCGAAAATGTAGGATATTAGCCATTCTGCCGTTCATATGCAATTTCAACTTCCCAATGCTTCCACCTCCACCTTGTTCTGTCGAATAACAAAGATATGCTTCTTTTATTATATAATTCTACACTACACAGTCAATCCGTGTCCTATGACAACGAAATGGCACAAACGCCTTATTTCTTTAACAAAAGTAGCGATTACGCTGTTTTTTTAACATTTCGTAAACAATGAACTAATCAAACCAAAGAGAGTATCCAAGTTCATGCTTCGGCATGGCTGGTACTCTCTTTATTTATTACTTTTATATAGCATAGGAGCATCGGTCCATTACTCGCTTCTCTATATCTTCTGCTCTACTTCCTATGTCGACTCAATCTCCACTATGGTCTCAGAAGCCGGGTTCCAGCGCCACTTGGCTTGTTTCCCACTTTCGTTATGCAATCCACCGGTCCAGAATTCATCCTGCTTCAACATAGCCCAATCGACCTCCCCACTCAGTACCTGAATCCCGAGTTCCGTCAGCGACAGGACTCCATCACGGAATTCTTCATCATGCTGCATGAAATTAGGGAAAGTTGTTGCACCGGTCAACTGAAGAAGGGCATGAGGTCCTTCTGTCATCCGTCTCAGATGTGCCCAGTATTCAAGATCACCCATCCCGAGAATATGCAGCTTGTCCCCTACCTCGCGAAACAAAGGATACGGACGATCTATACCTGCTGTAATGGTCTCCAGTGTCATCTGCTCAATGACTCCCAGGCCGTTTGATACAGATGGCATACGGGACAAGTGGGCCTTGAACGCAGCGTTTGCAAAGGGGAGCACCGAGGTGTCTGCCAACATGTAATCCAGATGATGACGGATATCAGGCGACGTATAGGCTTCCCAGAACTGTGCACCTGCTTCTAGCTCGTCCGTGTCAATCACGTGCCAACTGCCAGACAGACGTTCGATCTGCGTAGAGGTAAGCTGTCCCAGTCCTCTAAAGTGCTCAATCTCTGGATACGAGTCAATACAGAGAAGATTCAGTTTCGTATTCTGGAGTACTTGTCCTTTGAAATAATGCAATAGGTAAGATAACATCGTCTGATCATAGAGGTCGTATTCGAACCACAGGACAATCTCCTTATATTGTTGAAACGAATGCAACTTGCGCTCAAGCTCCTCGATCTGCAAGTATTCCGTCTGCGGAATGCCCAACTGCTGCTCTAACACGGATGCCCGATTCTTCCGTTCCTTTACATCTCCCATATCTTTGGCTACTGGTCCGAACGTGTACAATTCTCTCCATACGAGGATATCTCCCTCGATTCCACTCTCTCTTAGACGATTCGCAGCGTGATCTCCATTCATAATGTGTAACAATCCTTTTCCTCCTTCATACAAGTCACTGAACACAGAGACCAGATCCCTCACTGGCATAGAACGCTTGAGTTTGGATCGGGCATCAAACAGCCTTTTCTTTAATGCAGGTACCTTGACCCCGAGAAAATCCGATATTTCCTGCAGCGAGTATCCCTCCAAATAAAACAGTTCAACAGCAATCCGCATCGATGACGGCAATTTTGAAATCGAATCACGCAGCGTACGATGCATTTCGTTTTGCACCGCTTGTTCTTCTGGATTATGCGCCTGATCCTCTTCCTGGAATACATGCTCCAGCTCCTGAACGGGAATTGTGGTATGCTGCTTACGCCTTAGCCAGCGATAACACTGCCTCTCCACGATCACCTTGAACCATCCAGGAAAAGCCTTCGAGTCCTCCAGCTTGGACAGATTACCAAAGGCTTCAGTAAATGCCTCCTGCACAACATCTTCTGCCCAAAATGGTTCTCCTAAACGATTGTAGGCAACAGCAAGAGCCATCCCGCGATATTGAGACATCAGTTGTACGTAAGCTTCGGGTTCGCCCTTCATCGCTCCTTCAATCCATGACTTCAATGCTATGGACTCCCTTCATATAGGCATGTTTCTTGTTCTGTTCATATATAAGTGCCATGTTTTTATCAAAAGGTTACGTCTGACTCAATCATATAGTAATCATTTTGCACACAAATTCTTATGTAAAAAGCCGCCCCGTCTGTGGAATACCTCCACATTCAGGACAGCATGTAATTCATTATGTGTTATCCATATCAAATATCAATCAAAATGATGAGGCGCCAATGATCATCTGCTTGGAGCTTGTGGGTAGTTGCCTACCACGCCCGGATATTGATACAACAACGGCTCATCAAATGTAGCATAGTCGAAGTTGACCATCAACAGCATGATCCGTCTTCCTGTCTTCGGATCGCTGATGATAATATGGTCACGGCCCGCTGCTTCAATAATACCTTGGAATATGCGAGCGTTCCATTCTTTGTTGCCTTCGTATGTCATGTAGAACGTACCGAATTTCCCGAGGTTCAGACGTAAAATATTCTCAATGTACGACTGCTCAAACTGTGGCGCCGTTGTAGTGATTACTGCACCCGTTGGTGTCATTGGGCTTCCACTGGATACGAGTGGGGGTACACTTGTGGAGCTTGGGGATACCATTCCTGGTGTTACTGACATGGCAGGCATTCCGTTACCAATTTTGTAAGACGTACCTTGAACCTGAGAATTGGCTTGTTGACCTAATACGGAATTCGCTTGCTGACCCAACGTTTGAGTCGTTGGTTGATAAGGCTGATTAATCATGGTGATTCCTCCCCAAATTTTAATATACTTCCGGACAGTCTTCGCCTGAAGGACTGAAGAAACAATGCGCTTTAAAACGTCCTGTATTTTGCTGGTCATACCACGTTGCCGGACACTCGGCCACAGGTCGGAAGAACCACAATGAATTGCTGGCTGGCCAGAAACGCTCTCCATTGATCACCCGTTGTGCCAGACGAATCTCGGACTGTCTTGCCCGCTGGTAGAAGTAACCCTTCTGTGTGGACTCATAGCCTCCTGGATTCTGGAATACCATACGATTGATGTCGCGAATATCCTTAAAGTCCAGACAATCTACCAGTACCCGGTTCACACTTACATTGCCCACAAGCAACATACCCTGTTCGCCGTCACCTTCAGCCTCCGCCCTCATCAGCCTAGCCAATAGCTTGACGTCCTCTGAGTTGGCTTTAATAACAGCCATATTCTGTTTCCTCCCTTGTTTCAGCTGTTCATCTCCGTACATCGTATTGTGCAGGAGCCCATTCGGTGACACGATTCCATCTTTTTTCCATAAAAAAAAGCCCGGAACCTCACCCAAGGTGAAGTCCCAAAGCAACTTATTTCTTATATTACTCGCCTGTTCAGGGCTTGGCTTCAATCCAATAATCATAGGCATGTACAATATTGCCCTGGTACGCCTGATATTCGGCCAGCAGATCGGGAAGCTTAGCAAGCTGAAGTTCCATCTCCGCTGCCCCCTTCTCATAAAATGAAATATGAGGACCTTCGTGGTTCTCCTTCATTTCTACCGAAATCATCAACCTTTTCCCTAAACGATCGGCGATCTCCATCTCCTGACTCACAACAGCAGCGATCCCATTGGAACCTTCGGCGTTGTTACGGAAAGCCATCAGTGACACATGATCGAGTGTACCAATCATAAATTCCGTCACAGACATGTCTTTACCCGGCAGCGGGAAGGTATCCAGCCATATGGCAAGATCTGCACTTGTTTCGAGATCACTGTCCTTCTTCGTTTCTTCCTGGAAAAATGTAATGTTCGCAGCCCATTCGGTCAACAGGGTATTCCGATTGTTCTCCCAGTCCGGCAAGGTATAAGGCTCAATATCCAGATGGATGCCTTGAAATTGTTCATCCGGCTCAGATTCAGCATTATAATTTTTCACATAATCAATCAAGCGCTGAATCCTTGGACGATTTTCCTTCTTGCCCCAGATCGGGTGTCCACCCATCGCATGAATTTCAATACCTTGAGCTCTGGCTCGTTTCACAAAACTGCGGTAACTGGAATAGGGTTGATCCAGATCCAAGCGGACATACAACCAGTTAATATTTTGCTCTCTCGCAAACGCTAAGATGTGCTCCCCTCCGTCGTTCGTCACCTGAGAGGCCTCCCAGATATACGTTCCCCGAATCTCTGGCTGGTTGGATGGAATCTCCGGTGATGGCAGTTCCGACGGCTCCAGTTGTCCCCAGTATACAATGTCATGTACAGCAGAACCGGCGTAGGAAGTATGCTCGCTGAATGCGGAAGCAACTTCTTCAATAACACTTTCCAGCTGCGCTGCCCCTTTACCGGCAAATGTCGTGAACTCCTCGCCAGGCATGGGCTTGGTATTCAACCCAACCGTGACGCTCGCATTGCTGGCATCAGCCCAGTTCAGTTCCTGTTCAATTAAACGTATGATGCCATTGTTTCCTTGCGCATTATCACGGTAAGCTAGTAAAGTGACATGATCCACTTGTTCAATAAACCAACGTGACAATGGTTCGTTATCTGCATCCTCAGAAGTTCTATTCCCTGTGACGGTGTACGAATCCAGCCAAAATGGCAGGTCAACATTCACAGCAACAGCGCCACCCTGTCTCACTTGCTCAAATAACAGATTCATATTGGCCACCCAGGATTGAACCAATGGCTTGGCATCTTCTTTCCAGGCTGGTAACACGTAGGGCTTGATATCCAGATGTATGGCATCAAATCGCTCATTGGGCTCAGCTGCCTGATTGTAGTCACTTACCCACGAGGCTAACCTAAGCATGGGGCCTTCACGCCCACTGACCGCCCAGGATGGATCGCCTCCCAGCGCTTCAACCGCAATACCTGCACGGCTTGCTTTGGCTATAAACGTCTGGTATACCTCCTTGGACAGCGTCATGTCTACATTCACGTACAGCCTGTTTATCTTATGTTTAGCTGCATTGGCCAGCAGCTCATCTCCGTTGCTAACAGACTGCGCCTGCCATACCCAGGCCGCCCGTATATCCGCGCCGTCTGCTTCAGCAGGTGACTCATTCCCTATCATTATCATCCCTCCGATCAGCAGTAACAGCCAAAATACCTTCCGGGATTGTTTCCCGAACATATACTCCCTCCATTCCTCTACTGTTGTAAAATCACATTTATTATAGCAACCGAGTTATTAAAAACAAATAAGCCCAAGTGCTTAACTTGGGCTTATTACTCTTATATTGGGACAGCGCAGGGCTCGCCCGGCTCGATCCCGGTTCTAGTCCTCATATATCATTTTTCGGGTCATGCCTCCATCAATAACGAGGTTGGTCCCTGTGACAAAGGTATTGCTTGGGTCAGATAAATATAGACAAGCACGGGAGATATCCGAAGGAATACCCACACGACCGGAGGGATGCTGTTCATGATCCTCCTTTTTCAGTTTCTCCACGTCTCCTGTCTCAATCCATCCCGGACTGATACAATTGACCCGAATTTGGTCTTTGCCCAGTGAGACCGCCAGCGCATGCGTCAGAGCTACAATCGCACCTTTGGATGCGGCATAGGCTTCGGTATCAGGCTCAGACATCAGTGCACGGGTAGAAGCCATATTGATAATGGCACCGCCGTGTTCATTGCTTTTCATATGTTTGGCTGCTTCCCGACTCGCCAAAAAGCAACTTCTCACATTGGTATTGAGTACATCGTCCCATTCTTCCAGCGTTAGCTCATAGGGTGATTTCCATTTTGCAAGTCCTGCGTTGTTCACCAGAACATCAATTTGTTTGAATTCCTCCACGGTAGTTCGAAAAAGATTCGTAATATCCTGCTCGCTCCGAACATCACATTGAACAAAGATGGCTTCTCCGCCTTCATTGCGAATGGAAGCTGCGGCAGCCGCACCCTCCGCTTCCTTATGGTCAGCAAGTACGACTTTAGCCCCGGCGACCGCATAAGCCTCGGCCACACTGCGTCCTATTCCCTGAGCGGCACCGGTTACAACAACGACCTGATCTGTAAATGACATATTCATTTCCTCCTCTATGGTAATGATCCTGCGATCAAAATTTCATTAAGCCTCTCCTTATATAAAAACACGTTAGGCCCATTAAGAAACGCTTGTCCAGCAAATAATCAAAAAAAGCTCACGCCATCCTGGCGCAAGCTGCTCGGTTTAACCGCGTAGGCGTTCGGAATATAAGCGATTATATCGCTCGAAGCCTATGTAACGCGTTCCTTTGAACGAGAGCCGTCCTTCATCCCCCTCAGCGCACAAACCATACTCTTCGCCATTGACTTTGAATTCGAGCCGATCTCCACTCTCTACTTCAAAGGTGACGTAATATAAGGTTCGTGCTGTACTGCCTGGTTCGGATTGCGACTGACTCGTCTTCATCCGTCTGCTGGTGATTCTTGAAGGTACGGTCAACAGTGGCTCTGAGTTGTTACGCCCCCACTTCCATACTTCTTTTCCCATCGACAGAAGGACTATACCTATAAGCAGAACAAATACAACCGGAAAGACGGTTCCAAACAAATCAAACATCCAGGATGATTCAATGCCCATGTCTCTCCCTCCGTTCATACAACTTAGGACAGCCGGAGTCTTGACCCGTCTCCTGTAATGTATATGCGGACGTACACAGAACTTGTTAACCCGATTAAATATTTGAGCAATTAAATCTGCACTGGATGTACGACGATATATGAGTTTTGACAAAAAGGTAACCAAGATCTCCATAACGCGTTCAGTTCACTAATGCTGATTTTTCGATTGTAATATTCTTTATCACAATTCATCTTGTGATCTAACGATTCAGCCAAGTAAAAATGCGTTTCATCATAGCCAACGACGGGAACAAAATGCAAATAACGTTGTTTGGGATGTACTCTAATAAATATAATAACGGGTACCCCTTGGCTAATCTGCTTCTTCAACGTATTCACATTCCCACGTAAGTACATTGCCTGATATCCAAGCTTTCTGAAAAAAACAACGACCGCTTTGGGATATACCGTCCCATCCAGTAATTTGCGAGGATAGGTTTCATAGAGCTTTGTCCCGTTGGACTCCACCCCGAAATGTCTCAAGACGAACGCACTGGAAAATGCAGCGCATTCATAGTTTTTCTGAATATCCAATCGATTGGGAGATTGAATATAATAAGTGCTTGGCACCTTGACGGTGTACATCCGATCTATCTTGGGAAAACTGAAATAAAGGGAGATCACCCAGAGGATAATCAACCAAAGTAATACATTGAGAAACAATACGTGACCTCCTTCACTTCATCCTGATGTCTTTTAGGTGTTCATTCCTCGCACCAGTTTTTTAGAACCCATTCTTTAATCTGTTCAGCTACTCCCTCTGCTGTAAGTTCTGTCGTATCAATTGTCGGCATTTCCGGAGCAAATGCAGTTTTCGAATTTTGGATTAACCAGTTGGCAAAATTCTTGTGATCTTCGATCGAGTTCTCATCCCATCCCCGTGACTTCAACCTCGCTTCACGTGTGACATCATTACAATGTAAGTTCATATATAGAATCCGATCAAATCGATCTTTGTAATCGGACGATGCAATGTTTTCCGGTACCATCGTTCCACATAAAACAGTCCCTCGTCCACTTAGCGATATGCTATACGCAATCCTCAACCAATTTTCTTTGGCAATCTGCCAATCCACGTTATCGATGATATCCATATCAAAGACATCAAAATCCGGAAGTAAATTGCGAACAAGCGCAGAGACCGTCGTTTTTCCCGTTCCACTTGCGCCTGTCACTATAAATAAAGGTAATTTGTTCATGTGAGTCCTCCAATAAATAAGTCAGTTTCTAACGTTTTCTCGCTTTAATCACAGTTGACAATCAGCTAAGATTAACTCACCCTGACAAAAGTCTGGAGATACCGCATACCAAGATTCATCAACTATCTCCAGAACATCACTTGTTACCTTCGTTGAAATATGTAATCTCATTTCCAGTAAGTAAGCTTTTAAAGCCGTTCTTGTAATAAGGCATAAGCTCATCTGCCTGTGCTATATCCAACCATGCTATCTCAGAAATTTCGTCCGGTCTTGATATCTCTTCTCTCCCTCCGACGATTTCGGCTCTGAATGTGATAAAAATGGCATGTTCCTTGATTTCTTCAAATTTACACTCATTGATTGCTACAATGCCATGAACTGTAACATCAAGTCCTGTTTCTTCATGGGCTTCCCGAATTGCTGCTTGTTCCCATGATTCATCGGGTTCAACAGCTCCGCCAGGCAGCGACCAGCTTGAACGTCCTACATTTCTTACCGCAAGTACTTTAGATTTGGATGAATTCGTTAGTAATGAGTAAACTACATCGACTCGTTTCATTGTTTGAACTTCCTTCCTGGAATTGACCTTCAAATCTTTTTCGTTCATCATGACTACTTAGAACCTGCCTAACTTATCAATTTTTTGTTATTTTCTATTGATTGTTCTTCTATATATTTTTTAATAATCATTTCTCCTTCAGTTGAATTCAAAAATTCTCTTATCTCATTCCCTTTTGATTTTTCCAGCGAAGTAGATTCTTCTCTTTCAGTTTTAAATCCAAGTAACATTATTGCTATTCCTAGGCTAATTAAAGTGAAAAAATCACTATAAGTATTCACCTCTTTAACAGAGATAGCGACCTTTATATTAGGCAAAACGATGATAGCCATCACTGCACATCCAAGAAACAATGGGCGAAAATTAAATAAAATCTTGCTTAGTTTCAAACCGTTACTTGCCATTATTCTTTTAATCACAAATTCCATTAAGTCATATAGGATAAGAAAAAATGCTGCTATGGATATGTATAACAACCACTTACCAGTCACATTAATATAAGGAGTTAGTCTTAAGATTGATAAAATAATGAAGCTAACTCCAGCCACCTTAGTGAAGGTTGCGTTCAATGTAATTCCCCCTATTGTAGTTTTGGTCAATTAACAAATACTTATAAAACATTTAGATGAGGATACGCTTCTAGTGAAGCTTTTAAATATTGTTTTTATCACTAAACTCAATACAAAAAGGTTGCAGCTCAGGCTTTAAACAGTACTCTATCCTTTCTCTGAAGTTTTTCCATTCGACTTTTAAAATTGCTTCTTCGATTGGAAAGAAACCAGAATCTAAACTCTCTGATGATGTGGTTAATTCTCCTCCTATTGGTTTTGCTAAAAATAACGTGTTGCATATTGAATTTTCGATATTTTGAAATATTCCACAGAATTTGATGATTTCAATGTCGATTCCGGACTCTTCTTTCGTTTCTCTGATCGCAGCTTGACTTAAAGATTCCCCCTCTTCTACTTGACCACCTGGCATTTCCCATCCTCTTCCTGGTCCTCTAATAAGTAATAATTCGTTTTTTTCGTTTATGACGATTGCAGCGGCAGATACGATATGTTTTGGAGGGCTCATTATTTTACTCCTTCTTTGACAAAGCAAGTGTATAGTTCTTGCCATCATAGTTATTCACATTTTCAATGTGTCCTTGTAAATGCCTATAATAACGTTCAGAACTTTCATTATTCCAATTCCAGAAGTGCGCACCATTACATATAATCAATCTTTCAAACCATCTCTCAAAATTCATATCTACCTTAATTGCGCTATCAACGAATAACATTTCAGTCCAATACAAATAGCTAGAAAATCGATCAATACATTCATTCGTATTTAAAAAAAGCATATCTCCATTATCCGAACCTATTGGAATCCAACCCTGCGGTATCATGCTAACATAATCATAATCAATGTATACCTGCCGAATCATGTTTAAGCTATACAACTGGATCCCACCTCCATAAAAGGGATGCTCGAATAAATCTGCTCCATTATGACTTAGTAAAAAAGCTTTATAGTCCCAAGGAATAACTAAATTAAACTCTTCAAATAAAGAATCGATCTCCTGATTTGATGAACCCGGATAAAACGTAAATTTTGCAGGCTCACTGTAACCAGTTGAACCTTGTATTAATAATGAATTATTACTATCTAATCTTTTCTTCAACCCCTCTAGAGTTAACTCAACTATATTGAAAACTTCCGAAGATTCCATAAAATTCATCCTTTCTACTATTTCCCGCCCTTTTAGATAAAGCCCTCTATAAACTATTCCTTATGCCAATAGAACGTATAGTGTGAATACTGTTGAAAACCTAATGAAGTATAGAAAGTACTATCAGAAATAACATATGCTTTTCAGCACCTAAAGAGTTGCCGATAACATTTCCTTTTGCTTACTCATCGTATAGTCATCAACAGGTACAGGTCCTTAATATGACGACGGTTATCTGAGGAAATTTCAATCAAGAAATCACATACTTGTTCATAATAAGACTCATCGAAATTTCTAAAGTCAATTTTCATTTTTATCCTCCACAAATTACAATTGATTGTTACGTCAAAAGAATAATAACGTTGCTTACGGCTCTAAAAGTACAAATCCCATCCCACAATAAAAGCAGCAAATAGGAAAGCAGATATGCCAGACATGATGTATACCGCCTTTTGCTTTTTACTGTAACTTCTCTTCATCAGTTTATAGAACATCAAGACAAGGTACGCCACAGCTAGAATCACATAAACCAGGTTTAAGGTGAGATGTATCCGTAATGAAGAATAGGGGGCAAAGCCTAAGGCACGCATGAACAATAATATCGTATTCAAAATTAATGCCAGACTGGCAATATTAATGGCAATATGATACTTATCAAATCCTGTACCTGGTCTTTCCCAGTTTTTTAATTTGTATTTGGATAACCGAATAAAATAACCAATTGTAGCTCTCATACTGAGTAGCATGGCTACTGCAAGAGCAATAAAAGATGCTTTGATCCCGTTTATCGTTAAGTTGGATACGGGCAAAAAGTCATTATAAGACATAGAGACCTTCTCAACAGTGCCATTACGCTCAACAACATTTGCAAAATTACTAAGGTCAAATGTGGTATAATTCTGCAGACTTAACATCGAATATGCTTTCGTAAAGCCGGAAACGACCCGTCGCGCAGGCAGATAATATCCTCCACTCTCAGATTCAATAGAATTCGTGCTGAAACTACTTCCAAACACCTTCTGGACAAGACCAACGCTATAAGCCATTTCATTTGACTGGTTTGTCATGACCACTAACCCGAAATTAGACTCCCGATCAAAAACAAATCTACTTGAAAATCCCGCCGTACTTCCAGCGTGTTCTAGTGCAGGCACCCAGTACTCTACCTCAAAGAAGCCATGCGCAATTCGAGGAGTAGAAGTCCCATCGTAATATAGACTAGTTGACAGCATCTCGTCTAACGTGGCATTGTTCTCGAACAATAAATTGCTACCATCCACAGGCATCAAGGCTGCGAGAAATTTAGCTGCATCCTCTGCGGTGCCAATGGCGCCCCCTGCAGGGTATAAGCTTATGTATGCTCTGTTCTTAGGAATGAGTTTCAGATTCGTAGTGTAGCCTTGAATCTCATTTCTCCTTTTCAAGACGTTTAGATTATCATACTGTGACGGGTGAATCGAAGTGTCTCTCATATTCAATGGTTTAAATATATGTTCATTGACATATTTGTAAAAGGGTTGTCCGCTTTGCACCTCAACGATATAAGCAGCCATAGCCGTACCATAATTTGAATAAGCAACGACACTCTCAGGTTTATCGATCTGCCTTGGTTCAAATTTTTGTAAAGCTTCTTCTAAATCCAAGATGTCTTTCTCGGATGAATACCATAAATCGATCAATATATCCTCCCATCCTGAATTATGATGCATAAGGTTCAATAGGGTAATGGGAGCATCGTATTCAAGCTTCTTTAGAAAACCTTCCGGCAAATATTCCTGAATATCGGTATGCAAATCAAGCTTTCCCTGCTCGACAAGTTGCATCATACTCGTCCAGACTAATAGTTTAGAGGTTGAACCCCATTCAAATACAGTAGAGATGTCTGCCTTTCTCTGTTGCTCAAGATCTGCGTATCCATAGGCCTTATTCACAACAGTCTCACCGTTCTTGATAGCTACAACCGAAACGGCGGCGGTGTTCTTCTGATTAGTGGCTACATATGAATCAATCGTTTCCTCTAGCGAAGACAACGCAATCCTGGAGGGCGTTGTCTCCACATTCTCTACCTCAGCGTACACAGGTACAGCACACGTCACAATAATTAATGCGAGTACCAGAACACCAACGATTATTTTATTAAGACCGTGATATCTTCGATCAATCTGCATTAGCCACTCTCCTTATCTTTCTCCTATAGTTTTCGTGCCTTTATCACAAAGGTTACAGGGAGCATCTTTGCTTTATTGGCAAAATCATCATTTTGCAGTTGCATCAATTCATCATCAGATTCCTCAATTAGCTGCTCAATGACAAATCCCGCTTTTGCCAACGCATTCACATAGGTTGATAGTTTACGGTCCGATAATGCTAGCGTACTTTCGCCAAGAGTTACCGAGTACCAAGATTCATCAAAGTAACATTTTTCAAAAACAAGTCTATCCTCTTCTGCAGCAACACATTTGTGTATAGGGTGAGACTAACTAAAGATAAATACGCCATCCTTCTTAAGATAGGAAGCAATCTGGAGAAAAGTCCCTTCAAGATCCGTTGTCCAGCCGATCGCATAAATCGAATAAACGATGTCAAAATAATCCTTGGGTATGCCACATTCTTCTTCCATAGGTGAACAGATTAAGGTCGCTGAAAGACCACACGACGTCAAAAGCTGTTGTGTCTTTTCAATTTGATTTTCCGATAAATCCGTTCCCCATAGTACACTCGCCTGACGTTCTCCCAAATACCGTAAGGATTGGCCGCTCCCACAGCCTATTTCCAATACTTTCTTTTCCGAGATATCTCCAAAAAGATGGTGTTTTTCTTCGGAGACAAATGCTCCATAGAGCGGAAGTGCTGTCACTCCTAAAACATCATTTCCTTCGGTATTCCAAAACAAGCCATTGGTTTCATGAATACTTCCTTTATCCATGTCGACCGAGATGGCATGAACCTGTCTACCGCCGATCATGTTGGTTCTAACTGTAGTACTCTTCTCCATGTCATCATCCTCCAAACAAAAATTCAATAGAATTAATTCCACATTTTGAGTAAATTACCTTAATTATTTCTATAATAACCCATGCTGCAATATTTGCGTAGTACATTTAAAAGCGCATACATTTCTCTCCAAATCAAAAAGAACCCTCCCTCAGGAGCGTTCTCCGTGAATGATTAGCCTAAGCGTACATCAAGTCCATAAACCCGCGAGTTACATCTCCACCTTCGGCTGGTTCGGGCTGATCTGCCTGTGCGTGTTCTGCCATGCAAGCCTTCACTGCTTCCTCTGTTGTACAACGATTGGCATCGTCACATGTGTAGCATAATTGAAGCATATATCTGGTTAAGTCATCCGCCTGCGTGAATTGAGTTTGACCGTTGGTTCTCATCTTCATCACTCCTTCTCTTGTTGAGTTAAATATATCACCTTCCAGTGGATTTATTTGTGATTTATTTCACAAACTAATTAAAAAAGAAAAGAAACCCTTAGGCCCCTCTCCTTTCTCCTATCTATTCACATCGATAACACTCTACGTTTATAGTACTTTCCAATGTACACCGCCATCTACCGTTTGCAATAACAATGATCTTTTGGCATCTGTATTTTCAACCAATATCCAACCAAGCTTGGAGGTAACCATCTGAATCTTCACAATCTCCGGATAGTCTTCGAGAATTTTTTCCAGTACACTGCTTGCAGGAAGAGAGCTCCATGTTTTGCCTGCATCCTTGGTGTGGTAGGTTATACCCTTTTGCATCGCCCAACCTTCCGATGCATTCAGGAATACAGGTGAAAGACTGCGATTCGCACCCGTTTGTTTGTTTAAAGTGAAATTGGACAGCATCCAGCTCTTTCCGCCATCGGTTGTGAAGAATCCATTGAATGTCGTACTCTCCCCTTGAGAACAGGACATGGACATCCAGGCCAACTGCGCTTCACGTCCAAAAAATTGTGGTGAACTGACACTGAAATTACCACACCCGTTGAATTTGTTTCGATCAAAGAAAGATGGTCCTGTATCCCAGTTCTCTCCGCCGTCTGAGGTCACATACAACTTCGGTGTACCGAACTCAATCGCGGTCAGGAAACCATGCTTTGGATCTGAGAAGGTCATACCTGTTGTGTATCCACGTCTGGAAATCTCTTCTGTTTCCTGTTTGCCATCTTCGTCACTGGATGACATCCGATTCCAAGTGATTCCACCGTCCTCGGTGAAGTACAGTTTCTTGTCCTGTTTACCAATAGCGGTATCCACCGTGGTGAGAATCCAGCCTTTTTCAGGAGATACAAAGGAGATCGCGGTCACTTTATCCGTCTTGGACAGAGATGACAGACTCCAACTTACCCCTCCATTGTTGGTCCGAAGCACCATGGTGTCTGTTCCACCCATGCCTTCGCGAACAATCCAACCATGCGTACGATCTACAAAATAAATGCTTTGTCCATATTTAGGGTTAGCCGGAAATTGTACATTTTCCGAAGGCGAAATATTGGTCCAGGTCTTTCCCTGGTCCTGTGTATAGTACAGTCGCAGCGCATTCCGCGTTACACCCCATGCCAATCCTCCGTTGTCATTGAGCAACTGAAAATCGGTCAACCGGGTCTGTATTTGGTACTTGGCCATATCCGCAGATTCTGTACTGTTGACAGGGGGAACGACGGTTAATGTCTGCCCTGTATTCCCGGCATCCTCCTGTTGTTGCGGAGGCTCTGCTTCCGGAGGTTGATCTGAGTCGGTGCATGCAGCCAGTAAAGCTGCTATACCTATAGACAGCAATGCTGTCTGCGCGATTTTGATCCATTGCGAACGCAAGTGGGTTCCACCTCTCTCATCCAATTTACAGGCGCGCATGCCTGTCTTATGGCGTTTTATTTACGATTCATCAGAATCCACTGCTCCTATTCTACCACAAACCTTGTGTAAAAGGCTCATTGCCCTCTCATGGCCGGCCCGCTCCCTTTTTCCAGCTGATACTCTGGCTATATGTCGCACATTTATTACCATTAATTTATTCCTAAACTGTTTTTCGACGGAATAATTGGTAAAAAGACATGAAATGTGAACTATTTTATAGACAACACTCGCTTTATATTCAGTAATCCCTTAATATGGATGGGAGTATAACCCAAAAGGAGAGGATATGAACATGACAAACAGTGCAGTATTGAAACCAAGTCGTGTCGTGATTGTAGGCATGGGTGCGGTGGGAACAACAACGGGATACACGCTAATGTTGAGACAGCGTTCGTCCGAGTTGGTATTTGTGGATGTGAATCATGATAAGGCAACCGGCGAAATGCTGGATATGAACCACGGTCTTCCGTTTACCGGTGGTGTGAAAGTATGGGCTGGCGATTACTCCGACTGCAAAGATGCAGATATCATTATTATAACAGCGGGCGCTTCCCAGAAACCTGGCGAAACCCGGATTGATCTGCTGAAGAAAAATGCAAGCATTTTCAAAGATATTATTGAACGTATTACTGAAGTGAATTCTCATGGTATTTTGCTGATTGCAACCAACCCTGTAGATATTTTGTCCTATACTTCATGGAAACAAAGCGGATGGCCTGCTTCCCGTGTCATCGGTTCAGGTACATTGCTCGATAGCGCACGTTTCCGTTACCTGATTGGTAAAAATAAAGGGATCGACCCGCGTAGTATTCACGCCCACATTATTGGTGAGCATGGCGATTCCGAAGTACCTGTATGGAGCCTGGCTAACGTTGCAGGAACAGACCTGGAACTAGATGAAGAAACACAACAGGATATCTTCGATCGTACCAAAAATGCAGCGTATGAGATTATTAATGCCAAAGGCGCGACTTCCTATGCAATCGCTCTTGCTCTGGACCGCATTGTAGCTGCAATTCTCGGCAACGAAGGCTCCGTTCTGAACGTATCCACGTACCTTGAAGACTACAATGGCGTATCGGATGTTTATCTGGGCGTTCCTTGTGTCGTAGATCGCAACGGCGTGCGCGAAATTCTGCCTCTTCCGTTGAATGAAACCGAGAAAGTGGCTTTCCAGGCTTCTGCTAACAAATTAAAAGAACAGATCGCTGGATTGGAATAATCGGATTATTACTTTAACAAGAGCCACCCGCATCTCTTATTTCAGAGAAGCAGGTGGCTCTTATGGATATGCATTCGGAAATGTTTCATTTATTTATTTCATATCAGAATGGATAGAGATATCATTCAACAAATTGGCACTGCTTGGTTCCAGTCTCATCGGATAGGGAACTACTTTATCAGGGGCTAGCTTAAACAATGCTGGAAAGACAGCGCCAGAAGCGTAAACTCGGTCTGTTTTCTGCAATAACCGCAGGCTTTCTTCCTGATCAAGCTCTTCCTCCCACCCTAAAGTCTCCACATTCAAGTGGTGAATTCCCGCCTCCTGAACTCGACTAGCCATCCACTCTCCTCCTATTTTACCTAAACATATAAAGGAAACGCGTGTGTTCTTCTCCAGACTGGATATTTCTAATAACAATGATGGTTCAATATCAGCGCCAATCACTAGAATTTTGATGTTGAGTGCTGCAAAGTATTTTTTGACTTCTGTAGCATGATTAAGTGTAGTTACTACGATTTTTATGTGTTGGAGCTTATCATGTATTGAATCTTCATGGAAAGGCAAGTCCTCCAGAAATAAGGTCTCCACATTCAAGCCAGTCGCCTTTTCGATAACTTGACGGTAAAAGAAATGATCGTGGCCCTTACATTCTACAAACAGGATGTCTGATTGACCGTCAGGAAATGAGCTCTGTTGCAACGCATACGCCAATCCCGTCATAAAAAATGGTTTGAGTTCAATGTTGTTCAACTCCACTTGCTTCACGGTTTCTTTTATCAGATCCATTAGTAATAAGCTTTGTTCATGGTATAACTGCCCTTTGGCAGTAACCTGTGTTCCCCGTCCCTTGTTCATCGTGACGAACCCCTCATCGCGCAGCTGATTATATACCAGATTAATCGTGTTGCGGTTCACTCCCAGTTCCTCAGCTAATTGGTTTGCCGCTGGCAACATATCTCCGGATTGTATTATTCCCATTGCAATGAGACATTTCAATTGCTCTCTAATCTGCGTATTTACATTAAAAGTCCAATCAGGATCTATCCTCAATGTTAATTGTTTGGTATCCAATGATATAAACCTCTTTTCATAGCTATATGGTTATATTATAACTAAAATCAGCTAATGCTCCAATGGAATCACCCTACATATCGAATTATATTGACATAATACCACTTTGATTATATAACTAAATAACTATGTAAATATGAATTAGGAGGCAATGACGTGCGATCAATTGAGGTAACCGATTTTCTAGCTAAAATGAAGGGAACGGGTAGGAGCACACTAAAAGTCGATCCTTTTAGTGCACTTATTGGGGGGATCGGAGGTTTTGTGACCATCAGTATTTTATCTTTACTCACCCTTTGGACTTCAAATCTATGGATTATTGCGCCTTTTGGTGCAAGCTGTGTGCTTGCTTTTGGATTTTGGGATGCTCCGTTATCCCAACCACGAAACATCATTGGAGGGCACTTAATTTCTGCTCTGACTGGTTTGGCAATGCTCCATCTATTCGGTGATAGTATGTGGGTTATGGCCGCTGCCGTAGGTCTGGCAATTGCATTTATGATGTTGACCAAAACATCACATCCACCCGCTGGCGCTGATCCGATAGCCGTCATACTGGCTGGAAGCGGTTGGTCGTTTCTGTTCACGCCAGTACTTACAGGCTCGATAACGATTGTAGCCATGGCACTACTGATCAACAACCTGGACAAAAAGCGCAGATACCCATCGTTCTGGATATAAAGCATATGGAAGCTAGGTATGATTACTATTGGTTTACATAATATTAATTATGTATTTATATTAAAAGAACCGCAGCTCCTATGAGTTGCGGCTCTCTTCATGATTGTAATGAAGTGGTTGTGCATTGAACATCGGCAGCTTCACTTCAAGTAAGGCCATGGCCTCTTCTTTCTCCCGGCTGGTGACATGCGTATAGACGGTTGTTGTTTGAATGGATGCGTGACCGAGCAGCTCCTGGACCGTACGCAAGTCAGCTCCACGCCGTAACATCATCGTCGCGAAGGAGTGACGCAGCTTATGACTGGAGTAGTTTTGACGTTGATTAGCCGGTGATTCCTGCTGGAAGCGTTCAAAGGTTTCGGTGGATATGAGCTGAATGCTGCGAATCGAAAGTCTCTTCCCTTTTTGCGAGACAAATAGTGCTTCCTCTTTCGGTCGCCAAGGATCGAGACGCTCAGCCATAGCTTGAGATAACACGTCCGCCACGGTCTCTGGTACAGGAAGCGAGCGCCATTTCCGACCTTTACCGAATACATCCAATGTACGCCGCTCCGCGTTATAGTCTTTGCAATCCAAAGCATGCACTTCTCCAACCCGTAATCCCATATATCCCATCAGCAGAAAAACAGCCAGATTGCGTGTGCGATACTTGCCATCTACCGACTCCAGAAAACGTGTCAGCCCACTTTCATCAAGGAAAACGGGTGCACGGTTTTTTTCGGTTTTGGATTTCTTGATCCCAAACGCCGGATTATTCGTTAACAATTCGAGTTCAATGAGGGACTTGTAAAAACAGTTCACCGCCGCATGTTTGCGATTTCTCGTGGTATCACTTACCCCACGCTCCCGAGCGCGGGACAGAAACGACAGCACATGCAGCTTTTTGACCTGCTCCAGTGACTTTCCTTGAATGGAGACCAGGAATTCTACCACGTCACCTGTGTATGATTTTACCGTATGGCCTGTATATCCGGCGTCCTTCATCCATATGTGAAAAGCTTCTAGCTCGTCCGCATATTGCTCCTGGATCTCCTCAGTCATCAACTAGCCCTCACCTCGATTCTATTTATTATAGTCTAAGCTGAACAGAACCCCTACGCTTCGTCCACAATAACAACGTCAATCAGCGGAATGATCGTTTCGGGTGTGCCCTGACTACGAGTAAGTACAAACGATGGCAATGGATTCTCGTGTAGCCCATTCACGGATTCACAGATCTGTGTATATAAATCCATATGCAACGTCTCGCCTTCACCCGCCACATCAATGACAGGCCAATCGTTCTGAACACAGGCAGGCCAGTAAGCCAGTTCATTCGCCGGCACGATACTCAGTTGCTGAATGGACGGATCAATATGGTAGATTCCTTGCCGTTCAGGTTCATCGCCCAGCTTGTCCACGGCAAGCATTCGAGCAGATGGCTCGTCTGGTACAGAATAGAGTGAATAACACCACGGAGTGACGCCCCAGACAATTGCCATCAGACCCTCTTCCAGCATCGTATCTGACAGTTCTCCTTCCGCAAATTGTTCAATCAGATTATGGTTACCCGGTCCGATTAGTTCCTCCACACGCTTAGCGAGTCGAGGCAAGTCAGCGAGAATAAATCCTCCTCTGCCATAGGAGTCAAATACATGATGGTTCCTAGTCCAAACTGGTTGAGATGGCACAGCCAACGACGCTGCTTCTGCCGGGAAAAGCGATATATATACGGTAATAACCTGCGCATACTTAACCATTGCAAGTTGTTCAGGTTCAAGCGTGCCTTCAGCGATACGAGGTGTTTTCATATGCAGGGAGATTCGAAGTTCGTATTCCCCTTCTGCAAATGCTGACCAACCCAGATTAACAGGTTGTTCAACCCCCTCAATAGAAGCAATGGAGATCGTGCTATCCGGGTTGAGTTTAACAGCATATTGTACGTATGCTAGCTCCTGACCATAGATGATATTGGCATCTTGACGATCGACGGGTGATTCCAACGGTTGTGCAATGACAGATACTTTACGTCCATCCTTCAGAAGGCGCTGCGGATCAATATCCAACTGTAAGGCTTGTGTGTCCCCCGATTGTGAGATATGCAGCTTTGCCTCGGCAAGTACGGCTGAGTCAGCCAGCGCAAATCCAAAAGCTGCATTTTGATGATCTGAATTTGTATGTAATGGTGTGTTCATGATACATCCCCTCTCTTATGTCTGATGGCATGTCACATCCCCAAATATATTTCATATTTGGCTTAGCCGCAACCCCGGCTCCTTGATTTAGTTCAACACGCCCCTTATTACTTACCCATATATGAAGAAAATTCCAACCTCCCCCTGCTGTTATCATCCTTTATCTTGCTATATAAAAAAATCCTCATCCCGCTTCGCCTAAGCGATACGTAATGAGGAAAAATGAAGAGGTTCTCGGTTAAAGATGATGTTCTCGACTAATCTATTTATCCTTCGCTCTGAAAGCACTGGAGATCCGGCGTGCCGGGTTCAGATGACTGTAATGACGTCCATACGCAAAGTAGATAATCAGTCCGATGATCAACCAAGCAAAGAACGTAATCCATGTCAGCGCTGCAAGGCGTGTCATCAAGTATACACAACCCAAGGCACTCAGAATCGGAATCAGTGGCACGAGTGGAACGCGGAAACCACGTTTGAGATCTGGGTTATTTTTACGCAACACGATAATGCCCAGACTTACGACTGCAAATGCAAACAACGTTCCGATGTTCGTGAGCTCCGCCAGATGTCCCAGTGAGATGAACCCGGAGAACAGAGCAACGATGATGCCCGCAACCCATGTCCCTACCGCTGGTGTCTGACTTTTGCCACTAACCTTGGAGAAGACCGGAGACAGTAGTCCGTCACGAGACATGGAATAGAGCAAACGTGTCTGACCATACATCATGACCAGCAATACGGTCGTAATGCCGGTAATCGCTCCAAGAGATACAATCCATGACAATCCCTTCAATTGAACAAATTCAAATGCAAACGCAACGGGATCACTTACATTCAACATGTTATACGGCACGATCCCTGTCAGGATTAACGATACAACAATGTAGAGAACGGTACAGATCGCCAGTGATGCAATAATTCCAATCGGTAAATCTCGCTGTGGCCGCTTAACTTCTTCTGCCGCAGTGGAGACCGCATCAAATCCGATATAGGCAAAAAATACCGTAGCTGCTCCCGCAGTCACACCTGAGATACCAAAAGGTAAGAATGGCTGCCAGTTCGTTGGCTCTACATAGAAGACACCTACACCAATGAAGATCAGTACCACAATGATTTTAATCGCAACCATGATGCCATTCGCACGAGCCGCCTCCTTCACCCCTCGGGTAAGCAGGAAAGTAATAATTAACGTAATGACCGCAGCTGTGATATCAAAATAAGTACCCTTTTCCGGGCTAAACGCACTCGTCAGCGCATGTGGTAACTCCAATCCAAATCCGGACAATAACGTTTGGAAATATCCAGACCACCCACTCGCTACCGCAGCACTCGCGAATCCATATTCCAATATTAGATCCCATCCCAGAACCCAGGCAATAACTTCACCAAAAGCCGTATAGCTATACGTGTACGCACTACCCGATGCCGGTATACTTGATGCAAATTCCGAGTAACACAATGCCGCGAAGGCACATATGATACCTGCCAGCAAAAATGATAATACAAGTCCGGGTCCGGCATACGTTGCGGCAGCTACACCGGTCAGTACGAAAATGCCTGTACCAATAATGGCACCTACCCCGAGTGTGGTTAAGTCCAACGGACCGAGTGCCCGTTTCAATGCACTGTTGTTATCGCCCCCGGAGGCAATTGGTTTTTTACGAAATAATGAAGATCGTTGTTCGTTCTCGCGCATAGTCATGTTCCTCTCGTCATGAATCTTGATTGTGCTATGAATGTAGCAGAGATTGGATGGCTTCCCATCTGTTCTATGAAAAAGTCATTTGTTCTATCTTATCGATCACCTATAAAAACCTATCGAATTCTACACGTTATCGCGTTGCTTGGTTAAATTTATTTTTGGAGATCACTTATTTTGTTCTTTTTCCGCGAAAATTATCATGATCTGTTGCACGTGAATGAATATGAAAATGGATTTAAAACAAAACTGCGTATAATTTATATTATGCGCAGTTTTTATGAGCCTTAATTTCCAAGAATAAGCTCTTCAACCCTTTGTTATATGAATTTAAGAAAATGAGAGCTCTTTTCGTCTTTTTCTGCTGTCCCTTCCTACCTTATCCTGTCTAATTCGACGATATGCAAGCACGTTAAAGAGCCACATAGCGTTATGCGGCCCTTCATTTCGTAATATTAGGTAGAGGTTATATGAAAATACGAATCACGAAAAAGCAATTCTCTCCGCGTCCGACATCCGGTATTGGGATAACAGATAATCTTTGCTCTGCATCGCCGTATGACGGATTGCGTCCAGATCAACATGAAGCAGCTTGCCCTCTCGCTTCACGAGTCTGCCTGCCACAAACACGGTATCGACATTGGATGGATTGGCAAACTGAACGACAGCACCGATCGGATCATGGACGGGAAACATATTCAGATCGGTGGTACGAATCATGATCAGATCCGCTTCCTTTCCTGGGGTCAGCGTTCCTACCTTCTGCTCCAAACCCAATGCTTGGGCACCAGCTGAAGTTGCAAATCTCAGTACTTGGCTGGACTGCAAGTTCAACTCACCTGGCATCTCAACCTGCTGCAGAAGTTGTTCATTCGCTCTGGATCGTTCAGCTTGAAGTGCAAACTTCATCTGCGAGAACATATCCCCGCCTGTTGACGTCACCACATCTACACCGAGTGTAGGGGTTCCTCCATGTTCGAGAAAATAGCCGGTTGCCGGATATCCATGACCCATCATCATTTCAACCTCAGGTGTGACCGACAGAGAAGCACCACTATCCGCCAGCATTTTGTATTCATCCATGCCCATGGTGTTACCGTGAACAATATTCACTCGTGGACTTAACAGCCCCGCTTCATACAAATGACTAACAGAGCGATCTACAGACCCCCAACTGCCAAATCCGGCATGCATGGAACAGATCGCATCTAGTTCTTGAGCTAGCTCAATCTCCTTCACCGTTGTATCCCAATGACTGAACTCCGGACCACGAATAGCAAGTCCATAAGTGAGCAATTGATCCCTTGATGAAAAATATCGTTCTTTGACTCTTCTCACATCATTCGAATACGTGAGCAGACTATCCCGATTCCAGTAGTTCGTCTCACCAGGTACTCCATGAGCAAATACAGCCCGAATCCCGGCATCCTGAAGTCCACGAATCAGTTCATCCGTGTGCTCGGAAGAATACGGCATGCTCCAATCCAATACTGTCGTCACTCCTGCGTTAAGCGCTTCCAAGGAACCGAGCAGGTTGGCAATATAACTATCTTGTGGACGGAGCTTGCTTCCCATCGCACCATAATAGAGATTTTGCAAATAGACTGGCAAGGACCAGTTGGTTCCCGCTGTTTTGACCAGTGATTCCCACACATGCCGATGTGTGTCCACCAGCCCAGGCATAATAATCATGGATGAAGCATCAATGACCTCCGCATCCGGAATATCCAGATCGGGCTGAACCGCCGTGATCAACGAATCTTGAATCAGAACGTCCGCCCTCTTATACTGTCCAACTCGAGCATCCATCGACAACACACAGCCATTTTTCAACAGATAACTTGTCCGCACAAGACACATCTCCCATCTGATTTGTTTTGAAAGACGATCACATCCTGCTTACGAATCCGCACTGCTTCTGACTATTGTTTCGCTAGTATATATACATTATATAGTTTATGTTAATATTTTTCAATTTTGGGTTTTGCGTTTCGCTCGAAATCTTCTGACCTTCATCAGGTTTCCACACATCTTATCATCACAGTACTTCTGTGTTCTGCTTCGGGTATCATCATAGAACATCCAGCGACAATCCGAATTATCACAGATGCGAATCCTGCCCGCTTCTCCCTCCACCAAAGTCACAGCAAAATCAGCAGCTACTTCAGCCATAACCTGATGCCAATGAGCTTCTACGGCTTCCAGCTGGAGCTTCAGTCCCTGATCAATTGTAGTCAATCTTCTTCTCACATGCCCTGCTTCCATAAAGTCATTCAACCAATTACGTTCCTGTTCTGTTAAGGATGCTCCGGAAGATACACGAGATCCGAGAGCCAACAATTCATTTCTGAAGTTTCTCATCGACAACTCATCTTCTGGGGATGCGGGGACAGAAGCATGAAGTTGCCATCGATCCAAGAAATCTTGCTGCCAGCTTGCCTTTCCGAGCCTGTCCTCCGATCGATCTCCCCCACGCCAATCATGATAATCACTGTTTACAAAATCAGTCCATAACCTGTTCATATATACCTCCGCCCTATGTAACCACCTTAATTCAACAAAAAAGGTTACACTCAATCCTTGATGTGTTATATTAATTGTAACCTTATTACGATGGTTTAGCTAGTTACATCAAAACAGCACTCAAGGAGGAATACTTGAATGACGAAGACAACAGCACTAGATGTGATACTTATTCAAAAGGATGACACCTGGGATCAATGCAATTGGATTGTACCTTTGTCAAAGTCCTTGGAAGGACTTACAGCGGAGCAAGCAGCTTGGATTCCACCCGCAGGGGGATTAAGCATCTGGCAGTTGGTTAACCATATGTATTATTACAACCATCGCTTATTATGTCGCATCCAAGGTAAAGAGCCTGCACTTCCAGCCGTAGACTCCAATGAGTATACGTTTGGGAATCCCGGAGATTCAACGGATGCAGACGGATGGAATACATTACTGAAGGGTACAACTCGATTAGCCCAACAGTTGAGAGATCAAATGGCGACACTACAGGAGTCAGATCTTGAAGCCGTTTATATGGATACCGAAGAGAAATGGGCACACGAACTAGCTCGCTGGGTACTCCATGATGCGTATCACGCAGGACAGATCGTGCTTCTTCGCAGACAGCAAGGAAGCTGGAATATCATTTATTAAAAATAATGCTTGAACTGCTAGCGCTTACAGGAATAAGATGAACTTATTAATGTTACAGCTTGTTCAACACACTATATAATTGAATAGGATCTTCGGGGTAGGGTGCAATTCCCGACCGGCGGTGATGTTCTTCGGAACCAGCCCGCGACTCGCTATTTGTTCTTCACGAAGGACATGTAGCGACTGACTTGGTGTGAATCCAAGGCCGACGGTACAGTCCGGATGAGAGAAGATCAACACATTGACATGCCGTTCACGGGAAGGCCTCTTTCCTGACGCATGTCCTTGGATGAGCCCCCGTTTATTTGGTAAATACCGAAACGGGGGCTTTTGTCGATTTTGCCAACTGAAGATTCCGTGTTCTGACGAAGGAGTCCTGAATATGGAAAAGACATCATCTGCATCAACCGTTTACCGCAAAGAACGAAGTAATACCGGATTCTGGCTTGTTGTTCTCGGCGCCGCCCTCTGGGGTGTGGATCCACTCTTCCGCATTATTTTGCTTAATACGATGACATCCACGCAGATTGTACTGGTGGAACATATCATCGTCAGTCTAATAGCGATTCCCGTGCTGTGGAAATTCCGGGCTGATCTGAAAAACCTGCGCCCTCGCCACTGGATTGCCGTGATCTTTATCTCATGGGGAGGATCAGCGCTCGCAACGGTATTGTTCACCATGGCACTTACACATAACGATCCGAACACTGTACTTTTATTACAAAAAATGCAACCGCTCTTCGCTATCGTACTGGCTAAGCTGTTATTGAAAGAAACGTTACCACGTCGCTTCGGCGGACTGTTCTTCATTGCACTTGCAGGAACGTACCTGCTTACATTTGGCTTTACACTGCCACTAGGTAACTGGGACAACTGGATTCATGCTGGCAGCTTGTTATCCCTTGGGGCTGCTGCTTTATGGGGAGGTTCAACCGTTATGGGCCGACTGATGCTGGGACAGGCGCGTTATGAAACGGTCACCTCCCTTCGCTTCGTCGTTGCTCTCCCGCTCCTGATCTTTATGACGTGGAACGAAGGTGCAGCATGGACGTTTCCGTCCGGAACGGGTGAACAGACTGCTGTTATCCTCAACATTCTTGGTCAGGCATTGTTACCAGGTTTGCTCAGTCTTCTGTTATATTATAAAGGTCTGTCGTCGACCAAAGCTTCTGTTGCAACTCTCGCGGAACTTAGCTTCCCGATGGCGGGTGTGTTGGTGAACTGGATTGCTTTCCGTACGCTGATTACATGGGAGCAACTGCTTGGTTTTATCTTGATCTGGGTGGTCCTCTTCGCCATCTCCAGACAGCAGGAACGATCATCAACTGCGTCCGATGCAGCACCTAAGCTTCGAACTGAATAAGCGGATATATCCGAGGATCACATATAAACAAATAATCAAATATAAAATAAAACCATTGCACATCGCATTTGATGAGCAGTGGTTTTTTATTTCCACTACTAATATCTCCAATCTTCTGCTCTTTTCCCTCCCCTCATACTGAATATCCAATTCATCGCACTACGTCCCTTCTATGTTTTGTCTTTTATCTAATCCGGTGGTACGATGACATATGGAATAACAGATGAACTATATTCAGAGAGGAACGATCACTAATGTCTTCATTCTCATATACCTCATACGATGCCGTAGGTTTGGCTGAACTGATCCGATCCCGGGAAGTATCCCCGGTTGACTTGCTGGAAGCGGCGTTTGCACGCCTTGAAGAAGTCAATCCGCAGCTTAATGCGGTCATTCGTACATATGAAACCCGTTCACGGGAGGAAGCCGGCTTGGTTCGCCCTGGAGAACAACCATTTGCCGGTGTGCCCCTGCTTCTGAAAGATATTTCGCAATCCTTGGAAGGTGAATTTCTAACTTCAGGTTCACGTTTGTTCAGCGAGCATCGCGCATTACGCAATTCCAATTTTGTCACTCGACTGCGTGATGCAGGCTTTATCATCATAGGACATACCAATACGCCTGAATTTGGTTTGAAAAATATTACCGAGCCCCGTCTTCATGGGCCAACTCGCAATCCATGGAATATCAATCACTCCCCAGGGGGTTCAAGCGGCGGTGCTGCCGCCGCTGTAGCTTCGGGTATTGTCCCTCTTGCCGGAGCCAGTGACGGAGGCGGTTCAATCCGTATTCCCGCTTCATTTAGCGGATTGTTTGGATTGAAACCAACCCGCGGACGCACACCTGTAGGACCGGGAGTTGGTCGTCAATGGCAAGGCGCATCGATTGATTTTGCACTATCCCGCTCGGTTCGGGACAGTGCAGCCCTGCTCGATACTTTGCAAGTCATTCAGCCTGAAGCTGCATTTCATGCTCCACTCTTTCCAGGCAGTTACTTGGCAGATATGAGCTATCCACATCAACGCAAACTGAAAATTGCGTATACAACGGATTCGCCTGTCGGCACACCTGTCAGCGCAGAAGCCAAAGAATCGGTATATAAGCTCGTTCGCTGGTTGGAAGACCAAGGTCATCATGTTGAAGAAAAACTGAGTCCGGTGAACGGAGTCCGGTTGATGGAGAACTACTATATGATGAACAGCGGTGAGATGGCCGCGATGATCTCTTCCATGGAACGATCCATGGGCCGGGCGCTGACTTCCGATGATATGGAGATTGAATCCTGGGTTCTGGCTGAAGCTGGAAAAAAGGTGTCCGCTGCGGAATTTGTTCATAGTCTGGCTGAATGGGATGTAGCTGCCGCTCAGATGTCCACTTTGTTTGAGCGCTATGACTTCTACGTCACACCCGTTAATGCTTTTTCTGCACCTAAGATTGGAGAGTTGACACCTCATGACGAACAGATTCGTAATCTCATGCGGATTAGTGAATTGGACAAGACCCAGCAGCAGCAACTCATCTATGAGATGTTTGAGCCAAGTCTTACGTATACTCCGTTCACCCAGCTCGCGAATTTAACAGGTCAGCCTGCGATAAGTTTACCTCTGCATATGACACCTGAAGGTTTGCCAATGGGCGTTCAAGTGATGGCAACCAAGGGACGTGAGGATTGGTTATTACATCTAGCTGCACAGCTGGAACAATCAGATCTCTGGATCGGGATGAAAGGTAATCCAATGTTTCCAGCTTAGAACGTTCAGCGTGTATCTACCTTTATCATTGAACGTTACCCACCTGAGTATGATGTGTTGCCAAAATAGTGCATGAAAGCCTCGTTTGCTCCGCATACTGAAAGCAAAAAATAGCGGAGGAATGTGACGAATGAATACCAAACAGCCTCATAAACAGTCTTTTCGTATCCCTCCCAAAACGGGATATGCCCTAAAAGTAAGCAAGGGTTCTTTATTACGTATAACAGATCTGGAGGGGCAGCAAGTCATTGATTTTGTGGCATACGATGCGCAAGATGCTAACCATCGCTTGGACCCGGGCGTGACAATGGATGTATTGCGCACTTACAGGATCAAGCCGGGACAGTTTGTGTATTCCAATCAATATCAACCCTTACTTAAGATTGTCCGTGACACCGTTGGGGTACATGATTTCTTCAACTCTGCTTGTCGCCCAGAGATGTATGAGGTGTTATACGACAAAAAGGATCACGCCAGTTGTTATCACAATCTGAATACGGCACTGGAACCCTTCGGCATCTTACCACCGGATCAACACTATCCGTTTAATCTGTTTATGAAATCTGTTGTAGACAGTCAAGGCAAAATTGATGTTGTAGCACCCGACTCACGTGCAGGTGATTATATCGAAATGGAGGCATTAATGGACCTCACGATTGGGCTCTCCGCTTGTCCTTGTGAGGAAAGTTCGTGCAACGGCTACCACTGTACTCCAGTTCAATTAGATGTCGAGACTTCAACAGAATAACAACGCCATAGACGATATGATATAATAGCTTGTTCTAATTCACTCCTTGCTGGAATACGATGACTTGTACCCATTCTCTGTGACGACGGTACAATTCATCGAACCCGTTAAGGAGTGAACGTGTTTATGTCTGTACTGTTCAGTTATATTATTCTGGGAATATCATTGTCCGCTCCCATTGGTCCGATTAACGCCGCTCAACTTGACCGTGGAGCCCGACATGGATTCATGCACGCCTGGATTCTAGGACTCGGTGCCATGTTTGCAGACTTGGTGTATATGCTGCTGATTTATTTTGGAGTTGCCCATTTTCTGGACACGCCGTTTATGCGCTCTTTTCTCTGGTCATTTGGAAGTTTTATTCTCATTTACACGGGAGTGGAAACGCTCTCGAAGCTGAAACAGGGGATTCAAGGTACATCTACTGCGGACGCGACTGTTCGAAAATCGTTTATATCCGGCTTTTTGATGGCTCTGTCCAATCCACTTAATATTTTGTTTTGGCTTGGGATCTATGGCTCCATTCTCGCGACGACTGTGAAACATACGGATACGGCTCATTTACTACTCTACAGTTCAGGCATATTTATTGGCATCCTGGTGTGGGATGTCATTATGGCTGGCATGGCCAGTCGATTCCACAAACACAGCAGTGAGAATGTATTGCAATGGATCTCCATCATATCGGGAATCTGTCTGATCGGTTTTGGATTGTATTTCGGGTACGAAGCTGTGTGTTCCATATTTTTCTGACAACAAAATCAGGCTGGACAGTCACCCAACTTCAACCACATTAATACTGTAACGGTATCATGTGGAATGGAGTTGGGAATCAATGGCGGAGCTGTATAGTGCCGACGAAATAAACACCTTGTTTGAGCGTCTTCCATCTTGGCAGCAGGACGCTTATTCGCAATTTGGTAAAATGATCGCCGACGAAGATAATACGTATCCATGTGTACCTGGACGAATGGGATTTCTGTCAGGACATTTGAGGTACGGCTTTACGTGTGATCCCCGATCTGAACAAGCTGCCGAAGATATGGCGGAGCTGCTTAGACAGTATGGTCCTGTATCCAGAGACACAGGTCATTACGCTTCCATGGTGGTCATCTGTGAGACGCCAAATGATCTAAAAGATCATACAACGGTAGAGCAATATCAGACGTTATTCTGGCAAATGCTTAATCGGGTAAGTTCACACGATACCGAGCCGTGGCCGGAACATATTTCAACCGATCCTCATGATTCATCATGGGAGTTTTGCTTTGGCGGAGAGCCTTACTTTTGTTTTTGCGCTACTCCCGCACATGAACTCAGAGCTAGCCGGCATTTTCCTTATCTCATGTTTGCTTTTCAACCACGGTGGGTATTCGAATCCATCAATGACAACACCCCTCTTGGCCGCAAAATGAAAACATTGATCCGCAAACGTCTCGCTGCATATGATGCTGTTCCTGCTCACCCTTCGCTGATGTGGTATGGACAGCAGGATAATCTGGAATGGAAACAATATTTCCTGCCTGATGATGAGCAGACACCTTCCAAATGTCCATTTATGCGGATGAAGCAAGCCTTTGGTAAATTGACGAAATAATCTTAAAACACTTATTACGTATTCATTAATATGTTGGACAATTTTCGCCAAACACTACTTATGGTTTGGATGGTGCAGACTGCGGAGTTTTGGAGCCACGTACTTTGTGAACAATATACGTAATGATCCCAAGCAACACCACAAGTCCCACACTTGCCAGCAGACCCGTTCTGCTGGCTTTTTCCATCGCTGTTCCCGCAACAGCAGCCACAATTAATACCATGGCAATCCATACTTTGATGCGATTCCACTTCACAGGCTTCATTTTTTTGATGTACGTGATGCAGATGAGCAGCCATGTATACATCAATACCAGACTACCTGCTGTCGTCACATATTCAAACAGACTTTTGGGCATCCATAATGCCATCAATGTGGACAGGATTAATCCGGCCGCTGTGCAACACAATGCCTGAAGTGGCATATCCTTTTTCCCCCATGTCTTTGTGAAAAGCTTCGGCGCATCTCCATCTTCTGCAAGTTTCACTAACATGGACGTAATGGCATATAGCGAAGCCACCATCGTCGAAAATCCGGCAATAATCAGAACTCCATTGAGAATGTGGACCACTACGGTGAATCCGATGGTTGACATGGCTTTTACAAGCGGGCTTTCATCTGGAGTCAATTGGCTGGATGGCACAAGCAACAGAATCAAAGCAATTGCAATGACATAAAGTGTACTCACCGATAATAGCATTACTCGACCTGATTTCACTGCATCTTTCGGTTCTTTCAATTTGGCTGCCATCAAGCCCATAACCTCGATCCCGGCAAAAGCAAAGAATGCATAGATGAATCCGGTCCACACCCCTTTACCTCCATGCGGAAACCATTCATTCTTTAATTGTTCTGGCGTCACTTGTACAGGTAACCAACCCAGACAAGCCGCTCCTGCTATAGCTATAAATGCAACCGTTGCAGCAAGTTTGATTACGGCAAGAATATTCTCCGTTTTGGTTAATCCCTTCGCTCCCAGTGCAGCAATGAACAGACCGATAGCAGCATAGATCGCAACAAATGCCCATAGGGGAAACTTGGGGAACCAGAATTGGGAGAAGAGCCCAAGTGCTGTCAAAGAACTGCCCATGATGAGCATTTCCGAAGCCCAGTACATCCACCCACTTCCAAAACCAGCCCATGGTCCGAATGCTTCTCCAGCATAGGTTCGAAAAGCGCCTTCTTTTGGATCATCTGCCGTCATCTGCGCCAGCGCGCCAAATACAAAGTAAGTACCCGCCGCAGCGAGCACCAATAATACGAGTACGGATATGCCGGCCCAATGAATCGCGAGACTGGTTCCCAGGAAAAATCCTGTTCCAAGCGTGCACCCCGCGCCAAACAAAGATAGGCTGACCCAACTTAGCTTATCGTCGTCCTTTTTACCGTGTAGCTGACTTTTCATGAAGCTCCTCCTTCTGCCTTATCCCCTTACGATTTACAGGTCATGGAGGTTTTATGTCTGCATTGCCAAAAGAATTGTTTATGATTTACATAATAAATATTATGTTATTTTATTTTGACGATGAATTTAAGCTGTACTTTCTTAAGCGTCATTTCTAAAAAATTATTTTCACTCCCATGTGAAATCTGTAAAAAAGTTTGTTGACTTCTATCACTTAGAATGATTCTCCTTTTTAACATGAGGGAGCGGTATCGAATCTCAATGTGATGTGGGAACTAAGGTGAGAAAATGATCTTTCTATTGTGAAATTTTCATATGTTGAAATAGTATAATATAGTAGTTATTTCTTTCATTTCGAACGCTGGGCACCTCTATTTTTGCGTATCATTCTACCAGCTTCTTATTTTCGTGAAATTTCCGGTTGTCCAAAATAGAATGGCTCAATTTTGGGATTTTTCCTCTTTTCTCCGGTCTCATCGGTTTTTCGGGGACTGATGTATAGATATTCTTCTCTAGAAATTTTTCGCAGTCTCTGGTGCAATCATTATTATGAATTTTTCATATGATGAAAATATAATATATTAGCTAAAAAAGAAGCCGCCTTGATGGCGACTTCACTCATATTTTAACAATTTTTTAAGTCCGGCCAGTCCAGTCAGCGCCGGCGATTTCGTTCCATCGTGCTCTAATTTCATCATATAGGTTCTGCGGAAGTGCCCCTTTAGCCACAAGATCGGCATTTTGCTGCCAGCGATTGGGCTTGGCTGTTCCTACAATAGCCGTGTCTACGCCTTCGGTACTTAGCGTAAAACGTAGTGCTGTTTCCACCGCTGCCTGGGCATCTTCACCCAGAAAACCATAGTTAAGTTCGCTTAAGCGTTTCCAGTATATAAATGGATAAGCCTCTTCTGAAAGTGTTTCATACGTCCAGGCCGCATTGGCAATAGGTCTTTTGGCGATGACACCCATGTTTCTTTTTCTCGCCTCAGGCAAAGTAAGTTCAATTGCCTCCTGATCTGCGATATTTAATGAGGTCTCCAGGCTGTCAAATACTCCGGTCTGAATCGCATATAGCGCATCCGTTGTATCCCCACTATATCCGATGAACCTGGTTTTCCCTGCTTCCTTGGCACGCTGTAGCACTTCGATAACTGCCCCTTGCCGAAGCACTTCTTCAGAACAGCTATGCAAATGGATGACATCCACATAGTCCGTTTTCAACCGCTTAAGACTACGGTCAATCGTTTGCTCCAGTACTTTGGCATCCCAATCGGGACCTTCGATCCCGGCAGCATGTCCACATTTGGTGAACAAATAGTAATCATCACGCCGATGTGACAGCACTTCACCGATTAATTGCTCGCTATCACCATAACATTCAGCCGTATCAATCACGTTTAAGCCTGCATCCAGCGCACTGTTCAGTAATGTCGCTACATCCGTTTTGGATACATTTTTGCCTATTTCCGCTCCGCCAAATCCAAGTGTACTTACGTTCATTCCAGTATTTCCGTACTTGCGCGTTTCCATGGTTATCTTCCTCCAAGTTCAGTGAATTGGGTACAGATAAATAGAAATACAGATTAGGGCGTGTCTGAACCTCCGCAGAAGTAAATTTTGCCGATTTTTCGTTCCAAACAAGGAAGTTTTCCGCAGTTGTGCCGGGGCACGTCAAGGAAAAAGTAACGCAGCAGGGGGCGAAAAGACGGTAAAAGATGCACTTCAGCGAGTTTTAGACACGTTTTATCTTCCAATATGTTATTACCCATACATTCGTTATGCCACCCACTTTTCCAGACTGCTACCAACTCAACTCATCTAGAATCCGTAGATGGACATCCCACCGTCAACCAATAACGTCTGACCCGTTATGTATCCGGCTGCATCCGATGCCAGGAACACGACAGGTCCTACCACTTCCTCCAGTTCTCCCACTCGCTGAAGCGGTGTGCGACTTACGATTTCCTGCAAATACTGGGGATCATCCAGCAGCTTTTCGGTCAAAGGTGTTCGGAAATACCATGGGCCTACTGAATTGACACGGATTCCATAATTGCCCCATTCCAGTGCGAGAACTTTGGTCATATGAATTAATGCAGCTTTGGTCGCACCATATACAACCCCTGTTCGAAGAGCCGTGTGCCCACCTACCGAAGAGATGTTGATGATCTTCCCAGTCCCACGTTCTTTCATATGCTGACCCGCCAGTTGTGAAGCGATGAATGCCGACTTCAGATTCGTTTGCATGATGGTCTCCCACTGCTCGTCCGTGACTTCAAGTGCGGGTGTCCGGATGTTCATACCTGCATTATTCACCAAAATGTCCAGACTGCCCATCTCCGAAATCGCCTCTCGAAACGTCTCTTCCAGTTGCTCTCTTGATGTCACATCCGCAGTTAGTGCGAGTGCTTTACGCCCTGTCTGTTCGTAGATGTAGGCAGCTGTCTCCTCAATCTCTCTCATCGTTCGGGATACAAGTACAACGTCACTGCCTGACTGGGCAAGTCCAATCGCAATTGCTTTTCCGATCCCTCTCCCCGCGCCTGTCACTAGTGCTGTCTGTCCATCGAGATGGAATGTAGGTACGTTCATGTCACTCACTCCTTCATCAGATTTATAAGTTGAACTAAAGATTATTTACACTGACACTACGATGACAGAATAACCTTCCAATCGCTGTTATCCCCAGATTTTTTGATTCCCTTTTTCGAAGGGGAAAATCCGGGGATAGCTTATGCTTCCGATGCAGCTTTCTTTCAGAAAGCTTTTAGGCGAACGCTTCGCTTTTTCAGTTTTTTTCTGTCCTCTCCGTTATCGTGTAAATGATTAGTTCAACTTATATCGCAAATCATGCAAATGCTTTATATGTAAGTGAAGCCCCGATTGGGATCAGGTTACAAAATACTGGCTTGGATTGCCCAGCTCTGGATGGAACTTTTCTCGAAAGCGGCCTCCTGTATACTCCCCTATAATTTTTCGCCAGAACGCCTGCGCAATGACATTGTTACGAACCTGAGTCACTTTCCATCTTCCTGGGAAACGTTTAAACAATTCATAGGCTGCCCGTGTGCCCACGCCACTGCGCCGATATTTTTGCATTACAAAAAATTCAGTCAAATAGTAGTCATTATCCTTACTTCCAGGCTCCAGTTTCTCCACCAAAGCAAACCCTGCAGGTGCCCCATCACTTGTAATCAAAAAAGGAAACTTGCGGTCCTCTTCTGTCCAGAATGCTTCCAAACCCGGATATTCCGGAAAAATACCGTTACTGTCCACATCAATATTCAGATATTTGGTAAAATCATAGAGATAAAATTGCATTAAATGCCGAATCACCTGACTGCGTTCCCGGGGAACCAGTTCTATTTGCATATTCATCCGGTTCACCTCCTCTGCTCTACGTATACTGATTACTTTAAAGGTTTACGCGCTGAAGGGCAAGGAAGCATCCGCTACCTGCTACCTGCTTCAGTGAACAAGTTGTGAGCATGTAAATTATGGTACACTAGAGCATAGAATACTAACACATTGAATATTAATTTATATGTTTTTCACATGGAGGTGTCGAACTTGACCAACGTGCAAAAAGAGATTGATCGACGCAAGCTGGATGACAAACTACCTTCCATGCCTTGGTTCGTTCAGCAATTCATGGACTACAAGCTGCCTGACCTGTCCCCCTCTACCCTGCTCGAATATTTAAGAGATTACGAAGCTTTCTTCGGTTGGTTGCGAGCAGAGGGGCTGTCCGAGGCAAGCTCTAATAAAGAAGTTACTTTAACTGAACTGGAAGTCCTACGCATGGATTCGGTTACCGCCTATCGGTTATTTCTCACAACCAAACGGGAAGGAACCAATTCCAGAATTACCGTCTCTCGCAAACTCTCTTCCCTTCGCTCCCTTTTCCATTACCTGAGCCAGATTGCGGAAGACGAAGATTTCTACCCTTTGCTGAAGCGGAATATTATGGCCAAAATCGAGATCAAGCGCACGCATAAACCCAAGGATACCGCTGCCAAACTCAAAGGTAAAATTCTCGAGGAAGAGGAACTTCTGGAATTTATCGGTTATATCCTTGAAGGTTACGCTGTCGATATGGAGAAGAACAAGCAGGCTCTGTACTCCCATGAAATCAACAAAGAACGGGACGCCTGTATTGCCAGCCTGATTTTGAATTCCGGCTTACGTGTGTCGGAGGTCGTGAACCTGAACGTCGATGACCTCGATCTGAACAACAAACTCCTGTATGTTTATCGCAAAGGTAACAATGATGAGACGTACAAAACACCCGTTTATTTCAGGGAACAGGCCAAGGACGAACTCGCGACTTATATGAACCTGCGGCAATCACGTTACCGTACACCCAAGCGCGAAAAAGGTCTGTTCATTGCCATGCGCAACGGAGATTCGGAAGGCAGCCGAATGACCAAAAGAGCGATCCAGGCCATGATCATGAAATACGCCAAACGTTTTGGCAAGCCATTCTTGACCGTGCACAAATTACGCCATTCATTCGCAACTGACTATTATCTGCAAAATGATATCTACAAAACGAAGGAGCAGCTTGGGCACGCTTCAACGGAAACAACCGAAATTTACGCTCATCTCACCGACAAAACGATGTCCGAAGCTATCGAACGCCGTACTGACGATGGGATGTAACATCCCGAACATAATAAAAGCAGCAAGCCGCATCAAGGATTTCGATCCGAGAAAGGTCTGCTGCTTTTTTTGTTTTTTACATCATTCAAGGAAAAGAAGCACCAATAATTTTAGTTTACATAATAAATGTTACGTTATATTAGAAATGGATCAATAATGCTCTCTGTACATTCAATCATGTGCAGCGACGATAATGTCCCACTTCTTTACGTTTCCACGATTCGATTTCAGTATTCTTCCTTCACTTGCTCTCAACCATCTGTAACAACGCTTGGGCTATATACTCCGTTTCATGAACCGAGTACCACGTTATATCCCTGTTTACGACGCTTAGCTCCATCACCTGATCTAGAGATAACCATGAGATCATACCCATTACCCTTTCAAGGCGATCCACTAGTGTCAGATCTTTCTCTTCTCGAACCATCACCAACTTGGGATAAGAAGCCTCTTTGAATCCCTCTATAACAATCCAATCATACCCGGATAGACGACTTAACATATCCTCCAGCCTGGTTGCTTGTCGCTCCATAATGGCAGTGCGTTTCTCTGACATAACAACCACCGCCGCGGCCCCTGCCTCCCCAAATCGATACGAATCCGTTCCTTCTTGATCCATCTCGAAATGGTCGTGTCCATCATGCTTAATCGCGGCTACCTTTAGTCCCATGGAAGAAAAGTGATCAATTAGCGCGGCTGTCATGGTCGTCTTGCCCGTGTTCTTGTATCCAACTATCTGTATGATATGTGGTTTTGTTCCACTCATTTTAGTCATATACCAACTACCTCACATGACCTGAGGGCAGTTTGAGAATGCGCACCTGTTCCCCCGCAGGAATGCCTTTTTTCTCAGGAGGAATAACAATTAGACAATCACTGTCCTTAATCGTAATCATCACGCTGGATTCATCTACACGGGCAGCAGCGGGTATGGCATACACCATTCCGTTGCGGATCTCTGTGCGTCCACGTACGAATCGTGTGAAATTGTTTACTTTGGCGTACCCTTCTTCCAAGGTCGCAGTCCATTCTTCCAAATAAGGATGAGCATCGGCTTGCATGGAACGAATGGTTGGACGAACAAATAGACCAAAACCCACAAAACAAGCCCCTGGGTTACCCGAAAGCGCAAAAAGTAATTTGTCTTTGTACACAGCAGCTGTGGTTACACTGCCTGGTCGCATCGTCACTTTGTTAAACAACATCTCCACATGTTCTTCCAACACAAGTTCACCCATAATATCATAATCCCCGACAGACACTCCGCCTGTGGTCACCACGATATCATTATCTTGAATGGCTTCTTCCAGCTTCACCCTTGCTGTGTTCACATCGTCAGCAATGGAACCATACATTACCGGCTCTCCACCTGCTTCAACGACTAGAGAACGCAACATATAACTGTTGCTGTTCCGAATCCGACCTGGTTGCAGTGGCTCATCTACATCAAGCAATTCCGTTCCTGTGGCGAATATCGCAACCTTAGGACGTTGAAATACAGGTACTTCTGCAATGCCAAAAGTCGCTAACACGGACTGCTCTCCTGCCCTGATGATCGTTCCTGCTTCAAGCAGTTGCTGACTCTCCTGGACTTCCAGTCCAATGGGTGTGATGTTAGCGCCCGACAATATCTGCCGTTTCAATGCAATCCACTGTTCTCCGTTCTCTTCCTTACTCTCGGTCATCTCCATCATGACCACGGCATCCGCACCTTCAGGAACCTGTGCTCCTGTCATGATGCGAGCCGTTGTACCTGAAACAATGGTGTGGTCCGAGGTGTAACCGCAAGGAATTTCGTCAATTACCCGAAACCAGATTTGATGATCACTAGATGCATCTAGGGTATCTGTACTTATAATTGCGAATCCATCCATACCCGATCTGCGGAAGAATGGATACGGATGAGGTGCCTGAATAGTCTCTGCAAGTGTACGTCCATGGGCAGATTCGAGGCGAACTTTCTCTATGGAGCCTGAAGTCACGCGTGCAGCTATTTTGGCTTGGGCATCCGGTACCTGTACAGCTGTACGATTGAACTTGGCAGTTGTCATATCATATGAATGTGAGTTTAGTTTCAAAAGTATTCTTACCTCCTAGAGACATATCATCGTTTAAGAAAAGTGTAGCCCGAATGCGGTAAGATGACAAGTACATCGCTCACATCCAACATGAAAGCAAGCGTATATGCCCATAATACAAATGACAAAGGGAGGCGATACATCATGAGTGAACGATGTGAATTATGCGGAAGAGAACCTGTGGACACGACCATTCATCATCTGACACCCAAAGAAATGGGCGGAACTTTCCTGCCTACGGCCAATCTGTGCATCCCCTGTCACAAACAGATTCATTCGCTATACACCAATCGCGACATTGTAACTCTTGGTCTCACGGACCTGCAATCCTTGAGACAGGATGAACGAATGATGCCATTTATCCGCTGGATTCGCAAGCAGCCTGCTTCAACGATTCCCCGCGTACGCAAATCCAATCATGTTCGCAAATCGTAAACCAAAAAGAACAGCTCCAAGGTAATGTGCCGGCGAGATGAATCCGCCTTCCCTTTTCGCTGTTCTTAAATAAACTATTCGATTGACAGCGACGCTTACGATTAAATGTTATCTACGCCTCATAATGCGGCCGCCGCCCACTCTGGTTTTTGGTTTTTTATAAGATTTCTTAGGTGAATCAAACAATCCGCCCAGGCCACCACTGCTTTTGTTGCGATCAATGGTTCCCTTGCTCTGATCCTTGTTACGGTTGAATAATCCTCCGCCAGATCCCACGCTTGAATCTTTATCGCTTCCGCGCCTTGTAATTGTACCTTTCCGATCCACAGTAATGGGTGGAGCAACCTTCTTGTCATTACTCGTTGGTGTACGGTAAGATCCTGCACTCGGTTTATACGTATCTTTATTGGTATAACCCCGATAATTACCATTGCCCCGTCCACCAAAAGAATCGAACAGATTACCTATTAATGTAGCAGTCAGGTAACCTTGTAAAAAAGATGAATCGTAGTTCTGCCGAACATACTCCTTTGAGTCCACCTCAACCAAGGTATCCTCCGGCTTATTCGGATCTTGTTGCAGATGATAATACTCGTCCTGATACACCAGGAACATACGCTCCGTGTTCTCTGCCGAGATCTGATCCGGTTGCCTTTGGTCAGACAATTCCTGAGCCACTTCCGGAACCGTTCGGTCCGAGGCCCGGTACACATAGGACGTTGAGTTACCACTGCCACTAACCGATTCAAGCGGATATGTGTCCTGAACAGAAGGTGCTCCGCACGCGGACAACAGAGACATCACAAGGCTGAGGACCAGCATTAATTTTAATCCATGTGCCAAGCGTTTTTTCATTGGAACCTCTCCTAGCTCGAACGAATCACTTTGATATCCGCAGGAATAATGGACTCACCCTCATACAATGTAAATCTTCTGTCTTGCCACTCTACGCGAAGAAGCATATTATCATCCGACTGATACTGCCATACCAATTGTTCTCCTGCCTGGCCATACGGAGTTCTGCCTGCCGTAGATACCATGCCATCATATTCTTCCTCCAGATGATATGCGCGTCCATCCAGGTCCAGCAATGTAGGCACCTCATCAGGTGCATCTAGTCTGCCATCAATTGCTATATATAAGGCATAACGGGTAATTTCCCGTTCTTCGATATGCAAATATCGAAAGGCGGTACCATCCTGCAGCGTAAGCACAACTGCATTTCGAGCGCGATTTTGTACCCGACCAACGACTTCATAAGTGACGAGAGAAACCTCACAGATATCACCAGGTGCAAGCTGTAGCATGGTTTTCTCTGCCTGCGGCGGTTCAGGTTTCGTTAGTATTCCTTTAATTCGTTTCCATACACTCATGAGAATTACTCCTGTTCCTTATCTTATAAACAAGCTGCAATAATCAGTGCGCCCACGATATGTAAAGCGCCAGAGAACAACCCATATCCTGTTTTTCCTTGCTGAATTCCGGTATCCAGATCCAAAGTGGCCCATTTGCGAATCATAAAGTGTACGACACTCTCCAGAATCAACAAAATGATAAAGGATACAACGGAGACCAACAGTGCTTCTCCCAGGTGACCAGCCGTAGAAATAGACGTAGCGAGTACATACCCTTGTGCAAATAACTTCATAACCATACGTGTAGTAACGGCCATATTGCCAGCCTTAACTTCAGCAAAATCCTTATATTTCGTGAACAGTGAATCAACATACATCAGGACAAACAGCAAAACCGAACCAGATACGGTCCAGACCAGCATCGCCAAAATGTTCAAATCCATTTACACAGCCCCCACATATCAACATGAACCGCATTTAAAAGCGAAGGAGAAACGCTCTTCTCCTCCGCTGGTTAACCCTGCTGACAACCAAGGTGTTAGTTCTTATTATCGTACTGTTTCATCAATGCTGCGAGTTCGTCTTCAACAGCCTGGTCTTTACCCAACTT
This sequence comes from Paenibacillus sp. FSL H8-0079, assembly GCF_037991315.1. Lineage (NCBI taxonomy): Bacteria > Bacillati > Bacillota > Bacilli > Caryophanales > Paenibacillaceae > Paenibacillus > Paenibacillus sp. FSL H8-0079. The sequence goes on from NZ_CP150300.1 coordinate 3,811,703, forward strand.
CTCGAACTCTTCGTCCAAAGACTTGCCTTTGGAGGACATTTCGTTGCTTGCTTCTGCCTGTGCTTCCATCTGCATCATTTTCTCTTCCATACGCTTCATGCCAGCACTTGCCGTATCAGAGCCAAACCCATTCAACGCTTTGTTGATTTCCGTTTGAGCTTTTGCTGCATTGTAACGTGCTACCAATGTCTCACGTTTGTTCTTCATTTGAGTCAACTGCTTACGCATCTCGTCGAGCTTGCCACGCAGGTTATCTGCAGAAGCCTTGTTCTGATCATAGCTGGTTTTGTACTCAGCCATCTTCTCTTCAGCAACCTTTTTCTCTTCTAAAGCACGTCGAGCCAGATCCAAATTCTGAGCACGAGCCGCCGTATGCGCCTGCTCTTCACGTTTCTTCACCAGAGCTTCCTGCTCTTCGAATAGCTGCTTGAATTTCTTCTCAATGGCAATCTGTGCGGCTACTGCTTTCTCCGCATCTTCCAGATCCTCTTGCATATCACGGATATATTGGTCCGTCATCTTGATTGGATCTTCCGCCTTGTCAATAATGGCATTGATATTAGACATTGTTAAATCACGCAATCGTTTGAAAATGGACATTATGTTATTCCTCCTAGTCGATATTACATCGTATATAAACATACATACGTAACAATCTACAACTCGTTTCAATTTTAGCAAATAAAATCAAAACTTGCGATTGCTCTTCATGTTAGGAAGATCCTTTATCCTTGTTCAGATGATCCTCCATTAGCCTCTCTGCAGTCTGCACGATTTCGTCGATCTGCATCCGTGTAATGGAATCAAAATGGATACCCATGATCACCGTAACGGTTACTTTCAGCTGAAGGGCAGCCTTTCGGGCAAGCCGCTCACACAGCTCTTGTTCCTTGTGACCCGGAATATGTACCGTCGTCCCGCTTACGCGCTCATGATCCACGTAGAACGTGGCTACAGCGCCAATATGCGCCTTTCCTCCGGTAACGAGAAAAACCTTATCATCTCCTGCCTCAATCACTTGTAAACGTATCGATTTCAAATCATATGTACTCATAACCATCCACCTATCCTTCTCTATATGTTATATATGGAGGAATTATGGCTTTAACAAGATAAATCCGCAATGAAAATTCTCACACTACGCATATTTTATGGACACCTCGGACATACCAAGGAGAACATCATTTTTGGAAAAGGAGGCCGTTATTATGCGCGTACGCCTCATTATGCTGATGGTTATCGTTATTTTTTTCGGAGGATACCATGCTCCAGCTTCATCGCGGGATGCTTCAAGCCCGCCAAGTGAATCAGTATCAGTTTCAGATTCCGCGGAAGAAGAACAACTGACATTGGGACAATTACGTCAAAAATATGCGGATACGTTCAAAACGAATGGTCCTTCAACGAAGCAGGTTGCCCTGACTTTTGATGACGTGCCCGATCCACGATTTACTCCACAGGTATTAGATGTATTGAAGAAATATAAAGTCAGAGCTACATTCTTTATCGTTGGTAGTCGTGCTGAGAAACATCCGGATCTGGTGAAACGTATAGTTAAGGAAGGGCATATTGTTGGCAATCACAGCTACAATCATCCGGAATTCAGTAAGCTGTCGATGAATGCCTTTCGCAAACAAATTTTACATACTGGGGATATCATTCATCACCTAGCAGGATATACGCCCAAGATGATCCGGCCACCTTACGGAGATATTAATGAAGAACAGCTGCAATGGGCTGCCAGACAACACTATAGCATTGTGAACTGGAACGTTGACTCACTGGACTGGAAAGGCCTCTCCAAGGAAGAGGTGAAGGATAACATCCTATCTGCCGTAAAACCCGGTTCCATCGTTCTGCAACATGCCGGGGGCGGTGTGGGTTCGAACTTGAATGGCACGATTGAGGCTTTACCTGAAATTATTGAGGAACTGCGTAATCGGGGGTATGAACTGGTCACCTTGGACGAGATGTTGGGGTTGCCAAAAGCCAAGGATTAGGATGTCCATGTAGGAAATGATGACGATGTTAAAAGGGTGCCTGTTCAATCGCAAGTAGCGACTGGCAGACACCCTGTTTGATTTCGGTTAGATGTAATTAATTTTCTACTTCAGAATATACAGCTCGATATCCTGGAAACCAAATGTGCTTACGGACTGCTTGCTACCAGGGATAAAGATATCAATCCGGTGACCCTTGATTGCACCACCAATATCACGTGCTGTCGCTACAAAAGCCTGCTTTGGCAATCCCGGATGGCTGTGACCGGTTACCAGTACTTTGGTTCCAAGTGGAATCACACTGGGATCAACCGCAATCGTACCCAATTCAAGATCATTCCCGAAGTAATCCACAGCACCCCATCCCCCATTTTCGGACGGATCTGCAGAGTATGCCGTTGCTTTCACGTTCACTGCTTTACTGTAATCGAACGTTTTTCCCCAGGCTTGAACAACTTTGTTATCTGCGTTAACGTCCAAGCTTGCTGTAGTCACAGTCTTCGCTTGGGTCTTGCTCTCCGTAGCCGCGGCAGCTGCTACATTGTTCGCCTTACCGGGAATCGTAATTTTCAAACCACCATAAATGTTGTAAGGCGAAATGTCGTTGTTTGCTTTAACCAACGTGTTGAGTGCTACTCCATACTGTTTCGATAAGGTGTAGAAGGTATCCCCTTCTTTGGCCACATGAACTGAATCTGCGTGAGCCGGAACGGCTTGAATGAGCATTACTGTTGTCATTAATGCTACTGCTGTTTTGGCTATACGTTTCTTGTTAATCATGGTCTTCCTCCCTCATTATGCCTGCGAAGTTAGTTGTCGGATTCGGATGAGGAGCCACCCTATAGGTTCTTCGTTACATTTGAAACATTATGTACCCCTAATTCACCCCAAGCAGTGTGCCTTAGATCTTCCCCCTGCACGGTCTGCATCGTTACATCCCCCGCACTCCCTGTCCGGAAGTTTCGGCAGAGTTCAATATATCACAATTTTGTAACCTGAACTTGTAGTAATTCTTACCAAATGGTTTTCAGCATGTCATCAACTGTAAGAATACTGGATAATTCAGAATAGTTTGACGAACCGATTTCTTTATATTTGGTAACAGAAAAGTTACTTTTCGAATCCTTAAGTGATTATTTCGCATAAAAAAATAGCGTCACCGACTCGAAGTCAGTAACGCTATTTGATCAGTTCTTTTAGAGTACTTTCGCAAGAAAATCACGTGTACGTGAATTTTTCGGTGCTCCAAACACCTCATCTGGTGTTCCCTCTTCTACAATAACCCCGCCATCCATGAACAGGATCCGGTCTCCCACTTCACGTGCAAAACCCATCTCGTGCGTCACAATGACCATGGTCATCCCGCCTTCTGCAAGACGTTTCATGACATCCAGCACTTCACCGACCATCTCGGGGTCCAGTGCTGAAGTAGGCTCGTCAAACAGCATCACATGCGGTTGCATGGCCAACGCTCTTGCAATGGCGATCCGCTGCTTCTGTCCACCGGACAGCTGATTTGGGAATGTATCTTTTTTATCGTACAAGCCTACCGTGTTAAGCAGATCAGCAGCAATTTTCTCCGCTTCCTGCGTGGATTGCTTCTTCACTTTAATTGGAGCAATCGTGATGTTTTGCTGAACCGTTTTGTGTGGGAACAGGTTGAAATGCTGGAACACCATGCCCATTTTTTCACGAGTCGCATTGATGTTGTGCTTCGGATCGGTGATTGATACGCCTTCAAAATCAATCTCTCCCGAGGTAGGCTGTTCCAACAAGTTCAGACAACGCAAGAATGTACTTTTACCTGAGCCGGAAGGACCGATAACCACGACAACCTCACCTTTGCCAATCGTCACGTTAATGCCCTTAAGTACATCGTTATTACCATAAGATTTGTGTAATTGTCTAACGTCTATCACTTGCACTCAACTTCCTTTCCAGTCGTCCCAGCAGCTTGGACAAAATGAACGTCATTACAAAGTAGATGGCTGCTGCAATTAGAAACGGACTCAACCCTTGGAACGTAATGTTCTTGACCACGCTAGCCTGATACATAATATCCACCATACCGATAACGGAGATAATGGAGGATTCTTTGATAATAGTCACGAATTCATTACCGATCGCTGGTAATACAGCTTTGAAGGCTTGCGGCAATATAATGTAACGCATTGCTGCCCCTCTGCCCATTCCGAGGGAACGCGCTGCCTCCAACTGACCACGATCCACACCTTGGATACCTGCACGGAAAATCTCAGCCAGATAGGCACCACTATTAATGGAAAGTGTGAGAATACCCGCTTGAAGAGCAGAGAAATTAATTCCAAACGTCAAGGAAATACCATAGTAGATAATCATCAGCTGTACCAGCATCGGTGTACCACGGATAACTTCAACATAAGCCGTACCGATCCAGCGCAAGATTGCAGCGTCATGCAAACGGAACAAACAGATGATCAATCCGATGATAACCCCAAATATTACACCAAGTGCAGATAACAGGAGCGTGTATCCTACACCTGTTGCATAGAAACTTTTGTACTCCCAGAATACTTGGAAAATATTTTGTGATTTGTTCGCTTTATCCGCCATCAAGAGGCTGGCGTCCGTCACCATCTGATTGATTTTATCTTCACTTTTCAGTCGCTCCAGTGTTCCATTTACTGCAGCTAGCAGCTCGGTATTACCTTTACGAATCCCGATTGCCGCTTCTGCTTGCTCTTCGTCCGGAACAGCAGCAGCAAGTCCAATGATATCGTCCAGATAACCTGCAGCAACCGTATCTTCAACGATTGCCGCGTCAATTCGTTTTGTTTGAAGTTGAAGCACGATATCCGAGATTTTATCCAGCGCAGTAAGCTTCGCTCCTGGAATACTCTGTCCGATCGTTTCCTGAATGGAGCCTTTCTGAACGCCAATCTTCGCATTTTCAAGTTCTGCCATGGTTGGATATTTGTCTTTATCCACATTGCGAACCATAATCACTTGTTTTGATTTATAATAGGTGTCGGAAAAATCGATACTTTTCTTCCGCTCATCCGTCGGCGTCATACCTGAAACCACCAGATCAACACGCCCGCTCTGCAATGAAGGCAGAAGACCGTCGAAGCCCATATCCTCAATCACAAGCTCAGCGCCAAGATCTTTGGCAATCTCTTTGGCGATCTCAATATCGAAGCCGACGATTTCATCTTTGCCATTAATCACTTTATGGAATTCATATGGTGCAAAATCGGCACTTGTACCGAGCACCAGCTTTTTACTGCTTGAATTATCTGTAGTTCCACTTGCAAATGCCACAGGAACGGCAGTCGTCAGCAGAATAACAAAGGTCAACAGCATCATGGTGTAACGACTTATCAATTTCAACCTTTTTCTCTCCCCTTACAATACTTTGTATGCTTCTCATGTTGATGACTGAGTCATTATAAAGTACAATGCATGATTATGCAATGCATTTTGACATTACAAATCTTGACTTGTTTCTGAAAAAATGAAGCAAACATGATATAATCAATGGATTATTTTCATTTTTGCATAAGGAGTTTACTAATGACATCTAATAAATCACAGATCCTGACGGTTATTGATCAATATACTTCCCGTTTTAAAGCCATTTCATCATATATCGGTGCCAACCCCGAACTGGGAAATGAAGAGTATCTCGCTTCTGCCCGTTTGAAAGAAGAATTGCTCTTCCATGGTTTCACTGTAGAGGCTCCAATTCTGGGACTGGACACAGCCTTTATCGGAACCTATTCGGCCGCCAAACCCGGCCCTACCATCGCATTACTGTGTGAGTATGACGCTTTGCCGGAGATCGGTCACGCCTGTGGTCACCATCTAATCTGCATGATGAGTCTTGGTGCTGCTGTTGGGCTGAAATCCATTCTGGATGAAGTAGGTGGAACGATTAAAGTGTTTGGTACACCAGCTGAAGAGACACGAGGTGCGAAAGTTCCGATGGCAGAAGCAGGCTTGTTCGATGACTGCGATGTCGCTCTCATGGCGCATCCGTATTATGCCTACGAAAAGTCCGGCAGTTCACTGGCTATTGATGCTGTACAATTTGAATTCCATGGCCGCTCTTCACATGCTGCTGCAAGTCCGCACGAAGGCATTAATGCACTTGATGCTGTCATTCAAACGTTCAACGGGATCAACGCATTCCGGCAACAAGTGAAAAGCACCGTTCGCATTCATGGTGTGATTAACAACGGAGGGCAGGCAGCAAATATCATTCCTGACTATGCTTCAGCCCAATTTTATGTACGTGCAGCAACTCGCAAAGAACTGAATATCCTCACAGAACGTGTCATTCAGATCGCTGAAGGTTCTGCTCTCCAGACAGGTTGCAAGCTGGTGACATCCAACTATGAAACGTCCTACGATGAGATGGTCACCAATGAAGCATTCTCAGCTGCTTTTAGTCAAAATCTAATGGAACTCGGCATCCCGCAAGAAGAGATTGTGAGTGGTAACGATCATGGCTCCATGGACATCGGTAACGTCTCCCTGAAATGTCCTGCCATCCATCCCTACATTCGTGTTGTAGACGAAGTGCACACACTGCACTCCATAGCCTTCCGTGATCTTGCACTCCAAGAGCGTGCGCTGGACGGGATGATTTTGGGAGCCAAGGCACTAGCTACAACAGCCTACGACGTCCTGAGCCAGCCGGAGTTGCTTCAATCCATCCGTACAGAGTTCGAGCAAGCTATTCGCTAAGAATCGCTTCAACATGCTATACAGGGGTGCCCTGAACAGACTTGAAATCCAAGCTTGTTCAAGGCACCCTTTTCTTGATTTAGCTGTGAGTATATTCAGTAAGAAGCTGGATATGCTGTGAAAGAAACCCTTGAAAACACTGAAAACAATACATTTTATTACAGGAATTGTGTTTCGTTTGCTGGCTAACTTGGTTAATTATAACTATAAGTGCGTGTTCAAAAGACCGGTTTTCAGTACCGAGAAGATGGGATAAAGCTAGAAATGGAGTAGCGGAGCGTAGGCAAAACTACGTGAGCAACGGACATTTCGGCTGAATTCCATATTCGATGCCAATGATGCCGATAGGCATCACTTGTAATCAAAAGCGGGCTTTTGAACAACCTCTATAACTTATCCTATATTCAGGAGGTGCTGTCATGCTGCTTGAAGCCATGTATCATGTTCCTCGTGACAAGTGGGCCTATGCCTATGATTCGTCTACCATACATCTACGCGTACGAACCAAGCGAAATGATGTGCAATACGTGACTGCACTGACCGGAGATAAGTACAATTGGAATGGAACTTACAAGGAAATTCAACTGGAGAAGGCTGCTGCCGATAGCATGTTTGATTATTGGGAGGCTGCCGTCAAACCTCAATTCAAACGCCTCACCTATATATTTCGGATAACCGCCGGTTCGGAAGATGTTTTCCTCGCGGATAACGGCATTCATTATGAGGCCCCCTATCCAACCGGAGGATATTATGAGTTCTCTTATATACATGAGATCGATGTGTTTAAGGTACCCGAGTGGGCCAAAGAAGCTGTATTTTATCAGATCATGACCGAGCGGTTTGCCAATGGAGATCCCAAGCTGAATCCTCAAGGAACCCACGACTGGGGTGGCAAACCTGAGCTGGACAATTATTTTGGTGGAGACTTGCAAGGTGTGCTGGATCATCTACATGACTTGACTGAACTTGGCGTGAACGCCATTTACTTTACCCCGTTATTCCAGGCTAATTCCTACCACAAATACGACACCATTGACTATAAAAAAGTTGACCCCCATTTCGGTGATAACGCCATGCTCAAACAAGTGACAGAAGAATGCCATCGCCTGGGTATCCGTGTCATGTTGGACGCGGTGTTCAACCATTGCAGTGAAGACTTCCCTCCTTTTCAGGACGTACTCCAACATGGAAAAAATTCAACGTATGCCGATTGGTTCCACATCAATGAATATCCGGTTCAGATCAAGGAGGGTATACCCACCTACGATACGTTTGGGTTCTATGGCAACATGCCCAAGTTCAATACAGCCAATCCTGAGGTTAAGGCATATCTACTCGATGTGGCTGAGTACTGGATAAAGGAAATCAAGCTGGATGGCTGGCGTCTGGATGTAGCGAATGAAGTGGACAACCATTTTTGGCGTGATTTTCGCAAAGTTGTTAAAGCCGCGAATCCCGAAGCCTATATTGTTGGTGAAGTATGGAGTGACTCCTTGACCTGGCTTATGGGGGATCAATTTGATTCCGTCATGAATTATCCTTTTGCCGACAAAGTGCTTCAGTTCTTCTGTGGATCAATGGATGGTTATCATTTTGCCAACGAAATGGGTTCATTGATTATGCGATACCCACAACAAACGAATGAGGTCATCTTCAATATGCTGTGTAGCCATGATACCCCTCGCCTGCTCACCCGGTTAGGAGAAGACAAACGCCGATTAAAGTTGTCAGTTGTATTTCTCTTCACCTATATCGGTACACCTTGTATTTTCTACGGCGACGAAGTTGGAATTAGTGGTGATGCTGACCCCGATTGTCGAAAATGTATGGAATGGGACCCGGCCAAGCAAGACAGAGAACTTTATGATTTTTATCGTCTAATGATCGATCTACGCAAAAGCAATGAAGCCCTGCGCAAAGGACGTTTCCGTTTCCTCAAGGCTGATCATAATGATCCCTGTATCGTGTACGAACGCGTAGATGACAACCTCCACTTTACTGTTTGGATGAACAATACACCTCAAGATCGTACGCTCTCACATCCCATGGAGACGAAAGACTGGAAAGATGCGTTAACCGAAGAGCCTGTGTTTCCAACCGATGGATTGATGAATATTAAGCTCGACCCCTATGGGTACCGCATTTTGTACAGGCAGCTCGATCCGGCGACCATCCATTTTAACGATTCAGTCCAAGCATAATCATGGCAAAGGGAAAACACTTCTACCACTTTCAGATAAATGGAGTACGTTCATTCTGAAGTCTCGAAGTGTTTTTTTGCGTAAAAAAGCCACAGCATCACATGCTGTGGCTCATTCACGACTGCATTAATTTATTAATTTATAGGTTCAAGCGTAATCCGGCGATAGATATCCATATATTCCTCAGCTGAGACGTTCCAGCTATATTCTCCGCCCATGGCATTCTTCACAATTTTCTTCCAGTGTTCTGGCTGTTTGTAGATCTCCTCAGCACGCCGAATCGTATTCATCATGTCATGTGCGTTAAAGCTCGTGAATGAGAAGCCATTCCCTTCTCCTGTATACTCGTTATATGCCTGCACGGTATCATTCAGACCACCTGTTTCCCTTACGAGAGGCACACTGCCGTATCGCAGAGCCAGTAGCTGGCTAATACCACATGGCTCGAATCTGGATGGCATCAGGAAGATATCACTGCCTGCATAGAAACGACGGGATAACCCATCGTTGAATGTAATCTGGGCAGACATTTTGAGCGGATAACGATTCGCAGCTTCACGGAACCAGTGTTCATACGCCTGCTCCCCTGTTCCCAGTACCGCAAATTGAATGTCATCATAGTACAATAATTCATCCAGGATGCGGCAGACCAGATCAAGCCCTTTGGAGTCCACGAGCCTTGTGACCATGACCATGAGAGGTACATCCGGGCGAACAGGAAGTCCGAGTTCCTTTTGCAGCTCAATTTTGTTCTCCGTTTTCTTGGACAGACTCGTTCTGTATTTCACTGGTATCTTAGTGTCCGTTGCCGGGTTGTAGCTCTTGGTATCAATTCCGTTCACTATCCCGCTGAAGCGATCTCCAAGAGAACTGAGCAGTCCGTCCAAGCCATACCCATAGTAGGATGTCTGCACTTCCTCTGCATACGTTGGACTCACGGTCGTTACATGATCTGCGTACACAATTCCTGCTTTCAGGAAATTGACATTACCATAATATTCGGCCCCATCCACAGTGAAATATCGATCGTCCAGCTCAAGGATTTCACTGAATAACTCATGCGGGAATACCCCTTGGTACAACAAGTTATGTATGGTGAATACTGTACGTATCTCACTATAGAATGAGTCGTGTCTATAGTGAGCTTCCAGCAACAAAGGAGTCATTCCCGCATGCCAGTCATGACTGTGCAGTACGTCAGGCTTGAACTCAATCTGTGGCAACACTTCGAGCACTGCACGGTTGAAGAAGGCGAAGCGCTCGCCATCATCCATATACCCGTACACTCCGTCACGCCCAAAATAATACTCATTATCCACAAAGTAAACTGGAATTCCATCAAAAACCAGCATTTCTATTCCACAATAGGGTCTACGCCAGCCAAGGGGCACATCTGTTGTAATGACTGGCTGTAATGCGTCTTTATACTCATCGGGAATTCCCTTGTATTTAGGCATAATCACCCTCACGTCTGCCCCGCCCTTCTTCAAAGCGAACGGGAGAGCACCGATTACGTCAGCTAGGCCTCCTGTTTTGATAAATGGATGTACTTCAGCAGCAGCAAATAGAATATTCATGCCTTTGTCCTCCTCTTCGGTTTGAGCGTATTACTTTCATTCTTATTCTTCGTTTTTGAACTGACGGAAGTTATACTCGCAGGCGATTCATCCGTTTTCCGACGCGTGTTCTTTTTTAAAATCACGATGCTCAGCGGAGGCAAAACCAATTCGAGACTATATGGATGCCCATGAAAAGGAATCTTTTCGGTAGGTAGCTGCATATCATTAGTAATGCCTGAACCGCCGTAAACGGAATGGTCACTGTTCAGTACTTCGGTATACATACCGGGACGCATGACACCAATCCGGTAACGCTCCCGCTTGACCGGCTGAAAGTTAATGAGCACAAGGAGTGTATCCGCAGGTTTTTTTCCTTTGCGTACATATGAAATGACACTCTGGTCCTGATCATCCGGAGTGATCCATTCATAACCGTCCAAGGAATGATCAAGCTCCCACAAAGCTTTTTCGCTCAAGTACAGGTTAGACAGCTCACGCTCAAACTTATGCAAATTGCGGTGACTGTCATAATCCAGCAAGAACCAGTCCAGTTGATCTTCATCTTTCCATTCGATGAACTGGCCAAAGTCTCCACCCATAAACAGCAGCTTTTTCCCTGGGAAAGTCATAAAATAGCCCAGAAAAGCACGCATGCCGGCAAATTTCTGTTCATAGGTTCCTGGCATCTTGTCGAGGAGCGACTTTTTGCCATGAACAACCTCGTCATGAGACAGAGGTAGCACATAATTTTCAGCAAAGGAGTATACGACCGGGAAAGTCAGCAAATGATGTTTGGAAGGACGCTCATGAAAATCAGATTCCATGTAATCAAGCGTATCATTCATCCAGCCCATGTTCCATTTGTAGTTGAAACCCAGGCCACCCTCATCTACAGGTAACGTCACCATTGGCCATGCGCTGGATTCTTCAGCCATCATCAATGCATAAGGGAAATACTTGAACACTGTCTCATTCAGCTGCTGCAAAAAAGCTACAGCTTCCTTGTTCTCAAGACCCCCTTCATCATTGGTAAGGTATTGTCCTGGCTGCTTCTCAAAATCAAGCCGAAGCATACTCGTAACCGCATCAACACGAAGTCCGTCAAAATGATACATCTCCATCCAATACAGTGCATTGGAGATCAGAAAGGAACGAATCTCAGGTTTCGAGTAGTCAAAACTGAGCGTACCCCAGCCTGGTTTCTCCGCTAACATCGGGTCTGCATACTCATACAAAGGCGTTCCATCGAACATACGCAACCCATGAGCATCTTTGGCAAAATGTGCAGGTACCCAATCCAGCAATACGCCAATTCCAGCCTGATGCAGTGTATCCACAAGATACATCAGATCTTTCGGGTGCCCGTAACGGCTCGTTGGCGCGTAAAATCCTGTATTCTGGTATCCCCAGGAAAGGTCATAGGGATGCTCACTGAGAGGCATCATCTCAACATGTGTATATTTCATTTCTAATAAGTAAGGAACGAGCAAGTCAGCCATCTCACGATAACTATAGAGGCTACCATCTTCTTTGCGCTTCCAGGTTCCCATGTGCATTTCGTAAATATGTAGAGGTTTGTTATACATGGCACGTTGTTTACGTCTCCAGGCTCCATCATTCCATTTATAACCTTCGATTGAACTGGTGACAGAGGCTGTCTGAGGTCGAACCTCCGCTTGAAACGCGTAAGGGTCCGCTTTGAGCAATTCTGTTCCATCTTCCGTTAATATACGGAACTTGTATAAAGTTCCTTCACTGATTTCCGGAAAAAAACGACTCCAAAATCCTGATTCGGGTATCTTATATAAAGGTTCCTGTTCGCCTTTCCAACCATTACGGTCCAGAGCGAGCCCTACTTCTGCGGCATTTGGTGCCCATACGGTAAAGCGATAACCCTGACGGCCATCGCAAGTCTCAGGCTGCGCGCCCAACATTCGATAACTGTGATGAAGGTTACCTTCATGAAATAAATAAATATGCTCCGGCAATATGTCCGGGTGTGCTAACGGTTGAATGGCCAAAAGATCACCTTCTTCTCCAGAAAATAGATATAACAGTAACCATTACCCCATTCTAGCCAAGTTGAAAAGAAAAATGCGGTGTTTTAAAAAATGTTGTATATTTTCAGAATTTTTACAGCAATCATCGTTTCACTTGCTACACTTTGCGTTAATGATGTACTACAATGCACAATATTTTGGGAGGGAAACGATTATGTTTAATAAAGATTGCATCGCTATGCTGTTGGCGGGAGGAGAAGGGAAGCGATTAGCCCCTTTAACCTCAAGTATCGCAAAACCCGCTGTACCGTTTGGCGGGCACTACCGGATCATCGATTTTCCTCTCAGTAACTGCGTTAACTCAGGGATCGACACTGTAGGTGTACTAACGCAGTATCAAGCGGATTCATTACATGATCATATCGGTGGAGGAGAACCATGGGGACATGGTAACTCAAGTGAGGCAGGAATCTCCTTGCTTCCATCTTATCATACAGGAAATGACGAATACTTGGGAACGGCGGATGCTATTTATAAAAATATCGACTATATTGACAAACAAAACCCCGAAAATGTTCTAATTTTGTCGGGTGACCATATTTATCATATGAATTATCGCGAAATGTTGGAGGCTCATCAAGCCAATAATGCCGCAGCAACGATTTCAGTTATGGAAGTTCCGTGGGATGAAGCACATCGCTTTGGGATCATGGCTGCCGATGCTGATCTGCGTGTAACCGAGTTTGCCGAGAAACCGGCTGAACCAAAAAGTAATCTGGCTTCAATGGGAATTTACATGTTCAACTGGAAGTACCTGAAACGCCATCTCTTGGAAGACGCTGCTAACCCTGAATCCAGCCATGACTTCGGTAAAGATGTGATTCCTCAGATGTTGAACGAGAATAATCCCCTCTTTGTCTATAACTTTAATGGTTATTGGAAAGATGTAGGTACAGTTAAGAGTCTGTGGGATGCACATATGGATCTGCTCTATAACGAAGAAGACTGGAGTCTTCAAAAAGAAAACTGGCCAATGTTTACTCGCGACTGGCGCTCCAAGCCAAGTGCTTACAAAGCTAGACATACGAAGATTGAACATGTGGCATCCATGATTCACGACTCTTGTGCCATTGAAGGTCGTGCAGAACGTTCCGTGATCTTCTGCGGTGCTGAAGTAGGTAAAGGCTCTGAGGTTAAAGACAGTGTCGTCATGCCTAACGCACGCATAGGTCGTGGTGTTCACATCGAACGTGCTATCATCGGTGAAGGTGCGATTATCAAAGACGGTGCAATTGTGAAGGGTACGGCGGATGAAATTGTTGTCGTTGGACCTAACGAGATCGTCTCTGCCAAGCCGGCTGTCCGTACGCAACCTGTCCGTATATTAAAAGAAGTATATGAAAAAAGTGGGCGCCTGCGCGCTGGTGAACTTTCTTCATAATTAAATAAATAATATTAAGAAAGGCGAGCCTCGGATGGCTCGCCTTTTTTTGTATTGATATGAGTGTTATGGAGCGTGCATGCTCGATCATCACGTAGAAAAATCTCTTATCTTTTAAAACCTTAAGACTTTTCTAGATCCAATTTCACATCGCTTGCTGTTCGCTCATCTGTGACTTCAGCATCACCAGACTGGGTTACAGATTCCTCTGTACCCATCTCCTCAGCCACAGCCGGTAACGTAACCGTAACGGTTGTCCCCGATCCGAGTTCACTCTGCATCGTAATGGTTCCCTCATGTAGTTCTACCAGTTCCTGCGTAATCGCAAGCCCCAGTCCCGTTCCCCCATTCTGATGATTGACCTGGAAGAAGCGGTCCCGCACTTTAATTAGGTGTTCCTCACTGATGCCGATACCGGTGTCCTGAACAGCTGCAATAATCTGACCATTCTCCTCTTTGACGGATAAGAATATCCAGGAATTTTCATGTGAAAATTTGATCGCATTATCCACAACGTTCAAGAAGACTTGTTTCAGTCTGTTGCCATCTCCATGGACATTATAAGCACGAGTCTCATCCGTTTCCAACTTGAGATGAACCTGTTTTTGTTCCGCTTTGGCCCAGACATTCAACATCGTTTCCTGTACAATTTCACGAATGTTGACGGTTCCTTTGACCAGCTTCATCTGATTCTGCTGCAATTTGGAGAAATCCAGCATCTCTTCAACAAGTCCAATCAGTCGTTCGGTTTCCTTGGAAATGATACCCATCCCGATACGAGTTTCTTCCGGATCGTAACCGCCTGAGTCCAGTGTCTCACTCCAGCCCTTGATACTGGTCAGAGGTGTTCTTAGTTCATGTGAGATCGAAGAGATAAAATCATCCTTGATCTGATTACTGCGTACGATTTCATGTGCCATAAAGTTAAGCGTCGATGCCAATTCGCCCAGTTCGTGCTTATAATTCCCTTTAACCCGGACATCGAGCCGTCCCCTGGCCATTTGAGCAGATACTGCAGTGATGTTGTTGATTGGGCGTACAATGGAGTTTGCCATACCAATACTGATGATCAAGACAATGGCTAGCACGGCAACACCGACTGCAGCGGCAAGCAATCCCATATTCAGCAGCTTGGAATTCACATCTTCCAGTGATGTCAGATATCGAATAACATAAGTATTTTCGCCGCCCAGATCAAACTTGTGTGAAACGGCCATGACGGATTCTCCAGTACCTGGTTGCCTTCCAATCCAGCGTCCCATATCCCCGTTCAAAGCCTGCATAATATCACTGGTTTGCAACACAGCACGGTCAGATTCAAAAGCAGTCGAACTCGCCAATACGCGCCCGTTCAGATCCAAAATTTCCAATTCAGTATTGGATAATGCCAAATTCACAATCAGTCTGGACAGATTATTACCGTCCTCCGTATTATTCTCACGGGCGATCGGCTCGAAAAAGTCCTTTGAATTGGAAATATGGGTACTAATCGTATTGTAGATACTTTCATAATAATACCTTTGTACTGCCAACATAAATACGAATTCGACCAACAGCAGAGCAAGAAAAACTACGAAGAAATAGTGTAGTACGATCTGCCGTGTAATGCCTTTTTTAATCATTGCTCCCGGCCCTTCCATTTGTACCCGTGACCCCATACAGTCTGCAGGTATTCGGGCTCGGAAGGATTGTTCTCAATTTTTTGACGGAGACGACGAATGTTTACATCCACAATTTTGGGATCACCCATGTATTCTTTGCCCCATACGTGATCTAACAACACATCACGGCTGAGCGGTGTATTTTCTTTTTCCAGGAAAAACTGAATCAATGAAAACTCCGTGGGAGTTAACTCAATGGCTTCATTCTGTTTTTTAAATTGTTTCGAGATCAGATCCAGTGAAAATGGTCCGGACTGGAACGTAACCTTTGCCGCAGTTTCCCGATGCACGTTCACACGACGTAACAAAGACTGAATACGTGCAATCAACTCTGTTGGGCTGAAGGGCTTGCTTACGTGATCATCTGCACCAACGGAGAGGGCGTATACTTTATCCTGTTCCTGAACTTTGGCGGTCAAGAAGATGATACCCAGACGTTCATTGGTTTCACGTATGCGTCGACAGACCTCAAATCCATCAATACCTGGTACCATGACATCCAGCAGAGCCAGATCAATATCCGGTACCGTTTGCAGTATGCGAAGCGCTTCATGGCCGTCTCCCGCTTCAAGCACTTCGAATCCGTTTCTCTTTAAATTAATCACTATAAAACTGCGGATGGATTCTTCATCCTCAAGAATAAGTACTTTACTCATTAAGTTCTCCCTTTCTATTCAGCTGAGAAGTATTACTCAGTGCATCTTTACCCGCCTCTGATTGTGCTACTCGTGAAGCAATAACTCGATCTTTGGTGCGCGTAATTTCCTTCCAGCTTTTACCCTTCTCCTGTTCCCACTGGGAAAGGGTGAAATATTTGATCTCTGCCACGGTTTCATCCGTATCAATCATTTTAAATCGAATATATTTTTCCTTTTCCGATTTGGTATCAATAGTGATTTTACCGTACCACTCTGGCTTAAGGTTTAGATGAAATAAATCAGCATCATCCCGGAATTGGAATGAGACAAATTTCTTGCCGTCTTTGCCATCCCATTGATAATAGGTATAGAACCACAACCGAGAGTCAAAAACGTAATGCTCCCAACCTTTTGGAGTCTCTTTGAGTCCAAACTCAATAATACCATCATTATCAACATCACCGCTTAAAATTTTGTCATCTCTGTACGTTTGATCCGGTGATTTGAAAGCATTGACTAACTTATTATCCTTAACATACATAATCTGTGAGAAGGAACTCCGATCATCCAGCTCTGCATCCAGTACAATGCCCATTTGTCCTTCTGCGATCTCTCCGCCCAGAGCATTATAAACTTCTTTAACGGTATAATCGGTCTGTACCCGATCAACTTCCTTGAAGCTTCCATCTTCGTACTGGTATAACGCAATCGTTGCAAAACCACTGTTGTTCAGTGAAATGATAACAAAATCACTCTTGCCATCTCCGCTCAAATCCAGCGTGTTCCCTTGTGCATCATCAATGATATATTGATTATACGGGACTCCACCCAGAACCTGTTCCAGTGCCCCGCCCTTGTACGAATAGGCAGTCAAAGCTTTTTGCTCCTGTAAACTAACCCCAAGTATAATATCGGGATTACCATCATTCGTAATATCCAATACTTTAAAGGATTGCAGCTCATTTCCCGGCACATCAAATGTAAGCTTTTTAACCCATGTGCCTCCCTGCTCTTCCAAAATCATGCCATGGATTCGAACATTCTCATTCGGCGTTTCATAAAATACAATCGCTTCCCGAGTCCCATCCCCATTCAGGTCTTCCACTCGAATCATACTGGTATTATTCATATCCTTGGGACGAATCAACGTGCTCTCTGGCGGCAGTTTAACCTGAACCACGTTGTACAGTTTTTCCTTATCTGTAGACATCATTGGTTTTCTCATCAAACCCTTGGGGTCACTTATGACAGTACATCCGCTTAGAACAGAACCAAGCATAATCGCCATCGTTCCTGCTGCAATGAAGCGTCCCCACCGTGAATTAAACAATCTCATCACTCTTTTCAATAGTTTAAATCTGGTTTTTTTCTTGCTGTGTCAGTCTGCGTCCACGAATATCAAAAGCAATCTTGCCGTCTGCCAATCCCCAGATCCGTGTGGCATGTTTCTCAGCAAGTTCAATAGGCAATACTGCAATAACCGTTGCACGTTCTTCTTCACATAATTTGCGTAGCGTTTCCAGCACCGAATCCGCTGTGTGAGGATCAAGACCAATCACAGGTTCATCGGCCAGAACCACTTTGGCACCATGAGCGAGCGCTCTTGCAATGGCCACACGTTGCTTCTCGCCACCACTCAGCTTCTCTGCAATCTGATGTGCTTTATCGAGTAATCCCAAGTTTTCGAGATAATCCATCGCACCCATATAATCATCGGAACGTACCATACCGGTCACCATTCTCCATACGGGAGTCTGACCCGATCGTCCGATTAATACATTTTTAAGAGCTGTACGTCTAGGAAATAATTCTGGATTTTGTTCCAAGTATGCCCATTCCCGTTTGATTTTCCGTTTACCGGACCAGCCTTCTTTTAAAATCTCGGCACCATCCACCGTAAACCGACCAGAATCCCATTTTTCCATCATGGCCAAACATTTGAGCAACATGCTTTTCCCACTACCGCTTGAGCCAACTACAGCAATCATCTCACCTTGTTGCATATCAAATCGAATATCCCGTAGAACGGGAACGCGGTCCACGCCAACGGATTTACTCAAGTTCTCTACTCTGATCATCGCGATGTCTCCTCTTGTCCATGTTTTTCCCTACCACTAGTGTACTCGGAAATGGACATCAATTTCCATGCGAACACCAGCTTCTATTTTAACACAGATTCGAACTCAGGTTTACGACGAAATAATATACCTGCCGCGCCGAAAAGAAGGTACATGATTCCCAGCAACGTAAACATGCTTCCAGGTGAAATCCAGTTGATCATCTGACCGCCCAGATTCGGTCCAATAATACTTCCAATCGTGAAATGAAAGGAAGCCACGACGTTGGCTGCAGGCAGCAATACTTTAGGCAAAATATCTGCGGCATAGGCAAGTCCCAGTGAGAAAAATGAACCGACCAGGCCACCTGCGATCGTTAACAATACAAGTGTCCACCAAAAATGCGTACCTGCGACTGGAACCAGCATGAAGATGATTCCTCCGCTGATGCCCGCAAACATTAACACCTTCTTTCGCCCATATCGGTCACTCAACATACCCAGAGGCAATTGAAGGAACAACCCTCCAATTCCGATAAAAGGAAGCAACGAGGAAATCTGATTGGTATCGAATCCAATACGTAGACCATACACGGGGAAGTTACTATTCATACCCGCCTCCATATATCCGTATAAGAGTGCTGGTAAAAGTGCATACCAAGCCCATGCCAGACTACGACGGAAGCGACGTTCCGGCAGTTGGCCATGCTCTGCTTTTTCCGGCTTCGTATCTGGAAGCTTCATTAATACCAGTATAAGCACTGCGGCAATACATACGAATAACACCCAGAAAGGCACTGCATCACCGAATCCAAGCAGCTTGATGCCCAGCGGACCAATGCTGAATCCCAGACCATAGGACATGCCATATAGCGATATGTAGCGTCCACGCTTTTCAGGTGCAGTAACGAGCAGCACCCAGAGCTGAGCCGCATAATGAAGTGCGCTGTCTCCTATTCCAACGACCAGACGCAAAATGAACCATATTTTAATATCTGGTAAGTACGGAAACAATATTAAAGGGACCATGACCAATATCAGGCCACCCACAATCAGCTTTTTGAACCCGAGTGCTCCCAATAGTCGCTCCGCAACTAAAGTCATGGCAAAAGAGCCAATGTACAACGCGGCGGCGTTTAATCCGTTTAAACCTGGTGAAACTCCTTTTTGCTCCAAAAAAATCGAAAGCACAGGTAGTAGAAGCCCCTGACTAATTCCCGCTACCACAATAACCGTAATCAAAATCAGATAATTGGCTGTCGAGTGTGATAGTTTGGGACGAGTAATCGATGACACGAATTCATTCCTCCTGCGAGCACACAAAGAAAAATCGCCATCGCTGACGACTTTCGTATGGTATACATATGGTTTTGAGCTGCTATTCATGGATCAGGGCTTTGCCCCGGACTTGAACATTATAGTGGACAACGCCCTGTAAAACAAGCCATAATAGAGGTTGTTCAAAAAGTTCACTTTTGATTACGAATCATGCCTAGTGGCATCATCAGCTTCGAAGATGAAATTCAGCCGAAATGTCCGTTGCTCACGTAGTTTTTATACGCTCCGCTACTCCATTTCTATCTTCATTCCATCTTCTTGGTACTGAAAACCAGACTTTTTGAACACGCACTAATCGTACTTAAGTCGCTGCGTACATTTAGATGTGACGGGAGGATTCTGCAACATTATGGCTTATCATGTTAAAATTGATGTTTCACCGATATATGAAATGCTCAACAGCTTTCTGGTTTATGTCACGAAAAAATGGATTCAGCATCTGGATATTGGTCCTGAATGGATTCTGGAAGTGGAAGGTAAACTAAGTTCCAATGTCCGAGCTGCGCTCGCACCTGCTGCCACTTGGCCTTTTGATGATTTTGATGTCTTGTTTGCATGGGCAGCATATCAAAATGATACATCGGAGAATCGTGATTTTCTGGACATGCTTGCCGGAATGACAGCGGAAGACCTATATGCACGGGTCTCTCCTCTTCTGCCTGCTCTTACAATAGAAGAATCTACGCGCATTCGGAACAGTTATGTCCCATTATTGCGACTATGGGATGAACACTACTGTCAGAATATGAGCGAAGATCAGCGTGTGTGGCTTGAAGAAGATGCCGAAGAAAAACGCATTTTGCTTGATAAAATGGGACCTGAACTTCTTATTGAATATGCTACAGCCGGTGTTCTTGTTGAACCGATGCCTGGACTGAACGAAGTCATCCTCTTCCCCACAGTGCACAATCGTCCTATTAATATGTACTGCTTCTATGAGGGTATGATGATCATTCAGTATCCCGTAGATGTCCCCGAAGAGAATGAAGACCAGCCGCCAACATGCCTTTTACGTTTCACCCACGCACTGGCTGATCCCGAAAGACTTCGTCTGCTTCGTTACGTTTCGGATGAACCCAAATCCCTCGCTGAGATGTGTGAAGAATTGGGTAAAGACGAAGACCCGGTCAAAGACCAGGTGATGGCGCTACGTATCGCTGGCCTGCTACGAACTCATTTGCTCGGAAGTAACCGTAAAGAGAAATACAGTATTCGACCGGATGGCGTATCTGAATTGAATATGTTCCTTGAATCTTATATTCGCATATAATTTAGTTGAACCATTGTGGAGTTACTGGCTACAAGGAGTGAGTTAGAACATGAAAATAATGAAGCAACATATTTTGTTTGACCTTGATGATACACTTGTATATTGTAACAAGTATTTTAACCTGATTTTGGGGGAATTCTTCGAGAATATGCAGGAGTGGTTTGATGGACATTCTCTGACAACGCAAGAGATTCGCGAAAAACAGCTGGAGATTGATGTAACTGGAGTGAACAAGCTTGGATTTGCAAGTCATCATTTCCCGCAATCCCTGATTGATACCTATCGTTACTTCTCCGGGAAGTTCACGAGATTAACTTCTCCCAGAGAAGAGTCCTATCTGAGCAAGTTGGGCATGAGTGTGTACGATCAGGAGGTTGAACCCTACCCTCATATGGTTGAAACGCTTGAGAACCTTAAAGTAGCTGGACATTCCCTCTACTTATATACGGGCGGCGAAACCGTGATCCAACAGCGAAAGATTGATCAAATGAAGCTCTCGGCTTATTTTGATGATCGGATCTATATCCGACAACACAAAAACATCGAGGCACTGGAAGGCATTCTGTCTAACGGTCCGTTTGATCGTCGTACAACATGGATGATCGGCAACTCACTACGGACAGACATAATGCCCGCGGTAAAAGCCGGAATTCACAGCATATATATCAAACAACCGAATGAATGGCAATATAACATCGTAGAACTTCAGCCTAATCCGGAAACATCGATGTATACCATCACTGCACTCGAAGAGGTACCGAAGGTCATACACGAAAATATACAACAGCAGCAACAGAAAAGGACCCTTGGTTAAGGGTCCTTTTTCTTTATGTTAACTGTTAACTAAGATCAAGCATCCTGCTTCTCACCAGATAACTTGCCTGTTACTACGTCCTGCAAAATAATACGAGCTTTCACCGTACTTCCGTCTTTTCGTTTGAAAGACAGCACTTGCGTACTCCCCTTCTCAATCAGCGATTTTAACATCGTACTGGTAATTTTTTTGCCCGCATACTCTTTCCAGACCACAAATGAGCAGCCTTCCTTGAAACGAGAACATCCATAGCCCTTCTTGCCCTCTATGATCTGGCCTGTGCATCCGGGAGAAGGACAAGGTGCCAGTAACTCTCTCACTCCGGATGGACTCGCAGTTGAGGATGGCGCCTTGGTTATCGCACTTTTCCTACTGCCAGATCTGGACGAAGATACCGAAGTCTGACGGGACGTTTTTACACTTGAACCGCTACCAGCTGTCTTGGCAGATGTCCTCGTATTGCCAGCCTGGGTTCTGGCTCCCTTGCCTTTTCCCCTACCTGCACGCGAATCTTCTCCAAAAGCATCTGCTGGAGCCGGAGCTTGTACACGCACTTTCTCAATGATGGACAAGGTGAATTTCTTGACGTTCTCCATGAACTTGTCCTGACCCGCCTCACCTTTGGAAATCTGATATAACCTTCTTTCCCATTGTCCGGTCATCTCAGGTGAAGTTAACAGATCTACGCCCGCGCGGCGAATCAATTCAATCGCGGTTCTGCCTTTGAGCGTTAACTGCATTTTCTTCCCTAGCAGCGTAATGTAACCTACGTTTTTGAGGCGTTCAATCGTAGCCGCACGTGTAGCCGGAGTACCCAGACCACTATCTTTCATTGCATCTCGCAGCTCTTCATTCTCGATCTGCTTGCCTGCACTTTCCATCGCTTTCAGCAATGTTCCTTCGGTATAACTTTTGGGAGGCTGGGTCGCCTTCTCCTTGAACTCACTCTTCGTACATTGAACAGGCAGGTCAGGTTGTACAGCAAAAGCCTTGTCCGTCCACTCTTCAGCTTCCTCATCCTCATTGCCGTTTTTCTTGGTCTTCTTCTTGCCTGCACCGCCCTGTTCCTGATCTCCAGAACCGAGGACCACTTTCCATCCGAGGGACAACAGCTCTTTGACAGATGTCTTAAACTGATGTTTCTCCACTTCGGTGAGCACCGTATGCTGTTTATACTCCGCCGGAGAATAAAAGTGGGACAAGAACCGTCTTACAATCAAGTCATAAATGTTCTGTTCATCCTTGGATAAGGTACCCGGTCGCTTCAATGTAGGCAAGATCGCATGGTGATCTTCAACCCTGCTCGGATTACATACCCCTTTATTATTCTTATGAACAAGCTCCGGCTTGGCCCCTTGCGCAAGCTCACTATAGGTACCGTTCTTGAGCAGGTTCAGCGTTTTGTGCATACCTTCGATATTCTGTTCTGTAACATAGTTGGAGTTCGTCCGCGGATACGAAATTACCTTGTGTCTTTCATACAAGGCCTGCGCAATATCCAGTGTTTTTTTGGCACCGTATCCGAACTTGGCATTGGCCTCACGCTGTAGTAGGGTCAGGTCGTACAAACGATACGGATACTCCTTCGTCTGCTTTGCTTCGTATTTAGTGATCTGTCCTGTCTTGCCCTTCACACTGGCTGCAATGGCCTCTGCTGCCTCGGCATCGGTCAGCTTGTCGCCTTGACGCAGCCCCCGATACTCGACACCTTCCTGCCGAAACCAGGCGGCCACTTCATAAAAGGTCTGCGACTGGAATGCTTCAATCTCGATTTCCCGATCATAGATTAGCGCCAGTACTGGCGTCTGCACACGGCCTACAGACAACAATGCATTATGGCGGGTTGTAAACGCCCGTGAGGCATTCATACCGATCAGCCAATCGGCTTCACTTCTGGCGCGAGCTGCATGGGTTAAATTTTCAAATTCAGAGGCATCCTTCAGACCATCAAAACCACGTCTAATGCTCTCTGCTGTCAAATCCGATATCCATAGACGCTTTACAGGCTGGCGCAGCTTCAGTTGCTGTTGAATGAGGGCGAAGATGTACTGCCCTTCTCTCCCTGCATCGCAAGCATTAACGATCGCTGAAGCCCGTTTTGCCAGTTCTCCAATCATTTTGAGCTGATCTTTCGTTCTTGGATTGGGTACAATCTTGAACTGATCGGGTATGATCGGCAGGTCCGCTATGTTCCAGCGTTTGTACTTCGTATCATAGGCATCCGGTTCAGCCAGTCCAAGCAAATGCCCAATCGCCCAAGTGATGATGTAATGCTCACCCTCCAGATACGTGCGATTGTTCTTGGCCTTTGGTTCTATGACGGCGGCAATGGTTCGACCCATGTCGGGTTTTTCCGCTATAACCAGTGTCTTCATCCGTCCATCTCTCCTCCTTCACCGTCCGCATGACGGCAAAAAGGGGCCTTCCGTCGACGGAAGCCCCTTGCTTCTGATACTCATTATATCAGATTTTGAATTCGGGAGCACCCTCCCGAAATGAATTATCCTGCTGCCTGTTCTTTCAGTACATGCTTTTGTCTGCACTCTTTGCATACACCTTGGAAATCCAGACGATGGTCTGTAACTGCAAAGCCATACTGACGCTCAATTTGTTGTTCCAAACGAAGCAGCCCATCTTCCATAATCTCTTCTACTTTGCCACATTCTGTACAGATCAAGTGATGGTGGTGATGGGAACCATCCGTACTTCGCAGATCGAAACGCGCAGCACCGTCGCCAAAGTTAATCTTTTCAACGACCTGAAGGTCACTCAGCAGTTCGAGAGTTCGGTATACGGTAGCCAATCCAATCTCAGGGAACTGCTCCTTAACCAGCAGGAATACTTCCTCTGCGCTAAAATGATCCTTCTCATGTTCAAGCAGAACACGTACAGTAACTTCTCGTTGTTGTGTTAACTTATATCCTTTTTCAACCAATTGATTTTTAATGTGAAATATCTGTTCTGAAATGGACTTGTCCCGGTTACTTGCCATAGCAGGTCGCACCTCCGGTTTATATTCATTAGATTTTACTTTTATCGTACTGATTGTTGGTTTCAGTGAATCCTTATTTATAATCATTATAATATAATAATAAATCTTTATCACTCAAAAAGCAATGCTATTGCTCACACTTGCGTGAAAGATGTAGTCTTTTCTATTCAAAAGACAACAAACAACCCCCGCTGAACGCGAGGGTTGTCATTTATATCTAATCTATACTTTTACTTGTTTAGTATTCATGTAAATCCGTTCTTGTTGTAGAACGTTACACCAGAACCGTAGCACCCATCAAGTATTTGTCCACTTCACGAGCAGCCTCACGGCCTTCATTAATCGCCCATACAACCAAGCTTTGACCACGACGCATGTCACCTGCTGCAAATACTTTATCCACATTGGTATTGTATTTGCCATAACGTGCCTTAACGTTCGTGCGACGATCTGTTGCAAGTCCCAGTTGCTCTACCAACGTTTGTTCCGGTCCATCAAAACCAATCGCAATCATGGCCATTTGAGCCGGGAATACACGCTCTGTACCTGGAATCGGCTGATAAATCTTGCGACCTGTCTCATCCACAATACGCTCGATCTGCACCGTATGCAATTCTTTGAGGTTACCTTCATCGTCTCCGACAAATTTAGTTGTCATGATTGAGAATTCACGTGGATCTTGACCAAACATCGCTTTGGCTTCCTCTTGTGCATAATCAAGTGTATACACATTCGGGAATTGCGGCCAAGGGTTGTTAATGCGATCACGTTCCATCGGCGCTTGTGTATGTGTACCGAATTGTGTAACAGTACGACAACCATGACGCAGCGATGTAGCTACACAGTCAGATCCTGTATCACCGCCACCAATGACGATAATGTCTTTTTCCTTAGCGGACAGATATTGGCCGTCTTCCAGATTGGAGTCCAGATAGCTCTTAATGCTGCCGTTCAGGAAATCCATGGCGTAATGAACGCCTTTCAAGTCGCTACCTTCAATGTTGAATTCACGTGGTTTAGTTGCACCACCGCACAATACAACAGCGTCATAATCATCTACCAGTTGTTGTGCTGCAATATCTTTACCGATCTCGGTGTTCGTGATGAATTGGACACCTTCTGCTTCAAGCAGATCAACACGACGTTGAACTACATTTTTATCCAATTTCATCGTCGGGATACCATACATCAGCAATCCACCGACACGGTCCGAACGCTCATACACGGTTACCGAGTGTCCTGCTTTATTCAACTGAGCCGCAGTAGCCAATCCCGCTGGACCTGAGCCTACGACAGCTACACGTTTACCCGTACGTTTTTCAGGAGGTTGGGGAACCACCCATCCTTCTTCGAAACCTTTTTCAATAATAGCTTCTTCAATGGTTTTGATGGTTACAGGCTGACCGATTAAGCCAACTGTACATGATCCTTCACAAGGAGCAGGACAGACGCGACCTGTAAATTCCGGGAAATTATTCGTTTTGTGGAGGCGCTCAAGTGCTTCTCTCCAAAGTCCGCGATATACAAGATTATTCCATTCTGGAATCAGGTTATGCACGGGGCAACCTGACGTGCCGCCAATCATATCTATACCTGTATGGCAATACGGGGTACCACAATCCATGCATCGTGCACCTTGTGTTCTGAGCTCTTCTTCTGCCATATGTTTATGAAACTCTTCCCAATCTTTAATCCGTTCCGCTGGCTCTCGATCCGCTGGCAGTTGACGTTTGTATTCCATAAATCCAGTAGGTGTAGACATCTTACGTTTTCCCCCATCCGTTCTTGTCTTAATCCCTTCATGTGCATGGTTCTATATGAAATGGATTACTCATTACTTGAGTTTTTGTCTATTGTATCACAAAATCTTCTCGAAGATATTTCAATTATAGTAGCATTTCCTGTGCTGAATATTAAATGGATTATCCGCATAATTATTTGTATTTTATACATCATATCTTTCAAGTCTACCTATGGTCAATACCCTTATTTTGGTGTTAATTACGATTTTGAACTGCGAAATTTGGTGTTTGATAGAGAGACAAAAGGTCGAAACGTTATGTAAATGTCAGATAATTTGTCATCAAACTCAACATATTTTGCTATAAATCGTTCTCATTTCCGAATATTAGCCCTGTTTTAGGACTTCACAACGTTAAAACCTCAAAACTTTTACACTTTTTTACTCTTATATGCTAGGTCGTATGTATAATATACATACGCATCATTTATTCATGTTATATTAATGTAATATGCGTTCTACTCTAAACAAGTGACTCATTTTTTTTATAAAGAAAAGACGCTGTTCACGAATAATTCGCAATCAGCGCCTCTCATCATACAAGTACGAACGAAGTCAGGATATTTTTATACAATATTTACCGTTTACGTTCATAAAATTCGAATGTATACGCGTGAACATTTTTCTCATCCTGCTCGCCTTCAATCTGTTCAATCAGTTCCCATTCCGACCAGTCCACTTCAGGGAAAAAGGTATCTCCCTCAAAATTCTCATGAATTTTGGTCACCACAAGACGGTCTGCAAGTGGCAAGAACTCACGATACACTTGGGAACCCCCAATTACGCACAGTTCCTCACCTTTGGTTACGCTCAAACCCTCTTCAATCGTATGCACAATCTCAGCTTGTTGCACTTTGTAGTTCAAATCTCTTGTCACTACAATATTACGGCGCTGAGGAAGCGGCTTACCACCAAAAGATTCCCATGTGTTACGTCCCATGATAATCGTTTTGTTCAGCGTACGTTGTTTAAAAAAGGCCATATCCTTGGGTAGACGCCATGGAATCGAATTGTTTAATCCGATCACACCGTTCTCCCCCATTGCCCACACAAGTTCAATACTCAAGGGTAATACACTCCTTCAATCCAAGTCTCTTGTCGAGATTGAACACATAATTAGACTGCAATTGGAGCTTTAATGCCTGGATGATGCTGATAGTTCTCAAATTCGAAGTCTTCAAACTTATAATCGAAAATAGAATCTGGTTTACGCTTGATTACCAGCTTAGGTAAAGCATAGGGTTCACGCTCCAGCTGTGTTTTAACCTGGTCCACATGGTTAGAGTAGATGTGAACATCCCCTCCAGACCAGATGAAATCACCCACTTCAAGATCACATTGCTGCGCAATCATATGAGTCAAGAGCGCATAACTAGCGATGTTAAACGGCAACCCGAGGAACGTATCCACGGAACGCATCGTTAGCATACACGATAACTTACCCTCTGCAACGTAAAACTGAAACGCGAAATGACAAGGCGGAAGCTTCATATGATTAATCTCCGCCACATTCCATGCGCTAACAAGATGGCGGCGTGAATCCGGATTGTTTTTGATCGAATCAATTACTGCGGATATCTGATCAATTTTCTCTCCGTTCGGTGCTTCCCATGTGCGCCACTGCGAGCCGTATACTGGTCCGAGATCCCCATTTTCATCAGCCCAGTCGTCCCAGATCTTCACACCGTTTTCTTTCAAATAAGATATATTGGTATCGCCACTCAAAAACCATAACAGTTCATGAATAACCGATTTGAGATGAATTCGTTTGGTTGTTACTAACGGAAATCCTTCGGAGAGATCATAACGGAGCTGTCTGCCGAATACGGATTGTGTTCCTGTTCCGGTACGGTCTCCTTTATGCACGCCGTTGTTCAGAATATCCTGTAATAAATCAAGATAGTTTTTCATGTTGATATCCCCTCACTGTTATACTACTCCAGAATAGAATTGGCTCGTATATCAATTGAACTAAAACCATGTACACTTGCCCACTCCGATGACCGAACAACCTTCCGATCGCTGTTATCCCCTGATTTTTTCGATTCCCTTTTTCAAAGGGAAAAATCCGGTGATAAAGGCGAAGCGTATGCTTCCGATGCAGCTTTCCTTCAGAAAGCTTTTAGCTCCGCTTCTTCAGGTTCTTTCTGTCCTCTACGTTCTCGTGTAAAAGATTAGTTTAACTTCAATACTAATTGCATAGACCATGATTAGCTTGGAAGCCACATCATGACTGATCATTACAACAGTGTACCACAATTGAGTTGTTGGATAAAATCAATTCAATGAAACTTTTAAGCATGTAACTTTTCATCATATCATACACACTAGTATCTTTATTTCTCGGCTTTTGCTCAGAAAAAGAGACGAATAACGCGTTAACGTCATTCGTCTCTTCTGATATACGTATAATACCGGACGGATCCGAAGCTTAGATGATCTTAACGGGAGATGATGTGGATCGGGTGACCCATTACCAATTCCGCAGCTTCCATCACGATTTCGCCCAATGTTGGGTGAGCGTGAATTGTAAGAGCCAGATCTTCCAAAGTAGCGCCCATCTCGATTGCCAAACCAAGCTCAGCAATCAAGTTAGAAGCTTCCAGACCTACGATTTGGCAACCCAATACGAGGCCGCTTTCTTCGTCAGCTACGATTTTCACGAAGCCTTCAGCATGGTTCAAAGATACAGCACGGCCGTTACCCGCATAAGGGAATTTGCCTGCTTTTACTTTGTGACCTTTTTCTTTAGCTTCTTTTTCAGTGTAACCTACGCTGGAACACTCTGGATCTGTGAAGACAACAGCTGGCATACATTTGTAGTCAACTACAGATGGTTGTCCTGCGATTGCTTCAGCAGCCACTTTACCTTCATAAGAAGCTTTGTGTGCCAAAGCCAGACCAGATACGATATCACCAATTGCGAAGATTTGCGGGATGCTAGTACGGCCTTGGTGGTCAACTTTAACGAAACCACGCTCGTCAACGTCTACGCCAATCAGGTCCAGACCAAGCTCACCATCTGTATTTGGACGACGGCCAACAGTAACGAGCAGATAATCTGCAGTTACTTCTTTGGATTCACCATTTACAGAGTATTTAACAGTTACATCTTTATCCGTTTGCTCAGCACTTTCAGCTTTTGCACCCGTTACGATTTCGATGCCTGTTTTCTTCATGTTTTTAGCCACGAGGCTAGTCATGTCTTTATCGAAACCTGGCAGTACTGTATCCAAACCTTCGATGATTGTTACTTTTGCACCGAATTTGGAGTACATTTGGCCAAGCTCAGCACCAATATATCCGCCACCGATAACGATCATGCTTTTTGGTACTTCAGGCAAGTTCAAAGCTTCTGTCGAAGACAGAATGCGTCCGCCAAACGGGAAAGGTTTCAGTTCGATTGGACGGGAACCTGTTGCAATGATTGCATTTTTGAAACGGTAACGCGGAGATTCGTGATCGTTGAATACACGCGCTTCGTTTTCGTTGATGAACATGCACTCACCGTTGAAAACTTCTACTTTGTTGCCTTTGAGCAAACCAGCTACACCGCCAGTCATTTTCTTAACAACGCCGTTTTTGAATTCTTGAGTTTTGCTGAAGTCCACTTTTACGTTCTCAGCAGAGATACCAAAAGCTTCACCGTGAAGTGCAGACTCATATTGGTGTGCAGCCGAGATCAGGGCTTTGGATGGAATACATCCGCGGTTCAAACAAACGCCGCCCAGTTCGGATTTGTCTACGATCAATACGCTTTGGCCCAATTGAGCAGCACGGATGGCAGCTACATAGCCACCAGGTCCTGCACCAATTACTAATGTGTCGATATCGAGAGAAGCGTCGCCTACTACCATATCTTACACCTCCATAACAAGCAGCTCAGGGTTAGCGAGCAGCTGTTTAATGTAATTCATAAAGTTTTGTGCTGTTGCGCCATCGATGATACGGTGGTCAAAGCTCAGGGAAAGAGCCATTACAGGTGCTGCAACTACTTCGCCGTTTTTGATCACAGCTTTTTCGCTGATGCGTCCTGTTCCGAGAATAGCAACTTCAGGGAAGTTGATGATTGGAGTGAAGAACATACCGCCAGCAGAACCGATGTTACTGATGGAGATTGTGCTTCCTCTCATTTCGTTTGCGCTCAATTTGCCGTCGCGGCCACGAGCTGCCAGATCACGGATAGAATCAGCGATCATCCAGATGGATTTACGATCAGCATCTTTGATAACAGGAACGATCAAGCCGTTGTCTGTATCTGTAGCGATACCGATGTTGTAGTATTTTTTGTAAACAATTTCGTTAGCTTCTTCATCAATCATAGCGTTCAGAGCCGGGAATTGGCGGGAAGCCGCAACCAGCGCTTTAACGATGAATGGAAGATAAGTAACTTTTGTTCCTTTTTTCTCTGCGATTGGTTTCATACGAGTACGGAAAGCAACCAACTCCGTTACGTCAACTTCGTCCATGATTGTAACGTGAGGTGCTGTGTAAGCCGATTTAACCATTGCATTAGAGATCGCTTTACGGATACCTTTGAATGGTACGCGCTCTTCTTCAACGTGTTGATCAGCTGCAACAGCTGCTGGTGCTGCAGATTTTTTCTCTTCTTGAGCCGGAGCTTCGGAAGATGCTGCTGCGGAAGAACCGCCACCGTTTTTGAAGGATTCAACATCTTCTTTGGTTACTTTACCGTTGTTGCCAGTGCCGTTAACCTGAGCGATGTCTACACCTTGTTCGCGAGCAAACTTGCGCACGCTTGGTGTTGCCAGAACGTCTTTGGCAGGTACTGCCGGAACGCTGTTGTTGCCGCCTTCTTTAGCTGCATCCGGGCTGGAAGCTGCTGCGGAAGAACCACTTGTGTCAGCTCCGCCTTGAGCTGCATCTTTCTCTTGCTCGCCTTGATCGCCAGCAGGAGCGTCGTCTTGCTCAGGAAGTTCGCCTTCTGCATCGATGATAGCTACAACTTCACCAACGTGGCAGATTTGACCGTCTTTAGCGAATACTTCTGTAACTGTTCCGTTAACCGGACAAGGTACTTCAACAACCGCTTTGTCGTTCTGTACTTCCATGATGATATCGTCGTCAGTTACTTTGTCACCGACTTTGATATGCATCTTGATGATTTCGCCTTCGTGTAGGCCTTCGCCCAATTCAGGGAATTTATATTCAAATTTAGCCAACTGAAAAACCTCCTTGATTATGTGCTCAATCCTGAAAACAACCCTTAACTCCAAGAAACAACTGTTACTGCTAATGCAAATAACTGTTACTCAAGGGGCTAATGGCTGTTTACAGTGCAGCTTGCGCCGCGGTGTGAATCACCATACTGCGCCTTGCGGCATGTCAGATGATTAAATTAGAAATTTACGACTTTGTTAACCGCAGCAACGATACGCGCTGGGTTAGGCAGCCAAGAATCTTCGATTTGTGCAAAAGGATATACAGTATCCGGACCAGCTACACGCAGAACCGGTGCTTCCAAGTGCAGGATTGCTTTTTCATTGATTTGGGCAATGACTTCAGCTGCAACACCTGCGCTCTTTTGAGCTTCCTGTACAACAATTGCACGGTTTGTTTTCTTAATAGAAGCAACGATGGTATCGATGTCGATCGGGCTAACCGTACGAAGGTCGATAACTTCAACTTTGATTCCTTGTTTTTCGAGTTCATCTGCTGCTTTCACAGAAGTGTGAACCATCATACCGTAAGTAATGATCGTTACATCAGAACCTTCACGAACAACGTTCGCTTTGCCCAACTCAACAACGTAATCTTCTTCAGGCACTTCTGCACGGAAAGCATGGTACAAGTTCAAGTGCTCCATGAAGAATACAGGATCGTTATCGCGAATAGAAGCGATCATCAGACCTTTTGCATCGTAAGGGTTAGAAGGAACAACTACTTTGATACCTGGTGTTTGCGTAAGCAGACCTTCCAGGGAATCTGTATGCAATTCTGCCGCTTTTACACCGCCACCGAATGGTGTACGGAATACGATTGGAGAATTGTATTTTCCACCGGAGCGGAAACGCATACGAGCAGCTTGTACTACCATTTGGTCAAGGGCTTCGAAGATAAAACCAACGAATTGGATCTCAGCAACCGGACGGAAGCCTTGTACACCCAAACCTACAGCCAGACCACCAATAGCGGACTCAGCCAATGGTGTATCAAATACACGCTCTTCGCCAAACTCTTTTTGCAGACCTTCCGTTACACGGAAAACGCCGCCTACATTACCTACGTCTTCACCGAAAAGCAGAACGTTAGGATCACGTTTCAACTCCACGCGAAGCGCATCACGGATTGCTTCTTTCATGTTCATTTGTGCCATTTGCTTCATTTCCTCCTTAAACATTGACAGTTCACATTTGAATTCGTACATGTATACCGGGACATTAAAGTCGCGGATGTTTATGCTTTATCGGAAAAAACTTATTGGAAATCAGCTTTTTGCTCTTCCAAGTGCTTAGGCGTTTGTTCGAACATGCTGTCGATCAAGCCTGAAATCGTCATTTTCTCGGTTTTTTCCGCTTTTTTGATCTCTTCATTTACTTTAGCTTTTGCTTCTTCTTTCACACGTGCTGTATCTTCTTCAGTCCACAGACCTTTTTTCTCCAGATATTTAGCGAAACGTGCGATAGGATCTTTAGCAGACCATTCTGCCTCTTCTTCTTTTGTACGATACTTGGAAGCATCATCCGAAAGGGAGTGAGGACGGAAACGGTATGTTACTGCTTCGATCAATGTTGCGCCTTCTCCGTTACGTCCACGCTCAGCAGCTTCCTGAACAGCTTTGATAACAGCGAAGATGTCCATACCGTCAACTTTGACACCTTTGATGCCTGCTGCTACCGCTTTGTGAGCGATGGACAGAGCTGCTGTTTGTTTAGCAAAAGGAGTTGTGATGGCATAACCATTGTTTTGTACGAAGAAGATAACAGGCAATTTGTATACACCAGCATAGTTCAGACCTTCATAGAAGTCACCTTCAGAAGAACCGCCATCACCTGTGTATGTGATAACAACTTGTTTTTGTTTCTTCAATTTGTAACCCATTGCGATACCCATTGCGTGCAGGATTTGTGCACCAATGATGATTTGTGGCATCAATACATTAACGCCATCTGGAATTTGTCCACCATGTTGGTGTCCACGGGAGTACAAGAATGCTTGATAAAGAGGAAGTCCATGCCATACGAGTTGCGGAATGTCACGATAGCCAGGACATACAAAGTCTTCTTTTTCAATTGCAAATTCACTACCAACCATTGTAGCTTCTTGACCAGATACTGGAGCATAGAAACCAAGACGACCTTGACGGCCCAGGTTTACTGCACGGTCATCCCAAGTACGGGTAAATACCATGCGGTACATAATTTCTTTTAATTGATCATCGGAAAGTGTAGGCATCATGTCTTTGTTAACAATTTCGCCGTCAGGAGACAGCACGGACAGAGCTTCTACATCCTCTGTATACACTTCATAAGGAACCTTGCTCATTTTTTTCTTCACCTCAACAAAAAATTTGAATATCAAGTTCCGCTGTTATAATATTATTATACACCTGTTTCACTCCATACGTCAAAGAAATCCGTAATTTTTTTATGTTTCCTGCCGGATTGTATGTATAACAGGGGTTTAATATTGGTATAACAGCATAATACATGATTGCGTGTTTGACCTAACCCCGCACAAGGGTAATCTTACCGTATTGCGCGGTCGAATGCAAAAAATTAACCGAGAAAGGTGACGTTTTATGACGGATTCCCGCTATTTGAAACGCACGATTGTGAAGGAAGAGATTGAAAGTCGCTATCTCGGAGAGAAACGAACGCTCCGTATTTACCTTCCTCCGGGCTATAACGAATTGCTCAGCTACCCTGTCGTTTATTGTCAGGATGGCGAAGAATTTTTCAATTTCGGGCGAATTGCAACAACAGCTAACCGAATTATTCTGGACGAAGGAGCCGAGCCTTTCATTATTGTAGGGGTTCAGGTGGATGTGTCTGTGAGAACGCAGGAATATGCTCCATTTGGAGATCGGTTCAAGGCATATACCGCTTGCTTCGCTGAAGAGATTATTCCCTATATAGAAGAGAAATATCCTGTGCGTCGTTCTCCGCAGGAACGTGTTCTTGCCGGAGACTCGCTCGGTGGCAGTGTTTCGCTTCATCTTGCTCTGTTATATCCTGATCTGTTCACACGTGTCATTAGCATGTCTGGTGCCTTCTACTCCGCTTCTCAGGAAATCTATGCCGCAGGCGAAGATCTGTCCTGGCTCTCGATCTGGATGATCGTTGGTTTGCAGGAGACTGCCTTCCAAGCAGACACCGGTACGTATGATTTTGTACAATTGAACCGGGATACCCGTGATTTGCTGGAAAAACGAGGTGCTCTCGTCTCCTACCAGGAGAAAGACGGGAACCACCAATGGGGTTTTTGGCAAAATGAATTGCCAGAAGCATTGCTTTATTTTCTCCAAGAAGGATAAATGGACCACATCAACAGGCGGCTGAAATGCCGCTTTTGTTTCCTAACTAAATGATACCGCTTACATACTAGAGTAAAAGGCTGGGCAAAACCCAGCCCCTCCTCATCAAACCGTACGTGAGGTTTTCCCTCATACGGCTTTCCGATGTTCATCTTTCATGGGCATGCAGCATATTTGCTTTGGCCTCATGACCTAGTTTCCCCTATAAGAGTTGTTGAGTGTTTTCTAGCGTGTCGTTAGCCATTTTGGCATTCACGAACTCGTACCTCTTGGTGAAACGTGAACAAAGTAGGGCTCCTTCCCTCCCGCAGGTTGTGTTGTCCTGCGTTCCCAGGTAGTATGAGCCCCTCGGACTCCCTTCCTGCTGTTCACTCACTTCACCTTCTGGCTTATAGAGTACCACTTTACGGATTCATAAAAAAAAAATCCGTGCAGGGGAGGGTCTCCCCAGTTCACTACATCCTCTTTCAGACCATGCCGCTCCCCTTACGCCGGAGGATTCTTCGCTGTCGCTCCAAGTTCAAAACAGCTTCCCTGGCCTTCGTCCATCTACACGAGACTCGGCTTCCTCTTTTCCCTCTTGCAAGGCCTTTTTGACGACGCGGCAGGATTCACTTGATGTTACGGCCTGGACTGTCGCTCGCCCTGTCTCTGACAGGTACTTTCGTCGATACGCTTTTACGCACAGATTTCTCCATACGCAAGTATCCTAGCTACACGGGGCTTGGCCTCTCCCGCGACCGGATTTTCATCGGCTAGAAGATGCGTGCTTAGCTGGGCACGCTGTAAATTGAAAAAGAAGCAGGATGTCCTGCTTGCTTGAGTACTCACTCCTGCTTCTTTGTCCGGCTACAAGTTAAGTATGAGTTCGTGTTATTAACTAGGCTAATGAATGTTCAGCTTCAATCTTTCTCAACAAAACATCGCAACCTGCATTAACCAACTCGTACACCTCTTCAAAATTGCCTGTGTGATACGGGTCTGGTACTTCTCTAAGCTTCTCATCCGGAAGCAAGTCCATGAACTTGATGATGTCCGCCTCAGCTCCGCCTGGAACGTTGCGCACATTATCTGCATTGGAATTATCCATACACACAATGTAATCAAACTGAGTAAAGTCTTCGCTGGCGAATTGTCTCGCTGCCATGTTGGCATAAGAAATCTGGTATGAATCCAGCAAGTTCCGAGTCCCTTCATGCGGAGGTTTACCAACGTGCCAGTCCCCTGTACCCGCTGAGTCCACACGAATCTGATGTTCGAGCCCCTTCTCTAGGACTTTGTGACGCAGGACTGCTTCAGCCATTGGTGATCTACATATATTGCCCAGACATACAAACAAAACGTGAATCATATTAATCCCCCTTACTTAGCGTACCTTGAAGTACCGACGATGCTGGCTGTGTTACGATGCTCTCCGGCTGAGGATTGACGTTCCCCGTCCCCGATGGCACGAGCGAACGACGTGGCAGCTTCCATTTATAATGTACAGAACACATCCGGAAGAACACAACGGCCGCAAAACAAAGTAATAGCCCCACATTCGTTGTTAACCAACCCATACCTATGACAAAACCGGCTGTCATTGCCCATACAGCATAAATTTCATCACGCAATACAAGCGGTTTACGTCCAGCGAGCACATCACGAATAACGCCTCCACCAATACCGGTCATTACTGCTGCAACGATAACTGCACTAATGGGATGTCCCATATTTGCCGCGTATAATGCGCCTTGAATTGCAAATGCTGCGAGTCCGATTGCATCGAACAACGCCTCTGTTCGCTTCCAGTGACCAATCCACTTGAGTGGCAGCACAAACGCAATCGCGACAGATACCAAGGCCAACATAATAAGTGATCCCTGACTCCATAGTGTCGTTACAGGTATACCTATAAGTACATTCCGGATAATCCCGCCTCCGAATGCAGTCACAAGTCCAAGTACCAGTACGCCCAAAATGTCATATTCCTCTTCCATTGCTACGAAGGCACCGGACATTGCAAATGCGATGGTACCTATAATGCTGAATACTTCAAAAATGTGTAAGTCCAACCTGTTCAAACCTCACTTTTCAAGTCATCTCCGTGTCGCTCTACCCATTGTATCCGCGAGCACTGAAATTGTGCAACCACATTTTGTGGATTATACTGGTTTGGTGAAAGAATTAGGAAGGATGAAATAAAATGACGGTGAAACGGATTGTTATTTTTACAGGCGGAAATCTATCTGCGGAGTTACTTCAGGAAATACGAGATGATGACATGATCATCGCAGCTGATCGTGGTGCATTATTTTTGATCGAACATGGCATTCAGCCTCATATTGCAGTTGGAGATTTTGATTCTATTACTGAAGAGGAACTTACGATTGTTAGCAACAATAGCATTCAGTTTATTTCATGCGACCCTGTTCATAAGGATCTTACCGATACGGAAATGGCTTTTGAGACAGCGCTGGATCACGAACCTTCTCACATCCTGATGTTGGGTGCTACAGGTACTCGAATGGATCACACACTCGCTAATGTACATATTATGGTTCGCGCGATGCAGCATCATATTTCCTGTGTCATTCAGGACAAGCACAACTACATGACACTGACAACATCCAAAGCTGTGGTAGAACACCGGGACTATAAATATGTTTCTTTACTCCCCCTCACTCATGAGGTTACAGGAATAACTCTGGATGGTTTTATGTATCCACTGGATCAAGCCACCATTCGCATGGGACAATCCTTGGGTGTAAGCAACCAACTCTTAGGCACTTCCGGTACAGTCACCATCGATAGTGGCTTACTACTGATTATTCAGAGCAAAGATTGAATCTATTAGCATGCTTCATCGTTATTTATTACGTTTTTGTAACCAGTGATTTCGTTAAGAAAATAGGTTCCTACACAACAAAGACCCTTGATAACCAAGGGTCTTTTCTATTTCATCTTTGTTTACCATTCGTCAATGATTAATTTTTTGACATTTTTAATTGTATTTTAATAAACATACCCAAACCACTGTGGCGCAAGGGATCACACGTCCCTATCCAATTTCTAGGCTGTTACAAAGCTGTTATACTCGCTCTAGCAACTTAACGAAAACGAATTTTGGAGGTACTAACTAATATGAAAACAAACATCTTTGTCCAAAAGGCCGTAACCGTCGGGTTGTGCGCTACACTAGGTTTTGGAGCTGTACTAATGACTAACGCACCTGTTGCACAGGCAGCAACTGCATCTGTGTCCACAGGTCAACAGATTGTTAACTATGGTAAACAATTTACTGGAACTCCATATAAATTTGGTGCCTCAACAACAACAACCAAAGTTTTTGACTGCTCTTCTTTTATGAAATATATTTTCAAAAAGTATGGTGTAGACTTGCCGCGCACTTCCGTGAAACAATCTAAAGAAGGCACAGCTGTGTCCAAAGCTAATCTGCGTGTAGGCGATCTGGTATTCTTCTCCAGCGGTAGCCGTTCTACTGGCTCCAACATCACTCATGTAGGCGTGTACGCAGGGAACGGAAAGATTCTGCATACGTATGGATCTCCAGGCGTAACCCTTTCGGATCTGAATTCCGGTACTTGGGAAAGAACGTATATTAAAGCTCGTCGTGTACTTTAGAATTATATATTGCTAAGAAGTAAAGACCGGACGAACTGTTCCGGTCTTTTTAATTACCCTTTTTTCTCCACACTCTAAACTGGAGTTTCATGGAATTCGGTGATAAATCTAATTTTTATCATGAAGCATGTAACCGATCCCACGAACGGTATGAATCAGTTTCACACTTCTTCCCTTGTCCACCTTAACCCTCAGATGTTTGATATACACGTCCACTACGTTGGTATCCATGGCATACTCATATCCCCATACTTCCCGCAAAATATCACTCCGTGTACATGCTTCATTCACATGCAGGGCCAAGAATTCTAGCAATTCGTACTCTTTTGGCGTTAATGTCAGGTATTCACCCCCACGATTTACCCGCCTTGAACGCAAATTCACTTTAAGATCATGGACTACAATAACTTCTTCGCCCTCTGGTGTTGCATTCGCGAAAACACGCAATAAATTTCGTATTCTAGCCAGCATAACATTCAAGTGAACAGGTTCCTCCATTACATCATTAGCTCCATAATCCAGCCATTCCACGATGAATTGAGGAGATGCATTTGACGTGATAACCAGTAGAGGTACAACCTGACCTTTACCTATCCATTGTTTCAACTCTGCCTTCTGATCTTGTTGCCGATATACCTCCCCCTCATCCAAGTCTAGCAAGATGATCAGGTTAAATTTTGATAACGAATCCTCGACGGATTGGTTTAGTTCAGACTCTTTCTTTCGTTGCACCTCATACCCTTCGGCACATAATATGTCTTGAATAAGGCTGACCTGTTCTCCTGCTCCAATCAGCAAAATGGCTGTTTTCACTGTTTTTCACCCGGCCTGTCTCTGTCCCGCTGCTCGCAGCAATGGTTGGTACAGTTAGCATGCCGTAAAATGAAAAAGTCCATTCCCTCTAGGGAACAGACTTTGCTTCTTTCTTGCTTTAACCAAAGTAGCGGTGAACAAGCGTACGTGCTTCCGCTGTATCTTTGGTTCCGTGTACGAGTACACGTCCATCCTGGAAAATGACCATTCTGTGGACTCCTGTTGTAAAAGAAACCAGAAAAGGATTGGATTCCACTTTACCTTCCTGAAGTCTATCCAGGCGATCCGCCGTATGTTGAAGATCCAGATTCATGCGTCGAGCAGGTCGGATCTGAACCGTATCTCTGCCACATAATACATCGGTTTTCTCCAGATTGGACGCAGAAAGATATGGATACGTTGCCGAATCTCCGCAGGAAGGACAGTCTTGCTTTTTCGCACCATCCACATTGATGGATATGTATTCGTTCCTCCACACGTCAAATGACAACAACTTGCGTCTCAAAGCATTCGTATTGCCGCTAAGCAACTTCATCGCCTCTGCGGTCTGATTCGCCGTTACCATCTGCACCGCTTGAGGAATAATGCCAGATGTATCACAGGTATCTCCCCCCAAAGGGACTTCACCCAGCAAACAATTTAAACAGGGCGTATCTCCAGGCATAAACGTATAGGTAATGCCGTAACTGCCCACGCATCCACCATAAATCCAGGGAATACGGTGCTTCTGTGCCATATCATTAATGAGTAGTCGGGTATCAAAGTTATCCGTTGCATCCATAATCAAGTCTGCATGCTGAATGAGTTCTTCCAATTCATCCACTCTGACATCCAACACTTTCCCTTGCACATGAACCGTGGAATTAATGGCAGATAAACGTTTTTCCGCCGCCATCGCCTTCGGCATCCGTTCAATTGCATCCTGTTCTACATATAATTGCTGTCGCTGCAGATTACTCCACTCGACATAATCACGATCCACGATCGTGATGTGACCGACTCCTGAACGAACTAACGTTTCTGCGATTCCTGTTCCCAGTGCACCAGCACCAACGATTAAAACTCTGCTGTCGCTCAATCTGACCTGACCTTCCTTGCCCAGCGGCGCGTAGCGTTCCTGTCTGGAATACCGATCGGCCTGCTCGGAAGATGTTGATTGTTGATCTATCATGTATGAACCATTCCTTCCACCGGACTGCTGGCTGCTGCATAACGCTTCACAGGAATCATGCCTGCCTCATATGCCAGTCTACCTGCCTCTACCCCCATTCGCATCGCTTGAGCCATGCTCACCGGATCTCTTGATCCAGATACGGCTGTGTTCAACAATACGCCATCCGCACCAAGTTCCATCGCATAAGCAGCATCTTTGGGGGAGCGTAACCCTGCATCCACAATTACAGGTACAACGGCCTGCTCAATGATGATCTCAAGGTTATAGGGATTGATGATGCCTCTGCCAGCTCCGATGGGAGAAGCGCCAGGCATTACAGCATGTACGCCAAGCAGTTGCAGCCTTTTGGCCAGAATGACATCATCCGAAATATAAGGCAATACAGTGAAGCCCTTTTCAAGCAAAATTTCGCAAGCCTTGTACGTTTCAATCGGATCTGGGAGCAACGTAATTCCATCTCCAATGACTTCGACTTTTATCATATCACAAAGTCCCGAAGCCCGCGCAAGCTCGGCAATTCGCACCGCCTCTTCCGCAGTGGAAGCCCCAGCTGTATTCGGAAGAAGCGTGTATTGGTCCAGATCCAACGTATCCAGGAAATGCTTCTGGTTACGCTCCTCCAGATTCAGACGACGAACAGCAAAGGTTAAAACTTCCGTTTCAGATGCTTCCACAGCCTGACTTTGCACTTCCAGATCCGAAAACTTGCCTGTTCCGAGCAACAATCTGGACTCAAACGTATATTTCCCAATGTTCAACATCATCAACCGCCTCCTACAAAATGTACAATCTCGATTCGATCGCCTTCTCTTAATGCCGTCGTCTCATGATACTCACGCGTTAAAATATGCCTGTTCAGCTCAACAACTACAGTCTTGACTTGTAGGTCAAAAGATTGGAGCAGTTTATCCACACGATTCAATCTGTCTTCTATCTCCATCCGTTGACCATTAACGATGATATTCAATGCACCACTCCCTTTCTGTTTAATCGCTCAGGGCTCAGCGCCTCAATTCCGAGTTCTTCTGAGCTTTTGCCCGCGAGCAATTCAGCGATTAATCTGCCAGTTATCGCACTGAGCAAAATACCGTTACGGAAATGTCCAAAGGCGGTAAACAGCCCGGATATACTTTCGCAAGCACCTATATAAGGCAGCCCATCCGGAGTTGCCGGCCTTACGCCTGCCCACGCTCGCAAAAATTGTGCTTCTTTCATCCCAGGTACCCAGTGGGTAGCCGCTGTTAACAGCTTCTGAACACCCTGTACAGAAACATTCAGATCCGTTCTGCCTGGCAGACTGGTTGCCCCGAGCCAAACCTCTCCATTGGCTTTGGGAACAATATAGATATCTTCTGCGTACACCGTTCTGTCAGGTCTGTACCCTGCATGTTCAGCTGAGAACTGCACGGCGGCTATTTCTCCTTTTACCGACCACACAGGCAAGCTTAGGTTCACATGTCTCATCAAATCTTCACTCTGTAATCCAGCCGCTATAACGACATGTTTACAGGTCATTTCGCCGATCGATGTGGTGATTCCTTGCACCCCGTATTCGTTTACTTGCACGCGTATATCCTGTATGCCCTCCATTACCCGCGCTCCCATTGCTTGAGCGCATTTGGCGTATGCCTTTGTTAGATGGACTGGAAGAACTTCACTCTCGTAAGGCCTGTAGTAGGCTCCATACGTATCTCTGTTAAGCCATGATGCCTCCTGCTGCACAGCGTAACGATCCCACCACACCTCATCAGTAGACAACGCAGACCTCCGATTGTCCTTATAACTGCTTAATTCACTGTATGAACGAAAAGGGGTTAGGAATCCATGGCGTTGCAGACCAGTCTCTACCTCGCTGAGAGTAGTCATTAGCACCTGTTGCTCATGAAGTAACTGCCTGCTCTGCCTGGCAAGCTTAGCCATCAAAGGATGAGCAAAATCCTCACTATCTGCCGCCAGCATTCCAGCCGCTGCGCA
The DNA here is from genome assembly GCF_037991315.1 of Paenibacillus sp. FSL H8-0079. Classification (NCBI taxonomy): domain Bacteria; kingdom Bacillati; phylum Bacillota; class Bacilli; order Caryophanales; family Paenibacillaceae; genus Paenibacillus; species Paenibacillus sp. FSL H8-0079. The sequence goes on from NZ_CP150300.1 coordinate 3,854,284, forward strand.
CGAAGTTCCTACCGCGATTGCTGAACGCTCTACCAACAATACATCCTGGCCACGTGAAGCAAGTTCATATGCGATGGCACATCCAACAACGCCTCCGCCTACAACAATCGTTTCGGCATGAATCTTATTCGGTCTATCAGTAATGATCTCTTTCATCATCTCATCTCCTTGATTCAGCGGCTCAGACTTTCTGTATCAACGATAGCCTGCCTTAATGATGCAGCGGCCCGATCCGGTGAATCACTCGCCCATACATTCGAGATCACGGCGGCTCCCTGTGCCCCTGCGGAGCGAATCGCGTGAATATTTCCCGGTTCAATGCCCCCGATCGCAATGACAGGAATGGAGACACCCCTGCACACTTCAGCAAGAGCATTTAATCCTCTTGGTTCAAGATCCGGCTTACTGCTGGTTGCGTAGACATGCCCGAAGAAAAGGTAAACAGCTCCCCGTTCTTCAGCGATTTTTGCCTCATCTATTGAATGAACAGATACACCCAGACGAAGTCGGTACACATTGCTTATGCCATCATTGTTGTAGTTACGTATAGCCTCTTGCCCCCAGTGCACACCACCATAAATTTCATTTTGTGGGGACAGCTCTGAGCCATTGATGACGATCCGGCAAGATGGAACTCCAACACCACGCAGACTTTCAGCCCAACCGACCTTTTCTTGCCATGTGAGTTGTTTCTCTCGTATGTGAATATAGTCCACCCATGGCCAGACGTCTTTTGCTGCTTTCACAAAAGATGCTTGATCTCCAGCCCCCGTAGATACAACATGCAGTTCAAATGATCCGTGAACATGTTCATGAGAAATTGCCGTACCGTTCATCCCCTTCCATCCATGAATGCTACAAAAAAACACAAAAAAGCCACTCCCGTAGGGGAGTGGCTGCGTATTAATTATTGGACCAGATGACTGACTGATACATACAGTTCATTTCGTGCAAAACAGCTATGGAACTTATAGCCATAACGTTATACACAGAACTGCATGTTTCAATTCGCTAAGCAGACGATTGTCATTCTTTCGAATTCCCGTTTGCTCACGTCATTCACTGAAACGAGCGCGCCACTTCCCTACGCTGGTATGATCCAGATCAGGTGCAAAGGGTCCGGAATCGCATTCTTCCATCTCAGCCGCATCGTGCGGCCCCCCTAGTGTTCATATGAAGTTGTAGCCTATATTACCATAGACGGATTTTTTTGTCACCGTTCATTTCTATTAAGCGTTGCTTGAATTGTCTAGTTTTTCTCAGACCATTCTTCAACATTCCATGTTTTCGTGACCCAACCCTCGTAGAAATCAGGTTCATGAGATACCAGTAACACCGTTCCCTTGAATTCTTGCAAGGCACGCTGCAACTCAGCTTTAGCTGTGACATCCAGATGGTTCGTCGGCTCATCGAATAGAATCCAGTTACTTTCACGCATCAAGAGCTTGCATAAACGAACCTTGGCTTGTTCTCCACCACTCAGCATGTTAAGCGGACGAGTAATGTGCTCATTTTTCAACCCACAGCGAGCGAGATGACCCCTAACCTCATTCTGGGTCAAATGTGAAAACTCATTCCACACATCCTCAATCGGTGTGATATTTCCAGCACGAACTTCCTGCTCAAAATAGGCCGTTTCGAGATAATCTCCCAAAAAGGTCTTTCCACTGAGTGGAGATATTTTTCCCAGGATGGTTTTCAGCAGTGTCGATTTACCCACACCATTACAACCTACGATGGCAATTTTCTCACCGCGTTCAATCGTCATTGTCATCTTAGGCAGTAAAGGATACGTATATCCAATTTCAAAATCAATACCCTCAAAGACCGTTTTACTGCTCGCGCGGGCATCCTTGAATTTGAACGTTGGTTTGGCCGCCTCATCTGGACGATCAATACGTTCAATCCTGTCCAGCTGCTTCTCCCGGCTCTTCGCTCGACCTGAAGTTGAAGCACGTGCCTTATTACGCTGAATGAAATCTTCCTGCTTCTTGATGTACTCTTGCTGCTTCTCGTACGCATCAATATGCTGGGCTTTATTCATATCCGCCATCTCCAGGAACTTGTTATAGTTCGCTGCATATCGCGTTAATTTGGCAAATTCCAAATGATAAATGACATTTACGACTTCATTCATGAATTCCGTATCATGGGAGATTAGAAGAAACGCATGAGGGTAGTCCTTCAGGTAACGCGACAACCATTCAATGTGCTCTACGTCCAAATAGTTGGTCGGCTCATCCAGCAATAGAGCTGTAGGTTTCTCGAGCAGAAGCTTGGCAAGAAGCACCTTCGTACGTTGTCCACCACTTAGAGCTGCGACATCTCGATCAAGGCCAATTGCAGACAAACCAAGACCATTGGCCATCTCTTCCACTTTTACGTCAATCAGATAAAAATCGCCCTGTTCCAGTTGTTCCTGAATATCGCCCATCTCTTCCAGCAACTGCTCCAGCTTATCTGGATCTGCATCTGCCATCTGGTCCGTAATATTCATCATTTCTTTTTCCAATTCAAGCAACGGAAGGAATGCATCCTTAAGCACGTCACGGATGGTTTTGCCTGGCGTAAGCTTCGTGTGCTGATCCAGATATCCATAACGGACCTTAGGTGTCCATTCGACTTTTCCACTGTCTTTAAGCAATTTACCGGTAAGGATGTTCATTAGTGTGGATTTACCTACACCATTGGCACCCACAAGTCCTACGCGCTCTCCGGCAAGTAAGCGAAACGATACATTTTTAAATAACGTGCGATCTCCAAAATTGTGACTCACGTTCTCTACTGACAATAAACTCATAAGATGAGGTTGCTCCTATCTATTAACATTACTTTTGTTATTGTTCCGAAACCCTATTCTAGCACAGGTCCCGTCTTTTCTGAAAGTAATGTAAACATAACAGGAACCTCTTCCATGATTTTGTCATTCAGGCTACGCTACCGATTAGAGCAGTTATATTCGAAATAACCTTGTGCAGCTGCTTGTCTTGCGTCTGTGAACACCTCTTCGGCACGGTAACCATTACCACATGTGGAGGGATAGTAGTACTTGATACCCGTTAAAGGATCTATCCCACCTACAATGGCCGTTTTCTTCACTAGTCTGCCTCCACCAATCGCATAATTGTTGATCTTCTGATCACCCACACCTATACCCTGGATAAAGGCCATAATCCCTGTATCGTTAATGGAGTTATACCAATCTTCCTGCGCAATCAGGGGCATCGTAAACGTATAGGATATACCGTTCTTTCTGGCAAACTCATTATGACGGTTAATCACATCAGCCAGATCATCCTGCACAGTGCTTACAATTCGGCTTCGTCTAACTTGCTCAAATACGCTGGTATTCTGAAGTAAAGGAATTTGAGTGCTAGCAGCGAGTTCTTTTTGAAATCCCTCAACCCATTTCCCTGCATTTGCGTCATAGGCATATACGTAATCGTCCAGTGTAAAGTTAATACTGCTACCATTTGAATCTGAGTATGTATAAGGTTTCTTGGGGCTCCACACTTGCCGGAAAGAATCTTCACGGTTACCTGTCAACTCTGTTTCTGTGGACAACATATAAAAGCCGTCGTAATCCAGAATAACTACGGCAGGAATGTAATTAAACATGTTTCGAATAGCTGCAGGATCATCCTGAATCCCCATATTCAAAGCCAGCGTCTGAGTAAATGTCAACAAGGCAAGCTCCTTGTCCGCTTTAACAAACTTGGTTGAATCATAACCTGCTTCATCATTTTGTTTCTCATTCTGATGCATGACCGCACCTGCATCCATGACTGCGGTTTGAAGTGCAGATCTGTATCGATGTGCAAGATATTGAGCCTCTTCGGCATCTTGGGTATGGAGTGAGATGATCCAGAAGAGCGGGAAGAAGATCAGTACGAATACAATGGATAGCTCAGTAATCTTCATTAAGGACCATACCTCCGTATGTGACAAATACCGCTGAAGCCTGAGCCGTACTACTCAACCATTCACGAATAAGCATGGAAGGTGTACGATTTGTATTTTGGAGAGTCACGGTGAAAAAATCCCCTGTCGTCAACGTATATCTTCGGCCAGGATCATCAACCGGTATCACACCTGAGGATGGGAAAAGTCTTTCTCGAATCTGAGCTGCATAATATCCATCCTGCACTACCTCATAGGTCCCGGTAAAACTATTATTGTCCATCGGATCTGTATAGTGAGGTACGTATTTCTTATGTAAATGTTCCATCGACACCTCATACACATTGCCCGTCTGGGTCAGTTTCACCTCAAACTCAGCCAACATTCGAGGTGAAATATATCCTTTCGTTCGAACAGCATCGACAAAACGTGTTACATTCTGAACCGCCGTCATACGTGCTATATCATCCTGCCGATCCGCTGTTTCAGCAGCTGGATACACATAGAGCAGAAGGACTGCGAGCAATACGGCGAATAGCTTGGATGCGGCATTAATCAATTCACACTGGCCTCCTTCCAAAAAACAATCTTGAGCAGTTCTCCAGTTTCATTTCGTATAAACTCAGGACTGTAGGTGGCATCGAGCTGGACAGGAATTGTCGCTGTTTTGCTAACAAGAGGATCGATCACATACGAAGTCCCATCTACCTCCACAGGAATGCCTGTACCTGTCATCTGCCTCACGGTATGCAACACTTCTGCACCACTATACTGATCAGGTTTGGTGGTATGCAGTGTTGTTGTCAGCCGACCTTCCATACCTGCTGTTGTCTGTACTCTGTCGTTCAAAGCCACTGATAAAATCTTAACATTCTGTTGCCCGTACAGGCAGGCTGTCACAAACAGGACAACCGCCGTACAAAACAACATAAGATGCTGGGTATTCTGGGACATGTGAAACCAACTCCTGTCAGGATTGCTGGAAGATCAGCCCTCTTACCACGTTGGAACGGTCTTTTACGATAATGGCTTTGAATTTACCACTTGGATTGACATATTGATTATCTTTTTCACTCATGGTCTGGTTAATAATCCCCACTTTATCGTCAGGTGCAATAACCGAGCCGTAGTCCGCATTATTGAGATCCTGTGAAATGTTCAATTGATTGCCATACCATTGACCCGCTTTATTTTTACCTGTAATAACTTGAATACCGAACTGATCCTTGTCCGCGTATTTACGCAGCGCATTGGTAACCTGTGATCCACTGATCGTTGTTCCGTCATATACCGTAAATGCAGCCTGGGACAACTCGGTTTGGATATCAGCAAAATTGTTCTGGGCCGTCTTGGTTGCCTCCTGAGCCGAAATAAACAATAGAACTACAATTGTGATCAAAGCTATTGTTAAAAATATCCCTGCTGCCACCTTTAAAGCGCTTGATGCATTGTTCATGATAAATCCTCCCAAGTTATAAGTGATTAAACTATTTCAGACTGTTACACAGATGAACTGTGCTACAGTTTCTGAATTTGCTCATAATAAATGTTCATCTGCAAGAAGCTCATGCCGACCAATGGAATGACCAGATACAAAAAGATAAGGGCATACATAGGTGTAAACCCGATGGTTCTCCCCCATGATGCTTTTACATCAATCATTTTGCTATATTCCTGCTTGCGTTGTTCAAAATAGAATGCCATCATGCTCTCAAGATCATCGAAGGCTTCACGTATTGAGATTTTTCCAAGGGCAAGCTGCAATTTATCCACCAGTCGCTGGAACTCGGGCAAGCCCGCCTCTTCCTTTAATTGTTCAAGTGCAAGCTCTGGCCCATGTTCAAAATGCAACAAACATTTTTGCAGCGGACGCTTAAAAATGACGGAAAATCGATTAAGCCACTCCAATATCTCCTCCACTGACATCCGGTCCATCTCACGCAAAATGGAAATCACCGTCTGAAATTGATAGATTTCATGCCGCATATCCAACCTGCGCATTTTCCGCTGAAATAACATGAGCCATACGGGTATGTAGTACCCAGCTACACCGATGACAATCGCTATAATCATTTCCCACCAACGTACATATTGCTTGTTATACACCTCAAGTTTTTGCATAATACGGGCGATCGTCTCAGCCTGGGTGTCATGGTCCAGCTGAACGGGAGATAGCTGTTGTAACGCTTTGGAGATGTCTTCGTATGTAGCTCCTCGGTTCATTTCTACACTTTCAAGCACGGATTGATCCAACGCTGTTTTTTCCTCAGCCTTCCTGAGATCCGCTTCAGCCATTGCGCCAAACATTCGGTCATCCCGGATCGGATCATGCAAGATGTGATTACGTTCAACCTGATGTAACAGCAAGATACAGCCCATTGTAAGAACCAAACAACCTGCGAATAACATCACTCGACGAATGGCAAGCCATTCGTATTTCAGCTCCGAGCTGCTCTCCCTCATCAGTCGTATCGTTTGGCTGTACTGTGTACTGCCAGGTTTCGCCGCAAACAACATCGCCAATTTCCGTATGAAAGTTTGCTTGTACAGAAACTGATCCAACCATGAATGCTTATGCCCTGACCGGTAACGGGTCTCATCGTATTGCTGGAGCCTTTGCAGAAGCAAATAAGCAAGGATAATGATGACATAGATCGATATTTTGGTTACAAAACCGATTTTGCTGCGATAAAATTCATCCATCGTTGGAAAACTGACTCTGGCCCAGCGTTCGATCGGAGCGGTGAACAATACTGGAGCGAGCGCGATGATATTAAGTCCTTTGAGCAGGTAATCCAATTTATCACGCCGCAATATCTCCAAATGAATCTCCTGGGTCAGATTACCAAGTCCCTTGAGATAGATAGATCCTTGTGCTCTGTCCTCATCCCCGAACTCCATGACCATATAGGAAACGCCTGCAAATCCTTTTAGAAAACGGTTAGGAGCCACTTCATAATAACGCTCAAGTGCTTCATTCGGATCTGGAGAAGTAAGAGCTTCGTAGATCAGTCTTACCTGTTCCGCTGCTTCTCCTGTACCTGCTTCAGCAGCTTCATAGAGCGCTTCCTCAACCATGCCATGCTGATGATACCGATGCCTTACATCTGCAAATAGATCCAGCATCTGCACCAGCAACCTTTTCTCCATACGACTGAGGCACATATCCAGCACCAGGCTGTTTAGCACCACAGCACAGAGCACGGACAATATTACAAAAGCGATACCCGGCTGCAGAAGAAACAGAATGACACTTATGCCTCCATAGCCACCTAGGATAATGAGAACTACTGTCATCGTCAGTCTTCGAAGTGAAGGCTCATCCCCAATGTGGCGAAATGAAATACGCTTTTGTACTTGTAGAATATAGGCTGATAACAGTGGGACTTTCATTCCAAGGCGGTAGGACTGTAACAATAGGGATCCCAGTCCCTTGAATCCCTTGCCGCCGGGAGTTAGAATAACGCCGGATTGACTTGTTGGACCACCTCCTCTGCGACGTAACACACCCAAAACCAGAAGTGTGATCAGCAGTCCTCCTGCACAAATACTTAATACGAGGAGCAGAATCCATTTAATTGTCATGCTGATCACCCCAGTGTTGCTTCATAAACTGCTCAAATCTCTCAGCATCCTGCAAAGTCATCTGTTCTCGCATATCCATCATGCATCCCGCAGAGATTGGAGCTGTCGCAACGTACTCTCCATCTCTGTACTCCACAACATTACGAAATGTAAAACCTGCCCTCTCTTCCACGCTGTCACCTTGATTCGCACGAGGAAGACACTCCGTAATACGTTCGATATATCTTCGTCCCTCAGCATCTTTCTTCATATGAACATCGAAATTAATGACACTGACAACCTGCTCCTCAGCAATATGTTCATGTTGGAACATGCCTGTCTTGAGCAAGGAATTACGCAGGGAGAAGACCAAATCACGAAAGGTTTTGGCATGGTGGGTAAACAGGGTGAACAGACTGGCAACCTGGGACATTTGAATCATCCATGCAGCCACTTCATCACTCGCAACCTCACCGAGAATATTGACGGTACCATCCGTCTTTTTCTGCAAATCAAGCCCTTGTTGACCTGAAATGTGTTCAGTCTCTCGGAAACTCAAAATATTACGTCGGCTATAAATCCGTCTTAATTGCAGTTCAAACGCCATCTCCTGCACCCGAAGGGTATACGATGCATAGATGTGTTTGACCATAGCCATGAGCAGCGTCGTTTTACCAGACCCCTGTGCCCCGGTTACAGCTGTAATCCGACTTCCTTTCATCAGATATTGAAGCAATGTAATTGGCAGATTTGCGTTGTTACCCGTAACCAACTGTTCAAGTGAGGCATTCGGAATATCGAACTTCCGGACGAAGAACGCCCATGATTCTGCAAAAGGAGGACGAACCACAACGACACGAGAGCCGTCTTTCATCTCATTCACTTTGTATCCACTTGCTTCCGACAACTGTCCCGGATAATTGTATTTGTATATATTCTGGCACACCCGTTTCAGTTCACGGATGCTGCCGAATGACAGAAAGGACAGATGAATGGACTTACCTTTATAGAAAACCCATACACTTTCCATCCCGCTTAGCGGTTCTTCATGTGCATCATCCTCCAGTCCTTGATCCAGCAGATCATTCCATGATGCCGGTTTTTGAAGTCCCATATTATGAACAGCATCCAGCATACCGCTGACACCACCACTAACACCGTCAATACGTTGGTCCCTTATCTCATCAACAACGGAGAACCCTTTGTAATGCTGATAGATACGTTGCACGATGATATCCGTCTTTTCTCTGAATCCAAGCTCCCGATATTCGCATTCGAACACATACCGAATATCCTCCTCAGAGATATAATAACTCCCTCCGTCCTCCGAACCTTCCTCCATTCTCAGCCTGCCAAGATCGTAGGTATCAATCATTCGGGAAAGAGCATCCACACCGAATTGCTGTCGGTACATATAGAACACAATTTCGAATCGGTCCTGGATCGTCAACAAATCTGGTTCTGCAAACAAAATTACTTCATCTACATTTGATTTGTTCAGGCCTATGCTTCGGGTCAGCAGATCCCCTATCAAGTTTTTGACATATGTTTTGTCGCTGACACTGCCTGAGACACAGCCTTTCAGGGCTTTTCTCATCTCGGCACGTTGATTGATTCTTCGACGATATTCTTCTTCGTGCAGACCCGCATCCGCGAGTTGACTATGACTAAGCTCGTGGAGCGAGTTCTTCACCTTCTCAATCAACATATCAATCGTGAACGATTCCTGTTCAGGAACACGAGCATTTTTTTCACGAAGAAATGTTCTATACTTGAACCAGATATATGTCAGGCACAGAATCAAAATTAAACTTATCCATATGGTATTCCAGAGCATCGGAGGTTCAGGCTCCCCTTTCCAGCCTCTTCAGAACCGTGCGCATACCTGCGCCGTCCATAATCAGGCGAGCGAGTTCGCTCATGCTTGCAGCAAAGCTTCCTTTACGAATATCCTTATTCTCGCTCAAACTTTCCAACTGCAAGTACTTAGCGACATCTCGCCGATTCATTGCATCGAGGTATCCGGTTGTGTATGGTATAGCAGATATCGTGCCTTTGTATCTGAACCGGCGCCGAATATTGGAAAGCGTTGTTCGGGATTGCGGATCGTATTTGTTAATGACAACATGCATATTATATTTGTCCATTCGTTCTGGCAGGATTTCTTCAAAAAACAACTCCAGATTTCGCATATTTTGATCAAGATTAATTACAACATAGTCCGCTTGTTGCAGCTTGAGCTGCGAATCCACACCAGCATGATCCGCATCCAGAAGAACCAGATCATAATACTCGTTAGCTACATTCAGCAGCTTTTTCACAGTCTCACCATGTTCGTGCGGAGAGCTATCCATCTCATTCATGCTTCCGGTCAGGAAATCAAGTCTTTCCTTCAGAAGTGGCTTGGTATAATCCCTGAGATTGTGCTTGTTCAGACTTCCGCTCGAATGCAGCCGTTCAACTGCATCCCAGCCACCCTCCTCGAAGGAGAACACGGAATCTGTGGAATCCGTCTCATTGGATGGCAGAGCAGCTTCTGTACTAGTTCCGACAAGACCTGTATTAACAAGTAACACTCTTGTCCTATAGTGGAGTGCCATTGCATAGGCACTAATTAATGTACTTGAGGTGCAACCTGTTCCTGCAAAAGGGCTCCAAAAGGTAATGGTGCTCATGCTCTCATCCTCTCTGCTTCTTTCATCGCACGGCGACTGCGAACACTTTCCCAACCTGTTAACTGCTCGACCACACGACACAACGATTTTTTGTAATTTCGTGACAAAGGTCCAAGATGAACTCGGCGATGATGCTCATTCTCAAGCTTAACCGCAGCTGTTAACTCATCCCAAGGAAGCACTAAAGATTCTCCGGTCCACACAAAAGGACTGCCCTCCAGATACGCCCACAGATAACGAGCTTCAAGCTTGCAGTCCACCCCGTTAATGAAGAGCCGCTGAAATGAAAGCTCACCAGGCAATGACTGTTCTTCAAGCAACCGCTTCAACCAGCCCTTGACACGTTCCAGATTGTAACGTTCATAATCACTCACCCAGACTCTTACGTCGGCGTTCAGCCAGAGATTACGCGAAGCAAAGTGTGAGGTCTCCATGTCATATAACACATAGTCATAGCTGTCCAATCGCTCTCCATTTACTTCAAGATGATTCTCTACAGCTGCTGAAGTGACAAAATGACAAGCAATATCAAAACCTTCAAATTCCGTAATTCGCAAAGACTGCTGACTGTCCCCTACACCGTGCCCATACTTCTGTTGTAAGGTTCCATCTACGAGCAAGACCTTATTGCCTGTCGAGGCCAATATCTTGCAAAGATACAGCATCAGATCATTCTTCTCACATAAACCTGCAAAGATCCATGTATGCATAGATGTCATAACTCCCTTCTGTTTCTTTAAACCTTTGTTATCTGAATTATATTAATATGAAAACCCCAGATTGATATCTACTCTCCACCCGTTAGCAGGCTCTGTTGTTCTGTTTGTGAAGCTGCAGCAGGATCATTCACGCTTCCAGAATTAGCTCCAGCTCCGTTTCCTGAACCATCATTCCACATCACACCATCCGATGTTGCCGAATTATTCGCTGATGGACGACTGTTATAGGTCACTGAGGATTGTGCCACATCCTGTTCAACCCCTTTTGACGGTGCTGTCATGGAAGCGGCCAGTGAACTTTCAAGCGAACTTCGCACCTGTCTGGATAACTCCTGTTCGGCTCGTCGAACAATATTCGGATCACTCTCCAGCAGTTTTAACACTTCTGAATTGGCAGGATACGTCGCGATTGCAGGTGTCTGAAACTGTGGTTCTACATAGGTTAAGGCATAGATTGAAGCTTTATGTAAATAGGCATCTACAATTGCACTTGAGAGTGACAGAATCTCTTCCTCCGTCATCGTAATCCATAAGGTAGCTGCATTTAGTCGTTCGACTTTCTTCTTCGATAAGAGAACATAATCCTGTCCTGTGGGGAACTGGATACGAACATCAATAATATCTCCCTTTACGAGTGAGGATGGCAGTAGTACAACTTCCAGCTCTCGATTTCTTAAGTCGGGTGGAGCCGGTGTATCCTCGTACACCATTTCGGTGGTAATCGCTGTTCCCTTTTTCAACTCTATTTTAGCCACTTGGCCTTCCATCTGCTTGGTACTGGACCAGAGATTTCGGGGCGCCTGTGCATCCGGGACTGCAATGAGCTTCAGATCCTCAGGCAATATCGGTTCACCTGCTTCTACATCCCGAATGGTAACCCAGCCTTGTGCCCCCGAATTCCATTGTTGCTTTAATTCAGCTTCCTTTTCCTCATATACCGATAAATAACGGGCTTCTACAGCTGACCTGACATCACCCATCGTTTTGACATTGTAAATAACATATCCTCCGAACACCAACCCTACGGCTCCTGCTCCGATAAGCCCAGCATAGATCAGTTGACGGCTTTGTTTTCTTAATTTAGACAAAAGAGGCTCTCCTTCCGTAATCTCCTCTAATCATGTACTTTCCTTCGTGAAAAGAACGAACGTTTCTTGGGTTGCTGTGCCATCATATGCGTTAAAATATGAGAAAACACTTTATCCATCTGTGCATCCTTGTCAAACGGGTCAATATGTAACGGTAGCCCATATACACTCGATGTATCCAGAGCTTTACGAATGCGCTGAACTGCTTCAGTTGCTGCCAGGGGCAGACAATATATCCATTTCTCTCGTGGATACCGATGATGTGATCGAACAAAAGCGCCAATCTCCGCCTGTCTCCATTCTGCACCTGAGCCTATAACAATAGGCAGATCTGCACGTAGAAATTCTTCCAGCCGGTTCTGATCCTGACCACTACCGAGGTCCATCACAATGAATTGATAGCTCCCCCCAAGCAAAGACAAAATATCCGCTCGCCCGGACTGTTTCCAATAATGCACACCATCCACAGCAAACTGTCTGCCTGCCGGCACCGGTTTACCCGCTTGAGCGATTTGTTGAATCCTTGCAAAGGATTGAGAGCGAGGTGACATTTCAATCACAGCTACTTTGAAGTTTTGCCTTTCGAGATAATGACTGATAGCTATAGCCGTGTGGGTAACCCCTACACCTGATGAAGCACCAGTCAGGGCAATAACTCTTGTTCCGCCATTCAGGGTCATCGTAGCGTCTCCACCGGGCATTGTTCCGCCGGGTATTCGGAGCAGTTCCTTCCTTACCTCATCGGCAGATTGGAATCGCTCTTCGGCATTATACCTTAACAGTCTTCTCGCCACAGGGATGTATGTCCGCGGAACATCACTCCGGATAGAGCTTTCCACACCCTGAATCCATTCCGTATACGCACCACTTGTCATAAGATACAGGAGCAATGCTCCGAGTCCATATAGATCTGAACGCGCATCGGTCTGACCCGCGCCATACTGTTCTGGAGCGGCAAAACCAGCGGTTCCCAACTTAACGGTATCTTCAGCACTTTGCGGTTTGTAACTTCTGGCGATGCCAAAATCGATTAATCTTACTTCATGTTCCGGGGTGATCATGATGTTTGATGGTTTCAGATCCCTATAGATAACAGGTGGATTCAGATTATGCAGATAACTCAACACATCCAGTAATTGAAGCACCAGCTCCGTTAACTGCTCCATCGGGATCTTCCCGCGGCACTGCTTGAAATACTCACTGAGCGTTAACCCTTCGATGTATTCCATCACCAAGTACGTGTACCCCTCTTCATCCGGTACAAAAAAATCAACGATCTGCGGTAATCTTGGATGGCGAAGGGATGTCAGTAGAGCCGCCTCCGACTCCATGCTGCCTTCATATGGCATAGCTGTTACGCTTTCTTTGATTGCCCATATCTTGCCCGGCAACTTCAAGTCCTCCGCCTCGTATACATGGCTCATTCCGCCTGTACCCAGAATGGATACGATACGATATCTCCCTCCCAGCAGGCTTCCACGTTCCAGCCTGGCCGGATGTCTCATATCAATTCCTCCTTCAATACACAACAAAAAAGGGAAAGCCTCACCGAAGAAGAACAGACCGGATATCCGGTTTCGTTCACTTCGGGATGCTTTCCCTCAGGTTTGTTATGGTTAATATTGGTATCATTATAGTACAGGCAGGAATAGATTGTAAAGCACAATATTTAATGGGCTTAATCGAATCAATTTCATAATACCTTTAGCTGCTTTAATCAAGGCTAGATCTCTTAATATTTGACCATATAAAGTGTAATCTCTTCCCGGTTATGGAACAACTGCTTGGAACGTTGAATCTGCATCCGAGAACGTTCAAACGTATCAATCACATCTTTAATGAGAGCAAGCGGCTTTTTATGCAATAACTTCACAGTAACGATGGCTGTTCCCCCGGGCTGAAGGCTATATAGAAGATCCGATACAAGTCGGCTCATCAGCTTCGGACTCCAACTCATATCACATACGAGCAGATCGAATTCTCCTTCGCGGAAACGAACATCCCCTGCATTCTTTTTCAAGAAAGTCAGTTTGGGTGATGCCAACAGCGTCGCATCCATCTTCGCCGGATCTACCGCCGTTACTTCAAGCCCGCGTTCAAGCAGGAATGAGGTCCATCCACCTGGTGCTGCACCGATATCGAGTGCTTTATGGAATGAAGTAAAGTCAATACCAAACGTTTGCTCGGCTTCAAGCAATTTGAATTTGGCCCGCGAGATCTGTCCGTCTTCTTTTTGAAAACGTACGGCTCCCCCACTCCAGTCTGACAGATTCTGTTCAGGTCTGGACACGCCAGCATACAACATATCATTTGCAGCAAATACGGAAATGACATAATCAGCATCACGTACAACCCATTCACAGCCTAGCTCAGCCAGCTTTTCTGTCAGCAATTGCTTCAATGAGGCCGCATTTTCTTGCCAAAAAGATCCTTCTGTCTTCCGTACCTGCAGCACGACAGGGGTACCTGTCAGTTCTTTATGATTCAGCACGAATGCAATCAATTTCTCGATAGACTGTTCCGAATCTTCTGTATTCTCCTGAAACTGAACAGGTTGAATATGACGTAAAAACGTTGGATACTCTGCCCACAGCTTACCTGCAACTTCTTCCTCCGCTATAGGCAGACCCGCAAGCAAAATTTCTCCTGGTACGAGTACCGTGCTCTTCACCGCACCAAACGTACGGCGCAATTCTTCCTGAGCATAAGGGGCAAAGCCGTGATTGGCTGTGCAGATAAAACGGGAGAAGTTGCCTTCTTCCCAAGACGATTGTGTACTCAAATTGTGTTACCCTCCAGAACGCACGCGTATCCACGGACGACCGTCATCCCACTGGATATCGACCGGGACATCGTACGTATGCTTAATTGTATCTTGTGTCAAAACTTCATATTTGGGGCCTGCCGCAGCAATACGTCCATCGCGGATCAAGGCCACATGCGTAAATAAAGGTACGATCTCTTCAACATGATGTGTCACATACACAACTGTAATGTTACGCTGGCGCAGACGATCAATCTCAGCCAGCATTTTCTCACGTTCATATAAGTCTAGCCCGGCACAAGGCTCGTCCATAATCAGCAATTTTGGCTCAGCCATTAATGAACGAGCGAGCATGACTTTTTTGCGCTCTCCTTGGGATAACGTACCCAGCGAGTTGTTGGCAAGGTTGGCAAAGCCCATATCATCCAGCAAACTCATTGCCTTTGCTTTTACTTCATCAGGAATCGTCTGATAAAAACGCAAAAAAGCATACGCTCCTGTAGCGACGACTTCCCATACCGGATCTCTGGGTGTTAGTTTCTCAATCAACGTTTGGCTGATATAACCGATTTCCTTACGTACTTCCCTGACGTCACATTGTCCATACAGATTACCCAGTACTTCAATGCGTCCCTGGCTTGGAAACATATATCCGTTCATCATTTCAAGCAACGTTGTTTTGCCAGAACCATTCCGACCCAGAATAACCCAATGTTCGCCTGGTTCGATGCGCAAATGTACATTATCTAAGATTTGATTCTCTTCTCGTCGAAGTGAGACATGTTCCATCGAAATTATACTCATTTCAGCACCGCCTTCCGGATCTCAGAGAGCAAGTGCTCTACAGAGCTCATCCGATAAACCATTTTTGGAACATCTTGCTGACCATCAAACAGCATCACTGCTGGAACGCTTGAAATTTGAAATTGTTGTACAAGTTCAGGAATGTCATGAATGTTCATTTCGGATAAAATACCTTCCGGCAGCATGTGCTCAACGACCTCCAGCATACGCCGCGCTGCTGCACATGTCCCGCATAACGGGGTATATATAAATACAGCCTGTGGCATGCCTTCCCATACGCCGCGCATTAACATTTTGGATGTAATGGGCTTCATTAACTTTCTTCTCCCGCGGCAACACGCAGCATGACCTCACCCGTCATTGGACCATTATGAATGGTTACCGAATCGGGTTTATTGCTATATAACATCTCGTACATCTGGCGTTTCCCAAACATACTGGACGTATGCAAATAGATCTCGCGCGGAAACAGTCCTTCTCGTACAATGGATGCCGCAACCTCACCGCCATTGGGCGAATCCGGACCAAGTTCATAATCTAGCGACAAAATGTCCACGTCACCTTCTCTTAGCAGCATCAGGCACTCTTCTGCATTCGTTGCAAGAACAAATCCTTTCGGACACGCCCGATAGTCATCCAAAAAAACATGCATACAATCGCTCCTCTCCCCATTATAACCAGGAACGCATGAGCGCTATATCATCATGGTGCGTTCCATCTTCGCCCGTTTCTGTCTCGAGCACAACAACCGCTTTTTGGAACTCAGGAGCAGTTAACAATGCTTTCATTGATTCATTTCCGATATACCCCTGTCCGATCCTCGCATGTCTATCCTTACACGATCCGGACGCATATTTGGAATCATTAAAATGTACAGCAGCAACCTCATCCCAGTATCCGAGCACCTTGCCCTTTTTGAGCATCGCCGCTTCGTTGCCTGACGACCACATACCTGAAGCAAAAGCATGGCATGTGTCAAAACAAAAAGCAATATGCTCCGGATATCGGCTTAATTTGCGAATCTGTATCATTTCTTCCATTGTCGTGCCCATGGGGCCATGATCACCTGCCTGATTTTCAAGCAAAACTTTCGAATGACCATCCCAATTCTCCAAGGCGGTATCCAGACAATGAATGAGGTTCTGATAGCCCTCCAGCGGATCGCTCGTTTTGATATGTCCAAAATGGACCACTGTCCCGACAGAACCGCAAGCATTCGAAATTTCAAGATCATTGCGAATAGAAGCTATTGTAGCATGAAAGCCCGCCTCTCCACGGGTCATGCCCAACGCCGGATTCGTGGGATAGGGTGAATGTGCAATGGAAGCAAGTCCCTGCTGTTCACACCATTCCCTGCACTGCTCAGCATCCTTGAGGTCCAGACTTTTCAGACCAAGACTACGCGGGTTCTTCGGAAAATACTGAAACGCCGTTGCCCCCATCTCATACGCTCTCTTGGCTGACTGAAGAAATCCGCCTCTGGTGCTGACATGTGCCCCGATTCCGTTTTTAGGCCTCATGCTGGCATTTCGGACAGAAGAACGCCTTCTTGCCCGTAATTTCCACTCGTTCAATCGTTCCCCCGCAGCGCGGACAAGTCTCGCCTTCCCGGTCATATACGCGACACTGCTCGTCAAAGCTTCCTGTCTTCGTATCCCCCTGCATCAGTGGCATTTCCATATAACCACCCTCAGAAGCTGCTTCACGCAACACGGACTGCATCGAATGGAACAAGCGCTCCGTCAGTTCTGGTGAAGTCGCGATGTTCTGCGTTTTGGAGCTTGGTCTCAGACCGGCAGCAAAGGCAATCTCATCCGAATAACAGTTGCCGATCCCCGCAATAATATGCTGGTTCACCAACGTTGTCTTGAGCGTACCCCGACGACCTTTCAATAGGGAAGCAAACCGTTCCACGTTCATCCGTCGATCCAAAGGTTCAGGTCCAAGATCGGACATCGCCTCTTCGGTTTCTTTCGAAGTAAGCAGATGTAAATAACCCAAGCGCAGTCCAATGAAGAATAAAATGTGATCGCCAAACTGGATTTCCACCTGTGTGGAACGATCAGGACGTTCCTCTTCCGTGCCCCAGAAAATCATACCACCCAACATGAGGTGCAGCACCAGGCGTTTACCATTAGCCAAGTGGAAAATCAGATGCTTCGCTCGGCGCTCAACAAAAATGATGCGATTACCTGTAAGTTCATTGATAAACAGATCAGGCTCCGTATTTATCGTTTTATCGCGGTTAATTACCACACCTGTAATCAGTAGATCAAGTATTTTCTCGGACAGCAAGGTCCGGTAATTTTCCATTTCCGGTAGTTCCGGCATCGTACATTACCCCTTTTTGGAAGCTTGGTCTGCCTCTTGCGACAGCCACTCCATCAATTTATGCAAATCTTCAAACACATGATCAGGTCGAGCCTTCGCTGCTTGAATGTGTCCATCCATATTATCCCGTGTTGTCACACCGGTAAGTACCAACAGCGTCTCACACCCTGCTGCCACTCCAGCTGCAATATCGGTTCGCATATTATCTCCGATCACTGCCACTTCATGAGACGCCAGGTTTAGCCGGCTAATGGCTGACTTCATTATAACACTCGATGGCTTGCCTATAACTGTAGGATGAACTCCGGTCGCGGCTTCAATTGCTGCTCCAATAGTCCCCGCCCCAGGTGTCAGTCCATCATCGGAAGGAAGCTGCAGATCCGGGTTGGTCATGATGAATTTTGATCCAGCATTAATCCACCTTAGCGCCTTAGTCAGTTTATGATAGGAAAATTCACGGTCAATCCCCTGTATCACGTAATCTGGTGCATCGTCTGTCAGCTGCAATCCAGCTTCTTCTATGGCTTGCAGCAGTCCTGCTTCTCCAATACATGCCACTTTTGCACCCGGGGACTCTTCAGCAACGTATTCAGCAGCAGCCACAGCAGAAGTACATACCTGTGACGCGTCCGCAGGTATCCCCATCCCGTTCAGATGATATGCCACGCCTTGTGGTGTACGGGATGAATTATTCGTTACGAATAAATACGGCTTTCCTAGCTCCTGCAGTGTTCGAATAAGCTGATCGGCTCCTTCGATACGATGTCTGCCATGATAGAGCGTACCATCCAAGTCAATCAGATAGGCCTTAATCACACACAGCACTTCCTTTCTTTATTCCATTAACTTTTCATAACCTTAATTATTTACCTTGTACTTAACGCGAACCTATGTATTCAGGCAAAAAATAACGGCTTGCTGACATATGCACACAACAAGTCGAACCGGATCGAACACCGACGGTTTAACTCGCGCGTCTTCTGTACAAGCTTGTCATTTCCTGCGCTTTCCCGGAAAATAATTTGAATCATTTCCCTCTTCATATTGCCCATCCTACACGCTTTCTGACCAGATTGCAAAAGGGACCGCGGGAGTTCCTCTCCCTCAGTCCCGTGCAATTACCCGGTTCTTCATGTGGCGTGTTTAGCCGTGCACTGGTTCGCATTCTTCGTTAAGATTCTTGCTTGCGATGCACAACAGGAATAAGCTGATGTTCGTTTGCAAGTCTGGTATTCGGGAATACGGACTGTGCCTCTTCCAAAAGTGGCTGCAGTTGATCCTCATCCTTATAACGTGAGCTGAAGTGAGTCATAATCAATTGCCCAACATTCGCCGCTCTAGCCGCTTCTGCCGCTTGTTTTGAAGTACTATGATAGTACTCATGCGCTGTCTCGGCCAGATCATGCATGAATGTAGCTTCATGCACAAGCACATCTGCATTGATGGAAAGAGGCTGTACATTGTCACATGGACGTGTATCACCCAATATGGTGATCACCATGCCGCGTTTTGGGACTCCCAATACATCTTCTGGACGAAGCGTCTGACCGTCATCCAGCGTAATGGTTTCTCCACGTTTCAGTCGGCCGAACAATGGGCCGGGTTTCAAACCATATTCCGCCATTTTGGCTGGGTCCAGGCTGCCTGGACGATCTTTTTCCGTGATCCGGTATCCATAGCTGTCAATCCGATGCTCAAGCAAAGCAGCTTCCACGATAAAACTGTCATCCTCGAATAGGACGCCGCCCGTATGTTCCACAATATTTAAATCATAGTTCACTCGGGATTGGCTAAGCTCCATCGTTGTACTAATCATTCGATCCGTACCTGGTGGACCATACACCGTTAATGGTGTGGTGCCACCTTGATAGGCTCTGCTCGAAAGCAGTCCTGGAAGACCAAATACATGATCACCATGCAGGTGAGTAATGAATATTTTCTCCAATTTGCTTAGTTTAAGCGGAGAACTTAAAATCTGGTGCTGCGTTCCTTCCCCGCAGTCAAACAACCACAAAGCTCTGCGCTCATCCAACATGCGTAGCCCAATGGAAGTTACATTCCGTTGAAGCGTAGGTACACCAGCATTAGTTCCCAGGAAATATAGTTCCATTCTGGATCGCACCTCTTTCTGTTGCCAGCAAAAAACCTCCGACAATGCGGAGGGCTTTGCCTGACACTCTACTGATTTATGCCTTTTCTACGTTAAAATACTTGGCTTGCGGATGGCTGAATACCATCGCTGATACGGATGCTTCAGGTTCCATCATGAAACCTTCCGTCAATTCCACACCGATATCCTCAGGCTGTAGCAACTTGAACAACGGCCCTTGATCTTCCAAATCCGGACAAGCCGGATATCCAAAGGATACCCTGATCCCCTGATAGCGTGCACCGTGACGTTGCTTCATGGTCATCTGGGCAGAATCAGGGAATCCCCAGATATCTCTCATCATATGATGCACACGCTCAGCTAATCCCTCTGCTACTTCGAGTGCTACGGATTGCAGAGCATGCGAGCGAAGGTAATCCCCTTGATCTTTCCACGCTGTGGATAGTTCACGCACACCATGTCCGGCAGTAACAACCATGAAACCAACGTAATCCATCTGACCGGATTCAACAGGCTTCAGGAAGTCGGACAGGCATAGGAACGGCTCGACTTTTTGACGTGGGAACGTAAATGTATGCAAAATATTACTGGTATCCTTTGGATCATAAATAATGACGCTGTTACCACTGGACTGAGCCGGGAAGAAACGATATATGGCATGCGCCTGAATTATCCCGTCACGAACAGCTTCTTGCATAATATCATCCACGACTGCTTTTAGGTCGGTAGCCTTCTTGTCTCCTGAAGCAAGCAGTTGTTCTACTGAACCGCGCAACCCCAGATGATGTCCAAGCAACATCTGCATGTTAACGTATGGCAGGATATGTGATAACGGATAGTTGCGCATCGTATGCCGCTCCAGATCAGGCGGGACAAGTACCGGATGATCTACAGCGATATCCGAACGCTCCACTCGCGTAAGCTCAGGAAGAGCCTGAACAGCTACAGCACCTGAAGCATCAGCTTCTTTTTCAGCTTCCATCTCCAGTTGCATCACTTCACGTGTAACAGGATTCATCAATTTGTTCGCCAGATCCAGACCATCCATCGCATCTTTGGCATATACAACCATTCCGTTATATTCAGGACGGATACGATTTTTGGTGAATTTACGTGTCAACGCCGCTCCGCCAACCATAATAGGCACATCAATACCTGCTGTTCGCAAATCCTGAGCGGTAAGAATCATCTGTTGCGCTGATTTTACCAATAGACCCGAGAGGCCGATCGCATCGACTTTTTCTTCTCGGTATGCCTCAATGATACGTTCTGGTGGTACTTTTATACCCAAATTAATGATACGGTAACCGTTATTGGACAGGATTATCTCTACCAGGTTCTTACCGATGTCATGCACATCGCCCTTGACCGTGGCCAGAATGATTTTGCCTTTAACCGAAGTTTCGTTCTTCTCCATGAACTGCTCCAGATATGCTACAGAAGCCTTCATGACTTCCGCACTCTGCAACACCTCAGCTACAATCAACTCATTGTTGTTGAAAAGACGACCTACTTCCTCCATACCCCGCATCAGTGGACCGTTAATCACTTGAAGTGCTGTGTATTTGGCAAGTGCCTGTTCGAGATCCGGCAGCAATCCTTCTTTGCTTCCTTCCACAACATATGAAGCGAGACGCTCTTCTAATGAAAGGTTCGAGATTTTTTCCTTCTTCTCAACCTTCTTGTTACGGAACGCCGCTACGAACGCCGCCAGTGTTTCATCATTCGTGTTATATAAAAGCTCTTCCGAGAGTCTGCGTTCTTCTTCCGGAATGGACGCATAACGCTCCAGTTTCTCTGTGTTTACGATGGCATAGTCGAGACCAGCTTTGGTACATTCATACAAAAATACAGAGTTCAGCACTTCACGGCCTGCTTCAGGCAGTCCGAATGAAATGTTACTGATCCCGAGTATCGTATGACATTCTGGCATCGCTTCCTTGATCACTCTTATACCTTCAATGGTTTCTTTGGCTGAACCGATGTACTGTTCATCTCCCGTACCTACCGGGAACACCAACGTATCGAAAATAAGGTCTTCTGGTTTGAGTCCGTACTTGTTCACCAGCAGATCGTAAGAACGTTTGGCTACGTCCAGCTTGTCCTCCCGGCTAATCGCCTGACCCCGTTCATCAATCGTTCCGACGACAACTGCACCACCGTACTTATGAAGTAACGGCGTGATCAGCTCAAATTTCTCTTCGCCATCCTCAAGGTTAATGGAGTTAATTATCGCCTTACCTTGAGAGTACTGGAGGGCCAGATCGATTACGGAAGCATCTGTCGTATCGATCATAAGTGGTACTTTTACTTTTTTCACAACCAGTTCAAGGAACTTCACCATGTCTTCAGACTCTTCACGGTCCGGGTCTTGTACACACACATCGACAATGTGCGCTCCATTTTTCACTTGAGCACGGGCAATTTCCGAAGCTTCTTCATATTTGCCTTCTACAATAAGCCGCTTGAATTTTCGTGATCCCAGCACGTTCGTACGCTCACCAACCATGTATGGACGATTGTCCTGTTCGATATAGATTGGTTCTATACCAGACAATGCAGGTGGATGTGTTCCGTTCATTTCTCTTGGGGGGTACTGGGCAAGTGTGTCGCGCATAGCCCGAATATGTGCAGGGGTTGTTCCGCAACATCCACCAGCAATATTCAACCAGCCCTGTTCGGCAAAAGCACCAATCTTCTGAGCCAGAGAGTCTGGTGACTCATGGTAATTACCGTTCTCATCCGGTAGACCCGCGTTCGGGTAACAACTAACGGCAACCGATGCCATTCCAGAAAGCGAGCGAATGTGATCACGCATGAACTCCGGACCTGTAGCACAGTTTAGTCCTACCGAAATTGGGTTAAGGTGTTCTAAGGATATATAAAAGGATTCGATGTTCTGACCCGCAAGGGTTGTTCCCATCGGTTCTATCGTTCCTGATATCATCAGGGGCAGTGTAACACCGCTCTGTTCAAAGGCCTGCTGGATTCCGATACTGCCTGCTTTTACATTGAGGGTATCCTGAGAGGTTTCGAGCAGTAGCGCATCAACGCCTCCCTCTATTAAAGCAAGCGCTTGCTCCAAATAACTGTCGATAAGTTCCTGGAACGTTACACCACCAGTAACAGAAAGAGTTTTGGTTGTTGGTCCCATTGCACCTACCACATAACGTGGAGATTCCGGTGTAGAGAAACGATCAACCGCAGCTTTCGCAATTCTGGCTGCTTCCAAGTTGATCTCGCGTGCCCGATCCTGAATATCGTATTCAGCAAGCACGACAGATGTCGCACCAAATGTGTTGGTTTCAATTAAATCGGCGCCGGCCTCCAGATATTCTTCATGAATGCGCTGGATTATCTCTGGACGAGTAAGTACTAACATTTCATTACATCCATCCAGATCTTCGCCGCCAAAATCTTCACCAGTCAGATCAACTTGTTGAATCATGGTCCCCATTGCACCGTCGAGGATTAATATTCGTTGTTTTAATGCATCGTGTAGACTAATCTTATCCAATATCTTCACCCCCGCAAAACGTTAAATCTTAGTTTAACAGAAACTAACTTAATGTGAAAGATCGGGTTTGCTCCCGAAAGATGGCGGGTTTGCTCGAATATGAACGGAATTTGAGAATCGACAAAAACAGAGCAATCCGATATAATTCAATTAAACCAAGTGGAAAAGAGGGAAAGAACATGGCTGAAATTGTAATCCGAAATACGAACGAACGCATCACTGGTGACGAAAACGTTCGAAATTTCTTGAACAAATACGAAGTATTATATGAGAAGTGGGACGCATCCAAACTGAACACGGATCTGCAAAATAACTTTGGATTGACTGATGATCAGAAAACCGAGGTTTTGGAAACTTACGATTATGAAATTAGAGATTTGGCTGCACGTCGTGGATACCAGATCTGGGATGTCATCACGCTGTCCGAACAAACACCAGATATCGAAGAAAAGCTGGCCAAGTTCGAAGAGATCCACACCCACGCTGAAGATGAAATCCGCGCCATTGTCGCTGGTAAAGGAATCTTTGTTATCAAATCTACAGATGATGTGGGCTACTTTAATGTAGAACTGTCTCCTGGGGACGTCATCTCTGTACCTGAGAATACACCGCACTTCTTTACTTTAATGGAAAACAAACAAATTATTGCTGTACGTCTGTTCATCGAAAAAGATGGCTGGATTGCAGATCCATACCCTGATCCTACATTTATCAAACAAGCCTAACACTCTCGTGTGACGACTTGCTTAACCAAAACCCCTGTTCAATTGAACAGGGGTTTTCGCATATGCATATGGAGAGTATCATACAACATCGGTGCATTATATAAAATAATGCGGGTATTTCGCTTTTATCGATTCCTGTTCAATAACAACCAGTCTGAGATGAGCTTCCATCACCTGAACCGCTTGCTCCGTCTTACGCTCTGTGATAAGTCGATAAATCTCTTTGTGTTGTGAGATAATGACCTCCAGGTTGGAGTCTTCCGCTAGACGTAATAAACGCAACCGATTAAACGGGATGTTCAACTGTTGCAACATTTTCCACGTTCGCAGCTTACCTGTGCCCTGAAACAAAATCTGGTGAAACTCTTCATCCAGTTCAAACAGTCGATAGAAATTGTTTTTCCCTATACATACTTCCTGCATTGCAATGTTGGTTTCGAGTCTGAATCTGAACTCTTCAGGAAAAGAAGCGCAAGCCAATGTCACGATTTCCTTCTCCATCTTTTCCCGCATGAACCTGCCTTCTTCCACATGCTCCAGATTGATATGAGAGACTATTGTTCCACTCTGTGGAATAATGTCCAACAGTTCTTCTTCAGCAAGTTTCATGAATGCTTCTCGCACGGGTGTTCTGCTCACCTGCAGTTCATCTGCAATCTCTTTCTCTGAAATCTTGGTACCAGGCTTAAGTTCCAGATGAAGAATTCGTTCTTTTAACAGATTATATGAATATGCTCTGGTCGAGCCTCTTATTTTTTGATTAAGTGACATGCCTAGACCTCTTTCTCTCAGCCGTATTCATTTATCTTAGCACAAATTACCGTTCCACTTAAATATCGGAGTGAAACGGTAATTCGAACAGCGTTAGCTTTGTTATTGCTTATTTTCTTTGTAGGCTTTGTACGTGTCATTTGCCAGCTTCAGATAATTGGATAGACCTTGACTGTCCAGCTCTTTGGCAAACGTATCGAATTCAGACAAGTCCCGCTCACCCAATATAAATTTAAGTGTATTTTGGTCAGAGTAGTCTTTCAGTGGTGTACTCAGAAGTGTTACCCGTTCACGATCCTCGGAAGAGTATGGGATAGGCGGTTCTGCCGGGATAACTTCCTTGGTATCCTTCATGTCTTGCTGGAATTTCAACTCTTCTTCACTAAACATCGATTGCAACAGATCTGTAGTACCGCCGTAGGCAAACACGCCACCAGAGAAGCCAAAGTCAATTCTCAGATCCTTCGTACCTTTCGGATTCAAGCCATTGTAGTTTACGTCTTCTACCAATTTACGTGTTCCACCCTCTTTGGTAAATGTTTCGCCTTCTACACCCCACTTGGCAAACTCTTGACCTTCATCACTGTAATATAACCAATCAACAAATTGCATAATGGCTTTGAAATTTTCGCTTTTTTGAATTTTCCCGGATATCATGACCCCGTTTTCAAGTCTGGACCCGGACATCAGCTGGCCTTTTGGCCCACCAGGTACTGTAATCTTCGCAACAGAGAATTCACCCTCTCCGAGCGTTTTGTTCATATCATTTCTGTGCAATACAACGGTCTGGGAATTACCGTTAATCATGAAAGATTTGCCGGATACAAATTTCTGTACAGCCTGATCATCATCCTGCGTGAAGCTCTCCTTATCGAGCAACCCTTCGGATACCAACTTGTTAAAGTACGTTAGCATTTCCTTATACTCTGGTGTAGTAGCCGTGTAAACGAATTGATCCTGATCTTCCTTATACGTCAATCCGTTACCAAATCCCCATCCACCCTTAGTTCCAAAGCCGGTAGCAGCGATGTTCAACGTACTATTGAATTGGAAACGGTCCGAAAAAGGAACGGAATCCGGATAGATTTCTTTCAATTTCTTCGCTGCATCATACAATTCGTCCCATGTGGTTGGGATGGCAATGTTATTTTCTTCAAAAACATCTGTTCTTACGAGCAATGTGTAATCTGGCCATACTTCTTCATGCAGACCCGGAAGTACATAGTACTTTCCATCTTCCTGTCGAAGTCCTTCAAGTTCATCTTCCAATCCCCATTTTTCCACTTTATCCTTGAAGTTAGGCATCAAATCAATGTAATCGCTAATCGGTAAGATCGCACCGGAAGATACAAATGCAGACTCTTCACCAGGATACGTTTTAGGAATAACCAGTGGTGCATCGCCTGAACTAATTAACAAAGATCTCTTTTGAGAGTAATCGCTCATCGGTACAATCGTTGGCTCAAGTGTTACACCCGTCAGTTCGGTGATTTTATCAAAAAGTAACCAGTCTTTTTTATATGGATAACTAGGTTGATCACTATAGAGTATGGAGAGATTAAATGGCTCTGTCGCTTTAAATGTATCTCCCACATTGTACGTCTCCATCGCTGCATTGGTCTGAACTTCTGTGACGTCACCTCCAGTTCCAGTGCCGCTGCTACATGCTGCCAGAACGACGGTCATCATTGTTGCCAAAACCATTTTACCGACAAACTTACGTGGCTTTTGATTCATTTAGGTTATCCCCCTGAATTTGGTTTAGGTTGACCTTGCCTTTAAACTGTTAAACAACCTCTAAAAGTTAATCACGTGAATTTTTCTAGCTTCTACGTATTACTGCTTAACAGATCCCAACATGATACCGGTTACAAAGTATCTCTGCACAAATGGATAGATGGTGAGTATCGGCAAGATGGTTAATACCATCGTTACTGACTTAATATTGGCAGCAATCTGTGTCAGGTTATCAGCTGAGGTTGCACCGGCAGATGCTCCACTCGTTGCTCCTGCAATCATATTGCGCAAATAAATGGTGACCGGAAACAGTTCTTTTTTGTCCAAATACAGAAAGGCTGGAAACCAGGAATTCCAATGGCCCACTGCGTAGAACAGCACCATGGTTGCCATAACTGCTTTACTAAGTGGCAATATAATGCGTAATAAGATCCCGTAGGTATTCAATCCATCAATGGAGGCAGCTTCCTCCAGTTCTTCAGGCATATTTTCAAAAAATGACTTCATGATCAGCATGTTGTATATGCTTATTGCGCCAGGAACCACAAGTGCCCACATGGTGTTATTGAATCCAAGGGAATTAATCAAGACATAGTTTGGAATCAATCCACCGCTGAAGAACATCGTGAACACGGCGAACATCGTCAGAAACTTTCGGCCCATTAACCTCTTTTTGGATATGGCATAGGCGAAAATAGTCGTCATGAACATGGAGATTAACGTACCTACCACGGTGTAAATAATCGTATTTTTATAATTAGTCCAGAACATGCTATCACGTGAGATGGTCTTGTATGTCTCCACATTAAATCCTCTTGGGAACAAACTTACCTTGCCCGAATTGATATAGGACTCACTACTGAAAGATTGTGCTACGACATTCAAGAATGGATAGAGCGTTATAAATACCACAAACAGCAGAAATATGACATTGAATACTTTAAATACCTTGTAAGATCTGGATTCCTGCATGGTGCTCCTCCTTTACCATAAGCTTCTTTGTGTCAGTCTGCGTGAAATGGCATTTACGGAGAACACCAGAATCAGACCGATTAGCGATTCGAACAAGCCAATTGCGGTAGCATAACTGAAGTTACTGGATTCCAGTCCGACCCGATACAGGTAAGTGGAGATCACATCAGATGTCTCGTAGATAAGTGGATTGTACAAGAGTAAGATTTTTTCAAATCCAACAGCCAGGAAATTACCCATGTTCAATATTAACAACGTAACAATCGTTGGCAAGATACCTGGAATCGTTACGTGAATCGTCTGCTTCCAGCGGTTGGCACCATCAATACGAGCTGCTTCATACAAAGATTCATCAATGGTTGTCAGTGCAGCCAGATACAGAATCGCTCCCCAACCCATACCCTGCCATACTTCTGACGTGATGTAGATTGTTCTGAACCACTCAGCCCGCTGCATAAAAGGAATACTGTCTCCGGTGAAGAAAGCCACCAGTCCATTAATGGAGCCATTCACTGCTGTCAGCTGCAGGATCATGCCCGCAACGATAACGATGGACAGAAAATGAGGCAGATAAGACGCGGTTTGTACAAACTTCTTGAAACGTTTACTCTTCACTTCGTTAAGCATTAAAGCAAAAATGATAGGAACCGGGAATGTAAAGAGCAACGCGAGGCCGCCCAACATCAGCGTATTACCGAATACTCTCCAGAAGGTAGGGTCTTCAATGAACATTTTGAAGTACCTTAATCCAACCCATGTTTCTCCAAATATACTGCCCCCTGGAACAAAACGTCTGAACGCAATCACATTACCAATCATCGGTCCATATTTGAAAATAATGAGGTAGATGATAGGAAGGATTAATAGTGAATACAGTTGCCAGTCTTTGCGGAACAAGGTTGCTGCCATTCGTAATCTGCTCTCTTTACGTAAAGATGTCATGGTTAGTGTTGTTTTAGCGGTTTCCGACTCCATGTGTTTTCACTCCGATCCAGGACTTGATAGGTAAAGACAAATTCATGTACAACTCCCATCGCTTCTTCTTTTGTAGAAGACAACCAATCCTTCAACTTCACCCCCACTACGAAATAGATAATAGCTAAATGTAAGCGATATCATTTTGGTGTGTTATGTAGAATCACACAATCCAAGGTGCTTCACATCATGCATTAGCACTTAATAGGTGGTGTGATCTCCAAATCAAGAGAAGTTGTTAAAAAGAATATAAAGCGCTTACAATACGTCAAAAATTATAAGCAACAACTCCTGCTTCCATTCAAATGAAGTAAGTCAAAAGAAATTGCTTTTGGACAATCTAAATACTAGTCATACTAGTATGTTAGTTATATTCTAATCCAGCTTCCCCCTAATTTCAATAACTTTTAGCAAATAAAATTGATATCTCATTTAACAAGGGAATTAGTCAATATACTCAAATAAAAAAACATTGGTAACTCCAAGAACGACATCATCGTTCATTGAAGCTTCCAATGTTTCAGGGTACTGAGGAAAGATGTTATAGCTGATCTGCTCAGAACTTAGCAATAAGCTGATCTAATTCCGATAAATGCGTTATTTCATGGTCAGGGGCATACGTTTCATTGTTGGTCTTATGCTCACGGTTAATCCATACGGATTGGATGCCAGATGATAAAGCACCACGAATATCAGTCGTTAACTTGTCCCCAACCATCATGCTCTCTTCGGGTTTAACACCCAGTTTACTCAAAGCATGTTCAAATATCGACGGATCTGGTTTTCCTTTTCCGAAGTTACCCGAGATAATAATCTCATCAAAGAAAGGAGTCAATTCAGGTACACCATCCAACTTCTCTTGTTGCAAAGCAGGACAACCATTCGTTAACAGCAACAGTTTGTACTTTCCTTGTAACTGACGCAAGGTATCCATCGTTTCTTCGTATACATGAGGTCTGGATCTCCGTTCTACTCCAAATTGCGAGGCAAGCTGTTCAGCAAGATCTTCCCGATCTATACCCAACTTCAACAAGCCACGACGCCAGGATTCTTTACGGTAAACAGGAGCAAGTTGTTCCAATTGACGGAACTCAGGTTGATCCCCACCGGTAAAGTTAGCCCATAGGCCTTCAAACGGATTGATTCCAATCATTTTGGTAAAAGGAAAGGTCTCATATGATTCATACAGTCCACGTGCCTCGTTACGAACGGCTTCTTCAAGTTCTTCCGGTTTAACCCCAGTCTCTTGCGCTGCGATTAGACAAGTCTCATGAAAAGCTTCTCGAACACTACGCTCATCCCATAATAAAGTATCATCTAGGTCGAACAAAATCGCTTTTAACGCCATTCCGATCATCTACCCCTTTATACAATAATTACTTTTCGACGGTTTCCACAGTGATCTGGTGTGCTTTTGCAAACTTCAACAAACGTTCTGCAATCGCATCTGTATCGTAGCGGTTCAATAACTTGGTAAATACCCATCTTTTACCGCGACTGTTATGTTCGATAACGATTGTGCCTGGTTCAATTCTAAACTTGACGATATCGTCAACCCCGATTGAACGTTCACGATTACCCTTCGTCGTTATAATCCGATTACTGCTAATCTTGATATACGGACGACGAAGCATGAAGATGACTGCCAAAAATACGTAAAGCAGCATAGTCACCCAGTCCCAAGTTGTCATTGGAGCTTGTACAAGGAATGTGCTCATAAACAGATACAAAAAGGCGAGACCGATCAAAAATATGGGGAACAACAGGCTGCGTCCTTTAAATACTTCTTCACCTGGTGTACCTGTGATTGGTTGACCACTTTTTTTGCGTTGCTGATTTAACTGCTTGGAATTTTTCTTAACCGTTCTCTCGAACGAACGCGACATGAGAATCCCCCTTATGTGTCTTTGTATCGGCTTACATAACTGTAAACCAACATTTCCCCCTATAAATTGCACTCTCAAATAACAGGAAGAAACCTAAATATCATAAATGATATCATTAGGTTTCGTTAGTGTTTGAGTTTGCCTTGGTGGCCTTTGTCATTCTCATCATCAACAATCTCAATGGTATCCAGTTGCTGTCTGAAATTGCTGCGAATATTACTCAAATAAATCTCTCTAAGCTCGGCACGTTCAGCAAGTTCTTCCTCCGACAAACCAGTGGACTTTTGCTTACGAGCCAATTCGTTAATACGTGCTACCAGACTATCTATATCCAAGCTTGTCCCCTCCAAAAATACAAAGTCATATTAACTTTGCCATGATAAAGGCTGCTTGTCAAGCTGACACGTGCTAACACTCATTGATGTGCATTTTATTCTGCAAATTGCGGTAGAGTTAATACTTGTCCCACTTGGATCGAAGTCGTATGAAGTTGATTCACTTTCTTAATTGCTTCTATATAAATACGTGTATCCATATTCGTCGGTTTATGTTCCAAAGAAATACTCCATAATGTTTCCCCTTGTGACACGGCTATCTTCCCTCCAGGAAGGACATCATTCTCATTGCCAGCAAATACAGTTAAAACGGTGCTACATCCAATAAATATAATTAAAGAGGTAATCGCCACCTTTAGCATCCATGAAGAAATTTTGAAACGTGCTAAAACCTTCTTGTAGTTCCCTATGTTAGACTTCACCAGCTCCGAATTCATCGGTTCGTAAATGCTTTGATAAGTAGAATATCTCATTAAATACCCGCCTCCAAACGTTTGTTCCTATCTGTTGGAATCAATATAACACGAACACTTGTTTTGTTCAATAGGTTTTTAGAACAATTGTTCGCTTTTTTTGAAGGAGAAATATCTGGATTGAAGTCCTTTTGCAAAGCATTTGCAGTATTATGCTCCGACTTTTGGACAAATTCTGTTCAAAAAGTTAAAAAACACTGATTTAATGCCATTTTATTTAGAACTTATGTTTGTACGAACGGAGGTTCTATGTTATAATTTTCCCAAACGTTACTAAAATGGGGTTGATACGGTATGTCGAAGATATCCAGCAGGCAGCAGGCTATTCTGGAGTTTATACGAAATGAAGTCCGGTTGAAGGGGTATCCTCCTTCCGTACGGGAAATTGGTGAAGCGGTTGGACTGGCTTCCAGCTCAACAGTACATGGACATTTGGATCGTTTGGAGAAAAAAGGTTTGATCCGACGCGACCCTACCAAGCCAAGAGCTATTGAGCTTTTGAGCCAGGAAGAATCTGAGCACTCTCATCAATTTGCTCATAGCGTTGCACGTATTCCTATCGTTGGTAAGGTTACAGCGGGTGTTCCAATCACTGCCACCGAGAACATTGAAGACTACTTCCCTCTTCCTACGCATTATGTAGGCGAACAGAAAGTGTTTATGCTTTCGGTAGTCGGAGATAGTATGGTGGAAGCTGGAATCGTTAACGGAGATTATGTTATTGTCCGTCAACAGCAGACTGCTGATAACGGTGATATCGTCGTTGCAATGACTGAAGACGATGAAGCTACAGTGAAAACGTTCTATAAAGAGAAAGATCATATTCGCCTTCAACCGGAGAATGCGACCTTCGAACCTTTACGTTTGAAACACGTTAGTATTCTGGGTAAAGTCATTGGCCTTTTCCGAGATATTCATTAATATTTAACATGAGTAACAAAACTAGATGTAATGTAATGTAATGAAATACGAAAAGAGGTTGTCCTGTTGAACAGGACAACCTCTTTTTTCATGTTTATGTTGTTTTATCGGCTAATTATTTACTGCGTTTCAGAACACTCTTATGATGCGAGAACACATCAAAGCTCTGTTGTCCGTGATATGAGCCCATACCGCTCTCTCCTACACCACCAAACGGGAGATAGTGTGAAGTCATATGAGAAAGGGTGTCATTAATACATCCCCCACCGAAGGACACTTGATTCAGAACCTGCTCCTGCAGTTGCTCATCTTGTGTGAAGAGATATAACGCCAATGGTTTTGGCCGGCGAACAATCTCCTCTAGCATTGGGTTCAGGTCACTGTACGTAAATACAGGAAGAATCGGACCGAAGATCTCTTCTTGCATGACAGGTGATTCCCAGTTCACATCTCCAAGTACAGTCGGCTCAATAAGCAACTGCTCACGTACAGAACGTCCACCTATGAGCGTTTTACCATCTGTGAGGAATTTCGACAACCGATCAAAGTTACGTGCGTTGACAATATGCGGGAAATCAGCATTCTGTAACACATCATCTCCAAATTTATCTTTGATCTCTGTGCTAATCAGATCGATCAATTCGTCATGAACTTGTTCATGTACAAGCAAATAATCCGGAGCAACGCAAGTTTGCCCTGCATTCAGGAATTTACCACGTACAATACGCTGGGCCACCAGCTTCAGATCTGCATCATTATGGACAATAGCAGGACTCTTACCTCCCAACTCAAGAGTTACAGGAGTCAAGTGCTCTGCAGCTGCCTTCATAACAATGCGACCAACACCCGTACTGCCTGTGAAGAAAATATAATCGGACTTCTCTTTCAACAATGCTGTGCTGGCCTCAACCTCCCCTTCCATAACGGCAATATACTCTTGAGGGAAGATCTCCTGAATCAGATCATACGTCAGACGAGATACGGCTGGTGTTAATTCAGAAGGCTTGATAACTGCACAGTTACCGGCTGCAATTGCTCCAATCAGTGGACCGAAGGCCAGTTGGAAAGGATAGTTCCAAGGTGCAATAATAAGGGCG
Organism: Paenibacillus sp. FSL H8-0079; assembly: GCF_037991315.1. Classification (NCBI taxonomy): domain Bacteria; kingdom Bacillati; phylum Bacillota; class Bacilli; order Caryophanales; family Paenibacillaceae; genus Paenibacillus; species Paenibacillus sp. FSL H8-0079. Next base: position 3,887,648 of record NZ_CP150300.1, read on the forward strand.
ACTCCGTAAGGTTCAGGATAAATAGTGCTCACCCCATCCGGCATAGCCGAATTGGTTGGAACTTGTCTTGGGGCAGCCCATTCCTGCAGGTGCTCTAATGCGAAATCCAGTTCTCCCAGCACAATGCGAATCTCGGAACCGTAAGCTTCCGCCTCAGATTTGTTCAGATCAGCCCGAAGTGCATCTTGAATCCGTTGCTGATACTTTTCGATTCCTTTTCTAAGCTGTTGAAGAGCATTAATCCGATACTCGATATTTTTAGTTTGACCTGTATAAAAAAATGTACGTTGTTCTGTAACCAGTTGTTTTGCTTGATCCATATTAACATCTCCAATTAATTATTTAAAATTAAATTGCTCAAAATTTAATTAAAGTATACCTCTTCTATATGAAACTTTCAACATACAAATGAAACATTGATTTGAACTTAGTTGGAGTTTTAAAAGAGTGGATTGTTAGTATATCCTTTATTTTCATGGTTATTAGGTTCTCTTAAGAGATCGCTATGTAAGTCTTTCGCTTCCAATTCTCAATAAAGTTTACTCCGCTTTAGAAAGAAATCTGACAGTAGCCTCCCTTTAATAGGAAACAACAAGATAGGTGACAATAGTATTGCTCTATAGCAAACATGCAGTGATACAATTTATCAAATACTGAGCTTAAGTAACATATAAAAAATCTCCCCTTACATTAATGAAAAGAGAGTTTTACGGTTTACGAATATCTAAATAGAAGTACTAATGTACTTTGTTATATAAATGTAAGACTTGGTTACCCACAGAAAATTTATATTGGCTGATGAAGAATAATTCGGGGGACATTTCGGGGGATTTTGTGGGCACTTTGGTATTTCATAAAATATATAGGTACTTGCCCACAAAAAGAAAAACCCCTCAGCGCTAGAGCGCCAAGGGATTGAGCTATTAGTACAAAGTAATATATTGATCGCGTTCCCATTGGTGGACTTGTGTTCTATTTATGTGCGATAGCGTCATATGATTGTTTTCTTCAATATATACGCGCTAAATATGGAATATACTAAAAACATACGTTCGCACATAATCATACCTTTTCACGATCTGGGGGACGTTTGGGCGATGATTTGGGGACGTCCCCCAAGCTTCAAATGAGCTGTCAGTACAGTACTTCCGAAGCATTCTGGAACAATACTATACAATAGAAGAAAAAAACTGAGCCCTTGGGATAATCCCTTGGGCTCGATCAATTATAAACTTGCCTCAGCGATCTCTTCAATCTTGATCCAACTGTAATCCTCTTCACCTCTGACAAGCTTAATTCTTCTATTTGGCCTATCAATTGATGCAACAACACCTCTTATCTCCTCATCGTCAAAAGGATTAAACACCGTCATCGTAACTAACCTGCATTCCTGATAAGATCTGGACTTCCTGATGTCCAAGATAGGTTTGCCACGTCTCTCTTGCACATTCATTTCCGTTGAGATAATCCTTCATAGATACCTTTACCCGACAATTTTACTCACCATAGTTCATTCCTCCTCAATATTCAGTCCAGTAATTAATGTTGCTTGCTCCAGTTGATGCAGCGTTTCTTGAAGCTTTGGCTTTTCAGCTTCACGTTCCCAGCCTTCGGGGATAACTATAATCGACGTGTCAGACCTGTCTTCCCAATGTATGTATTCCGCAGCCACAAGAGCGTCCAGAGCAACCATAACGTCTGGTTTATGCTTACCTATTTTGACAGTCAGTTCATGGATTGTAGGAAACCTGCGCCGTCCACCTTTGTAGTTATATAAGATCCGAAGGACCTTCCTTTGATAATCCGTTAACATGTAACCTCTTCATTATTATATAAGAACATACGTTCTTTTATCAGCAACAAAAATACCCAGTCGTTTGGACTAGGTACATTTATAGAAGCACTCATGGGAGAGAGTAATAATAGCTCACACCATTTTATGTAATTTCATTCTTAGTCATTACACATATTACATACTCATCCTAACAACTTTCACGGAGTTCTACTAAGCTTCTCCAAACAATTTTCTGTCCGATTAATATGTATAAAGGCGTGTTATAATTATCAGATCAAAACCGCAAGCTGCCATTTAAGAGATATTGACTCTAAGAAAGGATACGATCGTGACGAGTTGCCTATGGAAATGTGCGCCGAGGGTGGTGAAGGTGAAGATATCGAATACATAAGTCCATCAGATAATCGTGTGCCGACAGCTGGGTACCGAATCAGTTAGAGGAACATCCAGACGGTACAGTCGTAGTGTTTATATTTAAATAGCAAATGGAGATGAACAATATTGAATCCAATTAGATTACCAAACCAAGTCGAGGACTATAAAGAGAAAATCCTCTCTGAACTCGAACATGACTTTGCTTTGCCTGTGCTGAAAGGCACTGATAAACAAATAAACTGGGCAAGAAACATTAGAATGAATTTCTTTATTAAGGCTAACAAAAAAGAAATCGATTCAGATACGGTGGATTCCTTAAAAGAAAATCACTCTGCTGGATGGTGGATTAAAAATAAAGACATGAGTTTAGATCAAATTATAGTTCTATCAGAGAATAAATAACTTCATTCATCCCATAACTTACCGCCTCAATCCTTTATGGCAAAATGCTATAATTGGGTAGAGGTGTTTTAATTTATATCTTAAATATTCAAGATTACAATGTACAACAGGGTGATATTACACAACACAAAAAGGCTCCGCAACACAAACGCAGTAGCCTTATATATAAATTTATTTAGTATTCGCTTACTTCAAACGTCAGGACTCGATCAAATAGGATGTAGTCCTTGCGGCTCTTGAACGGACCTTTGTTATTGTCATGCTTATCAATTGCGTATGATGCTTTTCCGCTTCCTGCTTGTTTTGTTTCATACCAATCAATGAAACTATTTACTTCTTTCATGCTCAAGTCAAACTCTTTCTCAAGACCGGTAGTCATAGTCACGACAAGGATTGCACGATCACCTGCAGGCTGTTCCGGTGTTGGTATCTCAGTGTTATCATTATTTATAGTTAATGCTACTTCATTCGAAATAACTGTTTCTACTCCATTGAAGATAGCTACGATTTGGAAGTAGTAAGTTTTACCGAATCCCAAATTTGGTACTTTATAAGTTGAGATATCTTTCCCTTCTACTGTAATCGAATCTGTGTATTTTCCTGACTCAGTACCATATTGAAGTTTATATCCTGTAGCATCGTTAATTGTATTCCAATTTAAGGTAGCAGTAGTTCCTGTGATAGAACCATTTAATTTGATATATTCAAAACTGCCTAATGTAATTTCATCGATTGCCAACCAAGAAGAACCACCGTCCCCCTCAATCTTTATGCCCTCATATACTCCTTGCGTAACTTTAACCGGTGGAGGTGTATTAAATCTTTCTGAAAGTGCTTGGGTTTCTTTAGGACTAATAGCAGTCCAGGTGCCATCTTTTAATCCATAGATTTGATATGTAACGGACCTTATCGGTTCTGCTGCAGTGCTAATATGAACAAAGTTAAATTCAATTGCTTCGGAAAATTTTAGTTCAACGGTACCTCTATATGTACCTGCATTCCATTCGTTTTTCAGCTTACCATCAATCACATTTTTCGCAGTGTATATAGAATACTCGCTACTTGCCTTTACTTCAGTTCCAGTGGGTGGAGAAAATCCAAGCATTCCATCTACCTTTTTACTTAACGGAGATGCCGCTCCTGTTGTTGATTGAGAAAACAAGAGAACTATAAGTAGAACAGTCATAAATGCCAAACAATTTTTTTTCATCATTAATCTCCTTATTGTTTATTCTTAACTAACTATAGCGACCGACAGGATTAACGTCTATACATAAACTTGCTGTTCTATAAATATCAGCTAATTTCCTGAATTTGTATTGAACACGAAAAAAGAAGCGAGGATGCCACTTCTACTTTTTTTCGTGTTCAATCATTGCGATAATCTGGGATCTCCAAAACTATAACGATTTTATTTTACTTTATCATAAGTAAAACTATTTTCATGAATTCTAACACTTACTTTCATATATAGTCATATTTGTTTAGACATGGAATACAAGGATCAGTATTATAAATTTTAGAAATTCAATTTGAAGGAGAATACATATGAAGAAAATAGTTATACCAGCTTTATTGTCATTATTATTGTTGTTCAGTTTTGGAACAAGTGCTTTTGCTGCTTCAGTCGGAGAAGCTTTAGCCACACCTGAAGATGGTTGGAAAAGATATGATGATACACATCCAGGTATAACGTATATTGGAACATGGGGAGTAGACTCTTCTAGTGCTCTATACAATAATACTGGGAGAAGCTCAAGCATATCTGGAAGTAGCATTAAATTTACTTTTGAAGGCTCTAAGTTTAGATGGATTGGAGCACAAAATACCAGTGGCACTTATGCCGGCAGCTCTGATATAACAGTAAATATCGATGGAAATTCAGAAAAGGTATCACAGAATAAACCGCTTGGTTTTCAAATATTAACGTATGAAAAAACAGGCCTAACTGATACGGTGCACACTGTTGAAATAATAAATAACCAAAATGCGTTAATTTGGCTGGACGCCATTGATATTGATGGAGAACTTCTCGATCCAACCACGCCTACTCCTGGTCCAGAACCCCAACCAGAGCCCAATGGAGACCGCGCTATCCTTGTAGTAACCCTGACAACAGGTTTGGAAAAAGAATACGATCTTCCGATAAGTGATGTAAATGCATTTTTGAGTTGGTATGATGTTCGAGATACTGGAATCGGCCCATCTAAATTTGCAATAAACAAATACAGCAACAACAAAGGGCCATTTAGCAAGCGCACAGATTACATGATCTTTGATAAGATTTTAACGTTTGAAGTAAGTGAATATACGACCAAATAAAAAGAAAGAGCAGTGAGGTTATCCTCCTGCTCTATTTTTGTACCCTATATTCAAACGTACTACGAAAGTATCTCTTCCCCATGATCTTAATTGATACTGTGCTATACGTTTCTACTTGACCGCCATAGTCAATATTGTACTCCAGATCGCCTAAAACATGCTAGACGGATACCCGAATCTGTATTAAGGCTGCCGTGAGGAAATCCATATCTGTTAGTAGTACTCTATATGTATTCATTCTCCCACATACATACATTTTTATAGAAAATTATACCTAGGTCTGATAGACTATGTTTTGTTGTTAATTATTACTATATCAGGAGGAAGAAGATTGAAAAAGCCTATTCAGAAAAAATGGTGGTTTTGGCTTATTGTTGTGATTATAGTGGGAGGTATCTTCGGCAACAAAGATGAGGATAGAACTGAGAAAGAAGAAGTTGCGACTACCAAAGTATCCACTCTGGCTGAAACCAAGCCAGAAACTGTTGTTGCTGAAAAATCTGCTACTAAGACTGAGGAAGTTAAGGTAGCAAAAGAGAACGTAAAGCAACAAGAGGAAAAGAAAGAGGAAAAGAAAGTAGAAATACTAGGAAGTTTAGATATGACTCCAGAAGAGTTTCGAAAGTCATTCAACAAACGTGCCATGGAAATCGGTAACCCGAAATTAAAAATAGGAAAGAAACTTGAAGTCCAAACAGGAGCTGTTCAAGATGTATTTCAATACATGATTACCGACTACATAGGTATCACTGGTTCGATTAACAAAGCCGATGGTTCTGTGCGAGATGTCACAATGATCGGTCAAGGCGACGGAACAGTGACATCTGGGGCAGACATTGTACTAGCTATGGGATTGGTTATTCTTTCTGTTAATCCCGACCTTCCCGCAAGTTCTGTAGCGAATGTGCTTTCGGATATGAATATTTTGGATGAAGGCGTGGACTGGTCTACAGTTGATGAATCAACAGAAATAGATGGAATACGTTACAGTGTACTCGGTTCAGAAACGATCGGAATCATGTTTAGTGCTAGTGACGCAAAAGATAAGTAATCTACAAAGGAGACTATTATGAAAAGAGTACTAGCTTTACTCTGTGCCGTAGCAATGTTTGGATTCATATTAAATCCATCTTACGTTGATGCTGCTACAGTTAATCCAAAGACATTATTGGAGGAGAAATTCCCCAGGGAGCGTTTAACAGTCAGTAAATCAGTGGACTTAAACGGAGACAATAAGAAAGAACACATGTTGATCACTGACTCAGGCAATTTTTATCTCATTAACTCTAAAGGTGTTATCGTTCTCATAGATACAAATTACTATAGCGATGAAGAACCAACAATTCATATCCTCAATATTTCGGCTAAAGAAAAGCATGTAGCTGTTACTTTGGATTATTTACCATCAAATACAGAACTACTTGTTTACAAGTTTCAGAATGGTACTCTTAAAAAGAAGTTATCTGTTATGGGAGATGTTGGGTTAAACATTTCGAAAACCGGGGAAATAAATCAACTGTGGAAAAGCCACTACCCAGAAGGCGGATGGGAAATTGCTGTTGCAAACTATAAGTGGAATAGTAAGAAGGATAAGTATGTAGGTTCTGGTCAATTACCTTAGTGAGGTTATAAAAATGATCTATCGGCATGATTGGCCGGCAGAGCATTTTTCAGCTCTTCTATAAAAAGATACTACTTCTATATAAATTGAATTAAAGATTTTAGCAAAGCCTTAAAGGGAAAACGCTCCATTTGTCGAATTGAAATTATAATCTAAAAAAACGGACAAGTGGGGATCGCCATGAATAAGCATACCGAACTGGAGAAAGTAAGAGAAGCTATGAAACAAGCCAAAGAGCGACGGATGTACGAACGCTATCAGGCCATCTATTTGCATTTGAGAGGCACATCCATCGTGGCGATTGCTGATATTCTGAATCGAAATCGAATGACAGTGAGTGGTTACATTCATGCATACCAAAACGGTGGAATAGCAGCCTTGCAGCTCAAGCATTCATCGGGTGCTCCTAGTCGGTTGTCGAAGAAACAACAGACTCAACTCAAGCAAATTATCGCCTACTCGGTTCCTCATGAGGTTGGTTTTGCAGCTAGGCACAACTGGACACTTGAGCTTATTGCCTTGTATGTAGAACGAGAATGGGGCCATCGTTACTCGCTCCGCGGTATCTCCAAGCTCATGGAACGCTTAGGACTCAGCTATACAAAACCGACCTACACGCTTGCAGCAGCAGATCCGGAGAAACAGCGTCAGTTCACCGAAACAACCTTTCCTCAATTGAAAAAAAGCTACTAAACGAAGAGATCGATCACTTGCTGTTTGAGGATGAGTCCATGATTCGGGATTACCAAGCCATTCAGAAAACGTGGTTTCTTCGAGGAAAACAGCGCATCATTCCAACCACAGGAAAGCATCGCGGGGTCAAGCTGCTCGCAACGATTGACTATGAGACCGGACAAATCGTTTGGCAAGAAGACGAGCAATATACCGCTGAAACCTTTCTTGCTTTTCTCCGGAAGATCCTTGCGGCGTATCCGACAGGAAAGCTTATGATCGTATTAGATAATGCTCGTATTCATCATGCCAAGCTGCTGCAGCCTTTCCTGCAAGAACAGAAGAACAGGCTTGAGTTTGTATTTCTGCCACCTTATAGCCCGCAGTTCAATATTGTAGAAGGACTTTGGAAATGGCTCAAGTCCAGTATAGTCAATAATGTGTTCTACTCTACTGTCTCTGAAATTCGTCTACGTGTAGGGCAGTTTATGGATGAAATCATGAAGAATCCTCGTGTCATCATTGACCGCCTTTGCATTCGCTTTTAATTGCTAGTTTCTTTCGTTCAACTTATATAGATCTTCAAACCTGCTCTTTTTTCTTTTGCTTATACTATTCTTCGTCTCAACTCTTCTTTAAATAAGAACTTTCAACTCCCAACAAAGGAATACTTGGGGAAGCTACCACCATGACCTTGATCTAGTTCTATGTAGGAAGATGGAAACTTCATGCCTAAATCAACATTATTCAATGCCTTTTCCCGCATCTTACAACGTTGTGATCTCCCATCTCTCCCCATTCACTCTCTCCGACATACCTGCGCAGTTCTTTTACTTGAGTCCGGGGCAGATATGAAATTCGTTCAAGAACAGTTAGGTCACGGAAGTATTCAGATCACATCAGATGTATATGCCCATACCTCAGGCAAGATCCAGAAAAGCAATATAGATAGATTTGAGAAATTCACTGAAGAAATTTTCGAATAGAAAAATATTTTTGGGGCATTCTGTGGGCACTTTGGTATTTCATAAAATACATAGGTACTTGCCCACAAAAAGAAAAATCCCTCAGCGCTAGAGCGCCAAGGGATTAAGCTATTAGTACAAAGTAATATATTGATCGCGTTCCCATTGGTGGACTTGTGTTCTATACATATCCCACTCAATTTCTTTCAGCTCATAGAAGTGAGCCAAGGCGTGGTCGCCGAGAGCATCACAGATGACTTCGCTGCGGATCAATTCATTCAATGCTTCTTTCAGGTCAGCTGGCAAGCTTGGAATGCCTTCTTCCACACGCTCTTCTTCTGACATGATGTAGATGTTACGGTCAATTGGAGTTGGTAAGGAAAGCTCACGTTTGATTCCGTCCAGACCTGCTTTCAACAAAACAGCCAAAGCCAGGTAAGGGTTAGCAGCCGGATCCGGGTTACGAACCTCAACACGTGTACTCAGACCACGGGAAGCTGGAATACGGATCATTGGGCTACGGTTACTAGCAGACCATGCTACATAGCAAGGGGCTTCATAACCTGGTACAAGACGTTTGTATGAGTTCACAGTTGGGTTAGTAATTGCTGCAAACGCACGCGCATGCTTCAGAGTTCCAGCCATGAAGTAACGTGCAGTTTTGCTCAGACCCAGCTCGTCAGATTCGTCAACGAATGCGTTCACATTGCCTTGGAACAAGGATTGGTTACAGTGCATACCTGAACCGTTCATACCAAACAGCGGTTTCGGCATGAAGGTAGCATGTAGACCATGCTGACGTGCAATCGTTTTAACAACGAGTTTGAACGTTTGGATCTGGTCTGCTGCTTTCAGAGCATCAGCATATTTAAAGTCGATCTCATGCTGACCTGGAGCTACCTCATGGTGAGAAGCTTCGATCTCAAAGCCCATTTCTTCAAGTGTGATAACGATGTCACGACGACAGTTTTCACCAAGATCCGTAGGCGCAAGGTCGAAATAACCACCTTGGTCATTCAGTTCGTTAGTCGGGTTTCCTTTTTCGTCTGTTTTGAACAAGAAGAACTCGGGTTCAGGACCAACGTTGAAGGAAGTGAATCCCATTTCTTCGGCTTCTTTCAGATTTCGTTTCAAGATGCCACGTGGATCTCCTGGGAAAGGATTACCATCCGGAAGATATACGTCGCAAATCAGACGAGCAACACGGTTCTCTGCTACCCATGGGAAAATAAGCCAAGAATCTAGATCTGGATAGAGGTACATATCGGACTCTTCAATACGTACATAACCTTCGATGGAAGATCCATCGAACATCATTTTGTTATCCAGAGCCTTAGTCAACTGGCTCACAGGAATCTCAACGTTTTTGATAGCTCCAAGCAAATCAGTAAATTGCAATCGAATGAATCGTACGTTTTCTTCTTTCGAAATGCGGAGAATGTCTTCTTTTGTATAACTCACTATAACCTCTCCCTTTCTTATCTGCGTATTTGGCTTGCCTGTTATATTTGTACATTAGAAAGTTCCACGGGTCAAGGAGTCGGCCATCACAAGTGCATGATTTCCCCTCACTCGCCGAGTTATGCGAACTTACTTTTTATTAAAGAATCGGGAAAGCTCTCCCTGAATGAGAGATACTTGTCCAGGTCTCTTACCTGATACAAGCTGTTGCTTCAGCAAGCGGTGCAACTGCGTATCGGACAGCTCTCTACGTTTGACTTCAGTATCTGGCGTGATCACTGTAGCTTCCTCGGATTCTTTCGAAACAGGATTCATCACTTGTTTGATCCCCGCGATGTTAACTCCTTTTTCAATCAAAGCCTTGATCTCTAGCAATCTCTCTACGTCATTAAAAGAAAACAAACGTTGATTACCTGACGTTCTCGCAGGAACGATCAAGCTGTGCTGCTCATAATAACGAATCTGACGTGCAGACAGATCCGTAAGTTTCATTACAATACCAATCGGGAATAAGGCCATATTTCTGCGAATTTCATCACCCATGTTCATCAACCTTCCAGTCATCTATTCTTCTCCCTATTGTACATTTAGTTGTTACCAAGTGTCAATGACGTGTTAGATAAACTCACAATAATTTACGATCTTTCATGGTCTGTAACGCCATTAAAACGCCATATTTGACATGAGAGTACGTTAATCCGCCTTGCATGTACCCGATATACGGCTCCCGTATAGGCGCATCGGCTGACAATTCCAGACTTCCGCCCTGAATAAACGTACCTGCCGCCATAATGACAGGATGCTCATAACCAGGCATGTCCCATGGTTCAGGAACCACGTGGCTATCTACAGCGGCTGCACGCTGAATTCCTTGAACGAAGGCGATCAGATGCTCAGCAGAGCTAAACTTAACAGCCTGGATCAGATCTGTACGAGCTTCATTCCAGGCGGGTTTGGTTACAAATCCGGATTCAGCAAACATCGCAGCAGCAAACGTACTTCCTTTGATAGCTTGTCCTACAATTGTCGGAGCCATGTAAAGTCCTTGGTAGATGCCACGTGTTGTCCCCAGCATGGCTCCCACCTCTCCCCCGATTCCCGGGGCTGTCAGACGATAAGCTGCCAGCTGTACGTACTGTTCCTTCCCACATATGTATCCACCGGTTTCCGCAATGCCTCCACCAGGATTCTTGATCAGTGACCCGGCCATCAGATCAACTCCGACTTCTGTCGGTTCACGTTCCTCCGTGAATTCACCGTAACAATTATCTACGAATACGATAACATCTTCCTTCAGCGCTTTGACACGCGTAACCATCTCAGCGATCTCAGCAACGCAGAAGGAAGAGCGCCAGTCATAACCACGTGAACGTTGAATTCCAATGACTTTCGTAGCCGGTGTAATGCTTTTCTCAACTGCTTCCCAGTCCACTGCGCCTGCAGCAGTTAAGGCTGTCTCACGGTAGCCGATGCCAAAATCACGTAACGAACCTGTACCATCGCCGGGTTTGCCAATAACTTTATGCAATGTGTCATAAGGCTTACCCGTGATGTACAATAATTCGTCACCTGGGCGCAACACGCCAAAGAGAGCTGTACTAATCGTATGTGTACCCGAAGCAAAATGGGGGCGTACCAACGCAGCTTCAGCACCAAACACATCAGCATATACTTCATCAAGCACTTCACGCCCACGATCGTTATACGCATAACCTGTTGAACCTGCAAAGTGAAAATCGCTTACTTTTCGCTGTTGGAAAGCATTAATGACCTTCCATTGATTGTGATCTGTGATCCGATCAATCTGTTTCAGTTGTCCTTCAATCTGACGCTCCACTTGATGTTGAAGTTCAGATATTTCTGAATCAAAGCTTACCATCTTACTTCATTCCCCTTCATAGCACGAATCTGACGTTGAATATCTATTATCGTGTCAACTTATCACACAAATATGTCATGAATATTACAATTCAATGAAATCTTCAAGCACATAACCAAATTTCTCATATTCACCTTTTTGCAATTCCACTTCATAAATGACATCATTTTCTTCAAAGCTGGTATCCACTACATCACCAATTTTGTAAAGTACCGACGTAAGATCTCCACGTTCTGCCGGAATACGGAAGCGCTTCGTGTCACCAGTCAGCTCTGTCTGAATCAATTCACGAATTTTAAGTAGATCGTCGGAGTCCAATGCACTTACTTTGATATGGTCCTTATCCAATGGAAGCATCTCAAGCTGTTCAGGTGTACATGCATCTTTTTTGTTATACAGGACTAACTGTGGCTTGTCCCCTGAACCAAGTTCTTGCAGAATCGTGTTAACAGTTCGCATCTGATCTTCACGCATAACCGATGAGGCATCCACAACATGCAGGATGAGATCTGCTTCATTCACTTCCTCCAGCGTTGCTCGGAAAGCTGCAATCAGATCATGCGGGAGATTTTGAATAAATCCTACTGTGTCGGTAAGTACGATTTCTTTACCACTTGGAAGTTCCATCGTGCGTGATGTTGGATCCAGGGTAGCGAATAGTTGATCTTGAATATACACATCTGCAGCAGTCAATTGCTTGAGCAAGGTTGATTTGCCAGCATTGGTATAACCAACAAGGGCCACCTGAACAATACCTGTCTTTTTACGCCGTTCACGATGCAGCTTACGATGACGTGTCAGTTCTTCCAGATGACGTTTCAGATCATCGATGCGACCACGGATGTGACGACGGTCCGTCTCCAGCTTGCTTTCACCTGGACCTCTTGTTCCGATTCCGCCACCGAGTCTCGAAAGGTTCTTGCCATGACCCGACAAGCGCGGAAGCAAGTAGCTATGCTGAGCCAATTCCACTTGAATGATACCTTCTCTTGTGTTGGCACGTTGTGCGAAGATGTCCAAGATCAATTGAGTACGGTCAATAATTTTGAGATCGAGGGTTTCTTCCAGATTACGAACCTGTGCACCTGATAATTCCTGATCAAAAATAGCTGTAGTTGCTCCGAGTTCCTCCGCGATTGCCCGGAGTTCTTCCACCTTTCCTTTACCAATAAACCATTTGGTATCACGTTTTTCCCTGTTCTGAGAAAGTACACTTAGCACTTCCACTCCAGCTGTCTCCGCAAGTTTCACCAGTTCTTCTAAAGAATACTCAGGATTGATACCTGTACGTTTTACATCATCCGTAACAAGACTCACCAAAACGGCGCGATCTTTTTTGACCATATCTGTATCATGTGTGCCATTTGTCATGTATATGTTCACTCCCTCTAATTACTAATCCGTTGATATTCGTTGCCACGAATATGCCATGGCATGCCTTAAGCCGAACCGGTTGGCCCGGCCGGCTGGTGTAAAAACTATATTATCGCTTACTTTCGCTCAAAGTTCAAATCCTCTGTACGGATTGTCATCAGCTCCAGTTTTCCTGGACTGCCTTCCGAATATTGTTCCAACAATCGAACCGCCTGATGCCTGATCGAACGCTCAATGGCATTACGAACGTATCTGGCGTTACTGAACGCATGCAGCGAATCATTTTTTTCCTGAAGCAGATGTTGCTTCAACTTGAGTATGGTCTGTGGCATTAGAATATAATCACGCTCTTTGGCCATAATCTCAGAGATTTGAATCAACTGATCAATGCTGTAGTCTGGAAACTCTACTTGAATGGGAAAGCGTGAAGGTAACCCCGGATTCGTCTGGAGAAAAAAATCAATCTCTTCCGAGTATCCAGCCAATATGAGGATAAATTGGTTTTTATTGTCTTCCATTGATTTTACAAGCGTATCGATTGCTTCCTTGCCAAAATCTTTCTCACCACCGCGGGCCAAACTGTATGCTTCATCAATGAACAAGATCCCACCGAGTGCCTTCTTGACCAGATCTCTAGTTTTCTGCGCCGTGTGACCGATATATTCTCCAACCAGATCCGCACGCTCTACTTCAATAAGATGGCCTTTACTCAACACACCCATCTTCTGAAAGAGTTTGGCAACAATTCTGGCTACAGTTGTCTTACCGGTCCCTGGATTGCCTTTAAAGATCATATGATACACGTGCGCGCCACTAAGTAAGCCTGCTTCGGTACGCATCTGAGCAATCTGTAAGAAAGCATAGATTTCAAATACCAAGTCTTTGATATTTTCAAGTCCAACCAATTGCTCCAATTCACCCTGTATCTCCTGAAAATGCGCATGTTTGGTTATACTCTTAGCTGCCTGTACTGCCGCTGCTTCGTCTTTGACCAACATCTGAGGTTCCTGGTTACGCAACACAATATTAATTTGCCTGGATGGTCTACCTCCCGGTTGCTCTCCTGCAGCCATGACCCGTCCGTTCATTCGCCATCACCTCTATTTTATCGGGCTGAACTCTCCTGATTATTAATGTATTCTATCAGGTGCTCCAATATTAGAAGGATCATGAAGAATTCTGCGGATAAGTACATGTCTCAAATCTGAATGTTTTTTCGAAACTCTCCGTTCTCAAACAAACTCTGTCTGTGCTTCAGCGATAACTGAAAGTACGGAAACACATGTGCATCAATGGCATGAAGCAGTTCCTTTGCTGTCTTGTTCGCCAAGTCATAATCACCCGTCGTTATGTGCTTCCGTGACAGTGCATCTTCAAGCTCATCTTCATCCAGCAAAAACACTTCTCCATCTTTCAGTACCACGACATCCAGATACAGGTCATCAAACCAAGGCACACCCTGATCGGTTATCCCCTGACTACGGCATGTATCAATATACCATTCCACAATCCGTTCCTGATCGTCAAACATCGCCGTAACTACAAAGTGTTCTCCCTTCGGATAGTATTGCAGCCAAGAATAACCTTTATCTGCGATACAGAAGGTACTACCTCCATATGTTTTCCACAGAGGTTCTTTCAAATCCTGTATGGTGTACAACGTAATATATCCTGTGAAAATTTTGGATTGAACGAACCGGCATGTGAATTGTCGGTTCGTAATCCGGCGCCAGTTCGCGCGGTCCCCGAATTTCCGTTTCATACGAACCCCTCTTTGCCGACTACAGGCCCGTGACCTGCTCTCATATTGGTGAACAATGTAATAACGTCCGCATGATGGGTTCCAGCGCTCTGGATCCGCCTTGCACAACGTATTACGAATAGTTACAGCTTACCATATTTAAGGTATACACTCAAAATCAAGCTTTGTCCCATCTATTCATGAAATGAGCTTCGATTAAAGATGGTTTCGTATAACACAAAAAAACTGCTTCACCGGTTTTCCGGGAAGCAGTTTTTCAATGTAGCTATAATGTAGCTATTAAGTGTTCAATGGCTTTAGCCGCCAGTTCCAGCTTGAGAATCTGCAGGTACATCTGTTCCTCCAGTATCCCCACTCGTTCCGCTGTCCGGGGGAGTTACAACTTCGCCAGGCGTCGTTACGGACCCATCATCGGTACCTTCATCGGTACCACCTGGATCTGTTGTCCCCTGACCAGGCGGGGTGGTATTTCCTCCCCCAGGTTGACCGTTTCCGCCGTTTCCGCCATTACTTCCGTTACTGCCATTACTGCCGTTATTACCGTTATTTCCATTTTCATTCCCGTTACCGTTATTTCCGTTTGAGTTGCCATTATCCGGTGAACCATTATCCGGATTCTCTGTACCTGGCTGCTCAGGATCTATCTCTGTTCCAGGGTCTATGCCAGGATCAGGTTCCTCCGGTGGCACTTCCTGCGCTTCAATCATCAGAGAGATGGTATTGGAAGGATCCGTTTCAAGTCCTGATGCCAAGTCGTAAGCTGTCACATAGTACTCATAGGTCAGACCAGGCAACGCACTTAAATCTTGTGCATTGGTCGCACCTACTGCATCAATGAGATGAGTAAACTGCGCTTCAGAAGTTTCTTTACGATACACACGATATTGTGTGCTCGCGTCACCCGTTCCAGCCCAACTCAGTGAGACGGTTTGAGCAGATGGATCGTATGATCCACTCAGACCACTAACGGACAGAGCTGGCTGCTCTGGTTCTTCTACTGGTTGAGGTGCCTGCCCTCCAGCCGGTGCTTTGAATTGCTTCACGGGAACGCCTTTCATTGCATCTCCCATGACTTTGGCAAAGAAAGCTGCCGACAGCTTACTACTGTTCTTAAGCATATGATTCGCATCCGGATTGTCATACCCCATCCAGACTGCGGCAGTCCACTCCGGTGTATATCCAACGAACCATACATCACGGTTGGCACTATTGCCTGAGATGCCACTTTGAACAGTTCCTGTTTTACCCGCTACCGGACGATCCAGACGCGCTGAACGTCCCGTACCGTCATTAACAACGTTCTGTAGCATCTGTGTAAGCTGATACGCATTTTGCTCACTCATGACACGCGTTGTGTCCGAGTTATCGTGTTTATACGTGGTTTTGCCTGCGCTATCCTTAATTTCCTTAATGGAATAGGCTGCTCGGTATTCTCCAAGGTTAGCAAATGCACTATAGGCTTGTGCCATTTCCAGTGTATTTGTACCTTTACTTAGACCACCAAGGGCAATCGCCAGGTTTTTGTCTTCATCCGCAAGCTGTATACCTACACTCTTGGCAAAATTAATACCTGTATTAACGCCTATTTTATCAAGTAGCCATACCGCAGGAATATTTTCCGACTTCGTAATGGCTTCCGTCATACTGATGGTTGAAGAATATCCATGCAAGTTACCAGGACAGTAGTTACCAAAACATTGCTTCGCATTACTCAGCGAGGAGTTGGCACTGTAATTCCCTGATTCAAGAGCCGGTGCATAAGACACAATCGGTTTAAAAGCTGAACCGGGTTGTCTCCGACTCTGCGTAACACGGCTATAGCCTTTGGTCTGATAATCACGTCCACCCAGGAGGGCAACGAGGCTACCATTCTCATGGTTCATGATAACCATAGAGCCTTGAACCTGTTGATCATCTTTACTTGCCTCGAACAGACTATCATCTGTGAAAGCAGTTTCCATGGCTGTTTGAGCCTGAGCATCCATCGTTGTATAGATTTTGTATCCGCCGATATTCAGATCATCTTCCGTTTTGCCTGTTACACGTTCAGCTTCACGGAGCACATAATCAATAAAGGCTTGATACTTCTTCTCTTTCTCTGGTCGTTTGTAGTTATAGTTAATCTCTTTTGCTTCATCCATCTCCGCCTTGGTAATGTAGCCTTGTTCATACATCAGCTGTAATACCACACCACGGCGTGCTTTGGAATCGTTTGGATTGCTCACCGGATTGTAGGCAGAAGGGCCTTTAGGCATAGCTGCTAAGGTCGCGATTTGCCATAGCTTCAACTGACTCAAATCTTTTTGTCCAAAATAAAATTCTGATGCTGCTTTAATCCCGTAACGCTGATGACCGAAGAAAATCCGGTTCAGGTACATCGTCAGGATCTCGTCTTTTGTGTACTTGCGCTCTAATGCCATTGCAATCGATACTTCCGTTGCTTTCCGGAAGAACGTCTTGTCACGGGACAAGAACATGTTCTTGGCAAGCTGCTGGGTTAGTGTACTACCACCCTCCACCATAGAACGGGCCATGACGTCCTTAACTGCCGCACGCCCAATGGACCAGATATCCACGCCCTGATGATCGTAGAATCGTTTATCCTCCGTTGCAACAAAGGCTTGCTTCACCAGCTCAGGAATATCATCCTCATTGACAGGTTCCAGCTTCTGAATGGAAAGCTCCCCCATCAATTGGCCGTTGCGATCATATACTTTTGAAGTTTCATTAATTGTGGTTTTGTCCATGTTGGCTTTGAGCAGATTTTCGCCACTCACCATAATAAATAAATATCCGCCAAGTGCACAGAATATGGCGATTGCCATTGTGAAAAACAGTGTCCATCCAACGCGTTTACCCGTAATTTTTTTCTTTTTAGAGGTCTTTGGCTTCGCTTTTTTGGGTGACTTGTTATTGTTGTTGCGATTGTTAGACCTCGACAACGGATCGTTTGGCATGTTACCTCCTGACTCCCTTTCGGTTGCATAATTTCTATTCGTCTGTTGGTTCAGGCTCATATTACACATATTTTGCCCGGAATGAAAAGAACAACCCTTTATTCAGGTTGCTCTGTTTCAATACCTATACTTGTAGACGAAATGGTTGGTGAAAAGGTTTCGTAATTTTTTTAAGCTTCGCCGCTGTTATCTTGCTGCATCAGCGATACGCTGCGTTGCGGCGTGAACGTGGAGATGGCATGCTTGTAGACCATTTGCTGGCGTCCGTCGCTGTCAATGACGATCGTAAAATTGTCAAATGCCTTGATCGTCCCGCGGATTTGGAAGCCATTGGTCAGATAGACCGTAGCAGGAATATTCTCTTTCCGCAGTTGGTTCAAGAACGTATCTTGGATGTTGATGGACTTGTTCATTAGCCGTACCCCCATTGGTTCATTTGAATTCGTGTTCAAGTAATATTCAATATCGCTGAGTAGCTTTCGTGCTATTATATCATGAACAGTTTCATATAATCCACAAAAACCCCTTGTCTGCTATTTTGCACCCAATCTTGGCTTGGAGTACAACTAGAAGACTTATCCATTATACACCGCTTGCCAGATTTGCAAAAGAGGGGCAAAATCTTCGTTTTTCAGCACATTTCTTGCTTGTTTAATGAACCTATACTCACTTCCATCTGTTCTAGTGATAAGCAAAAACCTCTACCTTTTGAAATATCAAAAAGATAGAGGTTCAGATGTCGTGATCTACTCCAAGCATACAGATCAATACTTATGATTATGAAAATTAGTTAAATTTCCGTGTAATCAAGTCACTTACCTGCTTGTAGTTTCCTTCAAAATCTTCGGTATCCGTCATGTCCACCCATTCAATATCCTTCATATGGCGGAACCAGGAAAGCTGACGTTTGGCAAAACGACGTGTATCTCTCTTCAACCACTCAACCGCAGCTTCCCAACTCACTTCTCCTTGAAGGAACGCTGCAATTTCCTTATAACCCAGTCCTTGCATGGAAATATGACCTCTCGCCACTCCACGTTCCAATAGGGATCTCACCTCATCCACCAGACCTTGTTCGATCATCAGGTCAATCCGCTCTTCCACCCGGGCATACAGCTTCTGGCGATCCATTGTCAAACCAACAAGAAGAAGGTCATATGGCGACTCTTTCTTCTGCACTGCCAGCTGATCAGACCACTTCTCGCCTGTGAGGTGATGAATCTCAAGGGCACGTACAATTCGCCGTTGGTCATTCGGATGCAGACGATCCGCACTAACCGGATCAACCTCCCTCAAACGATCATGAAGGGCCTGTGCTCCATTTTGCTCAGCATAGCTGAATTGTTCCTCTCTGAACGCATCATCCGAACCACTATCGGAAAATTGGAAGCCGTAACATACTGATTCCACATATAGACCGGTGCCACCTACAATAAAAGGCATTTTACCGCGTTCATGGATTTCACTAATTAATCGTGTGCAACTCTCCTGAAACTCAGCCACAGAGTACGGATACTCCGGTTCATGGATATCAATGAGATGATGGGGTACACCCTTCATTTCTTCAGTTGTAATCTTGGCTGTTCCGATATCCATTTCACGATATACCTGCATCGAATCCCCTGAGATAATCTCACAATTGAAAGCTTGGGCAAGCTCGATGCTCATTCTTGTTTTGCCTACTGCTGTTGGTCCAACCAACACAAGCAGTTTAGGTTTTGGTTTAACTTCCACTTTCAACATTAATCACTCCGTACAGGGTTTTTGCATTCGCCCGATCAAGTATTTCAAATCCAAGCCTGTCAAACTCCGCGCTGCCGCGCTTTTCTTTCATAACTACACGTTTACGGGCAACCCGTTTCGCTTCCATAATGCTCTGTTCATCCAGCGCGTGAGCATTTGCATAATCTCGCAAGGGCTGTATAGCACTTGAATCCATCATCGGTTCACGGAACATGGGGTCAAAATATACGGTATCACAGCTTCGATCCGGCATGGAACGCAGCAACTCGAGATGATTCGCATGATGCAGCTCAATACGCCGGAAAGCTTCATTTACCGCTGGCTTGATCGTCTCATATTGAGACATCCCCTCCACTAATAGTGTATATAGCGGAAGAGAGCTCTCACATGCAATCACCCGTCCACTTTTGCCCACTGCAACCGAGAACACCAGTGCATCCGTGCCCAGTCCGGCTGTACAATCGATGATGGTATCCCCTTCATTCACCGCCCCCGCCTCCAGCAGTGGATCAGGTTCTCCTCGCAATATACGTTTGGCACGAACAAATCCCATGCTGGGGTGGAACTCCAGCAACGGTGAATCCTTCCGAAATAGACGCACTTTACCCTGGAGTACAACCAGAACCTCCTCCGCCTCATAGTGTTCAATCATCATGGGCAGAGACATTTTATTACGGCGCACGTAAGTACCCCCTGTTGTTTCAGCAAGGTTTCGGGCACGCTCCACAAGTAAAGCCGCTTCCTTTTCACCGGTTGTAATATACATAGATTCCTCCTAAATAGCTACATAACACGTTTGAACAATTTTTCCAGATCATATGTTGAAAATGAAATCACAATCGGCCGCCCATGTGGACAAGTGTAGGGCTGACGACATGAACCCAGACGCTGAATCAGCACTTCTGCCTCCTGATCCGTCAGCTTCTGGTTGGCTTTGATAGACGCCTTGCAGGAGCACATAATGGATGCAGCTTCTCGCATCTTGGCTACATCTATGCTGCGTTCACTCAACACCCACTCGGACATTTCTTCGATAATGTCTTTCTCGTCCCCTTTGGGGAACCAGAACGGATGGGAACGCACGCGGAACGTCTGTCCACCGAAATGCTCCAAATATACACCCGCCTGTTCGAACCAGGCCAGCCTTGTTTTCAGTTTTTCCGTCTCCGAAGGTGTAAACTCCAGCGTAATAGGCAGCAGTAACTCTTGTGAGGCCTGGGCAGGGTTACCAAATTTCTCGTAATAGTACTCATAATTGACACGTTCATGAGCGGCATGCTGATCAATCAAATATAAACCTTGGTCATTTTGCGCGATCAAATACGTACCATGATGCTGTCCGATCAGACTCAGCTCCGGAAATGCAGGCATGGATGCATCTGATTTAATGGCAGCAGCAAGTTTAGTGGCATCAGGCAGACCTGAGGTTTTCCACGTCCGTTCACCTCTTGCAATCGAAGACGGGTTGTAGGTTGTCCGAGCTTCCCTAACCGGTGAATTTACGGATTCGGAGCGATACGTAGCTGGTTTACCTTCAGCCAACGGTTTTTCTGTTGCTCCACGATCCCCACCATCTTGAGAAGAGAGGTCAGATTTGGGAACAGTTTCGGTAAAACTTGTACTTACATCCTTAGTACCTTCTTGCACGTTAACGGATGTCTGCCCCCCGTCATGACTAGCAATTTTCTGCAAAATATCCCCGTTCCAACTTTCTAACTGCTCAGGGGCGTGTGTAATCTCAGGTGGAGCTTCGGGCAGTGGCACCGACTGACCCTGTTCAGATACTGGCTGTCCTGTGGCCACATCCGCCGGAGCATCCAAATCCAGATCATCATCTTCCGTAGTCAACTTCAGGGATGCACTAGCAGGTTTCCCGAGTGGACCTTGTTGTCCATATCCTTCTGCATCAGATGCATCTTTCAGAGGACCCCGTGGAAAGAGGAATTGTTCCTGGATAAAGGAGCTATCGTCTCCGCGTCGAATCTGCTGCTTTTTGACCTGTGGAATCAATACTTCCTGCCGGAGTATCCCCCGTAATGTCGTCTCTATGAATTCATACAGTTCCGGTTCCTTGCTGAAGCGCACCTCCAACTTGGCCGGATGCACGTTCACATCCACAAGGGATGGATGCATCTCCAGTTGCACCACGACAAGAGGGAAGCGATTAATGGGCAGCAAGGTATGGTAGGCTTTGAGAATCGCCTGATTGAGACCGTAATTGCGAACAAATCTCCCATTAACAATCGTTGACATACCATTACGATTCGCTCGTGTCCATTCTGGCAGGCTGATCAGCCCGCTCACCCGGTAATCCAGACTTTCACCCTGAATGGGAAGCATCGCTTTCGCAGCACTTGTCCCATAGATCGCTGCAACCACTTGCAGCAGATCGCCATTACCCAACGTCTGAAGCAACACATTCTCATTATGGCGCAGTCGGAACGAAATGTTTGGATGAGACATCGCCATACGGTAAAGGACATCTGATATATGTCCCAGTTCCGTCTGGATCGTTTTCATATATTTGAGTCTGGCAGGTGTATTGTAAAATAGTTCTCTCACTGCAAAATCTGTACCTTGGGGTGAGGTTGCATCTTCATGAGTACGAAGGTTTCCACCTTCAATTACGATGCGGCGCCCCCGCCCGTCATTACCACTTGCCGATAGAACCTCTACCTTAGATACGGCTGCAATACTCGCCAAGGCTTCTCCGCGGAATCCAAGACTAGTGATCTGGAACAGATCTCGGCCATGGGCTATTTTGCTGGTCGCATGACGATAAAAGGCCGTTTCCATATCCTCTGGCTCAATACCTGAACCATTGTCTTTGACACGAATACTGAGGAGTCCGCCCTCTTCCACCGTCACTTCAATCTTGGTGGCGCCTGCATCCACCGAGTTTTCGAGCAACTCTTTGACGACTGAAGCAGGTCGTTCGACCACCTCACCCGCCGCGATCTGGTTGGCAATATGTTCATCAAGCACATGTATTTTCGCCACAGGTTTTCCCCTCCCTTATACTCAGGATAATTGCTGTGCCTTCAATTTGAGATCATTCAATATCTGCATCGCCTGAAGAGGCGTCATATTCATGACATCGATATCTTTCATCGTACGGATGAATTCTCGCGCTGGTTTATCCACCGCAACTACATCCGCTTTCGTTGCCACACTCGGCTCATCATCTCCAAAGATGGACAGTTGAACAACATCCGAATGGCTCGCATTGGACTGTCCTTTGCCGTTCAGTTTCTTAGCATGCTGCTTCCCGGCTGAATCTTCAATAGAAGGTGTGTAATCTGTACTTTCCACAGTGTCACGCTCCCGAATCAATGGTGCTGAATCCGTGTGCTGGAATTCTACACCTTTGACATTCAGTCCTGCTTCCTGCTTCTCGCTACCGACATACTCACTGCCCACCGCTACCTGCGCAGCTGCATGCTCAAACCCATGCAACAATCCATTAGCCCGCTCAATAATGCTATCAGGAAGACCTGCAAGACGAGCGCAATAGATACCATAACTGCTACTAGCTGCTCCTGCAATCAATTTACGCAGGAAATTAACCTTGTCGCCGCTCTCCTGTACTGCCATCGAGTAGTTGGCCAGCTTGTCCAGACTCTCCTCCAGATGAGCAAGTTCATGGAAGTGAGTCGATACAAGGGCTTTACAGCCGATAATATCATGTACATATTCAATAACAGACTGAGCAATGGCCATACCTTCGCTGGTTGACGTTCCCCGTCCCAATTCATCGATAATAATCAGACTGCGTGGTGTAGCTTTATCCGTCATAACCTGAATGTCGGCCATCTCCACCATGAATGTACTTTGTCCGCCAATGAGATCATCCGCGGCACCAATGCGTGTGAAAATACGATCCATGATCGGCACTTCGGCCTGACCCGCAGGTACAAAACAACCCACTTGCGCCAAAATGGAGATTAAAGCGACCTGTCGCATATACGTACTCTTACCAGCCATATTTGGACCGGTAATCAGCAGAATACGTGCCTCTTCCTTGGTCATTGCCGTGTGATTGGCAATAAATGCGCCGTCTCGCATAACCGCCTCGACGACCGGATGGCGTCCTTCTTCCACAACCAAGTCATAACCGTCGGTCAGCGTAGGCCGTACAAAGTTACGCTCAGCGCTAATCACCGCAAAAGATTGATATACATCAATCTCTGCAACCTGCTCGGCCAGCTTCTGCAGTCTTGCAATTTCTTTGTTCAGCCGCTCGCGCAGTTCCGCAAACAGTCCATATTCAATATCAACCATTTTGTCCTGAGCTTCGAGAATCAGCGTCTCTTTCTCCTTCAACTCTGGCGTAATATATCGTTCTGCATTGGCAAGTGTCTGTTTACGTTCATAACGTCCCTCTGGCAACGCGGACAGATTGGACTTGGTGATCTCGATATAATAACCAAACACTTTGTTATATCCAATCTTCAACGATCGAATGCCTGTCGCCTCACGCTCTCGCGCTTCCAACTCCGCAATCCACTGTTTCCCGTTAACCGAAGCTTCACGCAATTCATCCAGACGTTCATGGTACCCTTCACGAATCAGGCCTCCGTCCCTTACCGATACCGGTGGCTCGTCCACAATGGCTTGCCCGATGGCTTCACGCAGATCATTGCAATCATCCATCGTTTCGGCAATATGCTGCAATGTTGCGGAAGAAGATCCTGCGCAATGTTGACGAAGTCCTGGAATTTTCTCCAGCGATGACTTGAGCGCATTCAGGTCACGACCATTGGCATTACCAAAAGCAATCCGGCCTACCAAGCGCTCCAGATCATAGATGTCTTTGAGTTCTGCCCGCAGGTCCTCACGTAATATAAACTGGTTGTACAGCGTATCCACCGCTTCAAGACGCTCATTAATCTTCCCTTTTTGCAATAATGGCTTATCAACCCAGCGACGCAGCATTCTTGCACCCATGGACGTCTCGGTCCGATCAAGCAACCAGAGCAATGAACCTTTTTTGGAGCGCTCACGCACGGTTTCCACCAATTCCAGGTTTCGGCGGGTAAACGGGTCCAAGATCATGTAATGATCGGGCTCATACGTTGAGATTTGAGTTAATTGCCCCAGAGAACGTTTCTGTGTCTCACTCAGATAGGAGAAAAGTCGTGCAATACACGCTTGACGTTCAGGCTCCAATCTGGCCCACACAGCCTCTCCAAACTGCTGACGGACCAGATCTTCCTTATTCTTTGTCCAGGACGTGTAGACCACAGGGCGACCGATTGGAGATGCCTCGGATTCTACCGTTTCAAGCAGCGCTGCATCCCCCACAAGCTCTGATGGTTCATAGATGCCGATTTCATCTTTGAGCCATTCCTTGGAATAGGGTACGGATGTCACATACAACTCACCCGTTGAAAGATCACAGGCTGCAAGCGCCAGCGTATTTTGATTACCTGTAAGACACACCATGTAGTTGTTGGATTTGTCCCCCAGCGTCTTACCTTCCATCACCGTTCCGGGTGTGACCACACGTACAATTTCACGTCGTACCATGCCTTTGGTTACACTCGCATCTTCCATCTGTTCACATATCGCGACTTTATATCCTTTTTCAATCAGACGCTGTATGTAATTGTCAGCCGAATGATAAGGTACACCGCACATCGGAATTTTGTCATCCGTGCCTCCGTTGCGTGCGGTCAGCGTGATCTCAAGTTCACGGGAAGCATTAATCGCATCCTCGAAGAACAATTCATAGAAGTCACCCAGTCTAAAAAATAGAAAAGCATCTTGTGCTTCGGCCTTCACTTGCAAATATTGTTGAATCATTGGCGTATACTGAGCCATGATGAATATCCTCCATCCCGTTCCTATAATGTCAGGAAGAAACGCGTCCTGGAAGGACAATAAGACGGTCAGGCACTGTGTTTGCGCCTCCGCCTTATGTGTTGGCTATTCGCCACTTCCTTCAAGGGTTGCTGCTCCATATCTTCCGTAGTAGCTTATTACTTAATAAAAGACTTGTTTCTTATTATATCAAAAAAACGTCCGTTCTTCATGAACCTGCCCGAATATTCCAGAGTTTGCGAATATCTCGGCTCTCATCCCAGGTTCTTCCCAGTTTTAATTGAAGGAGTAACGGTGACGCATACCGTTCATAACGTGCATATCCATCCAACCTCTTCAGATCATCTACCAGAGCTGGAATGTGTTCCTTGATCACTTCGCGCTTTCCTTCATAAAAAGCGGTATGAACCTCAGCTTTCTCCAACGGACGCTGCCGTAATTGAGTATACCCGCTCGCGATCAGACCTGCCAAGGCCACAACGCCTTTCGCAACGAGGGGCGACACAAGAAAGCTGGGTAACGTACGATACTCAAACCCACCGTAGGATTTCAGGCGAAAATCACCAAGCGCTCCATAACGTGGCCGTCTCTCCGATCCACGCGGATCTTGAAGAAACGCCAGCGGCAATGCCAGATAATTGTCCAGTCCACGGAGCAGTTCCCCGGTAAGATTCACGCCACTAAAATGAATATGACCCCCAAGAGGTAACCCACGTTGCGGCATCCCGCCTGCCTGCCAGATGAGTGAGTGATCACTGATGCTGCGGGAAGCCGCTGCAAATGCCCTCATGAGATGAGCCAGTAGCTCACGCGGTTCAGAGCTGGGTGCGGGCCGCAATTCAGCAATTGGGTATATGCGCCTGCCACCAATCGTCACGGAATCACAACCTGCCATTCCTGTGCGTTCCAGAAATCTGGAGGCGGGTACGATTTTGGATTCTGGCATCTGTACCAGAAGAAACTCAGGGTCCATACCTAGTATAGGCGTGGGTCTATGATTACGTTCCTCATCCAGCAGTTCCTGCTGCTGCTTCCAGCTTTCCCTGTAGGTAGCAGCAAGATTGGTCACCCCTTTCCAAGGGCACGGATCAATCGAAATCACGGCACAACCGCCGTTCCCAGAGGATTCCATTCGAACAGCCCCATGATCAAGTCCTAGCGTATACAGCGTTTTGATTGCAAGTCGTTCAACACGCTTGAATAAGGTTGAACTCTCCTCACGCTCTAACAAACTTTCTTGCGTCCCTCCCATGCCGCTAGTATCCTTGCGCTTGATCCTGATCGCCTGCAGACAGCTTATCTCTACATCGTAGCGTACACGCAAACCGGGTTCACGCTTGCGCCGATCCTGTAGTGACAATACTTCTATACCTGCCTGTTTCAACCGTTCTCTACGTTGAGCAGAGGTCATATTTTCATATCGGCGTAGCGCTTCCTCCGCTTGTTCCATCACATTCATTACGTCCCCCCTCCCGGATCATGCAACTAAAATAAAAATAACCCCGCAATGCGGAGCCTTCACGTGAAAGGTATTCCAGGCACATTGCGAGGCTCGTTACCACCCATTTTTCAATATTTAAGAAGAAAGAGGGCTCACGCCCTCTTCACCGCGCCTTCCGGCGCATATGATACCTTAGGTTATCAAATAAAGGCGTCAAACTCACAGCTCATCGTCGAGCAGATCGGGATCGAGATCGTCATAATCTCCATCACCACTGCCAAAGTCATAATCCTTGTCTTCGTAATCACCGCAACCATCTGTGCAGACCTTCACGCAAACTTTAGTCTCGGCAACGAGTTCCACAGCGAATTCCCGTTCTACTCGGATAATTACACTGCTTCCACCTGCTGATACTGTGGCTTCCACACAGCTAGGTTCCTGCGTTGCATCCGCAGATACCTCTACTGTGGAAGTCCGGTGTTTCGGATCCAGATAGGACAAAGGCACATGTTCTACATACGACACCGTTTCTTTGGCTACATCCGTCTGCGAATTCTTGTCATAGGAATACCAAATGTTGATATCGTAAGTACCAATAACTTCAATTCCGTCACCCGCTGATACGGCTTCATATTGGTGGTTGATAATCCAAGCCCCCAAAATACTTGTCGGACCATTTGGCGGAGTCACGGTATGTGTTACGGTAGAGAACTTACGACCTTTGCCGCAGATCGCCTTCGTGATAATCTCTCTACATTGATGTTTATGACTCAATGACATCTTTAAACCTCCTCCATACAATCATTCACTACAAGTGTATGCAGGGCATTCGTCTAGGGTGACAACTATTTTCTATTATTCGTTTGTAGATTGGGACCGGTCCGAGATTGGGGACGGCGCTTTGTCCTTCTTTGCGACTTTCAGATACAGCGCGAGTTCACGGCACAGCTGGAGAATTGCGGAGCGAATCTCGAATTCTTCCCTTGTATCCGGCAACTCCATACGTCTGAATTCTTCTTGCACATCCGCAAGAAGTTTTTCAGTTCGTCCGGTGTAGGATTCAGTAAGTACATCCTGACTAAGCTGATCGAACAGTTCCGATACCATTTCCGCATGTGGCATCTTCTCATAAATCTGGGACACCAGATGCATCATGTGCTGGATGGAGTCCAGCTGCGTTTTGCGCATATAGAAGTAGACACTCCATTCCTCATTCGGATGAATCACCTGATTCTCCAGCGAACGCTTGGCTGCATCAATGCCGCCCAGAATTGCTTTATCTGCTTCAATTAATTCTCTCCCCGCCCAAGCTTCATTGGGATTACGTAGCGTGGCCGCGAATTCCTTGAAGATCTTCGAGAAGAGTTCATCGATTCGTTTGCGGATGCGCAGCATTTGTGGATCGGCTGCCGGCATATAAGCCAGGTTAACTGCCATTGCTGAACCAAGACCAATCAGCAGCAAAGCAATTTGCACGAGGATGACATGCACGTCCATCTCTCCGCCGCCAAACACCCGAAACACCACAACTGAACCTGTTACAATGCCTTCCTTGAAGCCTACCCGAACAATAACCGGGAATGCGATCAATATGTATACGGCCAGCACCCAATAATGGAAGCCTAAAAAGTGAAAAAGTACACTTGCAAATAAAAGTCCGACTACTGAAGCAAAGAACCGCGCCGATATGGTGCGAATACTTCGTTTTCTCGTCACATCCACACCAAGAATCGCAAGCAATCCCGCTGATGTTGGTCCCGGCAAGCGACACCAGTCCGCAATCAATACGGCCATTAATGCGGCGATTGCAGTTTTAATTACCCTAAAACCCATTTAACATTCCATCTCCTCTAAGCTGCAAAAAAGTTCTTAGCCAGCTCATCGCCTCATTCATTTATCATGACTAGTATGGCTCATCCAACTGTAAACTAGACGACACCAACCGACATGCGCATGCATGCCGGTCACAGCAACACGCCCCGAATGAGGGACGCTGGCAAGTTAGATCGTTGCGACAGAACCTCAAGGCCCTCTTCTCCAATCATCGCATTCATTCCGGATCTGCGCGGAATATTCATACTAAATATGGTACTTGATTTTACAGTATCGGGCAACGTGACACCCCTTGTGAAATTGTATACATATTATAAACGTTCATAGTACGAATAAAACACGGCCAAATCACCTGCGACCAGCCAACAATTTGCGCTCCGCATAGACGACAAGTTGATACATGGCTGTTGCAACTGCAGCAATAATTAACAGACTCGATAATACGAGCGTGAAGTTGAATACCTGGAATCCGTAAATAATCAGATAACCGAGCCCTTGTTTCGCGACCAGAAACTCACCCACGATGACACCCACCCAGGCCATGCCTACGTTGACTTTCAAGGTCGATACAATCGCCGGAAAAGAAGCAGGCAATACAACTTTCGTAAAAATCTCGGAACGGTCCCCACCAAACGTACGAATGACTTTAACATAATTGGGATCGACTTCATTGAAGCTGTTATACACCACCAGTGTCGTGATGATGACCGTGATGGACAACGTGGTCATGACAATGGCTGTAAAACCCGCGCCGAACATAACAATAAAGATCGGACCAAGCGCTACCTTAGGCATACTGTTGAATACAACCATATAGGGGTCCAGCACTTTGGACAAAAAAGGAGACCACCAAATTAAGACCGCAAGTAAGGTTCCCACCAGTGTACCCAGCAAAAAACCAACTACCGTTTCCCCTACGGTTACCCCAACATGTGCCCACAACTCGCCACTGGCGATGTCCTTACCGATCTGAGCAAAAATCTTGCTCGGATAACTGAACAGAAGCACATCAATCCAACGTAGTCTGCCCGCCAGTTCCCACAGCAAAAACATAGATACTAGCATGGATAACTGTACAGCAAGCACTTGATGTCGCCATCTGGCCACCTGCTGAATATGATTCCGATGCAGCTGTCCCATCCACTCGTCACGCTTTTCCTGCCTCGGATTCGTTTGATTCACGCTTCTTTCTCACCTCCCCCGGACTGGTCCAGTTCACTCCATAACGCCTGAAACAGCTCATTGAATCCTTCTTGCTCCCTAGCATGAAACGGCTGAGATTTGCGAATTCCATCGGGAATGATAAATTCACGACGGATACGGCCCGGATTGCGATCCAGTACAATGACGCGGTCGCTGACCGCAATGGCTTCAGACAAATCATGAGTGACGAGTACAGAGGTTTTGCCAAACTCTTTTAACGTATCCGAAACCAGATCCTCCAGTTGCAGCTTGGTTTGATAATCGAGTGCGGAGAACGGTTCATCCAACAATAAAATTCCCGGATCGGTTGCCAGCGTGCGCACCAGGGCGACCCGCTGTCTCATGCCCCCTGAAAGCTCTGAAGGGTACTGATTCTCTGTTCCGGCCAAGCCCATGCTTATCAGCAATTCCCGTACACGCTCACGGCTCCGTTCATCCAGTCTGCCTGTCAATTCTAGTCCGATCAAAGCATTATCCAGAATGGTCCGCCATGGAAACAGATAGTCCTGTTGCAGCATATAACCAATCTGCGCTGAAGGGCCGCCAACGAGCTTCCCCTTAATCTTAACCTCTCCTTGAGTAGGTGTGAGCAGCCCGGCGATGATCGACAACAATGTCGTTTTACCGCATCCGCTCGGTCCAACCAGGCTGACGAACTCCCCTTTTTGGATCTCAAGACTCAAGTCTTCAATCACCAATGAAGCTTCCCGTTCGCTGACGTAGACTTGAGAGATCCCTTCCAGTCGGATCACACTTTCGGATTCAGGCATTCTGCTCACTTCCTTTCCTGAATACCCATTACTTCGATATCGTGGCTTCTTCCGCATAGGCATTGTCCACAATGACATTCAAATCCACACGTTCTTTCAATTCTCCGGCAGCACTCATGACATCAAGCAGATTGTTCCACTCTTCCTCATCAATGATCGGGTCTGTTGCATAGGTGCCCTGTTCCTTATAACGGTTCACACTGCTGACCAGAATGGCTGGATCGATGTCTTTGAAGAAAGGAGTAATGACTTCTGCAATCTCTTCAGCCGTATGGGAATCTACCCATGCTTGCGCTTTATGCAGACCGTTCGTAAATTTCTGCACGATATCCTTGTTGTCGTTAAGATAGCTCTGTTTCGTCATGAAGACCGTGTAAGGCAGATGACCACCTTCTGCGCCAAACGATGCAACAACCTTGCCCCGACCTTCTTGTTCAAAGATGGATGCCTGGGGTTCAAACAGTTGAACATAATCTCCCGTGCCTGAGGCGAAAGCAGACGCAATATTGGCAAAGTCCACATTTTGAATCAACTCCAGATCACTTTGCGGATCAATGCCATGTTTGTTCAGTGCGAACTCCCCTGCCATTTGCGGCATGCCGCCTTTGCGCTGGCCGAGAAATGTGGAATCCCTCAATTGCTCCCAATCGAAGCTGCCTTCCGGGTTACGTGCGAACAGAAAAGTACCATCCGTCTGGGTGAGTTGGGCAAAGTTAATGACTGGATCTTCTGCTCCCTGCTGATAGACGTATATGGACGTCTCTGCACCTACCAGTGCGATATCCACCGAACCTGCGAGCAATGCCGCCATCGTTTTGTCACCACCAGCAGTCGTCTGAATCTCCACCTCAAGTCCCTGCTCCTCAAAAAAACCTTGAGCCACCGCCACATACTCCGGTGCGTAAAATACCGAACGAGTCACTTCGCCAATCGTAATCTTGGCTTCATTCTCTTCCTTATTACAGCTGGTGAGTGCCACAATGATAATTAGCAGAAT
Organism: Paenibacillus sp. FSL H8-0079; assembly: GCF_037991315.1. NCBI lineage: Bacteria > Bacillati > Bacillota > Bacilli > Caryophanales > Paenibacillaceae > Paenibacillus > Paenibacillus sp. FSL H8-0079. The sequence continues at coordinate 3,919,043 of NZ_CP150300.1, forward strand.
AACGATGCCCCGGACGAACCATGGCGTGTATTTCATGTTGTTTCCCTCCTTCACTGGTTTCAGCAGTTTCTCTCTATTATGGATATGCTGATGCCCAACAAAAGGTTAAGAACTTGAATACAAAAAAGAGCCGGGCATTCATGCCCGACTCTCCATTCTTCTAAACATTGTTTAAATATGCTATTTATTGTATGTTACAGCTTGTAAATCTCGGCATATTTGGCTTCCAAATAATCGGCCAGATAATCCGGGTTCAATTCTTCACCCGTTACGGCAACAATCAATTCGGAAGGTGTACGACTTTTGCCATATCGATAGATCTTGTCTGTAAGCCATTCCTTGATTGGAATCAGATTACCTTCTGTAATATGGGTATCAAACTCCGGCATTTCCTTGCGCAATGTATGTAGAATTTGAGCTGCATACATATTACCCAGAGAATACGATGCAAAGTAACCAAAGTCTCCACCAGACCAGTGAACATCCTGAAGAACGCCTTCTCCATCATTCGTTGGCATAATACCGAGGTATTCTTTGTATTTTGCATTCCAGGTTTCCGGCAGGTCCTTCACTTCTAGACCATCGTTAAACAGCATTTTCTCAATTTCATACCGGATAATAATGTGCAGGTTATAGGTCAGTTCATCGGCTTCAATCCGAATGAGTGAACTCTCCACCCGGTTGATTGCACGATAGAAATCTTCCAGTTCAACCTCGCTCAGTTGCGGGAAATGCTGCTGCAAATCTTTGTAATAGCGTGTCCAGAATGGCAGGCTGCGACCAATCATATTTTCCCAAAGACGGGACTGGGACTCATGAATACCCATGGACGTTCCTTCGGCAAGAAGGGTACCCGCCAGACTCTCATCAATATTTTGTTCATACAGGGCATGTCCGCCCTCATGCAGTGAACTGAAGACTGCGCTTGCTACATCATCTTGCAGATAATGTGTCGTGATTCGCACATCACCCGGGTTAAGGCCCGTTGCAAAAGGATGAACACTCTCGTCCAATCGTCCGGCTTCAAAGTCATATCCCATCTGTTCCAGGATGAACAGACTGAACTTTTCCTGCTGCTCGGTGTCAAACAACTGATTCAAGAACTCTGTATTTGGCTTGTTTTCTGAAGCATTGATCTTCTCTTGCAGAGGCACCAAACGTGCTTTGAGGCGAGCGAACACAGCATCCACTTTCTCAACGGTTAGATCAGGCTCATACATATCAAGCAACGTATCATACCGTGTATCCTTCACACCCCAATAATCAATAAACTCCTGTTTGAGCTTAACGATATCTGTCAGATAAGGTGAGAACCCTGCAAAATCACTGTTATGCTTGGCATCTTCCCATGCGGTTTCGGACTTCGCCGTGAGCACGGTATATGATTGTACTTTCTCAGGTGGTACAGACTGACTGCGATCATATTCTTTCTTACAGTCTTCAACCAGACGACGATCTATATCTTCGAGTTGTTCCAATACCGCTGGAGTGGTTAATGCATCCAGGTAGGTCTTCATGTCAGCCGAGGTTTGCAGCTTGAATGCTTCGGTGGACAGCATACCCAGCGTCTCCGAGCGAGTCGGAACGCCTTTTTTCGGCGCACCTGTGCGCAGATCCCAGTGAAGCAAACCGATGGCTTCATGATAGCTCTTAATTTTACGAGCCAAATTACGGAAGGATTCCAAATGTTCCTGTGTTTGTTTATCCATTGTTATCGTTCACCTCTTCAAAAAAAATGTCATACCCTATTGATGATACTTTTCCCATTGAGTATAATCAACTTTTAACAGAGGCAAATTGCATTATTCTACTACAAAGGGTGAGTAATGTGATTTGCTGACCGTGATATACTAATAACGCAAAGGCGCGTAGGACAAGCTGCATCAAATGCAAGTGGCCGTGCTCGTCGTATTGGATAACAGGAGGCAATGGACATGAACAACATTCAAGAGATTTTGGCTTACAACAAAACATTTGTCGAGACTAAAGAATACGAAAAGTATACGGCTGGCAAGTTTCCAACCAAAAAGATGGTTATCATCACTTGTATGGATACACGTCTGGTGGAAATGCTGCCCAAGGCCATGAATCTGAAGAACGGTGATGTGAAAATCATCAAAAACGCAGGCGCGATTATCTCTCAGCCTTTCGGCAGTGTAATGCGTAGTGTGCTTGTCGCCATCTATGAACTGGGTGCAGATGAAGTTCTGGTTGTCGGACATACGGAATGCGGTATGGCTTCCCTTCACGCAGAGACGATGATTGGACATATGGTTGAACGTGGCGTATCTGAAGAAGTCATGACAACTCTTGAGAACTCTGGCATCCGTTTGCAAAAATGGTTGCGCGGGTTTGACAGCGTCGAAGAAGGGGTAAAACATACTGTGGAAGTGATCAAGAAGCATCCTCTACTTCCTCCCAATGTACCCGTCCACGGCATGGTTATCGATTCTGCTACAGGTGAGCTTGATCTTGTCGCTGAGGGGTATGGACAACAGGCATCTCTCTAAATGGTTTGGCGTGCGGACCTTATGGTTCGCACTTTTTTTGTCTAAATTGAGGCAGTTGCTCTGTCAGGTTGTCAAACCATACAGTTTCAGTGTACACTTTTATGAAAGCGGTCAAAGAAAGCAAAATTGATTATTTTCTCTGACCCAGCCCTAATATTAAGGAGACATGTGCATGAACATACTTTCCTACGGATTGCTCGGGCTGCTTACCCGCGAGGAGTCATCGGGCTATGATCTGATGCTGAAGATTCAGCCGCATTGGCAGGCGAAACACAGTCAGATCTACCCACTCCTGTCCAAGATGGAAAACGATGAGTTATTGGCCTCCCGCTGGGTACAACAGTCTGACAAACCGGACAAGAAAATGTACGCAGTTACGGAAAAAGGCATTGAAAAGCTCTTGGAATGGATGATTACTCCTGTTACCGCACCGGTTACGCGCGATGAATTTAATTTGCGTATCTTGTGTGTTGGCATTGCGGAAGACGGAAGCATGAGACGCATTCTAAATGAGCGTAAAAGCTGGTTTATGGAACGCATACGTTATTTCGAGGAACTGAAATCACGTATACCTCTGGATAATCTTCGTGTAGGCAACCGAGATTTTGGAAGCTACATCCTGGTACAAAAAGGGTTAATGCATGCGCAAACAGGCCTGGAATGGTGTAACTGGGTTACCCAATTGCTTGATGGCCAAGCTGCAATTCAAGACCCAAGTCCAAGCGTTTCAGAAATTTAATAAAATTTGAAACGTTCCTGCAAGTCGACCGTATTACATGAGTAAGGCCCATTTTGGGCGATTCAAACAATTTAATCGGGGGGTTACGATCTTTACAATGAAGAAAAAATTTGGAGTTAAACATCTAATGATGGTATTTATGGCCTTTACATTATTGTTCGCAACAGTGGGAGTAACGAATCCGGATTCAGCGGATGCAAGACGTGGTGGCGGATTCAAATCCGGTACGAAAAGTTATAACAATACACCTAAGAAATCCGACTCCAACAGTAACGTGAACCAATCCAATTCCGGCAATAACTCCGGTACTGGTGCAGCTGCAACTCGTGGTGGTGGATTCTTCGGTGGTGGCGGCGGATTCATGAAAGGCATGATGCTTGGTGGTCTTGCTGGTATGATGTTCGGCGGATTGTTCGGTGGCATGGGCGCCCTGGGTAACATCCTTGGATTGCTCGTGAACGTTGCAGCAATTATGTTGATCGTTATGTTGGCTATGGCACTCTTCAGAGCCATCTCCAATCGTCGTAAACCTGCAGCGAATGGCCGTTATGACCGTCGCAATGATCGTGATGATGATCGCAACAGAAACGGACGGTACTAATCTCTATGGTTCTGAGCATGGATGAAATTGTGAATGCAATCTGTATTCATATGGCAGAACGTAAGGGTGTACGTCCAACCGATGTGAACGTAGAACTGAGCTGGGAAGAAGATACAGGTTATTCCGCTGAAGTTTGGATTCAAGGCCGCAGTCAATATCTGGTGGAATCCAATATGATTGAAGCGATTCTTCGCTACCTGCACAGTGAATACAACATCCGGGCATACCGTGAGAACGTACGACTTGATCTGGATGAAGAGATCACAGCGATCGTTAATCAATAATATAGGTCAAGCAATGACCTGTTATACAAAAGACCGTCTCCACTCTGTCGCTTGACAGAGATGGAAGACGGTCTTTTTGTTTCTGTATAAGTGTTGTGATGTAGTCTGATACATCTCTTTACGTTCTAATACTTCTAATACTTCTAATACTCAGACACTATGATTGGAGTTTAACCAGGCTGTAGTTCTTTTTACCTTTACGGATAATGATGAATTTACCGCCAATGGCATGCTCTGCCGACACCGTGAATTCAAGCTCCGTAATTTTCTCACCATTCATGGAGATTGCACCTTTAGTGACATCTTCACGTGCCTGACGCTTGGATGGCTCCAGCCCCAGATCCACGAGCCAGTCCACGATATTTTTCGCTTCGCCGTCCGTTTCAAATGTTGGCATTTCCTTAAAGCCCTGCTCAATTTCGTCTGCTGTCAGGGAACGGATATCTCCACTAAACAGCGCTGCTGTAATCCGCTTAGCCTGTTCCAGCATGTCTTCGCCGTGAACGAATTTCGTCATTTCTTCCGCGAGTGCTTTCTGTGCTTCACGTTTGTGCGGCTCTGTCTCTACCTTTTCAGCCAAAGCTTCAATTTCTTCTTTGCTCAGGAAAGTAAAGTATTTCAAGTATTTAATGACATCACGGTCATCTGTATTCGCCCAGAACTGGTAGAACTCAAATGGTGTCGTTTTGTTCGGATCAAGCCAAATTGCGCCGCCAGCTGTTTTACCGAATTTGGTTCCGTCGGATTTGAGCATAAGCGGGATGGTCAGACCGTACGCCTTCGCTTCAGATCCTTCTTTTTTGCGAATTAGATCGAGACCGCTTGTGATGTTACCCCATTGATCGGAACCGCCGATTTGCAGTTGTACATCTTCGTTCTGGAACAGGTGCAGGTAGTCGAGGGATTGAAGGATCTGGTAGGAAAACTCGGTGAACGAGATTCCGCCTTCCAGTCTACTCGCAACTACATCCTTAGCCAGCATTGTGTTGAGGTTAAAGTTTTTGCCGTAGTCACGCAAGAATTCAATTACATTGATTTTGTGCGTCCAATCGTAGTTATTCACCATGCGAACTTGATTATCGCCATCTGTTACGAACAACTTCTTCATTTGTGCTGTCAGTGCATCCACATTATCCTGCACCTGCTCCATCGTTTGCAAAGAACGCTCTGCCTGACGTCCACTTGGATCACCAATTGTACCTGTAGCTCCACCAATCAGAATGACTGGACGATGTCCTGCCAGTTGAAAACGTTTCAGCATCATGAAGGGAATTAAATGTCCGATGTGCATGCTATCCCCCGTAGGGTCAACGCCGCAGTACAAGGAGACTGATTTGGTTTCAGTCAGTTCACGTAATCCCTCTGCATCGGTCTGCTGGTTAATGGCGTCACGCCACTCTAGTTCATCAATAATATTCATTCGTAAAAACCCCTTTTCTATCCTCAAGATTCAGTCATGATCCACGTCAAATTACGAAATTACACGCTGGAACGGCTTTTTTGGACACAAAAAAATCGCCTCCTTGTCTTCATTAGACACAGGGACGATTATCATAACCGTGGTACCACCCAAATTGCATGGATAACACGCCACCTTAACACGCTATCCATACCACTTTCGGCAATATATCGTTTGCCCTTCCGCTTGGCATTACCCAAGTACTCCAGAGTGTAATTCGCAGCCCTTGTATGTATCAGGTTCCATCAACCCCTGACTTTCTGTAACAGGGACAAAGCCGCTACTGCGCTCTATCAACGTGATTCATGTATTCAATTTATAGCAAGTATAGCCGAACGTTTGAGTCATTGCAAGGCCAAGTATGCAATCTTTGAACAGAACTACGGATGCATAGTTGAAACCAGCTTATATCGTCATCATGTTCAATTTCCGTGATAGCAACCATAGGCTTTCTCCGCAATCTGATGCTCATGTCAATACGGATTGTCGTAATGAAAAAGCTGCCAAAGGCAGCTCTCTCAAGACAAATTTCATTTTAGGTTCCGCAGAATGTGCGATAAGACGGATCACATGAAACCGGCAAGGTAGCGTAGTCAGCCTGTTCTGGTGTATACGCATAAGGCTGTTGCAGAACTGCAAGAAGTTGTTGCATCACACTATAGTCTCCATGATTCTCAGCTCGTTCCAGTGCTTCTTCTACCCGATCATTCCGAGGAATAACTGCTGGATTGTTACTCTTCATTTGTTGTATAACAACATTTTTTGTTTCGGACTGTCGCTCTAATCTGGACTGCCAACGTGAATACCACTCGTTAAACTCAGGTACTCCATTCAGGTTGGTTCCTTCCAAGGTACCTAGCGTCAGCGCCACGAACGTGTTCGTAAAATCTGCGGAATGTTTCTCCATCAGTTCAATAAGTTCTTTAATTAGAGTTTCATCTTCCGCTTCTTCATTGAACAGTCCCAATTTGGCTCGCATGCCTGATAACCAGTGATGATGATACAACTCTGAGAATTGCGCGATGGCATCCTGTGCGATTTGCACGGCCTGCTCCTCGTCTTCATGCAGCAGCGGTATAAGTGTCTCGGCAAAACGTGCCAAGTTCCATCCGCCAATATACGGTTGATTGCCATATGCATAACGACCTTGCTTATCAATTGAACTAAACACCGTACTCGGATTATAAGCATCCATAAAAGCGCATGGTCCGTAATCAATCGTTTCTCCACTGATCGCCATATTGTCCGTATTCATCACGCCATGAATGAAGCCAACTCGCTGCCACTGCGCAATAAGTGCCGCCTGAAGCTTGATCACTTCCTGAAGCAATCGAAGATAACGATCTTCATCTCCTTCAACCTGGGGGAAATGTCGCTCCAATGTGTAGTCTGCGAGAGTTCTCAGTTCCTCTTTCGATCCCCAACGCGCTGCATACTGAAACGTCGCTACTCGAATATGACTGGCAGCTACTCGTGTCAGTATGGCACCCGGTCGTTCTGATTCACGGACGATATGCTCTCCTGTGGACACAACTGCCAGACTCCGTGTGGTTGGAATGCCGAGTGCATACATCGCTTCACTTATGATATATTCACGCAACATTGGTCCAACTGCGGCACGTCCATCCCCTGCGCGAGAGTATGGAGTTCTTCCCGAACCTTTGAGCTGAATATCTACGCGCTCCCCCTGTGGGGTAATATGTTCACCAAGAAGCAATGCCCGTCCGTCACCTAGCATGTTGAAATTACCAAATTGATGACCTGCATAGGCCTGAGCGAGAGGCTCAGCTCCTTGCGGGGTTACATTTCCTGCAAATACGGCGGCACCTTCTTGCGTGTTCAGCGCTTCGGCGTTCAAGCCAAGTTCTGTTGCAAGCGTAGCATTGAAGATAAGCAGATCCGGTGATTCAACTGGCTCCGCTCCCTGGCTTGTGTAGAATATTTGCGGCAGACGTGCATAACTATTGTCAAAATTCAAACGGGTTTCCAGCTTAGCTTGTTGCATGAGGATCACAACTCCTTTTTTTGACCAAGGGAACATCCCTTGTTGTTATTGTAGCCTTGTGAACCAATGCTCATTTATGTAGTCGCATGGATATTCAATATAAAGGAACACATAAAATGTTCTTGATGAAACTTTAGCATATTTACATTCCTTTTGCATTCCTTCGCAATAACTTTCGTATGAAAATCATCATTTAGAGTCACAGCTTCCAAGCAAATAAAAACCCAAGAGGTTCTGTCATGAGGGGAGTTATTACCTTATTTCCCTCAATCCATCCCGTCTTGGGTCTGTTCCATTCATTAAATCAGTTTGGTTATCGTAGAAAAAGAATTACGTATGTGCTTCTTGTGCCTGTACAGGCTGAAGAGGCAAGCTTTCTTTTTTGAAGCCGAGGTTGAAGAAGACATTGAGCAAAATAGCTGACAGACTTCCTGTGATAATGCCATCGCTCACAATAATACGAATGCTTTGGGGAAGTTGAGCAAACAGATCCGGTACAGCGGTAACACCAAGACCAAGTGAAACGGAGCAAGCCACGATCAACAGATTGGATTGTTTGGCAAAGTCGACGTTTTGCAGCATTTTGATCCCGGATGAGACGACCATTCCAAACAGGACAACAGTCGCCCCACCTAATACAGCACTCGGAATAATCGTTGCAAAAGCAGCTACTTTGGGAATAAGTCCGAGAAAGACCAGAATACCTCCGGCTGCAACCACCACATTGGTCGTTTTCACCTTGGAGAGCTGAACTAAACCGACATTCTGCGCAAATGTATTGTATGGAAAGGCATTGAATATGCCACCTAGAACAAACGCGAGACCTTCTGCGCGATATCCCCGTGCCAGATCTTTTTCGTTGATCGGTTGATCGCAGATTTTACTCAAAGCCATAAATACACCTGTTGATTCGATAATAACTACCGTACCTACAATGATCATTGTAATAATGGGGCCGATCTCGAAGGTTGGCCATCCAAAGTAGAAGGGTTGGGGCAAATGGAACCAGGAGGCTTCCTGTACAGCGGCAAAATTCACTTTTCCCATGAAGGCTGCTATGAGGGTTCCCACGATAATCCCCAGGAGAACTGCCAGGGATTTAACAAAACCACGAGCGTATCGATTCAGGATCAGAATGAAAAGTAATACGCCAAAGGAAAGCGCCAAATTGTCCAAACTTCCGAAATTCTCGCTGTTTGCTCCACCCGCCATGTTCTTAATGCCGGTTGGGATCAGTGCAAGACCGATGATGGTTACCACTGTACCGATCACGACTGGTGGAAACAATTTGACGATTTTGCTGAAAAATACGGCAAAGATGACGATAAATAATCCGGCTGCGATGATCGACCCATATATGGCAGGAATTCCGTATTGCGATCCAATGGCAATCATAGGTGTGACCGCTACAAAAGAGCTTCCGAGCACCGCTGGCAAACCTATACCCAAGTACTTCCCTTTCCGAGCCTGAAGCCATGTTGCAATCCCACACGTTAACAGGTCAATGGATACCAGATACGCCAACTGCTCTGCAGTCAAATTTAGCGCTCTACCCACAAGCAAAGGTACCAGAATTGCTCCCGCATACATCGCGAGTACGTGCTGAATGCCCAGTGAAAAAATTCTCATCTTTTTGGTTTCTTTCATCCCACGTTGCCCCCCTGAAATTAGAATCAACCGAACCGCTGCAAAATCATGTTATGTTGATTCACATTATATAAACTATTCAGGGAAGTTCCATGATTCATAACATAGAATTGTTATAACATATAAATAGCCCAACTTAAATTGGGCGTGTTGTACAAAAGGGAATCTCAAACCTTTTATGTCGCGTTATATTATCTAACATAATAATTAACACAATTCTTTTTACACTCAGAAGAAATAAAATTGAACGTGCGATTTATCTTGAAGTATTCATGTTGAGACATAATGTCCGTACATCATAACTTGTTTCATATTCTCAGCTTGTCCAGTTAAGAGGCTTGATGTTAAAACGCTGCTCCATGACCTCTCCGTTCTGATGAACCCTCTCCGTAAACAATAATTCTTCTCTAGTCATCAGAACAACGGATGAAGCTCTGGTTCCATAGTCAAATTTTTCACTCTTAACAAATATGGGAGAAAGCAAACGTTCCCACTCCAATGGAACGCCTGTATGGGGTAGAAGCTCATCCACTGAAGGGTCTGCCAATTGTAGCAAATCTAATATTTGCTCTGTCAGGGTACTTTCTTCCTCCCCGTTGATGATTTTCTCCAGTCCTTCTTTTCCACGTTTCACCTTAGGCCAATCCGTATTGATCAAGTGATTACTAATCCCGTATATTCCCGGTTCCAACTTCATCACAACGTTGCCCACATTAGAATAATAATAGAGGTCGTCTGGATCACCCACCAACAAATTGTATCCAGGGTAATCATTGCGATTTTGCTCCGCACGTGGCATATATTGCTCAGGTGAGGACGTTCCCTTTAAAAAATCAGCAACCAGATCTCCTCTTGAACACTTGGCATGTACATCTTCATTCGGATCACGATAATTCGTGACAGCAGCCAGACGTCCCCCTGTTGTTACGCCCATCCAGGTTCCCATTTTCGACAAATCCCGGCCTGCCAATATTTGAGGGTGATCTTCCCAATAATGTGCTTGAGCCGTAGGTCTGTGATAGAATTCATCCCTATTGGATCCCAATATAAGCGGATACTTTGGATGCATGTTGTAAGCAAATAAAATCAAACACATGGAAATCTTCAACTCCTAGATTCGTTAAACCTCTGATATCGGGGCTTTATATCGCATAATCAACTACAATTACATCTTCCACCCAACCATCCAAGGAAGCTACAAATGCCTGATGAGCAGGATGTGGACCATAGGCGCGCAATGCGTCCTGATCTTCAAACGTCACTCGTAATCCAATCGTATAACCTTGAATACGGTCCGTTTCTTCCGTTGCATTGATTCCAGCCGTCAGCGCGACGATTCCCGGAATTTGTTCCTGTAGTGCGAGCAATTGAGCCACCAATTCCTGCTGCTTGTCAGTCGTAATTTTATCGTTAAATTTAAAAACAACCAAATGTTCAAACATGTTCTTATTCCTCCTCTGTCCATTCGAATAGTAATGCAACTTCATTTAATGAATTCAATTCAATAATTCCAACCCGCCGATCATGTAGGGGACAACTCGTTGGGCTAACTCAGCAGGGGATTCCTGCCCGCCTTCAATATTCCATCGATACGTTATTCCATAGATCGACCAGCTTAGCATGGTTGCCGTAATTTTCAGCGTTTTGGGATCTACATGCCCCGCTACTTTGCTCATTAATTCAAGAAGGAATTGCTCCAGTTGCGTCTTGATGTTCTCTTCAATAATTGGTGCAACAGTCTCATATTTTTTGATGCATCCATTACTTGAGACGTGATAATCACATAATGAAAATATAAGCTGTTGTATGGTCTCGGCTGATAACCTAGCATCCGGGTCCACCCTCTTCGTTACATATTCCATAAAAGCATCCGATAACAAGGCTTCAAGAAGTGCATATTTATCCTGAAAATGGGCATAAAATGTGGCCCTGTTGATTGTGGCTTGTTCCGTAATGTTTTGAATTGTAATGCTGTTGAAATTTTTAAGATTCAATTGGTTTAAAAACGCATCAAGAATTAATTGGCGCGTGCGGATTACACGCGGATCATTCGAGTTTGGAGACAATACACCAGACATGTCCCAATCCTCCTTTGTACACAAAATATTTGGTTAGACTCCTTCATTATAGATAAGTGTTATTTGTTCAACAAGTGAAAGTAAGTGCAAATACACCATACAATAATCCGTGTCTTTCGCTTAAGCAACAAAATGCTTCGATTGTTGGTTGAGCATGCCTATAGACCTTGTTAAGATTGCACTCGTACCCGCTTGAAGGTGCATAATAATGGAGGTGCTTAGTTTGAGTAATCAACAACATAACGTTATTTCTACGGAGCTTCTGTTTCAACCATACACTGTTCAAAAATTAACCCTGTCCTCACGCATCGTCATGTCCCCCATGGCTCGTGCTTTCTCCCCGGATGGTGTCCCGGGCCCCGATGTAGCCGCATATTATCGTCGGCGTGCCGAGCATGGTGTTGGACTCATTATTACCGAAGGTGCGACCATTGAGCATCCATCTGCATCAAGTGAGCCTAGAATCCCTCATATGTATGGAGAAGCAGCTCTTCAAGGGTGGGCTGAAGTGGTCGAACAAGTCCATGAAGCCGGCGGCAAGATTTTTCCGCAGATTTTACACATGGGAATCGTTCGCCCTTCCGGATCTCAGCCTCACCCCGAGGCTGAATCACTTAGTCCATCGGGAGTTGATATGGAAGGTACTCAAGTAGGTGAGCCAATGACGGAGGCAGAGATCGCAACTGTGATTCAAGCTTATGCAGATGCAGCAGCCAATGCGCAAAGTATTGGTTTTGACGGAATTGAACTTCACGGTGCACACGGTTTTCTGATTGATCAGTTTTTCTGGAAAACAACGAATAGGAGAACGGACCGCTATGGTGGTGACCTTCAAAAACGAACGCAATTCGCAGTTGAACTTGTAATGGCAGTTCGTGCTGCGGTAGGTCCTGATTTCCCTATCGCGATGCGGATTTCCCAATGGAAGATGAATGATTATCAAGCCAGACTGTTCGACACCCCCGAACAACTGGAACAATTCCTTCATTTGCTGGTTGACGCAGGTGTAGATATCTTCCACTGCTCGACACGACGCTTCTGGGAGCCCGAGTTTGAAGGATCTGGGCTTGGATTTGCAGGTTGGGTGCGAAAGCTAAGTGGTCAAACCACGATCACAGTCGGTTCTGTGGGTATGCCAAATGAGCCTGAAGCAGGAACTGATGAAGCAAAACATCCAGGTATGGACGAGCTTATGAAGCGTTTCGATCAACAGGAATTTGATCTGGTGGCTGTGGGACGTGCGCTACTTGGTGACCCGGCATGGGCTGCCAAAATGCGTGAAGGCCGTGTATCTGAAATTCAGTCTTTTTCACCTGAAGCACTGGCTACGTTACACTAAGGACAATTCCTTATTGTTCCGGACATTTTTTTGTCCAATATATATAGGTTTGAACTCATGAATCAACTATACTAAGCAAAGGGCTCGCTTTCCCTCCGGGATTGCGGGTATTTTGTTTTTAGAGATATCTGTCCGATCAAACACTTCGAGCAATAGCAATATCGTTCAAGAAAATTCCTTCTTTGCAACCTATAATGACATTAACATACCAGAAAGAAGGTGCATCATGACTCGTGAAGTCCGGACTGTCGTATTTGATACCGATCTACAGCTAGAAGCTTATCAATTTGAAGGCATTATGCAGAAGTTTCCCAATCATTTTCATGACTATTATGTCATTGGATTCATTGAACAAGGCAAGCGACACCTCGTCTGCAACAACGAAGAATATATTCTAAATAGTGGGGACATCATTGTCTTTAATCCACAAGACCCCCATGCCTGCGAACAGGTCGATGGCAGAACCCTCGATTATCGCTGTATCAACGTCCAGCCTGAGGTTATGCGAGAGTATGCGAGAGAGATTACTGGACAAGCTTACTTACCACGGTTTACGTCCCCCGTTCTCTACCAAAGTGAACTTGTGGGTTCCCTGCACGAACTGCATCAGATGATTCTGGAAGAGCAATCCGATTTCTGCAAAGAAGAATTGTTACTCTTACTACTGGATCAATTGCTGCGAGATTATTCGGATGCTGAACCCCCTGTTTCCACTCAGGATGTTACCATAGAGATCAGACGCATATGTGATTACATAGAAGCTCATTACATGGAGAGCATCTCGCTGAACCAGTTAGCCGATTTGACGGAGATGAGTAAATACCACCTGCTGCGTTTATTCACTCGCCAGAAAGGGATATCCCCTTACCGCTATCTGGAAACGATTCGCATTAATCAAGCCAAACGTCTTCTGGAACAAGGTCTGCTGCCGATTGAAGTAGCTGCACAGACAGGATTCAGTGACCAGAGCCATTTCACGAATTTTTTCAAAAAACTGATTGGCCTGACACCCAAGCAATATAGACGTATCTTCAATCATGATTCGGAGTTGAAACGAACCACCACTAACATCGTATGACAAGTCATCTTGGTCATCAAAACACTAAAGCCTCTACCGGACATTTACTCGCTTTGTTTACTATACTGATCTGGGGAACTACGTTTGTCTCGACGAAGGTTCTACTGATTGACTTTACCCCCGTGGAAATTTTATTTTTCCGCTTTCTGATCGGGTATTTGGTACTGTTGCTAATCTATCCACGTTCACTACGGATCGCCTCATTCAGAGAAGAATGGTTATTTATCGGAGCAGGACTATGCGGGGTGACGTTATATTTTCTCATTGAAAATGTAGCACTGGTGTACACAACGGCTTCCAATGTGGGTGTTATTGTCTCCATTGCCCCATTCTTCACTGCCGTGCTCGCACACTTCTTCCTGGATGGTGAGAAGTTAACGCGCCGCTTTCTCATCGGATTCGGGATTGCCTTGAGCGGCATCATACTCATCGCCCTGAACGGCAGTTTCGTTCTGCAACTGAATCCGGTAGGTGATCTGCTTGCTTTCATAGCACCCGCGGTATGGGCGATCTACTCTGTGTTAATGCGGAAAATTGGCCAGCTTAGTTATCACACCATCGGTGCCACGCGCAAAGTGTTCTTCTATGGTTTAGTCTTAATGCTGCCAGCCTTGTTCCTGTCTGACTTCCATTTGGATCTTGGCCGTTTTAAGAACCTAACCAATCTCTCTAATTTCCTCTACCTCGGACTGGGTGCCTCCGCATTGTGTTTCGTAACCTGGAACCGGACTGTGAATCTTCTTGGAGCTATTAAAGCGAGTGTATATATCTATCTGGTACCTGTCATTACTGTTGTGTCATCTGCACTCATTCTTCGGGAACAGATAACCTGGGTCATCCTGCTCGGGGCGTTCTTAACCTTATTCGGTTCTTACATTTCAGAGCGAACAGGAAACAAACTCAACAAAAACACTAATCCGCGTAGCGGTTAGTGTTTGCTTCATTTTTTACTGATAAACTGGAAATCGTGGCTGACCACTGTTGATATGCAGCAGAATTCATTTAGTTTATCTCATTCAATTGAGACAGCAGAATTCCCAACTCCTCTTGCTCCAGATGACGCCATTGCCCCCGCTCCAGTTGATCCAGCGTAATATTCATAATTCGCACGCGCTCCAGCTTCAAGACTCGGTACCCCAAGGCTTTGCACATTCTGCGAATCTGCAGATTGAGACCTTGTGTTAGAATAATACGAAATACATTGTCACTTTGCCTATACACTTCGCAGGGCTTGGTCACCACATCCAGAATTTCAACTCCTTCCGACATGGACTTTACAAATTCGTCAGTTACGGGTTTGTCTACAGTCACTACATATTCTTTATCATGGTTGTGCTCGGAACGCATCATCTTGTTCACAATTCCCCCGTCATTCGTAAGCAAAATCAACCCCTCAGATGCCTTGTCCAGCCTGCCTATCGCAAATATGCGAGAAGGATAATTCATATATTGAATGATGTTCCCTTCTACATGTTCTGCTGCTGTGCAGACAATACCAATGGGTTTGTTCAAAGCAATGTAGACAGGTTCGCTGTCATTACGAGGAATCTCCTTGCCATCAATGAGTACCACATCATGAGGTTCAACTTCCGCCCCTTTTTCACATACCCTGCCATTGATCGTTATGCGTCCAGCTGCAATTAAACGGTTCGTTTCCCTGCGGGAGCAGAATCCCGTTTCACTTATGTATTTGTTAATTAACATGTGTCACCACTTCTCATCTATAGTATTACCACTGGTTCATTGAGTACAGGTACGTTCATTCAGTTCATGCGCGAGTTAGTACCTTGTACTGATTTTCATTCCACATCATCTCACTTATAATGTAACGAAGCAATGGATTGTTATCCAAAAATACATCAATAAGCCAAAAAGACATTGTGCACACCTAAAAAGTACGATCTGCACTCTATTGGTTACTATGTATGACACGAAGCGCGACATTACGAGAAAAGAAGGAGTTTCCCATGTACAACGTGACTCAAATTACAGTTGATTCTGAGCATCCGAACCAGAACTCTGGTATGTGGATTGGCGGAGAACAGGCATACATTCAGGAATGGCCGCTCAATCCGAAAGGTCAGCCCTTGTTACATCTATTCTCCATTGATTGCAATAAACTCTTGCAGCATGTACATATCCCCTCTTTGCCAGTAGACATGTACATCTCGGTCTTCTCTGTGTATTCGGCTACAGAATACTTTCTGGATCAGGTGACATACACAGGAGATGAGCTGGAATGGAATGAAAATATACTGGCTGGATGTACCTATGTATCGGTAACTTCACAACCGCACACTTCTGTAGGTCCCACAGAATGCATCCCTTTAAGTGGAGTGCGTTTCTCGGAAACGTCATTAGCCGAGCAGGATTTCCCTGCCTTTTCGTTTTTCACCTCAACTTTACCCAACGGAGTCCATGGAATCGATCATTTGTTAACCCATTATCAACTGGTATGCCAGGTTTATTCCGCAGATTTTCCCGAGCCCTATCAGGACATATTGGGACTTTCTGATGCCAATGGTTATTTATTTTTACGAAAAGGTCCTGCCTCTGCTGAAGCACCACTAGACGGGCTATTTTTCGTACAGGCTTCTTAGGATCTGCTCCGAATTGAAAAATAAACAACCCAAACGGCCTCAATTCGTTAGAATTGGAGCTGTTTGGGCTTTGCTTGCTGCAATGTTTTCACTAAAACGCATCGTTCTAATCTGCCTATACTGAAATATCCAGACTGCTACCCAGATTAGGGTGAGGAGCAGGTACTGACTTCAACATTTCCGCCATCTGCTGACCTTGCTGCTGCGCCATGTCTTTCGTAATCGACATCACTTGCAAGCTTGCGGACTGAACTACTGAAACTTGGCTCATCGCCATTGATAATGCTGCAATATCCATGTTCTGCACTCCTTTCGCTGTCTGATCACATAGATGTACTTATTATATATCGGACAGAGAGGAGCAAATGTTGAAGGAATCACACAACTCTGCTTATATAGCTACCCCTCAATCAACCCATACTTCACAAAACTGTGATACAATCCATCTTCCTCAACTGTTCCAGTAATATCATCTGCAATGGCTTTCAGTCCTGGCTTCGCATTACCCATGGCAATTCCGACGTTACAAAACTCCAGCATCTCAGCATCATTCATGCCATCGCCGATGGCGAATGTATCTTGCTGTGACATGCCCAGATGCTCCAACAGATCGGCGATCGCAATCGCTTTGTGAATGCCAGGGATCATCAGCTCACCACTTCCTTCACCAAAGATTGGCACGGTGCACTGAATGACTTCAAATTTCCCTTCAAACTCCTGCTTGATTCGTTCAAACGGGATCACCGAGCTCTCCAGGAAACAGACCTTGTTCACGTCATCTTTATATAGATCCGCTTCTCCATACGTCAATCCGGCAATAAACGGGTGCGGTTTCAGCTCCTTCTTCTCTCTGGCTATAGGGTCGTTCTCCACATCGCCATAGATGCGGCGTTCCAGGTGAGGTTGAAGATTGCTACTCGCATACAGAGCCGAATTGGATTCAAGGTAGAAGTCAATGCCGTGTTCATTGAAGAAATCAACCATGTGTCGAACATCTTCCGCTGTCACTCTTTTGTGATAAAGCACATCCTTGCCAAATTCCACATAGCCTCCACCTGCACCAATCAGACCGTCAAATCCAACATCCCAGATGGAATCATAGATTTCTGCTTTGGATCGGCCTGTACATAAATAGAGCAGATGGCCATTCTCACGAGCCTGTTTGCAAGCCTTCTGTGCTGACAACGGAATACTTCCGTCATCGTCAACCAATGTGCCATCAATATCAATAAAAACAATTTTCCGCTTCGTTGCGTTCATCTGTTTAGCCCCCATCATGTATGTTGTCTATGTCTAACCGAGCGAGTGCCGACAGGCATTTTCCCTTATACAAAATTACCGATTCCGTGGTGTTCGCTGATCAATCAATTTCTCCAAAAATCCAGCAAAAGAATCCGCGTATCAAAATAGTAACCAATGGTCACCTACATGCCAACTTGTCCATATGTACGGTTTGCCAGTTATCATTCTGCTCAGCAATAACCGTAAAACCTTGGCGTTTCCAGAAATCTACTGCCCCTGGCAAGAAGCGATGTGTATGCAAATACAGTGTCGTATAGTGCATTTCCTTTACTGCATTCTCCAGTTCCTTTACCAGCATTGAACCAATGCCATATCTGCGATACGCAGGATCCACATAACATTTCACAATTTCGGCTGCAGACTGGGCTTCATATCGTCCTTCCACGGCTTCAATTCGTCCATCATATGGCAAAATCCCAATAGACCCGACGATTCCCGCATCCCCCATCTCTGCAACAAGAAAGATCGCGCATTCTGAATCCAGATAATGTTCTCTGAACTGCTCGAAGTCCGCAGGCAATCTTGTATGATCCATCATGGGAAATACTTCTCTACGTACACGCATGGCAAAATCAATGGCATCATGAACCTGCTGTTCCTGAACAACTGCTACTGTCGGTATAATCTGAAGTTGTGTCAAAAAATCCACGTTCCTTATCCTGTGTATTTGGAGCTATCTTTTGGCCTTTTCTGAACCTGTTCCATGCCAGATCCGCTCTCTTCATTTCATCTTACCGAATTTATCCCGCCCTATCAATCTATCTACACGACAAACCAAATTGAAAGAGTGCCCGCGCAGTCTGATAGAGTTCACATACGATAAGGCGTGTCACAAACTATATTAGAGGGGGAACGCTCATGTGGTTATGGTTAGGTGTTTTTGCTATCATTGTGCTAGCAATCGGGTTCGTATATCGTTATCTGGACCATCGTGCAGAGAGCAAGTTTCATCCTCATGCTCCCAAGCAGCTCTTAGTCAAATTCAAGGAAGGTACGCCCCCAGATGAGATGCACACCTTTCACAAAAAAGGGAGATGTAAGGTCGCTGAGACCTATGAAGATTTAGGATGGTACCGTGTGGAATCCTGCAAAAAAATGCACCGAATGCTGAAACATTACAAAGATCATGAGCTTATTGAACATGCAGAGCCGAATTACCTCGTTGAGACATCCTTCACTCCCAATGACCCTTTCTTTCCTTATCAGTATAACCTGCCCAAAATCAATGCACCCGCTGCATGGGATATTACTCAGAGTAACAGCTCTGTCAAAATCGCCATTATCGATACAGGTGTACAGTTGAACCACCCAGAATTGGCCTCCAAGCTCCTCCCCGGTTACGATTATGTCGATTATGATAATATCCCCGAGGACGGAAACGGCCATGGCACTCATGTAGCTGGGATCGCTGCCTCCGTTACCAACAATGGTGTAGGGATCGCAGGCGTTGCACCGCTCGCATCCATCGTTCCGCTCCGTGTACTGGATAACAACGGGCAAGGAACGGTAGGCAATGTCGGTAACGGGCTTGTTTTTGCTGCCAACAATGGTATCCAGGTAGTCAACCTGAGCTTGGGTGGACCAGCGGGTGATGCTTTCCTTCAAGCCGCCGTACAGTATGCATGGGATCGTGGAGCCGTGATTATTGCTGCAGCTGGTAACGACAACACTTCATTCCCCATCGTACCCGCATCGTATCCCAACGTAATCGCTGTTGCTTCAACCAACCTTTCCGATCTCAAATCCAATTTCTCCAACTACGGCTCTTGGGTTGATATGGCTGCAACGGGGGATACCATATTATCCACATATCTGGGCGGTTCCTATGCCTATCTTAGTGGCACATCTATGGCTGCACCTCATGTGGCCGGAGCCGCTGCATTGCTCGCTGCACAAGGGAAAACAAATGCTCAGATTCGGGATGCGTTATGCTTCGCTTCTGATCCGGTATCAGGCTCTGGGATCTATTGGACGTATGGGCGACTCAATGCCTATCAAAGTTTGCAGGTACCATAATGCACCTACTCTCAATCATGATTGCATGAAGCGAGCCTACCCTTCTATTTCCACAAATTAAAAAACCAAGGAACATCTATACGTTAGATGTCCTTGATTTGGATGAAATGTAGTTGATATTAGACTTTTGCTGCCCAAAGTTCTATCTCAATTTTTATCTCTGGTAGACCCAACTCCGTAATATATCCAATCGTCATTGCAGGATAATCATTACCGAATAACTGTCCCCACTCGGCATAAAAGAAATCCCAATCGATTTTCTCGGTAGCCCATACGTTCACTTTGATAATATGTTCAGCATCTAAACGCTCCGATTCGAGCACTGTTTTAATATTATTAAATGTATTAGTGACTTGCTCATTCAGACTGTCAGGAAAGCGTCCGCTAGGATCTGCTCCAATCTGACCTGAAGTCACAAATAGCTCTGCGTTCCTTGGGATTCTTGTAATATGCGTGTACTGTCCTACAGGAGCTGGCATGTTGGATGGATTTGTTCTCGTAATTTTGTCGTTTTTCATTATGATTACCTCGTCATTCCTAAGATTTTTCTGCGTTATTTCATAGTTTTCTTCCGATTTTGGGCAGACTTCACCCTTGGAATAGATTCTAGAAAAAGACAGCAGTGGAGTATCCATATCCCGAAGATATAAACGCAAGCGATTTTTTCTTCATAATTGGATGCTCCCCCTTCTTAAGTGACAAGATTATCTTGATTTATTTATTATATCTAATAGCTACATCATGGGTCAAATTCATTCCTTCATAAACAAAGAGCAATCCCGTAATAACGTGACTGCTCTTTGTCTTTTCCACAACGTCGGACACCTTGTATCAGAAATATTGTGCGCCATTACTCGCAATGACATCTTTGTACCAGTGAAAACTCTTCTTTTTCACTCTACGAAGTGTGCCCGTGCCATCATTGTTTTTGTCTACATAGATATAGCCATAACGTTTCTTCATCTCTCCAGTACCCGCACTGACCAGGTCAATCGGTCCCCAGCTCGTGTAACCCAGAAGTTCTACCCCGTCTTGAATCGCTTCAGCCATCTCGGCAAAATGACTATTTAAATACTCGATGCGATAGTCATCTTCAATGGAGTCATTGTCTAGCAATACATCCGTTGCCCCAAGTCCATTTTCTACGATAAACAAAGGTTTGCCATAGCGGTCATGTAGCTGATTACACGTAATTCGGAGGCCCTTCGGATCAATGGTCCATCCCCACTCGGATGCTTGCAGATACGGGTTCTTCACCGAACCAAATACATTGCCTTCTGTCGAATCCTTCAAAATCTCAGGGTCCGTACTTGTACACCGGCTCGCATAGTAGCTAAAACCGATATAGTCGACCGTGTTCTGCATCAAGATATCTGCATCTTCCGGTTGCATTTCAATCCGAATGTCATTTTCCCTGAAAAATCTTTTCGTATATCCCGGATATGCCCCCTTCGACTGCACGTCGATGAAGAAGAATGACTCGCGATCTTTCTCCATGGCTTTCCACACGTCATCCGGGTTAGAGCTGTATGGATAGACCATTCCAGCGGCTAACATGCACCCGATCTGCGCACCAGGAATAATCTCATGACAAGCCTTAACAGCAAGTGCACTCGCTACCAATTCATGGTGTGCTGCCTGATACAGGACCTGCTCTTTGTCTTCACCATCCTGCAGAACAATACCCGCTCCAATGTACGGAAGATGCAGCAACATGTTAATTTCGTTAAACGTCATCCAATACTTCACTTTATCCTTGTAACGATTGAATAACGTCGTCGCATATTTCTCAAAGAAACCAATCATCTTGCGGTTCTTCCACCCGCCGTAAGTCTCCACCAGATGTACAGGTACATCGAAATGACAGATCGTTACAACAGGTTCAATATTGTATTTCAATAACTCATCGAAGACATCATCATAAAATTGCAAGCCTGCTTCGTTCGGCTCAACTTCATCCCCATTAGGGAAAATCCGTGCCCAGGCAATGGAAAGCCTGAGGCACTTGAATCCCATTTCTGCGAATAACGCAATATCTTCCTTATAACGATGATAGAAGTCAATGGCTTCATGGGAAGGATAGAATTCCCCTGCTTTTGGTTCATACGAATCCAGGTTACCCAAAGCAATATTCCATCGATTGGCACCAATCGGAATCAGATCTACAGTTGTTAAACCTTTGCCACCTTCCAGATAGGCTCCTTCCAATTGATTCGCTGCGGTTGCTCCTCCCCAGAGAAAATTCTCCGGGAAGGCTGTAAACTTTTCATTCATTGAGGAGTTCCTCCTAAACCATCTGTAATTTCAATTAGCTTAAAACCGTGATCAATTTATCTTTCTCATGAACGGATGCATCTTTGGTTCCTACAACGTCCAGATATTTTGAAGTATTAGTGACAATGATCGGTGTAACCGTTTCATACCCTGCATCCTTAATCGCTTGCAGATCAAACTCAACAATCAGATCGCCTGCATTAACACGGTCTCCGTCTTTCACATGTGTTGTAAAATGTTGACCTTTCAGCTTCACTGTATCCTGTCCAATATGGATCAGCATCTCTACACCATCATCGCTTACAAGACCAATGGCATGTTTGGTACGATATACGGTTTGAACGACACCTGTGATTGGAGATACCACTCTGCCACTGGTTGGACGAATCGCAATCCCTTTACCCATGTGCTCTCCTGCAAACGTTACGTCATTAATTTCTTTCAGTGCAACAACCTCACCAGCCATTGGGCTTACGATTTCGTATCTGCTGTTCGGGTTTGGATCAAGTACAGGTGCTGGAGCTGGTGTAGCTTCTACTTTGTCTTTGAATCCAACCACGTATGTCAGAATAAAACCAAGGATGAACGCGATACCACATGCTACCAGAGCCATATAGAATCCGGAATCAACGCCTGTTGCTTTATTAATGAAGCTTGGGAATCCGAACACACCCAGTCCACCAAAGATGTATAATTTCGAACCGGCCAATCCCAAGATACCGCCACCGATACCACCTGCAATACAGCTCATGATAAACGGTTTTTTCAGTGGAAGTGTCAAACCATAGATAGCTGGCTCAGTTACACCGAAGATACCCGATATGAAGGCAGGAATACCTAATGATTTCAATTTCGTGTTTTTGGTTTTCAACATCACTGCAAGTACAGCACCCGTTTGAGCGAAAGAAGCAGCGAATGACATCGCAACCACCGGGTCAGCACCGGATGTGCTTAGGTTGAGAAGCATAACCGGCACGAGTCCCCAGTGAAGTCCAAACAGTACAAACACTTGCCACAATCCACCGATAATCAAGCCTGTTGCAACTGGACTTAAGTCGTAGATACCTGTTGCTCCTGCACCAATCAATTGGCCTGCCCAAGTGGACACTGGACCAATCAGAATGAACGTTGCTGGAACGATAACGAGCAAAGTAAAGAATGGAACAAGGAACGTGCTAACGACTTTAGGAATAACATTTTTGAAGAATCTTTCAATTTTCACTGCGAAGAATGTAGCGATAATGATCGGAATAACCGATGTTGAATAGCTCATCAAAATTACCGGAATACCCAGGAACGTAATGTGAATTGGTGATTCAAACAACGTACCTGTAAACAAAGTGTACAATGGATCTCCCGCAGTCAAGCCGGACAGCGTAGGATAAACTAACGAAGCACCTACCGCCATACCCAGGAACGGTGAGCCGCCAAACTTCTTGATTGCCGTGTAACCCAGGAAGATTGGGAAGAAGTAGAACAGACAGTCACCGGTTGCATTCAACAGTTGGTACGTTCCGGAAGTATCTGTAATCCATCCAAATGATAAAAACATGGCTGTGAAACCTTTGATCATACCTGTTGCAGCCAGCAAACCGAGTAGTGGTGTGAACACACCGGAGATCATGTCGATAAATCGACTGAACAAACCAACTTTCTTGCCTGAGTTGTCTGCTTCCTCCTCAAACTGACCTTCGCTCGGGAAATTACCCGCTTTAACAACTGCTTTATATACATCCGGCACTTCGTTGCCGATAACGACTTGATATTGTCCACCACTTTGCATGACGGTAATAACACCTGGCAGATTTTTAAGTTCCTCTGTTTTGGCTACGCTTTCATTTTTCAGTTTAAACCGTAGTCTTGTTACACAATGGAATACACTGTTTACGTTCTCACGACCACCTACACGTGTCAGAATATCCTTAGCCAATTGATCGTAGTTGCTCATTGTAATTCTCCCTCTCTAAGTAAACTCCCCATGCTTTTGAAACAAAGAAAACCTGAACTACTGAACATACACAACGTACCGGAACATCCGGAAATCAGTCGTGTTATTCAGCAATTCAGGTTTTGCCCTTAACGGTTGCAACCCTGTAAGGCTGTACACATTTGTATTCAGTTACTTCATTAACTAAAGTAAGTTGCAATCAACCTAGAGACCATGGTGGTCGGAATTGCCTGATTGAACAGTTACAACCCGATTGATGTATGCGCTTACTTCTTGAACTCATCATAGTACATCTGAACTACATTTGCAACACTTATTTTTATGATATTACATATTAAATCCCCGCTGCTGAAAATGAAAAAAAGACAACTCCGAAAACATCGAAGTTGTCCCTGTATTACATTCTATTTTCATATATGATTGCGCAACTGATCTAGAATTAACCGATAACTGTAATCAATTTATCCTTCTCTTGCACTTTACGATCTGTTGTAGCAACCACGTCCAAATAATCAGCCGTGTTGGTTACAATAATCGGTGTTACGGTCTCATATCCCGCCTCAATAATAGCCTGCAGATCGAATTCAACGATCAAGTCACCCACGCTCACACGATCTCCGTCTTTCACATGTGCAGTGAAATGCTGACCTTTGAGCTGTACCGTATCCTGACCGATGTGGATCAGAATCTCTACACCTTGATCATCTACAAGACCAATGGCATGTTTGGTACGGTAAATCGTCTGTACGACACCATTAATCGGAGACACGACTCTTCCACTGGTTGGACGAATAGCAATACCTTTACCCATATGTTCACCAGCAAATGTAGCATCATTAATTTCTTGCAGAGGAACCACATCACCCGTCATCGGGCTGGAAATTTCATAACGATTATTTGGATTAGGCTCAACTGCAGCCTTCTCTTCTTTTACCGGCTCTGGAGTCTGTTTGGCAGCTTCCGGATTAGCAGGATCTTTGAATCCTACAAAATACACGAGAACAAAGCTTAGTACAAAAGCAATAACTGTAGCAATCATAGCCATCCAGAATTCATAGTTAATTCCTGCTGTTGGACTAATTAGCGCTGGAACACCGAAGATACCTGAAGCAAACACAAACATTTTGGAACCTGCGAATCCAATAATACCACCAGCTACTGCAGAAGAAATACAACTCATAATAAATGGCTTTTTCAGGGGCAATGTAAGACCATAAATAGCAGGCTCAGTTACACCGAAGATCCCGGACACAAAGGCAGGAACACCCAGTGATTTGAGTTTGGTATTTTTCGTTTTAAGCATAACTCCAAGAACAGCACCAATCTGAGCAAAGGAAGCAGCAAACATCATAGCCAGAATCGGATCTGCTTTCAGTGTGGACAGATTGAGCAGCATGATTGGCACGATACCCCAGTGTAATCCGAAGATAACCAATACTTGCCACAATCCACCAACAACAATACCTGTCACCAATGGACTCAAGTCATAGATGCCCGATACGCCTGCACCTATCAGCTGACTTGCCCATGTCGCGATTGGACCAATCAAAAGGAATGTTACTGGAACAACAATTAGAATCGTAAAGAATGGCGTAAGGAACGTTCTTACAACAGACGGAATGATCTTTTTGAAGAACGCTTCCACTTTTGCTCCAAAATAAGCAGCAACAATAATCGGAATTACGGATGAGGAATAGCTCATCAAAATAACGGGAATACCCAGGAACGTGATATGAATCGGCGATTCAAACAATGTGCCTGCAAATAACGTATACAACGGTTCTCCACCGCTAAGACCGGATAAGGTCGGATATACAAGTGATGCTCCGATAGCCATCCCGAGGAATGGAGATCCACCGAATTTTTTCATTGCTGTGTAACCCAGGAAGATTGGGAAGAAGTAGAATAGACAGTCACCTGCAGCATTCAACAATTGATATGTTCCTGAAGCCGGGTCCAGCCATTCGAGAGAAGTAAACATGGACAGGAAACCTTTGATCATCCCTGTTGCAGCTAGCAAGCCGAGAATTGGTGTAAATACACCTGAGATCAAGTCGATAAACCGACCCAGAAGACTTTCTTTTTTACCGGAAGATTCAGAATCATCATCATTTGAGACTGGTTCATCTGCATTCATATTACCAACTTGTAGCAAGGCTTTATACACATCAGACACTTCGTTACCCACGACAACCTGATATTGTCCCCCGCTTTGCATTACCGTTATGACTCCGGGCAGATTTTTGAGATCGTCTGTTTTGGCATTACTGTCATTTTTTAATTTGAAACGAAGTCTCGTCGCGCAGTGTACCACGCTGTTAATGTTCTGTTTACCACCAACTCCAGACAGAATGTCTTTAGCTAATTGTTCGTGTTTCATGAAGTTATTTTCTTCCTTTCTGATTAAACACGGATTCGAAGCATATTGGAGAGAATAAAAAAAACCTGAACATCTGAATGTACGGAACATCCGGTTAACGGTATGTTCTGTCATTCAATCGTTCAGGTTTTGCCCTAGTGGTTGCAACCCTGCAAGCTGATCTATGGGATTATTCAGAAGTTGCATTCACAACTCTCTCAATATGAATCGTTAAGTACATCATTTCTTCGTCAGTAAGTTGATACGTGTAGTTGCTTTCAATGAATTTCTTGATTTTCTCCGAGCACTTGTGTGCTGCTGGATACTTCTTCTGAATCATCAGGAACAATTCATCATCGTTGTTGCTCTTGTAATGTTTTCCCTTCACCAAACGTTGAGCGAAAAACTTCAAATGCGTCACAAAACGATAGAATGTCAGTGAGTTCTCATCAAAATCAATCTTGAAATGATACTTGATGATCGTCAAGATTTCCTGCATGACCTGCGTCATACTCTTGATGTTAGGCATTTCCTCATTCAAAGCTGCATTCACAAAGTGAAGTGCCATAAAACCGGCTTCGTCCTCGGGCAAGATCACACCAAACTGATCACAGATCATATTGAGCGCTTCCATTCCGACTTCGTATTCCTCTTTGTATAACTGCTTTGTCTCCCAGATTAAACCGTTGCGTATGGGCAGATTCTTGCGATATCGCTCAATGGCAAAGTGAATATGATCTGTGAGATGTAAGTAAATGCTCTCATTCAATTTCTTGCCAAGTTTTAATTTGGCATAAGCGATGATTTCCTCGGATACTTTCATGTATTCCAGAGGAATGCTTGAGATTAATGCCTTGAAGTTTTCCTGAATATCTTCATTCTGTAAAGTAAATATCTTGTCGATATGCTGCTCGGAAACCATATCACCCGCCCGCTTCTGATAAGCAATCCCCCGGCCAATGATAATAACTTCCTGCTCGTCATTCATTGCAACTACAGCATTATTGTTCAGCACCTTCTCGATTTTCACTTTATCACTCCAATATACAGAAAAAGACAAACCAATCCCTTTTCCCAAGGTATACGGCTTTGCCTGATTCAACAGTTACAACCCGATATGTTGTACGCGCTTCCCTCATAATATTACAAAATTCTACACAGTGCAACAAAAAGTTAATATTGAATTAGCATGACTCCCGATCTAGGTAAATATACTCACAGGAGTGAGCAAAACAAGAATTATTTTACAGGGATTCATGATTTATTGTTTTTGCTGTCTTTCTCCAGTTCCGCTTCAATTCTTCGGTTATTAATATCCATTTCTTCTGAACTCAAACGATCGACATCTTTAAATTGCTTATCCATCTCGTACTCTTTCGCCTCACCTGTATTCATTAGCCCCAAATGATTTTTGATGTCCCGGATATCTTCACGCATATGCATCGTCTGACGGTAATGATCTATCACAAGTGCGAAAACAATGCTCCCAGCTATAATCGGACCGAATGGGATCAGATAACATAATACAAGTCCTATGAGCAAAAATATAATAAAATACATGTGCAGTGCCCCTCTCATATAAAGTAACTAATCTGCTAAGTTAGACGTTTTTCAGATTGCAAATTAAAGCGTTCCTGGATTAACTGTGCCACTTCAGCCGGGCTCTTGTGCGTGTTATCAATCCTTATGTAGTGCTCATGCGTGATTTCTCCTGGTTCCGAGTTCAATCGATATTTCTTCATCGTATCAAGTAACTCTCGCTCAGACCACGAGATGTCACGCTTGGTTGGCTTATGCAGCAGGCGATGTGGGCTCTTGTTACGCTCCAATCTTTCCGATGTATCCGCCTCCAGTTCCACATAACAGACCTGACCTCCATGAGATGTAAACAATTCACTGATTTGACGAATGTACTCTCCGTCTTGCTCCAGATCAAACGCCCATACAAATGTGAAAATCAGACCCGGCAGGTCACTCTTCGCCACTTCTTCAAAAATCTCCTGACGGAACAGATTCACCAGTCTTTTGCCTTGTGGTGTACCATAACTAAAATAAGGAGACACCAGTTCAATGGTCATATGGTTATGAAACAATTTTAGATTCGTTATCTTCTCCAGTTCTTGTCCAACTGTCATTTTGCCCACTGCCTGCGGACCAAAAATAATCACAAATTTCATTTGATCACTCCTGACAAGGTAGTATTCATTCCATTAATTCAATTTTATGGACATTAAACTCTATGATACCTTCTTTAGGGCAAATAAAAAAGAGGTTTCAAGTGATTCCCTCAACGTTTGAGGGCTTGAAATCTCTTATCTTAAATTGCATATGTTTATTTTAACTTTAACGTCCGATCAGTATCCATCCCCACTTCATCCGGCGCAATCCCATCGCGCACATCCATGAAATCAGGAGCGCCACAACATAAGATAGAATGATGCCCACGCTGAAGTGCCGAGCCAGGTCATCTGTGAATTCGCGTCTCCAGAAGAGCAGTACGAGTGGATGCATTAAAAATACACCGAACGCAACGGTACCCAAAGAGTCCAGAACACGTGTAGCTTTACGAACCTCGGTATGTTTTCCAGTGCCGATTCGTTCACTGAAGATCAGCAGAAGCAAGCAGGCTGACAGAGTAAACAGATTTCGGAACAGAAACAGCACGGTATAGGTTACCATCGGGAATGCAGCGAAAGTGGTTTTGATATAAGCATTACCATATATAAAAATGGCACCTCCGCTCAACAATGTAGCTATAAGCACATAACGGTGTGTATACAGTTTCTTCAAAGCCCATTCAAAGTTTAACCCAATCCATGCACCAAATCCGATCACGATCAAATAGCTAGGTAGCAAACTGCCTGTTCGTTCGAAGTGAAACTGCAAATGTAGTGCATAGAATAGGGCCTGAGCAGCAATAAAGTATAATGGCAAGTAACGTTTAAACAGACGATGGCGTGTAAGTGACAGAAGCCATGGAAACACGATATAAAACTGAAGAATAATCAGAAAAAAGTACAAGTGTGTATGAGCAGTTCCCAACACTAATTGTTTGGCAAATTGAACACCATGGGTCAAAGGTTCTTTGCCCGCAAGCAGCTGTTTAATGGCAAAATAGATAAGGGACCACACCACATAGGGTACAAATACATTAAATAAACGCTTCTTATAAAAAGCGATCATCCAACCCTTCTCATTCACCTTGGAGCTGTAGTTATAGAACAAGACCAAGGATGACAGGAACAGAAACGCTGGAACGGCAAATTGCAAAAACGTGTTCCAGAAGTAATACACATCATGATCTAACGTGTTCTTGGGGTAATGCGCAACTGCTGTTGAAGTAGCATGGATGGCTACAACTGCCATAATCGCAAAAGCACGATAGAGATCCAGATACTCAATACGCCGGGGCCGATTAACCGGTTGATTCATACAGATAACCTCACTTGTGCCTGATATGGGATGATAGTTTCCGGCCGCAATCCAGATTCTAGCTTCATTTTAATCAGCACGCGAGGGTAATACAATCATAATCTATATTATTTTCGTTATATTACATCATTATTCTGCATTATTCGACATTCTCTATCCAGAATCGTTCAATAACGTTACCATTGGATTCTACATAGTCTACATCCCGAATGCCACCATTACGAAGGATAACCCTTCTGGAAGGCTCATTCATCGCGTCGCATACGACTAATACTTTGGTGATTCCAAGCTCTCTTGTTTTCTCCAACGACAACCTGAGAATGTCGGAACCATAGCCATTGTTCCGCTCCCCCGGACGAATGCCATAACCGATATGCCCTCCGCTATTGTATAGTCTATCATTAAGCTCATGCCTTATATTCACGGCACCCACGATTTGTTGACTCTCCGTGACCAGCCAGTATGTACTGTCTTTGACCCAGCTTTCCGGGATGTCGATGCCTTGTTCATTGCGCTGTAAAAAGGCCAACATCTCATCAAACGCATAAGGATCTTTGGAAATGACCCAAGGTACCATCAATTCTCCACTTCTGACCCAGTCTTCATAAAATGCCAAATACGCATCCTTATATGCTCGTGATGGTTTAATTAATCTAACGTGTTCTTTCCCCATTGTCCGTATTTCCTCCCAACAGATTTTGATATTGCCACGTTCTCTCCTCCAGCACACGCCGCTCTTGATCTTCGATTGGGCAGTCATAAAAGATAGCTTTCACTGCGTACGTTGCAGCATGTACCGCATGCTCCTTCACATGAGCAGTTGCAGCTACGTGTCCCGCCGCACGAGATGCAGCAGAGGCAGCCGGATTGTCCGATTCTCGTGCCGCAGCATGAGCTGCAAAAGCCGCCTTTCGAGCATCAACCATGGCAATCTCTCCACGAATCCAACCTCGTCCTGCAGCAATGGCATCAAGGGCGCGGAGATCCTCCGACTGCTGTGCCTCAAATACATGCAAGACACGTTCCGCACACTCCGCAGCCCAACAGGCCAATGTATGGTGATCCTGTTGCTTAGCCAGACCCTCTATTTCACGGCGCAAAGGTGCATCTTTGAATGCAGGTTTTGCCATGGTCATGCTCCTTTCGTAGTTCACATTTCATTATTCAAAAACTACAAATTCACCCTGAGACAAGTTCGAAAAAGGACCTGCGTGTGTGCAGATCCTCTTCAAGTGAACATCTTACCGCTTATTCTATTATTATACGGACTCTGTCAATGTAGCCTCCTGAACATCTCGTCCCCTCTTCGCATCCGTGTCCTTGTACATGAATTGGTAACTTCCAGATCCCAGTGTGATTTCAACATCGTCTCCAATGCTGCGAATAACCTGAACTTCACTCACCTGATCCAACGGTTTCCCTTGCTCCAAAACGATCTGTGCACCTGCGCCAGGAAGACGCACCGTACCTCTTGTATTGGCAGGAATATGCACCCGTATCTCCATTTCGCCCTCCGCCAACCGATGCCAACTTGAAGCAACTTGACCATACATCGTCTCCAAACTCGCTTCTACCCAGTCCAGTCCTGGTCCAGGTTGCGGCTCGATATGCACCATTCGGAATCCTGGCTGATGTTCATCGGACCGAATGCCAGCAACATAACGATACAACCATTCCCCAATCGCCCCGTACGCATAGTGGTTAAATGAATTCATGTCAGCGCTCCAGAGACTGCCATCCTCTTTGATCCCATCCCAATGTTCCCAGACAGTCGTTGCGCCTTGAGTCACCTGATATAGCCAGGACGGATAATCCTCTTGAAAAAGTAAGGTATAAGCCAGGTCGTGAAGACCTGCATCACTCAATACCGGATTCAGATAAGGTGTGCCCACGAAGCCTGTAGTAAGATGATTGCCCGCCTCTTTCACGAGTTTCGCCAATTGTTCGACAGCACGAGTTCGGGCAGTGGCGTCCAGTAGGTCAAATTGAAGTGCAAGAACATGCGCTGTTTGCGTTGGAACAGCAATTTTGCCGGCTGGAGTCACGAATTCATTTCGAAACGCATGAACAATGTTCGTATGCAACTGCTTGTAATATTCAGCATCATCTGTCTTTCCAAGCACCTCAGCCGCTTTTTGAGTTAACGAAACCGAATAGGCATAGAATGCAGTTGCCACATAGTCCGTGTCCGTTGCGCCCACATAACTATCGGGCTTGGAGTCCAGTCCCAACCAATCGCCAAAGTGGAATCCCGTGTTCCACAGATACGGATTGTCACCCTGCACGTGAATGTATTCAATCCAACGTTGCATGCTCCTATATTGCTCAGCCAGCAATCTGGCATCCCCATACATCTCATAGATGGTCCATGGACAGATGACTGCTGCATCACCCCAAGCGGCAGAAGAATGACTGGTGTCCCCCCATCCTTGTGACGTGGAACTTCTGAGATCCGGAACGAAGAATGGAATACCTCCATCTGCTCCCTGATCCGCTTCCAGATCCCGCAACCATTTGGTGAAGAAGGACGCCGTGTTCATCAGGTAGGAGGACGTGCGGACAAACATCTGTGCATCACCGGTCCACCCGAGCCGTTCATCCCTCTGTGGACAGTCTGTTGGCACATCAAGGAAATTCCCTTTTTGCCCCCACAATATATTGTGATGCAGTTGGTTCACCAGTGGACTGGAGCATGAGAACTGACCTGTTTGCTCCATATTCGAGTGCAGTACTATTCCGGCGAATTCATCCAGACGAATGTGTTCCGGGAAGCCAGCCAGCTTCACATAACGAAACCCTTGGAACGTAAAATGCGGTTCAAATGTTTCCACGCCATCCCCCTTGCAAGTGTAGCGAATACACTGCTTGGCGGCGCGAAGATTATCCGTGTAGAAGTTGCCTTCATGATCCAATATCTCAGCATGGTGCAGCTCAACCGTCTGACCCGCCTTACCTTGAATGCTGAATTTCACCCATCCCACCATATTCTGCCCCATGTCTATTACACGATCTCCCTGTGGAGTTGTCAGCAAAGCAATTGGCTGTAACTGTTCGACTTGGGTGACGGGTACGTTCTCCTGCGCAACGATGATATCTTTCGGGTGCTCCAATACGTTTACGGGTAACCAACTCACCTGAGAGGAATCCGACCAATCGGACTCCATTCGTGCATCATACGTCTCCCCCATATAGATGTCCGACATGCGAATGGCACTTGGAGCAGCCGTCCAATCCCCGTTAGATAAAATCCATTCCTCCGAACCATCTGCGTATTTTATATGCAATTCCAGCAGCAATGCGGATGTTGAACCGAATATCTCCCGTTCTTTGTTCCAGCCAAGATACCCTCGGTACCAGCCATCTCCAAGATACGCACCCAATATATTCTGTCCATCCTGAAGCAGGTGGGTAACATCATAGGTTTGATATTGTAACCGCTTACGATAAGAGGTCCAGCCAGGTGTAAAATAATCTTCTCCTACTCTTGTGTTGTTCAGATGCAACTCGTATAATCCAAGTGCTGTCACATATATTCTGGCAGATGTAACAGGTTGTTTCACTTTAAACTGCTTGCGCATACGTGGGCATGACGTATCTCCATCATCTGTTGGTTGAGCTGTAATCCATTCCGCTTGCCAGCGGTTGTTGCTGTCCATAAGTCCCATCTCGAAATAAGCCGTTTCGGACCAGCCCGAATCACTTCCTGCATCATCCCATGCCCGAATCCGGTAGTAGTATCGCGTTCGCGGAGAAGGCTGAAACTGGTTTAACTCCACATGTATGGACTGATCCGTACTTATCTCGCCAGAATCCCATACAATCCCATCAAAATCTTCCGTCAATGACAGCTGGATCTGGTATGCGGATTGCATGCAGTTCCGACGATCAGACTGCAACTGCCAGCTTAATCTCGGTGATTTTACATCGAGGCCAATCGGATTCATTCTATACTCACAGCGAAGGTGACTAACGTTGAACATCAGCATATCGTCCTTTCCATCTTGGCTTCCCATTCCGGGTTACGATATAATTATATCGATCCTGTTGTTGTAAATACCCGGTAATCAGGACTTTTTCATCCGGTAATTCAGCCATCTGTGCGAGGAGGTTGCTTGTGAATTCATCTGTACAACTCATGAAAAGTGAGTACTTCCTGCATAATCATCTGCAACTTTTTGTCAATCGTTGCTCTGAAGATTTTGTGCTTCCTTTTCACGCACATGATTTTATTGAGTATAGCTATGTTGCCGAAGGAAAGGGCTTTCATCATATCGGTGAAGATGTCATTCCGGTGACGAAGGGCATGCTATTTGTCATTCCTGTAGGCGTTCCTCATGTTTTCCGTCCTGTGAGCACCAACGTATCCGAGCATCCGTTAATTCTATATAATTGCCTATTTAATGCTGAGCTGATCAACACCTTGACATCTGTCATTCAGGAAAAAGAAATCATTCATCATCTGATGGATCTGGCACAAAATCAAGTTCCTTATATATCCGTTGTGGATCACAACGACCGGATTGAAGAACTAATGGTGAAGCTGTACCGTGAATCCTCCGTTCCGGGAATCGGTTCGTCTACTATGTTATACACCCTGGTGAGCCAGTTGGTATTGATGACCTACAGACAACTTTATCAAGAGGTTCATGATGAAGCGGTTCATTCCACTGATTTTGAATACATTCTTCACTATCTCAAGCAACATGTGAGCAACCGTATTCG
Organism: Paenibacillus sp. FSL H8-0079; assembly: GCF_037991315.1. NCBI lineage: Bacteria > Bacillati > Bacillota > Bacilli > Caryophanales > Paenibacillaceae > Paenibacillus > Paenibacillus sp. FSL H8-0079. The sequence goes on from NZ_CP150300.1 coordinate 3,953,436, forward strand.
AATGTCTGATCTGGTACGTGTATCGGGCTGGAGTGAAAAGCAGATCGGAAGAATGTTCCAGAGGCATACCGGACAGACCTTTAGCAGCCACATGCAACATCTCCGTATACAAAAAAGCTGTGAACTGCTTAAGAGTTCACAGCACAAAGTCAGCCTGATTGCCGAGCTGGTCGGATATCGGGATATAGATTCATTTTATGCTGCATTCAAAAAAATAACAGGCGAAACACCTCTCGCCTATCGCAAAAAATCCAGAGCACAGCACTCTGGACAATAAAGATTTACTTTCAGACACCGACAACCTGTAACACTTCATCTATGTAAGCCTTGGCCTCTTTCCATGAAGACATCAACGGAAAGTTGTATCGTTCACGCTCCTGTATATTCCATGGATGCGGGATACAGATGACTTTCTTGCCATCCTCATGCGCGGGAATCAAATTATGTGCTCCATCATCAATAAGCAAATCAAAAGCGAGCAAGTTTTTTCTTTTGCATGTAATAAACTGTTCTGCGGTTATAAAAGGCATATGCTGCTGAAGCCAGTTCCACTTCTCAACGACTGTTCTTGGTTCTGCTGCCGTAACGACTATGACATCATAAGCATCGTTCAGCTTGCGCATCTCATCTACAACATACTCGTCGTATAACTCCAATTCCTCGAACAGACCCGGCCGACCATAAAATACATCATGCGTGCTCTCCGGATGACGCAAATGAGACGTATCCCAATGGATCATATCCTCATAGCGCAACGGATGGGTCGGGAAGTTGAGGTTGTTGTGATATATAGCCCGCTTGACCAGATGACATATCGTGTCATCCATATCTACAGCAATAATAGGCTTCTTCATGGTTATCCCTCCCCCAATACGATCACAGTATACCATCCAGAATGTTATGAAGTCATCTTTTTTACATTAATGTGGATTAGTGTTGATGAGAATCCTGCGAGATTATAGTAAAAAGGCGCCCCGGCGCCTTAATACCAGCTACGCCCGGGGTGCCTATATAGTGATCTATTCCAAGTTCTCGCCATTTGAGGCAATGACTTTTTGGTACCAGCCAAAGCTCTTTTTCTTATAACGATTCAATGTACCTTGTCCGTTGTCATCCTGATCCACGTAGATCACGCCATAACGCTTGGACATTTCCGAAGTGGATGCACTGATGATATCAATTGCTCCCCAGTTGGTATATCCCATCAGGTCCACACCATCCATAACGGCTTCTTTCATTTGTGTGATATGTTTTCTCAGATAATCAATACGGTAATCATCGTTGATGGAACCGTCTGCTTCAACCGTATCTTTCGCACCAAGGCCATTCTCCACCACAAACAGTGGCAATTGATAACGGTCATACAGCTCTTTCAATGCAACGCGCAGACCGATTGGATCAAGCTGCCAACCCCATTCCGTACGATCCAGATTCGGGTTCTTAATCGTACTGTACAGGTTACCACCCGTCACTCCATACTCCTCTGGGTTCACTGCGGACACCAAGGATGTGTAATAACTGAACGAGATGAAATCAACCGTATGTTCACGCAGGATCTGCTCATCTCCCGGTTCCATGGCAATCGTAATCCCGTTCTCTGCCCAGTACCGAGCCATGAACGTTGGATAACTACCACGAACTTGTACATCCGTATGCAGCAGGTTCAGCTGGTTATCGATCTGTGCTTGCAGCACATCCTCTGGCTTCGACGTCGCCGGATAGTGAATCATGCGTGCAAGCATACATCCGATCTGGAAGTTCGGGTTAATCTGACGTGCCTTTTCTGTTACCAGGCTGCTGGCTACAAATTGATGATGAAGTGCCTGATAAGAAGCCTGCATCGTGTTCTCAACCCGGTCTTCAATGATACCGCCACCTGTGAACGGTTCAATAATGGTTGTGTTAATCTCATTAAATGTCAACCAGTATTTTACTTTGTCCTTGTATCGATTCATCACGGTTTCCGCATATCTTACAAAATGTCCAATCACTTCGCGGCCAGCCCAACCGTTATACTTCAGGACAAGCGCCATAGGCATCTCATAATGCGAGAGTGTTACCAGTGGTTCAATATCGTATTTACGGAGTTCGTCGAACACTTCGTCATAGAAACGCAGTCCCTCTTCATTCGGCTCGGTATCATAACCATTCGGGAAAATACGCGGCCAGTTGATGGACAGACGGAATGTCTTGAAGCCCAGCTCTGCGAAGAGCGCAATATCCTCTTTGAAACGGTGGTAAAAATCAATCCCGTAACGCTTCGGATAACCTTCTGCACTATGATGTGCCATTGCTTTCTCAACCGTTGCACTGGTGACATGCATCAGTTCTCTAAGGTTGGTGTAGTCCTTTTTCTCAAAATAAGGAACCATGTCGGCCGTCGACCATCCTTTGCCGCCAGCATCGAATCCACCTTCAGCCTGGTTGGCGGCAATAGCGCCGCCCCATAGAAAACCTTCCTGAAACCCTTGTCGATTAATCATTCGAATCTCTCCTTCTTTTGTTGATATGGTTAGTCCTAAGACAGACCGTTTAGATTTCAGCTTTCAATACGTCTTCACCCATCGTGATTTCACCCAATTTTACAGGCAAAACCTCCTTGTAATCAGCCGTATTGGTAACAACCATAGCGGTTGTAATGTCGTATTCTTTTGCAATCTCGGCCAGTTCAAATGTGAGCAACTTGTCTCCAGCCTGTACACGTGCTCCTGTAGCAACATGTGCATCGAAGTACTGTCCACGCAGCTTCACTGTGTTAATTCCAACATGAATCAGCAATTCCATTCCGTTATCACTGCGGACAACGATCGCATGTTTCGTTTTGAACACATTCATGATGGTACCTGTCACTGGAGAAACCAATTCGCCTACCGTTGGAACAAACGCTACACCTTTACCCATCAGTTCATCACCGAATGTTGGATCATTGACTTCTTTGAGCGGGATCGACTTACCTGTCATCGGGGCAACAGCTACCGCATCACTCGTTGGTTCTGGAGCGCCCATATCGTCCACGTTCACGCTTGCCGCATCGCTAGAAGCTACTTTAGCTGGTGCTGTAGAAGCACCAGGTGAGAATTGAGCCAACGCCTCAGCGTCTCCTTCTTCTTCCTTAATACCAAATATCGTAGACATGATTGCACCCACAACAAAGGCCAAAATCATACCCACAAAGGAATACCAGAAAGTTTGTCCGATCAGGGAAGGAAGTCCCGGGAGACCACCGTTACCCGCAAGCACATATGCTTTCGCGCCAAAAGCAAGGGCGAATCCGCCACCTACTGCACTACCAATCATCGCTGCAGCAAATGGTTTTTTGTATTTCATGTTTACGCCGTACATAGCAGGCTCCGTTACACCCATCAGAGCTGTGAAGCTCGTGGACAATGCAACGGTTTTGAGTTTTTTATCTTTTGCCCGGAAGAATACGCCGAGTGTTGCACCAGCCTGACCCATGTTGGAGATAAAGGTCAATGGCAAGAATTTATCGAAGCCCAGTGTAGCGATATTACTCAGGATGATCGGTACAAGTGCATAGTGCATTCCTGTCATAATAATGAGCGCCATCGCGCCGCCAAGAACAATACCTGCAATCAATCCGCCTTCATTCAGCAGCCAGTTGATGCCGCCGGACAATCCGCTACCTACAAATGTACCCAATGGACCGATCGCAATCAGCGTTACCGGAACCATCACAAGCAAAGTAATCAGCGGCACAAGCAATAGCTTGAGTGCAGCAGGGATAACACGGTCAACCCATTTCTCAACATAGGACATCAACCATACTGCAAGAAGAATCGGGATAACCGATGAAGCATAACTTACAGCCGTAACCGGGATTCCCAAAAATCCAACCGATTCACCGCTAGATAGCAATGCTGTCATGTCTGGATACATCAGTGCCGTACCTAGTGCAATCGCAACAAACGGGTTACTGCCGAATTTACGAGCAGCGCTGACTGCAATCAGTAAAGGCAGGTAGTGGAATACACCGTCACCGATGGCTGAAAGAATACGATACGTATCCGTTCCAGCAGACATCCAACCTAAGGATACGAACAGTGCAAGTAATCCTTTGAGCATACCTGCCGCGGTAATCGCTGGAAGCATCGGAGCAAAGACACCTGCGATTGTTTCAAAAATTTTCAGCACGACATTTTGTTTTTTATCTGACTTTGTCTCTTTATTTTCTGTATTTTCTGTACTTTGTTGGATTGCCGGATTCTCCTTCACCATAGCATCGAATACTTTTGCCACATCATTACCGATAATGACTTGGAATTGATCGCCGGAAATATTTGTTCCCATGACCTTATCCAATTTCTTGAGTGAGCCATTATCGACTTTCTCGTTATTCTTCAAATCAAAGCGCAGTCGAGTAACGCAGTGATACACCGAGTTAATATTGTTTGTTCCCCCAACGGCTTTGATGATTTCCTGTGCCGTTTCCTGATGTTTCATGATCTTTTCCTCCTCATTTTTCCAATAAAAAATACCCGAACGAATATAGCGCAAATCAATCGCACTATCTCATTCGGGTATTGCCTGATTGAACAGTAACAAGCCCATAGATATCCAGTTGGGATTTCATTCTATTGCGCGAACTTTATACGTCCCGCTTGGTTTTCATCAGACGTTCCAGATGGAGCGTTAGATATAACTGCTCAGAGTGAGTCATGTCATACTGATAGTTCTTATGGATAAAAGTCTCGATCTTGCCAATACATTTAAAGGTCTCCGGATAGTTTTTCCGTACCACTTCATATAAATACTCCTCGGCATCATCATGTGAAGAATGGGTAATGACACGCTGACAGAAATATTTCAAATGGGTGATGAAGCGGAAATAGTTGACGCTATCTTCATCCAATTCGACGTTGAAGTGATATTTGATGATATTCATAATCTCCTGCAACAGCTGCATCAGATGGGTGACATCGTTCATGGAATCATTTACTTCCGCATTGATGAAATGTAATGCAATATTACAGATTTCATCTTTGGGGAACTCAATATCCAGTCTTTCCTTCAGCAAGGTCAGTGCTTCTCTGGCCACATCATACTCCGCCTTATAGAAGTGCTGAACTTCCCAAGAGAGTGGATTTCGAGTAATCATCCCTTTTTCCAAGCGTTGAACAGCAAAGTGAATGTGATCAGACAGCGAGACATAAATCCCATCACTAATAGTTTTGTTCAATTGCGTTCGTGCCAGTGTCACAATATCATCTGTTGCCTGCAGAATCTCAATAGGCACTTCAGCTACGATGGATTTGAATTTCTCATAGATCGATGTATCCTGAAGACGGAATACCTTCTCAATCCGCTCTTCATCAATCTCATCGCCTGCTTTGAACTTAAATCCGATACCCCGGCCGAGGATCAGTAGTTCCTGATTTTTGTCATCCACGGTACTGACAATATTGTTATTAAATATCTGTTTAATAATCATTCTGGACCCACCTGGTTTTTTTTGAGGAATAAAAAAGGGCAAAACCAAAACAGAAATAATAAAATCATTTCCATAGTGGTTTTGCCCGCATTACCGGTAACAAGCCTCGGATCTAATTTATCATAACCTGAAAACGGTGTCAACCCAAAATACTACTATTGCTATTCCACTTCATTCCCTTACATGAGTCTTTTCCCTAAGCTTCCACGTTTAAGGGTGCATATGCTTTAGTATTCACATTTTGGAGCAGATTCAAACGGCGTCATCCAACAACCATCACTTGATCACTTGCTTCGAACAAAAAAAGGCCCTTCTTTCGAAGGGCCCACTGTATTATTGTTGAAATGTCACATTAATCTGTACAATCTCCGAACGACTGCTTGTGCGAATCGGAGGTCCCCAGAATCCAAATCCTGACGTTACGATGGAGTGCATAGAGCCCTTTTGCAGATAACCCCAATCATTCTCATAAATAGCCTGTGTGATGAACTGAGCAGGTGCAATCTGTCCACGGTGGGTGTGACCAGATACGACCAGATCAACATTATTCTGCTCCGCAATATCCAGATCATACGGCTGGTGATCCATCATAAGTACAGGTTGGCTTAAGTCCGTATCTTGCATTAATGTGGCTACTTCTGCACGATCCTTCTCTGTCCGGTCTTTCCGTCCAATCAGGGTGATCTTGTCATCCAGAACGATCTTGTCATCGTACAAAACTTGCATGTTGCTCTTCTCCAGCGCAGCGATCAGGTCTTCAATTGGACCATCGAACTTGTCGTGATTCCCAAGAGAAGCATAGACGCCATACGGAGCCTGAATGCCACTGATAATGTCGGCAATGCCACTCTTGAGGTACATATCCAGATTGTCATCAATAATATCTCCCGGATACAGCACCAGATCTGGCTTCAGTGCATTAATCTCCTCCACCATGCGTTTGGCATGTGCAGGGCCAGATAGAAGTCCGAAGTGCATATCAGCAGCCATGACAATGTTGAGCTTGTCTACACCTTCAACTTTTTTATCAATCTGAATGTTATATGCTCTCACCACAGGACTGTAGGCATTGAAAATCCCATAACCCATTGTAGACACTAACAACACCAAGGTAACGACTCCTGCCCACTTCTGTGTATGATGTCTCGGAATACGGGTTAATCTGAGCAACCACATCGTCAGGTGAATGACTGGCAGAATCAGCAATAGTAACGAGAAGATCGCCAGCCAGTAGGAACCGATAATACTGAGAAAAGAGATACTTCCAAACACGCGTGCCAGAATGAATGAAACGGCAAGGAATACGAGCGCTATGATATAAAACCACCGGAATCTGGCGGACACGACAGGTTTCATCCAACTCCAACCGCTCCAACCTATGTAGAACACTAATAAACCGTATACTACCAAAAACAATATACCTGCTAATACGAACATGCCCGGTCTAACCTCCACGTCAATAAGTTGTATTCTGAATTTTAATCACGGATGTAGGTCCGTCTGAACAAGTATAACGTAGTTGAAGGGTCAGATCACCTGTTTGCAAAAGCAAGATGGGTACATTTTATTACAATTAATGATATTCAAATTCGAATCATTAACGAGAAAAAGCATTCCCGCAGCCGCCCTGAATAGTTAAATTCAAGGACAACTGCAGGAATGCTATATTTTCGGAATTAAAATTACTCGTTTGTGTCCATCCACTGGAAGTGGAATGAACCTTCTTTGTCCACACGTTTGAACGTGTGAGCACCGAAGTAGTCACGTTGTGCTTGCAGCAAGTTTGCTGGCAAACGTTCCGTACGGTAGCTGTCGTAGTAAGACAGAGCACTGGAGAATCCAGGTACCGGAACACCTTGTTTTACAGCAGAGGCTATAACTTCACGCCAAGCGCCTTGATAAGACTCAACGATGTTTTGGAAGTATGGATCAAGCAGCAGGTTTTTGAGTTCTGCGTCTTTGTCATACGCTTCTTTGATGTTTTGCAAGAACTGCGAACGGATGATGCAGCCGCCGCGGAAGATCATGGCAATGTTGCCGTATTTCAGATCCCAGCCGTACTCATCGGAAGCTGCACGCATTTGTGCAAATCCTTGAGCATAGGATACGATTTTACTTGCAAACAGCGCTTTACGCACGTTCTCGATGAACGCTTTTTTGTCGCCAGAGAATGCTTCAGTCGCAGGTCCATTCAGGATTTTGCTAGCTGCTACACGCTCGTCCTTCATCGCAGACAGGAAACGGGAGAATACGGATTCCGTAATCATGGACAATGGTACGCCGAGATCCAGCGCGCTTTGGCTTGTCCATTTACCTGTTCCTTTTTGTCCAGCCGCATCCAGAATGACGTCAACCATTGGTTTTCCTGTTTCTGGATCGTATTTGGAGAAGATATCTGCCGTGATTTCGATCAGGTAGCTGTCCAGCTCCCCTTGATTCCACTCGGTGAAGATCTCATGCAACTCTTCAACGGAAACGTTCAATACGGATTTGAGCAAGTGATAAGCTTCACCAATCAACTGCATATCTCCGTACTCGATACCGTTATGCACCATTTTCACATAGTGTCCGGCACCGTCTGGTCCGATATATGTGCTGCAAGCGTCATCGCCAACTTTGGCGGAGATCGCTGTCAGAATCGGTTCTACCAACTGATAAGCACTTTCCTGACCACCTGGCATGATTGCCGGGCCTTTCAGTGCGCCTTCTTCACCACCGGATACACCTGCGCCGATAAAGCGGAAACCTTTTTCTTCCAGTTCTTTACTGCGACGTTGTGTGTCAGGGAAGTAAGCATTACCTCCGTCGATAATAATGTCGCCTTGATCCAGATGAGGTAGCAGTTGCTCGATCGTTGCATCTGTCGCTTTACCTGCTTGTACCATGATCAGAATTTTACGCGGAGACTCCAGGGACTCTACGAATTCTTCAATTGTAAATGCACCTGTCAGGTTTTTACCTTCTGCTTCTTTCAGAAGATCATTCGTTTTCTCCGGGGAACGGTTAAATACCGATACCGAGAAACCTTTGCTTTCAATATTCAAAGCCAGGTTTTTACCCATTACTGCCAAGCCAATAACACCAATCTGTTGTTTACTCATTATGTCCTCCCAATGCTCCATTATTTATATAAGATAATAGTAAGTTAAAACGGATAAACGGTCAGTGATTATTGTACTGTTTTTTTCCAGTCAGCTGCAAATTTGTCCATACCTTGATCTGTCAGCGGGTGTTTGGATATCTGTTCAATGACGGAGAATGGAACAGTAGCAATATGTGCTCCAGCCATCGCTACACGTGTAACGTGATCCGGATGTCTTACAGAAGCCGCAATAATCTGTGCATCCAGGTTATGAGTACGGAACAATTCAGCAATTTTGGTAACCAATTGTACGCCATCCTCGGAAATATCATCAAGACGTCCCAGGAATGGAGATACATATGTTGCACCAGCACGAGCAGCCAGAAGGGCCTGGTTCACAGTGAAGATCAACGTTACGTTGGTTTTCACACCTTTTTTGGTCAAGTAACGGCAAGCTTCAAGTCCTGCAAGTGTCATTGGCAATTTGATCGTAATGTTTTTGTCGCTGTTGTTAATTTTAATCAGTTCGTCTGCTTGCGCGATCATCTCTTCAGCAGTAAGGGCATCTGGTGTCACTTCCGCAGAAACGGACTCAACTTCAGGTACCAAACGCAAGATTTCTTCGATACGATCTTCGAATTTCACGCCTTCTTTGGCTACCAAAGAAGGGTTCGTCGTTACGCCAGACAATACGCCAATTTTATATGCTTTTTGAATATCTTCCACGTTAGCTGTATCGATAAAAAATTTCATGATTGAATTACCTCCAGATATTTTTATTATGGTTTAAAGATTGGCATTAACCGCCAAGGGTGTGCTACTTGCAACTACAGACTGCTGATCCGCAGGCTGATCAAACCACCAGTGGTGACCTTCTGCTTCAAGCATAGCATCCGATTCAATCGGTCCATAGCTGCCTGCAGGATACAGGTGAAGTGGCAACAGATTTTCCTGGAATGCATCTAGAATCGGTTGCACCCAAGCCCAGGACAATTCTACTTCATCCCAATGGGCAAAGAAAGTTGGATCGCCGTGCAAAGCATCACGAATCAGGTTCTCGTAAGCTTCTGCGAGATCACCGTTATCCGGAGAAAGATCAATATGAACCGGTTTGAATTCACCTTTATTCTCAGGGTCACTTGCATTAAGTTGCAATGTCATGCTCTGATCCGGACTCATCTCAATGACGAGTAGGTTCGGCTTCGAACCATTGCTTTTCAGCACATTCGCCTGTCCTGAAGGTTCTTTGAATTCAATCACGATACGTGTTGATTTCTCCTTCATTCTTTTACCCGTCCGGATGTAAAACGGAACACCGCGCCAGAAGAAATCATCAATTTGCAATTTGGCAGCAATGAATGTGTCATTCATCGTATTCTCTGCTACACCCGGTTCAGCAGCATAAGCACTTACCGGTTGGCCTTGAATGTGGCCTTCAGCATACTGTCCGCGGATGATACTTGCGCCCACAGTTTGCTTCTGTAACGGTTGGATTGATTCCATGATGTGCTTTTTCTTCAATCCAACTTTTTCGGAAGTGCTGTTGTATGGAAGCTGAATCGCCATCATCATGAGCAATTGCAGCATATGATTCTGGAACATGTCTCGCACAGCGCCTACATGATCATAATAGGATGCACGTTCTTCGACACCTACAGTCTCGTTAGCCGTAATTTGCACATTGGAGATGTAACGGTTGTTCCAGAGTGCCTTCATAATTGGGTTACTCTGATGCAACGTCTCCAGACGTTGTACCATCGGTTTGCCCAAGTAATGGTCAATCCGATAAATCTCTTCCTCTGTGAACGATTCGCTTAATTTGCGATTCAGATCTCTTGCGGACTGTAGATCGTGACCAAATGGCTTCTCAATGACGAGACGTTTCCAGCCCTCCGTGGAACCCAGCCCACTTTCTTGAATATTCTCGGCAATCGGTTCGAAGAATTCCGGACCAACCGAGAGATAGAACAAGCGATTGGACGGAATGCCAAGCTCAGCTTCTCTTTGTTCAACTAATCCTAACAGCTTTATATAATCTTCCTTATGGCTTATATTCAATACACTGTAGCGAAAAGCTTTCACAAATGACTTCACAACTTCAGGATCAGCCTGGCGTCTGGAAAATTCATTTAATGATTTTTCCACTTGAGCCTGAAAGAATTCATCAGACCACTCTCTACGCCCCAGACCAATCAATGAGAAGGTTTCCGGAAGCTTCTGCTCAAGATATAAGTTATATAAGGCAGGATATATTTTTCTTTTGGCTAAATCGCCAGTAGCACCAAATAAAACAATGGTAGTTGGTTCCATCTCACCGTTCTCCTTCCAAGTAACTCTGGTTTCTTTGTTGTAGTTACACTATAATACGTTTTGAAGCCATACAAGTAATTAATATATTTCACAGGAGCTATAGACCACATCTATGACAACAAATTACGAACTATATAAAGTCTTTTACTGGGCTGCCAAAACAGGCAGTTTGACACAGGCTGCAAAAGCATTGTATATCACTCAACCCAGCGTCAGTCATGCCATCAAGCAGTTGGAAGAGAGCTTTGGTCTTACCTTGTTTTATCGAAATTCCAAGGGTGTAGCGTTGACACAGGAAGGTGTCAGTCTATACTCCTATATTGAACAATCCCAGATTCTGATCTCACTTGCGGAAGAAAAAATGGCCGCACTGAAGAGCCTCGACAACGGTGAATTGAGGATCGGTGGCAGTGACTCCCTGTTCAAGCATTACATGTTGGCGTACCTTGAGGAATTCCACACCTTGTACCCTAACATCAAGCTGCATTTGAGCCATGGAACCACGCCGGAAGTCATTACCTTTCTGAAGGAAGGCAAGATCGACCTTGGTGTAGTTCGGATGCCCATTGTTGATCCACAGCTCGAAGTCAGGGAAAGTATTCAGTTGAAAGACTGTTTTGTAGCTGGTGAACGTTATGCTCAGTTAAAAGGCAAAGTCATGACACTTGAGATGCTTCTTGAGCATCAACTGATCCTCTTCTCCAGGAACAGCCGGGTTCGGATGGCTATAACCGAGTTGTTTAACAGCTATAATTACACGTTGAAGCCTGAGATTGAGGTCGGTAGCGTTGATCTGTTGATTGAATTTGCACGTCGGGGACTGGGCATTTCCTATGTTACACGTGAATTCATCTCCAAAGAGCTGGAGGAAGGTTCTCTCTTTGAAATTCAGCTTGATGTCCCGCTCCCCCCTTCCCATGTGGGGATAATGACCAAACGCAATATGCCAATTTCTCTGGCAGCCAACCGTTTTATGGATCTCATTTTCAAAGCCTGAGTGGCCACCATGTCAAAAGGTACAACGAAGAGCCCCACCGTCCAGTTAAGGATGGTGAGGCTCTTTGGCCTGCATGCTGCTTATTTAAAGATTAATGACTCACCAGATAGGAAGCATCCAATATGAGGGCAACCTTGCCATTCCCCAGGATCGTTGCACCAGAGAGATGGTTCATCGCACCCAGATACGTACCGAGCGTCTTAATCACAACTTCCTGATTCCCGATAATCTCATCTACTGCGTACGCTGCAATTTTGTCAACGGAACGCACGATCACCAGTGGAATGGTTTTGGATTTGCGGTCCGTTCGTGGATAGTTCAATTTATCACAGAGTCTGTGAAAGGGTACAATACGACCATGATTTAGAATCGCTTGTTGCCCTTGGATCATCTGAATATCTTCAGGTGAAATGCGGACAATCTCGGCGACGTTGTACATCGGCAAGATCAGAACACGACCCGATACTTTGACTAACAGTCCTTTGATAATCGCCAATGTGAGTGGTAGACGAATCGTAAACGTGGTACCCACACCAACCTCCGTATCAATATCAATGATACCGTTGAGTCGCCCGATCTGACTACGCACGATGTCCATTCCTACGCCGCGTCCTGATACTTCACTGACAGAAGAAGCCGTTGAGAAGCCAGGCTCAAATATGAGATGTACAGCTTCCTGTGTTGTAAGGCGTGCAGCCTGCTCTTCACTAATGATGCCTTTTCCCAAAGCGGAAGCCTTGATCTTATCACCATCGATGCCTTTGCCATCATCCGAATAACGAATGACGACATGGTTTTCTTCGTGAAATGAAGTTAAGGTAATACGTCCTTTGGATGGCTTGCCGAGCTCCGCTCGAACCTCTACACTTTCAATGCCATGATCTGCACTGTTGCGGATGAGATGGATCAGCGGGTCACTCAATTCTTCAATAATCATCCGGTCAAGCTCAGTCTCTCCACCTTGAATGACCAGTTCCAGATCTTTATCCAGTTTCTGCGAAAGGTCACGAACCAATCTCGGGAAGCGGCTGAATAGTTGATCAATGGGTAACATACGTGTCTTCATTACACCTTCTTGAAGCTCTTTGATCACCCTGCCCATATGATCGGATACACCACTAATACTCTGGATGAGTGTGGAAGGCTCCTTGCGCGCACCCGACCCACTAAGATCTGCAAGGGATGTCTGATCAATTAAAAGCTCACCAACCAGGTTCATCAAATGGTCCAGACGTTCAACACTGACACGAACCGTAGGTTGAGCAGCCTTCACTTTTTCTTCTGGACCAGAGACAGCCATGGTAGGCACGCTTGGTTTTGTTTGCTCTGTTTCAGAGAGTAATTCAACTGGCGCAGAAGTCGCTGCAACCTCATTGGATTCCAGCATGTATGGATCAATCTCCAGCACATGAATATCCGAGTCTGAAGACAGCTCTGCCTTAAGCTGCTGTGGGTCCTTTGAAGTAGCCGCGATGATGATGAACTGACCATAATGATCATCTTCATTCTCCGCGCCCGGTTGGCTCTCCATGAGCGAAGCAGCGACAACCGTACCACAGATGTCCTCAATTCGTTGTCGCAAAATATGATATCTGGCCGCTTTCATCATGCACTTCTGCTCCAGCACAATGTGAAGGGACAACAGCTGTTTGCCTGACACGACAGCCACCTGTGCCACAATCGATTCTGCGGGTTGCAAATAAGGTGCTTTAAGTTTCCCGACTGTTGCCGGGGTCTGAATTAACTCCTTTATTTCTCGTACTACCGCTCGAAAGTCTTCATATGCTTCCCCACGGATGTACTGATCCCGAAGCACCTTCATGGCGTCCAAAGAGCGGAACAACGTATCAATTAGCTCCGAAGTCATCTCCGGTTTTTTCTCCCGGACCCATTCAAGGGCGTACTCCACTTCATGCGTGAGGTCGCTTAATTCACGGAAATCCATTGTGGATGCCGATCCCTTGATGGTATGGGCTGCTCGAAACAGCGTCTGAACCAGCTCTACAGAAGGCGAAAGCTCCAATGCCAGCAAAGACTGATCCATACGTTCCAGTTGATCATTCAGTTCTTCGATAAAGATGTCACGGTAGGCAGACAAATCCATCATTCGTGTATACCTCCCTAACCGCCCAATATTTCGTCCAGTTTCAAAATGCCCACAAGCTTGTCTTCCTGTTGACCCACGCCATGGAAAAATCCTTCACGGTTACGACCATAACCTCCGGTTGGCGGATGTATTTCCGAATATGTGGTTACCTTGTTCACGCGGTCCACGATCAAACCAATATATTCATCCTGATGTCGAACTACGATAATACGAGTCGCTCTGGTGTCCGGTTCATCCGACATACCCAGCAGATTCCGCAGGCTCATCACACATACAACCTTGCCACGCAGATTAACTACCCCTTTGATCTCTGGACGGCTAAATGGGATATCTGTGATGCTCAGCATTTTAATAATTTCATGAATTTCTTCGATTCGAATGGCGCAAGTCTCTGCACCTACAGACAGTTCAATATATTGTTCCTTCTGAAGTGAAGACATCGATTCACCCTCAATTCGATTAATTAATTGGTTTTGAAGGCAGCTGCCGAATTCGCCAGCTCTTCCGCCAGATGTGCCAGAGACTGGCATGTTGCAGCTGTCTCTTCTGACGCTGCTGCGGATTCTTCACTTGAAGCCGAGATGGATTCAACGGAACTCATGACCTCTGCCGCTTGAGCCGCTTCTTCTTCACATGCAGCTGCAATTTCGTTTACTTTCTGTGAGGAGTTATTGACCATATCAATGATCTGATCAAATGCCTGTCCAGTCATGGAAGACTGTTCAACACTGGCGGCTACCGCCTGTACGCTTTGTCTTGTGTTTTCCTGCATCGCTTTGATGATGGCTGTAATTTCTTTGGTCGCCTCGCCGCTACGCTCTGCAAGCTTCCGGACTTCATCTGCGACTACGGCGAATCCTCGACCTTGTTCTCCCGCACGTGCTGCTTCAATGGCTGCATTCAGCGCGAGCAGATTGGTCTGTTCAGCGATATCGTCAATCACTTCAATGATGTCACCGATTTTACGGGAATCATCTTCGAGTTTGGTCATTTTCGTATTCACAGCTTGCATGCCTTCCAATGAAGTTTGTACAACAAGTCCACCTTCACGAGCAGTCTTCACGGTATCATTGGACAATTCGGCAGCTTCTTCCGCACTTGCAGCAACGGAGTTAATGGCAAGTGATAGCTCCTTGAACAATTCGGAGATGTTTCCTGCCTCGCTGGATTGGCTTGTGCTTGTACTTGCAATTTCCTGCGTGCTGGCTGAGATCTGTTCCGAGGAAGCGGCAACGCTTTGGGAGTTCATTACGATATTGTTGATTAACTCTTTCAGGTTGTCGACCATACGATTCAGTGCCGCGGCCAGTTGACCCACTTCATCTTTGCTGGAGATGTCTGACTTGAGGGTCAGATTTCCGCCGGCAACTTCCGTAGCCAGACCCAGCATGGCCATGAGTGGCTTAGAAATGGAGCGAGATATAATGTAACCGATGAGGATACTGAAGAGTACGGATGCAATCACCATAACAATCGTTACCGCAAAAGCAGTTGTATAAGCTTCTTCAGATTTCGTGTTGGCCTGATCTGCCAAATTTACATTGAGGTTCACCAGGTCTGCGAGGTTTTTTACAACCTCATCACCAGGAGGTTTCAAAGTCGCTTTCAGGAATGTAATGAAAGCTGCATCATCATCTGATAACGCCATAGTGACGCCTTGATCATAAAGTTTCATGTAGCTGGTATATTGGGTATCTAACTTACGAAGCAATTCCGTTTCTTCCGGGGTAGTGGCAAGAGGACGGTACGTAGCAAGTCGATCCTCCAAAGATTGACGAATCGTGGCAATACTTTCTGTAATTCTGGTCTGCTCTGCTACTACAGTTTCGTAATTCAAATCACGTACGTTAACTCGCAATCTCTGATAATCAACCTGAGCAGAAGAGAGCTCTCGAACCGAGATCAGATTATTGTTGTACATCTCTTGCATCCGTTCATTCGTACTTCTCAATGTTACTACCGAGTAGACGCCAAGCGCCGCAAGGATTATCGACACAATTAAAAATGCTGAGATAATCTTTGTTGCTGTTTTTAAATTTCCAAACCACTTCATGTAATCTCCTCCTAGGCATCTTAGTGTCCAGTTATGTATATAACGCTCGGCAAACCCTTCTCTTGGTCGCGCTCTAGACAACTTACGATTTATTTCGACAGAAATATATCAAAACTGAATAGGAGATTTTTAATTCTATAAATTTGCACTATTGCGAATTTTTATTTTAGATATTAAGTTTCTACTATTTTATTAAGTAACTAACTAATTACCTGTTTATTAAAATCAATAATTTCATATATACGAAATTCATATATTTTTAAATTATATTACATATGATTTATTAGACATAACATTAGTAAACTGTATAACTTCATTTTTATGATTTGGTAAGGTACAATCTCGTAGTTCTTCGGTCTAACAAAGATTACAATTTGTTTATCATTCATGCCTTAATTTCATATAAGTACAGTTCAACCCATGACTTAAGTCTAATATGTTGCAACTTTAACTAATGCCTTTGTCATACAAAAAAAATCAAACCCACATAAGGTGAGTTTGATTAAATAGATATCAATTCTATGGATTAGTATGAATAGAACTACGTGCTGTACAACTGCTCCAGTTCGATTAAGCGATCCTTAATCCGCTGCGGAATAATGTCAAACAACTGGTCCCAAGTCATGAACATTTCCGGTTTCAACAGATACTCTTCGAACTCCATGGAAGGCACGAACGCCTTGGTCTGCAGATAACTCGTTACCTGGGCATCAACCTGTTCATTCGTTTCAAAATACCCACGGAATAAATCATTCACGAGTAACCCATCACACCCGGCTTTGGTACCTGCGGCACTATATAAGTCTGGCAATAATTCAAACACAACTGGCAGCGGTGAGAAAGCGTGCTTGCCAGGCTGTGAATACAGACATACATGACGTCCAACCACATTAACTCGATCCTTCAGCAATCCCCGCAGCACTTTACCATGAAAGCTGGCTTCACAGTCTACAACTTCACCGTCATGACCCACATATATCCACACATGTTCCATCTCATACAGATGTCCGATCTCATAATCCCACCAGATCGCAAACTCAATTACATATTGAACTGCTTCAGCCGGGAATTGAATATCCCTCTTGAACGAAGGCGAAGGTCCTGAACGATCCAGTACAGAAACGCCAACAAAATCGGGATAGAAGGGCTCGTTCCGGTCAAACATTAATACAGGTGCATAACTCATTGCAGTTTCAAGCATTTCCGTTTCGGACATTGTCATGGATGGTATCCCCCATTTTCATCGATGTTACAACTATATTAACAGAGAATCGTATAGGTGTTAACGTATAGAATAAGCCCACAACTGGATAAGTTCCAGTTGCAGGCTTGAATGGTTATATTTTCTTAGAGTGGAATTGCTCCTATTCTTTAGATCCTTTTGTTGGTTTGAGTGCATTGGATGGTTGGGTAGACAGGTCAGAAACAGCAGTATCGCACCCTATTGGAGGACCCAGGATGGCATCATTTTTAATGGATGCAACGGCTTTGGCATACGCCTCTTCATCCAAACAGTACGCGCGGTGAGCCACCTCCGGCGGTGTAGCTGCCAAGAAATCCGCTCCAAACACAATATCAGGCGTTGGTTGATCAAAGATAGTTAATACATATACATCATCTGTCTCAGCGACAAACCAGTGAAACCAACCTTTCGGAAATACAACAACCTGACCTGGTTTCAGACGATATGTCAATCGTTCACGCGTAAACGGATTGAAGACTGACGCTGTAATTTCACCGGTGATGACCACAACCATCTCCGTGACATTGGTGTGCCAGTGCGGCTGCACAATAATCCCTTTGCTTAAGTACACGTTGAAGAAACCATTTGCAATGGTCGGCAGCTGTTCTCCAAACAACTGGGTTATATAGTTTCGTGAATCCCTTTGATAATTGACAACCGCATTAGAATCGGCAGCTAATGGAACATTCGGAGCTTGCAAAATCGGATCAATCATACGGTTATTTCTCCTCCTTGGGCATACATCTCATTATTGTACTGTATGCCGAGGAAATGCGGCTCATACCTGTATCCATAGACATCGTTCAGTTTAATAAAAGTATTCAAGCAAGTCATGCTCTATTATCACAAAATGGAAGTCTCTGAACGGCTTTGATATAATTCATCTATTATTAGTTATGCAGGATACTTGGTGCAATAGTAGCTTAGCTTCGATTGGTACAGAACGAAAGGAGCATACAATGATCCCTAATGTTGGAGATATATACTGCGTGTACGTCGAAAAATTACAACAATACACAGCCTGCCAGGTAACTGGACTGAAAGAAACGGAGGGTAAAACTTCCGACACGCTTGCCTCAGTTCTTCAATTGGATTGGACTGGTGACCAACTGCCGAATGAAATGCAGCTTCATCAGATGAAGCCACTGATCTGTAATTTTTATTTTTGGAATGATCGAGTTGACCATAGTTTCGTGAGTGCTAATGTTCCTTCACAGTATGTGCTTGCAGGCAATATCCCGCCTCTCTATACCAAGGAAACGAATACGTATGGCGGAGGCTGGCCAATCGGAGAAAAGCTCTATCTCCAGCGTGAATGGGAAGGTATTGATGCGATCCGAAGAGAACAGTTCAAACAAGCTGCGGATGATGACGAAGAAATCATGATTGGCGATCGTGTAATGCGGCGAAGTACGAGCACACTCCGCGATTTCAGCCCTAAGTTTGAGGAAGATATAACCGAACTCACAAAGCTACCCTGTCTAACACATATTGAAATGAATGGATATACGGAATCGATCTTTCCATTTATAGAAGATAATCCGTTTATTAATGAACTTCATATCATAGATCATGGTCAAACGATGCTGGATATCAGCAAGAGTCACCTGACCAAACTTATTGTGGATGTCAGCGGGTTGGAGCGGTTAATTTTGAACACGAAGATGACGAGTCTGAACTTCACAGGAGAGCTGTCCCCTAGTCTTTGTATCGTAGCTCATGAAGATGGTAAACGCATCACTCTGAATGTCCCAGTGGACTTGCCACAGGTTACTGGTATTTCGCGACTTGAAGGTCTGTATATCAGAGATATCACGGAACTCAATCTGGAGCCAATTGTCCAGTACTATCCTGAGCTTTCAGAATTACGATTGTGGGGCAAACCCGGCAATGTATCCCATATAGAAACGATTCAGCATTTGGCGAATTTGCAAACCTTCACTACATATGACCTGTTCGGCTTCGACGGTGATCAATTCCCTGATCCAGAGCAGCTTCCCGAATTGGCTACGCTGTGGCTAACCAGCCTGCCTGCCGATGCAGCCAAATCGATCAAAACAAAATTCAAAAAACTTGCTGCTGCCGGACTTGATGTGGAGATCACCAAAGCACGCAAACCGGAATGGCTTGCCGAGAACCTGAACAATCCGTTTCGGGATTGGGATGGAAGGGACCACATCAAGGCAGAACACGCAAAAAAAGCAGCTCATTTGTACAAGCAGTGCTTGAAGGAAATTCGTCAATTAAGTCAAGGTCCAATGGATCAGGAGTCTATACACAAGCAGCTCGTCTCCATGGTTGAAAACTACACCCAGACCTTCAACAAGATGGATGCGAAGACCGGCTTTATTGAAACCGTTGAGCGGGAAGAGATTTATGTTGTTCTAACGGAGCTACTGGATCAGTTGAATGAGCAATTGGAACTGCATCAAGATGATTCAGTTAAGGTTAATCACGAGGAATTATTTGAGGTATTTGATCGTTTGAGAGATTTCTAGGTTACATGTTTCGATTCGTTCAGTCGCTAGGGCGCCAATATTTCATCCAAAAAACAGCTGTTTACGCAATAGAGGGTTCTGTAATGAATTTTGCAGGATCCTCTTTTTATGAATACATTTTCTTCTACTATACTTATCCCTTTACGTATAATTTAATATAACATCAACGAGTTTAAGCAGGGCTAGGAAGTGAAGATTCTCAATGTATTCTGTTTCACGGTATGTGTAGTTGTTCTTATTTTAACCGCTCATTAATTCGACATCTTCTGTCTCTGAAATTTGAAGTTACTATTCCTCACCCCTTCCTAAAGAAAGAATTTGTTTTATGTATCTTTTTTTTCTCGAATGCGATCCATGAATAATACGATACCCAGAATAGTAACGGAAATATCGCTACTGCAATATAGCGTTTATCATGAGGGAGCGTAAAGATAGTAACAATGGCGATCGGTAAAATAATGGCAAGTAGAATTAAATATTTGCCCCAATGTCTTTTTAATATCTCCAACCCCTCCTTAATCGTTTTTTTTTACTTGATAAAGATACGACGAACATCTTTTTTGTATTAAATTAACAGAGCATGTACTATATTAACAAGCGTTTAATAGGAGGGATATATTTAATGGAGGTTTCATTATGTAAAGCAGATTTAAAAGATGCAGCGACTATTCATGAAATGAAAGTCAAAGCATTTATGCCTTTGTTGGAAAAATATCAGGATTTTGAAACAAGCCCCGCCAATGAAACCGTAGAAAGAATTGTTACTCAACTCAATCAATCTTGTACAGATTATTTTATAATTCTTCATCTTGAAGTTGCTATTGGTGGAATTAGAATCGTGAAAAAGGATAATCAAATCTACAGTGTTAGCCCCATTTTTATACTGCCAGAACATCAAGGAAAAGGAATTGCTCAAAAAGTCTTTATAATGGTTGAGCAGATTTATGATGAGGCGAAATCATGGAAATTGGGTACCATCTTACAAGAGAAAGGAAACTGTTATTTGTATGAAAAGATTGGCTATAAAAAAACGGGTGCAACAAAAGTGATTAACAACAAAATGACAATGGTATTTTATGAAAAGCATTTATAGATGCATAAACATTGGATTAAGTTAACCGCCTTACGGTGGGCGGTTAACGTTTGTATGAAATTCACAAGCAAGTTTAACATAGCTGATCACTGTGTTGCCTTCTTAAGTTATATTAACCTAACGTTTCTATTAATAAGCAGTGAGCAATCATACAGTTAGTCCAAGCTTATTAATGAGTAAATCACCTTGTTCGATTTTCAATGAGTTCTTTTCTTGTTTGAATTCCCAACCAATTTCATTCGCATACCTTATTAAAAGTTCGCAATTCCTAGGTCTGTGTGGGTTAAAGTGCCAACTAGCTTCCCATGTAAATAAGACTTCAAAATATGTGGTTCTAGATGAATAAACCTTAAAATTAACAAACTTATTACTAGGAATCTCATTGATAACACAGTGAAATTGATAACCATTTACCATTATCTTTTTAGCTCTCTTGCTGAATGTCTTTCCCATACATATGCCCCTCCTGAAACACAATAGTTTTTCAAGCATGGCAAGTCATACCTTAGTCCAAAATTATATCACATATTAGAACTATACTGCCCGTTAGCTTAATCTTGAGCTTCTTCGAATAACTCTCTGAGCATCCTATCCTTATTATTTACAAACTCTTTCATAATCATAAAATGGTCGGTTTCTTCCAATACTTGGACCTCGATACCATCCGGCTTTAGATTGTAAATAATCGAATCTGGGTATGCCATAAGGATTGGGGAATGGGTCGCAATAATAAATTGAGAGTTTTGCAAAACAAGTTCATGGATTCGTGTCAGCATCGCCATTTGGCGAAGGGGAGACAATGCAGCCTCAGGCTCATCCAGTATATATAATCCATTCTCCCCAAACCGATGAATGAACGTGGAAAAGAACGACTCTCCATGCGATTGCTCATGCAAGGACTTGCCACCGTACGAATCTTTAATAGGGCGAATCGGGCGACCGAATGAAGGTTGGCTGTCCAACTCATCGATCGTCGTGGCTAAATTATAATAACTTTCTGCCCGGAAGAAGAAGCCATCCCTCGGGCGTCGCGGGCCTCTGATCAATTGTATATATTCATATAAGCTCGAGTGGGTAGCCTGGGTTGAGAAGGAAAAGTTGATCGTCCCACCCTCCGGGTTAAATCCCCATGCGACAGCAATGGACTCCATCAGTGTTGATTTGCCCATCCCATTTTCACCTACGATATAGGTTACCTGGGGGTGGAAATCAAGAGTATGTAGGCTTCGAATGACTGCCAAATTAAAGGGGTAACGATTATAAGTGGGTACTTGGTGCCTTTTGAGCTGAATTTGTCGTAAATAGGAATGCTGTACATTCAATATAGTTCACTCCCTTTAGTTTACTGCATCAATCAGATAATACCACATACCGAAATTACCCTGCCCGTTAGTTCAATAAGATAGATGAACAGTATCGTCCGGGTCTGAACCAGCATATCCCCATACTTCCCCTTCAACGTGATAACCGCCACCACTCCATTGAAGCAAGTAGCCTCCAGTATCCATACCTTGTGTGATACCTTCTTTACTATTTATCCAATTTAAAGATTCCCCGGGAGCAATCGTTCTAGCGAGATACACTTTACTAGTATCTAAGTGCGTTAAGCTAACATTAACTTCATGGCTACTATTGTTCTTCATAAGCAGTTTTATATGTACAAATTCAGGATTTACGGAAAAGGGTTGCTGTACCGTTGCGCCTCCAGAAACAATATAGTGAGAGGGTTTGCTCTCACGTTCGCTTAAAGAATTGGTATGGGTTGTACTTTCGGAATTGCTTGATAATACAACAGATTTTGGAGTAGACATATTCTCTTGAGTTGAACTTGTTGAATCACAGGCAGTTCCTGTCGCTGCTGTTAAGGCTAATGATACAACAGTAAAAAATAGTCTCTTTTTCTTCAATACTTCATCCCCAGTTTTCTTTTATAAGTTATTCTAAAACCCTATAAGAAGTTCCTCGTTATTAACAACACTATCAATCAATAAAAGTTACACCTGTAATTCGCAAGATGGCATTGAGTTAACCTGTCCGTTACTGGAACAAAAGCAGCAGATCACATTGATCAGCTGCTTTCTTCGTATTATTGAGCTATCATTTCCTTTTGGCTTAACCAATTTTAGTTTTGGACAAATTCAGCAGATACAATAGTTTTGTTCCATTCCACATGGATTGTGTAGGAGCCGGGCTTCAGTTTCGAAAATGTCTTTATATCTGTATAGTCCTGACCAGGCTCCAAATCAATATAGTCTTTTGTTGGTACAACACCTTCGTCTACTTCTTTGTTGTTTTTTATCAACCTATACCTTGCTCCGCCAATAACATTCACTATTTTTTCGCTTTGATTTTTGAAAGTATACATTACGTTAGTATCGGAACCTACGTTTTCTACCTTAACGGAACCGACTAAATTAGATTGATTTGTATTTCTGTTTGGTCCTAATGGTTCCTTTTTTAAAATATTTGTGGCTATTGGTTCTGACTCCATATTTTCCTTGGTACAGCCTGCAAAAATCATGCACACTACTAAAACTAACATTATGATGGAGCTATTCATTTTCGTCATTAGTATCATCTCCGTATAATTAGACGAACACTTTCTTGAATAGGTTGCTAATTTCAATGTTGTGTCACTATTCAGGTAAAACGCCCATTAGTTGAATAAGAAACTTTCTCCTTTAGAATATTTTATAAAATAATGTTGAATAACTGATGGGAGACTAGCTGCCAAAGATTGTTGTTCGTTTGGATTTAAAGAATGAAATGCAAAAATCCTTATTATTGACCATATAAAGAAAGCTTCTAATAACTCTATATAATTTTCTTCTAGTTGATTTACTTTACTATATGATTTAATGAATATTTTCCTATTTTCAACTGAAAGATGCAGAAATGTTTCAGCCATATCAAATAAATAAAAGCCATAACCACAATTCGAAAAATCTATTGGTCGAGGAATATCTTCATAAAACACATAATTACTCTCGTGAAGGTCGGAATGAATGATTCCCCAGTTACACTGTTCTCCCTTATGTCTTTCTATCATTTTTGCTATTTTATGTGCTGACTCCTCCACATAAGAAAATGCTTCACTTGACACAAGTTCTAAATTTACCAACTGTTTTAATTGATTAAGTGAAGAATATAAATGATCGGAATTGTATATTGGTCTATTAAAGCCGTCAGGTGCATTCCACTTCATAGAATGTTTATGTAAAGCCGCCATTAAAAGAGCCAAATTGGCAGTTTCATTACTTGTTGGCTCTCTGTTAAGCACCTTACCATTAACCCACTGGTGAACAGTCACAAGGAATTTATTGTCATTATAATCAGTTGATATAACTGTGACCAGATCACCTTCGAGATTCCTTATAGGATTAGGTACAACAAGACCTGTATCTTCATTCAAGGCTTCAAGCCACATGAGTTCTGATTCGATATTTTCCTTTGAGTAATTGGAGCTCTTCGAGATATGGATTTTGATAAGAAACTTCGGATTATCGTCTTTTGTATGAACTCGGAATGTAACATTATCACTTTCCCCGAGGTATACAATTTCACTAAAAATTATCGGGTATTGAATTAAGGCTTCTTTTGCTACCTTCGTATAATCCTCTTCAGAAAACATAACATCCACCCCAGTTGTTTCCATTTTTATAAAATGATTATATCAGGAATATTTATGCTATGAAGACCAAGATTGATTATAAACAAACTCTACTGTCCATCAGTTTAAAAAGATGCGCATTGCACAGTGTTGTCCGGATGCAACAGAAAAAGACCAAAAATTAATTAATATGTTGGCGACTTAAGTAGTGGTAAAAGAATAAACGAAAATTAACGTGAATAATCTAGGGAGTGTCTTGTGCTCTTCTGATGACAATTATATAAGATTGACAGAAAAAGATGGGGGTTTATGCACTATTCGCATTTGATTTTTATCGCTTTCATAGAGAATCGCATTTAACATGCTTACTTTGACATAATAATGTATGCTTGTTGAGCCCCACCTTGGGAGTATGCTAAGATAATGGACACCTATTTCCACAAAATCAATACAAATCAAACGCATAGAAAGGACACTATGAATCCTTCATCACTGTCATCCAAGTTACAACAGATCGTTCCACAACTGGATCTGCGAAGCTGCCTTGTCAGCGTACGCGGTGAGATTATGTACGAACACTACCGCAACCAAGAGGCTGCGACTGATATTGCAAAAATCAATTCTTGTACCAAGAGTGTGCTATCCGCACTCATTTGTATAGCGATGGATAAGGGGATTTTGCCTGAGGCATCTACCCCAATATCCACCTTTTTCCCGCAGTTGACATCTGATCCTGATCCGCGCAAACCAGCGATCACACTGGAACAACTGCTTACCATGACAGCCGGATTCAACTGGGACGAGTTCGGCGGGCAGAATTCATTCCCTCGCATGACCCGCACCGATCATTGGGTGGATTTTGCATTGGAACAACGCTTAAGTCATGAACCGGGTACATACATGGAATACAACTCCGGAGTATCACAGATCCTATCCGCCATCCTGATGCAAAATGCAGGTATGAACGTAGCCGAGTTCGCAGAACGTTATCTTTTTGGCCCGCTGGGAATTAAGGATTATGAATGGGAAAGTGACCCTCAAGGTGTACATACTGGCGGATTCGGTCTTAAAATGTTGCCCGCGGATCTACTGAAATTCGGTCAGCTGTTTCTACAGCAAGGTATGTGGGAGGGTGAATCTCTCATTTCAAGTGATCTGGTATCGCGTTCGACGCAGCCTTTCATTACAGTCACTCCACCGAATCACGTAAGTTATGCTTGGCATTGGTGGGTGGATGTCTATCCGAATGAAAGGTCTGTTGCCGAAGATATTACTGCTGAAGACGACAAACCCAATCTCCATTATTATTACGCGCGAGGGTTCGGTGGGCAGTATGTATACATTGTCCCAGAGCTGGAACTCGTTACGGTTTTAACTAATGACAAACGAAAGAAAGAGAAGCCTCCGCTGGATGTTTTCCCTCGATTAATCGCCCCTGAGCTATGGAAAATCTTATAACCGGAGGCAGTCCTATCTATCCTGTTCGACCAATGAACCCCCAATCTTGTGGCCATAACCTGACCATAGGTTGGGGGTTATTCGTCATGCCAAAGCTTCTTCGATAGCAATTGTTATTGGATACGGACCAGACTCTTGATTAGAGACCACAACCAGTTGTAGATCATAGTCCGGATACACGGAAGACATGAACGACACCCCTGGATCAAACCCCATGACATGAAATTTGAAAATGTCTTCCTCCTTGCGGTCAATCCAGATACCCTGCCCATAGTACTCTTCATCCTCTTGATGAGCATGTGGTGTTAATAACTGCTGTGTCGTCTCTTCATTCAACAATTGGGGACCCAGCAAAGCATCCCAAAATCGAATCATATCCGGTGCCGTAACATAGGCCCCACCGTCCGATCCACCTTTGACAGGAATGGAGAACATATTGGTATTCCAAGAGCCATCTTCATGATCGATATACCCTAAAGCTGTGTTACGCGGGAGCTGATCTGTTAAGAAATAACCGGAGTCTTTCATGCCACACCTTTTGAAAATGTGCTCTTCCACATAATCTGTAAACGCCAGTCCTGAATGTTGCTCCACGATAAGCCCCAGCACAATGAAACCCGCATTGTTGTAGTGAAAACGTTCACCCGGAGCAGACTTCATTGGCAAATGCTGAAACATGGGCAGAAAGTCACTTAATCGCCGCATCGTGTAGACGGGTCTGTCTTTCCATAATTCTGAAAAGTCATCCATCACTTCTTCATCGAAATAATCCGGAATGCCTGACGTGTGTGTTAACAACTGCTGGATGGTGATTCTTTTGTCCCATAGTGGAAACTCCACATCCAACACATCCGTAAGCTTGGAATCCGCAGACAACTTGCCTGCTTCAAATAGTTGCTACACTCACTGCCGTGAAGATCTTACATCCTGATGCAATACCGAACCGTGTATGCACCTGATTAGCCAGTTCTTCGCTGCGATTCGCATAGCCACGTTTCATATTCAAAAGGGTTTTCCCGCCTTGCTGGAGTAATACAACACCCGAAAAATTCACGCGTTCCATGACTTCTTCTACTTTTGTTGTTAGCTCTAATACATTCAACATTTTGTTTTCCACCTACTTGTCTATGTATTCTTTATACTCTCATTTTCAATTCTTCGTCATATCCTGCATACCTGCCAAACTCCCATAAAAAGAAGGATTACTCCCTTATAAAAGGAAATAACCCTTCTTCAAACAACGTAAGTTTAAGTTGGACAAAGCATGCTCAACTGCCGTTCAATCATTTGTTCCACTCGTTTTACGGAGATTTTATCTGGCTGCATGTCTCGAGTCAACATGAATTAGCGCAACGCTTGTATGTCTGCTTCAGGATTTACTGCACTCTTCTTCGTTTCACGGGGAGACCTCGTATTGATCAGATAGTACAATGTGGCATAGATTGTAGTGATAAACGTACCAAAAAACAAACAAAACGCAAGAGAAGGGCGGCTTACACTTTCGTGCATCAGCTCAATCAGCGTCTCGCGATTCGTCAGTGCATCCCAGCTATTCAGTCGATATACACGTCCAAGCAATACCCCATAACTTCCCAAAGCACACCCAGCCAATACAAAGATCCAAGATGCCCATCGTCCAACACGGCGATAGATCACTTCCTGAAGCTGATACATCGATAGGAATCCAAGTAGGAGTCCAGTCCAGACAAACATTAATACAACGCTCAAGTCGTACCAATAGGTGTAGTCCACTCCGTTCCCACCATAATAACGGGAACTTCTCGCTGTCAGATGAACCAAATCCGTAACAATGTAAGAAGAGTTCGGGAAAAATAACAACCACAGCAGACCACTTGCGACTGCAAGCCACGTGGCACCTTTCCATTTCACATCACTTAGAAGATAGGCTGCATAAGAGAACACAAAAGGAATCCAGCCCAAGAACAGATTCCAGATCAGGAAGCGGAAATAACGCTGATCCAGCCAATCTGCGGCTACGTAGTACAAGCCAAGCGTTACTATAGTAACCACACTAAGGAAAATAAATATGCGAATATAATTCAGTTTTCTCAATGATTCTGACCTCACTTGATAAAATTCAATTAATTGCGAAAATATCGGATGATTTCTTCCTTATTCTTTTCCACACGTAAATTCAATCCTCGCTTATCCTTTAATCCATATTGCTGCAATTCATGCCCCGGATCAAGCACCAACGGTTTAGTCGCCACATCGACCAGCAAATCCATCGTCAGTTGATAGGTTTCCCGTAACTTGTCCATCGGCAGAGAAGATTCATACCGTTTAATCAGCTCAATCAGACGTTCAGCATACACGAGACGAACCATACTGTCCGCACTCTTCAATTGTCTTGAAGCAAATGCTGTAATTGCCTTAATTATACTGGGTTCTGTCCGATGTTTGGCAATCAACGCAAGTTCATCCACCGCATCCCAATTCATGATAGACAGCTCAGAACTTAATTGTTGAATTCGCTCCTCTATCCATTGTTCCTCTAACTCTTGGGGTACGTCCCATCGCTTATAGTCCGCATATACGCCTTCTCGATGCATTTGTATTGCGCTTCCGTAATGTTTGACGAACAAATCCTTTGCTACACCCCAATCGGTCTCTTCCATCTTAACCACCACCATGCCTTTTCCTATTTGTGCTTACGCTTTTACCCCACTCACATGTCATATTACATAAATTTACTACTCTCCAAGCATACTAGGATCATACCATTTACCAAAGGAGAATCAAATTTACAATGAATCCGAATTCGATGCACCCTCAAAATCTAGTACAACCCACTATGAATGCAAATCCAAATGTCACTCCTAACATGAATCATGGCGGCCATGAGATGTTCGATGTGCATGAGATTCTGTCCTCCACTATTAACGTGCTGGATCAATATATGATCTTTCGTACATTTGTGCAGAGCCAGGAACTGATTGGCATTCTGGACCGGCAGTACAATTTCATTTTATCCCAGTACAATCTGACAGCAGAGTGTTTTGCATCCGGACAGAAGCCTCATCAAGAGACGGCAACCTATATGATTCCCAACATCGTTCCGCCGGTATATGGTCTTAAGCCCTCGGCACCGAAGAAACCGAACCAGAGCTTGGCTGATGTAAAGGATGCCGGAATTAGCGGTCATATGCTGGGACTGATCAAGTCACATGCAAGTCTGCTCGGCATGTCGTGCAGCGAGATCACGAATGGCACGGTTCGCCGAGTCATCGCTTCTCAGATCCAACATTTTATCGAGATGGCCTATGAAATTTTCATGTTCCAGAATCAAAACGCCTACTATCAAGTACCTCAACTCACTATAAGTGATACACAACAGATGCTTCAGGCATACATTCCAGCAACCGGAGCACCTCAGATGCCTACCAGCAATAAACCACTTCATTAATTAGAAAATAAAGTCCGATTCCCCAGAACAGTCTCTTCAACCCATTCGGGTTTTAGGGACTTTTTTTTGACTATTTGCAATCATTTTCCTACTGAAGACTCTTGATTCGGTTACCAGAAACTGGTTTAATCAAAGACAAACACGTACATAGTCAACTTATGGATCATACATATACAATTCGGTGAAATGCGGTTATACGAGAATTCAAATGGCTTTTTCTTCATTATGGGAGGTTATACGAATGAGATGGAAGCAACCTGCTAAACTTGGTTTACTGGCTATGGCTCTCGGCTGTACTGCCATTGGCTCAACACTTACGACCTCAACAACACTGGCTGCACCTATCCCTGCTTCCAAAACCGTGTATCATCAATTCCAAACCTATCGAACAGCAGCAGTGAAGTCCACAGAAAGTCTGGTTAAAGCGCGTAAATACCTGATGAATCATATCGATAAAGTCGGCCCTTGGCAGGCCACATTAATGACGCTGCAATTAGAGAACATGCAGAACGTGAAGCTGGCTGATGTGGATTACCAAATGTATACGGAACAGTTTCAACAAGCCATATCTCAAGCCCATGAACAACTTGGTTACGAACAGAAGCTTACATATAGTCGTCTCCTCAAAGAAATTAAAGATCCGACAGCGAAGAAGCTTCTGCAGGAAGCATCTGAACTCGGGTTCAAACTGGAAACCAGTGAAGGCTTGTATTACCCCATCATCAATTATGAGATATACCAAAAGTTCAAACCCTTTGTCCAGGCAGACATTGGCGCGTACATTGAAATTATGGCTACCGAGTCCAATCAAATGACGACTTCAGATGGTGGCATTATCATCTCCTGGGACGAATTAATTCAGCGTACATTGAAGAAAGAAGCCTTTTTGAATAACTTCCCGAATTCCAATCGTACAACCAAAATAAAACAGTGGTTATTTGTGGATTATCTGTTTTACGGAAGTGACAATACGCCTGCTTACGACTGGTACACTGACGAAGAAATCCGCACCATGGACCCTGAAGTGAAAAAAGCTTACGAGAAAGCGTTGGCTACGCGGGAGCCCGAAACGAAGAGTATTCTTCTCGATACCATGGAAAAGATTTTGCTGGTTCTCAATCAGAACAATGATGAGCTTACACCTGAAGTCCGAGCAATCATTGAACCTGTTCAACAACAATTTGCCCGTGAATAATCGGATAGTGAATAGCAGAATGTGAATGCAAAAAAGCGGCAATCCTCATGACAGAGGTTGTCGCTTTTAAGTTTATATATCATGTCCTTAAACTTTAATCAAAGAGTTGAAGTGTCTATCGATGTAAGTTTGTTCGGATTGACGACGAGATAAGCTCCCTCAATCCGCTCACCGGAAGGGTCCAACTCTATACAGAGTACCTCGGACAACTGCCCTTCTTTCATCAACGCGAGTTGAAGCTCGCCATTGATCCACATGGGCACCCATTCTCTATCACGCAATCGAGTAAGGACTCGTCGTGAGGTCAGGAGGGCAAGCACGCCTTTGTGAACGTTCATCGTTCTCATAACGGTATGCACAACGCCACCGCCATCTGCTGTAAATACAGGATGATCCGCCAGTAACTCGAGCATGGTAGAGACGTCATAACGAAGGAAAGCCGTTGTAAAACGGCTCAGCAATTCACCTTTGGCTATCAAATCCGCATCACTCTGCTCGATCGGCGGAAGTCTTTCGGGCAGATTTCGTCTGGCGCGGCTAAAGATTTGGCGGCAGTTACTCTCCGTTTTGCCCAGCCAATCCGCTATTTCGGAATAATCATATCGGAACGCTTCACGAAGGACAAACACTGCCCGTTCCATGGGCGATAGACGCTCCAACATGATCAGATAGGCGTAGGAGATCAGTTCTTTTTTCTCCATCGTTTCCTCTGGCATGTTCTCCTCTTCACTGTCACCCATCGGCTCTGGCAGCCACTCACCAACATAACTTTCCCGCTGGTTGCGGGCGGAATTTAGCAGATTCAAGCTTCGGTTCACAACCAGTCTGGCGATGTAGGACTTGGGATTACGAATATCCTGAGCAGACGTACTCTGAATCCCAGCAAAGCAATCCTGCACAATATCTTCAGCTTCTACCACACTGCCCAGCATGCGGTAAGCTATTGAAAATGCATATTTTTTATAACGAATATACAGCTCACCAACATCCAGAGAAGACAATTCTGGCTCATTAGCGTGGATATTAGAATTCATGAGAACGGCCTCCTCTGGCATGGTGCGTGTAGTTTTAGTTAAAGCAACCCGGATACATTCCAGTTGTAATCGCAATCCGGTTCCAGTTATTAATCGTGTTAATGGCCAAGATCAGATCCACCAGTTCGGATTCACTGAAGTGCTCACGAACCTTATCGTACAATGCAAGTGGTACGCCCTGCTCCAAGATTTTAGTCACCGCTTCAGCCAGTTCCAGCATAACACGTTCTTGATCCGTGAAGAAAGCCACCTCACGCCACACACTTAACAAGAGAATATGATCCGCATAATCTCCCAGTTTCATCAGATCTTTGGCATGCATATCGAGACAAAAGGCACAGCCATTGATCTGGGACACGCGGATTTTCAACAACTCGTATAACACTTTATTCTCAAATTGCCCGGATATATATTGCTCCATCGCCATCATCGCTTTAAAAGCACCTGGACTCACTGCTCTGTAGTTCGTTCTTAAATTCATTTCTCATTCGCCTCCGTCATTTGGTCTACATACTGAAGACAAACGACCGTAGGGATCTGTGACATTCTTTGCGAAAATCTTTTTATGTCCATAAGAATGGTTGCTCAACTAACGAATATTCACATTGCAATTCTAAACAGTAAACCTCCATAAAGCCATCAATGAGTAAAAGAAATAACATACTGAATGTCTGTCCTCTTTCTATAAAATTAACATATGACGTAAGAAAAATCCGGATTTTTCCGTATCCATGTACGGTTTTTACTGAGCTGTTTGTGATTTCAACCAAAAGTAGGTTGGGAATATTGATACATTGACCAAAAGAGTAGTAACATACGGCTAATCAAGTTAACTTTTCTAACATTAAAAAGAGAATCGTTTATTCATATCAGCAAGGAGTGTTTCATATGATAACTTCCAACGCAAACCGTAATGTGACATCCGAATTACCTAGGGGCTGTACATTCACCGCTGAAGACTGGCATGTATTATCCCAATATTGGTACCCGGTAGCCCAAGCAACCGAAGTAACAGACAAACCCCTGGCTGCTCAATTACTCGATGTGAAGCTGGTTCTTTATCGCAGTAATGATCAGGTTGTGGTAGCCAAAGATCTTTGTTTTCACCGCGGGGCTCCACTTAGCAAAGGTTGGGTAGAAAATGGTGAGATTGTCTGCCCGTATCACGGTTTCCGTTATAATTGTGAAGGAAAATGTACCGCCGTGCCTGCGCACCCAAGCTCCAAAATCTCACCTAAGCTCAAACTCATCGTGTATCCGGCAGTCGAACGTTATGGCTTAATATGGACCACACTGGCGGGAACGGAAGAACAAATTCCAACCTTTCCTGGATGGGATGATCCGGATTATATCAATATTTTAATACCCAACTTTGATATTGCTGGTTCGTCTGGACGACAAATGGAAGGATTCCTGGATGTATCCCATTTTGCCTATGTGCATACGGAAACATTTGGTGACCGAAACAACACAGAAGTCCCCCAGTACAAAGTGAAACGCGAGGGAAATGAGTTGCTGGCCGAGTATTGGAGTACAGTCAGCAATTATGGCAAAGGGCAAGATCTTGTTGCACCTGAAGGTTTCCAATGGTTGCGAGAGTTTCGGGTGTTCCCACCCTTTGCGGCTTCTCTGACGGTACATTTCCCAGGAGACGACAAGCTGAATATTCTGAATTGTGCTTCGCCAATGTCTGCTCGGTACACACGTCTATTCTGTCCAATTACACGCAACTTTGACAAAGATGCTCCCATTGAAGATACGATCAAGTTCAACTTGCAGGTATTCGAAGAAGATCGCGAGATGGTCGAGTCACAGAAACCGGAGGATCTGCCCCTTGATCTGCATGCCGAGGCCCATATTCCCGCGGACCGTACTTCAATTGCCTATCGTCAATTATTAACGGAAATTGGTTTGGGACGAAATTACACATCGTAAAAAATAAAAAAGAAGCGTTCCGTTGCGGACGCTTCTTTTTCTATACCTAATTTAATTGAAGTACCTATGTGTATTAGATAAACCTCGCCTCATAAACGTCATCTTTCCTCTTGATTAGTCGTATTCAAAGGAAGTTCTCTATAATATGGGCAACCTGGTTCGTGGATAATACGCGGGTCAACCCAAGTGCCCCAGTACGGAAGGCGGTTTACATAAGGTTGGATGTTAGGCTGTGTATTTGGCTGCATGTTTGGTTGTACATTGGGTTGTGTGTTTGGTTGCATGTTTGGCTGTACATTAGGCATTACGTAAGGCTGATGATTGACATTCGGAGCACTGTTAGAGGCAGGAGCAGTTGAAGGCTGGCAATCTATCGGCGGGCCAATAATCACTGTTTTTTGGATGGGAGCCAGTGCTTCTTGAACTTTTTTCTCGTCCAGACAGTACGTATAAGCCAGAAGTTTTGCAGGTGTAAGACGCAAAATATCTGAGCCAAATATCGCTTCAGGCACAGGAGCATCAAAGATTGCAAGTAAGTGCGTATGATCGACAGTAGCCACTTCATAGTGCCACCAGCCTTGAGGTACATTAGCTACTTGCCCTGGTGTAATCGGGAAATGAAGCAACTCGTTCGTGAACGGATTAATGAGTGACACGACTGCCGCACCGCTGATGCAGTATACCAGTTCGGTTGCATTCTGATGAATATGAGGTTCAACCACATTGCCTGTGCTGAGGAAAATATCCAGTAAAGAAGTATTGCCGAGTGTGTTTAACTGGTTGATGGAAAGAGAATTAATGTAGTTGTCCTCATCCTTCTTGAATAACGGGTTATTGCTTAAATCATAAGTAAATTGGGTGGTTGGTAAAGTGTAATCCATGGTTGAGGTTGCCAAAATAAAACGCCTGCCCTTCGCTCTCGGTTTAGGTCATAACCTATATGCCAGCTTATGCCCAGTGCCCAGATGCGTGAGCCCATTTCCGCTATGTTTGCGGAGCATGACAAATATCCCTGACTCGGACATCCCGAGCAGGGCTCATTTGATATTAAGATTCTTCCTCGCCCAAGATGTGCTCCCAACTAATTCCTAATGGAGTACTGTTCAGATTCACATCCAGAAGCCAGGTCATTCGATTCACCATGTCCGGCATTTCCTCAATTAAACCATTAGTTACACTCAAATAACGTAGCTTCTTCAGTTGCTCCAGTTCAGGCGGAAGCTCACGAATGCCCGAGTATCCTATATCCAGAGTCACCAGTTCGCTCAATTCACCAATCTCGGCTGGAATATGTTTCAGACCAAGATCCGACTTTTCCTTTGGCTTCCATCCGGTAGGAACATGATAAGAACTACCGCAATAAATTCTAAGCTCTCGAAGTTGTTTCAATTTTCCAATGTCTTGGTGAATACCTTCTAAATCCGCCGTCATAATCTCCAATTCTTCCAACGTTGTCAGTTCAAAAAGAGCTGGAGGAAGCGTATAAACATCCTGCTCAAAAATCGTCAAGCGGCTCAAGTGCTGTAGTTCCCGAATCCGTTCGGGAATCTCTTTCAAGTAATGTGAACTAATATTCAGCACATCCGTCTGATGCCTGATTGCATCGTCCAGTAAGCGATGAATGTCCTGATGTCGATCTAATCTAAAGAACAACCCAGTGATTCGCTCCATTAGCTCAATTGCTTCTTCTTGTGTAATGTGCATGCCATACATATTCTCATGAGCAACAGTATAGAAGTGATCACTCCCGTCCTCTTTTAGAAAACAAAGATCATCCGGCATTGACGGATATAACCAGTCACGAAAGCGAGAAGCTTCCTCCTTAAGAACCTGCCCTGATTCCGGCGTGCAACGGTATATGTAATAGATTCCCTCTGAGTACATGGCGCCACTTTTCATCATCATTTCTTCCATCGTACTGTTTTCAATCAGATACGGCTCAAGTCTCTGTAACACTTTGGCAACTTTTTCAGGTGTAGCTTCTTCAGCATACTTTCTGTCAACTAGCATAAAACGATCCGTCTTTTCGATCAATTCGTCAATCAACAGTTCATAGGCAGTTCCTCTTGGATCGGTGTGAAAAGCTACGGCTACCATAGGTTCCCCCTCATTACTCTATATTCTTTAATCTTCAATCTGCTGTATCATCTGATTAAACTGTGGCATAGGCTGATATCATCAATCCAGTTATTGGAGGCTTGTTACATGGCATACGGCCCTGGTTCAGTGTCATCCCCGCAACCTGCGGGTTATCCTTACCCTTATTACCCACCACCTCCGCCACCCCCACCGTATCCTTACCCTTATCCTTATCCATACCCGCCCATTGTTCCTTTCCCACTGCCATTTCCGATCGGCGGTCCTTGGTGGCATGGTGGTTATCCCGGAGGTGGTTACCCAGGTGGGCACCATGGTCCTTTCCCAGGAGGTGGCTATCCCGGCGGACCTCACGGAGGTGGACACGGAGGACCTCCAGGCGGAGGATTTCACGGACATCGTTTCTTTCAGTGGTAATCGAGACTTATTCAAAGTACTGGTTCAGATCAGATAAAGGAGCTGCTTCGGCAGCTTCTTTGTTATTGAAGGAATTGTATTATTGTTTGGTCTCTCGGAGCTCTTGATCCTGTATTCTCTCATCTAACAAGTGATTCAGCCATGTGAGTAATTCCCCATAGACATGCTATGACTTCCCGATCCAGTGAAGGCCGTGCAAGTTCTGGTACGTCCACGAAAAGGCCACAGACTGCCAATAAAATCATTCTCCATCTTGGGATGACTCAGATCATCATAGAAGAAGGAGTGACATTTTAATAAAATTACAGCCTCTTCACGTTCCATTCCTTCACCCCTTTGCAGGTTGTAATACGAACTCACCATCGCAGAGGTTCTTCTCCACGCCACAACACATACCGCTCCAACTCACGAAGAGTGCCTGTCCCGATCCCGTACTCGTCCATTTCTTTGGAACGAAGATCGAGCCCATGCAGCATGCCACCATAGGTACCGACTGCCAGCTTGGACTGCTCTGGCGATACGGCGAGAGAATAGATCGTACTGCCCACAAAATGACGCCATACTTCTTTACCCTCGCCATTCACGCAGTACAAATAACCATATGCATCCCCAAGCACCATGCCCGCTTCTAATTCCACTGCTGCATACACTCGTGCATTCTCATCCATGACCGGCCAATCTTCCTTCGTTTCGTTGCCTGCGATTGATTCCAGCGGAACCTGTATCGTTACCCCGTTATAGAAATGACATGCGTTAAACCAGACGTTCTGGTTATCACTTGTGAATGCCGCATAATGAGGATAGCTCGATTCCGGATATAGGGAGTATGTCTTGCTCAGCTGACGGTCCATCACCATATGATTGCTCCCTTGGCTGCCATAGGCAATCCATCGACCATCACGTGATACAGCTGCATGTCCCATATCTATCTGTGTATCCTCTAGCTCATACTCTTCGATCTCTGCCAGATCGGGATGAAGCAAGGTCACTTGATCTTGCGTTACCAGATATATCCCGTATCGTGAATGTATAAGTAGTGCACTGCCTTCATCCATAGGTATAAGTCCCTCAAGTGTCCGTTCGGGATGCTCACAGTCCGCAAGTGATTCAATCCGAGGTAATGCCGACTGTATCCGGGCTTGAATATCTTCCCATCGATATGTCGCTATCTCCTGTCCTTCCAACTTGCGATCTGGCTGACGAATGACACGAATCCCATCCGGTCCTGCAAGCGCAAAGTCAAGTCCATCCGATGAGCAACCTGCAAAAGTATATGGAGAGATCAACTGCCATCCGTGCTGATCCATCGTATATATATGACTATTCTCCGTGAAAATCCCCGTATTACATACAATCGTTTCCTCGTTCAGATAACCTACAACTTTGACCGCTTGCATGGAACCCTGAAACGCCTCGTTCAATGGCCACGTCGCTGCGGGCAGCTCACGTCGAAGCACCTCCACGTCACCATGGAGATTGGCCTGTCTCACCATCTGGAATACTTCAGTACTCAAGCCGCTTCTGGAGTCTCCCTCCAGCTCGGATTCATCCGGTTGCTCTCCCTCCATACTTCTCCGTACAAATGCATTGACATCCCTTGCATAACGCTTGCCTTCATTGCGCCATTGTTCCGCGATGTCTTCTTTTAACCAACTCATAAGTTTCCCTCCACTCCAGCCCTATTCATATGCCGTACAATGATGTGCTTGCAAAAACAGACTGATTTCGTTATCCGTCGCCTCCTCCGCACCATTCTTTTCTTCATAGAACAGGGCAACTTCTCTTCCAGTCGCATAGTTAAACCGTAAGTATCCGCCCATCGATACCATAAACAGCTTGCACATGTACTCATTCTCCAACACAGAATCCCACTTAAATTCTGTTTTGCACTTGTTGGCCAGTTCCTTCATGGAGATTCCCTGTTCCGTCCCTGTAAAATGGTAAAACGTATGCTTCCGCAGCTCATTCCACGGTTCATAGTATAGTGGCGATATCGGTTTATCCTGACGGTAGTACCCGCAATAGATCCGGTCCAGTGTTTCGCCAAATTCAGCCTCCAGGCAAGTCCACAAGGTAATATGCTCATCATGACGCGGTAGCCACAACAGCCCCTCTACTTCTGGATGAACAGCAAGGAAATCTCCATCCACAGAACTGCCGATCGTAATGCATTGTTCAAGTTGATGCTGACTTATTGGCGAATCGTCCGTATGTATCCAAAAATCATATTCAACAAAAGGCTTCAGCACTTCCGGGTCCGGTCTCTGCACATTCATCCAACCCGTGTATGTTCCTTCTCCGTAATGTTCAATCCAGGTAAGGTATGACGAAGGTAGCGAGATGGCATATTGCTGTTCAAATTGATTCAGTTCCTCTGCTGGAACCGGTTTAAGTGCACGGGATACCATATACATTTGTCGACATCTCCCATCTCAGTTTGGTTCATTCGTTTTCAGAATCTAAGCAAGTTCTTCCTGTACAATTTCAGTCCATACCCCTTTACGATTCAGAATGCGAATGGCAAAGGCATCATATCCATCACGTTTGACCTGATCAAAATGCATGCGTTCTCCCGTAATCAGTTCATATGCACCATTTCCATCTACATCTTCGCCAAACTCTTCATCCCAAGGCACATTGTAGTAAGCCGTCAACTCTACTTCAAATATGTCCTCTCCTTCAACATCCAGGTAAGGACGAAGGGGTCTGTCATGTAACGCTTCTTCCAAATAGGTCTCACATAACATGGCATCATATCCGTGCTTTGCGGTATCAATGAGCAGATAGCGCTCACCCGTGACCGTATGCTCCGCATATACAAGAAGCGGTGTCGAATCATGCCAGGTAATCAGATCATCTTCCATCAAGTCACCATAATAATAAATATGGAATTTATCATGACCATCACTCATTTGAAGTTTGCCTTTCCACTCTACTCCATCTGACTCTATGTCCTCTATCTTACTTGTTAATCCTTCCAGATAAACGGGTCCGTGTTGCACACCATGCTCATTCATCATCTCGCCTCCGATTTGTTCATTCGAATAGTAACTACTTTGTGTTCCTCATCCACCGTCAGCTTCACATCGATGTTTAGCTTGTCGCGAAATAACGCCGTTATATTGATATAAGGATCGCGAACAGCCTCACCGCCACCACCATTAGTAGAACGGCTCATTCCCTGATGAATAATGGATTCTACCAGCTGTTTATCTCCCTTGCCGGTGTTATTGTAGGTGTAGATCACCTGCCCATTCTGATCATACAGATTCAAAACCATTGTGAAATCAGTGGCGTTCTCATACTGTCTCTCGGTCTGCACATAGTTGTGATCTGTGCGTTGATAGTTTACCGTACCAGCCAGATACGGATTGTCTCCGCCAGGCTTCACATCATACTCCTGGTAGGCCAGATTAAACAGGTATTGGATATGATTCATATCAATCCGGTAATAGAGCTGACGGTTATCTTCCTCTTTGTCCATCGCTGCAAAACTGTTAATAAGCGGCCAGGCTTCATAGGACTTCCCATTAACATCAACAGCGAGAGCATAGTCAGATAATACTGTCTCTTTTTGAAATACACCGAATGCCTGTAAAATAAAATAAGACGGAATCATCAACACACCAAGAATGACTGCAAAAATAGTCAGTTTTACACGTAGTTTCATATCTTCTCTCCTTGCGGCTTTAACTCTTCATCTTCACAGGGTCTTTTCCAGCACGAATTTTGGAAAAACACATTCGGTAGTCGGCTTGGCATGTAATTCAACCTGATTAATGGAACTACAATGCGGACATTCCACATGCGTAGACGGTGAGACGTCTTCTTCTCGTCTGTGACCTCCACGTTAAACCAACGTTCACCTATTGCACAATAACATTCGAAACACTTCCATCCCAGTTGACCAATCCGTTGTTCAATCGAAGCGTGCCCACACACAGCATGAAAATACTCAACATTTACCAATCGATCTCTCTAAAATTATATGAAACTCCGTTCCTCAACACAAGAATTGAAGGCAGTTTGTTGGAAATGCTTCTAATACGACATACCCAAGTGTGTGCCTCATCACACCCGTACTTGCCTCAATAACGTAATCTATAACTAAATAACTACTGGAATGAAAGAATACCTGCTTTTTAGATTGTGAAAAACATCACTTGAGTAAAGGTTGTGTACCTATGTTTTCCTTAATGAATGTATATAAATGGTCACTCGTATTCGCCATATTTACAGCAACTCTCTCTCACTGTAGTACAACCGATACGGTTAAACCTGTTCACCACGATGAAGTCTCCTCCACTGCGGTAAGTCAACCCCCGGTGGACCCTATCATTCGCAGAGAAGGTACTACGGTATATATTGAAATGACGGCCCAAGTTACAGATGTCGAAATCTCCGAAGGTGTGATGTATAACGCTTGGACGTTTAATGGCACCGTTCCCGGACCCGTCCTACGAGTGACAGAGGGAGATACCCTGGTGTTCACATTAAAAAATAAAGATTCCAGCTTGCCTCACTCTATGGATTTTCACGCTGTACATGCTGCTCCAAGCAGCAAATTTATTGATGTTATGCCAGGTGAGGAAGGTACGTTCACCTATCCAACCTCCTCACCCGGCGTATTCATGTATCACTGTGGAACCAAACCAGTCCTTGCCCATATCGCGAACGGTATGTACGGCATGATTATTGTTGAACCCAAGGCAGGATACCCTTCCGATCACTTGGTTGATCGTGAGTATACCCTTGTTCAGAGTGAATGGTATAAAGAGCATGATTACGAAGCTTTTTTGAACGGTGAACCGGATTATGTCGTATTTAACGGTAATGATTATGGATTAGTAAAACATCCCCTGTTAGCCAAAGTAGGAGATACGGTACGGATCTATGTCAGTAATGCCGGACCCAATGAAGTCTCATCCTTCCACGTTGTGGGTACCATTATGGACCGTGTGTATACCGATGGGAATCCACGCAACATCCAGTATGGAATACAGACGGTTATGCTTCCCGCAAGTGGTGGAGCTGTCGTAGAGTTCACGGTGACCGAAGAAGGCGATTATGCGATTGTAACCCATCAGTTCAACCATGTAGCCAAAGGCGCTGCCGCTGTTCTGCGTGTGACCAAGGATGGTACTGATCATGGCGGACCCGCGATGTCTCACTGAGACATGACAATAGATAATGGCTATACCTATCCTGAACAATTCGAGGTGATTGAACGATGATCTGTACACACGAAGCGAAGGATGCCTGTTTCTCCAAAGTATCTCTGTTCCAGCATCTTGATCCATCCGAGGCTGCCTTGCTGACCTCCCTTTTGCATACCCGCAAATATAACAAAGGCGAAGTTGTCGTCCAGGAGGGAGAACGCTCAGATACGCTTTATGTGGTTCATCAGGGATGTTTGAAGTTATCCAAATACAATGAAAATGGCAAGGAACATATTATCCGGTTTCTGTTTCCCGGAGATTTCTTCGGACAAGATTCCCTGTTACACCAAAAACCACATGCTGCGAACGCCGAAGTTCTGGAGCCTTCGGCCATCTGCTCTATCAGCAAGCATGACTTTGACCAGTTACTGGAACATGATCCGAAGCTTGCTTATCATTTCCTGCTTGCCATTTCTAATCTGCTCCGTGAAACAGATGAATGGAATAGCTCGCTCAGTGCGATGACAACGGAACAGAAGATTGCCAAGTTGCTATTGTATTTTCATACCCGAAATCATGCAAAGCATGAGATTCGCTTGCCTGTTTTCAAAAAAGATATGGCTCTGCTGCTCGGGATCACACCCGAAACACTTAGTCGCAAACTTGCCATGATGCAAACCCAGGGACTGCTTCAGGTTACAGGGAACTGTATCCTTATTCTGCAATTGGAGCAGCTTAGGGAAATGGTTCCGTTCTGAACTAAAGATTATTTGCACTAACACCGCGAGGGCAGAATAACCTTCCCATCACTGTTAACGTGTGAATGATCAGTTCAGCTTATATAGCTTTGGGACAAGTATTATATTTCACATTGGATGTGAGTATCATCACAGTGCCGCCTAGCGTTACAGTATACAGTTAAGAAAAGATCTTCAGGAGGTTTATGCGATGAATACGGTTGTTAAATTGGACAAACAGATCATTATGCACAAAATGCAGGAGCTCTGTTCACTGCTGCTACAGGATGAAGGCTACAAAGAGATGCGGGACATGATTAATCAGTTTGCTGCAGATGAGCAGGCTACGACTCAGTATGAGAAATTTATGGAGAAACATCAGGCACTGGAAGAAAAGGAACGGCAGAATATTGAGTTGCTTGCTTCTGAAATTCAGGTATATGAAGAGGAAGAACGCGCACTCTATGATCATCCCCTCATTCGCCGGTTCATCTATGCACAACGGGAATTCAGCCAGCTACATCAGCAGATCAGTCACTATTTCACGAAATCCGTGGAATTGAATCGCCTGCCCGAGGCGAATGAACTAGGTAAGGAAGCTTGCGGGTGCGGAGGAAGCTGTTCCGGCAACCATTAATATCATCCTTTTGGTTAAATAATCAAAAAGAGTATCCGATCAGAAATCACACTGTTCGGATACTCTTTTTATATAAATTCAACTAATATTTACACAAAAACGGAGAGGACAAAAATAAGCTGAAGAAGCGAAGTGTGCGCCTTAAAGCTTTCTGAAAGAAAGCTGCATCGGAAGCTTATTCTGTCATCTACAGATCCAACAACAGCGATACGAGCAATCCCATGGATGCAATCAAACCCACAATTGGACCACCCTCTTCAAAGGCTTCCGGCATCATCGTCGAGCAGATCATGGCAATGATTCCACCACCTGCAAATGCACCAATCGCCGCACCCATCTCCTCTGGAAGTTGTTCCAGAAACAGATATCCACCCAACGCGGCAAGCGCGGAGATCAACAGTACACTCAGCCACATTAATATGATTTTGCCACGACTGTACTTGCCCTGTAGTCCAACCGTACTGGACAGACCTTCAGGAATGTTGCTGACAAAGATCGATACCACCAGCACCACACTCACGCCGTTGCCGGCCAGCAAGCTGGCTCCAAGCATGATGGATTCCGGAATAGCATCCATTACCGTACCTGCAAAGATCCCGAGCCCGCTTTGATTCGAGTCTCCTGACTTTGCCGAACGTTTACGCCCTGCCCCTCCCTTTGCAGAAACAAGCAGGTCAAACAGCGTATACACGACGGCACCCGCCGTAAATCCAATGGCTGTAGGTATTATCCCTCCATCATTCAGCGCATCTCCGAGAAGTTCAAAGGTCGCTGCACCGATTAATGTTCCTGTCCCAAAAGCCATAATCCAGCCAATGACTCGTTTGGGAATCTTCAGAAACAAGGCTGCAAGTGCGCCTATGACAACCGCTGAGGAGAGATGCCGCCCCACATGAATGCAGTCCACATCTGGGCCGACCCCTCTCTTGTTCGATCATGTTCTATCATTCCATTAACCTTGGCAGAGCAATCAAAAACAATCCTGTGACGTTGTGATCTATATCACCTGTTGTGTTCAAAAATCACGCTATGATGAAATGATGCGGATTACAACAGAATAGACCAGAGCAGGAACTGCACGGCTCCAATAATTTCAATAATCCCGACCTTCATAGGGCGCAGTGTTCTGCCTGCATATATGAAGCTACGCACAGCGGAGTAGACATACGCCAAAGACATCCAAGGATATCCGATCACGATCGGTATGAGAATTAGAAGGATATGTACCAGACGAGTTAGCATCAGCCAACGCTTATTCGTCCGCTCTCGAAAGACCGATTTCACAAAGAACGTACTTCCTGTAAAATGTAAGAAAGAAAACAAAACTACGATTGCCATTCTATAGTCCCAGTGGCCACTTCCAATGAGATAAGCAGCCGCTCCCCCTAGAGAGAACATCAGCATGGCACACAGATCATTGGTAAGCGAGCGTTCTACTTTGTGTCTTACATGCCAGATGTTCACGAGCAACAGTCCGCCCAGAACCGGACCAAAGAATAGTAGTGAGGTCTGACCCAGAACGGGTGGGATTAGACAGATTAGAGCCACTGTACCGTAGATTGCAGCCCACTTGTATAAGCGATGTCGATTAGCATTTCTTTTCAAAGACTGCAGTAACGGATACGCGGTTAGATATAGTCCAAGCCAGGCTACAAATAATGGCACATGCAGCCAGTGCGGCCCACTTGCAATCATACCTACCAGAAAAGGTACACTAACCATGGCCCAGCCGCCATGTTCATGAGGGATAACGATTGTATGCGTATTGGTTTTCACTTCACAGTTAACCTCCTAGGATTGAATAATATCGTTTTTAGAAATATGAACACAGAGAGGAAAGATTCTCATGAGCAGGGTCAACAAAGATACAGCAGCGGAGTTTCTACAACAGTTCCCCATCTTCCAGGACCTTAGCCCCGAGGAATTAAAGCAGGTCGAAGATATCGCCATTTCCAGAAGTATTCACAAGAAAACGGTCATTTTTAGCGAAGGTAGCGAAAAAGAAGCTGTTTTTTTCATTCGTACCGGCATTGTAAAAGCTTATAAAACGGATGAAAATGGACATGAACAGATTGTCTCTTTCCTCAAAACAGGAGATATGTTCCCACACACCGGCTTTTTTAACGCACACCCCTACCCGGCTACCGCTGAAGCGATTACGCCTACCGAACTACTGGCCATACCTGTCAGATTGTTCGAACGATTAATGCTGAGTACTCCATCGATTGCAATCAAAATTATGCGTGTACTCGGAGAC
The DNA here is from genome assembly GCF_037991315.1 of Paenibacillus sp. FSL H8-0079. NCBI lineage: Bacteria > Bacillati > Bacillota > Bacilli > Caryophanales > Paenibacillaceae > Paenibacillus > Paenibacillus sp. FSL H8-0079. The sequence continues at coordinate 3,998,231 of NZ_CP150300.1, forward strand.
AAAATACGTGAACTACAGGACAAATTGCAGGTGCTCTCTGGTCAGGATGTACGCAACCGTGTGCTCTCCTTCCTTCTCATGCTCGCAGAGCAGCACGGGCAGACGCATGGAGATCAAATTGTCATCAACCTGCCCATGACACATCAGGAGTTCGCCAATTCCATCGGAACTACAAGGGAAACAGCGAACCGGCTTCTAAACCAGCTTACGAAAGAGCATTTGCTCGAAGTGGATCGTAGCCGGATTATCATTCTTGATTTACAAGCATTGAAGCAACAAAGGGATGCTTAACCACCCAGCTCCACTGCTGGTTTCCCCCCACGCCCCTTAAACCAATCTCTGTGTGCAAAAAGAGACCTTAACGCCTGCAATCGATGTTAAGGTCTCTTGCTGTATGCACAATTACCGACACATGTATCAGGCTATTGTGAGCTCCGGCCTGCCCATGTCACTGAACATGCCCGCATAATATTTGACTTCGCCGGCTTCATTACGGATCGCTGTAATACTCAGCCATTCCTGATAGACTTCTCCGTTTTTCTTCCGATTCCAGATCTCGCCCTGCCAATATCCTTTCTCACGTAATTCCAACCATAATTGGTCATAGAAACGTTTATCTTGCTTGCCGGATTTCAGCAGACTTGGCTTCTGTCCAACCGCCTCTTCAGCGCTATAACCAGTGACTGCAGTGAAGGCCGGGTTCACGGAAGTAATAACACTGTTCGTATCCGTGATCAGAATCGCTTCAATAGTATTCTCCAGAATGCTGGCAGATAACTGAAGCTTCTCTTGGTAGAACATCCAGATCACAAGTACCAGGCTGACCAGCGCGATCTGTGACAAAGCCATGAAACCAATGGCGTAATGTCCCGTCATGCTGTACAACAAAGTCAACATCAACGGAGGGAAGAATCCGCCCAGACCACCCATAGCCGAGATCATCCCATTCGCTACACCTGGTTGTTTGACGAAATACATTGGCACTAATTTGAAAATAGTTCCGTTACCTGTTCCTGCGCATAAGGCCACAGTCAGGCACCCAATGGTGTAGATATAGAATGACGGCGCGAATGATAATACAATTGCAGCAATCGTTAATCCGCCGAAGACAAACATTAATATTTTGAAGGGATTAAATCGATCTCCAAGCCAGCCTCCAATAGGTCGCATGATGGTAGCAACGAGAATGAATCCCGCTGTACGAATACCTGCATCGACTTTGTCCATCTGGAAGTGACTGACTAAGAAATTTGGCAAATATACCGTAAATGCCACGAAAGAACCAAATGTCAGAAAATAGAACAAGCAGAGCAACCATAGTTTATTGTTGCTTGATATGGCCTTCAGTTGCTGCATAAGCGGAACATTAACACGTGTTTCCTTTTTGTCCCCCAGAACAAAATTCAGCGCTGCCATTCCTAGTAGCAGAATACTGTAGAGCAGAACCGTCGTAGACCATCCCATACGATCAGCAATCAGCGGGGCTCCGAATGCAGACAGTGCTGTCCCCAGGTTACCAATTCCGTAGATCCCGTTAACAAACCCATGTCGCTCTTTCGGATAATATTTGGGCAATGAAGTTACACCGACGGAGAAGACAGCCCCCCCAATACCGAGGAACAGTCCACCAATCACCAGATCACTGAACGATGTCGCACGGCTAATCCACCATACAGGAGCCAGCAACAGGACAAAGCTAATCATAAAAATATTACGTGCTCCATATCGATTCGTCCAATAACCAATTGGAATACGGGCAATCGATCCAATCAATACGGGAATTGCTGTCGCCCATGCGAGCTGGGAAGATGTAAGCGCAATATCCTCTTTAATAAATGGCATCAGAGATGACAGAATAACCCATACCATGAAACCAAGAACCAGACTTGCGGTTTGCAAGGGCAGTTGAACCTTTCCTTTATGTTGCATTTACATCGCCCTTTCCTTTTTTTGTTCCTGATTCGGATACACAGCTCCATCTCTTCTGCGATACAACACATAACTGCGTTTCAGATAACCCAGTGGCATACTTAGCATGTGAACCAGACGAGTAAATGGAAATACGCAGTACAGTACAAAGGTAAGCAGAATGTGTACTTTGAAGTTCAGCGGTACCGTCTGCATCAGAACCGGATCAGGCTGGAATACGATCAGACCGCGCAACCAAGGATTAATTGTTGTTCGATAGTCGAAACCTGTGTGATTCACCGCATTGGCCGAGGTCGCCAGTATGCCGGTGACAATGACAATGGTCAACATGGCAAGGGCCAACCAATCCCCGATGCTGCTCGTTGCCCGGACCCTGCGAGAAACATAACGGCGAACCAGCAGAATGACTGCACCTGCAAATGCAATGATCCCCGCAGGCAATCCTCCTGCGATAGCCATCAAGTGATATCCTTCATCACTCAGGCCGATCCAGCGATAGAACTCCACCGGAACAAGCAAACCGGCAATATGTCCGCAGATTACGGCGAATATTCCAATATGAAAGAGTAAACTGCCCCATTTCAACATGCGTTTCTCCAACATCTCACTGGACTTGGACGTCCAACTGAAGGGATTCGTCACATATCTCCAGATCGTTGCTGTAATACAGAAAACAATGACCATATAGGGAAGAGCGCCCCATAACAACAGTTCCAGTGTACTCACCGATTCCCCCTCCTCATCTGAGCCGCGATCTGCATGAGATCTTCAGGTTGTTGGTTAGCTGCTTCTTCTTGTTTGGGTACATCAGGAGCTGGGGGCTCAGGAATTACTTGTAACATCAGAACGAGCAATGGTCCATATGGGCTGTTCTGTCCGGTAATGCTTTCGGTCATTGTGACCAGAGCCTTATGGCAACTGGAGAGCACCCCCAGGGCATCTTCCTCGGGAGCCTCAGCTACAAATTCAAGCACCATAGGCAGATAATCCGGCAACTCACTTACTTCCATATAAAATCCCGCAGCTTCATATCTGCGTTTCAATTCAATCAGAGCCGGGCCCCGATCCCGTTCATCTCCATGAAGAGCATACGTGAGATAGAGGTTACACTTTTTATCAAAATCGAATGTTCGAACATAGGAATCCTGCCACTCAATCGAGCTAACAGCCTGTGCCTCATCTACAAATGTCAGCAAGATCTGGTTCACCGTCTCATCGGAAATGGACTGTATAGCTTCTTTCACTCCCTGCAGCCCTTCTCTCCACGCTGTATCGGGATATTGCAACAGATAGGAGATCAGTTTACAGACCATTCTTCTCGTATTCGTATCGTAAACCAGAGCCTGACCTGTTCCTTCATTGGGTTCGATCGTCATCGTTGTCGTTGTCTCCTCTCCCATCAGAATACTCCGCAAGAACCTGGACCACCTGCAAAATCAAGTCCGCAGCTGCCCTGTTCACTGAAGAGATCTTCCACTTCCTCACGGTGAGCTGGCGGGATGACAAAACGGTCATTGTATTTTGCAATAGCGAGCAGTCGGTACATGTCCTCCACTTCCTGAGCATCCATGCCTACTCTTTCCAGTAATTCCGATTCACTGGTCTTACCCGTCTGCTGGTTACGCATGTGAATGCGCATAACTGCCATTTTCCGTAGTACTTCACGGATTCGATCTGTATCTCCTGCCGTAAGCAGATTGGCCAAATATTCCACTGGAATACGCATGTTATCAATCGCCGGGAAAATATCATTGGCCTCCAGCGAACTTCCCTGTCCCTCTACCCGATTGGTAATCGGGCTAAGCGGTGGAATATACCATACCATTGGCATGGTGCGGTATTCTGGGTGAAGCGGGAGCGCAATTTTCCAGTCGATAACCATTTTATAAATAGGGGACTGCTGCGCTGCAATAATCCAATCCTCTGGAATTCCGGCCTCGCGCGCTTCGCGAATCACCTCAGGGTCATTCGGATCAAGGAAAATATCCATCTGGGATTCATAGAGATCCTGATCATTTTCAACGGAAGCAGCGGCTTCAACACGGTCTGCATCATACAGCATCAGGCCGATATAACGGATACGTCCCACACAAGTTTCGGAACAGATCGTTGGCAGACCTGCTTCAATCCGAGGGAAACAAAGGGTACATTTCTCCGCCTTGTTCGTCTGCCAGTTGAAATAGACTTTTTTGTAAGGGCAGCTCGATACACAGAATCTCCATGCGCGGCATGCATTTTGGTCAACCAGGACAATCCCGTCTTCTTCCCGTTTGTACATTGCTCCGGAAGGGCAGGAGGACACACAGGCCGGATTGAGACAGTGTTCACAGATTCGTGGCAAGTACATCATAAATACCTGTTCAAAATCCATTTTGATCGAGTCCTCGACACCCTTCATATTGGGATCTTCCATCCCGGTTACATGGGCACCTGCCAGATCATCTTCCCAGTTCGGCCCCCACTCCAGATTCATATACTCACCGGTAATCTGGGATTTCGGTCTTGCTACAGGCTGATGTTTTTTCTCTGGACTGTTCGTCAGTTTCTCATACTCGTATGTCCATGGCTCGTAATAATCGTCAATGGTAGGCTGATCCGGGTTATGGAAAATGTTAAGCAAGCGTCTTGCCCGTGTGCCGGACTTCAATTCCAGTTTGCCATTCTTCATCTCCCAGCCACCGCGATAACGCTCCTGGTCCTCCCATTGTTTTGGATAACCGACCCCTGGCTTGGTCTCCACATTGTTCCAGTACATATATTCTGCACCTGGACGATTAGTCCAGGTGTTTTTGCACGTTACACTACATGTATGGCACCCTATGCATTTGTCCAGATTCATGACCATACTGACTTGTGCTTTAATCTTCAAGCCAATCCACCTCCTGCAGTTTTCTTATGATGACGTTGAGGTCACGCTGGTTGCCTGTCGGGCCGTAGTAGTTGAAGCCATAACTTAACTGGGCATAACCACCGATCATATGTGTTGGCTTCACATGAATACGTGTCGGACTGTTATGCGTACCCCCACGTGTCTGTGATATTTTGGTACCCGGGACGTTAATGTGACGGTCCTGAGCATGATACATGAATGCCATGCCGCGAGGAATACGGTGTGTTACTACGGCTCTGGCAACGACTACCCCGTTACGGTTGAAACATTCGATCCAGTCGTTGTCGACCAGTCCGGCTTCTTCTGCATCTTCGTAGTTCATCCAGATTGTCGGGCCACCTCGGAACAACGTCAGCATCGGCAGCGCATCATAGTACATACTGTGGATCGACCACTTGTTATGCGGTGTCAGGTAATTCAGGACAATTTCTTTGCCACCTTCGATCGGACGTTTGCTGTTCGGATGGAACGGCGTATGCTTCAGCACAGGTTTAAATGTCGCTAATGTCTCTCCGAATTCGCGGAGCATCGCATGATCAATATAGAACTGCTGTCTGCCCGTCAATGTACGCCATGGAATCAGGCGCTCCACATTGGTGGTGAATGGCGAGTATCGACGTCCGCCTTTTTCCGATCCGCTGAATGCAGGTGAAGTTATAACCGTTTTCGGTTTGGAAGTGATCTCGTCAAATGTAAAACATTCCTCAGACCGTTCCTCAGCCAAATCTTTCAGATGCAGTGCCGTTTTCTGTTCCAGCGCTTCCCACGCACGTACAGCCATCTTGCCGTTCGTTGTACTAGACAAGGTCAGAATTGCCTCCGCAACATTGCGGTCGGTGCTCAGATCCGGACATCCTTGTCCAACGCCATCTTTACGATTCACGCCCAGAATACCCTTGAGTTTTTCATACTCTTCACTGGCAGACCAGGATATGCCTTTGGTACCGATTGGTTTATCCTTCACCACAGGTCCTAGACTGATCATTTTGTTATATACGGCACCATAATCACGTTCCACGACCTGAATATGCGGCATCGTTTTCCCCGGGATCGCTTCACATTCTCCCGCGCTCCAGTCTTTGATCTCTCCGTACGGTTGAGCAAGCTCATCCGGTGAATCATGCAAGAGCGGTGTAGCAATAATCTCCTTCTGCGGCCCATCGAATTGCTGCGCAGCCATCTCGGAGAATACACGTGCAATTTCCTTGAAGGTATCCCAGTCGGAACGGGATTCCCACTGCGCGGCTACCGCCGGATTGAATGGATGAACGAACGGATGCATATCCGTACTGCTCAGATCGCTTTTCTCATACCAGGTCGCTGCTGGCAGCACAATATCGGAATACATCGCTGTTCCTGCCATGCGGAAATCCATGTTGATCATCAGGTCAAGCTTGCCTTCCGGTGCTTCATCCACCCACTCCACATGCTCTGGGCGCAGTCCATGATCGTCATCGTTCAGCAATCCGTTCGTTGCACCGAGCAAATGTTTCAGGAAATACTCATGCCCTTTGCCGGAACTTGAGATCAGATTCGCTCTCCAGACAAATAGTACACGCGGGAAGTTCGCCGGATCATCCGGTTGCTCGATCGAGAACTTCAGATTTTTGTTCTGTAGCTCGGAAGCAACATAAGCGCCAATCTCTTCCTTCGTCGTTGCTCCGGCCTGTAATGCATCCTGATGCAGATCAATCGAGTTACGATTGAATTGTGGATAGGATGGAAGCCAGCCCATACGCGCAGCCATCACATTATAATCAGCCACATGCTGGAACCGCGGTTCACCTTCAAGCGCCGAAGTCAACTCTCCGACTTGGGTCTCCTCGTATCTCCATTGATCTGTTGCAAAGTAGAAGAAGGAGGTTCCGTTCTGCAGACGTGCAGGTCCGGTCCAGTCACGAGCAAAGGCAATCGTCTGCCAGCCTTCAGCCGGACGCAATTTTTCTTGACCGACATAATGGGCCCAGCCTCCACCATTCACACCCTGACAACCTGTCATCAGAATTAAGTTAATAATGGCGCGATAGATGACGTCGGAGTTGTACCAGTGATTAATACCGGCTCCCATGATGATCATGGAACGACCTTTGGTATCGATCGCATTCTGTGCGAACTCACGTGCAATCTGTAGGACAGTCTCTTGGTCCACACCAGTGATTTTCTCTTGCCACTCTGGAGTGAATGGTTTTACCTGTGGTGCATGCAAGATGTCATCTCCATGGTTAACACGTACACTCAACTGTTCCACACCAGTGACTACTTCTGCTGAATCCGCTGAACGCGTCATTTCACGTTCAATTCCGTATTTGGCAAGTACCAGATCGTATACGGCTGTTACTGTAATCCATTTGTCTCCTAACCATATCTGTCGTACAGGAATCTGCCGCTCCATGACATGTTTTCCCTCATCATCAAAGTACGGAAGTTGAATCGTTACAAGATCATGATGGACGCCGAGCATGGATAGTCTTGGATCAATCGGCTCACCGTTCTCCACCTGTTCCATTTTGAGATTCCATGTGCCTTCTTCACCCCAACGGAAGCCCAAACTTCCTTTTGGCATCGCATAGGTTCCACTGTTTTCATCGTAAACGAGCGTTTTCCAAGCCATGTTATTGCCTGTGATGCCCAGATCTTCCCCAACGAGAAATCTGCCTGCTGTGTGTACGCCATCCTTTTCTTCCACGATCAGCAGATTTGGAAAGTCCGTATACTGTTTGGCATATTGCATGAAATAGTCCGTAGGTTTTTCAATATAAAACTCTTTTAGAATGACATGGCCCATAGCCATCGCCAGAGCGCCGTCCGTTCCTTGTTTTACTGACATCCACGTATCTGCGAATTTCACATACTCCGCATAATCCGGGCTGATCGACACCACTTTCGTTCCCCGATAACGTGCCTCAGCCAAGAAGTGGGCATCCGGTGTCCGCGTCATTGGCAGATTGGAGCCCCATACCAGAATATATCCCGAATTGTACCAGTCGCTGCTCTCCGGCACATCCGTTTGATCGCCCCAGATCTGAGGTGAAGCCGGTGGGAGATCGGCATACCAGTCGTAAAAACTAAGCAATGGTGATCCCATCAGAGATAAGAAGCGTGATCCTGCTGCATAACTGACCATCGACATGGCAGGAATCGGAGAGAAACCAATAATCCGGTCCGGCCCGTATTCTTTGATCGTATGAATCAGCGAAGCGGCGATAATCTGTGTCACTTCACCCCATGACGCGCGAATTAATCCCCCTTTACCACGGACCGATTTGTATCTTTTCACTTTGGCCGGATCATCCGCAATGCTGGACCATGCTTGAATTGGGTCACCATGCGTCTGAAGCGCATCACGCCACATGTCCAGCAATGCACCACGTACGTAAGGATGTTTGACACGCAGCGGGCTGTACAGATACCATGAAAAACTCGCTCCGCGTGGACATCCACGGGGTTCAAATTCCGGCATATCCGGTCCGGTTGAAGGATAGTCGGTAGCCTGCGTTTCCCAAGTGACAATGCCGTCTTTCACATAGATCTGCCAGCTGCATGATCCTGTACAATTGACGCCGTGTGTGGAACGCACCACTTTGTCATGCTGCCAGCGGCGGCGGTAGACATCTTCCCAATCCCGGTTGACCGGGGACATTTCACTCCAGCCCTCCGCACTTTTTTCACGTTTAGCAAAATACTTGAGTTTGCCCATCCAGGGCATGCTTTTGTTACTCATTGTTGTCCTCCCACATATACGACCTGTTGATGCAAATTGAATCCTGAACTACTGTTGCTAACCTCCGATTTGCGACATATGTCGCAGCGTTGGCGTGCCGTTGATCTGTTGCCCGTTTAAGGCTTTTAACATGTCATGTGTTTCGGGTTTGGCTCCGAGCGCCTTGTAAAATAAATCCTGCACCGCCTTGTCATCACCTACGAGTGGACGAACATTGAACTCATCCGACCAGTAGAGACAAGGTTTGATATTACCGTCTGCCGTCAGCCTAAGCCGATTGCAATTCCCGCAGAAATGGCTGCTCACCGGGTGAATCAGACCAAAGGTTCCGGCAGCTCCCACAATGCGATAACTGTCTGCAGGACCATTCCCGTAAATCTCTCCACAGCTTTCGTAATCCCATCGGGCTCCACATGTTTCCAGCACATGTTCGAGAGGCATATACCCTGATCTCCAGCCATTTCCACTTTCTCCAATAGGCATGTACTCAATAAAACGAATATGAATGGGTTCATCCCGGGTCATCCGCAGAAAATCTTCCACCTCATCGTCGTTCACACCTTTCATAAGCACCACGTTCAGCTTGATCGGATGAAATCCGGCCTTTTGGCTGGCTTTAATACCTTCCAGCACACGCTGTACCTTGCCGCCTCGAGTAATGCTTGCGAATCGTTCGGGCTTCAAAGAATCCAGGCTTATGTTCACCCTGGTTAGTCCCGCAGCCTTCAGCAAATCCGCATAAGCTGCCAAATAGATGCCATTGGTTGTCAATGCGATGTCCTCAATTCCCGGAATAGCGGATAACATCGCGATCAGTTGATCCAGCCCCTTGCGAACAAGAGGCTCCCCTCCGGTCAAACGCAATTTCCGAATGCCCAGTGGAGCAAGCGCCTTAACGATGGACGTGATTTCTTCATAGGACAGGATGCGTTCTGTCGGTTCAAACTGCATTCCTTCCTCCGGCATGCAATACACACAGCGGAGATTACAACGATCCGTAACCGAGATTCTCAAATAATCATGTACTCTTCCAAACGGGTCCATTAATTTTGATTCCATACACGTACCTCCCTTCTCTAGGGTGCTGTCTTAACATCGGCTGAAGGAGGGAACTTTCTTCCTCTCATCGCTTGTCATCTTGACGCTAAATATAAGGATCTCTCGCTCTGCGAACTGTGCAAAATATCACAAGAAGTGAAACATAGCGCACAGTTGCACATTTATATATGCTCCACAACGCCTTTCCAAACAGGATTCTAGTCTAAATAAGGCAAAATTATGGCAAAAGAAAATGTGTGAGCAGGCTCACACAGCCCCCTCTTCACGTTTTCTATAATCAAATTGCAACACACACTATCCCTATTTGGAGGAATGACACATGAACACATACGCAGCAACCATTAATGCCACGGAGTACCCACCGCATTTGAAACATAAAGTTATTTTCGAAACGTTTGATCAGTTGCAACCACAGGAATCCATGCTGCTCATTAACGATCACGATCCAAAGCCACTTCGATTCCAGTTCCAGTCCACACATCCTGATGGCTTCAACTGGGAGTATATTGAGCAGGGCCCTACAACCTTCCAAGTCAAAATCAGTAAATTATAGATTGGAGCTGAACCGCTATGGCGCACGTTGAAATCATTGACGATACTACACTTCGCATCACGCTGCGGCTGGAAGACGCCACAACCATGGTTCAATTGGCACAGCGTGAGCAAGCGGAATATGCGCAAGAGATTACCACCATTTACGAAAAAATGCCTGTGTTCGAATATACTCATTTCTGTTTTTACGCCTTTGACAGTGCAAGACTTTTTGAGCGTGTGCTCGGCATGGACCCCAAAGCCTATCTGTCCTTCTCCCTCGATGCGCCGGAGTCATTCTTCTATGCGCTGTACGGTGGGATGGCCGCCCTGTATGAATCATCTCTACAGTTGGTACAGCAGGCGGATGCAGCTAGTGCAGGATCGGATGTGAACGCACATGTCTCCATCTGATATCCATATTGTTGAATTGGATGTGCGTCCTCATCTGAGTAAAAAGTTGGAGCCGTTTCAACTAATCATGGACACGGTCAAAGGCCTTCAACATGAAGATGTCTTTGTACTCCATGCTCCATTCAAACCAACGCCTCTGCTCGGTATTCTCAAGATGAAAGGGTACTCCAGCACTTCGGAACGAAAGGGTTCAGATCACTGGGTTACCACGTTTGTGCACAAAAAAAATAAAACCGGTGCAAAAGTATTATCTGCAATGGTTTTATCTGAATCGGAAGCTGATTCTGAGCCCGGTTCAGACGAAGAATCAGCTTCATGCAAAGGCCATCCGGAGGAGCAAGCTGTTGCGATTGAAAACTTTGAATCTCTACAGGCGCCCAACGTTATACTGGACAATCGCGGATTGGAACCGCCACAACCCATGATGCGAACACTTGCCGCACTTGAGCGTTGCAAACCTGGGGAAGTCGTACTGATTCACAATGACCGTGTACCAGTCTTCTTGATTGAAGAGTTAAATAATCTCGGTTGCCCCTTCACGGTTGAGGATCAAGCTGATGGTACGGCGAAAGTGAGAATTGAAAAAGGGTAAGGAGGCGAAAGCCATGTCCAGGTTGCCGTTTCTTTTTATCATCACGGGCATCTTTGGATTTGTAATGTATCACGCATTCTCCCTGCTCTCGCTGACAGGCTGGCTTGGTGATGAACTAAGAGGACCCGAAGGCTGGTTTCATGCCCATCTGTTTGTACTCGGGTGGGCAACCATGCTGGCTATGGGTGCCGTTTATCAGTTGATACATGTTATTCTGCAATCCAATATCTACAGTCTGTTTCTCGGTTATTGTCATTATTTCTTGTTCAGTATCGGAATCGTGGGCATGTTATACGGCTTCATTCGTGCAGATGTCATCTGGATTGCCGGTTCTGCTACACTCGCTCTCTCGGGCATTCTGTTGTTCGGGTGGAATATGGGCGTTACCCTCTTCCGTGCCTCACAGTGGAATCCGGTAACGATCAGTGCAGCTTGTTCCTGTCTTTATCTGGTTCTTACCGGGATTTCCGGTATGCTGATGGGTCTGAATTTTGCCTTTGGTGATTGGAATGGTCTGCATGAACGATTATTCGGCGCACATATCTGGATGGGAACACTCGGCTGGTTTGGCATGTTAATTACCGGCTTCAGTTACAAAATGCTGCCCATGTTCTACCTGTCCCATAATTATTCCATCCGATTGCAGAAAGTGGTCTTGGTTCTGTGGAATACAGCTGTAGTTACAGGTGTTGTCGCATTTCTGACAGGTATTAAGGGAGGCCTGCTCTGGCTCGCACTCCTACTTCTAACCTCAGCCCTGCTCTTCTATGTGTATCACTTGGAGCAAATTCAGGAGAAACGGCACAAAAGTAACCCAGGTCCGGGTATCCGCTGGTCTGTATATGTAAGCCGTGCGTTTGCTGTATATGCTCTTGCCCTACTGATCTATTCCTCCCAAGGGACTGAGCTGCTGCTCCATCCACGTGTTGTTCTACTGTCTGGATGGGTATATCTCGGGGGTTGGGTGTCTCTCACCATACTTGGCTATGCCTCCAAAATCGTGCCTTTTCTGTGGTGGACCCACAAATATGGCAAGCAGGCAGGCAGACCCGGAACACCGCTAATGGCAGGTATGCTGAGTGAACGGTATGTCAATTGGGGTATGCTCGCCATGGTCGCTGGAAGTGTTCTACTTGTCAGTGGAATTCTAATTAATCTGGCAGAGGTCATGATGGTTGGAGGGACGATTTTGTCTCTTGTATCCATCGTTTATATAACAAATATTGCTTTAGTATTCAGACGTTAACATAACTAAGGTGGACTGGAGAGTGAACATGATGGAACAAACCACGCATTTGCTGGAATGTCTCAAGGAAGTATATGACCCTGAATTAGGTGTCAATATCGTTGACCTGGGTCTGGTGTATGAAGTAAGGGAAGAGTCTGAACGGGTTCATGTACGAATGACGCTGACTACACCAGGTTGCCCGCTGCACGATACAATTGTCGGAGCGGTGAAATGGGTTTTGCAGGAAAATACAAATAAGACCGATATTGATGTTCAAGTCGTGTGGGAGCCACAATGGTCTCCACAGCTGATGTCGAATGAAGCCAAGGAAATGCTGGGATACTTCTAGGCAGAATGACTATAGACCGGATGATTGGACAAGTTGCGGGCGAAATACGAAAAAGCATACTTAAGATCTGATGTTCTCAGACCCAGGTATGCTTTTTGTTTTGCGATGGGAACACACACTTGATCAAGGCATTCTTGAATAAAAAATAAATAAGGAAACTCCAGAAAAGAGTTTCCCTTACGTTTAAGTGCCGTTAAGTGAATCATTCTATCGATTCCTTGATATTAGATGTTAGATGTCCTTTGCATACGATGCTGCTGGCACTTTGTTTAACACCACGAACAAACGAACTTCCTGAGCTCCTGTATTATGGAATGCGAACTCTACTTCACCGCCGCAATGGATCACATCCTCTTGTTTCACCACTTGTTCTTTTCCATCCAGAATAAGTGTACCTGTGCCTTCGACTACCAGTAAAATAACGTCTGTGCCCGGATGTTTATGAACGGGAAGCTGCTGACCTGGCAAAAAATGAAGTACAAAGGTCACTCCACCACCCTGTTGGAATAAAACCCGTTTCGTGAAACGGTCCTCACTGAATACTTTGACTTCTTGCAATGACGTAATACTCATGATAATCGTCCTCCTCGATAATATAATCTGTGAATGCATTCATCTTAACGCAAGAAAGCCCGCGTTTCCTTGATCTGAATCAAGAAAATGCGAGCTTTCTCAGTATCAAAATAGATCCTATCTTCACAAATTCATCCAATACATGACAGAAACGTCTGTGATTTGTACCTGAAATTTATTTCGGGTCAGACCACGAGACGTCCCCTCTTCTCTGCCAAACCAATGATAGCTTCCACCCCTGAATTAAACTCAAGGAAATCCTGCTCGACCCCATCGCTGAAAATGACACCATCCTCTGGCATCTGGGATACAATGTGCAATGGCTGCTTCGAATGGATCTGTCCAAACACGAGATTGGCCGCAGTCGTCCGGCTCGGGAATGGTTCACGTACTGAAAAATATAAATAAGGCGCATCCCAGTTAAAATGATTCTGCTCCTGTCTGCTTCCATGAATGGATGCCGATGCTGTAGCAACCTCACCTTCAGAGTTCAGGTTCTGCCAAGCCGCCGATCCTACAATTCCGGTGGCTCCGGCCAGCACACTTTTGAACCAGCCTGTCGACCCCATGCCTGTGGATACAATGATGCCACTAGAAGATTGTTGTTCTGCGGATGAACCCAAACGCACTTCATAACGTGCCGATACATGCGTCTTCCGACCAATGAACAGATCGTTCACGCCATATAGATACTGTCCATCATTTAGTTCCACTTTGGCGAGAGTGACTTCTTTCAATGTTCGTTGCTTTCGAATGACATCAGGGACAATGAAGCTGAGATCCTCCACGGTAAAAGGTAATAATACCCCGTCCCAACGCATCGGGTCCGGATTCACACCGATGAGCGGCTGCTCGGTTACGTATTTGAGGGTGTTGGCTACAAGCCCATCCTGCCCAACCACGACCACGATATCTTGCTCACCAAAGATAAAATTGGGCACATGTTCGCGATCAATCGTCTGAACGCGGCCCAATTGACCCAGTTGCTGCTGTGCCTGCTGCACAGATAGCCGATAACGACGGTCTTCCTCCATATAATCACTGAAGTCTGCACCCAGACGTTCAATATAGAACTGCGCTTGTTGCACCGTGTTATATCGAACTACCAGCTCTTCCAGTCTGGTCCGGCGCTTCACCAGAATCAGTTTATGTTCGCTCATTCGATCATCCGCCACAGGCTGCTGACGTACAGATTTCCCTGCCTGCTCTGCTTGCTCTCTTCTTCCTAATCTCATCTCGCTCGACCTCCCTGATCTCGGCCTGGCGCAGGAGACATTAATCCCTGTAACAGATCCGGCGAGATATTAAGCTGCCCAATCTTGCCTGCATTTTCAGCTAGTTCCTGGAACGCGAGTGCGATCAGCTTATCAGAATTCATGCCCATGTTCGCCATCGCTTGCAGCACATTAGGCTGTACATTTTGTAACGAATTCATCACGGCAGCAATCTCATACGCTTTAGCATCCGCTTCGGCATTGTGATTGGCAATAGTTAACTCAATCAGTTGCTGCTTACGTTCTTCCATCGCTGTATTGAACTGAAGCTGCTCCTGCTCCATCTCGTTTTGTTTCTGTTTCACCGAGCGTTCTGCCTGTAATTGGGTCTCACGAATTTGCTGTTTCTTCGTCTCTACGGCAATTTCGGTGTTCAGTTCGTTCTCTTTCACTCGTCTTTCCTGTTCAATCGATGCATTCCGACGCACATAGAGTGCTTCATCTGCCTGACGTAAAATCTCTTCCCGCGCTTGTGCTTCCAATGCACGCATCGTCTCTTTATTAGGCAGAATGGCCAGGATGGATAGACTCATTAGCTCAACGCCCAGTTTCTCCAACTCTTCACTTTGCACAACTTCGCGTTTCATGCTGCTTGCCAGCCGTTCACTGGATTGAATAGCTTCTTTCAGCGGCATTTGTTCCAGATGTTTCTTGGTCAGTACTTTGGCTGTGGTGATCACCCGTTGATCCAGCTTGCCGGGGTCGTCGGAGATATACCGATTTTTGCGCAAATTGTACGTGTAATTCAGACTCTGCGTTATTTTCAAATAATCTACAATGCGATAGCTTAGCTGCCCTTGCACAGTAACGGTCTGATAGTCCGCCGTAATCTCTTCGAACATGAACGGTACATCTACCGAGGACACGGGTAGAACGACTACCGATGTGGTTGGCTCATAATAATAGAAGGACAATCCCACACCTTGACGCTGTACCTCACCATTTTTCACTTTCATGACATACTCACTGGGTTGAAATTTCGCAAATCGGAATCCAAACATAGCTCATTCCCCATTTCTTAATATTGTCGTTTTGATATTATCGAAATGATAACAAACAAATTCGATATTGTCAATACGACATTAACAAAATAATCAGATGCCTATTTAGAGAAAGGGATTCCGTCATAACCTCTTTTCTTCCGCAAAAAATAAAGAGATCGAATCATATGACCCGACCTCTTTACCTGCTTCGTTATTTCTAATACAGTTTTTCCATCAGTCTCGCGATTGCAACAGCTCCCTGTGCACGGTTCGCTGTTTCTTTCGGAGCAAACGTGCCATCAGGCATGCCATTTAGCAGTCCAAGTTGTTGCATCGAGGCTACAGCT
Source organism: Paenibacillus sp. FSL H8-0079 (assembly GCF_037991315.1). Taxonomy (NCBI): domain Bacteria; kingdom Bacillati; phylum Bacillota; class Bacilli; order Caryophanales; family Paenibacillaceae; genus Paenibacillus; species Paenibacillus sp. FSL H8-0079. The sequence goes on from NZ_CP150300.1 coordinate 4,014,121, forward strand.
TCTTTGGCGTATGCTGCGATCTCGGCGTTGTCTACAAACACCATATTTCCTTGTACAGAATTGGTTGCATCCTCACCCTGCACAACCTTCAGTGCTCTGTTCAGCATAACGGCCATGTCTTCTCGTGAAATGCGTTCATTGGCTCCAAAGCTTCCATCTGCCCGGCCTTGAACAATGTTCATTTCAATGCCAAGTCGTACTGAATCGGCATACCACTGCCCTTCCTTAACATCCGTTGGGATCGAAATAGATGGATCAGGCTGGCGTACATCACCAATACCTTTAATAATCATTTGCAAAAATTGCGCTCTAGTCAGCTCACCTTGCGGGGCAAAACGAGTTGCACTCATGCCCGAAATAATCCCTTTACCATAGAGGTTCTGTACCTCTTCGATTGCCCAATTGTGATTTTGCAGATCATTTAATGGCACTTCAACTTCTGCAATGACATAACTACCGGATTCCAGCGGTTTAAACGCCATCGCCTTCGTCTTGTCATCGTACTTGGAATACGTAACAGGTCTCATCTCCCCACTTGGAGATACCGAATGCACGACCATAACTACATCATTCTTCTTAGGCTGCTCTACATTGGATAGAGCAACTTCAACAGCTCTGTTTGTCCATTGCAATGGCTTATTGTTCATTAACAAATTCACTTCAACAATTGCATGATTACCGATCGCTGCTTTTTGAGATGTGGAGAGTATATCTGTCGATCCTGTTGCCACTACGATGTCGAACGTTCCAGCAGTCTCCGCAATGGTTAGCGGGAGTGATCTCAGAGGAACACGGACGGTAGTCGATCCTACCACTACATCCAGGGATTGCACTTCCTCAGAACGAACCCATGCTGCCAGTTGACTTGCAGCCAATTGGAATGTGACTGTCTTCGCTGTGTCAGGCACATCTGCAATCAGCTTCAACGTACGATTTCCTGCATCCATGGATTGCAGTGCCTTAGTTAATTGAGATGCATCTGGACGAATCGAATACTTGTCATCCCCAGTTGCTGTTCCTTTTACCCTTATTGAACCCTTCGCTGGTGCAGCACCCGAATCAACCGGCGGCGTTACAGCCGGATTCCCTGGCGTTGGAACTATTCCCGGGTTGGAAGGTTGTGATGGTACACTTGGTTGTGATGGTTGGCTAGGGCCAGGTGTAACATCTTGACGTACAAGCTTACTCACAGCATCTTGTAACGCACGATCCGCATTGCTTACATCTTGCGATGAAGATTCAACATCCAGAATGAATGCCTTCGCTTCAGAAAGTGCCTTACTGAATACATTCCAGCTTGAAGTCGTGTACTCGGTTTGCTTTAATTTCTCAGCGGTATCTACCGTAGCTTGCAGTGCAGACTTGTCCGCCGGGAACGTACCGTAGGCTTCAAAATCCATAAACCCTACCCATTCTGGACCTTCTGTAATCGTTACAAGAATATAACGCGCTTCTGTATTGTTCGAGAACACGTGTCTTGGCGCTGTTGAAACGACAACGTCGCTCGTGGTATCGATCACTTTCACAAAATTTTTGTTATCATTAGACACTTCGATCTTATATTTGATTCCGCCACTCCACATCGACATTTCGATCTTACGGAGGTTAGCAACCTGTCCCAAATCCACTTGCCACCAGCTACCTTTACTCTGGTCTGTTCCCCATGAACTATTGGGATTGCTGTCAATTGCACCTTCTGGGGAGTTGGGTTGATTGTCCCCCGTACCTGCACTTGTTGAAGCCGTCGCCGTCTTATCTGTAGTTAATGCTTGCAACTGAACGAGACTCTGATTCGCTTGTTGCAGTACTTCATGCGCTTGATTCACCTCAGCTTGCACTGCATTTTGATGGTCTCTCACTGTGATAGCATTCTCTAATGCATCCATTAGTGTTTGCCAGCTACGATGAGTATATGAAGATTCATTTTGCTGTTGCGTCTCACCGATAAGCAGAGCCAATTTTGTTTTATCTACATCGGATAATCCGTTTATAGCATCTTGCAACCGTTTCTCTGCAGCATTCACTTCAGTCTGGGTTGCTCTAGGATCTGTCATAACCTTATCTGCATTAGCAAGAGCCTTGGCAAAAATATCCCAAGTTAAGGCTGACCAATCCGACTCCTTGTATGTCTGAGCATCAGTCAGCTTAGATTGGAGGGAATCCCTCTTCGCAGGGATCACGTTCATTTGCAACATAACTTGTTCAAGCGCAGCTGTTGCAGAATTGGTGTCCGATTGCGTCACTCCAGTTGATGTATACGCTTGGTTGTACACATCCTCTGCTGCCTTAATCGCAGGAGCAAGTGAGTTCCAGCTCGTTTCTTCAAAATCCGGAGCTACCAAACCTTTGGCACGTGTAATTGCAGCCGCTAAATGCTGACGATCCGCAGGTACATTTTCTAGCCCCCGCTTGTAAACATCCAGTGATGGCAAGGCACGTCCTTCGTAGGAGTATCCACCATTCCCAGGAAATTCATCATAATCGAACATCGCATGATTCTCCCAAGCATCGCCTTCGGAAGCAATCCAGCCTACATTCGCCGCTATCCATGCAGGCTCCCAATAGAAGAACCCGGCTCCACGGTTCTCAGGTACGTCAGCAATCATATCCATTATGCCAGCGATTGCATCATATTGACCTTGAACTGTTGCAGGGAATGTTGCTCCTCCAACATGTAGCGCTTCATCCGATCCAATGATATTGCCATGAGCATCCCCATTTTTATAGGAAAATGGATAGGAAGTCTCGGCAATAATCACGTCTTTTTCGAACTTATCCGATACTTCATTCATCGTCTTTTGCACATCGGCAAATGTCCCATGCCAGAACGGATAATAGGAAAGTCCGATGATATCGTAATCAAGCCCACGACTCTCTAGTTCACTAAAGTAATCCTTAAACATTTGTGCTTTACCACCCTCAGCCAGATGGATCATAATCTGAACATGCTGGTCCTCTTCTTGGAGGGCACGCACAGCATCAACACCTCGTTTTAACAATTCATAATTTTCCTGAGGGTTTATCCTGCTGTTGAATCCATTCAACACACCACTATTAATTTCGTTACCGATCTGTACCATATCAGGCATAGCGTTCGCAGCTTTCATCTCACTTACAACTTCATACGTATAATCATATACAGCTTGTTTCAACTGATCGAAAGTATAACTCTCCCAAGCTTTAGGACGAAGTTGCTGGCCCGGATGAGCCCACTCGTCAGAATAATGGAAATCAAGCAATATCTTCATGCCTTTTTCCTTCACCCGCTTGGCTAAACGAATGACATCCTCTTTGTCGTTATAACCACCGGATTTCTGGGGGTCATTCCATAGACGAAGGCGCACGTAATTGACACCACGATCCTTGAGGATATCAAGCAAGTCCCTTTCTGTACCATTACTATCCAGATACTTTCCTCCATTATCCTCAATGGCGGTTAACGTGGAAATATCTACTCCTCTAACATAATCCGTCCGGTATCCTCCAACGGTTACAGTGGCCTTCGGTTGAACAGGGGCTCCATATACTGCACCTGTCACGGTAAAAGTATCAGAAGATGCATACTTCAAAGGGTCAATACTGTCCCATTCTACTGGAACCGAACCCGACTTTCCGTTCAGATACTGTGCTGTCACTTTTGTCGGCAGAACAGGAGCAACCCCAGCCATTGTTTTGACCTGAACCGCATTGTATCTGGTAATGTTTGCCGGATCAGTAGCTTCCTCTTCCCCCCAAACCTTAAGCTCGGATATTCCGGGCCACCAATTTGCTCCCGCATAGTATGGAATCGTGACCTTCACATACTGGACAGGTGTACTGATCTGGAATTCTTCACTGGCAACACTCTGTTTGATTTCGTTAGTCGTTTTGTCCACTGAAGTTGACCAGTTACTTCCATCAACAGATACTTCAATCAAATATTTTACAACTTGGTCTTTGTCCTTCCAGGTTAATTCCGCTCCGGAAAGATCATATGGCGCACCTAGGTCTATGGTCAACCAATGAGGATTGCTCTCAGAAGAAGGTGAGCTCGCACTCCAATGAGTATTTACATCACCATCCACCGCCTTTTCTTTTTGCCCCCCATACAATAGATCTTCCTCACTTACCGTAACCGCCTTATTAAGTGCCACGTTCACTTTCGCATCTTCTGCAGCCGCTGGACGAACCATCAACCCCAGATCACAGAATAGCATCAGCAATACCAGACACCCGCTTATGTACCTTTTGTTCACTCTTGATCTCCCCCTTTTTGTGTTTGATTGTGCATGGATCAATGAATGTTATGAATCTTTCTCATTGTAAGCGCTTAATAGTGATAGGCGACACGGCATAATCGAAAGGAAACAGCAGTTATTTTAACAATATGATCCTGTGACAGTTACATTTGAGCTATACCGATCACACTATTTTGCAAAAGAAAGCAAAAAATCTGTCCGTCCACCCTAAGGCAGAACAGAACAGATTTTTTAGATATATGATCATTGTTACACTTATTTAGAAAGCTTCAATTCAAGTTGTACCTGGATATCATTTTCTGTCGAGAGCACCACGGAGTGTGGATTTTCCATTCCGAAATCTTCGAACGTTACCATGGATGTTGCCGACAACAATACTTCATTATTCTCATAAGCGGCTTTTGCATCAAAAGTCACTTCTTTTTCAACACCTCTAACCGTAATCGTACCATTCATTTTGATATCAACCGTTTGACCGACTGGCCATTCCGCAGGTACACCTTCAAATGAAGTCGCTGTAAATGTTGCTTGTGGATACGTAGCAATGTCGAAGAAATCCGCTTGCTTCACGTGACCATCCCGTTGTCCATTTCCAGAATCAATCCCGTCCATCTCGATCTGTCCTTCTGCTTTCATCTGAGTAGCATCGTCTACATTAATTGTCCAATTGCCTGTTACCTGCTCGTCCACAAAGTTAACAGTCTCCTGCGATGTGGTTACAGAGAAGTATACTTTGGAACCTTCGCTGATGCTCCAGTCTCCATTCAGTTGCTCTGCTGCCGCAGTTTCATTAGCTACAACCGCTCCTGTGCTATCTACTGCTGTTGTGGAAGTTGCTGTGCTTGCAGGAAGAACCTGTTCAATCTCAACGTTGTTCCCCAAGTAACTATTGGTGAGATAGTAACCACCGCCACCGATTACAGCAACCGCCGCCACACCTGTAATAAGCCATGCTTTTGCTTTCTTGTTCATCTGTATGTTTCCTCCAGTATATTATTGTTTAGGTTGCTTGTTGATATGGATATTACCAGTCGAATGTGTCAGGAAGAAGTCAAGAAACGACAAGTTCCTTATTTTTTTCTAATCCCTAATACAGGATTGGCTTTATGCTCTTGCTCATGTAAAATCAGTACAAGCTTATGAAATGAAAGGAGACCGCTTTTCTTGAAATCCATACTCATCGTCGAGGATGAGCAAGCTATTGCACGAGTACTGGCTGCTTATCTGAGAAAAGCAGAATTTGAAGTTCATCATGCAGCAGATGGGCCGACTGCACTTACCCTTTTCGATTCCGTAACACCTTCCCTTGTATTACTTGATGTGATGCTACCAGGAATGGACGGATGGGATCTGCTGCGAATTATTCGTGAAAAAAGTGCTTGTCCCGTGATCATGCTAACCGCACTGGATGACATTTCAGATCGTCTCAACGGCTTGAACGCCGGTGCTGACGATTATATGAGCAAACCTTTTGTACCGGAAGAAGTGGTCGCCAGAGTTAATGCTGTGTTGCGCCGTAATCCACATTGGACCTCAGGTGGTGAGGAGAAGCGTTCCTTTGGTAATCTCGTCATTGATCTTGCTGCCAAGCAGGTGCTGCTTAACGGTGCAGAGGTTGCACTCACACCTCGTGACCTGTCGTTACTGTTATTCCTGTCCGATTATCCCAATCGTACATTTACCAGGGATCATCTTATTGAACAGGTATGGGGAATGGATTATGACGGCAGTGATCGTGCTGTGGATTTATCGATTAAACGACTACGTCAAGCCCTCTCCCACTGGTTACCAGAAACAGGAGAGATTCGGACGTTGCGAGGAATGGGGTATCAATTTTGGATCGCCAACTGAAACAAAAGAAACCCAAACGATCGATATCCATTCTGTCACACTGGACACTGCGATATTTTCTAATTTTATGTATTGGTTTCACCATCATTGTGGCAGGGGCGCTCTACTGGATTCGAACAACCTCTATTGAAAAAAGCCTTAAGACCGCAGAACTGCTTGGTCTGGAGATCGCAGATCGAGTGACCAGTGAAAACAACGTGCTTCGGGTTCCACCCGATCTGGACAGAATGGTAACCAAGCGAGAGAAACTATTCAATACAGATCATTATTTTTGTGTCATGATCTTGGATAACAATAATCAATTGATCTTTTCCCAGCCTAAAATGGAGCAAAAAGATGTGCATTATCGACTGTCAGACGACTATCGTGAACCGCGCAATAACAAATATGCAGGTGTAACGGTCAACATATCCGAAGGCGATCAAACCTTGGGTAAAGTGTGGGTCATGCAGTCGAAACAATCCATTACGTTTGGTCCAGAGACCATATGGCTCGTTGCTCTAATCCTGGGAGGACTAATCCTCTGTGGATGGTTTACGATCTATCTCCTATCCAGTAAGTTATCCAGACCTATTCGTCAGGTTGCCTATGCCGCTGAGCAGATTCGAGGTGGTAATTATGATGTGAGTCTTGATTTGAATACACGAGAGCGTGAGATCAACGAACTTGTAAATTCATTCCGCGATATGGCCACTCGTCTCCAACAACTCGAAGAATGGCGCACAATTTCGCTGGCAGGGGTGAGCCATGAACTCAAGACACCGGTAACTTCCATCAAGGGGCTCGTTATGGCGGTGCGTGACGATGTCGTGAGTCCACAGGAAGGAAAAGAATTTTTGGATATCGCTTTGAAGGAATCCGAACGTATGGAGCGCATGGTCGCGGATTTGCTTGACTATAATGCAATGGCTGCAGGAAGTGTTGCCGTTCGCAAGGAACGAACAGATCTGAAGCTATTGGTCGGTGAGATCATCTATCAGTGGAAGATTGCGTATGAGGATAAAATGCCAGAGGTTCAGCTGCACTCCCCTCCAGTTACATTCTTTACGATGGGGGATGCACTTCGCATTCAGCAGATCATTGTTAATTTGCTTAATAATGCACTTCATGCCACAGCTCCTGAACAAAAGGCTGTCTTCGATATTTATCTACGCGCAGAAGAACAGATGCTGTATGTTGAGGTCAAGGACAACGGTACAGGAATCCCGGCAGAGGATCAACCCAAAATCTTCGAACGGTTCTACCGTGGAGAACTCAAGAAACGCCGTAACCGTGGTCTGGGTCTAGGATTAACTTATAGTCGCTTACTCGCTCAGGAACAGGGCGGTGAACTGACACTTGTCTCCAGCAGCCCGGAAGGGAGCATGTTCAGATTAAGCCTGCCACGCTGGACTGCCACGCAAGAAGCCATCACTACAGAAAAGGCATACGGAGCAGCCGTTAAAGTGTAACGCACCACGCTAACATGACAAATAGCCCAGAACTCCACTCAGGAGACTGGGCTATTTCATCTTTGTTCCCTTTTGCTTTATCCAAAACGGAAGCACTCAACACTCTAATACACGTGGCCTGTATTCATCGTAAGCATCCGAGACCAATTGCTTATGAAGTGCACTGCTGGCAATAATCGCTTTCCGCTTTGCTTTCAGAACAATCTGCTCTACATCTGCATAACTGCACCCTGCCAAGCGTTCAGATATGTAATCTTCCAGCAGGCTCTCCTGTTCAAATGCCCCCACCAACTTGCTGATATACAATCTGCGACTTGCATCATCAGGCATACCATAGGTCATCTTGGTATCAAAACGCCGCCAGATAGCGTGATCCAATTGGGTTTCAAGATTCGTCGCAGCCACCAGAATACTGTCCCCATCGAATTCGTCCAGACACTGCAACAACGTATTGACGACACGCGCCATCTCTTTCACTTCATCATTGCTCTCACGTGTACGGCCTATGGCATCAAATTCATCCAAAAATAACACACAGGGATTAATTCTTGCATATTCGAATAACTTGCGTACATTACTCCCCGTCTCCCCAAGATGGCTATGAATGATCGCATCTAATCGCACGAGAACCAATGGTAGATCAAGGCGCTCAGCCAGATGCGATGCCGTTAATGTTTTTCCCGTGCCCGGCGGCCCGAACATGACCATTTTGTTGGGAATTGATACATCATGCTCTCTGAATTTCTCTTTCATGCCCAGAATGGTGATGAATTCATTAATGATGCGTTCATTTTCAGCGGAAAATACAATATGTTGGGCTTTGCGCCTACACTCTTTCGGGGTGTAAAAAGCAGCCATATCGATGCCTTTCGCTCGGGGAATCCGATTCATATGATTTATTTTGCTCATGTATACACGTGCTCCTTCATTTATAGTTTCAGTCCATGATTCAAGTTATATAAGTTGAACTAATGAATATTTACACTGACCACTTCGTTGACAGAACAACCTTCCGATCGCTGTTATCCCCAGATTTTTTGATTATTTCCCTAGAGGGGAAATCCGGGGATAAAGGCGAACGCTCCGCTTCTTCAGGTTCTTTCTGTCCTCTCCGTTTTCGTGTAAATGTTTAGTTCAATTTATATAGAATCAATTAGACTTTTAATCGTAATTATTACTATTAAATAATAACACACTACTGCCTTTTTGCAAAGATAACCACAGTGCGTCCACTATTTTGCCACAGAAGGGGGGCATTTGGTTGCAAGCATCATGAAAATTTGCTATTCTAAGTATGCATCGTTGTGTATAATGCAAAAAAGCCCTCTGAATTTCATGAGAGCAACAAAATTTTCCAGATTCGCAAGCGGCAACTTGCTATATCCGGATTCTTTATACCAACGAATGTAATCCAATTAAAGTGAGGTTAACAATCATGGCAAAAGACGTATTGTGTGAAGTTAATTCCTGTCGTCATTGGGCTCAAGAAAACAAATGTAGCGCTTCTTCAATCTACATCGTGAGCCACACTTCCAAAGATGAAGTTCGTCAGTCTGCTGAAACAGACTGCAAAACTTTCGAAGTGAAATAAGAAATTGCATATGATCCACATAAAGGAGCCCTTACCGGTTCCTTTTTTCTTTGTCTATTGTAACAAGAATGATAATTATTATCAAGCCCTAATCTGCAAAAATGCTCACCTCTTAAATGCACATTGGACAGATTGCCTACGTACACTACGTAAGAAGTCAGTCTGCCTATGAACGATTAGAACCAAGAGGTGAATAACAATGCCTGTTAAAAGCGGCGCACAGTATCTTGAACGAATTAATGCCCAGTCCGTCCCCTGCTGGTACAAAGGTAAGCTTATTACTGGAAAACGCTCTGAACATGTTGCATTTTCTGGCTTGATGGAGACTCAGAAGTACATGTATAATCTGCAATCTGATCCTCAATTTGCGGAAACGATGACGTATGCCTCGCCGGCAGACGGCAAACCTGTGGGCATATCTTTCCTCCCTCCAACCAGTGTCGACGACCTCCGTAAACGCCGGGAAGGGATGAATATCTGGGCGAATGTGCATCATGGTTTTCTTGGTCGCTCACCCGATTACATGAATACAGCCATTATGGCCTTTTACACAGGTGCGGATCTCCTGAACGAATTATCTCCCCAATATGCAGAAAATCTCAAGAATTATTATGCATACTGCCGTGACCATGATATCACACTATCCCATGCTTTCATTCAGCCACACGCCAGCAAAATATCAGGGCAAATGGATGCTACTGAGGATGCTATTGCCGCGAAGGTCGTAGATCGCACTGAGGAAGGTCTCATTATTAGCGGTGCATTCATGATGGCTACCCAAGCTGCAACTTCGGATGAGATTTTTGTCTATCCTTCACCTTCTCCTGCCCCATTTGATGATGAGAACCCATTTGCATTTTCCTTTGCTGTCCCGAATGATCTGCCAGGAATCAGTCTAGTATGCAGGGATACTTATGCAGCCGAGTCTCACGCCAACTATCCGCTGAGTTCCAGATATGAAGAAATGGACAACATCGTCATCTTTGACCAGGTACTCGTTCCACATGAACGAATATTTTTTGCAGGAAGTGAGGAGATGTCCTCCCGTCTCTTCAGTGGCAGTCATTTTCATATTCACGCTGGTCATCAGGTATTGTGCCGTTATATTGCCAAGACGGAATTTGTTCTTGGTACACTCCAACTTCTCACGGATACCCTTGATCTGAATACGGAAGCACATGTCGTAGAAAAAACAGCACGTGTATTCGCAGGTCTTGAATCGTTAAAAGCGTTGGCCTTGGCCGCAGAAGCAGGTGCCATCCCCGATGGACGGGGATTTATATTACCTGCACCCAAACCATTAATGGCAGCCAATCTCCTTTTTCCGAAACTTTATCCTGAGATGATTGAAATCCTGCAACTCTTGGGTTCAAGCGGGGTGATTATGGTGCCTCAAGAAGAAGAGTTTCAATCCAATATCGCTCCTTCACTAAATATGTATCTTAAAGGAAACGATATGGCTTCTCACGAACGCAACGCGCTGTTCCGCCTGATCTGGGAACTTGGGGCGGGATCATTCGGGGGCAGACAGACCCAATTCGAACGATTCTTTTTTGGCAATACTATAACGGTATCGAATCGATTATTCTCCGCCTGCAGCAAAGATCAGACGAATCGTCAGCTCGTTCGTGATTTTCTGGCTAACACCAGCAAATAAGAGAACTAACGGATCATTTTTATACCAGATGGTCATAGACCGTCATCAGTTCAGAGGCTGGTCTGCTTGCATCCATATCCCGCATTGCAGGCTGGTCTCCGTAACCGATATGAAATACCCCGAGCACCTTCTCTTCACTAGTCAAGCCCATCAGATTCATAAACACAGGATGTTGTTGATAATCATTGATCTTCCATACGGCGTTCAAACCCTGCTCCGCAGCCAGAATACTAAAGCGTTTGCTCCAGGCTTTGGCGGGTAGAAGATCATCCTCACGGGCATTGGTAGGCGCCACGACAACCAGATGGGCAGGAATCGCTTCCGTGTATTGATATGTAGCCCAGTCGCCGTAACGATCGGCCAGATGGGGTGGATAGCTCTGTCTGACCGCTTCCAGGTAAAGCTGACGTCCTTCGCCTGCAAACAACATAAACCGCCAGGGTTCTGAACTCATTACATATAATGAAGGATCTGCTTCATCAAGCAGCTTTCGTATAACCGATTGTGGTACGGGCAACGGACTGAATTCGCAAGCTCCTAAACGCCTCTTGCCGCTGCTTATATCCTGACTTAGACCGGTAGACATGGAAACTTCCCCTCCTCTATCTGCTTGATATATTCTTGGACTGTCTTCACATCAACCATGTTTTCTTCGGCTCGGCAGCTTCTGTTCTCCAGCGATCTACCTCTTCGTGTATCCGTGCTTTATCACGCGTTGTAAATCGCTCTGACTCCACCACTTCTGCTTGCGGCATACTGTCACGTATCAAGTGAATATAATCCATGGAACGTACCAGCGATTTGCGACCAGGGATGTACCTGATTTTGCGTCCTTCCAACAGGCAATAAACCTCGATCATACCCGGTAATTTACCGAAGGCTTCCCAACAGAAAGCACTGACCATATGCTGAAATGCCTCAACTACGTTCGGATCATGGACAACCATATATTTCTGAACAAGCAGCGAATCCCAGCCTTCTGGTTGCCAGGCTGCCTGAAATATCATCGACAAATGCATGGATAATGAAGGTAACTCCGTTCTCCACTGTTCAAACAGAATAGCTGGATGCTTCAGATCATCGTTCATTGCAATAGCGAGCGACAATTCATCCGTGATCTTGTTCTTCACATCCCAGTAATGGAGGACAGATTCAAAACCATTTGTCTTCTTGGGCCACCACTTCTCAAGTAAATACTGTATCGGTACCTCTTTGCGAACATCGGGGTCAAGACTGTAAAAGGCATTGACCGCATGGCTGACCGCATATTGTACACGGTGCCTCCATTGCAGAGGAGAACGTTGCTCAGACACCGGCTCAGGGCGGATGAATCGGTGTGGACTGCGCAACATCTCTTCCAATCTGTAATCTTCAAGCAGACGTCCAGGAAGATCATTCCTTCCGACGGGCATCGCTGCCTGAACATTATGTCTTAACATGACCTTTAGGACACCTGTAATCCGGCAGCAGCGAAGCGTTTGCCAAAGTCACGGCATGTATCCTTCTCCTGCTCAAGCGGACTGTATTCAATCTTTAACATCTCTGGAGATACCTCCGCCCCACGCTCTTGCAGCTTGGCAGCCGCGAGATCAACAGCACCACAGAACTGCTCATACGAAGTGTCACCACTACCGAACACCGCAGCTCTCTTTCCACTCAGGTCAAGCTCATCCAGCTCCTCATAGAAATCCAGGAATTCATCTGGCAACTCCCCGTCTCCCCAGGTGTAGACGCCAATCATAACTCCGTCATAATCCAATACATCCGCTGCATTACAATCCGTTACGGATTTCAGGTCTGCCTCGTGGCCTCCCTGTGTAATTCCTTCCACAATCAGTTCTGCAATTTCTTCTGTATTTCCCGTCATACTCGCATAAGCCACTAACAATTTAGCCATCTATTTTTCCCTCACTTTAGTTTGATCATATTAATATTCTCTCGGAAGAAAGAATGGATTTGAATTATCAAAATCATATGTGATAATGATTATCATTGTCAAATTATTTTTTTGGATATCTTTGTTTTTCAGTATATGGTGAACGTCCGATTTCAACACAGCAAAAAATCTTCGTCTTTTCAGGTCAGCTGGGCTCTGTTCCTTCAATACTCCCGTCCCCCAACTGGCGTACAAGCCCTTTTTTGTTGTACAATAGTATCCAAATGACTTTTGAAGGATGGATAAATTATTATGTACGTAGCTAAGAATTGGAAGGACTATGAAGTAATCGATACAGGAGGCGGCGAGAAACTGGAGCGTTGGGGAGATGTCATTTTACGCAGACCCGACCCTCAGATCATCTGGCCTCTTGAGCAAGAAACGAATGAATGGCGTCAGGCGCATGGTCACTACCATCGTAGCTCCTCCGGTGGCGGTAACTGGGATATGAAAAAGCCCATTCCCGAGCGCTGGACAATCGGATACGAAAACTTGAAATTCCATATTAAACCGACCAGCTTCAAACATACCGGCCTGTTCCCTGAACAAGCGGCTAACTGGAGCTGGATGATGGATAAAATCTCCAATGCAGGACGCCCTATTTCTGTCTTGAACCTGTTTGCATATACAGGCGGAGCAACGGTAGCCGCTGCTTATGCAGGCGCTTCTGTAGTGCATGTGGATGCAGCTAAAGGCATGGTTCAATGGGCCAAGGAAAATGTTCAATTATCCGGACTGGCTGATCGCCCTGTTCGTTTTATTACAGATGATGTATTCAAATTCGTACAACGGGAACAACGGCGCGGGAATCGTTATGACGCCATTATAATGGACCCTCCTTCTTATGGCCGCGGTCCTAATGGAGAGACATGGAAGCTGGAAGAGAACCTCTATCCTTTCCTGAAGTCATGTATGACGATTTTGTCGGATAATCCATTATTCATGTTGGTAAACTCATACACTACGGGCATCTCCTCCACGGTTCTGCGCAACATGCTGACCATGACGATGTCTGCCCAGTACGGTGGCCAAATCACTGCTGGTGAAATCGGTCTGCCGATTACACGCAGTGGTCTTGATCTGCCTTGTGGTATTCTGGGCCGTTGGGAGTCTTAATCATGTCAGAACATCGGCATGATCACGATGCGATTCCGATTTTGTTTGAAGACAACCATTTGTTAGGTATTACGAAGCCGGTCAATGTACCTACTCAGGAAGATGCATCAGGCGATCCGGATTTGCTTACATTGCTGAAGCAGGATCTGAAAGAGCGATATAACAAACCTGGTAATGTCTATCTCGGATTAGTACACCGACTTGACCGTCCTGTTGGAGGGGCAATGATCTTCGCCAAAACATCCAAAGCAGCTTCGAGATTGTCCGAGACTGTGCGGGGACGTCATTTCCGTAAAATATATGCGGCTGTTGTACACGGCAAGTTGCCTGCACAGCAGGGAACGTTAAAGCACACGTTGCTGAAAGATGCACGCACGAATACCGTTACCGTTGTGCCTAAGGGCACGGCTGGGGGTAAGGATGCCGTTCTGGATTACCGGGTCATTGGCGAGACAGACGGATATAGCCTCGTTCATATCGAACTGCATACCGGCAGATCTCATCAGATTCGGGTGCAAATGAAAGAAATCGGCTGCCCTCTGTATGGAGATCAGAAATACGGCGCAAGCGTGAATAAACCCGGGCAACAGATTGCTCTTTGGTCTGTCATTGCAGCTTTTCCACATCCGGTTACCAAGGAAGAAGTTATTTTGCAATCCTTGCCTGCAAGAGAATTCCCTTGGGCAGAATGGCCAGCTGCCGTGTACCAAAAAGCTTTTGAATAACCTCTATTAAGTACGTGTTCAAAAAGACTGGTTTTCAGTTGTAATCAAAAGCGTTTTTTTGAACAACCTCTATAAGTGCACAGGATCAGGTTAAATCTGTCCATACAACGTGTCGTTCAGATCCTGTATCTGAATGACACGTTTTTTAATATTTTCAGCTAAATACCTAAATACCTAAGCTACAGAGAGGAGACATCATGATGACCCCATTTACCAAACAAGTCATTGCGATCATCGCGGCGATTCCTGAAGGTAAAGTGATGACTTACGGTCAGATTGCAGCCCACGCTGGAAGTCCAAGAGCCGCGAGACAAGTCGTACGAATCCTGCACTCGATGAGCCGCAAAGAACGCCTTCCTTGGCACCGTGTCGTCAATGCAAAAGGCGAAATCTCCATACCGGACGAACACTCGCGCATGATGCAGGAAACAGAACTGATTAGCGAAGGTGTCGAGTTTCAACTGAACGGAACCATTAATCTCAAACAGTTCGGACATGAGCCCGATCCTGTATTTCTTCTCGATCCATCGGCCCAGCCCGAATAAGACGTCTCCCCTCATATCGCGCACAAAAAAAGAGAACTCAGGCAGTTATGGGCTCCCCCATTTCAACTGCTAGAGTTCTCTTTTGTTATTTATCCGATATTCGTTATGCTGTTGCTGTCACTTTTTCCTGTTCTACAGTAACAGGTTCAATAGCTGGTTTCGTTTTACGGATAAAGAATGCCATGATCAAAGCCACCACGGTCATTCCGGTAGCAACGATAAACGCATAGTTTACACCATAAATCGTTGCATCTGCCGTAGCACGCACCATTGCTGCCTGATCATCCGGATTAACTTGACCTGCAGCCAATGTCTCTGCCAGATGCGTTTTGAGCTTGCTGCTCATAATGGTAACGAGAATCGCTGTACCGATCGCACCAGCAACTGTACGCAATGTGTTGGACATCGCTGTACCATGCGCGTTCAGACGTTGAGGCAGTTGATTCAAACCTGCTGTCTGGATCGGCATCATCAGCATCGACATACCGAACATACGGGCCGTGTAGATAAACATCATGTAGCCATAAGTAGTATCGATTGCCAAGCGACTCAGTCCAAAAGTTGTAATTGCCGTAATCGCAAGACCTGCAACCGAAAGCCAGCGTGCGCCCACTTTATCAAATATGCGACCTGTAATTGGAGACATGATCCCCATCAATATCGCACCCGGCATCATCAGAAGCCCTGATTCAATTGGTGAGAACCCACGAATATTTTGCAGGAAAATAGGAAGCAGGATCATACCTGCAAACATCGCCATCGTCACGAGCATATTGATGATCGTTGTTAATGTATACATGTTGTACTTGAAAATCCGGAACTCAAGCAGTGGATGATCTGTTGTCAACTGACGAATAACGAACAGAATCAAGGATATCGCACCTACAACAAGGCATCCAATGACAATTGCACTGCCCCATCCATCGGTACCCGCATCACTGAATCCGTAGAGCAAACTACCAAAACCAAGTGTAGATAAAATAACGCCTGGATAATCCAATTTAGGTTTGGACTGACGTGTTACATTTTTGACAAAAGCAATACCGATTGCCGTAGCAATAATAGAGAATGGCAAGATGATGTAGAACAACAATCTCCAGGAATAATGCTCAACCACATAACCTGAAAGTGTAGGCCCAATCGCAGGAGCCAGAATCATCGCGATCCCCATAGTTCCCATGGCCTGACCGCGTTTCTCAATCGGGAAGATGGTCAGGAATACAACGGTCATCAGAGGCATCAGGATACCTGCACCTGCCGCTTGAATAACACGACCTACCATCAGAATGGTGAAGGTTGGACTAAGACCACAGACTAACGTCCCTATGGTAAAGAGAGTCATGGCTGTAATAAAAATTTGACGTGTTGAGAATTTCGCAATCAGATATGCCGTAACTGGAATCAGTACACCGTTGACGAGCATATAACCCGTAGTTAACCATTGGGCTTTGTTAGCATTGATAGCGAGGTCTTCCATGATTTTAGGAAGCGCTACGTTCATCAGGGTTTGGTTCAGGAATGCCACAAAGGCACCAATTAACAATGCAGCTACAATCGGGCCTTTCTTGATGTTGTCCATCGCGGAGGATGGAGCTGCAGCAGTAGTCGTACTCATATGTTGTTCATCTCTCTTCCTTGTAACTTTTCAATCATTTGACTATGAATTCTAAGTAGGTGTTCGAGGTCTTCCTTCGATATATCCAGAATGGGTGACACTCTCTCCATCCACAAATGGTGTGTTTCCTGTTGGGCCTGCTCCCCTTTATCCGTGATCTGAAGTTTAACGGATCGGCGGTCAGCATCTGAACGTGTCCGAACGATATACTCGCCCTTGACCAACCGCTCCACAACAGCACTCATGGAACTGCTGCCCATATGGCATAGCTCAGCCACTTCGTTGATGCCGATCGAAGGACGCTCCCTCAGGATGGATAACACCATAAACTGAATCGAAGTCAGCTCGATCTCCTTGTTTTCATTCCAAAATGCTCGAAAAAGCATTTGATTCACCTGGCGGAACGAATTGATAATATAGAATACTTCATACGTATCAGTCATTGTTTCACCCTTTTACTTTTGGAATATAATATTTCGTACACGAAATATCAGGGGAACAATTACTTATTATAACAAAAATATTTACATAGTCAACTCTTTACATATGATTTTGTCTGAATAATATTAGGACATACTAAATGTGATATATCCATGCCTTTAATCAACTAACTTGGACACAGTGTGTATCATATGTAATTTTCAAATAAAATAACCACAGGACTCCTGCATGAAACGCGCAGGCACACCTGTGGTTGTTCAAAAAAATCAACATCGGTTCATACCGAAGTCGATAATGCAGGCTCTTTGGTCTTGGGCGTTGTCATTTTGCCTAACAGATATACCAGCAGTTGTTGATTGTGCATTGAAATGTTACTAAGTACGGAATTCATGAATGCATTACGGATGGTGATGCCCCGCTCTGTCTCCATTCTTCCTTTGTCGGACAGAGATACCCATACAATGCGTCGATCCTGATTATCCCGATTCCTGCGAATCAGATCGTTCTTCTCCATACGATCGAGCAGCATGGTTACGGCAGCTGGCGTCGTCGCCAGAAAAGGAATCAGATCGGAAGGTTTCATCTTCTGATGATCCTCAAGTACCTCCAGAACAGCCAGCTGAGCCTCCGTCAATGAGGGTGCCAGCTCTTGATCCATATGCAGTTTATAATCTTTGGTTAATCTGGACCAACACTTGGCAAAATCGGAATTATACATCTTACATCGCTCCTCTCTGCAACCGGTTATCACTTCACCTGCTTAAGTTTTCGCGCTTCAAAGCCGCATTCCTGCTGCCTTTTTTCAATTTCCTAGCGATCGACCGTAATCGACGAAGGTTGTTAAACTTCGCATGAATGCCCTCTTCTAATCCGCCTTCGAACAACAAAAAAAGACTCCTCGCATGACAGGATTAGCTGTTCTGCGAAAAGTCTCGTTTGTTGTTTTTATGAAGATGATGCTGGTTGATTCTCATTGAAGTCCCTTAGAAGTTCAACAATCTCGTCCTGTTTGTCCACATGAACGATCAGCTTGCCAATATGTTTGCGCTCTGTAATCGGAACACCTTCCGATGATATCGGATACACCTGGCCTTCTTTGGTCATTACCGTGATATTACGTTGCTCTTTGCAATAAAACGCGCCAACAATGCTGCTGCCATTCGGTTTCACTCGTTTGCCTTCCTTGAACTCGAATGTGGCAAGCCCCTTGCCTCCACGGCTCTGTATAGCGTAATCCAGAAGTAATGAACGTTTACCATATCCCAGATCGGACAACACGGCAACTTCACCTTCATCTCCTTCTACCCATAGAGCCGATACAACTTCATCTGTATCTCTTAACTGAATACCACGAACACCACCAGACACACGACCCATCGGATTGACTTCGTCCTCTCGGAAACGAATCGCCATGGCTTCTTTCGTAATCAACAAAATATCTTGTCCACCTGTACTTAGATGTACAGATAACACTTCATCGTCCTTGCCCACTTTACAAGCCGCAACTGCACCGGAACGCTTGGTAACGTAATCCTTCAGCTCCGTTCGTTTCACCTGTCCTCTTCGCGTAACGAAGACCAGACTGTGATTCGGCTCTTCAAAGGATTTCACAGCAAGCACACTTGCAATACGGTCATCTTTCGCAAGTGGAATCACATTCACAATCGCTGTGCCCGGGTCTTTCCACTTGAATTCAGGTACCTGGTGAACAGGTAACAGGAAGTACTGACCTTTCCTCGTAAAGACAAGCAGATTCTCAAGCGTATTTACTTCCATAACCTGAGCGATATAATCGCCGTCTTTCACACCACTTCCGCTCCGTTCACCACCAGAACGTGTAAAGGACTGCATGCCTGTACGTTTCACATATCCCTCTTTGGATAACGTAACAAATACATCTTCCGCATTCACAAGCACTTCGAGATTAACCTTAAGTTCTTCCACTTCACCCTGGATCGCAGAACGACGGTCTATGCCGTATTTCTCACGAATCTCCATTAATTCTTTGCGGATGACTCCGATGAGCTTGCGGTCACTATCCAGAATGGATTGTAATTGCGCAATTTTTTTCATCAGTTCACCGAGTTCCTTTTCCAGAGAATTGATCTCCAGATTCGTCAAACGGTACAATTGCAAAGTAAGTATGGAATCCGCTTGGCGTTCTGTGAATCCAAACATCCACATCAGGTTATTTTGGGCATCCTGACGGTTTTTCGATGCTTTGATCGCTGCAATGACCTCGTCGAGGATGTTAAGTGCTTTTACCAGGCCCTCGAGCACATGCGCACGGTCTTGCGCCTTCTCCAGCTCAAACCGGGTACGGAAGGTTACAACCTCCCGCTGATGGGCAATGTAAGCCTCGAGGATCGATTTCAATCCTAATTGGTGAGGTGCTTTATTCACAATCGCAACCATATTGAAGTTATAGGTGACTTGCAGGTCGGTTTTCTTCAGCAAATAAGCCAAAATACCTTGTGCATCCGCTTCTTTTTTCAACTCAACCACGATTCGCAGACCTTCACGTCCACTCTCATCACGCACTTCGGCAATACCTTCAACCTTCTTCTCAAGTCGAATGTTCTCCATCGCTGTAACCAGACGAGACTTCACGACCTGATAAGGGATCTCGGTAATGACGATTTGCTGTTTGCCACCACGCATGTTTTCAATCTCGGTTTTGGACCGGATATAGATCCGTCCTTTACCTGTGCGATAGGCATCCAGAATGCCGTCGCCGCCCATAATCAATCCGCCTGTCGGAAAGTCAGGACCTTTCATGAACATCATGATCTCGTCAAGCTCAATGGACGGTTTTTCCATTACAGCGATGGAAGCATCAATGACTTCACGCAAATTGTGCGGAGGAATCTCCGTTGCAAACCCAGAGGAAATTCCGCTGACGCCATTCACCAGCAAGTTCGGATAACGGGATGGTAATACAACCGGTTCTTTGGCCGTATTATCAAAATTATCCTTAAACAGAACGGTCCGTTTCTCGATATCGCGAAGCATCTCCATCGCGATGGGCGACAAACGGGCCTCCGTATACCGCATCGCCGCTGCCGGGTCATCATCCTGTGATCCCCAGTTACCATGACCGTCCACGAGCATATGGCCCATTTTCCATGGCTGTGCCATCCGCACCATACCCTCATAGATCGAAGAGTCACCATGAGGATGATAATTACCCATTACGTCCCCAACGGTTTTGGCAGACTTGCGATAAGTCTTGTCAGGCGTATTACCTGAATCGTACATGGCGTACAGAATACGCCGCTGTACAGGCTTCAACCCATCCCGTACGTCGGGAATGGCTCGATCCTGAATAATATATTTGGAGTAGCGACCGAAACGGTCCCCTACGACCTCTTCGAGAAAGGCCGGCATAAATTGTTCTGATGGACTCATTCCAAGCACCTTCTATTCTTCGTACTCTGTAAAGTCGACGTTCTCTACAATCCAGCGTTTACGCGGATCAACCTTATCACCCATGAGCGTAGATACACGACGTTCTGCTTTTGCCGCATCAACAATCTGTACCTTCAGCATCGCACGAGTTTCCGGATTCATCGTTGTCTCCCACAGTTGATCCGGATTCATCTCACCAAGCCCTTTATAACGTTGAAGCTCAACATTATTACCGAATTCCTTCATATAATTCGCCAGTTCTTCATCCGTCCATGCATATCGAACGCTCGCGAGCTTACCAGACTTACGAGTAAGTTTGTACAATGGCGGCTGTGCTATATATACTTTGCCTGCATCAATTAATGGCTTCATATAACGATAAAAGAAGGTTAACAACAGCACCTGAATATGTGCGCCATCCGTATCGGCATCAGTCATAATGATAATTTTGGAATAATTGCTGTCTTCAACTGCAAATTCGGTTCCAATACCCGCCCCGATCGCCGCTGTAATCGCACGGTATTCTTCATTTTTGAGAATATCGGCCAGCTTCGATTTTTCCGGATTGAGCGGTTTACCCTTGAGCGGCAGAATAGCCTGAATCTTTGAGTCGCGTCCCTGTTTGGCAGAACCACCTGCGGAATCACCTTCGACAATAAATAACTCATTGCGGGTAAAATCCTTCGATTGCGCCGGCGTAAGCTTGCCGTTCAAGTTGGAACTTTCACTGCGTTTTTTGCCTGTACGCATATCATCCCGTGCTTTGCGAGCCGCTTCTCTGGCTCTGGAGGCTTGAACCGCTTTGCGAATTAACGTTTGCGCTACCTGCGGGTTTTCTTCCAGGAACCTTTGAATATTCTCGGACACGACCGAATCCACTGCACTTCGAGCGGAAGCGCTACCGAGTTGATCCTTCGTTTGGCCTACGAATTCAACCTCTGACATTTTGACACTGATGACGGCCATCATACCTTCACGTAAATCATTGCCTTCGAGGTTTTTATCTTTTTCCTTGATCATGCTGGTACGCCGCGCGTAGTCATTCATTACACGGGTATACGCAGCCCTGAATCCGGTCTCATGAGTACCGCCACCCCGAGTAGGGATCGAGTTCACGAATGAAGCGAGCGTTTCCGTATAACCCGCGTTATACTGGATTGCGACTTCGACTTCAATGTCATCCTTCTCCGCATAGAAGTGAATGACATCATGCAGTACGTCTTTATTTTCGTTAAGAAAAGCAACAAACTGGCTTGCTCCACCTTCATACATGTATTCATCCTGATTGCCTGAACGTTCGTCCTTGAGCACAATTCTCAGACCCGAATTCAGAAAAGCAATCTCCTGAAGACGTTCTGCCAGTGTATCATAATTGAATTGAATGCCGCTCTGGAACACGCGAATATCCGGTTTAAATGTAACTTTCGTACCTGTCCGATTGGTATTACCCAACACTTCGAGACCGGACACCGATTCTCCGACATGTTCAATCCCTTTTTTGTCCTGCCAATATTCGAATCGCTGACGATGAATCTTGCCATCACGGAAAATCTCGACTTCAAGCCATTCGGACAATGCGTTTGTAACTGACGCACCTACACCGTGCAAACCGCCGGATTTTTTGTATCCTGATCCACCGAACTTACCGCCTGCGTGCAAAATCGTAAACACGACCTGGGGAGTAGGAATCCCTGTTTTATGTATACCTGTCGGAATTCCCCTTCCGTTATCCTGAACCGTAATAGAACCGTCCTTATGCAGTGTGATATCGATTTTGGAGCAGAATTTGGCGAGATGTTCGTCGACAGCGTTGTCCACAATTTCCCATACCAAATGATGTAGACCTGAAGTGCTGGTGCTGCCGATGTACATCCCCGGCCGTTTCCGTACCGCTACCAACCCTTCAAGTACTTGAATGTCGTCCGCGTCGTAGCCTGAAGACCCCTGTCCTCCGCCTGTCGAACCTGCCGACATATCGATTTGCTCGACCATTCATGCTCCCCCTTCTTAACTTGCAACTAAAAAAATGCCTAAAATGCAAACAGATGTTTTCTTATCCTTGTCCATTTTAATTCAAGATATCCCGTTTCGTAAAGACAAGGAATGACACAATGAGTGAAGCAACGCCCCAAACACTAAGCACAATAAGGGAAAAACCTAAATTCATACCCTCGATTGGCGGTAATCCACCCGACAAATAATTCGGAAGTTCGAGGTTAACCATGAACAGATACTTCGCTGTCTGCCAGGATGCTGCCATGCTGGTCAAGATTGTTCCTGCAATCAGAGCGGCCATCATGATAACAATACTTGCAGCAGTACTGCGCACAAGCACAGATACCATAAACGCAAGCATAGCCACAATTACACTTACAAACCAGATCAGTCCTGCCTGCATAAGCATATACAGCCACTGGTCTACAGCATGTACTGCCGACATATCGACATCCGTTCCCACAACCTTGAATCCTGTGAAGATCGGCATGTTGAAGCCTTTGTAGCCAAAGACGGCACCCGATATGACATAACATATAATGTAGGCTGATACCACTATGATTGAAACAAACATAATCAGCGTAATTAATTTGCTCAGAAGCACTTTCCAGCGTCTAACCGGACGCGTTAAAAGCATTTTAATCGTACCTGTCGTACGTTCACCCGAAACAAGATCTGAAGCAATAGCCATGATTAACAGTGGAATAAACAATCCAACTGCATTGTTCATGAACTCCCGCGTAAAGGTAACACCACCCGGTTCTTTGGGATTGATGTCATTTTCGAGATAGTACTGCATCTGCTGGATATACACTGTTCTATATTTTTTATATTCTTCAGGTACCCGATCGCTACCGAGCGAGTTTTGATTGTCTGTGATGGCCTGTTGCAGTTCAAGCCGCCAATCGCCGCCGAACTTGTCCCGGTTATTCTCCGCAGATTTCATCTGGGCATACGTAAACATCGGTACGAGGATCGCAAGTACAATAAATATAATATAAAGCCGTTTTTTCTTCACCATCTTAATCGTTTCATTGCGAATCAGCGGCATGATATTATTCAATGGATTCACCTTCTGTCATTTTTAAGAATAGTTGTTCGAGCGTAGGCTGAATTCGCTGTACCCCTTCAACCTGTACACCAGCTTGAACCATCTGTTGCACCATATCAGGAATTCGATCTTCATGCATCTCGGCAACCACAGCGTTGGGACCAAGGCCCGCAACAATGGTATCATCCATCACATCCGCTGGTCGACCTACCAGAGCAATGCCTGCATCCTGCAACATCTTTTTGCCTTGCTCCAGTGGTGAAACGTGCCAGATAGCCAACTTGGAATGATCTTCAATCAGCTCACTAACACCTCCAACGGCAAGCACACGTCCAGCACTGATAATGGCTACTCTGTCACAGAGAAGCTGGATCTCACTTAACAGGTGACTGCTGACAAATACAGCCATACCTTCACTGGCAAGTTGTTTAATAAAGACCCGTAGTTCCTTAATGCCTTTCGGATCAAGGCCGTTCGTCGGTTCATCGAGAATAAGCAGACGTGGACGCCCAAGCAACGCTTGCGCAATACCTAGCCGTTGACGCATCCCCAGTGAGTATGTTCTGACTTTATCATGAATGCGCTGATCCAATCGTACAATATCCACGACTTCCTGAATCCGCTCGTTGTCCACACCTGGTTGCATGCGTGCAAAATGCTCCAGGTTCTCCCACCCGGTCAGATATGTATATACCTCCGGATTCTCAACAATGGAGCCTACATACTTCAAAGCACGTTCAGGGTCCCGATTCACATCATAACCACAGACTTTGATTTTTCCTTCTGTCGGTTTGATCAGATCGACCAGCATCCGTATGGTCGTTGTTTTTCCGGCACCGTTGGGACCGAGAAATCCGAAGATTTCACCAGGTTTTACGTCAAATGTAACGTCCTTAATGATCCATTTGCGTCCGATCCGCTTCTTCAGATTTTGTACGGACAGGACGGAATCATACTGCTGCTCTGCCATTTAATTTCCGCTCCCTTCTGCCGGTGTATCCGCCTGGAATTCCTGTGCAATCCGAACTGCAATTTGCTCATAACCTTGTCCGTTGGGATGGAAATGATCTGACGAGAGATACTCCCCCAGATGGTTTTCAAATAAATCGAATGTAGGGACCAGTGTCATCTTGTCCTCATTGTTCAAAATAGCCAGTGCAGCATCGTTCCATGCAGCAACAACCGCATTACCTGGCTCCTCCAGTTCCTTCACATCACCAAACGGATTGTACAACCCTATGTACGCAATCTGTGCATCGGGATTGATTTCTTTTACTTTCTTCAATATCTCCTGAAGGCGTTTCGATGTTTCAGGCAAAGCCGCTGCCAATTGCTCTGCAGTTGGCGGATCTTCCCCCTGCAAAACCTGTCCGCCTTGGAACAGATCATTCGCGCCGATCGAGAGCAAAATAAAATTGGACTGTTGCAGGACGTAACGCACACCTTGCTCATCCAGTTTTGTCAACAAAGCATCAGTTCTCAAACCATTAACACCCAGATTATTAAGAACCTGAACGTCATATCCTTTATCTTTGAGCAGGTTCCCTGCACGTCTCACAAAGCCAAGTCCTTCATCATCCCCTGTACCTCTTGCCAGAGAATCGCCGATGACGGCCATCCGTATCTTGCCATCTTCCACGACCGCTGGTTCTCCCAAATCCTTAGGTGGTGCAGTTGTCTCTTGGCCTGTAGTTAACGCAGAATCTCCCTCGGGGAAAATCACGTCTTTGATGGCATATCCAAATCCAAATAACAACAACAAGGTTGCCAAGATGGATACTGTACTGACAGTTCTCCAGATCCATGGTGCTGAATCAAGGCTTTTTTTCTTTTTCATCATCACATCTCCGCTCATGTACACCAGTCCGGGTGCTTTATAATTTATAATGACTTTACATTAAGGCGTGTCTGAAAATCCGCTTCCTTCGGAGTTTTCAGACACGCCCTGATGATGCTATTCCTAAATAACATAAATGTTCTGTCGTTAATTTGCAAATTTTGGCGCTACATTCGCAGAATTCATTTTCCATATGTAATTTTAAGGAAAAAAGGTTATGCCACACACAGATTTCAACTGTGCTGGCATAACCTTGTGATAAACAAATTTTTAATTACTTCATTAAATTCAGTGTTCAAAAAGTTCGGTTTTCAGTACCGAGAAGATGGGATAAAGCTAGAAATGGAGTAGCGGAGCGTAGGGAAATCTACGTGAGCAACGGACATTTCGGCTGAATCCCATATTCGATGCTGATGATGCCATCAGGCATCATTCGTAATCAAAAGCGGACTTTTTAAACAACCTCTAAAATTCTTATTTACCGATAAACTCTTGAGCCCAATACCCGTTGTAGAAACCTACACCGATATGCGTAAAGTTTTTGCTCAAGATATTGGCACGGTGCCCTTCACTATTCATCCAGGCTGTTACAACTTCCTGAGGTGTTTTTTGTCCTTTGGCAATGTTCTCGCCTGCATAGCTATACGTTACTCCGAATTGCTTCATCATATCAAACGGAGAACCATACGTTGGTGACTGGTGATCAAAATAGTTATTGTTGCTCATATCTTTTACTTTGGCTACAGCTACTTTGTCCAGAAGGGCATCAGAAGACAAAGCGCTCAGACCTGCTTTGGCACGCTCAGCGTTCACAAGTTTTACAACTTGAGTAGCAAAGTCTGATTGTGTGCTTTCGCTACCATTATTACTTGTATTGTTACCTGTGCTACCCGTGTTCGAAGGATCTTTAGCCGGTGTAGTTGCCGGTTTTTCTTCTTGAGTTGGTTGAGCAGGTTTTGTCGGTTGCTCCGGCTTAGTTGTTGGCTCAGCTGGTTTGGTTGTTGGCTGAGTTGGTTTTGTTGTCGGTTCAGCAGGTTTAGTGGTTTGATCAGGCTGTGTAGCTGGCTTCTCTACAATTTGCCCTTCGGATACTGTGTATCCGTTTTGTTTGAGCCATTGCTCAATGTATGCTTTCAGGCTGTCTGTACTTGTAATCTTGTACGTTGCGGTAGTTTTATATGTTGAATCTGCAGCAGACGCGGAGGCAGGGAGCATAACCCCTACGGCCAATACGGCTGTCAGACTGCTCGTCACGACGGTTTTCATCCATTTCTTTTTCAAATTCATTCATCTCCTTAAGATTAGTTATTACAACTTTGTAATTAATACTCTAGCAGTATATCAATTCATAAAGAGAATGTGAACCCATAAATTATGGAAAAGTAACTTTTTTGTCATTTTTAGAGCGTTTCAAACACGCCCTGATGGCTTATCCTTCATGCCTCTATCCCTGTCTGCAAAAGCATAAAAAAAAGACATTCGGACTAAAAATGCTAGTCGAATGCCACTTCACCATCTATTTATCATTCACGACACCAGAAGGTGCAGATCAGGATATAATGAGAATTTTCATGCTATAAAAGAACCTTTTTATACTACAGAAGAACTTTACTGAACCGATAACCTCTCTTCTGAAAACCAATGTGCTCATAAAAAGAGTACGTTGTTGAAGTCACTTCACGGTTCGCACCCGTGACAAACAGTTGTTTACCACCTTGCTGTCTGCCCCAATCTTCAGCACGAGCCATCAGACGACGGCCAATTCCACCACCACGATGTTCCTGACCTACGATTAGAGAAGTGATTTGTGCGGCAGGTTCTGGATAGGCATGATTTTGCACACATTGCAAGCCAATCACACCAATAATTTGTTCATCCACTTCGGCAACAAGCATGCACGCATTTGGATTGGTTTCCAAACATTCAATGCGTTCTTTCATGACATTGGCTGTTGTCGGATAGCTGACCTCTCGCATCAGTCCCGTTACCGCTTCAGCATCTCGCAGCTCACACTCTCGGATCATCAGTACAGGGGCCTCAACATTATTGGACATGATTTACCTCCACTTTCAGCATATTAGCGGCTTGCACCGCTGTTTTACGAGCTTCTTCCACATCTTGGCCAGCACTTAGGGCTACAGCCATTCGGCGTCCTACTTTGGTCTCAGGTTTGCCAAATACACGAATCTGAGTACGAGGAAGAGCCAGTGCTTCTTCAATCCCGCCTACAGTAAAGTCAGATGTTTCATCATTAGCCTTCAGCGTTGCTGAAGCTCCCGGTGTCAACAGATGTACACCTGTGACCGGAAAACCAAGAATTGCACGTACATGCAGCGCAAACTCGGAACTGTCTTGCGTCACCATTGTAACCATGCCTGTGTCATGTGGACGAGGAGATACCTCGCTAAACACAACACCATCCAGAGTCAGGAATAATTCCACTCCAAACAGTCCATAACCGCCAAGTTCATCCGTAACGGATTTGGCAATATGACAAGCCTGCTCCCATTGTTCAGGAGTCATTGCATGAGGTTGCCAGGATTCGACATAATCCCCATCCTTCTGAATATGGCCGATCGGAGGACAGAATACGGTGCCTGATACAGACCTAACAGTAAGTAATGTAATCTCACTGTCAAATTGCACAAAGCTCTCCACGATAACACGGACGGATTTGCCACGAGCTCCCGAAAGAGCAATGTTCCAGCAATCCTCAACGTCGCCCGGTGTACGGCATACACTCTGCCCTTTGCCGGAAGAACTCATCAATGGTTTAATGACACAAGGTGTGCCAAGCTCACGTACGGATTCCTGAAGTTGTTCCAGGTTGTCCGCAAAAAGGTAGTCAGCTGTCGGAAGTTTCAATTGTTCGGCTGCAAGCCGACGGATGCCTTCGCGATCCATCGTTAAACGTGCAGCTCGGGCAGTAGGTACTACACAAAATCCCTCTTCCTCAAGCTCCAGTAAAGCTTCTGTTGCAATAGCTTCAATCTCAGGTACGATGTAATGAGGTTTTTCTTTACGGATCAATTGTTTCAAAGCTTCGGCATCCAGCATGTCGATGCAGTAAGACCGGTGCGCGACCTGCATCGCAGGTGCGTTCTCATAACGATCAACAGCGATCGTCTCTACTCCCAGTCGTTGGGCCTCAATAACGACCTCTTTTCCCAATTCTCCACTGCCTAGTAGCAGCATTTTTTTGGCTTGAGCCGTAAAAGGAGCACCCCACATGTTCTTTCCAATCCTCCCAAAGAGAAATCTTCTATATCTGTCTCTCTATTTTCGGGGTTTTGGTTAAAGATTGCAAGAGTGCACCCTATTTTTCTTGTGAATTTTACAAGATTTTTTGTGTTTTTTCGATCAAATTTTACAATTACCGCTCACAGATTCGATACTCCTTCCATTCCTCCCATAATTAAGGAAATGTTAAAACAGCAGACGCTAATACTCCAGTGAATCGGAATACGCTAACAAATCCCAAGTTTAATGACTTGGGATTTGTCGATTTTTTTCTCTGAAGATTTCATTATGGGAAGAAACATAAGCCATCTTGGGTGCGTCGGGCGTCATATATTGTTTGGCACTATTGACTGCCACGATCGCATCATTGAAGGCTCCTGCAATGAGTCTAACTTTGCTTTCGTGCGTCGCACAGTCCCCTGCTGCAAAAACACCAGGGAGACTCGTCTGTGCATGGTGGCTCATTAGAACCATTCCATCGTTCATTTCTAAGCCACAACTGGCAAGATCACTTAGATTGCTTTTATATCCGTGACTAATGACGACTTCATCCACTTCTAACACTACATTGTCCTGACTTTCCATATGCGTAATCACAACCTTCTCGATTCGCTTACCATTGTTATGAAGTTGCGTGATGCTATATGGCGTTCTCACATCCGTTATGTTGTTCATCTCGCTGACATTCCGTTCCATTGCACGAAACTCAGTATTCCGGTGGATTACGACTACGCTGCGAGCAAGTTTAGCAAGTTCAATTGCCCAGTCTACAGCACTGTTGCCTCCACCCGAAATGAGTACACGCTTCCCAGCGAAATGTTCTGGATTTTGCACGGTGTAATGAAGATTCTCTTGCTCATATTCAATCGGCTCCTGAAGCTCCAGCTTCTGAATCTCTGCGATACCGCGGCCTACTGCGACAATGATCGTACGCGTATAGTGTATCTCCCCTCCAGCGGTATACATACTCCATATTCCGTTATCCAGTCGGGAGAACCTTTCTACCTGGCAATTCAATACAACCGTTGGATTAAACGTATTCGCTTGCTGAACAAGCCATTCGATCAACTTCGAACATTTCATAGGTGGCAGTCCACCTACATCCCAAATTGTTTTTTCCGAATAGGTATGCAGAAAACCACCAAGCTGGTCTTTCCCTTCTATGATTTTGACTTTCATATCACGCATCCCTGCATAAAAAGCTGCATACATGCCAGCAGGGCCGCCTCCAATGATGGTTACATCATAGACATCTTCTTCATTCATTTTAAACACCCCCTGTTAATTGAGTTATGAACTAGAGATTCATGTAACAGATGCAGATGCTTTATTTATTTTTTTCTTCAAAAGCAGTCACAATATCATCAATGACATATTCGTCGGCAAGCGGAGACATTCCCAGATTGAACCATTCCTTGCCACCCACCATGTAAACATGGTCCTGCTTGACAGCTTTCAGATTTTTCCATAACGATGTCGATAACATATCTTCAAATTTCTTTTTAATTTCCGGATTTGTCTCATCATCCAGCTGAACGATCAGATGATCTGCGTCGTATTCAGGCAGTACTTCCAAGGATACGGACATGGCTGTTTGATCTTTCGGGAAATTAGGAAGTGGATTCATTCCCAATCGTTTATGGACAAAGTTTCCTCGGTCGAGATTCTCGCCATGAAGTACGATTTCTTTTTCCATCACTCTAATGTAGAGAACCGTCTCCTCACCAATCAGATTGTGCAATTTGTCGGCAGCTACCTTCTCCTTTGCTACCAAATCCTGAATTACCTTTTCTGCCTGTTCTTCTTTGTCCAGAATTTTGGCCATATCCCGCAGTTCATCGCGCCAATCATCACGCTGTGGCAAAAGTACGGTAGGTGCAATCAGAGTAAGTTGATCATAGTCCTTTTTAGACCACCAGTCAGGGGCGATAATCAAATCCGGAGCTGCCTCCATCAGGGCTTCAAAGTTAGGCGTTCTTCCTATTCCCATTTTCATCGTGTTTGCGAATGGCTCTTGCAAGTAAGAAGGAAAATCCTCATGGTAGTTCTGTACAGCAATGGGTACGATGCCAAGTGAATATAAAAATTCTGGATATACAACGGACAAACCCACTACTTTTTGCGGATTTACCGGAATTTCAACTTCTCCCATTTCCGTGTTCACTTTCTTCACCTGACTTGCTTCTGTTGTTGAAGAATTAGCGGTACCCGCTTCTTGTCCCTCGCTCGTGGATGCTTCTTTGCCTGCTGCCCCGCAAGCCGAAATAACGAGCATCAACATCATTGTGCATATTACGGTTAACCATCTGAATCTCATTCTGTATGTACCCCCTATAGGTCATTAATATGACAATGTTTAATCAATAATAATTATCATTATCACTAAGATATAGGAGTAGTATAATAAAATATCTTCTGGCATGATATTGACTATTCAGACTTTTTGCTATGGACGATCTTGCCATAGTTTTAATATTTCATCCAACATAAGCTCATGGGTAAACGCAGTGTAGTCCAGCAGGACGCTCGACAAAAGGATGTCCACTCTGCCATTCTGCACCGCCAACAACGCAAGCCATTCTTCAGACTTCCGTACATCAGTCCATGTCTGCCTGGATGTCTCATCATCACCCACAATCAGTAATATTCTTTCAACGTTGAGAACAGACAGCTCCTTAATGCTCACTGTGCCCCGTTCCCAATAAGTCTCAATTCCTTCGGGACCCTCCATTTGCATATCAACGTAAAAAACGGAAGCAATGCTCCTTTGGCCTAACATCTGCAATTTTTCGCCATATACTTTGAGCACAACCAGCCTGTCTTTACGTATGAAATCTGCAAGCTGATTCTTAATAATTGTTGCCTTCTCTTCATATCTTTGAAGCCATACCTCTGCAATATCCGACCTGTCCAAAAAGCTTGCAACATATCTCAAATGTTCTCTCCAATCGCCTTTTTCCCACGGGAGATCACACACAGGAGCAATGGAACGAAGCTGACTTTGCAGAATCGCAGACTCCGTGCCAGCGGTAATAATATAATCAGGTTTAACTAATCGAAGCTGTTCCAGCCAGATGGTCTCCCCCTCTGCGAGTGGCATAACTTTGTCCGTTTCATATTTACGTCTGTAATAGTATGTCCACGGATGACTTGCACGCGCAGCACAGGGAATGATCTGCAATGCAAGCAGTATGCCAATGCTCACAGAATGAACCGCAGCAATTTTTTGTTTGCTATTACGTATAAATGCTGCCGGTGGAATACCGGAGATTTGTTTAAATTTACGACGGAAATACGTCTCATCCTGATAACCCACGTACGATGCCACATCCTTGAGTCGATAACTGTGATCATTTCTCATTAAGATCTGGGCTTGTTTGATTCGATAAAAGGTCAAATAATCCACTGGACTGTAGCCATATCTTTTTTTGAAT
Source organism: Paenibacillus sp. FSL H8-0079 (assembly GCF_037991315.1). Classification (NCBI taxonomy): domain Bacteria; kingdom Bacillati; phylum Bacillota; class Bacilli; order Caryophanales; family Paenibacillaceae; genus Paenibacillus; species Paenibacillus sp. FSL H8-0079. The sequence goes on from NZ_CP150300.1 coordinate 4,046,252, forward strand.
AAACGCATGAAGTGTCGCGGGCTCATTCGTGCAACATTTGCTAATTCCTCGATGGTTAATCTCTTCGCGTAATTCTGCTCCATATAGGCTTTAACATGTTCAATCGGTGAAGTCAGATCCGTCTTTTCTGCATAGGCTCCATCGTAAAACATGGTATACAGCAGTTCCTGGAAACGAATTTGACCATAGTACCGTTGCAAGCCATCCTTCTTCAATGTATGGTGGTAAATCATCTGGCAGATCACGCCAACAGCAACGGGTGAAGATGAGGTGACCTCACCATTCACTTCATTACGCAAAAGTTGTTTCATCATATCCAGGGCTGTTTCACCCTCCTGCTCCAGTGCGTACATGACATCAAAGTTCATGTGATACACGCCTCGTTCATCCAACGAACGCACATTTGCCTCAACCAGCTGCCCCGGGAAGCCTACGTACAGTCCGCCAGCCTTTAATTCGATGAAACTCCCATCGATCTTTAACCACCCTTGTCCACTGGCTACAAATAATAACATGTATGTTTCAATGAAGTGTTTCCTCAGAAGCCACTCCGTGGCAGGACCACTCGTATAATTGACATTAATGAGCCTAAAGTTCATATGATCCAGGCGATCAAAATGCTCTGATTTTATTTCGTTGTTGTGCATCTGCATTGATCTCCCTCCAGCCATGAACGCTTGTATTCATTCCATTCTTCAAAAATATAACATACCACACTAACGATTAAAAAAAACACTCCGGCTATCCTCTATGCCTGTCTTCAATGAATAAGATGTACTTATTATTGAAGGATCAGGCTAAAGAACGCCAGAGTGTTATAAGTTCATAGGTGATCAGACGCTTAATGGGCGTCCAAGAAGTTCATTACAAAAATCTGTATTGAGCTTCTATTAATCCATTATAGATGCCTTGTTTTTGAATAAGCTGCTCATGGTTTCCTTCTTCTTTAATTTCACCATGATCCAAGACGATAATGTTATCTGCATTCCGGATAGTGGAGAGACGGTGAGCGACCATAAAGGACGTTCTTCCCTGTAACAGTACCTTCAACGCTTCCTGAATTTTCAGCTCTGTTTCGGTGTCGATGCTGGCTGTAGCTTCATCCAGAATCAATATGCGCGGATTAGCGAGGAGCGCACGGGCAAAGGATAACAATTGCCGTTGTCCCATGGACAATACGTTACCGCGTTCCTCTACTTCGGTATCATATCCGCCAGGCAGCTTCATGATGAACTCATGTGCATTGACTGCTTTTGCCGCGTCCTCCACTTCTTCATTGGTTGCATCCAATCGTCCAAATCGAATATTGTCACGAATGGTGCCCGAGAAGATGAACGTATCCTGCAATACAATACTGATCTGGCTGCGTAAACTCTCTACCGTTACATCCCGCACATCCTGTCCGTCAATGGTGAGACGTCCGCCAGATATATCATAGAAACGACTGATCAGATTGATGATCGTACTTTTACCTGAGCCCGTATGACCGACAAGTGCAATCGATTGGCCAGCAGCCGCAGAGAAACTGATTCCTTTCAGCGCCTGTCTGCCCTTCTCGTATTCGAACACCACATTTTCGAATGCGATATCTCCTTTAATAGAAGGAAGTGGCTTGGCACCTGGTTTATCTGCGATACTTGGCTTTTCATCCATGAATTCGAAGATACGCTCCGATGATGCCATCGCAACCAACAGCTGATTATACATCTGTCCCAGACGGTTGATTGGGTCCCAGAAGTTGCCGACATAGTTGGCAAAAGCAACAAGTAATCCCACAGTCAATTGACCTTCCTGAATCAGGTAAGCACCAAACCAGAAGAGGATTAATGTACCGAATCCACCAGTAATCTCAATCAGTGGTCCGAAGCCCTGGTTCATCGCTGATGCTCTATCCCATGACTTTTTGCTGGACAGATTCATGTTGTCAAAATACTTCATGTTCTCTTTTTCCTGTGTGTAAGCCTGAGTCACTCGAATCCCCTGAATGGATTCATTCAAGTGGGAGTTAATCCGAGAGTTTTTCATGCGCACATCCTGCCAGGCACGACGGATCAGCACCCGCAGTTTGGTCGAGATGATAAACATGATCGGTACCGTAATAATTACGGCAAGACCCAGTTTCCAGTTAATCAACAGCAGGATCACAATGATCCCTAGGAGCTGTACGCAGTCGATCATGACGTTAACTGCACCGTTGGTAAACAGATCCTGAAGGGAGTTAATATCATTCGTAACACGTACCAGTACCGAACCTGCCGGTCTTTTGTCAAAAAAGTTAAAGGACAGCTTCTGGATATGCTTGAACAGATCCGAGCGAAGATCATAAATAACGCGCTGTCCAATAATATTGGTCAGTTTGATCCGGTACGTATTGGCAGCCCATTGAACGAGATACAAGAATAATATAGAGCCTGCTATCCAATAAAGCATAGTCATACTTGGCAACCCTGTTGCCGGTGCGATGGCCCGGTCAATCGCCAGACTGATCAGAAATGGTACGGACAATTTCGTAATGGTACCCAAGATCATCATTAGAATAACGAGTGGTAGCAGTTGTTTCGCATATGGTTTCATGTATGCAAACAAACGTCCGAATTCTTTCCAGTTAAACGGCTTTTCAATAATTTCATCGTCCTGATACACAAATCGTTCATTCAGTTTCTTCTCAGAGGCGCCTTTGGCCTCGCGCCTGTCTGCTATCGTTTCGGCACTCATGAATTCACCTGCTCCCCAGCCTCCCGCTTACCGCGGGCAATATAATCTGCATATTGAATTTTATAAACATCCTGGTATGGTCCAGGCACTTCAATGAGTTCGGTATGTTTACCACGTTGTACCACGCGACCTTCATCAAGCACCAGAATCTCATCTGCATGTCGTAGTGAAGATATCCGGTGTGCAATAATAAATGTCGTTCTGCCGCGCATAACTTCCTGGAAACCGGATTGAATCTCATGTTCCGTCTCCATATCCACGGCGCTGGTTGCATCATCAAGTACCAGAATTTTCGGATTTTTCAGCAAAGCCCTTGCGATCGCAATCCGCTGTTTCTGTCCACCCGATAATCCCATGCCGCGTTCACCAACCACCGTGTCATATCCATCCGGGAACTCCATAATGAAGTCATGAGCCTTGGCCAGCTTGGCTGCACGGATAATCTCATCCGTGGTGACGTTCTTAAGTCCGTAGGAAATATTATTACGAATACTGGATGAGAACAGGAATGTTTCCTGGAAAACAGAAGCGATCTGACTCCGCAAACTGCGGATGCCTATGTCTTTGATATTTTTGCCATCCAGCTTGATCGAACCCGAGTTGACGTTATATGCACGCATCAGAAGCTGAATGATGGTCGATTTACCTGAACCTGTTCCCCCGAGGAAACCGATTACAGAACCGGGTGCAGCATCAAAATTAATATCAGTTACCGCTGGCATTTTGTTGCCGTAGGCAAAGGTAACGGATTCAAATGTCACATGGCCGTTCACCTGGTCTGCCTCCACAATGACCGGATCTTGCGTTTCTTCAACATCCACTGGCGTATTCAGCAGTTCGAGCACCCGTTCACCTGAAGCTTTGGATTGCGTATAGTTGTTGATATGGAACCCAAGGTTCCACATTGGACCGATTATGTACCAGATCAAACTGAAAAAGGCAACGAGTTCACCGAGTGTCAGCGTCTTCTGTATAACCATTCTTCCACCGATCACCAGCAACAGCACGATGCTTACCGAAGCAAGAATCTCCATGATCGGAAAATAGCGACTCCACAATGTTGCGGCATGAATCTGATTCGTCTTGTAACGTTCATTACGTGTGGAGAATTTCTCCACTTCATATGGCTCACGTGCAAAGGATTTTACCGTACGTACGCCAGTGATATTCTCCTGTACCGCTGTCGTCAGTGAACTGAGCGCCAGCCGCATCTCCTGAAACGCAGGGTGAATTTTGGATTCGAATCTCAGCGCAACGAAGGCAAGTAATGGGATGCATATGAGCGTGAACAGCGTAAGCTGCCAACTCATGGTCATCATCATGATTGCGCCGAATACGACCATGAAAATCATGTTAAGAATCTGGGCGAAACCAAATCCGATAAAGTTACGGATGGCTTCCAAATCTCCCGTGAGGCGGGACATCAGATCACCTGTCTTGGCCGTATCATAATAACGGAAGGATAAAAATTGAAGCTTTTCGTAACATGCGTTACGAAGTCTGTACGCCAGGAAGTTACCCAAGCGCCCTCCAAAAAACCCATGTAAAAACTGCATTCCCGCTTTCAAAATAACTACACCTAACACAGTCAAGGCAATTATGGGAACGTCTTCAAAAGTTCGCGGAACAATAATGTCATCAATCAGTATCCTCAGCATGTACGGATACACTAACCCAAGTGCGGTCGCTAAGGCGAGGAACAAGATTGATACAAATAAATACGTTCGCTTTTCCCAAAAAAAGGTTTGCAGTTGCCTAAGAACATCCATGTTTCTCCTCCTCTTATGTCGTTCAAAAATACTATGAACATTTATGAAGTTTATCACCGTACCCCATTCGCGGCAAAGCGAATAACAGACCATATTCTGCCTGCTTTCAGCTTATTGACGCATTAACGAAGGTAAATACCCACCTTTCAATCAAATGTTTGAATATTCTCTTTATTTCAGGTTGTTCGTACCAAAAAAAGGCTCCCTGTATGCCTTTTCGGCAGGAGCCTTTTTGGGTTGATTTACGCAACATTTTCAATCTGTTGCTGTATCATTCATTTTGTTTTACAAAGACTTCCATAGATTACGCGTTATACCGCGAATTTAACTGCGTTCCATCTGTTCCAGTTGTACAGACAAGCTCGACCATTGCTCGGCAGGAATTCCGCTTTCCAGGGTATCTTGAATTCCGCTCACCGCCTCGTCCAGACGTTCTTCCAACTGTCGGGATTGGTGTTGCAAGGATTGAAGAAGCTGGTTGTCATAAAACTGAATCAGCTTGTCTTGCGCAGCAGGAAGAACTTCAATGATCATCTGTTTGAGGACAGGATCAAGTGCCTCTTGTAACCGCTGACGCCCATCCCCTTCGAAGAACTGCTTCGGATTACGGAAGTAATTCAAATAGCTTTTCCATCCGGACGGTTCTTCCAGCCGAACCTCTTCAAGCACAGGTGTACTCCAACGTTCGTTCAGTGGCAGTGATACATCTACACCCCCAGATAACTGTCTCACCTCGTCTATACATTCCGTAACTTGCTTCATCAGCCAGGTCTGACCTGCCTGTTCGAGTCTGAGGGTTGTGGCGAGCAGTTCCTGCTCCAGTTCGATGGCAATCATGCGTAACAGTTCACGTCCACAGGCTGCAAAAGCCGTCTTCAAATTGCCACGATCCTCCCGAAGTACGGATGGATGGAATGCTTCTGCCATGAATAGACCAAGACGATAGGCAAGTCGCTGCCGCACATGGAACAGCAATTCTGCTGTTTCCTGAGACAATTCTTCCTTCATGGATCGCTCTGCAAGTCGCTGTATGCGTTGACGTGACTGTCCCTGAATGGTCTCCAGTTCATCCCGCCGCTGCTGCAATGCTTCCTCACCCTGAGCTGCATCCTCCGCACGCTTCTTCAGCCGCTGAATGACACGTGCCATCTCTTCGGAAGCACCACCGACGGCAAGATCGGCTAATTCTCTGCCAGCAAATTGGTTGAACTCTTCCTCAAACCGGATAAATCCGGATTGCTCCAGCAGATTCGAATCCCCGGCCATCTTGCCTTCCATCGCCTGTATGCTTGATACCGGGAAAAGTCTTGGTGCCCGAATTCCATTACTGCGCAGTTGGGTACTCACATGATCGAGAACCTGATCCAGTTCTTCCTCAGAGGAAGACAGATCACTGGCATTCACAACAAAGAACATCTGATCCATGGCAGAACTGTCTTTGACACGTCCCAACTGGTTCAGGAACTGACGATCTCCTTGAGAGAACGCATGGTTGTAATACGTTACGAAAATGAGTGCATCCGCATTCTTCATATAATTGAAGGTTACACCCGTATGACGAGCATTCACGGAGTCTGCTCCTGGCGTGTCCACCAACACAATGCCTTGTTCCGTTACATCGCAACTGTAATACAGATCGATACTGTCTACAAAACAGGACTTCTTCTCGTTTGCGACAAAGTTACGGTAACCCTCCAGATCCACCAGCACATCCTGACCCAGCTGGTCCGCTGTCTCTTCCCAACCGGATGCTGCCGCCTGCAAAAAGCTGTAGTGCGGGCGCCCCGCCGGATGCACATCCTGTGGCGAGAGCGATTTAACTCGCTTCTGCCACTCCGCTCCAGGCTCGCCGAGTCCGAGCAATCGGAAGGAATAGCCGAGATCTTCCTGGAAGGCGTCCCGGGTCTTCATGCGGACCCGGGCTGTTCCATGCTCCGCGCCCCCGGCAGGAGCCATGATCCGGTTAATCGCCGCTGTCGTTGGATGCGGTGAGACGGGTAGTACAGCTTCGCCCAGCAACGCGTTGGCGAAGGAGGATTTGCCGGCGCTGAATGCTCCGAACAGCGCCAAAGTAAACGTGCCGCCCGCAAGCGAAGCCGCGCGTGCACGCAGATCCCGTACCGCCGACCCCATGGCGGGGTACGGCTCCACCAGCGCAGCAGCGGCTTCGAGCCGTGCCGCTGCTGCGTCCAGGCGTCGGCGGCGTTCAGCACCAGCCGCCGCCGATGGCCCAGGCACCGCCGCCGCGGCTGCGCGCTGAGCTGGCGGTGCCTCTGGCGTCTGTGGCTGCGCAGCCACAGACGTTGACGTGCCCGCATGCGAACCGGGAGCTTCGCCCGGTTCAGGCACGGCGGGCACGTGCGGGCCCTTCACCTCCGGCAATAGCCCGGAGGGGAGGGGGCCCGCATGGGGCAGCAGGCTGCGCAGCCCTGCTGCCTCTGCGGCGGCGCTGCGCTGGAGCGCCGTGTAGCGCGCCGCCGCCGCGGATTGCGCCAGCAGCGCTGCGCGGCTGGCGTCCAGCGCCTGAAGCGCGGCCTCGCCTCGCGCGCCCAGCGCCTCTAGCATGCGGTCGGCCAGCATCATGGCCGACCTGCGATAGCGGGCCTCAATCTCGCCCCGCAGATCTTTGCTGAATTGAATCACATACTCTGGAGACACTTCCGCACTGGCACTGCGCTTCATCTCCAATAGCGCTTCATCTACAGCAGGCAGTTCCGCATTGAGCGCCTGCTCCCACTCCGCTCCCCATAGCTGATGGGATTCACCCAACTGCCTGAGCATTGTGCGAATATGTACCTCCACTTGTCCGGAAACCTGATCCTGTAACAGTCTGACCAGTTCAGAAGCACGGCGTTGTTTCTCCTGCTCGGTTTTGCCACCTGAGAACAATAAACCCACGCGGAATCCCGGTTTGCGACTCTCCAAATAGGTAGCAGCAGACGCACGAATATCCGCAGGTGTAAGATTCGCATTCGCCAGAAGGGGTTCAAGCTCTGCCCTGAACTTCTCACGCACTCGCGAAGGCCCAGTACGAATGTCTGTTGCTTGCTGATCGAGAAGCTCCAGCTCTCGTTCCAAGCGTTCAATTCCTTCCTTGCCACCAATCTCATCCAGCAGGGAACTTTCTTCGTCTTCACGTTTCTCCGCTTGCCTTGTCAGATGTTGCTCCGTTACATGACTGGCCGAACTTGCCAAACTATGCGTGATTAATGCTTCCTTCTCTTGCATCATGTGTCCAATGAGTCCCGGAAGCACATCCCACTGGTTGTAACGATGCTGCTTGTCACGAAGGGAAGTAAACAACAGTCCGTCATATCTAACTTCCCAGGCCGCAAATATAGCTTCCACACCTTCGGTATATTGGTCAAACGAAAGCTCACGCTCCCGATGCTTGTCGATCTGGTTCACGATCAGAAACAACGGTTTGCCCCAATCCGACAGACTTTTGGCAAATGAAAGGTTTGTCTCGGACTGAACATGATTATAGTCCATGACATAGAACACCACATCCGCAAGATGAAGCGCTGAATGGGTCGCGAGACTATGTCCGCGATCTGTTGAATCCACACCTGGTGTATCCAGCAGGACAGCATCATCTTTCAGCAGCGGAATATCATCCCATACCTCAATCGAGCTGTACGCTCCGCCATTTTTGCAATACGCCTCCAATTCCTCTGGAGAAACTTCAAGTGTTCCTGCACTATTGTCAGCGCTTACGTTTGGGGATGTATAAATAAGCGCTCTCGGCTTACCATTACGTATGGACACCACATTCGCACTTGTTGGCACCGGACTTGAAGGCAACACCCGCTTACCGCACAAACTGTTGATGAGACTCGATTTGCCTGCAGAGAAATGACCACAGAACGCAATCGTCAGATGTCTCATTTCCGCCTTGCTGATTAAATCCGTTAAAGCCTGTACAGCCGTATGGTCCCCTGTCTGCTCCATCGCTTCACGCAGCGGAAGCAGAGGTTTAGCCATTTCTTTTGGGTATTCTGTTCTGGACATGACTGGCCTTCCCCCTGGCTCCTCTAATTTGACATCCGTTTCGACGTCTATCTCTTTTACAACATTTATTTTAACATTATCAAGTTTGAATTTGAACGGTTGGAATTGAATATACATAAATGAACGTATAAATTCTATAATCTAAAAAAGATAAAACCGACCAAGTCGGTTTTATCTCGTAATACGTTCTATATTCGGCATGTAGCAAAATGCTTACGCCAAGTATCTGTTGCATGAATATCGATAAGATCACCTTAAGCACAATGACTCTCATGACATTAATGCAACAGAACCAATAGTTTAATCATTTCTTATGAAACTGCGTTCTCCATGGAAGGCAGCAGAATTTCAAATACTTGTCCATGTTGCAGAATCGTGATGTCTCTGCCTTTGTCTCTCATAACAACAACTTCTGGTTTAACGGACATACGCTCCAGATAATGTTCAGGCACGTCGCCGGAATGACTCACTGTGATACCTTCTACTTCTTTTTCTTCATTTTCAGCCATTTCCTGTTCAACGATTTGTTCAAAAATATCGGAGAAGGCCTCAAAATTGTCAGTGTACACGGAAATGCATTTCATGATTATTCATCCTTTTCTGCTCATTAATTTATTTTGCGTTTTCGGGTGGTGACACGTTCCTTATCTTTCCTGATTTGGGACGTTTTCATACGTTTTTTTCCTTCCCTGCATATGTCCAGCAATGGACAGATATGACACGCAGGGTTCTGTGCCTTGCAATGGTAGCGTCCAAAAAATATAAACCGGTGGTGAGTTAAAGTCCACTCATCCCGGGGTACGCGCTTCATTAGTTTCTTTTCGACTTCAAGTACGGAGTCATCCCAACCTGCAAGCGCCAGTCGCTTGGATACTCGTTCAACATGAGTATCTACCGCAATTGCCGGTACTCCAAACGCATTGGAAACAACTACATTCGCGGTTTTCCGACCGACACCTGGTAGCGTCACAAGCTGATCATGTTCCTGCGGTACATCACCGCCATACTGCTCTATTAAAATTCGGCACATGTTCTGAATATGCTTGGCCTTGTTCCGATACAAACCGATTCGCCGAATATCCTGTTCCAGCTCTTCGAGAGGAACCACCAGATAATCTGCTGGGCTTCTGTATTTCTGAAACAAATCTGCGGTTACCTTGTTCACCGTTTCATCGGTGCACTGGGCAGACAAAAGGACAGCTACCGTCAATTCAAATGCATTGCTGTGATTTAATTCGCAATGTGCATCAGGAAACATTGCTTCCATAGTTTCGAGTATATGTCTAACCGTCGCTGCATTCATGAAGAGCTACCTCCCACAAAATGACTCCATGCTGAGGAGCCTTACTTCGAAGCTTCATCCAAGTACTTTGCGGGGACCTCAAAAAGCTTGCAAAAAAAACGTCTTGATGCGGGAAAGATCCCGTATCAAGACGGTCATTCTTTTGATCCTCGAAAAGAAACGATTACTGTTTTTGAATCTCCAGAATTACATTGTTCAGGAGATACAATACAATATTATCATTATCTCTGAGAGATTGCACGCTTAAAGTATTGTCACCCTGGTGAACAAATACACTTGATCCGAGTGCAAAACGATAGTTCGTGTCTGCTGTCGATTCCCGTTTAACCAGAATCTGGTTACCAACGCCATCATAAGACCAGAACTGTTTGCTCATGACAGTCAGCACTCTGAAGCGTGTGGAATTATCCGTATCTTTTGTCATTTCGACACGATCTCCAACCGTAAGACTCGTCAGTGAAGTTAATGTAGAGCCAGATTTCACGACTTTAACCGAACCGCTAACAGGCACGGTTTCAGTCTGGCCATTAAACTGCTTGAGCGTTACGGATGAAGCATCCACCGCTGTAACTTCAGCCAGCGTACGCTTCACGACTTGAACCGCTTTTGGCGTAGCTCCTTCAAACGTTACATTAATCAGGTTGCCTGCTGTCAGTTGTGAAGGCGTGATCGTCTGACCACTTTCTCCTGTCAGTACCGCTTGATCCACGTAGAACTGACTTGTCAACAGATCCGATTTCACTCGAATACGACCATTCGCTTCCAAGGCAACCACTTCAAATTGAGCCACAGTGTTCAGTGCAACCTTCTGCACCACATCCTGATTTGCTCCAAGCGTTACGGTAACGTTGTCACCGATTTTCAAATCTCCCAGACTTGCGCCCGATTTGTTATAGATTTCAACTGTAGGAGCGGTAGTATAAGGCACTGTGATCGTCTGATTACCAGACAATAAACTGATTTTTTTGCCAGAAGTGTCAATGCTGCTGATCGTACCTTCGTACTTATAAATCACCTTAACGGACAACGCACGTGTTCCCACATAGGTCAGATCCAATTTGCGACCATCATTTAAGAGCGACTCCAGACCAGCGAGTGTAGGTTTGGTCGTATTGTAATCCAGTTTAGTTTTCTCATCCAATGTAAATACAAACGGCTTCTTGTTGTTGTCCAATACAGTAAGTACCTTCGTTTTACTGTTGTACGATACAACCGTTACCCCGTTCATTGGCTCCATCTGACGTCCAATAACCTGAATACGCGTTACCTGATCGTCAGAGTTCAATGTCAGCTCCACCTGATCCCCGTTCGTTGCATCCGTGATCAGATCATTCAACGTTGCATCCTGAATGCCATTGATGATGACTTCCGGCTTTTCATTGAGCAATTTCGCCTCAAGGGAACCCCCTTCACGTTTGAACGTTAACGTGGATTGGTTGCCACCGATCTCAACCAATGTTCCGCGCACAGACTGTTCCACACCTTGAGACAACTCGATCGTTTGCACGATGCTGTCTTTCACGGTATATTTCACGGCACTGCCGGCTTTCAGATCAGCTACTGACAGGATACGGTTTTGATATGTGATAAGTAGATTGTCATTGTATGCAAACTGTTCTGTAGCACCCGCTGCATTGACAAGTTTGATCGTTTTGCCAGAGGTAGACACTTCAGCAATGACGCCATTGTCACTCTTGTTCACAATGCCGGATTTCACACGAATAACGACTGTTTTTTTGTCAGCCGAGAACGTCTCCCGCTGTACTTCGATGATGCTATCTGCTGTAATATCGGACAGTTTGATTGCATTACCATTCTGATCGATGAATGCAGTTGCTTCATCATAACTGTACGTTTCGTAATTTTCGCCTACAAAGATACCAATTTTATTTCCTGATAATGAACGTGCAAAAGTCCCCTCAACGCTTTCCACCTGAGGTGTAGCATCAACGACTTCCACATAGGAAGCCGCACCTGTAGAACCTACAATCATAACTTTCGTATATAGTTTCACATCGGTGGATGAAGCACGAGTTTCACTGTCTTTCGTAAAGTAAGGCGTACTGCTGTTCACTGCGAAGTTAACGGCTTTGCCGTCCACAACCAGCGTGATCTGCCCATCTTTCAATCCAGTCACATAACCCGTGGATGTGTTCGGATATTTAGTATCCGTTAACGATTCGCCACGACTGAAGAAGGTAGCGAGCTGAGCACGGGTTACGGAACCAGTTGGATTGAATTTGTTGCCTTCTACACCTTTGGCCAGATCCAGGCTAACAGCCAGATTGACATAACCTTTACCACTTTCGGAGATATCTGCATTATCAGCAAATCCGGTGGATTGATTGTTTTGAGCCTTGGCTTCAGCATCCTTGTCCAATGAACGGATTAACAGTTTCGTAATCCATTCCCGTGAAGCCGGTTTTTGACCCCAAGATGTCTTGGATACATCCACCGTTGATTCTTCCGTCTTGTCAACCAGTCCCAGTTGAAGTGCCAGCGCGACATATGGCTTGAAATAATTTCCCACTTCCATGTTTGTCGGTAATGCCGCAGCCGTGTCGGTATTCAACTGGCCCTCTTGATTCATAAAACGGATTGCCATCGTTACAGCTTCTTGCTGTGTAACCGCGTCTCCTGGACGGAACAGGCCATTATTACCGAGAAGAATCCCTTGATATGCCAGTTTGTACACATGTTTCTCAGCCCAGTATCCGACCTTGATGTCACTGAACAAACCAGTTGGTGCAGCCGTATTCGTTATTGCCGCAGTCTGACCCTGCCCCGTTTCTGTTGATTCTGCTGCCATGGCAGCTCCGCCGGCGCTAAGGGCCATCATGCCTGCAAGCACGGCTGATACTACTTTTTTAGAGTGTGATGGATGGTTATATTTAAAAGTCACCTATGATTCCCCTCTCTCATGTAAAACGACCTATATTCCGTGGCTTCACGGTACGACAGCATGCTGTACAGCCTATTCGGATCTTGTCATTGGATGTTCAAGATCCACATGGCCCATCAGACTCTCGGACTGCTGACCGTCCACCAGTAAGTCAAGTGATTTAACTTCATCAAACTGGAAGAATGTTTGTTTCAGAGCATCCAGCGCATAAGATTCTCCACCTGCACCAAGACGTGCCGTATCTGGCATATGAATATCCAACGTAAGGGCTCCATCCTTGAACTGAACAGATTTCAATTCAATTTCTTTCGCCCACAGTGGCACAAGTTTAGCGTCTTTGCTCTGTTGCAATGATTCAAAGGCTGCCTTGTATTTGGCATCATCCGATGCATATGAAATCTCTGCCGAAGCTTTGTGCAACTCCAGTTCTTCTTCATCCGTATAGAATACAGTGATCGTTTTCTTTTCATTACCTTCGGAAGTTGCTGGCGTCTCCGTGGACGTTCCGCTAGGCGGAGTAGTCGTCTCTTCTGAGCTGCCTTCCGTGGATTCTGAAGGTGTTGTGTTCTCTTCAGGTTCAGCGGTTACCGGTTCGGTAATGGTTTCGCCTTCAACCTCGGTCACATTGGTCTCGGTTCCTGCGCCTTGCGTCTGATTCGGAGCAGCTGTTGGCTTGCTTCCACATCCAGCAGCAACTGCCATAACCGTTACCAGCAAAGCTGCAATCCATATTTTCTTGTTCATTCTAACTCCGCCTCCTCAACATAAGGGCTTGTCCCTTATTTAATTCCCAGATACTCCTTGATTCCTGCAACAATGCCTTTGGCAACGCTGTTCTGGAAACTTTCAGTGAACATTACCGCCTCGTCACTCTTGTTGCTAAGGAATCCTCCTTCCAGCAGAACTGCTGGCATTGTCGTTTCACGGGTTACATGGAGACTTGCCGTTTTCACTCCACGATCTTTCAGTCCGGAAGACTGCAAAAGATACTTGTGCATCACTGTAGCAAGTGCTTTGCTGTTGGAGCGTGTATAGAATGTCTCTACACCATTCGCAGCAGCAGGACCACTGTTAGAATGAATAGAGATGAAGATATCTGCTTTTAAGTCCTGTGCAATCTTCACACGTTCTTTTAATGCCAAAAATGTATCATCGCTGCGCGTTAACACAACGTCAATTTTGGATTCTTTTTTCAACAAGGCTTCCACTTTCAGAGTCACTGCCAGATTGAAGTCCTTTTCACGTTTGCCTGATATACCGATTGCCCCAGGATCCTGATCTCCGTGACCTGCATCGATAACGACAATTTTTTTGCCATTATCACCAACTGGAGGGGCAGGCGTACCACTTTGATTGTTGAGGTCAACCATGATCAGTCCGGAATCATTTTGCACACTGTACCCTTTTGAACTGGACAGATCGATCACAAAACGAAGTGTAGATGGACTGTTGCTGTATAACGAGTAACGAATCTTAGACACATCCGGATAACCGCTAACGACGAGTTGTCCATTCTGGTTGCTGTCTAGAGCCTGTCCTTCACTGAATGAATCAGCAAATGCGGTATTCGGCAAGTCTATTACGATTCGATCCGGTCCTGTCATCGTGAAGACGTTCGGCTTCGTACTTCCGCTTGTTGCAATCATGAAGCGGTTGTCGCTGAAGCTGATGCCGTTCACCAGTACAAGACCTTCCTGATCCGATCCTCCGCCTTCATTGCCAGAGTTCGGAGGTGTGGTTGTCCCGTTTCCGGAACCTGAATTCTGGGTAACTAATGTTACCGTCTTCGTGGTATTGTTCCAACCCACCTTTAGACCCATTTCCTCACCAATAAATCGGAGAGGCACGAGTGTAGTACCATTTTTCACGAGTGGCGGGGCATCCAGGTTTACGTTACTGCCGTTCACCGTTGCCGTCTTCTGTCCAACAATCATCTGCATGGCAGTGTTGTCTTTGCTAATAGTCACCGTTTGTGTTTGCTGCTTCCACTCCACGCTATACCCAAGATTTTCAGACACAACCCGGATCGGAACCATCACCTTGCTGTTGATAATTTCCGCCTTCGTATCCGATGGCTGTACGATTTCTTTTCCGTCTAGGATAATTTTCGTGTCTGTTGCTGCATGACTATAGCCCGGGAAAACGAGCCCAAAGACAAATAACAGTACCAAAAAACCGAACTTCTTCATCCTTCACCCCTACCATTCTCATATTTTTTTGCCGCATGTTGTCATTTTCCAACTCCGACTGACCGCTTGGGCATTACCAGACACCTATTAGACGCCCCTCGCTCTCAAAAGTTGCGAATATATTCCAACATAACAGAAAAAAAACGTTGTCAGATCAAGCTTTTTTTACATTTTAATGTCTGTTTTTTTCCTTATTTATCAAATATACATCTCTAAACAACGTACTACCCTAACCTTCATATTTACGCACAATTCACTTTATAGTCCCAAAAATTCAATGATTCCGTCCACAATTGCCTGTGCACATTTGTCCTGGTATTCTTCGGTGAGCATAACTGCTTCATCTGTTGGGTTACTTAAAAAACCAAGTTCAAGTAACACAGCAGGCATGGATGTTTCCCGGGTCACATGCAGACTCGCTGTTTTAACGCCACGATCCTTGAGTCCTGTTACCGGCAAGACATATTTGTGAAGAGTGTCAGCCAAAGTCTTGCTTTCTTTGCGACTATAGAGCGTTTCAATGCCGTTTGGTACGGGTGTAGTGAATTTGTTTCCATGAATGGAAACAAAAACATCTGCCTTATTCAATTCAGCAATATCTACGCGCTGTTTAAGCGAAAGCTCTGTATCATCCTGGCGTGTAATGACCGTCTGAATATCTTGGTATTGTTGAAGGAGTTCCTGCACCTTCAGCCCTACAGCCAGATTGAAATCCTTCTCATAAGCTCCTGACAAACTCACTGCACCAGATTGACGACCACCATGTCCCGGATCAATGACCACAATCGTTTTGCCATCATTCGTAGGCACTGCCGGTTGGCTTGTGGGTTCTCCACTCGTGGCTGTCAGGTCAACGAGCAAGACATTGTTATCTCCAACAGACCATTTGGCTGTGGCCGTCTGAGTCAGATCCAGAACGACACGCACAGTGGAAGGCGTCTTGCTGAACATAGCATACCGAACTTTGGAAACCAGAGATGAATCTGTAACGAGAATCTGTCCGCTGCCATCCGCGTTAGAGGCTTGTCCCTGAATGAATTCCTGAGAAAATGTCGCTGCAGGCAGATCAACAATAATGCGGTCTGGCCCACCAAGACTGGACACTTTCGGGCTAATATTGCCGTTTGTCGCTACAATCAAGCGATCTCCGCTGAAGCTAATGCCTTGAAGTTCTGTCAGACCGTCCGGGACAGGCGTCTCGACGGGGTCACTGTCGCCTTCCGTTCCAACTACGGGTGGAATGCTAAATAGGCTTACTGTCTTGGTTCCATTGTCCCAGCCCACACGCAGACCCATGCCTTCCCCGACAAAACGTAACGGAACAAGCGTTGTTCCTTGTTTGATCAGTGGAGGCGAATCCAGGTTCACCACGTTTCCATTCACTGTAGCTGCATCTTTGCCAGCCGTCATTCGAATCGTGCTGTTTCCTTTTTGAACCTGGACTGACTGGGTTGCCTTCTCCCACTTCACCTCATAACCCAGGTTCTCAGACACAATTCGGATCGGAACCATAACCGTCTTTCCGATATTTTCTGCAGGTGCTCCCGTCTGCTGATTAATGGTTACACCGTCGAGCACAATTGAGGGAGTGGTGTCTGCATGGGCCATGATTGGAAATAAGCATAGAAACAGAAGAAAAACGACTGCTGCCGACCATTTTTTCATACCTCATCCACCATTCTTTTTGTCATTTGAACATCCGACCTGATTCTCTGTAGCGTAACATCAATGACGCTATGTAACCTTCCATAATCTACTAATCAGTTTATCAGATATTCCCCCTTCATCCGGTTACAACGTTGTCATATTCAGTCGGAAATAAGGTGATAAAAGGAGATGGCTTTTCAAGCACAGTTTACTTTTCACATGAATGTATATCGATTTCGTTTCAAGGCTGTCATATATTGACGTTATTACATCGATTAATGTAACTTTAAAGTATACATATACTGGCACAGGAAGTATTGCAAAAAAAATTGATTATTAGATAAAAAATACGATTAGGAGGGAAATGAATGCTCACTCTATATAAGAAAGAATCAGATGGCAAGATACTTTATGCGGAATACTGGCTAGAAGAAGGACAAGTTGTGGAACATATCGGTACAGTCGGGACTTATGGTACAACGACCAGAACAGATTTTCCGGTTGCATATCGTGATGAGACTGAATATAAAAATGATTTTCTAACGCGCTTCACAGACCAGGGCTATGACCAAGCTTCCAATCAGTACAGTTATATATTACTCGTCCAATACCCCATGAAGAGTATGGCAGGAAGTAAACGTGATCTGTGGCTCAAGGATAAGGCTAGTGAAGCACTGATCAGTGAGTTGGGCTGGAAAGGGCTAGGCGTTGTCGATGGGCATGATATGGGTAAGACAGCAAATCCAGTCACGGCGTTCGCATTGAATATATACTGCTATGTTGTGGATGAAAAACTGGGGATTCAAGCCATTAAGCGTGTGCTTAAAGAGACGCGACTGGACTACACCCAAATCAAAATTGCATCCAGAGAATTGGAGAATGACGGGGAGTATGTGTTGAAGTATTCAGCTAAGAAGGATCAGGAGTTCTACGTATAGATGACTCATTAATATAAATTAGCTTCTGA
The DNA here is from genome assembly GCF_037991315.1 of Paenibacillus sp. FSL H8-0079. Lineage (NCBI taxonomy): Bacteria > Bacillati > Bacillota > Bacilli > Caryophanales > Paenibacillaceae > Paenibacillus > Paenibacillus sp. FSL H8-0079. The sequence continues at coordinate 4,063,755 of NZ_CP150300.1, forward strand.
AATTACAAAAAGCTTCTGTCTCACCGATAGGACATGGTTCCTTTGGGGAGACAGAAGCTTTTTACTTGTCTGATACTTTACCGATTAACCGAACAGTTTTGCCGCGTGGCGTTGTTCATACGCAGCGATTTCATCATCATGTTGAAGGGTGAGACCGATATCGTCCAGTCCTTGCAGCAGGAATTGTCGACGGTGCTCATCCAGATCAAAATCGATATGCAGTCCGTATGCATCGGTAATCGTTTTGCTTTCCAGATTCACATTCATCTCATAGCCTTCATGTGTTGCTGTACGTTGGAACAAGTCTTCAACTTGCTCTTCTGACAGCTTGATTGGCAAGATTCCGTTCTTAAAGCAGTTATTATAGAAGATGTCCGCATAAGATGGAGCGATGACACAACGGAATCCGTAATCCATAATCGCCCATGGCGCATGCTCACGGGAAGATCCACAGCCAAAGTTGGCACGTGAGATCAGGATGGATGCCCCTTCGTAACGAGGTTTGTTCATTTCAAAAGAAGGAATGTTGTTACCCTCTTCATCGAAACGCCATTCATAGAACAAAAATTGTCCAAATCCGGTACGCTCAATCCGTTTCAGGAACTGTTTTGGAATGATTGCATCTGTATCTACATTGACCCGGTCTACCGGTGCAACGATGCCTTGTAATGTTTTGAATTCTTCCATATTAAACGTTCTCCCTTCTGTCTGTTATTGATTAGATCGCTGCTTCCGTTTTGAAATTCCAGTCCCGTACATCCACAAAGTGACCTTTAACCGCCGCTGCTGCTGCCATTGCCGGAGATACCAGATGCGTACGTCCTCCGCGTCCTTGGCGTCCTTCAAAGTTACGGTTGGACGTCGAAGCACAACGTTGTCCTGGCTTCAATACATCCGGGTTCATCGCCAGACACATGCTGCATCCCGCATCACGCCATTCGAATCCGGCTTCCGTAAAGATTTTATCCAAACCTTCTTGTTCTGCTTGGATTTTAACTCGTCCTGAACCTGGTACAACAATTGCTGTAACCTGACTGGATACCGTGTGACCTTTAGCCACTTGTGCTGCTGCACGCAGATCTTCGATCCGTCCATTGGTGCAAGAACCGATAAATACATAATCAATTGGAATCTCGGCGATTGGTGTTCCGGGTTCAAGACCCATATATTCAAGCGCTTTTTCAGCCGCTTTACGTTCATTTTCAGTAGGCAGTTCAGCCGGAACAGGAACTTTCGAAGAAATGTCGGTTCCCATACCTGGGCTTGTTCCCCAAGTTACTTGCGGAATCAATGTTTCCACATCGATTTCAACTATATGGTCGAACTCCGCACCTTCATCTGTTACAAGTTGTTTCCAACCTGCTACAGCTTCATCGAACTTGGCATCTGCTGGTACATACTCACGTCCACGCAGATATTCGAATGTTGTTTCATCCGGCGCGATCAATCCTGCTCTTGCTCCACCTTCGATGGACATGTTGCAGACCGTCATACGCTCTTCCATGCTCAACTCACGGATGGATTCGCCTGTGTACTCAATAACATAACCTGTTGCAAAGTCTGTACCGTATTTGGCGATGACTGCGAGGATCATATCCTTCGCGGTTACACCCGGGTTACGTTTACCGACAAAACGAACTTCCATTGTTTTGGCTTTTGCTTGTTGCAAACATTGAGTTGCCATAACGTGCTCAACTTCACTGGTTCCGATTCCGAATGCCAGTGCGCCAAACGCACCGTGTGTGGACGTATGACTGTCACCACATACAATCGTTTTGCCCGGGTGAGTCAGACCCAGTTCAGGTCCCATAACGTGCACAACGCCTTGATCAATCGTGTCCAGATCATACAATTTCACGCCGAAATCACGGCAGTTTTGCGAAAGTGTATCAATTTGTTGTTTGGAGATTGGATCTGTAATGTTGAAACGGTCTTTCGTTGGAACGTTGTGGTCCATTGTTGCAAATGTCAGCTCAGGGCGACGAACTTTACGTCCACTCAGACGAAGTCCTTCAAATGCCTGTGGAGAAGTAACTTCGTGCACCAGATGCAGATCGATATACAGAATGCTTGGTTTGCCTTCTTCTTGATGAATTACGTGATTTTCCCAAATTTTCTCAAACATCGTTTTTTTACTCATCATTTTCACCTCATCATAAGTTCGGTCCTTGGAAGAGCCTCGTGTTTTCCTCTAAAAAGTGAAGCTCTTGAATGACATAAATATATCACCCTGTCCTTCATTGTTCCAAGATATAATATCTATAGATGTAATAGGTTTAACCTATAATGAGGAAAAGACAAATAAACCACTGCTCATAGCAGAGGTTTTAATTGATAACAATTATCATTATCAGATAAGTCTTATACTACGTTCCCGCTTCTTCGCTGTCAATGCTTTTATACAAAATAAAGAAGCACCTTCTTGGAACTTGACTTTACCAGTATTGTTCCTGCATAGAGAATGATTTCTTCATCTGTAGTGATATAATGGTGGCATAACGAAAGGAATGACCAATAACGATGGAATTCAGACAACTTCAATATACGTTGCAAATTGCGGCTGAACGCAATTTCTCACGAGCAGCAGAGAAGCTGCATATTGCTCAACCTTCATTAAGCCAGCAATTATCCAAATTGGAAAAAGAATTGGGAGTCCTGCTATTTCAGCGTAATACGAGTACCGTGGAGTTAACCCATGCCGGTGTTACGTTTGTCGAGCAAGCCCAAAAGATCGTAGATGCCGTGGAGCTATTGCGTCAGGAGATGTCAGACATCTCCCAGCTACGCAAAGGTAAAGTCGTTGTGGGCAGCATGCCCATCACAGGCTCACACCTGCTCCCACACGTGCTTCCTGCGTTCCAACAAGCGTATCCCGAGATTGAAGTCACCTTATTGGAAGACTCCGGGCTTACGCTTGAGAAATTGACAGCAAGCGGCAAAGCAGATCTCAGTCTGCTATCGCTTCCTTTACAAGAGCCAAGTCTCGCCTACGTTGCCATTGGAGAGGAAAAGATTGATCTGGCAGTTCCCCCGAATCACCCTTTGGCACGCAGGGCAGATCCGGAACATCCGCTTCCTGTGCGAATTGAAGAACTTCGGGATGAACCCTTTGTTGTATTGAAAAAAGGACAGGGCTTCCGCAAACTTACATTTGATCTCTGTGAGCAGGCTGGTTTTGATCCCCAAGTTGTGTTTGAAAGCACAAATATTGAAACCGTTCAGTCGCTGGTCGCCACTGGTATGGGCATTACACTGGTTCCACGCTTTATCGCCCGTGCCCCGCGCAGTGAATTCGTGCCTGTATACGTCCCACTCGCTGAGCCGACACCCAGCAGAACACTTGTTGTGGCTTATCGTCAAGGCAGAGTGCTGTCGAAGGCAGCCGAAGCATTCATTCATACGTTTCAACAAACCGTGGCCGAACTGTCAAAAGGAGACTAAGGAATTTCTCCTATGGTATAGGTACATTTCATACTGAACCAAAACAAAGGCTTGACCCAAATGGGCCAAGCCTTTGTCATATACTCGTTTCCCGCATCCGCAGGATAGAGTTCTTACATTGCAATCATAGTATCTGGTTACAGTACAATGTTGCTTGTTAAGTCGTTTAGCTTCAATGCTAATTTATAATGTTAACGTAGAAACGTACATAAGAATACTTCATGTTTGGCGGTTTATTTTCGCAAATTACGATCGCTTGTCAGCCTGTTTTGCTGATTCATGAAACGGCCTTCGTCCTGAACAGTTGAATCAGGGGGTGATAGCCCTCCTGCTCCATTCTCTAAGAATGCCCTTAAGTGATCTTCCCTTGTGTTATCCTGTTCCAGTCTCCTGAGCGTATCTTTCACATGGTTGTCCATTGATTGATCATCCTCCTTGGTGACGGGATAGTTATCATTACCCGCCTCCTGGAAGAATAAACGCTCCGATGAAAATTTTATTCCGCTTTTTTATTTTTCGCCAAAATAAACGCCAGGTCGACGGTCTTCAAATACGGGAATCCGTCCGCGAACCTCATCTACCAGAGATGGACGAATAATTCCGGTCACGATCTCTTCCCCTTCGCCACCTTCAGCTACAATCTCACCCCAAGGATCAATGATGAGAGAGTGTCCGAAAAATTCGGTCTCCCCCCCTTTACCTACGCGGTTACAGGCGATCACATACATCTGGTTCTCAATCGCTCGTGCCGTAAGCAACGTACGCCAGTGGTGTAGACGAGGGTTCGGCCATTCGGCCGGTACAATCAATGCCTTGGCACCGTTCAAAGCAAGTGTGCGGGCAAGTTCCGGAAACCGGATATCATAACAGATCGAAGCACCAGCTGTAAGACCGTTCTCCAACTCAAAAATTTCAGGTTCCGCACCAGGCTGTAGATATTTCTCCTCATCCATCAGACGGAACAAATGTAATTTATCGTATCGTGTTACCTGTTTTCCTTCACGATTATAAGCGTACATTGTATTGTATATTTGACCATCCCGTTTCTCGGCGATTGAACCGCCAACGATGGAAATTTGATGTTTTTGAGCAAAAGCAGACAGCCACTCCCGTGATTTCTGGCCTTCCGGGTCAGCGAGTTCATGAATTTGCGTCAAAGCGTATCCGGTATTCCACATCTCAGGTAGCACAGCCAGCCCTAGATCCGGATATTGTTCTACCGCACGTTCAAGCAACGTCTGCATATGTTTATGATTGGCCTCAGGGTCTCCGAGCTGAATATCGCCCTGAATCAGGGCTACACGCATTTCTCCCTGTTGTTTTTCTGTCATGACAAGCACTCCTCTGAACCGTAATACCTGCTATCATAGCTTGATCTTCCTGAGGACTGCAAGCCTGTTTTCGTTATGAACTTCCACATAACAAATCAGGCAGCAGGGTCAGCAATCGATCACTCGTGAGCGCGTCACCCACATTCCAGATCGACTCCTCCACAGGGTATACCCGTCCATTCTGCACAGCCGGAAGAGCCTTCCAACTGGGACTTTTCATCAGCATCTCTGTAGCCTGCCGGGCTACGATTTCCTCAGGCAGCATGACAAATACATGATCTCCCGCATACTGACGTACTGCTTCAGCCGAAATTTCCTTATAGGCTCTGCCAGCCGTAAGTGCTTCCTTCACTTTGGTAACTGGCCTGAATCCCATCGGATGATATAACATAGGCGCCAGACCGATATTGCCCATAACAAATAATCGTGCACCCCGATGGTATGTAAATACGGATGCCGTTTCCCCTGCTTCAATCGCCGTATGGATCTTCGCCCACATCTGCTCAGTACGCTTCCCATAGGAGGTTAGCCATTGTTCAGCCTGAAGTTGTCTCCCAAACCAATTGCCCAAACAGCGCATTCGCTCGTCCAACATGGCATGTGAATTGTAAGCAATTGTAGGTGCGATGCGAGAAAGTTGTTCATACTGCTGTTCATTGCTGCTATCAAAAATAATCAAGTCCGGCTTCATGATAACAGCGGCTTCCACATTAACCGGAGCAACCGCGTCATATGTCTGATCTCCCAGCAACTGAATGCCCAGCATCAGCAGATCTCCGGCGGAATCTCCATAATACATAATTCGCTCCGGATTTACTGGAATATTCACATCATGACCTAACCAATCTTGTACCAACGTCTGCTGCTGAATAGATCTGTCATATTGACGAGGAGACAATCCGGTCATTTGGCGAAAACGCCTGCTGAAATAATACTCGTCCTTAAAGCCCACGCGGCTTGCTATATCCCGAAGCGGTTCATCCGATTTGCGAAGCCATTCCTTGGCATGTTTAATACGCACATGATTCACATAATCGAGCGGCTTGTGACCCGTGAGTTGTCTGAACAGGGTCGTATACTGTACAGGTCTGATTTCCGCAAGACGTGCCAGTTTCTGTACAGTGATTTCTTCAGCATAATGATCGTCCACATACTGAATCGTACTGTGTAGCCTTGCTTCCATGCTCTGCTCCGTCTTTGGAGACGTGTACCGGGTAATGATCATCTCCATCCATTTTTGGAACTGTGCATTCAGATGACTGTATTCTGCATCTGTTTTATAATTCCGAATGACATACATCTGCTCCAGCAGCCCACTTAACGGAGCATAGGGATAACCATTCAATTGGTTTCTGTGCTCAAATACAGGGCGTGTAAAGAGCTCCGGATCACCCGTCAACACATGAATAACATCAAAATCCATCATGATATATTTCAATTCCGAGTGATTACGATGTTCAATCTGGTACCCCTCTCCCGGAGAAAGCGGATAAACACATCCCGTAGTAAACGGAAACTGTTCATGTCCAATATATAAACGCCCATCCCCTTCTTCGCAGATCAGGAACGAATGTTTCTCGCAAGCAACTTCCAGCATCACCTGTTCAGGTGGTTCAATTCGTCGTACCAGATGATCCAGCCGAAACATGAATGCTGAAAAGAACAACGTTCCCCCATCGGCATCCAAAGCCTGCATGTCGGTTCACCTCGTTTTTCTAAAATGAGAATAATTATCAATCATTCTGTATGATCTGATTATAAGCGAGCAATTGTTAATAATCCAGATATGAGTTTAATCAGCAAAAAAGAGCGTTCAACGAAATGTTGAAGGCTCCTTTTACTTTTATAAAACTGCATTCCTCAAAGGTGTTACTGTTGCCTTACTAGCTCATCACCAATTATTGGATCATCTGTTTCGGCAGCTCTTGCAGCAGCCACTCCCTGGAAAGAGCATCACTAGAAGCTTTTACGATATTAAAACGATATACTTTTCCTTCTTTCACCGCAGGCAGGTTCTTCCAAATTGAACTATCCAGCAATTCCTTCGTGGATTGCTTGGCATCGTCAGTCACAGGATCCAGAATAAATATACGATCACCGGCAAATTCAGATAATTTTTCAGTTGAAATTTCTACGAATCCCATGTCTGCATCCAATACTTTCTGAATTTCCGCGGTTGGCTTCAGCCCGTCTTTTCCATATAACAGCTGTGGCAATCCTGCACCCGCCATGACAAACAGACGATTCCCGGGATACATGGTGAATACCGAAGCCGTCTCCCCTTCTTTTAATCCGTTCTCATGAAGTTGCGTCCACATCTCTTCCGTCGCTTTTTGATGAGCCGTGATCCAGTCCTCTGCCTCTTGCTTCTTGTTCAACAAGTCGCCAAGGATACGCATGCGATCTTCTATTAAACCGAACGAATCAAATGTAACCGTGGGTGCAACCTTCGCGATCTGATCATATTGAGCCTCGTCACTGTTGGAGAAAATGATCAGATCGGGATTCAGGCCTAGCGCCTTTTCCACACTGATCGGAAATCCTACATCTTCTGACTGAGCAACCTGATCATCGAATACGGTTCCCTCTTGACGAAGTATGCCGACAGGAACAACACCAAGCGCAAGCAGATCCCCTGTAACTTCTCCATGATAGATAACTCGCTTCGGATTTACAGGAACCTCAACCTCATGGCCTGTCCAATCTTTGAATACGCGGGTCTCGCCCTCGTTCGTCTCTTCCGTTGCAGTTTGGGTCTCTGTGGTTTTTGTGGCTGCTTTGGAATCATCTGCGCCAGCAGCAGGTGTTGTAGCCTGATTTCCACAAGCCAGCAGCAAAATGGATAACCACGTAACCGTAAATAATACTGCCGTATTTCGAATGCCCTTTTTCATTTCTATTTCTCCCCCTATATCATGTGCGTTGTGCAATGAATTAATGATATTGATTATCATTATCGGATATTATCATAAATCAGGGTCTCTCCCATCTCAATGGACAAAACTAAATGAGCACTTTCAGTTTTGTACAATACACCGCCCTTGACTGCCATTTACTGCATAACCAAGTGGATTTCCCTCTATACAGCTCGGGATTGACGTGATAAATTAATGAGAACTATTTGCCATTATTAATAACCGGAGTGATGAATATAATGACCCATTCAGACCATACATCTGCTCGTTCAGCTTTTACGATACCGACTTCTGATGTGATGACACAGCTGCCAACGCAATTTTTTGCTACCCTTGTTCAAAATGTAAATCGCGAAATCGCAAGTGGACATGACGTGATTAACCTGGGTCAGGGGAACCCGGATACACCTACACCACCTCATATTGTGAAAACACTGCAAGAGTCGGCTGAAAATCCCCTCTACCACAAATATTCACCCTTTAGAGGATACTCTTTCCTGAAGGAAGCTGTCGCCAAACGTTATAAGGAAGATTACAACGTTGATCTGGATCCCGAGACTGAAGTTGCCATTTTGTTCGGGGGCAAAACAGGCCTGGTTCAGTTACCACAGGTACTGCTTAACCCCGGCGACACCGTTCTTGTACCAGATCCGGGCTACCCGGATTACTGGTCTGGTGTTGCACTCGCCAAAGCAAACATGTCATTTATGCCTTTGCTCGAGTCCAATGCATTCCTGCCGGATTACGAAGCTGTTACAGCCGAAGATCGGGAGAAAGCCAAGCTGATGTTCCTGAACTATCCTAACAACCCAACGTCAGCAACAGCTCCACTTTCGTTCTACGAAGATACGGTTGAATTTGCCATTCAAAATCAAATCGTCGTTGCCAGTGACTTTGCTTACGGTGCGATTGGATTTGACGGACATCGTCCCGTAAGTTTCCTGCAAGCCCCTCGTGCCAAAGAAGTGGGCATTGAGTTCTATACGTTATCCAAAACATACAATATGGCTGGATGGCGTGTTGGATTCGCGCTTGGTAATGCAGAGATTGTCTCTAAAATCAATCTGCTTCAGGATCATATTTATGTCAGTCTTTTCGGTGGAATTCAAGCTGCGGCAACAGAAGCACTTACTGGCTCTCAGGAATGTGTTACTTCGTTGGTTTCACGTTACGAATCCCGTCGCAATGCGTTTTATGATGCTCTTTCCTCCATTGGATGGCAAGCTTCGAAACCCGCAGGTTCATTCTTCAGCTGGTTGCCTGTACCTGCAGGTTATACCTCCGCTTCATTTGCAGACTTGTTACTGCGAGAAGCCAAGGTGGCCGTAGCCCCAGGTATTGGTTTTGGCTCACATGGTGAAGGCTATGTGCGCGCAGGACTGCTAAGTGATGAAAACCGATTACGCGAAGCTGTGGAGCGGATTGGCAAGCTGAATTTATTCAAGTAATTTACAGGACCATAACCCCTTTGCATATGCCAAGTTTCCATGGTATGTTATAAGAAATATTGAACGAAACGTGATGACGGGACCAGTAAGAGAATATCAGTCGCGCCCAGAGAGTAAATTCCACCCTGCTGAAAGAATTTACCGCGACTCTTCTCTGAAACCTACCCCTGAGCGGCCTGTTACGTACAGGACAGTGCCTTCTGTTACAGGGCATGAAGCCGGATGATCTAATCATCAATAAAGGTGGTACCGCGGAAGTAACAAACTTTCGTCCTTTTTAACTAAAGGGCGGGAGTTTTTTTTTTACCCGCTAAAGCCTGCTCCAGAAGCACTTATTAATCATGTTTAAGGAAGTGAAACCATGACTTCACGTATTGTAGTTAAGATTGGAAGCAGCTCGCTTACAACGGAAGAAGGCGGTCTGGATCGCAGTTCGATCACTTTTTTTGCCGGAGAAATCGCAGCATTGGCTGATCAGGGTCATGAAGTACTCTTGGTCACCTCTGGAGCAGTAGCGGCCGGATTCCGGGAGATCGGTTATCCTCAGCGCCCCAAACTGCTACATGAGAAACAAGCCGCAGCGGCCGTTGGGCAGGCATTACTGATGCAGGCATATCAACAGGCTTTTGCAGCGCACCGCGTTACTACGGCGCAAATTCTGTTAACCCGAACAGACTTTCACAGTCGTAAACGTATGGGGAATGCAGGTATGACCGTAGAAGAGCTGCTTAAACAGCGAGTGATTCCGATTTTTAATGAGAATGATACGGTATCGGTGGATGAATTGAAGTTTGGTGATAACGATCTGTTGTCCGCATTGGTTGCGAACCTGGTGAAGGCACAGCATTTGATCATTCTTACCGATACCAACGGGCTGTACACCGCAGATCCGCGTAAAGATCCGTCTGCCGTACGTTACGACCGTATCCCCGAAATCACGGCTGAGATCTACGCTTTTGCCGGTGGTTCAGGATCATCGGTTGGCACAGGTGGCATGCGATCCAAAGTCGATGCAGCCAAGGTTGCTACGCGTGGAGGCGTACCCGTATTTGTGGGGAGTGTGAAAGAACCCGGAGATATGCGGAAAGCGGTTGATGGCATGGGCAAAGGAACTTACTTTGAGACACGACTCGCTTCGTTATCCCGTAAAAAGCAGTGGCTCGGCTTCATGTCTACTCCGCTAGGTACAGTCGTTGTGGATGATGGTGCTGAAGAGGCACTTGTCCATGGGGGCCATAGTCTTCTACCTGTAGGCGTCAAGCGGGTACTGGGAACCTTCCACGCCGGAGACGTCGTTGAGGTCATTGGCATGGATGAAACCTTGCTCGGTCGCGGTATTGTCAATTATGATGATGACCAGCTTCGACTCATTGCCGGACTCCCCAGCGGCGAAGTGATGAAACAACTCGCTAGCATCCACAGACTTGAGGTTATTCATAGAGACGAATGGATTACGTTAAAATAAACATGAAGTTATATTAAATTTAAACTAATCATTTACACGTAACGGAGAGGACAGAAAAAACCTGAAAAAGCGGAGCGTTCGCCTAAAAGCTTTCTGAAAGAAAGCTACATCGGAAGCATACGCTTATCTCCGGATTTTTCCCTTTAGAAAAGGGAATCGAAAAAATCTGGGGATAACAGCGATTGGAAGGTTATTCTGTCATCGTAGTGTCTGTGTGAATAATCTTTAGTTCAACATGTGGTCAAAATACTCAACTTTTATATATATGAGGAGGAATTAAGATGAGTGAAGTCAGAGAAAAAGCCAGCAAAGCTCAAGCCACGGTTCCACAGCTGAACCGATTGAATACAGAACAGAAAAATACGGCCCTGCGTGTCATGGCAGATGCATTGATTACGGAGACGGATTCCATCATTACAGCAAACGCCGAAGATCTGGCACGAGGCAGAGAACAAGGCACGCCGGAATCCATGCTGGATCGACTCGCCCTTAATAAGGAGCGCATTGCTGGCATCGCTGAAGGATTACGTCAGATTGCGGATCTGCCTGATCCAGTCGGTGAAGTACTGGAGACATTCACCCGCCCAAACGGATTGCATGTTGAAAAATTAAGAGTACCGATTGGCCTGATTGGCATCATCTACGAAGCGCGTCCTAATGTAACTGTAGACGCAGCCGGACTATGTCTCAAAACAGGTAATGCAGTGCTTCTGCGCGGCGGCTCCTCTGCCCTGTCCTCCAACCGTAAAATTGTGGAGGTGCTGCATCAGGCACTGGCAACAACAGACATGCCTGCTGATGCGCTGCAACTGGTTGAGGATGCGGATCGTGCGTCCGTGGATGAAATGCTCAAGTTGAACGGACTGCTGGACGTCATCATTCCACGCGGCGGGGCTTCGCTCATTCGTAATGTGGTTGCCAATGCAACCGTACCTGTCATCGAAACTGGGGCCGGCATCTGTCATACCTATGTAGATGAATCAGCTGATCCGGTCATGGCAGCCGAAATCGCCATCAATGCGAAGGCACAACGTCCATCGGTGTGTAACTCCATGGAAACGTTACTGCTGCATGCCGCATACGCGGAAGAGCACCTGCCTGCTCTTGCTGAGCAGTTCCGTGAGGCCAGTGTGGTCTTGAAAGGTTGCGACACGGTGCGCCGTCTTGTTCCTTCTGCCCTTGAGGCAACCGAGGAAGACTATGCGACCGAGTACAACGACTACATTTTAAATATCCGGGTAGTCGAGAACCTGGACGAAGCGATGCAGCACATCGCACATTACGGAACCAAACATTCCGAGTGTATCGTAACCCGGGATACAGCCCATGCAGAACGCTTCATGCATGATGTAGATGCAGCAGCCGTTTATCACAATGCGTCCACGCGTTTCACCGACGGATTTGAATTTGGCTATGGAGCCGAAATCGGAATCAGTACCCAGAAACTGCATGCACGTGGACCGATGGGACTTCCAGCACTCACGTCGACCAAATATCGTATTACAGGCAATGGACAGATTCGTCAATAATATCCCAGCACCAGTTATATAGGAGGAACGATAAATATGAGTCAAGAGCAACAGACGTTACTACAACAGAAGATTACTTTCCACGGAGCAGGCGCGATGGCTGAAGCCATCGTGCGCGGACTGATCTCCCGCCTAGTCGTTCGTCCTCAGGATATTACGATGCTGAACCGCAGCAACCAGAAACGTCAGGAGGAGCTCAGCACCCGTTATGCTGTACATACCGGAACTGCCTCGCAATCCTTGGATCACCTTGCCTCCACTCCGGTCATTGTACTCTGTATGAAACCCAAAGATGCTGCCGCAGCGCTGCGCGAACTTGGGCCACTGTTATCACCGGATCAACTGATCGTATCTGTCATTGCCGGATTATCAATCCGCACGATGCAGTCCTTGCTTGGTCGTAAACAACCGATCGCGAGAACCATGCCAAACACATCCAGTACCATTGGACTTGGTGCAACCGGGCTTGCCTTCTCTGCGGAGATTACGGATGAGCAGCGTAGTACGGTGATGACCATGTTTGAAGCGGTTGGTATCGTGACCATCGTGCCTGAAGATAAACTCGAAGTGCTCACTGGGATTTCCGGAAGCGGCCCTGCTTATGTATACTATTTAATGGAGGCCATGATTGCCGCAGGTATTCGTGGTGGCTTATCCAGCCAGCAATCTCGTGATCTCACTGTTCAGACGGTGCTTGGCGCATCACGAATGGTACAACAAACCGGTTTGGAACCGATGAAACTTCGTAGTGATGTGACTTCCCCGGGAGGGGCAACCCAGGCAGCACTGAAAACACTGGACGAAGGAGATTTCTTTGAAACTGTAATCGCAGCCGTCAACCGCTGTGCAGAGCGCTCACGGGAGATGGGAGCTGCTTTGGAAGGGGATTTAAAATGAATAACATGTGCACAGCCACATATCGTCTGCATGATGATCATGCAGACTTTCGCAAGAAGGCTCAGTCTATCGCGATTGGCATGACCGTGGGTAGCTGGACGGAGTTGCCGCAAGCCCAGCGTGAAGCGATGCAGAAACATCTGGGTGAAGTCATCAGCGTAGAAGTAAATGAAGCTGAAGGCATGGCTGCGGGTGAGCGTTACGCCGATATTACCATCGGATATCCTGATGTTAACTTCAGCCGTGATATCCCTGCCCTGCTCGTGACGGTCTTTGGCAAAATCTCAATGGATGGCCGAATTAAACTTACGAAGCTTGGTTTCTCGGATGGCTTCCTGAGTGCATTCCCAGGACCCAAGTTTGGACTGAATGGTGTTCGTGATCTGCTTGGTGTGCATGATCGTCCACTTTTAATGAGTATCTTCAAGTCAGTTATCGGACTGGATGCAGATGAACTGCGTAAACAATTTATTCGTCAGGCCCTTGGGGGCGTTGATCTGATCAAGGACGATGAGATTCTGTTTGAGAATAAATTGACACCTATCGAAAAAAGAGTCGAGGTCTGCATGAAAGCTGCCGAACAGGCACGCCAGGAGACCGGCAAGAAACTTCTGTATGCAACCAATCTTACAGGACCTACATCTCGTCTGAAGCAACAAGCTGAACGCGCTATTGGTGCAGGAGCCAATGCCCTGCTGTTCAACGTATTGTCCTACGGATATGATGTCCTGCATGAACTTAGCAGTGATCCAGATATCAATGTGCCGATTATGGCTCACCCTGCTCTTGCAGGAGCACTGTATCCTTCACCACATTATGGCATGTCGGCTTCGGTTGTACTTGGCCAGTTGATGCGTCTTGCTGGTGCCGATCTGGTACTCTTCCCTTCCCCTTACGGATCAGTAACGATGCCTAAGGAAGAAAATATGGCGATCACGGAGCAATTGCTGACAGCTGATTTGCCTGTACGAACCAGTATGCCAGTGCCTTCAGCTGGAATTCATCCAGGCCTTGTACCGCTTATTTTGCGCGACTTTGGCACAGATGTCATCGTTAATGCTGGTGGCGGTATTCACGGACATCCTATGGGTACTGAGGCAGGTGGACGTGCATTCCTGCAAGCCATTGAGGCAGCTCAGCGTTCCATTCCACTCGCGCAATATGCAACCGAGCATCCGGAGCTGAAAAGCGCATTGGATCTGTGGGGTGGCGAACGATGAGAAGTGATAAGAAAACAGTCATTTTCTGTGACTTTGACGGAACGATTACGCTCTCGGACAACATCGTAGCGATCATGAAACATTTCAAACCTGAGGGCATTGAAGCGATTATGAAAGATACGATTGAGCAAAAAATCTCGCTGCGTGAAGGCGTTGGAGCCATGTTTGCTCTGTTGCCTGCATCGCAGAAAGATGAAATTGTGGAATTTGTGCTTGGACAAGCGGGGATCCGTGAAGGATTCAGCGAGTTTCTTGACTACGTTCGCAGCGAAGGGATCGAATTCAATGTGACCAGCGGTGGTATGGACTTCTTTATCGAGCCGTTACTCGCACCATTCCATATCCCGCAGGATCATGTCTATTGCAACGGAGCTGACTTCTCGGGTGAAACCATTCGGATTGAATGGCCCAACCCTTGCCAACCTCCTTGTGAGAACGGCTGCGGCATGTGCAAAACAACCGTGATTCGTACCTTCCCGGAAGAACAATACAACCGAATCCTCATTGGAGACAGTTTGACAGATTTTGAGGGTGCAAAGATTGCCGATCTCGTCTACTCCCGCTCCATTTTAACGGATAAATGTATTGAACTTGGTGTGGACCATGTGCCATTCGCTACCTTTTACGATATCATCGAAGATATGAAACAGAAGCAAACACAAGGAGTGCTGTAAACGATGGGCTTTGAAAAGATTACATTGGAACACAAACGTCAGGTCCTTGAAGAACTGGCTGATATTAAAGCGTTGTTCGCCAGTCGTAACTGGTTCCCTGGAACAAGTGGCAATCTGTCGATGCGTGTAGGAGACTTTGACCCGGAGCAATTTTATTTTGCGGTTACCGCCTCAGGCAAAGACAAATCTCTTCGCACACCGGAAGACTTTCTTTTTGTGGACAAACACGGTAAAGCGATTGAGACAACAACGTTGAAACCAAGTGCCGAAACGTTGATTCACTGTGAAATCTATCGTTTGACTGGTTGTGGTGCTGTATTCCACGTGCATACCGTGTTTAACAACCTGATCAGTGAATTCTTTGGAGCAGATGGGCACGTACCGATTCAAGGAATCGAATTGATCAAGGCTTTCAACATTTGGGAAGAAAATGCTGAGATTCGTGTACCCGTCCTGCCTAACTTTGCGGACATTCCATCCATTGCTGAATTGGTGCCGGATGTTCTGGATGCCAAAGTGCCAGGGATCTTGCTTCGTAATCACGGCATATATGCATGGGGCAAGGATGCTTTTGAGGCGAAACGTCATCTGGAAGCGTTCGAGTTCCTGTTCGAAGTGATGTACCGTCAACTTCTGCTGAAGGGTGCTACGAAATAGCAATCATTTATTCGAAATCAAAGCTGCATAACAAAAAACACGCCATAGGCTGATATACATAGCCCTTGGCGTGTTTTTATGTTGAGGGATAACAGCGATTAGAAGGTTGCTCTGTCATCGTAGTGTCAGTGTAAATAATCTTTAGGTCACTCTACAGTCGATCATCCCGATCCTTGAATAAAAAGAGGCTATCTGCTTCTTCGTCACTCCGATGAACCGCATGATTGGTGCCGGCTCCCCGCTGCTTACCAAACAGCAGCTTCAATCCGCCAAAAATGAGCAGAAAGGATACAATGACAGTGTTCAAATAGGAACGGATCTCGTATGTCATAAATGCATCAGGGAACAGCTCATTCAGCTGTGGAATGACAAGCCTGATCGTCAGATAATATAGACCCAGCGCCGCAATCCCGAATCCAATCAGGCGCTGATGGCGGGCCCAATCCTTGAAGATCGGCTGATCAACCAATGGTTCGCGTCCATATCGACTGGAGCACTGGAGCCCGTCAAAGAAGCTGTAGAACCAGACCAGTGGAATCATGAACAGAAACACCGATAAGTGCAGCAGATCCAGAACATAGATGCTGCCCAGGAACAGGAACATCAATTGCATGCCTCTTTTTTGCAATCCCAGATATAAATGACCTGCACCTGGAAAAGCAGATAGCAGCGTTGCAAGCACTTTGCTACGTCGTCCGGCTACTCTGCCCATCTCCAATTCCTCGAATAATGTCCGATCCTGTAACACCTCACCAGCCTGCTTACGGTGGACGTGCTGCACCGCATCAAACATGCAGTATACCCATATTACAGGCAGAATGAGTAAGAACATCAGAAATACCGATTCATTGGTGATCGAAGCCACAAAAACCATCATGGCAAATGAACCAAAGAACGCCATTAGGAACGACAACCCGCGATGTAACAATCCCAGATGAAGATGTCCCAATCCCGGAACAAATGAGAGCAAAATAGTGAAGAATCGTTCACCCTCACTGCCTTTTCGATACATCGGTTGACCATAGGGACCCTCAGGTTCACCATATTCATTACCGGGATGCTGATGCAGTTCATCTTCATGCATATGCTCCATGGGCCCTTGCTGACCCATGTGTGCTCCCTGATAGGCTGCTCCTGGATGTTGTGGTCCGTAATGTGCTCCGTATCCCCTGTAATGAGCATCTCGTGCAGAAGGCGCACGGAGTAGAACAATAATCATGTCCAGCATACTGATCCCCCAGAAGAAAGCCGCACAAAGTGCACCGAAAATCATTAAATCTTGTTCATTTATGACCATTGCCAGCATTAACGAGCCAACCGCTGTTCCAAAGAAAAGCAATGGATAGATCACGGCTCTTGCGGCTCGACCCCAATACATAAAACCAAGACCGGGTATCAGGTTTAATAGAAATGCGAGTAATTTGTTACGATCTGAGTGCACAGTCGTCATCCTTTCTTTTCAGGCAATGCGAACTATTTATGGTTTAGGCTTGAAGTTATCCAGCCATGAAGTGGCTGCCTCCGTCCATTTCTCCGTAAAAGACCCTCTGTGGTCGCCATCCTGGAACTTGTGATAAGGAGCTACCTTGTCAAAAAGTCCTGATGAGAGGAAGATCAATGTCAAACAGGCCGCTACCGCATAGTGAAACACTTTATGTTCAAGCCAGCGTCGGTTTCGTCCAGCGTGGGATTTTCGTTGTGATTGGGTTGGTTGAATACCCTCAATCCGATGCATGACTGAATCTGCAAATCCTGTCGGGTCATGTAACGGAGGTAGCTCCCCATGGATACCGAGCGCTCCCAGATAGCTGTCCATCGCATCCGGGTCTTCCATCAGAAGCTGTTCCATTCGGTTCGCTTGAGTTTCACTCATATGGCCTTCAATATAATCAGCCCATTGTGCAGTGGTATACTTCTCCTGTTTACTCACGCCATTCATCCTCCTTCCAATGATTTCGAATCCACTGCCGGGCACGATACAAGCGGGATTCCACGGTCTTCACAGCCACCTGTGCCTCATTGGCAATCTGCTCATAATTTTTTTCACCTAAATAATACGCAGTAATAATGTCACGATGCTGAGCAGGCAACTGATTAATTCGTTCGCGAAGTTTATCCTGGCTTTCTTCACGAACGAGACGGGCAAGAACGTCTTCATCCCGTCCGGGCATATTGATTATTTTTTCTTCTCCACCCAGATCCTCAGCAGTTCGTCTGCCCAGCTTGCGTTTGGCATCAATCGCTTTGTGAAAAGCGATTCGAGTTAACCACGTTTTGAAACCTTCGGAACGATAGTCGGGGAGAGACTTATACATCTGAATGAACGCCTCCTGAGCTGCATCCTGTGCTTCCTGATCGTTCCTGAGTACGGAATAGGCCACATGATATACATGCTGGCTATACTTATCAATCAGAGTACGCATCTGGGATGTATCTCCTTGACGGATTTGTTCGATTACGCGCGCTTCATCAATAACTCTCCCCTCCTCTCCAATACAATAGACGACAGCTTGTGTGTTAACCCCTGCGTGATCCATCAAATTATTTTAAAAAGTGAATTCATTGCCTGAAAGGTTGGTTCCGCTGATAACTCATCCAATCTATAATCCAAAAAAAACAGGCACAGAATGAATTCTGGCCTGTTTCTTATTCCTGCCTACACTTAAATTAACGTCCACCATTACGAAACCGCTGCGTGTACGCCTTCGCGTCTTGAACGGTCTTGACACGATTGCGACTCCACTCAAGCAGAATTCGATCGATATACCGGAAATGTACTTTGCCTGCAAAAACCGCTTCCTTCAGAGCCATGAGAATCAATTCCTCTTGATAACGGTCCTGATCCAACCAGCCGGATATCGTCTCGCACTCCATTGGAGAGAGCGGACGTCCAAATTCTTTTTCAAAGATGGAGAACATGTTCCGTTCTTCCTCTTCTTTTTGAACACTGTTCGAATCTTGACGTGCTGTATTGCTGCTCAGCTGCTCCGCACGGAATGCGGCTACTTCTTCAGCAGTGCACTTTGCAAGTTTGGCATATAATCCATGTAAATCATATCGCTCGTACTGGATGTCCCGTTCTTCGTCACGGTGCTCGTCAATAGCAATATACCCATCCCTCATCAGACGTTGCAACATTCTGGCAATGCCTTCAGGTGCAAGTCCCATGCGCGCCGCAAGCTCTTCAAGCGTGGGAAACTCATTGAATTCTGCCTGACGGAACCCTAGCAGTTGAATCAGAAGAAGCACTTCTGCATCTGATAGGCCAAGCTGGTGATAAAAACGTAACAAGGCATACGGCAGATGGGCTGTACCCGAAGTCATGCCATAAGCTGCTCCATCCAACCAAGCTTTGGATGTGGTGTCTTCCATAGACGCTCCTCGGTTAAACATTAAGGGTACAGACGATAGAGCATACGTGGGAATGCGATTGTTTCACGTACATGATCCAATCCACAGATCCATGCTACCGTCCGCTCCAATCCCAGACCGAAACCGGAGTGAGGAACCGATCCGTATTTACGTAAATCCAGATACCATTGGTAAGCTTCATCCGAGAGATTGTGCTCCTCAAAACGTTGTTGCATCAATTCCGGATCATCGATACGCTGCGAACCGCCAATAATCTCTCCGTAGCCTTCTGGTGCAATCATATCAGCACAGAGAACAACTTCTGGACGATTCGGATCTGGTTTCATGTAGAAAGCTTTGATTCCAGCAGGGTAATGCGTAATAAAGACCGGTGTATTGTACTTCTCAGCAATTGCTGTTTCGTGCGGTGCACCAAAGTCTTCTCCCCAAGGAATATCAAAGCCTTGTCCATGCAGGAATTCAATCGCTTCATCATACGTAATACGCGGGAATGGAGCTACGATGCCTTCAAGTTTGGATACGTCACGACCGATAGATTCCAGTTCTGCACGGCAGTTTTTCACCACGGACTGAACGACATGAGCGATAAATTTCTCTTGCACGCGCAGACTTTCCTCGTGATCTACAAATGCCATTTCCGGCTCAATCATCCAGAACTCAATCAAGTGACGACGTGTTTTGGACTTCTCTGCGCGGAATGTTGGACCAAATGAATATACTTTGCCCAGAGCCATGGCTGCGGCTTCCATATACAATTGACCACTTTGTGTCAGATAAGCATCTTCATCAAAGTATTTGATGTGGAACAGGTTCGTTGTACCTTCCGCAGACGATGGTGTCAAAATCGGAGGATCAACTTGTGTGAATCCGTTACCATCAAAGAACTGCTGAACAGCACGAATAATCTCTGCCCGAATCACCATAACAGCACGCTGCTTCGTAGAACGAAGCCACAGATGACGATGGTCCATCAAGAAATCGACACCATGCTCTTTAGGCGTAATTGGATAGTTTTCAGTCAGGTGAATGATCTCAACCCCTGTAACAGTCATCTCGTAACCGGACGCACTGCGAGGTTCTTCACGAATAATACCTGTAACATACAAAGAGCTTTCTTGAGTCAGGCTCTTGGCATTGTTCCAGATTTCTTCACTAACTTCACTTTTTACAACAACCCCTTGGATATATCCGGTTCCATCACGTAGCTGCAAAAACTGAATTTTACCGCTGGAACGTTTGTTGTTAATCCAGGCACCGATTGTTACGGTTTCGCCCACATGCTCGTTCACATTACGAATTACACAATTCGTATTCATGCCCATATCTCCCCTTGGTTCCTGAATTTGAAAATGCAGCGGGCAGGCTTATGCCTGTCCTCTGCACTTCCTTGTCATTCTATATTTACTTTACAGTTAGATTACTGAGAATTCAATACGATTCGGTGTGTATCGCGTGCAATGACCAATTCTTCGTTTGTTGGCACAACGAGAACTTCCACTTTGGAATTCGCTGTTGTGATCCGGCGTGGTTCGCCAGAACGAATGGCATTCAGCGCTTCATCCAGTTCAACACCCAGATAAGTAAGCTGCTCACATACTTTTTGGCGAAGAACAACGGAGTTCTCACCTACACCAGCCGTGAATACGATCACGTCTACACCGTTCATTGCAGCTGCATATGAACCGATGTATTTACGCAGACGATATTCGTACATTTCAAAAGCAAGCGTGGAGTTGGCATCGCCATTCTCCATACCTTCCGTAATCTCACGCATGTCACTGCTGATTCCGGAGATTGCAAGCAATCCACTGTGTTTGTTCAACATGGAGTTCACTTCGCTTACGCTCAGTTCTTCCTTGTTCATTACATAAGGTACGATGGCTGGGTCAAGGTCACCAGAACGCGTTCCCATCATCAGACCTTCAAGCGGAGTCATACCCATCGAAGTATCAACGGATACGCCACCTTTAACTGCTGTTACACTACCACCGTTACCCACGTGACAAGTGATGATTTTCAGATCTTCTACTGGACGATCCAAATACTCAGCAGCTGCTTTGCTTACGAAATCATGGGAAGTACCGTGTGCGCCGTAGCGACGTACTTTATATTTTTTGTAAAGTACACGCGGAATAGCGTACAGATATGCTTTTTCCGGCATCGTTTGATGGAAAGCCGTATCGAAGACCATAACCTGAGGCACACCTGGCATATTTGACTCTGCCGCGCGGATACCCATCATGGCTGCCGGGTTATGAAGTGGAGCCAGATCGAACAGACGGCGAATTTCAGCTTTGGCAGCATCATCTACCAATGCAGATTCCTTAAATGCTTCACCACCGTGAACAACACGGTGTCCAACAGCTTGAATTTCACTTACGGAACCTAACACACCGTTTTCTTTGTCAGTCAAAATATCGATGACTTTACGGATCGCTGTTGTATGTTCCAGAATTTCGCTAACTTCTGTAACATCCTCACGGCCTGTCGGTTTGTGCGTCAGAATGGAAGAATCCATTCCGATCCGCTCTACCAGACCTTTAGCCAGTACAGATTCGTCAGTCATATTATACAGTTGATATTTGAGCGAGGAACTCCCCGCATTAATTACGAGTACTTTCACAGTCGGTCACCATCCTTGTCGTACTTGAAGAATCCTTCGCCTGATTTAACACCCAGGTGTCCTGCACGCACCATTTTCTTCAGGACTGTGGAAGGACGATATTTCAATTCTCCGAATTCACGGAACATTCTTTCGAGTGCAGCTTCAACAGAATCCAATCCGAAACGGTCAGCCATTTCGAGTGGTCCATGTTGGAAGTTGTATCCGATACGCATTGCATCATCGATATCTTCAGCAGATGCAACACCTTCTTGTAATACATGCAATGCTTCGTTAATCAGCAGGCAGATCAGACGGGAAGTTACGAATCCAGGGGATTCATAGATCATAACCCCTTTTTTGTCCGCTACTTCTTCTACAAAACGTCTGGTCTCTTCGAATGTCGTATCCGAAGTTTTCAGTCCACGAATAATCTCTACAAGATCAACCCGGGATACCGGGTGAATAAAGTGCATACCAATAACACGCTCTGGGTATTTGGTCGAGCTTGCAAGCTCGGTCAAACTCAGCGTGGATGTATTACTTGCCAGAATGACATTGCTTGGGCAAACTTGGTCCAGTTGGCTGAATACTGCTTTTTTCGCATCCAGATCCTCTGAGATCGTCTCAATGACCATATCACAAGTTCCAAGTTCAGCTAAATGAGCTACCTTGGTAATACGGGAAAGAATCAATTTCTTCTCCGCTTTTGTGATCGCCCATTTCTCTAATTGTTTATCCAAGTTTGTTTCGATCATGTCATATGCATGATCCAGCTTTTGTGTTGTATGCTCCACGAGAAGCACATCAAGTCCTTTGGCTGCGAGCATCTGGGAAATACCTTGTCCCATCGTACCGCCACCGACAACTCCTATTTTTTTGAAAAACATGGTTCTGCTCCATCCTTTCGGTTCTCTATTTCTCTATTGTACCCTGTTCGCCGAAAATTACAAATTTCGACCCAACATATAATAATATCTTAGCACGAGTGAAATGTAAAAAAAAATAACCAGCATAAATAAATTATGCTGGTAAAAGGGCACTGTCACGAAATTGACAACGAAATTGCTCCCCAGACAATACTTCCTCCCGAATCAGGATGTCGAGGGAATTGTCGAATATTGTCCGTTGTTCTTCAAGCAACCGTTTCGTCTGCTCCATAAGTTCTTGCAAAATCAATTTATTCTCCCGCATGAGCTCCTCGGTTGTAACCATATCCATGTTCACAATACCAAGTGAAGTCAACCCGGAAGCCATCATCGTCTGCACCACATTGGTCGCCTGATCAAAGTCATTACGTGACCCAGTGGAACGTCCACCGTAATACATTTCCTCCGCAGCTGCCCCTCCGAGTGCAATCATGATCTGCTCCTCCAGAAAGCGCTTCGTATAAAGGAACTGTTCCTGTTGAGGGTTATGACGAACGTATCCCAGTGCCTGCCCACGCGGACTGAGAGCCACCTGGCTTACACTTCCTGGACGAACGAGTTCAGCCATAATGGCATGTCCCAACTCATGGATGGCGACCCTTTTCTTCTCTTCTACACTGGATTCACGGTCTGTCTTCTCACCCATCATGACTTTATCAATAGCCAGGGACAAGTGCCGCTGTTCAATGTTTAACAACCCGTCCCGCATGGCGTATATTGCCGCTTCGTTCATAACACTCTCAAGCTGTGCACCGGAGAAACCATACGATTCTTCCGCAGTCTTCTCCAGATTCACTTCCTCCATCAGAGGTTTATTCACCGCATGCAGTTCCAGGATATGCTTTCTACCCTTCTTGTCCGGCAAATCCACTTGAATATGACGGTCAAAACGTCCCGGACGCGTCAGAGCGCTATCCAGCATTTCTTTGCGGTTCGTTGCAGCGATAACCAGAATTCTCGGTGTGTCAGAAGAATAGATTCCATCCATTTCCGTCAAGAGTTGATTCAGCGTCTGATCATACTCACGCTGTTGACCGCCTTCACGTTTCCCCCCGATAACATCGATCTCATCGATAAATATAATGGCGTTTTCCTTATTTTCCTTGGTCGCACGGGTTCTCGCGTCCTTGAACAAATCCCGAATTCTGCTGGCACCTACACCAACATACATTTCCACAAACTCACTACCCGATGCTGCTACGAAAACAGAATCCGTGTAATGGGCAGCAGCCTTGGCCATCAACGTTTTCCCTGTCCCTGGAGGGCCCGTCAGCAAGATGCCTTTTAACGGACGAATCCCGAACTTCCGAATTTCTTCGTGTTTGATGAGAAAGTCGAGTGCTTCACGCAATTCCTGCTTGGCACTGTCCTGACCTCCAATTTCTTCAAAAGTAAGTTTGGAAGGTCCTTTTTTCTTCCGTTTACGTTCCTGTGCTGCGCCTACGGTTATCCCGCCGCGCATTTGCATCATGAACAGCAAAGCTCCGACAAGCACCGCTGCAATCAGAATCGGAACAATATTAACACCAGTAAAAGCAAGGAAAATAATCAACACAGGAAAAAATCCAATGGCAACTTCTTTTGTCCACTTAGGCATTAGGCCACACTCCTATCTGACCGGGCACACGCGGCAGAATAATAAACTTGCTGGCATCTCCGTCTCTGAGACTAACATATACATTGTTGTCATCCATCGCTGTATTTACCTTAATTCCATTTGTCGCCATCTTGGACAACGTTGGTGTAATCTCGGTGTACTGTTTGTTCTCCATCGCCTGAGCTACGGTAAACATCGCATCACCCCACCAACTTTCCAGTGCTTCACTGGAATGATCCACAACATCCAACTTTAGTGAACGTGTTCCAATCAGGGTCTGTCCTTCTTTGTGAATGTATTGTACCAGTCTGCCCAAATCAACATCGGGTTGCAGATCCAGTTTCAATTGTACGTCATTGCGGTTAATAGTTAATTGAACGTCATTGACTCCATCGTACTGGGTAACCATCTTTTCAATCGGATTCTGCATAGCCACCTGACGATACACAAACCAACCTCCAAACAACACAACGGCTGAAATGACGGCAGTTAAAGCAATAGGCAATACTTTTAGCTTCAAGTGAATTACCCCTCCCAGATATTGGCCTAACCTACTGGCTTATTGGTATAATACGAATATGTGCACATAGACTCCTGCGAAAATTTCGACAGGATTATTTGTTTGCAATGTAACTTTGAGTACATATCTGAGTATATCACATCGTATATACAATTTCGAAGGCGAAAATATGAATAAATTATTAATTTTAACTATTTAAATCATTTTCATAACTCACTAAAAATAGATTTTTGTAACTAGATATAGACAAATTGAATCGTTTTGATCTATATCTACCCTTGATTGAAGCAGCTAAAGGTATTATGAAATTGATTTATTTAAATCAAATATGTTTACAGACAACACAAAGAACCGGTTCAGTCGGATATCCGTCTGCCGGTTCTTTCTAATTGTTTCTAGCTGTTCGGGAGAGTGTAGACCAGGTCCACCTGTTCTCCGTTGCTAAAACGATAAAAGCGATAGTGGTTATGCGTGCCGTCCTTATAATACACTTGCCACACATATATCCCATTCACAACTCCGGGCATGATTCGCTTAATCTCACCCGCAGGAACTTCAGAACTGAAACGATTGCGGATCTGCGCTTCGGTCATACCATTCTGCAGCAGTTCGCTGTGTATAGCATTTGCTCCTGTGGCAGGTTGATTGTTTTCATCGAATTTAACCCAGACCATGACATCCTGGTTATCCTTATTTTTACCGATCAGGGTCCAGTAGATGTTGTCAGAGCCTTCTTTATCTCCCCAGATATACTTTCGCAATTCATCATAGGATGTAATGCCCAGTTGCTCCTGTGCTGCCTGTATGGCGAGCGCTTCTTCCTTGCGCTGATCCTGCGTGACATAGACGTAATAACGCTGAAGTCCAAACAGAATCAGAACCAGTGCAAGCAGCGAAATCCATATCCACTTCTTTTTTTTCTTCAAAAGCCGAACTTCCTTTCCCTATGATGCGCTGTCCTGTAATTAACGAGCAAGCAGACCATCAAATGCCAATTGAGACTCACGCAAAATGCGCTCTTCATCCATAGTCAGACATTCGCCATGCTTCACCACTTGTTTTCCATCCACCCATACATGCTCCACATCTTTGGCAGAAGCCGAGTAGATCGTATGTGAGATCAGGTCTGTATGTGGATAGAAATGTGCCTGTTCAATGTCCAGGGCGATAAAGTCAGCCTTCATGCCAACCTGAAGCGCTCCCGTATTGTTCAAGAAGATGGATTTGGCGCCATATGACGTTCCAAGTAATAACGCTTCGCCTGCTGGTACTGCCGTCGGGTCACCAGACACGCCTTTGTGGATCAATGCAGCGAGTCTCATTTCCTCGAACATATCCAGATTGTTGTTGCTTGCCGGTCCGTCTGTTCCGAGTGACACGGTAACTCCTGCTTTCAGCAAAGCGGGTACACGAGCAACACCGGAAGCCAGTTTCAGGTTACTTCCCGGGTTATGGGACACAGCCACATCATGACGGGCCAGAATCTCGATCTCTTCGTCATTCAGATGCACCGCATGTGCAACCAGAGATGGACGGGAGAAAAAGCCCAGTTTCTCCAGATGTGCCACAGGACGCAGTCCATAATCAGCCACGTTCTGCTCGACTTCACGAAGCGTTTCCGACATATGAGTATGAAGGGGAAGGTTTAGGTCGTTCGCCACCTGTACAAGCTTCTCTATGTAGTCTGGAGGGCATGTATATGGTGCGTGTGGGGAGATTACGGTTGTAATGCGACCATCTGCCTGTCCATTCCACTCACGCGCAAACGCAGCCGACTCCTCCAGCTTCCGCAATTGTTCTTCTTCCGAGCACAGCCCGATTACACCACGTGCCAGTGCTGCTCTAACGCCGGATTGCTCCACCACTTTGGCAACCTGATCCATGTGATCATACATGTCCAGGAAAGCGGTAGTTCCGCCTTTCAACATTTCAAGCACCGATAGCGAAGTTCCCCAATATACATCTTGTGAAGTCATTTTCGCTTCCATCGGCCACATTTTTTCCTGCAACCATACTTGCAGCGCAAGATCGTCTCCATGACCTCTGAGCAGCGACATCGCTGCATGACCATGCGTATTGATCAGACCCGGCAGGAAGAACAGTCCTTTTCCATCCACTTTGGTACAATTTTCGTCTCCATCCGGCAATGTCTCACCAATATGCACAATCTTGTCATTCTCAACAACCATATAGCCTTGAACCACATTCCATGTTGCGCCTTCATTTACGGCAAATTTGCCGTTGTGAATTACCCATCTATTTGTTGTCATCTTCCTCGTCGTCCTTTCCAGTCTCCAAGTAATAGGCCAAACTAAGCAGATCCGTCGTAAAGTCAGCATGATGAATGCGGATATGCGGCGGTGTTTTTAGAATTGTTGGTGCAAAATTGAGGATCGCTTCAATTCCCGATTCAATAAGTTGATCGGCTACATTTTGGGCTTCCGTATCCGGAACCGTGATAATGCCGATGCGGATGTTATCCGTTTTCACTGCTTCCGTCAATTCATTCATTGGTTTTACCGTCAAACTGTTGATTTGACTACCAATCTTCGGTCCATATGCATCAAATACAGCAACAATCTTCATGTTGTCTTTCAGATACGCGTTGTAGTTGGACAAGGCCTGTCCGAGGTTACCCGCGCCCACCAGAGCTACATTAATTTGCTGATCAATTTTGAGAATGTGACGAATTTTCTCGATCAAATAGGATACATCATACCCGATCCCTTTACGACCAAAATCACCGAAGTAAGCCAGGTCTTTACGAATTTGGGCCGGATTCAGATCCAGCCTCTGTCCAAGCTCTTGAGAAGAAACAGTAGCCACCTCACGCTGATGCAACTCGCTCAAATAACGCAAGTAAACAGGCAGACGTCGTACCACCGCTTCCGAAATTTTATCCGATTTCATTCTTGCTCCCCCTTACCAAGGCCACGATAAAATAATAGATGAAAAGATGAGCATTCTGTATAAACTCAAAGATAGAAGTGACTTTTTATACAGAATGCTCCTTGTAATTTAGGTTATAAGTTCTTACGTGCAACTGCTTTATTCGCAAACGGAAAGATCTCATAAAGTTTAACGCCAAACTGTAGCGTCATGCAATGATATAACGAACAAAAAAACCATTATTCTTGTTCTTTATCAGGTTTTTCCAACCATTCGGTAATTCGTGGAACCATTTGCTCTGTGAGCATGTGCTCCATTTTGGGACCAGGTAATGAATATAAAAAGAAT
The DNA here is from genome assembly GCF_037991315.1 of Paenibacillus sp. FSL H8-0079. Classification (NCBI taxonomy): domain Bacteria; kingdom Bacillati; phylum Bacillota; class Bacilli; order Caryophanales; family Paenibacillaceae; genus Paenibacillus; species Paenibacillus sp. FSL H8-0079. The sequence continues at coordinate 4,091,589 of NZ_CP150300.1, forward strand.
TTGCCATAGTACGCTTCAATTACGCGTGTATCATAGACAATCACAATTCCTCTGTCCTTCGCGGTACGCACCAATCGGCCAAATCCTTGCTTGAAACGGATGACCGCTTGCGGTACAGACAGCTTCAGGAATGGATTCTTCTTCTGCTCCTGGAGCAACTCACTCTTGGCTTCCACCAACGGATGATTCGGCGGCTGGAAAGGCAATCGCACAATAGCTAGACACGTCAGCGCATCACCAGGGATATCTACACCCTCCCAGAAGCTGCTTGTGCCCAAAAGTACCGTAGCTTTGGCGTCCTGGAACCTGCGAGTCAACTTCGAGCGGCTTCCACTGTCCACACCTTGCCCTAGCAACGAGATGTCGTTACCAGACAGAGCTTCTTTTAGCGGATCATAGACCTGTCGCAACATCTTGTATGAAGTAAACAGAACCATCATGCGCCCACGCGTGGCAATTGCGGTCTCTGCGAGTGATTGCACCAGCATATTGACAAAGTGCGCATCACCCACACTGCCCTTCACACTCGGGAAATCACGTGGAATCACCAGAAGTGCCTGATCGCGATAGTTGAAAGGTGATGGCAGCATCGACGTTAATAGCCGATTATTCTCGGCGGCTTCCTGCAAACCAAGCTGCTCGATCATGAACTGGAATGACTTATCCACAGAGAGCGTAGCCGATGTAAGCACAACACTTTTCTTTTTATCAAAAAACAAATCCTTAAGTTGTGCACTGACATCTACAGGTACAGCATACAGCTGGAGAGATTTGCTGCGGAACTGGCCGCTGGCTTCCATCCAGTACACCGTTTTGGCATCATCCATACGCATGAAGAAACGTAGATTCTCCTTCAACGTGGTCAGATCTTTCAGCAATCCTGTAATATCCGTGATCAGGCTATCCGATTGATAATCATCCTGATCTTCTTTTACCTCAAGCAGCAATTTGTCCCCTTTGCGAACCAAATCGCCCAATGTCACATGGATTTGGTTCTCCAAATCCTGCAACTCCTGCCATTTGGCCGGTTTTTGAGATGCCTTCAGACGCAGGGAAAATTGTCCTGTTTCTCCCGGTGAAGCATCACTTCGTTCAGGCAACAGACCGAACAAAGCTTCACTCATGCGATCCCATAGCTCCTTAACCTCAAGAGCGAGCGGGAACATCTGATCCACCATGGAGCCCCATTGCACCGAATTTTCATGTCCGGATAACTGCGAACGAAGCATAGGCAGCTGACCATTACGACTGTCTTTAAACAGACGGGTCAGTGTATGAACCAACGTGAAATATTTCATATGCATTCCTAGATGCTTACCAGCCACGTCCTCCAGATGATGTGCCTCATCGATCACAAGACTCTCATACGCTGGCAGTAGCTGATGCGCTGCTTTGACGTCCGTAAATAATTTGGAGTGATTCGTAATTACGATGTCAGACAACCCTGCCTCATGTTTGGCGCGATGGTAGAAACATTTGCGGAACCATGGACAGGATCTTCCCAGACAGGACTCAGATTCGCTCTGTACCGTCTCCCAGAAGTCCCCACCGCGTCCGCTAAGGTTAAGTTCCTCATCATCTCCGGTTTCAGTCTGCGTAAGCCAGACGATCATCTGAGCGGCTGTGAAATAATCCTCTTTCGGTGTGGCGAATTCACGTTTATTGATTTTGTGTTCAAATTTGCGCAGGCACAAGTAATGTCCACGTCCTTTGAATACAGCAGCCTTAAACGGAAACGGAACCACTTGGGTCAGCATCGGAATGTCCCGCTCTCTCAATTGTTCCTGCAGGTTGATCGTATGCGTGCTGACCATGACTTTCTGTTCTTGCTTCACACTTTCGTAAATAGCAGGCAACAGATAACCCAGAGATTTCCCTGTGCCTGTTCCAGCCTCGATCAAGAGGTGTTTCTCTTCATCCAAAGCCTGCCTAACACTGCTGAACATCTGAGTCTGCGCTTCGCGCTCTTCATAATGATCCAGCGTATCCTTCAGGTTTTCCCGAACCTGATCCATAAACTGTTCGAAGCTTACACCGTCAAGGGGATTACCCTCCCGCTCATCACGTGGTGCACCAATATCGGTCCAATCACTCACATTAAGAGCAAGCTGACGATAATAGGTATGTCCGTCCAGATCCTGAATCGGCTCTGCTTCCTTCTCACTGCGCATCCCGTCCAAGAACCAACCCAAATCACTGTCTTCTGGTGCAAACAGGTCACTGAGGCGCTGAATCGTTATGAGCGGTAATTCCTTTAACTCATCCAGACATTTGAGCAGCACATAGGCTGTCGCGAGTGCATCACTGTCTGCCTGATGAGGGCGATCATGCTGAAAGCCAAATTCCGAAGACACATAACCAAGTTGATAAGAACCAAGTGATGGGAACGTAATCTTCAGAAAATCAATCGTGTCCAGAATACGGCCAGTGAACGGTAAATAACCGCAACGGTCCAGAGCATTCTGCAAAAAGTGAAAATCAAAAGCAACGTTGTGTCCAACAAGAACGACGTCGTTAAGTAGCGGAACCATCTCCATCATCATCTCTTCGAGTGAAGGAGCGTCCGCCACATCTTCATCGGTAATACCCGTTAACCCCGAAATAAACGGGGGAATCGGTACACCAGGGTTCACATAAGAACTATATATTTGAGTTATGCTGTAGTCATGATCTATGATGGCAAGTCCGGCCTGTATAATCTCACCGTCGGACTGCGTGCCGGTTGTTTCGAAATCCAATACGGCAAATTTCATTGCAATGTACGGTCCCTTCCATTCCAGTCTATGTTACAGCATAGCAAAAAAAAGGGGATTTGAAAATTAACTGACAAAAAAGCGGTGTCCCCGCCGCTATGCCAGAGGAGGGAACACCGTTTTTTGGTCGCCGAATTCCCGCTTAATGAAGGGTCGTCAGCTGATTTGCATATTGCAATTTTCCCCTGTTCAACCTGCAAGCTTCCATGTTGTACAGTGGTTCGGTCAATGTCGGGTCATACTGAAGGGCCTGTGCAAAGAGTGAACATGCAGCTTCCGGATTCGCAAGCTTGGCTTGAATACAGCCCAGAGCGTTACATACAAGCCCCTTTAAGCGAGGTGAACCCTTAAGGTACATGATCTGCTGCAAATGTGTCCCGGCTTCCGCCATTTGTTCCAGATTCAGATACGCGAGCGCCAGGTAAAAACGAGTCAATGCACTCTCCGGATGGTCGGTCACAACCTGGGAGAACTGCATGATCGCCTGCGGATACATCTGTAATTTGAAATAACCCTGACCCCGACTGAAATATTCCAGATGGAGTTCAGGCAGAGCGGTAACAGCTTCCTGTTCCGGTTCAAGGGAAGCGGGCTTATCCATCTCCCGCTCCCGCACTTGGCTCATCTTTTCTTCAAACATCAGCCATTCATCCAGCATTCCGTCACTCATCCGCTTAAGCAAGTTCCACTTTTGCTGCAATTCCTGTTTGTTCAGGCCTTCAGCGGAAGGATAGCTCTTGATAATTTCGTCTAACATGTCGTTCATTTCTGCGAAAACATGCTGGAACATCGATGCATCCCCACCCTTGAAAAAATGGATTAGTGCAGTGACCTGTACTCATTTTTTGCTTCAAGGACCGATTTCATTCTCCTTACCAGTCGATTACATAATCGTTGCGTGGACTTCCTGCTTCATCGTTTGTACAGGTTTATTCTGTCCATCTACAAAGACAACCGTTGGTTTGTGAGTATTTGCCTCTTCTTGAGACATCATGGCGTAAGAAATGATAATGACGTTATCTCCGGGCTGCACCAGACGTGCAGCTGCGCCGTTAAGGCAGATGACCCCGCTACCGCGCGGTCCTGGAATCACATAAGTTTCCAGACGTGCACCATTGTTATTGTTCACAATCTGCACTTTCTCATTTTCCATCAGATCGGATGTTTCCATTAGATCTTCATCTATGGTAATGCTACCCACATAGTTCAAGTTGGCTTCCGTTACCGTAGCCCGGTGAATTTTGGATTTCATGAGTGTTCTAAACATGGGACAGCACCTCCGATTTTTGCAACCTTATATTGTCAATCAATCTTGTTTTTCCGAATTTCACCGCAAGTGCGATGAGCAGATCGTCACGTCCTTGAACTTCTTCCTGATCTGCGAGCGGCTCCAGACTTGGAAAAGCCTGAATCTCGGCGTAGTCGATAACTGCAAGCGGTGAGATCGTAATCTGCTCGCGCAAGCTACGACGAATATCTGCGGCAGTTATTACTATACCTGTATCCGCGGCTTCTTGAGCTACACGTAGCGCCTTCGACAGAACCAACGCCTGTGTACGCTGTTCAGCGCTGAGATAGACATTACGTGAACTAAGGGCCAGGCCATCCTCTTCGCGAACAATCGGACAAGGTACAATCTCTACAGGCATATTCAAATCATTCACCATCTGTTGAATGACCGCAACCTGCTGAGCGTCTTTCATCCCAAAAAATGCACGCTGTGGCTGTACGATGTTAAACAGCTTGGAGACTACGGTCGTTACTCCGTCAAAATGGCCCGGACGGGAAGCGCCACATAAGCGCTCCGTCAGTTGTGAGACAGATACTGTCGTTTGCGTTGCCTGTGGATACATCTCTTCAACAGAGGGAATAAATACAATATCTACCCCTTGTGAGCGTGCTGTTTCCACATCCCTGGCTTCATCCCGTGGATAGCTGTCAAAATCTTCATTTGGTCCAAATTGAATCGGATTAACGAATATGCTCAAAACCACGATATCGCTTTGTTGTTTAGCTGCTTGCATCAAGCTTGCATGACCTTGATGAAGATAACCCATTGTCGGTACCAGACCTACAACGGACGCATCGGACCGAATCGCTTGACGCATCAAGCTTAGCTCCTGTCTTAACTCTGCGATTGTCCGTAATACTTTCATGAGTTACTTCCCACCTTTTCCTTGCGTTGTCCATACAGTTGATCCAGAACGCCAGCATCCGTAGCATTGAACACGTGCTCTTGGGCCGGGAAAGAACGATCTTTAACTTCCTTCACATAGGCTTCAATGCTGGTTCTGATTAATGCACCCACATCTCCATAGGTTTTGACAAAACGTTTGGGCGTATACGGAGAAGCATACTGAACCACATCGTGGAACACCAGTACCTGACCGTCACAGCCTCGTCCTGCTCCAATCCCGATGGTAGGGATAGACAGTTCCTCCGAGATCGCCCGCGCGACTTCTTCCGTAACCAGTTCAAGCACAATGCCGAACGCGCCTGCAGCTTCCAAGGCTTTGGCTTCGTCCATTAGACGTTTCGCATCTGCTGCATCCTTACCCTGGATACGGTAACCGCCAATTTGATTAACCGATTGAGGTGTCAGTCCGATATGTCCAAGAACAGGCACGCCTGCTTGTACGACTGCTCTGACGGTGTCTGCTATTTCGACTCCGCCTTCCATTTTAACCGCATGGGCATGCCCCTCTTGCATCAGTCTACGTACACCCTTAAGCGTCTCATCCACGCTGCCATGATACGTCATAAAAGGCATGTCAGCCACAATAAATGTCTTCTCTGCCCCGCGCACTACGGAACGTGTATGGTACACCATGTCGTCGATAGTCACCGGAAGCGTCGAGTTATAACCGAGCACTACATTGCCAAGTGAATCGCCAACGAGAATTAGATCGATACCTGCTTCCTCTGCAAGAAGTGCTGTTGGATAATCGTAAGCCGTAATCATACTGAGTGGCACGCCATCCTGCTTGTATTTTTTCATTTTCACAATATTCATCGGTTGTTTGTTCGCCATTTTCTGTCATGGCTCCTTTCTTCTTTTCAAATAAACACAACAAAAAAACCTTTTAGTTTCCCACTAAAAAGTCCCGAAAAGTCAAAAAAGAGTCACTTGCGATCGTCCCTTCTGTCTCGGTCCTCTTCGGCTCAGAGCAGAATCCAACAACTCACTTTACTTGTTTCATACTTGTACTGCTGTCTGTCTGCCTGTGTAAAACACGTCAAAGCAGAACAAAGGTTACTTTTTCCGGAGTGCAATTCGGTCTGTATCAGCCGATATCGCCTCACGAACACAGTATACCAAAGTTCTGCTCAAACTTCACGTCTTATGTTCATTTCACCAGTGAAAATTCGACAAATTGTTTACGATTTCCAGGAAATCTCACCAGAGATGACTAGTGCACGCTCTCCATCGCGTTTCTCTACGATAAGTGCTCCCGAAGGGTCAAGACCGATTGCATTCCCTTCAATGACACCATGAGGATTCGTTACTGTAATCTCGCGATTCATCGATACGGACAGGGCCTCCCAAAGAGCTGAGATGACACCGAATCCTTCTTTTTGATACAAAAAATACAACTGTTCCAGCTCTGTCAAAATGGCAGCCGCGAGCTTGGTACGATCAATAGGTTGCCCCGTCTCCATCTTGAGCGAAGTAGCGATTGTAGTCAGATCTTCCGGATAGTCCTCGGGATCAAAGTTCACGTCCACGCCTATACCTGCAATGCAGTATCTGACTTCATGATCTTCTACTGTGGATTCAAGTAATATGCCGCACACCTTGCGTCCATCAATCAACAGATCATTTGGCCATTTGATGCCTGCATCAGCTCCTGTGCAAGCTCGAACGGCACGACATACAGCCACACCTGCTAACAGGGTTAGCTGAGGCGTGTGCTGAAGTGGTACATCAGGGCGCAACAGAACACTCATCCAGATTCCTTTACCCGGAGGAGAGAACCACTTTCGACCGAAGCGTCCCCTTCCACCCGTTTGCTCTTCCGCAATGACTACAGCGCCTTCGGCCTGCCCCTGCTCAGCTAACTTCAGAACATCCCCTTGGGTAGACAAGGTCGAGGTCAACAGAATCGCTTTACGGCCAAATATGGTTGTGTCCAACGCCAATTGAAGGGCAGTAGCGTCAATGCTGTCCGGCTTCGTGACGAGACGATACCCTTTGCGAGAGACAGCTTCAAACTCATAACCCATGTCACGCAATTTGTTCACATGTTTCCACACAGCGGTTCGACTGATGGACAGATTACGGCTGATCTCTTCACCCGATACGAATCTTCCTTCTGCATTCAATAACATATGTAACAGATCTTCATGCTTGGTCATCTGCAACCACCCGCTTCACTTCTGCACTTAGCGCTTCATACTGATTCGCTATCGTTCCAATCGCCGTCTCTTTTAACAAATGTTTCATCAGTTGACCCAGCCAAGGTCCGCCTTTGCGCTGCACCATCTGCAACACTTGTTCGCCTGTGATATCGAGCTCTTTCAAGTCATGCACAGGGATTGAGTGACTCCATTCGGATGCAAGTTCTTGCACCAAAACAACCTGCAATTCTGCCTGGTCAGGCTGATCCCGCCAGCCTGCTGGCAACAGCGACTGTATCCGAAGCCAATCATCCGCAGCCTGAACGCCACAAGCCAGAACTGTAACGATCCAATCGGAACGCAGGCTTAGCGTATCCTTCTGCTCCTGAACGGAAGTTTGAATCAACTGCTCTACCTGAAGCACCCCTGTTATACGGGAACGATGTTCATTGGAGAATGTCCACTGACGTAATAGAACGTCTGCTTCATCCTTGCTATAACCACCAGCGATCAGGATGAGTGACCACCTAAGCAATACATGCTCGTCTGACAATTGTTCCAGATTGGATAACAACGTCTTGTTGAATCGGCCCGAGCTAACCGGGGCTTTGACGTGCGCAAGCGCGTTACTTCTGTATAACAGCTCCAATCCTCTTAAGGGATGCGGTCCCGACATCATTTTTACCATCTCGGTCCGTACTCGTTCCATCGCTATATGTTGAAGCAGGTCTCTCTGTCTTACAAGACCCTTCCACGTATTATGAGCGATTTTGAAATCAAATACCGAAGCAAAGCGAACACAACGAAGCATCCGCAATGCATCTTCACCAAATCGTTCCACCGCAGAGCCCACACATCTGACGCGCTCTTCCTTAATATCTGCCTGTCCACCGAACGGATCAACGATTGTCCCAGAGACGTCCATGGCAAGAGCGTTCATCGTGAAGTCACGCCGCTGCAAATCTTCCTTAATATCCTGAACAAATTGAACTGCAGCGGGTCTGCGGTTATCCTGATACTCGGATTCTGTTCGAAACGTGGTAACTTCAAAGTAATAACCACCTGAACGCACGGTAACCGTCCCGTGTTGCAAGCCTGTAGGGATACAGTCGTCGAACAGTTCCATCACTTGCTGAGGAGAAGCAGAGGTCGTGATATCCATATCGTCTACAACTCGTTCCAGCAATTCATCACGGACACAACCGCCCACCCAATATGCCTTGTAGCCATGTTCATTTAATCTTGTGAGTACATTCTCACTTTGAATTGCCATTTCACGATCTACTTGTGTCCATTGAACCACCACATATCACCTCTTCTCTTGCCTGTTGTGGTATGCACAGTATGATTTCGCCGAGCAAAACGGTTATCCGCAAACCGGATTCAGATTCGGAACTTCTCTTCCCAGCACCCGGTAATATATCTGTTCATATTCATGCCGAATGGCATCATTACAAAAATCATGATGTGCGCGCTGGAGACATGCTTCCCTGAACTCCGCAGCCAAACGATCGTCCGTCAACAAACGGATCGTGTTCTCGGCCATGGATTGTGTATCCCCGATTGCGGATAAGAAACCTGTCTTACCATGCAGGACCAGTTCCGGAATTCCGCCGGCCTGTGAACCGATCGTAGGTACACCACAAGCCATTGCTTCGAGTGCCACAAGTCCGAAACTTTCCTTCTCTGATGGAAGCATCAACACGTCAGCCATAGAGATGACCTGAGCAATGTCATCCTGTTTGCCAAGGAAATGAACTTTATCATTCAACCCGAGATCATTAATTTTCCATTGCATCTTCGGCAAATCAGGTCCTTCACCAACAAATAGCAGTTTGGCTGGCACCTGCTCCTGTACCTGACGGAAGACCTCTACCACGTCCTGAGTTCTCTTCACCGGTCGGAAGTTGGAAATGTGCATTAATATTTTTTCTTCTGGCGCAGCAAAGTCTCTTCGCAGACTGGCAGCATCCCGCGGATAATATATTCGTTTATCAATAAAATTATAGGTTAGATCGATTGGACGCTGAATATCCAGCAGTTCAACCGTTTCACGAATCAAATCTTGTGATACGGCCGTAACCGCGTCACTTTCATTAATGGCAAGACGGATCAGATCCTTCAGAGATTCATCCTGAGCCAGAACTGTAATATCCGTTCCATGTAACGTGGTAACCACTTTAAGGCCGTCCCCTACCATCTGTTTCGCCAGAAAGGCACATACTGCGTGTGGCACGGCGTAGTGAACATGCAGCAGATCCAGCTGCTGTGACTTAGCCACCTGCGCCATCTTCGTTGCCAGTGACAGGTCATACGGAGGATAACGGAAAACATAATAATCATTTACTTCAACTTCGTGATAAAAAATATTTTTCTGGAACGTACCCAGTCTGAACGGGATACTGTTGGCAATAAAATGAACCTGATGTCCCTGTTCGGCAAGCAATTTGCCCAACTCCGTTGCGACAACGCCAGACCCGCCAAGGGACGGATAACAGGTGATGCCGATTTTTAGCTTTTTATCCATCCTGTGGACGCTCCTTTGATCTCCCGCTTCATGCAGGTTGATATAATGCAATGGAATAATGAAACCCTTCGTTTCATTAAACGTAAAAAAAACGTAAAAAATTTGAAATCGTTTATTGGGCACCCGAGCCAAATTGATGAACCACGAAAGGTGTAATTGTAGCAAAACCTTCTGCAAACGGGATGAGACTGCGTTGTCCGAGCAAGGAATCCCGGGCTCTTACACGTTCAATATACCCTTGATTCAATGGAGTCGAGACCACGCCCTCCCCGAGTTCGAATTGGGAACGATAACAGCGTAAAGAAGTTTCTTTTTGCTCATAGTGTTCCGAAATATCCACAATCAAATCCGTAGGTCCAATGTCATTAATAAAGTAAAAATAAAGTTCCTTCACTTGTACAGCAGGCATATCCGGCATGTAGTTCCGAAGCTTGGCGTTAAATACAGCTTCCTGCACCAGCTTACTGCAATTGACATGATCCGGATGACGATCTTCCCAATAGGGTGCAAACACCATCCGAGGAGCATGACGCCGTATCTCAGCCGTTACCGCCTGTACATGTTCAGGAGTAAGGTACAACCCGCGGTCAGGAAGACCCAGATTCGTTCGACACGAAAGACCGAGGACGCGGGAGGCTTGCTCCGCTTCCTCGGTTCTGCGCTCTACTGTTCCGTTGGAAGACATCTCAGCACGAGTCAGATCGCACACGCCTACTTTCAGGCCGGCAGCGGTATGTTTGGCGATCGTTCCAGCCATACCAATCTCCGCGTCGTCCGCATGTGCTCCAAAGATGAGAATATCCAGACTCATTCGGAATCACCTGAATTCAATCCAGCCTCCGGCTTGTATTTATGTACCAGCTCTCTCCAGGCAAAATCACCACGATCCAGAGCCTTAACCAGAATCTCAGCGGTTGCGATATTCGTGGCAAGTGGAATTCCCTGTACATCACAAAGACGCAGCAACGCATTAATATCCGGCTCGTGAGGTTGTGCCATCAGTGGATCGCGTAGAAAAATAATCAGATCCATCTCATTTTGCGCAACCAAAGCTCCGATCTGCTGATCTCCACCCAATGGCCCTGATTCGAATCGATGAATCTTGAGAGAAGTCCCTTCCATAATACGTAGCCCTGTTGTTCCGGTCGAGTACAATTGATGGTCCGTAAATACAGGCTCATATGCCGTCACAAAGTTAACCATCTCTTCTTTTTTGCGATCATGGGCGATAAATGCTATTTTCAACATGACAATCTCCTTTAGTCGATAAAGTGATCAAATCCGTAGATGAGTCCTGTGTATTCCATAACCTTTTGTACGCCAATCTTAACACCAGGCATATAACCTGCGCGTTCATAGGAGTCATGCCGAATTTTAAGCGACTGTCCATAGTCTCCGAAAACAACTTCCTGCTGCGCGAATACGCCAGGCAACCGTACACTGTGAATTCGGAAGCCGTTGTAATAACCGCCGCGTGATCCTTCAATCGTTTCTTCCTCATTTGGATTACCTTGACGAAGTTCCTCCCGATTGGCAGCAATCAGTTCAGCTGTTTTGATCGCAGTTCCTGAAGGAGCGTCCAGCTTCTGATCTCCGTGATATTCGATGATCTCCACATTCGGCATATGCTTGGCAGCCTGTGCTGCGAATCGCATCATTAAAATGGCTCCGATCGAGAAGTTAGGGGCAATAAGCCCTCCAATTCCTTTATCCTGGCACTGCTTGTCCAACTGTTCGATCTGCTCCGGCGTGAAGCCAGTAACACCCATGACAGGTCTGACTCCATGACGGATCGCGATCTCGGTATGTGCAAACGCATATTGTGGCACTGTAAAATCAACCATAACCTGCGGTTTCGTTTCGGCAAAAGCCATTTCAATATCATCAGTTACCAGTACTCCACACGCTGGCAAACCAACAAGTGTTCCGGCATCCGTGCCCGCACCGGAGCGGTTAACTGCAGCTGCAAGCTCCAGTTCAGGGTCCTGAAGTACCAATTTTACGACTTCACGGCCCATTCGACCAGCCGCTCCGATCACGGCAACTCTAATTACTTCACTCATCTTGACTGCATCTCCTCGCTATGTTGGATCGTATCGTTGAATCCATTTCAACTTAACTTGGCTCTCGTTGTGAAATGAATTCTTACTGTATGGATTTCATACGTTGCTTGATTTCCTGTAACATCTGATGCAGTTGCCCGTTCTGTGGGTCCAACAAAATGGCCTCACGTAACGCCTGAATTGCAGAATCAAATTCATTCAAGTCACTGTAAGCTAGTGCAAGCATGACATGAGCTTCTACGGAAAGAGGATCAAGTCTGACCGCTTCTTTCAAAAGCGTAGACGCTTCCACATAACGCTCCTGTGTTGCAATACCCGCCTGTTCCAATAGCAACTTGGCTCTGGATGTCAATTGTTTTGCTTCCAAAGTGTGCAGGTGTAAAATATACTCCTCTGTTCCTGCCGACAACTCAACCGCCTTGCGCGCATATTCAAGCGCCGGAACGAGATGCTTGCTGCGAGCGTGCGTAATGGAACAGCGATAATATAGCTCCGCATGTTGCGGATGAGCATGAATGGCGGATTCAAACCAACGAATGGCCTGCTCAAAATCATTTTGCAATATACAGCGATAAGCCTGCTGCATATATTCTTCCGGTTTCATCATCAAGCTGACCCTCCCCGATCGGGTGATGGTACAGCATATGTAATCTACGCCTAATCGGTGTTTTTGGGAGTCCACCGATTGGCATCGCGGGTGTTAAATTTATGCATGACTTTATCGTGCGCCTCAGCCAGATCAATACCCAGCGAGTTCGCAAAACAAATCGTGATAAATAAAATATCTCCGAGCTCAAGTTCAATGGAATTGGCGGCTTCGGAAGACTTCTTGGGCTTCTCACCGAACTCGTGATTCACTTCCCTGGCAAGCTCCCCTACCTCTTCAGACATCCGGGCCAACATGGCCAGAGGACTGAAATACCCCTCCTTGAACTGGGAGATATACTGATCAACCTCACGCTGCATTTCTGCGATGCTTTTCTCCATGAGAACGGATTCTCCTTTTGAAATGATGTCGTATTTGTTCCTAATAATATCAGTTATTTAGATTCACTTCCACCATCATCAGCGACAAATCATTTTTAAAGAATCAATAAACAGGTATACTAGGATGGGAATGATTGCTTCTTCATTCTAATTTATCTACAGTGAGGGATCTTATGAGCACTGCCAAAACCTGGATTCAAGTCAAACTGGTTCTGCCCATCCTTCTGGGTACAGCCTTATATGCCTTTGGGCTCCTCTATTTCATTATCCCCAATCAGCTTATGGAAGGTGGCCTTACCGGGGTTACGGTGCTGATCAATTACGCATTCGGCATCTCACCTTCACTTACGACCCTCATTCTTAACGTTCCTCTCTTTCTGATCGGGCTCAAAATTTTGGGCGGCAGACAGATGATCTATACCGGTATCGGCATTGGGGCATTGACCGTTTTTCTATGGTTATTCGAAAAGTTGATTCATCTGGGCTGGATTGAACCATTACATACCGAGAATGACCTCCTGCTAGCCGCCCTATATGCGGGTGTTACCCTTGGAGCCGGCCTCGGCATCGTATTCCGTTGGGGCGGAACAACGGGAGGGTCAGACATCATTGCTCGCATTCTCAACCGTAAGTATGGATGGAGCATGGGACGAGTATTGCTGGGCATTGACTTCGTCATTATCGGACTCTCTCTCATCTACATCCCCAAAGAAAAAATTCTGTATACGCTCGTAGCGGTATTTATCGCCTCCAAAGTCATCGACTTTATTCAGGAAGGTGCATATTCTGCCCGGGCATTTATGATCATCAGTGACCATGCGCCCGAGATTGCGGAACAGATCACACGGGATATGGATCGTGGTGTTACCCTTATTCCTGCTATTGGCGCGTACTCTAAACAAGCCAAGCACATGGCCTACTGTGTTATTTCCAGGCAAGAGTTCAGACGATTGCAGACGATTGTACGTTCTATTGACCCTAGAGCTTTTGTCATCATCAGCGATGTTCACGATGTACATGGAGAAGGTTTCAAAGAAAGTTGATGTAGGTATTCAGAAACTACAAGAAAACCTCTTTTCACATGAAGAGCCGATAGCGTGGCTGTTTATGGGAAAAGAGGTCTTTTTTTAATATACGATGATAAGGTTCATATGTGATTAGCGCCGAAAAGGAAAAACACCCTGCTGCTGCGCACGATATTTACGGTATCCAGCATAACTAAGCGTTGCCACAATAACCGAACTGATGAGCAACCCGGCTGCCCTGCGATCAGGGCCCTGTACAAATGGTACGAAGGCACTCTCATCCTTCTCCCGACCAAATAACTGGTTCACCAGTTCCTCACCATGGCCCACCATGCTTTTTAATTGAGCCAGATCTGGCTGCTTTGCAGTGGTAAGCCCCTTGGTATGAGATAACCAGGCGTCCATCTGAGCAATTTCATACGGTTCACGGCGAATCATCGCGGCAGGACGAATCGTCTCATAATGCTCCTCCAGAACGGCGTAGCGGTTTGCCAGTATGGCCGCAGTTTGACTCTGATTTGTAGCATCGGATAAAGCGTCCAGATCGTTTTTGACGATTTTATAATACTGCAGCCATAAAGGCTTGGTTGGATTCGCGAGACTGTCTGCTGCAAGTCTAAGTTTGGCAGAGGACTGCTGAAGAGAAGAATCATCATTTTTCACTTTCACGATAGCCTGTTTCACTTCAACTATAGTTTCGGACAAGGCGTGAATGCCCTCGACTGTCGTACGCCCCTCAAAGGAGATATGCTCCAGACTTTTACTGATGCGCAGAATGCTTCCTCGTACTTCTTCAATATTATTCTCGAGCGCCTGACGATACAATACGGCTGCTTCTTCATTCAGTTGTGCAATTGAATTGCTTGTGGACACTTGCTGATCTGAATTCGAATTCAATCCTTCACTTTGCGCGGATACACGATATGCTAAGTTCGTCCAAAGCAGCAGAGCCATGAACGATACCACCAATAAGCCAGTTTTGAACCTGAACGTTCTCTTCATGGACATCCCTCCCACCATCAATGTATGGCGGAGCACAGTTCCTTAGAACAAGCTCAAGATCGGATATCAGGTTCTCGTTTCGCTTGTCTGAGCGCAAGCCATGCACACAGAATACTCACCAGCGTCAGTCCGAATGTGAAATTACGCACACCATCGACATGATCGTAGAGGGAGGCGGGTAACCAAGGGTAAATATCATATGTATAATCCATCGTATCGTTCAACAGCGTCCAGACACCTGCAACGACAAGAGCAGCCCAGCGGAAGCCGAAAAAGCGTACATATATAAGAGCTTCAATGGCCATCGCACTATGCGAAGCAATCAACATCCAATCTTGCCAGTGCTGTGTACCGCCCTGCATCCAGCCTGCGAAAATAATCGATACGGCCCACACGCCATATTTCACAGATGTGACCACGGCAAGCGCCTGAATTACATGTCCGATCCGTTTAATGATGATAGACCGTGGTGGGTATAAGATCCATAGCAATGCTAAGGTGAAAAACAAACTCGCTGTTGGACTATCCGGCACAAATACGACCTGCCACACAGGCTGCTCAGCCAGCGTCATTTTCATTTGCTCTCCGTACCAGATGTATCCGTATACCGTCCCTACTGCATTACACCAAAACAAAAGCCACAGAAAATAACGATTGGTCAGAAACTCCTTACTCCAGAAAAACGATAAAGCCACGTTCCCTGCCCCTTCCTTCATCACATGTTGTGCACGATAACGTGCTGCCCCAAAAACACTTCAAAAAACCTGACCGCATAAACGATCAGGTTTCATTGGTTATTTCGATTTTACTGTTCTGCTTTCTGTTTCGCAAGCCATTCAGCCAGATGATTAATTTCTTCATCCGTGACCCCTTGAGCAATGGCATTATTGTATTGAGGAGGCATCTCATTGTAGCCTTCTTTGATAATGGTGAGAATCTCTTCCTGACTGTGCTTTTCACCCACACCTCGAAGTGAAGGTCCACTTGCGCCCTTCATATCAGCCGCATGGCAGCCAATACAGCCGGCCTTCTTGTACGTTTCCATTGCAGGGTCATCCTGATCCACGATGGCCACTTCCTGTTGCTGTCCAGGTGCATTGGAAACTGGTGGAAGTCCCTGTTCATGCCTCTCCAGCGCTTCTTCCTCACGCTGAATGTGTTCAGGCTTCTGTCCACTCGCTTCCAACTCATGTTCGTAGTGTGTCCACGCTACATTCGTCAGGTAAAATACAGCAATGACCGACAAAATCATCAACGATGAAGCAATGGGGCGTTTATAGAAACGCCGCTCCTTGCCTGTGTCCAGGAATGGTGCCAGCAGTAAAGCTCCAAAAGCGACTCCGCTGACCCCCAGTACCCCGAGCAGAACGTAATCGCCCGATGCGTATGGATACTTCAAGTACTGATACAGAAAAAGGAAGTACCAGTCCGGCATAGGAATTACGGATGCGCTCGGATTGGCCGGATAGCCCAAAGGTGCAGGTTCTGAGATCGTGAGAACCAAAATCCCTACCAATACAACGACACCAACCATCCATTCTTTCAGCAGGAAGTTGGGAATAAAGGCTTCTGATTTGCCGGGATACGCCGTGTAATCAGGCGGGGTTATAAATCCCGCCCCTTTACGTACACGTGAATCACCAACAAAAATGACCTTTTTCTCATCATCCTTCTTATGTCCGTGAGCCATTGCGATTCCTCCCTTCTCAGTTTATAGTGGTCCCGAAATGCCCTGTCTGCGGATCATGATAAAGTGTCCGACCAGAAGCACCAGAAGCACTGCGGGGAGGAAGAATACGTGCAGGGCAAAGAATCGGGTTAATGTCTGTGCACCGACAATCGTACCGCCTTGCAAGAATTCTTTAATGATTGGTCCCAGCCAAGGAACCGTATTGGCAATCTCCAGTGTTACTTTTGTTGCAAAATAGGCTTTGTTATCCCATGGTAGCAAGTACCCTGTGAGCCCCAGGCCCAACATGACGAAAAAGATCAGCATGCCGACAACCCAGTTCATTTCTCGCGGTGCCTTGTAAGAGCCTGTAAAGAACACACGCATCGTATGTAAGAACATCATTACGATAACCAGACTGGCTCCCCAGTGGTGCATGCCGCGAACAATTTGGCCGAAGGCTACTTTGGTTTGCAGGTACTCCACACTTGCGTAGGCATTGATAATATCAGGTACGTAATACATGGTCAGGAACATGCCTGACAGAATCTGAATAACAGTAATAAAGAACGTCAATCCACCAAAGCAGTACACGAATGCGGAAAAGTGATGAGCCGGATTTACATGCTCTGGAACTTCATGATCCGCAACGTCCCGCCAGATTGGCGTGATGTCAAGACGCTCGTCAATCCAGTCATAGACATTTTTAAACATCTGCGTTCACGCCTCCTAATTCACTCGGGTGTTCGGAACAATGTCGCCCAGATATACCCAACCCTGCTCTTCCTTGACTACGTACTCATCCAGCGGTTTGGGGGCTACGGCAAGATTCTTCCCTTCCTTGTCATAGTGCGCGCCATGGCAGGGGCAATGATACTCGTCAGGATAACTTTTGTCACTATTCCAGCCTACTGTACATCCCAGATGTTTACAGATAGGTGAGAGCGCATAAATTTTACCCTGCTCGTCTTTGCGAATCCACGCAACTAACGATGCATTACTCAGATACCAACCATCTTGTTGTTGAAGTTCAAAGGTGAATTCTTGAGGCTCATTCGTAATTTTGCTGATTTCAGCTACTTTGACAGAGGTACCTTCTCCCTTATGCTGCAAAATCGGGTCCACCGCAAAACGGACCATGGGAAGGATTGCACCGGCGGCCATGTAGGCTGTAGCTCCACCAAGCGTGTACGTCAAAAACTGCCTGCGTGACATCTCCATGCGGCTTGGCAATTTCAATGAAGCTTCGTGCTGGTCATGCTCACTGCTCATACTGTCTCCAACCCCCTTTTTCAGCCAACTCTCTCAAACGTTTTCATTTTCAGAAATTCCACGACTTACTAGAACATACATAATCATATAGTAGCCCTAGAACACCGTCAAGAATTTGTCACACATTTTTAAGGTTCAATTGTAAGCGTTATTAAAAAAGTGTTGTAAAATTGTCACATTTGTCGCATGAAACTCATTTTTTCCACAATTCTCGTATTTTCTCCCCGACAAATCTCGCAATCCCCTCGTCTCCAACCTCACGTGTCAACGCTGACCGACTCAAAACTAGATCAGCAGATGCAATTTCCACCCCATCAAACTGACCATCTGATGACATAATAACCACATATTTGAATCCTGAAGATTTAAGCTGCGTAGACAAGGAATTTAATGTCATTGACATTTCGGAATTAGCATAATGAAAGGCTGGATACGTCATAATTCTCCCTTTGAAAGGGATTTCGACCATATCCAGAAAATCTCTCAGCCGTTCCAGTGCTTCGGTAGCTTCAACTGGCGACTGCTCACCGCTAAGAGCCGTGTATGGAATAAGGCATGTATCCAGATAGAGTTGCAGTTCAGCCCAGCTGTCTTGAGTCATCTCACTGAATTTCAATTCCCTATATCCCCTTTCTATCCATTTTATTCCCATATTATATATGAGCATATCTTATAAATCCAGACATTCATTTTGGAATTACACATATCAAAAAAGGAAACACGCATCTGCGCATTCCCTTTTATATCAGAAAAGATGTATTGTGCCCATATCAGTTTATGGTCCTCAGTTCATCCGTCAGACTCCGGAAAGCTACTTCGTCTCCGGTAGCTAACGCTTTATCGATTTCCAAATAGAGCTTCTCGCTGCGCTGTTTGCGAAGCGCTTCGTCCCACACCATCTCAGCTGCTAGCCCCAACATGACTTCATACGTAACTTTCATTTTATCCAATAGGATGCACCTCCAAAACGGATTTAAGAGCTCCTATATTCTTTTCCTTTGGTAACATAACCCAGTGAAGTTCTGGACATTCGCTCCAGATCGGCGTCAGTCAGCTCACGTATCACTTTGGCAGGTGTCCCCAAGGCCAGAGTATAGGGCGGAATTTTACTATTCTCAGTAACAACTGAACCGGCCCCAATCAGCGTATATTCGCCAATGTCGGCTCCATTCAACAGAATGGCTCCCATGCCGATTAATGATCCTGTTCCAATACGACAACCATGAATGATCGCTGAATGTCCTACCGAAACATCGTCTCCCAAAATCAAAGGTTGATCTGTGTTGACATGCCCTACAGCATTATCTTGAATATTACAGCGCTTTCCAATGATTATGGGAGCCAAATCAGCCCGCAGGACTGCATTGAACCACACGGAAGATTCTTCTCCCATTCTCAAATCACCGATCAGCTTTGCACCTTCAGCCATATATACTGAAGGGTGTAACTGAGGTTGTAGACCTTTGTATGGAATTATCATCGATATCACTCCTTAATTTGGGAGTGATTTTAGCAACTTGTCCTTCACTTGTCAAACATAATAGGGGTAACGTCTCCGGAGATGGAGCGACAGGATGCAGCAAGACGTGTGCCCCAGGCTGTCATTTGTATAGTCCGGCCTTCCTCATCTTCCCCGATGCGGATCATGCCAAGATGCAACATCATTTTAACAATTCTGTTATCATAGATGGCCTCGGCCGTATCATAATAGAACGGCTGGATGAATGGACCGATCTGACGAAACAGCGACTCGGCAGTTGACCATTCCGAGGCACATTCTCCTGTCCAATACACAATAGAGGACAGATTGGGAATAGCACCTTTATACAATCTTAACCAAAACCTAAATAGCTGTATCATTTCGGCTGTTTTCTCAGCCCCCAGCTTGTCTTCTCCAGCTGGTGATAACCTCAGCGTACCTTGCTCCTCGCGAACCAGCCGATGGTGAAATGCATAGTCGTAGATAAGAGCGAAACGATCCGGGTAATCCTTAAACGAACGACCATATCCGAATCTCCAACCGGCTTTGCCCACCAATTCCTCACTGATGTGCAGATGCTCCATAATCTGCTGTTGGGAGCGACGGTACATCATGCCTTCAGCGTTAAGGGCAATTTCATGCTGCTGAACGAACTGTAGGAACAACTTGAGATCATCCGCTAAGAGATGATACTCATCCCGATACATGGGCGGTTCCGTCGTTTCTGTAATCCCTGCTCGCAAATGTGTAGATAACACATCCCTGAACCTTAATTTCAGATCCTGAGGTACCTGATACAGATATCTGGTCTGCTGCGTCGTCCCATTGAACAACCATCCGCTCTTATTGAAGCGAACGATGAGGTCACGTGGACTGGCTCCAGCCTCACTCTCCTTTTTGTCCATCGATTGACGGGCTATGGCGACGAGTTCTTCCATACCATAGTACTGGCGAGGATCAAACAACAAGTTGTTCAAAAAGCGCTGATCTGCTTGATTCAGTTGACGTACCTGCTGCTCAAAAAAAGGTCTGCTGCCCAATGTAGTGAGAATACTCTGGATGAGTTCATGTTTGGAGTTGGGCTTGCATTCACATTGGTAATAGTCTGCTATTCGATTAAGCTGGCCAATATCGGCAAAAGTAAGCATATCCGCTAGATTCATGGGTCCATCGCCTCGCCCGTTAACTACTTCGACTGCTGATTCGGAGCCTGAAATAGTTTGGTTTTGTAAACATCGTTGACGGAATTCCCACAATCTAAACCTCTTTTTGGAAATCTTTTATGTTTGAATCCATTTCATAATATCTTTAGTGAACTATGAAATTAATTCGTTAATCATACTATGCCTCAAGTTGGTCAATCAGAAGAAAAATGAGAGCTTTGAAATCATATAGAGTCTTTTTTTCCCCATAAAACGCAAAAAAAAACAACCCAAGTTGGATTACTCAGGTTGTTTCGCTGTGTCCAAAGACAGATGTCGTGTGCAATTATATAACAGCGGACTCCAGTCATCACGTTCCTTTTCCAGGATCGTCAGTGACAGGTTTCCAATCCGTTCCGTATACCGATCTTTAAACAAGGCTGTTAACAGGTTGGCCAGAAAAGCTCCATGAGTGACAATGAGTACGTTCTGGTCCGGATAGGCAGACCATAGATCTTCCAGAAACGCCAGTGCACGAATCTGGATATCCGCTATCTGCTCCTGTCCCAGATCGAGCGTCTCCCAGGCTTGGCCCCAGCGGGCAACCCGCTCCTCTGAAGTCAGACCTTCAATCTGACCAAAAGCCCTTTCTTTCAACCGTGCGTCCGGTTCAAGCAAAGGTACATTCAACAGTTTAGAGATAATCTCCCCTGTTTCCTGTGCCCGTGATAATCCACTTGTGATGATATAGTCCCATTGGTATTCTTCCGTCAGCAGACGTCTTCCCAGGCGTTCTGCCTGTTCACGACCTTCTCCATTCAAAGGTATATCAGTCTGCCCCTGGATACGACCCGCCGCATTCCAGTCTGTAAGACCGTGACGAATAAGCCCGATTCGCACTTACATCCCTCATTTCTCCACACGGCGAACGAAAGGTTATTACCTATGCACGCGCACCTTGTTGTTTACGTTTATTCGTTGTTCGATGCATACGTCCAAGAGAAAATAAAGCCATCCCTATTGCTAGTAAAGACAGGGCCATCCAATACTGAGGATAAGCAGGTCCCATGCTCACAACAAAAGGTTCAATGATGCTTCCTCTGTCCGCTCCAGTCATGTTGTACTGATACAATCCAGAAGACGATGGTCCGCTTCCGGCAACCCCTGTCTCCAGAATCCCCGTAGCAACAACCTTGGTTTGCTCAGCTTCTGATACGTTTGGCTTGAACAATGCCATGTACAGAAAGCTGCATAAAAAAATAGCCAGGAACGCGGCAATCCACAAAGACATATGTTTGCGGATCGCAGCAGAGAAACGATTAACCTTTGCCTCTTCCGGCAATAACCATGGAGACTCCGCATAGATCCGGTCCATAACGTTACGGTTCACTCTCTCTGCCTGTTGTTCTGTCACTGGAACCGGGATGCTGTGCAGCAAGATCTGGGCTTCTTCCCAAACCTCAAACTGCTCGGAGCACTCTTCACAACCAGCAAGATGAGCATGAAATGCAATCCGCTGAGGATGAGCTTCCGGCAAGTCCCAGACCAGTGCAAACAGTTCCTGGGCATCATTGCAATTCATCGGTTCTTCATCCCTTCATATGGCTCGTACACCGGTTCGAAGAAATAAGGTTCCAATTGAGTTTTTACGCTTGATCTTGCTCTGAATAATAACGATTTCACAGAACTGACGCTCTGCCCAAGAATATTCGCAATCTCTTGGTAGTCTAGTTGATCATACTCGCGGAGTATAATCGCAGAACGCTGCTTCTCCGGCAAATTGTTAATCGCATCTCTAACCAGCATCACCCGCTCGCTGCGTAGAACAGCATACTCCGGTGCATTCTCCGAAGGAGCCACGGGAACGATCCCGCTCTCTTCAAGTGGAACATTTCCACTGCGCTGTTTGCGAAGCTCACTCAGTACCGTATTTCTCGCAATGGTATATAACCAGGTTGAGAATGAGGCATCCACCTCACGGAAAGAGTGCAGACTGCGGAACGCCTTATAGAAAGTCTCAGAACAGAGATCTTCCGCAAGCAGCTCCATATTGGAACTTTTCAACATATGATATACGAAAGCCAGTATTTTACGCTGATAACGACTCATCAGCTCGGAATATAACTCCAGGTTACCTTCCTTGATCTCTCGAATCAACTGGGAATCCGTCATTTGAGTGCGACCCCTCCTCGCCCATCCATGTGCTTCTCCCCGTTCGACTCTATCCATGTATTACCGAACAGGCACAAAAAAGTTGCGGTTCTCACCGCATATAAAAAGCGTTCAGCGCCATAACTGGCCTTCCCGCCAAATTCCCCTATGTAATGGCAATTTCCCCAACGTTTCTACATTAACAGTATTTATTGTACAACGGTCTGCATCATCCTGGCAAATCCATTGCTATCCACAAAAACCCGACCTGTCATTCATATGCAGTGTTTTTCACGTTCATGACTTCATTTTGAGCCTTTTTGGTAAGCCTTGTTTATATAGACGAACGAAATTCTGAAAAGGTTACAAAAATGTGATATTTTTTTGATCTAAGGTATCCTAACAGATTAAGGAGGGTAATGTAAATAGAGGATGTAATAAGAAGTGTAAATCTTAACATACCGGTAAAGGACCAATAACTTTTTAAAGACAAAAAAAAGACCGCTTACATAAGCGGCCATTGCTCACGTGGAGCAATACAGTTATTGGATAGGAGTGGAGAGAAACCATACTGTACCCTTATTATATGTATACGTTTTCATTTTGTCAACACCTTAAGTAAAATTGTTTAAGTTAATTACATCTTTCGGTAATTCAGGATAATACATCCTTTTTTTCCTGAGTGAGAATCAAATGAAAAACTCCATTATAAGTTCAAAAAAAAGAGGGCTTGCGCCCTCTTTCTCATCTTATATCCACACCTGATAGCCTAAGGAATCCAATAACGTCTTGGCTCGTTCCATATCTTCTTCCTGACGGAAGGACAGACGCATAATGCCTGGCACATCCACCCGGTTCTCGATAATCTCCAAGTTGCTCAAGTTGATGTCATTGGCCCCAAGCTCAGTTGCGATCTTACCAATCATACCGGGCGCATCCTGGACATCGGTATACAGATCAAATAACGGCGAAATCATGCCTTTGCGTCGTTCTGGCAATACACTGCGGAACTCGCGGGCCTGACGGAATGCTTCCTCAATGCCTTCACCATTCTTATGCTCCAGCATATCCGTGAAGGCCGTCATTTGGCTATTCCAGTCCTTAAGCAAGCCCAGCAGTACATCACGGTTGCTAAGCAAGATATCTCTCCAGACTATGGCGTCACTGGATGCAATCCGGGTGATATCCCGGAAACCACCTGCAGCCAGCATTTTATACAGTGGATTCGACTCATTATATTCACGCACCTGATTTACCAACGCAACAGCAATAACATGTGGCAGATGACTAATCGCCCCCACAATGTCATCGTGCAGCAAAGGCTCCACACGTACGATCTGTGCACGCGTATATGCAAGCAGCTCAGACAACCTGCTGTACGCTTCCTCAGGCACATGTTCTGAAGGGGTTAAGACGTAGTATGCATTCTCAAACAACACGGCTGAGGCCGCGTCTACGCCTGCACGCTCCGATCCTGCCATAGGATGACCACCGATGAAGTAAGCGTCGGTCAACCGCACATGCTCGGCACAAGCGGCAATGGAAGCCTTAGTGCTTCCTACGTCCGT
This sequence comes from Paenibacillus sp. FSL H8-0079, assembly GCF_037991315.1. Classification (NCBI taxonomy): domain Bacteria; kingdom Bacillati; phylum Bacillota; class Bacilli; order Caryophanales; family Paenibacillaceae; genus Paenibacillus; species Paenibacillus sp. FSL H8-0079. Next base: position 4,115,566 of record NZ_CP150300.1, read on the forward strand.
GATAATACATCCTTTTTTCAATGGCAGCTTGGAGAGCTGCTCGAAATAGGATTCAAGCAAACCTACGGGAACGCACAAAAAAATAAAGTCGGCATCCTCTACCGCTTCTTCCAGAGAGAGCGTAGCATCATCCACTACACCACTCGCTATGTACTTGTCCTTCAGTTCATCCAAGTGGGCGTAGCCCATCACGGTTACACCTGGCTTGCCTTTGAAGCAGAGCGCAAGTGAACCGCCGATGAGTCCTACACCGATCATTGCAATTTTTAGTTTCATGGGTCCTCACTCTTTCATCGCCAGAATTAAGGGCGTGCTACCGCCTTCTCAGCCAGCGTGTTCTCCAGTGCCGTGACAAATGCACGGTTCTGTTCTGATGTTCCGACGGACACACGAATGTAAGTTGGGTATACGTGGAATCCTGAGCGAACGATAATGCCTTGTTTGAGCAAGGATTGGAACGCATTTGCCGAAGGCATATTCAGGTCAACCATAATGAAATTACCCTGTGAAGGGAAATACGACAATCCGAGGCGTGCAAATTCATTTTGCAGGTAATCCCGATCCGTTGCATTCCGCTTCGAGCACTCTTGAACAAAATCCTGATCCAGTAGTGCAGCTTTTGCCGCAACCTGTCCAAAACGGGAGGTGTTAAACGGTTCACGTACACGGTTAATCAAATCAATAATTTCGGGACGTGCAATACCATACCCGATCCGGAGCGAAGCCAAACCGTAAATTTTGGAGAATGTCCGCAGGATGACCAAGTTCGGATACCGTTCGATCAATGGTATACTTTGCGGGTATGCTTCATCGGTTACGAATTCATAATAAGCTTCGTCCAGTATGACCATCACATGCGCAGGCACACGGTCCATAAAGGCTGTAAGTTCCTGCTCGGAGATAATCGTACCTGTCGGATTATTTGGATTACACACCCATACTGCTTTGGTTTTGTCGTTAATTTGCGCGAGCATCGCGCTCAGATCATGCGTGCCACCTTTCAGAGGCACTTCGATGGACACGGCACCCTCAATATCTGCATTGCTTTTATATACAGAAAATGTTTGATCTGCCATGATGGTCTCGTCACCCGGCAAGAAGAAAGCTCTCGTGATCAAAGCAATAATCTCATCGGAACCACAACCAAATATTAAGTTGTTCCGTTCAACGCCAAGATGCTTGGCAAGAACTCCCGTCAGCTCAACCGAGCTACCGTCTGGGTATATGCTTATATTAGTCATTTCTCTCGTAATGGCTTCCAGAGCGGCAGGAGAACTGCCGTACGGGTTTTCGTTGGAGGCCAGCTTGATGACTTGTTCAAGCCCCAGTTCACGTTTCACTTCTTCAATCGGTTTGCCCGGCTGGTACACAGGCAGATTGACAATCTGGGATTTCGGTTTCAACCCAACCGCCTCCTGTTATTGAAATATTGTTGGACACGAATCAGCATGTACCTCACGTGTCCAAAGGATGTACTTTCAGGACATCCCTATCCTTTTAATTGTGCCACAAAGTTGCGAATTTGCAACAGTCCCGCTGCACGAGTATCCGGATTTTCAAGCAGAGGAATCGCATCTTCCACCTGACGAACGATGGCACTACCTACAACAACGCCATCGCAGATGCGGGAGAAGTGAGCAACCTGCTCATGACTGGAGATACCGAAACCTACCGCTACAGGGAGGTCTGTCAGACTTTTCACCGTCTCAATGAAGCTTTCTACCCCATCAAAGAAAGAAGCTCTCTCTCCGGTTACCCCAAGGGATGATACACAATAGATAAAGCCGCTCGCTCCCGTCACAATCCGCTCAATCCGTGCATTAGACGTAGGTGCAACAAGCGGCACCAGATGCACACCGGCATGATTTGCACGTTGTCGCATCTCTTCCGCTTCCTCAATCGGCAGGTCCGGAATGATCATGCCACTGATATCGTGTTTGACCAATTCCTCAAAGAACACATCCAGTCCTGTCTGCAACACCGGATTATAATAGGTGAACAGCACAAACGGCATTTTCACACCTGCCTTACGAGCTTTTGCAGCGGTTTCCATAACGGTACGAATCGTAATCTGGCTTTTCAGCGCACGTTCGGAAGCACGTTGAATGACTGGTCCATCCGCAAGCGGATCGGAATAGGGAACACCCAGTTCCAGAATATCCGCTCCGGCCTGTTCAAGCTCCTTGATGATCTCGATCGTTGTCTCCACATCCGGGTCACCAACGGTTAAGAATGGAATAAGTGCCGTGCGATTCTGTTCCTTCAATTGTTGGAAGGTCTGGTCCATCAGATTCATGCCAAGTCGCCTCCCGTGTATTTCATGATGGATTCAACATCCTTGTCTCCACGTCCCGACAGACAGATGACCACAATATCATCTTCTGTGAGTTCAGGCGCCAGTTTGACAACTTGGGCGACCGCATGTGCAGACTCCAGAGCAGGAATGATTCCTTCTGTCCGGCATAACAATTGCAGGGCATCGAGTGCTTCCTGATCCGTGATTGGTACATATTTTGCCCGTTCAATATCCTTGAGATAGGAATGCTCCGGACCAACACCCGGATAATCAAGTCCGGCCGAGATGGAATGCGCCGGCTGAACCTGTCCATACTCATCCTGTAACAGGTAACTCATAGATCCCTGGAATACACCATGCGTACCTTTGGTCATCGTCGCCGCATGATACTCGGTTTCGACCCCTTTGCCTGCGGCTTCAACACCAACAAGCTTCACATCCTGATCACTGATAAATGGATAGAACATACCAATCGCATTACTTCCGCCACCGACAGCGGCTACAATCACATCCGGCAAACGTCCTTCGATCTCCTGAATCTGACGACGGGTCTCATCACCGATCACACGTTGGAAATTCCGCACCATCATCGGGTATGGATGAGGACCAACCACTGATCCGAGCACATAGAACGTATCCTCCACATTGCTGACCCAGTAGCGAAGCGCTTCATTACCAGCATCCTTCAGTGTCCGTGTTCCAGACGTCACCGGAATCACTTCTGCTCCGAGCAGCTTCATCCGGAATACGTTTAACTGCTGACGCTCTGTATCTTCTTCGCCCATAAATACTTTGCATTCCAGTCCTAGCAATGCGGCCACAGTTGCCGTTGCAACACCATGTTGACCTGCACCCGTTTCGGCAATGACTTTCTTTTTACCCATCCGTTTGGCAAGCAAGCCTTGTCCAATGGCGTTATTAATTTTGTGAGCACCTGTATGGTTGAGATCCTCACGTTTCAAATAAATTTTCGGTCCGCCCAATCGGCGTGATAATTGCTCTGCATGATACAGTGGCGTTTCACGTCCAGAATACTCGCTCAGCAGATAGTTCAGTTCCTTGTTGAATTCCTCGTCTTCAGAGAAGTGGCTATATGCCTCCTCCAGTTCAATGAGTGCGTTCATTAGTGTCTCAGGTACAAAGCGGCCTCCGAAGTGACCGAAACGCCCGTGTTGATCCGGCAATTGATGTGTCATGCCTGCTTCACCCTTTCTACGAATGCTGTAATTTTGGCAATATCCTTCACACCTTCAGTCTCCACGCCGCTGGATACATCGACGCCGAAAGGTGTATATGTCTGTATCAGTTGTTGTACATTGTCTGGCTGCAAACCTCCTGCAACGAACAGAGAAATTCCGCGACTGTTCGCCCATTCAGCATAGGCAGGAATACGCTCCCAGGCAAATGTTTTCCCGGAGCCCCCTCCATATAGAGGATCATAGGTATCAAGCAATATCGCATCCACGAATTTTTCGTAGGCATCAAGAGCCCTTATGGCTGCATCATCAGCTTCCGGACCCGTTTCATCTTTGGGAAAAGAAAAAGCCTTAAATACTTCGGCATTCCACCGCTGCTTCACCTGCCGGCAAAATTCCGCAGTCTCCTGTCCATGCAGTTGAATAACATCCAGGTGAGCAACCTCCATAATGTGTTCCAGCTCTTCGAACGAAGGATTAACAAATACACCCGCAAGCTTCGGCCGATCATAGGCCGACCATTCGAATAGTACTGTTCTTAATGCAGCAGCCTGCTCGGGTTCGATTCGACGGCGTGATTTGGCAAAAACAACACCAATGTAATCCACAGGCAAGTTTATCATAGATTTTAGCACTTCAACGTCCTGAAGTCCACATATTTTTACGGCCGCTGGCAGCGGGTTTCTCAGTTCTGACGTACTGTCGCCTGTGCCATCGTGTATGGAAGTATTCATCATTTGGGTCCCATCAGATCATATACAGCTGCTTCGACATCATCCTTGCGCATGAGATGCTCACCTACGAGAATACCGTGTACACCTGCTTGGATCAAAGGTACTGTTGATTCTGGACCGTCAATACCACTTTCGCTGATCAAGGTGACGCCACTTGGAATCAATTCCATCAAATCCAGTGTCGTATTCAGACTCGTTTCGAATGTTTTCAAATTACGATTGTTGATACCCACAAGGGTTGCCTGCGGAATTCCCAATACCTGCTCCAGCTCTGTCCGATCGTGGACTTCAATCAAGGCGTCCAGCCCCAAACTTTTGGCGAATTCCAGATATTGACGAATTTGTTCTGGAGTCAGAATGCTGGCAATCAGCAGTACCGCGTCCGCACCCAGCAATCTTGCCTCGGCAATCTGTCGTTCATCTATAATAAAATCCTTACGCAATAGCGGAATGTTCACAGACTGATGAATAGCCTGCAAGTACTCGTTGCTCCCTTGAAAATACGATACATCCGTTAATACGGAGATGCAGTCTGCACCCGCTCGTTCATAAGCAGCAGCAATCTCTACCGGATGAAAATCCGGACGGATCAATCCTTTGGATGGCGAAGCCTTCTTCACTTCAGCAATAAGACCGAGTTTGCGATTGCGTCTGCTCGATAATGCTTGTTCAAACCCTCGTGTTGCGGGTAATTGTTCGATTTTTTGGATAGCCTCATCCATGCGAAATGTTTGTGCCAGAAGTTCAACTTCTTTATGTTTGGTTGCAACGATTCGATCAAGATACATGACTGTACGCCTCCGTTGTATGAATTAACTGTTCAAGCTTCCCGGCAGCTTTACCCGAATCTACCGCTTCTGCGGCAAGTTTCACCCCTTCAGCAATGCTATCTGCAAGACCGGATACATAGATGCACGCTCCGGCGTTCAACAGAACGACATCACGGTAGGCACTCTGCTCACCTTGGAAGATCCTTTTAATAATTTCGGCATTCTGTGCCGCATCTCCTCCAAGTACCGCTTCGAGTGGATGCAGAGACAAGCCCATATCACGTGGATCAATATCATAGGTGTGCACTTGACCATTGCGAAGTTCAGATACCTGAGTCGGCGCCGAGATACTGATTTCATCCAGACCATCATGGCTGGCCACGACCAACGCTCTTTTGAGACCAAGACGATTCAGCACTTCAGCAATCATTGGCGTCCGGGAGCGATCATACAGGCCAAGCAATTGGCGATCCGCTCCGGCAGGATTCGTTAAAGGTCCGAGCATGTTGAAAATGGTACGAACACCCAGCTCTTTTCTTGGTCCTGCCGCATGTCGCATGGAAGGGTGATATACCTGGGCAAAACAGAAGCAGATTCCAATGTCATCCAGACATTGTCTGGCCTGCTCGCCGTTCAGATGGATATTTACACCGAGTGCCTCTAATACATCCGCACTTCCCGCTTTGCCTGAAGCTGAACGGTTGCCATGTTTGGCGACCCGAACCGACACGGCCGAAGCTATGATGGCGGATGCTGTGGAAATGTTGAATTTGTGAATACCCGATCCGCCTGTTCCACACGTGTCCAGCAAACCGCTGCCATCCGTAAGAATTCGTCCGCCCTGACCACGCATGGCTTCGGCAAAACCGGTGATCTCATCCACCGTTTCACCCTTCATCCGCAGCGCCATCAACAAACCTCCGATTTGAGCCGGCGTTGCCTCACCTCTCATAATCGAGTACATCAAATCTCGTGCTTCGGCTTGCTCCAGATGACTGCCCTCCAAAATCTTCGCCAGGCCATTCTTCATGCCTTCCTCACGAGTAATCTCAGCAATAGGGGTTACGGTGTTCTCATTCATTATAGGGTTTATGTTCATCTCCGGTCTCTCCTCTCTCAGTTCTTAGCGGCCGCTGGTGTGACAAAGTAGTCTGCATTCGCCAGTCTCAACGTGTTGTCTTTGGCTTTGGCAGGAAACATTGCTTCTGCTGTTCGAATCGCCTTAAGCAACGCTTTGGCTTTATTAACCGTTTCTTCATATTCATTCTCAGGCACAGAATCCCATACGATTCCCGCTCCGGCCTGTACATATGCTTTTCCTTTTTTGAAAATAATCGTACGAATCGTAATACAGGAGTCCATGTTACCCGAGAACCCGAGGTATCCGATTGCTCCTGCATAGGCACCACGAGCCTCTTTCTCCAGTTCCGCGATAATTTCCATTGCACGCAGTTTCGGTGCACCGGATACGGTTCCTGCTGGCAAGCATGAGAGGAATGCATCAAAGAAATCCTTGTCTTCTCTTAGCTCACCCGTAACGTTGGACACCATATGCATGACGTGAGAATACCGTTCAATCTCCATGAACATGTCACACTTCACACTGCCAAAGCTGGATACCCGGCCCAGATCGTTACGACCCAGATCAACCAGCATCAGATGCTCCGCACGTTCCTTCTCATCCTGGAGCAAATCAGCAGCGAGTGCACGATCTTCCGCTTCTGTCGCCCCTCTTGGACGTGTGCCTGCAATTGGTCGTGTCTCCACACGATTTCCGTCCACCTTGACCAGAGCTTCTGGCGAAGTGCCAACGATAATCTCATCATCCATTTTGAGGTAGTACATGTAAGGAGATGGATTTAGCGTCCGAAGCACACGATATACGTGAAGTGGAGAAACTTCCGTATCAATGTGGAAACGCTGGGATAGTACCACTTGAAAAATATCACCTGCGCGAATGTATTCTTTGGCTTGCTCCACATTGCCGATAAACTGCTCCTTCGTGAGATTGGAGCGGATATCCCCCAGCTCCACGTCTCCCGGAATGGAACGCGGATTCAGGTTCTCCCCTGGTCCTTGCTGCTGCAAACGTTCTGCGGCCTGCTCCAGCTTCTCCGAAGTCACTGCATACGCTTGGCGTATCTCATCATCCGTTGCACCGTCCTTGACATGTACATTACCGACGAGCAGCATCTGCTGCTTCACATGGTCAAACACGATAATTTGGTCACAGAACATAAAGCGAATGTCATCCATGTTCAGGTCATCTAGCGCGTGAGCTGGAAGCTTCTCATAATAGGACAGCAGATCATATCCGAAGAACCCAATTGCCCCACCTGTGAATGGTGGCAGTTCATCATCTTTTGGGCTGCGGTACTTACGCAGCAATGCTTTCAGTTCTTCAATGGGTTTTCCTGGCAATTCACGGGTTTTCCCTGCTTCTTCTACAACGATCCGGCCTTTCTTCGCCGAAATCATTAGGAACGGATCTGTACCGATGAACGAGTATCTCGCCCATTGAATACCACCCTCTACACTTTCCAGCAGGAATGCCCGGTCGTTGTCAGCATAACGGCGGAATATTCGAATCGGAGTCTCCATATCTGCCAGAATCCGTTTGACTACCGGAATCAGATTATACTCATTCGACATTTTCAGTACTTGATTAACGTTTGGCGTTATCATCAGATCACGTCCTTTCAGATTTAGGTAAGTTCAACTAAAGATTGTTTACACTGAGCACTTCGATGACCGAACAACCTTCCGATCACTGTTATCCCCAGATTTTTTTGATTCCCTTTCAAAAGGTAAAATCCGGTGATAAATGTGAACGCTCCGCTTCTTCAGGTTATTTCTGTCCTCTCCGTTTTTGTGTAAAAGTTTAGTTGAACTTATAGGGGTAGAAGAAGCAATTCAATATACGAAAAAAACCTCTACCATCAGGTAGAGGTTTGGTTATAAGCTGTATTTAACAGGGTGATGCTTCATAAATAACAAGTCCCTATACTTCGCTGTCGGATTATTCACAGGTCGCTGAAACGATGCATCTCACATCATTCAATTAGGAAAATAAATCAGTTTAACACTTCAACTACTCATTCCAAATTTTCATCAAATATGGGAGAGTACATTGATCGTGTTATACCAAAATATATCAAAACAAAGATGTCCTATGACACGTTTGTTTTCCCTGTTCCTGTTACCTATTCCGTAGCACGACGTACCGTGAATCAGTTGACCGGTTTCTGTTGCCCCGGTTACCACCCACTGGACTCTGCTATATACTCCACTAGCTCAGCTGCTCTCAGCTCAATCTCTACTCTACTCAACTGGTTCTCACTATACATCATTATGATCGGTTTGACAACCCACTTGCTTAAGAGCCAGAAGGTGCTGCCAGATCCGGACGTAATGCCTGTGCACCATTCAGGTACACATGGTTGATTTCATTCTGACTTTTGTTCGTATTCACATGTACCATGAAACGGATGCACTGTGCCAAGGCACCTTTAACTGGAACTTCAAGTGCACACATCAGTGGTACAAGCTCCCAGCCGTCCAGTTGGCGAATAGCTTTTGCCGGGAAAGCAGCATCCAGATCCCCAGTTAACGTAATCCACACACTGCAGATATCTTCCGGTTGGATCTCATTGCGATCCACGATCTCCTGCAACAATACAGCCGTTTCCTTCAAAATCTGTTCTTCGTTGTTCTGCGTGACTGTTGTAGCCCCGCGAATTCCCCGTGTGACCATTGCTGTTATTCTCCCTTCCTGAGCATTTCAATGACGTCCCGAACTGCCGACACAGGTACGTCCTTCACAATTCTTGCAGCCCCAATCCGATCAGGAATGATAAACACCATATGACCTTCACGGAACTTTTTGTCATGCATCATTGCTTCCATTAATGCATCCGTGTCGAGATGCGCAGGCATTGTTGTCGGCAGGCGAAGTGAACGCAGCATGCGAACCGTATCTTCATAGAGCCCTGCTGGCGCACCAAGCTTCTCACCAAGCAGTGCTGATCCAGCCATACCGATGGAGATCGCTTCACCGTGCAGGAACTCTCCGTAGCCGGCAATCGCTTCAATGGCATGACCAATCGTATGTCCCAGGTTCAAGAGCGCACGTTCTCCATTTTCACGTTCGTCTCTGGATACAATCTCTGCCTTAATACCACATCCACGCTCCAAACCGTATCCCAGTGCTTCCGGATTAAGCGCAAGCAACTCCTCTGCATGCTCCTCACACCAATGTGCAAAAGCCTCATCACGGATCAGTCCGTGCTTCAGCATCTCTGACAAACCAGCCGAAACATCTCGTGGCGGCAAGGATTGAAGTGTATCCACATCGTAGAGTACAAGTTCGGGCTGGTGGAACGCACCGATCATATTTTTGGCCAGCGGATGATTGACAGCTACCTTGCCGCCAACACTACTGTCATGCGCCAAAATCGTTGTAGGTACTTGAACAAACTTGATTCCACGCATATATGTAGCAGCAACAAAGCCAGCCAGATCACCTACGACACCCCCACCTAGTGCCAGAATCGCAGAACTCCGATCCAGTTTGCCTTCGATAGCGACAGTCATCATATCCTGATATACCGAAATGGATTTCGATGTTTCACCAGAGGGCACAACCGCCGATACGACTGTATAACCAGCCGTACGCAGCGTTTGCTCCAAACCTGACAAGTATTTGGGAGACACATTTTCGTCTGTAATGATAAGTAATGGGCTTTTCTTGGTCAAGCCATATTGTTCAAAATATTGAGGGGCTTGCGCCAATAGGCCGCTACCAATCAGAATCGGATATGAGCGTTCCTCCAACTGTACCGTCAGCTGACGCATATTAGTAATTCTCCAGTTGAGCGTTATAGCTGGCAACGTTCGCACGGATCTCTTCCATGGAATCCCCGCCGAATTTCTCCAGGAATGCTTTGGCAATTTCCCATGCTACGACATGCTCCATAACCACACTCGCTGCGGGTACAGCACAAGCGTCTGAGCGCTCAACCTGAGCCGTGAATGCTTCTTTCGTATCAATATCGACACTTTGCAGTGGCTTATACAACGTTGGGATCGGCTTCATCACACCACGTACAACCACTGGCATACCGTTCGTCATCCCACCTTCGAATCCACCCAGACGGTTGGTTGCCCGGTGGTAGCCGCGCTCATCCGTATGCATGATTTCATCATGTACCTGTGATCCACGAATGACTCCGGCTTCGAATCCGATACCAATCTCTACACCTTTGAATGCATTAATGGACATTACGCCTTGAGCAATTCGTGCGTCAAGCTTACGATCGTATTGAACATAACTTCCCAAACCAACAGGCACACCTTCAACGATACATTCCACTATTCCTCCGATGGAATCGCCTTCCTGTTTAATCTGGTCAATGTAGGCTTCCATCTTCTTCTCTGTCTCAGCATCCGTGACACGTACAGAGGAAGCTTCTGTCACTGCAATCAGTTCATCAATCGGAAGGTCCTGATAAGGAGCTTCGATCTCTCCAATCCGAAGTACACGTCCAGCTACCTTGATTCCGAATTCAGCTAGGAACTGACGTGCAATGGCGCCACATGCCACGCGTACCGTTGTCTCACGCGCACTGGAGCGCTCCAGTACGTTACGCAAGTCTTTGAGATTATACTTGAGTCCCCCGTTCAGATCGGCGTGTCCGGGACGCGGACGATGAACGCGACGTTTCTCTTCGTCACTGCCTTCAATTGGCTCAATATTCATAATGTTCTGCCAATGTTTCCAGTCGTTATTTTGAACAATCAGGGCTACTGGAGCACCTGTTGTATATCCGTGACGGATACCACCAACGAAATTGGCCTGATCCTTCTCGATCTGCATCCGGCGTCCACGGCCATATCCCTTTTGGCGGCGGTGAAGCTGGAAATTCAGTTCTTCAAAGTTAATCGTCAAATTACTTGGCAATCCTTCAATAATAGCGGTCAATTGGGGTCCGTGCGTCTCCCCTGCGGTTAAATAGCGTAAACTCATAATACGTTCCCCCTTTAAACTGTTAAACTTCACATTGCTAAAATCCCATAATTTCTTTGCTTATTATAGTATAGCTGACCGGCTTTGACAAGAAAGTCGGCTCTTTCTTGTACTTGATATACAAATAACCGCCTGAACACATGTAACATGTGCTTCAGACGGCTCAACAACCAATATGATTATTTCTTCCGATAGAAGAATGTCTCTGCTGTCTCTAGACCATATTGTCCCGGGGAGAAGATCTGCTCCGTGCTGCCCACAAACAATACACCGCCTGGACGCAAACTTGCTGCAAATTTGTGATACAACAGGTTTTTGGCTTCCTCGGTAAAATAGATCATGACATTCCGGCACACAATCAGATCGTACCCATCGTCAAAACGGTCCACCAGCAAATTTTGTTTCATGAACTTGATCGAATTTTTGAGTTGCTCATCAATACGATATACCAAGCCATCCTGCTTGAAGTAACGGTTCGCCGTTTCCTTTGGCACATCCTTAAGTGAGCGTTCCATATAACGCCCTTCCTTAGCTTTAGCCAATGCACCTTCATCCAGATCACTTGCCGTAATGGAGCTGTCCTTCAAAATTCCCATCGTATCCAGAATCATGGCGAGTGTATAAGGTTCTTCACCTGTTGAACAAGCTGCACTCCAGACTTTGACACGTCGCTTGGAGCCCAGCAGCTCAGGCAGAATCTCGTCCCGCAGTACTTCCCAACGATTGGGATTACGCCAGAATTCAGAAACGTTAATCGTCATACGATCAAGGAACTCGTAGAACAATGATTTATCTTTCTGCATAGCATCAAAAAAGTTAGAAAATGTATGAAACCCGTTTTTGTTGCGAAGTGTGGTCAGCCTTCTTTTCATCTGGCCTTCCTTGTATTGAGCAAGATCAATGCCTGTGCTCTCTTTGATTTTACGAATGAATCCGGTGTAATCCGGGTCTAGTAGTTGTTCTTGCTCCAGCATCGTGTATCACCCTTTTGGCTAATAATTACAACCAGGCTGCGATGCTCTTGTCGTATACCACCAGTTCATCTGAAGCAAAGAAATTTGCTGCTTCACGGGTAGCACTTTCCGGTGAATCTGCCCCATGAATCAGATTATGTGGTGTGTGGCTGGCGAAGTCTCCACGAATGGTGCCCGGAGCGGCTTCCTTCACATTGGTTTTTCCGATGACAATGCGCGCAAGCGTCACAATATCGTCCCCTTCCCACACCATGGCAAATACAGGCCCAGATGTGATAAAACGAACTAAATCATCGAAAAAAGGTTTGCCTTCATGTTCAGCATAATGGCGTTTTGCCTGATCCTCAGACATCTGCACCAATTTGCCTGCCACCAACTTAAATCCTTTGTCTTCCAGACGGCTAATAATTCGACCGATCAATCCACGCTGCACACCATCCGGCTTCACCATCAAAAATGTACGATCCATCAGCTCACTCCTCACTCACGGTTCAAAGTTAATCACTATGTAAACGCAATCCCTCTGATTGTAACATACATGTCCAAATCCTCCCAATGAGGAATTTCACACGTCTATCCATCTTCAGGTGTGAGTACCTGTGTCAGACCCGATCAACTATGCGTTGTCCAGTCCAACATGTGAGTCGAAGGTCATACAAAGTTTAATGTGTACGTTTAACCACAAAATGAGCGATATCACGCAGGTTTTTGGTCGTCTTGATGTTAGGTAGCTGATCGAGAGCATCGAGCGCTTTCTTCATATATCGGTCAGCAAGGGCTTCTGCTTTAGCAATTCCTTGACTTTGGCGAATCATTCCAATTGCATCCGATGCACTTGCCCGTCCTTCTTCATGTTGGACACGGGAAATCTCCTTCAACAGAGGTTCACGCAGATCGGACTCTTGCAGCGCATACAGCACAGGAAGAGTGATATTTCCCTGCTTCATGTCACTGCCAGGTGGCTTGCCAAGTTGTTTCTCGGTACCTACCAGATCAAGTACATCATCTTGAATCTGGAAAGCCATACCCACATTGTATCCGTACGTATACAGCAGGGAAGATACATGCTCAGGCGCACGTGTGGCCAAAGCCCCCAACTGACAGCTAACCGCAATCAGAAGTGCTGTTTTACGACGAATCCGCAGCAGATAATTACGAACACTTTGTCCCGTATTGAAAAAGTCTCGAATTTGCTCCATTTCACCGATGGACATCTGTACCATAGCTTTGGCAAGTATACGATGAATCGCTGGATCGGATAATCCGGCAGTCATTTCAAGTGCCTTACCGTAGATATAGTCTCCAGTGTACATGGCAATCCGATTATCCCACTTTGACTTCACCGTGGGTTTGCCTCGGCGTGTCTCCGCATTATCAATAACATCATCATGAACGAGAGATGCGGAATGAATGAGTTCCAGCGGAACTGCAACCAGCTTCAGACGTTCAATGTCATATGTACCAAATTTCCCGCCAAGTAATACAAAAACGGGCCGCAACCGTTTTCCTCCTGCTTTGAGCAAATGAAGCGACGTTTCACTCAGCAGCTTCTGTTCTCCTCGAACACTGCGATACAACTCTTTCTCAATGTAATCCATGTCCTTTTTTAACAACCCGAAAATATCCAATAGTTTCATTCGTTCACCCGTATCAGCGTATTGTCAGTCCATAAATCCATGCTTACCTTCCCCTCCAGCAAGTCGGGCCTGCAGGCATTACGAAAACCCGGCTTACCGTTCTTGCTTGTGTTTTCTATAAACTCTGCGACTTGTTCTGAAACAAAATACAGAAGTTGCCGGAGCATGGGTCAAGACTGTGGTTCATGAAGACTTACCATCAGCACTCACCAATACCCCGGGATTCGGGGGACAAATAAACCGAGCAACACTTTGGCAAAAAAACTGCCTTGTATCGGACTCAGTTGTTATCCCCGTTCATCCGGTTCTCCCCATCTTGTAAACAGTTGATGTGGGATGCGCAAGCTATCTAGCACTTTACCCACCAAAAACATAATCAACTCATCCATAGTCTGAGGTTTGTAATAAAAAGCAGGCATAGCCGGTATCATTCGTACACCAAGACGGGAGAGCTTCAGCATGTTCTCCAGATGGATTGCATGAAGAGGCGTCTCACGTGGGACGAGGATCAATGTTCTTCCCTCTTTCATCATGACATCGGCTGCGCGGGACATCAGATTATCCGACGATCCCTGCGCGATGGATGAAAGAGTTCCCATAGAACATGGCATGATAATCATGCCATCGGCCAGATAAGAACCACTTGCAATAGAGGCCCCTATATCACTCACAGGATGATAGATCAGAGAACCGGCACGGTTGCCGAATTTTTCTTCCAACACCGCGTCCCGATTCGTCACATCCCAGTCCATTTCTTCTTTCAGTACACGCCACCCTGCATTGGATATGACCAGATGAACGGTATATTCCAGATCAAGCAGCGTTTCAATTAATCGAATGCCATATATGCTGCCACTCGCTCCGGTAATTCCGACAACCAGTCGTTTATTGTCCGGCTGCTGTACCATTTATTTCACCGCCAGATCAATCAGAGTGAAGGTAAATACGATTAAACTAAGCAAACTGTTCATAGTAAAGAATGCCGTTTGAACACGACTCATATCATTAGGCGATACAATATAGTGTTGATAGAAAAGAATACCATACGTTACCAACATGCCTGCGCCATACCACCAGCTCAGATCTGTCATCAACAATAACGCAAGAAAACCAATTGCAGTAATCACATGGAAGAACTTGGCGATCTGCAATGATTTAACCAAGCCAAAACGGGAAGGTATGGAATGAAGGCCTTCTCCCTGATCAAATTCAAGATCCTGACATGCATAGATAATATCAAAACCAGCTGTCCAGAACACAATCGTAACGTACAGGACAATCGCTGTCCAATCCATCGTACCTGTTACAGCTACCCAGCCACCAAGTGGCGCCAAACCAATCGTCATTCCGAGAACGACGTGACATAACCATGTGAATCGTTTGGTGTACGAATACAGTACCAACATAAACACAGCAATAGGTAACAGCTGCATCGATAATACATTAAGATTGGATGAGGCCCAGAATAACAATATAAATGAGATAATGACAAATATAACAACTTCCCCATTTTTCAACAGTCCTGCCGGGATGGCTCTCATCGCGGTACGCGGGTTTTTGCTATCAATCGCTTGGTCAATAATTCGGTTCAAACCAAAAGCCGCACTACGTGCGCCGACCATCGCAAGCAATACCCACATGATCTGCATCCAGCTTGGGAAGGTATCATTCACTACCATGGAGCCGAGGATCGCCCCCATAAATGCAAAAGGTAAAGCAAAAAGCGTGTGTTCAATCTTGATCATTTCTAAAAAGATGCGAATTTTCCTAAACATGCTGATTCTCCTTGGTTCCAATATGCAGTGCCGCGATACCTCCGGTCAGAGGGTAGGCCTGCACTTGTTGTAATCCAGTTTCTGCAAAAATGTCTGCCAGTTCCTGCCTTCCCGGGAAAATGGCCAGTGAGTCCGGCAGCCATTTGTACTGCTCAAAACTTTTAGCAAACACTTTGGCAAGATTCGGTAAAACCTTCTCAAAATAAAAATAATAAATGCCTTTGAACGGCTGCCATGTTGGCTTGGACAATTCCAGGCATACAACCATACCGCCCGGTTTGACCACACGTTTCATTTCAGACAACACTTGTCTGAGATCAGGTACATTACGCAACCCAAACCCGATCGTCACATAATCAAACGAATTGTCTTCAAAAGGAAGTGACATGGCATTTCCCTGTGTCAGGGTAATCTGTTTTTGACGTTGCACCGCATTGATCTTTGTCTGGCCGACCTCCAGCATGTTGCTACTGAAATCAAGTCCGTGCATGTGCCCCGTTTCACTTGCCTCTGCCATAGCAAGCGTCCAGTCACATGTGCCGCAACACAAATCAAGACCGGTATCGCCTTTGGACATATTCATCTTTTTCATGGTGAATTTACGCCAAGCCTTATGCCTGCGGAAACTTAAAATATCATTCATGACATCATATTTTCCGGCTATACTCTGAAAAACCGAATGGACATATTCTTCTTTCGGTTTGGTCTCTCCGCTCCCCATTCGTCTGTCTCCCCCTCAATCTTCCCTTACTGCCGCATGTGAAGGCTGCAAATATGCCAAGTAAGGCTCTAGAATTGCATGTATCTCCTGCAAGCCCATCCGCCCTTCCTCGTCTTGCAACAACAGTTGAATGCGGTGTGTACACTCGCGAAGCTTGTCCAGCAAAACCTCGCCAACCCTATGCTTCAGCACCATAGTGTTCCATGCACGTGCATCCGGTTCAGACTGACGCAACACATTGCGCTCATCGTCATTACCATGCTCGTATATGTGCCAGTATGCATAGCTGTGAAGATATTGTTTTGCGTCATTCATCCGTTTCAGTTCTTCCACGATCGTTTCGCAGGAGCTGAATTCGGTCAACAGGCTGTTCCATAAAGACTCTTCGTTATGTTGAATCATGCCTGTAAATGAAAGAAACAGCTGCATTCTCAGCTGTACCGTTTCACGCAAGTATTCGTCAGCCGAAACGAGAAGCTTCTTCATCCGTTCATACAGCGTCATCTTGCGTGCGTTCACTCCGGATACAGCACCACTGAGTTTGCCAATCATTTCAATTCTGCCCGCTTGGGCAAGCAATTGATAAAAACGGCTACTTAAATAATCCCCGGCGAGTACATTCAACTGACGTGAACGCATCTCCTGCTCTTTCCGCTCACCGGAAATGGTATCGATTCGATCATGCGTATCCATGGCCAACTGAACGAGCGAAGTTGCAAGAGCATATAACTCTTGATGCACCTTTTCGTCTGTGCGGCCCACAAATACCTGCAACAGACGTGCTCGGCTATCCGGAAATGATGGGATTTCCGTATGTTGTCGAATCATGTCGTAATCCGTATATTTCTTTGCTAGTTGGGGTACGCGATATGAATTCATTCTCAGCCTCCGAGCCTTAACATTGTTAAACCTTTTCTGCACTACAATCTTATATATTATAGCATATGTTGAACGGGCACGCACTGAATCCTGCTATTCTATTACCCCTGACTTGTCATTTCGAATTGCTTCTTCCAGAGTTCGGTCTCCATCAAATGAAACCAGTCCTTCAATTCATCTGAAAAGGCCGCACTTTTCCAGTTCCGTAATGTTTCAATCGCATACAGAGGCCACTCTCCACGCCGAATATCAGCAGCAAGTAACAGATGTCGTTTATGCATCCATTCATCTTCTGCCATCACACGCAACAGCACCTGATCCACGTTATCCAGACTCCGAAAGCCAAGATCCGCCACAGCTGCCATGTTCTCATAGATTTCAGTGTAACTTGTACCCGTTCCTTTAACTTTGAGGTCCAGTCTCAAAATGGACTGCTTCCATTCCACTCTTGCAATGGGAGTTGATAGTTGCATGGAGCTTAGCACATCAACCAGATTGTCATTCGTTAGCTGAACTGGATGATGTGATGCAGAGGCAGGCTGTACGTTGTCCCCGCCCCATGTACGCATATGTAAGGTTTGTATCGCAACAAGCAGAAAGACCGCCGCAACCGTTGCCAGCATTGAAGCAGTAACAATCATCCGCGGTTTCATATACGCCTCCCTGCCTTTACCTGTTAGTGTAGTCTGTCCGGTAAAGGCTCATACCTCATTGTACAATGAAAAAAAGCAGGCTATGCCTGCAATCTTCATTTGAATGTATTCACTCTGTCCATTACTCCGATTCAATCTGTCCATGCTTGGTAATCAGCGTGGCTTTGCCCCGGATTTTAATAGCTGAAGTATGGGTGGTGAATTGGGCAAACATCACTTCACCCTTGTCCAATTTCTCGGTGTGGTGAAAACGTGTATCCTGACCTCGGGTTAATCCGATCACCTGGACACCATTTTCCTCTGCCTTAATTACAATATAATCATTGCCGGTTGGATGATCCATCACGCATGTCCCCTTCTTTAGTTCGATAGCGTTAATGATGATTAAGATTGTTTCATTTGTCAACCAGCGCCTTATACGAATGAACCGCAAGAATCAACGTTAAAGGGCAAAAGAAAAGGCCGTGAACAAGTCACGGTCTTTTTGTCGACATATGGAATATGTAGAAATCTTATTTAATTCCGTCTTTGAGCGCTTTACCTGGTTTGAATGCAGGAATTTTGCTCGCAGGAATTTCGATTTCTTCACCTGTTTGCGGGTTGCGTCCTTTACGTGCAGAGCGCTCGCGAACTTCGAAGTTCCCAAAACCAACCAATTGTACTTTATCTCCGCTTTGAAGAGCCTCAGAGATTGCTTCGAATACGGCATCAACCGCTTTCGTTACATCTTTCTTGGACAATTCAGTCGCTTCGGATACGTGTGTAATCAAGTCTGATTTGTTCATTTGTTTTTCACCTCCTGTATCAATGTCCTGAATGTTATACTGTGTTTCCGTTTTATAGCGAAATATACGTTCATACGCAAAAAATCTACGTACATCTTGAGCGATGAACACAAATCTCCGCCTGCGGTCAACAGTCATTTTCGGCAGAATGTCGCCTGAAAACACGGGGATTTCAGACGCCGAACAAATTTCATACTAATACAGACAGCCCACAATTTCAAGTCCGGTTGCGGTTTAAGACGTAAAACGTAACCGCCAGGGCGAGCACAAGAACCCCACCTTTTACAATATCATGTGTGAAATACTGTACGTTCATCATCGTCAAACCGTTGACAAGTACACCAATCAGAACCGAACCAATGAAGGTTCCGATGACATTCGGTTTACCCGCGCCAAACACAGAGAAACCGACAAATACCGCAGCAACGGATTCCATTAACAACGGTGACCCGGCATCAATCTGTCCAGATCCTACTTTTGAAGCATAGATGATCCCACCGATTGCGGCAAATACTCCAGCGGCTACATAGGCGAGAGTACGCACCTTTTTCACCTTGATTCCGGATAGACGCGCTGCTTCCTCATTACCGCCTGTGATATACATCTGGCGCCCATATTTCGTATAAGTTAAAAAGATATGCACACCGATGACCGCAATAAGCAGCAGGATGACTGATATCGGCATACCTAGCCATTTACCCTGCCCTATCAGCAGGAATGTCGGGTCCATCTCTCCCGCAGCTTTGCTTCCATCAGGGAACTGCATGTGATTGTAAATGGTATATCCTTGTGCATATGTTTTATGAATGCCCCCGATGATGTACATCGTGGCAAGAGTTGCCAGCAGATCCGGAATACGCAATTTTACGATCAGTAAAGCGTTCAGCAAACCAATAACAGCCCCGATAATCAGCGGCACGATAATGACGATCGCTAGTGGCTGTTGATACCAAATCATTAACGAAGCAGTAACGACAGTGGTCAATGAGACGGTCGCCCCCACCGAGAGATCAAATCCATCAACAATGAGAGATAACGTAACACCAATCGCGACAAAGGTAACGATAGAGATCGAGCCCAAAATATCGGTCAAGTTACTGTACGTAAAGAAATAAGGCAATTTAATGCCGAAAAATGCGATAACACCTATGATGACAATAATCGCCCCGTAACGGAACGCAAAATCCAGTGATTTATCCTTCATGATTGCACCTCTTGTCCACCGCTTGCATAGTATAGCAGCTGTTCTTGGTTAGTCTCGCCCCGTTTGAACTCTTTAACAATAACACCTTCGCACATGACAGCAATCCGGTCACCAATCCCCATTCCCTCATCCAGTTCACAGGTGAAATAGATTACGCCCTTGCCCGCCAAAGCCAGTTCATTGATGATGCGGAAAATGTCACTTTTCGCCCCAATATCCACTCCCTTGGTTGGTTCATCAAATATAAATACATCCGCATCCGCATTAAGCCATTTACCAATGGCTACCTTCTGCTGGTTACCACCACTTAGATATTTTACTTCCTGTTTCACGGACGATGTCTTGATTCCAAGCTGTTTCACCAATGACTCCGCATTCTGACGCTCCCGCTTGCGGCTTACGAAACCTAATGTACTAAGGCGACTAAGCAAAGGCAGGCTTAAATTCCGTTCCACGTTCTCCTGAATCAGAATTCCCTGTTTGCGGCGTTCCTCCGGTACAGAAACAATCCCCAGAGCCGCCGCATCTGCAGGCTGAGACAGGCGGAGGCTACGGTTGTTAAGCCGAATCTCACCACCCTCCAGTCGATCTGCGCCAATCAGCAAACGAGAGCTTTCCGTTTTACCAGCGCCTACCAGACCCACGACAGCGAGGACTTCACCTCGGCGTACTGAGAGATCAACACCTTTGACCTTCACTCCACGACGTAGCCCACGTGCTTCTAGTAACAGCTCTCCCACAGGTGCTTCCGTCTTCGGAAACTCTTCCTCAAATGGCTTGCCCAACATCTGTGTGACCAAGTCGTTGATTGTCAGCCCTTTCGCTTCACCCGTAAATACATGTTGCCCATCTCTCATGACCGTAACGCGATCACAATGACCCGTCACTTCAGCAAGGCGATGGGTAATGAAAATACAAGCTACACCCCGCTCCTTCAGGAGATGAACGATTCGGAAAAATGCATCCGTTTCTTCCTGACTCAGCGGTGCAGTCGGTTCGTCAAAAATGATGACCTTGGCATCCTGAATCAAAATCCGTGCCAGCAATATCATCTGTTTCTCTGCAAGCGTCAGATCGGCCACTTTTTGGTGAACGGAAATGTCTGCTCCTAATTGCTTCAACGCTTCTACCGCACGATGTTGCAGCTTCCGCGGACTTTTCCACCAACCACCAGCAGATGAAGCCAACTGATCCATCATAATGTTCTCCGCAGCCGTCAGCTGTGGCACCAGTGCTGCATCCACTTCTTGATAGACACAGTGAATCCCACTTGCCTTCGCGTCTCCCGGAGAACTCAAGTGAAGTGCTTGTCCACTCAGCTGAATCGTACCCTGATCCAATTGATAGGCACCAGACAGAATTTTCATTAACGTGCTCTTACCGGCACCATTGGCACCGAGTAGCGCGTGAATCTCCCCGCCTTTCACAGAGAAATCTACATCCTTCAGTGCAGGAATGCCTGAAAACTGCTTGTGGATATGTTCCATTTGAAGCAGAATCGGTGCAGTGCTCATGATGTTAACCTCCAATCGTTCCCATCCGGGAGTCTCCCTTTTCTCATCCATATCTCGCGCGTCTTCATTATGGTTGGAAAAAGCGCGCCTTGCGGCGCGCTTCCCTTACGCTGCTTATTTAGCAGTAATTCCGTATTCGCTCATCCAATCCTTGATTCCTTGTGTACTGCCTCCCCAACCTTCAACGAACTCTGACAGCTCTGAAGTGGAGATTTGTTTATCTGGCAAAGCTTCACGTTGAACATAGACCGGGTTAAGCACAACTGCATCTTCCGTCTCGTCCCCGTTCAGTTTCTGATAAGCATAACGTACTTGTACGCGACCGATGTCTGTAGGATCAACCGCTGCAGAAGCTACCCAAGGGTTTTTTGGGTCCTGAATCATTTGCAGGTCCTCGTCACTCATATCAATACCATACACTTTAATCTCGTCACGTCCGGCTTGTTGAATGGCACGTGCTGCACCTTTGGCGAACTCATCCCATGCAGCCCATACAGCTGTAATCTCACCTTTTGGATATTGTTTGAGAATAGCCTCCATTTTGGCTTGAGTATCCAGCGCCGGGTTCTGTGCAGAACCAAATGTAGCTATTTCTTTGATGTCCGGATTTGCTTTCAGGAATTCACCGTATGCGATCTGACGGCGTTCCATCGGCGCGAAACCAGCTACCCATACTTTTACGATGTTGCCTTGTCCATTAATATCTTTTTTCATTTGCTCCAGCGTCAGCTCAGCCATCTTCTGATCATCCTGCGACAGGACTGTTGCTCCCGGAACACTAATAGCTGCATCGAACACAACCACTGGAATGTTCTGTTCTACTGCCTTCTTCACACCTGGCTCTAACAGGGAATCCCCGTGATCCGTGAGAATGGCATCGAATTTCTGATTAATTGCGCTATCTAGCAAGGATACCATCTTCGCTTTATCATTATCGGCAACAAACGTAGTCAGTTCTCCACCGAATTTTTCGATTTCTTCTTTGACACCTTGTACATATTGCTGCGAGAAAGTACCTGTATTGAATTCCATAATAAGTGCGATCCGTTTGCCACTTAGAGGGCCTGTGACTGCTTCCGTTTTCGGTGTATCATCGGATGCACCCGAAGCCGGAGTAGATGCCGGTTCTTTTTTGATTCCGCAAGCAGATAACGCCAATGTGAATACTAATAACACACTCAACCATACCCATTTTGTCTCTTTTCTTTTCATCTCTGTTTCCCCCTGTTCACTCTCTGTGATCTCGATCACAATAGTTGAATATTAATATAACGGCTAATCCCTAGTATGTAAATGGGTTTTAGTAATTTAAAGCTAAAAATCGCTAAGTTTTTTCGAAAGAATCATTCTTCCTATCCATTTCATCCAAAATTAAGAAATCACACTAAAAAAGACCGCGAGGGGATGCCCCCTTACGGTCTTTTGATGTCTTACAGAATGATAGCGATCAAGCCACCTGAACCTTCGTTAATGATTCTTCCCAGCGTCTCTTGCAATTTGTATCTTGCATTATCCGGCATCATGGCAATCTTGCCCTGAATACCTTCTCTCACGATGGAGTGCAGCGAACGACCAAACATGTCTGAATCCCATACCTTGATCGGATCGTTCTCGAAGTCCTGCATCAGGTATCTCACCAGTTCCTCACTCTGTTTCTCCGTGCCAATGATTGGAGCGAACTCCGATTCCACATCGACCCGGATCATGTGAATGGACGGTGCCGTTGCTTTCAGGCGTACGCCAAATTTGGTGCCCTGACGAATGAGCTCAGGTTCATCCAGAGCCATCTCGGCAAGAGATGGAGCAGCAATACCATATCCGGTCGTTTTGACCATCTCCAGCGCTTCTGCGAAGCGGTCATATTCTCTCTTCGCATGCGAGAATTCCTGCATCAATTGCAGCAGATGATCCTTGCCCCGAATTTCAATTCCGACCACTTCCACGAGAATCTGATCATACAGTTCATCTGGCGCATACAGGTCAATTTCGGCTACACCCTGACCCATATTCATGCCACTCAGGCCTGCGCGATCAATGAATTCATATTCCATGAACTGAGCAACAACCCGATCCACGTCACGAAGTCTGCGAATATCCTTAACGGTATCCCGTACGGAATTTTCGTAGTTGCTGCGCAACCAGTGAGTCTCGTTCAGCACCATAACCCAGCTAGGCAAGTTTACATTCACTTCATGTACAGGGAACTCATAGAGCACTTCACGAAGTACACCCGTCACATCATCTTCCGTCATGGTCGCTGCACTGAGTGTCATCACCGGAATGTCGTATTTGGCAGCAAGCTCACTACGTAATTGCAGGGCTTCTTCACTGCGAGGACGAGTGGAGTTGATGACCAGTACAAACGGTTTGCCCACTTCTTTTAATTCCGCAATAACCCGTTCTTCGGATTCCACATAGGAACTGCGGGCAATTTCGGCGATTGTGCCGTCTGTTGTTACCACAACACCCAGTGTGGAATGCTCCTGAATGACTTTGCGAGTACCAATCTCTGCGGCTTCCTGGAATGGAATTGGCTCCTCGAACCAAGGCGTGGAGATCATGCGCGGACCATTCTCATCCTCGTATCCCTTGGCTCCTTCCACCGCGTAACCTACACAATCCACAAGACGCACATTGACATCGAGTCCTTCGGCCACCTTGATTTGGACTGCGTTATTCGGTACGAATTTCGGTTCCGTGGTCATGATGGTCTTACCCGCTGCACTCTGTGGAAGTTCATCCACCGCCCGACCACGATCTGCCTCGTTTGTGATGTTTGGCAATACAATGGTTTCCATGAATCGTTTGATAAATGTTGATTTTCCCGTCCGGA
This sequence comes from Paenibacillus sp. FSL H8-0079, assembly GCF_037991315.1. NCBI lineage: Bacteria > Bacillati > Bacillota > Bacilli > Caryophanales > Paenibacillaceae > Paenibacillus > Paenibacillus sp. FSL H8-0079. The sequence continues at coordinate 4,139,562 of NZ_CP150300.1, forward strand.
CTGCGCCGACAACCCCGAGATAAATATCCCCTCCGGTCCGCTCAGCTATGTCCTTAAAAATATCCACTTTCTCCAATGAAATCCCCTCCCTAAATTACTCCGAAGGAAAAATGCTAAAGAGCATCCGCTTCGTTTTTTCAATCAGAAGACTGAAATCCCTGCAACGGTAGAGCCGCCTTTGTGAGTGCCCGGAAGTCGTCCGCCGCCGAACGTTGCATTCTGATGAAACCGGCGAGAGCGGCGTTAACTCGTACATGCAATTGGACTAGTATCATCTTATGTATCCGTATGCGGCAATATGACGCGTATTTTTGTTTTTTTATCTTATGGTGATGACATTAGGAGAATCCCCCGATCTCGGACTGCGCGTCTTTATTTCAATCTACTTTATGTGATCCATGAAGCTTTTATGACGGTTACTGCTCATCATTTCAGAATAATAAAAGAGATATCCCTTGTTTGGAATATCTCTTCTTAAACCATGGGTGCCACGGTTGTCATACAGTTAGTTCATTTAAATTGCAATCATGCTTATTTTATTGGCTGTGCAACTGGTGCATTATTTTGCCAAGCATAGGGAACCGATTTTACAGGTACGAAGTAGGAGTGTTCCAATAGAAAATCCCGCACATCTTCACTCTCGAATGGAGACACATCAGACTTTTCCACCGCCTGCATAATGTCAAAAGCATAATCCACATAGACCTTGCCTTCGTCATCCATCATAAAAGGTAACGCCTGACCTGAATATACACTATTCAGCGTAATGGAAGGAGTACCTGCCTGGGCCGCCTGCTCCATATCCACAGCGTATAACCCCGGATACAGTTCTTCCCCGCTTGGCAGCTTATTGTTATGTACGGACTTATATTGATTAACCATTCGTTGCACATCGTTTACTTTCTGTACGGTCAGTAGATCCATCACTTTCACGTTGGGATTCACTTCTTCGTCCTGAATAAGGAAGTAAGCGCTACCACCACTTTCAAAAGCAGTTCCCGGTATTTCATCCAGATACCCCAGTTGTTTCAACTTGGGCAGATCCACTCTGAACTTTTCATATTTTGGTGTAGAGATATCTGCATTGATGATTGGCAAAATCCCCTCATCCTGCTGGAATGTCTCTACCGCACTCTGAATACGACTCACACTTTCCCGATAGGCTATCTTAGGGTCCGAATTGCTCTGGGATGGATACATACAACCACTTGCTGTAAAAGCAAACAACAGGAATAACAGCAGACCGCCCATCTGATGCATCGGACGCTGCGGTTCGCTTCCTTTAACACAGTTTGGCTTGTTCCTAATCATCCGTATCCTCCTTAAATAACTCATTAGAGAATCAATTTCATAATGCTCAGAACCAGTCGTCTTCCTGTTGCTGACGTTCCAGTTGTTTCCGGATGGCTGCCTTCAGCGGGTCCTCAGGAACATGAACCGATAGAGATCCACAGACCTTGGCCTGACAGGACAGTCGTGTACCTGATTCCAACAGTGAACCCAGCTTACGCTTTTCTGCGTCTGTTGGTGGATACAGTTCCGTCCGATGTTCTTCGTCCACGTTCACTTTGCACATCAGGCAAGCCGCTTTACCATCACATCGGGTCGTAATCTTGACTCCGGCACGTCGTGCTGCATGCAGAAGTGTTGCCCCTGGTTTGAGCGCTATCGATTTGTTCATGGGTAAAAAAGTAACTTTATAGTCCATCATTTTCCTCCCTCAACCAACTATATCCATGCAAAGCCAACAAGTTCTTCCACTTCTGCTCTGAAGCGGCTTGTCCATACATTCTGTTGACTTAACCTTGTCATTATAGGTTGATGTACAAGTGGTTGCTGACGCATCTTTGTCGCAATGGGTACATAACGATCTTCACGACCTCGCAGCAGATTAAACAACAGCTCATGCGCAAGAGGCATCAGTCGCAGGGTATGCGAACCCACTTGTGCTACTGGTGCATGCGGAGCAAGTACATGTTCAATCTCAATACGGTACCAACTTTTGCGAGCCCATATTTCGAAACCACCAACCAGTTCCAGCGCACATGCACCAACCTGATAGTGGCTTAGCAGCGAAGCATAAGGTCCAGTCTTATCCACTGTAGGCTCGTCGAGCATTTCCCCCGGAGCGATTCGGTGAAGTTCCTTAGCAGCAGCGACATCCGCATAGATATCAATATCTCTGGGAGCCTGTTGCAACTCCACCCCCTGAAGCAGCAACCCACAGCTTCCTCCAAGCAACCATGTCTGTGGCTGTGTGTTCCAGGCTTTGGCCGTTTCCAGCAAAGCCGCGTGTAATTCCGGATAACACTCTGTCCGACCCTCCGTATCATGCGGCCCCATAGGCTCACACTCCCCTCATCCGTGTTCATTGTGTCAGTTCTTATGATGTGCTTATGCGGATGTTATCCTTCAGGCATAGGAAATCAGGTCAGAGAAGCGATTCCACCAAAAAAGCCAATCAGCATAATCAAAAATGCAATTAAGGAAAGAATCCCCCGTACAATGCCTTTTGTTTTGGCACGAGCAAACGTAATCAGGAATACAGATAGTCCCATAATGAGGATGGCGACCAATGACAGCCACATCTTGTCCATTGCGCTCATAATCCAGCAGTCTCCCCTTCAGTCCGATATTCATCACTGACACTGTGACAATTGCAACCATTATAACACGAAATTCAGCTCAACTTTCCAAAAAAAAGACAAAAAAGCAAGCCGGCAGGAGCCGACTCGTCTTTTTGTCTTACTGGATCACCTGCACAAGCAGGCGTGATCTATTATTTTTTCATCATCATTTTCATTAACGATTCCATACTGCTCGGATTCAATCCGCTTTTCTTGACCGCACTCACAATATCCTTAACCGTATCCTCAGATACCGGAACTTTCGCCATGGCGGATACTTGTTTGATCAATTGGCGCAACTGAGCTTCATTCTGAATCGTCGTTGGTTTCACCGTGCTTGCCAATTTCTTGACTGCACCTTCTGTTATCGTTTTACCCGTTTTCTTGTTGATTGCATTCAGCGCATCTTTAGAAATGTTGTTACCCATTCGTCTCCCCTCCTCCGGCAATACTCATGTGTATAGTATGAGTCCGCCACAGAAAAGGTGAATAAGCTTCTTATTTCACAAGGTACGTTTAGGTAATTACAATCAGGAATGCCATTGCTCCCAGGTTTCAAGCTTCATGACTTCCATTTCAGTCTTCGGGTCACGTCCCATCAAGGCTTCAACCGCATCACGCGGCTGTCTCTCCTGAAATAAAACGTGATACAACTGATCTGCAATCGGCATTTGCACACCGTATTTTTGCGAGATGAAATAGGCAGCTTGTGTGGTTCGAATGCCCTCCACCACCATGCCCATGGACTTCAGGACATCATCCAGCTTCTGTCCTTGGCCCAACATGGAACCCGCTCTCCAGTTCCGGCTGTGCTGACTTGTAGCTGTTACAACCAGATCCCCGATTCCGGCAAGTCCCGAAAACGTTAACGGATTTGCGCCCATCTCTACACCAATACGTGTAATCTCTGCCAGACCGCGAGTTAACAACGCTGCTTTGGCATTATCACCGAATTGAAGACCATCGGACATACCTGCACCAAGAGCAATGATGTTTTTGAATGCGCCTGCCAGTTCAACACCAAGCATGTCCCGATTCGTATAAACACGGAAATAGGCATTCATAAACAAAGCTTGGGCCGCCTCGGCAGATGCCTTATCCAATGAGGCCACAACAACTGTCGTTGGGCAACGCTTCACCACTTCTTCCGCATGGCTTGGGCCAGAAAGCACAACAACACGTCCTTCTTCACATTCCAGCTCTTCTGAGATGACTGTGGACATCCGTTTCAGGCTTTCTGTCTCAAAACCTTTGGTGGCATGAATGATTAACATCTCAGGCTTATAATAAGCCTTAAGCTGATTCGTAACTGCACGCATGGCTGAAGAAGGCGCAACAATTAACACAGCTATCGCGCCTTCCACTGCAGCTTCCATATCATTGGTTGCCTGAATCCGTGGTGAAAGTTCTGCATCCGGAAGATAGCGAGTATTGGTGTGCTTGTTATTGATTTCTGTAGCTTGGTCTTCACCACGCGTCCACATCATCACGTCCAACTGATTGGCGGCAAGTACACTGGCCAGAGCCGTTCCCCAGCTCCCAGCGACCAGAACAGCAACTTTTTTAGACAACTCGTTTACCCCCTCCAGGGTTTTTCGATCCCAATTTATTTTCCTGTCCTTTGGCGAGCTTCGCAATATTGGTACGATGTCTCCAGAACGCAAACAGACAAATAATCAGACTCCCCCAGAAGATATTCATTGAATATCCGGGTAATACCAAAATAAAGATGGGTGTAAATGCTACAAAAATTAGAGACCCCAATGAAACATATCGTGTCAATACAATAGACAGAATGGCGATCACCCCAGCACATAACGCAGGCAGGAAAGCAAGGCTTACCAGAACACCAATGGCAGTCGCGATCCCTTTTCCTCCACGAAAATGGAAGTAAAGCGGCCAGTTATGTCCTGCAATGGCTGCTATACCACTGAGTGCAGGAATCCAGGCAGAACCATCGCCCAGCCAGATTCCAATCCATACAGCTGCAACACCCTTAAGTACATCAAGCAGCAGAACAGCAATTGCTGGTCCTTTACCCAAAATACGCAACGTATTGGTAGCTCCTGCATTTCCGCTTCCGTGCTGACGAATATCGATCCCCCGTATCGCTTTTGCAAGGAGGACACTAAAGCTGATTGAACCGAGCAGATAACTCAGTACAATCGCTGCGATTTGTAAAATCACACACTTCTCCCCTAACTTTCGTCGGACTTCCTCCGAGTAAATATGCGAATTGGTGTTCCTTCGAAATCAAACGCTGCACGGATTTTATTCTCCAGATAGCGCTCATATGAGAAGTGCATCAATTCCGGATCGTTCACAAAAACAACCATGGTCGGAGGCTTAACGGCAACCTGAGTCACATAGTTAATTCTCATTCTCCGTCCTTTATCCGTTGGCGGAGGGTTAATAGCTACTGCATCCGATACAACATCGTTAAGCAGATGCGTTTGTACACGTAACGAGTGTTGGTCCGCTACACGTTTTACAACCGGCAACAGTTTTTGTAAGCGTTGTTTTGTGAGGGCTGACAAAAATACGACCGGAGCATAAGTCATAAACAGGAAGTGATCCCGAATTTTCTTCTCAAACTCTTTCATCGTTTTGTCATGCTTCTCTACCACGTCCCATTTGTTTACGACAAACAAAGACGCTTTACCCGCTTCGAATGCATAACCTGCAATATGCTTGTCCTGTTCAATAATGCCTTCTTCACCATTAATGACAATCAGAACAACATCTGCACGCTCAATCGCACGCATGGCACGCATTACACTGTATTTCTCGGTTGTTTCATATACTTTACCACGCTTACGCATACCTGCTGTATCAATCAGCACGTAACGTTGGCCGTCTTTTTCAAAAGGTGTATCAATCGCATCCCGGGTCGTTCCAGCCACGTCACTTACAATAACACGCTCTTCACCCAGAATCGCGTTAACCAGTGAAGATTTACCCACATTAGGACGTCCGATCAGAGCTACACGAATGACATCCTCATCGTAAACCTCTTCCTCAAGTTCAGGCAACTTCTCCACAATCGCATCAAGCAAATCACCTACACCTGTACCGTGACTTCCGGATACGCCGATAGGCTCACCGAAACCGAACCCATAAAACTCATAAATGAGCTCACTTCGTCCGATATTATCCACTTTGTTAACGGCTACAACAATAGGCTTGCCTGAGCGGTACAACATCTCTGCGACCTCTTCATCCGATTGCGTGATTCCTGCTTTTGCATCACACATGAATACAATAACATCCGCTTCTTCAATAGCGAGCTCTGCTTGCATCCGGATTGATTTTAAGATGACATCCTCACCATCAATTTCGATACCACCTGTATCAATAATACTGAATGGTTTACCGTTCCATTCGCCGATTCCGTAGATTCGGTCACGGGTAATGCCCGGCTTGTCTTCCACAATGGCCAGTCTGTCGCCGATGATCCGATTGAAAATGGTGGATTTACCCACGTTCGGTCGTCCGACAATTGCCACAACGGGTCTTGCCATACATTCCACTCCTCCTGTCCATACTTACGATACTCATCATAGCAAAAAAGATATGTCTTGGCTAACGTTTCATGCCAAAATACTCGCAATAAAAACAATCGGCGAACCCGCCTGGGGCTCGCCGATCTTGCTTTTATTATTCAGCAAAATATGCAGTATATAACTAAGAACCATGCATTGTTAACTTATTTGAATTTGCTGAGTTTGTCACCAAACAGTTCGCCGAGCGTAGTGCTCATACCTTGATTGTTCAAGGAAACGTTTGGATTGTTGATTTCTTCACGTGGAGCGTTGTTTCTTGCAGGTCTTTCTGATTTTTGTGGTTGAGCTGGAGCTTCTTCTGTTTCTTTGATGCTCAAGCTTACACGTTGCTCAGAAGGGTTCATGTCCAAGATTTTAACTTGAACTTCTTGTCCTTCTTTCAGCACTTCATGAGGAGTGCCGATGTGTTTGTGGGAGATTTGCGAGATATGCACAAGTCCCTCAACACCAGGAGCGATTTCAACAAATGCACCGAAGTCTACCAGACGTTTTACAACACCTGTTACGATATCGCTGGAATTGAATTTTTCGCTAGCTGTTTCCCAAGGACCTGGTTGAACAGCTTTCATGCTCAGGCTGATTTTGCCTTTTTCAGGGTCAACTTTCAGCACTTTCACACTAACTTTATCACCTTCAGACAGAACGTCGGATGGTTTTTCAACGTGAGTCCAAGCCAGCTCGGATACGTGAACCAAACCGTCAACTCCGCCCACATCAACGAATGCGCCGAATTGAGTCAAACGTTGTACTGTACCTTCGATGACTTGACCTTCTTGCAAACCAGCCATAACAGTCGCTTTGTTTGCTTCGAATTCTTGCTCCAGTACGTCTTTTTGGGAAAGGATCACTTTGTTGTTCTCACGGTCGATCTCTTTCACTTTAACACGCAGTGTGCGTCCTTTGTAGTCGCTGAAGTCTTCAACGAAATGGCGTTCAACCATGGAAGCCGGGATAAATCCACGTACGCCCACGTCTGCTACCAGACCGCCTTTAACAACGTCACCTACAACAACTTCGAATACGTCTTGGTCTTCAAAATGCTTTTGCAATTGATCCCATGCGTTTTCGCTGTCGATTGCACGTTTGGACAGAACGAGTTTTTCTTTCTCGTCGTCGATGCTAAGAACTTTAGCTTCAACTTCTTGTCCAACTTCTACTGCATCAGACGCGCTGTCAACATGCAATGAAGACAGTTCACGAATTGGAATGACACCGTCATATTTATATCCAATGCTCACATAGGCTTGGTTATCTTCCAATTTGACGATGGTTCCTTTTACGGTATCTCCTTTTTTCAAGGAAACGAATTGATCCAACTCATCTTGGGTTGCTTCTTGATTTTTCATTTCTTCCGACATGTCAAATACCCTCCTCAATTCAAAAACCCCATTATATTCAAACCTGCCTGTAGCAGAGTTCAAAACACTTTCATCACTGAGTACTACAACTTAGTCTCCCTCAAAAATATGGAAACATGCACTCAGCTACTGACGAAGCCATTACTTGCTTGGCACGCCCGTTTGCACCATTTCGTTAATCTTGGACATAATCTTCTCAGTCGCTTTCTCCAGAGCTTCTCCGGATGGGTCTTCCTTGAACTCGTCCAAACTTACCGGTGCTCCGTATACAACTTTCATCTTACGAAAAACCTTGTAGTTACCGATAATAGCAGTAGGAATAACTGTAGCGCCACTGCGGAGAGCAAAACTCGCTGCTCCTTTTTTGCCGATACCTCCATCATTATGACGGCTTCCCGAGGGGAAGATTCCGAGCACTTCACCATCACGCAAAATATTGAGTGAGGTCTTGATGGATTCCTTGCTGACACCTCCACGTTTAACGGGGAAAGCGCCCACGGCTTTAATAATTCGGCCGAGTACCGGAATTTCAAACAATTCGCTTTTGGCCATGAAGCGCACCTGACGGCGAATTTTGATACCAACAGTTGGAGGATCGAAGTTACTTATATGATTGGAACATAAAAGTACGCCGCCTTCTTTCGGAATATTCTCCCGTCCAACGGCCTCCAAGCGGAAAAGAATGGTGTAAATGATCCGCAGTAATGTGCTGCAAAATGTGTAAATCATAGACCGATCTCTCCTCTGACCATTGTGCAATAAGATACGATTTTGTCAACCACTTCATGGATGTTCATCTCAGTTGTATCAAGAACGATAGCATCCTCAGCACAACGAAGCGGGGAAATTTCCCGATTCTCATCCAATTTATCACGGGTGGCAATGTCTCGCTCCAGTTGTTGCAACGTCAGTCCTTCAGAGGGGTCCAGTTCTTTGAAGCGGCGAAGCGCACGCTCTTCCACACTGGCAGTCATGAAGATTTTCACTTCCGCATCGGGCAGTACTGTCGTTCCGATATCGCGTCCATCCATGACGACGCCCTTGCGCAAAGCCATTTGCCGCTGAGTATCCACTAATTGCGTACGCAGCCCCTCGATTTGCGCATATCGGGACACGATTCCCGTCACTTCACGGGAGCGGATTTCCGAGGTTACTTCTTCCCCATTACAGAACACTTTCTGTCCGTCGGGATCCGGTTGTAAATCAATGACCAGCTTTTGGGCTTCCTGAAGTACCTGTGTCACATCTTCCGGTGTAATACCTTTCCGAAGCATATGCAAGGTTACCGCACGGTACATTGCGCCTGTGTCGACGTAGACATACGCGAGCGCCTCTGCAACCAATCGGGCCACCGTGCTTTTCCCGGCACCGGCAGGTCCGTCAATTGCAACGTTCATTTTCCCGTTCTCTGATGTGTTCTGGCTTGCCAACGGGGCATTCCTCCTCAAACGATAAACCTCAATAAAAAAACAGGCATTGCCTGCATCGTGAAAATTATACCACACTCTACACATGGATGCAAAAACAGACAAATCAACGACGTTCGGGATCATTCATCGTTTGCACTTGAATTGGCGTTCCTTCCAGGCGATCAATAGTGGTCATATTCTTTTTGAAGCCAGGTACTAACAACAGCAATTGATACACCACAAGCAGGATTAGAAGGGCTGTAATCAGAATCATAACCCTCCGTTCCATTCGCCTGGAGAAAACATAGTAGAGCCGTTCATATCTGCGGGTTGCATGACGATGATTCATGACAGATCCTCCGTTTTTTTCATTACGGTACCCGCAGATTCCTCTTTTTATGCTACAACATTCCTATTTCGTACGGTAGTCCAATTGTCGTTCAAAACAAAATTTGATGATCTTCTGGCGTTCCGAATCTGAAATCTGCACAAATTTCAGCATGCACAGCAATCTACCGGTTTCCAGTGTTTTGATCCGTACGACTTCAGCCTCAAAGTTCACATGCTCAATTGTTGAATTGCGATATGGAACAAGTAACCAGCATTTCAGCTTTTGACTTTCGGCTATCGAAAATCCTGCTTCGCCATAGATGGACAATCCACCGCCACCAATATCTTCAGTCAATCCCACGGCACGGGTCAGATCCTCACTCTGAATGGCCATTTCAAGGTTTGCATGAACACGAAGAAAGCTGCGGCGTTGAATTTTGGATATCTCGTTTGGAAGCGGCTTTCGGATACGGACAAGACGGACCACATCCTCTTCAAATCCGGTGACATAGGTATTAAAATAATGCCGGACTCCATCCTCTGTAACATATGAAATGGACAATTCCTCGCCAAAAAAGAGCCTTTTCAGACGACTGCTTCCCTGTTGCATCGGGACCTCAATCAGAAAACTACTGTCATCCATGTCTGCAATGCGTGATTTGTACTCTTTGTTTTCCTCTTTTTCATCTGCCGAAGCAATCTGGATGTATAAAATTTCATTTATATTAGGAAACAATTGGTTCACCGCCACTTTATGTATTTATCTTCGTATGTACAAGGACTATTATACCATGACCTTTCTCACATTGAACAAGAAAAAAACAGACCACATCGTGGTCTGCCGTAATTTTTTGTGCGATTGAAGTTCAGAGAACGCCAGCTGTTTATGAGGTTGCGTTGACCGGTTTGATCTCCTCCACCGCTTCTTCAATACCTGTATTCGCATTAATGTATATCCGGTAACGAGAACCGTTTATTTTCCCGCCGAATTCATAACACAGTACCTCTTTGCTATAATCATTTTCAATCAGAGATTTGCGAACATAATTTTCTTTGAATTCCGAATTAAGCTTCTGACGCGCCTGTTGCTCCGTAAGAGTTGCTTTCGGAACTTTGCGCTTGTCATTATGTTCGTAGACAAAGTCACTTGCTTGGAAGCCGGTTACTTCGCCTGTATCCAACCCAACACGAACTGACATTTTTTCAGGATAAATCAACGTGTCCCCTTGCTTGTGCACATAAGTAAGGTTACCCAGATTACCGTATTCATCGTAGTTTACAGCTTTCATATCCTTATAGCCTTTATTCGTTAAAAATTGATCTGCTTTAGCCATGGCGTCCTGACGAGATACTTTTTTGGTTCCAATTGGACGTGTATCACTATAAGAGATGAGCATTCCGCCATTGCGGGTGAAATCCATCATCAGTTTTCCATTCTTAGCATGATCAATCGTCGCCGTGTAGGATTCCCAGTCTGTCCCTTTGCCGTTCTCCTGCACTTGGATTTTGCTACTATCCGCTTCAGAGAATTTCGCAGCCTTGCTCTGAATCTGTTCTTTGGTCAGCGGCAAACCATCCAGTTTCTTCACCGTGCGTTTGGCATAAATACTGGATACGGAAGGGCCCCAATCAAGCTCCGGGTACTCCTGTACCTTTTTGTTTACGGTACGAAAACCATCGACGATCGTGTTGTCCATCGTTTGCTCTTGCGTTGCCATGGCAGTCTCCGCATCCATCCAGCGTAAACGGTCCGTGAGAACTTTCTGCTGTACATCCTGCAGATTCTTGGTAATCTCGGATGAATTCTGATACAGCTTTTTCAGGTTGCCCATTTCCTTCTCACTTAGCGGTTCGTTCGTCAAGTCACGCATCGATGCCCGATAAGCAAAGTTGGAAATACGGGAGAGAAACTCCTCTGTCTCGTTAAAGGGCAGCATGGTGAGTGGCAGTTGGTTGATCTCATTCTGCGCTTCACTGGTGAGTCGCCATACATTCATCAAACCTTTGCGATGCATCCCCTGTGATGTGGAGTGAACCGCCAAGGTGTTACCAATCTCCGAATGTAATTTGTCCATATGAAAAGATAAATCGTGAAAGGCACGCTGATATTGATTCTCTGCCTTGATCAGTATTGCATTCTTCTCCTGATTCTCCTGATAGCCCCATACGAGCGCACCGACCAGCAGGACCGCAAATATCGGAAACATAACTGAACTTAATCGTTTATACATCGGTAGAGTCTCCTTTCTTCTAAACCACTACCTCTATTGTGGATCGAAGAAAGATCTCTTATGCATGCGATTTCCAGTCCTTACACAAGCAGGCTGCTAAAGCACCGTTTGGGTCCTTCTTTTAATTCAACTGAACCCCGGTTGCCATGCCTTCCTCTTCGATTTCGAATTGGTCCCTGTTATCACAGAGGCACTGCTTGAATCCTGTCTCAATCCGGCCACGTTCTTTCTTGCCTCGTAATGTAAAACGTTCACCACATTGTTTGCATCTGATTTTAATTTTGATTCTCATCACAACGATCCCCGTTTCTGTTGGTCATTCCCCGGGAGTTTTATCGCAAAAAAATAAAAACACACCAGGGCCGCAGGCGCAATATGCGCTTTATGTCCACCAGTGTGTCCGTATTTTTATAATTTAACCTCTTCCTCCCGCTTCACAAAACGAAAAGGAGAACGGTTATTGGCGCGTGTGATTTTGCCCATTGCCCCATACCACAGGCCCGCCATTAGTGGCGCTATAAACCACAACCAATGATTAACCATAGTGTTCATGATGACATCGTACAGTGCATGCCAGAAAAAAGGTAACACGAGAGAAAGAACCAGGTACCACCGCTTTTTCTTGCCACCGATAAACTTGGCCTTGCCCATGTAATACCCCATGATTACCGCAAACATGGCATGCCCTGAAACAGGGAGCAGTGCCCGGAGGAACATGGCTGAGACGGATGCATTCCCCGCAAAGGCGTACAACACATTCTCAACTGTCGCAAATCCAAGTGAAACAGCAACTGCATATAAGATCCCGTCATACGGCTCATCAAATTCGGTGTGATTATAGATGATATGATAAAGCACGAACCATTTGACGAATTCTTCCACACCACCTGAGATCAAAATGGCCTCAAGATAAGGATTATCCCCGAGCCACATCATCATGCCACGCTGAATAATCATCACAGGCAGTACCATCAGAATTCCCATGAGGAAAACTCGCAATACCATATGAAGTGGCTCATAATCATAACGGTCTTTCAGGTAAAAGTATGTTAACAAGGCGAGACCCGGGGCAACTGCTGCCGCTAAGACCGAAAACAAAAGCACCGAAATTCCCTCCTCTGACTAAAGACGCGATTACAACTAGAGATTAATCCTGGCGTTTGAAGTGGGTGCAGATAACATCAATCGCTTGCTCAGAAATAATAACCTTACCATACTCTTCCATAACTGCTGGAGTAACCGAAGAACCTTCACCAAATTCAGCAAGCAAGGCAATCAATGCTGCATGTTTGGTGGAATCCACCTCATCTGGTTCCAAATGCAGGAACCACTTGTCTTTATAAGAATAAAGTCTCCCAGCATCCGTAACATGCTGACGCAACATATGTGCAGCTTCAATGAGCACTTCAAAGTCCTTGAACGCATAAACGATGGAATCGCTTTGCTCGAGTGTAACTTCCATTTCATATACTTCTTCAGGAAGATCATCTTCATGACCTGAACCATATTGTTGCGGATCATATTTTCCACGGGTGACAATGACAACCATCCCTTGAGCGGGAAGTGCGAATACTTCGACAGCAAGTGGACCAGTGGCATCAAATCCAAGTTCGGAATAGGCCTGATCCATCATTTCAGTGAACAGTTCATGAACCTTAGGTATTTCCTGCCACATATCTTCTTTTTGTATTCCGCGCTCGCTCAGATCGTCAAAGGTCAGGAAAATCCGTATCTTATCGTGACTTAGTCGTTCTATTTTCATACAGGATCTCCCCTTTATAAGCAAGTCTTATAACAGATTATGAAGCACAAAACAATATGTGCTGAAAATAAATCTATGTAGTTATGTTATCATTTTATACCTCTAAATGCACGAAGTAAAATCGACAAAAAAAGAATCATTCCACAGCAAATCAATACTGTGGATGATTCTAATTGGAGGTTTTGGTTTATAAACCCGGTACTGTTGTGTTTGTTTGAGTTAAAATCTGCTCAACTTCATGCTTCACATCCGGATTGGTGCGAATAAAATCTTTGAGCATGCTCATATTCGCTTCTTTTTCCTGCGGAGTGATTGTGCTTACGTTTTTTGCTGCTGGGCTTTTGTGTGATTCGCCATGTTGATTTTGCTTGCTGGTGAACCCATCCATACCCGGGAAAGTCATCTCCATCATCTTATGTTTTGCCTGATCCATCATGTTTCGTGATGAACCCGAAGACAGCATGGGCAACTTGCCTTTAGACAGCCACGAGCTGGCTGCTACGCCAATTACAATGCCCCAAAAAAAGGATGACGCCTTCATTACACCAACCTCCTTTAAGTGTTAAAATCACATGTAGTGTTTGCGGGAGCGAGCGATCTCATTCCGTATAAATACAGGAAAGCGAGTTGAAATCATGTTCAGACATACCGCCGCATTGATTATAGCTGCAAGTTTGCTGCTATCAGCCTGTGGGGCAGCGGAAGAAAAAACATCAGAAAATTCGGCACCAGCGAGCGAACCCACTACCACAATTCAAGAAGAGCAACGTGATTCTAACCCAACTGAAACAGGAGAACCCGGAACTGGCGTGACCCAGCCTTCAACGGGCGAATCAACTGCGCCAGAAGAAGAACCTGAACCTGCGGAGCAGGGTTCTGCAGAAGAGAAAGTGGAACAGACGTATCATATGAATGAAAATTATTATATTAAACCGAATGATGAGACGAGCCCAAGCAAAGTGGTCTTGTTAACTTTCGATGATGGACCCAAAGAAGAAAAAATGATTACTTCACTAATCGACACTTTAGATAAACATAACGCTAAAGCGATATTTTTCGTCAATGGATATCGGGTGAAAAGCCATCCGGAATTGCTCAAACTCATCCATGAACGGGGTCAGATTGTAGGCAATCATGCCTGGGATCATGAGGATCTCAAAAAAATGTCTATCGCTGAGGCGGCAAAACAGGTTACAGATGTCCAAAAAATAGTGAAGGACACCATCGGTGAGGAACCGCAATTCTTCCGCCCCCCTTTTGGATCGGGTAATGATGCACTAAAGACTACTGTGAAAAAAAATGGCATGTTATACATGACGTGGTCTAATGGTTCGCTTGATTGGGATAAAAGCACCAAAAACAAACCAGAAAAAGTTATTCAAAATGTACTGGACCAGTTAAATCCCGGTAGCAATATTTTGATGCACGAGTTGCCATGGACGGTTGAAGCATTGGATGAGTTGCTAACCAAGCTCGAAAAGAAAGGCTATTCCTTTGTCGATCCGCGTGCAATTGAATTGGAAGCTCGTTAATTCTTAATTTTGCGCATCAAAATGAAACAGCCTTGATCCAATGGATCAAGGCTGTTTTTCTATGAGTGCTTTTTTCGCAGGCACTCTTAACGTAATGATGTGCATCTCCGCAGGACAACCTAGTCGGAGAGGAAGATGATTGGTCCCGTATCCTCTGCTAACAAGCATTTTGCCTTCTTGATGAACGTCATCCGGACTACGCTTAAGGGAATACCACCCATTCGATATGGGACGATACGCTCTGCTCAGGAACACAGGTCCGAAAAAAGGTAATACCAATTGTCCGCCATGTGTATGGCCGCTCAAGATTAGATCTGCATTTTGCTCCAAGCGAAGAGCCTGCAAAGGATCATGCACGATGGCAATTTTGCAAAAACGGTCGCCGACCTGCTCTAGTAATACATCTCCCTGTTTGGAACGATAGTCTATACCGATCAAGCTCACTCTGTCTTTGCCCCTCCGCAAATATACGATGGTATCCTGCAAGAGCTGAACACCAGATTCCCGAAGGATTCGAGCAAGTTGAGCGGTACCCGCCCTCTTGTCATGGTTGCCATACACCGTAAACGAAGGAGCAATGTTCGATAAGAGTTTCATATTATGTCTAACTATGGACCATGAGATTCCTTTTTCCGCAACGTCCCCACCGATCAGAAGCCAGTCCACCTTGTTTTTAAAGTTTTCCAAATTCTTCTGCTTCAGCTTACGTTTGTGCGTGTCGGATACATACAAAATCATAGCCCCGTCAAAGGATGGTGGCAGATGAGGAACTTCAACCTCTTCTTCAATCATTTGATGAACATGGGCTTCACGCCACATATGAAAGAGTAGTACAACTCCCATCAAAATGATTAAACCTGCGATGAATAGCATTACCACGGCAAGGGAAGGAACGTATTCAGAGCAGGTGCCCCTTTTACCCCCCACCAAACTAGACTAATCGTTAACATGACAAAAATAAAAATGAGTGAATTGACAAACCTCTTGCTCAATTTTAGTCGACGTGAAGGATGTAATTCTGTCCGCGTAGGAAGCGAACCCGCTTCGGGGATCGATTCTTCCGTTGATGTTGGCGTTTTTTTGTAGCGTGATGGTGCTCTTTGTGGTAGTACTGGACTTTCCAGCTTTTCTGTATAGGGCTTGCGCTGTGATCTAGGTATGGAAACGGAAGTTATTGGTGTGATAACTCCAACTTCAGCAGCGGCTGACGTTTCAGCAACCAGGCTTACTTGAGAAGCCACCTTACGCTCGGATGTCTCTTTTTTATCCGATTGACGATGGCGCTGACTGCCATATG
Organism: Paenibacillus sp. FSL H8-0079; assembly: GCF_037991315.1. NCBI lineage: Bacteria > Bacillati > Bacillota > Bacilli > Caryophanales > Paenibacillaceae > Paenibacillus > Paenibacillus sp. FSL H8-0079. Next base: position 4,155,671 of record NZ_CP150300.1, read on the forward strand.
TCTTCATTCTGCTTAATGGCTGATTCATGATCCCCTCCGAAAACGTATCGCTAATCCGGACACCAAATCAATTATAAAGTGACATAATATAGGCGCCCATAATGTGCCGGATTGCATGTAAATCCAACCCAATCCATAACTTGAGACAAACACCCATCCTGTTGGAATCCAGTGCCGCAAATAACGAATGTGGATAACTGCAAATAAAATACTTGTCCAGTAAGGACCGATGGCATGTTGAATGGCTCCACGGAATAATAATTCCTCACACACAGCAACAATGGCTGCTATACATACAATGTGCCAGATCGGACGCCCACGAAACAACATCTCGTTAATTCCACCGTCATCCATACTTTCCTGAGGTATAACATACGACAGTACCAAGTCCATAACAAGCATTACGCCAGCAAGACCAAGACCCCACCATATAAATTGGTAATTGTCGGGCCATGCGAGTACATCTAACAAGTTTCGTTTCTGCAATAAAATCCATACAACCCCGATTATCAGTGTTAAACCTTGTGTAAAGTATAGATTGATTAAAAGCAAACGCTCGGTAAGCTGCTGTGGCTCAGCCTTCTGAATCTTGAACTTGGGAATCTTGAATTTTTTCATCGGATGCGTCTGTCCTCTTGAGTTAAATTTGATGGATAACAATTACGTTGTCCAATCGGATAGTATACTAAATGATAGCCAAAAAACCAAATAGGTTCAAGGCCTGCCCGAAGTCCCGGTTTTGAGTCAATGTCATTACTTCATTAAAGCAGTAAAATCCGGTTCATCAAACAGCATATATTCCATCTCGTTAGGGTATGTATAGTAACTGTTTCATGGCTTATGGTGACTTGGTTTAAGTATGAATCGCAAGACATCTGCAATCCAATTTAAAACATTTAAGCCTATTGACATGCTCATGTCAGCCATGATACATTATGAAAAAATTAGTCACGTTAAACACGATGATGGAAAAAAGACGTTGCTTCGTCTTCCAGAGAGCCGATGGTAGGTGTGAATCGGTGGCAGGCAAATGGTCTTGAGCGCTCCTGAGTTATTGCATTGAAATTGGAGTAGGTGCAATCGGTTTAGACCCGTTATCCTCTTCGGTCTTCATTGACCGCTAAGACTGTCGTTGCGAAACGGCGGTGAATTAGGGTGGTACCACGACAACTCTCGTCCCTTATTGCGCAAGCAGTATGTGGATTGAGAGTTTTTTGATTATTTTAAAGGATATCTGTGGGATCACTCTATTTGCTTCACCTTCCCCCTCTGTTGCGACACCGCGTTGTTGGGCGGAAGAATCAACCTGGTTTTAAGGAATACCTCTTCGCTGAGGTCAGACCTTGACGATATAGATACACATACCTAAGGAGGAAGAAACCATGTACAAAGTGTTAGTGTCGGACCCAATCAGTGATCTGGGGATCCAGCAACTGGTGGATGCAAATGATGTTGTTGTTGAAAAGAAAACCGGTCTTAGTGAAGATGAACTTGTTGCCATTATTGGTGACTATGATGCCCTCTTGGTTCGCAGCCAGACTCGTGTTACAGATCGTATTATGACGGCTGGTACCAACCTTAAGGTGATCGGACGTGCAGGCGTTGGTGTAGATAATATTGATCTGGAAGCCGCTACACAACGTGGTATCATCGTTATTAACGCACCTGACGGCAATACCATCACAACCTGTGAGCACACGTTTGCCATGATGATGGCACTGGCACGACACATTCCTCAGGCATACGCCAAAACCATTCAAGGTACGTGGGATCGTAAAACCTTCCTGGGTGTGGAATTAAGAAATAAAACGCTGGGTGTACTGGGCATGGGACGGATCGGTAGTGAGGTTGCCAAGCGCGCCAAAGCATTCGGAATGGACATTCTTGCTTACGACCCGTTCCTCACGGAAGAGCGTGCCGAGAAGCTGCAAGTGAAGCTGGCTAGTGTAGATGATATCATTCGCAATGCGGACTTCATGACCGTTCACACTCCATTAACACCGGAAACACGGCACATGATTTCACGTCCACAATTCGAAGTTATGAAAAAAGGAATGCGTATCATCAACTGTGCCCGTGGTGGTGTAGTTGACGAGATGGCACTTGTGGAAGCTATTGACGAAGGAATTGTTGCCGGAGCAGCATTTGACGTATTTGAAAGTGAACCACCTGCTCAGGACCACCCATTCCTGAATCATCCTAGCATTATTGTCACACCTCACCTTGGTGCATCCACTGTTGAGGCACAAGAAAACGTAGCGATTGACGTATCCGAACAAGTTCTTCACATTCTGCGCAATGAACCGTTCAAGAACGCAGTTAACATGCCGGCTGTTGCACCAACGGTTATGAACAAATTGCAGCCTTATTTCAAACTGGGTGAAACATTGGGTAGTTTTGCAGCACAGATTACACAAAATGCAGTGCAGGAGATTCGGATCGACTACGCTGGTGACCTTTCTGAAGTAGATACGTCTCCTCTCACTCGTTACATCGTGAAGGGTATTCTAGCAAGACATTTGGGTGGAGAAGCTAATATCGTCAACTCCATGCATTTGGCCAAAATCCGTGATCTGAATGTGGTTGTAAGCCAAACCTCTGCAACTAAAGGATTTACTAACCTGATTACCGTAACCTTGGTTACGACCCAGGATGCTGAGGAACGTCGTGTAGCAGGTACTTTGCTTGCAGGTTATGGAGAACGTATTGTTCGCCTGGACAAATTCCCGGTAGATATCGCTCCGGAAAGTCATCAAATCTTGATCTCCCATAACGATAAACCAGGTATTATCGGACGTGTAGGAACTCTGCTTGGACAAAATGAGGTCAACATCGCATCCATGCAAGTGGGACGGAAAATCATTGGTGGTGCTGCCATCATGATCCTGACCGTGGATAAAGCCGTTCCAAAAGATGTTCTTGTTCAGCTTGCTGCCCTTCCAGAAATTAATACAGCTGTTGAAATCGTGCTGGAATAGTTACTTATCATTCAGTAGGAATCAAAAGAGACGAACCCCAAAGGGTCCGTCTCTTTTTTGTAGTTAGCTCAAGCGGATAATGTTAAGCGTGGCACCTGGTGGTGCTAGAACAGCTGTGGCTATCAGCCCGAACAATTGAAGCTGAATGGTCGAACCCGCTGTGGCAGTGATAATAAAATCGGTTGCCAATTGGCTTAGAGAGAGCACTGGTGAGATTACACTCGCCGGTACTACAGCCCCATTAAGCAAAATCCGTGATTGTACGGCGATTGCTGCTGTCAGATTAACTTTGTAACTGATATAGTATCTGCCTGCTGTAGCCAGCGTGAAGGTATCATTCCCTCCATTTACCGTAATACCTGTTCCAATGTTCTGGTTTGCAGGAAGAGCAACGACTGTTCCGCCCAAAATAACAAGGATGGTACCATTCGTATTCTCTGCGTACGAAGAAGCTGCCGTGACCGATGTTCCTGTCACGCCCGTTGCACCGGTTGCGCCTGTTATACCGACTCCGGTTGCTCCGGTTGCGCCAGTAACTCCCGTACTTCCCGTTACGCCAACACCGGTTGCCCCAGTTATACCTGTGGCTCCTGTTCCTCCTGTTCCTCCAGTTGCACCAGTTGCACCCGTGCTTCCGGTTACGCCGACTCCGGTCGCTCCGGTTATACCTGTGGCTCCTGTTAATCCAGTCGCACCCGTTGCTCCCGTGCTTCCGGTTACGCTGACTCCGGTCGCTCCGGTTATACCTGTGGCTCCTGTTAATCCAGTCGCACCCGTTGCTCCCGTGCTTCCGGTTACGCTGACTCCGGTCGCTCCGGTTATACCTGTGGCTCCTGTTAATCCAGTCGCTCCTGTTGCACCCGTGCTTCCGGTTACGCTAACTCCGGTTGCCCCGGTCAATCCTGTGACTCCAGTTGCCCCAGTTCCTCCGGTAACTCCTGTTAATCCCGTACTTCCCGTTACACTTACTCCCGTGGCTCCTGTAAACCCAGTCGCCCCAGTCAATCCTATGATGCCCGTTGCTCCAGTTTCACCAGTAATCCCTGTTGTTCCCGTGCTACCTGTTACGCTGACCCCCGTAGCTCCCGTGACGCCAGTTGCTCCAGTGCCTCCGGTAGCTCCTGTTAATCCCGTACTTCCCGTTACACTTATTCCCGTGGCTCCTGTAAACCCAGTCGTCCCAGTTACTCCTGTGACGCCAGTTGCTCCGGTTCCACCAGTTATCCCTGTTGTTCCCGTGCTACCTGTTACGCTGACACCCGTAGCTCCCGTAACCCCACTCGCCCCAGTTATTCCTGTGACGCCAGTTGCTCCGGTTTCACCAGTTACACCTGTTGATCCCGTGCTACCTGTTACGCTGACCCCCGTAGCTCCCGTAACTCCAGTCGCCCCAGTTACTCCTGTGACGCCAGTTGCTCCGGTTTCGCCAGTTATCCCTGTTGTTCCCGTGCTACCTGTTACGCTGACACCCGTAGCTCCCGTAGCCCCACTCGCCCCAGTCAATCCTGTGACGCCCGTTGCTCCGGTTTCACCAGTTATCCCTGTTGTTCCCGTACTACCTGTTACGCTAACCCCCGTAGCTCCCGTAACTCCAGTCGCTCCAGTTATTCCTGTGACGCCTGTTGCTCCGGTTTCACCAGTTATCCCTGTTGCTCCCGTACTGCCTGTTACGCTGACACCCGTAGCTCCCGTAGCTCCACTCGCCCCAGTTATTCCTGTGATGCCGGTTGCTCCGGTTTCACCGGTAGTACCCGTTAATCCCGTACTTCCGGTTACACTGACCCCGGTAGCTCCCGTAACTCCAGTCCCCCCGGTCAATCCCGTTACGCCAGTTGCTCCGGTTTCACCAGTACTGCCCGTTGCTCCAGCTCCAGTTGCACCCGTAACACCTGTTGCGCCTGCACCCGCAATTAATGTGTAATCCGGTGATGTGCCCGGGGTGCCCGTCGGCGATGCTACATTCGCAATATACGTGCTGCCGTTAAACGTTACGACTTGACCTGCTGGATATGTCGGTGATACTGCTGGATCAAACGGTACAACCCCCGTGAGACCTGCGCCCGTTGCGCCTGTGGATCCAGTTGCGCCTGATGCCCCTGTAACTCCTGTAACTCCAGTTTCTCCCGTCACTCCGACGCCAGTCGCACCCGTTACACCGGTGGCTCCTGCACCAGCAAGCAACGTATAATCTGGCGAGGTTCCTGGTGTTCCCGTTGGCGATGCCACATTGGCGATATACGTACTGCCGTTAAATGTGACTACCTGACCCACTGGATACGTAGGCGCTACCGCTGGATCGAATGGCACAACTCCTGTCAGACCTGCACCTGTTACACCCGTTGCTCCAGTACTTCCGGTTTCTCCTACTCCTGTTGCACCCGTTGCTCCTGAACCAGCAATCAAGGTGTAGTCTGGTGATGTGCCCGGCGTACCTGTTGGTGATGCCACATTCGCAATATACGTGCTGCCGTTGAACGTCACGACCTGACCCGCTGGATATGTCGGTGCTACTACCGGGTCAAATGGTACAATGCCACTTAATCCTACGCCTGTGGCCCCTGTTACGCCAGATGCACCTGTAACCCCTGTACTCCCCGTCACTCCAACTCCGGTTGCACCCGTAACTCCCGTTGCTCCCGCGCCGGCAAGCAACGTGTAATCCGGGGAAGTTCCGGGCGTTCCTGTTGGTGACGCCACATTCGCAATATACGTACTTCCATTGAACGTTACGACCTGACCCGCTGGATACGTTGGCGCCACAGCTGGATCGAATGGCACTATGCCACTTAAACCCACGCCTGTGGCTCCCGTTGCACCTGACGCTCCTGTGGCTCCTGTGGGACCTGCACCTGCAAGCAATGTGTAGTCCGGCGAAGTGCCTGGTGTTCCTGTAGGGGAAGCCACATTGGTTATATACGTACTACCGTTAAATGTCACAACCTGACCGGCTGGATATGTCGGAGCTACTGCAGGGTCAAATGGAACAACACCATCTAAACCGATGCCTGTCGCTCCAGTAACGCCCGTTGCTCCCGCGCCCGCAAGCAATGTGTAATCTGGCGACGTACCCGGCGTTCCCGTTGGCGATGCCACATTCGCAATATACGTACTACCGTTGAACGTCACGACCTGACCCGCTGGATATGTCGGAGCTACTGCTGGATCAAACGGCACAATACCTGTCAAACCTGTACCAGTTGCTCCGGTGCTTCCCGTGACCCCCGCCCCGGTTGGCCCAGTGACACCCGTGGCTCCTGCACCAGCAAGTAATGTATAATCCGGTGACGTACCTGGTGTTCCCGTTGGCGATGCCACATTGGCGATATACGTGCTTCCATTAAACGTTACAACTTGACTCGAAGGATACGTTGGGGCTACGGCTGGATCGAATGGCAAAATACCTGTCAATCCTGCACCAGTTGCTCCCGTTACACCTGATGCCCCTGTGGCTCCTGTAGGTCCTGCACCTGCGAGCAATGTGTAGTCTGGCGAACTGCCTGGGGTACCCGTAGGAGAAGCCACATTGGTTATATACGTACTGCCATTAAAGGTAACGACCTGACCAGCTGGGTACGTTGGAGCTACTGCAGGGTCAAACGGAACTGCACCATTTAGGCCTATGCCCGTAGCTCCAGTCGCACCTGTAACACCTGATCCTGCCAGTAAAGTATAGTCTGGCGAACTGCCTGGCGTACCTGTTGGCGATGCGACATTCGTAATGTAGGTACTGCCGCCAAACGTGACGATCTGTCCAGCTGGATAGGTTGGTGCTAATGCCGGATCGAACGGCACGATGCCACTTAATCCTACACCTGTGGCTCCGGTTGCCCCAGTCGTTCCTGCACCTGTGGCTCCCGCAGCCGCAAGTAGCGTGTAGTCCGGCGAGCTTCCTGGAACTCCTCCAGGATTTGCAACATTCGTAATGTAAGTACTACCGTTATACGTAACGACCTGACTGGCTGGATATGTCGGGGACTGAGCTGGATCAAAAGAAGTTATTCCTGTTAAACCTGCACCGGTTGCTCCTGTAGCCCCTGCAGCAGCAATTAATGTATAATCCGATGAAATTCCCGGTGTTCCTATTGGACCAGCTACGCTTGTAATGTAAGTGCTACCGTTATACGTAATTACTTGACCTGCGGGATAACCCTGCGCGAGCGCTGGATCAAAAGCTAAGGCTCCAGTCAAACCAGCTCCGGTTGCCCCCGTTGCTCCAGTCGTTCCACCCGACAACAAAAGAGTGTAGTCTGGGGAACTTCCCGGTGTACCCAATGGACCGTTTACATTGGCAACATAAAGACTGCCCTCATAGCTAACGACCTGACCCTGAGCATATGTCGGTCCAAGTGCAGGATCATATTCAGTAATATTGTTTAAACCCACACCAGGTGTTCCTGCCGGACCCTGCGCTCCCTGTGGGCCAACTGGCCCCACTGGTCCTACTGGTCCAATTCCTCCTGCTAGTCCCGCAGGCCCTTTCACCCCAGGGACGCCTGGTACACCCGGTACGCCCGGAACTCCTGGTACACCTGGAACTCCTGGGACCCCTGGTGGGCCAGCGGGTCCGGTAATGCCCCCGGTTCCGAAAGTCGTCGTTGCCCGACTTAAGGATACAGATATCGAACGGATTAACCCCACAAGTTTATCTTTTTCTGCAGGCGGCACTTCCAGGAGTAACGTCACACTTAACAAGTCATCCAGTAAGTTTTGCAAGTTGCCTGCAAGATTAATTAAAGGGACAGGCACAACCTCTGAGCCTGCAATCGTCAATTCCAATACGGCTTGCAATTCTGCTTTTACCCCGGCACGAAATCCAGAATTATTTACAAAAGTAAGCAACTGGCGCAACCCGTTTTGCAATGCTAGTATGTTGGCTGAAGTTGGCTGACTGATCGCAGCAGGAATAGTTACAGCTAGAGAATCAAGAATGGATGTGAACTGTTCCAGTTCACTTGATGTTATGGGGATAAATGGAGAGCCCGCTCTGAAAGATCTGCCTTCCAGAAATGCTTTAATATTGACCCTTTTTCGATCATCGGACATGCTTAACTCAATCCTCCTCTAACTCGCTTGTTTTTCAAGCTTATGTAACATAGTAGGGAAAATTATCTTGGACACTCTTTTTAGTCAAAATAAAACGATGATTCATGTTCCACGTTGAACAAGATTAAACGGTACTCTTCAACAAAAAAACACCCTCCATAAGAGGGTGTTCCCGCACTTTTTGTATGAAATCGGGCTATTTCGATGAATCCACAGGAAATTGTAAAATAAACTCCGTACCTTCGCCAAGTACGCTATTCACATTAATGATGCCTTGATGGGCGTCTACAATATTTTTCACAATGGCTAAACCGAGGCCTGTGCCTACACTTTCACCCCGAACACGTGCTTTGTCTGCTTTGTAGAAGCGTTCGAAAATAAAAGGTAAGTCAGAGGAAGGGATACCTACACCCTGATCCTTCACAGATACCCTGGCGAACGGAGCGCGAAGATGCGTAACCAGTTCGGCAGAAATCATTACATTTTTGCCAGTAGGCGTATGCCTGAACGCATTGTCCAGCAAATTCGTAAATACCTGCTCCAGTCGATCCTCATCTGCCTGTTGAAGTTCAATGGTGGGCTGTTTGCATTCAAACTGCAGTTGGATTCCCTGTTCTTTCGAGCGTACCGAGAACTTCCGATATACCCGTTCCAGCAGTTCTCCGAGGTCAACTTCCTTCATCACCATGTCCGTGTGTCCAGCTTCCATCCGGGCAAGATCAAGCAAATCTTTGACCAATCTGCCCATCCGCAGGGACTCATCATGAATGACCTGAATAAGTTCTTCACTCTCTTCCGGTGAGGTTGCCATGCCATCCAGAAGCGCTTCACTGTAGCCTTGCATCATGGATAACGGTGTCCGTATCTCATGAGATACGTTAGCCACGAAATCACGCCGCATTTTCTCCAGCCGTACTTCTTCTGTTACGTCTCTCAAGACAGCCACAGCGCCTCTGACAACACTATCAGCATACAATGGTGCCATCTGAACAGACCAGACACCTTGCTGTACATGAACATTGGAGCTCTGATCCCCGCCTTGCTCCATCACCAGTCTGAACAAAGGAAGGAGAGGCTCTGGTACATCACGCGAAGAATTTCCATACTGCTTGGAATCTTGTCCTTCATCCATCTGTGCCCAGTCCAGGTCATACCAAGCCTGCATGATCTTCTCTCCTGGCGGATTCGTCAGAATAACTTTACCTTCACCATCAAAAGTAACCACCGCATCGGTCATGCTTCGAAGTACACTCGCTAAATGTTCTTTCTCATGGTTAAGGTTGCGAATGTTATCTTCCAGTTGGGCGGCCATATGATTAAATGTGTTGGCAAGTTCACCAATCTCATCACTTGTCACCAGAGAGAGACGTGTTCCATAGTTCCCTTTGCGAATCGCATTGGCTGCCTGAATCAATTGCTGCATAGGCTGCGTAATTTTAGTGAACAGAAACAATGCAAAAAACGTCGTTAAGCTGAATCCGATAATACAGATATAGGTGAACAACCGCTTAATATCTCTGGATTCGGATTCTGCAAAGTTCGTATCAATGTAGGGCAGCAAAAAAAGACCCAGCGCTATAAGTACACAACCCACAAGGCAGATAATAGTGATCCATAACTTCCCGACCAGCGATCTCCAGAAATTAAAACTATTTCGGTACTTCCAGTTTATAACCCACACCCCACACCGTCGTAATCATGGCCGCCGATTCAGGCGATACCTTGTTAAGTTTCTCGCGAAGACGCTTCACGTGCGTATCCACGGTACGAAGATCGCCAAAGAATTCGTAATTCCATACATCTTTGAGCAATTCTTCTCTGGAGAAAACTTTGTCTGGAGATGTTGCCAAATAGTGCAGCAATTCATATTCTTTTGGTGTAAGACTGATCTCTTCGCCGCCAGCAGTTACCCGGTGGGCATCATGCTCAATAACCAGATGCGGGAACACAATGTTGTTACTCGAATTGCTCTCCTTGGAGAGATATGCTGTTGCAGAAGATCGACGTAGAATCGCTTTTACGCGATAAATCACTTCACGCGGGCTGAATGGTTTCACAACATAATCATCAGCACCAACTTCGAAGCCCTGAACCCGGTTAATTTCTTCACCTTTTGCAGTGAGCATCAAAACCGGCGTCGATTTCACCTGACGAAGACGGGTACACACTTCAACTCCATCCATACCCGGCAACATCACATCAAGCAAAATCAGACCATAGTCACCTGCTGTTGCTTTACGCAGCGCAGTTTCTCCATCCTCGGCTTCATCGATTTCATAACCTTCTTTTTCAAGATACATTTTCAAAAGCCTGCGGATTCTCTCTTCGTCATCCACGACCAGTATTCGATTCTCATGTTCAGCCATGCCTCTCCAGCCCCTTTGCAATAACTCCTCATCACTTCTATTATGTTCGATCTGGCGAACAATATTTGAATACCCTTCAATAAAAAGGTACATTTGTGTTTCCCGCTTCTAAACTGACCTTTACAATACGAGTTGTCCTAGTCCGCTCCAGCGTAAGAATGTAATCCGGCAATAATCAGATTCACCCCAACCAGCGTAAACATAACGACCAGGAAGCCAAGAACTGCAAGCCATGCAGACTTTTGACCTTGCCAACCTCTGGATAAACGCAAATGCAGATACACACTATAATATAGCCATGTAATTAATGCCCACACTTCTTTGGGGTCCCAGCCCCAAAAGCGACTCCAGGCAATCTGTGCCCAGATCATGGCAAAGATTAATGCTCCCAGCGTAAATATCGGGAAACCAATGGCAATCGCGCGATAACTAATCTCATCCAGATCATCAGCATCGATTCCATCCATCATCGGTTGTAACGCTTGTCCAAGTGGTCTGCGCACAAGAAGTCGTACAATTCCATACAGGATCAGACCTACAATAAGTGACCAAACCACCGTATTAAGCTTGCGCCCGGCATTTACCCCGTTCATCCAGGAAGGCGTCTCAAGTAAAGGTTTTTTCATGCCAAGAAACGGTGTCATGCTCTCCACTTCGCTATTATATGGTGCAAAAATCGGAGGCATGCGATAAATCACTTTCTCTATTGTACTATTTTCCTGTACCTCTGTGTCAATGCTGACCGTTTTCTGTACGAAAACCGTCTCGTAACCAGCGGCACGAAAGGCAAATACCGTTCCGATAAATCCGATGACTACAACGATCGTGATCAGGGTGAATTCGACCCATCCTCGTTGGCGTCTTGAAGACTTGTCTTTACCACTGAAATCAACGGTACGAAGCAAATACATGAATCCTGCGGCAAAACCGACGGCGAAGAATGCTTCACCAAGCGCGGCCAACGTCACATGAATTTTAAGCCAAATCGACTGAAGTGCCGGGATTAGTGGTTGTACCTCCTGAGGAAATACAGCGGCATACGCCATAATAATGATGGTAAGTGGTAAGGCAAACAAACCAAGTAATGACTTGCGGTATATGGCATATACGACAATAAATGCAACCATGATCATCATGGACAGAAAAGACATGAACTCGTACATGTTACTAACCGGGATATGACCTGCCCCAGCCCAACGGGTTACAAAAAATACGATATGTGCCGCCAAGGCGACAGTTGAAGCAATAAAAGCTCTTTTCCCCCAACGATTCATATGGTCCAGAGGATCACGATTACTCCATTTTTTGCCCATTACCGCGACAGCATATAACAAGAATGCAGCACAATAGAGAAAGAAAGCCACGATAAATGCGTCGCTGCTGAAATCCAATAAACTCATGCTTGGTTCCCCCCGTTATCCAACGACTTCTCTTCCACTTCCAGATTCATCTGTTTCAAGACGGCCGCAACTTCACGCCTGAAGCCAAACCAGTTTTTGTTGGTATGCCCACCCAAAGTGAGCTGTTTATCATCAAAACGAATCCAGATGCGGCGATGATGCCAATAAAAACCCATGACCAAACCCAACATAACAATACCGGCTCCTACCCATACAAAAGGCATTGCTTTATCCACTCGTATATTGAGATAACTTACGGACTGAATAATATCGACCTTGTCCATGCTGTCTACTTCAAGTTGTAAAGGAATCTCAGCTCCAATCAGCTGTTGGTTAATCGCATCCTGTTGAAAGCGTTGTTTATCAATCTGCTTCGCAAAGTACAGATATTGTATCCCCTCTTCAGGCAGATCAGGTCCCTTGATGAGAAAGAGAAAAGCTGGTGCATTAGGTGAAGGCGATTTTGATTTGGGCTTACCATTCTCATCCAATCCAAAGTCCATAAACTTTTCTTTTACCGTGAGATTATAAGGACCAGCTTCAAATGTTCTTTGGGTATCTACCATATCGATCTTAATTGCCCCGTATACTTCACCCGTCTTCGTATTGACCAGATCAGGCGTTACGGACCGAATGGTGGGTGTTAGATCATAATCAAATTGATATGCCTTCAGACCGTTATAATTCATTGGATGATTCACCCGCACATCATGTCTTGCCACTTCAGCTAATTGAGGTTTCTTCGAGAGATCCGAACAATCTGCTGTACATTCATACAAAACAACTTTCGTTTCAAACAGTTTCGGAACAGTTTTATTCAGGTTACGGAATTGTTCAGGTACTTCTTCCTCACTGTAGAATTCAACATTAAACTGTTCATTTTGCAAATACATCGAAGTATTCGGGATCTTTTTGATCTCACCTTCTGGAAAAGCGACATGCTCATCCAGATTCAGGCCAGGAAGTCCTCGTGCGAGCACAGCCAGCAGAAATATAATGAGTCCAATATGGATGACATATGGCCCCCATCGACTGAATCTCTGTTTCTCGGCGAGTAATGCATCCCCCTGGGTGTGCACACGGTATCCTTTCTTTTTCAGCGGAGTAACCGCTTTCTTAATCCAGTCTTCTGGTGCCTCTTCAATGGAACCTTGGTACACCAGACGCTGTCTAGTCAAAAATTGCGTATGTTTGCGTATTTTCTGTTTATTCAGTGCTTTGTAGAGCGGTAAGACGCGATCCAGACTGCATATCACCAATGATGCACCAATCAGCACCAGCAGTAGAATAAACCACCAGGATTCGTATGTATGGGACAGACCCAACAGATAATAGATATGACCCAACTGACCGTATGTTTCTTTGTAATACACGGAAGGATCAATATTCAAGAATGTACTTTCTTGCGGATAGATCGAGCCAAGCATAGAGCCTACAAGCGTGAAGACAATCATATAGACGGCAATTTTGACGGATGAAAAAAAGTTCCATATGCGGTCAATGATATTGGGATTACTCCGCTGTGAACGGCGCGCCATGCCATCATAACGCATTTCCAGCACTTCATCCGATTTAGCTTCTGCCTCCAGTAGCGGTTTCCCACATGCTTCACATAATACAGTGCCTACCGGATTCTGATGTCCGCACTCACATTTGGTATTTTGGAACACGAATAGACCTCCTGTCAGGGCTGCTTCGCCAGTTGCGAAATTTGAGCGTCAAGCGTGTCCAAATCAAGTTGCCCGATATGAATGGTAGAGATTTTGCCCGTGTCGGATACAAAGAATGTCGTTGGCATCGGAGAGATCCCGAAATCACGAACCGATTTTTTCTCCCGGTCTAACATGATTGGAAACGTAACCCCAACCTGCCGTACAAAATTATCCACGGTCATCTGGTCTTCCCCTACATTAATCCCGACAAATTGTACTCCTTGGTCCTTCCATTTGTCAGCTTGTGCCTGAAGTGCAGGCATTTCTTTAACACAAGGTTCACACCACGTGCCCCAGAAATTGATCACCATCGCTTTACCTTTGTACTCATCAGACGTATGAACTTGACCATCCAGGCCCAGCAGTTCAAAAGAAGGAGACTTGTCCCCTTCCTTTGGCTTGCCATTCGAGCCGGATACCGATGTGGTAATCGCGTATCCGCCCAACACCAGGATCAATAACAAAATGACGATTTGCACCGTTCTTCTTGATTTCCCCATGTGCTGCTCCCCTTTTAAGTGACTATAACAATCGCATATCATTGATCTAAGACAACTGTGAACATCCTATGAACAATTATAGCGAATTTCGTCACAAAACTGCGGCGGTTTTATGAAAATTATGTGTCCTCACATTACCTTTTTTTCATTTTTTTGGCTGGTTCTGATTGTGCGAGGGTAATCAGGTTGTTGACTTCTTCTTTGGTCAGATTGCGTGTCAAACCACGTTTCAGGTTTTGTAGCAAAATACCACCAAACGAAATCCGTTTCAATCGAGTTACCGGATGGTTAATCGCCTCGAACATGCGTCTAACCTGACGGTTACGCCCTTCATAGATCGTAATGGAGATCACCGACTCATTGGCCGCTGTATCCACATCTTTGTACTCCACCTCTGCGGGAGCAGTCATGCCGTCATCCAGCATAATGCCTGTCTTTAATTTCTCCAGAGCTGTACCATGTGGCACACCTTTGACCGTTGCATGATACGTTTTGGGTACGTGATGCTTCGGATGCGTCAACAAATGTGCAAACTCACCATCATTGGTCAGGATCAATAAGCCCTCTGTGTCATAATCGAGACGACCCACAGGGTATACCCGTTCCTTGACACCTTTCAGGTAGTCGGATACAATTTTCCGACCTTCGGGGTCAGATGCACTTGTGATTACGCCTTTTGGCTTATTCAACATCAGGTACACTTTTTTCTCACTGCGGATCGGTTTTCCATTAACCGTAATCATATCCTCTTCGGGGTTCGCTTTCGTACCCAGTTCGGTTACGACCTCCCCGTTAACTTCTACTTTGCCGGACAGGATCAGTTCCTCGCTCTTGCGGCGGGATGCAATGCCTGCCTGTGCGATAATTTTTTGTAATCTTTCCATGTTTGTCATGTCACCTCACACTAATGATACCCATCACGCAGGGAAATCACAAGGATAATCCAAGGATTTTGTAAACTGGAGACACGAATATCCATTTCTGGCTACCTTCCTCCTTCAGATTGATGCAAAAAAAGGCTTACCCTTACACAACCTGTTGAACACAGATGGCGTAAAGATAAGCCTTTTCCTCAAATCATTTAATTGGAAACTTTGCCGGCAACCGCAACCTGCTTTTTGGCAGGCGTGCTGCTATCTTTAATAAAAGTCTGCAATGTTTTGGAAGTAATATAATAGGTTCGTCCACCGTACACAAACGTCATCATACCGATCACCCTGTTGTTCTGATCCAGAACAGGACCACCTGAATTACCTTGTGCCATGGATTTCACAATACTACCGATTCCCTTCTTGCCTGGAACATCCGAAGCTTGGGAACTGAACACTCGGCTTTTGGCTATCGTATTGTAGGTTGAAGGGAAATCTTCATCCAGAATAACAAGATCACCAGCAGGATTTTTGGGGAATCCAATGGTGTAGACGACCTGGTTATCCCTTGCGTTTGTAAATGTGACCGGTTGGGCGTCTATCTCCTTGTCCAGCTTCAGTAGTGCCATGTCTGTCACCGGATCTGTTTTAATAATCTTCGCCTTTACAGGCTGACCCAAGGAACCCGGACTTGCAACAGTCAGTGTGCCTTCATCGCCATCAGACAGTTCAGCATAACTCTGAACGACATGATAATTCGTGAGTACTTCATCCTTGGAAATCAGTATCGAGGTACCAACATCATAATATACCATATCGGGTTCATCCTGCTTGACCAAACGTACATTCACGACCGGAAAAGAATCCGCTGTGACTGCCATTTGTGCACGCAGCTGTTTATCGAAGTAACCTGTAAAATGTATCGTCTGAACGGCTTGAGCCGCCGCCAGCCCCGTTGATCCTGCGAGCATTGCAATGGCAAGCACGCCTGACATTCCGACACGGAGCATTCGTTTCCAACTCTTCTGCATGTCTCACTCTCCTCCGCTATTATTCTAGCATATCTAATATATCGGAAGGAAAGGAGATATCTTTTAACCAAAAACGAGCAAACATATGGCGAGCGCTGCAATAAAACCAACGACATCGGAAAACAACCCCACTTTGAGTGCGTATCGACCGTTTCGTATGCCTACAGCACCAAAGTAGACAGTCAGCACATATAACGTGGTATCTGTACTTCCCTGAATCGTAGATGCCATGCGTCCAATCATGGAGTCAGGGCCATGAGTTTTGATCAGATCGGTTGTAAACGCAAGGGAGCCTGTCCCGGTCAATGGACGCAGAATCCCGAGTGGCAACACTTCCCCTGGTACACCCATCCAGGATACAAGCGGAGCTAATAGACTAATTACAAAATCCAGTGCACCCGAGGCACGAAATACGCTGATCGCGACCATCATGCCTACGAGATGCGGAATAATGCTGATTGCAGTCGAGAATCCATCTTTGGCCCCATCAACAAAGGATTCGTATACCGGGACCTTTTTGGTAAACGCATATAATGGAACAAACGCGATAATAACCGGGATGGCCCAGACGGAGATCCAGTTGATGAAGGTTAACAAGGGTGCTCATCCTTTCATGCCGGGATTGCCACTTTTCGGTATGGGCGGCGGTTTATGTAATGCCCTGTTTCGATACCAGCGATCGGCCATTATAGCAGCAAGTGTAGCGACGATGGTAGCCATCAATGTTGTTCCCACAATCTCTGTAGCATTTGCGGAATGATAGTTTAACCGGATGGCGATCAGCGTTGTCGGAATAATGGTAATGCTCGCTGTATTCAGAGCCAGTAAGGTGCACATAGCAGGAGAAGCGGTTTGTTTGTCCGGATTAAGCTCCTGCAGTTGTTGCATAGCTTTGATTCCCATTGGAGTAGCCGCATTTCCTAACCCCAGCAGATTCGCACTCATATTAGAGAGAATATAACCCATCGCCGGGTGATTTTTGGGCACATCGGGGAACAGGAAACCAACTACCGGACCAAGCAGCTTAGCAATCCGGGCCAGGAGACCAGCATCTTCAGCCATTTTCATCATACCCATCCAGAACACAAGCACACTGATCAGTCCAAAACAGACCGTTACTCCCGTTGCCGCGCCATCAAAAGCGGCTTGCGTGACCACTTCGATATTGCCGTTGATGGCTGCAAAAGCAAATCCGATCAAGATCATAAGTAGCCAAATTAGATTAATCATGGGTTACACCCTCCCTTCAACAAGATGTTAATTAAGGAGATAACAGGTGACTTAACACGGCACGCCATGCAGCTGCCCAGGAAGAGACATTGCCGATGCCACCCATCGTTGCATCTTCTGTCTTCGGTTCAGGAGGAATATAACTACCTTTGCGATACACCGGAATTGAGCCAACAAGTTTGCCGTCTAACTGCATATCAATACGACCTGCCAATCCGAAGGAAGGATCGGTCGATGGCTCCTTGCCTTCCGTTTCCGACTGTGCTCGATTCTGGTGCAGAATCAACTTCTTGGTCAATGAGCTTTGTTCACTCTTAGCCAGTGGGTACCAAAATCCCCGGCCCGTAACGACATCTGTATTTTGCACAGGCTGTTCTTGTTTGGCCACTTCTACCAACGGGAAGTATTCAAACCCAAAATCGAGCATCCGAGCATGATCATTCCAGTCGTTACCATCGTTCAGCGTTACCGCGGCGAGCTGCTGTCCATTACGTGTAGCGGAGCTGACCAAACATCTGAAAGCTTTCTTCGTGTAGCCGGTCTTCACCCCATCTGCACCTTCATACATCCGCAGCATTTTATTTTTGTTGTGCCAGGAGTATTCCCAGCTTTCATTGGGATTCGGTGCGGATTTGTCCTCCGTGGCTACGATGCGTTTGAACACCGGATTATGTAACGCATATGCTGTTAATCTGGCCAAATCATTGGCTGTAGAATAATGACCTTCTGCATCCAAACCATGAGGGTTCCTAAAATGTGAATGCGTCAGACCAATTTGCTCCGCCTTTTTGTTCATTAACAGTACGAAACCTTCTTCCGAACCACCCACATGTTCTGCGATCGCAGAGGCCGCGTCATTGCCTGAACGGAGCATTAGCCCGTACAACATGTTTTCGAGCGTCATCTCTTCACCTAATTTGAGATAGATAGAAGATCCTTCTTTGGCAAAAGCCGAGGGAGACACTTTAACTTTCTCATCCAACTTGCTGTGTTCGATCGCTACGATCGCCGTCATGATTTTGGTCAAGCTGGCAATTCGCAGTTCCTTATCCCCATCCTTGCTGTATAAGATCCGGCCTGATGTGACATCAATGAGAGCAGCGCTTTGCGCATGTGTTGACGGACCTTGAATCGTTGCCTGAGCTTGAGTAACTCCTAATGAAGACAGCAAGAAGACAGGGATAAGCATACATGCAATGACTTTCGTTATTTTTCGCATCAATTCATTCCTCCGGGTCACTTGGAATCTTGTACTATCTTATGTCCGGACAACTTGGAGTATGTCCCATAGGGCAAAAACAGCAAAAAAATCCCTCTCGCTGGGTTGCGGAAGGGACGTTATGTATGAGACGCTATGTAAGTGATGAAGAGCTAGGTTAACGATTACGCCTGATCCGGTTTATCCAGCATTTTAGCCACTTTTCTCATAATTCTGGAGACTCTCATCTGGCTGATGTCTTCCATATCTGCGGTCTGGGTTTGGTTAAATCCGTCTACACGATGCTTCAAAACAGTTACTTCTTTCTCACTAAGTTTGCGCTTGACCGAATCAATAACCGCATCAACGTATAACTTGTCCAGAACACCTTCTTCAATGTTCTCCCCACTATAGATGGTATCCAGCAACGTCACGGACTGGGTTTGTTGATCATCAGCACCTACAGGCTCATCCAGGTATTTCACACCTTTACCCACTTGAAGTGCTTTATTGATCTTCTCTTCTTCCTCATCAAGCAGCAATGCGATTTCATGTGCTGGTGGCAGGTAGCCCATATCGTGCTCAAGTCGATTGATTCGGTTGATTAATTCCGTTGCTGTGCGAGTTGGACGAATAATGCTTGCACTATCTCTCAGAAAACATCTGATTTCTCTGACAATGGCAGTAACAGCAAACGAACTGAATTTTACGCCACGCCCCGTATCAAATGCTTTAACCGCTTTGATGAATCCCAGACGACCCAGTTGAAGAATATCATCCTTCTCCACACAATGATTCTTAATAATCATTTCGGGTTTTCCAATATACTTATGAACGGAATGCCAAATCAGGTTCTCATTGACCAGAATACAGTCCCCAAGGAAAAACTCATCGAGCTTACAACGTTCAATATTTTCTACGTCATCCATTGTGTAATACTTTTTATCTGCCTGCAAATTCGTACTTATATGTTCTGGAAATTTTCCCATTTGGATCTCCCTATGTAAAATTGATAAACGATCTTATAGTATTCAAATTCTATTGTTAAATGATGTTTGTTGACCTTTTTTGATTATTTCAAGCATCTTGTTATGATGTTCCTTCACTTGATTGTAGTACCAGGGGCGAGCCTTTCCCTTATCTACATTGCCCTCCCCCTGATTATAAGCAATGGTTGCGGTACGAAGATTTCCATCGTATTTATCTATAAGATACTCCATGTACGTAATGCTTGTTCTGATATTCGTTTCAGGCTGATATAACGCATGCTTGCTCACACCGAATGACTTGGCTGTACTAGGAAGAATCTGAAGCAACCCAATCGCCCCATGAGATGATACACTATCCTCTAACATTCGGCTCTCCTGCCACATCATAGCCAGAATCCATACGGAATCGATATCCGTATCCTTCGTGTATTGAGATACCCACTTCACATACTTCAGTATCTTTGCTCGGCTCACTGTTTTCTCATGATGGAGTTCTATATATCGCTCAAGCATATCCGTCATTTGTATGTGCGCAGGAGCAACGGATTTAACTTTAACTTTTTTCTCTTGCTTCTCTGGCTTTACTTGCTTAACCTGCTCTACTTTCGTTGCTTGCATTAATCTCTTGGAATCAAGTGCTTCTTCGTCGATCAATTTGTAATTTCCTAATGCCGATAGACTCCCGTATTGCGACACTAATACCACAACAGCAATAACCATACCTATTGCTTTTTCTAAAGTGAGCAACAGATTCGCCCACCTCCTTAATGGAAACCTCTATATTATAGAAGGAATAATCTCATATCTAAGTCAGGATTGGTCTTGTTCACTTGGCTGATATACGATGATTGCAGCATATTCCAACGAACTGCTGATTGGATCAACGGTGGAGGTGAACTCCAGTCCGGTAACGAATGTATGCGGTTTGGTTAACATCCAGGAATTGATCAATTCTTCCACACCTGGGGCGCTAGCGGATACAAACGTTTTTACAGCTAGATCTGAAGCATAGTTCAACACCTTCATTTCTCTTTACCAGAAGAGTCTTGTTCCTCTTCCTTGTTCTCTTCAATGAGTTGATTAAACTCCTCTTCGGTCAGTTCATGAATCTCCAATTCGAAAGCACTTGTCAGAATGTACCCCATACCATCCGTTAAATGAACGTTATAAAATGTTTGTGGTTCTTCATGAAAGGTACCCTCTTCGTAGTTGAATCCAATAACGGCTTTTTCGTAACCAGCTACACTACCAGCAAACCATACGTTCGCCTGAGTTGTTGCACCAGTTGGCGTCTGTACCTCATGCATATTGGTCGGTGCGTGGATATACTTTCCAATCATACTGGCTACGATTTCTTCCGTTAATTTATCTTCTTTTGCTTTGATCATATGTGTCATCGAATTATTCCTCCATTGAATTAAAGTCTGGCGAACATTCATGCCCTTACATTCTCTATACGTGTTATCCGATCGGCAGTTAAATTGGAGGTTCAGATGAAGTACTTGTTCCGCTGCTTAGGACCATATAGTTCGTACGCATATGGAGTACAGCCATGTCCAGATCAGCCACTCGTTTGGAAACAAATTCTTCAATCACAGGCTCCAACTGGGTGAAGCCTACGCCCAAGATCGGTTTCTTATGAATATAGGCACGATGCATGATCACAATATCAGTAGAAGTCAAATGATTCATATCCAGATTAACCAAGACTGCATCGGCTTGTAGAACTACTTTCTCAATGATCAAGGTATACTCCCTGTTGCTTAAATCAGAAGCTGTCGAAGCATCATGACTAGCCCAAGCGATATCCGAAAATCCCTCCAGACGTTCCATCGCAAATCCTAAAACCACCACACTAAGCATCTTGTTCCACCTTTCTTCCTGTACTAATCTCTCTATACGACATAAAAAAGCACCCAGTTAAGGGTGCGCTCTCTGTTCTATGTAGGTTACTGAATCTATCTTCATCAAACTTAGGCTATTAATTGCCATTTATGACTACAATGCTTCGTATTTCTCACGAATCGCTTTCCATAACTGGGATATACGTGCCTTGGATACACCTAACATTCCTGCAATCTCTACAAATTCATACCCCGAAGTTCGAAGTTTAAAGATTTGCTTCTCTCGTTCATTCAACTTCATATTCTCCATAATATCTGTTACAAACTCAAAATTCTCATACGCAAACCCAGCATGACCAAGCGCTAATGCGATATCTGAGCCTTCCGATTCATCGCCGCCTCCCTGATCCGTGCACATGATCTGTACAGCGTTAACCACACTGAGATTTTTCTCAGACATGCACTTGCGGTACATATCCTTGATTTTATTTTCGATAAGATGATCAACAAACGTCGACATTTTCGCTTTTTCTGCATCATACTTGTCCAGAGAGTTAACCAATTTGATCATAATCTCCTGGGTCACATCTTCTTTTTCCATCCCGGCAAACGTTTTACCCCTAAGCTTGTAACGACACTTCTCCTGAGCTTTATTCAGGAACATGTCTATATCCCCAATCTCAAATAAATCATCAAAACCCATAGCAGTTGTAGCAGACATTATACATTTCCCCCATTAACGATTTAATATCAGTAGTTCGTATACTTTCTTCACAATCTAGTAGCTATCCAGCATGATCTTACTCTACATTCTCGCTATTGCTCACAAATCTCATATTCCATATGTAGTCTTGTCACACAGAATTAAAGCTAAATAAGCCTTTTAGATACAACCGATCAGGAAACCTCGCCTTTGATCCGCCTCCTCATTCCCATCCTATTACATTCAGAATAACAAATGCGAACTAATGTTCGCAACATTTATTTATTTTGTTCGCTTATATGCCTTTTACTGACTATATACGAAGTATACGGTGAAAGGTAAAGAAGCATTTTTCACAAACAAAAAGACCAACACAGAGCGCACCACTGGAAAATACCAAAATGGTGGAATGTGTCGGTCTTGGTCTGACATCTATTTCGTCCCAATTACCGAAGATATGGCCTTCAAGTTCTTTAATAAGTTATAGGCTTCGTCAAGATTATTAATCTATTCAATCGCCATAAGGGTAGTATAAGGAAATATGTAGGATATTGTCAACAACAAAATTAGTTCCCAAGAACCTGTCCAGTATTCAAACATTATTTAATAGGTCTTAAGGCATGTTTATCTCATCATTTTTCAGCAGCACTTCAACATCCTTGTTCATCTTGAAGACTGTAATCTGTTCCGCAAAATCATGGCCGAAAAACGTTGTTTCGATGTCTTCAATCTTCAGACCCATGTTGATATAGGAGAAAACGGGGTTGAAATCTTCTCTCATCATAAGTGCAAGCTTCAACTTGTATTCGGCGAAAATTTGACTTGAGTGTGATTGCATATGTTCCAGCATGAATGCTTCAGGCTTAGTAAATTTTGCTGTAAATTTTAAGATGATAAAATGATTCATGATGGAGACTCTGGTGTCTACTGGCCCGCGTTCAGTAAAATCTTTTCTTATTCTGGATGCCAGCTTTGCGAGCTCTCTTTCCAAGTCCTTTATCTCAATGTCCCATCCCTCCTTGCCAATCATCCTGACCCTTTCTACTGCCCTTGAATATATGAATTCAACCTAGTTTAATCAAAACTGCTTATACAAGACAAGTTTCAATGCATGCATTGAATCAAGTCACTATCATCTTTTCATGAAAAAGGAATAGACCCCAGAACTAGGCTTGGGGTATATCACTTTATTATCTATAGTTTACAATTATTAAAATAAATTCGCACTTGGTGTCGAAAAGCTAACACAAGTTAGCGTAAACGCTTTATTTAATTTATCGTTTCATTGTTAAGTTCTATTTTGAGCAGGCTAAATGCAACCAGGTTCAATGCGACATTGGCACCGTAATCCCTTTCGATCAAATCGAACGCTTCTTCCGTTGCTCCAACCAGGTCTCCCTTGTCCGAAGTCATCTCGGTAGTGACAATTTCCTCATTATTCAGTGCGAAGGTCAGCCTGTACAGCATCTGTGTTCCCCTCCTTAGAGGTCAATTCAATATTTCGCACATCGGTAAGATCAATGATATGAACCACATCATCTGTATCTTCCAGCGTAATCGATTTCCCTTCGTTCTTGTGTTTGGTGAAAAGTCGGCGATATTCTTGCTTAACCTCATCGGCAGTTAATGGGATTTCGCGTACGACCTTATCCGAATCTTTCTCTTTCTGTTGCAATCTAGGATTATCTTCCATCCAGTTTACCGTCTTCTTCTTCCCACTTCCCTTGAAATAGAAATGAGCAGTAAGTTCAATATTCATCGTTTAATACCTCCCGGAATAATTACGTTCTCACACTACTTTCTCTATACGTTTTGATCATCAAATTGTTAATGTTAATCTTCATATGTAGATACGGGATTCACAAACTATTTCGTTGTTACAATAAAAACGGGCTGTCCCTAGCCATTATGACTTATGGAACAGCCCCTCTCTATTCATATTTCTTAACCGCTATGCGATTACCGAATGAGTCATATATATATTGGAAGTTGGTTTGAACAGGTGTTGTTCCCAACCTGGTGATGGACTTGGCCACCAATCTTCCCTCTTCATCATACTGATAGATGACATCAACCAAAGTAGGAAGCTGCACGAAGTCCAGACCGTCATATCGATATATCTCACCAATCGAAATGACCAAGAAGGAATCATCCTGTGCATAACCTTCTGGAGAAGCCGGCATGGTAAGTACAGGTTCTCTAACCAGCTGCTCAGTGTAGTTGTCTGTAACCACTTGTCGAATAACTCTTCCTTGCATGTCAAAAGCAAAATATGTAACCACATCTGTATAATCCACCAAGTCGCTGATCGATTCCCACGGATCAATGACATTCAGGCGTTTTCGTTCACCCCAAGTCATGCTCACATGTGTTTCTCCATCACTGATCATATCGGCACTGTGTATATCAGGATGTGTGTAATGATTGGCCTCAAGCTCGATGTTGGACAACTTTTCACGTTCGTTCAGAGTCATGATAACGTTATGACTTCCATCTGTTAACATATCAGAACTGTGTGTATCAGGATGGCTATAGATCACCGTTTTGGTACCATTAAGATTAATCGTTCCATTCTCAGGATGGTTCGAAACTCGATCACCACCCACCTTTACATATTTCCCACCGCTGTATGTATAGGTCGTTGATTCATTTTGATTACTTGAGTCTTGGCGTACCAGATATAATCTTCCTGCTTCACCTACGGTTGGAAGTTCTGTTTTCAGTCTGACCGAGACCACGTTTCCTACTGACACTGCGTCCAGTCTGCCATCAAGTGAGGCATAAGAATCCCTGGCTTGTTTAACTTCACGTTCTACTTTGGCAGCTTTGCTGTATGTAACAATATCCATGTGGTGGTCCTCCTCTCACCTTGTAGTCAAACCAACGACCTCAATATCGAAGTTGGCCACATCTGTACCCAGATTTTTTAACGACAAGTGAAGTGTTGAAGTCCCATCTACGTCCTCATATGGCAAATCGATCATATCGTAAATACCTTCCATAAAATTCCCCGTTGAGTATTGGGCATTGTTGAAATAGAGAACCTCTGGATGTGGACCCGCACTGTTCAAAACATGAACTTCCACATTCGTCTCTCTGGACGGAATGACCCTAATCGTTTTGATCATGAATCGAGGATGTTCCATGGGAATATTAATCATTGCCTTCGCCCCACCGCCAACATACTCTACTCTTTGGGCAAATGATACCGGCAATAGCACTTTTCTCATCTCCTCCATCAGTTTCCATGTCCTGTTCAAGAGTCTTCCCTCCTTCTAGGAATATGTGTATCCGGATACCGTCGTGGACGAAGATGACTGTCAGATGTGTTGCCACTTCCGCTGTAGGACCAATCCCCCCACGTTTTCCCCACTAACCCAGCCTGCTGGACAGGAATCTTGACCTTAATACACCAATCGAGCCCCGCATAATTTTGTTTCACTTTGAGGCCTCTTATGGTATCACGAATTAAACCTACTCCACTGGACTGGGTCAAAAATTTATGCTTGAGTATCATATTTTTTTCATCAGGAACTCCCACTCTGGTTCGTGGCCCATAAATATATTTATCCGCAACGTATCCAATCAATTGATCATTATGGTTGTCCAGCATCCTCCATGTACCCCAACGGTAGATGTCAAATAATTCAGCCGTAGTGGATAACGTTCCTAATGAATAGGCTATTTCCTTACCTTCAATGGTTACCGGAACAGCATCAAGATTGTATCCAATGCCATGGGGAACTGCCGCCTTACTCTGGGTATAGAGAGAACCGCTCTCGGCGGTCCCTACAACTTTCCCTTGATGTATAGCCATGTCCATCACCACCTTAATTCATCAGGACAGCAACCGTAGCGCCTGATAAGAAGCTCTGTCCACCAATCGACAGCGAGTATACCTTATATGTTTTAGTGCCCACTTTGATCTCATCTCCATGGGAAACTCCGGCAGAAGGTACCGCATAGATATCAATAAGCTCTCCCCTAGGACCCTCCACACCATTACACATAATAACCGGAGCAAGATGATATAGAGACCCCCAGCCTGGATTAACAGGAAGCATGGCAGAGTAGGCATCATAAATGTTATTCACCATCTGTTTATCTTTATCACGCAACGTCCGGATGCCGTTATCCCCGTTGTAGCTGAGGCCGACACCCAAACTCGAGGAATCTGTCTCCGTGGCATACCTGTTTAGAATTCCGAAGTAGCCCAGATTGGATATACCGGTAACCGAGTTCACATCCCCCTGCAAATAAATAATAATACGGTTTGGTTGTACTGAAACTTGGTAATCGATTAATAGATTCGTATCAACGACACTCGTATGACATAGGAAGTCCTTTTTCACTTCGGCTCTGCCCAAAGGAAGGCTACCATCTGTTGACAGTACATCTTCAGCCACACTCACGGTCAATTTGTTCCCCGTAGTTCCCTTCGTGTTTCCAACCTCAAGCCTGAAGAACAGTTTATCTGTCCCCGTTGTTCCCACTGATTTGAGCACGATCACACTCGCTGTCTCGTATAATACGGACCAAGGAGAACCTGCAATCGTTTTAAAGCCTTGAACAATATTTGCGAATAATTCATTCATTTTAACTTTTCCTGTAAAATTAGCCATCCCTCATGAACACCTCCTATATTTGGAAAAGTAACGCTCTTTGCCCGCCACCAAGCAGTCTGGCACCGTGGAAGAACTTCGGCCTTGAATACACAGGAACTTGGTTCGAATTGTAGTAATAACGTCCATAGTCTGTATTCGGATAATCCTGATCTACGACATGAAACACGTAATACTTGCCATCATTGCCAAGATCCAGGATCGATCCGTCCGGGTGCTGCGCACTGTTTTTAAATACAATGGAACGCATACCCTTGAATTCACCCCTAGCTCCTTCAGATGGATGATAGACTATGAAAGGCGTAACATAGTATCTGGAACCTACACCTGGAGAAGGGATGGACTCTGTCCCAAAATTGTACAGTGCATACTCCGTTCCATTCCGTGAAGTCATCACGACACCTCTTGGTGTGTCATATTGATCTGATGTGTTGTTATCCGAAGCGGATAAAGGCATGTGTGGGAAAACGCCATAAAATTTATTGGCAATCGCCGGGTCTTCTTGCTCTAAAGCTTGGCATTTGCCTAGGAATATTCGTACTGGGTAAGCTCGTTCCGGGTAGTTCAGACTCTCTCCATGGATAAACAGGATTTCCTCATTCGTAATTACAGACCACTTATAGTTCACATTGTACTGCACGTTATGACACAAAAATGGCGTTTCCAACATGAATTTATCCGTGTCCACGGGCGAATTCACGAATAGATCTGGTGATGCCACATTACCTCCCAAGTTCTTAAGTCCCCAGCGAATGTTGACTCCCCTGGCGTGGGCAATCACACACATGGTAAATCGCATGGATGTATTTTTTTTATTGGTAAGCAGCGCATTTCCCCAGTTGGCATAGGTTGTTTCGGCCGTATGTATGCTATCCCAGTAAGGATCGAGTGCATCCTTCAATGTGTTAACAAGCGTTGAAGTAAACAAGCTTAGCGTACTGGTAAACTCGTGTCTGCGAATCATGGTCATGCACTACACCTCCTTCTCGATCTCGAATAGCAGCACCCGTTGTCCACCACCGAGTAGTAACGCTGAATCGAAGAAGTAGGGTTGACCTGCATACGCGGTACCGTTTGTTGCATAAAATTGCTGATTCGTAGCAGGATGAGCTTGGTCGAATGCATGAAAGACATAATATCTTTCATCGCCCAAATCTAAGATTGATCCATCGGGATACTTACTAGCATCCTTAAGTACTGCAGTTCTGATACCTTGGAACTCACCTCTGGCACCTTCTGTTTCATGCCAAACGTAAAATGGTGAAATAAAAAATCTCCCACCTACACCCGGTGAAGGTACTTGTGAACTCGTCGCAAAGTGATATAACGCATTTGGTGTTCCATTACGTGAAGAACGCATGTACCCGCGTCCTGCCCGATATTTAAGTTCATCGTCGTTGTCAATTAAACCGTGGGGAAAATGAGAGAAAATACCCACGTTATCGTTAGCAATCAAAGGATCTTCTTCTTCGAATGGTTTTACTCTTCCAAGATACATACGGAATGGATATGCTAGATTTAAGTTTGTCTGAGGTTCACCAAAGAGAAATATATAGTTCTCCGTAATAAATAGACTCCATTTCCAGTAGATATTAACTGCCGCATTTATGTGACCAAAATTACTGCTATATACAGTTGTTGAATCCATCGTATGAAATGGAATCTCTGTAGCAGTTCCTATTTGTGTATAAAGATCAGGAAAAATAGACGATCCATTATTCTTTAACCCTGTTCTTAAAATATAATTTTTGGATACTGCTGCAAAATTGTTATTATATTGGTACGAAGATGCATTCATGGAAAGCGTAAAAAACATATTCGGGTCTTTAAGATTTTTGGCTGTGATCGTCCCTTGATTACCGATACTATTTACATTTGTATTCCACGATTTGGGCTGTGCGTAGCTATTATTATTACTATAAGACCACTCCCAGTGGACATCGCCATACAAATCCTGTGTTACTGTGTCGTACAGGGTCTTAATGAACGTTGTACAATACGAGTAAAACTCATAACGACGCAGGGCACCTAACAAAATATTTTCAGCCAACTACCTCACCTCCTTAGGCACCAAATCTAATTTTCATTTCGTGAAAGATGTTCTCTTTAAGTACGGTTAACAGAATTGATTTCAGCATGTCGCTTCTCTCTGTTATGAGATTCTCTTGATAAGACTGCTCTTTATCCTCAGCTCCATCCTCTGATTCCACACCACTAACAGCAGCCTCATGAATTTCAGGTAGCCCTTTAAGTGAAGGTAGAAACTTATGAGCCACATTATCAAACAGGATATTGCTTTCAAAAGCAAAGATCAGAATTTCAATTTCCTCTGTACTGAATGGCTCCGAGTGATTCCCCACTAATTTATCCATAATGGTATGTAGTGCAAACTTCACATCCTGCACGGTCCTCGTCACGTCAAATCACGACCTTTCTAATTTTCACTTGTTTGATGTTACCGCTAGCATCATATTCAAATCCCTTCTGAACTCCTTGGCCATCATAGATCAAGGTCTCAGTCTTAACGGTACCATCTGCATTGTAAGTAAACGATGTTTTCTTCAATAGCTGTGGAGTCAAATCTAATGAGAACACTTCTTCTGACTCAATGTCACCATTAGAGAAGTAGTTATATACGACATCCAGCTCAAGTGTACTTCCTTCAAGAAAGACAAGTCTCCTCCGGATGTCCGTGTCATCGAAGGTAGCACCTCCTTGAAGCACATAATACTCTGCACCATTGTTGATTTCGCGCAGTACTCTACCAGTAATGTCACGCTGATACTCAATGGACTTGATTTGTCCGTTACTCTCAGTAACCTCCTGTCGTTCCAGATTTCCATCCGGGCTATAGAAGTGCTCAATGGTGCGGTTGATCCCTCCATCAATCTTCTCCGTATGCACTTTTCCATCTGGATAATAGGTATATTCGGTTACCGAAGTGGTGTTAATAATTGACCCACGACCAATGACAGTTACTCGGGCTTCCTTGGGCACATCAAAAGTAAACCGTATAAGCGTATCATTATATTCAATGTAATCGTCTCCTGCATCCATGCGTATTCCATCCAGAAATACCTCTGCAGAATTTGAACCAATCACATATCTGGGCACTTGAAAATCTCTAGTCGTCGACAACCTGCTGTTAGGAGCAGAAGTGAAATGGAATACGGATTGATGCTCCATAGTGCCTGGACTCTCAGCGAGTTCAAGACGACTCTGCATGTTGTCGAGTCTGTCCTTGAGAGCATCATAGACGACTCCATTTTTATCTTCTTTTGAAGCCACAACTTCTTGAGCAGTTGCTTCTAAATGGGCCTCCATCGCTTTGATCGCCGTATGATGAGTAGCAATTGTTGTGGTTTGCTCACCAACGTTTTTTTCCAGATCATCTACACGAATTCCCAATGCTGACATGTCATTTTCAACAGAACCCTTTGTTAAGAAATACCTGAAATCTAAAGCCGTGAGTGAAGTTGTTGGAGAAACTCCAACATCGAGTCCACCTATGATCATGGCATCCTTGGGTTCTTCTTGATCTGAACTGTACGAGTACTCCCCATTTTCATGAAGAAAAATATAATATGTTGTATTTGCCACAATGTCTGAAATGCTGAATGTCTGAGAAAACTGATCCACAATAACTTTGTTAATACTGGCTCGTCCTGCATTAATCGTAACTTGAACACTGTTATTTGTATCTAGATACGTGGGGTTGGTAACGCTGAGATCCTGAATGGGTTGCTTCGATACAACTTCAATCGCTTTCTCCAACGTGCCAAATCGATTATCTATGGATGCCTCTGCTCCACGTGCTTCTTTAATTTCCGTCTCAGCCAGGCTCAATCTCTTCTCATGGTCATCCTGACTCTTGAAAAGGGTATTAACATCTGCTCTTGCCGTCAGAATATCCTGCTGAACATCATCCAATCGTGAGCTGTTTGAAGTAACCTTAGTCTCGACATCGCCTAGTCTCTGCTCATGATCTTTTACTGCATCTCGGCTATAGTGTGCAGATTCTTCTACGAGTGTGATTCGGTCGCCTAGACTGAGTGCAGACCCTCTGGCTTCTTCCAACTCTGTAAGATAGGAATCAATCTCATCATGCGTACGGACCCCAATATCACTCAATTCCTTATGACTCTTGGCGGATGATCGATGAGACTGGTTAATTCTTACTGACATTTGACCACCTCCATTCATGCCTTACATGATCTATACGTAATTACTCCAATACTATTAAGTCATATGTATGTCGAATACATCTGTAGCGAAAATTTGACCTGGGAAGCATACCTATCTTGAGATTCTTCCCTTTCCATTCGCAGCCAGAATGGATAGGACGCTCCTGGCAAAATGGTAAACGCGGTGATCGAGTAGCTGAAAGACCCAGGAACGCCTTCAACATCGGGCGCAATCTGCACTTTATCCGTTCCGCTTGTGAGCGCAAAGGTTACATTTTTAAAGTCTCCTGATATCATGGTATTCTTGGCAAACATTCGAACTTCTTGTGTAGCAGAACCAGCTGCCGTTAAATAGCCTAGAAACCGATCCGTGTTGGGATAAAGAAGCACATCGAAATCTTCTCCTGTTTCAGGATTCGACTCTTTGTAATATAAGTCTGGTGTAACCTCAAAGTACATTAGGTCTCCCTTGTATAACTTTATAGAATCCATGGCCTGAAACCGATTTTCATCCGGAAGCCTAATCCCAAAATTGCCCTCAAACGGATATGGATATGGATCCATGTTAAAATGTACAACCGTTTCTTCAGATCGGCATACCCTGGACTCAAGCACAACACCATTCTGATCGATTAGATCAACCACAGTTCCTTTGGTTAGATTGTCTACGGTAATAGATGTTCCTTTGTTGATTCGAATATACTGAACATGCATGGGGTGCTCCCCTTCACCCTTCAGATAGAGACCAATTTTAGGAGCTCCCGCCAGTTCTACAGAACCAATGATGTTCCAAATCAAGCCATCATCCGACCAATACGCCGTATAATAGTTGTAATCTCGAATCAAACGAATCCAAGGGTAGGTCTTTAACAAAGGCGTTGGCAAAGACACATCCAGAAATTCTTCAATTTCCATGTAATTATGTTCGTCTACAAAAACAATAATCCCACCATAGCATCCCTCTGTATCGGGATTGTAACTGTTCTTCACATCCATGACGAATTGCTTCATATCTGTCAGAGGTTTATAGAACATATACAGCGGATCTTGACCATGTTTGAGCACTAGGCTGCCACTCCCCGCTTCATAGCGAGTAACATCGTTAGGGAGTACTTCCCATTTGGAATCCAGGTTGGAGCTTGCGAACGCATCCTCATAAATCCTGCCTGACTCTTTCAATCTTGCAACACCCATACAGAACCTCCTTTCTTTACGTGAATAGCCAGATGCGTTTACCGATCACACACATCTTGGGCCTTGCTTTCCAAACTTCCAGCAAACATTTAATAAGCGCTTCAACACACTTGTCTCCCCCACCACCTTCGCAGTAAGGAATGACATAGACATCATCACAGATCCAGTTGGTCAGTTCCATCCAATCCAGATTAGCGTATTCGTAACTACGCGTACCCACTTCCTGAAGCGAGGTGAACACCCATTTGAACTCATGTTTGCCTTTGGGCACTGGATGTGAAAACGTATAGTAACCGCCCTCTTGGGTGAATGTTTTGATCAGCTCATTATCAATGAAGAAATCCAGTTGACAATCAAAAGGCACAGGCACCCACACCCATCTTTCGTAGGCTTTGAAGTCATGCAGCCGGAAGGTGGTCAGATATCGTTTTCCTGTCCAATCGCTGATCTGCCCCTTCTGATCTGTTGTAATCTCGACCTTATACTTGCTATAAGGCTTGGGAGCCAGATCATTCAGTTCAAAGCCACGATACCCTTCCCCGTAATACTTTTCATCCCATAACACTTTTCCATCCTCACGTGTAATTTTTACGCGCATATTGCTGTTATCACAGCCGCCCATCCAGATCGGTTTGTTATTCCAAACTTCAAAGTGAGTCACCTCAGCCCAGGATGGATCTAATTTGCTTATATCATCGAGTTGCATCGAACCCCCCCAGATCATTGCCCCATCTCCCGGACAGCCCTGTTCGAATTTAACACGAACCTCGTAATTCTTTTTCTGATCTGAGGTATTCTCGACTTCAATGGAGATGATCTGATCATCTTCATTTGTAACTTCTCGAGGTGGAATTAATAGTTGACCCTCCTCGTAAGTTTCAATGACAATTTTGGTTCCTCGACATACCCGATCTCTATTCTCGTACAATCGAATAACGTCGAGCCAGGCATGGCTGCCACCATCTGGTGCAGTCGTGCCTGGGCCAGGTGGATTCCATGTATCCTCCCCAGGATGTGGTGATTGTCCTTCCAAATACAAACGTCCCTGTGAATCTGTACAGTACGCATTCCAGGATTCTCTAAAACGTCCTCCACTAAGTGTAAATCCTCCAGCATCCAAGCCACTACCTTCAGCTGCACCTGATGCTTTATGCAAACTGTATTGAACTGTATATGCCTTCCCAGGTATTGTATAAGGAGTAAAATCCATATTATATGTCTGTATCTGTCCATTGCTTGCTGGATAACGATAGGAGTATAGCGTTGAACCTGCTGTTTTATCGATCAAATCAACCAATACATACGTTTCACTATCCGTTCTGTTAGGATAAACCAGATTGCCGCCGTTCAATCCAGCAGAGTCTTTTGTTTTAATGGATAGATTCTTAATAGAAGCATGGTAGAGAAAACCTTCTTTATCTTGATCACTGTCATCAAAGGTATCCGTAATGCCAATGCAGATATAGTAATATCCTGCTTTCAGATTAGGAACTGTTTCAGAATAGGTTGCTGCTGTATTCCAGTCGGTAGAACTTATGTTTGTGTAATTTACTTTCCCGTTATTTTTACCCCTGTTATTTTTTTCATTTAATATTATTCGTTTTGTACCAGATTCAGGATAAAAGTAAACTCTAAATCTCGCTTTTTGTTGATTCCCATCTTTTAGATAACAAATATATCTAAAATCAATACTAAACTCGCCTTCACAGTAAAAACGTTTATAAATCATTTTTGTATGTGGACTATCAAACTCCGTTTTCGGATCCCCAGGAGATAGACTTTTCACATTTAATCCGTAATAATTATTTTCTTTATTTTGATAAATCGTACCTGGTTCCGCATAATACTGTCTCATCATGTCCGAAGTTCGAAGAGGTCGTAAACCCGTGTTGTTTAATTTCTTTATAGGATATACCTTTAGTGTCTCAACATAATCAATTTTACCAATGTGAGGAGCATAAAAATCCCGGGTAATATATTTACCTTCATCCAGAAGTCTATGACTACCGTCGTAAGTTGCTCCTTCATTTTTCCATCCCCACAGGCTCGTCTGGTCAGACCGTCCTGAATAAGAACTTTGTCCATACTGAATTTCATGATCTTTAATTCCACCAGGAAAACATACTTCTCCAAATGGACTTGTAGTCGAACCATTTGACGGACCATTTCCGGTACCGTTTCCGCCTGGATTTGCAGATCCGCTGCCAGATCCACCTGGGTTACCGTCGCTAGGCACATATGCCTTACCATCCCGGTAAATCCAGCGAAAACGGTGACTGCCTGAGGAAACTGGATACATACAGTTTGTTCCATCGTTTCCATTGGATCGATTTCCTGTCCAGACGGTAATACCATCTACCTGAAGTTCCAATTTCTCACCGGGATCGAAATCTCCACCATACTGCCAGAATATATAACCTGGCTTATTTAAATGAGCTTCGAGTTCGCAGATGAATTCCTGATTGTGTCCCTGAGCCCACATTACACCATCCCCAGCAATTAGCTCCTTCCATTGCCAGCTTCCTGTAAATCTTAATCTTGAACTAATTTTGTCTTCTTCATTAAACAGCTCATAAAAAACCATTTCATCTCGATTTTCGCCCGTTTTCGGATCATAATTGTAGTCCATCGCGGGATAGATTCGCATGTGTTCTTTAATCGTCAGCTTCGCACCTGGATTTAACTCGGAACGATATATGATTGTGTCGTTATTCGTTTCCGTGGTTGCTCCAGCATCCGTTACATCCCACCCACGTGTCACATCAACATATGATCCAAGCGGAGACGTTGTGCGATATGTATTACCTGTGTTATTACCATAGGTAAACAACTTGTTCGACTGATATTTAAAGGGTTCTTCCGTTAAACTATCTCTGATTCTGAATTGGATTATGTTGTTTCCAGCTTGCAAAGGAATACGTACTTGTTCGCCGTTACCATGCATTGTAGTATAATAAACGGACATACCATTTACAGCGACCTCAAATGCTTCAGTAGGCCGTAACTGATGCTTATAGCTGAATATGAACCATCCCTCATCCGGCAAAGATACTATGGTTTGAGCAATCATATCTCCCTGCTTCGGTTCATCCAGACGCAGCACATCCCCTTGATTCACCCAACTTGGATTTCCCAACATTAACCATTGATATTTTCCAATTCCTTGTCCATAGTGAAACGGTTCCCAATGATCAATCTCTCGCGGAGGACAAGTTACTTCGAGCGAACCTCTCAAGTCCACGGTCGTATCCGGCCCTGCAACAATTTCATATTCGATTTTAGCCTGGTTAGTCTCCGTTTCTGAATATTCCCCATTCAGTCTCCACTCCACACCATGCACTGATGTAGCATAACTGCCATGATCTCCATCCCCGCGCTGAGTGCGTTCAAGCATTTTATCATCAAAAAATAACTGATAATCATGATCGGGATACGGCTCTTCATCCACCCCCATCTTGTAAGCAAATGAAACCGTTCCATCACATTCGTTATCCAGATCCATCGTCATGGTTTTCTTACGTAAATCATCCGTAATGAACTGTCCTTTAAAATGGGCCTGTGCCACACTTTGCGGTGATCTTACAACCCAGTTTCCATACTCATATACGTCCTCACCATCCAGATCGTAATCTTTCGGAGCAGGCGGCTTACGTGTATCCACAATTTCAACGACTTCTACATCCTTGATATAGATGCCATTGTTCTGCCATACTTCGGGTCTCATTTTGCGGATTAACCAGTCGAACTTGTACATCTGTCCTGGCTGCAACGTAAATGCAGCTTCCTGCCATCCGCTATTCTCGCTCCATTCGCCCCCAACTTGCTGCCCATTAATATAGAACAGCATGCCATTACCGCGCTTGGCACTAGCCAGGTACTTGAACCTGATCTGTCCATAACGCTTCACACGCCAGTTAAATGTGATTTTGGATGAGTTGCCAATCTCCAGAAGCCCTAAATCCAGTTTTAAGATCATCTCTGATCCGGATTGTTCATTTCGGCCTACGGAGTGGACAGCTACCCATTCCTGATCCTCCGTCGATGATACATATCTGAAGAAATCAGGGAATTTATTCGAGAACGGGACGTCCTTTTTCATTGAAAAGAGCGGAATCTCATATACGGTTGCATCAAAATGATTAAAGTAATTCCCACTAAAATGATGGTAGTAGGGTGCCGGACAAACGGGCAATGATACACCATGATGACTACCGCCAGGCTTCTGAGCATTTTCAAGAATCTTGTGAATACAATCTTTAATCATCTGCAGTACTCGCTGATATTGTGTTTTATCTGGAGGCTGCTGTTGTTCTACCCACCATTCAATCCTGCGATACATATTCCACAGTGCTTCACGGCAGCGTACACTCGCATACCACGACTTATCTTTCAGATATTGCTCAATGATTTGATCAATACTATTTTCCAGTGCATCCAATTGAACCGTCTGCCATCGTCCGATCTGACCGTAACCTGGATCACCCAGAATAGGATTATTTTCTTCGCCATGCCGGTCCGTTTCACTCCTCGGTGCATTGGGACTCTGCGGTAAATACGCAGGGTTATTGGGGTTGCCGTAACTTTCGTCCGCAATCTTCGCTCTCATATTGGCGAACAATACACCTTTCTGTGATTTGGAGAACAAACCAAATGTATGACCCATACCAATCACCTCCCAATCTCTCTATACGACAAAAAGAGCACCGAGTTAATCGGTGCCCGTCAGATCATATTGCAATTTCGAATCTGTGTAGATCTGGAGTTTATTTTTCATGACCGACACGGACAATGTATACCATTTTTCCTTCTCCCACTTAAAGGGTTGCATCGGAGAGCCCACTGCAGTTGGATTACCAGCAACGATTTTATATAGCTGCATCGGCGTTCTCATATCCAGACTGTTATCGCTGTCTCCTCCGTGAACCATAAACATCCAATAATTATGTTCATCGAAGTATTTGAAAATAATTCCTGCGCCATCCCCATCCGTACTTGTATCTACCTTGAAATCAATGGAGAATTTATACGTCTCAGCCAGGAAATTATTACGGTACCATCCACTGATGTCCTTCGTATCTTCCTTGGAATAAAACTTTCCAAGCAATGGATCCCGATCCCAATCACCTTGACCGAATTTAGTCCAATCGTCTGATTGGGATAATTCCAGCGCATCCATATCCTTGGAATACGGATAGTACACATTAAATGGATCATTCGGATCATAGTCCTCTGGAACACCCAAGCCACCTTCCCAATCTTCAGGATCCATCCCTCGATCGAGCAGATCTTCCGAGTAATCGAATATGAGACCCTGTGCCATGGTATCCATCATCGGAATATAAGCATCAGCGGATTCACGTTCAGCCACCGGATGATCATTCAGTGTGAAGCTCTCACGCGGTTCCATCTTGGCTTCGTGATACATTTCCATAAGATGAGCTGTTCTCTCGGGAAGGAACGCGTGCAACTGTTCCAGATACTCTGCTCTTTTCTCAGGTCTTTCAGCGAAAATAAAACCTGTGATGACTTGAGAACAGCGTTCTTCAAATGAAGCCATGAGAGAATCAGGATCTTCGATTTCAGACAATCTGGCGTTCGCTATACCAGTTGGCAACTCTCTTTCTATACTGGATTCACGTTCCTCAATTATCCCTTTAAAATCATCTTCAATAAGATAACCCGGGTCTATTAACTTACTGCCAAAGCTCTCGCGGTCATTAACAATGTAACTTGTGTATGGAAGACTATTTCCGTAACTTAACTCCTCACTGGAGAAAGCAAACCTCTGGAGTGTGGTACCATATATCCCATCAAAATGCTCACCGGCTCGCTCACCCCCAACGCCACTTTCCATTTCATGTGAATGACCATATTGATCCATTTTCCCCGCTGCGAATTGCTCCCAATCCAGAGTCGTACTTCTTAACAAGTTCATTCCAGAATCCAATTGATGGTTATACGCGTCATAAGAACTTCTGGAGCTCATGAACGAGTTATCTTCAATATGAACGTCTCTCGTTTTAAGGTAAGCATATTCGCTTTGGATCAGGTCTATCTGTTTATATTGGAAGCCAACCAGTTCCATGTCCATAATGGATTCTTTAAATTCCTTGTTTCCGTAGAACATGTCCTGATCCAACGATCCATTTCGCAGTTTCACTACATCATTGATCGTCTCATGGGTATGCGCCCATCTTTCAGCTTTTACCCCAAAAAGGTTGTCATGCAGGAATGCTGACCTATCCTCTTTATTTAACTCAAGCGTTTGGATCAAATCAGCTTCATTACCGTTTTTAAACGCATGAATTTGCTCATCAATAGTGGAATCTTTGGCATTTTTCAGACCATACATGTTCTCTTCCAAATATCCATATTGCGGTTTGTCGGCGAGCAGATTCTCTTCCATATTGCCGTACTGGGGTTTGTCCGCTGAGAGTACAATCTCTGTTGTTCCATACTTCAAGTTTGTTCCACCAACAATCTCAACTGGAACATCACCGTACTTCAGATTCGTTCCGCCAACAATCTCTACAGGTATGTCTCCATAACTGAGCCCCGTCCCACCCACGGATTCCACTGGAACATCTGCATATTTCAAATTTGTACCGCCTAGTGGTAGCGTGAGGTCAAGGTAACCATATTGCGGTTTATCCGCTATAAGTTGTTCTTCAAGATTAGCAATCTTTTCAATCGTGCTATTAGTTGTCTCATGAAGGTAAGCGTCATGAGTAAGCTTGTAGGCAAGGAACACATCATGACCCAGTGCCGAATCCTTTCTACTCTTTATCGAATCATAGATCAGTTCGACCAAGTCAGTATCTCTGATACCTTTACCACCGTACCAACCCTCACCATGCAATTCACTCAAGCGTAACTTGACAACTTCACTCTCAATCTCATGGACTGATGCCTCTTTCACGATTCTTGTAGAATGGTTATCTTCAAGCATAAGAGATAATCTATTCATGTTATCCGAAATGATTTCAACGTTCAATTGTCCTTTGCGCATGATTGAATGAGCCGTCAGCATATCGTCAAGATTCGCAGATTTCATTACAGTAGTGGCTAGAGATATCTCATCTTGCACCGATCCATATCGATCTACCCTAATCGCTTCAGAAGTAATATTTACCAACGTGGATTCCCATGCTTGCCGCGTACCTGCATTAAACTCAATATCCATTGCACTATCTCTTGCCCACGATGAACCAAGCGTATATCCAATCTCAGCTACTCCATCTCGATATTTCGAGCTGCTTATGGAATAATCCTCGCTGAACAGCGCAGATCTCCATTCCAAAGTCGCCAGTGAGTAATCGATATCAATAGCTGCGTGACGTGGTTCAATCATGCCAATAGAATAACTCTCATTCAAATACAACTGTCTGATCTTGGCTGTGCCTATGGAGTACTCACCACTGATTATACCTTCTCTTATTGGATTAGTAGCCATAAGTTGTTGATCATACAAGTATCCCTCACGAGTCTTTGACGTTCCAATAGCATATTCGCTGTTCAAAAGCATCTGGCGCAAGTTCGTGCCACCCATGGTGTATTCATCATCAATTATTCCATGTCGATACCGGGAAACCCCGCCCATATTAAATTCGGTATGAATCACACTCTCACGGTTCATGTTGGAACTCACGATATGATGGTCGAGAGCCATTCCGTCCCGTTTGTATTTTGCGCCTATCCCGTACTCATCAAAGGTTTGTCCTCTGCGTTCAACTTGACTTCCTTCATACGCTGGGTCATCCGGGAATAATCCCCCTCCAGGATTCAGGTAACCGAATGAATCTTCAAACTCAATAATAGCCGGTCTTGCATTAAAATCTGCGCCGTAAATGACTTCCGTAATTTCGCCATGCTGATCTTCCTTTACTTTCACTCCCTCGAAAACGTCTGTCTCTAGAGTAGAATTACGTCTGTTCAGTTCAGCCGATCGAGATTCATCCTCAAGTACTGTCATGCTCAGCTCTTTGGATGCTTCTGCGAGTTCCGTCCCTATATCACCAAGCTGAGGTTCCTTCGCACCTTCGAAATTAAATGAAATGATGCCTGATCTGCTTCCTTCTTTGTCAGCTGTTAAGATCCCGCAATCGACTAACGCATCTACCCGCTCTCTAACTCCCACCAAAAACGGTTCATCAAAATAAACCGAAGCGTCTGCATTATTTACAGCTTCCATCATCATTTCCAGAATGACTGCCGGGCTGTTCTCCAAGATCTCCCCTACGATAAATTCCTCGTCCAGATACCCAGGGTAGGCTTTATTCCCTAACCATCCTCCACCAACCAATTTGTCCAGAAGCTCGTCTCGAATCATGGTGGGTCGACTAAGATCTCGGATAGATTGCAGGATCCTTTCCAGATTTAGCTTTTTACGCTCTCTATGTAACATAAGTGGTTTCTCTGTCAGATGTACATGCTTCTGTTCGTCGTTCTTTCCAAACGAATTTAGCTTTTCGAGCATGGTAGAACGTAATAATTCTTTGTCAGCCAAATGGTCCTCAGACTCAGGTAACCACAAATCATGAGCAAACGCTCTTTCTGCCGTTGTTGAACCATCCGTATAGCTTTCAAAGGATGCTTTTCTTTCTGCACCTTCTTCGCTGTTCGGGATGTACAAATTCTTTTTCTCTGTTTTTGCAGTATGGAAGTTATCCTCAATATAGCTGTCTAATTTGTTTTCCCTTCCACCAAGTGATTGCTTGTTAAGTACTTCAAGAGCCTCTACAGTCACTCGTTTGCCTAGCCTACTTTCCCTCTCCACATACCCAGGGACCTTACTGATCCTTCTGCTCTCCTGCAAATCTCTGAAAACAAAACCGTGCTCCGTACTTTCACGATAAGCCTGTTCTGCATGACGGTCTAACTCACTATGAACCACATAAATCCGTTGTGCCTTAGGACGCTCGTGCTCAATATACATTTTCTCCAAATAAACTCTTTGCCCCGTAGTCAGATCACCCATGACGTTCATATCTTCCGCTTGATCTCGAACAGCCCAAGGAAACTGTCGTTCCACATCCGTAATAGTCCCTATATCTCTGGATGCCAAAATGATACCGGATGCTGTAGATGCCGGATGTTTGTCTATAATTCTGTGAGCTTGGAGCGGATGCCACAGGGTATCACTAGGACGAAAGACTAGCGCATTTCGATATTGGTCACGGCTGCTTTGGCTGAGATCATCATGAAAGTAAAGTTGCTTGTCGACTTCTCGCGTACTTCTCATTTCGGTATGTAGAACAGTCGGGTACTGACGATCCTTCAGTTTGGCAAGTACATTCTCGTGAGTTGTCATTTCATTCTTAATAACCCTCGTAGCCTGATTCAGTTGTGAAAGAAACATATTCTCTTCGATGTCTCTGATTGCTTGAACAATTTTGCCTGTAGTCGTTCCACCAAACGTTGTTGCTCGCACAGCTGTTCCCAGTGTATGCATGAGTGTCAATTGTGAAATGTTATCCACTCTTTGGGCTAACAGCAACGTCCGATCAAGGTGCATATACTTTATTTCCTGAAATCTACGAATATAAGCAGTCGACATATCAGAGAGAACGGACAATTGCTGATGATCATCTACCCTTTTCCCAATCATGGCAGCTTGTTCAGCAAATGTTTCTTTATGAACATCACGTAAACCTAGCAGATCCTGATATAGAATTTCCACGTCTTGTTTGCTTACCTTCCGAGATTGAAGGCTTCTCTCCAGTTCTGTACTTCTGAAGTGGTCTTGAATGGCTTCTAACAAAAAGTCATTTTGTGCCCGGCGTCCAATGATCTTCTCCACTTTCTCGAAAACCTCTGCCACATCCATATCCGGTTTATCGTTTCGAACAGAGTGTATCAATTGTTTAATCACCAGTTCAGAGCTGTTATCTTGCTCTGCACTATCTGCATAGTCCGCAATCATCCCAAATTCACTAACCCTGAAACTGATTCTTCCATGCTCCAGCTTATCCAGATTCTTCACAAAGTTACGAGTTAAACCCAAATTACGGACAATCTTTAGCTCTTTATCGTTATCTACGCGCCAGCCCTCTGACATATCTTCAGGAATGAATGAGTCCTTTAAACCTCCGGGTCTATGGCCCTCATCTTGATGATCCATCTCCAAAGCTTCAATTAAAGCAGACCGCTCCATTTCGAACGAAAATTCCATGACATCGCCTTGCTTGGTAGCTGAGCTCGATCCTTCCATGGAACTGTGTAAAAGTCCTTCTTTATCCTGTTCAGCATCACTTAGAACAATAAATCGTTCTTCTCCTTCTAGATCCTTGCGAATCGCTTCCACAAGTTGATGATTAAATCCATGTGAGATCGATCTTGCCATGTAAAAATCAAGCATTAGAACACTTGGATACCGGCTGTAAGGCATGTATATAAATCGATAATCCTCAGGCCTGCTTCCTGTAGTTCCGACTGTAAACAGGTAACCGTACTGAGTTGTCGTGTAATCTATAACGGTGAAATCAAACTTATTGACTACTTGACTCACGTCACTGCCCCCTTCCAACTAAAAAAAGGGAACCCCTGAGTGGAGTCTCAGAAAGTTCCCTCTCACTGAATCTATACGACTCAGCTTTGATTCAGTTTAACTTACGCCGTATAACGGACTTCCTTCAGAATAGCCACACCCATGCGTTGGTTGGCAGACAGATTCATGAAATTCTGTGCTGTATCGGTATCGAAGTAACGATACACTTCTTGATCCCAGGACTTGCCTTCCACATCAATAATCAACTCATCCAGGTGAAGAATATTATGCTTCGTAACCGCGATGCAGTTATCGAATTGACCGCGGTAGCCCTCGTAAGGATGAACCACGTAGATTGGAGACAAGTGATATTTGGATGTCCATTTGGATGCCTGGAAGCCTTGAGGCTCCAGTTCCAAACCCGTATCCCCCAATTCTGGATCTTGATAAGCTTTACCTTTCGGTGGAGCTTGCGTGATAAAGGAAGGATAGTGCTGCTGGAATTCAATACCCGATTTGGTTTTCAACATCTGAAGTGTGTTGTTACCTGCAGAAGTATATTGACCGTAGTAATACGTTCCTGTTGTTGCAATTTGAGAGATATCTGGTTC
Organism: Paenibacillus sp. FSL H8-0079; assembly: GCF_037991315.1. Lineage (NCBI taxonomy): Bacteria > Bacillati > Bacillota > Bacilli > Caryophanales > Paenibacillaceae > Paenibacillus > Paenibacillus sp. FSL H8-0079. Next base: position 4,198,631 of record NZ_CP150300.1, read on the forward strand.
TTCGATTACCGCTCCAGCTGTCAGCATTACGTTTCCGTCTACGTCATTCAGGTTGTATTTGAACGGTTTCAATGCACCTGCGTACAGGAAGGATTTTTTGTAATCAAGGAAGTTTACTGCTGGGTCAGCGACGAGAACCATCGCCAAGCGATTGTTCATGACATTCACATACATATATACAGGTTTTTCTTTATTCCGATCCGTTGGTGTATAGTTTTCCAGTGCCCATTGGTAGAGTACCGGATGTCCTGTCAGCTTGAATGTTGGACGAGTGGTAACCGGTAGTGTGGTTGGTTCACTGCCTTCGAATCCTTCAAGCAGCTGAACAGTCAACGTACTATGCTCCTCATAGGCTGGAACTGGTGCAACAACACGTGGTACCAGAGCATGATTGATGAAACTTACATAGAACTGCTTAATAATCGGAGTTGCTTGTGTTCCAATGGTCATGACTCCACGAAGAATAAGTTCCTGAATACGGTCACTACTGTCCTTTTCTTCGTAAAATACTTCCCACAGATTTTGTTCCTGAGACTCGCCTGCAGTGGATTCAAATGGGAAACTCTTAAACCCTGTAACTTCCTCTTTCAGTTTTGTCAACACGTCCTGTGAAGTGGTGATTGTTTCTACATATCTAAAATTTGCCATTATGTAATCCTCCTTATTTTATCTCTTTCAAAAATGCAATCGTAATTACATCTGGTGATGGGGAATGCTTGAATAGATTCAACGGACTCTTGATACTGAAAAACTTGTAAACCTCTGTCCATGTACCCAATGCAGGTTTGGAAGGATCTTTCAGAATTTCTGTGTCTACGATCAATTCATCGCGATTGACCAAATTATGGTCGTATATCGCAACTACACCGTCCATATAACCTCGGTATCCTTCTGCCTGATGCACAAGGTAGATTGGACTCGCGTGATACTTTCCTGTCCAGAGGGATTTCTGGAACCCATTCGTATCTACAATCAATTTCGAAAGGCCTGGGGGAAGTTTACCCACAGAAGGATAGTTCGGAAGATGCGAAATAAATGCCGGGTAATACCGCTGGAACAAGACATTACTGCGTGTCTTCAACATGGACATGGAGTCCATGCCATTTGAAGTGTACTCACCGTATTTGGCATAGATATCTGGATTAAGATCCGTGAGAATATCATTTTTCGTATAACCTGTCATATCTGTTCGCAGATCACCCATACCTACAGTGACACCAAAGTTTCCTCCATGGTCGTAATCATTGAACGGAACGATCTTGCCTATGTATCCAAAACTGCGGTAATAGCTGTGAATATTCGGTGAAGGATCACCTTCCAGAACAAGAACTACTCGATCATTGTTTACCGATAAAGTGTAAGCTACCAGGTAATCCGGTCTGCGTTTTTTGTTAGGCAACCATGACGTGGTAGAATGTCGTCCGTGGAAAAAGCGAGCTGCCGGACTTACGATCTCTGTCTTGCCGTCATAATCCAGCTTCCACTTCGTGGACGGAGGGATGAAAGGTTTAATGGCTGATGAATCATTCCATGTTAAATACATATAATGAGCCTTTAATTGGTCGATGACTGTAGGTGCCTTACCAATCGCAATAGTTGTAGGATCGCAGATCGCATCATACGTTTCGCTCTGGCTCCCTTGAGCAACTTTCCCCTCAAAACCTTCTCCATAGTAGATGTTAATGTAATTCCAGTCATGGGCTGGCTGCTCAAACATGACATAATAATCTCGAACCTGAATCCCTGTGGGAACTGTAGGAGTTGATTTCACTACTGTCTGAGCAGTTACATTGTTCAGTACATCAGCTGTATAGAATAGTTCATCAAACTTGTAAAGTTGCTTTACAGGTTCATAGTAATAATCCACAATATTACCCCAAGCCCAGTAAGGATGATATTGATAGTCGTTAACTCTTCTGGTTAAGTTGTATTGATACTTGCCTTTAGACACTAGCTTGATTGCATATGCCCAATCGGTAGGCATCTCTGTGACAATCTCAAACTGATTCCATTCATTCGATGGTTTTGTTGTGCCATCCAGGTTTCCAATCACCTGTCGTACCAGGTATGCTCTGTACCCATCCGGAACTGAATCATCTACAACAACGGTTACCAAACAACCAGGAACATCAACATATTTTGTTTCATTTGTCTGAGCATCTTTGTAATCGAATTGTACAACCTGGATTTTACGTCCTGTCTTATAATTGCCGTAAGTTTTTCCGATGTTTGCTGTGCCAGGTTGAGTCATACCTTCAGCTGATTCGTCAAAATAGGTTTGTCTTACTTCCCATAAACACCCATCCGCATCTAAGGCAGATTCTCCTGTGTAACTTTTGGCTTCGGTCCAATCCGGAATTTTGTATACTTCATATTGATTTCCATCCGAATGCGCATACATGCCAACAATGCCTTTGTGATAACTTTTACTGTAAGTCACCCACTCAGCTCCGCTAGATTCATATACCTTCTCCCAGCGATTGGCATCAATTCCGCCCTCTACTTTGGGAATATCAGCACCTACGATTTCATCGGCCAGCGTGTTAATCAATTTTTGTGCTTCCGACTCTCCGTCAATATAAGCAGCAAAGTTCGTCTGCGGTTTTTGCAGTGCCATCGTCACCCTCCTTATCTCAAAAATTTGATGTTGTACCAGACCGACTTGGCTTCAGCCACCGCGTTGAAGAAGTCAAACTTGATGGTCGTTCCCGCCGGAATCGGGTAGACAATTCCGAAACTGTTACCCATGGAAACCGACTCGGGAAGTTCCTTCGTATAGATGGTATGACATACCTTCTCCGTCCCGATCATCAGCTCCCAGTAATCGCCGACACAATAGTGGCTCGCAGCAAACGCAATGCTCAGAAACTCTGTGTCATACGCCAAGGTGAACGTATCAGACTTGGTGGTCTTCGCCGCCGGAATGTCCAACATCTGTCCCCGAATGAACGGGATCGTCTTTTTACTGAAGTGTGGGTACGGCAGCTCGCGCACTTTGTCGATGACGCCACCCGCGATGTAAGATACATTAAATGCCATGGAACCACCTCCTACATGTTATATACGACTTACGCTCGTTCCAGTTAAGCGTCCTTCGTCATCATAATTTAGACCAATATTGTAAGTGAACATCGACTCTCCACTCGGATCATATGTACGGGCCGTCACCTGCGTTAGCCTGAAATACTTGTAATACTCATAATCCGGGTGGGAATAGCCCACTCCGGAAGGAAAGTCTTCCTCATCCTCTGAGCCGAACTTCATCCAGATCGAAACCTTCCATGCCGATTCATACAAGAGGTCTGCTCCAGTCACCCTGTCCGGGTCCTGCATGTGCTCCCGATATAATGTAACAGAAGGCTCACCTTCAAGAGGAGAAACATTCGAATTGGAGATACTGCTATATTTGCGAAGCTCCCGGTGGATTAGATCCAGCACGGGAAATACAATATTTTCATTCACAATGCCGGCCATTACACCATCACTCCCTTTCTTGCCCACATCATATCAATGACCTGTAACATGCCACGGTCAACCGAATAACTGGTTTTAATACTTTTAATCGTATATACAGCTCGTGTGGTGGTCGTTTTATCCGTCACAATGACGTTGTCGAGCAGATCAAGCGCAGGATTCGCAGGTATGGATACCTGTAGCGTACGGCACATCCGTTTCATATCAAAAAAAGCTCGCTCTGCCACCTGTCTTTTGGCTTCAACCGTCTTCGCCCAAGGAACGGCCAGCACCATGGTTCGGATCTCTCCTTTGAGTTCGAGCAAAATCTCCTTGTCTACGAAACTGCTCTGACTATCATTCGAGTCGATAACAACAATGTGGCTTCTTCCTCTGGACCAATCCGTGGATTTGGTAATGGAGATCAGATTGTCATTCTCGGAAAACTCTGCCACGACCGATTTGTCATAATTCAGGCGCTCCAATCGGTATGTACCATAACGGTCACAGTAGCTTCGATACGGAATCTCCGAGATCACCTCCTGTACGGCCTCCGTAACTTTGGCTGACCATTGCTCAAACGTCCTGCCATACTCCTCAATAAATGGATTAAGCCATCCGTTCGGTGTCAGCACTGTACTTGCATCCTTAACTTCAAACTCACCTTCTTGACCTGGTACCGGGACAATGACCCTACCCGTCTTCTGGTTCACCTCAATCAGATAGGTCTCGTCAATCACGTAGTCAGGATAAGAGCGATCCTCACTGGTTGCCCTCCAACCCACCATACCTGCATGTTTAACCAGATCTAGTACAACCGTTGATTTGACCCAGGCCGGCTTTTCAAATTCTACAGGCTGAGCTGGTGTTGGTGTAACTGCGGGAGTGGAGGTTGCTGTAATGGTCCAGCTTGCTGGGTCTGCAAGCATCTCCTGATAATTGGTCCATACCTTGTCCACCCAATTCTCCCGATCCTGACTCCAGGTCATCGGAGCAATGTCTCCTCCATTGTGGAAATAAAGTACATCGGCTTTTGAAGTCACTTTTTTCCCTCTGGAAGCCAGTGCTCTGGACATCCGTTCTGCTCCGCGCTTCATCTGCTCCTGAATTCCCTTGTAAAGAGGATTGCAAGCACTTGTACTAGGGCAACCATATCCAAGAATAAAGCTGCCGTTCTCATCTTTGCCCTTACCTTGTGTTCCGAGAACGGTCTCATGCCTGCATATCGCAAGCAAAAACTTATGATCAGGTACACCATACGTCGCAGCTTGGGCCTGTGCAGCCTGAATAATGGATGATGTCCGGTCCGTGCCAACTGCTGCAGACGGCAATGGATCTGGCACATTATCAATCTCATCTACCTCTGGATAGGCTTTTTTCTCAGAAATGACTTTCTCGATAATACGCTTGTACATATCTCGAGCCGTGATCTCTAGCGTGGAGCCTTCGCCATTGATATCCACCTTGTCAATCAGTCCCGTAAATACCCGCATCATGTGCTGACCATATCCCATATATATGCGTATCGGTGTGTTTTCACTCAGAACCCCGATATGGAATCCGTTTGCGAAATAAGACCATGGAGACGGTACGCCCCCAAGCTCAGGAAAGTGAGCAGGATTATAATCGGGGGAGAAGAATCCTCTCGGATTCGAGATGGTCAGCCGTGCCTCCCGGGCTTCAGAATCAAACTGATCATCGATTTCGGCACTAATGATATTATGAAGAACCTGCGTGTCCATATAGACAAAAGACCCGACCTGAATAACATCCGTCTCTGTCCTTCTATTATTGATAAAATCTCCGTAGCTGTTCGTTTGATAATATCCTTTAGACGGATCGAGCCCTTCTTCACTCTTTTGATTCTTCAACGGAGCAGGCAACAACTCTTGTATGCGAATATAATCGATGGCGAACTTTTTATACTTCTTACTCGAAGCAGGAACAGACCCGGTTGGGATAGTGGGGTTTTGTTTGCCCCCATACGTCACCTTAATTTTGATACTCTTGGCTTTTGCAGGAACCACGATATTATTTAATTCCGTGAGTTTGGTAAGATCATATGCCCCGTTAAACTTATTGACATAGGCATACGTTTTACCATCAATCACCACAGCGAAAGAATCCCCTTCCGCTTCACTAAAATTAGTCCCCATTCCAATACTAAGCAGCCCTTGCGTCGGCATACTCAGTTTCGTTACGTTAATCTCGAATTCAGCTACAGCAGCTTTGCCTTCAAACGTATACAGCAACTTGCCTCCTGAATCAAACATAGTCCAGCCCGATTCAATCTTGGCATAATCCAAAAATTTCAATCCGGTTGTATAAACGTTTTTCTCATGCCAGTTTCGTTTGTCGAACTTCTCATTCAGTTTAATCTCTCCGGGATAACCTTCGACTTGAACCGGCTTTACATCAGTAAATGTTGTTTTCGCATTTCCGTGCAACTTGCGCTGTCCCTTGAAATACAATTCAGGATTAACTGCCTTACCACCTTCTCCAGTTCTCGTTGTTGGATTGACTCCTTCCCAAATTTCAAAATGTAGATGTCTTCCCTTGCCCGCTGCACGTTCAGCCGCGGAAACCTTATGCCCACCGGTATATACACCGCCCGTATTGCCTAGTGTTCCAATGACAGCACCTTGAGCTACTTCATCATCCACCGAACAGAGAATTTCTTTCAGATGAAAATACTTGGTGATTACACCATTGGCATGTCTTATATTTACGGCATTACCAGCACCTTCTGTTTTATTCTGGGATATTCGAACTACCTTTCCTGACCAAGCAGCCAGAATTGGCGTTCCAATCTCATCAAACAAATCGATGCCTCGATGACTTCGAGAACCGCCATCTCTGGCTGCACCAAAATTATCTGTAACTTTAATCGTGAAAAATGTTTTACCCTTAACCGGAAAAAAAATCTCCTGGGTATTCGCTTGAGTCGAACCGTTATATATACCATTACTCGACTCATCCACCCACACGGATTCTGTACTGATGATGGGTACCTGCTCGGTTACAATATGCCTGAACTCTTCCGTCCGTCCAGGGATAAATGCTAACCGATCTACTTCGACACGGATATTGGGAAGCGCCCCTTCCCCCAGCTTCAGACGCTGGGATAGCACATTCATAACCTCATCCGAAATTGGAATCATATTGTAATCTCCCCCTTACTTGAATCGCTCAATGGTCCATTTCATGAATCGGTCCAGGAAAGCTGCGGCTTCAGCCCGAGTCATAGCAGAATTTCCAAGGAACCATACCTCTGCCTGTTCTGTGCCATTTGTAGGTCTCCCCATATCTGTTACTATTGCTGCACCATCCAGCTTGTTATTGATAGGAATTCCATTAATTAGTGGATCATTGTTCGCAAATGTTTCGTCTTCCATTTCCGAGACAGCTATTTTCCAGAAGGCATCCTTGTTCTGTACGACTCTTTCCTCTTTGTCACGATAAAAAATGGCTGAATCTTTGCCGACGTCTGCGAACCTCTCGCTCACACCTTTGAGATAATAGAACGTCACTTCGTCGCCCTCTGACAAAGGTTGATTAAAAACAACCGTATGGTTGTCAATTTCCGAATAACCCGGTGTTTCTTGGACTTTATCTTTTTTTGGTTCTTTGAATTTCACTGTAACTTTAAGTTTCTTTTTACCTGCCGGATAATTGCCGTTAAGTCTAAACACCCGTTGCCCTTGAAAAGCAGAAATGGTTTGATTAAGCTCCGTCGTTGGTGCTTCCTTGTCCGTAAATCTGGCATAGAACACCTTGCGTAACTTGTTAATCAGATGAAATGCTTCTCCACGCTGTATAATGGCATTAGGAAAAAAACAATTGTTGTATGCTGGTTTGAGGGTTGTGGCTTTGATATTTTCACTCATGAACTTGTTATTCTTCGTCCAATAATTGAACTTGCAGGTAACACCGTTCAGATTAAAAGGAAGAAACACCGAGCCCCCCGGGCTGACACAATATACATCCGTTCGGTAACCAATTGCCTTTGTTGCAATTTTGGTTACCGCCTCTGCATCTCCCATGGTGTCTGCCCATACCTCGGAAGGAATACTGAGTCTGCGAAGCGGCTGGCCTGCTGCATACAGATATTCCTGATGATTACGACTAAATGGATCGTAGAAATAGGTTGTCGCTGCACTAAGTACAGCTCTGGGCAGATCTCCAGTCCAGGACACAGGTGGCCTTTTCCAAGCACTGTCCAGCAACGGTTCTCCATAACTACAAAAGGACACCACCTGACCTGCTTTCACACCGGTATACAACTCCACATCGGTTAATCCCTTACTATTGGTTTCAGCCGTTTGATAGATCGTTTGAACACCATCAATAAACACATACAGTGGATTGTCATCTGTCGGTTTAATCAGCACAGGCAGACTAAATGAGGTTTGCCCCGCTTTCCCTTTGACTTCCTCATATACAAAAGGCTTGCCTTCCTCAAACTTGTTATAGTTGATCCCGGCCACAAAGACTTCACCATCTTCCAAAACCATATTCGTGGCTTCCATAACATCGTTATAGAACCAGTCCCCTTCGTTTACATCAACCCATTTTCGTATGATAAACACCTCCTATCTTTAGAATAGACAGAAAAGAGAGTAGGTCACCCTACTCTCGAATTGTTCGTTCCAGCAGACGCTTGGTGCGCATCAGGAAAGTAACAAACTCTGCTCTGGTTATATAGTTTTCCGGTCTGAAATATAGAATTGGGGTGCCATCCAATTGTGTTACAACCGTCAGCCCCAAATCAGCCATGCGTTCAATGGAATCTCTTGCCCAGTGATCCTTCCCTTCGGTCGTCTGTAAATCCTGAAACTGTATTGCACTCTTACGGTCATATCCATCTTTTTTGATCAGGGTCATGGTCAATTCGACCTTGTACCCCTTCTGATCTTTATCCATCGTATCCTGATGGTAGAAAATAGGGTCCACTTTGATGGATTCTACTACACCAACATAGATATTGCCCTTCTCATCATAAAATTTGTGTGTCCAGCCTACGTACATGGCGTAGTCGTGATAGGATTGCTTATCTTTAAACAGGATGTTAATGATCGCCTTGTACGAAGATACGCCCATCTGATGAAAATGCGAGGGAGCATTAATCATTTTAATTTCCCTCACTTGCGGATTGGGCGAAGGTGAAGAGTACGGATCAATAATTCTTCCGTTCACTGGCTCGAACTTCATGCCTGTATCTACTAACAGCTTTCTTTTATACCGGTCATTAACTAAGCCAAACGGGTCTTGCTGAGTCATATCAGATGCCCTCCTTACCTATTTTATCTGAAGATATGATTACTTCCCATTCTCGCACCAACATTGCTTGACATTCGATTTGCAATTCCAGGACTGTTCTGCCGTAGTGTCTTGTCCAACGTAGATGTCAGTCTCTCCACATCTTTTGTGCTGCCTGTCATATTGTCGATGTTCACGTGAACCGTGACATCACCCGAGCCAACCATCACACTTTTATGTGTATTGTTCGTCGTTATGTAGTCAAAGTAATCCATAACCTTAAGACCTGCCGGAATATTGAATGTGGATACCGGTTTCTCCATTTTTTTACTGATTTCGGCCAAATTCTTAGACTGTTCCACTCCAATGGAGCTAATCTCTTTAAGCACCGTCATATACTCATCCGAGTTAACGTTGAACCCCCCGTTGTTCAGAAGGTTTTTCCATTGCAGCTTGTAATCGTTCATCTTGATATTCATCTCTTGGGCACGAGCCCTGTTCAATGCTACAACTTCCGGTGCATCTTCCTTACCACCATTGGCGGCCAGGAGATCATACATTCGTTTGTCATAGTCCATCTGTGTTAACTCCAGTTGGTCACTCATCTTGCGTTTCAACTCATCAATTTGGCTATTTTTAACACCATTCAGTTCAAGTTCTGATTGAGCCTTTTGCTGTTTCTTCTCATTAATCTCCAAGCCCAGTTCGTCTTTCTCCTTGCCTTCAGCCATCTTATCGTACGTCTTCTGTAAACTTGCGATGGCCTTATCGAAGAACTTGATATTCTCTTGCAAATATTTCTCCATTAGCGCGCGCATCTGACCAGAATCTTCGCGAACACCACTAATCAACAGACGGGATCGAGTGACTTGGTAATTGGTTTCGTTATCACTTGTCGATTTATTAAGCTGCCGATTAATCTTGGCGATCATTTCATCAATGCCATTACTCTGTGGCTGAGGCGTATAACCGTTGGCAATAGTGCCTATTCCGCCCGCAGCAGGTATGTACTGCATTTGAGGTTGAATGTATTGTATCTGCGGTTGTTGTTGTGTTTTATCCCCAGGCGGCTTCCCAGACTCTTTATCCATTTGAATCTGGGCCTCTTTTTTCTCCTGCTCATAGTTGTACACTTTAGCCAGTTTCTTCTCGACTGCATCGCCGCCATCTTCCGACCATAAAGCCTTGAATCCTTCTTTGTAATCCCCAAATTTGTTATTGGTAGCATTGTTACCAAATAGGCTGCTGATTCCTCCCTTAACAACTGCGTCCATCCCAAGGTTAAGACCTTTCCACACTTTGCCTACAAATGAAGACTGCTCCATATCTTTAAAATCCTTGGCCAGTTCCTCTTTATTCGCTGCACGAATACTCTGCTTCTCCGCTTCCGACTTCCCCATATTACTCAGTGGATCAACTAAACCGGATACCACATCTACAGCAGTCATAGCCATGCCAAGATAAGGAACGGCTTTTAGCGGTTTCAGTATGGACTTACCTAACTTACCTAGCTTCGCCAGTTTACCGGGTATTTTCTCACCCCGTGCCACTCTTTCAGCATTAATCTCACGCTGAGTGATAATCTGATTACCGGTTCCACTGCTATTCTGCTGAGTTCTAAGTACATTACCGTTTGAGTCACGAATAGGTGCATCGTTGTTAAAAAAGGCTTTGCGATTACCGGTTTCCTTCATATCCCTGAATCTTTGAATTAATCCTCTCCTCTTAGGTTTGTCCTTCTTTTTATCCGAACCGAAATCCATAACTTCCTCGATCTTTGATGTCGCCATATCCTTGATTACATCATTGATAAGATCTTGATGTCTCTCTATAAAAGGTTTGTTTGCTGAATCTTTCTTCTCGTCCTCTGTGCCAGCTCCAACGCTTCCCGCAATACCAGGAGTAACTAGCAATCCACCTGAGCCATTCATCATACTCGCGAGCTGAACCTGTTCGAGTTCTCTCAGTTTGGATATGTATGCTGTAGCATCAATCATGCCCTGTCTAAAAGAAGCATTTAACTCATTGACTTCGGTTCTCAGTGTGGAGAGAACATCATTCAATAGAGCTGACTGCTTACGTAGCTTCTGGATCTCGGATTCGTACCGTTGAACATCGGTTGAACCGTATTGAAACTCAGCGTTTAGAAAATACAACTTATTTCGTAGTTCAACCGCATCGAGGTCCATGTCATCCATCGCCATCATCAAAACTCTAGATTGGTGTTCAAGTTGCATCATTGCTCTACTCGTGTCATCCAGTTCTTGTCCTAGAAACTCAAGACTTCGCTTCGTCTTTGCGATCTGAATATCGAGAGAATGCATCTCTTCTCGCAACAGAAGAAGTTCTCGACTATACGTTTTGACTCGCTTCTCAGCTTCGTCACGTTCTTCCGCATGAACGGAAGAAGCCGTTGTATTCCCATCTTGTATAGCCTGATTGTACATTTCATGTTGATGATCTCGGTTAGTCCGAGCCTGAAGTACATCATTTTGCTTGGCTGCGGCCCTGCTTTGAATTTCTGTTTTGCGATGATCCAGAGTCTGTAAACGACTCTGCTGTCTGCTCATTTCCTGCGTTACACCAGCACGCTGCACATCCGTGACTCCAAGTCGCTCGGGAACATCGCTTCCCGTATTTCCGACTTTCCCCGGCTCTGATTTTGTAGTAGCATACTGTTTCTGATCGCCTTCATTCATCACTTCACCGAACTTGTCCCACGCAACCTGAACACCGACTTCATCCATAATTCGGTTAAGCAGTTCCATATGATCAACAATGCCACCCGTACGATCTCCAATTAACCGCATGACTGCGATAAGATAATCGCCCAGCTCGGCAAATTCCTCTTTCAACCCTTGCATCGCCTCATGTGTTGCAATCTGAAATGCGATTTCGATCTCTCGTTGTCGGAATTGAAGGTTGTCTCTACTACCGGTGCGCTGATGAATCGACGCTTCTGCATCCGCAGTCTTCAATTGTTCAGCAAGAAGATCGAACATGACTCGATTTGAAGCAAAAGCTTGCTGCGGAGCCATATCTCCGGTTGCCTGAACCGACATAGCTGCCTTACTAATCCAGTTGGCTAATGCATCCTCTTGTGCAAGCGTTCCATCAATGTTACCAGCCATCGGAAGGGTCTGACGCATCATATCCATCAAGTCCTGAATGCCGACATCCAACATCGTTGAAGCCCTGATCATCATGTCTGTGACTTGGGACAGATCAAAGCCACTGCTTCCCCGTACCGAAGTAACAGCTTCCAGACCTGTTGCCATCTGTTCTACATCTGTATTGCCCGCTGAATGCAGCTTGGCTACTTCTTCAGCAAACGCGACAGCTTCAGATGCATGATCATAATTACGAGAACCAATGCGATAGGCAAGACCTACATCTTCCTGGTCCATACCATGTTGCAGTGCAATTCGTTGCAGGTTTTTAACTGTTCCCGTTTGTGTGTATTGCCTACTATCATCCGATGTTCCAGACCATCTAAGCTCGAAATTCTGGTTGGCCCGGGTCATCTGTTGATCCATCTGTTGCGACGAGTCAAGGGATTTCTTGAGTAGTGTTGATGAATACCCCTTGGTTTCACCTGATGAAATATATTTCATCATATTCATAACGGAGTCTAACAACTCCTGTGATCCAGCTGCCGACACATCCTTCATTTCACTGAAAGCTTCACGATAAAAGTGCTCCAAATCAGTAGTCAGCGTTTCAATCATTTGCGACTGCATATCACTTCTGATTGTTTCCACACGTCTAACCAACGTGCTAACACCTGAAGGGGATCTCCCTTTCAGCGCTGCGTTTTGTCCAGTTAATTGATCCATATCCGTTAATATTTCTTGTGTTAAGGAGTGTTTCTCTCCTTGTCCTTCTGTTTCAGTCAAAAGAATCACCGCCTTTATGCATAAATCCCGTTCTACCTGCATTTAGGCAAAACGGGATGTCTCTCTCTTATCCTCCGAGCGCTTGTGCAAGCATACCGATATCATCTTCTGATATCTCAGTGTAATCCTCATCATTGAAGGTTCTTTTACGTCTGACGGTGCCATCTTCTTCGACTTCCTCGCCTCCACCGCCACCGAACATGCGGAAAGGTGCTGTCATAAGTTCAATTTCAAATTGAATATATTTCTCGGCTGACTTGCACAGCTCCGCAACCTGAGGGAGTGTGTACTCCCAAATCTCCCACTTGTTCAGCCCACAGTGTTTATGGAGGGTGAAGAAGATTTCTCCCCAGTGAACGGGTTCCTGTGTTTCCGTATCACGGATTTCGGTTCCCTCCAAAGACTCCCCCTCAGTGCGTTCTACTTTTTTAAACCATTGAGCCCTATGAGCATATCAATGACTTTGCGAGCTGTGTTCAGATCAAGATACTCATCCAGATATTCTCGATTGATGATATACTCACCGTGCTCGTCTTTGGTCACGATATGAGGATAATTTTTGAACGCCATTGCCAATACATCAAATAAATCCTGCTGCCGCTTTTCGTCCAGTTCATCATTCTCAGTCGGAATGAAGTTAAGAATAATGGCATCAATATTCACCGTCTTCAGTAACTTCATCAGACGACGGGCATCCTTCAGGTTACATGGCGGAATACGATATTTCCGTCGATCCCGCAGCGTAATAATTTCATCATCTTCAAAGAATGCACGCTCAGCAGCTTCCACTTCCTCCGGAGTAACCCGTTTGTTTTCCGGATCATCTTTGATTCGTTTCGCCGCTTCCTCATTCAGCTTTTCCGCAAGTTCACGCTCGGCTTTTTCTTGTTCTGTTTCCATGAATTTAAAGACCTCCCCAGGACATTCTCCCCCATATAATAAAGAACCTGGCAAGGCAAGGCTCTGTGAAGGGGAGGACACAGATGCCATTTGATACCTTGCCAGGAGCAATCAACCTTATTTAGATATTAGATCTTGCTTGGTGCACTAAAACGTTTAATACTGCCGATTTTTCCGTCAGCACGTTCAGGATCAAGAATCTGCAAGGAGATTGCAGATGCAGAAGCGGCAGCGCGCTGCGCATTGATGCTGAATGTTCCTTTTGCACGGCACATGTACAGCTCGGTTTCAACACCTGCATACGAACCATCTTTTTGCTGGAACGTACCGTGATGAATGACAGAGATCGGGAATGGTACTTCGTCAACCAACAGATCAACCATGTCTACAATTTCTTCACGTTTGTAGTTCAGTACAATCTCCTTGTCGATATGGGCAGCATTCAGAATGACTACACCTTCCGCTTCATCGTAGAAGAACGCATTAGGTGCCACCGCCGTTCCTTTGGTGCTGAGTTGTTTCAGCAACGTGTTGGAATCTTTGAGACGAACTGTAATACCGCCGTTCTTGTCATAGATTGTACTTGCGTATTTCGGCTTGGCTTCAGCAAATCCAGAATTGGATACACCTGCAGCCACTGTAGACTGCTCATTCAGCACCCATACATAAGACTTCACTTGTTCTTGTACCGTTGAACCCATCATCAGCTGGATCGCATCCAGATCGAATTTGGCGTCTGTTGCCGATACTTCGATCGATTTGGACTTCACCAGTACATCAATGGCGAACAGACCGTCGCCACCAAAGATGTCCTCAAGCTCCACGTTAAGGTCAATTTTCAGATCTTGCAGGGTACCCAGGGTAACTACCTCAATTTCGCCCATCGGATCTTTGGGAAGGCGTTTAGCCATAAAAGTACCTACACCTTTGATAATCATTTTTTTAGCCATTGAACAGTCCACTCCTTAGGATATTATGTATTTTTAGCTACGGAGACTTGCTTAAGTCTGTACCAGGTTAAAAGACTTCATGATCGGGAGATCCTTCTTTAACCCGTCTGGCTGTTCGCTGTCTCTGCTTTTTATAGTGTAGAACGCTATCTTCATTCCCTAACGATAATGCAAACGAAATATATTGAAGCACGAATATGCCTGTCATTGCAAAAGGAAAAGGCCTATATACGATCAAAGAAAAGACCCCTACATTAGAGGGGCCATTCTGTTTGGCAAAGCATCTATAATTTGGGCTACCTGTTCTGCTCGTTCTTTGATCTCATATTCATCGGCAGTAACCAGATGAACATGTGAGCAGTATTTGCCATGCTCATAGATTCTCTCAGGTGTAATGAAGACAACGTCAGCAACTGCTTCCATCTTGTGTTTGTGCTTCTCATATTGATCGGGATCGGTCAACGAATCGAATACGACCAGATCAGGATATGCTGTCTCGACAGAACTTGCCAGCCGACTATCGTTCACCCAGTAGATCACGCGATCACCTTGAAACAGCGTACGGACATTCTGTCCTACACGGGCCACGACAAAGTTTGGAAGCGCCGGATGAGGATACTCCAAGGCATCTACCTGATAGAATTCATCACTGGAATTGATATATATTACATTGTAGCCTACTTCCGCGAGTGCCTTTAACAGCCGCTGTGGTCGACGCCCAAATCTTTCACTATGAAAATCGATCGCAGGCAGATATACAATCGTTGTATCCGTGTTTGGGATGTATGTCGTAACATTGAACTCCGTCGTGTCAATCTTTATTTCTTCAAGTTCAATTGGCGGTGGTGTAGATTGGCTACCAAACATTCGCTTAAATATCTTTTTCATTTTTTCTGCCTCCCATGACCTGATTAATCATCTTCACTGCATCCAGTGCCCTGCCATCCCAGCTATTAGACTTTGCCACTCTTACTCGTGCTGCAATTTTGGAAGCACTATTCTCACGAATCGCTTTCTCCAACATCAATCCACAATTATGCTGATCCATAAAGTAAGTTACATCGCTGTATTTATGAACAATTTCCTCCATACGAGTCGTCAACACAGGCTTGCCCGCAGACAAGTATTCGTAATATTTGATTGGATCGCAGCCACGGATCATCTCTGTCAGCTTGAATGGAACGATACAGACATCAAATTGGGCAATGTAGGCGGGAAGCACTTTGTAATCTTTGTGCGGAAGACAAGTCACATTGGGATGCACAATATTTTTTTGATAGAGGGCATTGTTTCCAATTAGAACGACACGATAACCTTTATCTGCAATAGCGGTAATCAGTGAATAATCCACCCACGATGCCATTGCCCCATGGAAACCCACGATCTTTTGCCCATCATGAACATCGGGAAAGTCCGCCGGTTTGGGTAGAACTGCCCGTGCTTTCTCAAAATGATGAACATCTGCCCCGTTCGGGCACATAAAAATCGGTTTGCCGTCATGTTTGTGGGCTTCATACATCACCTTGGCAGTCGTAGCAATAAGATCCGCACGGTCAAAACATTTCGGGATATAGGATTTCCACACAGCAAACTCGTCAGCCGAATTATCAAGGTAATCAAATACGGTAAAATCAAACTTCCTTCCATTCGAATAATTGTACTGACCTGGATTCGAGAACCAGAGTACCTTCTTTCCTTTGACCAGGTGATCGTAGTTCACACCTTTTTGCACAAGGAACAGATCCTCATTTAACCTTTCAATCGGGCGGCTCTGCTTTCTGTACGTTTCTTCATTGATAAAGATAGCCCGTATACCTGGAATTTTGGAGAAGGCGGTCATCAATTGCTGAGGACGTTGGAACAAGAGGTTCCAGTCAAGGGCGGGCGGGTAGACAATGGTCATTTCTAAACTTTCAAAAACCGGATTTTCTCGTTTCTTTCTACGAAGCAGCCAATTGAGCAATCAACTCCACCCCTTCCGCATAGGCATGAACGGGACGCAACCGAGTATCTACAAACAGTTCAAACCCCAATCTTCGAGCTTGCTCACAGAATGGTGCATCTTCACCTGTTGGATGAGAACCATATCGAACGCCTGCTTCGATCACTTCACGCTTAATTAAATACACGGCACCTGTCAGTTCTACCGGGAACAAACCCGCTTTGAATTCAGGCATATGTTTTCCGCCGATCATGGCATTATGAGCCTTCAACTTTGGATGATTCCGTATAAGCATGGCGCATACATCCTTGTCATTATCCATTAACTGCTGCAAGCTGTGCTCCGGAATGATGATATCCGTATCAATCGAGAACAGATAATCACAGTCCGATTTCAGAAACTCATCCAGCAGCATATTTCTCAACAACGCCAGATTGTGGTAGGAATATTGCCCACGCATATGACCGTATGTTCTCCCCAAATTGTGAGTCAGATAAGGAATCTGATAATGATCAAGGATGTGCTCCGTCTGATCTTCACTATCATTCAGGATGTACATATAATGCTTCTGCACAGCTTGTTGCTCAAGTGATTGCAAGTGCCGTTCCATAATCCAAGCCCGGTTTCGCACAGGACTACCTATAAATACGTTTTTCACAGTCCATCCCCTCTCCCTTTTTACCTAGTCTAGACTGTTCCTCAATAACCTTCGCACGTTGAACAAAAAAGGAATGATTCCTCAAAAGAAGAGAGAGAACGAAGCATTTTTCCTATCCTAGTACAGAAGGAGTTGATGAATATGTATACCGAAGAAACTATTATTCACACATGGGAAGAAGGTGACATGCATGCTCGGAAGTGTCGAATTAATCCGTAACTGGTTCCAAATGGCCTCTGATGGAGAAGCCCATGCTTCTGTTCGATTTGGAGATGCTTCCAATACCATTCTGGCTCACGATACCGTTCTAACTATGGATTTCATTAAGTCTCATTACGGCTGGTTGAACGATCCCACCTACTGTGGCATAACCTTACCCAATGCGAGTGCGAGAGAAATTATCGTACACTGCCTGCGAAAAGCGGATTACGTCGGACATCTGATTCAGACAGATCACTGGTATTTCAAGCCGTTGTTCGATATGTGTCTTGCATATTACAAGGTTGAACCCAAGGAAACCTTCTATGCTTTTGAGAATAATTACATCGCCCGATTCAAGTTATTCTATGAAACATTCAAGAATATGCCTATTCTAATCTGCGGAGCCAAGGCCGAGCAATATCGAGAAGTTCTGGAGCGGAGATACGGGTGGACAAGCATCGTGGGAACGGTGGACTGCCCCTCGTGGTCTCATGTGAGCACGGCATCCAAACAAATGGAACATATATACCAACAGACACCGTGGAAGCTCGCTCTGGTGTGCGCAGGTGCACCCGGTAAAGTACTCGCTATTAAGGCGAAAAAACTGCAAACCGTGGGTGTGGATTTCGGCTCTGGAGCAGATGTTGCCATTCAAGCTGACATCGAAAATCTGAATGCCTGGGATTACAACGGATTTCCCGACTATTGGGAAGGCAGACCCAAAAAATGACCCTCTCCGGGTCTTTTTTACTGGGTAAAACTGTGATTCTATTCCGATTTCATCGCCTTAGTGGCTGTTGATAATTTAAACTATCTGCCTTATTATTGTTAAGATAACTCCTAATCTAACCTGGTTTAAACTTGCATGAAGAGGAGCTCTGCTAAGATATTCAAACCGTTGGAGGGAAATGTAATGGCGTACTCGCAGTCAAAGACCGAAATAGTAGCAACTCATTTACGAACAAGATTTATGGAAGGTAACGTAGAGGGACATGAGATCGTTGTTGCCTTGATCAGTATGGTCAAAGCTGAGAAGATTAATTTAGATGAGGTTGCCCCTATTCTCTCTACAGTCTTTTTTGAACAACCGCAAGGTATTCTGTTGGCACTCGAAAAAGCTAGCACTCTGATTGATGATGAATTAATTGATTCCATTCTCCACGAAGTAAACGAAAAGGCTTAATCTTACATACAAGGGGAGAGCTTATCATCTGATTTTAATTTACATCAATCAATTATTCTCTCCACACTTTTAGATTGAATAGATTCATCACTGAGAAATTGGACTTTCTCGTTATTTTCCGTCCTTCTCCGCTTATTCTAGTAGTATTACGAAGGAGGGGACACCGATCGAGACAGTGAATAAAGCCATTTTATTTCTAGCAGTTATTGAAACCATGCTTGAAGCGCTCCACCATACTGAAGTAGATCAGACCGAACTTGTGGATTCGCTGGTCATGTTAGGCTTTGATCCTATTGAGATGTTGTACGAGACAAATACGATTAGATCTTTCCAAAAGATATGCAGGGCTTTCGCAGAACTTCATCTTACAGATGAGGCCCTGAACACGTTCTCAAAAGAGTAGTTACATAGGCAGAACCCCACATCACAATGACGTGGGGTTCTGCTTTTCTATATTTTAATTTTCAACCCGGTTTGACCAGTTCAGCTTAACCTTCTCCATCCTGCCTCGTATAGGTCATCTAGGGACCATGGACATCTCCATCGCCCCTGTTGACTCTGACTTAATTAACGAAAGGATGGTTGTATGAGCCCAGCCAAACCAACACATGTGATCGAAACGAATCAACTCGCTGTTATTGGAGTCATCGATGCATCCTCGATTCAGACCCAATATGAACTTGAGTATCCTGATCATATCGTGATAATACAACATTATTATTTTTTAAAAGATCCAGCTCACTTTAACTCCTGGTTAACAAGCAGGCAGGCATAGCCCCTTTTCAAGATGCACTTTAGGTCAGGCTTTTTTTGCGTCTGCGCTCATCAATTAAGACCTTCAGCAACAATAACTCTCCATAAGTCAACTTCTTCTTACGTGCCTTCTCTACCCATGCCCAATCGTCAATTACTTTGTCGTTGTAGGCATCTCCGATGTACTGATCAAGTTCATTCCAGGCCCATTGTGCGTAATCCAGAACGGTATTCATATCATCATCCTCCATGACTGCTATTTCTTGCAGCGGGTTTAATTTTGTATGTACTGCTTGCTTAAATCTTTCATATTCACTTGGTTGTTTAATCCATGGGAGTGGGCATTCCTTCCATCCAACCACTTCTTTATGTGTGAAGAAAACGGGTGGGAAGCCCCGTTCCCTGATGAGGTATACCGCGAGGTCTACAACGTTATTGAATGTATCTTCATGGATACTGCCATCCTTTTCAATGCACATCTCAATGCCCACTGTACTATTGTTTGGATATGTCCCAAGCTTGGCTAGCGCTTCCTTCGTGTATGTTGCGCTCCCGCAGTGGTAGGCCAGTTCATCATCCGGTAGACTGTTATATATCGATGTTCGATCTACCGAGAAATGTGCGCTTGCATAACGGCCTTGCACTGCTTTATTGGAATCTTGCTGTGCCAAACTTGCAAAGTATTTGCTAATGTTCTTCGCGGGCGCTCCGGGAGAAGCCGTATAATGCATCACAATTCCACGTTTCGCTTTTAATTTCAGTCCGGCTCGACTGTATTTATTAACAGGTATGTAATCCTTGGTGATCTGTATCATGACATCTTCTCCTTGTCTTCAACTTGATCTTCATTACCTCGAAGCTTAAAGAGAGCTGAAGTGATAAACTTCGGTACAGGCAGGCCTAGTTTCCCCAGGTTCTCCAATATACTGATTCCTTCGGTACCAATGATGAACATTAACATCGCATCTCTCATAAAATCATTTGAATTGCCTGCAACCATATCCAGTTGATGTGCAATAATGACAAAGACAAATGTCAATGACTTACGAGCAAGCCCCCACCATCCAACCCTACTGGATAACTCCTTCCTATACCATGCAGACAGCACCCCTGTGATGTAATCCAGCCCCACAAAGATGGTCACTGCAATAAACAGGTGATCAATTCCTCCTACCAAATACACGACTGCCGATAGCAGCCAGCCAAACAAAACCATAAAAACGGTGTCTCTGTGCATTCACGTTCCCCCTTCAATAACCTATTTCATGTCTAGGTTAGGCGGATTACAGATATAAGTCTCATACGATACGGAAACCTCCGAAAAATCACTCACTATTCGCTAAACAAACAGCAAAAAATCCCTCACGCTGGGAGGCGGGAGGGATCATGAGGAGATGATTCAGCTATAGGTTGATGGATCTGGTGTAACAGGTACACCTGTTGTATTCGTTGGCGTTGTTGTATTGCGTTGGAACATACCCTGAATTCTGTCGAGAACATAAGGGGTGGAGTCAATGAGTTTCTCAAATAGATGTGTTGAATTATCGAGTGGTACGATGTGCACGCCCTGTTTGCCTACGACCAGGAACGCGATAGGACGAATGGATACACCACCACCACTACCACCGCCAAACGGAGAAGCAACTTTAGCTGAACTAGCATGTTCAGTTGATGTACCTGTAGCACCACTTTTGCCACTACTTCCTTCATTGACGTTAAAATCACTGCCACCAGCAGCGAACCCGAATCCTACCTTACTGATCGGCAGAATCACGGTACCATCTGGTGTTTCGACTGCATCGCCAACAATTGTATTGACATCCACCATGGCCTTGATATTTTCCATAGCAGTTTCCATTAAGCCTTGAATTGGATGATCTGACATTTAAATTCCCTCCAGTTTCAATGTAAGCTAGGTTTGATCTAACCATATCATCCCCAAACTTGAAGGGACTTATGTAAATAAGCAATTGAAGTATACACAGCGAACTTACAACTCATTTTTCAAAACAAAGTAGCTGTGATGGGGATTTATAGTGTGGTCCCACTAAGCTTCCTCTTTTGCTTCTCCTTATGCTTGCGGCGCTGTTCCTGAAGAAGTTTGAACCACATCCGCCATCCGCCTTCGACTTGGAGCACACGGGTGAGTAGCGTAACTCCAGCGATCAAAAGGGCTGTAATCCGAATTTTCACTCTGCAATCGAGCTCTGTTCTGAACTCCATTTCGTCTGACCATACCGGCATAACTTGAAGCACGGGTGTTTCATCGAAACGGATCTGATAGGTGAGAAAACCAATGATAATGGACTTGATGCTCCACACCCAGCCCGTCAGCACCGCTGTGTATGCTGCATCGCCAACACCGATGTGGGTAGACCAGGAAAGTTGAGTCATATGTACACGTGTGAGTGTTTGCTTGAGCCACAGCTTGAGCGCATCGGTCGCCCTTAGCATAACCTTTACATCTTTGGCCCACTTCTTGACTTTACGTTTGTTAACTTGCTCACTTCCCTGGGCTTCTCCTCTGGAGTGATTCATGGATTGTTCGGTCTTGACCAGAAAACCTTCCTTCATATTGCGAAAAACAATACTCGGGATCTCATAGTTAATCCGCACGATTCCATAGAGAAGACGAACATTAATATTGGCGTAATCATCACTTTTATGTTTACTGAATGTAAAATGTACATGAACATTTGAGATGAGGACTGCGGCAATCAGCAATGCGAACAATAAACCGATTCCTCCAAGCCAAATCCACACAGGCCTTACCTCCAAGCCCTCAATTCTTTTCTCGTCTAGTATGGCACTCTGGATAGGAAAAAATTCACGCCTGACCTAAAAATCCCATTTCATATTTGTTTGGAAACTATTGCATTCACCGTTTATCTAAAAATAATGCACAAAAAAACCGACTCCACTGATGGGTGTCGGTTAATATGAACTTGCAGATTAAAGTGAAGAATCCGTATTATCGTCATCGCTGTCGATATGATTTGCATCATCTGCCGGATCAGCACTTTCCGGTTCCAGTTGTTGCAAATCCAGTTTGTTGAATAACAGTTGTGTCTCTTCCTCCAGGTTTTCCGAATCTTCGAACAAGCCTGGTTCCGGAAGGTCTTTAATTGAAGCCAGTCCAAAATAATCCAGGAATGACTTGGTCGTTCCGTACAGAATTGGTCGTCCGATCGCCTCGGCTCGTCCTACTTCAATAATCAGATCCTTATTCACAAGTGTATGAATAGCCCGCTCTGATTTCACACCGCGGATTTCCTCAATCTCAACCCGTGTAATCGGCTGCCGATACGCCACGATGGCCAGTGTCTCCAGAGCCGCCTGGGATAAGGAAGTTCGTGCAGGAGAGTACGCGAGTTTCTCGAAATACACAGCATGCTCAGGCAAAGTTCCTAGCTGGACTACACCAGCGATTTTGAGAATCTGTACACCTCGTCCCTGCTGTAAAAATTCACCAATCATCTCCTCAATCGCGTCCGTTACAAGCTCCACTCGCTGGTCGACGATCTCGGCAATTTGTTTGATACTCAGACCTTCTTCTCCGGACAAAAACAGCAGGCCTTCAATAATCGATTTCAATTTCCGAAAATCCATGATTCTTTGTTTCCCCTCTCCACTCCATAACGATATCCTCAAACATCCGCTCCTGATAACAGACAATCTGCTTCATCTTCATCAGTTCCAGCACCGCCAAGAAAGTCACGACAATCTCATGGCGATAGATATGCTCATCCATCAACTTGGAGAACAAAAGTCTGCCTCCCGGCCCCATACTTTCCAAAGCGCCGATGACATCCCGTATCCGGTCCTTAACCGATATTTCATCCCGTTTGATCCGGGTTACGGTTGTACGCTTCTCAGCCTTGCGTAGCGCCTTCTGAAATGCAGCAATCAGGTCAGAGGTGTGTAATCCCTCAACTGGGTTCGAAGGGGCTTCTACAGGCATATAAGGGCGCAGATCCTCGGGCTCTTTGGAAAAAATAAGGCTGCGTTCCCACTCCCGTTCATGAAGATGACGCGCAATCCCCTTGTACTTGCGATATTCTATCAGACGTGCGATCAACTCTGCACGTGGATCATAATCTTCTTCTTCCATATAATCATAATCCTCGAAATCCTCAATTACCGGTGGTTTTGGCAATAAAAGTTTGCTCTTGATCGACAGCAGTGTTGCTGCCATGACCAGAAATTCACTCGTAATATCCAGTTCCAGTTCCTGCATCGAATGCAGATACGCCATGTATTGATCGGTAATATCGCTGATGGGAATATCCTGGATATGAATTTCAGCCTTATCAATCAGATGAAGCAGCAGATCCAAAGGCCCTTCAAAAGTCTCCAGTTTGTATGTAACTACCGTCACTAGACGAATCCTCCCGCCAGAAAAATACAAAACCCTGCTAAGCCGTCCGAATCCGGTTTCCCGTTTTCGTCTGCGCAAAGCAGGGCACTACTATTAAATAAGCACTATTTTAGCTGTTTCGTCAAGTTTGCCATCTCAATTGCCGCCGTAGCTGCATCCCAACCTTTGTTACCCGCCTTGGTTCCGGCACGTTCAATTGCTTGTTCAATATTTTCAGTTGTAACCAGACCGAAGATCGTAGGCACGCCTGTTTTCAGGTTAATTGCTGCTACCCCTTTAGCCATCTCGTTGCACACATAATCGTAATGAGTAGTTGATCCACGAATAACAGTTCCCAGAGTAATCACTGCATCATACTTGCCGCTCTCTGCCATTTTCTGCGCAATCAAAGGGATTTCGAATGCACCTGGAACCCAGGCTACATCCACTTCATCATCCTGCACGCCGTGACGTTTGAATGCATCAAGTGCTGCGCTAAGCAATTTGCTCGTGATGAATTCGTTGAAACGTCCAACAACAACTCCATATCTTGATCCTTCTGATACTAAATGTCCTTCAAAAAATTGTGGCATTCAAGTCATCTCCCTAACGGTATAATATAATGTAAGCAACGGAAATTCCGAAGTAATCACTTCCATAAATTACATGGTAAAAGTGTGTTCATCTACAACGCATTTACTCTTCGTTCTGCTCGATATCATCAAACTTCAGCATATGTCCCAGCTTGGCTTGCTTGGTATGAAGATAAACGGTGTTATCCTCGTTCTCCTCCATCTGGATCGCGACACGCTCTACCACTTCAAGTCCATATCCTTCAAGGCCTTTGATCTTGCGAGGATTGTTTGTTAGCAATCTGATCTGACGAACCCCAAGGTCTTTCAGAATTTGAGCGCCAATCCCGTAATCACGCAAGTCGGCAGCAAAGCCCAGCTTCAGGTTTGCATCCACCGTGTCCAGACCTTCTTCTTGGAGCTTGTAAGCTTTGAGTTTGTTGATCAGCCCAATGCCCCGACCTTCCTGTCTCATATAGAGCAATACGCCGTTGCCTTCCTCATGGATCTGTTTGAGTGCCGCATCAAACTGCGGACCACAGTCACAACGATGAGAATGGAATACATCTCCTGTCAAACATTCAGAGTGTACACGCACCAGTACGGGTTTGGAACCATCAATCTCACCTTTGACCAGAGCCACGTGCTCCTTGTTGTCCACAGCGTTCGTATAGGCCACCGCTTGGAACTCACCAAAGTCTGTTGGCATGCGTACAGCCACTTCACGATGAACCAGCTGCTCTTTTTCGTTACGGTAACGAATCATGTCCTGAATACTGATCAGCTTCAGATCATGCTTGCGGGCAATCTCCTGCAGATCCGGAAGTCTGGCCATCGTGCCATCTTCCTTAATCACTTCACAGATAACGCCAGCAGGGTAGGAACCACACATGATAGCGAGATCTACAGCCGCTTCCGTATGTCCGGCACGACGAAGTACACCGCCGTCTTTTGCAATCAGCGGGAACATGTGACCAGGCTTACGGAAGTCCCCGGCTTTTGCCTCAGGATCGATTAGACCTTTCACGGTAATAGAGCGTTCATGTGCCGAGATACCTGTTGTTGTATCTTTGTGATCCACAGAGACGGTGAAGGCTGTTCCATGGAAATCCGTATTTTGTTGAACCATGGGTTTCAGGTTAAGTTCATCCGCACGTTGCTGTGTAATCGGAACACAGACCAGACCTCTACCTTCAGTGATCATGAAATTAATGACTTCAGGTGTCGCCTTTTCGGCCAAAGCGATAAAATCGCCTTCATTCTCCCGATCTTCATCATCCACAACAATGACGGGTTTACCACGCATGAGATCATATATGGCTTCTTCTACCGTGTCCAGAATGGATTGTTCTGACATTGGTCCACCTCCAGTTTATTTCTGTTCTCTACTTTCTTTATGCAAATCCGTGATTGGAGAGAAAATCTTCACTGATACTGCGGGGCTTGCCAGCACCCGTCTCCTGATGTCCTCTCCCATACTGCAGCAAATGATCCACATATTTCCCCAAAATATCGCATTCGATATTGATGGTATCCCCTGTCTTTTTGACATTTAGTACAGTCTCACCAATCGTATGAGGGATAATGGAAACTGTGAATGCGGTCTGTGAAGTATGGACAACGGTCAAGCTAATGCCATCCAGTGTAACTGACCCTTTGGGGATCAGATATTTGAACAACTGGTGATCATCCGGCTTGATCTCAAACACAATTGCATTCTGATCACGAGTGATACTGCCGATCACTCCAGTACCATCGACATGGCCCTGAACGATATGTCCGCCAAAACGGCCGCCTGATTGCATGGCTCGCTCCAGATTAACTTTACTGCCAGATTGCAACTGACTGAGATTGGTATGACGATACGTTTCAGGCATTACATCGGCGGTAAAACCTCCACCTTCCAGCGTTGTCGCTGTCAAGCATACTCCGTTCACTGCCACACTATCGCCAATCTTTAGATCGTCCATGATGGCGGAAGCCCCGATATTCAGGACCATCGCTTCGCCCTTCCGACCAATACGCCGAATCTGACCAACTTCTTCCACCAAACCGGTAAACATGCTGCCGCCTCCCTCGATCATTTCTAAGGATCCTTACTTATTACTTTATGATCCATTTATTTATTCAGGCCACACCGGAATACCGCCAATGCTGATATTATCTCCAACTTGTTCGATTTCCAGCTGATTCAACTGAATCGCCTGATTCATACGTTCCACACCCTCGAAGCGGAAGCTTCCAGGTGTATCATAACCGCCTACAATCTTAGGAGCGATAAACATCAGCAATCGATCGACCAACCGTGCCTCCAACATGGCTCCATTCAGAGTGCCTCCACCTTCAAGCAAAATTGAACCGATCTCACGCTCACCCAGCTTGCTAAGTCCGCTTAACAGATCAACACGTGGTCCAGGACCACAGCGTATAATTTCGATGCCGTAGGCTTCCAAACGCTCAGCAGCTTCAGGACTGGCTTCGTCTGTTGTCAGTACCCATGTTGGGGCTAGACCATCTTTAACCATCTTGGCACCTAAAGGAAGACGCAGCTTGGAATCCACCACAATGCGTACCGGACTAATGCCTTCTACTTGCAAACGGGTTGTAAGCTCCGGATTATCGGCAATAACTGTGTCCACGCCAACCATAATTCCCTGGTGACGATGACGAAGCGCATGAACAATCTCACGAGCGGGCTCGTTGGAGATCCACTTGCTGTCTCCGCTGCGAGTAGCAATCTTTCCATCCAAAGTCGTAGCCGTCTTCAGCGTCACGAAAGGTAGACCCGTTGTAATAAATTTAATGAATTTTTCATTCATGCGTCTTCCACGCTCACGCAATACACCAACTTCAACTTCAATGCCTTGTTGACGGAGCATGCTTATGCCCTTGCCGGATACTTGCGGATTTGGATCTTCACAACATACCACGACACGTTTCACCTTTTCATGAATCAGGCGTTCACTGCAAGGTGGCGTCTTGCCATAATGACTACAGGGCTCGAGTGTAACGTATACCGTACTGCCCTCTGCGTCGCTTCCTGCCATGTTAAGTGCATGCACTTCCGCATGACCGGTTCCACGTTTCAGATGGCTTCCCAAGCCTACAATACGCCCTTCTTTTACAACTACACATCCAACGACCGGATTAATTCCCGTCTGTCCCTGTGCTCGTTCCGCCATATCAAGTGCCAGTGCCATATAAAATTCATCATTGATCATTTCCAAATCCGTTCACCCCGCGGTTTAAAGTCTTAGTCTTAATTATAAAAAATCCCCGTCGAACAATCAGTTCGATGGGGATGATGAGAGACAAATGTCAACAGCAGGAATGAAATGGATACAGCACGCCAACACTTTGCCCAAAACTTCATTTCGAGCAAGTGAAAATAGACACATACCTTAATGAACATCAATTACAGGTAAAGAGCTTCTATAGTGTGGCATATGTATGGAACTGTCCGGCGTATCCGGATCTTCCCTGCACAGTGCAATACATCACAAATAGTGACTGTGCAGCAATACTCCTGCTGAATGCAAACCCGTTAGGTCTGCACCTCTCCTTCTCCCATCCAGACTATACTGTCGGTTCTGGAATTACACCAGATCAGCCATCTGCCATAGGCAGACAGGTCACGGACTTTGCATCAAATGCTGGACTTGTGTCCTTACACTTCTTGCATCACCGCCGGTAGGGAATCGCACCCTGCCCTGAAGGATTGCTTTCGTTATTAATTGGATGTTAGCACTTTAATGCCAAAAAATCAATTGTTTTTTGTTCCTTTTTGTCACATACTAACTTTTAAT
The DNA here is from genome assembly GCF_037991315.1 of Paenibacillus sp. FSL H8-0079. NCBI lineage: Bacteria > Bacillati > Bacillota > Bacilli > Caryophanales > Paenibacillaceae > Paenibacillus > Paenibacillus sp. FSL H8-0079. The sequence goes on from NZ_CP150300.1 coordinate 4,226,561, forward strand.
AAGCTAAGAAACAACAAAAAAACTGCTTCCTCCCAAGGAAGCACGGTTTTTACTTGGAGGCATTTCACATCCATCCATCGCATCATCCTACATATCAGGAAAACACCAGCTCGCCATATGCTTTAATTCTTTGGCATTATAAAATGGAATGCGGTCAGGTTCTTGCAGGGGCGAAGTCGGAAGCGGAAACTCTCTTGTCACTCTTCTGACCCAACTTGTGGAGTCGATCGCGATAGCAGAACATTTCCAGCGTCCATTCGTTCTCGGTCGAAACGTCCCATGCAAATTTGCTTTTGCCGGCATCTCTGGAAAGACACCATCCAGATATTCGACGATGACACGCTTGTCTCTCACTTCATGACAGTATACCGTCACCCATACCCCATCCCGGACCCGAACAGCATATACATCTCCAGACTGAACCTCCCCGGTACCTGCATCAGGAGATGCCTTTGGTACTTTCCCCCGAACACTCCTCTTCTTCTCTAGTGCTCCTAAGATCGTGTCCTTTACTGCTGGACTCACTTCAGGCTTATCCGCAAGAGATATGTTACTCAGATCAAAATCATGGAATATCTTGTTCAGGTTGTTCTCATTGATTCCGACAGATGAGTCCCACCACGCCAGAGGCGCCTGCACTTCAACCCGAACATTGGGGCGCTCGTCACGCTGTATGTAAGTCGTAAATTGAGTTATCATTCCGGGATGTTCCGGCGTATCCAGTATGCCAATCAGAGCTAACGTCTCAAGTAAGTCACGGTAAGCGTATTCCTTTTGTGTAGGCAAAAGACGTTCCTTCTTGAGCGCAACTGCTGCCTTACTATAGCGTGTTTTGGGAGGTAATTCGCGTAGCACCGTTAATACTGCACGGAATGTCCAGCGGTCGTATTCATTGGGTATTGGAAGCTCCTGTGCGGCAGCCAGCTCTCGAAGTGCCAGCATTTGTCCAAAGGGATCACCGTCCAACGGGGTTCCATTGGTCATGCGCCAATACCATTGCAACGTCGTGTCGGTGGCTTGATCTACACTTAATCCGCAGATCTTACAAGTGCTCGAAGATGGATACGGCGTGTGTTCATGGTCTGGCATACTACTTGCAATAAGCTTGCCCGTAAGAAGCGAGCGCCAGATCATGGGTGCTGACCACAAAGAAGAGACAAAGGCCTGCGCTGCATCCTCTATCGTCCATTGATTCGCAAGTTTTTTCAGCTCAGTAATCGTTTCATCATGTTGCGGACGCACAAATCGATTCGGTTCATGCCCGGCTGCCTCAAGCGCTTCTCGATCCTGTGCGGGTACACTATCCGGAACGACATGTCGCGATGCCTGCAGTTCTTCATCCCACAACGAACGATCACTATAAATTTGCTTTAACAAGCTTAGCTGAGTAACGATATCCAAGGTTCATTCATCCTTTCCAATCATCGATTTCGAATACGTGACATGTAAAAAATAAAAAAAGTGCTTCTATAAAAGAAGCACTTCATGTTTGGATCCAGTTAAGCTGAAGGTATTAAGCTTCTACGACTTCAACAGTTTCCATTTTGTCTTTACCTTCTAAAGCGTCTACGAACTCCATACCTTTAGTTACTTTACCAAATACAGTATGTTGTCCATCCAAATGTGGTTGCGGTTGGTAGCAGATGTAGAACTGGCTTCCACCTGTGTTACGGCCAGCATGTGCCATAGCGAGTGTTCCGCGCTCATGTTTGTTCGGGTTGATTTCACAGTTGATTGTGTAACCTGGGCCACCTGCACCGCTACCGTTAGGGCATCCGCCTTGAGCTACGAAGCCCGGGATAACGCGGTGGAATGTAAGACCATTGTAGAAACCGGAGTTAGCCAGTTTCTCAAAGTTTGCTACTGTGTTTGGAGCTTCTTGATCGAACAGGTCGATCAGAACTTCTCCGCCGTTTGCCAATTTAATTTTCGCTTGTTTCGCCATATGTAAATGACTCCTTTCGTATTGACCATCGTTAATGGTACCAAAACGCATGACCCTGGGCCAAGCATTACAGCACTTTTCTTAGTGTACACCGAAAATGTCTGGATCGCAAAAAAAACGGCAACTTTTTTCATGAATTAGCTCAAATACGCAAAAAGCAGACGAAAAAGGAAGTTCCCTTTTCATCTGCTTCAACCGTAAAACTCATATATCCTGAATAATGTAGAGACACATTATCTTTTGACGAATTAGCGAGTTACTGGCTGTTTGCCAATACGTGCAGGTACCAGGTCATTCTGGATGATATCCTGATACGTCTCACGGCGTACAACAACATCCCCTTGACCGTCTTTGACAAATACAACGGCCGGACGACGAATCCGGTTGTAGTTGCTTGCCATGGAGTAGTTATACGCGCCTGTGCAAGCTACAGCGAGCAGATCGCCACTTTCCACTTTTGGCAAGTCCAGATCCCAGATCAGCATATCTCCACTCTCGCAGCATTTACCCGCAACGGATACGGTTTCCTGAGCAGCCTCATTCGCACGGTTGGCAAGCACAGCTTCATACTTGGATTCATACAAAGCAGGACGTGGGTTATCGGTCATACCACCATCAACGGCAACATATTTACGCACACCTGGAATGTCTTTGCTTGTTCCAACGGTATACAGCGTTGTTCCCGCTTCACCCACGATGCTGCGGCCTGGTTCAACCCAGATCTCAGGTACGGCATAGCCGATTTGAGCAAAATGATTTTTAACTGCATCTGTAATAGCCTTCACGTATTGCGCAACTTCAAGCGGCGTATCTCCATCGATATAACGGATTCCGAATCCACCACCAAGGTTAACCACTTTGAAAGCAACGTTAAGACGCTCATATACGCTTGCTGCAAATTCAGCAACACGTTGAACAGCCATCTGGAAGCCTTCAACTTCGAAGATCTGGGAACCGATGTGGGAATGCACACCGAGCAATACCAGGTTAGACTGCTTGGAAGCCAGTTCAATCGCTTCAAATGCTGTACCATTACCGATATCAAATCCAAATTTCGAATCCGTCTGACCAGTGGAGATATATTCATGCGTATGTGCCTCAACACCAGGCGTCACACGAAGCAAAATGTTTACTTTACGATTTTTGTCCGCTGCTACAGCCTGCAACAGATGCAATTCATTGAAGTTATCAACAACAAAGCATCCGATCTCTGCATCAAGAGCCATTTCGATCTCTTCCAGCGTTTTGTTGTTACCGTGGAAATGAATGCGCTCAGCTGGGAATCCTGCTTGCAAAGCAGTAAACAGTTCACCGTCAGATACAACATCCAGGGAAAGTCCTTCTTCAGCTGCAAGGGCACACATCGCCATTACACAGAATGCTTTACTTGCGTAAGCAACCTGGAAGCCCAGTCCGGAAGCACGGAATGCTTCCATGTACTCTCTGCAACGCTCGCGAACCAGTTGCTCGTCCACGACGTACAGGGGAGTTCCAAATTGTTCTTTCAGATCAGTTGCATCGACTCCGCCAATCTCCAGATGTCCTTGCGCATTTATTTTACTTGTACCATGTAAATACATAATCTGCATTCCTCACTTTTTATATACTGGAACAATTGATATTCCAATGATTTTACACCAGTATATCAAATTAGGCAGCGAGATGAATGGATTTTTCGGAAGATCATTTGTGTTTTTTACTTTTTCGCAGTTCCCCGTCCGGATCATCGGACATTTTGGTGTTGTCACGGGTTTTATTGAATGATGGACGTTTTTTATTTTCCAGCAACGGAAGCCGGAATAAAAAGTTGCCCAGGGCCTTTGCATTAAACGGTATAAAAGGCCAGAGATACGAAGAATTGTACGACCGGTGAACGGTAAGCGCCAATATAAGCAATGTACAGCCCACGACCAATCCCGGAACCTTGAATATCGCTACGGCAATGAGCAGAACTAACCTGACCAGCCTATTGGCGAGACCCAGCTCGTAACTCGGCGTGGCAAACATGCCGATGGCTGCGATGGCCATATAGAGTACAACTTCATTGACAAAATATCCCGTTTTCACGGCGATATCCCCGACTAGAATGGCCGCGATCAAGCCCATGGCCGATGCCAGAGGTGTAGGCGTATGAACCGCTGCCATCCGTAATAAGTCGACGCCAAGTTCGATCAGGAGAAACTGTAGAATTAACGGAAGCTTTACATTTTCCTGTGGACCAATGAAGTCGAGTCCCATGGGTTTAATCGAAGGGTCGATAACCATGAGAAGCCATAGTGGTAGCAAAAACAACGATATAAGAATCCCTGCAAAACGCACCCATCGTAAATAGGTTCCCATCAAGGCCGTCTGTCTGTTCTCTTCCGCATGCTCACACAGGTCGAAGAAGGTCGTAGGCAGAATCATCACACTGGGGGAAGTGTCTACGAAAATGACGACTCGTCCTTCCAGCAAATGAGAAGCTGTAACATCTGGTCGTTCTGAATAACGAACGAGTGGGAACGGATTCCATCCCTTGTTGATAATCGCTTCCTCCAGCTGCTTATCGGCGGCGGGAATACCATCGATATCCACTCGCTGAATTTTTTCCCGGACTGAATCCACCTGCACTTTATCCACAATATCATCAATGTACACCACGCAGACGTCCGTTTGTGTTCTCCGCCCCACCTGCATGATCTCAAACTTCAATCCAGGGTCGCGTATTCTGCGACGCACTAATGTTACGTTGGTCAGGAGCGTCTCGGTAAAGCCGTCTCTGGAACCTCGGACTACCCTTTCCAATGAAGGTTCTTCCGGTGAACGTACCGGGTAACTGCGGGTATCCATAATTAGGACCGAGCGATCCCCTTCAACGAACATTGCGCTCATACCGGTAAGAACCTTGTTGATGACAGCACTCATCTTGTCGACTTTTTCTACCTGAATATGGGGAATATAACATTCAAAATAGGATTTGAGTGCGTGTCCGGACACGTCATCCGGTGTGAGATAGGTCAATCTTTTTAACACTTCAAGCAATATCTCATCCTTCGCGAAACCGGTGATCATCAGCAATCCAACGTGCTTGCCACCCAGAACCATTTCCCTCATGTTAACGTCGAATGATTCTCCGAGCCCGAGTACCTGTTGCAGGGTATATCTGTTCTCACTCATGCGTGGTGAAATATCATCATTTTCTTGCCAATACTGCACTGATTCCTCAATACTATCGGACATCTCATTCTGTTTTTTCTTATTGTACGCTTTCTCCTCTTCCTCCTTTTGAATCTCATAAGCCGACTTGTGTAACATCTCTTCCGTTATACCTTCACTATTTTCCTGGTCTGTATGTTCCGTTCGTTCATCCATTTTCCATCCTCCTATGGCCCCGAGCTACCGCTGATATATAAAAAAATCAAACAGGGAACCTGTCATTTTGCCCAAAATCATGGCGAGCAGTAATCCAAACAAATAAGGTTTCATGCCCAGCCTTTTGGCTAGCACGGGCAGTACATTGAGTACCTCAGTGAGCGCCGCGGCCAGCAGACCGATGAACACACCACAGAACAGACCAATGATCGGGCTGAGCAATAGCACTCCATGCATTTTCCAGTGCCAGAAATCCGCCACAGTACCGAGCAGCGAACCACCAATTAGTGCCCCTTCGTACCAATGGGTTTTGTCATACGATTGCGTAATTTGAGCCAATCTGGGAATCATATCGAGCACCAAAATGAGCGCAATTACGCCGCTTCCTACGGCAATCCCCCCTGCGATGCCCAGTACAATGCTGATCGCTCCATTAAGAACGCTCATCCGCATTCATCTCCCCGCGTTCCTGCTCATGCATCCGTTCGCTTTCTTCAATCACCACATATTTATCTACATTTTGTTGGTACAAAAACATCTCCACTTCGAGCGGGGTAGGCTCCTCATTCCACTTCTTCTTGAACAAATGGTTAAAGAATACCGCCATCCCGAATCCAATGCCGATGGAATACGCCACTTGGAACAGATAGGGATGTTCATCCCGATGCCCTGTAAGCATCTCCACAATACGAATCTGTACTTCCTGCATGTTCACATCGGCATGAAAATTCATAATGGTTAAGGCCGATCCAAAGAAAAGTAGCAGCCAAACCAATATGAACAGGGACTTGGAGGGTTGACCATTTCCCGCAATGACTTCAACAAGCGTATGGCCGGATCCAATCAGTTCCACGCTTACCTCCGGCAAGATGTGCCGAATGCGGGGAATAATCTGCAATATATCAATGAGGATCAGATTGCCGTCCTCCGGTCCAGGGTGCAGCAGTTCAAGCTCCAGTAGCCTGTCCTCCTGATCTTCAGAAGAAGTCAGCACATGGGCAATATCTCCAAGCTTGACTGCTCTGCCCCTCTGGATGCGAATACGGCTGCGTAGACGAACGTAGACCATTGGAGTGGGTGTCTGGGACATCCATAGCACTCCTTTACTGCGTAATTTAGGTTAGTATTTGAAGAATGTGCAAATTTATTACAAACGGGTTGGAAAAAAGGTGGAAGGCTGAGTTGGCGCTGCGGGATGGATCGGTCATTGGTCGCTGTTGCTCGGGGGAGGATACACGCAGACACTCCGACGGCAGACCAACCTTCTGATCGCTGTTGTCTCCAAATTCTTTTGATTGATTTCTAAGTGTTAGAAATTTGGAGACAAAGGCGAACGCTTCGCTTCTTCAGGTCTAATCTGCCGCCTGCGTTGCTTATGTATCCTTAGATGAACCCTCACGCTTCGCTCCTTTTGACCGATTCCATCCCTCCGCTGCCCATCGTCCTCCCATTTCCAAACGTTTGAAATAAATATGCTGGGGAGTAGGCAGTAAGGGAATTAAAAGAAGAGCTTTTGGGGGTTATTTTGCTCAAAATTCTATGACTCTTGAAGTTATCTTCTGGAACCTTTTACACTACAGCTGTGTAGAAAATTGGTGACAAAGGTGAAGGCTTCTTCAGGTCTAATCTGCCGCCTGCGTTGCTTATGTATACTTAGATGAACCCTCATGCTTCGCTCCTTTTGACCGATTCCATCCCTTCGCTACCAGTCATCCTCCCGTTTCCAAACGTTTGTAGTAAATATACTGGGAGGTGGCAGGGAGGGATTTAAAAGAGAGGGGAGGTTATTTGTTTCACTAACAACAAATAACCTCCCTCGCCATAATGCGCGATAGAAGGTTGTTAGTTGTCGTATATTGGTGTATAAACGCCAATACTGTTGTTTGCAATCCCGAATCACTGCGCGATTTGGTCGCGGATGGATTGCAGTATTTTTTTCTCCAGACGTGATACCTGCACCTGAGATATTCCCAGTCTGCTGGCAACCTCGGACTGCGTCTGATCCCGGTAATACCGAAGATAGACGATTAACCGCTCCCGCTCGCTGAGACCACCGATGGCTTCGTTCAGCGCCAGTTTGTCAAACCAACGTTCTTGAGACTCGTCGGCAATCTGATCCATTAATGTAATGGGATCGCCGTCATTTTCGAATACGGTCTCATGGATGGAGGTCGGTGGTTTGTTCGCTTCCTGGGCAAATACGACTTCCTCCGGGGTTACCCCCAGCTCCGCAGCAACTTCCTTGATCGTTGGCAAACGATCCAAATGCTTGGACAGTTCGTCCCTTTTCTTGCGGACTTTATTCGCCATCTCTTTCAGTGAACGACTGACCTTCAGGGTACCGTCATCCCGCAGGAATCGCTGGATTTCTCCGATGATCATCGGCACCGCGTAGGTCGAGAACTTCACGTCATAACTGAGATCGAATTTGTCCACTGACTTGAGCAGACCGATACAACCAATCTGGAACAGATCCTCCGGGTCATATCCCCTGTTCATAAAACGCTGTACGACGGACCAGACGAGTCTGATGTTGCAGTTCACCAGCGTATCCCGTGAGACATGGTCACCCGACTGACTGAGCGCAATCAGCCGTTTGACCTCGGCATCGTCCAAATAGGTCTGTGAAGATGGTTTCACTTCAGCATCCATAAGAACACCAACCCCTAATTATACAATGCTTTCTTGGATTCAATCCTTTTTTTCATCTTGATGGAGGTGCCTCTGCCGGGCTCACTGCTGACTTCGAATTCATCCATGAAGTTTTCCATAATGGTGAAGCCCATGCCCGACCGCTCAAGTTCGGGTTTGGACGTATATAGCGGCTGTTTGGCAAGTTCAAGATCTTCGATTCCTTCACCACGGTCTTCCACAATAATCGTAATCATGTCTTCCCGAATCTCGGCCTGGATGGACACCACACCCTCGGAGTTGTTGTTGTATCCGTGGATGATGCTGTTGGTCACGGCTTCCGAAATGACCGTCTTCAGGTCACTGAGCTCGTCCATCGTTGGATCAAGCTGAGAGATAAACGCAGCAACGGTTACCCGCGCAAACGACTCATTCTCTGACTTGGCCGCGAATTGCAGATTCATGAAATTTGTTCCTGTTCCTTCATTCATGAGACGACCTCCAGACCTGAGAGAGCAGTTCCCTCATTTTCGTATATCGGCATAATCTTGAACAACCCCGACATTTCCAGCAAACGGTACACTGGCGAATTGACGTCACAGACCACCATCTTGCCACCTTTATTCTTAATGAGCTTGTATCTTCCCAAAATGACACCCAGACCTGAACTGTCCATAAATTGCAGATCTTTCAGGCTGAGTACGAGATGCTCGCTTTGTCTCCGCTGGATGGCTTCATCCATCTGCATCCGTACCATGTCAGCTGTATGGTGATCCAGCTCCCCGGATAATCGTACAATCAGAATCCCGCGATGGTGTTCCATTTCCACATGCAAGTTCACGTTTGCTCACTCTCCTCCCTGTCTTAGAACAAGGATTTCTACGTTTCCGAAGGCTTTTCCTGCCCCCCGACAAAACTAGAAGAAAACCCCTATTTAACTACAAAATATGTTCGAAGGATGCGTGCAACTCGCGGAAATCGCCGTTTTAGTCAAACAGGTTGGACGTCGTCCGCTTAAACAGCTTCCACCAGCCAGCCTTATTCACATCCTGCGGAGCCTGAATGTCGAACTCCTTAATCACGTCATTGCCCTGGTACACCACAAGTTTACCAATACTTTGCCCGGCTTTGATCGGAGCTTTCAATTCTTTGGCGACCAGCAATTCATGCCGGATGTCGTTGGATTTGGCTCCTTTGCGCATCAGCACACTATAATTTTGCGTGGCATTCAGAGGCAATTCAGCAACTTCCCCTTTTTCGATTCTCAGACTGCCCAGCAGATCCCCTGCCTTGTATAGAGCCTTCATCGTATATTGACTAAAAGCATAGTCAAACATCGAAGACACCTCACTGTTCCGTGTTTTGGTATTGGGTTCACCGAGTACCACGGAAACGACACGCAGTCCATCCTTGGACGCTGTTGCGGAGAGGCAGAACTTCGCTTCGGACGTGTAACCTGTTTTCAAACCGTCTGCCCCTTCATAAAAACGAACCAACTTGTTCGTATTAACCAGCCAGAATGGTTTTTCCGTATCTTTGCGAAGGTAATCCTGATATGCACCGGTGTACTTCGTAATGCCGGAATGCTTCAGCAGTTCACGGCTCATGACGGCAATGTCATGGGCGGAAGAATAATGATTATCGACCGGAAGGCCGTTACAGTTGGCAAAATGAGTATCCTTCATCCCAAGCTCCTTCGCACGCTCATTCATCAGCTGTACAAAGGCTTCTTCCGAGCCAGCGATCTTCTCAGCCATGGCTACCGAGGCATCATTGCCCGAAGCCATTGCGATCCCTTTTAACATATCGTCAACCGTCATTTCTTCCCCGGGCTCCAGGAAGATCTGCGAACCGCCCATGGAAGCTGCGTATTCGCTCGTTCTTACCTTGTCCGTCAGCTTCAGCTTGCCCGAGTCGATCGCTTCGATCGTGAGCAGCATCGTCATAATCTTCGTAATGCTCGCCGGAGGCAGCTGATCATGACTATTTTTCTCATAAATAACCGTTCCCGTATCTGCATCCATTAAAATCGCAGACCGCGCCGACGGGGCCAGATCCGTTCCTCCCGCTGCCTTCGGTGTTTCTTCAGCCAATGCCGTTGATGCCATAAGGGACAGCAGGATACAAAGGGTCATGAACGATGCCATTATTCTTTTCTTCACAAGGTTACCTCCTCAAATGACTTGCTTACTGCATGTTCCATGCATGTACTGCTAATCATTGTCGGCCCGTTTCCAGTAAATTATTCCATGTGAAGCATGATTTCCCGAACTTTTATTGAAAATGTGGTCATAGCCAAAAAAAACGCACTGCACTCAAGGAATGAGTAACCGTACGTTCAACACAACAAAAAAAGTTACCCCGATGATTTCTCATCCAAAGAGGTAACCTTCTCTACTCAAATCTTAATTACATTTGTGGAATAACTGCCAATACCAGCGCCAGGAACGACTCACGCACACGTTCCGTCGTTTCCATCACCTCATCATGTGACAGCGGCTGGTCCAGAATTCCGGCAGCCATGTTGCTGATACAGGAAATACCGAGCACTTCCAGGCCTGCATGGCGCGCCACGATCACTTCAGATACAGTGGACATACCCACTGCGTCTGAGCCCAATGTACGCAGCATTTTGATCTCTGCCGGTGTCTCGTAGTTCGGACCGAGCATGCCTGCGTATACCCCTTCACGTACGTTAAAACCTTGTGAGGCGGCCGTATCCTTCGCCAGTGCGCGCAAACGGCGGCTATATGCTTCCGACAGATCCGGGAAACGCACGCCCAGTGCAGCGTCATTTGGTCCGATCAGTGGATTTTTGCCTGTAAGATTCAAGTGATCCGAGATCAGCATCAAGTCCCCAGCTTCATATGACGTATTCACGCCACCTGCAGCATTCGTTACAAGCAGGCTACTTACACCCAGTTCCTTCATAACACGTACCGGGAAGGCTGTCAGTTCCGGACCATAACCTTCGTACATGTGGAAGCGGCCTTTCATCATCACCACTGGACGACCTTTGATGGTTCCGACCAATAGCTCACCTTCATGTCCTTCTACTGTAGACACTGGAAAATGTGGAATATCCTGATAAGCGATGCTTACGCCATCTTCAATCAGTTCTGCCAGAACACCAAGACCCGAACCCAAAATCAAACCGACTTCCGGCTTGATGGAGCTTTTGCTTTGAATATAAGATGCTGCTTCCGAAATCATTTGTTGGTTTAATGCTGTCATGCGATGTATGTTCCTCCTTGAGTTGAAACGATCCGTCTTATGTATAACGGCGTTTAGATGTATTCAATTTATTTTATCCTAAATCGGCCCAATGTTCCGCATTTATTTGTGAATGCCATGCGTCAAAATCTATCTTGCCCTCGGATGATGGGTTTCATAGATTTCTTTCATGGTTTTGCGACCATGATTGCCATATTGTTGTCCCGGCTGCTCCACATGGCCCAGCATGTCCTGTACGGCACGTGTGTCTGCCCCATTGGCAATCAGGTGTGCTGCGAACGAATGACGAAGGGTATGCGGCGTAATTTCTTCCGAAATCCCCGCATCCACCGCCGCTTTTTTGAGCAGCTTCCAGAAGCCTTGCCGGGTTAAACGCCTGCCAGACACATTCACGAACAGTGCCTGCTCGTCCGAATCAGTTTTGAGCAACTGATTGCGGAATTCCTCCACATATACACTTGCCCAATGTGCGGCTGGCGCACCGATGGGAAGAATGCGTTCCTTGCCTGCCCCACCGCACCGTATAAAGCGCATGCCAGGCTGTACATCCCGAATGTCGAGCGCAATCAGTTCCGATACCCGAATGCCTGTAGCATACAATAGCTCAAGCATCGCTCGATCTCTCACACCCTGCGGTGAACGAATATCAGGTGCTGTCAGCAGCTGTTCGATCTCCGGAATGGTTAACACCTGTGGAGGCGTCTTATCCGCCTTGGGGGCTTCCACATCAAACGTAGGGTCCTGTATAATATCACCCCGCCGCATCAAAAAATGAAAGTAGGAGCGCAGAGATACGATGCTGCGGGCAATGGTTGCGTTAGCACGTCCTGCCTGTTTGAGTTGACCTGCAAACAGGACGACATGCGTACGTCTGACCTGATCGGCTTCGCGTATGCCATATTCCTTATCTGCAAATTCAATGAACTTGTCCACGTCTCGGAGATACGATTCAAGTGTACTGCTTGACATCCCTTTATCATCTTCCAAGTATAAGGCATAGGCGTGTATCGTCTGTTTCATGTACAACGCTCCTCAACTGACAGACCTGCCGCAATGGCAGACTGCTCCCGTATTTGCATCCCTGGCTGTTCGAAGCTACTCCCCGTACCAATAGAACAGACGGAGACGCTCTGCCATCGTAGGACGTCCTTCCCCATTACCCGGCCAATCCGTTTCCTGAAATACTTTGATCGCATTTCCAGTCGGCATCTGATACTGATCCACAGGTGAGATCCAGCCATTAAACAGATCCAGAACATGATAGAACAGATAAACTAATGCGGCAAAAAATATAATAAATCGAATAAAACGGAGCCCTCTCCGCACTGATATAATCATGGGCGTGTCCCCCTCCTGATTCGAATCCGGTATTGTCCTTGAATCAGGGTATGTCCATAAACACAGGTTTATGCCATTCGGGGTAAACTCCAGATCACTCCGGTGCCAAAAAAGCTCTCCCGTCAAAACCGCCGGTGAGAGCTTGAAGATATGCTATGTTATTCTTCATCTTTGGGTTTCTGTTCATTTTTAGCTTTGCAACGATAACAAATTCCATGAAAGTCCAGTCGGTGATCTACTACCGAAAAGTTAAATTCCCGCTCCAAACGCTCTTCAAGCGGTCCAAGCCAGTCTTCACGTATTTCATCCATACTTCCGCATTGAACACAGATTAAGTGATGATGGTGATGCTTGGATGTATCTCCGCGCAGATCATAACGCGCTACACCGTCGCCGAAGTTGATTTTCTCTACAACATGCAGCTCACTCAGCAGTTCGAGGGTACGGTACACGGTTGCCAGACCGATTTCGGGAGCCTTTTCTTTAACGAGCATGAATACATCTTCTGCGCTCAGATGATCTTCTTCATTCTCAAGAAGTACTCTTAAGGTGGCTTCCCGCTGGGGCGTTAATTTATATCCTTGGGACTGTAGTTGCTGCTTAATTTTATCAATCCGTGCTTCCATTTTCTCCCTCCCCCTAGGAAATCACTGCACACTGCAACTTAACCCACTCTTTTCATTATAGGGGGAGTGCGTAATTAAAGTCAACATTTTACACTATACGGTGCACGTTAGGCCGGTAGTAGCATTGGTGTGACCCAGCGCATCATCGCAGGTGTAACCCATGTTTCAAAAGACGCCACGCCAAGCAGCAGTGCAGCCATGACCAAAGTTAACACTATATATGAAGCAAACGGCCTTTGTCGACCCGGTGTTCGCTGCATTAAAACACGATTGCGAATGATGTATAACGAGAACGTCATAGCCGCCACACTGCAGATCAGTAGGATCGGAATGACGAACAAATTATGCGGTGCCACGGACACTAGTGCAAAGAGCAGCCCTTTCCAGGAATACTGCCCAACAAGGTACCCCACTGTGAATCCAATGAGCACACCTTTCAGAAAATCCAGAACCAGTATGCCGGGCAGTCCGACGACGGATAAACCCAGAATAAAGATCAGACCTACCCATTTCAGATGAAGCATGGCAATGTCCCAATATGCCCCGGTATCAGTCACTTGTGCGCTGTGCTGCACGGTCATAAAGAAATTTCCGAGATAACCCTCCAGATCCTGACGTTGCTCAAGTGACAATGCATTGACCATGAGTGCGCCAAAAATGACGCCAACCAGAAACAAGACAGCCACGAATACATATAACGAAGTCTGACCTTTAAATGTAAAGTAGGAAGAGCGCATACAGGTACGAGTCCCCTTTCCGGTTATCATGCTGCAAGGATTCTCAGTTACATCCTCATAGTCATTCTTATGAACCGGAACGCACCTGTATGACTTCTTGTCCAGATTGGCTCTACGTGAAGTGAAGCTATATGAGTTGAACTAAAGATTATTTACACCGGTCACTCCGAGGCTTTTTCCTGAACAGCAACTTTACCGTACGTTCCGCCACCTCCGGAGGACAACTCCAGTTTTCCGTTCCGTGCAGCCACAATCAGGCCTGCCAGCACAGGTCCAACAACCGTAGCAAGCTCTTCCTCACGCGTGCGATGAAGTACGTTCATTTCTGTACCAAAATGGTCCAGTAGCTGGCGCAGTTTGGCCTTGCCAAGTCCCGGAATGAACTCCAGTGGCACCTGATAATGATAGGCTGGTCTGTTTGCAGGAACATGAGGACTCTCTCGATCAGAGATCGCCAGAATGCGATCCAGCACCCCCTGCACCAGCTTCAGACTGCCACAGTGAGGACAGCGCTCTGCTGACATCGCCTGCTCGTCCATAATACTGCCACATGCTGCACAGTAAGTACGGTGATATTTGCCCAGCCTTGGATTCAGTCCATAATTGGCGGCAATGCTTCTGCCTGATTCTCCTTGGAGTGCCATACGGAATTCATCAAAAGAAGGTGCAGCCACTTGCAGTTCATTATACTCCCGTCCAATCTTACCGAGAGAGTGGGCATCCGAATTGGTCAGGAACGGAACATAATCCAATTCTTGAATATAACTGGCCATGGATGAATCAGAGCTTAAGCCCAGCTCGACCGCATCCACAAGACGGGTATCCAGTACATCGCCCATACGAGGCGCCGTACTGCCATAGATGCCTTTATGCGGTGTAAACACATGTGCAGGCACAATAAGTCCACCACGGGCCTTAATCTCGGCCTGCATCTCAAGAGCGGGCACGTATACCCGCTGAGAACTGAGGTTTACATTTTTCATATAACGTTTCATCCAGTCCGTGAAGGACTTCATCGTTTTCAGATCACGAAAGTACGCCAGCATATGAAATTCACGTGTTCCAGGCTCGCGCAGCTCAATCTCTGTACCCAGCAGAATGGTGGTGTCCTGGTAGGCAATGCCGCCTCCCTCAATCTCGGACATCGTCCCACTCTCCAGCAATTGCTCAATATCCATCTGTACAACCGGAGAATGACAATCAATAACACCAAGCAAATGAATTCCTTTACGTTCCGAAGCTTCCCGGGCAATATTCTCAAATGTCAGATCCCGACTGCCACTGATTTTAACAGCCTCGCCGCGAGACGTTCGTCCGATGTGAATATGCAGGTCGGTATAACAGGGATCCCACAAGGCGGACGTTGCCAGTTGATCTTGCATCCTTAGAACCGTCCTGTCGTTCTGTAAAGGTCCCACGCGTACACGGCCATCATCGTTTTGGCATCGCTAATCCGGTTCTCGTCCATGAGCGCATAGGCTTCCTCCAGAGTTATTTCGGCAACTTCAAGGAATTCATCTTCGTCCAGCGCCATGTCCCCTGCTTCCAACTCTTCGGCAATGTAAAGATGAATGATCTCATCTGCGAACCCTGGTGAGGTGTAGAACGAACGCAAATGACGTAGCGACTTAGCCACATATCCTGTCTCTTCTCGCAATTCACGTGCTGCTGCCACTTCTGGCTCTTCTCCCGGATCCAGTTTTCCCGCAGGAATCTCTACTTCGGTGCGTCCCATCGCCTGACGATACTGATCTACAACAAGCATGCGATCTCCATTCAGGGCAAGTACAGCTACAGCGCCAGGGTGTCGGATAATCTCACGTGTAGCCGTCTGGCCGTTCGGCAGCTTAACCGTATCGACCTGAAGTGAGATCACTTTTCCCTCGAAGATTGGCTTGGTGGATACGGTCACTTCATCCAGCTTCGGATTGGCAGGTTGCGCCGCATGGATGGATTGGGCAGATTGGTTTGGTTTCATTCGTTCTTCAACTCCATATCGTAGGATTATATATAAATGGACTAAGAATATTTACACTAACCACTCCAATGACAGAACAACCCTTCGATCGCTGTTATCCCCAGATTTTTTTGATTTCTTTAACTAATAGATAAAATTTGGTGATAGCTTATGCTTACGATGCAGCTTTCTTTCAGAAAGCTTTTAGGCGAACGCTCCGCTTCTCTTGGTTATTTCTGTCCTCTCCGTTCTTGTGTAAAGGATTAGCTCAATTTATATATTGGTGAATGTATAATTTTCTGATTTTGGGCATATGGTGAGCGTATAGAATTCTCACAGCAAATATAAACGAATCAGGGGGACCTTCAATGAACAGTTATAAGACGCCTCAATCCGTACACGTAGTAGGACAAGCCCGGCAAGTGAAGCTCATACTCAAACAATGGTTGCGCGAGTGGGGCCCGGATGCCAAGTTAATCGATCTGCTCGCAGGACGTAAATAAACGAATCTTCTCCCATGAAATATAACATGAATTCACAAAAAGTCCGAATCCACAGACAGGGTTCGGACTTTTGTCTAAAAACATGTGAGGTAACACGTGCTCTATATTATTTCTTGTCTGCTGCTGTTTCCTGAATAATAGCCACAACCACCTGAGACAACTTCACAATATCTTCAGCACGAATGCGCTCTTTGGTTGTATGAATATCCTCATACCCTACCGCCAGGTTCACTGTCGGAATGTCGAATCCGTTAAAGATATTGGCATCACTGCCACCACCGGAAGCAAACGTACTTGTCTCCAGCCCCAGACTGCGAATGGCACGCTGCGCAAGTTGTACAACCTCATGTTCATCATGGAAACCAAATGCAGGATACAGGATCTCGCTTCTGAATTCAGCCGTTGCACCGTATTTGCGGCATGTCGTTTCCAGCGCTTCACGCATCTGTGCAACCTGCAATTCCACTTTCTCCTGTACAATACTGCGGGCTTCCGCCTCAATCTGTACAAAGTCACATACCACGTTGAGTGCTGATCCACCCTGGAATTTGCCAATGTTCGCGGTTGTCTCATCATCAATTCGTCCAAGCTTCATGGCTGCAATGGCTTTCGCTGCAACCTGTATGGCGCTGATCCCGTCTTCCGGGTTCACGCCCGCATGTGCGGACTTCCCATAGATGCTCATTTGAATTTCAGCTCTGGCCGGTGCAGCTACACAGATCGTGCCTACAGCACCATTGGAGTCAAGTGCATAACCAAACTCAGCATCGATATCCTTCGGATTCATGGCGCGCGCGCCTACCAGACCAGACTCTTCACCGACTGTAATAACCAATTGAATTTTGCCATGCGGAATGTTGTTTTCCTGGACCACACGAATCGCTTCGAACAACGCCGCAATCCCAGCCTTGTCATCTGCTCCAAGGATCGTTGTTCCATCACTGCGAATCCAGCCATCTTCACCCAGTTCAGGCTTAATTCCCTGTCCCGGCGTTACGGTGTCCATATGACATGTGAAAAAGATCGGTGCAACCCCTTCTGTTCCTTCGGCTTCCCAGGTAATGACGAGGTTTCCGGCGCCATGTCCGGTTTGCTCCATGGTGTCGTCCTCATAGACATGAAGCCCAAGATCTGTAAACTGCTCTTTTAACACCTTCGAGATGTTCTGTTCATTTTTCGTTTCACTATCAATCTGTACCAGTTCCATGAACTGATCGATAACACGTTGTTGTTTAATCATAGGACTTTCCTCCCTCTCGTGGATGCGGTACAATACAATTACTATGGCTTGTTTATTTTGTTGAAAGGAGTTCTCTCATCATGCAAAAAAAGAAATGGTTCAAAATCATCATCTATCTCATGCTGATCGCCATGATCGGGTCCACCCTTTTCATAGCTCTCGAACCGTTACTGTTCGGATAGCAACCTGAAGCCTTTCGATGGTCTGTTTACAGACGTTGAAGGGCTTCTTTTTCGGTGACCCAATTGATTTGATATGGAAAAATGCGATTAAAGTACGGAACAATCTCGCGCGCTACCTGTTCCACTACATAGGACTTACCCGTTATATCCTCCAGTGAGGTAACGCCATACTGCTCAATTCCACAAGGAACGATCCCCTGAAAACCAGCATGTTGAATGCCTGAGGTGATGTTAAAAGCAAACCCGTGACTGGTCACGAAACCGCGGCGGTGTTTACACCGATTAAATTTGATGCCGATCGCAGCAATCTTCATATCGCCAACCCACACACCGGTGTAACCCTCTTTGCGTCCGGCTTCAATGCCCTGGTCTGATAGATAATCCATAAGCACTTGCTCAAGTTTACGTAAATATGCGTGTAGATCCAAGTCTTCATCCCGACCAAGAACCAATAACGGGTAGCCTACCAACTGGCCCGGACCATGATAAGTAATATCACCGCCACGGTCAATTTGAAACAAAGATATCCCTTGCTCGCGCAACTCTTCCGGACTGAGAAGCAGATGCTCCGGATGATTTTGTGAGCCCATCGTATACGTTGGCGGGTGCTGTAAAAGCAGCATCTGCTCCGCTCCCTCGCCCTCGTCCAATCGCTGTACAATCGCTTTCTGGCGGTTCCAAGCCTCTTCATAATCAAGCATCGGTATGTATGCAACATCCAGCGGCTTGTTCATGATTTCCCCACACCCTTCTGCTTCATGTTCAATGTAAAATTGAGCACCTGTCCGTAGACAGCCGGAAAAGTGCACGGCCTGCGGCACATACACTTTCCCGTCCTTCATCTATTTACTTAATACACCTTGGTTTCCATGGTGTATCCTTCCAGATTTTCTTTGACACGTTGCAAGAAACGTCCGCTGATTACGCCATCCAGGATTCGATGATCCAGCGACAGACACAGGTTAGCCATCGAACGAACGGCGATCATATCATTAATCACCACTGGCTTTTTGACAATCGACTCGAATGTAAGAATCGCTGCCTGTGGGTAGTTAATGATCGGTTGGGACAGGATCGATCCGAATGAACCCGTGTTGTTCACTGTGAACGTACCACCCTGCATATGGTCCAGCTTCAATGTACCCTCGCGCGTTTTGCGAGCCAGCTCATCCACTTCACGAGCCAGACCTGCGATATTACGCTGATCGGCATGTTTGATTACCGGTGTCAGTACGGAATCTTCGGTCCCTACCGCCATGGACAAGTTAATGTCCCGTTTAACGATAATTTTATCGACTGCCCATACCGAGTTCATAATCGGGAAGTCTTTAATCGCGTTAACGACTCCCTTCATCATGAAGGAAAGATATGTCAGATTGATGCCTTCCTTACGCTTGAACTCATCCTTGAGTTTATTGCGCAGCATCACGAGATTTGTTACGTCTACTTCGATCATCGTCCATGCATGCGGGATTTCAGATACGCTCTGACGCATGTTTCGAGCAATGGCATTACGCACAGGGGTGACATCGATGAAATACTCCGATCTTCCCTGGCCGCCACCTTCCACTTCGATCTGTGGAATTTTCGGACTTTCGGTCAGATGAATGCCAGAATGTCTCACAGGAACACCCGCATCGGATGCTGAGATCGCTTCTCCCGCGGTTAAACCCATTTCACCATTTCCACGATTCACTCCGCTGAATGGAGAAGCAGACGGCACGCTAGAAGGCGCATGCTGTACAGCTGCAGATGATGCTTGTGCAGACGACCCAGCCGCGTTACCTCCTTGTGCAACAAATGTCAGCACATCTTTGCGGGTAATGCGGCCACCGGCACCGGTGCCTTGGATGCTTTGCAAGTTCAAGCCATGCTCAGCTGCCAAGGATTGCACTGCCGGGGAATACCGATTTCGCATCGGCTGGTTGGGGTCATGTGCTGCTGTATTTGAGGCGGCAACAGGAGTGTGGCTCGCATGTTGCTGCACTTGCTCCTGTTGCTGCGATACTTGTGTTACTTGCTCAGCCGCTTCTTCGTCGGAAGCTGCGACCTGCATGCGGCAGATTGCTTCACCAACAGCAATCGTTGTGCCCTCTTCCACCAAAAGGTCACCCATAATTCCATCCACAGTGGATGGAATCTCAGCATTGACTTTATCGGTAATTACTTCACAGATCGGCTCGTACTGTTCCACACGGTCGCCCGGTTTTTTCAACCATTTGCCTATGGTAGCCGAGACCAGCGATTCCGCCAATTGCGGCATAATGACCTCGATCCATTTCATACGTTCAGCCATTTGATTATCACTCCAAACTTTACTTTTAAAAAACGATCCAAAAAACGAAATTAAAACTCGGCCAGTGTACGCATTGCTGCTTTGGCTTTGTCCTTGCTCAGCATGTAGAATTTCTCCAATGTTGGGCTAATTGGCATAGCCGGCACGTCAGGTCCGCAAAGACGCTGAATCGGTGCATCCAGTTCAAACAGACATTCCTCACTAATAATCGCGGCAACTTCGGCACCTACACCACCCGTTTTGTTATCTTCGTGTACGATCAGCACTTTGCCTGTCAGACGAGCGGAAGCAATAATCGCTTCGCGATCCAACGGTTGCAATGTGCGCAAATCCAGAACGTGTGCTGTAATGCCTTCTTCACGTTCCAGCTCCTCAGCAGCCTGCATGACAAAATGCAATGGCTGACTGTAACCGATCACCGTAATATCCGCACCTTCACGAAGTACGTTGGCTTTACCAATCGGAACGATGTAATCATCTTCTGGCACATCTTCCTTGATAAGTTTGTAGCATTTTTTATTTTCAAAAAAGAGTACAGGGTCCGGATCTCGAATGGCCGCTTTAAGCAATCCCTTGGCATCGTATGCCGAGTAGGGAGCTATAATTTTCAGACCAGGTGTACCAAAGAAGATCGATTCCGGACATTGGGAGTGATACAACCCACCGAAGATCCCGCCACCAATCGGCGCACGGATAACAATTGGACAGCTCCAGTCATTGTTGGAACGATAGCGGATCTTGGCCGCTTCACTAATGATCTGGTTTGTTGCTGGCAGCATAAAGTCCGAATATTGCATTTCGGCAATCGGCTTCATGCCATACATCGCTGCACCAATGGCAACACCTGCAATAGCGGATTCAGACAATGGTGTGTCCATCACTCGCATTTCGCCAAACTGATCTTGCAACCCTTTGGTTGTGGTAAACACACCACCTTTGAGACCTACGTCTTCACCAAGGATAAAAACATTCTCATCCCGTTCCATCTCTTCTTTCATCGCGAGACGGATTGCATCAATATATTCCATCACTGCCATCCTTACCGTCCCCCTTCTTCGCTGTCCGCATAAACGTGCGTCAGAGTGTCCTCAGGTTTCGGATATGGCGCGTTGTCTGCATATTCAGTTGCTTCTTTCATTTCCAGCGCAAGCTGGGAAGCCAGATCCGCATCCCGGGCTTCATCCCAGATGCCACAATCAATCAAATAGTTTTTCATGCGAGGAACGCCATCTTTCTTCCAGTTCTCCTCCACTTCCTCTTTGGTCCGGTAAGCCAGATCATTGTCGGAGGTGGAATGAGGAGACAACCGATACATCATCGCTTCAATCAGTGTCGGGCCTTCTCCGGCAATAGCACGGCGACGTGCTTCCTTCACTGCAGCGTATACTTCCAATGCATCGTTACCATCTACACGCAGTCCGGGGAACCCGTATCCTTGTGCTCGATCGGATATTTTGCCGCTCAGCTGTTTGTGAATCGGTACCGAAATTGCATACTGATTGTTCTCACACATAATAATGACAGGTAATTTGTGCACACCTGCAAAGTTGGCTCCTTCGTGGAAGTCCCCCTGATTGCTTGATCCTTCACCAAACGTAACAAAAGAAACAAATTCTTGCTTCTTCATTTTGGCAGCGAGCGCAAAACCAACAGCGTGTGGAACTTGTGTTGTTACCGGGCTGGAACCCGTCACAATCCGCAGCTTTTTGTGACCGAAGTGACCCGGCATTTGCCGACCGCCACTATTCGGATCTTCTGCCTTCGCAAATGCAGACAACATCAACTCACGCGGAGTCATGCCTACCGCCAGTACAAAACCGTAATCGCGGTAATAAGGTAAATAATAATCGTGATCCCGATCCAGACCAAAAGCGGCGCCTACTTGCGCAGCTTCCTGTCCTACACCGGATACGTGAAAGTTAATTTTGCCGGCACGCTGCAAGAGTAAGCAACGCTCATCAAACTTGCGTGCGAGCAGCATGTATTTGTACATATCCAATACTTCACCATCGCTAAGTCCCAGCTGTTGATGCCTGTGGACCGCGTCTGCAGTACCTTTTGAACTCATATGAGGTACCTCCTTTTAATCAGAGCCTGTGCCATTCTTACCACCCGATCTTATAACCTGGTACTAAGACTTGGCTTAACCTTATTATAATCCCTTTTACCCAAAAAAGGAAAGGACCTTTCTCATAAGCCTGTTTGACTTATATTCCAATGGCCTTTCCATCGACCGCCAGCATGGCTTCACCCATGATTTCCGACAGAGAAGGGTGTGGATGGATGGTTTGTCCGACTTCCCAAGGTGTGGCATCCAGCATCTGAGCCAGTGAAGCTTCAGCGATCAACTCCGTCACATGGGTGCCAATCATATGTACCCCCAATATATCATTCGTCTTGGCATCTGCGATCACCTTCACGAATCCATCCCGACTTCCGTGAATAAGCGATTTGCCAATGGCCGAGAATGGGAACTTGCCTGTTTTAATGTCATAGCCACGTTCTTTGGCTTCACGCTCGGTGAATCCAATGCTGGCTGCTTCCGGGCGTGTGTACACACAGCGCGGGATACGGTGGGATTCTACGGCATGTACCGTTTCGCCCGCCAGATGTTCGACAGCGAGAATGCCTTCATGACTTGCGGCATGTGCAAGCTGTAGACCGCCGATGCAGTCACCAATAGCGTAGATGTGACCTTCACCGGTCTGTAACTGTTTGTTCACAGCGATGAACCCACGCTCCAGTTTGATATCTGTATTTTCGAGTCCGATATTTTCGACATTAGCCTGACGTCCAACCGACACGAGCATTTTCTCCGCTCTCAGCGTTTCCTGCTTATCTTCACCAAGCTGCACATCAATCTGGATGCCCTCTTGATCTGTGCTATATGTTTCCGTTAGAACAGTGGCACCTGTCAGGAAACGAACACCTCGTTTGCCGAGCAATCGCTGCATTTCTCTGGCAACATCCTCATCCTCGGCAGGCAACACGTGAGCAGCTGCTTCTACTACTGTGATGTCTACGCCAAAGTCATTCAGCATGGATGCCCACTCCAGTCCAATCACACCCCCACCGACAATGATGAGTGATGCAGGAAGTTCATCCATACGCAGTGCTTCGTCACTGCTCATAATGAACTTGCCGTCCGGTTCCAGGCCCGGCAGCACACGTGGACGTGAACCGGTAGCAATAATCAGATTGGTTGGCACAACCGTATCCATCTCGCCATCTTCGAACTCTACAGCAACCGCTCCGCTCTGTGGGGAGAAGATGGATGGTCCGATGACGCGACCTTTCGCGTGTACAACCTGGATTTTATTTTTTTTCATCAAATATTGAACGCCCTGATGGAGCTGTTCGACAATTGCATCCTTTCGCGCCTGTACTTTGGGAAATACAAGGGTGGCTCCAGCTGTCTCGATACCATACGTCTCGCTCTCCTGGATCTCGGCGTATACTTCCGCGCTTTTCAGCAGAGCCTTACTCGGAATACAGCCACGATGCAGACAGGTTCCGCCAAGCTTATCCTTCTCAATAATAACGACCTGTTTCCCCAGCTGTGCAGCCCGGATCGCGGCTACATATCCACCGGTCCCTCCTCCAAGTATTGCAACATCACATGTAATTGGCATCTCTCATGCTCTCCTCTATGAATCAAATTTCAATATGATTTATTAAAATGATGATGGCTTGAATCATGGTTTGGCTTATACCCTCTATCTACCATTGTACTCTCCTTGAGCGGTCAACTCAAAGTTTGAGCCAATCACACATGGACAGCCTATGCATTCCAAGCTATGATGGAATCAGGTATGATCTGTAAGCGTAACCTTTATTTAATGTCGACTTTGGCAGAAAGGGTATATTGCTCATGAATACAAGATTAGTCTTTGCCCGATTTTTGGCGATTGTTGTTCTGGTCATTCCCGGTTTAATGGCAATGAAGGGTTTTCTGATGATGAAAGATGCCCTGTTCCTATATTATGCCGAGCACGGGAACGAACTGATCTCACCAGGTTTCCAGTGGCTTTCCTTTGCTGGTGGACTTGTCCTTTTTGCGGCAGGTATGAGTTTTCTGGGAGGCTGGATCCTGTTCCGTGACCGCAAGCGTAATTATGTAGGTCCCCGTTTCCGGTCCAAAAGTGTATCTGAAAAAGCAGAGACGCCCGGAAGGACTCCATGAGTCCGGGCTTTTTGTGTGTTTATACAATATACCTACAACTTTACATAGACGGGATGGATCATCATGGTATCATTTCTAATCACGTTACAACGATTGCTCAAAGGCATTTTTCATGCGTTCAAAGACCCCAAGTTTCTGGCTCTGTTCGCGTTAACCGCAGCAACGTTGCTGTCAGGCACTTTGTTTTACACTCGTGTTGAAGGTCTGCACTGGATCGATGCGTTATACTTCTGTGCGGTTACTTTGACTACAGTGGGACATCCTGATTTTGTGCCATCCACCGGATTCAGCAAAGCCTTTACCGTGATCTACATGTTTGCAGGCATTGGTCTCACCTTTGCCATGATTGCCAGAATTACAGCAGGTATTCTATTCCCTCGCAAATTAAAGACAGAAGAGGACCCGGAGTAACCCCCGGGTCATTCGTATAAAGCATCCCGCAGTTTGGTAGACATACGTGATTCTTTGGAAGAAGACTTCAAAATCGTTCTGCGTAACGTCAGGTTACTTGCCTGAAGTCGCTCCGCTTCTGCGAACAGTTCTGCAAATAAGGCCTGAGCCGTTTCATCCAGAGACACCTGCTCTTTCAAGCTTTCATACCGCTCTTGAAGTGATGTTAATGCTTCACTCATCTTAAACACCTCTTTTCCATAACTCCTATTAACAGCTGCCGGAACCAATAACTTAACAATCCATATAGTAACACAAAGCTGTACAGATTAGTTCTGGCTCTTTCCAAAGATTTTGTGGTACTCTGTAAAGGTCGCTTTTTTTGTTGAATCCCGTATGTGAGAGGAGTAGCAGCACCGTGCAAACAGGACGTATTACCGTAATTACTGGGCCTATGTTCAGTGAAAAATCCGGTGAACTCATTCGCCGTTGTCAGAAATTAATACAATTTGGCCGTAAAAAGGTTGTGGCCTACAAACCAGCCGAGGATGATCGATTTGCCCAGGACGAGATCGTGAGCCGAATTGGTTATCGATTACATGCTCACTCTATTCCCCGGCAATTAACCCCGGAATCCGTAGAAATGATCCTGAACCAAACTATAGATGCTGATGTTGTTGCATTTGATGAAGTACAATTTTTCAGCAGTGCCATTATGGAACTCGTATCGGAGCTAGCCTATTGTGGCAAACATGTTATTGTGGATGGACTTAATATGGATTACCGTGGTAAGGAATTCGGATATGTCGGCGGTTTGCTCGCCATGGCAGATGACATTGAGAAACTCTCGGCTTTCTGTGCCGTATGTGGTAGCCCGGATGCTGCCTTTACGCAACGTATCGTCAATGGGGAACCCGTTACCTTGGGTCCGGTTGTTATGATTGGCGATTCAGAAGCTTACGAGCCACGCTGTCGTTGCTGCTTCATTCCTCCTCACAAAGTTGAATGCTCATCATAATTTCTAAGAGATCTCTGAGATCCTCGAAAAAGCCCTTTCGGGCTTTTTTTGTTTGTTGTAATGAACAATTACAAAAAAAAGCACCGCTTTGCAGCGATGCTTCCAGGCTCACTTCCCGCTAGTCCCGGGAAACAAAATATTTGTTGGTCATGTAGTAAGCGTCACCACGCGACGTTTCCACCATTCCTTTTTTAGCATCCAAAAATACAATCTCTTTACACTTTGTGCAGTACCATTTCGTGCGCTTATATGGAGATTCCGTCACGTAAGCCGTGCCGCATTTACAATCAATCTTCATTAATAACTCGGTTGATTTATAAGCACTGGACAGGCGCTCCAGGTTATCCTGCTGCTGTGTAGGCATAATGGTCTGCTGATAATCCGATAAATGATTCTGAACCTTGAAATCTGCTACCAATCCTGCATTCAATCCAAAAAACTCCTTGCCGATTTCGGTCACGAAGCGCTTCTCATTTCTGTAGCAATCCAGCCACTCAATAATCTGCTTATTAGACAGTGGAACCGTACCCTTGATACCGCTGTTTAAGGTGTAGGTCATGATGTATAAAGTATCGTCTTGTCTACCTGAGTACATTAGAATCCTCCTTCGAATACATTTGCTAATGTACTACAAAAACGCGCATAAATCAAAGAATTGTTATTTCCTGAGCGCATCTCTTCTTATTAAATGGGGAACATTCCTCGTTCATCCGCCAAAGTCTTACAGGAACTGCATACACCTGAAACATTTCCCTGTGGAGCCGCATAATGCACAACCGATTTAACATTTTTCTTGCATATGGAACAGTAGTGCCTCCTTTCCTTTTTTGGGGTGTAGTCCGATAGCTTCACTACGTTTTTGTTCAGTCGGAATCGGCGTAAGAAGCCCGGCCATTTCATCTCGCTTCACTCTTTCTTGTTCGCCTACTTTTGTAGTCGTTTTTTTACTCTGGGCTAAAAATCATCGCGCCTTTTTTTATGTATACGATTCCAAGTTGTGCATGCCTATCTCATAATCTATTCGACGTTTTGAGCGTTTTTCCTGTTTTTAATCTCTACACATATAAAAAAAACCGACATAACCTGCTTTTCTTACTTTCGGAAGAACAGCATTTTAGTCGGTTAGAGCCTTATTTATAAAAAGTTCCCAGAACGTCCAGCTCTGGTGAGCGCTCAATTCGAAAAGGATAAATATATCCCTGATTCATTCGGGTAAACTTGCGACTCCACAGGTCCAGTCCGGATGTGAACTGATAGGCCTGGTATATAAACTTGGAGCAGTAATTGCGCTCAATACTGCGCAGATTGGTCTGCAAACGATAGAATTTGACCTGTTTGTAATGGTCCTGTACCCACCCGGCTGCCTTCATGCCGGCCTCATTCAGTCTGGAACGGAATACGATGAAACGATCTCCTTCATAGAAACGGGTGAGATACCAATCTAATGAGTCAGCAAATACAGGCCCATAAGGGTGCACATGATACACTTTGCCATCGAGTCCAATAATGCCCATATGCCCGGCGTAATAGGTGGATTCCGAGCTTGGTGTGTACACGATATCCCCTGGCTCCAACTTCATCTCGCCCAATGCGTTGATAGGTAAATCCTGTTGTATCCGTTTGGCTGCTGAACGTTCACGCCGCCCTTCAACCAACAAGCGATGAAGCGCACCGGCAAGTGCGAGATACATTTCGGACCATTTGATCTTTTTCTTATCAGGTCGTTTGAACCACCGCTGAATGAAGGTGAAACCTCGTTGTGGTTGTGAACCCTTTTTCATACGCTGCACTCTACTCTCATCTATTTATTGTATCTATATAAGTTGAATTAAAGTTTATTTACACTGACACTACGATGACAGAACAATCTTCCAATCGCTGTTATCCCCAGATTTTTTCGATTCCCTTTTTCTTAAGGGAAAATCCGGTGATAAAGGCGACCGCTTCGCTTTTTCAGATTTTTTCTGTCCTCTCCGTTATCGTGTAAATGATTATTTCAACTTATATAGTGTCATTCTACAGTTTCTCAGCCTTATTATAGATATTTGGTGATTCATGTTCAATTCTAAGCGTGTTCTATCTTGTGCCAATTATGCCTTCTTATTACCCATTTTATGCAAAAAAGATGACTTCGGAATGAACCCAAAGTCATCTTAATCGTATCCAAATACAGACTTTTATTCTTCTACAACACCAAGTGCTTTATTTTTCTCCTTAAAGCGGCTGTTATGGGAAGAAACATAAGCCACTTTCTCCGCTTCAGGGTCCATGTAAAGCTTCGCACTGTTTACCGCTAGGGCTGCATCCGTGAAAGTACCCGCAATCAGGTACAGCTTGCTACCATAATCTACAAAATCGCCTGCGCCAAATACGCCAGGAATATTCGTTTGCAATCTATCCGTCGTAGTCACATGCCATTCACCAAGATCAAGTCCCCAATCACGGATTGGACCAAAATCACTCTTCATGCCATGGTTTACGATGACAGCATCCACTTCAAGCAGTTCAGTTTCACCTGTGTCCACGTGTGAAATGGTCACCTGCTCAATCACATCGCCGCTCAAACTATGCAGTGTCTCTACCGCATAAGGTGTCCGGATATCTACAGAGGATTCTCTCATGCGCAGTACATTACGCTCCAGCCCGCCAAAGCGGTCACGACGATGCACAACCGTAACTTTCTCTGCCAGTGCTTCCAGTTCATTCGCCCAGTCTACAGCAGAGTCGCCTCCACCTGAGATCAGCACCCGCTTACCACGGAATGGCTCGAGTTCCTGCACCGTATAGTGCAGATTGCTCACCTCATAACGATCTGCACCTTCAAGCTCCAGCTTGGCCATTTTATATATACCATAACCGATTGCCAAAATGACAGTACGTGTCCAGTGTTGTTCACCTGTTGCAGAAGTTAACAGAATCGTGCCATCAGGTTGACGCTCGAATCCTTCGATCTGTTGTTCAAATACAAGGGTTGGCTCGAAAGTTCGTGCCTGTTCTTCCAATTGTTTAATCAGATCCTCACACAGAATTGGCGTCACACCTCCAACATCCCAGATCATTTTCTCCGGATAAAAGAGCATGCGACCGCCCAATCTGTCACGTGCCTCAATCAACTTGGTCTTCATATCCCGCATGCCGCTATAAAAGGCAGAGTACATACCCGCTGGGCCACCGCCGATAATGGTTACATCATAAAGTTCCAACTGCTGATTCATATTGAAAATACCTCCGTTAATTCGATCCAGAACATCGAGTATTTGATATCGATTCTCATTATCACTTAAATCCTAGTGTAATGGTAATCTTATCAAATTACAATGACTAAAAAACAAACTTTTCTTGTACAAAACTTCTACGAAACAAGTTCCTTCTTAACTATTGTGCTCTTGGAGCCGCCAACAGCTTTTCTACGACAAAATCAAGCTGTTTATTGATTGAATAAATATCCGAATAATAGAAGAAATCAAAATCAATCTCAATCAACCGACCTTCTTTGATCGCAGGGATGCTGCTCCATATTGGATTATCCGTCAAGTTATCTGCCCCTTCATACACCGAGCGAAAGACATAGTCCCCGATATATTCAGGAAGGACTTCCATGGAAATGGTGGAACCTGCTGCGTCCGAAACCACATCAATTTTCTTCTGTACGACTTCAGGTGCTTTCATCCCCAAGTACTCATATACCGCCTGAGATCCCCGGCCAAATTGCTTGCTCTCTACAATGACCATACCTTTCAAACCGCCCTCCACAATAGAGATTGTTTTGTCCAATATGCCTGCATCTGCAAGAGTCTTCTTACTCTCTTCAACTTTGGTGTTGAGATTAGTGATTAACGTCTCAGCTTCCTGCTCTTTGCCAAAAATGCTCGCTATACTATGGAGTCTTTCTTCTGTAGACAATTTCTCATACGGAATATATACCGTAGGTGCGATATCTTTTAATAACGTATACGTCTCTTCTGAAGGAACAATGATCAGATCCGGATCAAGATCAATAACAGCTTCAGGATTCGGTTCAAACCAGGTACCCAGTGCGTTTACACCTTCAAGCTCACTCTTGTATGCAGCCCCGTCATATACATCTGAGGTAGCGATTGGCTTAACTCCAAGTGCGACGACATCCCCCTGGAGATACAATACAACAACCCGTTTGGGATTGGCTGGAACAACCACGTCACCCTTAACCGTTGAGACGGTGCGTGTTTCATTGTCTTTGTTCGTCTGACTTCCTGTGTCTGATGACACTGCCGTACTGCTGTTATTGGAACTGGCACCCGTTCCTTCGCCAGCTGCTGGTGTTGTTGTTGCTGTACCTGAAGAGCAGGCTGCGAGGAGCATCGTTATGCTCAATAATGCAACCATGATCATACTGGAACTTGTTTTTCTTCTTTTCATTGATGTAGACCCTCCGTCTATATATTGATAATGATTCTCATAATCAATATATCCCGACTTCCATCTCCGGCCAATGGACGATTCAGAGATTTGCAATGGACGATCCTCTCTTCGCGACTCTTCTCTCATCTTTCGTTGGTATAGAATCGGAGAGATCCCTACATGTTTTTTGAAGATACGACTAAAATAATACACATCCGAATAACCCACTTCTGCTGCAATTTCACTCAGCGTTGCATCCGATCGCAAAAGGAGATTGCGAGCCTTAGCGATTCGAGTCTGAATTAAATAATCAATGGGACTGTAACCCGTCTGTCGTTTGAATTGCATGGATAAATGCCGGGAGCTGTAGTTGAACTGTTCAGCCAGGAAATCAAGCGTGACCTGTTCCCTATAATGGTTCTGGATATAACGAAGTGTTTGTTTCACCGGATCAGCAAGCTCTGTTTTGATCTCCTGCTCTGCCAATTGAACCATCATTTCATGAATGAATTGGTAAAATAAACTTTTCGTATGAAGCAGATCCAGACTGCCAGATTGTACCCACGCACCCTCAAGCTCATCAAGGTAACGTAACAACCCAAGTGGGCTACTTGGCGTAAATCCATATTGCAAAGAGAACGGTGCAACCTCTGGCTGTGCCAATAACCACTTTTTGCGATAACTAGGAAAGGCAAGGAATGCTCTGTAATACAGCAGAATATATTCAAAATCTTCGTTGGTTTGAATATCCAGTGAAGATCCTTTCGCCCCATGAAGCATGTAAAATCGCTCTGCCTTGTAGGTTTGTCCATCCAATTGAAGTTGAGCCGTTCCTCGAATCGTATATATAAAACCATTTGCCGGAAGTGTATAGGCATCCAGTTGCGCTCCCGCCTCCATAACGATCCGGCGTATATCCAGAACCTTAACAGCGGCATGATTCCAGCATTTCATTTGTTCGTCTAATTGCATTGAATACTCTCCAATCCCAGCCTCACCCGGAACAAAGACCTTTACAAGGTCATCATTCTGCCACACATCCTACTACATATGAATAGCAGAGGTTCACTAATATATATTCATTATAGATGATAATAATTTTCATTATCAACTGTAATTTAGACTGGAAATGGATTTCATCTTATCAAGCACACACTATGTTTATTTTTGTTCAGAGATCTTCGTAAACCACGTGGCCAATTCCTCGGTCTGATCCAATGTTGCAATCGGGTCAAAGTACCATGAACGATCCGGGCTCCAGATAAACACTCGATCAATTTTAACCGCATCCAGTGAACTCCAGACCGGTTTGGCTTTCAACTCTTCGAGGGTCAGATTATCTGCTGTTAGAATAATGTAGTCTCCGGCAAATTCAGGAATCGCTTCCGATGAAACTTCAACCAGTTGATCCTTCATTAAGATCTCTTTTTTATCTGCAGGAGGATTCAAACCAAGCGCGCTATAGACTGCCTGACCTCCCCGACCAAAATTATCACCAAAGGCCAACGGTGCTTTATCATAGAACTGCATGACCGACACCTCGGCCTGCGGATCAATTGCCTCACCAACACGTTTCTTGGCATCTGCAATTCTTGCGTCATAATCGGTTAACCATGCCTCAGATTCTTTTTCTTTATTTAGCACTTCACCGAAATAGGCAATTTCTTCGTGGGTGTTTTTCAATTCGCCATAAGGTACAACCAAGGTAGGTGCAATCTTGCTAAAGGAATCAAATAAATCAGGATTACCTGTTACAATGAGATCCGGTTCAAGTTCCAACACCTTTTCGAGAGAAATGGTTTCATATTCACCAATATTCTGCACACCCTCAAGTGATTCGATAAAATAAGGATTCTTCAGGTTCATCTCGGGTGTACCCACAGGCTTGATCCCCAGGGCGATCAGACTTCCCAGATACAAGTCAACCACAATCCGTTTAGGTTCAGCAGGGATTGTAATATCTCCCTTCACCGTTGAAATTGTACGTGGTTCAGATGTTTTGGTTTGATTTTCCGCTGTTACTGTGTTCGTTGAACTTGACGCACTTTTGCTTCCGGATGCATCCCCGCTCGAATTACTGGCAACACCTGTTGAGCAGGCACTTAGCAGTAACGTAAGACTTAGTAAAATACTAAGCAGCATTCCCGTTCTTGTCTGTCTGTTCATATTTATTGACCCTCCATGCTTATATTGATAATGATTATCACCATCACTATAAACATACCTTCCACTTCCGCCTCTGAAAATGTCATTTCGAGCCACGCCTGATGTCAGATCAGGCCAATACAGAGGTGCTGAGGTCTTTTCTTTGAATTGCAAAGGAGAAAGACCCGTATGTTTCTTGAACATACGTCCCAAATAGTATCCATCAGGATAACCAATGCCTGCTGCGATCTCATCCAACGTGGCGTCCGTTTGCAGCAACATCTCCTTGGCTTTGAACAAACGAAACTGAATCAGATAATCGATGGGACTATATCCCGTCGACTGCTTGAACTTTCGTGACAAACTCCTTGGGCTGGAGCCGATCATTTCTGCCAAAGCATGCAGTGTAAGCGGCTTGGTGTAGGAGGACTCTATAATTTCAATGACTTTGCTCACCTGATCCACAATACTCGGATAGTGATTGTATGCACGAGGAATCTGTGATGATATCTGCTCCACAAAGGGATAGAACAAACTCTTGGCATGAAAGTGCTGAATGGGGTTCTTTTGATCCCACAAAAAGTGCATCTGCTTCAATTGCTCATATAGAATGGTTGGTGTATCGGGGCTAAACCCATAGTTCAATTGGAACGGATTGGTACGCTCCATTAACCTTCCCAGATCATTTCTCCCGCCACTGGGCAGGTTCGCTTTGTACATCAAGTAATATAGGCGCAATCCGGATTCGCCTGCTCGAATCACCAACTTACTCCCTTTTCCCCCATGGAAAATATAAAAGCGACTCACTTCATATGTTTGATTGTCAATCGTCACTCCAGCATCACCCTGAATGGTGAATACAAAGGTACTTGTCGGAAATTTGTATTTCATCTCTTCATATGCCTCTAATTCATTGAAACGGATATCTGTTATACTCACCGCAGCATAGTTCCAGAGGATATAATAATCATTCCACATTTTGCTAACCCATCTCCGTCTACATAGATTGTGTCTGAACTTCCACTCACTTATTGATAACCATTATCAATTATTATGATGAAGTACGCAATACAACCGACGTAAAATGAATCCATTGCGAGGAAACAAGAGCTATTCAAATCTTTCTCTTAACATCCGATATATGTAAATAGAACCATGATAAAGCGGAGAAGGAGAACAGAGGATATGAATTCAATCTCATCTGCAACCAAAAGCAGTTTCACTCCCGGGAATCAAGTCTCCAATCGGGATAAAGAAATTCAGGGACTCATGCAGCAGAAGATCCGGCTCAATGAAGAAATGCAAGGTGTAAAAACCAATGACGAGTTGGATACCAAAACCAAAGCTCAGCGAATAAAATCCTTAACAAGCTCCATTTCCCAGATCGACAGCCAGATTGCCCAAATTAAAGCTGAAGAATTGCAAGAAAAGAACAAATTAAGACAGCCCGAAAAGGCTCAACAGCAACAACCCAAACCAACCGACGAGACACAAGCCTCTTCACTGGATCACCTAATTAAACATAGTCAGACTTATGATCAATTGGGTAAGCTGGTCGGTTTGCGTGATCGCATGCAGAGCTCCATTCAGACCTGCGAAGGAGAAACTCGCTTCGACCGACTCGTCCTGGAGATCAATGCAGACAAAGATGCAGGCAAATCAATGATGCTGGAAAATGCAGAGCGCACCGTCTTTCAGGCAAAGCGAGAAATAGTTCAAGACGTCAACTCCCAGTTGAATAAGGTTAATCAGAAGATTGGGGAACTCGTAGAAGAGCTCCATCAGCCCGCACCTCAAGAAAAGGTACAACCTCCTATCTCTGTAGCAACTGGGAAAGAAGATCAGGAAGTAAATGAAGGAAAGAAAACGGAAAGTAAGGAGCTCCCATCTGACGGTGGAACCACAGATCAGGAATCAGGAAATGGTCCGCAAACTCCGGCTTCTGCATCTCCTGCTACTTCATATCCATCCGTCGATATTCGAATCTGAGTACCCTTTGCTCTGCCATACTTATATGTATACATAATGGGGTTGAAGTATTTTCGCAACACAGCACTCAACTGGCATCACATAATAGATAAACCGCTATTACAGGTGACTAACTCCTGATAAGTAGCGGTTTTTCTTGTATCTTTAACGTTAGTAGTTGT
Organism: Paenibacillus sp. FSL H8-0079; assembly: GCF_037991315.1. Lineage (NCBI taxonomy): Bacteria > Bacillati > Bacillota > Bacilli > Caryophanales > Paenibacillaceae > Paenibacillus > Paenibacillus sp. FSL H8-0079. The sequence goes on from NZ_CP150300.1 coordinate 4,260,867, forward strand.
AGCTCCTATGAGTATTTCTTATGTCTAGCACGGAGTAGTGGCGGTATCATTTGCACAGATGATGCTGCCGGCAATCGCTTTACAACCTTTTTTGATTCGTGTGGCCTCATCGATAATCTGATCTATGTTTTCATATTTTTGCTTGCTGTTGGTTACAACGGCGATCGATACCGACACGAGAGGAATGGGTCTATTCAGCCCGGAACGTCCTTCCCCCAGAACATATTGATGACGCCAATCATGTTCGTTGTAGAACGTCTTCTTCATTTCCTCAAAGCCTGAGATGACTTCCTCGCTTATATCCTTGTAATCATGGTGATTCAGAATCACAATAAAGTCATCACCACCGATGTGTCCAAGAAAACCTTCAGGGAAAACAAAAAGTTTGCGAAGCAAATTAGCTGTCGCCTGAATAAGCTGATCTCCCATTTTGAAGCCGTAACTATCATTGTAGGATTTGAATTGATCGAGATCGACGTACAGAACGCTAAATTGGTCCAACTGAAGAGCCTGAGACAGCCTATCATCTATGATATGGTTTCCTGGAAGGCCTGTTAGCGGGTTCATAAAAATCGCCATTTCAGCCCGTACATCAGCAACAGCAAGCAGCAAACGGCGAATACTCACAGCTCCAAAGAAACTGTCACCGGATGTGACCAGCACAAGGTCATATATTTCCCCTTCATCTCGGTCCATGGCGAGAACACTTACATCTGTAATCTGTTCCGAATAATCTACCACCAGTGCCTGCGTGTTCATCACGAGTTCTACAGGACGTCCCATATACAGATTATATCCATACTGTGTGCCAATCTGCTGAAAGAATCGGGGTCGCATCATTAACGACACCCCCTTCTCCCCCATAACAGCTATACCTTCCAGATGAGGATTGGACTTGAAAAGATGATATACGATATCGCATTTTGTATCAGATCGTACTACAGGAATTGGTTCAGCAATCTCGCCTATTTGCGTAAACATACTATTCTACTCCTCTATTCGTAGCATCTAATCCATACTTACAAATATATATGTAGGTCTTTATCAATGGTCACATCGTACCACTTTCTACTTGAAAAAGCGTTAACTGAAGGTAAAAGTTTATAAAAGATAATTTTCACCACATGATTCTGTGATATTTCGTTATGCAAAAATACCGTCATGTACTGGATATTATAAATCCAATAAATGACGGTATTCGTTGGCCTATATTACAGAAGTTTATCGGCATGAAATGAACGAATTCAGATATAGGCCGCCAAAATTCATTTGGCTAGAACCTATCCTGAAACCAAACTATACTTGCCAGCTCACTACTCCTGACCCTTTCAGCTTACCTTATGCTCAATTCTCAGCTTGTCAGCGACCATCGCGATGAACTCGCTATTTGTTGGTTTCGACTTGCTGATATTGATCGTATAGCCAAACAAGTGGCTGATGCTGTCGATGTTACCACGAGTCCATGCCACTTCAATCGCATGACGGATCGCACGTTCGACGCGGGACGGCGTCGTTTTGAATTTTTCGGCAATGGCCGGATACAATGTTTTGGTGATGGCTCCCAAAATTTCGATATTGTTATACACCATCGTAATCGCTTCGCGCAAATACTGATATCCCTTAATATGCGCAGGAACGCCGATTTCATGTATGATGGACGTAATGCTGGCATCCAGATTTTTGTGTTTGCCCATTGGCACAACATTGGATTTCATAAACATGGATGATCCGCTGCTTGTGGACATTGCCGTCTGTGTTCCGACCAGTTGACGCACACGATTTGCGAGCACTTCCATGTCAAACGGCTTAAGAATGTAATAGGAAGCTCCGAGTTGCACGGCACGCTGTGTGATATTCTCTTGTCCGAATGCCGTAAGCATAATGACTTTAGGCTGTGGAGACAGGTTCAGGTCGCGCAAGCGCTCAAGTACGCCCAGTCCATCCAGATGAGGCATGATAATATCCAGAATCAATACATCCGGAACATCTCGAGTTTGCTCCAGCAATTGCAGTACTTCTTCTCCATTGTATGCAATACCGGTTACTTCCATATCTTCCTGTTCAGATATATATTCGGCAAGCAAATTCGTAAATTCACGATTATCATCGGCCAGCAATACCTCAATTTTTTGCAAAACGGTATCCTCCTTTAAATTAAACATCGTTTCGTACATTTCCTTACAGGTTAAATTTTCGACACAGCAAGTTAAATTCCTCCTGTCGAAAATTATTTTTCTTTATTTTTTTTTCTTGATCCTATATAATAAATAATTTATTTCATTATCCGATATATTATGTTTGCTTTCGACAAAAAAGAACCTCAGGGCTGTTTAGCCAGCCTTGAGGTTCTTATCGTTTTCCTTTTTCATCATAACGCCAGCATCTTGTAACATCCATTCAATGAAGCAACCGTAACCCGATTTCGGATCATTGACAAATACATGAGTAACCGCACCAATCAATTTACCATTTTGCACAATAGGACTGCCACTCATACCTTGAACAATGCCTCCGGTCTTATCCAGCAATTTCGGGTCCGTGATTCGAAGTACCAGACCTTTGGTCGCTGGCTCGGATTGATCTGCCACATGAACAATGTCAATCGAGAAGCGTTCAACTTGTTGACCGTCAACCACGGTAAGTATTTCGGCCGGTCCTTCCTTTACTTCATGAGAAAAAGCGACGGGAATGCCTTTCGAGTACAAACTGTGCTCAGGATTTCCGGACATTTTACCAAAGATGCCAAAAGCCGTATTGCGTTCAATATTGCCCAAAATCTTGCTTTCCTTGAGGAAATGAGCACGTTTTTCACCCGGATCACCGGTCTCGCTCTTCGAAATTGACGTTACATTGGACTGAACGATCTGACCACTACCCACAACAATAGATGTCTGTGTGTTCATATCTGTTATGACATGGCCGAGTGCGCCATATACGCCCTGATCGGGAGCATAGAAGGTAAGTGTCCCAACACCAGCAGCGGAATCACGAATGTACAAGCCAAGCCTCCACGCTTGATCTTCAGAGTCGTAAGCAGGAGTTAATCGAGTCTTGACCGTTTCCTTACCACGTTTCAATACCACATCGATGCCTTTTTTACTTTTGCCTGCAAGTTCAACGGCTTCGGAGACACCTGCCACGCCATCCAGACGTTTCCCATCCATATGCGTAATCAGATCTCCGAGCTTAATGCCCGCTGTTTCTCCGGGCGATACGCGCTCATCCTGTCCGGAACGGACCAGATGATGGCCGACAACCAGAATGCCTGCCGATTTAACCTTGACGCCAATGGTTTGACCCCCGGGTACAACACGCAAATCCGGAATCACATTCACATGCACTGTTTTCACCGGAATTTTACCCCACAACTTTAACGTTAATTTGGCATGTCCCGTTTGTTGGGGGTGAAGATGCAAAGGTTGTTGCCTGGTAACATGCATCGCTGCCTGATCATCCAAACCAACAATATCAGGACGATCTACAACGGCGCTTGAAGCAGCAGGTACAGCGAGCCGGACATCCGCTTGCCTGCCAGCAAACACCTGTAATTCATCCGGCAGTGAAGCATAACTTTGCACAGGCTGAATGGCCTGGCTAATCACACAAAGAAAGAAGGCAAATAAAAGACCTAGCAATTTCTTCCTGAGGGGGGGATTCAATGGCTGTCACACTCCCTTTGCTTCTTTCGCTTGACGAAAGGTGGTCGCCAATTGCGTACCTTTAAGATAACCTCGCCCCCAGGCTTTTATTACTGTCAAACATTACGCCAGCCGTTCGTTTAACCCTTTTTTGGCTTCCGCCAAATTCAGCATTTCCTGTGCATGATGCAGCGTTTTTTCTGTAATTTCCACACCGCCCAGCATACGTGCCAATTCCTTCACTCTGCCTTCGTCTGACAGCGATTCCACCTGTGTCATCGTTCGTCCATCGTAAACATGTTTCTCGATGAGGTACTGATGATCTGCCATACAAGCCACTTGTGGTAAGTGAGTTATTGAGAAAACCTGACAGGTCGAAGACAAACGGAACAGTTTTTCCGCAATGGATTGAGCTGCTCTACCGCTAACTCCTGTATCAACTTCATCAAAAATCAACACAGGTATCCGGTCATGTCGTGCAAAGATACTCTTCATCGCCAGCATCATTCTCGACAACTCACCACCTGAAGCAATCTTGCCCAGTGGTCGCAGTGGCTCACCAGGGTTGGGTGAGATCAGGAATTCCGCATTGTCCGCACCATGACGATTCAGACGAATACGGCGTCCATTCCATTCAATGCCCTTCGGATCTTCGAATGGAGTAATCTGAACACGAAGTGTGGTTCGCTCCATCTGTAGATCCTTGAGCTCACTTTCCACCTGAGCAGCAAGTTCCTCTGCACATTGTTTGCGAACCTTGCTGAGTTCTTCGGCAGACTCCATCACAAGGTTAAGCATTTTGTCACGTTCAGCTCGCAATTTCTCCAGCCGTTCGTCCTTGTTCTCCAGTTGGTCGGTTTCATGGCTAATCTGATCATAATAACTCAGAATAAGTTCCACACTGTCTCCGTATTTCCGTCTGAGGCCAGAAATCAGATTCAGCCTTTGCTCCACTTCTTCCAGCCTAGCCGGATTAAATTCAATCTTCTCCCGGTAATCCCTTAACTGGAATGTCGCATCTTCCAATTGATAAAATGCCGATTGCAACTGCTCTACAATCGGTTGCAGACCTTTGCTATCGTAGCCAGAGATATCTTCAATTCTAGAAAGAGCAATGCTAACAGCTTCAAGCCCGCGTTGACCACTGAGCAGATCATATGCACCAGCAACACTGTCCATCATTTTCTCACTATGGGATAGTTTGACCCGTTCTTCCCCGAGTAATTCATCCTCACCTCGTGTAAGGCCTGCGGCTGCGATCTCTTCAAGCTGAAAGCGATACATGTCCAAGAGTTGATATGCACGCTGACTGGACTCCTGAAGCGCACGCAGTTCTTTTTCCGCCGTGATAAACTTGCTGTAGCGCTCCTGGTACTTCGCTTTGATCGGTCCGATGACTTCCGAGCCATAGGTGTCAAGAAGCCCCAGATGGCTCTCAGCTCTCAGCAGACTCTGATGTTCATGTTGTCCATGGATATTGATCAGCTTCTCGCCTACTTCCCGCAGCATGGTCAGATTGACCAATTGCCCGTTAATGCGGGATGTACTCTTTCCCTGTGTATTCAGCTCACGCCGAATAACCAAATGCTCTTCCGGCTCACAGTGAATACCAAGCTTCTCTAATGTTTGCCATACCGGATGACTCTGCTCCATCTCGAACAAGGCCTCCATCTCTGCCTTCTCACATCCGTACCGGATCAGATCCGCTGAACTGCGCCCACCGGCAATTAAGCCAAGTGCATCTATAATAATCGACTTCCCCGCACCCGTTTCCCCTGAAAGTACATGGAATCCTGGATGGAATACAACGTCCACTTCTTCCACCACAGCCAGATTGCGAATCGATAAAGTAACTAACATCTGCAAAAACACCTCCGGATGACTAACTCAGAAATTATGCTTTTGAACCATTGCTTTAAGCAATATAACCCATGATGCGTTCAATAACGGTCACACTGTTACCTTCAGTCCGGCAGATAATGAGGATGGTGTCATCTCCACAGATCGTGCCCATGACTTCATTCCACTCAATATTATCAAGTAAAGCTGCAATGGAGTTGGCTGTTCCCGGCAAACATTTCATCACAACCAGATTGTTCGTGTGATCAATGTGCAGGAAGTTGTCCACGAGTGCACGCTTCAACTTTTGAATCGGATTATATCGTTGATCTGTCGGTAAAGAGTACTTGTACCGTCCGTCATCCATCGGTATCTTGATTAACAGAAGTTCCTTGATATCCCGGGATACCGTCGCCTGAGTCACCTGAAAACCTGATTGGCGCAATGATTCAACCAGATCATCCTGGGTCTCAATTTCATTTTGACTAATGATTTCACGAATCTTGATGTGTCTTTGTCCTTTCATACATGCCTCCAGTTAAATGTATTGCAATAAAGCAGCTAGTGTAGTTCGCCGCAGATTTCGCCAAACCATGGTTTTTTACTTTATTAGTCCAGATCATCCCCATCATACACATCTTCCTGGTAGTCCATGAGCCTGATTAACTTAATATCGGAATCTTCCACGTCAACATACAGTAGTCCTTCACAGCCAGGGTATAACAACAGATAGTTGAGGAAGCGATCCCTTAGCGCAGGTCCAGTCAATTCAAGCGGTTGTCTGCGACGCGATGTCTTGACCAGGTATCTGAGATCCTCACGTTCTGCAACATAATCGATAAATAATCTGCTGTAAAATACGGATTCGTTGGTCTCAAAAGCCAAGGGGACTTTCATTTTGCCACCGATGACTTCGTAACCCTGAGCTTCAAGCAAATCCAATGCAGGGGAATCCTTAATCTTCACGTTCAGTTGCATTCCAGACAAGCTTACCGGCATCGGTCGGTTCACCCAATTACGTAAGCCGAAGAACAGCCACAAGATCAAACAGACAGCAAGTACACCTATAACGATTGTGTCATATTGTCCATCCATTATCGCTCACCTCGAAGACATATTCGAGGTTCAGTAACGATTTCCCTTTACACTAATCATCTTTCCAGCGAAAAGAAACCCATCTTATGATGAGTTTCCCGTAAATGTATGAGCCGCTTCCTTCGCAACTTGCTCCGCAAGTGCATCAAGTGAAGCTGGATCGTTCTCTGGTTGTGTTGCATCTGGTTCTTCCAGACGCCAATGTGCGAGAAATTCTATATTACCTTCTCCACCGGTTATGGGGGAAAAAGTTAAACTCTGCAGATGCAAACCAAGTTGACTCGCAAAATGGAGCATCGTCTGCAATACATCCTTGTGTACCTTCGTATCACGTACCACACCGGATTTGCCTACTTTTTCACGCCCTGCCTCAAATTGAGGTTTAATCAAAGCTACGATATCTGCAGGTTGTTTCAAAAGGGCCAAGAGTGGCGGCAATATGATTCGCAATGAAATGAACGACACATCAATGCTGGCAAAGTTCGGCACAGGTCCCGTCAGATCTTCAGGAGTCACATAGCGAAAATTGGTTCTTTCCATAACAGTAACCCGCTCATCATTACGCAAAGACCAGTCAAGCTGATTATAGCCCACATCAATAGCGTAAACGTGAGACGCACCATGCTGTAGTGCACAATCCGTAAAACCACCGGTGGATGAACCGATGTCGAGCATGACAAGTCCATTCATATCAAGGGCGAAATGACGGATCGCTTTTTCGAGCTTCAATCCGCCTCTGCCGACATAGGGATGTACCGAGCCTTTAACTTTCAGCTCGGCTTCCCTTGGAATTTTCATACCCGCCTTTTCGATCGGCTCATTATTGGCATACACCAGTCCAGCCATGATCGCTGCTTTAGCCTTCTCACGACTTTCATAAAAGCCCTGCTCAACCAGCAGAACATCAATTCGTTCTTTCGGGAGTGACATGTATTTCTCCTATCATGTAAATTTACGAAGGAAAACGTGTTTTGGGTATGCCGTAAGAAGATTGAACGGCCATGTTGCGCAGTTCAGCACATACATTCTCAACGGTAAGACCCACTTCCTCACGTTGTTCCTTGATACTGCCATGCTCGATGAAGCGATCCGGAATCCCCATCAGTTTTACATGTACATCATGCAATCCCTGTTCTGCGTAGAACTCCAGAACCGCACTGCCCATGCTACCCGCTTGAGAAGCTTCTTCAAGTACAATCAATTTGGTGCCTCGAACAGCCAAATCACGCAGCATTTGCTCATCCAAAGGTTTGAGGAAGCGAGCGTTGATTACGCCTGCTGTAATGCCTTCCCGCTTCGCCATCTCTGCTGCTTCTTCTGCAAGCTGCACCATTGATCCTGAAGCGATAACAGCATATCCTTCGGATGGACGCAACTGCTCCCATGTTCCAATTGGTATCGGAACAAGCACATCATCCAGAGGTACCCCCACCACATTGTTTCGTGGATAACGGTAAGCAATTGGACCTTCATTATAATCAAGCGCCGTTTTCATCATATGACGCAATTCATTTTCGTCTTTTGGCATCATCAGAACGATATTTGGAATATGGCGCATAAATGCCACATCGTATACCCCTTGATGTGTTTCCCCATCTGGACCAACAAACCCGGCACGGTCAATGGCAAACATCACGTTGGCGTTATGACGACAAATATCATGTACAATCTGATCATATGCACGTTGCATAAAAGTAGAATACACGGCAAAGACCGGCTTCAAGCCTTCCATAGCCAGTGCAGCACACATGGTCGCCGCATGCTGTTCTGCGATACCCACGTCAATCATGCGATCCGGAAATTCCTTACTAAAAGGAATGAGACCTGATCCCGTAGGCATTGCCGGCGTTACAGCTACGATCCGCTTATCCTGCTTCGCAAGATCAATCAGCGTTTGACCGAACACTTCCGTGTACATCGGTTTCCCCACTGCCTTCAACACTTGACCGGATTCAATTTTGTACGGAGAGATTCCGTGCCACTTGTGCGAATCGGCTTCTGCTGGCTGATAACCTTTGCCTTTGGTTGTAAGCACATGAACGAGCACAGGACCATCCACGTTATCCGCCTGTTTGAAGGTTTCAATCAATTTGGGAATATCATGCCCATCAATCGGTCCCAAATACGTGAAGCCCAGTTCTTCAAAAAGAACACCTGGTACCATCATATATTTGACACTGTCTTTGATCCAGCTTGCCGATTTGGCCAAACGGTCCCCAATAGCAGGGATTTTTTTGAGCATGCCCTCGACATCATCTTTCGCTTTCAGATAATGACGATCCGAACGAATCTTGCTCAAATATTTATGCATAGCCCCAACGTTTGGGGCTATGGACATTTCATTATCATTCAGAATAACCATCAGTTTTCTCTGCTCATGACCAATATGATTGAGGGCTTCAAATGCCATACCACCTGTAAGCGCTCCATCACCAATCATCGCGATGACTTGATTATCTTCACCCTTCAGATCACGCGCAAGGGCCATCCCCATCGCAGCGGACAGTGATGTACTGCTGTGTCCAGCTTCCCATACATCATGTTCACTTTCGTTGCGTTTGACAAACCCGCACAGGCCATTATGTTGACGCAATGTATCAAAGCGATCCATACGCCCTGTCAGGACTTTGTGCACATAAGCCTGATGCCCTACATCGAAAATCATTTTGTCTGCTGGACTGTTATAGCAGTAATGCAGGGCTACCGTGAGCTCAACCACTCCTAAGTTGGGTGCGAGATGCCCCCCTGTAACGGACAGTTTCTCAATCAGAAACTGCCGGATCTCTGCCGACAATAGCGCAAGATCATCCTGAGACATCGACTTTAGATCACTGGGTTGTTTAATTTGTGGAAGCAGCACGAGAATCTCCCCGCTTTCCTAGATTGTTTGATTGTTGTTGTAAATCCATATATACATTATGAATCAAATGACATTAAATCATTATAACATAAAAGAACAAGAATCATAATTTACTGCACTATACTCCCGATAACGAGCATTTTCGCCAGCAAGTTATATAGAATCCTTCTCCATATGTATTTCCGCATCCACTCGGAACAGACTTTTTCCATCCACTCAGAAAAAGGACATTACATTCATTACACGGTTATACAGGTTTTGAAACAGCGCGCACCGTCAGAATCTAATGGTCTCGACTCATCAGATAATCCGCAATTTCCATTAATCTGGATGCATCAGGTAACTCGGCTCTTTCAAGCGCATCTTTTGCAGATTGAGTAAGGGTTTTTACCTCAGCTACAGAAGCTTCCATGCCAATAAAATAAGGATATGTTACCTTCTGCTGATTCACATCGCTCTGTGTTTTCTTACCCATCTTCTGCTCGTCGCCCGTCAGGTCGAGAATATCATCCTGAATCTGGAACGCCAGCCCCAGATCACGGCCGAACACACGCAGTGCTTCCAACTGTCCTTCTGTTGCTCCACCAATTCGTGCTCCAGCAATGAGGGAGAAAACAATCAGATCACCCGTTTTGTGCAAATGAATATATTGGAGCTGTGAAAGATCGGTCATGCCTTGCTCGCCTTCCATATCAGCAACTTGGCCGCCGACCATCCCTCTTGCTCCAGCAAGTTCGGACATGTCCTCTACGATGGACAGCAACGCATCTGCCGTCACACCACTGCGGCGACCCGCTTGAACAATGCTATAAAAAGCATGAGTTAGCAACGCATCTCCCGCCAATATGGCAGTTGCTTCACCATATACCTTGTGATTCGTTAATTTTCCCCTGCGGTAATCATCATTATCCATAGCAGGCAGGTCGTCGTGGATCAGTGAATAGGTATGAACCATCTCCACGGCGCAGGCTACCGGCATTGCAGCTGTACGCTGTGCACCGAAGGCTTCCGCCGCAGCAACGACCAGAAGAGGACGAAGGCGTTTGCCTCCGGCCATAAGTGAGTACTGCATCGCATCCGTCAGCGATTGGGGTACATCCCAGTGATCGGGAAGAGTGTGTTTCAACTCTTCTGTCACCTCAGCTGTGATCTCCTCCAGGTATGCTTGAAACGAAGGACGATTACTCATGGATTTCACCGCTCTCATCGTCAGCAGTTCCGAAGGGCTTCTTGCGAAGCTCTCCATCTTCTTCTACGATCATCTCGATCTTGCGTTCCACTTGTTCCAGCTTCAGACCGCAAAGTTGCGAAAGTTTCATCCCGCGTTGAAACAGATCAATGGCCTGTTCCAACGGAACATCACCATGCTCAAGCTGACCTACGATGTCTTCCAATGCCGCCATTGCCTCTTCAAAATTCAATTCCGGTTCATTCGCCATGGGTATTGTCGTCCTCCTTCATTCCCCAAACCTGACAGTCCAGCTGTCCGTCTGTTAATTTAATCTTAATTGAATCTCCAGGCTGTACATCCTTCGTAGACTTGATCAATCGCTGTTCCTGCTCATCATAGACAAGGCTGTATCCACGTGACATGACTTTAAGCGGGCTAAGCGCATCCAGATGCCGCACAGATGATTTCCACTGTTGCTGCTTCGATCTGGTTATGGACCTGATCGCAAGTTCCAGTTGTCTGCGTGCTGCCGCATTTTCACGGCGTGCTGCATTGACTTGATCACGAGGATTGAATCGTTGCAGCGCGGCCCGCAGACGTTCCTGCTTCTCTCCCGTCCATTTCATACGTGTATCCACTGTTCTCAAAAGCCGTTGGTGCATCATATCCAGTCGTTCCGTATGCTGCATCAAGGTACGTCTTGGATGAACAAGCACTGGCGAACGCTGTAATCTCGCGAGCCGTTCACGATTATGAACAGCACGCTGACGCAAGCTGTGCTGTAATTGGCGCTGACGTTGTGCAATCTGATCGAGCAACTCAGCTCGATTGGGTACAGCCAGTTCAGCAGCTGCTGTAGGTGTAGCCGCACGCAAATCCGCCGCAAAATCAGCAATGGTGAAGTCCGTTTCGTGCCCAACCGCAGAAATGACAGGAATATCCGAAGCGACGATTGCTCTTGCCACAATCTCCTCATTGAAAGCCCACAACTCCTCCAGTGAACCGCCTCCGCGTCCAACGATAAGTACATCGGCTTCTCCCATCCGGTTCAGGTTGCCAATCGCTTTGACAATGGAAGGTGCTGCACCCTTGCCTTGAACCAGAACAGGATATAAAACAACTTTGGCAGAAGGGTACCTGCGCTGGAGTGTGATCATGATATCCCGCACTGCCGCTCCCGTCGGTGAAGTTACAACCCCGATGGTCTGTGGATAACGTGGGATCTGTCTTTTTCGCGAAGGTGAAAATAACCCTTCATCCTCGAGCTTTTTCTTCAGCTGTTCGTAAGCCAGATACAGACTCCCAATCCCGTCCGGTTGCATATGGGTAGCGTAGAATTGATACTGCCCATCCCGTTCATACACCGAGACATTACCACGAGCAATAACCCTTGCACCCTCCTTCGGTACAAAGGGTAATCGCTGGTTATGGGATGCGAACATAATCGACTTAATCCGGCTGTCCTTATCCTTCAATGTAAAATACATATGGCCGCTGGAGTGATGTGTGAAATTCGAAATCTCCCCGCGCAGCCAGACGTCCGACAGGACCTGATCCGATTCCAGTTTCATTCGAATGTATCGGTTCAGGTCTTTGATGGAGTAGATCTTTTGATCTGCCACAGACAAAACCCTAGGCCAATCCGTGAGCGCGCTTGGCAGCGATCAATGTATTTTGCATCAGCATTGTGATTGTCATCGGACCAACACCGCCAGGAACGGGTGTAATTGGACCAGAAACTTCTTTCACACTCTCGAAATCAACGTCTCCTGCCAGTTTGCCATTATCCAAACGGTTCATGCCGACATCGATAACAACAGCACCTGGTTTCACAAAATCAGCATCCACAAAATTAGCACGGCCGATGGCTACAACTAAAATGTCCGCCTGACGTGTAATTTCTTTCATGTTGGCTGTACGGGAATGACACATGGTTACCGTCGCATTCTCACGTTGGAGCAACAGCGATACCGGTTTGCCAACGATGTTGCTTCTACCGATAACCACTGCATGTTTACCGGACATTTCCAGTCCAGTACGTTTGATCAGTTCAATTACACCCGCTGGGGTACATGGAAGCAGACTATCGTCTCCAATTACGAGATTACCAACATTGACTGGATGGAATCCGTCTACGTCTTTATCCACGGCAATCGCATCAATAACCGCTTTCTCTTCGATGTGTTTAGGTAGTGGAAGTTGAACCAAAATTCCGTTAATGGATTGTTGATTGTTCAGCTTGTCCACCAGCGCAAGCAGATCTTCTTGGGACGTATCTGCATCCAAGCGATGCACTTCGGAGTAGAAACCGAGGTCGTGACATGCTTTTTCTTTATTACGCACATATACTTGGGATGCCGGATCTTCCCCGACGAGCACAACAGCCAGACCAGGTACTACCCCCTGTTCGCTAAGCTGTTTTACTTCTGTTGTCATGCTTGCGCGGATCTCTTGGGATACTTCTTTACCGTTAATAATAGATGCTGTCATTGTACTCTCTCTCCCTTATGTGAATATAAATTTAGAGGTTGTTCAAAAAGCCCGCTTTTGATTACGAAGGATACTGAAAACCGGTCTTTTTGAACACACACTATAATTAATCATAACTTAAGATAATTTTGCTTTAATCGCGTCAACTTCCTGAATCATGCGTCCAAGTACACCATTGACGAATTTACCGGATTCTTCTGTACCAAAATATTTGGACAGTTCAATCGCTTCATTGACCGATACCTTTGCCGGGATGTCATCACGGAATACCATTTCATACGTGGACAGTCGTAGAATCTGGCGATCTACACGTGACAGACGGCTGATCTGCCAACCTTTCAAATAATCCACGAGCAGCCCGTCAATGGCTTCCTTATTGTTCCAGGCTCCTTGTACAATCTCAGTAACATAAGTACGCATTACATCTGCATCGCGGATAACCACTTCGGTTTCGTTATCTTCAGCAGCTTCATTGATTAACATGTTTACAGCTTCTGCTGCACCTACCTCATTCATTTCCATCTGATACAGACTTTGTACTGCAATTTCCCTTGCCAAACGTCTTTTCATGTCCTGCCTCCTGCAGCGCTCCGTCTGGAGCGTCATCATGCTTATTTTAAAATCATGCAACCATCACATCATATCCTGTGTCGGATAGATCAATGGCTTCCATGGTATTGTTATTGTTATCCCTTTTCACAAAAAAACCTGCAATACGTTTCCTCCAAAAAACGGGCAACCTAAACTACAGCTCTATTTTCGGAAGAAACATATTGCAGGGTTCAGGTAGGTCACTTAAACGGACGCCAGCGATCGCCAAGCCATTGTCCCCACTCCCTCCAGGGAATGGACGAACCCAACTTCGAATCGCTTCGTCTGCCTAACGTATAACCAATGAACACCAAGAGTGCAAAGAACAACATATCCCAAAAACCGATCCATACATAAAGAAATCCAAAAAAGATGCCGCCGATAATTCCGGTAATTCGGCCTCTGTGACTATCCCAAATCTCTTTCCACAGCATCAGTGAAACTCACCTCATTCCACTCGACTCTTGTAGTTAGGCGACTGGGTTACATTAGCGATATACACCGTGACAAAAGATACCGGGATGCCCGTAATCTCTTGCACATGATCATGAATCGCCTTTTGCAGATCAGAAGTCAGCGCAGGAATAGGTGTCTCACCATCCACTACCGCACGGATCATAATCTCCAGTCCTGACTCAACCACCCGTATGCGTGCCTTGACATCACGTACTCCCCGGAAACGGGAAGTCGCCTTCAAACAGAGATTCTCAATCGTCTCCATCGAAATCTGTACATCACCAAACTCAGTACGTTGATCCACAGACGGCAACGATGCACGCTCACGCCGAACCGAGATGTAGAAAAATCGCAAACTCAGGATAAACAAAATCGCTGCTGCAATAACCGACGCAACAATAACGTTTTGTTCCTGCTGGTAATTCAATTCGTAAGGCAGCACACCGCTGATCAGAAGAATGACGGCTGCCGATATTGCTCCAACGCTTATGCTGTATATAAACAACAGAAGCCGATCCAGTATTTTAGCCACGAACTGCACAGCCTCCCTTGCTCACTAACATTACTTAACCTGTTCACTAGCAAAAAATCAGATCCTCATCTAGCTTTCGCTATAATGAAGACCTGTCCAAGACGGGATAACCCCCGGCAGATGATGCCGGGGGAATCTGTCTTCTTTTATTTTACGCGCTGACTGTTCAGGTCGATCTCTTCCACTTTCTCGGTGCTCTTGAACTGAACGTCATGAATGTGCACATTCACTTCATTCACATTCAAGCCTGTCATGTTCTCGATGGAACGTTTCACGTTCTGTTGAATCTCTGTAGCCACCTGTGGCAGACGGTATCCGTACTCGATAATTACGGAAACATCAACTGCAGCTTCACGTTGGCCTACTTCAACTTTAACGCCTTTGGAAAGGTTTTTGCGACCAAGCAATTCAGCAAATCCGCCAGCGAATCCGCCACTCATGCCTGCAACACCTTTCACTTCAAGGGTCGCCAATCCAGCAATCACTTCAATAACTTCAGGTGCGATCTGGATTTCACCGATATCCGTTCGTTCAAATTCAGTCGGTAGTGTACTCATAACTGTTCAACACACCTTTCGCGAGATAAGTTTGCGGCCATCCGTCAGGGCGCTGGACTCAGGTCAATCGACCTTCAGAACCCTTCCGGTCCGGCTTTACCGGAACTCCTGCAAACATCCGCGAGGTGCGGGCTTATCCTTTGCAGGAGACATGCGCTCTTATTATTCATACTATATCATTTGGGCTACATTATGACAAACAAGCCCAATATACCTTTTAAATCTCGTTTTCCTCAAGGAATTTGATATCAAAGTCCCCACGAATGAACGTTGGGTGCTCCAGCAATTTTTGATGGAAAGGGATTGTTGTGGATATGCCTTCAATGGCAAATTCCCCAAGCGCACGCTTCATCTTGGCAATCGCCTCTTCACGATTCGCTCCCCACACAATCAATTTTGCAATCATGGAGTCATAGAAAGGTGAAATGGTATAACCCGGATAAGCAGCACTATCTACACGGACGCCCGGTCCTCCAGGTGCAAGGTAGAATCCGATTTTGCCTGGTGATGGCATGAAGTTACGATCCGGATCTTCTGCATTGATACGACATTCTATGGACCAGCCATTGATAACCACGTCTTCCTGACGGAATGAAAGTGGGTTGCCTTCAGCTACCGAGATCATCTCACGAATCAGATCCACGCCAGTAACCATCTCGGTTACCGGATGCTCTACCTGAATACGCGTATTCATCTCCATGAAATAGAACTCGCCATTCGGGCTAAGCAGGAACTCCAATGTACCCGCTCCCGAGTAATCCACGGCAAGGGCTGCCCGTACCGCAGCTTCCCCCATCAGTGTACGCACATCTTCAGAGAGAATTGGACACGGAGCTTCTTCTACCAATTTCTGGCGACGACGCTGAACCGAGCAATCACGCTCTCCCAGATGAGCTGCATTTCCGTGTTTATCAGCAATGATCTGGATTTCCACATGTTTCATGCCTGTCAGGAATTTCTCCAGATATACACCTGCATTGCCAAATGCCTTTTGTGCTTCCTGCTGAGCAGCTGTAATCTGCTTAATCAGCGTTTCTTCATCTTCGGCAATACGAATTCCCTTACCTCCGCCACCAGCAGTAGCTTTAATAATGATAGGATATCCGATATCTCTAGCAATCATGATGGCTTCATCCATATTTTCAACGAGGCCGTCTGATCCAGGAATAACAGGTACTCCTGCATCTTTCATCGTTTGTTTGGCAACAGCCTTGTCTCCCATTTTGGTAATGGCTTCAGGTGAAGGCCCGATGAATGTAATGTTGCAGGAACCACAGATTTCTGCAAAATCAGCATTCTCAGCCAAAAAACCATATCCAGGGTGGATTGCATCACATTCCGTCAGTGTGGCTACACTCATCAGGTTGGTGAAGTTCAGGTAACTGTCCTTGGACAGTGTCGGTCCGATACAGTAAGCCTCATCTGCAAGACGAACATGCAGAGAATCCTTATCCGCTTCTGAATAGACAGCTACCGTTGAGATGCCGATTTCGCGGCAGGCACGAATAATACGTACCGCAATCTCTCCACGGTTCGCAATCAGTATTTTTTGAAATTTCATTTCGTTTTGTCCTCCTTCGAAGCTCATGCGGTTAGCTGTTAACCAGCTATAACGGTTATTCCGGTTTCACCAGGAAAAGGGGCTGCCCATACTCGACCAGCTGTCCGTTCTCAACCAGCACTTCAACGATTTCTCCCTTGATGTCAGCATCAAGCTCGTTCATCAGCTTCATGGCTTCGATGATACATACCGTTGTTTTTTCAACAACTTTATCACCTGCGCTCACAAAAGGACCCGCTTCCGGCGAGGAAGCTCTGTAAAAAGTACCTACCATCGGAGATACAATTTTATGTAAATGACTTGTAGTATCGACCTGCGGTGCAGCTTCACTTACCACTGCTGCCGGCTGTACTTGCGGAGCAGCAATCATTTGCGGTTGCACAGCAGCTGCTTGAACATACTCCGTTTTGCCCGGTTTGCGGATCGATAACCGTGATCCTTCATTTTCAATTTCCAACTCTTGAACGGAACTTTCATCTACCAGTTTGATCAGTTCTTTGATCTCACTCAATTTAAACATTTCCATTATTCACTCCTTCGGCATCATGCCAGTCTCACTAGGACGGTCATATGGCTTTATGTATTATATCATAATCGTTAAAAATGGAAAGAGCCCGAGAGTACAACCAGCTCCCGGGACTGCATTTCCATGATTTGAATTACTGTTCTGTAACGTATTGAACACTGATTTTATTCTGGGAAACAGCCAATTCTTTCATCACCAGATCCACAATGGATACCGCCTGTTTTACATCCAGTTTGTCACTGAGGACCACGACTTTATACTTGTCGGCATCTTCTTGAACGATCGCATTAGCGAACTGTTGAGAGAGTGTCTCCTCAATGCCAGTGATTTTAGCTTCTTTTTCTTCCAGTGTACGGAGTTGCTCCGTTGCTTTCGCATTCTCCTCTGGCGTTTTGCTCAGATCACCTGCCACAGTCATCAGTTCCTCATACTTACGATTGTTGCTTTCCTCACGTTGCCACTGGTAGTTCTGGAACTGGCTGCTCGCAGATGCTGTCGTATTCTGCTCTTCCATTTCCTTGAGGACTTCCTCGTCCGTCTTCGTTGCAGTGCCTTCTGTCTGACCTTCCGTCTCTGGTGTGGTTGCTGCACCTTTGTCGGTTGCTTTGTCAGCTTCTTTTCCTGCTTCACCCTTATTCTCGCCTGGTTCGACAGCAGGTGTTTTCTCTGTATTTCCAGTTTCTTTACCTTCCGTAGCCACCGGATCTTCAGCAGTGCCAGCCGCACTTGGATCACTTTCAACTTCGCCGCTATTCACCACTTCATTCACAACCAAACCTTCTGTAGGATCAAGAATGCCTGCTGTCTCCTTTGCTTCCCCTTGCTTGATTCCATCAACTTGCTGACTATCAGCCACCGGCGCATTGACTGGACCAGAATCCTCAGTGAACAGATAATACGCGGACAAAATGACCATCAGACTCAGCATGGAAACGAGCCATACCGTTTGACGTTTGTTATTCATTAGAACTTCCTCCTCAAATTGGCTTCAATCTATGAGAATTGAATCTTGTGATTCAACTAACCAAATTAGTCTTGTTTGCGCGGTACAACCGAGATTCGGTAGGCTGCCACATTCAGTCCTTTTTCCACAGCATCGGTTATCAGGTCCTTTACAACCTTGTTCTCTGCACCTCTCGCAACCACAAGCACACCACGGATCTGCGGTTTGAGCTTTTTGGTCACTATCGGTGTCTGATCCCCTGATATTTCGTACGTAATAATCTCGCCATCGCGGGTATATTGCGTCATATGTCGCTTGCCCCCGTTAGCATCCGTTTCTTCGGTAAGTTGCTGAGAATCCTTCACATTCCGCTGAACGACCAGTTCCTCTGTGGAATCCACGGTAACCATTACATCGACCGTTCCCACACCAACAATGTTTTCCAGCACACCTTTGATTTTGTCCTCAAATGCCATTTCGATTGCCTGAAAAGGGTTCTGATCCATCGGATCACTCTGTATGGATGCCATGGATGTTGCCGGGTCCGGTGGTTCCCGACCGATATTTTCGGAATCAATTTTTTTGACATTGACGAAGGAATTGAACAGCATGATTCCCACCCCGATCAAACCGAGGATAATCAGCCAACGAAAGGTTTGGCTCCGCCTTGCCCCGCCTTCTCCGCCACCCATCCAGGTTTCCATCTTTTTGAACCATTGTTTCATCGGACACCCTCCTTCTCAGAGCACTTCAGCACTTTTCGGTTCTTTCACTTGAACTTTGTTCGCATCAACATCCCACTTTTCAGTCAACAATGTAATAATCTGCACCGCATGTTCAGACCTTGCGGATGTCTCACCTTGCTGCTTCGTCTCATCCGCCTGATCTCGTATAACGGGTTCGGAAGACGCTTCATTTCCATCATGTTGACTTTTACTCACATCAACCTGTACATCAGGCACTTCTATCTGACCAATCTGGATGGGCTGCTGTGTTTGCTGCGATTCATTCTTCTCTGACTCTGTATCTGTTCCGAATATGGGCTGTGTATTTGCAACAACTTCTTGCTGGCTTGATTTCACTTCTCCTCCTGCATTCTCTCCCGCCATCTCGACCACTACACGCTGGATCACAGGTAATTCGACTGACGAGGCGGCTTCCATTTCCGTTTCATATTTACTCATTGCCAGCTGTACCTCTACGGACCGAACCTTCGCTCCTGTTGTTTCTTCAATCTGGCCTTTCATGACATTAGCCAGTTCTTTAGCTGTCCATTGCAGCGATTGTTCCTGTTCGCCCGCTTGCAGTCGCTTACCCTGAGCCAGAATCTGTTCGAGCGTTGCATTTCCATCCGAGGGAGCATCCATTGCCGTCATTGCTCGTTTCAGTTCCCCAACCGGATCACTTCTGAGCAGCTTTGTTATCGGTGATAAAAGGGTTAGCAGAATGAGAAGGCTCAGCACAAGCTTCACATAACGTTCCATGGATCGATTGGGCAACAACATATCCACGAACGTCGCCAGTAGAACGATCATAATCAATTCCTGGAGCCAGTTGCTCAGCCACCCCATCCTTTCCATCCCCTTTCTTGACAACATACATTCAGCGCATCATTACAGTCAGATTCCCCGCAGTCAGCAGGATGGTGATCGCCAAGAAAAACATCAGCCCGACGGCTGCCAGCGCCGCAAATACGTAGATCATGCTCTTGCCAATGGCCTGCAGACATCCTACGATCGGGGTGTCTCCGAGCGGTTGCATAATGGCACCAGTAACGTTGTATATCAGGGCAAGAGCCAGGATCTTGAGTGCCGGAAAGGCACATAGAAACAGAATGATGATCACTCCAGTGAGTCCAATTGCATTTTTGACAAGTAAAGAAGCTGTAATTACCGTATCCGTCGCATCCGCAAATGTTCTGCCTACAACTGGGACAAAGTTGCCTGCGATGTATTTGGCGGCCTTCAGGCTGACTCCATCCGCTACGGAGCCCGATGCTCCCTGAACCGAGATTACGCCCAGAAACATCGTCAGCAAGATACCCAGCAGCGCCACGCTAATATTGCGCAGGAGGTCTGCCAGCTGTGTCAGCTTGTACTTGTCAGATAATGAACTGACGAGATGCAGTACAGCTGAGAAAAAGAGTAGCGGGAATACCAGCATGTGAATCAATGTACTCACCAGATGGATCATGAAAATGATGAGTGGATGAGTCACAGAGACGGTGATGACGTTACCCATGGACGCGAGCAGTGTGAATAACAAGGGAACCATCGCCATCATGAAGTTGATCATGCCCGT
Source organism: Paenibacillus sp. FSL H8-0079 (assembly GCF_037991315.1). Taxonomy (NCBI): domain Bacteria; kingdom Bacillati; phylum Bacillota; class Bacilli; order Caryophanales; family Paenibacillaceae; genus Paenibacillus; species Paenibacillus sp. FSL H8-0079. Next base: position 4,281,427 of record NZ_CP150300.1, read on the forward strand.
TATGGCATCCTTGGCGTATCCTATCGCCACACTGAAGCTGTTGATCGCAATGATGATGATGACCATATAACAGATGGAATAGGCAATTTTGCTAATATTATTTTTCTCAAATGCGGTCTGAAGGGTCTCCAGAATCATGCTCAGTACGCTTAACATCACAATTGTGACCAGAAGCTTGCCGTTATATAAAATTTCATGCAGCATGAAGGTTCCTATGGCTACAAATACCGATTTCAGGCTGAACCCTTCATTGCCGGGGATTAACATATCCATGAAGGAAGGGGTCTTCCCATCCGGGAAGAAACCACCGTATTGTTGCATCAGTTGATCCCAGTATTTCTCCACCTGATCCTTGGGAAGCTGATCGGCCTGCTGCTCCATCCACTCACCGGAAGGCGAGGTTGCAGTAACCTGTCCCAGGATACCAAACAGAAAACAGAGCATCAGCACAACCGTAAGGCGCCACTGCGGCTTATGATGCATTGATTTCATATGAAGTCCGCACGCCCTTTCTACACCGGCATCAGCTTCATGACGGTTTCGATAATAATGCTGATGATCGGTATAGCAAGTACAAGGATCAGTACCTTACCAGCCAGTTCGATTTTGGAAGCAATGCTTTCCTGGCCTGCATCCCTTACAATCTGTGCACCAAATTCAGCAATGTACGCTATGCCAATAATTTTCAGCACCGTTTTCAGATAAATACTCTCCATGCCTGAATTCTCAGCAAGCCGCTTCAACACCTCGATGACTGCACCGATCTTGCCAATCAACAACATGAAGATGACGATGCCAGTCGCGGCAGCAATCAGAAAGGCAAACATCGGCTTCTGTTCCTTAATGACCAGAATGAGCACTGTTGCGATGAGCGCCAAACCTACAACTTGTATAATTTCCACAGGTCACCACCATCCGGCTTCATGACCGTTTTTCATTGAAAAAGAAATATCGATTTGATCTCTTGTAGCAGGCTGTCCAGCATCCGGACCACCATGAACAAAACAACGACAAATCCGATTACGGTCACCCAGTGAGCCATATCTTCCTTTCCCATTTGTTTCAGTACCGTGTGAATCATGGCAATAATGATTCCGATACCCGCAATTTGAAAGATTGCGTTCACTTCTAGATTCATGACCTTGGCACCTCACTATCCCGGCTATTTCAGAAGATCAGAATGACGATTAACGCTCCGACAAGCATCCCGAGGCTTCGGCTCATTCGTTCATATTTCATTTGATCGGCCTGGGCCCGGGATTCCTCATGCATTAGTTGTTGAATGGCTAACGATATATGTTTGGTCTGATCCTGACGGTCACTTGTGCCAAGGCTGAAGCTTAATTGCAGCATCACTTCCCGCTCGTCAGCCTTCATGGCCGATCTTCCCCAAGCCAGATCTACACCGGACTGCAGACTTTCCCGGGCAGTGAGTCCATGAGGAGGTTCCATCTGTGTGGCTGCATGAAGGAAAAGCGTCTTTACAGGTTCTTTGGTCTGTGCTCCCATCTTGCCCATGGCATCGGGAAGGGGAGTGAGCCCATAATTAATCTCTGTCATTAGTCGCTGGAGGGCTGCAATGAGTTCTCGCAACTGTCTCGGTCTTAATGCATATTGTCTGGCCTTGTAAAAACCGGCGAGGGTGCTGGCTAGCAGAATGATTACCGCACCAAACATGTTAACCAAAGGCTTCACCTCCTGCCCCGGTCTGCTGCAACACACGCATTTTGCCATCAGCCAGCCGAAAGGTCATGCCTCGGCTCGTCCGTTGCAGTTGTACATACCGTTGAAACATCTGCTCCGCAATTAAGGTTCTGAGCGCGGGTCTGGCCGACAGCTCCGACAGGTCACGGCCATGAGCAGTCGCGATCACAGAGACGCCTGCATGCAGGGCTTCCATTACCGCCTCAGCATCCTCCGGACGACCAATCTCGTCCACAATCAGGACATCGGGCGACATGGAGCGGAGCATCATCATCATGCCCTCAGCCTTCGGACAACCGTCCATCACATCTGTTCTTGGGCCCACGTCGAATCCAGGTACTCCTTTGTAGCTACCGGCGATTTCGGACCTTTCATCCACAATGCCCACTTTCAGACGCGGACGTATTCCCTGAAGCAGTTCACTGCCCCCCGTAAGCTTCGTCGTACCACTGCTAATCTGTCTCGCCAGATCTCGCAGCAACGTCGTTTTTCCCTGTTGAGGCGGTGAAAGGATCAATGTATGGAAGACCTGTCCGCTCTTCATATCGAGAAGATAAGGAAGGATACGATCAGCCACTCCATGTACCTCACGTGCTACCCGAACGTTAAATCCGTTGATGTCGCGTAGGTATTCTACACGTCCACCGCTTAGTACGGTTCGGCCAGCAAGTCCAATTCGATGTCCCCCGGGTATGGTGATGAACCCTTTACGCAGTTCCTCTTCCAATGTATAAAGTGAATGGTTACTGATCAGATCCAGCAACCTATGCGTCACTTCTTTCTGAGGAACATATGCTTCTTCCGGGTTCCCTGTCGGGCTACCTTGAGGTGTCAGGAAGTGGTATGTGTTGCCTGCATTTATCTCCAGGGGTCTGCCTTCACGAATACGTACTTCCTCCACTTGGTCCAATAGAGCGGGTGGCATTCTTCCGAGAATGGTGCGGATCGGTTCCGGAAAAAGTTCCTTCCAGTTCACCTTCATGAGTAGGCTCCTCCAACCTTGAGATCATATGGTTCACGCTTCTGGCGCTTGTTCATATCTCAAGTTTATGCCTGTACATTTAATTTATGACGCTGAAATCTATCATTTCTTCAGAATACGGATGAGAGTTGAAACCATAGATCAACCTCCTGCTCTAGGCACCCGTCTAGATGTGCATGCATATGGTAATTGCAGATAGGTAAGTTCCATTCCCGTTCAAATAGAACTACCGATCCCCAGATACAGAAAGGAGTTGTGGGGAGTGCGAGTTGATGTCGTAGGCAATGTGAATGAGTTACGCACCATTGATGTTGCAGGGCGTAGTGCGGTTGTCATTGATGTATTATGTACGACCAGTACAATTGTTACAGCCCTGGCATATGACGCTGCGGCTGTGATTGCCGTAGAGACGGTTCCACAAGCCAAGCAAATGGAAATGAAAGATTGCATTCGGGGCGGGGAGCGTTTTGACAAAAAAATTACTGGATTCGAGGTGGGTAATTCCCCCTATGAATATATGACTGAAGACATTGCAGATAAAACCATCATATTAACTACAACCGATGGGACCCGGGCCTTGATCAAAGCTTCCAAGGCGAAACATGTACTCGCTGGATCATTTCTGAATGTGCAGGCTGTCGCAACAGTTCTATGCGAGCTGCAAAGAGATGTATTGCTGTTGTGTGCGGGGACACAGGATGAATTTGCACTGGAGGATGGCTTATGTGCTGGATGTATTATCGAAGAGCTACACCGACAATCCTATTCTCCCATTCAATTGAACGATCTCGGTATTGTACTTCATCAGGCGATATCCCAATGCCAGGACAGCATCCCGGATATGATGAGAATATCATCTGGTGGGCGAAGGCTTGAAAAGTTAGGCAGGGTTCATGATATTTCGTATTGCTCTCAGTTAAATCTGCTGGATTGTGTTCCCTTGATGGGAGAAGGGAACCGTATGGCGCCTTATCGTGGGATACGCGGGGAGAAGATATTCAAGTTGCTGTGAGAATGGCTATGAGAAAAACAAAAAGGTGCACTGCTGCCCGTTGGCAACAGTACACCTTTGCTAATTTAAATACACAGAAAATACTTATCTGCGATCTTGAGGTCCGCCAATAACGGCTTGCTCAGCAGTGTCAAGATCATATGCTGTATGCAATGCCTTAATGACGTCATGCAGCTTATCTCCGTCAATGACACAAGATACTTTGATCTCGGAAGTACTCACCATCTTGATGCTCACGCCCTCAGCAGAAATGACTTTGAACATCTTGGCAGCTACACCTGGGTGACTAACCATGCCTGCGCCAACAATGGAGATTTTAACGAGGTTCTCTTCAGATGTGACTTCACGGTAAGGCAAGCGGCTGTGAAGGCCTTCAATGACACGCAATGCGTCCTCACGATCAGACAGAGCAACAGAGAACGAGAAGTCCGCTTTGCCATCCATCACTCCGCTCTGAACGATAATGTCCACATCCAGCTGATTGGATGCAAGCGCACCAAATACTTCAGCCAGAACTCCTGGTACATCCGGCACACCCAAAATACTGATGCGAGCCACATTTTTGTCATAGGCAATACCACTAACCACTACGCCTTGTTCCATTGCTGCTTCCTCCTTCACAACCGTTCCTTCATTATGGTTAAAGCTGGATCTTACAATTAAAGGTACACCGGAATGCTTCGCGTACTCTACTGCACGCGGATGCAGCACCGCTGCTCCCAAATTAGCGAGTTCCAGCATTTCGTCATACGATATTTCCTTCAACTTACGCGCAACCTTAACGATCCGCGGGTCTGTAGAATAGATTCCATCTACATCCGTATAGATCTCGCACGCATCCGCCTTAATGGCTGCGGCCAGCGCGACAGCTGTTGTATCCGAACCACCACGACCCAGTGTTGTGATCTCGCCGTCTTCCGTCATGCCCTGGAAGCCTGCAACAATAACAATGTTGCCTTCAGCAAGCGCTGCATTCACACGGTCGGGATGAATATCATGAATACGTGCTTTTCCGTGAACCGGCTCTGTGCGGAATCCCGCTTGCCAGCCCGTAAACGATACTGCCTTACGTCCAAGCGCTTGAATAGCCATCGATAACAAAGAAATCGAAATCTGTTCTCCTGTCGTTAAGAGCATATCCATCTCACGAGCAGGCAGTTCACTATTCAATTGTTTTGCCTGATCAATCAAATCATCTGTTGTATCCCCCATGGCCGAAACCACGACTACACATCGATGTCCTTCATCAGCTTTTTCTACAACACGTCCGGCTACACGCTTCATGCGTTCAGTATCTCCGACCGAGCTGCCCCCAAATTTCATGACGTACAATGACAACGCAAATCCACTCCCTACCTTGTGCAGTATGCATAATTGATGTCCATCGTCATTATTCTCTACGAGAAATGACTTTAACCCAGTATATTACGAAAGCGACTGATAGGCTAATCTTTTTTCGAAAAAACCCTCTGCCAAAGGAATGGCAAAGGGTTGTTAATAACCTTTTTTAGCTTACAGACTGTGAAAGTTACGCACGGGAAGAGTATTTACCTTCACGTGTATCGATCAGGAGAACATCACCTTCGTTAATGAACAAAGGAACTTGTACGTTCAAACCTGTTTCCACTTTTGCATTTTTGGTAGCGCCTTGTGCAGTGTTACCTTTAACGCTTGGCTCAGTCTCGATAACTTTCAACTCAACGCTTGTTGGCAAGTCGATTCCGAGGATTTCACCTTGGTAGCTAACGATCTTAACGACCATGTTTTCTTTCAGGAAGTTCAATTCCCATTCCAGTTGATCACTAGTCAATGTGAACTGATCATATGTTTCGTTATCCATGAACGTGTGCTCTGTACCACTTGCATACAGGTAGGATACGCCACGGTTTTCGATGATAGCACGACCAATCGTTTCGCCTGCACGGAATGTTTTTTCAACGGTGTTACCGTTACGCAGGTTTTTCAATTTGGAACGTACGAAGGCAGCGCCTTTACCTGGTTTAACGTGTTGGAAATCAAGCACGGTATAGATATCGTTATCTACTTGCACGGTCAAGCCTGTTTTAAAATCGTTTACTGAAATCACAAAAAATCCCTCCTGATATGGTTGAAAAGTAGGTGATATAAGACGATGGGTTAATGTAAAGGTGGGTTCATTCTGAATTGATGACCATGTGCAAACGTGACCGTTACGGGTTCGGATCGTTCCTCCGATCGCTGTTGTCTCCTCATTTTCCCGACTAGATTTTAATAAGGTTTAAAATGAGGAGACAAAGGCGAGCGCTTCGCTTCTTCAGAATCGATTCCGCTCCCTTCACTACTTTTGCAATGGTCCATAACAATCAGAAATAACCCGTACCTTTATATTAAAGATCGTCTTATATCCCTGTGGCTGTAATTTAGCCGATTACGGTGAACTTCTTGTCCGACTTCGTGAGAATATGAATACCCGTCTCGGTAATCACTACGTCATCCTCGATACGCACGCCGCCAAGCCCATCAATATATATACCCGGTTCAACGGTAACAACCATCCCCGGTTTCAATACATCGTCGCTAAGCTTGGACAAGCGAGGAGCTTCATGAACTTCCATACCTAGACCGTGGCCTGTGCTATGTCCGAACTGATCTCCATATCCGTGACCTGCAATGATATCACGAGCCAGTGCATCTGCTTCCCGTCCGGTCATACCCGGTTTCAGGTTCTCCAGCGTATGTAACTGAGCTTCCAGTACAATGTCATAAATTTTGCGCAGTTCAGGTACAGGTGTGCCTGTTGCAATGGTACGTGTCAGATCTGAACAGTATCCGTCCAAAAGTGCACCGAAGTCAAATGTAATTAACTCATTTTGCCCGATGACCTTGCTGCTCGCTACACCGTGAGGCATAGCGGAACGTTCACCAGATGCTACAATCGTGTCGAACGAAGAGGACGTTGCTCCATGTTTGCGCATGAAGAACTCCATCTCCAGATCCACTTCACGCTCCGTCATACCTGGTTTTGCAAACTGCAAAACGTGGCTGAACGTGGCATCCGCCAGATCTGCTGCTCTCTGCATGACTGCGATCTCATCTTCATCCTTGAACATGCGAAGTTGTTCCACGATTCCGGATACAGCTTTCAGTTCAATAGACTGAAGTGCTTCAGCATAAGCGGAATGTGTGCCGAATGTGACACTATCCTGCTCGAAGCCCACTTCTTTGATATTCGCGGATGCAAGCAGTTCGCGCACCGTATCCATCGGCTTAGCTCCATGCTCGACAACAGTAAATCCTTTGGCTTGCTGAGGCGCTTGTGACATGTAACGGAAATCTGTCAGCAAGAATGCATCCTGTTCCGTAATCAGCACATATCCCGCCGAGCCTGTAAAGCCCGTCATATAACGACGGTTAATCGGGTTTGTAATCAGCATTGCTGCGAGTTCACGCTCACGCATGGCTTCACGCAACTTATTTACTCGTTTGTTTTCCATCGGTAACCCTTCTTTCTCTCACATTCCCGGGTTCCCGGCTCAGGTTTGTTTGTCCAGATGACGCACAAGAGCCAGCAATCCCAGTTCATAGCTTACTTCGCCAAATCCGGCAATCTGCCCGATTGTTTCCGCTGCAATCACTGAATGATGTCTGAACGCTTCGCGTGCATGAATGTTGGATAGATGTACTTCCACTGTAGGGACTTTAACAGCATTGATTGCATCACGTATAGCATAGCTATAATGGGTAAATGCTCCGGCATTCAGTATGATTCCGTCTGCCTCACCCATCGCTGCATGAATGCGGTCAATGATGTCCCCTTCATGGTTCGATTGATAAAAAGCGATGGAGACGCCAAGTTCATCAGCCTGTCTGCGAATTTTGTCCTCAATATCCTTCAGACTAAGCGTTCCATAGATGCCCGGTTCACGTACACCAAGCATGTTCAGGTTCGGACCATTGATCACAATAATTCGTTTCATCGCTGCTCCACCCTCTCTGCAAATAACCATCTGCTATTTTAACACAGGCATTGCCGGATTGAGAAGCTTTTTTGCGCTATGCCCCCGCTTGCTCTGGCTCGCGTTTGCGTTCGTCCGTGTACTCCATGGCTACCGTGTAACCAATGAACAGCCCCCATAGCAAAAAGAAACAGAGTTCTGTGATGATCGAATCCCACGTTAAACCGTTCAAAGGCTTCATCATCCCCAGTTTTGGTCCTACCAGTATAAAGAGAATCAGCCACCAGACGATTCCATACACCATGCCGGGTAATGGCCCTTTCAGTTTTCTAATCGTGAACGTGTAGAGCAAGGATGCCAAGATGGAAAAGACGATAAAAAACAGCCAGCCTGTCAAATGCCCAGCTGCGGTATATATATATTCATGTTTGAAAAAAGGTTCGGCCAGAAATCCCACCGGCACAATTGTAAAATGTAGCAGATAGAATAGCCAATGTAGCCCACCCCAGATAAAACCGGCAAAGAAGCCAAGCTCTAACGCAAAGGAAAATGGCTTGGTGTAGTAGTGTGCTTGACCTTGCCTCTGGGTAGCGCGTCTGCCTTTGTCTTTTTGCTGCCGTTCTTTCGGACGTTGACCTTCATCTTGTGATGTATCTTCATGCTTACGCTCTGTCATCGATATTCTCCTTCATTCAGTTGATAATCCCGCATTATGCCTCGAATTTCCGCTCCGATTCTACGAGGTAGTATGTTCAAAACAGGACAATCTTAACAACATCCTTCAAGGTTTGACTCACAAACTAGAAATTGCTCTTAAAATTCGATACAATAGGGTTATTAAACTGCCTTTGATCGCGAAGGCTTAGAACAGAATAGGAAGGTGAATAATTTGCCTCAACAATCCAAGCCTGTCAGCTATGGGGGGCAAGCTGTCATTGAAGGCGTAATGTTCGGTGGGAAACATGTCAACGTTACAGCTGTTCGTAGAAAAGACGGCGAAATTACGTATCTGGAAGTTCCCAAGCAAGACAAGTCCTGGGTCACAAAATTGCGGCGGATTCCTTTATTACGCGGAATTGTCAGCATTATAGATTCAAGTGTCAAAGGTAGCAGACATCTCAATTATTCTGCTGACGCCTATGCTGATGATGAACTGGAACCGGAAGAGAAAGCCAAGCAAAAAGAGAAAGAAGGTTCGGGCTGGAGCCTTAGCATGATCATCGGTGTAACTGCCGTAGCTATCCTTTCATTCCTTTTTGGTAAAGTTGTGCTGACATTGCTTCCTGTTGTTATCGAGAATTTTCTATTTAAAAATGCATTCGACAATCAGTTTTTGCATAATTTACTGGAAGGCGGCATTAAGCTGATCCTGTTACTCGCCTATCTGTGGTTAATTTCACAGACGCCGATGATCAAACGTCTCTTCCAGTATCATGGAGCGGAACACAAGGTGATCAGCGCACATGAGGCTGGCGAAGAATTGACACCCGAGAATGTGCAAAAGTACAGCCGACTGCACTACCGTTGTGGAAGCAGCTTTATTATGTTGACTGTCATTATTGGGGTGTTTCTCTACTCCCTCTTCACGTACGATAACCTCTGGGAACGGATGGGTCAGCGTTTGCTATTGTTGCCTGTTGTACTGGGCATTTCTTTTGAACTGTTAAAGCTCACGAATTCAGTACGTGATATTCCTGTACTGCGTTATCTCGGATACCCGGGATTGTGGCTGCAATTGCTGACAACAAAAGAACCGACTAATGAACAGGTAGAAGTATCCATTGCTTCGTTTAATCGTATGCGTGAGTTGGATGCCAAGCTCGCCAATGTCTCTGCTACATCAGAAGTACCTGTTGCAACACTCGATCCTGTGAAAGGGTGAATGATATGAACAAGCAGGCAATCTTATTTTGGACGTTCATCGCACTAGCTGCTGTTGGAGTCTTGACTTGGTTGGGGAGCGCTAGCCCATCCAGGATCATTATTCCACTGGTCGTGTTCGGAGCTGTATTCCTGCTGTATAAGTATCCGCCTCGTCGCTGGGCACGCAAAGCCAAATCACCGAAGATTAAGCCATCGGCACGTACCATGGCGAAAGTCAATGCACAGTCCAGTGCCAGAAAGAGCAGCGGCTCTTCTAAGAAACGCAAGGATTATCCTTTCCAAGTGATTCAGGGACAAAAAGGTAAAAGCGATGAAGATGTACCTAAATTTCACTAAAAGTTATTGAACATACAAAAAAGCAATTCTCTCAATACGCGGAGAATTGCTTTTTTCACGTTTATACAGGGATCAGAGGTGGGGCTTCCCCCTGTTTCTTGCGCAGTTCTTTTCTTTGTTTGTCCAGCTGATCATCATACATTTTCGTATTCCATCCATTGAAAAATTCAGTTCCTGCGGTAGCTCCTGATCGATATAAAGCTGTGCTGTCCTGTACCGATAAATGAAACTGCGTCGGTTTAATCCCAAGCGTTGGTATCTTCACTGTACGAAACCGGTTAATCTGTTCGATATAGCGCTCATCATGAGCGGTCAGCATCGTCTCCACAAGAGCCTGAAGCATGCTTAGCGGTCCTTTAATCCGGGCAGGTTCCACTTCCGTCTTACCCACCATCTTGAATCCGACAACCGGAATAACATCTCCCCATCGTTCCGAACGATCCCCATCGAAGAGCCACAACGGAAAATTGCTAAGCAACCCACCATCTACGACATATACGAACTGATCTTGAAAAGCTAGACCTTTGGAGAATACCGGCGATTTGCGTATCACGACCGGATCGAAAAAATACGGAATACTGCAACTCATACGTACCGCTTTCGCAACATCCAGCTTGGAAGGATCAATGCCGAATCGCCGAATATCGTCCGGCAGCACCAGAATGGTCCCATTGGATATATCTGATGCGGTAATGAGCAGCTTGCCTTGCGGCAAGTCAGCAAACGTGCGAATCCCTTTCTGCTCCAGCATCTTGCGAATCCATGATTCTAGGGCTTCCCCCGAATACAAACCTTTTTTCAAGAACAGCCTCGCTGCGGGTCCGATCCATCGGGTATTAAATATGGGGGAACGACGCAGCAATGAAGCAAACGGCGTATTCTCAATGATGACTTTCATCTCTTCGGCCCGGTAACCGGCCGCTAGCAGGGCTGCTACAATGGAACCGGATGATGTGCCTGCTACTCGATTAAACTGAATGCCGCAGTCTTGAGCACCCTGTACAGCACCCGCAAGCGAGATTCCTTTGACGCCTCCACCTTCAAACACCGCGTTAATTAACACAACAAAACCCCCGTTCTCCAGGCAGCCACGTTTCTACTGCCACTCTATGAGAACAAGAGTTTGTCTTATAACTGTATTGTTAAAATATTTTAGAGACCATAGTAGGCTTTCAATTTGGCAATCAAGCCGAGAGGATTCTTCGTCAGGTACTGTGAACTAAAGTAAATATCCCCTTTAACTGAAGCATACTTCTTGTTGTAGTTTAGTTGATCGATGATCTCCTGTGATGTCTGCCAACCAATTTCAGGGGTACCTAACTTATAAGGAGAGTGGCCGATATACAATTTTACATTCGTGTTAGCCACTTCATTCGCCCACCAGTCCACGACTTTGTCGTATCGGGCTACGCTCAGTGTCATACTCCAATACACCTGAGGAGCGACATAGTCGATCCACTCCTGGTTAATCCATGTCCGCACATCTGCATTCATGCTATCATACGCGGTTACTCCTGCTTTGGTATCAGAGCCGGTCAGATCAACGGATTTGTTACGCCATACACCAAACGGACTAATTCCATATTCAACGTTAGCTTTCACTCTGTGAATGCTCTGTCCGAGCTGCTTGACGAATTGATTAATATTGTCCCGACGCCATTCAGCACGATCTTTGGTATTTAAGGTGTTATAGGTTTTGAATGCTGCATCATCATTAAAAGTCACATTGGACGGATAGAAATAATCATCCAGATGTACACCATCAATATCATACTGATTGACCACTTCCATGATCGTATCGATAATATGCTGTCTGGCTTCCGGGATACCTGGGTTAATGTACATTTTGCCGGATGCATTCACAATCCAGTCAGGATGAAGCTTGGAGATGTGGTTTGCAGCCAAATTGGTTGTACTCGCTGAGTTCGTTGCTCTAAACGGATTAAACCAAGCGTGGAATTCCAGGCCCCGTTTGTGTGCTTCCTCGACCATAAACGCAAGGGGATCATAACCTGGGTCTTTACCCTGTGTTCCTGTTAGTACGCTGTTCCAAGGTACCAAACCTGAAGGATAGATGGCATCCCCGTTGGCTCTCACTTGGACAAATACGGCGTTAATACCCATACCTTGCAAAGTATCAAGCTGTTTAGTGTATTCCTGCTTTTGCTTCTCTACATTTCCCTTGGCACCGGATGAAGGCCAGTCTCCATTCACAGTGGAGATCCAGGCTCCCCGCATCTCTTCAGTAGCTGGTACAGTACCCGTGCCTCCAGGCTCTGCTGGGGTTGCGGGAGTTGGTTCAGGAGTTGGTACTGATTCATCTCCTGTGTACAGATCAATGGTTTGGGCTGCCTGATTCCAGTTCACCCGAATACCAAGGTTCTCACTGACGAATCGAATGGGTACCATGACCCGACCTTGCTTTAATTCTACTGATGCATCCAAACCAACTATAGCGTTATCCACGGTTGCCTGCTGGCGTCCGCTCGTCATTGAGATAACCGAGTCGGATTTCTGAATGGTCACGGTACGTGTAGCCTGAGACCACAGTACAGATGCACCAAGTCCTTCGCTAATCACACGCAGAGGTACCATCGTTACATTTACTTTGGGCAGAATGTAGGGAGATACATCCGATTCCAAACGGTTGCCATCTAGAAAAATAGCGATTTCCTTCTGCCCGGCTGCTTGTGCCGTCATACCTGCTGTCTGTAATCCAAGTACAAAAATAAGCAGCATCATCAATCCTTTACGAAGCTTCATTAGTGCAGTCCTCCAAAATCATTATAAATTTGCGGTAAATTCTACTAGTTTAATAGACGCTCCTAACGTTTGTTTAGTTGCGATAATCACCAAATTATGGTGTGATTGCACATAAAAAAATGCTTCCTGCCATTGAAACGGCAAGAAGCATCCTTTGATCATAGGATACGATTCATTGTATATCACCCTGTTTAAACCACTGCTGAAACTTAAGACTCCGTATTACTCATGACATCCTGAAGATTTTTGAGATCACGCAACCGACTCTCGTCCTGACGGAAGTATTCGACCAAAGACTCAATACATGTAATGGAGTCCCAGCTCAGGTGATGTTCAATGCCTTCAACATCATTGTAGATATTTTCTTCCTGAACACCAATCGTCGTCAAAAACTGTTCAAGCAGATGATGGCGTTCCATCAAACGTTTGCCCATCTTTTTGCCTTTTGGCGTAAGCACCAATCCGCGGTACTTCTCATAAATCAGGTACTCGTCTTTGTCCAGCTTTTGGATCATCTTCGTCACCGATGAAGGATGTACTTCCAGTCCTTCAGCTATATCAGACACACGAGCATAGCCCTTTTCATCAATTAATTTGTATATACGCTCCAAATAATCTTCCATACTGGGCGTTGGCATCTGCTTCCCTCTCTTCTCTCTGACCGGCCCCTATTCGTGCCTGGTCCCTATCTTATAATGATACATGTTATCAATACGCATTGGCAAGTCCTGCACAATTCGGGGCGTATTGTTACGCAAGTAATTGGCAGGCGTGACATCTCCCCAAACGAGGCAAACTAAGCAAAGTTCCGCATCGAAAGGAGTGATTTCGTGAGTACAAGTGTTGCCTCACCGCCAGTTCGTAAAGCAAAAGGTACTAAACCCTTTATTCCCGATTTGGTGTACTTTGAACCCGGTGCGCTGGAATATGATAAAGGTAAACGAATTATGGAATGGGTCACATCCAAAAACATACCCTATCAGATGACCACATCCCATAACCGGATCACGAACCTGCCAGGTGAAACCGAACAAGAAAAGTACCGGATGGCGAAGCGTACTCTGGTTGTTGGTGTGCGCAAAACACTCAAGTTCGACCAGTCTAAACCTTCAGCGGAATATGCCATTCCCATCTCTACAGGCTGTATGGGGCACTGTCATTATTGTTATCTTCAAACTACACTTGGCGCCAAACCTTATGTCCGTGTGTACGTCAATACGGATGAGATCATTCAGGCTGCGAAAGGATACATCGAAGAACGCGCGCCTGAAATTACACGATTTGAAGCTGCCTGTACGTCTGATCCCGTAGGACTGGAGCATATCACGGAGAATTTAAGTGACTTGATCCGTTTTATGGCGGAAGAAGAATATGGACGCTTGCGCTTCGTAACCAAATATCATCACGTTGATCCGTTGCTGAACATTAAGCATAACGGCCACACCCGTATCCGGTTTAGTGTCAATTCGGATTATGTTATCAAAAACTTTGAACCGGCTACCTCCAGATTTGAGGAACGCATTGAAGCTGCTGGCAAAATTGCACACGCCGGTTATCCCCTGGGATTCATTATCGCTCCGATTATGTGGTATGAAGGCTGGGAAGAAGGATACTCGGATCTGTTGCAGAAGCTGGCAGATACGCTTCCAGAGGAAGCAACCAAGGATCTTACCTTTGAGATGATCCAGCACCGTTTTACCAAAACGGCCAAAGCAACCATTGAGAAACGTTATCCTAAAACCAAGCTGGAGATGGATATCGAGAAACGTAAGATGAAATGGGGCCGCTGGGGTCAGTACAAGTATGTGTATAAGGATGACCAGCAAGATGCGCTGCGCGAATTCATTACGGAACGGATCTTTGAACATTTTCCACTAGCCAATATTGATTACTTCACCTAAACAAAAAACAGGATTTACCACAATCATATGCTGATAACTGCATTCCCTACAAACGATTAAAAAGCAGGTTACATGACCCAGAGTGACTCTGGTTAACATGTAGCCTGCTTTGTCATGCATTTTTAAAATTAAATTCAGTTGATGCGTTTAAATAATCATCCAGTCTGGTGTAATCTGCTGCAACCATATGGTAATCTTCGTCATCTGATCTGTAAAGAGCAATATGCCAAGGAACAGCATTAATGCTCCCCCAATTTTCATCATGACATTGGAATAACGTAAGATCCAGCGTGTCGAACCGATGAAAAACGCCAAAATGAAGAACGGTATGGCAAACCCTGCGGTATAACCTGTAATCAGCGCCAGCCAGGTCGTGGGCTCACTCGCAGCCATCGCAATAATCGCTGTTAGAATGGGGCCAATACAGGGGGACCAGCCTGCCGAGAAACCTATGCCAAATATAAATGAACCCAGATATCCTGCCGGTTTCCATTTCATATCCAGCTTGCGTTCCTTCATCAAAAACTGAGGTTTGAATACACCAAGTAAAAATAATCCCATAAGCATAATTAAAATCGCAGACAATTGACGAATCAGAGCACGGTTATCATTGAAAAACTGGCCAAACAGTCCGGCACCCAGGCCAAGCGAATAAAATACAGCCGAGAAGCCTAAAATAAACGCCAGTGTGTGCGTCATCGTCTTAAAGCGGACTTCTCTCTGATTGCGGTCATCCTTCAATTGTTGCACCGTCATACCTGTGATATAGGAAAGGTATGATGGATACAGCGGAAGACAACATGGTGATATAAATGAGACCAAACCTGCTACAAAAGCCATCCATACATTAACATCAGGCATGAAGCGGATGTCTCCCTTCCCCGGGCTCACGTGCTTACTCGTTCAGTCGTCAGGCTCGGAACCCTTTTTTTCCAATCATCGTCAGAATCAGCATCATGATCAGCAATAATACGATCGTTGCTCCAGGTGCGAGGTTCCAGATACCTGCTACGACCAGTCCAAGGACTACGGCAATTTCGCCTATAACCACGGACAGAATAATGGCAGATTTGAAACTTCGGGCCATCAACAGGCTGACCGCTACCGGAATGGTCAATAACGCTGACACCAGAAGCGCACCGACAATCTTGATCGCTGTGCTAATGACGAGTGCCGTCATCACAGTAATTAACATGTTCAGAATTCTCACAGGCAACCCTGTAACCGCTGCCGCATCTTCCTCAAAGCTGAGCAGGAAAAATTCCTTATGTAACAACGCCACTACGATGACCACGATCAGTGTAACCACACCTACCAGCTTCAGATCTGTAGCGTCTAATGTATATATACTGCCGAACAAGTAACTCATGACATCTGCATTGTATCCTTTGCCCAGCGTGAAGAACAATGAAGCCAGCGCCACGCCTCCGGACATGATAATGGCAATCGATAATTCGGCGTAAGTCTTGTACGCTTTGCGCAGCTTCTCAATCGCAAATGATGCAAGCACGGCAAATATCAAACCTACCGCAATGGGATACACTTCAATCAGGAATCCGAGTGCAACGCCGGCGATGGTCACATGAGACAAGGTGTCTCCGATCATGGATAACCGCCGTAACACCAGGAACAGTCCGATCAGCGGAGCGGTGATGCCAATTAACAATCCACCCGCCAGTGCACGCTGAAAAAAATCACTCATTAATATTTCCAAAACAAACACGACTCCTTCGGCCTTACTCTAATCTAATGGGCCATAAACACGGCTAGCGTACCTGTGCAGTAGTATGTTGCAGGTTGGTTTCAGCACAATCCTGTACCTCATGCGAATGACGGACATGGAAATTAATTTTGCCATTCGTTACCGCAGCTTCAGAACCCAGATAACTCTCCATCCGATCCATATCATGCGACACCATCAGAAAAGTCATGCGGTGATGTTCATGCATATGCGTAATCAGTTCAAAGAAACTGGCCTGTGATTCAGCATCAATACCTACCGTTGGTTCATCCAAAATCAGCAGATCCGGGTGATTGATAAGCGCTCGTGCCAAAAATACACGCTGCTGCTGCCCGCCGGACAACTGCCCAATACGTTTGTTCGCCAGATCCTCAATTCGCATGACTTGCATGGCATCCGTACACTGCTGCTGACATTTGCGAGACATACGACGGAACATGTTTTTGTTATTGTACAAGCCGGACATGACCACTTCACGGACCGTCGCAGGAAATAACGGGTTAAATGCATTTTTTTGTGGCACATACCCGACCCGGTCCCAGTCCTTGAACTTGCGGATCGATTGTCCGAATAGTTTAATATCTCCTTGCGCAGGAGGCAATAATCCTACCAGCATGCGCAGTAGTGTCGTTTTACCTGCCCCATTGGAACCGATAATCCCGACAAAGTCCCGTTCTTGGGCCATAAAATCGAGATTCTCAATCACTCGCTGGTCCCCATAGGAAAATGATAGTTTCTCGATCTCTATTATTGGATCATGACATAGTGGCATGATTTGCTGCATGGCAAAGCCGCCCTTCATTATATATAAGAATCCCATAGCGTCCTAAGAGCCTTCACCGCGAACGGTAAAGACTCTTAGTTCTGAATCCTTCATTCTATCTTATTTTAATGCGATCAGCAGATTTTGCAAATTTTTCTCCATCAGGGTGAAATAATCGTCCCCGTTTGTTGCCTGCTCTTTGGTCAACCCCTCAACCGGATTAAGGACCATGGTTTCCACGCCTGCTTCGCTTGCCAGTGTTTTCGCCAACTTGTCAGATACCAGCTCTTCGAAGAAAATGTATTTAATGCCTTCATCTTTAACGAGTTTCGCAAGCTTCACGATATCCTGTCCTGTCGGTTCAGCATCCGGGGAAAGTCCCATAATGGCATGCTGGCTTAATCCATAATCACGTGCAAGGTAGCCGAACGCTTGGTGCGAAACAACAATTTCCTTGTTCGGCACTGTAGCCAATTCATCTGTAAAACGCTGATCCAGCGTCTCAAGCTTCATACGAAGCTCTTCATAACGTTGTTCATAACCTGCTTTGTGATCAGGATCTGCCTCGACCAGACTATTTTTGATGTTTTCAGCCATGATCATGGCCGATTTAGGACTAACCCACGTATGTGGATCAATATGATGATCAGCAACATCTTCACTGGTAGCCTCATCTGTGTGTTCATCTGCATGCTCGTCTTCATGCTCTTCGCCGTGACCATGCCCATCATCACCCTCAGCGGTTAACAGCTTAACGCCTTCGCTGACGGCAACCGACTTCACCTGTGTATCACTGTTCAGCGACTTCAGGAAATTCGGTACCCATCCTTCCAGTCCAGCTCCATTATAGAAAAACAGCTGTGCCTTGGACGTATTAACAATATCCTGACTCTTCGGAGTCCAGTCATGTGGCTCTACTCCCGTTGGCAGCAGGTTAATGACATTGGCATCTTCACCACCGATTGCAGTCGTAAAAGCATATACAGGATAAAATGTCGTCACAACATTTACTTTGCCTTCCACCATCTTGGCACTATTGGAACTATCCTGCCCACACGCAGACAATACCAGCAAACTGAGAATAAGCAGACCCGTCCACAGCAACTTCTTGTTGCCTCTTTTGCTCATCTTGCCTATCAGGTTAGCCTGAACTTGATGTTGCTCTTTATAAAATATCATTATCATTCACTCCGCATCTCTTAATCGTAAACATTACTGAAAGAATTATAGGTAACCTGAACCTACTTGTCAAGCTATCTCGTCCTATTCATTCTTTCCTGAAGTACGGAGTTCATAACAGTATATGGTTGTTCTCTTCCCTTCAGATGAGAATTCTTCCAACAAAAAAAGGGGCCCGAATTAGATCGGACCACCTTGTGTCATAATTATGACAGTATTTATATATTCTTATTTCACTTGTGCGCCATTAGGCATGCTGTCTGGTACAGTAGCCAGTGTAAGCTGATCGCCATGGGACGCTGCAAGTATCATACCCTGAGACAGTTCACCACGGAGTTTCACCGGTTTGAGGTTGGTCACACAGATGACTTTGCGTCCGACCATCTCTTCTGGTGAATAGAACTTCGCGATTCCCGATACGACCTGGCGCTGCTCATAACCCAGATCCAGCTGCAATTTTAGCAACTTATCTGCTTTTTTGACCGGTTCGCAGGCAATAACTTGAGCGACACGCAATTCAACTTTGGCAAAATCGTCAATCCCGATCTCTTCCGTGCCCTCAGGTGCAGTTACCGGTTCAACAGCTGCCGAAGCTCCAGCATCTGCTTGATTTGCTTCAGGCTGTGCCGCTTTTTGTCCGCCAGTCATTGCTTCGGAGATATAAGCAATTTCCTGTTCGGAATCCAAACGCGGGAAGATTGGATCGCCTTTTTGCAAGGCATTTCCAGCTGGAACCAGGCCCCATTGCTTGGCTGAATCCCAAGCCGTGAGTTCGCCTTCCTGAATGCCGAGCTGAGCCCAGATTTTATGAGGAGCACGTGTCAGGAACGGTTGCAACAAGATGGAAGAAATCCGCAAGCTTTCGATCAGGTGAGACATAACGGATGCCAATTCATCGCGTTTCGCTTCATCACGAGCCAGCGCCCACGGCTGCGTCTCATCAATGTATTTGTTAGTGCGGCTGACAAACTGACTGATCGCCGTCAGTGCTACGGAAAACTGCAGGTTTTCCATCGCCTGTTCCACTTTTTCTACCGTGGTATGACCTGCTTCTTCGAGTGAAGCATCAAATTCAGTACCATTCGAAACAAACGCAGGGGCTTTGCCTTCGAAATACTTGTCTACCATCGCAACGGTACGGTTCAACAGGTTACCCAGATCGTTCGCGAGGTCAGAGTTGACACGATCTACGAAGCTCTCCGGTGTGAATGTACCATCGGAACCAAATGGCACTTCACGCAGCAGGTAATAACGCAGTGCATCCAAACCGTATCGATCAATCAGAGTTACTGGATCAACGACATTGCCTTTTGATTTGGACATTTTGCCGTCCTTCATCAACAACCAGCCGTGTGCAAAGACTTTCTTCGGCAAAGGCAGATCCAGCGCCATCAACATAATTGGCCAGTAAATTGTATGGAAACGAACAATTTCTTTACCTACCAGATGAACGTCCGCAGGCCAGAACTTGTTATACAGGGATGCATCGGATGAACCGTAGCCCAGAGCTGTAATATAGTTGGACAACGCATCAATCCACACGTAGACCACGTGTTTTGGATCGCCTTTGACTTTGACGCCCCATTCAAATGTAGTCCGCGATACAGCCAAGTCCTCAAGACCTGGCTTGATGAAGTTGTTGATCATCTCGTTCTTACGGGATTCCGGCTGAATAAAGCCCGGGTTCTCTTCGTAATATTTCAACAAACGATCTGCATATTTACTCATGCGGAAGAAGTAGGATTCTTCTTTGACCAGTTCCACGGGGTGTCCGCTATCCGGACTCTTGGCCGAGATAATCTCGCCCTTCTCATTCTTCTCCACATCCACCAATTGGGTCTCTGTGTAATACGTCTCATCCGGAATGCTGTACCAGCCTTCATACTCGCCTTTGTAGATATCTCCCTGTTTCAGCAAACGATCAAAGATATCCTGAACCACGGTTTTGTGGCGCTCTTCTGTTGTACGGATGAAGTCGTCATTGGAGATGTCCAGCTTGTTCCACAGTTCTTTGATACCAACAACGATATCGTCGATAAAAGCTTGCGGTGACTGTCCTTTCTCTTGTGCCTTGCGTTCAATCTTCTGGCCATGCTCATCGGTTCCTGTCAGATAGTGAGCATCATAACCGCGCAGACGCTTGTAACGAACCATCGCATCTCCCGCCACTGTTGTATACGCATGCCCAATATGCAATTTGTCACTCGGATAATAAATCGGTGTTGTCAGATAAAATGTTTTTTGGTCAGCCATGAATGACTTCTCCTCCTTCAAATGTTCCTGCTTCATGTGATCCCTTAGTCAAAAACAACTAAAAAAGAACACAAAAAACTCCCGCCCCTATGGGACGAGAGTTGCTCTCACGTGTTACCACCCAAATTCCCCATGTTTTTCGCAAAACACAGGCTCTGTCGGTCCTTCGACCGCCCATTAACGCTGGATCACGCCTCAGCCTTACGACAGCAGCTCTGAAATCACTGTCTGCACGCTCGAAAGAGGTTCCTCCAGGACCATGTTCCATCCTCCTCCCAGACCGGTTCTCAGCTCATCCGGCTCTCTGCACTGGGGGTGTGTCTGTACTTATCCCTTCACTGGAAAATCATATAGAAGTTGTTCAAAAAGTAAAACTAGACTTTTTGAACTTGCACATATAGGAAAAATATACTGAAATGCGGGCCCCTTTGTCAAGTGGACAGCATACTCAAGTTCAATCCTGGCCTGTTTCCAGGCCACCCGAATGCTTTCGGCTAATATCGTTACTCTGATACCATCATGGACTTCTCCGCCTTAGGTGGTACCAGATCTACACCGCCTGGATGAAACGGGTGACATTTGGCAATGCGTTTCGCTGTTAGCAACGAGCCTTTGAGCGCGCCGTGCACTTCTATCGCCTCCATCGCGTAAGCCGAACAGCTTGGATAGAATCGACATGTTGGCGGCGTCAATGGAGAGATATAGTTGCGGTACACCCGAATGGGTGCCTGAGCTATTCTACGCGATAACTTCATGGTCAGTGCTTCCCATGAGCGTGTTGATGTCCAGACGCCGCTTTGGCCGGCGCATGCTCAGCACAATCCTTGCAATATCCAAATACCTCGAACTTGTGATCCACAACCTGAAATTGCTCAGGCGCATCCGCAAGCTGCATCGGGCAAAAAACAATAGGATATGTCTTCTGACACTTCAGACAGATCATATGATGGTGATGATGATCTTCACTACAGTGTGCTCTGAATTTAACGCCATCTTCAAAGATGACCTGTTCCAGTACACCCAGTTCCTGCATCACACGCAAATTCCGATATACCGTGTCAAAACTCAGTCCGCTATAAGTCTTACCCATATATTCATAGACGTCCTTGGGTGTAAGATACCCGGGCGACTCGGCAAATAACCGGGCCAATGTTTTCCGCTGATCGGTAATGCGGAGCCCCTGTGAGGACATGGTCGAAATAATCTGTTCTGTCGACAGCATGATCTAAAGCACCTCCTGTCATACGAGCATTTTGCATCATTCATAGAGCGACAGTTTATTCCGCAAAAACGAAAATTTTGCTTTCTTGTATACCTCTAATAATGCATCAAATTACGATTAGAGTCAACGAAGCTACCGGGTTCTCCCATTCCAACAACATTTAAAAAGGACTCCACACATGCAATGCCATTACGTTTAGCCTTAAGCTAATGACATTGCATGGACACGGAGTCCTTTCTTGACGGTTCAGATCATTAATCGTTCGGGCGACTTTTGGGGTGAACGGGTATATATGATATAAGCTTTCACTCCAAACCGTCCGTGCATGTTCATGATATTACTTTTCAGCTGGTAGCGGCGTAAATAGCAGGTTGACAGGCAGGTTACTTCCTGGTGCCGCCGAGAAGAGGATGGTTACACTCTCACCGTACGAACCTGTGCGATACATCACGCTTTGCTCATTAGGCGCAGTTACAGATTTACCTGTAGAAATCTGAACGACCTGTCCATTCACAAGTGCCACACCTGAGTATCTTCCCCCACGAGGGTTGAAAGAAATCAACGTGCGCGGAGCAACGTTATTCAATGTAATTTTGTACAATACACCGAAGTTACCTGCGTTGGACGCTTCCGTGTACGCCATAGGGTCCGTTCCTACAAGGTTTGGATCACTAGCATTATCTCCAAGCGGAAGACGTACAGGCTTCGATCCCACTTCTTGATCGTACGTAATAATCCGTGTTGCATTTGGATACGTTCCACGGTTGTGAACCCCATCACGATCGAGAACCGGCAGGCTCGACAACACTTCCATCGGGACCTTGTTCTCTTCGATCATG
This sequence comes from Paenibacillus sp. FSL H8-0079, assembly GCF_037991315.1. Classification (NCBI taxonomy): domain Bacteria; kingdom Bacillati; phylum Bacillota; class Bacilli; order Caryophanales; family Paenibacillaceae; genus Paenibacillus; species Paenibacillus sp. FSL H8-0079. Next base: position 4,303,941 of record NZ_CP150300.1, read on the forward strand.
ATAATGTTGTAATCCAATTCATAATCACTGAATACATCCGAATACAAGGAGATAACTTGTCCCTGTTTCATCGGAAGAACGCTCAGATCATTGAGAATCAGTTTGCTTTCTCCTGGCTGGATGTACACTTTCTTTTGTCCCGTGCCATTCTGCATGGACTGGAACCAACGGTCAATCGACAACTTTCCAGCTACCGTTGCAAAAGGAGACGGTCCCGCAAAGCCCATGTTTTGCTGCTCAATGGACGCCGTGTAAGCATTGTTGTTCGTCGCTACAACGTACATTTTCACGTTTTTGCCCGTGTTGTTCACATGGTGAATCATGAAACGCGTCTGTCCGAAAGAAGATTCCTTGTATACAATGCCTTCCGTATTCACGGTTTCCGGGCTGTTACTACGGATCAGAAGACTTGGTTCATCATAATATGTGAAAGGAACTTTCTCCAATGCCGGTACGCCGCCACCGTCGAAGGTAAATTTCTCACCTACTGGTGTGAACAATTGATTGAAGTCGGTCAGACTGTATAACGTTTCGCCCGTAATATTGATCATCTTGGTGTAGCTGTCGCTAGCGCCATGTTTATCGGTAACTGTAATCGTTACGGTCTTCGGTCCTGGAACAAAGAATGCCAGTGCATTGTTATCCCATTCTGTTTTTACAATCGCATTCTCATCATCTGTGCTTTGATCAATATAAGTGATTTTCTCACCCATTTTGTATTCTTCTTTATCTGTCGTAAACATCGCGACAGGTGGCAGATTCGGTCTTTCAACCTTAATCGTAACCGAATACGGATCACTCCACTGACCACTTGAATCCTGGACCGCATAGGTTACTGTGTATACACCTGGTTGGTCAAATGAATCCTGACGGCCAGTCCAACGCTCATCAACAATGCTGAGTCCCTTGGGTGAACTGGATCTGGTTGTATAGGTTACCTGGTCTCCAGCAAAAACCTCTTTTTGTACGGTGAAGCTGGCTACCGGTTTGGTACTCAGCTTCAATACAACCGTTTTCGCAGGCTGGTTTACATTATATGTGATGTTCAGGGCCTGCGTAATCGACGTCAGTGGCACCATGAACGTATTCTTTTGTTGATAAGCAGGGCCCTTCATCGATCTGGATACGCCATTAACGGTATAAATTGTGCTGTTTGTTTTGAAACGCAGCTCATCTTCACCACTAATAATGATCGTTTCTTTAGTTGTGTTATCATATTTGACATCATAGCCAACCCGATCAACGAGAGCACGGATCGCTACATAGGATACACCATTTTTAACAGCCATCGGCTGTCCAGCAAGATACGTCTTGCCATCCTGCATCATTTTATTACTGTTCATATAAAGAGTGAGGTCTCCAACCCCGCCTCCAGCGACAGATGAATTCCCTGTAGACGGCTGCTCCACTTCTACTGGTGCAGGTGCTGGTGTTTCCTCTGCTATACCTTCTTCGTCCGTCTGTTCCGTTACCGGATCAACTGGAGTAACGTCTGTTCCTGTAGGAACATTGGTTTCGGGATTCACTTCTTCAGTTGTTTCATTATTTGATGTTGGAGTGTCTGTTCCGGATTTCACTTCGGATTCCGCGATGGTTTGTTCTTTCTTCACAACCTCCACGGATTTAACTTTGGCTGTATTCACTGGTGTAGTATCGCTCTGATCAGCTGATTGTGCATTCGCAGGAATCACTGCAAACGCCTGAAAAACAGCAAAAGCGGTAAGTATGGACAATTTCTTCTTAAAATTCATTCTTTGTCTTTGGCTCCTTCTGCTCCCATTTTATAAATATCCCCCTCAAAAAGTCATATTATTAGACGCTTGGGACCGGGAAAAGTTGCTAAAAAGTTAAGAGGAGAATTGTAAACTTTTAATAGAAGGAAAATACTATGATAATAGTTATCTATCAATGTTTATATGTGTCATTCGTACAAAAACATCCTCTACACGAAAAAAATGCTTCAAATATAAAAGCAGCCCTTGCGAAACAAGTTCGCAAAGACTGCTTGGTTGGTATTTTTTAGGTTGCTATATAAAGGTTAGATCACTTACCGGAACAAGCCATACCAGCCGTTTCCTGGCGACCTTGTTCGATCAGGCGATACGCCCGCTCCACTTCTTCTTCACTTGGTGAAGGAACACCATCCAGTGGATACACTTTGCCAAGCGCTTCCCATTTGTAGATCCCCATCTGATGGTATGGAAGAATTTCGAACTTCTCGACGCCATTTAATGTTCCAATAAACCGTCCGAGGTTAAGCAGATCCTCTTCCTCGTTATGAATACCAGGCACATACACGTGGCGTATCCACATTTTCCGGCCTTGCTCTGAGAGCCACTTGGCCGTTTTCAACGTTCTCTCGTTGGATTTGCCTGTCAGCTTGATATGTTTCTCATCATCAATATGCTTGAGGTCCAGCAGAACCAGGTCTGTGTGATCCAGCAGATCTTGAATCCGATCCGGTTCGTTAAACCCGTTGCTATCCAGTGTCGTATGCAAGCCCCAGCGGCGCTTCACTTCCTTGAAGATCTCGGCTACAAAATGAGCCTGTAACGTTGGTTCTCCCCCAGATATCGTGAGTCCGCCTCCGGAGCTGCGGTAGTAAGACAGGTAAGGCTCAATTTCAGCCAGTACCTCCTCAAGCGTCATTTCTTTTCCGCCATCTAGTGCCCATGTATCAGGATTGTGGCAATATTGACACTTGAGTAGACATCCTTGCATAAAAAGCACGAAGCGGATGCCTGGGCCGTCAACCGTCCCGAAAGTTTCGAGTGAATGAATATGTCCTTTAACCATGCTGCCTCTTCCTTTCTGTATCCGCATCCGCTGTGCGTTTAATATGATTTGGAATGCCTTGTTCTAGCGGTCTTCTACTTGCAAATTACTTACATCGAGCCATGGAACGTACGGTTGATGACATCCAACTGTTGTTCACGAGTCAGTTTAATGAAGTTAACCGCATATCCGGATACCCGTACAGTCAGTTGCGGATAATTTTCCGGGTGATCCATTGCATCAATCAGTTGTTGACGATCAAATACGTTAACGTTCAGGTGATGAGCGTTTTGACCAAAGTAACCATCCATCATCGCAGTCAGATTGGATTTACGTGTAGTTTCCTCTTTACCCAGTGCTTTTGGCACGATGGAGAAGGTATTGGAAATACCGTCAAGGCTGTGTTCATAAGGCAATTTGGCTACCGAGCCAAGGGATGCCAGTGCACCTTTTTTATCACGACCATGCATTGGGTTCGCACCTGGAGCAAATGGTTCACCTGCTTTACGACCATCCGGTGTAGTCCCTGTTTTCTTACCATATACCACGTTGGAAGTGATCGTCAGAACGGATTGTGTTGGAACTGCGTTACGGTAAGCTTTGTGCTTGCGAATCATGCCCATGAAGTTCTCGACCAGTTCAACAGCAATGCTGTCTACGCTGTCTTCATTGTTACCGTAACAAGGGAAGTCTCCTTCGATTTCGAAATCAACAGCGATGCCTTGTTCGTTACGAATTGGTTTTACTTTGGCATATTTGATCGCACTCAGTGAGTCGGCTGTAACCGACAGACCAGCGATACCGCAAGCCATCGTACGTACAATGTCACGGTCATGCAATGCCATTTCGATACGCTCATAACTGTATTTATCGTGCATGTAGTGAATGACGTTGAGGGTGTTCATATACAGCTTCGCGAGCCACTCCATCATTGGTTTGAAGCGTTTCATAACCTCATTGTAATCCAGCACGTCGCTTGTAATGGCAGGATACTCAGGTCCGACCTGTGCACCGGATTTCTCGTCACGACCACCGTTGATCGCATACAAGAGAGCTTTCGCCAGGTTGGCACGAGCACCGAAGAATTGCATTTGTTTCCCGATCTTCATCGCTGATACACAGCAAGCAATACCGTAATCGTCACCGTAGATCGGACGCATCAGATCATCATTCTCATACTGGATTGAACTGGTTTCGATGGAAACTTTGCTGCAATAATCTTTGAAAGCTTCCGGAAGTTTCGTGGACCATAGAACAGTCAAGTTCGGTTCTGGTGCAGGTCCCAGGTTGTGCAGCGTATGCAGGAAACGGAAGCTGTTTTTGGTTACACGTGTTTCACCATTCACAGACATACCACCGATGGACTCGGTTACCCATGTTGGATCTCCACTGAACAGTTCGTTGTAATCTGGTGTACGCAGGAATTTAACAATCCGCAGTTTCATGACGAAATGATCAACCAATTCCTGAGCCTGTTCTTCGGACAAAATCCCTTCTTGCAGGTCACGTTCAATGTAGATGTCCAGAAAAGAAGATACACGTCCCAAGGACATCGCAGCACCATTCTGTTCTTTGATCGCAGCGAGATAACCGAAGTACAACCATTGGAATGCTTCTTTTGCTGTAGTCGCTGGTAAGGAAATATCGAACCCGTGCATATCGCCCAATTGCTTCAATTCTTGCAATGCACGAATCTGCTCAGACAATTCTTCCCGTAGACGAATGACATCTTCATCAATGACATCAACTTCGAGTGCATTCAATTCACCTTTTTTGTTACGAATCAGGAAGTCTACCCCGTACAGAGCTACACGGCGATAGTCACCGATGATCCGTCCACGGCCGTAAGCATCTGGCAGACCTGTGATGATTCCTGCTTTACGCGCTGCACGCATGTCGGAAGTATAAGCATCGAAAACCCCTTGGTTATGCGTTTTGCGAATGTTTGTAAATATATCAATGACGCCTTGTGGCATCTCAAAGCCATATGCCTCACATGCGTCAATCATCATGCGAATTCCGCCTGTTGGTTGAATGGAGCGTTTGAACGGAGCATCGGTCTGAACGCCGACAATCTGCTCTTTGGATTGGTCCAGATAACCTGGTTGGTGAGAAACAATAGTTCCTGGTGTGTTCACGTCAACGTCAAGGACACCGCCGTTATCACGTTCTTTTTTGGTCAGATCAGATACGATCTCCCACAATTCTTTGGTATTCTGAGTTGCACCTGCAAGGAACGCTTCATCGCCGTAATACGGAGACAAGTTGTGTGCCAGAAAATCATTCACATCTACGGATTTGGTCCATGTTCCTTTGGTAAAGTTTCTCCAGCCTGTTTGTTGTTTGACATCTTTTTCAATCACCGACATCGTAATCCCTCCACTAATTTGGATTTCTGGACACATAACATATTGCTTCATTCGTATCATTGTGTGCCCAGAGCCGCGATTAATGTGAATTGTTTCACATAAACCGGAACATGTTCTCTCTACTTGGGAACCGGAACCGCGGGATGAATGTTTTTCTTACATTTTCAGTATACGACTTGGCGCTTTCATCATCTGTGATTTTTATCACAAAGTCAGTGAAGTAACTCACTCCACCTGCGCTGTGTCCCATTGAACCGGAACTTTACACAGGATCACTGCGTGGCAGAACAACCTTCCAATCGCTGTTATCCCCAGATTTTTTTGATTCCCTTTTGAAAAGGGAAAATCCGGGGATAAAGGCGACCGCTTCGCTTTTTCAGGTTATTTCTGCCCCTCCGTTGTCGTGTAAAGGGTTCGTTCAAACGGCCACATCACGGATTCCGTGTAACCTCTATAGGAACCGAACCATTGCTCCTCTATACTCGGAGCAAACCAAATCTTAGAATACTCCTGAAAAACAGGTGCTTCACTCTTCTGTTTTTCTGCCCTCTCGTTATTGTGTGAAAGACGGCAATCGGGGCTCCCCTTTCGGGGAACCCTGATCTTCTTGCCGTAAGGCACGCTTCGTTCTAAATTTATTATTCAAACTTTCCGTAGAAAGCGTTGCGGTATACATCAGCCAGTTCAGTTACCAGCGGCAACTTCGGATTGGCGGTTGTACATTGGTCTTCGAAGGCACGGTCTGCCAGATAATCCACATGTGCTTCAAAGTCTTTTGCATCAAATCCGATTTCCTGGAACGATTCTTCAATGCCCAAGATTTTGTTCAGGTTACGGATGGCATTGATGAGACTGGTCACACCTTCTTCTGTCGTGCGAGCAGGCAATCCCAAGATACGGGCAATTTCGGCATACCGCTCATCCGCTACAAAGTGCGAATATTTCGGGAACGATGCGAATTTGGTCGGTTTTTTCGCGTTGTAACGAATGACGTGTGGCATCAGGATTGCATTGGTGCGTCCGTGTGCGGTGTGATACTGACCGCCCCATTTGTGCGCCAAGCTGTGGTTAATGCCCAAGAATGCGTTGGCAAACGCCATACCTGCAATCGTGGAAGCATTATGCATTTTCTCACGTGCCAGTTTGTCGCCTTGCAGCGCAGATTGCTCCAGGTATTGGAATACTAGTTGAATGGCTTTAATCGCAAGTCCATCTGTGTAATCATTCGCCATAACAGACACATAAGCTTCAATCGCGTGAGTCAGTACGTCCATACCTGTATCCGCAACCGCTGTTTTAGGCAGGGAGTATACGAATTCTGGATCGACAATCGCTACGTCTGGTGTCAGCTCATAGTCGGCCAATGGATATTTGGTGTTACCTTGATTTTTATCTGTGATAACCGCGAACGATGTCACTTCAGAACCTGTACCGGATGTGGTTGGGATCGCTACAAATTTTGCTTTTACGCCGAGACGTGGATATTTGTAGATCCGTTTGCGGATATCCATGAATTTTTGTTTCAGGTCGTTGAAGTCCGTGTCTGGGTATTCATAGAACAACCACATGGCTTTGGCAGCATCCATCGGTGATCCACCGCCGAGTGCAATAATGCAGTCCGGTTGGAAGCGACGCATCATTTCCGTTCCGCGATCTACTGTCGTTGTGGACGGATCGGGCTCTACATCGGAGAACACTTCGATTGCTACAGGCATCTGGCGTTGACGCAGATAGTGCTCTACTTTTTCCACATAACCAAGTTTCACCATCATCGCATCTGTAATAATTGCCACACGTGTGATGTCAGGCATTTTGGCAAGGTACTGCGTTGCCCCTTTTTCGAAGTAGACTTTGTTCGGCACTTTGAACCATTGCATATTCACGGTACGGCGAGCCACCCTTTTCACATTGATTAAGTTCACAGCGGTTACGTTGGAAGAAGTCGAGTTACGTCCGTATGATCCGCATCCCAGTGTCAATGACGGCATGTTTGTGTTGTAGATATCCCCGATGGCACCGTGTGTGGATGGTGAGTTCACAATAATCCGTCCGGTTTGCAAACGATCTGCGAATTTGCCGATCACTTCTTCATTTGTTGAGTGGATAACAGAGGAGTGACCCATGCCGCCAAAAGCAACCACTTCTGCCGCACGCTCAATGCCCTCCGCTGCCGTTTTGACTTTGTAACAAGCCAGTACCGGGCTTAATTTCTCAGCCGACAATGGGAATTTTGTACCTACCCCTTCAATCTCGGCCACGAGAATTTTGGTGCCTGCTGGAACTTCAATACCGCACAACTTCGCAATACTCACCGCAGATTGACCAACAATCGCCGGGTTCACCGCACATTTCTCGGCATTAATCGCTCCTGCTGTCAATTTTACTGCTTCATCTTTGTTAACAAAGTAACAGCCATTTGCGATCATTTTTTTCTTCACTTGATCAAAGATCGGTTCTTCAATGATGACCGCTTGCTCGGAAGCACAGATCATGCCGTTGTCGAAAGACTTCGACAAGATCAAATCCGTAACTGCCTGATTGATATCCGCGCTTTTCTCGATAAAGCAAGGTACGTTACCCGGTCCTACGCCCAGTGCAGGTTTACCACAGCTGTACGCTGCACGTACCATGCCTGATCCGCCTGTTGCCAGAATGAGAGCCACATCATTGTGATTCATCAGTTCGTTCGTACGATCCATGGAAGGATCATCAATCCACTGAATACAATCTGCTGGTGCACCATGTTTCACAGCTGCTTCCAGTAGAATTTTAGCAGCTTCCCGGCTACAATTCTGTGCAGATGGGTGGAAACCGAAGATGATTGGGTTACGCGTCTTGATGGAGATCAGTGCTTTAAACATCGTCGTTGATGTTGGATTGGTCACTGGTGTGATCCCCATGATGATGCCGACCGGCTCCGCAATTTTCTGGAAGCTCTCATATTCGTTATCTTCAATCACACCTACGGTTTTGTCATACTTGATGCTGTGGTACACATATTCTGTTGCAAATATATTTTTGGTGATTTTATCCTCATACACTCCGCGGCCTGTTTCTTCTACGGCCATTTTGGCGAGCATCATGTGTTTATCCAGACCCGCAAGCGCCATTGCTTGCACAATCCGGTCAATCTGCTTCTGGTCCATCTTCATGAATGCGGCGTGTGCTTTATTCGCTTTGTCGATTAACGTTTGAATATACTGACCTGCTGTCGGTTCTTTTGCTGGGGCGACTTCGTTCTTTACAGCCATCTCCCTCATCCTCCTAAAGGTTCGTATTAGTTTGTCTCTCTCGTTTACATTCACATCGTACCATAGCCAAAAACGTAATCATGTGATTTTTTTCACAAAGTATAACAAATTTAAATTTAGTTTTGTAATGTCCGCTAACAAGTTGATTTCCACTTCCTATAATAAATGTTGTACTATCGAACACATCCTTCCCTAATAAAAGTGAATTTAATCACAATGTTTGAAATTTCGCCATTTTTGATGCCTTCCCATGCCCCCTAAAAGGTAAGTTTAGGTATATACTGAACTTAAAAATTGAACCACCGCAATTTGTACCGTCCTTCCTCCCGGCCGAGATGACCCTGATCAGGACGGCAACGGTTTGCGGCGAACCTCGGAGGCTACTGCAAGTTACAGAAGGTCGTCCGACGGACATAAAGGGGAGATAGACTTATGAGAGAACTAACGACTGTACTGGAAAAGCGCGGCAATACCAATTGTTTCTCGGAAGCGAATTTCAACCATCTGCTGGTTACCATGAAAGATAGAACCTATCCCGAAGGTACCCATCTGTACTGGGAAGGAGACGTCTCCGACAAACTTTATTATATGAAACGGGGTCGTGCCCAGATCACCAAATCAACTGATGAAGGTAAGGAACTGATCATGTACATGTATCAGTCCGGTGATATGATTGGTCAGGCCGATCCCTTCTTCGGCTCCAAACACAGCTTCTCAGCGGAAGTACTGGAAGACAGTGAGATTGGTGTACTGGAGCACAAAGACCTGGAAATGCTGATATGCCAGCATTGTGACTTTGCGATCGACTTTATGAAATGGATGGGCATCCACCACCGTTTGACACAGACCAAGTTCCGGGACCTCATGTTATATGGCAAACCAGGTGCGCTCTGTTCTACTCTCATTCGGTTGTCGAATTCGTATGGTGAGCCTCACGGAGAGCATGTCATTATACACAAAAAAATTACCCACACGGATCTGTCCAATATGATTGGAGCCACCCGTGAAAGTGTAAACCGCATGTTAAGCGATCTGCGCAAGAAAGATGGTATAGAATATGACAATGGCATGATCGTCATCAAAGATCTGAAGATGCTGCAAGGCATCTGTCACTGTGAACTTTGCCCGAACGAAATCTGTCGTATTTAATGTTTGAATATGCTAACAAATGTTTGCTTTCAAAACAAATTCATCAATAAAAAAAGCCCAGTTCTCTGCATATAAAGTGTACCCTTTGTAAAGGACATTTTGAAAAAAAACTAGGCAACTTGTTGAAGCTGCTGTCTGTATTTTACAGGCGGCAGCTTTTTCAAATTCCATTGCCCTCGATAATGATTATAGTACGTCATATAACTCTTAATTTCTCGTTTTACTTCTTCTAATGTTTCGCATTCTTTGATATTCGTTTCATCCTTAAAATGCCCAAAGAATGATTCTTGGGGAGCGTTATCCCAACAGTTTCCTCGTCGTGACATGGATTGAGTTAACCCCATTTTTTTCACTACGGATTGGAATTGTGGGTTCGTATAATGAAAGCCTTGATCGGAATGGATTAACGCATCTTTTGTGATATGTCGGTGTTTCTTCAATTGATGAAGCGTGTTCAGCGCAATGTCTATGCGTAACGAAGAAGACACTTCATACGCTAAAATCTCATTCGTCTGTGCGTCTTTCATGGTTGATAAATAAGCTCGCTGGTTGCCTTTGTACGTTAAATAGGTGATGTCGGTTAATAACACCTTTCCCGCCTCGCCTGGCTTAAAATTGCGCTGTAATTCGTTTGGACATGTGCGATGTTCTTTCGTTGCTTTTGCCATTCTACGGGCTGGATTAGCCTTTCGAATGGGACAGATGATTTCAAATTTCTTCATGATCCGACGAATCCGCTTCAAGTTGTACGTCATCTTGTACTGATTTTCTAATGTCATTTTAATTTGGCGTGCTCCTTTTTTACGTCCACGGAATCGATAGGCCTTTAAAATCATTTCCTTTACCATCTCATCTGCTTCGGCTTCAGCTATACGCTTTTGCGCTGATTTTTCAGTGAAGTAATTGTAATAACCCGAACGTGATACTTCCATAATATCGCATAGATAGCTGACCAACCGCTTCAATTTATACGTTCTGATCGTCCGATAAATGAGTTCAAACTTCAGCTCTACAGCCACTTTTATTTCTTTTTCAACATCTGCCTTTCGAGTAGATCGAGCTTTTTTAGCAGTTCATTTTCCGCTCGTAACAATTGATTTTTTGCTTCTAATCGTTCAATCTTTTGTTCTAATGTTAATTCACGTTCCGAAGGGCGACCTGAATTCGTTTTACGTGTATCCTGTAAGCCTTCTACACCCGCTTCACGATACGAAGCACGCCAACGTTTTCCAGAAGAACGGACACGCTCTAAACCAATACATTCAACATCTAAGCCCGCTTCTTCAAAAATGTCTCGTGGCAGTTTACCCTGTTCATTTTGTGCAATGAAATGGCGCTTAAATTCATCGGTATACGTAATCGCCTTTTCACTAACAGCGATCACATTTGGATTCCGTTTTAGTTGTTCTTGTTCTTTCTTCGTCAGTAATCTTTTCGTCATAACATTTCCGCTCCAACATCGTTTTTTTTCATTATAAACAAAGTACCCTATAAGATGGGCTTTTTTCAAAGTGTCCATCTTATAGGGTACATTTTATAGAGATTGGGCTTCTTTGTATGCTAGGATGCATTGGTCAATTCAAGCTTTACCGCATCACGTGGATTCAATTTCATATCCAAACCATTTTCCATTAATTCCTTATCGTTCACCATAATGACCCACCGCTGATTCATGCGGGGCGTAACATTCTCGACGGAAACGACGAATTTGTTGTTCTCCGACATTCTCACAATCCCGCTGGACTTCAAAACATCGCGAACTGTACATTCCTGGACATAGACGCCAGCATATTGACGATTAAGAGTTGGCATAATGTTGCCACCGCTCACCTTGAGTAACGTTGTCTGATATGCAACGCCATCCCCCCCAATGTCAGCGGCTTTCACGTAAATGATCACTTCATCTTTGGCATGAAGCTCCATGTCCCAATCTTCCTGTTCAATATCCTTGCCATTCAATTTCACAGCCCAGCTCAGCGAAGAATCAAGAGAAACTTCACCCACGGATTGGATCCGCTTTCCATCTGCTGTAAAATCAACGAGTCCGCTATTAAGTAATGCTTTTTTGAGTGTCAAACCCTCACTAAAATCTCGCTTAATGGACTTCGTTGCATCAGGCAAAAACGTACTGCCATCTACAGCCACTGTAATCGTATTCGCTGTTTCCGTCTCTTTGACAATTGGCTGCTCTGAAGGCTGCGTCTCACTACATCCCGCCAAGATCGCCAGAATGAGCAAACATACACCTATGTAACCGGGGATTTTCTTCTTCATGTAGGTAACACCACCCTGCGTAAAATCATTCACCCTGTTGTCCATAACCTCTATTATGGCACAACACTCAACAAAAAAAAGTGTCAAAGCCGTTACTTTTATGGCGCGTGCCCTCTAGACAGGGCTTGTACAACAAAGAGAGCCTGCACACAGGCTCCCAATCTAAATCATTTTTACGTTATCATTGGTTACGTTATCATTGGACACTAGCCTGCATGTATGTCCGTCCTCCATCGCCATCTTTCAGATATGGATTAAGCCCGAAGAACTGCTCCTCAGATACGTATACCCCTGTCAGCAATCGCCCTTCAAGCAATCCACCGTCCACCTGCACGCAGCATGAAGGTGCGTCTACATACTCCTGATACAAAGGAATCTGCCCATATTGTTGATGGACCTTGAATACCTTGCCTTGCTCATGCAAAGGCCGTTCCGAGAAATAGGTAGGCACAATATAACGGGCAATGACATCCAGTTCCTGCACGCTATAAAAGGGTTCATCACCAAGCCATGGCGCAAACATTCGAATCTTCTCATATTGTGACCAGACAACCGCCTGAATCAGCATTTCTGCCTGAACCAACCGACCTTCTCCCACATCTAAAGCCAATTGCTTAGCATGCATAGTTTCTTCCATCTGAGACATCGTTGAATCAGGTTGTCCCAGCTCACATCCGATACACTTCCAGCCCCTGGACGTTTGAATCCATTTTTGCAGCACCGCCGGAGCTAATTTCGGACCATCGCTGTTCACAGAATGCGTATTCACTTCGGCAAGATCATCCTTAACCGAACGGGAATATGCTGTGCGCTTAAACAACTCTGCAGCTTTTTTGTAAATTAGATGGACTTGAATGGATGCGCTCTCAAGTTCTGCAATATCTTTTTTGCCGTAGCGTACTTCATGGGATAAGCTTTCTTCTCTCATGACAAGTGGGCCTCCTTCGCTCCGGCCGTCTGTGGCCATTTTCTATAGATTATACTACAACTCATGACAACATGTGCATAGCCCAAGAGAAAAACGCCGATCAACATAATACTTAAGACAAAAACCCCTGATTTCCACGGAAATCAGGAGTCTATGTCACTCATGCAACGAAAGTGGGTGATATTGCTTATACGTTAGTCAACCCACTGCTCAGCCCAGTCTTGAATTTGATTCATGACGGGCTGGAGCGCTCTACCTTTATCCGTCAGTTCATATTCAATACGAACTGGCGTCTCGGGATAGACGTGACGAACCAGAATACCTTCACTCTCCAGATCTTTCATCCGTTCGGATAACATCTTATCACTCATGGATGGAATCAGATTGGAGATATCCTTGAATCGCTTCGAACCACTCATTAACGTTTGAATAATTAAACCATTCCAGCGCTTGCCCAAAAACGAAAACGCCGTCTCAAAACGCGGACACATCCGCAAGTCTTGACCTTCCACATTAATCACCTCTTTAGAGATCACTCAACTTACATTTTGTTAGTATATTTCATAATAACATATTTAAGCTTCAAAGAAAACGCCTGCAACTAAAAAGTTTAAATTTTAGAAGCATAACATCCAAAATGGATCATACATCCCAGTATACATTACACGCTGCGTCGTAACCATGGGAAATATCGTATAACTTCCCCATAGTACTATCTTACCCAAAAAGAACCCAACTGCCACAGTCATCATTGACTTGGAGAAGGGTTCCTTCGTGTACATTATCAGTATAAGTTCAACTAAAGCATATTTACACTAGCACTGCGACGTCAGAACAACTTTCCGATCGCTATTATCCCCAGATTTTTTTTGAATCCTTTCTAAAGGGAAAATCCGGGGATAAAGGCGCACGCTCCGCTTCTTCAAGTTATTTCTGCCCTCTCCGTTATTGTGTAAAGGTTAGTTGAACTTATATATATCTTTCACGAAGCAATTAGTGAATTAAACCAGCACGCCACCAAATGGTCTTACAGGTTCGCTCTTGCCGAATTCCGGCTTAAAGCTACGGGCAGGATATGCCCACTTCACAGCGTTACTGATTACTCTTAATATTTCCGGTTTGTAATAGGTCGGATACGTCTCATGACCTGGTCGGAAATAGAAGATTTTACCTTCACCGCGCCGGAACGTGCATCCGCTCCGGAATACTTCCCCACCTTGGAAGTTACTTACAAACACCAGTTCATCCGGTACTGGAATATCGAAGAATTCCCCGTACATTTCTTCTTTTTCCAATACAATCTTGCCTTCGATGCCATCCGCAATTGGATGAGATGGGTTAACGCACCATACAATTTCCTGCTCGTCAGCTACACGCCACTTCAGATCGCAGCTTGTTCCCATCAGTGCTTTGAATGGTTTAGAGAAATGACCTGAATGAAGCACAATCATTCCCATGCCGTTCAGCACTCGCTGCGCGACCTTCTGTGAGATCTCATCGCTTACGCGATCATGTGCCATGTGTCCCCACCATATGAGCACATCTGTGGAATTCAGCACTTCATCACTTAATCCGTGTTCAGGCTGATCCAGTGTAGCCGTCCGAATAGCAAAGCCTTCGCCGCCAAGTCCGTCAGCCAGCGCTCGATGCAGACCATCCGGGTAGACTTCCCTTACTTCATCGTGAATTTTCTCATGGACAAATTCATTCCAAATGGTGACGTTGATCATATTCAATTTCCCCCTAGTGTAGCTCTAAACCCACCACATATCGCCCAGCGGCTCTTCAATCAATACTTGCTGGAGATTTTGCACGGCTTTAGAGAATCCTTCTTCAACCGACATCAGACCGTCCTCGTGTTCAATACTTACCACATAATCATATCCGACCAGACGCAAGGCACTCATAATATCTGCCCAAGTCTTGTTATCATGTCCATAACCAACCGAGCGGAACTGCCAAGCCCGATCCAGCATATTAGTATAATCCTGCATATCCGTTACACCGTGTTTGTTCACGTTGATCGGATCAATCGTTGTATCTTTTGCATGGAAGTGATGGATCGCTCCTTCACGTCCCAAAATGTGAATCGCCTGCACCGGATCAATGCCTTGCCACCACATGTGACTTGGGTCCAGATTGGCTCCGATCACTTCACCTGCTGCTTCACGCAGTCTCAGCAACGTTGCTGGTGTATGAACCGAAAATCCACCATGCAGCTCCAATCCAACTTTTACGTTACGATCTGCTGCAAATTTACCCCACTCTGTCCAGTAAGGGATAACTTTGTTCTCCCACTGCCACTTCAGGATCTCCTGGAAGTCATTCGGCCATGGTGCAACAGGCCAGTTCGGATATTTGGCATCCTCATGGTCTCCCGGGCAACCGGAGAATGTATTCACTACAGGTACTTCCAGCTTCTCAGCCAGTTCTACCGTTTTAACAAAATCATCGTGAAATCCTTTGGCAATATCCTTTTGCGGATGTAGCGGGTTACCGTGACAGCTAAGTGCGCTGATCGTCAAACCGCGTGATTCCACTGCATTTTTGAAGTTTTTCAGTGCTGTAGGATTGCTTAACAATTCATCCGGCTTACAATGTGCATTGCCTGGATGTCCACCTGTTCCGATTTCTACTGCTTTTAATCCCTTGGATGCTACATAATCAAGAGCATCCTCCAATTTACGTCCTCCGAATAGTACCAAAAATACGCCGAGTTTCAAGTGCGATTCCTCCCTGGATTAGATATCGTATGATTGCTGAATTCATGAATATTGAACTGTAGACAATTACCGTTCAGATCACGTGCCTGTTTAATTAGTGTGGAAAATCGAGAGTGTTTCTATCCTGAAATTGAACGTAAGAATACTGGTTATTCTGCTTCACTCGTAAGAGCATCAAGCTTCGAACACTTGGTACTCCGAGCTAGTGCGATTCCACGGTTTCAATTTCAGTTTGAACTGAGCGAGTTACTGCAAAAGAATCATAGCTGCTCTCCAGATGTACGTGCTTGCCTTCAAGTGAAGAACGCTGGAATGAATGCATGGCTTCCAGTACGTGATAAGCAAGCTTGCCACTGGCTTTGTGTTCTCTTCCGGCACGAATGGATTCGACCATTTCCGTTACGCCGATGCCTCGTTCGTTTTGTCCACTTTCGAAGACTGGTTTGACCGTCTCCCAAGTGTCTTGACCGTATCTGCGAACCTTCACTTCCCCGTTAAAATAATTGGGGTCCGGTACACTAAGCGTACCTTCTGTACCATAGATTTCAATACGTGGCAGATCCGAAGCTCCGCGAATATCGAAACTGGTGATCATGGTTGCAATGGCACTTTCTGCAAAATCAATGGTTCCTGCCAAGTGAGTAGGCGTCTCTACTTGCAGTGCTGTACCTTCCTTCGGCCCAGAGCCAATCTTGCGATCTGCAATCTGTATCCCTGCCGAGGCACTGATTCTGCGTATCGGTCCAAGCAGCGTAATCAGAGCGGTCAGGTAGTAAGGTCCCATATCAAACATCGGTCCGCCACCTGCAACATAAAAGAACTCCGGATTAGGATGCCAAGCTTCTGGTCCTCCACCCATGAAGAATGAAGTCGCTGCAACCGGCTTACCAATCAGCCCATCCTCAATGGCTTTACGAGCTGTTTGGATGCCTGAACCAAGGAAGGTATCCGGTGCAGAACCAACATACAACCCCTTTTCCTCAGCCAGCTCAACAACCTTGCGGCCATCCTCAAGAGAAATGGCCAGCGGCTTCTCGGCATACACATGTTTGCCTGCTTCGAGTGCAGCCAGATCGGTTATGGCATGACTGCCAGGAACCGTAAGGTTCAACACGAGTTCAATTTCGCTATTTTGCAGCAACTCATCTACATTGTAAACGTTTGCGATATTAAATTCATCTGCCCGTTCCTGAGCGCGTTCACGAATCAAATCCGCAACAGCCACGACTTCAATGACCGGATTGTTTTTGAGATTTTCCAAGTAGATGGCACTGATGTTACCGCACCCGATGATGCCTGCTTTCATTTTCTCCACTGTGATGTTCATCTCCTTACGCATGGTGAACCCGCGTTTGAATGGTTGATATACATATGTTTTGTTGGATGTTTCCTGTTCCTTGAATCTAATACTATGGTATTCCGTTTCCGCTTCAATTAAAATGAATAATATGATTGAAACATGAACTATCTGGTCATAATTTTCAAATTGCAAGGAGTATGCCCATGCCGACAGATCATTCCTGCCAAGTTCTTACAGCAGGCTTTTCATTTCATCGTAAACCCTACGCTATGGTGCAGCCTGAAGGGGTGAAGAACTACCTGTTAAGACTGCAAACAGACGGACGCTGCCGTTCACGTATTGACGGGGACATGTCCCTGGTAGATGCGGGCGATCTGCTTCTTTTTGATCCTGATGAGCCTTATGAGCTGAGAATAGACAATGAAATCAATCCGATGGGAGAACGACTGGTGGAAAGTGGCGACTATCACATCTTCTTCAATGGTTCATGGGTGGATGAGTGGTGGAAGCGTCACAAACGGCCAACCCGGATCAAAGTTGAACTGACTGAAAGTCTGTTAGTGCTGTTTCGACAGCTCGTGCTGGAGCAACGCCGCATTTCCAATCCTTATCCGGAAATTTCAAGTTATTATATGCGGATTTTATGTCTCGAAGTGGATCGTCTACTGTCGGAGCATCCGACGATAACCAACACCAATTATGTGGCTTATGAGATTAAGAACTACATTGAAGAAAACGCTTCCTCATTGTTCAAGCTGGATGATGTGGCAACACATATTGGTATCAGTGTCTCACGGGGGGTTCATCTCTTCAAAGAAGCGTTTGGCAAAAGCATCATGCAATACACGCTTGACGTACGGTTGAATATGGCCAGGGAACGGATTATTTTCAGTCCAATGACCTTGGAGCAAGTATCTGAGTCTTCCGGCTTCAACAACTATACCTATTTCCATCGGGTATTCCGTTCCCGGTTCGGCATGTCGCCGAAGGAATTCCGCGTCATTCACCGGGAACAGATGTAATCATACCAGTATACGTAAGTTGAACTTATTTGCGCGCGGCTATGGCCTCAGATACAACCATCGCCAGATCTTCATTGCCAAACATGGACAATACGCCAAGTACCGTATCATCCGGGATCTCGCCGGCTTCCTCCTTGGAAACAATCAGCTTCTGCACCTGTTGCAAACGCTCGTTGCTTTGCTGATTCGGGTAGGCTTGCCGGTACATCTCTTCCGGGTCCAATCCATGATTGACACACCACTGGGCAAATACGAGGATCATCATCTCTTCTTCCTGTTTATAGGTTTCTACAACAGCTTCCTCGATCTGTTTATTACGTTCCTTTTCATATTCATCCATGACTTGTATTCCTCCGTATGTGTATTCTGCAACTATTTGCGGATTAATTGTTCAGCTAGCTCATGGCTGTCCATGACATGACTTGCACTGATCAGGCAATCATCAGGCGAGTCCAGACAAGCCAGGAAATGATCGACGGCTCCGCTAAAACCTCTGCGTGCTAACACAGTGTCCCAGCTCCCGAACGTTTCTTTGGTTTCCAGACTCCCCTGTTCCATGTAGCTGATCGTGTCCATGTTCACGACTTCAACAGATCGTCCACCACCATGCAATTCGACCTCCTCCAGATCTGCCCCAGCTTCACGCACCATATCGAATCGACCGTAGGCTGTTCTGCCCAGTTTGGCCGTTCCGGTTGCATGCAGCAGTCTGTCCAGATCATTCTTCCGAATCCATTGATGAAGCAGCTCCACGTTGTGATCCGAATACCACATCATTAGATCCAGCATATGGATGAGATCATCATAGATGGTTTCTGCCGCAGGACGATCCTGAATGCCTGTACGATGTTTGGTCACTGTCAGGGATTCAAAACCTTTTCCATCCTGCATCCATTCTTTCGCTTTTTGGTACATCGGTGCGAATCTGCGATTGAAGCCCACTGCCAGTAACAGACCTTGTGCCTCGGCAAAAGCCGTCATCTCTTCCGACTCCCGAAGCGTATAGGATAACGGCTTATCTACATAAACGGCCAATCCCTGTTCCAAACATTGCATGACAATGTCAAAGTGTGCTTCTGTTGCTGTATGTACAAACACCGCATCCAGGTCCCAGGACAACAGTTCTTTCAGATCCGTTGTTCCTCGTTCTAATCTATACGCCTCCTGAACGGCTTTGACCGGCTCCGGAGATCGGTTCATAATCCCCACAATCTCCACGTTCGGATGAGCGGTCAACAGCGGCAAATACACTTTACGTGCAATACCGCCGAGGCCGATAATTGCAATTCGTTTACGTTTGGTTGTTTCCATTATGATCATTCCACCTTCAGTTCGGTTCTATATTTCCACGTCCTATAGTGTAACCCTTCGGACAGCAACTTGCCAGTGATTGCAGCAGACTTCGCTCGAATTGTTCAGACAATGGGCGAACGTGGTAAACTTATGAGGAACAGCAGTACAGATTGGGACACGACTAGACCTGCCTGATCTGAAAGGAGCGTTTGGAATTTTGCGAAAATGGTTATGGCTTCTGTTATATGTTTTACTTGCAGGAGTCACGTTTATTTACAGATATGAACTGCTGGCCTGGACCGATCTCCATCAGTCCATCCCGCTGTTACTCGCCATGGCAACATTGTTTGCTCTTGTGCCTGTAATTCCTTATAAGTTTGTTATTATCGCCTTTGGTTACAGTTACGGTACCACAACGGCAGCCTGGATATGCTGGCTTGGAACCACACTTGCTGCAATGCTCGTCTATGGCGGAGCAAGAACCATCTTCAGACATCAGGCGAGATCGTACCTCGAACGCATTCGGGGTCTGAATCGTTTTACCACATGGATGGAAGCACATCCGTTCATGGGAGTCATGTCAATGCGCCTGTTGCCGATCGTGCCTCAGATGGCCGTTAATATTTACGCAGGTATAACGTACACACCATTCTGGGTCTTCATGGTTGCCACGGCCATTGGCAAAATGCCAGCGATTTTTGTATTTGCCTATGCAGGTGCACAGGCTGAAACCTCCATCTGGCTAAGCCTGGGGATCCTTGCCGGATATCTGGTGCTCATGGCCATTGTATTGCTCTTATTTCGCTTTCGGTCACGTAAAAAAGTCTGAATACAGAATCCGTAAGCCGTTCAGTTCCAGCTTGTTTTCATTCCGGCTTGGTTGGCTTGCCAATTCAGGATATAATAGAAGAGCAAGCCCAATGCTTGCGTAACATGTTTTAATAAAACGGTAGATTGCTGGAGCTCGAACACGAGCGCTAGATCTTCATCAGAAATGGAGTGACTATAGCATGGAACAACATTCAAGTGAGTTAGCAACTTTTGCAGGCGGATGCTTCTGGTGTATGGTATCCCCCTTTGAAGAACTGCCCGGTATTCATAAGATCGTATCGGGTTATACAGGAGGACATACCGAGAATCCAACATATGAAGAGGTCTGCTCGGAGACAACAGGACATGTAGAGGCTGTGCAAATTACGTTCGACCCTGCCATCTTCCCTTATAAGAAACTGGTTGAACTGTTCTGGCAGCAGATTGATCCTACGGATACAGGTGGGCAATTCCATGACCGCGGTTCTTCCTATCAGACGGCCATCTTCTATCACAGCGAAGAGCAGCACGAGATTGCGGAAGCTTCCAAAGCCGAGCTGGGACAAAGCGGACGTTTTGACAAACCGATCTTCACACCCATTTTGCCAGCAAAACCGTTCTATGAAGCGGAAGAACATCACCAAAATTATCACCGGAAGAACCCTGCCCACTACAAACGCTACAGCAAAGGTTCTGGACGCGTAGATTTCATCGAACGCAACTGGTCCGGTAATGTAGACAAAGACGGGCTAAAAGAGCGTCTGACGCCGATTCAATATGAAGTTACACAGAACAGCGCGACAGAGCCTGCGTTCCACAACGAATTCTGGGATCACCACGGTGACGGTATCTATGTGGACATCGTATCTGGTGAGCCATTGTTCAGTTCTACCGACAAATACGACTCCGGCTGTGGCTGGCCGAGCTTCACACGTCCATTACGAGACTACAACGTGAAGGAAAAAACCGATCTCAGCCACTTCATGATTCGTACCGAAGTGAGAAGTCGTGAGGGCGATTCCCATCTGGGTCACCTGTTCAACGATGGTCCTGCCGAAGCAGGTGGAATGCGTTATTGCATCAACTCTGCGGCACTTCGTTTTGTACCCAAAGAAGACATGCAAAAAGAAGGATACGGCGAGTACACCGTCCTTTTCCAATAAGTTTTAATACAAAATAAAGAGCAGTGGGATGATCCCGCTGCTCTTTTGTATACATCCTTGTTTTTAGATAGATCAACTATTGTTTCACGAGAATGCGTGGATTAGGTTTGGCTCGAAGTGATTTCTGAAGAAATTAATGTACTGGCAGGAGCAATCTGATCATTACGAATTTGAATTCGCATCGCTGGAATGATACCCAGGATCATTACGGTAACCGAAATGGCATAGACGATAAAAATGGATGTGCTGTTCATCAATACACCTGCCATGGAAGATCCGAGAAGCATGGTCCCAATGAATAAGGGTGTGATGGTCCCATTAACTCTCCCAATCAAGTGCTCATCAATCCGAGTGACCAAGTACGTGGAGATGATGACGTTGATAAATGCCAAACTAATGGAACTCAAGAAACTGATCAAAAGGGGCAGCCAGAACCAACTGGATAACACTTCCCCCATCGTGGCTACAGCCAGACACAGCACACCTACGATTAGAGTTAAAGTCTGATTCAACTTGCCACTTACAGCAGCCGCAATACCTCCTCCAATCAATAAACCTATTCCGGACGCTCCAGAGAGAAACTGTAACGACGTTGCTTCAAGTCCCAGACGTTCGGTGATCAGAAATATTCCAAGTGGGCTGATGAGACCCGCAGAAAGCCCTATACAGATGAATACCAGACTAAGCATTTTTAACGAGCGAGATCGAGCAACATATTGCCAGCCCTCTTTGATATCCGCTAATAATGAGGTATTTATTTCTCGCTGAGTGGCGTCTTTAGGCAGAAATGTGAGTAGAACCGCGGAGATCAGGAATAGAATGAGTAATGCGTACATGGATGCCTGAATTCCCATTGCAGTGTATATAAACGTTCCAACGATCGGTCCGAGAATTAAAAACAACGATTGACCACTCTGTGTAATAGCAATTGCAGATTGCAAATGTTCTCCTTTTACATTTCGCCTCACAATCTTTAGAGAGGATGGTTGAGAAAACTGGCTAACGATAGAGGATACAAACGTGGCTACGTATAGAATCTGCCAATACCCGGAAGATAAGACGCCAATAATCATGACAATAGACAACGCACTCAGAATATCGCTCAGTATCATCGTACGTTTGGGATTCCAGCGATCAGCAAGTGCACCGCCAATGATGGAGAAAACAAAAATTGGAGCATATTCAAGTACGGTAATCAGCGAGATGGCTATTGGACTTCCCTGAGTTCGATCCATTACATAATAGAGGATCGCCATATTCCGGATCCATATCGCCAGATTTTGCAGCAGATCAGACCCTGTAACGATTAAAAAAGCTTTGTTTTTGAACAATGTGTTCATTCTCCATCTCCTCTTTTAAACCGACTGTCCGGTTTATTAATATTCAAAAAGAAAAACTGACGTTACATCAGCTTTTCATGGTTAACGTTGTTGAATGCCCGCCAGCAAACTGGCCATGCCTTTGTGGTAAATACGACGAATATCCGTCAGGTCCTTCTCATAATAGAGTGTAGTCAATCCGCTAAACAGACCGTAGATAATGTGCATTACATCCTGTGGGTCATCCGGTTTTAACTCCCCATCTTCCATCCCTTTAGTAATAATGGACTCATATGTCGCATATGGAATACGGATCAGGGAAAGCATCTCATCGAGCATCTCCTGACTGACGACCTGACCTGAGACAAATTCGTTAATCGCGTGATTCAGCGGGTTCGCCAAATCATCCACGTAATGATCAGCAAGTCCATACAGTTTATCTACAGCTGTCTCATACCCGGATTCTTTGTCCAGCCAAGCATCCATCCAGTCTTCATTATTAAGCTTGATTAGATACATGAATAGCTCTTCTTTACTTTTGAAATGATAATAAATACTGCCTTTACTCCGATTGTTAATCGTACATATGTCTTCCATGGAAGTTGCACTATATCCCTTTTGGGCAAACAGTTCCTTGGTATTACGTGCAATGTCTTTCTTTATCTGGGTAACATCTTTTCTTCGTTTGACTTCGATTGGAAAAACCTCCATAAACTAAACCGACTATTCGGTCTAATAGTATCACAGCTAAAATACCCCGTCAATTCAATGTGCACAGGCACCCTCTTATTTGCCTCAGAAGATATACAAGAGAGTACCTGATTACATTTCAGGAAAGAGGCCGTCACATCATATTTACAATCCAACCAATCCAATACGCAAATGGAATTAATAACAACTGTGCCAACAGTGTGCCGAATAAACGGGATACAAGCATGCAGCCATAGATCTGATTCATGCGATCCAAACGGATCTCTCCACGTAATGATTTGTCACTGAGCAGGGAAATTCGCGGATCAATCAGGATGGTCAGCAAAATGGTGGCAATTCCGTTAATCAGCCCGGTTGATTGGGATGCAGCTACAGCCTGACCTGGGTAAAGATACGCTGCGTATAAGCTGGACAGGACACCTGTGGTGTAGATTGCAGTTACCGCTACATTCAGCATCATTAACCGTCTTGGCATCCCATGTTGTACCAATCGTTTGGCCATCTTCCAGGATGGCGGGGTGATGTAATACGTCGCATTTCTAATCTTGCTTCGCTTCAGCATACCGCGAACCATCGCAGGGATGGAACCAGCTGCTTCAAAATGTACAACCATTCTTGATGAGAGCTTCACCATGGTTGGAAAACACAATATGGCTAATGCCGTTCCAATTGTTGCCGCACCCATTAACCAGTGCAGCTGCGCCGCAAAGTGTGGATTGGCTCCACGTGTTGCAGTATCCACCAGATTACCTACCATTGGGCCCTGGGCCATATTCGAGGTTCGAGAAACCAGCAGCAAGATACCTGCCAAAGAAATGGCCAGCGCGATTCTGCGGGTGCGTAAACCACCAAGGCGGAGCGCGTATGACAAGCTGTCTGCGGCATGAATCAGCATGGTGAACAGCATAGGGATTGCCAGACTAAGACTAAACATATGTATGTACTCCTTTATCTTCCTGTTATTGAACTTATTTCTTTCATGGACAGCATTATACTCCTCTGGCTTGCAAAAGTATAGGAACGAGATCCTTTTATATAAGTTGAAATAAAGAATGTTTACACTGGACACTCCGATGACAGAACAACCTTCCGATCGCTGTTATCCCCAGATTTTTTGATTCCTTTTAGAAAGGGGTAAATCTGGGGATAAAGGCGAACACTTCGTTTCTTCAGGTTTTTTCTGTCCTCTCCGTTTCGTGTAAATGTTTATTTCAATTTATATAGATCATCGGTAAATGCACTTACGACCTCGGCTGTTCATCGTTTATCCCTCCCCTCACAGGGTAATATACAACTAATCCATTATTGTACAGGAGGGGTTCATATGCCTTGGAACAAACAGGATTATCCGGTATCCATGAAGAACCTGGAACCACGTGTTAGACATAAAGCAATTGAGATTGCCAATGCTCTGCTCGATGACGGGTATGAGGAAGGGCGCTCCATTGCTATAGCGACAGCTAAGGCGGAAGAATGGGATGAAAATCATCCTACACCGGAAGGTTCGAAATCGGACTCCACATCTTCTTCTGATAATTCCAACCCTAAAAAGTCGTCTTCCACGGAACGTCGTCATTCCGAGCCCGTTTCTTCGTCCAAAAGTCATGATAACATCCATGTCGTGCCTACCGACTCCGGTTGGGCGATCAAGGAAGAAGGAAAGTCTACCTATCTGTCCACATTTGATACTAAAGCAGAAGCTGTAGATAAGGCCAAAGAACTGAGTAGCAAACAAAATATTCGAGCGATTATCCATAATCAGGATGGTCAGATTGCTTCTTCGATCAAGTCTTGAATGAATCGGAAAACAATAAAATCCCTTTTGCTGCTGAAGAGCAGACAAAAGGGATTTTGTATGAACTTTAACTATCAAGACCTGAATATGATGCATACAGGTTATGGTTGTTCTGAAACGTATGGTTAATTGGATACCCCTCTAGCCACCGTAGTCCGTTGTGAAATAGCAGCAGCGTTAACTGCCTTGGCTGCAGCCGATGGCATCGGCAATTTCACAGCTGAAGTCGTAACAACGGTTCCGCGAGCCGGAACACTAACGACGTACGTAATGACTTTGCTGGCGATCCATACGGCCAGAATCGTATATAAAGTTTCTTTTACCGGAAGAAAGAAAAGCGACAATCCCAATACAAAAGCATCACTGACAAAGAAAACTGTTCCCAGCTTCCATCCCTTCCAGCGGCTAACCAACACGGCGAGAATATCGTCTCCACCTGTCGCTCCACCAAATCGAAGCACGACCCCAGCGCCTACCCCTGTCAGTACACCGGATAGAACTGCCGGAATCCACAGATTTCCGTTAAACGACATCACCAGTGTGGAGTATCGTTCAAAGCCGTCATAGAATAGGGAAAATGCACCGACGCCAAGCAATGCCTGAATCATGAATTTCCAGCCTTTGAGGAACCAAGCCAGGATCATGACCGGAATGTCCAGTAGCAACATACCGATAGCAGGTGATAAGCCTGTTGCGTATTTTCCGAGCAGGGCCAGACCGACAAATCCGCCCTCCGATAAATGATTCTGAAAGTTAATGTGATAATAGGCAAAAGCTAAAATAAATGTACCGAGTAGCATAATGGCGAATTTGATCGCCTCTGTTTTAACGTGTTGTAAGGTTAACGATGTTCTCTTCATTCAGGTTCCCTCGCAGTTTGTAGGTTGGTTTTTAGACCGACCGTACCCTGCAAAAGGTAAGCCTGGAAGAAATCATCGTGTACGTCCTTCGAATATTCATTCCAATCCCCTCTTTCGCAGAGTCAGCCGTTTTTTTGAAACCGGTTGGTGTACTCTACAAGGGGCGCTATGTGTATGAGAGATCGTAACGTTTCCAGATCGTCCTTGGGGAGATTGTCCTTCGGGAACTCATGGTATCCTGATCCTTTCTGTTCTGTTGTGGTTAGCTGTGCTTAGTTAAACTGAAAAATAACTACAATGCATAAGCTTGAACATTTAATTGTACACTTACCACTTCAATTGCAGTACCCTCTTTTGATCGCTGTTATCCCCGGATTTTTGGAATTCCATTTTCCCTCTGGGGAAAATCCGGCGATATCTTATGCTTCCGAAGCTTTCTATCAGAAAGCTTTCAGACGAACGCTTCGCTTCTACAGATGGGTTCTGCACTCTTCGTTCCTGTGTAAATTGTAAATCCAACTTACAGCAGTTGCAAGTTCATTCAGTTTAAACACCAAAGCTAACTTGCTTGTTCTTCTATTATATAACACCAACGTGACCGGGTCTAAACAGCAGACCCCTCAAAAACGCGCATAAAGCAGCCTCTGGACTGCTCCAGCAGTCATACGGCAACACCAGGATAAGCAATGCTTGCTAATGGTGCAACCTGCTCCTTTATTCTATGACCAAAGCTTCCAAAAATAACTGTCAGTCACCCAACTGTGACAAATCGGGGCCTTTTTTTATTTTCTTGCGCTTTTTAAAGGAATCATTTTCCCTTCGCACATACACTATAGCAAACGTAATCGGCTTTATTCTTTGTCCAGCTCAGACGTTTCCAGACTTACTCTGCTTTTTATGGTATAATATAACAATTGAATCCCACTACCGTTTAAGCGAGGCGGATTGATGAAAACGTTAAAGCCAAGAGTCTTTATTGGCTGCTCGCTGGAAGCGAAGCCGATTGCAGCCGCAGTACACGAAAACTTACGTTTTTCAGCCGAAGTTACCCCTTGGTATTCCGGGGTTTTTAATCCAAGCAGCTATACGATGGACGATCTGGAAACAGAAGTCCGTACGACAGACTTCGCCATTTTTATTTTTCATCCGGATGATATATCCAAAATTCGCGGGAAGTACTACGCGTCGGTCCGGGATAATACAATGCTTGAAATGGGTCTGTTTATGGGCCGTCTGGGACGAAAGCGTATTTTTTTCATTCTTCCTGAAGATATTACGGACATCAAGGACACAACCAAGGTCGAAGGATTGCGTATGCCTACAGATCTGCTGGGATTAAATCCACTTGTGTACGAAATCCGTTCTGACGGAAAGTGGGCGCCAGCCGTGTCCGTGGCATGTTCCAAAATCGCAGACAGTATTGAGGAACAGGGACGCTGGAGTGATCCAGAATTGGAGAGCATCATAGAGAAGCATAAACGTACTGAGGGAGAAGCAAGGTTACAACTGCTCAAGTTGCTGCGGTTCTTTAGGGAATTGCTGCGTACCCGCAAAGCAGATGCCAAGATGTTGGAGCGAATGAGCGATGCCCTGCGTACTGCCTTTGTCTCTCATCCTCCATTTGCCGTACGTGGCACAGCCATATACCGTACAGATGACAGTGGTTATATTGAGCAATTATGTGGTAATGTTGGAGAACCGGGGAGAAAGTATGACTTGTCCGCTAACGACGACAAACTACCGGATGATCCCAAGCGAATCCTAGTTATTGATTCTTACCGGGAGAATAAAATCAAGATTAACCTGTATGATGATTACCTTGAGAAAGAGTATCTGCTATGCTATCCTGTAGCCAAGAGGTATGTAATCACCGTTCACATTATTGGACATATTGAAGCGGATGAGGCGGTATTTCAGCAGATTGACCTACAGAATCGTCAACTGTTCAACGCCATCAACGATTTGTTAGGAGGCGAACCGGAATGAAACCGGAAACGAAAAAAATAAGCAAGCGCTGGGGCAGCGAAAAAAAGGTACGTCTCAGTTCTGCGCCCGAATCATCACGACCGGTTCCGGAACCCAAGGAAGAAGATCGTTTCCACAAGCCGGCCGTACCGCTAACGACCATTGGGCCCTCCCTGAAGGGCAAGGAAAGACCCTATAAGGTCATTCTTGAAAAAGAGGCGTTCTACGAGAAGCCTCAATATCTTGCTTAATTTCTGAACACATCATCTAGCCTGCCGCTGAATCGGCAGTATTCCATAGGCCCCGCCGCCCAAGGCAGGGGCTTTTTTGTTGCTCATTTTTAGTAAAAATAAGTAGTAGCTTCTCGTTAACTTGGCGTCATCGTGTTGCGGGAAGTCATCCTGATTCGTTATTGTAATTCATAGCTTTATTTCATTGCTTGTAATTACTTCTGTAGCAGACTGTATTGTATAAAGGTTCATTTGTTTATGGCCTTAGGTTTCCTGCAAAACCCATAAATTATACCTTATTTTGGAGCATGCTTGTCCTTAAATCCCTAGCTTCATTCACTATCTGTACCTTTAGGAAAATGCGGTAATGTGTGCTTCCAATATTTCTCGGTTGTATTGTGTATCTCCATTACATATATTGATTATAATATAGGAACACATGTTCTGTAAATATAAAATTCCAATTAAAGGTTAAGGAAGTGAACATATGACATCCTCAACTTCCGCCCCATCCCCTGCGGATGAAGACCATCGTCTGATCAAAGGTCTGGTTGTGCGCACGCTTTTGCTGGATGTACTTGAACGAGATATTCACACACTGGATACGTTGCTGCTGAAGATGCCCGAAGTCTACATTCTGTCGCTGACCCGCATTCAGAACAATGTGCTCAAGGAGATGTTGGCCCTTCGTAAACAGATGAGAACACGCGGTGTCAAAGTACTGGAAGAGAAACGGGAAGCCGAGGGAATCGAAACTCTGTATATGTGCAGAGGGTATTGGCAACGCTTCTATATGCTGTGGACATTCGCACGCAATGAAGTCAAAAAAGAACTCAGTCGGCATCTGCAGATGGACTTGGCGCAGACTTGATACAACTCTAACAATATTGAACCCATCCCCAGCAAAACAAGTTGACCACGGAAGGTTACGTTCATTAAGATGGAGAAGAGATATCCAACCATTCCAATAAGTCATGAATCGATTTCAATCGGATAAATTCTCAACGTCTTATCAATCAAGGAGCTGTACTTCATGGATTTGAATACACATTCGATTAAACAAACAACCGCACATACAGGCATTGCCGCAGATGTAACCGAACTGATCGGCCAGACACCTGCCGTTAAACTAAACAGACTCACAGACAGTGACTCCGCTGACGTATATGTGAAACTGGAATACTTTAACCCAAGCGGTAGCGTCAAAGACCGTGCCGCCTATAACCTGATCGTTCAAGCTGAACGTGCGGGACACTTGCTCCCTGGTGCTACCATTATCGAACCGACGAGCGGCAATACCGGGATTGGTCTCGCGATGAATGCCGCTGCCAAAGGATATAAAGCCATTCTGATCATGCCGGACAATATGTCCAAGGAACGCATCAACATTCTGAAAGCCTACGGCGCAGATGTGGTGCTCACCCCTGCTGCGGAGCGGATGCCAGGTGCGATTCGCAAAGCGAAAGAGCTTCAGGCAGACATTCCGGGCAGCTTCATTCCGCAGCAGTTCGAGAATCAGGCGAACCCGGACATTCACCGGATCACCACGGCTCCCGAGATTATGCAACAGATGGATGGCAGGCTGGACGCCTTCATCGCCACGGCGGGAACCGGCGGAACCATTACCGGAACCGGGGAAGAACTGCGCAAGCAGTTGCCCGATATCCGCATCTATGCGGTAGAGCCCAAAGGTTCTCCGGTGTTGTCCGGTGGCGAGCCCGGACCACACAAGCTCGTCGGTACAAGTCCGGGGTTCATTCCGGACATCCTGAATACCGACGTGTGGGATGCCATCATCCAGGTGTCCGATGAGGACGCACTGGATACGATGCGGCAGCTTGCTGCTCGGGAAGGGCTGTTGCTCGGCCCTTCCTCTGGCGCTTCGGTGTGGGCCTCCCTTCGTATCGCGAAGGAACTGGGGCCGGGGCACCGGGTGCTCTGCATTGCGCCGGATACCGGGGAACGGTATCTGAGCATGGGTATTTTTTAAAACAGCATAAATCTGTACACATCAAAAAGGGGCTTCCATGTCCCATAAGTCATGAGCATGACAGAGGCCCTCCCTTATTAGCGCTCATTGGTCATTGGTTCTAATGAACCTGACACACGCTATTCGCTCCTATTTGCGCAGGCCTGACGTGTAACGAATCACAGCGACGTTATTTCTCCAAATTCGGTCGTCGATTTACAGGCTTAAAAGCTATTTTCGGCGGGATAACGTTACTGAGATTCGTTAGAATTTACATCTCTTCATTATCACTCTAATAAGGTTCGGTAGAATGTTGGAGCTATTGGTAGCGAGGAGCGAGGGAAAATCCCTCGAAAAAAGGGAAGAAAAGTACATTGGAGGAACCAACAAAATAAAAAATAAGCTCTTGCTCCCATACGGATGGTGAATCCGCAGAGAACAAGAACTTATTTTGGCAAGAAACCTTATCATCAAAAATAAAGTAAGAACATTTAACGTAAGCTGGTTAGTGTGTCAGGGTTGTCCATTCCACACCTTCAGGAAGCAGGGCCGCAATGCGGTCTTTGGCTTCCTTTTTGGTATACAGCGATTCATCGAGAATGACCGCGGAACCGGAATCCGTGCTTGTCCGAATCAGACGTCCGAGACCTTGCTTCACACGCAGGAGCATATACGGAAGATCGATCTCTTCGTATGGTGCTGCCGACGCACTGCGTTTTGCATTGAAGACAGGGTCCTGTGGCGGATACGGGAGCGACCAGATCATGACATTGGATAATGATGGGCCTGGCACGTCCAGTCCTTCCCACAGATTAACGGAGCACAACACACTCTCCTCATCCTGCTGGAACGCTGCGATCAGATCACTGATCTCCCGGTCGCCTTCGTACATAAAGCGCAAACCTTCTGCTTCAGGTACATGAACGATGTCCTGCTTGAATGCCCGTAGTTCTTCCATCGTACGGAACAGAATCAGCGCACGTCCTCCACTCTCCTGAAGCATGGACACCGCGTCCCGCATACGATTTTCGTTCTCCGGGTGACCCGGTACAGCTTCATTGGTAATTTTCATCTTCATTTTGTCCGCATAATCATACGGAGAAGCCACCGAGAATGATACAAAATCATCAATACCAAGGCTGTCCGCCACATAACGGAATGAACTGTCCACAGATAACGTGGCAGAGGAGAACACGATTGGAATACCTGTGTTGAACACACGCTCGTTCAGCATTTCCTTCACAGTACGCGGCATGATCGATAAGGTCGTCTCATCCTCGCTCTCTTCCGCCCAACAGATGTAACCATCTTCCTTGCGGAACAAGGCAAGCGCAGACTGAATCATATCGAGATGTTCTTCCACGACACGCATCTGGTAACCATCCAGCGAGAACAATCCGCTCTCAAATACCAATTCTTCGCCGATCGCATCCAGCACACTCGTCAGACGTTCAATCTCACGCAGCAGTGGCGGCTCTACCCGAACTTCTTTCCGTTCAGATCCCGGAATTGCCACCGTATACGTATCCAGCAACGCAAACAGACGCTCACTGCTCTCAATTGCTTCATCCACACGCTCCGCGAGGGATTCACGAATCTCTCCTTCAAGCAGGCGAGTCACGAGCTCCTCGAAGATACGGTGTTTCAATTTGTAGCTCAGTGCGTTCAGGGCTGCTTCTTCCAGCAAATGCCCTTCATCAAATACAACCGAGCTGTGATCAGGCAACAGGGGCAATTGTCCCTCGCGTTTGCGCGCATCATAGGTCCATACATGCTCCATGTAATAATCATGGGAACAGATGATGATGTCTTTGGAACGTCGGTAATGGTCACGTGACAGCGTTAGGCCACAGCGTTGACGTTTTGGACATACAAAACAATCCTGGAACGGGTCCCAGTTGATTTTGTTCCACTGACGATCGTTCAGATGCGGATATTGTTTGCGGTCACCATACGGATGGAAAGCCTGAAGTGTACCCGGCGTATTCACAAAATCCGGAAGGCTCTCATGCACTTCTTCAATAACAGGCGCATCCTCATCTGCGAACCGCACAGCACTTAATTTGTTCAGACAGACGTATTGGTCCGGTGATTTACCAAGACGTGCATCCACTTCCAAATCCAAATGTGCAGCCAGCTTCGCAATATCTCCACCAGGCTTCACGAGCTGTTCAATCAAGGACTCATCGGCACAGGCGATCACTGCCGGTTTGCCCGTATAACGTGCATAACAGACCGCGTAGAGCAGATAGACTAACGTCTTACCTGTTCCGACACCGGCCTCAGCCATAATGGTCTTTTTATCTCCATAGGCCCGTTCGAGCTGGTACGCCATAAAAATCTGTTCATCCCGTACCTCGAAGCCGGACTCTGGCAAAATATCGTAAAAAACATCGGCAACCCATTCCCCGAGACGGGATACAAAAGGTTCAGCCGGATCATATGCAAAAGGATAACGTTGTGTAGACAATCCTAGGTCAGCCTCCATTCTTAGACGCGGTCCTCTTTCATTTTCCGTTCAAAAAAGGCCGCAGGGCAAAAGTTAATTATCTCACGCGATGAAGCGGGTGACAAGCTTTTTTTACGAGATTATTTGCGAGGTTTAATGTATAGAACCAATTTTCAGGGAAAATATATACAGGAATCCACTTTAAGGAAAGGCGGTGCTCCACTCCATGAATCATCAGTCTTCACAACCAGAGCATTCCTCAGACAAATCAGCTGAGACATTAACGGATCGACAAGGGCATCCCATTACGGACAATCAGAATGTACGAACCGTTGGCAGCCGGGGACCGACTACGCTGGAGAACTATCATTTTCTCGAAAAGATTACTCACTTCGACCGCGAACGTATTCCGGAACGTGTGGTCCATGCCCGCGGTGCTGGCGCTCATGGCATATTTGAAGCGTATGGAACAGCCGGGAGTGAACCAGTATCGAAGTACACACGTGCACGTCTATTTCAGGAAAAAGGCAAACAAACGCCCGTGTTCGTTCGCTTCTCTACCGTTATACATGGCGGACATTCACCGGAGACACTGCGGGACCCGCGCGGGTTTGCTGTAAAATTCTATACCGAAGATGGCAACTGGGATCTGGTGGGTAACAATCTGAAAATCTTTTTCATTCGTGACCCGCTTAAATTCCCGGATATGGTACATGCCTTTAAGCCAGACCCGTTGACCAATGCACAGGATATGGAGCGGTTTTTCGATTTTGTCTCACTAAGTCCTGAAGCTACCCATATGGTGACATTCCTCTTCTCTCCATGGGGCATTCCAGCGAATTATCGGCAGATGCAAGGCTCGGGCGTCAATACATATAAATGGGTCAATCAGGAAGGCAAGGGCGTACTCATCAAATACCACTGGGAACCGCTCAATCAAGGGATACGCAACCTGCTGCAAAAAGACGCAAGCGAGATTCAGGGACTGAACTTCAACCATGCGACGTTGGATCTGTATCACGCCATTGAACAAGGGGACTATCCCGAATGGGAGCTGTGCGTTCAAGTGATGGAAGACGGCGAGCATCCGGAGTTGGATTTCGACCCGCTGGACCCGACCAAGTTGTGGCCGCAGGAGCAGTTTCCTTTTCTACCTGTGGGCAAAATGACGTTGAATCGTAATCCCGAAGATTATTTCAATGAAGTGGAGCAAGCGGCGTTCGGCACAGGTGTCTTGGTGGACGGGTTGGATTTCTCAGATGACAAACTGCTGCAAGGACGGACCTTCTCCTATTCAGATACCCAGCGTCACCGGGTAGGTGCGAATTATCTGCAACTGCCTGTGAATGCGCCGAAAAATCGGGTGGCGACCAATCAGAGCGGCGGGCAGATGCAGTATCAAGTGGATCGGGCGCCGGGTCAAAATCCGCATGTGAACTATGAGCCTTCCTCGCTCGGTGGACTAAAGGAAGCGGCGCCACGTGGTAAGGAGCATGAACCATTGGTGGAGGGCAGGCTAGTGCGTGAGAAGATCGAACGTACGAATGATTTTGGTCAAGCCGGTGATACGTACCGGGCGTTCGAAGATTGGGAGCGGGATGAGCTGATCAGCAATATGGTTGGCGCATTGGCACAATGCAAACCGGATATTCGGGAGCGCATGATCTCTTATTTCACCCAAGCCGATGCAGATTACGGTCGTCGCGTCTCTGAAGGACTGGCCTCTGTACCAACCGATGATAGTGCGACGGTCCAACCGAAACATGAACCCAGTGTCGAGCAAGCAGAGAAACGCAGTCGTGAGACGAACGGATATTAAGGTGGATGGACAGCGTTTGGATCGCTGAGTCTGACACTGTTAGTACATTTGAGTATTTTGAGTAAGCAAATTACGTTCTGAATTAAGCATAGCCCTGATCGTCAAGTTGCCAGTTGCAGCTGCTATCAGGGCTTTTCCATGACTAGCTGGAGTGTAATCTCCACTTCAGGATACATGCAGCTATGTATTTTTAATTAAATGAAGTTCATATGAGTGGATCGAAGGTAAGACTTGTGCTCGGGGGATGGAAAAGCGTACTTCTCTACGTTCATTTCAGATGATCCTTCGTTAAATGAGAGCTATCACCCAATGGAAAGATTACATAATTCACGTGATATTACAGGCATTGGAAGCTTGCAGGCCTGACCTGCCTGCATGTAACTCCATCTGATCAGATGATTATTGATGATAACGCTTACAACATTTACCATAAAGCTGTGTCCTAGAGATTACATTTAACCAGCCGGCATGACCTATCTCATAGGTAACGGTCTGGTACACGGCTACCACATGCTCTTCATTCTATTCCCAATTAAACAAGGAGGTCTACGTAATGAAATTATTTCCATCCACATCCACTCATGTATCTGCACGATCTGCACGTTCTCTGAAGGAACGCTCCCTCAAATCCAAAATGGCCCATATCTGTCTGAGTGCCGCGTTCCCTCTATTATTGATTGGTGGTGGATCGGTTAGCGCGGCGGATGTAATCGAGAGCAGCTTGCAAAATAATCCGTCAGAAGCCGTGGCTACCTCAAGTGTGACACTTGCTGCGGGTGATCTCTATGTCTCCCCTAACGGCTCAGCCAGCAATCCAGGAACCATAAATAGTCCAACATCGCTGGCTAACGCATTGACCCAGATCGCCCCCGGCAAAACGATCTATTTGCGTGGCGGCACCTACAGCTTCTCGCAGACCATTACCATTGAACGTGGTAACAGCGGCACCTCCTCACAACGTAAAAATCTGGTGGCGTATGGATCGGAAAAACCAGTCTTTGATTTCTCCGCTCAAGCCTTCGCTTCCACCAATCGTGGACTGCAAATGTTCGGAGACTACTGGTTCGTCAAAGGTCTTGAGGTGAAAGGTGCGGGCGACAACGGAATCTTCATCGGAGGCAGCTACAACCGCCTGGAGCAGATCGAGGCCCATCACAATCGGGATACGGGGATTCAAATGGGACGTTATGCTTCCACCGCCGCCAAGAGTGAATGGCCTGCATATAATGAAGTGATTCGTTCCTACTCCCATAACAACTATGACCCAGATGACGGCGAGGATGCAGACGGTTTTGCGGCCAAACTGACCGTTGGCCCAGGTAATGTCTTCGACGGTTGTATTGCCGCCTATAACGTGGACGATGGCTGGGATCTGTATAGCAAAACGGACACAGGCGCCATCGGCGCGGTTATGATCCGTAACAGCATCGCCTATGCGAACGGGGCAACATCAGACGGCACCTCTACCTCCAACAGCGATGGCAACGGCTTCAAGCTCGGCGGCGAGAAGATTGCAGTGAATCATATCGTTGAGAACAGCATTGCGTTTAATAATAAAAAGCACGGCTTCACCTACAACAGCAATCCCGGTTCGATCCAGATGAAAAATAACACCTCCTGGAACAATGGGCAAAGCAACTTTGCCTTTGATGTAGGCACCCACATCTTCACCAACAACCTGTCCTTCCAAGGCGGCGCCAGCGACAAAACAAGCGGAACCGACGTCAGCAGCACTAACGTCTGGTGGAAAAACAAAAAAAGTGAGAACGCCAAAGGCCTGCTCGCCAGCGCAGCCGACTTTGTCTCCCTCGCGCCTTCGGTAACGCGCAGCGCAGACGGAACACCTGTCTTGGGTAATTTCCTGAAGCTTGCGGGTGGCAGTGATTTGATTGGTTCGGGTACGCCAGCGGGTAAGAATATTGGGGCACGATAAGTAGTAGGTAATATGATAAAAGAATAATTTAAAAGCAAGTCCCCTTCCCCATTCCGCCTAAGCGGTGGTAATGGAGGAGGGGATTTTTGAATTGCTGTGCATTGTCTGCCGCTGGCTTATGAAGTAGGTAAATACTCACGGTTTAGCTAAAACCTCAATCATCAGTCTACCGCCTGTGCGAAAACCTTGCTCAAACGCCGCTTCCACATACATGGACGTGGATTGTCCGATCAAGTCTATCAGTTGCTCCAAGGCATCGTATTCGTTCCCCGTAAGCTGTGTTTTGTAATCCTGCATGAGGTCCGATATCTGGCGATTGATCTCCTGATACTCTTCTTGCTCAGGATGAATCGACTCGTCCAACCGCAGGTTCCCGTGAAACAAATCTTCGATCAGGTTTGACATGTTATCCCCACCTAGTCTTTTTACCAACTATTCTTACTATACTTTAGCGGATTTTACGCTAAAAATCAATAGCGGATAACACGCTAAAGTATGATGTTGATGAGGTGATGAACATGTATGCTCGTATACGCAATTTGCGTGAAGACAAAGACTTATCCCAAACTCAAATGGCAGCCTACCTTGGCTGTAGTCAACGTGTTTATAGCAACTATGAACGTGGTGAATTGGATATTCCAACGGCTATATTGATTAAACTGGCTGATTATCATCAGACCAGTACAGATTATCTTTTGAATCGGACAGATGTTAGGGGACCTTATCCATCAAAATGATTCGACTTGAGTTTTACATACTCGAGGCTAAGTCCACTCATGTTGAAAACAAAGCCAAACTAGTACCCTGGTAATGTATTCCCCCTTTCAAACTTGCTATGGGCGTTCGTCCGTAAGGATCATCAACCATAAGATCGTACTCTCTATAGATGAATGTCGGCGTATTAAAATTTTTCTATTGACCAACCATTCCTTAACAGCACGGGGACGTGGATTTTTTGATGTATTTCCAAGGAACAAGTCGATTCATATCCTCTTCTCTCCTGAACCAAACAGGCACGATATCAAACAGATGTTATAACGCTGATTCAGAACTATTTCACCAGAACAAACCACACGTACCATGATCATCATCCGCTGAATCGTATCAAGCTTGTACCTTCCATGCTGATAACCAGCTGACGGAAGTGGAGGGTCCAGTAAGTTCTTGATTGCATCTAACGATGTTGCCCGTTCTTGACGTCACTACCACTCTGCTTCTTAGCTGTAAATGTAAGTGGAGTGTCACCCATACGTAAAAAATTGTAGAGCGCATGCGAAATATCGGGATGAACAGACACAAGAATCTCAAGCAATTCTTCTGCTGTATGATTCTGTAGTTTGGTCAGATCAATATTATGAACACTCTGGTACTTTTTCGGGAGCCAATTGAATATATCCCATCCGTTTGATGATCTTGGTGATGTCATCCTGCCAAAACCCATCATCTGTCGCTTTACAGCAGCCGGAAGAACCGAATTCGCAAATGAAAAATGGCTTTATGATACCATTTCAATGTTTCACCTCCAGACATAAAAATAGAAGGCAGGAAAAGTTTCCTTACCTTCTACATTTCTTAATACTTCTATGGATTTATAATATCATCGAGTTACTATAGCGTTACTACGGATTTATTCAGCAATACCATACATTCATCACCACCCCCAACAAAGAAGGACCGTGACAGACACTCGTCACAGCCCCTATTTCACTACAGTGTATTCAGCTTCGAATTCAGCCTGCTTCATATGTTTCAGTGTCCCGGTTGCGTCCTTAACAATGTAATCCCCGACAGGTACCACCAATGGATTCAATGGATCGACGATCACTCGAAGCTTTACAGTGCTACCCGCAAGGTCAATCGAGATTGGCACCTGAACAAAAACGAAGGTCTCATCTGCATGTGTCGAGCTGTTTCCCTCGAACTGAATGGCCGTAGCCGGAATGATCTTCTGATAGCTTTTAACGGACATTTCATCCCTCCATCGTTATTATATCTTCGATATTACTCAAAATTAATAATTATCTAAATACTTCCGATATATCTTAAAACAGAATTTGGAGGTAGTTAGATGAATTCATTTCTTATAATAGGGGTTTTGATTTTGCTGATTGTTATTACTATTCTAGTTGAAATCCAAAGATTTAAAGTTTTAAAATTAAATATTGAGAAAAATTTACCAAGTGGGGCCTTGAAATCCAACGTTGTTTCACAAGAAGATATTAAATTGTTACTAAGAGCTTATAGAACACTACAAACTAATGATAGTCAGAAGTTAAAAGTAGCGCGCATTTATCTGAAGATTCTAAAAGAAAAACAATCTGATAATAGCCCCTTTGAGGATATTATTAAACTAATCACCATCTTTATAACGCTTGTTGGATTAATGATCACAACAACTCTGAAAATCCCCAAAGAAACTATTGAACTGTTATCTATTATAAAACCTATATCCGAAATAGTACTTTTGTTGATGCTCATCGTTAGTAGTGTGATATTTATTTCTTACATATTCAAATTTTCTACAAATCGATCTACAGAGTTAATCAACATTCATATTGTAGCTTCTGACGAAATAACATCAGATTCAGAGTTAGTTATAAATGATATTACTCCTGAAAATCTTAATCAAGACAACGCAGGAATCGCATCATCATCATAACAACTCGTCCTGCTGAAGCTTGATATCCAATTCGATGAGACGTTCCAGATCCTGAACGGTCTGCATCTTTATATTTCCAGCCTGTGGGTCACGAACCTGCAGGCTGCTGCATTAATCTGATCGATCGGCACGATTATGATGTTCATGTTCTCTGCCTCCACAAAAAAGAGCAGAATAATTCTGCTCGAAAGTTAAAATCAATAGTCTTGATAATAATAGTTACCATCTTAACTTGTCATACATAAACCAATGCTTAATATTAATTAAATAACCTGGATTCATGTTGCCAACGTCAAATATATGATATTTGTCAGCGTAACTTTTAAACTCTCTGGAAGTAAGTAAGAAACAGTAGTAAAAAAGCATTATATATTCGTATAGAGACAATTGAGCATTAACCAGCTTTATATATTCATTTCTTTCATCTGTACTAAGAGAGGCATTTGCGTCAATCATTCTATAAATATTTGTTAAGTTTCTAACATACGTTCCTAACGCCTGTTCATTTAATAAAATAGCTCTTTGAATTGCATGCGTTAAGCTATAGTTAACCTTCTGTTCGTGAAGAATAGATTCTTTAATATAATCATCGTCCAACTCTCTATTGATGTCTGCCGGAAAATCGATTGTTTTAATACCATATTCCTCATCTAGAACTAACATATATTCTTTTATTAACAAATTATAGAAAGTAAAAAAGGCACCTCTTCCTGACGTACCTTTGATATTAATGTTCTTCACTATATCGTGATGCATTTGAACGGTTAAGAAAAGCGTACTTTCAAAACGCTGAACATTTGAGAGTCTAACCTGCTCCATCATCTTCTCATTCATATCTTTAGCTTCTTGTTGTTGGCGTCTGTTCTCTGCCATTTGCAGAAAAATTGTGTATATTAATCCCCCAAATGCAAGACCAGAGAACAACGCGTTCACCGCTCCAAACATATCACCGAATGTTCCCCGATAACTGGCATTAATCAATCCGTTTATAGCAATTCCAGAACCGGCCCACACTACAAAAACCCCACACACAATGAGTGCGATATGTTTTTTATTCATTACGACCACTCCTATTCTATATCTGATACAACATCTTCCAGTATCAGACAATAAATAAGGTCGGTCAAGATATAAAAAAGGACAAGCGTCCTAGCTCGTCCTCGTTGATTGTATTTAGCTATTGTGTCTTCTTAGTGCATCTTCTAAGCGTTCTATTAAATCACTGTACTGTCCTTTGGTTACTTCATCCGTTTCAATATTTACGAACTCTTGCACAGATCCTCCATAGGTTACATGTGCTAAAGTGCTCAATGCTTGAAAGTAATCAAAATTGCTTGTTTTTAAATAATCTTGTATTTCTTGAAGGTCACTACCTTCCAACATCAATGTTTTATTATTCATAGGCTGCATCCTGCCACCTCCTCCCAGAACTATCATACTCAAATTCTGGAAGTTAAACAAAAGGGAATTGTGTTGAGTTGGTTTCAATGTTTGGGGACCATCATATACATTCGTAGGCTCACTCAGATGCTGTTCTCCGCTCTTCAATGGATTGATCCCTGCAAACGACGTTCTCATACAAACAAGCTTAGAATGGCTCACATTTAGTTATACGAAGGCAAAAGAAAAAGCACCATAGAAGGTGCTTACTTGAAACTACTTCAGTTTCCCCATTGAACTAAATCTAAAATATTTTAGCAGATCGAACTGGGCTCTCATTAATTCGGAACTAAAAAGGAGTATTTTATGCGAGTCTATCTCTTCGCTTTCTAAATACAATTCTAACTCCCTGTTAAGATTATAAATTTTTGAAGTATACTTACTCGTCTCTTCTGGAACTGATTCAAAAAAATCATAGGAATAGAACTTTGGGATTAAATTTAAGGATTTTCTCAATTCACGAATATCTCCCGCCGTATAACTATCTGAATTTTCCCGGATTTCTTTTAATTCAAACCTAATTGTAGTGATATAAGTACTCATTGCTTGTTTTTCTTCTCTAATCAGTCTCCTTGCTTCTTGTGCCTTGTCCCTTCTGCGAAAATATATTGTTACGAATAAACCTGAAACAAGTCCTGTTACTAATCCAATCGAAATATTTGAAGCTAAATCTATATAATTCATGTCCTCCCCCTCCTGTCAACATCATTCGACAATTAAGAAGGTTTTCCCTCCTTAGTGCATTTAGGTCTACTACAAAACTGCTGCACTTCATCCCATCTACCCCAAACACAACCTTTACATTTCTCAGGCTGCTTGTTGAGACGGATGCGTTGCTTCTTCCGTCTTCTGCTGCTGATCACTTCAATTCCTCCAACAAAAAAAGCCGATCCATAAGGAACGACTTTAAAATGATATGTATTATGTTGGTGATACGTCTTAAAAGCATGCGCCCGAAACGGTCGCCGCAAAAACGCTACGCTCTTTGCTTTAAATGCATACGTACTATGTAACTTTAGAGGAAGAACAAGACCATTTTACTGAAGCTACCAAATGCAGGTCAAGGAACAGAAAACGGGTGAGTCCCGATGAGCTGGAACAAACCCGTCATTTACTACGGATTGCTTGCTAATTCGTAATTAGTCCAACATGCTATTTCCTCTTTCTGCTAAAATGTAATTTGCACACAACACTTTATTTAAGGAGAGATTAAACATGAGTTTTGAATTTGATTTTGATAGAGTTACAAAGGAATTGGTTTCCGAATTAACTGATGCTATTGTAGACAATCTTAACGAAGCGATAAAAGGACCTAATTATGCAAATTTACAATCACTTGTAGGTGATCGCGCCGAACTAATTATGCTTTCGTCTATTACATTAGCTGCATCAGCTTCATTGACAAACAAAGTTCTAAAACAATATCACAAAGAACTTACAGCTTATTTAGAGACTCAGAAATAGTCTTACATATTAATTCTTTTATTTGTGGTTGCTGGAGCTTTTGAACATAATGTTCAGGGCTCTCTCCAGCTCCCTGATCTCTTAAGCGAGTAATTATAGTGCAAGCTACTTCTGAAACTTGAGGGACCAAATTCATTGTTTCGAAATTAGCTGGCTCATTCTCAAGCGTGTTTCTAGCCCACTTTAGAAATGCAATTGCTGTTTCTTGTAATTCCTCATTAATAGTTGAATCCATTATCTTTCTCCTCTCTCAATGGAACATCTTCTTGCTACATATCATACCGAGCATTACCTCGACATGATCATATCGTTGAAGCTCACGGAATGATAATCCTGAAAATAGAAAAGGCGAGAATAGGAACGTCCCAGTCATATGCCGTATGTGCGGCTGTGCATTTCATTCGCGCCTTTTTCTATGTTCCTAATGTATCACGGGAAAATAGTCATGTGGGGTTCAACATGATCTCTAAACGAGGTCATGTAGGGTTCTCATTTGGGTCAATAATTCCCTCTCTTAATTACATACTAAGATGGACTATAATGGTATTGTTGTGTTTAATAGAAAAAGAATAGAGGTAGAGATAATGATAATTCTTAACGTTCGTATTAAAAATCACAAAAGTATCGATGATTCAGGAGAGATTAAATTACATAATAAAATGAATGTTTTAGCAGGTAAAAATAATACAGGTAAATCAGCTTTCATTGAAGCGTTGTATAAAGTTCTACAAGGTATGCTAAACTCCCCGGCCTTAGATACTCAATCAACCGAAATTGAATTAGAATTATCCTTGTCAGACGAAGAAGTAAATTATCTAAATGATAATGTACCTCCAGGATTTACAATCCAGTATTCGGAAAAGTTCAGACTTTTTTTAAGATATTTCAATAGTCATAATGTGACAGTTTTTAATAAAGTACAAGGATACTACAACGATCATTTTCAAGATGTTTACATTAACAGTAATTATCATAAAGTTGGAGTAGCTCCAAAATATATGTTCGTGATACCCGATCAAGAAGACAGCGTATTAGTCCCCAATAGTACATTTATTTCTAATTTCATGAACCTTTTAAACAAGAAAATTGTTTATATAACTGGTTCTAGACATGTACCTTCGACTGAGACTTCAACTTTAAACAATTACTTAAAAATTGATGGGACAAATCTTAATGGGTTTCTTTACTCTATGCACAATAATGAAGAAGAAACTTTTGATAAAATTGTGGAAACGTTTAAACAAATATTTACTGACGTTATAACTATTAGGACTCCTATTGATGGAGGTAACCAGACTTTTATAAGTGTATCCTTCGAAGGCTTAGATACGCCAATTCCCTTATCAGATTGCGGAAGTGGCTATACTCACGTTTTATTACTATTGTGTGTACTCTATACAAAAGAAAACAGTATAGTTCTATTTGATGAGCCACAAGTATTCTTACATCCTTCTGCCGAGAAGGCCATCTATGATTTAGTAAGCGATAGCAATGAACACCAGTTTGTATTCACTACGCATTCCCCTATTTTAATTAATTATCCATCTGATAAATATTTAATTCATGTAAGTAAGTTGAATGGGATAAGTTCCTTCACACAGTTAGAACATATTCAAGAAGTGTTGTCTGATATAGGTGTTAGTAATAGTGACTTTGCTTTATCTGATAAAGTAATATTTGTAGAAGGACAAACTGAGGAACTTGTAATTCCGATGATCCTCACTCATTTCGGCTTAAAACAGATTGGTTATAATTACAGAATATTAAATATGAAGGGAACTGGTAATTATTTTAATAAGAATTCTTCTATGCGAGCGTATAAAGGCAAACTTGACTTAATTCTAAGTGGCATATCAGAGAGTCCAATACCTTATAAAATAATTATTGATGCAGATAACAAAACCGACGAAAAACTTCTCACATTAAGAGAAAGCTATGGAGATAGTATAATTATCTTGGGACGACGAGAGTACGAGAACTACTTTTTAGACTGTTATCATGAGCTTTCTGAAATCATTAATCGAAATTCATCAATAGCTGTTGCAGATCCAGATCTAATAAAGAGCAAAATCGACCATTTATTATTATCAATCGATGACAATAAATTATTCCCTAAAAAAGGTTCTACAAATGTATTAAAAGATGTCGTTGGAAGTGAAGTGTTAGAACGCTTATTTGAAAGCTACTCTTTACACTACAATAAAATAGTTCATGGAATGGAACTGACTGAATTAGTGTTAAACAACACTCCAGAAAAATTGGAATTCTTTAAGAGCGAACTGCAAGATTTCATTAAAGGATAACAGTGCAAAAAAGAGAAGCTGACGATTAATCGTCAGCTTCTCTTTTAGAATTCAGCATCATCTTGCTCAAAAAAGCCGATAAGCTTCAAAATATTTGCCACACTCTCCAGTCCCTCATCGATCTTGCGCTTGATTGTACTATCACTGAGAGCGCGCCGGAAGAAGAGTATCGTTTCTTTGCGTGAATACCCTTGAATGTATCTGTAATCAACGGCTTTACGGGCTTCTTCGTCTTTGATTAGCCGCTGCGCCCTTTCCAACTGGTGTGTATAGAAGTCATATCTTTTGTACACCCAGCGCTGTTTCTCTATAAGAATCGTAGCGTTTGCCGTCTTGCCCGCAGCAGATCAGTTTTATTGAAGATTCAAGTTACTTTATAATCACCCTCCCTCTTAATATGATTTCAAAGTTTCTTGTTATCTTTTTATTGATACACCTCCTATTGTTGGAAGCATAATAGACTGAGGGGTTCCCATCAAATATTCACCGAATGTGAGAACATATGCGTCAGCTCGGTCAGGTGACTTTAATCCACGCTTCTTCATGTCCTTCTTACTTTCAAGGAG
Organism: Paenibacillus sp. FSL H8-0079; assembly: GCF_037991315.1. Classification (NCBI taxonomy): domain Bacteria; kingdom Bacillati; phylum Bacillota; class Bacilli; order Caryophanales; family Paenibacillaceae; genus Paenibacillus; species Paenibacillus sp. FSL H8-0079. The sequence goes on from NZ_CP150300.1 coordinate 4,348,480, forward strand.
GATCTTCCCCTTACTGGTCATTGACCATTTTCTTGCGGTCAATTGGGAAGTAAGTACATCGTCATCGGGTAATTGTAAGACCGCAGGGTCATTGTTCATATAATTGCTCATGTGTTCAAAAAGCCCCATAATATACGCCCACATCTTCGAGCCTAAGTTTCCATAATGTTCATCTAAAGATTGCTCAAATTTACTAGGGATTTGAATATCCATTAATCGCCCATAATGTTGAATAACGAAATAGGATGTTATACTTGCTGTACAAAAACTTAATTGCAATAAATTCAGTATTTATTCAACATATCCAAAATACGGAACTAGAACAAACTATCGTAGTACAAATTATAGTTTACATAAGCAGATTCGTAGTATTTAGCATTCAAGTTGATTGGAGGAAAGGGTTCATGAATATAATAATTGAGAAGTTAAAAGATACAGATATTGAAGACTTGTATGAATTCGAAATTGAAAACAGAATTTTTTTCGAGGAAATGGTACCGTCTCGAGGAGATGATTATTACATACCTGAGGTTTTTAAAGTAAGGAATGCATCTCTGCTTGATGAACAAGTCAAAGGACTCTCCTTTTTTTATTTAATAAAAGACGAAAATAACTCGATTCTTGGAAGAATAAATTTAGTTGATATTGATGATTCAGATAAAATAGGATTTCTCGGCTATAGAGTGGGACAAATCCACACTGGAAAAGGTGTTGCTAAAAAAGCATTAAAATTATTACTCAATACAATAGTTGATTTAGATATAAAAGAAGTTAAGGCAAAAACAACCACCAACAATATAGCATCTCAAAAAGTTTTAGAGCAAAACGGATTCGAGCATACAGAAACTAGTGATAAAGAATTTGAAATGAATGGGCAAATGTTAAAATTCATTACTTATACATGGATAAATAAATCATTATTTTAATCACCCATCGGACGCGACTGTTTAAGCTGAAGACCATAAGCCAAATTCCTCGTTCAAGATACTGAGGGGTTAGGCTTTTTTGTCTTTTAATATTCCTTATATTGTGAATTTCGCGTTCTTGATGTTATTCCATTGGGAAACTCATTGAGTATTGCAGATGAATTGGTTCTTACGCGCATTTAGTGAAACAAACTAGGTATATGTAATGGATCTATTAATTACTTACTTGATATAGTATTAACCGTTGACTCGCACACGTTTTTCCGAATTCGCTATACTGCAGTAACTTTTGAGCAATGAAAAGTTTCACTTTTCTCCGCAAAATATTACAGATCTATTGTTCATACCATTCATTCAATCAATTTCAAATTGTTGATACGCTCGATCTTTTGACCCAAAACTAAAACCTCAATATATTTTTCGTTTAACCACTCTAATGCTACTTGCCCTTCTTCTTTCAAGATAACGCCTCGCTGGCTTTTATACTGAAAGTTCTCTTTTGCCCATAACAATAGTATCTTTACATATTCTAACGTCTCAATTTCACATGTACTGTCCTCTTCATCTTCTTCTGCAAAGATATCTTCAAAAGTTGTAAAAGACTGGTCAGATCTTATTAAGTTCACATTCCCTCCACCTTCGTATAACGTTATTTCCCCTTTCAGTAATTCGATTAAGTTTCCGATCTCTTCCTGGATCGTGGCGAAGTCTCCAAATATATCCGATCCCAAAGAATTGCTAATCAGATAACCATTCTTTAACGATGAATCGATGCCTAATTCCACGATAACTTCGTTGAAATCTTCTTTATATTCGATTGTATACCTATATTTAATCATGTTGATATCTCCAATCAGTTGTGTCCAAGTCATTTCTTAAAAAACGCAGAAGAACCAAGGTAACAAAAAAACAGATCAATCATAGTGATATCTAACCATAATCGACCTGTTCGATGTAACAGAGTAACATTAATTAGGGATGCACCCAAAGCCTTTTCCTGTGTACAACTCAATTGATTAAGTCTTTATACAGATCTTATGTTATTGATTGAATGATGGATTCACTCTGCACTGGGTAGTCCCATCAAACTGTAACATGACTAATAACCTATCTATCCTATAAAAACAACAGCATCTTTGCGCTGAAATGCTAGGGGCAATTTATTTTGAAGAATTGTTATTCTTTCGAACATTTTATCCCTTTTTTCCTCAGTTAAGTTTTTTACCGCCCAATCTTTGATTTGAATTAGTTCCTCAATAATTGACGGTACATCTTCCTCCTCTACATCAACACCTGATGAAAAAAGGTCTGTCCATTGTAACCCTAGTGCTTCAATCGCAGGTTGCCAACATTCTTTAAAAAACGATTCTGTAGCAATGGGAACAAAGAAACTCTGTTCAAAATCATTTTGTGGTTCATATATTACAGCACTGATTGACATGCACTTATTCACCTCCAAAAGTAGCACTAAATTTGTAGTCTGGAAACTCTTCTTTTAGTTTATTAATGCTTTTGTTAACAGCTTGCCTCAATTTAGGTGTATCACCGTCTAGTCTAAAAACGAACTCTTTAATACCTTTTATTTCTTGAAGTGCCGGTATTTCCTGCGACCCATGCACAGTTGTTCTTGTCGATGTGGCGTTCTCTAGAGCGAAAATCCGATTTCGCGTTTTGGTAAATATTTGTTTGTCCGCGAATTCTTGTGGTGTTTGTGCAGGTAGTCCTGTTTTAGGATTAACTTTATTAAGACCTTGGGCAGACTTATCTTCATAGAAGACCCCTTTTTTCAAATCAATTTCATCAAATTCACCAAGAGATTCTCCCCTTTTATTAATAATTTCAACCTCTTTTGCACTCTTAATCCCTGAAATATCACCCGTCCCCTTAATATTACTTGCTTTCCTTGCTTCAGCCGCTTCCAAATTCTTTTTAATCTTGGCCACAGCTGGATGAGAAGAAGGTAAGCGAAACGGCCCTTTGCCACCCGGCATACTCCCACGAACCATCTGAAATGCCATGAATAGCTGGCTGAACTTTAGTGAAGTTAGCATCATCTGAGCATACTTATCGGATACAGGTTCGCCTGTCATCGGATGAATGCCCATCTCAAACGCCTTGATCTGCATCGCATAGATATCTTCCCCAGGGGGTTCTACATTCACAGCTTGCATGCGATTGATATCCAGATGCCCCTGATCCCTCTGATAAGCCTGAAGAGCAGCCTGATCCGCAACACCCTCCTTATTGACAGGCATCCACATTAACTTTCCAAACATATTAACTTGTGCCATTCGATAGCCCTTATCATTCGAGCCTGTGTTACTTACCGAATTTCTCATCATCGCTGCCGCACCCGCGGCCCCAATAGCACCGACCAGACTCACCTGCTCAGCATCTGTATTCTCAAAACGCGTAGCAATATCCTTCAATTCCTTGGAGGTCTTCACCATACTCTCCAGCGCTTTATCCAGTATAGGGCGTGACCGTTCAAACTCATAGAAAAATCGCTCCTGCGTTGCCCCCATCCACAATGTCTGAATAAACATGATCTGTCTTGTCAGATTCCCCCGTATACTCTCCATCTGTTGTCTGGCCTGATCCACCTGATTCGACACGTGATGTAGTTGCTCTGGGGTAACTTTAATTGTACTCATACATTTTCACCGCTCATCTGAAATATGATAAGACTATGTTAGCAGAAGTTGTATGGTAACTATATCCGGCTAACCTCCTGATTTCACTTCATGAACCCACTCACAATATGTTATTGTTTCATACTACGGTCCTAACTCACTTCTCAACTCTGTGAAAGATACTGAAATACAATATCAAAACAAAAACCAGCCCATAAGCTGAGCTGGCTTGCTAACTAGCACTTTTTTTTATAGCAAAGTTGAAATTTTCCCTATTTCTCCTCTGAATATATAAATACATAATTACTCTCATCCGACTTCTCTTCTAAAAAAACAAAACCTAACCGAACAAAATTTCTGATATCCTTCACATCTGTAATTTTCCGCTCTGCCATATATCGTACCATCTCACCTCTGGCACCTTGGCCCGGGTTGCCTTTTCAACAAGCTTCCGATCAACCATTTGTCCAAAAACACAAGCGAATTAGTTGATGATAATTAGTGATGACTTGATTCACATTAATTTCTATATTATATATTTTATTATTTTATCATACATAAATCCCAAGGAATCCACTCCGCAAGCCACACTTCATTACCTGCATAATAAAAAGGAATTCCTTCTGCTCTTGCTTTGACCGTATCAATTGTGAGAATTACTAATTCACCTCTGCGACTGCCTGCTAATGCTGCAAAATCTGTACTCTGGGATAAATGTACATATTGTCTACCTACAGGATCTAAGCCGTCCGTCATAATAAAAGGTAAAGCCTGCTGATTCGTCCCATGATATAAAATATCTGGTGGGTTACCAGCATTATATTCTATTTTTTGATAGCTATGTCCATATCTAGCTCTAATTCTGCCGTTATTGATTTCAAAACGCTGCTTATCTGAATTGCGAACGACTCGCTCTATATCAGTGAGCTTGACTCCAGTCCAGCCCGGTAAACTTTGAATGATTTTTAAAAAACTTGCTATAGTGCAAGAACCATCTGTTAGTTCTAAATCAAGCCCTGATTCCTCTGGCTTATGACGTAGCATTTTGGACATGATTTTACTTAGCTTCACATCTTCGGTTTGCTTCTTCATGGAGTTCCCTCCCTATGTAAATTAAATTTATTATTTAGTTACTCAACTTTCGCACCTGGAAAAATGACTTAAACCCTTGAGTGCGTAAGAAGAATTCAGTAAGTTTACTCGCATTGACAAAAAACACCTCACTTGTTTGGTATCATGGAAGTGCGACCAACCATGCCAACAAGAAAGGTGCGTAACTCTATGTTACAACAACATTCTCTGTCTGAACAGTCTCGCTTTTCCAAACTTTTTGTCAATCTTCACATCGGAAAAACCTTGCGACAAGTAGGGATTTCTAAATCATTCGGTCTTTCAAGTCTAGCCATTTTTCAAATCATTTTCTCTTTGGTCTTCGAAGGAAAGAACTGGTTTCGCCTTCTGGAAAGCGACCGCGCAGCAGATCTTCCTGGCAAAGATGTTATTTACCGTTTTTTAAATCAAACTTCTTTTGCTTGGCGGCGCTTTTTGCAAACCCTGAGTCTTCGCATCGTGCGTCATTTTGAATCGCTTATTTCCTCGCAGCGCGTACGCGTATTCATTATCGACGATTCCGTTTTGAGCCGGAACCGGAGCAAAAAAGCAGAGTTGTTGGCACGTGTTTTTGACCATTCCACCGGAAAATTCATTAAAGGCTACACCATGCTAACCTTGGGCTGGTCGGACGGTTTTAGCTTTGCTCCACTTGATTTTGTCATGCTTTCTTCTGCCAAAATCACGAATCGGTTGTGTGAAATGGCTTCGAATCTGTCCAAACGAAGTCATGGCTATAAACGCCGGATGGAGGCCTTTTCTCGCAAGCCGGATGCGGTCGTAGCTTTACTGGAACGCGCTTTACGTGCAGGGTTCACCGCCGACTATGTGCTTAGGATAGCTGGTTTACGCAAGCTCCACTACTTCGTGAGCTTGCCGTCAAAGGGCTTCCAGTGATTGGCATGGTGAAAGAAATGAAACAACGCTATCTAATGCAAGGCAAGCGAATGATGCTACGTGAAGTGTTTAAAAGCCTTCCTGCTTCGAAGGCAAAAGACATTAAAGGCTCCATCATCGTACAAACGGCTTGTGGGCTACCCGTTAAGCTCGTTTTTGTTCGCAACCGGAATAAAAAAAGAGAATGGCTTGCCATTTTAAGTACCGATGTGACGCTAGATGCTGCTGAAATGGTAAGAATTTATGGCATGCGCTGGAGTATAGAGACCTTTTTCAAAGTTACCAAAAGCTATTTGAAATTGGGAACCGAATTTCAAGGGCGTTCCTTTGACGGGCTAATCAGTCATACGACGATTGTATTCAGCAGATATTTGGCAATGGAATACGAACGGCGTCAATCGAGTGATGAACGAACACTAGGTGGACTCTTCTTTCTCTTTGCCGATGAGGTCCGCGATTTGGACTACCAGTCTGCGCTTCAACAGCTCATGAGTTTATTTCTCGAAATGTCTCAAGCAAAAACAAAAGAGAACAAAACAGCTGTTTTTGTCAACTACAGGAATGGATCTCCGGTTTACCTAGCTATATCAAGGGTTTGTTTGGAGATTTGAGCTGCGAAAGTTGAGTTAGTTATTTATATTATATAATATTTTTTGTAAGAACGACGATATCGTTATGAATTGCATCTTTTGCCAGAGATAAAAAAAGCCGCCGATTGGCGACTTTTGAGTGAAGTTGGAGAGCAGTTCTCCTTCTATAGTACAATAAGACGAAATTGACTATTTCTCCTCTAAATATATAAACACATAATTACTCTCATCCGACTTTTCTTCTGAGAAAACAAACTCTAACCGATCAAATCCCTTAATATCCTTCACATCTGTAATCTTACGCTCTGCCATATACCGTACCATCTCACCCCTAGCCATTTTAGCTCGGGTTGCCTTTTCCACAAGCTTCCCATCAACCATTTGTCCAAATACACAAGTGATAAAACGTGTCTCCTCATTCAGAAAAGGAGTGATGTTTTTGCTATACTCTTTGGAAGCCAGATTCAGAATACAGTTGCTGTCCGCTTGAAGCTGATCTGCCAATTTGCTGCCCCAGAATTGATAGAGCGATTTGAAACCTGGGCCTTGTAGCTTGCCCTGCATCTCCAATCGATAAGGTGTAACCCCATCTAAAGGCCGCAACATGCCATAAAAACCGGATAATATGCGTAAATGCTGCTGAAGATACTCTAATTCCTCATTTTGAAAAACACCCGGAGCCATATACTGATACTGAATACCCTCATAGGCATAGATGGCTGGTGTAAGATTTGCCTTTATATTCATATTCCGAATCCGCTCCACGTTCTGTTCGGCGATTGCATCGTTACACTTCCACAACGTTTTGAGCTCGTCATAGGATAACTTTTGAAGCAGACTTAATAGCTGTTCTGACTCATTAATAAAATGCGGCATCTGCGCGATAGCCATAAGATCGGTATCGATCTTCATCTTTTTCGCGGGTGATATGATAATTCTCATCATGCTGATCCATCCTTAATCTACCGTTGTTATTGTCGTTATTCATTGTACAGGATTGGCTAGGTGAATCCAATGTCAAGGCTTAACTAAATCCCTAATCGTGCCTTTGAAAGACTCAAAAATGAACAAGTCAGCCCACAATTGGACCGGCTTGTTCATTAGAATTCAACACATTCAATTGGTGAGAAAGCAAGGCGTGCATTTCAAACCGCTATTAGGGAGATACGCTACCCGCGCCGCTATTTTGCTCTGTTTTTGTAGTCGGCAATTGAATCATTGGCGTATTTGACCCACTCACATATGGAAGGGCTCCATCCCATTTCTTGATGGTTTCATATTCAACGAGTTGACTCGATAAGGATTGTTGAAGCTCTTTATTTGCTTTAGCTTGACCTTCTGCTTCAATCAATAGTTTGTCTGCATTACCTTGCGCTTCCACGCGCTTACGATCTGCTTCTTTTTTGGCGATCTCAAGTTCAGTCGTTTTACGTTCCAGTTCTTGAGAAGCTTCGACACGCTTATCGATTGCTTCCTGAGTCTTAGCGTCAGGTTGAGGAACACCTACGGTAACGTTGGATACAATGAAGCCTAGCTCTTTAACATCGTCAGAAAAACGTTGTTGCACGTCTACTCCTGCTTCGGATGACTTTTCACCATAAACATCAATGACTGTAAACTTGGAAATCCCCTTACGAGCTGCGTCACGGAAACGTGTTTTGAGATATGTATCCTCAATTTCTTGAATGCTAATTGGCCCAAATGTATTAAAGATAGAAGATACTTTACTTGGTTCTACTTGGTAGTTGTAGGCAAAATCGATTGTGATGTTTTTCCCGTCAGAAGTAGCAATCTGAATATCTCTGTATTCAACCGTTTGAATTCGGATCGGATATTTCGTCACTTTATCAAACGCTCCAACGAGTTTCCACCCTTGACTCAGTGTGCTATCTTTTACGCCTCCATTTGGTGAATAAACGACCCCAACATATCCATTAGGAATTCGTGTTAAAAAGAAAGTCACCAATAACACGCCCACAATAATAACTAATGCAACCGCAATTGCCCCTACTCTAAACGTCTTTGAATTTTTCATCTACATTCTCCTCTTGTTTGAATTTATTGTATTTCTTCAAAATTCTATTACCTATTTTATTGAATAGCGGGAACATTAATGACCATAGAATAAATGCTAGGATAAAAATTAAAATGATTCCCCCAATAAATGGCATATTCGTCCTCCCCTCTATGGATGTAACCGAGTACAAATTTATAAATGGTAACTAATTATATCCTCCTTTATATATACTTTGTAAATTCGTATTAGGTTTCAGTTGATATCCAGTATTTGAACTACTATTAGGTTAAGTAGTGAAGAAAATGGTGAGTGAGGGACGTCCAGTACACGGTTATTCCTATTAAGAAAGTGATCATCCATTCATCTGGTAATTATGGATCAGGAGTAAGTTGTACCCATTGCTCTTCTCTGTAGGTGTATACAAATGATATAATATGACACTTTTTTATACGTATGTATTTGAAAAAAAGGCTTATTCATATTTCTATAGAATATACAAATCTAAATCAAACTCTGCGTTCAAGTCATAGGCTATACCGATTGCCTTTTGCTCGATAGTAATCGCAGGGGTCTCATTATCCATAATCCTGATCGAGAAGCTAAACAAAAAATTCAAATTATGCTTCGTTCTCAAGGTTTTCAACTTTTCAATATGTGGCTCCAAAAGAATGAGTATGTGGTTCAATTGCTGATTGATATCAAAAGATTCCTGATAGTCCGTCTCCAAGAACCAACAGGTTTCCTTTCGATACAAATCTCTATCATCAATCTTTTCTCCTTTTATATAGGTTCCTGATGGTTCGATTCCAATCTGTTCTGTGATTAACTTTGTTTCGAAATGATCTCCTGTAATGATAAATTCAGCCATGATATTCGTTTTTTCCATTAAGATCTCCCAACTTATTCATATTCATATAACAGAAACCACTTGATATTATTCAATTATTAAATTTTCAATTGATAGTAAAGTAATAATAATGAGTATCTTCTAACACAAATATGGTTTATCTCGTAAGATGATTTCTCCCGATAAACAATTCAATTTCATCCGAAAGTTTTTTGGTCTGTTCACCCATATATTTCTGTGCTTCTTTATATATATTCAGATCATCACCGATTCTTGCTAAAATGGTTGTTGTTAATACTTGCCTACTGTATAGGTCTCCTTCTTTTGCGACTTTCTCAAAAAACACAAAATATCTATCAACTGCACTGTTGAGTTGAGCTTGATCTAATTGCTTAATTATCTCTCCATTGACGTTATCACCGAAAAAAACATGCGCTAATTCTGTGTCATAATCTAAAATGTGTTCTTGATACGCTGCTTCAAATTCAGGAAACATGTCTAAAAACACTTTCGTTATTGCACTTTTACACATAACACACCTTATCCTTCCATTTCTTTATCCATTTCCATCTTTCGCTTATAGAATATTTCTAAATCTTTCTTGTTTCTCTCCATAATTCCTTGTTCGTGCTCATCATCTATTACAATTTCCTTATACCCCCATATTAATGAAAGGTCATTTTCATCGCTTGGAGCACTATGGCTAAAACTCCACATCTTAGGAATCGTATGATCCAGTATTTCAAACCATTCATAGGGATACCACACTGGATCAATATTCAAATCAGGCTCTTCATGATCGGGTTTAATTAAATAATAGAGGTAGTTATCCCACACAGCCATTGAATATACGACATATTCCTTATCTATCACAAGTGAAAGTGATGTGTAGTCTTTAGGATATCCTGCTCTCTCTGCAAGAGTACTGCCTTCTTTATTGATACATTTTATTATCATAATTTGAACACCTTACTTATCTTAAAATTTATGATTAGCGACTTGGAAAGGACCACATTTTGTCCCTTAACATATTCCCCATGTAGTAAGAATTATATATTCTTTCTATTCCTCACCTATACTTTGCAACATTAATTTATTTTCCTCTTTAATGTTATTAATCAAATTCGAAAAACTAATTTCCATTTCTAAATGATCGCCAAGCGCATGTGGAACTGAAATACTTATTCCAATAGAATCTGGAGTAATATAGCTAAATGTTCCTGATTCATTTAATTGATCCACTTCATCTGAGTGTTTAAGATAATTTAGTAAATCTTCATTATTATATCCGCTCAAGATTTCTTCATTGACTCCATGATCAAACAAATCTAAATTTCCATCATAACTTTTGTATTTCCCCTCCTTAAACTCTTTTACGAAAGATTCGTTAATCTCAATTAAATCCATTAATTTAACTCTTGTTCTTTTATTCAGATCAATATTCGATGTGTAAAAAACATTCAAAGGATAGGCTGCTCCTTCAGTAAATCCTGAACCGTAGTATTTAATACTTATTAATTCGTTACTTTTTAGCATAATTCGATAATTGATATCTAGGTTATCTTTCTCTTGTGGATATAGATTAATTATTCTCTTAGCTTCTTCTCGAATCAATACATTAATATTCTCTACATATTTATTATTAGGAAAATCAACTATCTTTGGATACACTATATTAATATTATTATTGGAATATTTATCACTTTCAACATGGTACATTGTTTCACTACTCAAATCATTACTACTTTTTTCTTTATCAGGGTCCACCTCAGCATTCGTGCTACAAGAAATTAATAATATAAGTGCTATTATAAGAATCATCCATTGTTTCATCCTTTCTCATCCCCAGTTCAAGTAATATTAATCTTTACAATATTAGTTGATAACAACATGAAATATGAATGCTTTGTAAGCATCTGTTGAAGAAAGAAAATAATAGTGTATAGCATCTAGGTGATCTTCCCTTACATAAAACGTTGAATTATATTGGAGAAATTGAACTAAAGAATTGAAAATCTCTTTAGTAGTCACTCTATTGAGTTCTCTTAGTTGAATCCTCAAATTATATTGTTCTTCTTTAAAAAACAAAGAGAAACTCTCAACGTTTTCTTGGCGTTCCATAAAATCCATTGTTTCGGACCATATCCCTATTTCATACTGACAATCTAATTTCTTTGAGAGTTCAAGTAATGTACTTTTATCCATGTTTTCTAAACTTCCTTTTTATCATTTTGTGTAGTCGTATACCTTCTTTCAGCAACAGGTTAATCTTCAGATATGTATCGGTTGAACAATAGACCTAAATTAAATGAATAGGAAGTCCCCAAATATCCAAGTAAAAAGTAATATCCGATTTAATGTTGACTGTTCTCCAGTCCGATTTATCTATTAAGAAGATTTCTTCCCCTACACCAGGTAATTCAACGGAGATATACATATTTCTACCCTCCTCAAACTTCTTAGTTATTGAGCCAGACAGAGGATCTCTTGTTAGTTCTTTATTAATTGAAACGATGTGTAGATACTTACCTTGATTTAGAAATTGGTAGCTTATTGCATCTCCTTCTTTTAAATTTGTGCATGACTGACTTTCGAACTGTTCTGTTTGAGTACTCTCTGTAGACTTTTGAGGGTTATTGACGGTAACTAAGCACACATTACCTTTTAGTTCAACAGATTTTACATGCCTGCTAGTTTCTACGGGAACCGGATCTTTCATTATAACAAACACCAGAATGATTGCTGTAATCAATAATAAACCTATAAATAATCCTTTTCTCAAATATGACACTCCTTAACTAATTATGTATTCCCACTTAAATCCTCCAACTTCCATAATTCCTATATTCTAACACAAGCGATCCAGCCTGTAGAATCTGTTCAATCTGTTCCTCCGATAAATTTCATTGTTATTCTTCTAAAATGGTTCTATGTATCCACTCATAACCGACCCTGGTCCTTACCGAACAGAAATCCTCACTTTGTCGCATGGGTCCTTATATCTAAATCACTATATCCACTCGTCAATCTTCTATTACCTGAAGTTAGGTCGTTATTCTCATTATCTCAATACTCCATTTTGCTATGATTATTATTACTTTGACCGTAAATCTATTCCACCAATACCATATCAGGTCATATTATTTTCAGATAACAACTAGGTGGGTTGATGATCTTATTTAATTTTATTCTTAGAGAGAAAGGGTGTCTCATCCTATGTTTATTGTTCAACTACTGCTCGCTATCGCACTTCTGGGCAGCTCAGGCAGCTCAAATTATGCCACTTCTACACAACTAGAAATCAACCAAATTCAGCCTATGGATGCTTCTCCTGAACAAATCATGGAAACGGGTTTAGAACCTTTCCGGTCCGAACGCAATTATAATGGATGGGAACCAGAACTCGATCAATTCGAGCAGGCCGCCAGCAACCTTCAGAAAAAGCTATTTGAAAGTGTTGTGTCACCGATACTATCAAAACCTGGAGAGACAGGAATATTTGATTATGGCGGGAATCTGAAATTACTAAAGTCTGTGCCTCTGAATACACGTTTTGAACGTGGCCCACTAACCATTCATATTGTTCATGCCCAATTATTAGAGGCCAGTGACATTCCTGAGGATTCACAGAAAAACATTTCCATTCTAAATCGAGAAGATATCGGTTCCAAGATCACTTATATTAATATTCTCTACACTGTTGAAAATACTACGGATCAGAATATCGGTTTTTACGGTTTAAACTCCGTTCATCCAAACACGGGAAAGCCGATCTCCGCAGATCACAATTTTATGAGAAAATCATATGTCTATAATCAGTATGATGGCGTAGTTATTGATAATACGAATTACGGTTTGGTATATACCGATGACCCAAATGAGCTGGAATCCATTGAACTTGTGTTCAATAAAATCTATGACTACGACACTGGAAAAACCATTGTAGAGCCCACTTCGTTGAACATTCCTTTTAACTTTTAAGAGTAGTGTCCACCCACGTTTCAGCCCATTTTTCAAACAAGTAATATTCAGCAGTTTCCCTCAAATAAACAAACCCCGGCGATGCTTCTGCATTCAGCAGCGCACAGCCGGGGGTAATTTAATATTTACAATTATTTTTCTTAATTCCTCTACCTAATTTAACGTGTAAAATCATGCTGCCCAATGGTCAGCAGCGTCGGCCTGCTCTTACTCCACACCGACGTGGCAATCTTCGGATTGTAATAATAGAGCGCTCCGTTCGTCGGATCAGCGCCATTCAATGCCTTACGAGCAGCCCTGTAAGAAGTCTGGGTTGGCTTGGTATTAAACTGCCCATCATCTATAGCCGTGAACTGCCCTTTCTGGAAAATGACCTTCGAAATAGACGACGGGAATTCACTCGAATGTACCCGATTCAACACAACCGCTCCTACAGCGACTTGCCCTTCAAAAGATTCTCCGCGCGCTTCACCATGGATCAGCTTCGCCAACTGGCGTAACGTCTCGCCTTCGGCTTTGGCCTTTTTATTCAGCCTGTTCAGTGTCGCCGGACCTGCAACTCCATCTGCACTTAGTCCCTGCGCCTGCTGGAACTCTCGTACAGCACCTTTGGTAATCGAACCATAATATCCAGTCATTCCGGCGTCAAAGTACCCCAGATCGCTTAATTGCTCCTGCAATTGCAGTACATGCTCGCTACGAACGCCCTGTTCCAGCTTCTGTGCTCCCGCAGAAGGAGCTGCCACGGTCAATCCCAGCGTCAACGCACAGGCACCGAGAAGCATGCTGACCCGCCCTGCTCTTTTGCCAGCCGTGTCCCCCTTTCCATGAGTGACTTTCCGACTGACAGTGATAGGTTCCATGGTGTCAGCAAACGTTAATAGATCCAGCCCCTCATTTGTGCTATCAACTGTAGTCCGTTCATTACTGTTCATATGGCTAACCACGTTCATCTCTTTCATCTCACTCACGCTATCTAATTCACTTATCCTATTCTTTTCATCCATTTCATTCGTTTGATCCATTCCAATATTATTCTTCATCATTCCATTAACCTCCACTTTTCTGAATCCAGATCCCACATCTTCCTCCTGAATCCTCACGGTTGGACATCCCGAGTGTCATTATAGGATATAGAAAAAGTGAAGTCTATCGGACCGATGACGCAGTGAAAAAAAGACGCTGAACATAGCAAAAAGAGGCATGAGCCCATGGTCACACCATGGTCATGCCCCTTCTTGTATCAACCATATACCGCTTGTCCACCCCGCCATTTTCGTAGGCTGGCAGACCCGTACAAAAGTTGCGCCTGAATTTATTGACAATTACTCGGCCAGTTCCTGACCCTTCGTTTCCCGGCCCCAGAACAGTACAGCCGCTGCACCAATGAGGATTGTCACGAAGAAAATCGTGAAAATCAGGCTGATCGCCACTTCGCGCTGAACCAACATACCGACCATTAATGGAGCAAGTACGCCACCGATCCGGCCAACCGATGTAGCTAGACCCACACCTGTCGAACGAACGGAAGTCGGATACAATTCCGGGCTGTAGGCGTACAGACCACCCCAGGCTCCCAGATTGAAGAAGGAAAGACAGATTCCTGCGGTCAGGATTGTCGCTTCCGTTGTTGCCAGTCCAAACGCAATCGCACTGAATGCAGTCAATGTGAGGTACACAACAAGTACGAACTTGCGACCGTAACGTTCAATGAAGTACGCCGCGGTGAAGTAACCTGGCAACTGTGCGATCGTCATGATCAGCACGTATTGGAAGCTTTTGACCATTGTAAATCCTTTCGCCATCACAACCGAAGGCAACCACAGGAACATACCATAATAGGAGAAAATGACGGTAAACCACAAAATCCAGAGCATCAACGTTGTACGGCGATGTGGTGCTGACCAGACGGTAGCCACTTTCTCGCGGAACGTGATCTTATGAAGTTTGGTGTGATTCTTGTACCGCGGCGGGTCCTGAATGGCACGACGCAGATACAGTGCATAGAACGCCGGAAGTGCACCAATGGCAAAAGCAATTCTCCATCCGTACTCCGGGATAACAAAGTTCGCAATGAGTGCTGATACAATCCAGCCCCCTGCCCAGAAACTTTCCAATAATACAACGGCACGTCCACGTTCCGCTGTAGGCATCGACTCCGATACCAGTGTGGATGCCACGGGCAACTCGCCGCCAAGTCCAATACCAGCAACCAGACGCAGTGCACACAATACGGCAAATCCGGTCGCAAGTGCAGACAGACCACTTGCAATCGTAAAGATTAGCAAGGTCCACATCAGAATGGCCTTTCGTCCAAAACGGTCCGCAAGTGCACCTGCAAGCAAAGCACCGAGCGCCATACCAATCGAGTTAATACTCGTAAGCACACCGACTTGTCCGGGACTGAGACTCCATTCCTTGGCGAGTGCAGCCACGATAAAGGAGATCATACCAACTTCCATCGCATCAAACAGCCAGCTCATGCCGGCACTGAACAGCAGCTTGCGCTGCTTGGGATTCCGCAATACTTCCAGTTTGCTCATCACTTATAGCTCCCTTGATCTCTATGTAGTCATTCTGACACTAAATCATTATTATGCAGAATGCTCCAGAAATCAATGCAAAATAAGCTTTTCCTTCCGATTTCTGCGATACCTTACCCCTTGAGTGAACCCGCTGTCAGACCTGCAACAAAGTAACGCTGGAGCAGAAGGAACAACGCAATCATCGGAATGGCCGTTACCAGCACACCCGTAAGCATCATCGGATAGTTCGTCACGTATTCCCCGCGGAACTGCATAAGCGCGAGAGGTAAAGTGAGCTTGGACTTACTGCTGAGCATCAGCATCGGAATAAGCAAGTCATTCCAGACCATGACGAGCAGGAACGTAGCCGTTGCCGCCAGCGAAGGTGCAGCCAGTGGCAGTGCAATCCGCGTATAGAGCCTCCACTCGCTGGCCCCATCCATACTGCCCGCTTCCAGAATCTCCGAATTGAGCATGCGCATGAAGCCTGTCAACATAAATACAGAGACAGGCATCAGCATCGCAGCGGATACGACAATCAATCCCGTGAGACTGTCCGACCACCCGAGCGTACGCGTGAGGGAATAGATCGGCAGCATACTCACTTGGGATGGAACGATCAGACCGGCTACGAACAGAGCAAACACGATTTCACCTACACTACCGCCCCAGCGGACAATGGCGTAAGCAATCATGCTGCTCAGCAATAACTCAATGGCAACCGTGCCGAGCGTCACGACCAGACTGTTCCCGAAATATTGCCACATCGGCTGATTGCGAAACATGCCCGTGATGTTATCCCACGTAAACGGGTCCGGCCAGCTGAATGGACTGGTGAAGAAGTTGCTGCTTGTTTTGAACGAGGATACAAATACAAAGTACAGCGGCACCAGAATCAGCAGCGCGTACACCAATAAGATCAGGCGATTGAACCATTTTAAAAACATGTGAACTCCCTTCTGCCTCGGTTGCAGGATGAATGCCCCAGCATCAACCTCAATAGCTTACCCGGTCGGCACGCAGTGCCTTGAACTGCAACAGCGTCAAGAGCGCGAGCAACACCAGGAAGATCATGGAACCGGCAGAAGCCAGACCAAATGAATAGCTGCCAAAGGCGGTATGATAGATATATGTTGTCAAAATTTCAGTTGCGTAGTTCGGGCCTCCGTCCGTCATTGTGAAAATGAGGTCAAATGCCTTGAACGATTGAATGGTCGTATAGGCCACAACAATTGTTGCCGAAGGTGCTAGCAGTGGCCAGGTCACGGTACGGAATACCTGCCATTTGCTGCCGCCGTCCATACGAGCCGCCTCATACAGTTCTGCCGGAATGCCTTGCAGACCTGCGATGAATACGATCATCATCTGCCCAGCATGTGCCCATACCTGTACCGCAGCGATGGAATAGATGGCGATCTTGGGATCACCAATCCAGTTACGAGCGATGCTGCTCATCCCTGCTTCATTCAGTCCATAGTTGATCAATCCAATGGATGGATCATACATGAATGCCCAGATCAGTCCAACCGATACGGAGGACAGAATCGCAGGCAGGAAATACAATGCCCGAAGCACAATGCGTGTCTTGGTATTACGTACCAAGAGCAGAGCCAGGACAAGTGAAATAAAGGTTTGTGCAATAACAACCGTTAACATGAACTCCACGTTGTTACCAAAGGCTTTGCGGAATACGATGCTGCTGAGACTGTCCTTGTAATTATCCAGCCCTACAAATGCATACGACGGGGATACCCCATCCCAGTCCGTAAAGGAATAGAACAGCCCCGTCAATGTAGGAAATACGAACAATCCAACGTACAGCAGCAACCCGGGGATCAGAAACAGGGATAGCTGAAGACGGTTTTTCATCGTTTATTTCCCAATATGCTGATCAATGATCGCTTGTGCCTGCTGTGCTGCTTCTTCTGGAGAAGTTCCGCTTAGCACAGCCTGAATGGAGTTAGTCACTGCTTTTTGATTGTCTCCGTTCAGGATGGTGAACCGTGGCTGGAACACGGTCTTTTTGCTCGCCCATTCTCCCGCTACCTGAAGCTCAGGCGTATCGTACTTCACATCATTCACCGTTACATTCTGTCCCGTCTGGTTGGCATACTCGCTCGCCACTTCCGGATTGCTCAGGAATTCGAGGAACTTCTTCGCTTCTTCCGGATGTTTCGATTTGCTGTTCACCGCGAGCATGAATGTGGTGGTATGCACCCCTTCATACTTCGCTTGATTTGCACTTACTGTAATCGGTGCAAGCAGTTTTTGCTCCAGGTTCGGATTCTGCTGCTTGTTCTGAGCCAATTGATACGATCCACTTGCCAGCATCGCTGCTTTCTCTTGAATAAACAGTGCGCCCGCCGCAGGGTCCTTCGTACCCAGTGCATCCTGTTGGAAGTAACCTTTATCGTTCAGTTCCTTGATTTGAGTCAACGTTTTCACCCAAAACTCATCCGTCAGTTTGGCTTCGCCAGCTTCTACTTTGGTAAAAATGTCGTCACTCGGTGCATTGTTCATCACCATCGTATTCATGAATTGCCCTGGGCCAATGTCCGCTCCGGCAAAGGCAATCGGAATGATGCCATTGTCTTTCAGCTTCTGGCAAAGTGCCAGGAAGCCTTCCCAATCGGTCGGCGGCGTCAAGCCGTATTGTTCAAACAGTTTTACGTTATAGATGGGATCGTTATATACGAGTTGGTACGGGATCGCATATTGCTTGCCATCATGCTGTCCTGATTCAATCAGCTTCGAATTGTAGGCCGACAGGAATGATGATCCGGTCAGATCCGTGAACAAGCCGGCTTTGGTGAAAGCTTCGAACTGTGCACCCGGGAAGGAAGCAAATACATCCCCTACCGAACCGTCACTGATTTTGGATTGAACGGTGGACTGGTATTGATCGGAGGGCAACGTCTGCATCTCCACGTTGATGTTCGGGTTTTCTTTTTCAAATGCGTCAATAGTCTTGTTGAGTGCTTCGGAATCTTCTCCACGCCAGTGCATGAAGCTGATCGTAACTTTGCCTGAACCCGAGGAACCGTTCTCTCCAGATGACGCGTTATCCCCGCCGCCGCAAGCCGACAGCAGGATGGACATCACCAGCATACTGACGAGCGGCAGGATTAATTTTTTATTTTTTTTCATGAAAGACGACCTCCTGAGGATGCTTGATATTTTAACTAAAGAATGTTTATACTGACCACTCCGATGACAGAATAACCTTCCGATCGCTGTTATCCCCAGATTTATTTGATTCCTTTTTATAAAAGGAAAAATCCGGGGATAAAGGCGAACGCTTCGCTTCTTCACGTTATTTCTGTCCTCTCCGTTTTCGTATAAAAAAATTAGTTGAACTTACTTAGTTAGTAGTAACTTGATGCTGCTTCTGTCTTGTTTTCCATTTCTCGCGAATGATGGGCATCACGGTCCGGCCGAAGATTTCGGCTTCTTCCAGATGCGGGTAACCGGACAGAATGAAGGTTGTAACACCCAGATCTCCATATTCCATCAAGCGCTCTGCGACCTGTTCGGCTGTACCTACAATGAGGATCGCACCGCCGGAACGCACAACGGACAAGCCTGTCCACAGGTTGGGACCTACGACAAACTGCTGCTTCTCGGACAGTTCCCGTAGCTCGTTCTGTCTGCGTTGGTTGGTTGCATCCGTCTCGGCAAAAGCGGCTTTGGCTTTCTCGATCGCTTCTGGTGGTACTTTGCTAATAATCTCCCAAGCTGCTGCCCATGCTTCTTCTTCGGTATCCCGAATGAGTACCTGAGCACGCATGCCGTAACGGAGCTGACGATCTTGTCCCGTTTCCTCTTTCACCTGCTGACGGATGACCTCGATCTCTTCGATCTGCTCCTGAATCCAGTCATGAGGCTCGCCCCACATGAGGAACGTATCTGCATGTTCAACAGCGACCTTCTTGGCAATCGGTGAACTTCCTCCCAGATAGAATGGTGGATGCGGATTTTGCACCGTCTCCGGCATGCCTACCGGTCCTTTGAAATTGTAATACTGCCCGTTGAATTCAGGATTGGGATCGCTGGGTGCATCTGCACTAGATTTTGAACCGCTTCCAGCAAACTCCGTCAGATTCAGTCCCGTCGATTGAGTCCATGAACGCTTCATGACTTCCATATACTCGCTCGCCCGCACATACCGCTCATCATGCGCATGTGCCAGTGGATCACCGAGTTCCTCCAGATCTCGAACGGAACTGCCTGTCACCACATTGATCATGGCGCGACCACCAGAGAGCTGATCCAGTGCCGCTCCCATTCGTGCAGCGAGTACGGGTGTAACCAAACCCGGGCGAATGGCGACAAGGGGACGCAATGTCTTCGTATGACTCATCACAGCCGAGCCAACCACCCACGCGTCCAGACAGGCTCCCCCTGTCGGAATCAGTACAAATTCGAATCCTGCCTTCTCCGCCGTCTGTGCCACATCGACGAGATAATCCAGACTCGGCTCCCGCTCTGGGGCAACCCCTACATACTTACCATCCCCTGCTGTAGGCAAAAACCATCCAAACTTCATGTCTTCCTGTTCGCTCACAAAAGTCAATCCCTTCTATGAATAAATAAAGTCTCATGTTAAAAATAAGATCACTGTTCTGCCACTCCGCCGTTCCGGTTACGAATCGTTCTTACGATCACTGTTATCTCCAGATTTTTTGATTCCCTTTTCTAAGGGAAAATCCGGAGATAAAGGTGAACACTACGTTTCTTCAGAATCGATTTCGTCCCCTCCACTACGTTTGCACTCGTTTAAAACTTATTTTTAAAGTGTGCCTAATTTCTAATTCCTTTTCAAAGTACTCATCCAAATGCCGATTAATTAACTTGGTTTAATAGGTATGGACATCATATCAATTGATTTGTCTGTGATCAATGTCATTTCGCGGCAATTTTATTTTGTCATTTTGTGGTCTTTTCTCAGATTTAGGTCTTCCTGATCTTGAATATGTATAAAACCCACCTGTATAATAGGTTATAAATAAAACTTTTAACGATACTTATACAATAAAGAGGTGTTCCTGATGACCGAGAGCATGAAGGAGGACCACCATGAGTTTTTGGATATTATTTTCTTCACTCCATCTGAATTCGAGAAAGCTGGTGGCGCCTGGCCGATTCGCATTGGCCGCAACGTAGCCAAGACCAACTATCATATTGGCCCTCGTACCACACCTTATCATTATTTGCTATTTGTGCTGGAGGGGGAAGGTACATTCATACAGAACGGACAGCGTCACGCCCTTCGAGCCAGGGATGCGTTCTGTCTATTTCCGCATGTTACTCATGAGTACTGGACGGACCCGGAGGACACGTTGCAGAAAATATTTATTGCCTTTGACGGTACATATGCAGCCGAACTGCTGTCTCGAATTGGACTTACACCCGACTCACCGTATCGTTCAGGTGTACTTACTCCGGAGACTGCAAGCGCCATGCGCTCGTTCATGGAGGATGTTCGCAAACCTCAGGATGGAGCCAGCGATCTGGGAAGACTCACCCGGTTTCTAAGCCTATTTGACCGGATTGCCCGTTCCCCTGCGACCAAAGGATTGCAACCGGATTCAGCCACGCCTTGGCTTCAGAAAGGCAAGGAATACATGGACATTCATTTTGCAGGCGGCATCTCTGTGGAAGGTGTGTCCGCTCATGCGGGTGTAGATCGAACCCATTTTGCCAAACAGTTCCGCAAAGCCTATGGTCTGTCTCCCGTGCAATATATCCAGCAATTGAAAATGACCCAAGCCAAACGTCTGCTCGTGCAGACGCCGCTAAGCTTAACTGAAGTGGCTCATTCCGTAGGTTACCCGGACTTGTTCTCCTTCTCCAAAGCGTTCAAAAAGCAAGTTGGGCTACCTCCCAATCGCTATCGTACAGCGGAGAGCACGAAAGATTGAGGGAGCGACCTTTCGCTCCCCAGCCTATAACTCAGTCTCGTGTACCATGCCTTGTGTACGATACCGCGTCTACCAAATAGCAATGGACTCCTGATCTTCATATCCTGCATATCATAGTGCTGCAAAACCCATTACAAAACCCACCACCAAAGAAGGCAAGCCCCTTTAACCCGGGACTTGCCTTCTTTCTATACTATATTCTTGACGCACGTACCAAGAATCAGGAACTTTTTTACGTTGACCTAACGCTATTCTTTCTCCTTATCCTTACGCGCAAGCGGAATTCCGTTCTCTTTGGCATACCATGCTTCATAATGATGCACAGCCACACCTGCAAAAGAAGAATGAGAGGAACCGAGATCGAACACCTTCGCCATCTCTTCATTCATATTGCTAACCGGTTTACGGAAAAAGGTCAGGTGATCCCCCTCGTGTGTATCCGCGAGTTCCGCTCCGATCCAGACTTTCTTGCCGAGCTCATCCGCTTCGTCCAGTTCTTCCTTGGACAGATCATACATCTGCTGCCCACTATCCCGGTAAGCCATGATCGCCACTGCATCGAAGTTGGAGATCACCCAGCGACTGAATGTACCCTCACCTTCAGCCGACTGACGGGCATCTAGCCAGAACGGAATGGCCGCGCTCATGTACAGTCCGGCATCCTCTCCGGCTTTTGTCCAGGCCTTCATGTTGTTCTGCCACTCTGCAATGACGCTGCTCTCCTCGTTCTCCCAGCGCTTCAGCTGATATGGCTCCACATCCAGTTGAATGCCTTGGAAGCGTTCATTCTTGGCCGAAGCCGCATTGTATGCTCGTACTCGCTCGATAAAAGCAAGTCCTTCATCCCGCTTCTCCTCATAGGCCCAGTCTGCATGACCGTTAAGTCCATGCACTTCAATCTCAGCCTGTCGGGCAGCCGCAATGAATTTGCGGTATGTTGCGTCAGGCACCTCATCCTGAATTTGCAGGAAGATGGTATCCACGCCCTGTTCTTTGGAAAAGGCAATAATCTCAGGCGTCTGCTCCGCAATAATGGACGCGTCCCACAGCCAGGTCGCTTTATGCTCCTCCGCCGAGAACCATTTGAACATCCAGGACAGAAGCAGCAGGCACAACACCACAGCCAGAATGGCCCATTTCACCATACCCACCAGTTTGCCCCGTTGCCTCATATATTTCCTCAGACGAGCAACGCTTCACTTGGCTCAAGCACAGGATGCTGTACCGAGTGACCAATCTTGTAGATATGCGGATGTGTGTATGAACGGAATGCATTACGTGTATCCAGAATCGGTACACCCATCTCGGCAATATCAAAGTAAGGCAAATCGCTGTGGTTGGTGATCAGCACGATGCAATCGTACTTCTTGAACTGCTCCAGATTGAACGCTTCGCTGTGTACGGTCTCGCCATGTTTATCCTGGAAGGAATCCGCATGTGGATCGTAGTAGCTAACGTTAGCTCCACTTTCCTTGAACAGTTCATATACTTCCAGTCCTGGTGATTCACGCAGGTCGGCAATATTAGGCTTGTACGACATGCCAAGGAGCAGAATATTGGATTTACGTACGGATTTAGCGTATTCGTTCAGAATCGTTGACGTTTTGTTCAATACATAATATGGCATGTTGTCATTGGTGGATTGCGCCAGCTCAATGAATTTGCTATAGAAACGGAAGCCTTTGGCCTTCCATGACAGGTACATCGGATCAAGCGGGATGCAGTGTCCACCGATGCCTGGGCCTGGATAGAATGGCATGAAACCAAATGGTTTCGTCGCCGCCGCGTCAATAACTTCCCAGATATCGATACCCATACGGTCACACATCATCGCCATTTCATTTACAAAGGCAATGTTCACACTGCGGAATGTGTTCTCCAGCAGTTTGGACATCTCAGCCACTTTCGGCGAAGATACCGGTACTACGGTTTCTACATATTTGCTATATAGCGCTGTTCCGAGCTTCAAGCAAGCTTCAGTTGTGCCCCCGATTACTTTCGGCGTATTAAATGTTGTGAAACGTCCGTTCGACGGGTCCACACGTTCAGGTGAGAAGCAGAGGAAATAGTCTTTACCTGCTTCTTGTCCGATCTTGTCCAGCTGCTGCTGGATCAGTTCTTCGGTAGTACCCGGATAAGTGGTGCTCTCCAAGGTAATCAGCATGCCTGGTTTCATATGCAGTTTGATCTGATCCACAACGGTCTCGATGTAAGATGTATCCGGGTCCTGATTCTCACTAAGCGGTGTCGGTACGCAGATACTGAGTGCATCGATCACACGCAGCATACTGTAATCTGTCGTTGGCTGGAAACGACCGCTTTGCATTACTTTTTTCAACTCTTCGGACGAAATATCGTGAATATAGGAATCTCCTTGATAGATACTTTCTACTTTGGACGCATCCAGATCAATTCCGATTACCGTGAAACCTTGATTGACCATTTCCACGGCAAGTGGAAGTCCTACGTAACCGAGCCCGACAACGCCGAGTACAGCTTCTTTATTTTCAATCGCATTCAGTAATGTGTGGAATTGTTGATTCTCCATGATATTCCCTCCGGGCAGTGTATTTGGTGGTGCTTAAAATCCATATAAATAGATGAGTGTCTGTGCTCTAAATGTTGCTCTAATCTATCTTCTAATGCAGGCAGCGTCTGATTCGGGCATCCAGTTCTACAGGTGAGAACGGTTTGGTCATGTAATCATCCACGCCGCTGCGGAAGCATTGACTGATCGTCTGCTCGACACGTTGCTCGGTCAACACGACAATTTTCGGCGGCTGCTCCATCTCCAGGTTCTGGATATGATGGATGAACGGCAGACCGTCGATGCCATACAGATTCAGCTCCGTGAGCACCAGGTCTGGTGTGACTTTCTCGATCAACTCCAGTGCAGCCAGTCCATCGACGGCTTCATAGGTTTCGTATCCCTGCATCTTCAACCGCAATTGCAGGAATTCGCGTACCGTCGGATCGTTATCCACAATCAAAATTCGTTCCGGCTCGTCCGCCGTATTGTCCAGCGTGTAGATATGAATCTCCGCCGAATCTACGAGCTTCGAGGATTCAGCCATATGCTGAATAGTTGCCTTCGAAGGGCGCTCCCCTTCCGGGAAACTGGCCAGTGTAATCTGTGGATCGGCACCGGGTACAGTCTCTTGCAACTCATGTTTGATCCGAAGTCCTTCATAATGAACTTCATCCAATGACAAACCTGGTAGCAGGACGGCAATCGCTTGGGTAGCCCCATCCTTCCACACCTGGAAGGCAGACTCACTTGTTTGCTCCAGATGTGTCCTGACCTGCTGCTCAGGTTGAGAGTTTCCTGCACAATGGATGAACATTAAGCCGCATGTTTCGGCACCCGTTTCCTTCAATCCCTGTTCTACACTTCGGTACACATTAACGGCAGCCTCACGCTGCAATGTCGCCGTATTTGGCATGTTCTTTTCCACCCTTCTCCTCGATTATCTATATAAGTCCAAAAAATATTATTTACACTTACACTCCGATGACAGAACAGCCTTTCGATCACTGTTATCCCCAGATTTTTTGATTCCTTTATACAAGGGGAAATCCGGAATAAAGGCGAACGCTTCGCTTCTTCAGGCTTTTTCTGCCCTCTCCGTTATCGTGTAAATGTCTAGTTGGACATATAATTGCTTTGATTATTCTTTACTCAAGCAGCTTCGCTTGTTTTCTTCTCATCCTCGGACCAGCTTTGGCGTGTCATGGTACCCCATGAGTTGTTGTTTTGCATGAACTGCACATGTCCCTGCAATCTCCACAGTACGCCCAGCTGATGGTAGCCGACGAATTTCAGCGCGGAGTAGACCAGCATTTTGACCAGATCGGAGAGTTTGTTATAACGTTTGAAAGCAATCTCCTCCAGGACAAGTGCGCCTACACTCAGCAGATAACCACTCACGAAGTTCAATAGTCCGAACAGAACCAGAATCGGCCATTGCGTCATATCCAGAAGCACATATCCGGCGAGAGCCAGAAGTCCGGTAATCCGGAAATACGGGTTCAATGCTTCAAAAAGAACGTTATATGGCATGGTCACCATACCCATAACTTTATATTTTGGATTGAACAACATGCCGCGATTCTCGATCATGTTCTTCAGATTCCCACGGCCCCATCGCTTGCGCTGACTGGACAAAATCCGGTAGGAATCCGGTGCTTGTGTCCAGCATACGGCCTCAGGACAGAAGGCAATGCGGTACTTCAATTTGTTTTCCAGCATGTAACGGTGAAGTTTGATGATGATGTTCATGTCTTCCCCAGGATAACCATCCCGGTATCCACCTACGGCGATAACAGCGTCCTTACGGAACATGCCGAAGGCACCGGAGACAATGATCAGACCGTTCATGTGACTCCAGCCAATCCGTCCACCCAGGAAGGCTTTGAGATATTCAATCGACTGGAACATGGGCCAGATCTTGCGTGGCAGCGATACATCTTGCACTGCCCCGTTTTCAATTTTGCAGCCATTGGCGATCCTTACATCTCCACCGATGGCTACCGTCTCTTCCGGATTCTCCATATACATGCGTGCCATGCGGATCAGGGCATCCTTCTCCAGCAACGAATCGGCATCAATGGAAGAGATCAACGGATAATGGGACAGGTTAATCCCGGCATTGAGGGAATCGGCCTTACCGCCGTTTTCCTTATCAATGACATACAGATCCGGGAACTCCGGGTTATGGTAGATCCCACGAATTTTCTGACAGGCGATCTTGCCCCGAATCTTCGTATTGGGTACTGGCTTCAGACGATATTCTTCCAACAGGATATTCAGTGTCGCATCACTGGAGCCATCATTCACAACAATGACTTCATACGTTGGATAATTCAGCGTCATCAGGCAGTTCACATTCTCAATAATCGTCAGTTCCTCGTTGTATGCCGGTACCAGCAGAGAAACCGAAGGCACCAGTTCCGAGCCTGACAATGTATTGTATTTGGAATAATGCGACCGCCGGAAGATCGTCCAGATATTACGAAACGATAAGGCCAGAATGGAAAAATAGAGCGTATTTACAAAAACAACATAGTAGATTGCGACCATGCCGTAGATTAATAGTAGATCCCTAAGCAGTGTAATCCCCTCCTACCGTAGCGACACCTGTGCGCTTCTTGCTCGTTCTGTTCTCTCGTACAGGGCCAAAATAGCGATCGTACAGCAGTCTTTTTTTGTTATGTGCAATCATCTGCTCTACAGCTCTGTCATCGGTTCTCGTATGCTGCATGGTGCTCTCAATCTGCTGCATCGCAATCTCACGCTCAGCACCTGTACCTTGCACCGCAGCCTGACACAGTGCTTCGAATCCCGGTTCACCGAGCTTGCTCAGACTCTCCGCACTGTTATATCGAACTCTCCAGTCTTCATCCCGCAGCGCTTTGCGCAGTAATGGAATGCTGCCAGATGCATGTTTCGAACCAAGCGCTTGTACCACTTCGGCGCGAACTTCCGGATCAGGGTCCTGAATCAGCTTCAGAATCGTCTCATCCCGGAGTGCCGGACTTGCGCTAAGATACAGCTTCACCGCTTCGGCACGTACATCCTGATGTTCTGCGCCTACCAGTCTGTCGAGTGCAGGCATCACTTCAGGTACAGCCTGTCCCCACATGGCAACCAGTCCGACTTTGACAAAATCAGGATTCCGGTCCTCCAGCAATTCAATTAGAATTCTGCTCGTATCCAGACTCGTTTCGAGCAGAATATCTGCTGCCAGATGGTGAATGGACTTACCTTTGGTTAACAGCAAAGCGAGCATGTCTTTCAGTTCACCTTGCCGAGTCGTACATCTGGAGATGGATCGACCAATCATAATGGCCATCGGGCCTGGCTTCTCATCCTTCAGCAATTCCATCAAGCCCGGAACGGCTTCGGGACAACGCATGCCACCCAAGCGATAAGCCGCATCAATCTGGCGGCCGTAACGCAGACGACCCAATTCCTTTAGATCATGTTCTACGAATCCTGCCTCACGGCATAGTGCGATTAATTTGTCGCGATACTCACCCTTGAACTGGTCAATCCATTCAATCAGCCTGTCCTGAATGACTCTGCGTTCCAGCGGAGCCAGCTTGCCTGGTGGCAGTCTGAGCGGACTATTCTCGGTCAAGGCTGTTTGCAGATAGGTAAAGTAGTCACGCTGTTTCAATTCATAGAACGCCGTCTTGCGTCGTTTGCCATTGTGGGACATTTTCATGGCAAACAATACGATGACGCCTACAACCACGAGTGCGATACAAATGTACAAAAACAGATAGGCCAAAGCCAAACTTGGAAACATGTGAAAAGGTCCTCCTTTATACTCATTTATTCGATATGAAAACTAGGAATTTTTTCGTAGCTCTTCTTCATTTTGTCGTAGCTTAGCTTCAGCCGTTCACTATACTGCACCTGCTCCCAAGGCTGCCAGCTATATACCGGCAATGTCTTCAGGTCCAGAGTTATCTGTTCACCCCCAGGCCAGGATACCTTCTTCGTGGCACGGTCCGTTAACCACGGAATGAGGGTAACGCCTTCCACAGCAACTGTGGAGAACTCACGTCCATTCTTGAGCGGTCCATAGTCGATCGCTTGCAACGAACTCGGATCACCGAACCCAAGCAGCATCCAGGGAATTCGCATCTCCACTTGATTGCCATTATACTGCCATGCCGTTAATGAATCCGTATCAGGTTGGCCGGGAGCCGTCGTTCCTCGCTTCAATGTTCCGACCTTTTCATTCATGAACGGTTGAGCAGATCGGGTATCCGGCGGTGTCATCCTCAGGCTGACTGCCAGATTCCATGGGTGGAACGGATCTGTGGAATCAGACTGCTGATCTGGCAGCATGTCGTATCCTTCCTTACCGTACAGACGCTGATTAAAGTCATAATCTTTGGCGATCTCCACCTGTGATTCTTCATCCTGCCCCAGTGTAATCACTGTCTCAAGACCATCACTGAGCGTCCGGCCCGGGAGTAACTTATCTGGTTGACTGCCTCCAGCAAGTGTATCTGTGCCAATTCGCAGCAATGTCTTCTCCGGGTCAAAAGGTTGATCCAAGGTCAATCCAATATACAGATAGGCTTCATCATGGGTCATCTTCATCTCCTGAATGCCGTCCACTTGGCCCTGCCAGGTAGTAACTTCTTCATCCTTCAGATCATCCCAGTCATCTAGTGTGCCATCGATGGTTAACTGTTCCTGTTTACCAGGGTCCATGGCAAGCAGACCAAACATCTTCTCGTTCGTCAGCACGTTCAGCCAATATGCACGGCGATCAGCGGGGATTTCCAGTGGCATCGTGTTCCATGTTTTTTTGAACCACTCATCCTGCCACATGAACACAATCGCTCCCGAATACCCTTCATCATAGATATCCTGCGTCAGTGACGCGTCAATATCTCCCTGCTCTACTTCGTTATGTCCACCCTGATTCCGTCCTCCCATACCCAGATGGGAAATGCCAAGAGAAGAGGGTACACCATACTCTGTAATCATTACAGGCATATCGGAAAACTCGGCTTTCAGTTTGCGTAGATAACTTTTGTACGTGTTGTACTCACCGTTCTCGTCCTTGATCGTTTGGAGTGTTTTATCAATATGGAACAGATCCGGGTAATACGGGTACACATGGTAGGCTGCAAAATATCCACCATCCCACGCCTCCGGCTGAATATGACGGGCATCCACACTCACGAGATCCTCTTCATACAGCGGCTCCCCGGGATGATCCAGCACATCGGTCGTTACCCAGTTGGTGAAGGTCATCGGATGCTCCCACCCGTACTTCTTCTCCAGGACCGCCGTATGATCCAGCAGCTCTGCCAGCCAGTTCTCAAACGGTGACGCTTCTGGACTCGCCGAGAAATGAACTCCCTTGTACTGCGGTACGTCCGCATGTTTTGCGTTCGTGTTGTCTACCATCGCCGGGTCCCATTCCGTACCCACATGCCAGGCCATCAGGTATTTTCCTGCATTCGTCTTGTATTTGCCGCTGGACTCTCCCTGCTTGGCAGGAATGTCCGCATCACCATAGACAGCAGATACGGCCTTTTCAATCTCCTGCTTGAACGTCTGCTCAATATGGGCCGCATAGGCATCCTGCTTCTCAATCAACTCTTCTTCAGGTGACCATATGCCCTGTATAAAATATAACGGTTGCTCCCGGCCGCGGTTATATTCGACCAATGCGGAGTAGAAAATCGGTTCGTGAACCGTGTATACCCGGATTACATTGGCTCCCAGATCCTCGATCTGCTGGAACCACCGCAAGTAATCCTCTTTGGTCAGCGGGAATTCTCCCGGGTAATGCCCCGGTGAAGTTGCGCCCAGGTTGACACCTTTGACGAACATCTCCCTCCACGTTCCATCTGGCCCGTATTCCATGAACCGGTCTCCATCGGTCTTGAATTTCATCTCCGTGCCGTTCTCCGCTGTGTACGTAACGAGCTTGGGTTGCATATAGTGCCATCCGGCAAATATCCCACCGGTCACCACCACTGCTCCTGTCAACACCGTTAATAGCCAGCGTCTTCGTCTTTGTCTGCTCATGTCTTTAGATTGCTCACCTCTCTAATATGCATCCTGCTTCAACATCGAATGGTCCAACGTGAAGTTTACGAATCTTTCCGCTTCGGATGTCCGCTTGGTAGAGATGTCAGCGGTGTAGTTCTCACTATAGCGCTAAGACTCTGCATTTGTAACTAGGCTGATGGAAGCAAACATGAAATGGAACATTCTGCCCATAATTCGTAAAAAGAGCCATCAACTAGCACCGGGATGCCTCTCGGACATGTCTGATTCCCGAACACTAATATCTACTGGAATCGCATGGTTTGGATACCCTGCTGATCTTGCAATTCTGGAACCTTTATTGTTATGTGCAACGCGGGTACAGGCAACGTTTGCCGTTTGAACACATACCCCATTAAACGCGAGTCATATTTTAAAGTTGCGGCCTATTTTACAGTATTAACCATAAAGATTACAAAAT
This sequence comes from Paenibacillus sp. FSL H8-0079, assembly GCF_037991315.1. NCBI lineage: Bacteria > Bacillati > Bacillota > Bacilli > Caryophanales > Paenibacillaceae > Paenibacillus > Paenibacillus sp. FSL H8-0079. The sequence continues at coordinate 4,378,932 of NZ_CP150300.1, forward strand.
TGATACTATAGTCCGATAACGCATCAGCGATATTCCGCGTCACATCAAGGTTTTCTGAAAAATGCAGAAAATCAAAAAAGGACGTCAGTCCCCCTCTATAGGACTGTGCCCATTTATAAACCTTTTACAAAAAGCTAAATGAACTACCGGTCATCACCCAGAGGTCACAGATCTCTCACATTAAATGTAAAAAAGCACATCTTATTTCCTAATTTCTGCCTCTAATATGGCGAACCACTAATTGTGTCCAATTTGCAAAATAATTCCGGTTGCTGCATTTCGAATTGTCGGATATGCTTATAAAACAGGAACACTTGTTCCACACTGTAAATGAACTGTTAAATATCGATGTTAAAATGGACATAATCGACGCTTAACAGATGAGCACAGCATCACGGATAAGGAGAGAAGTCTTATGCCCCGCCAAGACAGACGTATCATCATGCTGGCCGACTGCCAGTCATTCTATGCCAGTGTGGAGAAGTCTGCACATCCCGAATACAAGGACCGCCCCCTCGTTGTCGCGGGAGATCCGGCGCGCCGTTCGGGTATTATTCTTGCGGCCTGTCCACTTGCCAAATCCTATGGAATCACGACAGCAGAACGACTGGGCGAAGCGCTCGCCAAATGTCCGAATGTTGTTGTCGTTCGTCCCCGGATGGCCGAGTACATTCGGGTGTCCCTTCATATTACGCGCATCCTTCAGTCTTACACCGATCTGGTGGAACCCTATAGTATTGATGAACAGTTCCTCGATGTCACCGGAAGCCTGGATCTGTTCGGCAGTCCTGAGACGATTGCACGCAGCATTCAATCCAGAGTGATGGATGAGACGGGTGTGTACATTCGAATCGGTATCAGTGATACCAAGGTCGTTAGCAAGATGGCCTGTGACCTGTATGCCAAAAAAGTCCCTGATGGCATCTGCACACTGCCTCGCAAAGATCTGCCGTCCACCATCTGGCAGAAGCCTGTGAGAGACATGTTCATGGTCGGGTCCCGCATGGCACAGCATCTCTACAAGATGGGGGTTCACACCATCGGTGATCTGGCTCAGACTCCACTGTCACGACTGAGAGAACGTTGGGGTGTGAATGGCGAGGTACTGTGGCGTATCGCCCGCGGTATTGACGATTCCCCGGTCAAACCCGGGACATATGCTCATCAGCAGCAGGGTATCGGACATCAGATGACACTGCCCCGGGACTATGACTCCTGGGAAGATATCAAGGTGGTACTCCTCGAACTGGCGGAACTCGTCAGTCGACGTTCCCGGGACAAATCACTCATGGGTCATGTGGTCTCTGTTGGCTGTCGCGGACAGGATTATGATCGGCCTACCGGTTTTTCCCGCCAGATGAAGGTGAATGAACCCACCAACATTACGGATGAAGTATATGATGCGGCAGCAGCTCTGTTCCTGCGCCGTTGGGACGGATTACCCATCCGCCGCATCAGCGTATCATTGACCGGACTTGTGCCTGATTCCGAAGTGCAGCTATCCTGGTTCGATGACCGTGAACGTAAAAGAGAATTGGAACGTGCCACGGATGATATCAAACGCAGGTACGGAGATACCGCCATCATGCGGGCATCCTCCCTCTGCTCGTCCGCCCAGGCACAGGAACGTTCTCATAAAATTGGAGGTCATTATAAATGAGTAAGAAATTGCAGCAAAACGGTATCTTCGAGTCCTCACGCATGATGCTCCCCGAACACCGGGAAGCCTATATTCTTCATCAGGAACAACTCGCTCCTCGCACCCGCCCATCCCTCGATGCCCAGGCGGCCGAAGAAATGTCCCGTTTGCTCAGCAACTCGATGATGCTTGGAGATAGGGTCACTATTGCCGTGTTTCACGAACATGACGATATCCGTTACACCGGGCAGGTGCTTCGACTGGACCGTCCTGCCCGTACCCTCCGATTACTGATGGAGAGCGGGTCCCGGGATATTCAGATGAACCTCATTACGGATGTGGCGCTAGCCAATGAATGAAGGGACGTATACCCACTCCGATGTTGTGGATGTTCCATGATAGATGCAGCATGGTCGTTGCCATACAGGACTGACTTCCTAGACATCCTGGTGAATACCAAAAGCAGCCGACGAGACATATCCGGACCATTCACTTCGTTCAAAAGAAGCAAAATATCGGATACGTGATTCATCGGCTACATATGAGGGTAAGGATTCTTTTTTCAGAAAACTTTTTAGAAAAAGCTCCAATCGAATTCCTTGGACAGACGTTCGAGCAGATGCACGCCGGCAATACTATTGCCTTTGCGATTCAAAGCCGGGCCAACAAGACCAATGCCGAATTGTCCCGGTACAAGGGTCAAAATCCCTCCGGATACACCGCTCTTGGCGGGCAAACCGACTTCGATGGCAAATTCGCCTGACGCATTGTACATACCGCAGGTCGTCATAAAGGTTTTGGCAATCTGTACATAACGGCGAGGAATGAGTTCGTTGCCCGTAATCGGATCTGTTCCATCATACGCCAGAACCAGTGACATTCGTGCCAGATCTGCGCAGGTGACTTCAATGGAGCAATGACGGAAATACACGGCAAGCACATCCTCCACGTCATCCTTGATCACACCATTATGCTTCAGAAAATAACCAAGCGAACGGTTCAAGTGACCGCTCTCCGATTCGGACTCGAATACCGCTTCGTTATAGCCCAGCTGATCATTATTCGCCAGCTTGCGGAAAAACTCCAGGATGCGTCGTGATTTCTCTTCCTTGCAGTCACCTCCGATCAGGGAGGACACTGTAATCGCACCCGCATTAATCAAGGGATTGAACGGAATTCCGGGTTCGACCAATTCAAGCTTGATCATCGAATCGTAATCGTCGCCTGTAGGTTCTTTTCCTACATTAAAGAAGACCGCTTCTTCCCCATGATCCATAAGGGCAAGAATAAGGGTAAATACTTTGGAGATACTTTGCATCGTAAACGGGACACCGCAATCCCCAGCCGACACATGGTTCCCTTCGGCGTCCATGATATGTATACCAAGCTCATCCTGAGAGGCTTTGACAAGCTCCGGGATATAAGAAGCCACCTTACCCTGCCCCGTGTGCAGACGACTGGTCTCCAGCCACTCCGGCAGTAATGCATTCAGACGTTCCATGGTTGAATTGCTCATATGTCATCTCCTCCACATCTCTATATTTGCCTGTTCAAAAAGTCTGGTTTTCAGTACCGAGAAGATGGAATAAAGCTAGAAATGGAGTAGCGGAGCGTAGGGAAACTACGTGAGCAACGGACATTTCGGCTGAATTTCATCTTCGATGCTGATGATGCCGCAGGCATGATTCGTAATCAAAAGTGGACTTTTTGAACTACCTCTATATAAGCATCTTGCATGAAATGTACATGGGTGAACCCATGCACCATGATGATACTGAGTTCCATCCGTCTCATGCAAGATGCCCTATATATCTGATTACCCTCAGAACAGTCCTTTTATCGCTTCATTTGAAGATTTAACTCCAAGATCTCACCAGGAAGACCATCGTAATCGCCTGTCCAGGTGGATACAAAGTTCTGTCTGGTTAAGATCTGGCGGGAAGCAGCGTTAGTTGGATCGATAACTGCATAGAGCGATCCAATCCCTGCGGCTTGTGCCTGGATAATCAACCGTGATGCTATGGATGTGCCCTGCCCTTTGCCCCAATGTTCAGGCAGGATCATGTAACCTATTTCAGCTCGGGTCGGGTCTGCCTGATCCGGAATCAATTTGGCATACGCCACACCGGCGCCATCTTCATTAAATACCCGGTAATGCCCACAAGTGGAACGCTCATTAAAATCAAGCATGGACTCGAATTGTGATCTCGCCTCTTGCTCCGGTAGTGCACGTTCTGTAATCTGTTTCATTACTTCCATATTGGAAACCAATGCATAATAATCATCAAAATCAGGTTGTGTGTATTTAATGAAATTCATGATATGCCTCCTCTGGGGTACATAGCTTGGTCTTAGTCTTCCTAGATTCACCTAGAGTATAACAGAAGCGAATGATGGAATGCACACAAGGCACCACGCTCGCTGGCAGCCGAGTAGTCCGATAGGTCAACAGGCCGGCTGGCAATCTGGCAACATAGATACCAAAAAGCGGCCTCATTTGGAGACCGCTCTGTTTTCATTTACTTTTAAGATGAAGAACTATCCTGTATTCGTACTTACAGCTCATGTTGCTTAACTTGCCCGTGATGAAGGATTAAGGTTCATCTGTTTTTCACGTTGACGTGCTCGACGACCTTGACCTGGAGGGGTAATGATCAGTGCGAGCAACAGCGAGACAGCGCAGAGTACAGCAATCACAATGAAGGTTAGATGGAATCCGCCCAGCAGGGCGCTGATGAATGATCCAGCCAACGCACCAAATCCAAATCCCTGATAGATCACGCCATAGTTTTTACTCTGATTTTTCAGTCCGAAGTAATCGGCCACAATTGCCGGGAATACCGTAATGTTACCACCGAAGCAGAATGCAATAGCCGCTACACAGGCGAAGAAGATCCCGAAGGTCAGTGGAACCAGACTAAGTGTCATGACAGCTACGGCTGTAACCAGCAGCGCACCAGCGATGACCTTCATTCGTCCTACTTTATCCGACAGCGCACCAAGAATAATACGTCCTGCCGTGTTAAAGATCGCAACCATGGCTACCGCATTCGCAGCTGTAGCTACATCAAGTCCAGCCAGCTGTACACCGATATCTTTGACAATACCGATCAGATACAGGCCGCTCATACACGCCGTGAAGAAAATAACGAACAGCATATACGCTTCTTTCGTACGCAGCATCTCTTTCACCGTATAGTCATGACGTGCTACGACTTGTTTTGATCCTTCCTTGCTTGCCGGAGCCTGTTCACGAACAACCGCTTCACGGATCAGGAATGAACCCGCAACGACCAGAACCAGAACGATAATGCCCCAGTACATAAATGCCTGAGCAGGACCAACGGCACCAATCAATGCCGAGTTCACATATTTGAACAATAGACTACCGGTACCGAAGGCGCCGACCGAGATTCCCGAGATCAGACCTTTACGCTCCGGGAACCACTTGATCAGATTAGATAACGACGTAATATACGCCGTACCATCTGCAAAACCAACGACAAATCCAGCCAAAATGTACAGCAGTGTTAGCGAAGTGACTTGGGAACTCAGAATAAGACCCAGCCCAAGCACAACCCCGGCTACACGGATAAGACGCTGAAGACCCCAACGTTCCTGCAACCGTCCTGCAAACAATGTGGCAAATGCCAATGCAAAACTGGTAATTGAAAAAGTTATCGCGACCGAGCTGACGTCCCATCCGAAACGGTCAGACAGCGGTTGATTAAATAAACTCCAAGTATAGATGGTTCCAAGACCCATTTGTACAATGATGGTCCCCAAAACAATAAGCCAGCGGTTCATTTTTGTAGGTGCAAATGTTGATTCAGGTGTTGATGAAACGGATGAAATTGCTGCTTTCATCGTGATCTCCCCTTTGCCGATGTCATATACATGAATGCGTTCACAAGCTAATCATACATGAAAGGGGATTCATTACACCGTTTTGAGCATGAGTTGCATCAGATGCGGAATGAAATGCTTCTAGATGCGCATGAGTTGCCTGAATTCTTTGACTTTACCGCGACTCACAGGTACTTCAGCCTCCAGATCGCGCAGACGAAGCAGATACGTATTGTTAAACCAAGGTACAATTTCACGGATTTGAGACAGATTTACGACGTACGAACGGTGGCAGCGAAAGAACGTGTCCTGTGGCAGACGGCTGTGAAAATCCGTAATACTCACTGGCATGGTGAACTCCCCATTTTTGGTATATACCTTCGTCACTTTCTCTTGCGCTTCCGCATAGTAGATGTCTGCCGTATCCGTAACAATAATATTGTCATTCCGCAGCAGATTAATTCTTTTGTCCGTATGGGAATTCGTATCTCGTTCTCGTAACAGTTCCCCTTGCACAGAAGGTCCGTCCGCCAGAGGGGCTAGTCCATCCTCAACACGTTGCTCCACTGGCGCATGATCGCGCTTGAATGCCAACTCCAGCTTATGGAGCATCGCAGCAATTCGTTTCTCGTCGTAAGGCTTGAGAATATAATCGAACGCCTCCAACTCAAAGGCTTCTGCCGCATGTTCCTTGTACGCCGTAGTAAATACAATATAGGGTTTCGTTGCAAACTTCCCAATATGATGGGCCAGCATCATGCCGTCCAACGAGGGAATATTGATATCGAGAAAAATCACATCAACTTCTTGTTCCTGCAAAAATTTCAGTACATCCAGCCCGTCTTCAAGGCGATCCACCACCTCAATCTGACTGTGCTCCTGGATCAGGTAATTCAATTCCTCGCTTGCCAGAATCTCGTCTTCCACAATAAGAGCTCTCATTGATCCATCATCACCTTGTTACGACATCTCCTTTGGGCACATCAAATAAAATATCGGTTCCTTGTTCCAGTCTTGTAATGGTTACACCTTGTCCGTAGATAAGCTTGACCCGGCGATGCACATTGTATAGCCCGATCTGGTTACCAGGCATACGGTCGTGGTAGACACGCTCAATAATATCTGCACTGATGCCTGCCCCTGTATCACTGACACTGATTCGTACAAACTCCGGATAATCCTGTACCCGAATTCGAACAGTCCCGGGTCCTTTCACCTTGAGAATGCCATGAATAATTGCATTTTCGACGAGCGGTTGGATAACAAGACTCGGAATATGCACCGCAACCTCATCAATGTCATAAATCACGTTAAGTCGACTGCCGAAGCGAGCTTTCTCAATCTCTACATAATTGCGGACCTGCTCCAGTTCCTTATGAATATCGATTAACTCATCCGACAGCTCCAGATTGTAGCGCATGTACCCGGATAGGTTCACAATCAGCTCCCGTGCACGATCCGGTTTGGTTCGGATGGACGAAGCAATCGCATTCAGCGCATTAAACAGAAAATGAGGATGGATGGTTGTCTGTAACGCACGCAGCTCTGCTTTGTTGGCAGCAGCCTTGATCTCCTCTACCCGCGATACCTCCATCTGGGTCGAGATGATCTGCGACAAACCTACAGCCATCGTTTGCAATGGATACGTAATTTTGTACGCTTTGCGATAATAAATTTTCAGCGCACCTGTAATGTCTCCTCGTTCTTTGAGCGGAATGATTAACAGCGAGTGGATATCCGGTGTTTTTTCATCAATGACATCATTACTAATCGTAATCTCCCCGCTGGATATCGTCTTCTTCGTCATCTCACTAATAATCTCATTACCAATATGATATCGTTCCTCACCAAATCCTACATACGCCAGTACATTCCGAGTATCCGTAATTGCAACCGCATCAGCCTGAATATCTTCCTGAATAATCCGGCAGATCTTACGCAGAGACTCCTCATCAATGGAACGGAAATACGGCAAGGTTTTGTTCGCAATCTCCAGCGCCAGCTTGGCCTGACGAGCTGCAATCATCTCCTTTTCCCCTTCAACACTCTGCACCAGGAGCACAATCAGTCCAATATTGACTTCACCCAGAATCATAGGCAGCGCAATCTGCGAAACAATATCGGCACCCAGTGGATCGGGGTAGGAAAATAGCAAAATCAGTAACATCGTCAGCGCTTCAATGATCATTCCGGCACCAATACCAATAATCCATCGCTTGGGCTTGGGCGTATACTTATGTATATATCCGGATACCAGACCTGCCAGGATACTCGTGATCAGACAAGGTATGGCTGTAACTCCATCCATATCAATTAAATACCGATGCACCCCGGAGACAATACCCGTAATAATTCCCACAGGCGCTCCGAACAAAATACCACCCGATAACACGGCGATGATCCGCACGTTTACCAGTGAACCTTCAACATTAATCCCCGTATACGTCCCGAAGATGGCAAAAGCACAAAATAACAAGGTAACCGCAATATACTCCTGCCACCTTAATTTCCCCTTTTGCAGAATCTGCCTAAACCTCGGCACCCTCGACAGAAAGAATAAAAATATAATCAACAGCGCCGCCCGTTCAAATAAACCCAGCAGCATCGTAAACATTTCCAATCGTACTTCCTCCACATCTGTTTGAAATAAAAACATGTCTCATCTTAACGCAATTTCCTTCATCTCGTATGCAACAGTTTACCGCTCCCCCCAGAGGAAAGCAAAGTCCATCCTGTGAAAATGCATCAACAATACTGCACTATGCCCTATAACGGTTCATCCCTTAACTTCTATGAAAATGTCCGACTCCAGAAAACCTATGTTATAATCAGTTGTCATGTTATTCCAATTATTCAATGAAATTAATACAGAAAGGTGTTCATGCATACTTGCCATTCTACTCCTAGATTCATTTTTTCTTTTTAGTGTTATATGGTTCACCCTATACTTTATCTCCAAACGAAGCCAACATCCCGATCGATTATCGGCGATTGTCCTGCGAATAATCTTAAGCATCTCAACTATGGCACTCATCGTTCAAGTCTACATACTTAAAGGAAACCCGTATGACTTTATTTTAATATTAGTATTTATCGCTTCATTAATAGCCACTCGTTCTTCATATGCGGAATATAAAAAGGAATAAGCGTACTCATACGTTTTAGGGATTGACAACACACCTCTAACAAATAACAAACAGTAAATAGTATCTCTAATGAAATGCAGCGGATTGTACTAAATATCAACAGAACCAAAATCTCCAAAAAAATCCTATCTCTATCCATCATTGTCCTTACAAACAAAAAGGGTGTTCCATAAGTCATCTGACTAGTGGAACACCCTTCATGAATTACCACACCAACTTGAGTGTATCTTGGCCTTTATAAGTTGGAGAGGGAAGAACCAATCTGAAGAAGCTAAGCGAGCGCCTCTATCTTGTATTTCACCCTTTTCAGCTGAAGACAGGGAAATTATAAAGAGGCAAGTCTCCAATCAAAAGCGAGTGATGGGCCAAATTGTAATTCATTGTAATTTATATCGAACCTACATTTCTACCAATTGTAGCTCCCCTCATTTAGTCATATTGTACAAAGCTTTTACGACATTCTTCACAGCATTGCTAGAAAGTATTTTTTCTAATTCTTTTTTAAACTCATCTTCATGATCTATCTGATAATACCCATAATTTGAAGGACCATACCCTAATTCTTCCCAAATATTGCCTTCAATGCGTAATTCTAGTGGGTAAGGTATGATATTATGAGAAATATCTAATATGGTAAATTGATAATTTGGTAAGAATTCACTTTTGATTTGTAATTCAAAAGTAAAATTATTATTATTATCAGATAAATCTTCTTGATTGATAACCTCTACTTCTCCATACAATCTACCTTTCGTTAAAATTGTTAGATGCTTTGCTTGTTCATCTAACAATGATTTTGGTGTTACATAAGAATCTAAATTACCAAAATCCCCCCATAAACTCGTCATTTGAAAAACCTCCTTAATTAATAGAAAATTTGATTGGTAAATGATCACTTAACAGAATTTTTTTTTCATCAAGTAGTTTCTCTTTTTTTATATAAGTTAATATTTCTAATTTACTAAACCTCTCAATCAGTTTTGGTCTAACTAGTACCTGATCGAATAAATTCCAATATAACCCATCACTATTAGGAGATGCATGTAAATAAGTACCTGGAACAGTATCTTCATCACCTAAAAATCTCCACATAGGATTGTAAAACATTTCATAGTAATCGTCATCCAGTATTCGTTTGATTTTATTAGCTTCATATTTTGTTGGGAAAGCATGAAGTCTCCCAGCACCTATCATACCAACTTCAAAAGGATTCATATTAAAATCCCCTAAAAGAACGGTGTTTTTCGATTTAACTCTATCCTCAATACTGATGATTTCGTTGTAAAAATTAGCTGATTTTAAAGTGAAGTCATTTTCTCCTTTCCACAGCTTACTAAAAAAATGCACGGCGAATAAAGTTATATATCCCAACTCTTCATGTGGCAACCTTAAGGCTAGATAATGTCTTTTATCAGCTAAACGTTGTACATTTCCATTAGGAAAACTCATAAAAATTTTAATTCGTTCATATCCAGGGAGAGAATTATATTCATACATAGGATATTCCTCACTCAGAAACAACTCATGTAAATTTCTAGTACTATCTTTATATTCTGCTATAACCAAAACATTTATATGATTCTCTACAGTGGCACTAACAATAGCCTCATCTATACTTTGTCGGTCGATATTCCAAAAGAGAAAATTCATTGTAATCACCACTTATTTTATTTTACAATATCAAACTTGATTAATATATTAGCCTGAACATTTAAATCCCAAATAAATCAGTAGATGGAGTGGCAATTCTAATCAATAAATAACCTTCTCAATATACTTACTTTGATAGAGGACCTCGTGGCACGCCTTCACAAAGAGCTACTTTTATCTAATTAAAAATTCGTATACCTCCGATTATCCGCTTTCCTCCAGTGTGAAAGTGCGAGTTAAACGGAATGGTACAGTTAATAAAATTATTTTAGCACAATCTAAAGACTAGCGTTACCTATATTCTAAAGCCAACTCATAATGGATGTATAAAGCTCGCAACTGCGTGTAACTAAAGAAGGGGCTGTCCCATAAGTCATAAAATGGCTAGAGACAGCTCTGTTTTCAAAATTGTAAAACAAAAAGAAACCGTTCCTTGGTAAAATGGAAGTGCGACCCACCATTTGAAAGGAGACGGTTTCTTTGTACATTCAATATACCATGGATCAACTTTTCTTGCCAATGGATTTGGAGACAGATATCCCCAAAAATCACCTCGTTCGTGTTGTGAATAACGCAATCAATCGCCTCAGCGATTCCATTTTTAACTCGGCGTATCCTGGCGGGGGTCGCCATAGCTATCATCCCAAAATGCTCACCAAAATCATCATCTACGCCTACACCCAGCGCATCTATTCTTCCCGGCAAATTGCCAAGGCGGTTCGCGAAAATATCATGTTCATGTGGATAGCCGGGCGGCAACAACCGGATTTCCGGACCATTAATCGCTTTCGTTCCGAGCGGATGAAAGAGGTCTTGGAAACTGTGTTTACCCATGTGCTGGAGCTGTTGGTTCAGGAGCAATACGTGTCCTTGGATCACTATTTTTTGGACGGAACCAAGCTTGAAGCGAATGCGAATCGCTACACCTTTGTGTGGAAAAAAGCCGTCGTCAAGCACCAGGCCAAGCTGCAAGAAAAAGTACATACCTTGTTTCAAGCCATCGAAGAAGCGGAAAACGAAGAAGATACCCTCCACACCGGAACCGACCTGCCTGAACTTGGCGAAGTCTCGGCTCTCACTGCGGAAAAACTGGAACAAGCCGTCAAGCAATTGGAGGAAAAGCTAAGCGAAAAACCGAAGAGCAAAACATTAAAAAAAGCGGTGCGACAGTTGTGCAAAGACTTCCTGCCCCGGTTGCAAAAGTATGAGCATCAGATCCAAACTGCTGGTGAGCGGGGCAGTTACAGCAAAACCGATCCAGATGCGACGTTCATGCGAATGAAAGAAGACCACATGCGAAATGGTCAACTAAAGCCTGGATACAATGTACAAATCGGAACGGAAAACCAGTTTGTATTGGGCTACAGTGTACACCAGCGGCCCACGGACACCAAATGTCTGAAACCGCACCTGGATCATCTGGAAGAGCAGCTTGGTAAAAGAGTGAAAACCGTCATTGCCGATGCCGGGTATGGAAGCGAAGAAAATTACAGCTATTTGGAAGAAAAAAACATCCACGGCATCGTCAAATACGGAACATACCATAAAGAGAAAACGAGGGCATGGAAGCAAGCGCTGGGCAAAGTGGACCACTGGAGCTACAACGAAACCGAAGATACATGGACCTGTGCGGCAGGGCAAACGTTACCATTCCGGTATGAAAGTCAGGCGGTCACGGAGAGTGGCTACGCGATTCGAACCCGCCATTATCGAAGTGCAGACTGTAGCGAATGTCCCCTGAAAACCAAATGCACAACAGCGAAAGGCAATCGGGAGATTACCGTCAGTCTTACCTATATGCGTCAAAAAAACGAGATGCGGGAACGGTTACGTAGTGAGGAAGGATATACCCTTTCAGTTCGGCGCATGACGGAGCCTGAGAGTGTGTTTGGACAAATTAAAAATAACCGGGGATTCCGAAGATTCCTGCTTCGCGGCTTGCAAAAAGTGAGCCTGGAGGTTGGGTGGCTTTGCCTTGCCCACAATCTACTCAAAAAAGCCACATTGACAGAAAAACGCAAAAAGGACAAAGCAGAATAAACCTCTGCTTTGTCCTTTTTTGAACGTATGCGTGGTATTTCTTTTTGCCTATACTTTTTTCAAGGGCTTTTGAGACAGCCCCTTCTTACATTACAACACCAACTTGAGTGTAATTTGGCTTTGCTAAAGTCCTTCCGTTTACACAACAACGGAGAGGACAGAAATAACCTAAAGAAGCGAAGCGTGCGCCTTTATCCCCGGATTTTACCCTTGGAAAGGGCCATTCAGAAAATCCGGAGATAACAGCGCTCCGAAGGTTATTCTGTCATCGTAGTGCCCTCCGTGTAAACACCCCACTTTATCCCACCCAACATTACATCTAATCCTACCTAAACATCCCCCACAGCTTAATCAAATGAAACGTATTGTTTGGATCAATCTTCTGCGCGAGCACAAAAGCAACAAACTGCTCCTCCTGCGCTGTAGAGAAATTCTCATTCATAATGACTGCCGAAGACTTGACCAACCTTCTGACCTTGGCCTTATCTTGCAGATCAGACTTGGTCACGCCATCAATCAACTTTTTGATACGCTCTTTGACAGCGGGATTTTTCATCTTTAATTTGATCCGCTCCACCAGCTGCGGACTGATTCCATATTGTTGGTAACCCAAAACGTATAGCACCTCCCAAAGAATAAACTCACTTCTTATTCATATGTCGGGAGGGCTTGTACACTTGTCTTTTTTTACAAAGGTAATACGAAAAACCAGTCGCCATGGGCAGCTTTAGTCAATCAGATCACCTTTAAATACTTGCTGTTGCTGTAGAAAATCACGCAGAGGTGTATAGTCCACAGACGTCCAGAAATCCGCTTCTGCAATCAACTGGGATACATCATCTCTGGCTTGTTCCAGCACAGCAAAATCTGCTACCATGTCGGCAAGACGGAACTCGGGTAATCCGCTCTGTTTTGTACCAAAGAAATCACCTGGACCCCGAAGATCCAGATCCCGACGCGATACCTCGAATCCATCCTCGGTCTCCGTCATGACCTTCATGCGCTCCTGTCCAACCTCCGTCTTGGGATCAGCAATGAGTACACAATAGGACGCATGAGCCCCACGACCAACCCGACCACGAAGCTGATGCAGCTGGGACAGACCGAAGCGGTCCGCATCCATAATGACCATTAGCGTTGCATTCGGCACATCGACCCCAACCTCCACAACGGTAGTCGAGACGAGAAGCTGAATATCATTGCTGTAGAAGTCACGCATCATCTCTTCTTTCTCCGCAGCCGTCATCCGTCCATGCAACAGACCTACACGATATTTCGGAAAGTTCTGCTGCATCTGCACATGCAGATCAATGGCATTCTGCACATCAAGCTTCTCCGACTCTTCAATAAGGGGACAGATCAGATAAGCCTGACGGCCTTGATCCACTTCTCTGGAAATAAAACCGAGCACCCGCTCCATCATATCGTGCTTGACCCAATACGTAGAGATCGGAATCCGTCCCTTCGGACGTTCTGAGATCGTGGATACTTCTATGTCACCAAAAGCAGTAATGGCAAGTGTCCGTGGAATTGGCGTAGCCGTCATCGTTAACACATCTGGATTATATCCTTTGCGTCGTAAAACGCTGCGCTGATTCACACCGAAGCGATGCTGCTCGTCCGTCACCACAAGGCCCAGATCACGGAAGAAGACATCTTCCTGAATCAGGGCGTGTGTACCTACCACAATATCAATCATGCCCATTTGCAACGAGGCGATCAGATCTTTACGTTTACGGCCATTTACACTGCCCGTTAACAGCCCTACGGTTACCCCAAATGGTTCAAACAGCTTTTGCAGTGAGCGCATATGCTGCTCCGCCAGAATCTCCGTAGGCACCATCAGAGCCCCCTGAAAACCGGATCGAACAGTTGTGTATAGCGCAATCGCCGCAATAACCGTTTTACCCGAACCTACATCGCCCTGCAATAACCGGTTCATTGCATAGGGCGAACGCATATCATGCAAAATTTCAAGCTCCACCTTTTTCTGAGCATCTGTCAGTTCAAAAGGTAAGCTACGTACAAACTCGCGAATCGTCGTATTATCCGTAGTATGTACCACGCCATCCATGCGATTTCGATTCAACGCACGATAAGCCTGCATTTTCAACTGGAATAGAAACAGCTCTTCATACACCATCCGCTGTCTCGCCTGCTGACCTTCCCGGTTGTCCTGCGGACGATGAATCCCCGCAATTGCCTGCTTGCGTGGCATCAAACTGTATTTCTTCATCAACGATTGGGGCAGAATCTCGGGAATCATATCACCGAATTGAACTAACCCCTGATTGATCGTTTTGCGCATCCATTGTTGGGTCAGCTTGCCGGTTACCGAATATACAGGTTGCAATGTGCCTGAACGCCCATCCCCTTTATCCGGGAACTCCGAGTCTGTCACCGTCATCTGCATACGCTTTTGTTCCCATTTCCCTGTGATCACAATCTCCCGATTGGGCGTAAGCTGTTCTTTGAGAAAATGGCGATTGAACCAGGTGGCGGTAATCATCCACTCTTCCGTCATGATCTTACAGGTGAGACGGGACTTTTTGCCGTATCGTTGTAATACAGGAATACCCATTACCTGTCCCTGGACCGTGATCTTGTCCCCATCTTTCACTTCACTAAGGGAGCGCAGACGATAGTCCTCATAACGGAACGGATAATATTCAAGCAGGTCTTTAACAGTAGAGATGCCAAAGGCGTGAAGCTCTCCCTCTTTGAGAGCACTCACGCCGTTAATTTGCTTAACTGATATTTCTTCCAATTTCATGTCTAATCCCTCATTCCGGAACAGGCCACATAAAGATCGCAATGACACCAGGTCCAACATGACTGCCTATTACGGCTCCGATATTGGTATAGATCACTTCATTCAGTGTAAAATGACCACGCAGCTGCTCTGCACAAGCGATCGCTGATCCCGGGTCTGCGGTATGACCTACCGCCAGGTTCACCCGTTTGCCTGCAAGATCCTTCTGGAACAGTTCAATAATGCGTGCCATTGCTTTTTTATGACCTCTGACTTTCTCAACTGCATAGATCACGCCTTCTTCATCAATAGACAGGATCGGCTTAATGTTAAGCAACGTTCCCAAGATGGCTGAAGCTTTGCCAATCCGACCGCCCTTTTGCAGATACTCAAGGGTATCAACGAGAAAGAACAATTTACGAGATTGTTGCATCCCTTCAATAGCGGCAGCGATTTCGACTGCTGACTTGCCCTGTTCGGCAAGTTCAGCAGCCTGTACTACCATCAGACCGTATCCATAAGATGCTGACTTCGAATCCAGCACGGTGATGTCACCCTCACGCTCCAGCAAAGACTTGCCGAGCATGGCCGATTGATAGGTACCACTCATGCCGGATGACAGGTGGATCGATACAATCGGACGTTCCGGGTTCTCATCAAGCAGTGCCTGATATACATTCATGAAATCCGTTGGAGATGGCTGTGAAGTTGTAGGCAACACAGATACCTTCTTCAATTTTTCATAGAACTGTTCCGAAGTCAGATCAACGCCGTCCGCATACGTTTCTTCCCCGAACAGAACACGCAGCGGAACAATGTGAACCCCGTATTTGCGAATGAGTTCTTCTGGAATATCTGCCGTACTGTCCGTTACAATTGCAACCTTGTGGCTCATGACTCTCCTCCTCTTCGCTAAAGTGCTATAGTGCATGTTCAAGCAGTCAATTGGAGACTTTTTGAACAACCTCTATTAGGACTCCACGGAGAACAAGTAATAGTACACAGGCTGTCCTCCAAGATGTACCTCTACCTCAGCATCAGGATACTGTTCTTCAAGCCATGCAGCGAGGGCAGCGGTAACCTCAGGGTCAGCTTCTTCCCCTTCAAGGATCGTCACCACTTCATCTCCACTCTCCATCATCTGCTTGAGCAGACCTTCACATGCTTGAAGCATGGTTTCATCCGTCGCTACAATTTTGGAGTTATGAATACCGATATAGTGCCCCGCCTTAATATCTAATTCATCGTATTGCGTATCGCGAACCGCATGAGTCACTTGACCGGATTGCACCCGGCTAATCGCCTCGAGCATCTGGTCACGGTTCGTTTCTGCAGACTCATCCTCTTGGAAAGCAAAAGCCGCAGCCATTCCCTGTGGAATCGTCTTGCTTGGAATGACCGTAATCCGACGCTCGTCTTCAAGCAATTCACGAGCCTGCTCAGCAGCCAGTACAATGTTAGAATTGTTCGGGAGTATAAATACCTGCTCCGCAGCAATGGAACGAACGGCTTTCACAAAATCCTCCGTACTTGGATTCATCGTCTGTCCACCAGACAGAACGACATCGACGCCAAGACTTTGGAAGATCTCTGCAATACCATCACCGGAGGATACCGCAATAAAACCGTACGGTGCCATCTCATCCGCAGGAAGCACAGCCTCTTCAAGGCTACGCGCTGCCTCAGGTGGAATCTCTGCAAACAATTCAGGTGAAGGAGCAATGTCCATACCTGCCGTCAGGAGATCCCGATGCTGTTCACGCATATTGAGAATATGAATCTGTGTGATTTCACCATATTGAAGTGCCAGGTTTAAAACATCCCCTGGTGTCTTGGAATGGACATGAACTTTGATCACTTCATCATCGGCAATGATAATGATTGAATCCCCATTTACTGACAACGCTTTCCGGAATGCTTCGTCATCGAATGCCACTCCTGCGTTCTCTCCAAGCTCACGATTAATGAAGAATTCCATGTCATACAGGAATTCAATATCTTCCGTTTCCAATCTCGCCTGAGCGGACAACGGCATCTCTGGTGCAATCACCTGCTGCTGTGCAGGTTTCTTGACAACCACTTCTGCCAGTGCAGCCGGTTTCAAAGCAGATGCTGCCACGGATGGAGTTACTTCTTTCTTCAAAGAAGTACGATTCACTCCGTCACTTTGAAGCAATACTTCCATAAAGCCCTCGTAGATATATACAAGCCCCTGACCACCTGAATCCACAACACCAACCTGTTTCAGTACAGGCAGCAATTCCGGAGTCATTGCCAGTGCTTCTTTTGCTTTTAACAAAACTTCATTCATTAATTCAGTAATATCATTCGTCCGTCTTGCGTAGTAATTGGCATGTTTAGCCGCTTCCTTGGCTACGGTAAGAATGGTCCCTTCAACGGGCTTTACGACAGCTTTGTAAGCTGCATCAACACCGTTCTGCAGGGCTGCTGCGAATTGGAGCGTATTCAGTTCCTCATAGGGAGCAGCTGAACGACTAAATCCACGGAACAATTGCGATAGAATAACTCCCGAATTTCCCCGTGCGCCCATAAGCAAGCCTTTCGATAAAATACCGGCAGCTTCGCCGATGGAGGCAGAACTTTTTCTTTTAATCTCTGCAACTCCTGCACTCATTGTCAAATTCATGTTCGTTCCCGTGTCACCATCCGGCACAGGGAAAACATTCAGGGAATTGACGTGCTCTGCATGCTGTCCAAGTTGTTCCGCTCCGGCAAGTACCATTGCGGTGAAATCTGTTCCATTTAAAGAACGTATACTCAAGTGAGAATTCCCCTTCCTAGCTTGATACACGAACACCTTGCACCAAGATGTGTCTGGTCTGTTCATGCGCTAACGCGGACTGCGTTATTCTTCGTCCATACCTTGTCCGGCACAGGCATACAATACATAATGTCAGCCGGATTAACGGTCTGGGCGGCCGGGCTACCAATATCCTGCACTCTCTGCACCCCTAACTTCGGGGCATACGGATATGCACCGGTATCAAGAGCCGGCATGAATGCCGCATGGAGACTGGTGCCAATGATGGAATGCCGCAGCTCACAGCGTTGCCAAAAAGCAGACCACCGACCTCTAAGTACGGTTTATTCTCCGACTTCCTCGCGGCAACAGCCTGTTCACCACTGTATTATGGACTATTCAACATTGTACTATATTAGACAGGAGAAATAAATAAAGTTTTTGGATCAGTTGACGAAGCTTTTTTGATTATGATATTATATTCAAGTATTGTTTTATGCAGGTTAAGTAATGGAAATGATCCGGTCATGCCGGCTTAAACAACACCATTAGCTACTGAAACCTGATCTTCTCGGTCAGGAAGAACAATTTAGTCCTTATGGAATGACTTCTCGTTTCCGAAGGCAACTGGTTATTTTAGGATAGGAGGTGTAATCTATGTCTCGCAAATGTTATGTGACAGGTAAGAAACCGGGCACCGGTAACCACGTATCCCACGCTAACAACCGTAACCGTCGTACTTGGGGCGTAAACGTTCAGAAGGTCCGCATTCTCGTTGACGGTAAACCAAAACGTGTATACGTAAGCACCCGTGCACTGAAAGCCGGTAAAGTGACTCGCGTATAATCACGCAAAGCTACTATAAATCGGGTAAGCAAAAAGCACCTTGTTCCTTGCAGGTGCTTTTTTGGTATTCAAAAAAGGAATGCATGAATACGCTCATTAACATGTGAATGGCCGCCGCATGACGCTTCGCAGGTACGAATTCCAGATAAGCCTGAGCCAAAGCGGCGGTATTCCCTGTTACCTCATCAATCTGATCAGTTCTTTTGAAACGTATTAAGAATCGCCTTTACAAACCCTCCCAAAAACTTCGGCAGTTTGAATGTGTAAAATTTCATAATTCACCCTCCCCATCATGCTCATGCGTCCGCCGTATCCTATGCTCCAGGCCTTCTTTACCTCTAACACGACAAAAAAGGCTACATGAGAAACCTGCTCATGTAACCATATTTATGCGGAACCTTCGATCCCTATTCCACAATGACAAGCCCGAAGATCAGGTCATTTACGATTGGGTAGGAATATATTGATAGACAGCGATCATGAAAACGCTCAGTAAATAATACAGTATGCTGAATATGACAAAAGTAACCCGATGTCCCGTACGATCAAATTTGCGGAAATACATAATAACAACGCCCACCCCGATCAATGATGTAATGGCGTTATACGGGGATTGAATAACCGCAAACAAAGCAAGCACAAGTCCCGTCGCGAGACTCGCAGCCATCGTCCACAGCGTCTCCTTGAGGGTCATAGATCAGCCTCCGTAGCTACGACGGATTTCAGTAATCGCGGCAGCACGATCCTCACGACCAAATACGGCACTTCCGGCAACGAGTACATCTGCTCCAGCTTCCACCACAAGCGGGGCTGTATCGGCAGCAATTCCGCCATCTACTTCGATATGTACATCATGGCGTCCCTTTTCGTTCAACCAAGTACGAATCTGCTTGATTTTGTTCATGGTACCCGAGATGAATGCCTGTCCGCCAAAACCAGGATTTACTGTCATGACAAGAACCATATCCACATCATCCAGAACTTCGAGAATGGCTGACGCTGGCGTTCCCGGATTCAGGGCAACCCCTGCCTTCACTCCCTGCTCCTTGATCAGATGAATAACCCGGTGCAGATGCACACAAGCCTCAGCATGAACCGTAATTACTGCTGCTCCTGCTTTGGCAAATTCCTCAACATAACGCTCCGGATTCTCAATCATCAAATGCACATCGAGCGGCAAACTTGTATGTGGAGCGATCGCCTTCACAATCGCAGGTCCAAGCGTAATATTAGGGACGAAATGACCGTCCATAACGTCAACATGAATCCAGTCTCCTCCTGCAGCTTGGGCTTCTGCAACTTCAGCACCAAGTCGGGCAAAATCAGCTGATAATATCGATGGGGCAATTTTAATCATGTTAATACCTCCGCTTCTTATCTTTCATTTCGGTCAGGAACAGCACATAGTGTTGATATCGGCTTTCGGAGATCAGACCTTCCTCCTTGGCCGCAAGCACACGACAGCCTGGTTCATGTGTATGGGTACAACCTCGGAATTTGCACTGATCTGCAAACTGGGCGAATTCCCGGAAACAAGTGGAGAGTTCCTCCACACCGATCTCCAGAAAGTCCAGTTGGCTGAATCCTGGCGTATCCGCAACAAATCCACCATTATCCAACGGAATAAGCTCCACGTGCCTAGTGGTGTGTTTCCCTCGCCCTAGACGCATGCTGATCGCACTCGTCTCCAGCGTCAGCCCGGGCATCAATGCATTTAACATGGATGACTTGCCTACACC
Organism: Paenibacillus sp. FSL H8-0079; assembly: GCF_037991315.1. Classification (NCBI taxonomy): domain Bacteria; kingdom Bacillati; phylum Bacillota; class Bacilli; order Caryophanales; family Paenibacillaceae; genus Paenibacillus; species Paenibacillus sp. FSL H8-0079. The sequence goes on from NZ_CP150300.1 coordinate 4,399,351, forward strand.
GGATTGACCAGAGAATACGCTAATCTTACCAGCGAGACGGTCTCTGAGCAGTTCACTGCCTTCACCGGTACGTGAACTTGTGGAGATCACTTCGTAACCAACCTGTTCATACAATGCTTTCACTTCAGCAACAGTGTCTTTGGCTGGATCAGCCAGATCCTGCTTGGTCAGCACAATCAGAGCATCCAACCCAGCCTGCTCGATGTGAACAAGGAACTTGTCCAACAGATTCAGGTTCATATCCGGTTCTTTGACTGAGAATAACAGAACAGCCAAACTTACGTTGGCTACCTGAGGACGGATGAGTTCCGTCTCACGCTTCCGGATTTCATCTACCGTTCCTTCTCCGTTCTCTGTCAGCATGTAGCTGACGCGGTCACCTACAAGCGGTGACGTTCCCCGTTTTCTGAAGATACCTCTAGCTCGACATTGAACGGCGGAACCTTCAACCGAAGGAACCCCGTTGTCTTCCACTGGCATGACATAATAGTAACCGCTTAGCGCTTTAACGATGATACCTTCTGGCATAGCTCCGTCGCCCTCCTTTAGATGGTGGTACATTTACTCCAGACGCCAGCATAAGCCGCCCTTATGGACGGCTTGATGCGTTAATGACTTCCTTTTTCTTCTCTTTTTCCTTACCTTGCCCTTTACCATTATTCATGGCAGAAGTGTCTTCATCTACATTGTCACCCTCACCGTCTGCCGGTGTGGACTCAGGTTCACCTTCCTGATTGGGATCAACACTGCCCTCATCTACGCTACCTTCACCTGGATCAGGCTCATTTTCTGGCGGCGTTTGCGTGCTTTGTTCCGGGTCAATGGAAGGTACATTCACTGTTCCGTTTTTGGCTTCACTGTAGGAGACTAGATACGTATCCAGGAACTGTCCATCGCGATATACGGACACAGCCCCATTTTCATTTGGAGCGAGCACAAGTGGAATGGTCAAGATCTGGGTTGAGTTCACGGTGCGTGTTCCCCATTCCTGATTCTTGCCGCGTGCATCTTCATATGTGATACGGATTTTACTATTTTTGCCCTCTTCTTTGGGTGATACATTGATATTAAAAGGATATTGCAGTGCTTCAGGCGGATACCCTGTACTGATAAAGATCGTAATCTTATCGCCAGGACTCACCTCTGCGCCCGCTTCCACAGGCCATTGCTGCGTCACTTTGCCCTGGTCCACCGTATAACTTGATTCTTCCTGCACCTGAGCAAGCACAAGTCCAACAGATTTAAGTTTTTCTTCAGCTTCACTGCGGGTATGATTTTTCAGATCAGGCATTTTGACCGTTTCGGTACCTTTACTTACGGTTAACTCAATCTGAACAATCTCAGGATCGAATTCCTCATTGACACCAGGTGTCTGGGAAATAACAGTACCTGAAGCCACATCATTGGAGAACTCATCTTTCCGCTGAATCTGATCTTCCTTAATGCCAAGCGCAGTCAATTGTTTGACAGCCTCATCATAAGGGTCTTGCTTGACATCAATCATCTTCACCAGTTCTTTTTCTGCACCAACACTGATCTGGACCTCGGAACCTTCTTTGACGACATCGCCTTCTTTTCTGCTCTGCTCAAAGACAATCCCGGGTTCAACATCTTCCTGATACAGACGGATGACCTCATCACTGACGACGAGTCCTTTCTCCTCAAGCATTTCCCGAGCCTTTTCTTCCGTCTGGGTAATCACGTTAGGTACGGTTACTTCTGGTACAACCAGCATACCCTTGACATACCATACAACGCCCACCATGGCGATTAGAATAAGAACGGTTAATGAAATGAGTAGTGTTGGCTTCTTCCAGCTCTTGGCTTTCGCTTTACCCTTACCAGTTACTTCGTCAGACTCCATCACAGGTACTGCACCCGTCGATGTAACTCCGCGCGGTTCAGGCTTGATGGCTGGCATAACGCGAGTCTGGTCTATATCATCCTCATCCGGAAAATCAATCTTCGTTTCATTACGTCTCTCCGGCATCAGGCAAGTTTCCAGATCCGTCTGCATCTCTTTGGCCGACTGATAACGTTCCTGTGGATTTTTACGCATGGATTTTAAGATGACATTTTCCACACTTTGCGGAATCAATGGATTGAATTTACGTGGTTCATCGAACTCTTCCTGCAAATGCTTCAATGCCACACTGATTGGACTTTCACCCAGAAACGGAAGTTGCCCAGTCAGCATTTGATAGAGTACGATCCCAAGAGAATATAAGTCCGATTTTTCACCAGTAACGATGCCTTTGGCATGCTCCGGTGAGAAGTAATGTACAGAACCAACTACAGAACCCGTCTGTGTGATCGTTGTAGATGTAACGGCACGAGCGATCCCGAAATCCGTTACCTTCACGCGGCCATTCCGGCCAATTAATATATTATGGGGTTTGATATCCCGATGAATAATTTGATTATGATGTGCATGATCAAGAGCATCTGCAATCTGGGAAGCGATTCGGACCGATTCATCCACCTGCAGAGGTGCACGCTCTTTAATAATTTCATTCAGGTTTTTGCCTTCCACATACTCCATGACAATATAATGAACGTCATCTTCCTGCCCCACGTCATAAATACTGACTACATTCGGATGAGAAAGTGATGCTGCCGATTGTGCTTCCCTTCGGAAACGGCGAATAAACTCTTCGTCATGCACAAACTGTTGTCTAAGAACTTTGATCGCTACATTCCGGTTCAGCAGAAGATCCTGAGCTTTGTACACGAGAGCCATGCCGCCACCGCCGACACGCTCAATCACTTCATAGCGTCCGCCTAGCTGGTGCCCAATCATGACTCACACCCCGTTTCCGTATCCACGGAACCTTCCTTCTGCAACTCAAACAATGCAACCGTGATGTTGTCATCTCCCCCAGCAAGTAAAGCCAACTGAAGCAGTCGGTCTGCACGATCTTCCAATGCCAGTTCCAGATTGCCGGCAACCTGAATAATCTGCTCATTGCTAACCAGGTTACTGAGACCGTCACTGCACAAGAGCAGAACTTCGCCTTCCTCCAGCTTGACGGTATCCAGATCCACCTTCACTTCAGCATCTGTTCCAAGGGCACGAGTCAGCACGTTACGACGGGGATGATGAGACACATCCTCTTTGCTGATCTGGCCATTTTTGAACAATTCGTTCACCAGTGTATGGTCCTCGGTCAATTGGATCACAGCTTTATTAGCAATTTTGTAGGCTCTGCTATCCCCGATGTGTCCAATAACACCTTCCGTATCGTTCAATAACGCCGCAACCACCGTTGTTCCCATGTTGTGATACTTGTCATCTGTTGATGCCGTGCGGAAGATAACTTCGTTGGCATGCAAAATAGCATCGCTGAGAGCCGCAGACAGAGACGCATGTGACAGACCTGGTTCCAGTGTTCCCAGATCTTTCACCAACGTCTCTACTGCCAAGCGGCTTGCCGTATCCCCTGCAAGATGTCCACCCATGCCATCGGCAACAATACCCAGAATATATCCTGTATCGAGATTACGAATCCAGGCTGAATCTTCATTCACCGAACGCACTCGTCCGATATGGCTCACATGAACTGTTTTGATCAAAACGTTCTCACCTCAACTCCATATGCTTTGCACGAAGCTGACCGCAAGCGGCAGCAATATCATGTCCCTGTTCACGACGAATGGTTACATTAACACCCTGTTCCGAGAGAATCTTCTGAAAATTAAAAATGTCGCTTCTCGATGTTCTTACGTATTTGCGTTCAGGTACATGGTTAACCGGAATCAGATTCACGTGGCACAACATGTTCTTAAGCACACTTGCCAGTTCTGCTGCATGCTCTGGCTGATCGTTTACCCCACCAATAAGTGCATACTCGAACGTAATTCTCCGACCTGTTTTGGCCAGATAATAACGAAGGGACTCCATCACGTCTTCAAAAGGAAAACGACGGTTAACCGGCATCAATTTCGAACGCAGTGCATCATTTGGTGCATGGATCGAAATGGCGAGGTTAATCTGTGTATCTTCATCTGCAAACTTGTAGATGTTCGGAACGATTCCGCTCGTGGATACCGTGATGTGACGCTGACCGATGTTCAGCCCTTTTTCATGAATCATAATGCGCAGGAAAGTCATCGTAGCTTCATAGTTTTCGAAAGGTTCACCCGAACCCATGATTACAATGCTGCTGACACGCTCGCCGCGTTCATCGAGAATTTTCTGAGCCTGCACAACCTGGGCAACAATCTCCCCAGCCGTAAGGTTACGCTTGAGACCACCCAATGTGGATGCACAGAATGTACAACCAATACGACATCCAACCTGTGTGGTTACACAGATGCTGTTCCCGTAGTTATGCTTCATGATTACTGTCTCAATGGCATGATCATCATGAAGACCAAAGAGGAATTTAACCGTTCCATCTTTGGATTCAAACTTGGTAATTTCCTTAAGCGTTACAAATTCAAATTGCTCTGTCAGTTTTTCACGCAATGGCTTGGACAGATTGGTCATCTCACTGAAATCATTCACACGTTTTACATAAATCCAGTCAAAGATTTGGCCACCGCGAAACGCCGGCTCCCCATTCTCCACAGCCCATTGCTGCAGTTGTTCCAGAGAATAATCATATATAAAAGGTTTCATTTTGTTGTCAACACCTATTCCTTCTTTTCTTTTCGTTTGGCTTCCTTCTTTTCGTTCCATTCGTCCTATTCTATCACAAAGACCACGTTACATCCATGTATACCCTTGATATCTGTACTTCATGCATTATAACATCTCAATGCCGCCATCGCACCCTGTCATCACATTCTCTGACAATTATATCGAAGTCCCATCACAAAGAAATCCGCCGAAGTTCCCCTCGGCGGTCATACTTCCGTGCTCTATTAAACTGTTATTCCACTGTTTTTGTCAACCGTGCGATGAAAAATCCGTCACTGTGAGCGTATTGTGGCAAAATCTGAATACCACCGTTCACAACCTTCAAGTTCGCTGTCTCCGATTCAGACCAGACGGATGCTTCTGCTGGGCTATATTCCGGATGTCGATTCAAGAAGTCTGCAACCATATCCTCATTCTCAGCAGGCTCAATCGTACACGTGCTATACACCAGAATACCACCTGGTTTTAACAACGGCGCAACATGATCAAGCAATTCACGCTGCAAGCCTGCGATATCTTCGATATCTTTTACGGTTTTGGTCCATTTCACATCAGGCTTGCGGCGAATAACACCCAGACCTGAACATGGTGCATCCAGCAAAATGCGGTCAAACGACGCTTCCGGATACCGTTCATTCAGGTCTAGCGCATCTCCAGTTACAGCATCAATACAAGTCAGACCGAGACGCTCCGCCTGATCCAGGATCAGCTGGCGCTTGTGAGCATGTACATCATTCGCGACAATACGACCGCGATCCTGCATTTTCTCAGCCATGTGAGCTGTTTTACCACCTGGAGCTGCGCAGCAATCCAATACAAGTTGGTCTACTTCTGGCGCAACTGCTTCAGCGACAAGCATGGAACTTTCGTCCTGTACAGAGAACAACCCGTCCCGATACCAGGACGTTAGAGCCATGTTTCCGCCACTACGTACAAGAATTCCATCGGAACTCAGCTGAGAAGCTTCAACGACTGCACCTGTACTGGTCATCTCATGCATCAGTTTCTCCCGTGTGGTCATTGTTGTGTTGACCCGGACACTCACCGCTGGCGGCTCATTATTCGCACGACAGATCGCTTCCGCTGTCTCTTCGCCGTACTGGGCAATCCAGCGTTCAACCATCCATAACGGGTGGGAATGCTCCAGTGAAATACGTTCTGCAACGGGCAGATGTTCTGGAATACGAAGTTCATCCCGATTGCGGATCATATTGCGGAGCACTCCATTCACCATACCCGAGATTCCCTGATGGCCCAGTTTCTTCGCCAGATTAACCGCTTCGCTCACCACGGCATGTTCCGGAATACGATCCAGGTAGATCATCTGATATGCGCTGATCCGAAGCAGGCTACGAACCCAAGGTTGTAGTTTGGATACTCCTTTTGCAACGAAACGTTCCAAGTAATAATCAAGTGTATTCAATCTAGCGATTGTTCCGTACACTAACTCGGTAGCTAGTCCAGCATCCGCAGGGCTTAAATCCGCCTCTTTCAGACGACGGTTCAACTCCAGATTACTATATGCTCCATCTTGCTCAACAGCGCTAAGAACCTTGACTGCCAATGTACGAGCAGATGTTTTGGGTTGCTGGGAGCGCGATGCACCACCCGATTTACCCGAATTCGGACGACGGTTTCCTTCACGTCCAGATGAATTTCCATTAGCTTTCTGGCCTTTTCCTGACGAACGACCTGGTATGTTACCGCTCATCGCAGCACCGTTCCAGGTTTCAGTGTACCGCCACGGGCAAAGTCAGCGGCTTGCATCACCTTTTTCCCCGCAGGTTGCACCTCAGTCAACCAGAGAGATCCATTGCCTGTACACACTTCAATACCTGCCTTATTCAACTGCAGCACCGTTCCCGGCTCTGCTTGTCCAGCATCCGAAGAAGAGGTTATGTTCAAATGATCCGGATTGGCGGCCGCCCAGACTTTGAAGACCTGATCATCCCACATCGTAAATGCACCCGAGAATGGCACAAGACCACGGATCTGATTGAACAATTCGCGTGATGTGCGACTCCAGTCCATTTTCTCGTCATCCCGAGTCAGATTGCGAGCATACGAAGCCTCGGCATCATCCTGAGGGACAGCCGTTGTTTCGCCTGCAACCAATCGTGGCATTTCAGCCAGTAGCAATCTGGATCCGGCCTCACTTAGTTTGTCAAACATCGTTCCTGATGTATCTTCATCTGTAATCGGCAGTTGCACATACGAGATCATATCTCCCGTATCCAGGCCTTCAGCCATATACATTAATGTGACTCCTGTCACGGATTCCCCGTTAATAATGGAACGTTGGATCGGGGCTCCCCCCCGATATTTCGGCAAAAGAGAGCCATGCACGTTCACACAACCACGAACAGGCATATCCAGCACGGCTTTGGGCAGAATCTGCCCGAATGCCGCGGTAACGATCAGATCCGGCTTCCATTCAGCCAAGCGGGCTACGGCTTCCGGATCACGCAGTTTAACAGGCTGAAACACCGGCAGACCGTGGCGTTCTGCTGCGGCCTTAACCGGTGTTGGCGTAAGTACTTTTTTGCGCCCCTGTGGTTTATCAGGTTGAGTCACCACACCCACCACATTGTATCCCTCTGCAATCAGCATATCGAGAGAAGGAACTGCAAATTCAGGTGTTCCCATAAAAACAATATTCAAATCAATCACTCCTTAATTACGACGCGGTCCCGTTTGATCTGCTGCAATTTCGTACACTTTCTCGGCGATATCCGTAAAGAGTACGCCATCCAGATGATCAATTTCATGCTGGAATGCACGGGACAACAGGCCACTACCCGTAATAATCAACTCTTTGCCTTCACGATCCAGACCCTTTACCGTAACGGTCTCAAAACGACGAACGTCACCATTAATTCCAGGGATACTCAGACAACCTTCCGGTCCGAATTGCTCTCCCTCACTTGCGATAATCTCAGGGTTAATCATCTTGATCAGTCCTTGCTCATCACCAGCGTCAATAACGATCAGACGTTTTAAAATGCCGACCTGTGGCGCAGCAAGACCCACACCTTCCGCATCGTACATGGTATCAGCCATATCATCCAGCAATTTTTGTACATTCGGTGTAATTTTCGGTACTTCTTTGGCTCTCTTGTGGAGCACCTCATCTGGTTCTTGAACGATAATGCGAATCGACATGTTGTAAGCACCTTCCTAATCCTCATCATAATTTCAGGACGATATTCTTTATTTTTGGTGTATTCATTTTTAATCTATGTTTATACCGCTTGTTTACATCCGCATTGCTGCAAAATGCTTACATTAACATTTGCGGGTCTACATCCAGACTAATGAGCAGTTTTTGCGCCTGAACATCATCGTCCATGCGCCGGGCTGTTGCCAGAGCGAGTCCGATGGCGTCTACATCCCCCCGCCATTTTATCATACATTGGAATCTGTATCTATTCTTGATCCGTGGAATCGGGGACGCTACCGGCCCAAGCACATCAAAGGCATCATTGCTGAAACGATCCAGACTGCCGAGCCATCCTGCTGCATTAGCCTTCTCCTTCAGTATTCGCGTGTAGTTCTCGGCAAGACGAATCAATACCGGAAGTTGTTCATGCGAAAAGGTCACCAGAATCAGGCGACAGTATGGCGGATATTGCAGATTGCGACGGTGCAGCAACTCCTCACGTACAAACGATACATAGTCATGCTGACTCGCATGCCCAATGGAGTAATGCTCCGGCGTATAGGACTGAACGAACACCTCACCAGGCAATTGGTGACGACCCGCTCGGCCAGCTACCTGTGTTAGTAACTGAAACGTTTTTTCGGCAGCACGGAAATCAGGTAAATTCAGTGCTGAATCCGCTGTTATCACGCCAACCAGGGTTACATCGGGGAAATCAAGTCCCTTCGCAACCATCTGGGTGCCTAGCAACACGTCTGCTTTTTTCTCACGAAACTGTTTCAGCAGCTTCTCGTGAGCCCCTTTTTCCGTTGTCGTATCCACATCCATCCGAATGACCCGAATGCCCGGAAAGAGCTTCGCAAGCTCTTCCTCGACCCGCTGTGTACCTGTACCAAAGTATCGAATATGCTCACTTCCACAATCTGGACACACTTCAGGAGCCGCTTCCGCATACCCGCAGTAATGACAACGGAGATTATTCGAGCGCTGATGATACGTCAATGAAATATCACATTCGGGACAACCTGCCACATATCCACAACTTCGGCACATCACAAAGGTCGAATATCCACGGCGATTCAGCAGAAGCACCGTCTGTTCACCGCGCTCCAAGCGCTCCTCTAAACCTTTGTGCAAAGCCCTGCTGAACATGGAACGGTTGCCATCCTTCAATTCTTCGCGCATGTCAACAATTCGTACTTCAGGCAACTTGTTACCCAGTGCCCGTGTTGGCATCTCCAGCAAGAGTGGTGCAAAATCATCGTTGCTCTGCGAGCGTGCCGCATAGTAACTTTCCAGCGAAGGTGTCGCTGAACCCAGAACAACCACGGCCTGATGCTGCTGTGCTCTTTTTACGGCTACATCACGGGCATGATATTTCGGAGTTTCCTCCTGTTTGTAAGAAGTCTCGTGCTCTTCATCCATAATGATCAGCCCAAGGCGACTGAACGGAGCAAATACGGCTGAACGTGCCCCAATGGCAACCTTCACCTGACCCTCACGAATCTTGCGCCATTCATCATAACGTTCACCGCCTGACAGACGACTGTGCATGACCGCAACCTGATCACCAAAGCGCCCTTTGAAGCGCTCTACCATCTGCGGGGTCAGTGCAATCTCGGGCACCAATACGATGGCCTGCCGATCCTGCTCGATGCATTGTTGAATGGTTTGAAGATAGACTTCTGTCTTGCCGCTGCCTGTGACACCATGCAGTAAAAATACCCCATGGCGCTGTTCCTGCAATCGGCCATTGATATTGTCATAGACATGTTTTTGCTCATCGGTCAGAACCAGCGGTTCAGTCGCTTTGAACGTCCTGCCCTGATACGGGTCACGGAAGACCTCAACGTCCTCGGTGACGATCAGTCCCTTTTCCTCAAGCCCTTTAATCGTTGCGGCCGATACCTGTAGTGTAGATAACACTTCTTTCATCGGCATGGGCAACAGTTCTTTCATTTCCAGCAAAAAAGCCAGAATCTCCTTCTGTCGCTGTGCTTTCGCCGGGAATGAAGCAAGTGCTTCCTGAGCAGCAGCAATATCTACAGCCAGATCAACGGACTTCATCGTTTTTTTATTTAACTTGTCCTTGATGGCCTGACTTTCCAGCAGCACGCCACCAAGCAATAATTTCTTAATTAGTGCAGCATGATTGGGATATTTTCGACTCAGTTGTTGCAGCGGTACCTGACCCCGACTTTTGACAAAACGGATGATATCCTGCTGTACTTTCTCGGTCGTAGACTCTTCTCCCCAAACAAATAACACCTCATCATCCGGTTGTGCTCCCGCCATCTGTCCATCAAGTGCATCTCCCAGCGAGATGTATCGCTCTGCTTTCCCTTTCAATGCCGTCGGCACCATGACCTGCAATGACAAAATCCGGTTACTGGCATAACGTCCACTCATCCATTCGGCCAACTCAACCAAATCCTTTGACAACGGGGGAACAATGTCCAGTAACTCCTGAATCTGCTTAAGCTTGAATGTTTCCTCTCCGGTACGCGGCACAAGATCAATCACGAATCCCTGCACCGTCCGATGACCAAAAGGCACACCCACCCGGCTGCCAATCTCGATCCATTCCCTCATCGATTCAGGTACCAAGTAATCAAACGGCCGGTCTGTTTCCTTCACAGGAACATCGACAATGACCTTGGCAATCTCCATATCCTAATTCCTCCCTGCAATGCGCTCCGCCGCAATCCGGAGCAACCGATGAGCCACATCGTCCTTGGCCATCACTTGAAGCTCCTCCACCAAACCCTCCCGGTCATAGATATGTACCGCGTTGGTGTCTGTTCCAAATCCTGCACCCGTGCGGGTTACGTCATTGGCTACGATCAGATCACAATTTTTCCGTTCCAATTTCTCACGTGCATACATCTCAACCGACTGAGTTTCCGCAGCAAAACCAATCAAAAACTGATGGGTCTTCTGTTTACCCAGTGTTTCAAGAATATCTATATTTTTAACAAGTTCGAGCGACAGCGTGTCGCCTTTCTTCTTGATCTTCTCGGTATAAACTTCCTTTGGACGATAATCGGCAACTGCCGCCGCCTTAACCACGATATCTGCATCATCCCACTCGCGTGTTACCGCTTCATACATATCCTGTGCAGACTGTACAGGAATCAACTCAACATTCTCCGGCGGCTTGGCTTGGGTACTGCCCATAACCAATTTCACATCTGCCCCCAGATCACGCGCAGCTGCGGCTATGGCAAATCCCATTTTGCCAGATGAATCGTTCGTAATATATCGTACTGGATCAATGCGCTCAATCGTACCTCCAGCCGTAACGACAACCTTCTTGCCATGTAACAATGGAGCTTGTCCCTGCCGACTAATGTCTGCAGACTTGCGCTGTTCAAAGAAACGTTCCACCACATCCACAATGCTCTCCGGTTCTTCCAGACGTCCCTTGCCCACATATCCACACGCAAGCAGACCTTCACCCGGTTCAATCATCATGGCGCCCCGTTCAACAAGCAGGCTCATATTATGCTTTACAGCTGGATGATCATACATATGTACATTCATAGCTGGTGCAATCATGACAGGGGCTGTCGTGGCAAGCAACGTCGTTGAGAGCATATCATCTGCCATGCCATGCGCCATCTTGGCAATCACATTCGCTGTAGCCGGAGCAACCAGAACAAGATCAGCCAGATCGGCCAGATGAATATGAGATACGACTGCCGGCTCACGCTCATCAAATGTATCGGTATATACGGTGTTTCGGGTCAACGTTTGCAGCGTTAATTCGGTAATAAACTGTGTAGCGGAAGCTGTCATAATCACATGAACATCCGCTCCCTTTTGCACCAGTCTGCTGCATAATGTTGCCGCTTTGTAAGCGGCTATGCCGCCTGTCACACCAAGCACGATTTTTTTACCGTTCAACATGTTTACTTCCCCCGATATTTATACGACGTCTAATTATTAAGATTCCGTTAAAATATGCTTATTCGTAAAAAAATAACAACCTCGCGGTTGTCAATTAATCCGGCTTACGCCGTATGCAGTTGAAGAGCAGCCGCAGGCGGCTTACTCTTCTTCTTCGTCCTGTCCTTTGATGACAACGAGCAGGTCTCCATAGATTTCTTCCAGTGCAACGCCAACTTGCTTATGGGATCTCGCACCTCTTAAATCCGTTTTTTCACCTTCACGTAGCTGTCTAGCCCGGCGGGAAGCAGCAACAACAAGGGAATACTTGCTGTCGACTTTGTTCATCATTTCATCAATAGAAGGATACAGCATATTAACAAACACCTCTTCGCATTAGTATAATCGCAAGTTGCCGCCTGACAGAACTGATGTGGCATGTCTTCACATTCAGGCAGTCCGAGAGGACTACTTCAGTATATGATATGACAACTGCCCCACTTATATCGCATTCTGCAGCGGCAAAAGGGATTATTTATTGATCTTACAATGTTCGGCGATTATGATGCTTTCTATTCTCTTGCACGCCAAATCAATTTCATCATTAACAACAGCGTAATCATACTGCTCCAGCAGACTGATCTCATCGACCGCCACAGACATCCGGTGATCAATGGTCGCTTGACTTTCAGTACCACGACCCTGAATGCGATCTTTCAGCTCGTCCAATGAAGGAGGAAGCAGGAAAACAAAGATGCCTTCCGGGAATTTCTCTTTCACTTTTAACGCGCCTTGAACCTCAATCTCCAGAATGATGTCGCGGCCTTCGTTAATCGTTTTCTCTACAAAATCACGCGGTGTTCCGTAATAATTACCGACATACTCCGCATGTTCCAACAATTGATCTTCAGCAATCATGTTCTGGAACTCTTCATGACTTCTGAAGAAATAGTTCACACCATGTTCTTCACCAAGACGAGGCTGACGGGTTGTCGCCGATACGGAATAGATCAATTCCGGCACCCGTTTGCGCAAAGCGCTGCATACTGTACCCTTCCCGACCCCAGATGGGCCGGACAACACTACTAGTAATCCCTTAGACATATTACACTCCATTTTATTCGTCGTTATCATCATCTTTCGAAGAAAGACGATGGGCGACCGTCTCCGGCTGAACTGCAGACAGAATGACATGATCGCTATCCGTAATAATTACGGCACGAGTACGTCTTCCGTACGTTGCATCAATCAGCATGTGACGATCTCTTGCCTCTTGTATAATTCTCTTGATCGGCGCCGATTCCGGACTCACGATGGATATAATCCGGTTCGCCGATACGATGTTACCGAATCCAATGTTAATGAGTTTGATTGCCATAATCAGGTTCTTCCCCCTATACATGCGACTCTTATGCCGAAATGTGGCCGTTCATTCGATATTCGCCGCTTGCTCACGAATCTTCTCCAGCTCCGCCTTCATCTCGACAACACGGTTCACCAGAGCCAAGTGGTTGGCTTTTGATCCAATCGTATTGACTTCCCGATTCATCTCTTGAATTAGAAAGTCCAACTTACGACCTACCGGTTCATCACTCTTCAGCAGTTCCCTGCTCTGTCCAAAGTGACTGAGTAGACGCGTAAGCTCCTCTTCTATGTTAGAACGATCGGCAAACATTGCAATTTCCATACCCAATTTATGCTCATCAAAAGGGAAAGAGCCTTCTTCCTGCATTTCCGTAAGCCTCTGCCTTAACTTGTTGCGGTAATCACTCACCACAGTCGGTGCAAGAGCAAGCATCTCGGTATGCAGTGACTCCAGACGGATAATCCGCCGTTCCAGATCACTGGCCAGATGAAGACCCTCGCGTGCGCGCATCTGCTCCAGACTGGACAGAGCCTCTCTCAATCCTTCCTGCAAAACTCGCTCCCATTCGTCTTTCTGCTCTTCGGGAATGGAACTTGTCCCATCCGAATGAACCATGACGTCCGGCAGCCCAAGCATATCCACAATACTTGGTTTTCCGTGCATTCCAAATTGAGTCTCCAGTTGCTCTGCAGCCTGCAGATAGGCCCTGACCGTCTGTTCATTCAGAACAGCGGGAAGAGCCTGGTCTTCCTCTTTTTCTTTCATTACATAAACATCAATCCGCCCACGTTTCAAACGACTCTGTACGATCTTCCTCAAACCGTCTTCATAATACGTCCACTCTCTTGGCAGACGCATCATCACTTCGCAATAACGATGATTAACAGATTTGATCTCTAATTGTACCTTATAGCCGCCAAAATGAAAGGCGGATTGACCGTATCCGGTCATACTGAATGACATCGGCATCACATCCGTTTTACTATTGTAATTGATTATTAGGGTTGAAACAAGTAGGACATTGATGCTCCGACTTCTCCCATACATATTGAGTCAGTTCAGCCGTCATGCCGTAGAACATAAACGGTGTCATGAGATAGATGCCTTTGAAATGCGCTGTGGCTACGTCCAGCAGTTCCTTAGCAATTTTTACCCCCATCGCACGACCCTCTTCACCTTCCAGACCTGCCATCCGGGAACGCACTTCATCCGAAAGCTGGATTCCCGGAACCTCGTTGTGCAGATACTCTGCATTCCGTCCACTTGCCAGTGGCATCACACCTACAAAAATGGGCACATCCAGATGTTTGGTCGCTTCGTGCATTGCTACAATCAACTCAGGATCATAGATCGGTTGTGTCATGATGTAATCAGCGCCAGAGGCAATTTTCTTCTCCAGACGTTGTACAGCTTTCTCCAGATGTTTCACATTGGGATTGAACGCCGCTCCGATCACAAAGCCAGCTTTCTGCTTCAGCGGTTTACCCGAGAAGGCCACCCCATCGTTCAACTGCTTGATCATGCGTATGATTTCAAAAGAAGTCAGATCGTATACCGAGCTTGAACCTGGCAGATCGCCAAATCTTGCAGGGTCACCTGTAACAGCCAGTACATGATTAATGCCCAGAGCATCAAAACCCATCATGTGGGACTGCGTTCCAATCAGATTACGGTCACGGCAGGCAATATGCACCAGTGGACGGAGGCCCGTGCGATCCTGAACGAGGTGACCCAGCGCCATGTTGCTCATCCGTGTAACCGCTAATGAATTGTCCGCCAGTGTCAGGGCATCCGCTCCGGCTGCTTTCAGAGTCTCGGCACCTTTCATGAACTTGGCAATGTCCAGGTCCCGTGGCGGGTCAAGTTCAACAATGACTGTGTGACGTTGCTTGACCAGATCAACGATCGTAGGCTGTCCGCCACGTCCGGAACGCTCATCCACATTTTCATGCAGCACGATACGCGCTTTGGTTTCTGACGGATCAGGCTCCAAGATAGGCGAAGGTACATAGTTAGCGAGCGCCTCTTTCATTGCGGTAATATGATCAGGTGTCGTACCACAGCAACCGCCAATAATACGAGCGCCCAGTTCAGCAAATTGCACTGCCGTCTGACCGAAGTACTCCGGAGTCGCACCATAACGGAACTGACCATCGACATAGTCTGCTGCACCCGCATTCGGATAAACAGACATTGGGATACCGATACGTCCGGAAACGGTTTCCATGGCTCGCATAATCCCGTTTGGACCTGAGCGACAGTTAAAACCGATCACGTCTGCGCCCTGCTCCCGCATGATCCGGAATGCTTCAGGCATCGTATATCCGTCCAGTGTGTGTCCTACATCCTCTACCGCGAACTGTCCAATCACAGGCAGATCGCTCAGCTTGCGCGCTTGCAAAAGGGCAATATCCATTTCCTCGATATCATAGAAGGTTTCAAGCAGAATGCCATCCACACCTTCATCAAGCAAAGCAAAGATCTGTTGTTGATAGAAGCGTTTCAGTTCACTTGTAGACACGTTCGTCCGCTTGCCACCTCGAATGGAACCAACTGCACCAAGCACATAACCGTTATCTCCAGCTACCTCTTTGGCAATGCGTACGCCGGCACGGTTCACGTCCTCCACCTTGGACTCCAGACCGAACTTGGACAACTTGTCATAATTGGCAGAGTACGTATTGGTTTCAAATACTTCTGTACCTGCGTCCCGATAACGGCGATGTACATCTGCCACCACTTCAGGTGAAATCAAGTTCAACTCTTCATATGAAATCCCTACCGGAAATCCCATTTGGTACAGAAATGTTCCCATGGCCCCATCTCCAACGAGAACCCGTTCCTGCATAGCTTTGCGCAAATCCGCCTTCATCCCTTTTCCCCCCGCCTGACTGTGATCATTTTCATACTAATGTAACACAAAAAACGCTAAAAAACGAAGAAAAACACAGGTTTTTGATACAGATTAAAATCACCCCACAAAGTGGGGCTTTGGCTTCGAGGCTAACTCAGGTACTTTGCGGGGACCCCGAAATCTTATAAATTCTGTAAAGGTAAAAAAAGAGGCCCGCAGGCCTCTTTGGTTAAACCTTCCACTTTTTATGAAGTGATTCCCTTAAAAACAACTTCAGCAGGTCCGGTCATGTACACATGATTGTCAGCTTCATTCCACTCAATGTGGAGATCTCCACCCTTGAGGCTGATGATGGCTGTACGATCTGTATGTCCATTCAGGACAGAGGATACCAGTGTTGCACAAGCTCCGGTTCCGCAAGCAAGTGTTGGACCAGCTCCCCGTTCCCATACACGCATGTCCACATATCCACGGTCACGAACTGTGGCGAATTCCACATTGATTTTTTTCGGGAACATCGGATGTACTTCCAGAAGTGGGCCCCAAGTTGTGAGATCAAAATTCACAGCATCATCAACGTAGATGACGGCATGCGGGTTACCCATGGATACCGCAGTGAATTTGAACGCATGTCCATTCGCTTCAATGTGGTGATCAACCACGGGATTCGCATCCACCGTTGTCGGTACTTGAAGACCATTCAAGATCGGTTCACCCATGTCGACACGTACCGTTTCCACTTTACCATCACGAATGTTGAGACTCACTGGTTGTACGCCTGCCCCAATCGTTTCAATAGTAATTTGCTCCTGGCTAACATGACCATGATCGTACACATATTTGGATACACAGCGAATGGCATTACCACATTGCTCTGCTTCCGAACCATCTGAATTCATGATGCGCATCTGAAAGTCCGCCTTCTCCGAAGGTAGTATATAAACCAGGCCGTCCGCACCGATGCCGAAGAAACGGTTGCACCATTTCACAGCCAATTCTGCTGCATCTGCCGGAAGCTCCTTTTCACCAAATACAACGATAAAATCGTTACCAAGTCCATGCATTTTCGTAAATTCCATAATCTTGCCCACTCCTTTTGGCAGTCTGCTGCCAAAGCTATGTTCTTGCTCTTCTACAGGATCACCATAGAAATTCATATTCAACATTTGCACACAAAAAAGCTATCCTGCAAAATGCCAAAGCTGCCGCTTCGAATCATTTTGAGGATAGCATACCGAAATGGATCAGGAAAAGCTATTGATTTTATGCTGAAAACTTTGTACTTTTCGGTACGAAGCGGCCAGAACCACCCATACGACGGCGGTTACGACGACCACCCCACACGCTGCCTGCGCCCATAAGGAACGTCGGGATACCCGCAGCAACGATACAGATCGCCCATTCACGCAATCCTAGAGGTACGGTTTTGAAGATCGGCTGCAACGGTTCAACGTACATTACAACCAGCATCAGTACAACCGATGAAATAACCGCAAGAACCAGATATTTGTTCTGTAGCGGATTCCGGTGGAAGATGGACCGCGAACTACGGCAGTCAAAGACATGAATAAGCTGTGCCAAAACGAGTGTAGCAAAAGCCACAGACTGTGCCTTGATCAGTTGACCCGGGTTATCCGGTGCAGCCTGAAGGGTAAGCCAGAACGCTCCGAGTGTACATAATCCAATCAATACACCCCGGCTGACGATTTTCCAACCCAGTCTGCGGGCAAAAATATTTTCCTTGGCGCCACGGGGTTTGTGTTCCATTAAATCTTTCTCAGGCTGATCTACCCCGAGCGCCATGGCAGGTAAGCCATCCGTCACCAGGTTAACCCACAGAATCTGAATCGGTACGAGTGGCAGGGGCAAGCCCATCATCATCGCAAAGAACATTGTTAAAATCTCGCCCACGTTCGATGCCAGCAAATAACGGATAAACTTACGGATGTTCTCATAAATATTACGTCCTTCTTCAATCGCAGCCACAATGGTTGAGAAGTTATCATCACTTAGAATGAGCGCCGAAGCTTCCTTCGTCACATCTGTGCCTGTAATGCCCATCGCGATCCCGATGTCAGCCGCTTTAATCGCCGGAGCGTCGTTCACCCCATCCCCCGTCATGGCGACGACATGCCCTTTGCGCTGGAACGATTTCACGATGCGAAGTTTATGTTCAGGAGATACCCTTGAGAACACGTATATGCCCTCAACCTGTTTATCCAGTTGCTCGTCCGTCATGCCTGCCAGTTGCTGACCGCTTAGCGAGGCACCTCCACGTGGAAGAATCCCCAGCTGATGCGCAATGGCTTCTGCCGTTGTTCCATGATCACCTGTGATCATGACGGTACGTATGCCCGCCTTGCGGCATGTTGCAATCGCATCTCGCACTTCACGACGCGGCGGATCAATCATACCTGCAAGTCCGACGAAGACAAGCTGACTTTCGGCGGCGTGTTCGTCAGCCACTTTTTCCTCCGGTCGCACTTCACGATAGGCCATCCCGAGGACACGCAGTGCCGCTCCGGCCATGCTCTCGTTGGCTGCCATCACTTTTTGCCGCAGTGTTCCGGTGAAAGGTACTACCTTGCCTTCCCATAAAATATAACTGCAGTGTCCGATCAACACATCCGGTGCACCTTTGGTATAGATCATTCGTCCTCCCTGGTGATGAACCAGGACCGACATGCGTTTACGCTCCGAATCAAACGGGAACTCCTGCTGGCGGGCATACAACTCTTTGAGGCCAGTAGGCGTAAGCCCCATTTTGGAGGCCAGTGTAACCAGTGCCCCTTCCGTCGGATCACCCTTCAGCTCCCAGAATACATTATCTCGCTGGTCCGCTTCTTCTTTGTAATCATCTTTTTTTGTATTTTTCTTGCTTTCCTTTTTGGTATCTTTGCCTTTTTTCTTGTTTCCTAATTCGTTTGCATCACTCTCCACAATACTGGCATTGTTGCAAAGTGCGCTGATCTGAAGCATTCTGCGTAGAGATTGGTCACTCTTCAATTCCACCGTTCGACCGTTCTCCAGCATCTGCCCCTCAGGTGCATAACCATCCCCAGTAACCTTGATGCTGCGTCCCTCCAGCCACACATCCGTTACCGTCATCTTGTTCTGGGTGAGTGTGCCTGTCTTATCCGAACAGATTACGGACGCACAGCCAAGGGTTTCGACTGAAGGCAGTTTGCGCACAATGGCTTTACGTTTGATCATTCGCTGTACTCCAAGTGCGAGCGCAATGGTTACAATGGCCGGCAGACCCTCCGGTATGGCGGCCACCGCGAGGCTGACCCCTGCCAGAAACATGCCAACGGCTGGTTGTCCGTGCAATATTCCTGCGACAACGACCATGACGGTTAATCCCAATGCGACAAAAATCAAAATTTTGCCCAGTTGTTCCAGCCTGTGTTGTAGCGGTGTTTCCTGCTCCTCCGTATTCTGGATCAGATCGGCAATCTTGCCCATCTCGGTCTCCATTCCCGTACGGATAACCACACCTTTAGCCGTACCACGCGTGACCATGGTACCCATAAAACCAATATTCTTCTGATCACCCAACGGAACGTCCTCGTCGGCAATCGGAAGGCAATGCTTGCTTACGGGAACCGATTCCCCAGTAAGTGCCGACTCCTCGACATCCAGACTGTTCGTTTGCAGCCAGCGTACATCAGCAGGTATTCGGTCACCACTTTCAACCATGACAATATCCCCGGGTACGAGCTGTTTGGCGGCAAGATGTACTTCCTGGCCCGATCGAAGCACTTTGGCAAGAGGTGCGGACAACTGTTTCAATGCACGAAGAGATCGTTCTGCCCGGAATTCCTGTACAAACCCCAGAATGGCATTCAGTACGATAATGGCCACAATCGTTACTGCATCCAGATACTCACCTAACAATCCGGATACCAACGTTGCTCCCATCAACACCAGTACCATAAAATCCTTGAACTGATTCAAGAGCAATGTAATGGGAGAAATGCGTTTCCCCTCGCTCAGCTCATTTGAACCGACTACTTTCCTCTTCTCTGTTACAGCTTCATCCGTCAATCCTTCCTGCGGGCTGATGCCAAGAGTGTTACGAAGCTCTTCATCACTAAGTTGATGCCACTTGGTATGTTCCATGCTTCAAGGTTCCCTCCCAGTCTGTATTTCATCTGCAAAACAAGCTCAATGCTTCACCGGCGCGCTGGTCGACAGGCTGTACACTATGCCGGACAAACTACCTGCTCTATATGTATTCGGACAGGTCTGTGATTAGCACCCAAGAGGTGAATCCTTTCCCTGATGGACAGAATAGGCTAAAATAAAAGTCTGCGATGTTCTGCGCAGTACCGATTCCAGCGTTCAACAGGCAAGCAACGAAGAATCTGCAGCCAGTCCTGTTTTTTTACATAACCTGGTTGCTCGTTTCAGTTATATAGATGAAGCATTTGGCATGATGATAAAATGCAGATGCTCGATAGAGAGAGGAAGTGGAAAAAATGGCATTGGACGGCATCGTAACACGAGCCATTGTTCATGAATTGCAAGGCTGCATTGGTGGACGTATCAGCAAGATCCATCAGCCGAATGGCCATGACGTAGTTCTCACCCTGCGTGCTCAGCGCGGAAATAGTAAATTGCTTGTTTCGGCAAGCCCGACATATCCTCGTGTGCATTATACGGAAAAGACATTTCTAAACCCTACTGAAGCACCCATGTTCTGCATGTTGCTACGTAAGCACTGTGAAGGTGCAATCATTGAGGAGATCCGTCAGATTGGCATGGAGCGTATTATCCACATCAATGTGCGCCAGCGCGACGAACTGGGGGATGTTTCGGTTAAACGAATCATCATTGAATTGATGGGGCGTCACAGTAATATTATTTTACTTGATCCTGTAACTGGAACGATTCTGGATGGCATTCATCATGTGACTCCGTCCATCAGTAGCTATCGGGTAATCATGCCTGGATTCTCCTATACCGCTCCACCCGAACAACATAAAAGTAATCCGCTCGAAGTGAGCCGTGCAGCATTCGAGGACAGCTATCATGCCGCTGAAGAAGAGGCATCCCGCTGGCTTGTGAATGCCTTTAGCGGTCTTAGCCCGCTAATTGCGGGAGAGATTGCCGCTCGTGGGACTGCTGCTGAAGACACGGTAAGCACTCAGGCTGTAGTGGAGGGTGAGAGCCGGATTGAGGCGGGGGCACTCTGGAACGCTTTTGAAGCCGTGATGGGACCTGTCAGAGATCATATCTACATGCCTGTAACGGGAATGAACGCCAAAGGCAAAATGATTTTCTCGGCCGTTCATCTTGAGAGCATTCAGGACTTGGAGAAAACCTATGACACGATGAGCAAGTGCATGGAAGATTACTACGGAGACAAGGCTGAACGGGACACGGTAAAACAGAGAGTAAGTGATCTGCTCCGTTTTCTGCAGAATGAGCGCAGCAAGAACATCAAAAAGCTGGACAACCTGAACAAGGACCTGCTGGAAGCAGACGATGCAGACAAGTTCAGACTATGGGGTGAGTTACTGTTTGCCTCCCTGCATCAGGTCCACAAAGGGGACAAGAGTGTGGAGCTTGTGAACTTCTACGATGAAGACCAAGCCAACATTACTATTCAGCTTGATCCGCTGCTCACACCGTCTGACAACGCACAGCGTTACTTCAAGCGGTATAACAAATACAAGAACAGTCTGGCTGTTATTCATGAGCAACTTGGCAAAACCAAAGACGAGATTGACTATCTCGATAATCTGTTGCAGCAGCTGTCCATCGCATCGATGAACGACATTGAGGAAATTCGGGATGAGCTTGTGCAACAGGGATACCTTCGTGATCGTAACAAAAAGGGTAAAAAGAAGAAAAAAAGCGACCGTCCGACCGTACACCAGTTCACCTCCTCCGAGGGAATTGATATTCTTGTGGGCAAAAATAACCTGCAAAATGAGTATGTGACCAACCGTCTCGCTTCTTCCAACGACACTTGGCTGCACACCAAAGACATTCCAGGTTCCCATGTCGTCATTCGCAGTACGGACTTTGGTGAAGCTACATTGGAAGAAGCAGCACAGCTTGCTGCCTATTTCAGCCAAGCCAAGGAGTCGAGCAGCGTGCCTGTGGATTACACGTTTATCCGTCATGTACGCAAACCAAGTGGTGCGAAGCCTGGTTTTGTGATCTATGATCATCAGAAGACGTTGTTTGTCACGCCAAATGGTGAATTGATCAAGAGCCTGCCATCCACCATTAAAAATGGATAGTATATTATAGATGTAACAGTAACAATAGAAAAATCCCCAGACCATTAACGGTTCAGGGGATTTTTGTTATTGCATTATTTGTTTGAGTGATAGGTGAAGTTCAACTTATTTATTACTCTTATTGAATATTAATTCATTTATATGTATAATAATTCAATTGTGATGATTAAAATTACTGTTAAGGAAGTGTACCATGACCATACATATTCGAGAAACACAACCTGATGATCTGAAACCCCTGATGGCATTAATGCATGACTATGTGGTGGGGTTCTACAATAATCCCTGGCCTGGTGATCAATCCATCCAGCTTTTGATTAACAATCTGCTTAATCAGCAGATCGGCGCTCAATTCGTGGCAGAACAGGACGGGGAGCTTATCGGATTTTCCACCCTGTTCTTTACTTACAGCACGATGAAAGCAGAGCGTGTTGCCATTATGAATGATCTTTTTGTGACGGAAACATTCCGAGAGGGCGAAGCGGAAGCCAAATTATTTGCACACTGCCAACAATATACGCGTGAACAAGGATGTGCTTATATGTCCTGGATCACAGCAGTAACTAATGAGCGGGCACAGCAATTATTCGAGCGTCTTGGAGCTACACGTGGCGATTGGGTAAATTATTCGATTACATAGACTCTTATTAACACAAAAAAGGACACACACACATGAAGGTTTAGGCCTATCATGTTTGCATGTCCTATACTACTTCGACCTTAAAATATATTTCAATAATGCAGAATTCATTTAGTCAGATAAAGCTTTACCACGTTTCGCCTATACTCCCTTTTGCTGTGAAGCAGCAGCCTTCAGCCTCTCCAACACATCAAGCGTTACGGTCTTGCTACCGAGATCCCCGTGGAAAACAACACCTTGCCGTGCGCCATGATAATCCGATCCACCAGTCTCAATGAGGTCATATTCCCGGGCCATCTCAGCATACCTGCGTTCCTCTTCCGGGCCATGGTCCGAATGAAATACTTCAATACCATCTGGATGAGAGTCTTCGATGATACGTCGCACCAATTCATCATCATGATAGAGACCCGGATGGGCAATCACAGCGGCTCCCCCTGCGGCTCTGAT
Organism: Paenibacillus sp. FSL H8-0079; assembly: GCF_037991315.1. Classification (NCBI taxonomy): domain Bacteria; kingdom Bacillati; phylum Bacillota; class Bacilli; order Caryophanales; family Paenibacillaceae; genus Paenibacillus; species Paenibacillus sp. FSL H8-0079. The sequence goes on from NZ_CP150300.1 coordinate 4,422,605, forward strand.
CCACTCGCATGCATCCTTGGGTGCAACTCGGGGTACAGATACGAAGCCAGGCTTGCCTTCCGCAAGATATCGATCGAATGCATCCCGCATGTCGATAGCATATCCCTTCTTCACCAACACATCAGCCATATGAGGTCTTCCGATACTCTCATCCGGCTCTAACGGCCGTCCCAGCTCATCGAGTACCTCTTGCCAGGTTATATCAAGCCCGAGTTCCTGTAGCTTGCCAATAATCAGATGATTCCGCCCATCTCGCGCTTCACGTAATCCGCGCAACCGTTGCAGGAACTGCTCATCCTCCGTATTTACGTAATAGCCCAGTACATGAATATCTTTGCCGCCAGCCCGGGTGCTGATCTCCACTCCAGCAACTACATCAATTTCGAACTCTTTCCCCGCTTGCTGTGCTTCCGCTACACCAGCTACTGTATCATGGTCCGTTAGGGCAACCGCAGATAGTCCTTTTTGCTTGGCAAGCTTCACATTATCAGCTGGTGGCTGCATTCCGTCGGAGGCCTGACTATGGGTATGAAGATCACAGCGTCCTTGGTGTTGATCCATGTACAACAGCTCCTTTATGTGAGTCATTTGGATTAAATCTCATCTATCATTGAGTTTCCGTCTATTATGCCTTCCCTGTCTTGTGTTCCGGCTCAGGTTGCTCCTGTTGACGCAGATAATTCAGGAAAGCGACAGCTGACAGGGGCAACAAGGACGATTTTAGATGGATAGCATAGAACTGCCGTTTGAATTCGAGTCCACGGATATCCACAATATGAACGAGTCCCAGAGCTAGCTCATGCTGCACGGAAGAAGGAGATAACATCGTAATGCCTACCCCTGCCTCTACAGCCGATTTTACCGCTCCTGTACTGCCAAGTTCCATCACCACATTCATATCCTGTGGATCAATCTTTTTCTTTTGCAATTGGTCTTCCATCACCTGACGGGTACCTGAACCTTTCTCACGCAGCACAAAGGGATAATTCATCACATCTTCAAGGTTCACTTTGCTACGCTTAGCCAGATCATGCCCGGCAGGTACAATCAGTTTTAGCTCATCCTGCATGACAGGCTCTACAATCATGTCCGGGTGGTGTACTGGCGCTTCAATCAGACCAAAATTAAGCTGGTGCTTCAATATATCATCCATAATTTGCGTTGTATTCATCACTTTCATGACGATGGAAATATCGGGATACTGAAGCGCAAACGGTCCGAGCATGCGTGGAAGCACATACTCCCCGATCGTTAAACTCGCTCCAAGCTGGAGTCGGCCCTGTAACATCTGGGTAAACGCCGACATCGCTTCATCCGTCTGTCGGACCAGTTCTACGCTCCGTTTCGCATGAGGCAATAAAGTCCGGCCAGCCTCAGATAATTCTATTTTTTTGGTGGAACGATGCAATAACTTGGTTCCGAAATAGTCCTCCAGTGATTGAATCTGCATCGTTACTGCCGGTTGAGTCATATGTAATGCTTGTGCAGCAGCTGAGAAGCTGCCTTTCTCTGCTACCGTATAAAAAATATGCAATTGGTGAAAATTCATATCTTCGCCCCTCTTCGATTACACTCTCTACATTGTAGCCGATTTCCCGCTTGGCAACAAAAAAAGCATGCAGCTTGTCTGCATGCGATAATACTTGAATCTATGATTTCAACATATTGAATCTACTCAACTTACTTATGCTTGCGGCTATTTTTGACCAGCGTCATTCTTCTTGAATGTCTTAACCATGAATAATATGACTTCAGGTCCCTCAACTCAATGGTCTCCGACATACGTCCCAGAAACGTAACTACAATCATTTTGTGCAGCGGGTTGCCCGCAATATCATATTCTCCTTCAAGTTCGGAAAATTCGGCGACCACAACCAGATCCTCATCAATCAGGTAGACGTCCTGTTCATTACGGTAGTATGGTGTTATACGGTCCTGCTTCAGACACTCCCATAACCACGCTGCAATATGGTCATCATCACTACGTGCAGGCTCAATACGGTCTGCATACCGCATCTTGGCATGATGGGTAATGACGATGTCGGCCACTTTCTTGTCTCCAAGAGCCACAAAAAACGGCTCGTAGGTGCTCCAACGTTGCATCACCTTATCACGCAAGGGAATCACTCTCCACCAGATAGGACTTTCTATCTATTTATTACCAAATATATTACAACATAAGTCCTGCAACCTCAAGGCATAAGTTTAACTTTTTTTCACAAAAGTCCGTTTGTGCATAATTCAAGAAAGGAGCGACCCCAAAGGGCCCCTCCAGTTTCTTGTCTATATTCCGTAAAAACTTGTTTTGTCCATGGTTTTGCTGGCATACTCGGTTTTAATCTCATTTCGATACGAGCGTTCGATCTTGCGCACATAGGAAAGTCGCTTCACATTTTTCATCGTATCTTCTGCCCGTTCTGCATTAACATACATGACCACATAATGCATACGGCGGGAGATATAATGCACGGTGCCATATTTTTCGAGATTACGGGCAGCCTTCAAATCACTGACCCAAATAATGAATCCAGTCCTTTCCGCAAACATCATCGTTCCCCGCCCTTCTATAATGATTACTTAACTGCAACCACACTTGCCGCCACTACCGCAGCCGCCCTTCGGATTCGGATCGTTGCTCGGTACCTTAATGGTCGTTGACACTGCGAATGCAATGGTCTCTGACATCTGGAATAACATATCATCCAGGGACTTCTCTGCCTGTTTGAAGCGGATTACCGCCTCGAAATTTTCCAACTCCTGTTCCAGAGCCTTCACCTGATCTTTCGCTGCATGGTAATCCGGGTGAAAATGACCAAAACGCTGTGTTTCTTCAAACAATTCCTTCTTGGCATTCAGCTTCCGAATCCCTGTCTGAATCTCAGGGGTAGTTTCGACTTGCTGCTTCCAATATAAATAATCCGATACTTCGGCAGATTGGTTAATCATGTCGCCCAGTTCATATGCGCCCGTTAACACTTGGGCCATATCGACCGTGTTCATTTCCGCTACGCTCATGAAATATTCATCCTATCTATATATAAAGTTCTACTTAACGTAGACTATCTCATCATAGCATATCCATGAATAGTTAAGAAGAGTTTTTCCTGCAATTAGAAATAAGGGGAATTCGAAAATTCGCCTTTCAACCTGATATTCATTTGAAATAGTCAGGTTATGACATCATCTGGTAGGATAAGACGCATCGTATCCCACTCCGACGGGGAGAATGTACGCCATTCTATCTCAGATGTACGTTCACTTGAATCCAAAATACACCAACCGCTTAATGTCCATTCTTCACGCCCCTCCACCTGATGTGGAATGAGGTATTGAGTGCAATCATCCTGTTGTATCCCCAACTTGGTCTGCCACTCAATGGCTTTGGCAGCAATCTGTCGTGCTGTTGAACTGTGATATCGACGCCACTCCCTGTACCAGGTCTCCGGTATCTCCTCAACCCCCAACAGAGAGACCGTCTTCTCGATTACAGCATGATCACGTTCCATCCCATGCAGCAATGCAGGCATATCAACCAGACCTTGATTACCAGGTATGTAAAAAGAAGAATATACACCGCTCAAGACATCTTTTTCGAATAACTTTTGATTCTCTGTGAAGCCTGTACTTGCCTCCATTACCTCCATGTTCCGCTCTACAGCCACTGATGCAGCATCAGCTTCCTTCCCCCAATCTGCTAATGCAATACGTACATTCTCCGGCACGCCTGTCAGGGCATATTGATCCAGAAACTCCATCACTTCATGTAATGCATGTCCTTTGGCTATGGCCAAAATGATCCGCTCTCTTGTCATGCGGTAGATGGATATCCGATCACGCGTCACCCGCTCTACGCATTGCTCCAGCATCCAGATTACATCAGGGCCTGCTTCCGGTGGCACCAACATTTCGAAATCTGGCTGCATGTAAAATCCACACGACTCCGCCTCACCTTCCGCCTCTTGACGTAGATTCAGCAGGCTCTGTGGTTCAATTAACCAACGGAATGCCATTGCTCCTGACTGATCTTCTCCAACATCACCATAACCCCAACCAGCCAGTGCATAAAGCCAGCCCCTGATCTGAGGTTCCAATGTCGAATTCACTGTACGACACCATACGTTCTTCCCTGGAGCAAGTACGGCCAATTGATGACGGAAATGCTGTAGCGCAGGCTCGGTATTCCCGTATCTGTCCACACAAGCTTGATATACCTCCCGATGCATCTGTCCCCATGAAAGCTTCAACCACTGTTGTAATTGATGATCTACGATCCGAATTCGGCCATCTTCCTTCTGAGCCAGATTCAGACTGAGCAGTAGATCGAGAAGGATCGCTACGTGGATCGGATACAGATCCGAATGTTCATATCGGATGCCCAAACCATCAAAGTCTGTCGAAGATAATACGGTGATCGCACTTAATTTTTGAACGGTTTTCTTATGTATGGTGCCCTTACCTGTCAAGGGAAGTCCTTCTCTTCCGATCCAGGCTATCAGATGAAGTAACTCTGCAGCAATATCCGGCTTTCCCTCCTGTAGTACATGAGCATGCTTTGTATTCTGTTCAACGGTTAAACCTACTCTTTGCACATAAGCAATCGTTAATGTCTCCATCAGCGAAGCAGGAATATAGAATAATCGCTCCCCCCAACTCTTATGAACAGATTCTATCCATCTTTGCTGCCTAAGATTGGCGAATGAAGATTTGGCTTCTGCGACACTTAGTCCTTCGATGGCCCACTGTTCTCGCGGCAGGAGTGAGGAAAAAGGCTGACCGGCATGTTTGTGAAAAATTGCACCAAGCACTTTTTGTTCCACCAAAGCAAGCTTTGACCATGAATCGAGGTTCAGTACCACAGGCTCATCTATTGGTTCAAATGAAGACATATCCCAATCCCTCCTCTTTTCGCGAGTATAAATGGACTATTCGTTCTCATGAACGATGGCATATTCATATCCCTGCTCCACCAAGAACATCTGACGGTTTAACGCAAACTCTTGTTCCTTGCTGTCCTCTGATACCAGTGCATAGAAGTAAGCTTTGTTTTCCCCAGCTTTTGGTCTGAGAATTCGTCCCAACCGTTGTGCTTCTTCCTGCCTTGAACCGAAACTCCCAGATATCTCAAGCGCAACCGCAGCATCTGGCAGATCCACGGCAAAATTGGCAACCTTGGATACAACAATCGTTTTAATCTCCCCACGTCGAAAAGCGGCAAACCATTTTATTCGCTCTTGCTGCGACATTGTGCCTGAAATCAAAGGCGCTTTAATTTCCCGGGCAATCAACTCAAGTTGATCCAGATATTGTCCAATCACAAGTGCAGGCAGATCGCGATGACGCTCCAGCAAACGTTTGACCACATGTACCTTCGCCGGATTCTCGGCAGCCAATCGAAATTGATGCTTAACCTCGGCTTGCAGATAATTCGATCTTAGTTCTGGGGAGAACGGGATACGTATCTCCTGGCATTGTACATCGGCAATCCACCCTTGCTGCTCCAGCTGTTTCCACGGCATATCATAGAGCTTCGGCCCAATCAACGAGAATACATCCTGTTCACAGCCATCCTCTCGAACCAAGGTAGCCGTTAATCCCAGTCTTCGAGTAGCTTGAATATCCGCAGTTGCACGAAACACCGGGGCTGGCAGCAAATGCACTTCGTCATATATGATCAGACCCCATTGCCGCTCACTGAGCAGTTTGATATGGGTAAAATCAGCATCCTTGGATTTCCGATGTGTAAGAATCTGATAGGTAGCTACAGTCACAGGTTTCACCTGTTTTTTCTGACCGGAATATTCACCAATCTGTTCGCTGGTAATCGTTGTTTTGTCTTGAATTTCCTGAATCCACTGTCGCACAGACGTTGTATTGGACGTCAAAATAAGGCATTCACATTGAAGCCGCTCCAGAACGGCCATGCCAATGACCGTTTTGCCTGCTCCGCAAGGTAACACCAGCAATCCGCTTCCTCCCATGCCCTCACTGCCTTCGAATGCATCCACAGCCTCTCTCTGATAGGAACGCAACGCAAATCGCTCTGATTGGTCCCCTGAATCATTGGTTCGCCACTCGAATGAAAGTCTGGTTCCCTCCCGATATCCCACATAATCAAGTACCGGGTAACCCAGCCGTGTTAATTCCCTTTTCAATAACCCTCGCTGCTCTCCTGAGAGCAGCAGCTCATGGGCGTCCGTGCGTTGCATACGAAAGGCAGCTATCGTTTTCAATCCACTCAACTCATCCAGCAAGCGTTCATCCTCACTGTAAAGACGCATTCTGGCGTGATCTGCTTGGGAATGCAGCTTTAATTTGCCGTACTGATCCATGATCCTGCAGACATCCTGAATGAGTGCAGCAGGCACGTTCCAGCGGGATACCGACTCCAGACTTGCGATCACCTGATCTGCATTCCATCCCAGTGCAGCCGCATTCCAGAGCGATAACGGAGTGATTCGATAGGTATGAAATGTTGTCGGTGTCTTGACCAGTTCTGAATACTTCCCAAGCTGCCCTCTCGCTCTGTCGAATCCGGGGTGGCCGACTTCCAGCAAAACCGTAAAATCCCGTTGAACGATACAAGCATCCGTTCTCTCTGTATGTTCTGTTCCTTCCATTCGAAACTTCCTCCTATCACAAAAAAGTCCAGTTCCGGAAGCTTCCGAAAATGAACCTCCATAATTTCGAGTTCAAAAAGTCTAATTTCAGTAACGAAAAGTGGACTTTTTGAACAACTTCTATAAAATCCACAAAAAAAACATCCTGCCCATACCTTGGTATGAACAGGATGCCCAACTGCATCTAAAGTCATTCGGCTGTGTAACCCTTAGCCATGGCGATAAATAATCTAACGGCCGTCTGCATCGCATCTTCATCAAAATCAAACATTGGATGATGATGCGGGTAAATCGCATTTTTATCCGGATTACCTGCTCCAACAAACATAAAGCACCCTGGAACCTTCTGCAGATAATACGCGAAATCTTCCGCTGGCATCAACATCGGCGACGTTTGCACTCGTTCTGCCCCAAATACTTCTGTAGCCTCCCTGAAGAAACGCGCTGTCTCCAGTTCATCATTCACCACAGGCGGATATCCCATAATATATTTCACTTGAGTCTCTGCCCCGTACGCAGCCCCTGTCTGGGCCACCATAGTAAGCACTCGCTCTTTCATCCCATTACGTGTCTCTTCGTCGAATGTTCTTACCGTACCACTCATTTTGCATTGCTCTGCAATTACATTCTGAGCGGAGCCAGCCTGCATTGTACCAATGGTCAGCACTGCTGGTTGCAATGGATCAACAGAACGACTAACAACCGTCTGAAGCTGCATCACAAGCGCAGAACCCGCGATAAGACTGTCTATCGTGGATTGCGGCATACCGCCATGTCCACCTTTGCCTTTGATCTCAATGTAAAAGTCGTCGGCCGCCGCCATCATCGGTCCTGCTTTACTGGCCACAACGCCTACAGGCAGCGGGGTCCACAAATGAATCCCGTATATGACATCCACACCTTCAAGCGCACCATCCGCAATGACCTGGACTGCACCGCCCGGAAGCAGTTCTTCTGCGGGCTGGAACAAAAAGCGGATCTCGCCTCGGATCTCCTGCTTGTGACGGCTGAAATACAATGCCGTACCGAGCAAGATCGAGATATGACCATCGTGGCCGCATGCATGCATCGCTCCGGCTTGTTGTGAGGCATATTCGATATTCTTCTCATCCTGAATCGGCAATGCGTCCATATCGGCCCGCAGCATAACGACAGGCCCTGGCTTGTCCCCACGAATCGTACCGATGACTCCGTGACCGCCTACATGACGCTTCACTTCAACGCCAAAGCTCTCCAACATATCCGCTACAAAAGAGGATGTCTTCTCCTCATGAAAGGAAACCTCAGGATTGCGATGAAGGTGACGCCGCCATTCCACCATGTGGATCTGCAGATCTTCCCACCATATATTATTAGTCATGTCTCTCCACCCTTTCAATCTTGAACGGGACTTTGAATCAACCCCGAACCTTCCTCTTCAAACCTATTGCTGTATATTGTAGCAGAATTGGAAGAAAACCGATACGAAACACCCCTTGAAAGCTTGCACGGGAAGGGGAAACATACTATCATGAACTAGAGAAATGCACGAGAAATTACACTCGGAAGCTTATGAGGAGGATCAGACGCTTATGATTTTTGAGAATACAGGCTTGGATGGCTTGAAGAGCGACTTGGCATACCTGGATGAGAGCGCCGAGAAAGTCGGATTTGTCCGGTGGCAATGGGAATATTACCGTGCTACATATGACTACAAAATTGAAGATGAACAAACCAAATCAGAATACTTTGTACGCATTAATACCCGCGCAGTGGAAGGCAAATTGGAAAAACCGGATACCGTTCTTGCTGTTGAAGCCGTTTATCTTGGCAAAGCCACCTTCCCTCACGGTCTGGATTATGACTCTTCCGTTCCACAGCCAGTCGTGAAGCTGGCAGCCGAAAAATTACAGCAGCTTAAAGAACTGCTGGAAGCATAGGCTGGGCCAAACGATGAAACAACAAACGGCCCAAACGAAAACGAAGAGAGGCACGCCGGATTTTCAACTGCTAATCCTCACTTTATTGTTGGTGGGCTTCGGACTGGTGATGGTATTCAGCTCCAGTTCCAGCATTGCAATCGCAAGCGAAAGATTTAACAATGATGCCCTTTACTTCACGAAAAAACAACTTATGTGGGCGATTATCGGTCTATTTGGCATGTTCTTTGCCATGAATATCCGCTTCAACAAGTACAAAAAGCTCTATGCACCATTTTTCCTACTTACTACGGTCATGCTAGTGATTGTTTTGATCTCAGGTGCAGTATTGAACGGTGCACGAAGCTGGATTCACATTTTTGGTTTCAGTCTTCAGCCTGCAGAGTTCGCAAAAATTGCTATCATTCTATATCTCTCTGCTCTTATCACCAAAAAAGGTGAAAAATTCAGGGTTTTCAAGACAGGGTATGTTCCCGTCTTGTTCATCGTTGGATTCATCGCAGGACTGATCATGCTGCAACCAGACTTTGGTACCACCTTCATCCTGGTATCTACCTGTGGTCTCTTGATCTATGCCGGTGGCGCCAGTATGAAACATATCCTGGGTTCAATTCTCTTGGTTGTACTCGGTGGAGCACTGGCGTTCGGAGCAAATTCCCTGTTCTCTTCCATGTCTCCTTCAGACACGACGACTGCTGCAACAGCGGTTACTGCGGAGCAGAACTACAAGATCGGACGTATTCAGGCTTTTCTGAATCCATTATCTGATATCAATGGCGGAAGTCTTAACCTCTACCGTTCTCTTGTGGCCATTGGTGATGGCGGCATGACGGGTTCCGGGATTGGACAAGGTACGATGAAGCTGCACTATTTGCCAAATGCGTATAATGACTTTATTTTCTCCGTAATTGGGGAAGAACTCGGATTCATCGGAAGTACATTATTCCTGCTGGTTTATCTGTACTTCATCTGGCGAGGAATTATTGTATCTCTACGTTGTCCCGATCCATTCGGAACACTAGTCGGCATAGGCATCATGGGACTGATCGCGATACAGGCATTCATCAACATTGGCGGTGTAACTCAGACCATTCCGGTGACGGGGGTCACACTTCCCTTTATCAGTTATGGAGGTACCTCACTCTTTGTGATGATGGTCGCCATGGGCATTTTGCTGAGTATCTCGCGTACCAACAACCTGGACGTGATCAAGGAAGAGAAAACTAAGTCCGTGACTGTACAGACACAGACCCGCACCTCTCCTGCTCTTCGTTCACGGGAGTCCATCCGTCGGATTCGGTAAACGGGACTGGTCGTCAAGGAACGGAACACGTCTCCATTCAAAATAAAAGCTAACACAAAAAAGGCTGTGCACCCCATCGGATGCGCAGCCTTCTTGTGTGTACTGGGTACACTCTGTCTATCAAGATGAAGAACAAAGCCAATATCACCTCTGTACTCCATTGCGGATTGCGAAATTTTACAGATCGTCGCCTTTGAAAGATACGCCTTCTACCTTTACATTGACTTCAACCACACGTAATCCGGTCATGGTCTCTACCGCTTCTCTTACATTCTGCTGAAGCATACGGGAAACTTCATGAATCGGGGTTTCGTACAGGACGATGATGCGCAGGTCAATGGCTGCTTCCAGCTGGCCGACCTCAACGCTCACGCCTTTCTGTACGTTTTTACCGCTGAGTCGCTTCGCCCAGCCCTCTGACAATCCTCCAGACATTGCGGCAATTCCGGGCGTTTCCATTGCAGCCATTCCGGCAATTTTCGCAACCACGTCATCGGCAATCCGGATGTTTCCGCTCTCCAGTTGAAGTTGTTCTGCCATGCCACATCCTCCTTCACTTCGTTACTCGTATTTTAAATCCTTTCCACCCCAAAAAGCAAATTAAACTCAAAAAGATGCGTTTACAACCTACCACCATTTGGTTATATTGAAATATGAAAATAATCTCATAAGCGTTTTACAATGCAATTCAAAACAAAATATTTTATAACCGAGGTGTTTGTTGTGAGAAACCGGATTTCATCCATTTTACTGATTGCTTTCTTTGCACTCAGTGCCATCGCCCACTACATGAAATGGGATTCGATTCTACAGTTCGTGATATCAGCCATTTCGGTTATTTTTGTGGCCGGTTTTTTAGGCAAAGCCACCGAAAATGTTGCCCACTACGCCGGACAGCGGCTGGGTGGATTCTTGAATGCGACCTTCGGCAATGCCGCCGAATTGATTATCGCCATTTTCCTCGTGAAAGAGGGACTGTTCGACATGGTCAAAGCAAGTCTGACAGGCTCCATCATCGGAAATTTGCTGTTAGTGCTCGGGTTAAGTATTTTTGCCGGAGGACTCAAGTTCAAAATCCAGAATTATAATGTTTCACTTGCAGGCCTGAATGGTTCCCTGATGATTGTTGCCATCATTGCCCTGTTTATTCCCGCAGTCTTTCTCAATACACATTCCATTACACAGAAAGACACGAATACACTAAGTCTCATTGTGGCCGGGTTGCTCATCCTCGCGTACATCGCCTGGTTACTGTTCTCCATGGTGACGCACAAGAACTATCTTGCGGACGTCACTGAGGATCGTGATGAAGAGCTACCGCATGAGCATGCTCCGGCATGGTCCAAGAAAAAATCAATTCTCTACCTTGTGCTCGCGACGGTCATGGTTGCCTTTGTCAGTGAATGGCTGGTCGGCACGCTCGAAGTATTCACTTCGGAATTTGGCCTTAGCGAACTGTTTGTCGGTGCATTCCTTGTGGCCATCATCGGTAATGCAGCGGAACACAGTGCAGCCATCATGCTTGCCATGAAAAATAAAATCGGAGCAGCCGTCGAGATTGCTGTCGGCAGCAGCTTGCAGATTGCACTCTTCGTTGCCCCTGTGCTGATTTTTGTCAGCTACTTCACAGGCAGAACCATGGATATCGTGTTTACAACGATTGAGCTGGTCGCCATCGGCGTATCCGTATTCATTGCGAAGTCGATCACCCAAGATGGTTCTACGAACTGGTATGAGGGTCTACTCCTGCTCGTCGTATATATCATTTTGGGAGTATCTTTCTTCCTGGTATAACCTTTCCCTCAGCAAACTAGTATAAAATAAACAAGCCATAAGAGACAGCCCGAATATCCATATCGAGCTGTCTCTTCGCTTATACGCGTCTTCGGAGTGACTTGCATCACAATCAATTCAGACGCACAAAAAAAGCATGCATTAACGCCTGCATGCCTTCTATTCTGACCTGCGCAATTGCAGGCTATTGCTCATTCTTTTTGTTCAAGGCTTCATATAAAATGGCCAAATTCCGCTCAAGCGCGCTAACCAGCTGCTTACCTGCACCTTCTGGAAGGAGCCCTGCACGAACAGCAAAGTCAACTTCCTTGGAGAACCCATACATCTGTGTATCCAATACTTCCTCATAGAGAGGGCAGTAGCGGGTAGCCAGATTCTCCATCTGTACTTCAATAAGCTTCTGTATTTTATCTGCATCTTCTTGAAGAAGACTGATCGCTTTCAAATTCAGCTGGTCCTGCAGATCAGATGAAGTCATGCATTTTTCCCCCCTATGTCCCAAAAATCGCGTAAAGACGTTCTACCTCTAATATTAGACGAAATGGAGAGCTAATACAAGAACCTGACCAAAATAAGCCCACAAAGTGAAGCCTTCTCTTGTAGCTTATTCCCCCTGTTCCAGGGATGTCCAGATGAGCGCTCAGGTCATGTAATGCCAAAAAACACCCCTGCCAAAAAAGGCAGAGGTGCTTCTTGAGAGCTATTACTCAGATGCGATGCTTACATTCAGTCCATGCTTGGCAAATACTTCTGACATGGCTGCTTTCGCTTCAACTGCATCTGGACCATGAACATGCAGTTCATAGCTGTGCGTGCTGATCAGCGTTGTAAACAACCCGAGAATGCTTTTCACATCGATATACTTGTTCTCCGAATGAAGCACGATTGAAGAAGTAAACTTGCCTGCTGTTTGAGCAATTTCCACTACAGCCGCGTTATTACTCGACATAGGAATCCCTCCGTCTTTTTACTTTGGTATCATCTATTAATTACCACTACATGATACCGTGAATCCGCTTTCCTAGCAACAGCAAAATCCTGTTCCTATTTCAAACGGTCCGGATTGAGGCATTCCAGCTCAGGAATAACAAAGATACCGTCTTTACGAATCAGTACATCATCAAAATAAATTTCTCCGCCGCCATAATCTGGACGCTGAATCAATACCAGATCCCAGTGAATGGAGGAACGGTTTCCGTTATCTGTTTCTTCATACGCTTGACCTGGCGTAAAGTGCAAGCTACCTGCGATTTTCTCATCGAACAAGATATCTTTCATCGGATGCAGAATATGCGGATTAAATCCAATCGCGAATTCACCGATATGACGGGCACCCTCATCCGAATTCAGAATTTCATTCAAGCGCTCTGTATCGTTGCTTGTCGCTTCGACGATTTTGCCATCCTTGAACGTGAACTTGATATTTTCAAAAGTTACTCCATTGTACAGGGTTGGCGAGTTATAACTAATCGTTCCGTTCACGGAATCACGTACAGGGGCACTGTACACTTCGCCATCCGGAATATTTTTTTGGCCAGAGCATTTCTCTGCACCGATATCTTTAATGGAGAAGCTCAGCTCTGTTCCTGGTCCCGTGATGGTAACTTTGTCCGTACGTTTCATCAGGTTAGCCAGTGAGTCCTGCGCTTTGTCCATTTTGGCATAATCCAGGTTACATACGTCAAAGTAGAAATCTTCGAACGCTTCTGTACTCGTATTGGCGAGTTGCGCCATACTTGCGTTAGGGTAACGAAGTACAACCCATTTCGTATGTTTGACACGTTGTTCACTATGTACCGGGTGGGAGTACAAAGAATTGTACATTTTCATTTTTTCTTCCGGCACATCGGACAGATCATTCACATTTTCTCCCGCACGAATACCGATATAACAATCCATCTGCTTCATACGGTTCAGATCAATCTCTGCCCACGTTTTCATCATTTCTTCTGTCGCATTTTTCAACATCGCACGCTGTACGGTCTTATCCGTCAACTGTACAAAGACGTTACCACCTTTTTTGCCTACCTCTTCAATAATGGCGTTAATCAGATCACGTTCTGATCCAATCATCTCAACCAATACATTTTCACCAGGCTGTACATCTACAGAATAGCCCACCAGGCTTGCTGCAAGCTTTTGAATTCTCGGGTCCTTCATCTTGGTAAAATCCTCCTGTCATCTGCCATGCTTAAATTGAACAACGGTAAATTACGATACTATTGTAGCACGCGAACAGTCATCCCGTCAGCAGGCAGTCCCTCACTTCATTTATTGATATGACTTGAAGTTTACATCGGTGACAAGAGCTTCTTTGTTGCTCTTACGGTTGTTGTCCGTGTAACTCACCTGACTTTCAGAGGATAAGCGAAGAGGCAAACTGCTCTTCCGATCTACCGTGAGATGATATACCGTCTGCACGTTAGCTTTTTCCATCATCTGTTGCATCGTTGTTTCACCCTGTTTCCATACTTTCTCCAGATCCCTCTCAAGCTTCTCTTTACGCGCTCCTTTCACCGTAGCTACCTTATGCATATATTCTGCGCGAATAGCGTTCATCTCGTCGTTTAGCTGGGCTACAGCCCATGTTTTGGCGTCTTCCGCTGCAAGTTCAATCCGTAACGTTCTGGTTCGACGCCCGGACCCATACTCGGATTGAATCGTTTTGTGCATCCCGTCGATCTTCTCCAATTGCGCGATTGGATTAAACCGAGAAAGAGAACCACGCAGCGGCTCATGCTGCGCTGACAATGCCATCCATTGCCCTTGTTTTCGCTCGAAAGAAGCGCTAAATCCACCGGGCTGTCCGTTATTGTTTACGGCGGTTGTATGAATACCTCTGCCCACAGCGGTTACCTCTCCAGGCAAACGGGTCTGAAGGGTCAGACGATCATGATTCTCCAGCTTGCCTTCAAATTTGAACTGATTCTCGAACAGCCCACTGTCCTCCCGTCGCAGTCCTGCTTCCCCTTCAAAACTTAACGTTTCTTTACCCGCTATCCCGGATAAGGCCAGGGAAAAAACTTCTTCAGGTGTTCGATCTCGCTGAATCAATCCACAACCCGGAACACCAATTATTACGATGCTCACGAGTAACCATAACGTACATACCGACCGGCGGTTAAGCATGTCCATCTTCACCCTTCCGTCAACTTTCTCCTTAGATTGCCCTGCCCGTATTTGCTTATACTTCCTTCTATAAACAACTTGGACTCCAAGACATAAAAAAAAGAGAGCACGACTCCGCAATTGGAATGGCTCTCTCTTAACGCGTTACTTCCTGTTCTTCTATAACGATTCTGTTCCGACCGCCATTCTTGGCGCTGTACAAAGCCATGTCAGCCCGATAAAACAAGGACTCCACACTAACCTTCTCATCCATCCAATTCCACTCGGCGATGCCACTGGATACCGTTACAAAAGGTCTGGTCTCCTCCGCGACTCTCCTTCGGATCACTTCCGCGTATTCTAGCGCCTGATGCACACTTACCTGCGGCATATAGATGGCCAATTCTTCTCCACCCCATCTGGCGCAGATGTCTTCCGGACGAACAGAGCTGGTGACAATTTCACTCACCTGCTTCAGTACTTGATCCCCCGTCTGGTGTCCAAAGGTGTCATTCACCTGTTTGAACTGATCAATATCCACCACAATGAGAGAGCCGCAGAACTCATGAGCCTGACGCTCGTGAATGACGCTATCGAGGTAATGCCTTACGTACAATCCTGTCAGCATATCCAGATTAGCCAAACGTCGAACCTCAGCATGCAGCGTGGCATTCGACAGGGCAAGCCCGATATGAATAGACAACATCTGCAAGAGCCGATAATTATCGTATGAAAAATATTGCTCTCTGCTGTGTCCCAACAAAATGGCACCCTTCACTTCACCATTGACTCTGATCGGTGATGCAATCAGTGACATGGAGCCGGTATCTTCCATGAAAAAGGAGGACACTTTATCATATTGCGCATAATTGGATATAATTAGCGGTTCCTCTGTTCGATATAGCAAGCCTGCGATACCGTAATCTACAGAAAATGATTGGTGAAAAACATCTTTCACGTTAGAAGACATGACTTCAAAGTCACTCGTACTATCATTCAGTTGTAAAATGCAGCACGTTTCAGCCTGAAATATTTCCTTTAGCTCTTGCTCGGATAATTGATAAATCTCCGAAAGATGCAGACTCTTGTTCAAGCGCTGTGTAAGATCATTGATTAGACGAAGTTCCTGTATCAACATATTGGATTGTTCGTGCAACTTGGCGTTCTCAAAGGCCGTGCCTGCGGTATCTACCATCATCGTAATCAATTGCAGATCCGATTCTTCCATGATCTCTTCGTTCATTTCGATATGGAACACACCGTATATGCCTTGTTTTCCTTTCAAAGGAAGACCTACCTCTACGATGCGATTCTCTTCATCATCTGAACGAGCAACGATCAGCTTGCCTTCCATAAACGAACGCACACATATATCTTCTCCTCGTTCCTGGACAAGCAACGGTTTAATCCGTGGATTAAAGTTGCTCTGATCCTGAGACATATACAGTTTGATATACGTGGCCGGGTACAGATAGTCCATACTGTCAAATACCTCATCCAATATGGCGTCGACATCCATTTTGTCATGCATTCGCTGAACAATCTGAAAGAGGATGGACCTCCGGTGTTCTTCACGCGCTGTTTGTTCATGAGCATGTAACAGGTCCGTCATAAATATGTATTCAAATCTTCGGTAAAAGCAGGTGCGGTAATGCAATGCCTCAGATCGAACCACAGCTTCAGACGTTTCATATCGATTGGATTCATAGATTACAGCAGTAAATACGGCAAACATATCCTTGTTCGTTCTGGAGAATAAAGGATGTGTTAACAGGAGATATTCTCCACGTTCGCTAGTCCCTCTGAGGGACAGGGCCTGTCTCTTATCCAAACATTCCAATACAAGCCTGCGTGCATCCACGCCCGGATCAGCAGCAGGATCACTATCGTATCCTATACAAACGCCTTCCGTGTTCCATACACTATAAAAGGTTGATCTCCTGTCCAGGTCCGAATCTACTTTGGAGTTCCAGTCACTGTAAGCCTGCTCTAGCAAGCTGCCCAAATATGAAAAATCAAAAGGTGTGATATCCATTTTTTGCATCCACAACACATGCTCTTCATGAGGATGAGGAGCGGCAAAAGATGCGGAATCGCCCGAACTTCGTGAATTCAAGCTGGCAGGTAAACTTCTTAGATGTTCTAACATGTCAGGCGCTCCTTTGCACCGTTTTTGCATCCACCAGGATGCATTAATCTGCAGACGTTATCGCAAACCTGCAAATTCGTTGCGATAACCTTGCTACATAAAGATGATTTAAAGTTAAGATACAATCTATTTTACTCTGTTTAAAGCTTTTTTGCATCCATATTTCAGAAAATTGTCCCATTATTTTAGGCCCAATGACCTATCGACAAATTTAGACGTTTTTTTACTTTTATTCTACGCTTGACTTTGGTTCTCTTAAACTGTAATATAAATTGTTGATGAAGACTACTAATGGGTCTTTAAATTTGGGCATTACCGGTTGTGTCACCCTCATTCTTTTTGTTGCTTTCAGGACAGCGGCTGAACTTTCCTGATCGTTCTATGCGAGGCCAAGCCCGCATCAACAAATTGGAGCGCAAACAGAGCCCTAATATGAACTTTAACTAAAAAGGAGCTACTTTAAACATGGCACGTTACACTGGTCCTAAATTTAAATTGAGCCGTCGCCTCGGCATTTCCCTTAGCGGAACAGGCAAAGAATTGAAACGCCCTTTCCCTCCAGGTCAGCACGGAGCTAACCAACGCAGAAAAATGAGCAACTACGGTATGCAATTGCAAGAAAAACAAAAATTGCGCCACATGTACGGTTTGGGCGAGAAGCAATTCCGCACACTGTTCTCCAAAGCTCAAAAAATGCAAGGTATTGCCGGCGAAAACTTCATGTTCTTGCTTGAGTGCCGCCTTGACAACCTCGTTTACCGCCTTGGTTTTGCTAACTCCCGCGCTGGAGCGCGTCAGTTGGTAGCACACGGTCACGTAACTGTAAACGGCAAAAAAGTCGATATCGCTTCTTACCAAGTAAGCACTGGCGATCTAATCGGCTTGCGTGAGAAGAGCCGCGCTCTTTCTTCCGTTAAAGAAGCTTTGGAAGGCCGTTCGCATCTTCCAGCATACGTTGAATACAACGAAGCAGCTGTAGAAGGTAAATTCATCCGCTTGCCTGAGCGTGCTGAATTGTCCCAAGACATCGATGAAAAACAAATCGTCGAGTTCTACAACCGTTAATCGTTGCAATCACATTAAAGTTTCAATCCAAACAGCTGTCGAGATTTTCTCGGCAGCTGTTTTTCTATGCTTTTTTCTATTTATCTTCATTATAGAAGCTTAAATATCGATATAAAATATAGACTCCCTATAGGAGAAGCACACATCCATACTAACATCACTAGAGTAACATCGAGGGGGATTAAACATGCATTTTTTTCGCAATCGCAAGCTCGCTGTTAAGCTCGGACTTTTACTCGGAGTAGTACTACTCTGTGTATTGGAGCCTTGATTGCATTTAACACAAAATCCATTTACGACAAAAGCCTGCAGTACGGTGAATCCGTTGCTGGAAAGGCAGCAAATCGGGCTACGAACGAGTTCATGACTGACATTAATCAGGTCAAAAACACATTAGACACCATGAGTACCACGTTATTGGATGCGGCTCAGAACGGGTCTCTCAACCGCGAGGAAGTTGTTAGACTGCTTGAACAGTATCTGAAAAAGGACCAGAAAGTTTTCGGCTTTTATACAGGCTGGGAACCTAATGCTTTTGATGGAAACGATGCGGATCACGTGAATAAAAATGTATATAATGATGCTACGGGTCGATTCGTTCCATATGCCATACGGGACGGTAACTCTCTGTATTTTGAACCTCTGACTACCTATGAGGGGAACAGTGAAACCAGTACGTACTATCAACAACCTAAGAAAACCCAATCTATCTATTGGTCTGAGCCTGTTACCTATACGGTTGGCGGAAAAGAAACACTACTCGTTTCGATTGTCCTCCCCCTATTAGATGAAAACAAAACATTTTTGGGCATTGTTGGAGCCGACTTTACCATTGACCGTTTTCAGCAAAACATAGCATCGCTCAATCCGGATCAAGGTTACGCCATGCTGATTACTGGTGAAGGACAGATTGCTGCTCACGGCTCCAAACCGGAACTGGCCAATGAAGGAGCCGTAATTCCATCTGAAGTGAAGACAGTCATTCAGCGTATACAGTCTGGAGAATCCCAATTTTACGCTACTGACCCCGAAATAGGTGAAGAATTATTTATTGCCGAGCCCGCCAGGTTGCAAGGAACAGATTCGAACTGGTACCTCGTCTCGGCGCTGCCAAAGAGTCATATCCTTCAACCTTTCTATGACAGCTTGAACTGGTCCATATTGATTGCTGCACTGGCTGTACTTCTGCTTGCAGGTGTGGTCACCTACACCATCATCTCCATTGTAAGGCAGTTGAATCAAGTCAATATCGTCGCTGGACAGCTCGCTGGCGGAGATCTGACACAAAAGTTACCCGTACGATCCAAAGATGAATTCGGTATCATGGCAGGCCATATGAATCAGATGATGGATACATTGCGTCATACGATATCGGTTATTTCCGAACATGCGTTATCTGTGGGCTCCACCTCTCAACAGTTGACCGCCGGAGCCGAAGAAACAGGTAAATCCGCCGAGCTGATTGCATTAACAGGACTGGAAGTTGCAGATAAAGCAGGTAAACAGGTACAGGAGTTGCAAGAGTCCTCCCGTTCCATGAATGAAATATCTGCGGGAATCGGAAGAATTGCAAAAGCCGCCTCCGATGTATCCGATTCATCTCGAGCTGTGGCTGAGCGAACAACCGTTGGAACCGATAAGATTCAGTCCGCCATGCGTATGGTGGATAGTGCCACCTCTTCTGTGCAGACGTCCATGACTGCTCTCGAGAATTTCCGTCAACGTTCTGAGGAGATTGGCCATATTACAGGTATGATCACGGAAGTTAGCCGTCAAACCAATCTTCTCGCACTTAATGCTTCCATTGAAGCATCACGTGCAGGTGAACACGGACGCGGGTTTGGTGTTGTTGCCTCCGAAATTCGTAATCTGGCTGAACAATCCAGAATATCAGCAGCGCAGATTGCAGCGTTGATTCATAGCGTTCAGCAAGAGGTCCTTGCTCTCGTTGAAAATATGGAACACGGGAACTCCGAAGTTAGTCATATTGCGGAAGTGATTAATGAGAGTGGTGAACTATTCCTCTCCATCTCTTCACAGATTTCAGATGTTAATGAGCAGATTGAGCATGTCTCAGCCATTGCGCAGCAGATGTCAGCTGGATCGCAACAAGTGGATGCCACGTTGGTGCAACTCAAAACCATTGGACATGAGACAGCCGATCATGCGACTCGTGTTGCCTCTGCTTCTGAAGAACAACTTGCATCCATGGAAGAGATCACAGCAGCATCTGCATCGCTGGCTAACCTTACCCAGGAACTATTGGAACTGATTCAACGCTTCAAAACCTGATATAGAAGACCTCAAATACGACACATCATTCAGGCCATCCTATGCACCACAGCATGGAGGTGGCCTGCTTATTTTGGCTTACAACTCATGAAATGTGCTTCAATATCGCATGATATATAGCATAATCCATGGCAGAATGGCAAATTTCGACCATTACTTGTATTTCTCAGGCATGCAAACCCGCCTTTTTATGCTATAATAAGTGCTGTTAAAAGGAGGAAGACACTGAATGGTTGATGTTAATAAGAAAAAGCCCGATGCACAGCCTGCACGCAAGCGTAGCTTTGCCCGCAGACTGGGAAGTTTCGTCAGTTGGATGGTTGTCCTTGGCTTTATGGGGGCACTATTTGTAGGCGGTGCTTTGATGGGATACGTCAGTTCCATTGTGAAAGACGAGCCTGTCCGTTCAAGGGCCCTGATTGAACAAAAAGTCAGCGAAAACTCCATCACAGGCTTTGCTTACTTTGCCGACGGCAGTCCGATCGGTCAATTACGTACGGAAGAAGACAGGCGTCCGGTCACTACGGACCAGATCCCACAAAAGGTTATTGATGCTGTCGTTTCAATTGAAGACAATCATTTTTACGAACATAAAGGTGTAGACATGAGCGGAACGCTCCGTGCCGTGAAACAGAAAGTGCTGAAAGAATCAGTACAAACCGGCGGTAGTACACTGACTCAGCAATTGGCGCGTCGTGTGTTTCTGAATTTGGATCGCACAGAAGATCGGAAAGTGAAAGAAATCTTGCTCTCACTCCGACTCGAACGTTTCCTGACGAAAGATGAGATCATGACAGCCTATCTGAACAAGGTTCCTTTCGGTAACGGTTCCAGCGGATACAACGTTTTTGGAATCAAGGCCGCTGCTAAAGGTCTGTTCAATATTAATGATCTTGAAAAAATCAACATCGCTCAGGCTGCTTATCTTGCTGGATTGCCGCAGCTCCCCTCCTCTTACTCTGCCTTTAACGGTAAAGGCGATTTTGTAGAGGAAAATTTTGACCGCGCAATCAACCGTCAGCATCTGGTATTGCGCCGTATGCTTGAACTGGGCAAAATCAATCAGTCCCAGCATGACGAAGCTCTAGCTTTTGATATCAAAAGTTCACTCGCTCCGAAGACCATCAAGGCTTACAATACTTATCCATACCTTATGATGGAAACGGAACGACAAGCTGCACAGATTTTGATGAAACAATTGAATTCCGATACAGCTGAATCCACAGATAAAGGTACGGATGCGGACACACCTCAGAAGGAAAGTAGTGCGTTATTAGAGGAAGCTCAGACGCAACTGCGTACAGGTGGATACCGTATCTATACGACCATTAACAAAAGTATCTACAAAACGATGCGTACCATTGCGGAAGATGACAGCAATTTCTCAGCAGATGATCCTGTCAAAGGGAAAGAACAAACTGCTGCCATGCTGATTAATCACAAAACGGGTGCTATTCTAGGCATGATTGAGGGACGGGATTTCCAGGATGAACAGATGAACTACGCAACGCAGATGGTGCGTCAGCCAGGTTCAACGATGAAACCTATTGCCGCTTATCTTCCTGCGCTAGATGAAGGTCTTGTTCAGCCTGCTTCAATTATTGATGACTCACCGATCATCTTGAAAAACGGTCCGAGCGGGTACCACATTGCAAAGAATGCCAATAACCGTTATCAAGGACTTGTCACAGCTCGGAGAGCACTGAATTATTCACTTAATATACCGGCTCTGAAGTTGTTCAATGAAGAAGTAGGCATCGACAAGGCTTGGGCATTCGCCAAGAAACTAGGAATTACTACCATTCAGAAGGAAGACTATCAGGCTCAGACAGGTGTTCTGGGAGGTCTCCAATACGGTGTAACCGTTGAAGAACTAACTAGTGCCTACGGTGCTATCGCCAATAATGGTGTGTATAACGATTCCTACATGATTAGTAAAATTGTAGATTCCAAAGGCAACATCGTGTATAAACATGATACTGAACCTGTCCAAGCCTTCTCGGAGCAGACAGCATACCTGATGACCGATATGCTGCGGACCGTTATTACGGAAGGTACGGCAGATAAAGTACGGGAGAATTACAAATATTCCAAGAGTGTGCCGATCGTAGGTAAAACAGGTTCCACTCAAAACTATGCGGATGTATGGTTTGAAGGCTACACACCAGATGTCACACTTGGCGTGTGGGTTGGATACAAACAGCCAGTGAATACACTGGAAAGCAAATCACAGAGAAAACGTGCGCAGCAACTGTGGTCGAAAATCCTGAATGAAGTGATCGATACGCAAAAAGATCTGTTCGTCACGGATTCGTTCAAAAAACCATCTGGTATTGAAACGCGGACGGTATCGGCTTACAGCGGCAAATTGCCAACATCCATGACTGACAAATTTGTTACGGATATTTTCAACAGCAAATTTGTTCCGAAGGATAGCGATGACGGCGTCGCCAAAGCCAAGTACATTATTTACAATGGTGTAAATTACATTCCGCGTGATGGAACGCCTGCGGACATGTTGAAGGAAAAAACGGTAATCAAGCGTAAAAAACCGATCTCTGATCTCATCAAGGAATTGCAAAATGCATTCTCACGCATGAGTCGACATGAGTCACTTGCTTATTACCTTCCTGAAGATGCTGATGCAGACATGCCGACACAGATCGATCCAAGAACGGATAACGGCAAAGCTCCTGATGCACCAGGTAATGTACGAATCTCGACCTCGGGTGACCGAGCTGTAATTACATTTAATGCCACACCTGAAAATGACGTCGTGGGGTATCGTCTGTACCGCTCTGTAAACGGTGGAGGATTCCAGAACCAGGGACAGGTTGTTCTGACGGGTGAATCCCGATCATTCTCGGCATATGCAGCACAAGGCGGCAATTTCGCCTTCTATGTGACCGCAGTGGATGTTGCGGGCAGAGAGTCTGCTCCTAGCGCTACCGTAAATAGTGTTGGAAGTGTAGCCCCCCCTGTGGAAGAAGAGATTAATGAGCCGATTGAAGTTCCAGGTACAGTCATTACTCCGGGAGAAACGCAGAACGATAATACAACAACGACAGCCCCAGGCACACCTGGTCAAGTCAGCGTATCTGCGCTCTCTCAAGGACTGCGTATTCAATGGGCGTCCACTCCGAACGCAGATAGTTACGCTGTATATTACAGTGAAACAGGTTCGGCTCCTTACACCAAAATTGGAACAACGTCGGGAACGACCATGGATTATGGAGTGCCTGTAGCGACCAGTGGATGGTTCAAAGTATCTGCCAGCAACAGTGCGGGTGAATCCGAACCTTCTGCAGCCGTACATTTTCAACCCTGATTAACTTAGCAATCTACAAAAAGCCGCATTCTCAGACGCATCTGAGGGTGCGGCTTTCATTTTCATTTGCAGCTAAAAGCCTGCTTCATGTCATGGACATAAAGCAGGCTTCAGCAACCGATTTTGATAGAGAGCATCACCGTGTTTGGCTTCGTTTAGTTATGACTTCGCCCCTAGTGCGTTAGTCTTCAATGGTGGATAGATCCCCTGCTGGCAGATCAAGCTCCCAGGCTTTCAGTACACGGCGCATGATCTTGCCGGAACGTGTCTTAGGCAGTTTATCCTTAAACTCAATCTCACGCGGAGCAGCGTGAGCAGACAGGCCTTCTTTTACAAAACGATAAATCTCTTCTTTTAGCTCCGGGGTCGGCTCATATCCTTCACGAAGCGCTACAAAGGCCTTGATAATCTCCCCACGTGTCACATCTGGCTTACCGATTACACCCGCCTCTGCTACCGCAGGATGCTCCACGAGCTTACTCTCCACCTCAAAGGGTCCAATACGCTCGCCTGACGAGTTAATTACATCATCAATCCGTCCCTGGAACCAGAAATATCCTTCTTCATCCATGTAAGCAGAGTCGCCAGATACATACCAGCCCGTAAACCTGAAATACTCCTCGTATTTCGCAGGATTATTCCAGATCTTCGCCATCATGGATGGCCAAGGTGTTCGTATGGCCAGATTGCCCATACTGTACGGCGGCAATTCCTGCCCGCGATCATCAATAATAGCTGCCTCAATTCCAGGCAATGGACGTCCCATGGAGCCAGGCTTGATCGGCATTCCGGGATAGTTACAGATCAGCTGCGCACCTGTTTCGGTCATCCACCATGTATCATGAATTCGCTGACCATAGGCTTTCCATCCCCATCGAACAACCTCCGGATTGAGCGGTTCACCGACAGACATCACGTGACGCAGGCTGCTCAGATCATGCTGGGCAATCGTCTCCTCCCCTGCTCCCATCAGCATACGGAAGGCTGTTGGTGCGCTGTACCAGATGGTGACTTTGTTCTTCTGGATGGTGCTGTACCAATCTTGAGGACTGAAACGACCACCACGTATCACATTGGTTACTCCATTAAGCCACGGAGCAAAGATCCCATAAGAGGTGCCTGTCACCCAACCAGGATCAGCTGTGCACCAGTACACGTCATCTTCACGCAAATCCAGAACAACCTTACCTGTATAATAGTGCTGAATCATGGCATTCTGAACATGGTAGACCCCTTTGGGTTTACCCGTTGAGCCTGAGGTATAGTGAATCAACAAACCATCCTCACGATTCAACCACTCCACTTCCATCTCATCCGAAGCTGCAGACATCTCTGCATCAAAATCAATAAGTCCTTCTTCCGTTTGTGCGCCGCCACCCACAATAAAGATATGTTTGAGTTCAGGCAGTTCGGAACGTTTGATTCGTCCCAGCAATTCTGGAGTCGTGACAAGTGCTACAGCACCGCTATCCTCCAGCCGATCCTTCACAGCCGTTTCCATAAAAGCTTCGAACAAAGGGCCAGCGATGGCTCCAGCCTTCAATATACCCAAAAGACTAAAATACAGCTCCGGGCTTCGCGGCATAAAAATAAACACACGTTCCCCTTTGGCTATGCCATATTTGCGGAGAACATTCCCGAACCGACTCGACTGTTCACTCAGATCAGCAAAGGTATAGGCCTCTTCACGCGAAGCATCACTATACAATAAAGCGGTTCTTCCGCCCCTTCCTTCCAGTAAATGACGGTCAATCGCTTCATGTGCCATGTTCACTTTTCCGCTGGCGTGCCACGTAAAGTGCCTTTCCACCGATTCCCAATCGAACCGGCTTCTCGCCTCCGTGTAATCGCCCAGGTTAGATTCGGACACAACCGTTTGCAGCATCTCACCATGTGCTTGACTCATGCTTGCCAGCCTCCTTCAACTCGACATTTCGATTCCCGTTATGGGTTAATTCTCATTGCCTTTGTGTTGACTGAACTTCCAGTTAGCGCTTACATTAGTAGAGAGAACTTCTCATCATGTACTTGCTCTGCCAAACAAATGTTATCCATACTGCGATCAATTGTGAACATTTTTTGTCTACGCAATTATAGCAAATATTTTCAATTGTCGTCTATGGCTTTTCATTTTTTTGGATTTTTGCTATAGCGGACTTTTTGAACAACCTCAAAAAGAAGGGGAGAGAGGAGCGTGAACTATGGAACATGTCAAGGAATATCATATCCGGTCCATCCTCAAGTCAGGCCATCGAATTACGATTGAAGGTCCCGTGCAAGCCGAGGAGATAACCAGTCTTGCCTTCCATCCGGATCTGGATGCCTTTCGGCGCCCAATCGAGCAACAAGAAGCATTGGCTGAGATCGCAGCATTGCCAGAAGGGCGAATCATCCTCGCACACGAAAATGAAACGATAATTGGCTATGTAACTTTTCACTATGCGGATGAATGTGAACGCTGGTCCGAGGGCAACATGACTGATCTGATTGAGCTTGGAGCAATTGAGGTTGCGGACGACTACCGCTCGCTTGGCATTGGACGTGAAATGTTGCTTACCGCTCTGGAAGATAAACACATGGAGAACTACATTATTTTCACAACAGAATATTATTGGCATTGGGACCTCAAGGGCAGCGGACTAAACCTATGGGATTATCGCAAAATGATGGAGAAGCTGATGCAGACGATTGACATGACCTGGTATGCAACAGACGACCCCGAAATCTGTTCACATCCTGCGAACTGTTTGATGGTGCGAATCGGAAGTCATGTGCCCATAACATCGGAAGAACAGTTCGATCG
The DNA here is from genome assembly GCF_037991315.1 of Paenibacillus sp. FSL H8-0079. NCBI lineage: Bacteria > Bacillati > Bacillota > Bacilli > Caryophanales > Paenibacillaceae > Paenibacillus > Paenibacillus sp. FSL H8-0079. The sequence continues at coordinate 4,448,983 of NZ_CP150300.1, forward strand.
TGTGCGCTTCCGCCATCGATTCATGTATTAATTCAATGATCTGTTCGAAAACGACATACATAACAAAAACCGCCTCTCGCAGCGTTGCTCCATAATTCATGGAACAGCTGATCGAAGGGCGGTTTTTCATTGATTTTGGGTCGGCATTGCAATCGTAGTTTATGCCATTACATATTTCCTAACATATGCTCCACAATGCGGTGTGAACGCTGCGAAGATTCCACAGTAAATTCAGCAAAGTTAACATGCGCCGAGCCATCCGCTTTATCTGACATACCACGCAGGACAACAAATGGTACACGATTCATGTAACAGACCTGAGCGACTGCCGCCCCTTCCATTTCGGCACATGCACCGTCCATTTCAGTATATAACATATTAACCGTATCTTTATTGGCGATAAATTGGTCTCCCGATAACACTTTACCAATCAGGTAATTGGCTCCCTGAGCTTTACATGCTTCTTCAGCCAGCGCAATAAGCGAAGCCTCGGCTGGGAATGCAGATGTCTCCTGGTAAGGAATTACCCCGCGTTCGAATCCAAGTGGTGTTACATCCATGTCATGCTGTACACACAAGGACGATATAACCATATCTCCAATGTTCAACTCCGGGTTAACTGCACCCGCAACACCTGTGAAGATAATGCGATTAACCTGAAAGCGATCAATCAAGATCTGTGTCGTAACCGCTGCGTTTACTTTACCTACACCAGATTTACAGACAACGATTTGCTTGCCAAGCCACTCGCCTGCAACGTATGTAATCCCGGTTTGTTTGACCGTCTCAAGTTGCTTCATACCTGCCAGTAAAAGCTCTACTTCCTCATCCATCGCTCCGATAATACCAATCGTTTCACGCATCTTCTGATACCCCCTGTTTTCATTATTAAACTCATTCAGCACAAAAGCTCCGTCTCCGGAGCTTTCGCATATCCACTATGTAGAGAGAATGACTTCTCCCTTTCCTGTATATAATCCCGATTAAACTACATCTGCGTGACTTACAGACAGACGAAGAATCGTTTCATGCGGCAAAATAACCCGTGGGTTCTCCACATTTTCCTTCTTCATCAGCTTGGTCAGCAAACGCATTGCTACCGCGCCAAGATCGTACATTGGCTGAGCCACTGTCGTCAACTGAGGACGCACCATGGAAGCCATACGGATGTTATCCACACTAATAATGGAGAAATCATCCGGTACTTTCAGGCCTTCATCCTGAATGCTGTGAATGGCACCAATCGCCATTTCATCTGTTGCAGCAAAGATCGCCGACGGTTTCTTCTTCAGTCCGAGGAAATACTTCATTGCTTCCACACCTGATTCATAACGATAGTTACCAATACGTACCAGATCCTCTTGGTATTCCATGCCTGCTGCTTCCAGTGCTTTCTTGTAACCTTGGAAACGAGCATATCCATTCGCAGGATCTTGCAGTGTACCACTGATCATTGCGATTTCCTTGTGTCCATGACGAATCAAGGTGTTTACCGCGTCAAACGCAGCTGCCTCATGGTCAATATCCACAGAAGGGAATGATCCCTTCTCATCACTCGTTGCACAAAGTACGATCGGCACAGCCGCAGACTGGAACGCCTGAATGTGTTCGTCCGTTACTGTTCCGCCCATGAAGAGCAGTCCGTCTACTTGTTTTTCAAGCAGAGTGTTAATAACACGAATTTCTTTTTCTTTCTTCTTATCCGCATTACACAAAATAATATTGTAGTGATACATATTCGCAATATCTTCAATTCCGCGGGCAATCTCCGCGAAGGTTGAGTTCGAAATATCCGGTATAACGACCCCGACCGTGGTTGTCTTCTTGCTTGCCAGACCTCTGGCTACCGCATTTGGACGATATCCCAACCGCTCGATGGCTTCATATACTTTTTTCCGCGTTTGCGGTTTGACATTAGGGTTATTATTAACTACCCGTGATACCGTTGCCATAGACACTCCAGCTTCACGTGCCACATCATAAATGGTTACCGTCACAGTACTTCTCTCCATTACCAGTAAATTTTCATACCATTTTCATTAAGATTTATATTACGACAAATTTTTGCATTAATCAATTAAAATAGGCTTTAGGACTCACTCAAAACATTCGTAAGTGTGGCGCTAGTAATATCTGAATGGGAAGTATGCCATACAGGAATTCCCTTTTTGATCAGGATCGCCTGTGGAGATTCGTGCTTAACACCCAGCTTGTCAGCTGCTTCATTGGATACCGAGCGATCTTCCACAACATAGATGATGCCATATTTCACTTGTTCATTGGGATTGTTATGCAAATAATCGTTCATCTCCTGATAAGCATTTGAGCTGATCGGGCAGCGTGTACTGTGCTTAAACAGAAGCAAGGGTTGATCCTTGGTAGCCTCCACTGCGGAGTTTAGCTGTTCAATACTTGTCATTTTAGTCATGTCAGCCATTAGATATACATCCTCCTTTACCAGGAATACCGCTATGTTGAGCGTTTTCACTCTTCGATATCTTAACAAAAAGTGCGCGAAAAAGCCAATTTTCATGAAAACAAGCATTTTACACGTCAAAATTAGACAGCATTCGAGAAGTACTCCTGCCACACAAATCCCGATAATTGACTTAATCTGCGCTCCGTGGTCTCCATCCACGCTGCATCTCCAGACTTCGTTGCGTACCCCATAATGTCCAACAGCAGATTGATACGTTCCTCAACCGCTTGCTGCATTCGATATTCCATCTCCCGATCCGTCGCATCCGGCCAGGCTAGCAGTTGTTCATGAAACAGATCTGCCAGTTCATTCCGTTCACCAAAAGATACGTCCTGCTTCACGGGTTGTTCACCCAGTGTGCTTATGCATTCTGTTAAGTCCGGCTTGACCGGCGGAAGCACTTCGTATGATACACAGTCTGTACACGCAAATACAGGAACGTTTCGAATCTCCACCTTTTTGGCGTATACCACTGTTCTTAACTCCAACTCCATTACATGTCCACATCTGCACGACTTGCGCACAACCATCACCTCATTCGTTCTATACTCTTATATAAGTACCATTCGACCTATTTCGGCTCAAATCCTGCTGCAAATCAGAGGTTGCACAAATTACCACTCCCACCAGAAGAAGGTTGTCGAATGCAGGTAGCCCTTGACTTGTAATCGCTTCCTCAAAAGTGAATATGCACTTCCATGAACTCCCACGGAGAATCTGTTACAATTAAAGACGCGACATCCCTAATCACCGCAAAAAGGAGAGATGGATATGAGATTAACCGGTAAAAAAGTCATCGCTCTGGTCGATGAAGAATTCGAAGATCTGGAATTGTGGTACCCTGTGCATCGTGTTCGTGAAGAAGGCGCAGAGGTGCATCTGGCTGGAGAGAAAAAAGGAAAAACCTATATTGGCAAATATGGTGTCCCTGCTGAAGCTGAATACAGTTTCGATGAACTCGACAGTTCACAGTATGATGGTATTCTCGTGCCAGGCGGCTGGGCGCCGGACAAGCTGCGTCGTTATCCCAAAGTACTTGAGCTTGTGAAGGAAATGAATACAGACCGGAAACCGATCGGACAAATCTGTCATGCAGGTTGGGTTCTGATCTCCGCCAAAATTCTGGACGGAGTAACGGTAACCTCTACACCAGGCATTCGGGATGACATGGAAAATGCAGGTGCCATCTGGAAAGATGAAGCGGTTGTTGTTGATGGACATATCATCTCAGCGCGTCGTCCACCTGACCTTCCACCTTACGGTAAGGCATTTTGTGATGCACTCGCTGACAAATAAAAATAACCCCGTTGTGCTTGAGATCAGCACAACGGGGTTATTTTACGATCAGAAGTTTCTCAACAACAATTTATCACAAATGCAAATATATTAACTTAAAGGTATTTATATCCAATTATCTGTTTCATGATGCATTCGAACCACTTTGTTCGTCTGGACTACCTGTGGAATCATTAAAAACCTGTAGGCGCTCCTCAATATCTCCACTGGTTCGCAAGGCGAAGCACTTACGAGCTTCTTCTTTGGCTGCCGATGCCGTTGTGTTCAGCACTCTGTGTTTCACACGCAGCAGGGATTGTGGAGACATACTCAAGTGGCGAATGCCAAGCTCCAACCAAAGCGGAATGGCACGTTCGTCCCCTGCCATCTCTCCGCACACACTAACATCAATTCCGGCCGTGTGAGCCGCATCTGCTGTGGCACGAAGCATCCGTAGAACAGCCGGATGATACGGATGATACATATGGGCAATCTGTTCGTTCATTCGATCTACTGCCAATACATATTGAACCAGATCGTTTGTACCAATACTGAAGAAATCCGCTTCCTCAGCGAGCAGATCTGCAATCATCACCGCTGCTGGAACTTCAATCATGATCCCCACCTGAATGTGAGGATCATATGACAGTCCCCGCTCGTCCAGATCGGACATCGCCTCACGAAGAATCTCATTGGCCTGCTGAAGCTCTTCCACCGATGAGATCATCGGATACATGATTTTGACATTACCGGCAGCACTGGCACGCAGAATGGCTGTAAGCTGTGTTTTGAACAGATCCTTGCGGTCCAGACTAATCCGAATGGCACGGTAACCCAGAAACGGATTATCTTCCTCTGGCAGTTCAAAATAATCGAGTTGCTTGTCACCACCAATATCCAGTGTACGAATGACAACGGATTGGCCTGCTGTTTTCTCTGCCACAAGGCGGTATACCTCATACTGTTCTTGCTCACCTGGGAACGTAGCCCGATCCATATACAGGAACTCTGTCCGGAACAAACCTACGCCCTTCGCTCCATGTTTCAAAGCCATGTCCAGTTCCTTCACGGAACTGATATTGGAAGCAAGATGTAATACGGCCCCGTCTTTAGTTACGGCATCTACCGTAGCAAGCACTTGAAGTTGTTCCTTTTTCTTCAGTTGCTTACTGCGCAGCATCGTATACCGTTCAATTGTCTTGCGGTCCGGATCGGTAAATACCAAACCATTGTCACCATCTACCACAAGCATATCCCCTGTCTCTACCGGCATGCCAAGACTCGCTTCCAGACCGGAAACGAGAGGAATGCCAAGTGCACGAGCCATAATCGCAGAATGTGATGTTTTCCCACCAATCAAGGTTACAATACCTAGCACATGAGTGGGATTCAGATGTGCCAGTTGAGATGGCGACAACTCTTTCGCAACGAGTACATAAGGCTGGGTATCCGAAGGAAGTGTAATCTCGGGTGCGCCGAGCAAATGCTTGAGCAGACGGTTACCCACATCCTTGATGTCAATAGCCCGCTCCTTCATATACTCATCTTCCAGCAGATCAAACATCGTGACAAAATGGTCAATGGCTTCTTTGACCGCCACTTCTGCCGCCTTGTATTGACGTTCGATAATGCCGCGAATTTCGTTCATGAATACCGGATCTTCGAGGATCGCCAGATGTGCATCAAAAATACTGGACTCCTCTGGACCAACGACTTCCTTGAACTCATTTTTGATATATTCGATCTCATCCTTTGATGTCCGTATGCCCTCATACAGCCGTTCGAACTCCTGGGCGAGATCCACCGAGTCCATCTTCTGATCCGGCAGATCCCATTCCCAACTGGGCAGGACAAATGCTTTGCCGATGGCTATGCCTGCAGCTCCGTTGATGCCTTGTATCTTCATTCTACCCCTCCAACGTTCCTGTCATAGAGCACCACGGACATAACGGATGCCTGACCTTTCTTAACTTGCTTAAATGGAGCAAAACTCCATGATTTTACACGATCCGGATTCGTAATTACCATTGGTGTTGTCAGTGACGCCGCTTGCTCGCGAAGTACTGCCAGATCAAACTTGATCAACAACTGCCCTGGCTCCACCGTATCGCCCTCCTGAACAAAAGCTTCAAAATGGCCTTTCAACTGAGAGGTATCAATGCCGATATGCAGCAACACCTCAAGCCCTTCCCGGGTGGAAATACCCAGGGCATGCATGGTCGGGTACAAGTGCATAATCGTTCCATACACGGGTGAGACCAGCTCTCCCTTTTCCGGAACAAAGGCTACACCATCCCCAACAAGCTTGGCTGCAAAGATCTGATCCGGCACCTCTTCGATCGGTAGCATTTTACCCTGAACGGGGGCACAGAACAGAACCTGTTGCAGATCTCTTTCTAGCAACTTCGCAATTTCTTCCCGAATCAATTCCGAGTAGGTACCGAATACCACCTGTACGTTACCGCCACCCAGCTTGATTAGTCCAGCGGACCCCATACTCTTCATGGCACCCGTGTCGATCAGGCGGTCATCATGAACAGTCAGGCGAAGTCGCGTAATACAGGCTTCAACCTGCACAATGTTACCTTTTCCACCCAATGCTTCGAGAATCAAAGGTGCCTGATAAGGAATGTTACCTACCCAATCTTCCAACATAGACCCCTCTTCACGTCCTGGTGTTGGTATCTTGAACGTACGAATCGCCCATCGGAAAAGGAAGTAATAGACCAGCCCATATAGTATGCCAACCGGAATGAGCTTCCAAGCATTCTCCGATAGATGGAAATTGAGTATGTAATCAATAATACCTGCGGAGTAAGAAAAGCCGTGCCGGATGTCGAGCCAGTAGCTAATCCACATGGCAACACCGGACATGACTGCATGCACGATGAACAGATAAGGTGCAGCGAACAAAAAAGCAAACTCAATCTGCTCCGATACCCCGGTCAGAAAACAAACGAGTGCCGATGTCAGAAAGGTTTTCTTGATTTTCGGTTTCAGATCTTCCCTGGCTTCCTGAATAATAGCGAAGGCTATTGCCGGAATGGCGAACATCATGATGGGAAATAAACCCGCCATAAAGAATCCTGCTGTTGGATCACCTGCAAAAAATCGAGGCAAATCCCCTTGCACAATGTTACCATCAGGCGTTTCAAACGTCCCTAACTGGAACCAAAACACATTGTTAAGCAGGTGATGAAGCCCGAAAGCGACCAGCACCCTGTATAACACCCCGTAGATGAACAGTCCAAACCCCCCGAGACTGTATTCCCAAGTGGCGATGGCGTTCAATCCATGCTGCAGGATCGGAGCAAGCCATAACATAAAACAGGAGAACAGTGCCGAACAGAGTCCAACAATGAGTAAAACAAACCTTGACCCCCCGAAGAATTGTAAAATTTCAGGTAGTTTAATGCTTTTAAAGCGATTATGCATTCCCCCGGCAAGCGCGCCGAGTATGATTCCGATTAAGGAAGCGGGCTGAACGGTGCCGTCGCCGAAGTTGCGAGTCACCTGATCATATATCACGATACCAGCCAGCGCAGCGAGTCCCGCTTGTCCGGCCTGGTTGGAGAGTCCCAGCGCTACACCGACAGCGAACAGATACGGTAAGAAATAAAAAATACCGTGTCCGGCCACGGTAGACACTTCACCGACAACATCCAATCCCCAGGCGTCCCAAGGCAGACTGCCAACACTGAGCAAAATTGCGGCGGCGGGCAGGACCATTGTAGGCAGCATTACCGCTCGTCCGAGCTGCTGCAAGGATCCGAGCCAATTCATGGCGACCTCTCCTTTCTATCCTAGATGGTAAGCTTTACACAACGTTTTGTCAAAGCAAAACAGTAACCAATTGGTAATTAATACAGCAAAAATGGAACAGAAAAAATCCCGTCAACTTCAAGTTAACGGGATTCATCCTATAATCATTCAATTGGGTGAGATCAGGAGATCATCCGATCACAGGTGAACGAGCCTCTCAGCCGCGTCCAGCGCCGCGCAGAACGATGGAATCCTCTACCTTGATACAACGATTCGTTACCGCTGTCATGCCGTTCTCTGCAGCAATCTGGACCGCTTCATCACTATGGATGCCAAGCTGCAGCCACAGCACATTCGCTTTGATGGCGGCAGCGTCACGAGCTACATCCGCGCAAAACTCTTCGCGACGAAACACATTGACGATGTCTACCGGCTCTGGAATATCCGCGAGTGTGGCATATACCGTCTCTCCAAGGATTTCACCTTGCACCTGTGGATTAACCGGGATGATGCGATAGCCTCTGCTCTGCATGGCTTCAGCTACCATATAGGAAGTGCGATCCGATTTGTCTGATAAGCCGACGACTGCGATGTTGCCTGCATTGCGCAAAAGTTGTCCAATTTCTTCACGAGTAGGGTTGTTAAATTCCATGTTCAAGCACCATCCTTTTCTGATTAAAGTGCGTGTTCAAAAGACAGGTTTTCAGTTATTTACTCTTTTACCCATTGAACCGAGGCGCCAAGCGCCTGCAAATGATCGAAATATTGCGGATAAGACTTGGCTACATGGTGTGCATCCCGAATACGAAGTGGTTCCTTGGAACGCAGGCCAACGACTGTAAGCGCCATAATTACGCGATGATCGTAATGAGCGTTAATCTCAACGCCACCTTCGACGCCTTCCGGACGCCCGTGTACGATAATCTCAGCCTGACGCTCTTCGACGTTCGCTCCTGCCTTTCGCAGCTCGTTCAAATAATCGGTGATTCGGTCACATTCCTTGTAACGCAGGTTCTCTACATTATAGAACCGTGAGGTGCCTTCCGCAAACACAGCTGCGGCTACCATAGCCAAAACGGCGTCCGTCGCGGCATCCCCGTCGAATTCGATCGCTTTCAGTCTGCCATTGCCTTGAACGTGAACGACATCGTTCTCATGTGTCAACGGTACTTCCATCATGCGCAACACGTCAACGATGGCACGTTCACCTTGTTTGCTCTGCTCCATCAGGCGCAGAATTTTCACATCAGACTGTGTAACCGCTGCTGCGGCAAGAACCGCTGCTGAGCCAGGGTAGTCCCCTTGAACCGTGTAGGTTGTTGGTTGGTAAGCCTGTCCACCTGGTACACGGAAGGACATGTAATCATCACTTGCATGGATAACGATGCCTGCCTGCTCCAGCACTTCCAGCGTCTGTCCGATAACGACCTTGGACTTCAGGTCATTCAGCACTTCAATGGTGCTGTCTTCTGCAAGCAAAGGTGTAACAAACAGCAATGCGCTCAGATATTGGGAGCTGACGGAGCCGGATACACGAATGTGTCCACCCTTGGCATTGCCACCTTTGATCGTAATCGGCAGGCGTCCTTGTTCATGTTGTACTTCTACACCCAGTTGACCCAGCGCATCGATCAGGTCATCATGTGGCCGTTTGCCCAGAGAATCCGGGTACGTATTCACAAAAGTAACTTCAGGGCAGAGCGCTGTAACGCCCATCAGGAAACGAAGTACAGCACCTGCATTCCCTACATTCAATTCACGCACATCACGGGGATGACTGCCAAAGCCCTGGATCACAATCTTGCTGTCGTCTTCTTCAAGCACTGCCCCCAGATCGCGAATACATCTACGCATGGCGTCACTGTCTTCACTGTGTGCCGGGAAATGAATGGTACTTGTACCTTCTGCCAGCGCAGCAGCCAGCAAATAGCGAGTCGTGTAGTTTTTGGAGGACAGAGCTCCGATTTCCCCGTTCAGGGTAGGGGTTGGTTTAACAATAACGTCCATGGATGAAATTCTCCTTCATTGATTATATTGTGGCCAAATTGACATTCCGTGCATCGCTTGGGTATCATTATAGGCGTTAAGTCCATACAGAAAAGAGGACCTGAATATGACACAAATAGCTGAAATTGAAACATCTGAGCTGCGCCGCCGTTTACAGGCAGGAGAGAAGCTGCAGATGATAGACGTCCGCGAGGACGATGAAGTGGCACAAGGCATGATCGAAGGAGCCAAGCATATCCCGCTTGGACAGATTCCGGACCGACTGTCTGAGATTGATAAGTCAGGCGAGATCGTAATCATCTGTCGTAGCGGTTACCGCAGTGAACGTGCCTGTGAATATCTGCAGCAACTCGGATATGAAGGCTGTACGAACATGATTGGCGGCATGCTTCAATGGCAACAGGAAGACTAGAGAAACTCGGAGCGGAGCAAAGTCATTGTAACCTAGTGACCTCTACTCTACTCTACTCTACTCCACTACTAGAAACGGGCCATATGGCCCGTTTTGTTATATCCGCCACCTATCTATCAACCAACAAACTTCGACGATCACAAGCTTAGACGCGGTAATGCACTAAAATTAAACGAGTCACTTCAGCAGCGGATAACTCCGTTGTATCCACCGTATAATGCGCGAACCGATATGCGTCTTTCCGTTCTTCCATAATCGTTTTGATACGTTCCTCTGCATTGCCTGCAAGAAGCGGACGATTGTCACAGCCGCTAACACGTTCTACAATCACTGCTGGATCAGCAGTCAGGGCAACAACCCAGCCATTCTTCGACATCACGTCACAATTATCCGAACGCAGCACCACGCCACCTCCGGTCGCAATGACCTGTGACTTTTTCTCCAGTACCGAGCACAACATACGGCTCTCGGCATCACGGAAATACGTCTCTCCCTTGTCAGTGAACAGTTCTGGAATCGTACAGCCTTCCTCTTTTTCCACCGCGGCGTCCACATCAATCAATCGGTAGCCAAGCTCGCGTGCAAGCATGTCAGCGACGGTTGATTTGCCAGTTCCCATCATGCCGATGAGAATAATATTGTTAGACTTGCTCAAGGTGTACACTCCTTTAATTCAAGCAATTCGTGAGCACTTTTGTCCTATCATAACACAGCCCTGCGGACTGGGAAAGACCATCTCCTTACCGACTTCCTTTGGACCATCCGCAAGCACTTTTTAGGCCCCCAACATATCAATCGGTAAACATCCAACAACCTAACGAACTCCAATGAGCTTATTCATAAAAAAGAGGCCTGGCGTTAACCGGCAATCACCGGAACACCAAACCTCTTTATGAGCCTTTCAACAGGCCAAAGCTGCCACCTAAAGGGGCACTAGCCATATCTGATCGACTCGTATATGCGGTGGTACTACTCCATCCAGTTGTGGTGGAAGCTGCCTTCTTTGTCTACACGTTTGAATGTGTGAGCACCGAAGTAGTCACGTTGTGCTTGCAGCAAGTTGGCTGGCAAACGCTCCGTACGGTAGCTGTCGTAGTAAGACAATGCGCTGGAGAATCCAGGTACTGGAACACCTTGTTTTACAGCAGCCGCTACAACTTCACGCCATGCGCCTTGATAAGACTCAACGATGTTTTGGAAGTACGGATCCAAGAGCAGGTTTTTCAGTGCTGCGTCTTTATCATAAGCTTCCTTGATATTTTGCAAGAACTGCGAACGGATGATGCAGCCGCCGCGGAAGATCATGGCAATGTTGCCGTATTTCAGATCCCAGCCATACTCATCGGAAGCTGCACGCATTTGTGCAAATCCTTGTGCGTAGGATACGATTTTACTTGCAAAGAGGGCTTTACGCACGCTCTCGATAAATGCTTTTTTGTCACCGGAGAACGCTTCAGTCGCTGGTCCATTCAGGATTTTGCTAGCTGCTACACGCTCGTCCTTCATCGCAGACAAGAAACGGGAGAATACGGATTCTGTAATCATGGACAATGGTACGCCGAGATCCAGCGCGCTTTGGCTTGTCCATTTACCTGTTCCTTTTTGTCCAGCCGCGTCCAGAATAACGTCAACCATTGGTTTGCCGGTTTCCGGATCATATTTGGAGAAGATATCTGCCGTGATTTCGATCAGGTAGCTATCCAGCTCTCCTTGGTTCCATTCCGTAAAGATTGCATGAAGCTCTTCAACGGAAACGTTCAATACGGATTTGAGCAAGTGGTACGCTTCACCAATCAACTGCATGTCTCCGTACTCGATACCGTTATGCACCATTTTCACATAGTGTCCGGCACCGTCAGGTCCAATATATGTACAACATGGATCGTCACCGACTTTGGCCGAGATTGCCGTCAGAATCGGTTCAACCAGTTTATAAGCACTTTCCTGTCCACCTGGCATGATTGAAGGGCCTTTCAATGCGCCTTCTTCACCACCGGATACACCTGTACCGATGAAGCGAATGCCTTTGTCTTCCAACTCTTTGCTGCGACGTTGCGTGTCAGGGAAGTATGCGTTACCTCCATCAATGATGATGTCGCCCTCATCCAAGTGAGGAAGCAGTTGTTCAATGGTAGCGTCGGTCGCTTTGCCGGCTTGTACCATGATCAAAATTTTGCGCGGGGATTCCAGGGATGCTACGAACTCTTCAATGGAGAATGAGCCTGTCAGGTTTTTACCTTCAGCTTCTTTCAGAAGATCATTGGTTTTCTCCGGGGAACGGTTATATACCGATACCGAGAAACCTCTGCTTTCAATGTTAAGGGCCAAATTTTTGCCCATGACAGCCAGGCCAATTACGCCGATTTGTTGTTTTGTCATCTGGTCCTCCATCCTTTGCTCCAATTAATTTTATTGAAATAAATTCTCAACAATACTCCTATTTTAACGGTTTTATGTATAGAAGTGAACCCCGTGGCATAGTTACGCAACGAGAAAACACCCCAATCTGCTGAGGTGTTCATCGTATTTTCATAAATACGGCCTTGCTTTCATCAACCTTCCAACATTAACAGATGTCCGGACAGCTGTTTTAAGACTTCACGACAAGCATTGGCTTTTTCAATATTATCCATCTGCATGGCGGTGTACAGGCGCTCCAGCTCATCATCCACTTCCATGCGCAATAACATGAGTCGCTCCTCGCCTTCGCGAGAGAGGAACATTTCTTCCATCTCTTCCGCCGTCGGCGCAGGTTCCTTTTGAAAAATGACACGCTGTTTGAACCCAGACACTTCCACGAGCCGAATGACTTCACCGAATAAAATGTTCTCCACGGTCATCTGCTGATCCTTGAACCGCTTCACAACCGCATGCCCGCGTGTATCTCCAATCAGCTTCTCAAGCCACTCTGCCAGCTTCGCGTCCTTGATAATATAATCACCTGTCATCTTGTAGTTCCCACTGCGTGTCTGTTGAAAACGGAGCTTTACCAGCTTACGGCCGGTACGGACAGACAGGATAAAAAAGGATTCGTCCTCGCTCCAATATAGTGAATACCCCTCACGAATAAGGTCTTTAATCAAATTTTGGATATGCCGACGGTTGAACCGCAGCTCCAGATTGCAATATTCAACTTCATAACTCTTATTCACGGCACTCCCTCCATCTGTACCGGAATTGCTCCGGCCCTCGTCTTCAATCGCTTCTACTCAATCGGCTTACCCTATTTTATACTTCATTTTATGTAAGGGTACTTGGTTATTTGACTATTTTTCACCGAAAGAGCCGCAGGATTGCAGCTTTCCGCAGGAGCACAGGGGCAAGCCCCCGATTTTCATGACATTATGGACGCGAAAAAGGGAGCTCCACAACCACGAAGGTTGACGGAACTCCCTTTTCTGTTGCTTATTTGGCCGGAGCAGTACGGAACGGATTCCGAGATAATACAAAATGCACGACGGCAAGTCCTGCCATGACGATGGCACTGCCGATGAATGGAGCCGGATGGCTAACATGGTCCCACAGCAGTCCGGATACAATGGGGCCTACGACCATACCTGATCCTTGCAGTGTAAGGAAAAATCCCCAGATCGCTCCCCGCTCCCCTTTGGGAATCAGTGTAGCTACAAAAGCATTCCAGGCTGGCAAAATCATGGCGTAACTGATCCCCACCAGCATGACAACACCGAACACCACGGGAATGGATGTTATGGAAGAAAACGCGAACAGACTCGCTGCCGCCATCAAAAAACCAACGTTCAGGAACGGTTTCGTGCCGAACCGGTCTACCATTTTACCAACAGGCAGCAAGGCAATAACGGTTATTCCACCACCCGCAATCAGCAACAAACTGTAAAGGTTCGGTGAGATGTGCAGATCTGTGCGTGTATATAGCGTGATTACTGGACTGAGCAGCCCGATGACAAACGACTGCATAAACAATGCAGGATACACGAGTGGATTAACATTAAGTGTGCTGCGTACCCGTTGCAGTGTGCCCTTTACACTCTTTTGCAGCCGTATGAACGGCGTGAGCAGATTCGGTTTGGCAGGATATTTCACATCACTATTTTTCGCTGCTTGCTCGGCATGCTCTCCTTCAACAATGACACGTCCAGGCAGAATCATCGCTACCAGGATAACCAGTATAGCGCATCCCATCAGCACGAGGAATATAGTTCGATAATCATGATGCGTACGCTCCAACAGCCAGTTCATGCCTATAGGTCCAAGCCCCGTTCCGCCGAGAGCAGCCATCTCCAGCGCCCCCATTGCTGTACCATTCTTGTTCTGCGGGCCTGACATCGCCGTCACCCCTGTCATGGCGCAAGGCCAGAGTGGTGACGTACCAATGCCAAGAATGAGACAGGCCATGGCCAGTCCAAAGGCACTTTTGAGAAAAAGGATCATAATAACAGCGATTAAGGTACAGATTAATGCTGTAACCATCGTTGCACGAAAACCGATCCGTTCTGCGGCCCAGCCGGAAGGTGCCCGAAACAGATTATCTCCAAGATATTGAAGGGCAAAGGCCACACCGATAACACCAGCGGACAGGCCCAGTATATTGTCCATATACACAGGCAGAACAGCTACCAACAAGGCCCCTTTGATAATTTCAACTAGAAAAAGTGTCAGCCACATCGCGATAAAAAATGGTGATCGCAAAATTTTGGCTGGTTTTGTGTCGGTTTGCATTCTTTTTCCCCTTTCGGCGTTCATTAACCCATCCCCTATCCTTAGTGTAACCCTGGGGAATGTGCCCAAATCTCGGCAATTTAAAAAATTGTCGATTATACTGTTGCATTCGGTTCTTAATTTGCTATACTCATCTTTGTTTACCAATTTTATTAGGAAGGGTTGTGACAGCACTGATGAATCACCACCGTACGCCGCTGTTTACCGCTTTAAAAAATCATGCGGCACTCAATCCGGTACAGTTTCATATTCCGGGCCATAAAAAAGGATTGGGAGCGGATACCGAATTCCGTGAATTTATTGGCGATAATGCCTTCTCCATAGATTTGATTAACATCGCACCGCTGGATGATCTTCATCAGCCAACGGGTGTCATTCAGGAAGCACAGATCCTGGCAGCAGATGCCTTCGGAGCAGATTATACCTATTTTAGTGTACAAGGCACAAGCAGTGCCATTATGACCATGATCCTGTCTGTATGCACACCGGGCGACAAAATTATTGTGCCCCGTAATGTGCATAAATCGGTTCTTTCGGCCATTATTTTTTCAGGCGCCAAACCTGTATTTGTCTCACCTTCACAAGACGTCAATCTAGGTATTGATCACGGAGTGACCACACAGTCTATCCGTCGCGCACTTGAGCGTCATCCAGATGCCAAGGCATTGCTCGTGATTAACCCGACCTATTACGGTGTAGTTACCGATCTGAAAGAGATTGTTGAGCTGGCACACAGCTATCAAGTCCCTGTGCTTGTTGATGAAGCACATGGCGTACTTATTCATTTCCATGAGGATCTGCCGTTGTCAGCGATGGCAGCAGGTGCCGATATGGCTGCAACCAGTGTTCACAAGCTTGGTGGCTCCATGACACAGAGCTCCGTACTCAACCTGAACACAAAGAACGGGTTCGTGAATCCACAACGTGTACAGACGATCTTGAGCCTTCTCACTTCAACATCAACTTCATATATTTTGCTCGCTTCACTCGACACATCCAGACGTAATCTGGCACTCCACGGTCGTGAAATTGCTCAGAAGGCGATTGAATTGGCTGAGTTCGCCAGACGTTCGATTAACGATATGGATGGACTGTATTGCTTCGGCAAAGAGCTGCTGGGTACAGAAGCTACCTTTAACTATGATCCCACCAAAGTAACGATTCATGTCCGCCATCTAGGCATTACAGGATATGAGACAGAGAACTGGCTGCGTGAGCATTACAACATCGAGGTCGAACTTAGTGATATGTACAATATTCTGTGTCTCATCACGCCAGGAGATACGGATGACAGCGTAGATATCTTGCTGAACGCTTTGCAGGATCTCTCCCGTACCTATTATCAAGTGAACCCGGCCCATGAACTGGTGGTTAAAGTTCCGGATATTCCACAGTTGATGCTGACTCCACGGGACGCATTCTACGGTGACACCGAAGTCATTCCGTTCAAGGAATCCGCAGGACGTATTATTTCGGAATTCATCTATGTCTATCCGCCAGGAATTCCGATTCTGTTACCGGGTGAGGTTATTACCCAAGAGAACATCGACTACATCATCGACCATGTCGAAGTTGGATTGCCTGTCAAAGGACCCGAAGATCGCAGCGTAACCAACGTTAAAGTGATTGTGGAAGCCGATGCTATTTTCTAGAACAACCCCATTTGTGCTGTAAATGGGATGGACTTAAAGGACCAAGCCTTAAGCTTGGTCCTTTTTTATTTTATGGGACAATCGAGTTTGCATTTTCCCGTCTATTTCGTCATTCGAACCGTCCATGAAAATACTCGTCTACCTCTTGAAAACAAACAAAAGGCCCCCTGAAATCAAGGAGCCTTCATGTTATGTTCCAAAAGAATGACTATTCTTGTGATGCAACGAGTTCGTTGTAAGCCGCTTCAACGCGGTTCCACTCTTCTTCGTCTTCAATATTGTAGAGCACCATTTCCTCGTCTTCTTCTTCCATACGCAGGATGATGCCGTCAGCTTCAGGATTGTTACGTTCCAGCAGGAGCGCATAAACATGCTTCTCCACGTCAAACGTCTCCACCAAAACCATCTCCACGTCTTGGCCGTTCTCGTCTGTTAATGTGAGAAGGACTTCTTCATGCTCGTGTTCGTGGTCGTGGTCTTGCCCGCATCCGCAGCCATCGCCGTGTTCATGTGTGTGATCGCTCATTGAAATACCTCGCTTTATAAATAGAAATTGTGTAACCTTGCATATCGTAACATGTTCAATGACCCAGGTCAATTTAACTCACAGGGTAATTTTCGCTTCAATCGTTCAGCGCTGTAATGATTTTCTCCGCTACCAGGACGTAGCTGCTGTTTGCATTTTCTTTAATATGAAAGCCGACTTGGTACTTGCCAGCACGACTGAAATCGTACGTAAAATCATATGTGCGGAACCAGAAGTTATCCTTCTGGGTCGTAAGCTCCTGAGACTGGATATCCTTCACCTGACCGCTCGGGTTAGTGATCGTTACTTTCACGGCAGCTACATCTGCTGTTAAACTGTCCACTTGTGAAAATACATTGAATTTCAGCTTACCTACGTTAACGTTGCCAAATACAGTGTCTCCCTTGAAGAGAAAAATATGTACATTCGGTTTGATCACCGTTACTCTCTTGTTGCTGCTATCCCATTTGACGACGCCTCCGGCTTCTCTTACAGGTACATAGGTCGTTCCATCAATTAGATAACCTCCATCAGCTGCTTCCTTGCCGTTAATGAGAACTCGAATCTTCTCGTTCACCGAATCCGCAAACAATAAAGACCCGCCGAGCAAGGAGAATACCGTGACACAAAGCAATATTCGTTTCCATTTCATCCCGTCAATATTCCCTCCCCTGCTGCTAGCTGTTGTACATTTATACTGCAGAGTCATCCACAAAGTTGCGCTGTTTTTCATCATTTTTCATTTTTTATCCAGAATTTTTTCCACCCCTTGGAATGCTCAAAAAGAGGCGATCCTCATTAAAGGATGCCTCTGTCCTATTATTGTTATATATACGGGATTATACGAAGAGTTACGAAGAAGTATGGCGGGTCAATATACAGGGAACGCCCTTGCCTAATGCCCCTTCAATTCTCATACGTGCAGCATAATCCATTCCTCGCGTACATGGTGTCTTGCATCTCTCACATACATCCGAAGTGACCAACTTCATGGATACACGAATTTTGTCACTCTTTAACGCGGGAGCTTTCTTTCCTTTTGCCTTTGCCATCCCGGATTCCCCATTTCCCCAAGTGCTTACTGATGTAATGCATCATATGGGGATTCGCCCGGTTGTGTGTCTATTTAGAAAACGTATTTAAATAATAAAAATATGACAAGGAGGATACCTCCGAGAATGAGCCAGTTGCTGATTTCATACCAAATGCTCTTGCCTCCGGACAGGTATTTCTGTTCATTCTCCTGATGACGCTGACGATGGGTATCGGTCTCAGAGCCATGGGGTGGTTTGCTAAAATCCATCATAAGTACATTCCCCTTTCAGCAGTTTTGTGTAATCTTAATACCATTATAACCCACAATTGAGTATGGAATTGATTTTTATGCATAAAACACCAAAAAAGCCTCCGATTTCTCGGAGGCTTCTTATCAA
Organism: Paenibacillus sp. FSL H8-0079; assembly: GCF_037991315.1. NCBI lineage: Bacteria > Bacillati > Bacillota > Bacilli > Caryophanales > Paenibacillaceae > Paenibacillus > Paenibacillus sp. FSL H8-0079. Next base: position 4,467,227 of record NZ_CP150300.1, read on the forward strand.
CAACAAATAGTATCAATGATTACGCGAGTTCCACGTTAACATTCACGTTTCCTTTGATTCCTTTGGAATATGGGCAGTAGTCATGGGCAAGTTTCACAAACTTCTGTGCTGTTTCTTCATCCAGACCAAGGATTTTAACTTCCAAATCTACTTGAAGTTTCACGCCGTTATCCTCAGAGTCCGTCACCAACATTACCGTTGCAGCTACAGTACTTCTTTCAATTTCAACTTTGTGTTTCTTCAATTGAAACTCCAGGGCGGAGTTAAAACAAGCACTATACCCTGCTGCAAACAACTGCTCCGGATTGGTAGCTGTCGTCACTTGTCCTCCAAGTTCAGGCGGTGCAGCAACATCCAACATAAACACGTTATCTGGAGATTGTACGATTCCTTGACGTCCGCCTGTATTGATGACTGTTGTTTCATATAATGTTTTCATTTGTGAAAACTCCTTTAGTTAATTAGATTTATTTTTTGACTAAATTTCGATCTCTCTTTTATCGCTAACAATTACATTGTACACAATTAAATTGTGTATGTAAATAGTTTGTGTTAAAAAATAATATAGTTTAATGCTGCGTTTAAATGAATGACGATGAGGATGATTATAATATAGCTATCTGTAGAGAAAATTGTCCTTCCTTAACTGACATCCATCGGATAACCTAGGTCGAACCGTTAAGGAGGAATAACACGTTTGGAGAATAATTTATTTCTAACCCCGGACAAGCCCAAACATAAAGTCAGAGCACTTTCTGAGGTGTTGGCTGTATCAACCAAACTCGGCCTGACTTCATTTGGAGGACCGATCGCTCATCTTGGTTACTTTCATGAAGAATATGTTGTCCGTAGAAAATGGATGGATGAACGAAGCTATGCAGATTTAGTTGCGCTATGTCAATTTTTGCCCGGGCCTGCCAGCAGTCAAGTCGGGATTGGAATTGGCATCATCCGGGGCGGTTTGCTGGGGGGACTAACAGCTTGGTTAGGTTTCACATTTCCTTCTGTCATTGCGTTAGTTTTGTTCGCTTTCCTTCTACAAGGATTTGATATCAGCCATACTGGCTGGATTCACGGCCTTAAGATTGTTGCTGTAGCTATTGTTGCTCAAGCGATATTGGGCATGGGGCAAAAACTAACTCCTGACCGTTACAGGGCAACCATCGCTATCTTCACTGCAGCGTCGACTCTTGTGTGGCAGACTGCGTTCACTCCAATCCTTTTTATTGTTATTGCAGGTATGGTAGGCATGATCCATTTCAGAAAAATGACAGGTACTAAGACAGTAGACTTGTCTATCCCAGTGAGTCGTAACTTGGCAATATTCTGTTTGGCTACGTTCTTTGGAATCCTAATTCTTCTACCGGTATTCACACCATTTGATCGTTCGGGATGGCTGTTATTCTTTGATAGCTTCTACCGTTCAGGATCACTTGTATTTGGTGGAGGGCATGTTGTACTTCCGTTACTGGAACGTGAATTCGTCCCTACAGGTCTGATCAACAAGTCCGACTTTTTGGCAGGATATGGAGCAACGCAAGCTGTTCCAGGACCATTGTTCACCTTTGCTGGTTATTTAGGAGCGATGATGCGTGGGGTTACGGGTGCTTTGGTCGCAACGATCGCTATCTTTTTGCCAGCGTTCCTTCTGATCGTAGGAGCATTACCCTTCTGGAATTCTTTATGTAAAAGCTCAAAAATTCAAGGAGCATTTATCGGAATTAATGCAGCCGTTGTAGGTATTTTGTTGGCTTCGTTGTACGATCCGCTTTGGACAACTTCGATCCTAACTCCTGTTGATTTTGCACTGGTATGCATGTTGTTTCTAATGCTCGTTTTTTGGAAAGTACCACCCTGGATCGTTGTCATTACTGGTGCAGCAGGCGGTACAATCATGAACTTTCTCTAAATAAAAAAGGTACCCAAACACTGCACTTCTTTTTCAAAGCGTCCGTGTTTAGGTACCAAATTACTGCAAGTATGTCTTTTTACCGATGCATGCAGATAATCTATTTATTCTCTTCGTCATTCCAATTAGTTACTCCAGATATCCACTTTCATCTGTGCACACTTGAAATACTTGGCCTCTGCCGGGCTTGTTGTCAGCTTCAACAGACATTGTAGGTTTCCATGTTGGAATATCCCGCCACTGAGGTCAGCAGCAACACCACCATACTGGTCATCCGCACCAAGCCATACAGACGGTCTCTCGAACCCAGCTGAGAACTGTAATCCGGTGCAGAGCAGCACAGTCAGGTTCTTACGGTTCTGTGCCTCATCTCCTGCTACGCCATGTGTGGTGAAGAACACCATGTTTTGCTTGAAATCGGTGTACGTTCCATCTGCTTTATAGGCACGAACCATACCATACTTCTGATTCACGTTCTGAAAAAACGTGATTCCAGCCTTGCTATCCTTCGATTTAATACCAAGCTGAACAGAAATTCCAATGTTCCCGTTCAATTGGAGCGCTTCCAAGGTAACTGCAATTGCGGTTACTTTCGAGCTGTCAATCAGATGTTTCATTTTTAACTCTGCCGAAGCTCCTGCCGTTGCCGGTGTTGTAACTGTAATGGTTCCTCTGTCGGGCAAAGGCTCAAACGTAGACGTTCCCACCACCTCAAGCCAATCCGGTAACGTTCCGAGAAGAAAATCGGCCACAAGCTGTTTGTGGACCTTTCCAAAGGGCACGATCTGACCCGCTGCATCACGTATAACCATCTCTACACCTCCACCGAATAGGCTACGCCGATATTATGATCGGTATTGTAATACACGTACACTACACCGTCCATAACGGACACCATCATGGATTGCATGTTCGTCGTTTCCCAATTCAATGCCGGAAAATGTATATCTGAAGGTTTGTCCAGCAGTTGACGAAAATCTGTGCTGATCTTGGCAATGGCAGGCCGAGCTACGGTCGTAACTCCACCTGAAGCATAAGCCGATAACATGCCGAGCCACCACATGCTCCCTTTGTACATAAATACACCAGCATTGGGTCTCGAAATGTTTTCTCCCGCAGTTAAAGTGGCATCATTACCACCCATTAATGGTCTAGGATCAGCTAGCCAGCTGCGCCCATCATGAGAATGCCAGATACATTTACGGCCAAAGTCACCGCCGCCCATCACCGAGAAACCGATCCATTTGCCGCCATTTCTAAAGCATGAGAAGTATCCTGTATGACCATCACCTGGGAAACCTGGAGGTTTGTCCAGAATCAAACCCACTCTTGTCCAGTTGATCATGTCTACAGAGGTCGCGAGTGCCGTCGATTGATTGATCCCCAGTCCGTTTTGTTGATAATACATGAAGAATAATTGTTCAACATCGTTCCAGATTACAAATGGTGTTTCCGTCGAATTCCCAACCACAGTATCCAGATATATCTGTCCGTGTTTGGTCCATGGTCCTGTTGGGCTGTTCGAGTAGGCTAGTCCAATTCCTCCGATGTTATTATGATTGGTAGAATACGTGGCATAATAATCCGCCTTGGCATCAGTAATAAGCCCCTTTACCTTGATCGCCCGGAACCAATAGATCGATTGTAGCCCCGCCATTGCAGCGGTATACATAGGATTGTCCATCTTTTTATCAAATTGAGGTGTGTACATCCGTCTGGATTCTGCATCGCAATAATCGTATGGCGCAATAGCCCTATTCGCCTTCATCGCTGCATCGAGTGCTGCCTGAGCAATATTATCAGTCATAGACATGAGAACTCAACTCCTTCGTGAGCAGGGTATTACCATTTACCGGTGACGAATATAAACTATCCGAAGTGTCTTTTAATAGGATTGAACAATCAACAACATTACCCACATTCGTAGCTGGTTCCTGAGTAATACGAATGATAGGGCGAATATCAGCATTATATGAATACGCTTTCATTTTGTTGATTCCTTTACTTCTCTTACCGTTGTGATTAGCAAACCTCCTTTTCATAGGCACGCCCGGATAATGTTGATCCTTCATATTAATCCCTCCTATTGTTTTCTCCCGATAAGTATATTCATGAAGTTGCCTTTATGTTAAAGCATCATGCCCATCTTGCAGCCTAATATTCCAAAATGAGCTATGAATCATTTAGAACAATCGCCGAACAAAAAATGAAAAGAAATCTGGAAAACTTATTCTATTCTCTATTACTAAAACTTCTGTCCCCAAAACTTATTTTACGCCTTCTTCACAGTTCATAAAAAAAGAAAAGAAGCCTTACATCGTAAGGCTTCTCATGTATGATCTGTAGTGGGCTCGAACCACTGACCCCTACCCTGTCAAGATAGTGCTCTCCCAGCTGAGCTAACAGATCATGATATATAATTGTTTCCCAATCAAGTAACAGTATCATATCAAGTAACCGTGTTCATTGTCAATAATTTATTTGGTTATAATTCACCCGAAATGGTGCACAATAAAGGAAAGATTACCATTTCTACAGCGAGGTGAATTCCCTATGAGAAACATAACAAAACGTCCACCCCTCAATAAATATACATTCACCAAATGCTTCTTCCCCTTCGTTGGGCTTATGGTTCTGATTACAACCGTTACGGGTTGCAGCTTGGAGCGGGATGAACATACGGTACAATTCCAACAATTACAGCAGCCTAATGAAAATGGTGATTCTCTGCCTGTCTGGTTAGACGTGTACTCCAAATCTGTGATTCAAGATGTATATTCTCCGCGAGGGAGCAGTGAAGTCTTACCGTGAAGGTTAACAGGTGAATTACTCATCTTCATCCCACTTCCGTGAATATGCTTTCTTGGTCACGTAATACAACAGAGCAATCATTCCCGCCGACATTAGCAATGTAATTACCATAATGCCTGCCATGCCCATCGCCAGCCCCTCCTCTCCCAATATGTTCCATACTTAACTATACAGGAAAAGCATTTTTTTGTATAATTCAGTCTGATATGTCGCGCAAGAGCAGAAAGAAGGAATGGAATTGGCAGCTGAGATTAGTTATGTAACGACGGAAGAACAACTGGAGCAAGCCTTGGGGATTCGCCATCACGTTTTTGTGATCGAGCAACAGGTGCCTGCTGAGATTGAGATTGATCAATATGATGTCATCAGTCCGGATGTGCATCATGTATTGTTATGTACGGATGGGCAGGCTGTGGCCACGGGGCGTCTGATCTATTACAGCAAGGATACGGCCAAGATGCAGCGGATCGCGGTACTTGAGTCTCATCGTTCATTTGGTTATGGAAGTGTGCTTCTGTTGGCCATGGAGGAGCGGGCTCGTGAACTCGGCTTATCCTATTCTATACTGGATGCTCAATGTCAGGCTCAGAAATTCTATGAAAAACTGGGCTATGAAGTGATTTCGGAAGAACCTTTTTATGATGCAGATATTCTGCATGTTCGTATGAGAAAAAGCCTGTAAAACCTCGGGTTGGCAGGTCTTTATCAGCATATGGTGCATACTTCCGATGAATTCGGATAGGCTAATCAGGTAAACAGATTCCTATCTCGTCATATAAGGAGAGTGTGACATCATGGATCAAACGACACGCGAGAGTTTCACAGCAGTACAGAAAAATGGCGACGGTGACCTGACGGCCTTTCAGACTTCAGCAGGACGTGTACTGGATTACCAACAGGCACTTGCAGAAGTAAAAGCTGGGGCTATTGCCGGCGTGAATGTATTTAAAGGTAAGGATGGAGAAATGTACATTCGCGGCGATGCCGACGGCGACCCAACCAATAACCTGGATCAACTTCCCCATTTCTAAAATAGATGCACACCTCGTACGTGTGACATAGTAAGCGCCGATCCGGTTATCCGGGTTGGCGTTTTCTTATTATGACTAGTAGTCCGTAAAATATTTTACGGAATCCCCGGCAGGCTGGCTTTTGCGAATCGGCTGTTGTACCTGTTCCCATGCCTGCAAAATCTGTATACCTTCGAGAGTAGAATGGTTATCCCACGCGATATGCCCGGTCCGTTCAAGCTCCAGCAATGACTCATGAATAAATGCTTTACTTCGTCCCGTCTTGTTCTCCAATTCATCCATACGCGGCAACCGGCGCCGTTGTCCTGCATAGTTCACCATAATTCGCAAAATCTTGCGTTCAAAGTCGTTCAGCATACTTTACCTCCCCGTTCAGATCCGTAACAGGACGCCATGCCAGAATACCTTGCTCCAGAAATGTTCGGGGTGAGCCTTCTTTTCCTGCTGATGCCCTAATCATCCCGCCACGTACACTGTTAATTCGAATCTGTCGCTGCGTGATCTGCCCTGCACGATCCATGTAGACAAGCTCCACCATCTGGCCAATATATTTCCCTAGCATAATCATCCCTCCGATAAGAACATTTGTTTGTATTTATTATTATATGCGAACATAAGTTCTTTATTCAATAGTAAAAAAAGGATTTTGTAAAATAAAAAAACCAGACTTTCACCTTAAAGATTAAGGCAGTCTGGTTCAACCCATAGTGTAGCTAATGTGAAAACAATGTATTGTACTCACTACGTTCATTAACGGATCAGTGTCGATCCGATTCCGAAAATTGTACTTTTTTCAATTGCTGTGTAGACGGATTAAAATCAACATTCACATAGACTGCGAACTGCTTGCCGTCTTTTGCACGAACCCATAACTTAAACTGTTCCCGTGATTCGTTCGCTGTTAGAGAGGTGCGACCGATATGCTTGTAGTCCAAAATATCCACATTATATTTGGTTTGTGTTTCTTTGACCGCGATAATTCCCCACTTCGCATAATCAGGGATAGCGGCGCCTGTTCCTGATGTAATTCCAGCCAAACTCAGGACTACCGACATGACGGTAACGATGAGCATTCTCATTTCACTCACTCCTTGGGACAATATGTTTCTGTTATATTGCCCGTCCGGGTTTTATTTTACACGAATAAACGAAAGATCCAGGCCAGTGGCCGTAGGGAAAAAGGAACCACATGAACAAGTCGGTCAAACGAATCAGGAGGCTCCGTCCGCAAACTCATTCCCCAATCACCCGAGAGAAAGTGTTGTTGAGTCTGTGGTTCCTGAGGACGTTCCAACCCGTATTTCTTTTCGAGCAATTGCCTCGTTTCTTCATCCACCTGAACCTCATTTGTAACGACATATGCTGTGACAGGCTCGCTGCTTATGTACATCAGAATCATTAGAAACATCAAAATCCACACCATTTTTATCCAACGTTTGTTCATCTCTTACTCCTTTGAAAAATCATGGTTCTCTTGTAACTGGAAGACTCGTTTGAGTGTTTGATTATACATAAAATTCACCGTATTGGAAATAACAAAAGGGAGAAGATATGAGGTGAATTCACGATCTGAAACCCTACACGATCTGCAATACCACTATGAGGAGGTTACACCCGAATGTTCAAACGCTTGGATGAAATCCTGATTGAGATTCCCAATGTCGAGAAGCCAGATCCGAATGCTGCGGCAGCCATACAAGAATTGCTCGGTGGCAAATTCGGAGAAATGTCAACGTTGAACAACTACCTCTATCAATCGTTTAATTTTCGCTCCAAAGAAAAGTTAAAGCCCTTCTATGACCTCGTCATGAGTATCACGGCCGAAGAATTGGGTCATGTTGAGCTAGTGTCTCATGGTATTAACAAATGCCTCAGAGGATCAACCGAGTACAAAGAACCCGACGATACACCGCTTGGCTCCGTGAAGGATGCTCGTCTGTCGTATCATTTTCTGGCAGGTGCGCAGGGAGCGATGCCTTTCGACTCCATGGGTAATCCGTGGACAGGAGCACACGTCTTCAATAGTGGTAACTTGGTCGAGGATCTGCTGCACAACTTTTTCCTTGAATGCGGAGCGCGTACCCATAAAATGAAAGTATACGAAATGACCGATCACCCCGCAGCCCGGGAAGTTGTCGGTTACCTGCTGGTGCGTGGCGGCGTGCATGTCGTGGCATATGCAAAAGCACTTGAGATTGCAACTGGCGTAAATGTAACCAAGCTGGTTCCTATCCCTTCACTGAACAACAAAGCCTTCAATGAGGCTCGTAAATATGAAGAAAAAGGGGTACACACCAAGCTGTATACCTATAGTGATAAAGACTTCAACACGATCGGTCAGATCTGGAAAGGAACTCACCCCGAAGATGGACAACCTTTGGAAGTCATTCAAGGGATACCTGAAGGATTCCCGATTCCGGAATCTCCAGCAGTGGAGGAAGAATTTGCACCAGGCATCTCTCAGGAAGAATTCAAAGAAATTGCTCGCCGTCTGAAGATGGCAGGGAATATTGTGGATTAATTCAGCAAAGTAACAAAATAAGCCCAACCTTCAAAGGTTTGGGCTTATTACAGTTGTAACAAGATTTCAATATTTCACTTTGCTACAATATACCGAAACAATCATCTGAAAACTCACCATTAATCTTATATTCAATTAAATATCGTTATCCGAATGTTTCTTAATCATCTCCAAGAGCTCTTCTTCACTATTCAAACGTATAGAATCCGTATATTCCCATATAAAATAAGGAGCTAGGTCTTTGGCTATTTCTTCCCAAGTCTCCCCCTGATGCTGCATCAGAATTTGCTGAATGGTTTCCGTAATCAATTCAAAATCTAACTTATTAACAATAAAATGCCTCATACCCAAGACTACGTTAATCTCGTTTTTCAGTTCTCTTTCTAATGCTTTCGGAGTTATGATTGTAAAATCAAAATTATCCTCACCTTCAGAATCTTCCGTTCCAATACAGGCTGTACCTGACAAGTAAAAATCGTCTCCGATATCTTCAGTCTCCGTGAATTGTAACTTGCCATGAATATTCGGATTTCCAGTAATAATAAGATCTTTTAAGATCGGCTTAATCACGTTTTACACCTCTTAGGTATCTAGTTCTTCCATTAATCGCTATTTTTCTTGTTTCGGTGCTTCATAGCATATTCCATTTTCTTAGAACGCTAATTACCAATTTCTATGTATCCAAACTTCCATATCCACCTATCTCTCGTTGGTCTCCCTTCATCTTTTCCAAAAGCTCCAAGATAACCTCATCCAACTCCTCTAGTATCTCATCATGTGTAGGAGACTCCAGTATTCTTACCAAATCCGTCTGTAGCATATTTAGATGTGATACAGGCAATCGATCAATCAAACCGACCAAAACAAAATATTCCCACGTAGAATCATGTGTTTGCAATACATCCTTAATATGAGGAATTAAGTCTTCGCCCAGTCTCAATAGCAGATCCTCTATCGGCTTAGAGATAGGCCAATTCCCGTCTTGCAACCACTCCATAAGCATTGGGATGATAACTTTTAATTCGACATCACTAAATTCACTTAACTTGCGCACCGCTTCAAAATCAGACTTATCGCGGGGAAAATACTCCCTAATCTCCATTTAAATCCCCTCTCCCATCCCATATAAATACTTTTGTTCTCTTCTATTACTCGACTGACTCTACATCCTCTACTCTGATATCAATCTCATCTTGATTCTCTGTCGTTGACATCGCATCTTTCATGCGAATAGTCCACATTCCTGCATCCTGATAAAATTGTACATCTTCAATCACGGGAATACGTACCTTTTCTCCATCTGGTGAGTATAATGCACCCCGAATTGCGTCCGCCTCACTTAGATGAGCACCATCTGGAGTATTTGGACAAGATACCGCTATCGTTTCTGCTCTGGCCTGCCCAGGATAGGGTTCGTTTTCCGGGCCTCCATCCGTCCAGATTTCAACATAGGAGCCGATCTGCTGATCAGGCGCGTTGGAGAACCATTTTGCCGGATAATACCGACTGTCTCCCCCATTGGAACTGTAATCTTGAAATGCGGGATCAACAACAAGAATAGAATCGTCTTTGCGTTCAACCACATAACCAGTGAAACCTCTATCATCTGGTACATCCGTTGTAGTCTGCGCCGACTTACATGCATTTTGTTCCGCACATCCCGTAAGACATCCTAGCAAGATTGAAATTGATATGAAGGCTGTACGAAGATTGGACATATGTCCGTCCTCCTTAACTATATTCCCTTTCTAATGCTAACGTCCAATACCAAGTTATTGTTGCAAACACAGCCTTCAACTCATCCTCGTCTCTCACATGGCTCGTCTCAAGCAATCAGAATACTTCACTTCTTAATGTTTCTCTTATACAAATACCTGCCCCATACCACCAACGCCGTACACAACAAGATCACACAATAGGCCCACACAAAAAACATGGCAAGCCCCAACCCGATGTTGGCATCCAGGCGCTCATCAAAGATCTTCGTGTACAACGCAAAACCGAGTGGCACGGCGCCAACAATGAAAAGTCCAATAAGCCATCCACCCCAGCGTCGGAAACTGGAACCCCTGCCATTACCGGTATGCTTGCGAATTCCTTGAATCAGAAACCACAAAATCAGAATAAATAATAGACAGGTCATAAGAATTTTCTGCATATCGCTCAATTGCATCTCGTTCGCCTCCTACGTCATATATAATGATGAACATATTAACTCATTGAAGTTGAAGACTTAACTATCATTACCCGATTCTATGCCCATGATCACAGGCAGACAACAGCATGGCACCCCAGACCCACACAATAATTATGAAAAAGAAAATAACGCCACCGTCCTGACTCCTTCCAAGTCAAGAACGATGGCGTTACTTCTCATATTTACATTGTTACATCCACATCGAATAGGTTACGAGCCAAACTGCGCATAGTGAAGGCGACTGTACACCCCACCTGCCGCGAGTAATTCTTCATGACGCCCCTGCTCCGTTATGCCTTGTTCAGCAACGACAACAATGCGATCTGCATTTTTGATCGTAGCCAATCGGTGAGCAATGACCAGTGTGGTCCGACCCTCGGACAGCTCAGCAAGCGATTGCTGAATCGCTGCTTCCGTTTCTGTATCCAGCGCTGATGTGGCTTCGTCCAGGATCAGAATTGGTGGATTTTTCAGGAACATACGGGCAATAGACAAACGCTGTTTCTGTCCACCGGACAGCTTCACGCCGCGTTCACCAATTAACGTATCCAATCCTTCCGGCATCGATTGAATCAAAGGTTCCATCTGTGCACGTCTAGCAGCCATCCAGATTTCTTCTTCGGACGCATCCAGCTTGCCATAGGCAATATTCTCGCGAATGGATCCATCGAAGAGGAACACGTCCTGTTGTACAATTCCGATATGACTACGCAAGGAATCCAGTGTCATATCCTGTATCTCCTGACCATCAATCGTGATGCGACCTTCCAGCACATCATAGAACCGTGGCAGCAGACTGCATAGCGTTGTTTTACCTGCCCCCGATGGACCGACAAGCGCTACAGTTTCACCTGCACGTACGTTTAGATCAATACCTTTGAGCACAGGTTCCTGATCGGAATAACCAAAGGTTACTTGCTCATAACGAATATCTCCACGCAAATGGGATACCGTAACGGCCCCTGGACGATCTTCCACATCCGGTTCCATATCGAGCAGTTCCGTATAACGTTTGAAGCCCGCAATCCCCTTGGGATACGTCTCGATCACCGAGTTAATCTTCTGGATCGGTGTCAGGAACACATTGGACAACATAATAAATGCAATGAACTGACCGTAGGTCATACTGCCTTGAATAACAAACCATGTTCCGCATACCAGGACAAAGAGGGATACCAGCTTCATCAGCATATAACTGACAGAGGAGTTCCAGGCCATGATTTTATATGCGATCAGTTTGGTCTGACGGAAACGACCGTTGTTCACAGCGAATTGTGCTTTTTCATGCTCTTCATTAGCAAAAGCCTGAACAACACGAATACCTGTAATATTGTTCTCAACACGAGCGTTGAAGTCGGCAATATCACCGAACATTCGGCTGAATGCCTTGGACATTTTGCTACCAAAGTAGAGTGACAGATAAATAATCAACGGAACGATGATAAAGGTTAACACCGCCAGATTTCCATTAATGCTCATCATGATGCTGAATGCACCAATCAGTGTCATCACCGCGATAAATACATCCTCTGGACCATGATGGGCAATCTCACCGATATCCATTAGATCGTTAGTCATGCGGGACACGAGGTGTCCTGTTTTTGTATTATCGAAGAAACGGAACGATAGCTTCTGCACATGATTAAACAGACTTTTACGCATATCCGTCTCAATGTTAATGCCCAGCTTGTGTCCCCAATAGGTAACCACAAAGTTCAGAAATGAATTCAATAAGTAGATGCCCAGCAATGCCAGACAGGCCCATAGAATCCAGTCCCAGCGGCCGCCTGGCAGCAGATCATCGACTACCCGGTTGACCGCCAGTGGAAAAGCCAGCTCCAGCAGAGCGACTAGAATCGCACAACTGAAGTCAAGAATAAAGAGCTTTTTGTAAGGCCTGTAATAGGCAAAGAAACGGCGAAGCATGGACTGAAGTCCTCCTTATGCAACCACACATTGATGATTACGTTCTATTTCGTCTTGCTTAAGAGGTACAGGAAGTATGGCGCACCAATAATGGCAACCAGTATACCCGCAGGTATCTCTGAAGGCTGTAGAATGACACGGCCCAGCGTATCTGCAACGAGCACGAGCAATGAGCCAACCAGTGCAGATGCGGGTAAAAGGAACTGATGTTTTGGACCCACCAGACGACGCGCCAAATGCGGTCCGATCAGACCGACAAAACCAATTCCCCCGCTCACAGATACACATGAGCCTGCAAGCCCTACGGCAGCCGCAAGCAGAATCAGACGCTCACGCTCAACCGGAGCCCCGAGTCCACTCGCAGTCTGGTCACCCAGATTAAGTACGTTCAATACTCGTGCCTTATACAGAACAATCGGTACAAGCACGATTAGAAACGGCAGCAATGCCGTTACAAATTTCCAGTTCGAGCCCCAGATGCTGCCTGCCATCCAGGTAGCTACAAACTGATACTTTTCCGGACTAAGCCGCAAGGTAAGCACGATCATGACCGAGCTGATTCCTGCTGCTACCCCGATACCCGTAAGTAACATCCGAGTGGGCATAATGCCCTCTCCTTTTTTGTAAGAGAGCACATAGATCAGAAATGCAGCAAAACCGGAACCGATCAGGGCCAGAATTGGCAACAGAAATACCGGAGCCGCTGTGGTTGTCGGGAAAAAGGAAACAAATAACATAACGACAAGTCCAGCACCTGCATTAATCCCGAGGATACCCGGATCTGCCAGCGCATTGCGAGATACCCCCTGCAAAATACAACCAGATAACGCAAGTCCTGCACCGACCATTACCGAAATAACGATACGCGGCAGACGGAATTCAAACAGGATCAATTCCTGTTTCGCCGTACCTCCGCCAAACAAGGTACGCATCACCTCAAGCGGCGAAAGCTTGGTAAAACCTGTGTTCATGCTCACCACAAAAGCCGTAATAATTAATAGGGCAAGCACAATGAGGACAATCGCGCTCTTGGCTCTCTTTTTGCGCTCTGCTCCAACTATTGTTGAGGATTCCATCGTTACAGAGTCCTCCTTTCTTTACGCGCCAGATACAGGAAGAATGGTACCCCGATGAGGGCAACCAATGCGCCAATTGGCGTCTCGTACGGCGGGTTAATCATACGTGCAGCCAGATCCGCAAATACAAGTAACAGACTGCCCATTACTGCGGAACATGGAATAATCCAACGATAATCTACCCCAACCATCTTTCGAGTAAGATGGGGAATAATAAGTCCAACAAAACCAACCGCACCCACAACGGACACAGCCGTACCCGCGAGGATCAGTACAACAATCAGACCCACGAGCTTGATCAGCCCCGTACGTTGGCCCAAGCCAACGGCAATATCTTCTCCGAGGCTAAGCAGAGTAATGGAACGGGAGATGAGAAGACCTGCAATCAGTGCAGCGAGTACCCATGGGAACATGACCTCCAGTTGAGACCACTTCGTTCCGGCTACACCGCCGGCTGTCCAGAAAGCCAGATCTTGTCCAATTCTGAAATACAATGCAATCCCTTCACTGAGTGCTGATAGCATCGCTGATACAGCTGCACCTGCAAGCACAAGGCGTAGAGGTGTAAGACCCGATTTGGAAGCTGCACCAAAACCGTACACCAACAGAACACCAAGCCCTGCTCCAATGAATGAATACATAATGATGTACATAAACGGCAAGCCTGGGAAAAAGGCAAAACAGATCGCAAGCGCAAATCCAGCGCCCGCATTCAGCCCAAGCAGACCAGAATCGGCCAGCGGGTTACGGGTCATGCCTTGCATGATCGCACCAGCTACAGCGAAGCATGCACCTACCATCGCCCCGCCAAGAATACGCGGCAATCGAATCTCCCATATGATCTGATGCGGAGTTAGCTCAGGATTGAAATCAAAGATGGCTTTCCAGACAACACCAAGCTTAATATCAGCAGCGCCAAAAGAAATGGACAATGCCATGCCCAGAGCGAGTAGTAAAACTCCCCCTGTAAGAATAAGTGTGGCTGCCCACGGACGAGTGTGTATCTTCGCTGTGGGTGATTCCGGATTATGATTTGCTGGTGAAGCTTTTGAACTCATACGCGCCCACCCTCGTTATGAGTGGAGCTGCTCAAACCTATGTACATAACAATCACCTCTCTATAAATACCGAACTTTAATGATATTGATTCTCATTCCCATAGACCATTGTAAGTGAATCCACGGACTCTGGCAATGGACAAATGGGACATGTTTATTGCATATATGAAGATTTGCACACAATTTTGCACGCAAAAAGGCTGTGCAGGAGCCAAAAAGCTCGAACACAACCTTGTGATTGCTTATGTAGAACACATGTATAACACAGACTCGATTAACGGGCAGGTACCCTAATTAAGGATGCCAGGACATCAGGAACATCGGTAATAATGCCTTGCACACCCATGTCAATCATGGCTTGCATCTCGGCAGGATCATTCACCGTAAATGGATAGGTAACAACGCCATGTGACAATGCTGCGGCAACATCTTCATAGGTAACAGCCAGCTTGTAGGGATGAAGGCCGGAAGCTTCAACTTTGACGGCATAGTCATAGGGACGATACAACTTTTCCATATATAGAAGTGCTGTACGAATATCCGGGGCAAGACGCTTACACCTTACCAGCGAAGCATGATTGAAGCTAGACAGAACGACCTGTTGCTCCAGTTTCCAGTCCCGGATCGCCTGTATAATCTTCTCTTCCATTCCCTTGTAACTCACAATACCATTTTTTAACTCCAGATTAAGCAAGGTTCCTTTCCCCTGTACCAGCCTGAATAACTCCTCCAGAGAAGGAATGCGTTCCCCGGCAAAATCGTTGTGAAACCAGGACCCAGCATCGTATGTGCGTAATTGATCGTAAGTTATATCTTTAACCCAGCCCTCTACACCCGCAGTACGGCTTAACGTCTCATCATGAATCAGCACCAATCGGCCATCACTCGTCATCTGCACATCGGTTTCCATGCCTGTCGCTCCAAGCTCCAGGCTACGTTCAAAAGCAATCATCGTATTCTCCGGGCATACGGCAGATGCACCGCGATGGGCAATAATTTCAAAGTTCCTCATTCCAGCGCCTCCTGCGTTCAACGTTAACTCTATGATCTACACTATAAACACCGTTTGTTAGACCTGTATTAACAGAGCGTTTAATTGGTTGTTTACTTAGTCAATACATGCGGTATGGTTGAACATCCAACGGGCTGGGGATTCACTCATTTTTGCGAACTCAATCTGAAAATCGACATAATATAGTATGAACGAACGATGGAAGCACTGCACTCCGTTATAAGGAGGTTGACTATTGAATCCCTCAAAGAAAAAATCGACACCTACGCGTCCTCGCACATCCCAGTTACAGTCGGCTTCCAGGCTTTCCAGATCATCTGTCCATATCAAAAACAAATCCAGCAAGACGGCTAAACAGCGTTCCTATAACTCCAGTTCACCCAACACACTGGATCAGCTGGCTATTGTTGCAGCTATACTTTCCTTAATTGCTGCCGCCATCGGGCTATATATCGCCTGGAAATCGTTAAGTAATCCGAATCAAACTGCTGTTGTGGTGTAAGCTGCTTAATACGCAGCTATTGGCTCAGGAGGCTCTCTCCTGCTTCTGACCTTATTCAGGGGCAGGTTTTTGCTTTTTCAATCGCTTAACGTATGCTGGAAACGTCAAAAAACCGTTCCCCTGAAACGCCGGCATGTACCGGCGTCTCTTTGGAAAGGTCATTTTGTATCCGGGCGACTGCCTCTGCAGCACGATCCCTCATCTCGGAATGTGGACCGAATTACAGAATGAATGTACGAGAGATGATAACCAACAGAATGAACAACACCAGAATTGCTCCTGTCGATGTCCATGCTCCACCACTGAAGCCTCCGCCGTATCCGTAACCTGTGCCTTTAAGTTCGCTCATGAGTGACACTCCCCTCTTCACTAAAGTACACTATAGACTATGTCCGATAGCGCAACTTGCTTGGGCAGATCGAAATTTCTCCTCAAAAGCGATTGGTTACAGCCCTCTATTCTTGTATAATCATTGTCCGTTCAGCTGTGACCACTTCTGGGTCAACTCTGCCGGAATATAGGATGACATCTGGTTGAGTAGTTCAGCTGGATCGGATTCCAGACTCCACAGACTAAGATGTGATGTGTTGGAGAACCCTTCCTGTACGCTATGCTCTACCATCTTCATCAGCGGGCCATAATATCCGTTGACGTTCAATAAGCCGACAGGCTTGCGATGAATGCCAATCTGTGCCCAGCACAGTACCTCAAATAGTTCTTCAAATGTACCCATGCCTCCAGGAAGTGCAATGAATCCATCGGATAATTCCGCCATCGTAGCCTTCCGTTCATGCATGGTTCCCACTTCAATCAGCTGTGTAAGCCCTCCATGGACAACCTCACCCCGGAACAATCCGGTAGGCATGACACCAATCACTTCTCCACCTTGCTTCAGAGCCGCATCGGCAACTGCGCCCATTAAGCCCATGCAAGAACCACCATAAACCAGTGCATATCCGCGATCAGCAATCTGTTTGCCCAGTTGAACAGCCTTCTCTGTATAATCGGGGTGATTCCCCGGGTTCGAGCCTGCAAAAACACATATACGTTTCAATGGGTTTCACTCCTCATCATGATCTATTTTAATAATATATAACATGAATGTTATGGGTATGTACAACAGGTTAAAAGATGAATGGACAAAAAAATACCCGGCCGTTTGCAGCCGGCCGGGCTCCCATTTCAATACATATCAATTTAGAAGGGGTTGTTACTACCTAATATACAGACCGAACATTAAATCCGTATGATCTTTGCATGAAATGAATATTAAATCTTCGTGGTACTAACGTATCCCACGGCGTGAACGCACGACAAACATATGCTTGTCTTTACGCAGAATCCGGCCATCTGCAAGTTCAACCTGATCCTCATCATGACGCAGAATCGTCGTGGATAATGCTACAATTTTGGCCCGGCGCCAGATCATAACCTGTGATTTGAAATAGATGGCATTTTCGAACTGAATCGCCTTTTTCATCACATATCCAACCTTGTGCACTTCAGAACGTGCTTTCTTTAAGGGAAGACTCTCTTCGGGAAGAGGTCTGATCATTGCGATATTGTCAAACGACACCTTAATCCGTTTCGGTCCGATTCGTACACATTCCCCTTCTTCATCCCACTCGACCAGCGTTCCCTTCAAAGGCTCCCGTATGCCTGTCGCACGATATACCGCTACTTTTCGTCCTATCCAATGTCGCAATGCTCTCACCTCCATCTGTCTAGTTTTCAGGTATCTTCCAATCGATCGGTTCAATACCTTTGGAGGTCAAGAAGTCATTGGCTTTGGAAAAGGGACGACTGCCGAGGAATCCACGATGCGCAGCCAGCGGACTCGGATGTGTAGACTCCAGTACCAGATGCTTGTCCCTGTTGATAAATGCACCTTTTTTCTGGGCATGACTACCCCACAGCATATATACCATCGGCTCTGGGCGTTCATTCAGCGCACGAATAACAGCATCCGTAAACGTCTGCCAGCCCAGTGCCTGATGCGAATTCGGCTGACCTTCACGGACCGTCAGAACAGCATTTAATAGCAGGACTCCCTGCTGTGCCCAATGGACCAAAGATCCATGATTCGGAATCGGCAGGTCCAGATCGGCCTGAAGTTCCTTATATATATTTTTCAGAGAAGGTGGTACGCGAACTCCCGGTCTAACCGAAAAGCTCAATCCGTGAGCCTGACCCGCTCCGTGATAAGGGTCCTGACCAATAATAACAGCCTTAACCTGATGATACGGAGTCAACTTCAGTGCGGAGAACAGGTCTTCTTTGGGCGGAAAGACCGTCTGCGTTTTATACTCGGCGGCGAGGGTGTAACGAATCTTGTTGAAATATTCGGCTTCCGTCTCTTCCTGAAGCACCTTGTCCCAATCGTTTCCAAACATATG
Organism: Paenibacillus sp. FSL H8-0079; assembly: GCF_037991315.1. Classification (NCBI taxonomy): domain Bacteria; kingdom Bacillati; phylum Bacillota; class Bacilli; order Caryophanales; family Paenibacillaceae; genus Paenibacillus; species Paenibacillus sp. FSL H8-0079. The sequence continues at coordinate 4,485,666 of NZ_CP150300.1, forward strand.
TATAGGCTCCTTTCCCCTGATGAATACAGTTTCGTGCAGCCCAACTACTGGGCTCTTCCTTCTGAGAGCCGCATGTCATGCAACTCATAGACTATCCACCATTTTAACATAACCGGGGACAGCAGACCAGAATTGCACATCGGGGTATACGTTCACCTCGAAATAAATCGTATTCTTGCTACATTCAGTATACTCATACAAAAAAGTCACCTCGCTGTTGCGTGATGACTTGATGACTTTATACTTGGACGGGCACCTCTTCGACTTCTTTCACAAGCACACTGCTGATTCTTCGTAGCCCTTCCTGAAGGACAGAACGGGGACAAGCCAGATTCAACCGAATGCAACCCTCACCATTGGCTACAAACATATGACCATCTTCGAGTAATACACCCGCTTGCTCAGCGAAGAATAAAGGTAAACTTACATTTTGGGGAGCATATGCCGAAATATCGATCCAGGCCAGATACGTGGCTTCCGGGATGTGAAAGACAGCCCGTGGTAGATGTTGTTTCAAATACTGTTCTACGCAGTCGAAATTGGCGTCTAAATAACCTTTTAATTGTTTCAGCCATTCATCACCCGTTTCGTAAGCCGCTTGAGTGGCAGCGATGCTCAGTGGGTTTTTAAAACCATAATGGCGCGCCTGCCAGATGTCTCGAAGTGCCTTGTTGGGAATAATGACATTGGAGAACATCAGACCAGCCATGTTGAATGTTTTGCTCGGAGACATACATGTAATGATTCGATCCGTATCGGGAAACAGCTTCGCAAGTGGCGTATGTCTTTTTCCAGTCCGCAGCAGATCACAGTGAATTTCATCCGAAATGACCCATACATTGTTCCGCAGGCAGATCTCACCCACACGTTGTAACTCTTCCGTTGTCCAGACACGTCCAGATGGATTATGCGGGTTACAGAAAATACATACCCTTACCTTCTCATCCTTCGCCTTAGCTTCAAAATCCTCAAAATCAATCGAGTAACGCCCCTGCTCGTTGATCATATCCGAACACACCAGTTCAAGATTGTTATGCTCCGCAGCTGACTTGAAGAAACCATAAGACGGGGTTACGATCAGTACTTTCTCATCCGATTGACAGATATATTCCACCAGTTCATACAAAGCGGGGATGATGCCGTTCGAGGTCTCCAAATGCTCCTTCGGGAAGGACCAGTCATAGTATCTCTTCATCCAATTCGAAACAGCTTCATAGTATGCCGGATCAAATACCTGAGAGTAACCCATGATTCTACGGTCCAGACGCTCCTTAACTGCATCCAGAATCTCGGGAGGTGTGGCAAATTCCATATCTGCAATCCACATGCGAATGAATTCTTCGTCCTTGAATGGAAATGTCATATCTTCTGTGGCGTTAAAAATATATTGACGGAAACCATCCGTATTCATGGCATTTGTTCCTGTTCGGTCTATAATCTCATCAAAGTCGTATTTCATAGCTTCTACTCCTCTATCTGCTTTACTTTTTCATTGTCGTTTCATGTCGTATTACACCTATTATTTCATGATGCAGGAATTGCATCAAATGCAATACAATCTATTCTGACGAAACAAATAAAGTTTATTGTTTCTCCAGAATAGGTATTTCGGTTAAAAAGTGATATATTTCTCATATAGAATCATTTTTATGAATGACTTTCATCATTTTCACGTACTCTCAAGAAACATTACATAAGGAGAACCGACTATGAACAATATCAATCAAGAAGTTGGCAAGAAGATACGAAACTTTCGGAAATGGCGGGGACTGACCATTCAACAGCTTGCGGACCAGATCTTCAAGAGCAAGGGCACGCTATCCAAATATGAGAGCGGAGATATTACACTTGATCTGGTCACGTTACATCATATTGCGAACGCGCTCAACATTCAGGTGGAGCAGCTCTTGTACCAAGAACCCAGACACGCTTCTCCCTTGATGAATGCGGTGCCGTCCAGCTTTTTCAAGAACTCCACACGTTTCTATTCCTACTTCTATGATGGGCGTAACAACAGTCTCATTCGTTGTGTCATTGACATGATGGCTCAATCGGATGCCAACCGTTATCGCACCGTGATGTATATGAATGTGAAGGATTTTGAGAACTACCAGGAGTGCGAGAATATGTATTGGGGCCACACCGAGCATTATGATACACTCACCACCCTGATTTTAAAAAATCAGGCCACGCCGCTGGAGAATCTATATATTAATATTCTGGCGTCTTTTCAGGAATCAGAGAAAAAATGGGGACTGATGGCGGGTGTCTCCTTCAGACCTTTCATGCCTATCGCGCTCAAAATGTTATTCTCCAGAACCCCGCTGCCCGAGAATCAGGAGTTATATAATGAATTAAAAATCTCAAAGGAAGATCTGCGGACTCTGAAAATATACAACATGCTCGCCGTCACCTGAACAATGCAGCGTGTCACACATTCTCATGTCATATGGAAATGGAGACAGTCCCTCCCCATTAGAAAAGGCACTTCTATAAGCTGTTGAAACCAGCTCATAAAAGTGCCTTTCGCTTTGACGCTTATTAGATCGTGGAATAAACGAGACTAACGCTTAGTTTTTAATTAAATCCAGCGTCTCGTCAAACATTTGCTTCTGTTCCTCTATCTTGTTCTCATTACCGATCACGCAGCGCTGTTGCTGTTCAAGTATGGCCGATAAAAGCTCAGCAAAACCGATAATGTCACTTTCCTTCGTGCTTAACACTTCGTCACGTTCCTGTTGCAGATCCGCTTCAGTCACATTCGACAGATAACACTCCAGGGAGAAAGCTCCTTCTCCATAAGGCGTTCGCGGCGTATCGAGATCCTGTATCGCACCAATGATATAACGCGTCATTTCCCGCTCGTCTGCCCGGAAGTCGGTCAAATATTGCGGTATCTCTTCATAAACTTTGTACGTTTTATCGAGATTTGGATCACGGTACGATGCAACGTAGCTGTCTCCGTTCCGTCTGAAGCCTGACATGCAGCCATAAGCTCCGCCTTTGGCCCGGATATTGGTCCACAAGTAATCCAGGGACAGAATGCCCTGCAAGACACGCAGTGAACCGGTGTATTGATATCCTTTGTCGATATAATTACCCGTTTGCACCACGTACTGCACCTCCGAAGGAGAACGGAATCCTTCCTTATGAGTAGCAGGTGTGAATGTAAATTCTTCCTTGGCAACCTCATGTGTGAACAGCTTCGCTTTCAGATCGGATACCTGTTGCTCCAATCCTTCATATCCCTGTTCATCGGCAGTGTAACTGACAAGCAAGTTCTCCGGTCTGAAAATATACCCCGTCAACTCTTGCAGGCTGGAGGATAGCTCTTCTTTTCTGGCCTCAAAGTTTGCCTGAAGATCCTCAAGCCACTGGTAAAAGGCAATGCCACTCACAGCTTCTCTGAAATCTGCGACCGCTGAATGTTTGGACGACGACCGGCCAATTCCCGCAGAGTGTCCGCTGTTGATCAGATTACGTTGCAGATTACCTTTCATCTGAGAGATGATCTCATACAACCGCTTCGAATTATCGAAGCGGGATGTGAACACAATTTCTTTAATCATATCAAAGGCAAATCCAAGCTTGTCATATAACACTTTTGCGTTGAACTCATAGGTAGCCTTGAATTCATTATGCTTATGCGCGTTGGCATAAGATCCAATTCCGCTATGAATACCACCCGAATGGATATGGATTTCATTGGATAGTTCATTGAACGAGTAGTTTTGAGTGTCCACGTAACCCAGCACATTCTTGAGCAACCCTGCATACGGCAGGAGATGACGTGGCACTTCTTTGATATCAAACAGCAGTCTCAGATAACCAATTCCGTTGGTGTAAAGGTTATGATGCAGAATGGTTGTGCCGTCGACCTGGTTCTCCGTTTGATGCAACGTAGAGGCCTTCGGTTCAATATCTTCGATCGATAACGTCGGAATGACCTGCTGCTGCTCTTTGGTTGAAGGTGTATTCTGATACTCGGCGAGTGCTTCCGTTTTTTGAATCAACGTCTGAACTTCTTCCTCACTAAGACCGGCCTGAATAGTTTTCAGACGTGCTTTCAACACCTCATCCTTGCGTGAGTTCAGCCCTTTATCCGGGGTAAGCGCCACAAAAGAAGTATGTGTGTTCTGCAAAATATATTTCTCAATAAGTTGCTCGAAGTAACCTTCGTTCATTTTTGTCCGCAGTTCAGCAAATACGTCATTGGCTTCTAAATGAGTGAAAGGTGCTTCTTCATCGTACAACCAGCTTTGTAGGGAGGAGAATCCGTAGATCAGGCCCTTCGGCATTCTGCCGTAGTCCGCTTCCCTGTGATTGAACTCATATGAGTTAATGCCTGCGAGCAGCGCTTTCGGATCAAAGCCTTCTTTCACCACACGCTCAAGCACTTCTTTTACCGTTCCCAGGAAATCCTCTTTGCTCGCCAGATTGCTCTTCTTCAGTCCGACAGTGAATACAGGCTGATACAGGCTGTCATCATACGAACCGTAGACGTCCTTCGCAATTCCTTTATCCAGCAAAGCCTGTTTCAATACCGCTCCCGGAGCGTTCAGCAGTGCGTATAACAAAATTTGAAACGAGATGTTCAGTTCCTTATCCAGACTTGTGCCGATTACCGCGTTGTAGGTCAAGAAGCTGTTATCCACTTCCGATTCCGTACTTCCCGCAGAGTAAGTCTTAACTGTGTCTACCCGTTCTGCAAAAGCAGGTTGAAGTTGAATGTCCGAATCAATCTCGATTCGATCATATGCGCTCAGATAATTTTCATCCAGCCATTGCAGTTTCTCTTCCATATCCATATCGCCATACAGATAGATGTAACTGTTGGACGGATGATAGTATCTCGTGTGGAAATCCAGCAGCCCTTGATAGGTTAGGTCCAGAATAGCTTCCGGGAATCCGCCAGATTCGGAGGAGTATGTGGTATCCGGGAAAAGGGAGTTCAGTACTTCTCTGCGCACCATTCGTTCCGGTGAAGAAAAGGCACCCTTCATCTCGTTATATACAACTCCGTTATAGGATAACTCATCATCTGCAGAGGCCAGGTTGTAGTTCCAACCTTCCTGCAAAAATATTTTTTCATTCTCATAAATATTCGTATTCAATACCGCATCCAGATATATATCCATCAGATTGTGGAAGTCGTGGTCATTACGACTAGCGATCGGGTAGATCGTCTTATCCGGATACGTCATGGCGTTAAGGAATGTATTCAATGAACCTTTCAGCAACTCAACAAAAGAATCCTTGGCCGGAAATTTCTTGGACCCACAGAGCACGGAGTGTTCGAGAATATGGGCTACCCCTGTATCATCTTCCGGAGGTGTGCGGAAACCGATACTGAATACTTTGTTGTCATCCTGATTGGACAAAAGTACAATTTTGGCCCCGGATTTCTGGTGTTCCAACAGATACGCATCCGATTTCAATTCTTCGATTCTGCGCTCTTGCAACACCTTGTATGGCTTAAGCTGTTTCAACATAAACTTGAGTCCTCCGTCCATAAGATTGTTTTATTGGTTTTGTGACTCTACATAAGTTCAAATATGTTTATTTACACGGGCACTCCGATGACAGAACAACAGCTGTCCTTTCCGTTATCATGTAAATGTGTAGTTGAACTTATATCGTTCAGCAAGGTAAAGGTAATATATGCCTATGGATAGTATACACCATTGTTCCATCTCTTCATAAAAAGACCGTCGAATCCACTTTCTGATATGTATTAGGCAGCGTTTGTGTTTATGAACTGCATGGTGAAGTAGTTGATCATGACATTCCAAGTAATCCCATTACAATGGAAATTATAAAAATAAACAAGAATACGCCCCAAAACAATTACAATTTTACTCTTTATAACAAATATTAAAAAAAACTAAGTTTAACGGAGGAGCTTCTAAGGAGTAAGTTCTATATGGTGGTTAACAGTCAAAACTTTAATTTGCAAGATTTACTCAAATTCACCGTTTTTAGACGGTACCCACTTTTTGAAAAAAACCGGAGATGCTTTCCCTTAGAAAGGGTTAGTTTGTAGCCTTATATGACATCAGCTATCATGTGAACGTGGTAGCCAAAAAAAGTACTTGAGTGTCCTTTGACGTCATGAACACGCAAATAGATTAGGCAGAGATATTAAGCTAGAGGGACCTGATTTTCTGCAAGGAAGTTTGAGTAAGGAACACACCAATCTGATAATATCGAAATCACAGATCTTGACGTCAAGTAATAACATGTAGTGATTGAAAGAAGGAACATTATGATTGTTACAAGACAAAACAAAAAATAAATATTGGAAGCAATATTTATGAGCGTGGATATTTTGTACATACGTTAAGAAGTGTGATAGAAGAATGTTTAGGAAACATATAGGTAATGAATTAATGAAGTAAGCAATGAATTACTAAAATGAAGGAAGAAAGTTTTTGACTGATCAATGCACTTAAGAGTAAAGACTTTCAGAAGAATTTCATTGGTAACTACTTTATGGCATAGGATAAATGTCAAAGTGTATCTGCTTCACAACTTAAATTATTTTCTTGATAGCAACCTTCATAGACCAGTTGAAGATGGAATTAAGTGTTAGCCAGAACACTTAACTTATAGGACTGAGATTTAGATTCATAGATGGTGTGCATGCAGATATATCACGTTACATATTTATAATAAATAATATCGTGTAACAAAAATTTAAATTAGAATTAGAGGGGAATGGGAATCTGCATAGAATTTAAATATAGTGTGAGATGTGTCGCACAAAAGTCATATACTATAGAAAGGATGATAACGGAAGATGTGGTTTGAAGCTCCTTGGATAAAAGGACTATCATTTTTAATCGAGTTAATTTATTACATAGCTAGTATAGGTTTATTTGCATCGGTAATCATTGGTTTAAGACAGCTACAAATTGTAAAAGATGATAACAAGATCAGAAATCAAAGAGCATCTATTGAAAAAAGCCTTGAATATCTTGAGTGGTTTGCGAAAGATTTTATACCATATCATTCTGATTTCAGAAAAAACCTTAAAGAAAAAATATCTGAACGCTTAGAGGATGATGATGAAGAAATAGAAGTCAAAATGAGTATTATCGAGCAATACAAAATTATTCATGCAGTGAAGGATATTGATCAGAATGACAACTTCGATGTTTCACTCCCTTCATTGGAAATGATAAATCGAATCTATGCTAAAGCACAATCTGGGAACGTATTAAACCAGTTAGAGTATTTTGCAGCAGCAATGACATCTGGTCTAGCTGATGAGGAGTTAGCATACAATCCATTAGCTTCTCTTTACTGCGAACTAATCGAAGAGATGTATCATAATATTATCTTTCTGCGTGGAGAGAGTAACAGAATGTATTCCAACATCATAAAGTTATATAAAATATGGAAACCAAGATTAAAAAAAGAAGACATTCGACATCATCAGGATAGACTAAGTAAAGAATCTGAAATGCTGCCTGATGTTAAAATTAAATCAATTGGGTTATAATATTTATTGAGAGGTGAAATTATATGATTGATTTTGATGCGAAATTTCTTGAGATGTGGACTAAAGAAGACGAGGACTTGCTTGGACTTAAAAATAATATTAATACCTTGGGTTTGAAAAAAACATCTAAAAATATAGATAAAACTAACCTAAGTAAATCATCAATTCCGTTAACTCAAGCTATCCTTGCTCTTGAAAAAAAACGAAATGATGATAAAGAGCTGAATGACTTGCTTTGCGCATTTTAAATAGTTGCTCAAAAAAGTAACGCATAAGTATGCGTTACTTTTTTCTTTGCAGTTTATAATTAAAGAAAAATCACAGGAAAACTTTATAACAGAAAGACACGAGAGGCTTTCCTAATGTTTCATCTTAGATATAAGTCTTCATATGCGAAACATTAGGAAAGCAGGTAAGAATCAAGCGTGTTCAGTACTTTACAATGTGACCGTGAGTATCCCATCAAATGGGATGTACTTCTTTAATGTCATCCTGCGCCACGAAACCAGTAAGGAGAAAAAATAAGAAAGAAGTTTTTGAGGAATAAGATACTAATGAGGTGATTGATATTAGTTAACTTTGTAAACTCTGCTTTTTGAGGAGTTGGAGACGGAGAGTAAAATTCTGAATCCCATGCAGGGAATGGGATTCTTATTAACAAACTCCACTGTCCCACTAGGGCGTGTCTTCAAATTATTTAAATGGTAATTAATAGTTAATTATATCAAATGAATACACGATACGAAATTCACGAGAGACAATGGGCGGCTTATTCAAGATTTGTTTCCACCTGAACGAAAACCACAAGGAAGACGTCCCGCAGTGGACAATCGAATCATGTTAAACGCGAGGCTATGGGTAGCTCGTTCACGTGCCCCTTGGCGATCTACCAGGCCACTTCCCGAATTGAAAATCCGTCTAAACCCGCTTTCGACGCTGGCAGCAAGCGGGCATTTGGGATGAAGTGTAAAGCATGTTTCCCTAGATTCTGAGGAGGAAAGTATCATGATTGACGCCACGGTTGTGCGAGTTCACCAGCATGGATCGGGCGTTCCCGGGGTGAATTAAGCACGTATTCAGCGCGTTAGGGCTTCGGTAAGGGAAACGTACCCTGACGGGGGTGCCGCGCTATATGTACGGGAATTTGACGGTGAGAACACAAAATAACCGCTAACCCTGCGTGAGGGCTGCGGTTATTTAAAATGTGAAGGAATAATACGCAATCTCGATGTTCCATGATTTATTTTAAAAGAGCAGGTACGTTATCTAAGGTAAGATAATCTTGCCAGTTGTATTTATTAAAATGACCGCAAGTACTGAGAAGTTCATCAATCACTTGCTCTTTTTCCTCTGGATGATTCTGAATATAAAAATATACTGCTAAGAGGTCTAGTCCAGTCAATAGACAATGATTTCGACTCGTGCTAAAGTTCATCATTTGATCAGGGAAGGCTTTCTCATTTCTCTCTTCTAAAGTAATATCTCTATAAGCATTTACCACTAGAAAACCTTTTGGCGTCCGCTCTTTAGATATGATATATTCACTAACCCATTTCTCAAGTTGTGCAGCGTGTTTTTCTGCAGCACTTTTGGTAACTCCTTTTACTTCTACAACAGCAGCATGATCCTTATATTCTAAAATCAGATCATCTCTCCCTGGAACTCCTTCACTAACATTAAATCCAAGTTCCTTAAAAACTCTATTGACCATATTCTCCAAGTAAGTGCCGGTACCAGTAAAAAGAACTTTTAACGCTTCTAAAGATTTTAATTCGGAGTCCAATGTCTCTAGCCTGGATTGTAATACTTTTAATTCGTCTTTCTTTTTTGTGATTTCTTGCTTAATGTCACTTTCGCCCGGTACTTCTATTAAGCGACTCCACTCAGGGAGCATCATCTTAGGAGTTTGATTTAAATCTAAGTTCAGATTACTCACTATGTTAATAAGATCATCAAGAAATTCTTTATTTTCAAACGGAATTACTGGCAAGTTTGGAATAAATACAATATTACCTTTACCTAACTTGACAGAGGCACTGACGAACGAGTTTGTATCTTTTATTTTTAGTAGCGGCCTACCGAAATCATGTTTGTAGTATGATTCATATCTCCATTCCCCTTCGTACTTAGTATATAAAGGTTTTAAAAACGAGTTGCCTACAGGTTCAATGCTAGATCCTTTACCAATATCTGTTTTGGGGTAAACAGGTAACAATTCCTTTCTTAGATCGAATGCCGCCGCTGGGGCTTTTCTTTGTAGTCTAACTGGGGGTGGGGTACAAACAAAAATAGTCCTACCTAAACTTAAGAACTCGTTAATTTCCGCCCTTCTCCTATATACGTCACGTACGAAATGATTAATGTCATCAACGTATGTCCAATCTGTAGAGTATTGACTAAGTTTTCGTTCACTACGGTATTCGTTCACTACGTCAAGTAGGTTGATAAGTAATACGTCAAATTCAAGCAATGAAACTTGAGATTTAAAGATTACGCTTTTAGAATAATTTCCTGCAATACTTGCTATCTTCATAAATATCATCCTCTATGTCTCATTGTTTTATCCCGCATATTTAAACGTACAGACTCCGCGCATATAACGCTCCCCGTTCACCGCAACGCTCATCTCCGTTATGTCCTCGATCACACCGCTGCCGACTAAATCGCGCCAATGCAAAAAGCACCCCTTCCGAATGTAAACGGTGGGATGCTCCGATGTGTTTGCGCGAATCCTGTGTACCTGCGAATTACTCCGAGACAAGTACGCAGGACCCATCGCATTTTTACGCTCATTTAACGCTGTGTTAGCGTTCAAAAACGCTGTTATGCCGAGGACCGGGATCGAACCGGTACGGTAGTCACCTACCGCAGGATTTTAAGTCCTGTGCGTCTGCCAATTCCGCCACCCCGGCAGGATTATGTATTTCTTGGCGACAAGAAATATCTTACCATGAACTAATTAACTTTGCAACACCTTTATTAAAAATAATAAAAAAATGAAACAGGCACTGCAAGCGTCAGCTCACAGTGCCTAGAAAGTCCGAGTTGCGGTCCCGGACTTCCGGTAAACCAATCTATATTAAGGGAGGTGTAAGATAAGAATACCTCCCCAACATTAAAGAAACCTAAAATCAGCCTTAAATTAAACTAAAAAAGTAAAATAGGTCGAACACGAGCCGCTTCTTCCTCACTGCACTCCACGATAACCAAGATATGGTCCTTTAACAGCCAATCTTCGTAATACCGCGCATCCTCCTCCGAGATTCCCGCTTCAGTCAGTGTGAGCACCAAATCATCGGTCTCACTCCCAATCTCATTACCAGCGAGTCTACGGACTGCATTTCCAATCGACATCGTCTGATCCATTCGCTTCCCCAGACCAGCCAATATGCCTTTCAGAGCGCCAAAGGCACCATCTGTTCCGGCACCCTTCAAAGGTTTGGACAGCCCCGTCTTTTCGCTCACCAGCTCCAGATTAAGCTGTTCCTTCGCCACCGCTCCTAAATATTTATCCTTAATCCCTTCCTCTTTGACCTTATTCAGCATAATTATAGCCTCGTTCTCGGTACGTGCCAGCCCAATAATCAATTGTGTCATTCCGTTCCCCTCCTTTTACCCTAATATAACCCCGTAATCCCCATTCAAAAACGGATAAAGCCTAGCTATGACAAATCACCTAGAAGATTGTTGATTTCTCTTCTGGAAATCTATACCTAGTTCTGATAGACTAGATAAAGAAGACAAATTAACCATTGAAAACATTGACATATGGATTTAACATCTCATAATCAGGAGCAATGACTTATGAAAAAAGAGGTAGAAATTTCCATCCGGCGCAAACAACAGATCATGGTTCGTAATACAAGCGGTCAGACGGTAACCGGATTTCCCGAGCGTACCGCCGATACATCCATTCTCTCCTTACGTACCGTTCACGGAAGTCTGTGGATACCGTTCGATGAGGTTGAACATGTTACTCGTCTGTTAAGCATCCGGTCTCATCATTTAAGTGGAATGCAACTCGTTTAGTCGGATCTGTAATCATAGAAATCAGTTCTCGTATATTTACATCAACAACATTTATTTATGCCAGCACTTCACACCAAAAAAAACCAGACGCATGAACGTCTGGTTTTTCTCTTCCACTTATCCTGTCGTTACTTCACTACAAACTTCACTCGTGTTCCATCCGGATATATACTTAACTGATTCCCTACCCATGAACCTGCACCACGATTATCCTTCGGGGTAATGTACTGGATATCTGCACCTGTTCCTCCCTCAGCACACATCGCCATGGGCCACTCGTCACGATCCTTACCTTTTTTGACCGGAACACCCTTAAGTGATAAATCCCGATTGCCTTCCGCTCCATTACGATCAATGGTGCATACATCCGAATGCCCTGCCTTGATAGCAGCTTTAATATGTTTGGCTGTTTCGGGATAACGCTCTGAAGGGAACGTAATAGTATGGTCTACACTCTTATTAGTCCCAGCGAATGGATTAGGTATCTCCTCGGGCCATTCTCCCCCAGCCCAGGCATAGAGGGCTACCAGCAGCATCGCTACCACCGTCAGAACCTGCTTTTTGAAACCTTGTTTACCTTTACGCTTTCTTCTTGTGCGTCTCTTACTCATGCTGTGTCTCCCCCATTCAACACTTGCATTATAACAGAACGCCCGTTCGTAAAACAATCCAATATAATAAAAAACAGCCGAGACCGCCCGGCTGTCATGCTTGATTCATTATCCTACATTGGGAATGGCCTGTTGGCGCAGCAAGGGCAGTGTCACCTCAAACTGTGTACCTTTCCCTTCTGTACTCTCCACCGAAATCTGACCATTCATCAGTTCCAGCAGTTCTTTGCAGATGGTCAGACCAAGACCGCTTCCGCCAAATCGGCGCGCATGGGAGATGTCGGTCTGGGTAAATGCGTCAAACAATTGTTCGATCTGATGCTGAGGAATACCAATTCCCGTATCACGCACAGAGAATACCAGTACAACGGTATCCATCAGTTGTTGCCTCACATCCACCTGTAACTGCACTTCACCCTGTTCCGTGAACTTGATCGCATTACTCAGCAAGTTATCCAGTACCTGCCGAAGTCTTAGCGGATCACCGATAAGCACATCAGGAACACTCAGATCAGCATGGCAGAGCAAACGTATTTGTTTGTTCTGCGCCGCAGGCTCATGTGTCTTCACAATCTGTTGGATCAGCTTCAACGGCTGAAATTCAATGTTTTCGACATCCATTTTACCTCTGCCCAGCTTCGCCATATCCAGGCTATTGTTAACGATGTTCAGTAGTGCCTCACCCGATTGACGTGCAAGCTCCAGATATTCTTTCTGCTCATCCGTGGTTTCACCCATGCTGGCAAGTTCGATCATGCCCATAATGCCGTTAAGCGGGGTACGAAGCTCATGATTTAGCTTACCGATGAATTCCAATTGCCCTCTGCTGTTCATCTCAGCCATGGAAGTTGCAAACTTCAGCTGCTGATCGGCATACTTTCGTTCTGAAATGTCGTATTGAATCCCCACAAAATACAGACACTCTCCTGACTCATTAAAGATCGGATCAATATTCAGTTCGTTCCAGAACTTCTGGCCACTTTTTGTATAATTTAAGATATCAATCTTAATGGACTCTTGTTTTTTTAATGCATCACGAATCTGTATAACCGTCTCGGGGTCTGTATCCTGTCCTTGCAGAAACCGACAATTCTGTCCGACAGACTCTTCATACGTGTATCCTGTCAGCCGGGTAAAATGTTCATTTACATACATGAGCGGAAGCTCAGGCAGGGTAGCATCGACCACCGTAACGGAGGATTTCACCTTCGAGATGATAAATTCCCATTGTAATGAGAGTTGATTATGTTGGCTCATGCCTTCCTCCTTCATCTCACACACGTTCTTCCTCCTTCATCTCACACACGTTAATGTTTATATATTCAGCATTCGTACTTTATATGGAGATACAACTAACCAGATGGTATGTGTTGATATAAAAACAATATATTTTAATTGTAACACAGTTATTCAAGTCATGTGGTTTATGGGTAATAGTTGATAACTAACATTCGACAATAACCTAACTGTCATCAGGAGGAACATACATGAAATTTCTGTTAATTATCATCATTATTATTCTGATCGTAGTCATTTTTTCCAGACGCAAACGTTAAGATGAGATCCGTTATGTAAGTTAGGAAAGGAAGATGGGTATGAGAACCCTCTTTTTTATATTCATGGTACTATGCATCATCAATCTCTGTTTCCCAAAATTCGGCTGGTATCTGCGGTATGGCTGGATTTCCCGGGGTGAAACCGAGCCCAGCAGACCTTATATGGCTATGGTCAGAATGACCAGCCTGTTAATGTTGCTTATCGCCTTCACACTCGCTATGGCATGAACTATAGACATCCGAAGACAACTGTCCTATTGGGCAGTTTCTTTTTTTTGCGTTGAAATGACGGGAAAATGATAACTTTGTTTGTGGTGCAAAGATGACAATGCCCGTAATATAGACATATCGTTTCGGAAAGGACATCATTGGCATGAACATCGCATTTTATCCATACTGGGCCGCCAAAACGCTGCTCTCGCTCATTAATGTCATATATATCATGGTTATTACTACGTTTATTTATAGTCAGACTGGATCGGTACTCTACGCTGCCATGTTTCCATTCATTCGAATTATCGCACGCATAACAGCAGGATTTACTTTGCCATTACTTGTGAAGCGTTTCTCATTCTCCAGACTGCTGATCAGTATTCCCGTAGCCAAAGCATTCCTCATGACTGGGATAGCGATTTCGTTGAATCACTTGACCTCACAACTGCCACTTCTGTTGATCGGAGTTGTCATTCTATCCTTTTTGGAAGGCTGGGAATCTCCGTTACTGAATACTTTAACGCCACGGTTGGTTCAGGGAGAAGATCTGGTGAAGACCAATAGCCTCCTCTCTTTCTCCAATCAGACGGTGACCATTGTCGGGTACGCCATGACGGGATTTGCCGTGATGAACTGGGGAGCGTCACAGACCTTCTGGGCAGCTACAAGCCTGTCCTGGGCCGTTCTGATCTTCCTGATTGCTCTTGGATCGCTCACACGGGATATAGAACAACCCGAGAAATCGATCGTCACACAGAATGTACTGCGAAAAGGCTGGAGCATGCTTTGGAAGAATCCAACCTTACGACTGATCACACTTATGGACATCACCCAAGGTCTTGTGAGTTCCATCTGGATCGGAGCGATTACGCTGGCCTTTGCGAAAGAAGCTCTGGCACGAGGAGAAGGTTGGTGGGGACTCATTAACTCGAGTTACGCTGCTGGAACCATGCTTGGAGGTATTCTGGCTCTTGCTCTGGCCAAACGGATTCAGAAGCACCTGATCGCCAGCATGACCATGGGTTCTCTTCTCCTCAGCCTGATGACCATCGTTTATGGTCTCAACAGCCTGCCATGGCTCGCACTGGCGTTATGTATACTTATAGGCCCTGTCTACCAGATTCGTGATGTGGCTCAACAGACAGCGTTTCAGAGAAGGGTGCCCGCTGAATCCTTGTCTCAGGTATACGCCGCACATGGCGTCCTGATCTCCACGGTTATGAGTGTATCCATAGTCATCTTCGGTCTAGTCGTCGATCAACTAGACGTTCGATGGGTATACCTGATCGGTGGAGCCGTGTTGATCGTGTCTGCGATATGCTCTATATCGTTGAGCCGGGCTCACAGGAACGAGCATATTGCTAAACATACGAAAAATACTAGAGTAAAAGGCTGGGCAAAACCCAGCCCCTCCTCATCAAACCGTACGTGAGGTTTTCCCTCATACGGCTTTCCGATGTTCATCTTTCATGGGCATGCAGCATATTTGCTTTGGCCTCATGACCTAGTTTCCCCTATAAGAGTTGTTGAGTGTTTTCTAGCGTGTCGTTAGCCATTTTGGCATTCACGAACTCGTACCTCTTGGTGAAACGTGAACAAAGTAGGGCTCCTTCCCTCCCGCAGGTTGTGTTGTCCTGCGTTCCCAGGTAGTATGAGCCCCTCGGACTCCCTTCCTGCTGTTCACTCACTTCACCTTCTGGCTTATAGAGTACCACTTTACGGATTCATAAAAAAAAAAATCCGTGCAGGGGAGGGTCTCCCCAGTTCACTACATCCTCTTTCAGACCATGCCGCTCCCCTTACGCCGGAGGATTCTTCGCTGTCGCTCCAAGTTCAAAACAGCTTCCCTGGCCTTCGTCCATCTACACGAGACTCGGCTTCCTCTTTTCCCTCTTGCAAGGCCTTTTTGACGACGCGGCAGGATTCACTTGATGTTACGGCCTGGACTGTCGCTCGCCCTGTCTCTGACAGGTACTTTCGTCGATACGCTTTTACGCACAGATTTCTCCATACGCAAGTATCCTAGCTACACGGGGCTTGGCCTCTCCCGCGACCGGATTTTCATCGGCTAGAAGATGCGTGCTTAGCTGGGCACGCTGTAAATCAAAAAGACGAGCAACCTCTGCTCGTCCCTCACAATCTCAATCCAATCGATAATCTGTCAGCGGTTTTCCTTGTTTATAATACAAAGTGGGTGACAATATATTGAAGAAAATATGCACATCCGGCATGTACGCTTCTTCCAGAATAGCCTGCAACGACGATGCAATCCGATTATGAATCTCCTGATCACGTTGAAACATCAGAATCTCTATAGAAGCTGGAGAAGGTGTTAGCGCTTGTACATCATGACGCTCTGCCTTCATTCTCTCCTGTGGAATATGAGTAATTCGGGCCATCTGCTCTGTAATTTGGGGTACAACTTCCTCTAGCTGAGGACCTGTGAATCCTTTAAAGCGAATAAACGGCATTGCTATCCCTTCAATCTCTGTTAATAGTCTCTTATGTGATTTTAAGCACATTGTTTTCAGTTGTCAAATGTCATTGAGGGCATCTGTTGCTTCTTATAATAGGAAAAGCCCCGCTGGAGTCCCAGCGGAGCCATTGCCTGCACGATTTCTATACGTGACTTACAGCCAGAAAGATTTTGTGATGATCACGAGCAGGATGAAAAGCACGAGAATTGCACTTGTGGAAGTCCATCCGCCGCCGAATCCACCAACATTGCCACAACCGTATCCAACTTGACTCATTTGATTGGCCTCCTTTGAATTTCAAGGTATGCCATAACATATGCGTATTCCGCGGAAGTGACCGGGCGAATCGGCAAGTTCAGCAGCCCATTCATCTGGGATTCATGCTCGGTGACTTAAACGGATGGGGCGATGGTGATATTCACTCGGTTTTGTAGCGACTTCTGAGATGATAGGTCTGTACTCCCTCTTGCCAGAAGGATTGTACGAGTGCGTGTATCACTTCGGGATGCCAAAACAACTTCTCCATCAGGCGTTATACAATACGCGATCGGAATGGAGATCTCGCTATCACGATACGAACCATCCGCATGACTTGTCCCCATGACAATACATTGATGCTGCAAGGCAATCTGCCGAGCCTCTTCGACCCATTCACTATACTGCTCTTCACTGAACATCCCCACACCAATGGAATGCATAATGATATCCACACTTCCTATATTCTCGTTGCGAAATCCTTGCAGGACCAGCTCATCACACAACAACGTGCTTATTACCCAACCCTGTTCTTCAACCGTCTCAGCAGCTGTATACTTGGCTTTCTCCAATACAATCTCTCCAGCCTTATTAATGATAATAGATCGGTCCTTCGGACGTTCGTCCAGTCTACGATGACCTGATACAATCATGGTTCCATATTCAGCTGCCAGGCGACAAGCTTCCTCGACATTCTGGTTCAAATAACCTTCAGGAAAAAATAATACATCTGCATCTGGATATTGCTTGAGTTCGGCTTCAAGCTGCAGCACATGCTGTTCCAGCCTCGGTTGTGCAATGATAATCTTCATCTGGCATCCCCCATTCATAAATAAAAGCCGGTTCATACCCGAATAAGGTACGAAACCGGCTTAAAGGTTGTACGGACAGAACACTGCTCATCGTACTTCGCTTCAAGAGTAATTGGTTCTCATGTTATTGCTCGGTGAAACAATTACCTTTGCAGTTCAATGGTATGTAGTTAGGCATTTCTACGTTCAATACTATCATAGATGGCCTGCCCATCATAGCTTCGATCTGTAGAGATATCTTTCACAAAGAGGGCGCTGCCTGCAGCACTGTTTGCATTTCCAGACAGAACACTAAATGCCCCCACAACCCACATTAATGGATATAATGCAACGGATAAGGCTCTTTTCATGTCTTTGTCTCCTTTTCTGTTGAAATAGATGATTGGTTGAATATCCCATTAATACGATTACACCCCAATTAAGTTTCAATTTTATATACAACCATCACTATTTATAGACATATAGGAGACAAGATTTTAATTGTTGCGTTCAGCTCAACTCAAAACTCTGGAGTAACGCTGCCGCCTCTTCATGATCAGGTTCCAGGGCCAGTACTTTATGGGTATATGACAAGGTTTCTTCTTCCAGTTCAAGTTCATAACAGCACACAGCCAAATCGTACAAGACTGCCGGAGTATGGTTACTCGGATCTGCGACCAACGATATCTCCAGAAACCGTTTCGCATCCTCATACATATACATTTCATATAATAACTGCCCTGCCAGAAATGCCAGTCCCCCTTGCTGCTCCATCACATAGTAGGACGACCACATCGTATGAATGCCAGACTGAATATCGAGCATTTCCTCATCACTTGCATCAGGAAGAAGACTGGAAATGTGCGTAGCACTGTGAATCAAGAACTCAGCATCATATCCACCCAGACGCCAAAACGGCAAAATATGCTTCAACTCCATACTCTCTATTCGAGAGTCTACCCATTGTTTCATACTGAAAAAATCATCCGGTCCAAAACGTTCAACAAATCGATGGTAGGCCAGCCGA
This sequence comes from Paenibacillus sp. FSL H8-0079, assembly GCF_037991315.1. Taxonomy (NCBI): domain Bacteria; kingdom Bacillati; phylum Bacillota; class Bacilli; order Caryophanales; family Paenibacillaceae; genus Paenibacillus; species Paenibacillus sp. FSL H8-0079. The sequence continues at coordinate 4,504,129 of NZ_CP150300.1, forward strand.
GTGTTCACATAACTGATCGGTTCGTCCACCATCAGCATGCACCCAACGTTCAGATCTTTATAATGATGCGTTGTGAATCGAGTATGTGCGCCCTGTTGTTCCAGGACATATTGAATGGCATGGTAGTTGGCCGTTAAAGAAAAACTCCCGTGAAGAACGAATTCAGGTGGCTCTGCGAACTTCCAGTTATCCAGTCGATGATCCCCTTTATCAGCGGTAATCAACACATAACCTGACTGAGACAGCTTGTTCAACCGTTCGAGACAGGACAAGCCGATTGCAGGGAAAAGGATGTGTGAATCCTCCAGCTCCGCCTTGTACAATGTGATCAGTTCCGAATACGGATAGTTATCTGCACTGTATTCGGGCGCCCGGCGATACTCGTAACTCAGTGTCATGTTCTTCAGCATCTCAGCGGGTTCAAGATCATGACGACGATCCGGAGACTGAACAAGCAGATCACACTCATATATCTCGCCGTCACCAATATAGATTAATTCCTGCGGAATGCTGTCAAAAAAGTAATTGGCAATCAACAACAACGGTTGTTTCAGATCGCCTGGCCGTATAACTGTACCCGCGACAACCAGTTTTAGCTCCGTATCCGCTACAGCGTCAAAACGCGCAAAATCCACTATACCTTGTTGAATAAAGGATTGCATGGATGGATGCTCTCTCCAACCTTGCACATTCTCCGCTACGAGATCCGTCATCACATATCTGAATGGAGGTAGCTCTATTCCAGCAAACTCCTTTAACTCAATCAGTTTAAGCAGGACTTGGTGTGCCAAACGCCCTACGCCCGCCCCAAGTTCCAGAATGGTCACGGTTTCGGTAATCTGTCCCTTGTTTGCGAGGTCCTGAAGAAATCCAAAAATCATCTCTGCATACGCCGTGGCAATCATCGGATTACTGGTAATATATTGAGGGACCTGATTCTCTGTCCAAGCCTCTAGCCCCTTCTGTTCATAATAAGCTCTCTGCCAATCCCAGACCGGAGCTTCGCTGTAACGAAAACGTTGACTTTCATTTGACGTCATTAAAATGGAAACCTGCTTTCTATAACTAATTTCATAAGATTCTCAGATGTTCACGGACTACTTGATTTCGAATACCATTCAGTCTCTGTAATGCATTATATCATAGAACCCTGTCTACTCGATGGAGTTGAGTTTTCCCCTTTAACAAGAAAAAAACCTGCTTTTGAGGGCAGGTCTGTGATGTCCTTCATTATTAGTCGGAAAACAAGACTCCGTCGAAGTTCTCAGGGCCTACACGCACTGTTCCCAACAAGTTGGAGCTAACAAATGCAGTGTACGTCAATTGAGGTGTAATTGGTGGGTTGAAGTCATCGGCAGAGAAGGTAATAATCTGAGGTGCCAGGATGCTCAAGCTAAACGTAGACGTTGCGGAATAGATAACAGGGTCTGTTGGCAAAGTTCCTCTGACAATCGTAATGGTTATACCAGCGACGGCTAATGGAAGTTGTACAGACACAGTTCCCTTGAACTGCACCCGCGGGTTTGCTCCAATGCCAGCAGTGGTTATCAAACCGATTTGTCCAAATAATTGAGGTGTGTTAATCACAAGGATTGGTATGGCAATTGAGTTAGCCAAACTCGCATTCTGCGAGGTTCTTGCATCAATAAATTGACTCATGAAATCTACCTCCTATTGGTTGGGATAGGATAGTATATGCGAGATTTGGTGTACGGCGTGGACATACACTGAATTGCGCAAAAAAGGGCAGATTAGAAAGACACTATTAACAAGTTACCTTTTTGACTCTAGCACCTAAATGAAGACAGAAAAAAACCCTTGCTAGGCAAGGGTTTTAAGAGTATGGGCCCTACAGGACTCGAACCTGTGACCAATCGGTTATGAGCCGACCGCTCTAACCAACTGAGCTAAGGGCCCTAGACATAATGTATAACGTGAAGATGATGGCTGTGAATCATCCAAGTGAAACTAAATTGCGGGGGCAGGATTTGAACCTGCGGCCTTCGGGTTATGAGCCCGACGAGCTACCGGGCTGCTCCACCCCGCGCCAGTAAGAAATATTAAAACAGCGACTTAATTAATATACACCATTCTATCCTAATCAGTCAAGGGGTAATGTCAGGGAATAAAACGAACACCATAACGACCTTTGCGTGAACGATAAACTTCGACTTCTGCCGGTTCATTGTGACCGTAGATCCACCCGTCCTGCTCCATTCGTTTAGCCAGACATCCTGCTTGAAATTTGGTTGCATACAACTTGCTGAAATATACCCAGTGCATACCGCTCGTCCTTTCCGGAGTCGTCATTTATTCCTGCTTTTTGTAGAATACCCCATTTCCATAAAAATAGCCGCCAAAGATTAAAATCTTCAGCGGCTATCCTTAAAATGTTGATGTGACTACATCATCAAATCTTATTGAAACGTAGCTTTAGGGTCTTTTTTCAATTTCTCTAACATCTCGTTACCTTTAGCTGCCCATTCGCCAAGCGCTTCTTTTGGTGTCTTTTTGTTCTCAAGTACTTGATTGAAATATTCCATGCCTTTTTCGTTTACTTGCCATAAGCCTGGGGATTTTTGATACAGTTTATCCAGGTTCGTATTCGTTGGTGGGATCGGCTTCAAAGAATAGAATGCTTGAATGTTATAATCCAGGCCATCTTTTGGCTTGATGAAGCTCTTCCGGGATACCATCTCATAGCTGCTACGCGCCTTGATTTTCGCCCAATCTTCACTGTTCATGTACTTGATCAGTTCCCAAGCATCATCTGGGTTCTGAGCCGCACTATTGATCGCCATCAAGTTGCTCAGATAAATGTTGCCTCCGATTTCAGGCGCTTCCGGGTGAACTGGAGGTGTGACTACATCCCAATCCACTTTCGTAAAGTCTTTCATCTTATCTGCATTTTTATTTGCATCAATTAATTGATTAATATAACTGTAATCACCAATAACCATGGCTGACTTGCCACTCAGGAACAGATCACCCTGCATTGGATTATAACGCCCACTCGGGTCCTGATCCTGTGGTTCGTCGCCTTTAGGAATAACTTTGTCAATCGCAAGTTTGCTGATCGTGCTCCATACTTTCTCCCATTGAGGAGAATCCACAGTCATTTTTTCAGCTTTGTCATCAAACGTCTTCAGCTGCAACGAGCTGTAGTACTGCTGCATGGAGTAGTACGGCGAACCACCCTGATATGTCGTGAAGGAGAAGCCAAATACATGATCTTTACCTTCACCTTTCGTTAGACGGGTACCCAGATTGAAAATATCGTCCCAGGTCATGTTGTCCGTTGGTGGTTCCACACCTGCTTTTTCAAACATACTCTTGTTATAGAACAAAGCCGATGAGGAGAACGTTGGTGTCAATGCATAAATGCTCTGATCCCCAAGGTCCTTAATTCCCTCCAGTACACTAGGCACGATATCACTGGTATCAAACTTATCTTCCTGCATCAGTGGGTCCAGCTGTTTCACCAGATTCTCCTGAATTAATGATTTCACTGTGGCGGTATCGGCCACGATAACGTCAACCGGGTTATCCCCAGTCATAATTTTCTTCAGACTTTCCATTGTATCTGGAACTTCCGGCTGTTCTTCCGTGTTGCCATACCCATACATACTGCTCTGATCAACAGCAGCTACAATTTCGATGGTTACATTGGGATGTGTCAATTCAAAAGCATCGGTAAATTGCTGACGGAAGTAACTGTCATCCTGTCCTCCCCACAACGTAGCCACACGTAATACACGCTGCTCCGTATCCTTGGCCTCACTTGCCGTACAGCCGGCAATCAGCGGCAGTGCCAGTGTTGCTGTAGCCATGACGGCCAGCACACGTTTTCCCCACATACTATTCTTCATTTCCCAGTTCCCCCTCTTAATTATCTTGGCGGTGTAATGACAATACGTTCACCGTCAAATTCCAATGTCGCCCGGTTATCAATGGATAAGGCCTCCAGATACTCTTTTGGCACCTGAAGTCGTCCTGCACGGTCTATAATGACAAATGCTTCATGGATGTCTGGCATACCCGGCTCGGACAAGTTATGCTCATCATCCAGATTCGGGTTACGCTTCACAAACTCTGTACTGGTCAAGCCGTCCCGAATCGCAACGATCCGGTCTACCTTGCCAGCAAGCGTCAAGTCATGAGTAACGATGACAATCGTTACACCAAGCTCCTTGTTCATTCTTCGAAAAATGCCCATGATCGTATCACATGTCTCGGAATCGACCGAACCTGTTGGTTCGTCTGCAAGCAGAATTTTGGGACGATTGGATAATGAGATCGCAATCGCTACCCGTTGCTGCTCTCCTCCGGACAATTGATGCAATTTGTTATGCATCCGATCCTTAAGGCCTACCCATTCGAGTAACTGTTTCGCATAAGCACGATCACGCTTACCTCCCAGAATCATGGGTGTCTCCACATTTTCCAGTGCAGTGAGGTAAGGCAGCAGGTTACGACCGTTATTTTGCCAGATAAAACCTACGGTATGACGCTTGTACTCGACCAATTGGGCATCTGTCATCTTCAGCAGATCCCAGTCTCCTACAACAGCTGTACCAGCAGTAGGACGATCAAGCCCGCCCAGAATATTCAACAGCGTGGATTTACCACTACCACTGTTACCGATGATCGCCATCATTTCACCTTGATTGACAGTCAGGTTGAGGCCCTGAAGGGCAACGACTTCCACATCGCTGGATTTAAAAATTTTGACAAGTCCTTCGCATTGGATCACGTTTACCTCTCCTCTCCCATTTTGACCGCCTGGTGAACCCGCAGTCTGCGAATCTGCCAGAGCAACATCGTTGCACCAATCACCAGCATCACTACGGTGACCCCGTAGAGTTGCAACATATCCTGCTGCTCAAACACAATCCGGAACGGAGGTACCTGAGCAGATACATTATCCGTCGTTTGCAGGAATGGCAGGAATAAACGACTGGATACCTGACCAATCCCAATACCTAGCAAGATCGACAGTCCCGCTGTGAACACCTGTTCCAGCAGTAGCATGCCGCTCAGTTGTGCCCGGGATAAGCCCATGGCCCGTAGTACACCAAACTGTACAACACGTCCGGACAGGTTAAAGAACCAGTACAGCACGTATCCGATCAATGAGATAATAACCGATACCAGGAACCCAAGGCTTAGAATCCCGAATACGCCACCTCGTGACGGATGTTTAGCCTGAGATACCAATTCGGTGCGTACGTCACGTACAGATGATAACTCAATGCCTTCTGCTGCGAGTTTCTCCATTAGTGGAGCCACTTTGGCATCCGGTTCCATTTTCAGCCACACCTCATAAGGAATCAGAGGCACCTGATCATAGATATAATCCAGATTCGCCACGAAGAATGGCATCTGATCTGGATACTGGGCTGGCCAGTAAGGAATGATCCCGAACACGACGAATTCAATCGCCTGCCCCTGTACACCCATGGAGACAAGATCTCCGGTTTTTAACTTAAATTTGTCAGCAAATTTGGAAGAAATCAATACAGCCCCTTCGTATTTACCAAGCAAGTCAAGGTACTTGTAGGGATGTGCCGGGAACAGATCGTTGCGGAACCAAGCCACTTGAGCAAAGTCCACATTATCAATTCCGACCAGCATTCCCTGTCCACCCGATTTACCAGAGACGATAATATTGCCCTTGGTCTGCAGCACTCTTGCTGCATGTTCAACACCATCTAATCTGCGGAATACTTCGAATGGAGGTTCAGAGTATATGACTTTCGATGGCTGAGAAGATCCACCGCCTCCACCTGGAGCACCTCCACCGCCATTTCCTCCGCCGGGAGCGCCTCCACCACCAGAACCGCCGCCTCCCCCTTGTTGACCTCCACCTGAACCGCCATTCTGTCCGGAACCCGGCTTAATCTCAGGCGTTCCTTCCCATACGGTCTGCATGATCACATCAGAACCATAACGGTACAGTGTACGCTCGGTGGAATTCAGATCAATCGTCCGGGCCGCAGCCGAGTTGTACACCCCAAGTCCCAGTGTTAATACCAGCAGGATCATCAATGGATAATAGGAAGACGATGAACGCGATAGCTGTGTTAATGTCAGGTACAACGGGACTGGGAGAAACTTGCGACCGATTAGCTGAATAAGCTTCAATATCCACGGGAACAAGCGCAGGAAGAATAATCCTAACGCAAAGATCGCGAGTGCGGGTACAAAGAACAGAAACGGCTGTACCTGCAGCTGATCGGTTGTCATACCGGTCTGGAAGGTTAACATCTGACGTTCATAGAACAGGTAGTATCCATAGCCGGCCAGACCCAGCAACACAACATCCAGGAACCAGCGTTGCCATACTGGAGCGCGGTCTGTACGCGCTTGTCGCCGCTTGGCTGATACAATGGTTGCCCGTGCATAGGTTATCGCAGGAATAAGTGATGCGATGATGGCAACAAGGACCGCTGCTACGCCCAGCAAAATAGCTTCTTTCGATATACCGATCGGAATGGACTTCCGGTCTACGAATGACAGGAAACCGCTTGCTGAGCCGATACTCTTGGCCATAAACCAACCGAGAAACGGTCCAATAATCAACGCAATAACGCCCAGGAATATGCCTTCAAGCAGGTAGAGAGAGAAGATCTGCCGAGCTGAAGCTCCACGGCTACGCAATACCGCAATATCACTCTCTTGCTTCTGTAATGACTGTTTGGCGTTCATCGCAATAAAATAAAAGACCATCGCAATCATCGGTGCTGCCAAAGTAAACAGCATGGTCTGCAATTGCAGACTTTGACTACGGAACTGCTTGAGCAGATCACCGAAGGTAATGTCTACTTTCGTATCTTTCAGCCGCTGATACAGATCGATATCCAGCCTTTCCAGCATGGAAGTCAGACCCGACAACTGGCTCGTTTGAATTTCTTTCAGATCAAAGGCATAATACCAGCGTGAATTCTGAAGTGGAATGCCTTTTTCCTTCAGTAAAACATCATTAAAAACCGATTCATCCACATAAAGTCCATTCATCATGCCGTCAAACCCCTGCACCCAATAAGGACTGTTCGGATCATCTGCCTTGAAGGAACCCGTAATCTTCACACGTAACGTGATATCAAGGCCGCTATACACCGGATATTCCAGAATATCGCCGATATGCAGATCGTTACGGTACATACCTTCTTCCAGCATAACTGCCTCGATAATATCGTCCTTGACCTGATTGCCAGGTTTCACTCCGGCAGAGTAATTCACCTGTGCATCCAGTCCACTCATCGTGCCCATACTCATACTGCGCACCCGGCTGGCGTCCACTTTCGTTGGATCTTCGGGGCTCACCTCTGTGCTGCGAATGGATCTGGAATTCACATACGTATGGAAAGGAAACCCGATGTCGCGAGGGACATCCTCACGAATATAACGATCTACTTCGTCCAGACCCCTTGTGTCTGTTTTCACACCACCAGGTGCCTGATAACTCATCAGCAACGAACCCGCTGGCAATCCCTCACTGTTATCCTGTAGCGTCTGCGCGACGACCCGTTTCAGCGCACCATCGGCATACATTGGAATACTGACGGTGAACGCAACCGCCACAATCAATCCGATCAGTGTGCTGAAGGTCATCCAGCGCGTGTTCCACATTTTGCGGAACAGCAACCGAAGCAATGGCAGCCCCATTAGCGTCCCACTACTTTCTGGCCTACGGTCAGACCTTTCAGAATCTCGACATCCGTCGACGTCTGCTGGCCAACCTCAACGTCCACTTCACGCTTGCTGCCATCACTCTCGACGACTTGCACGTACGTTCTTGAACCGATGGAGCGTAAAGCGGATACAGGAATCACAATCGCGTTCTCGGTACGCTGCGTTACGATGGAGACTGATAGAGGTGTGCCACGTTCCACGCCTTTTGGCATTTTTGCAAGTGTAACAATTACATATTGATCCAACGATTCTTTGACCGGAGGTGTTGCTCCTTCTCCCGATCCTCCACCACTGCCGCTTCCCGATGCTTCAGCGATAGGCATGACTTTAATTTTGCCAGCGACTTTACCCGCTCCATTAATGTCTACTTCTGCCTTCATACCCGCTGAGAACTTCTCCAGATCTTCCTTGGCAAAGGTAGCTGCCACAACCAGATTCGATGTATCCGCAATTGTAGCAATCGGATCATACGCTTTCACGGCTGCGCCCTTCTCTACCTGCACAGCAATAACAGTGCCTCCAAATGGAGCAGTCAACGTGGCTTTGCCCAGTTGTTCCTCCAGATCAGCGAGTTCCTGGCGTAGTTCTTCAAACGCAATCGTTGCTTCTTCGAACTCTACCGGGTCCATCTCATCCTTCTTGCGAAGTGTTTCCTTCATTTGAACTTCGGATTTGCGAATCTGCAGTTTCTTGCCACGGATCTCCTTCTCTACACTCTCCACATCGAGCACGGCGAGAAGTTGACCCTTTTTCACTTTATCCCCCGGTTTAACATTCAACTCTTTGACATGCATGCCATCGAGCGTGAAGTACACCTTCTCTTCCCGCTGACTCATCATCTTGCCGCTGCCACTTACTTTTTTCTCCAACGTTTCCGTCCGAACTTCATATTCCGGTTTCTTGGAGATCGTTGGCGGCGTAATTGGCGGAAGCACTTCTTCCTCTGTTTCTGACGGCAGCAATGAGCAGCCGGACATCGTTGCAACCATTATCGCACCAAGTACAATAACTGCTGCGCGTTTCCCCCTCTTCGGAGCGGCCCCTTTACTTGATAAATCTGCCGTCCGCCATTTCATAAACATGGTCCGCAACCTCCAAAATTGTAGGATCGTGTGTAGTCATACATATCGTTACTTGTTCTACTTCAATAATATTGCGGAATACGGCCATGACCTGTGCGCCCATCTTGGAATCCAGTTCCGCCGTAGGTTCATCCGCAAGCAACAATCGGGGTCTATGGGCAATCGCCTTGGCTATAGCCACACGTTGCTGCTCTCCCCCGGACATCTCGAAAGGACGGTGCTTCACCCGTTTGGATAATCCAACCAGATCCAGACAATGACCAACCCTGTCCTTCCATTCCGCTCGCGGTACATCCGCCATGCGCAGCGACAGTTCTACATTTTCCCAAGCAGATAATAAGGGCATGAGTGCATACGCCTGAAAAATAAAACCGATCTCCTTGCGCCGCAAAGCGGTCCGCCGTCGGTCTCCCCAATCCTGAAGAGGCTGGCCGGAGAATAGAATATCTCCGCTAGAAGGCTGATCCAGTCCACCCAGCATATTCAGCAACGTTGTTTTGCCTGAGCCTGATCGCCCCTTCAGCATGACCAGTTGTTGCGGGTTCACTTCCATATCAATGCCTTTGAGCACATGGATGATGCGACTGCCTGTCTGGAAACTGCGATGTACGTTACGCACCTCCAGTACAGGTCCATCATATGGAGGCAGCATATCCTTCTTCGGTTTGATCTTCTTCTGGGGTTCAACGGTAGTGACAGCAGCTGCAGCCACTTCATCCGAAGCGATTTCACTTTCAGGTAACGGAGGTTCACTCGTCGGGGGAACGTGCTCATTGTTGTATGTATTTTCTCCCGATTCCGTCGATACCTCCAGCGGTGTTTCCCCCTGTTGATGTTCATCGCCTGACTGGCTCTTGGCAGGTCTTTTTCTGAGAAATAAATTCTTCATGCCAGCAATCACGCTCATCCTTTCTTGAAATCCCGTTCATTTCTTCAAAAAACCTAAAATTAGAAATCTGTTCCATCCTACACTGAATTATAAACGACCGATCACAACTAAAAGTTACAAGCTTTTTACAACGGTAGGAGGGAAAAAGTTAATATTTTGATGAACAAACGAAAAAAGCACCCCATAGTGTGGGATGCCTCTTGTATATTCGATGGTTTTGCCGCTATGACGGCAATCATTACAATTTTGATACCGTTCATTCCTGAACATTTTTTTGGGGTATCAATGATATTATTTACCAAATGAAGAAGGATCTTCACGCCAGGATTTAAGCAATTCGAAATCAATCTCCTGAATCGTTCCCTGAGCCAAAGCCACATCCATCAGAGCCGTGTAATTGGACAGCGTCTGAAGTGGAATTCCTGCGGCTTCGAATGCTTTAACGCCTTTATCCAACTGGTAGCTGAAGATCGCAAGCACGGCGAGAGGTGTTGCACCTGCTACGCGTACGGCTTCGGCTGCTTTGATTGAGCTTCCACCTGTAGAGATCAGATCTTCGATGACAACCACTTTCTGGCCCTCAGTAATCAGACCTTCGATCAGGTTCTCCTTGCCGTGTCCTTTCGCTTTATCACGAATGTAGGCCATCGGCAGATTCAGTTTCTGAGCCACCCAAGCGGCATGCGGGATACCTGCGGTTGCCGTACCTGCGATGACTTCTGCATCCGGGTATTGGTTCCGAATAATCGTTGCAAAGGCTTCAGCGATATCGTTGCGAATCTCTGGATAGGACATCGTTAAGCGGTTATCACAGTATATCGGTGATTTGATACCGGATGTCCATGTAAATGGCTGCTGCGGACGCAACGCCACGGCTTTGATTTTCAAAAGTTGGGAAGCAATATGATTTGGAATCTCATTCAGTTCGATCATGCGTTCAACATCTCCTTCAAAATGGTTTCTGCCGCTTCTCGCGGATTGGGAGCGCCTGTAATGGGTCTGCCTACAACAATGTAATGACTGCCTCTGGCGATGGCTTCACCCGGCGTCAAGACACGTGTCTGATCTCCCAGACCACTACCCGCTGGACGAATTCCCGGTGTAACGGTGTGAAAAGCACTGCCGCACGCTGCCCGAATTGCGGGCACTTCCAGTGGAGAAGCAACAACCCCATCCAGTCCGGCCTCTTGGGCCAGTCCAGCATAACGAACCACTGCAGCTTCCACACTTCCCGGAATGCCAATCTCGGTATTCATCGTTTCCAGACTTGTACTGGTCAGTTGGGTGACTGCAATGATCTCGGGCTTGCTAAGGGAAGGATCGGCAGCGATTGCTGCCTCAGCACCTTCACGTGCAGCACGCATCATGAGAGCTCCACCCGCTGCATGTACATTAAACATGTCTACGCCAAGACGTGTGATACTCTCAGCTCCGCCACGAACGGTGTTGGGAATGTCATGCATTTTCACATCCAGAAAAACGGAGTACCCTTTGGATTTCAGCTCCCGAATAAAGTCCGGTCCTGCTGCGTAGAACAGCTGCATACCCACCTTGAGATAACAGGGAATGCCTTCAAGAGCTTGTACCAATGCTTTCGCTTCTTCCGCTCCAGGATAATCGAGTGCCACCATCAGACGGCCAGCCATTTCATTGAAATTCGTGTCATTCATCACCAGCGCTCCCCTCCACTTGCTCATTTTTTCCGTTTTTGTCCGTTATAAAGGACATCCCGCCAGCCCGCAGGCTGACTGATGTCCTTCATCAGAGACTTATTTATTTTACAAAGACAGGCATTGCTTCCGAAGAGAAGTTGATCGTTTGCAGCATGATCAGCAGCGCACGAATCGTATCCAGTGAAGTCATACATACAATGCCGTTCTCTACCGCTTCACGACGAATTCGGAATCCGTCACGTTGCGGTGTTTTGCCTTTGGTGAGTGTGTTGAAGACAAAGTTCGCTTCGCCGCTGCGAATCATATCCAGAATGTTCGGCGAACCTTCACTTAATTTGTTCACAGTCGTTACCGGAATGTTCGCCGCTTCTAGCGCAGCTGCTGTTCCGCCGGTAGCCATGATTTTGTAACCCAGTCTGTAGAAACCTTCGAGCAAAGGAACCGCTTCGTCTTTGTCTTTGTCTGCTACAGTTACCACGATCGCTCCGGTTGCCGGAATTTTCATTCCTGCACCGATGAGACCTTTAAACAACGCTTTAGCGTAATTCGGATCACGGCCCATAACCTCACCTGTAGACTTCATCTCAGGTCCGAGGGTTGGTTCTACACGACGCAGCTTCGCGAAGGAGAAGACCGGAACTTTAACAGATACATGATCCGATTCAGGCCACAGCCCGTCAACATAACCAAGATCTTTCAGTTTCACACCCAGAATGGCTTGTGTTGCCAAGTTCGCCATCGGAATGTTGGTTACTTTGCTCAGGAATGGTACGGTACGGGATGAACGCGGGTTCACCTCGATAATGTAAACTTGGCCATCATGGATAACAAACTGGATGTTGACCAGACCAACCGTTTTCAGTTCTTTCGCAATTTTGATTGTAATCTCTACAATTTTCTCTTTCAAATCCTGGGACAGGTGTTGAGGAGGATATACCGCGATGGAGTCACCCGAGTGAACCCCTGCACGCTCGATATGCTCCATAATTCCCGGAATCAATACCGTTTCACCATCACAGATGGCGTCAACCTCAACTTCTTTACCCATCATGTAACGGTCGATCAGGACCGGATGCTCCGGATTGATTTTAACCGCCTGTTCCATGTATGTCAGCAATTCAGCATCGGAGTATACAATCTCCATCGCACGACCGCCGAGTACATAGGAAGGACGAACCAGTACCGGGTAGCCCAGACTTTGAGCTGTTTCTACCGCATCATCAACGGAAATGACCGTTTTACCTTTTGGCTGTGCAATCTCCAGACGGGAGAGCAGACGCTCGAACTTCTTGCGGTCCTCCGCCTCATCGATGCTTTCCAGATCCGTTCCGAGAATGGTTACACCTGCATTACGCAGTGGTGCTGCCAGGTTGATGGCCGTTTGACCACCGAATTGTACGATAACCCCTACTGGTTTCTCCTGTTCAATCACGTTCATGACATCTTCGAAGAAGAGCGGTTCAAAGTACAGGCGATCCGATGTATTAAAGTCCGTAGACACCGTCTCCGGGTTATTATTGATAATGACTGCTTCATATCCTGCTTTTTGCAATGCCCATACTGCGTGTACGGTAGAGTAGTCGAACTCGATCCCTTGACCGATCCGGATTGGTCCTGAACCCAGCACCACAACTTTTTTCTTGTCTGAAGGGATAACTTCATTCTCTGTCTCGTAAGTTGAGTAGTAATATGGCGTTGTTGCTTCGAACTCAGCTGCACATGTATCTACCATTTTGTACACTGGGCGCAGGTTCTCTGCTTCCCGACGAGTTCTAACTTCCGCTTCAGTTGTTAATGTGCCTCCAGGTTGACCTTGCGCACGCAGTTCAGCAATGGCGCGGTCCGTGAATCCAAGGCGTTTTGCTTGATACAGAATGTCGGAAGACAATTCGGATTCTTCGCGAATGCGATCTTCGAATGCGATCAGACCTTCGATTTTGTCCAGGAACCACCAGTCAATCTTGGTCAGATCCTGTAGTTGTTGCAACGTATAACCTCTGCGGAATGCTTCGGCAATCAGGAAGATACGCTCATCATCCGCTTTGATCAGACGTTCATTCAAAGTAGCTTCATCCAGCGTTTCTGCATCCTTCAGGTAAAGGCGGTGTACGCCAATTTCCAGAGAACGAACTGCTTTGTGAATCGACTCTTCGAATGTCCGGCCAATCGCCATCACTTCGCCTGTTGCTTTCATCTGAGTTCCCAGTTTACGGTTCGCCGAGATGAACTTGTCGAACGGCCACCGTGGGATTTTGCTCACGATATAATCCAGCGTAGGCTCGAAGCAAGCATACGTTTGGCCTGTTACCGGGTTCACGATTTCATCCAACGTGTAACCCATAGCAATTTTGGCAGCCATTTTCGCAATCGGATAACCCGTTGCTTTGGAAGCCAGGGCCGATGAACGGCTTACCCGTGGATTTACTTCGATAACATAGTATTGGAAGCTGTGTGGGTCCAGTGCAAACTGTACGTTACATCCACCCTCGATGTTCAGGGCACGGATGATTTTCAGGGAAGCTGAACGCAGCATTTGATATTCACGGTCCGACAATGTTTGGCTTGGTGCTACGACGATACTGTCGCCTGTATGAACACCTACTGGGTCAAAGTTTTCCATGTTGCAGACAACGATACAGTTATCGTTTTTGTCCCGCATCACTTCATACTCGACTTCTTTCATGCCTGCAATGCTCTTCTCGACCAGACATTGCCCAATCGGGCTGTAACGAATTCCCGCTGCCACCGTCTCGCGCAACTCTTCTTCATTCGCACAGATTCCGCCGCCAGTTCCGCCCAGTGTATAGGCTGGACGCACGATGATTGGATAACCAATCTCATTCGCAAATTCAAGTGACTCTTCAAGTGTCGTTACGATTACACTCTCAGGTACAGGTTGTTCCAATTCACGCATGAGGTCACGGAACAGATCCCGATCTTCCGCTTTCTCGATGGATGTCAGTTGCGTTCCGAGCAATTTCACATTTTCACGTTCCAGCACGCCTGCACGAGCCAGTTCTACAGCCATGTTCAGACCTGTTTGACCACCCAGTGTTGGCAACAAGCCATCTGGACGCTCTTGACGAATGATTTGCGTTACAAACTCCAGAGTGATTGGTTCGATGTAGACTTTGTCAGCCATGTTCGTATCCGTCATAATGGTCGCCGGGTTGCTGTTGATAAGTACAACTTCCACGCCTTCTTCTTTCAGTGCCTGGCAAGCTTGTGTACCAGCATAGTCGAACTCGGCCGCTTGACCGATGACGATTGGACCGGAACCAATCACCAGGATTTTTTTGAGATCTTTGTTAATCGGCATGTTATTGTGCTCCTTTCACTGCGGCTGCCAGTACGGCTTGACGCGGCTTTTGCGGGTTAGTGATTTTGTGCTCGCGAATCATCTCGATGAAGCGGTCGAACAGATAGCTGTTGTCGTAAGGACCCGGAGCTGCTTCAGGGTGATATTGAACCGAGAATGCCGGGAATGATTTATGTTTCAGACCTTCAATGGTCTTATCGTTATTGTTGATATGTGTAACTTCCAGGTCTGTACTCTTCACAGACTCTTCGTTTACGGTAAATCCATGGTTCTGGGATGTGATGAAGCAACGTCCGCTCTCCAGTTCTTTCACCGGGTGGTTTCCTCCGCGATGTCCAAACTTAAGTTTTTCGGTGTCTGCTCCTGCTGCAAGTGCGAACAACTGGTGACCCAGGCAGATGCCGAAGATCGGGTATTCGCCAAGCAGTTCACTGATCATGTTAACTGCGTGAGGTACGTCTTTCGGGTCCCCAGGGCCGTTGGACAGTTGAATGCCGTCCGGGTTCAGGCGACGAATCTCGTCTGCTGTTACATCATGCGGAACAACGACAACGTCACAGTTACGTTTGCTGAGTTCACGCAAGATTCCTGTTTTCGCACCGTAATCTACGAGTACAATACGTTCAGCCGTTCCCGGGCTGTTGTAGACATGCTCCGTAGAAGTCATAGGCACCTGGTTACGCAGCTCGGCGATGGTGGTGTCTCCCATCATCTCCAGCAGTTCTTCCACAGGCTTCGATCCTGTTGTGAGAATTCCCTTCATTGTGCCGTGGTGACGAATCCGGCGAGTCAACATGCGTGTATCAATTTCGCTGATTCCTACGATACCGTATTCCTTGAGCAGATTGTCTACGCTGTATTCCGCACGCCAGTTGCTTGGCGTTGGCTCATGGCGACGCACGACGAAACCGTGCACGTATGGACGAATCGACTCAAAGTCATCACGCGTAATGCCGTAGTTTCCGATCAGCGGATACGTCATGGTTACGATTTGACCGCAATAGGAAGGATCCGAAAGCACCTCTTGATAGCCTGTAATTCCCGTATTAAAAACGACCTCACCTGTCGTTTCACCTTCAGCACCGAATGCTTTCCCGGTGAACAGTGTGCCGTCTTCCAACAATAATCTTGCCTGTGCCTGCATCCCATTTCACTCCTCTGTGTTTATCAACGTTGAATGCATTGGGGTTGAACTTTCTGGAAACTTCGTGCGGCTCCGTGGGCAGAAAACCCTTTGATCGCTGTTATCCCCGGATTACTTTGATCCCATTCTTCAAATGGAGTAATTCGGTGATAAAGGCGAACGCTTTGCTTCTTCGGGTTCTTTCTGCCCACTCCGCAGTTACGTTGGTGTCCAAGTTCAAAATCATGACATTCAACTTTGCTTTGTTTCGTATGTTAGACTCTCGGCATGATTTGCCTCGAGTTAGTTGAAAAGATGTTACTGGTGTACTAATTTTTCAATTTACTAAATTACCGTTTACTGTTGTACCGTGTTTTGCCATACGCTTTTGCCATCCACCCATGTTTGTGTGGCCCAGCCTTTCAGCTTCCAGCCTGTGAATGGTGTGTTTCTTCCTTTGGTTGCGAACGTTGCAGGATCAACTGCTTTTTCCTCGTTCAGGTCAATCATCGTGATATCCGCTGGTGCTCCCTCTTCAAGCTTGCCTGTATCCAGTCGGAATACACGTGCCGGATCAGCAGTCATACGTTTCACCAGGAAGTCCAAGCTCCAAAGTCCTGTTTCCACAAAATTCGTGTACAGCAGCGGGAAGGCTGTTTCGAATCCAACGATTCCGAAGGGTGCCAGCTCCATGCCTTTGGCTTTCTCTTCTTCACTGTGTGGCGCGTGATCGGTTACGATCATGTCCAGCGTACCGTCCAGCAAACCTTCGATACAAGCTTGCACATCACGTGGTGAACGTAGCGGTGGGTTCATTTTCCAGTTGGCGTCCATGCCCGGGATATCTTCATCCGACAACACCAGATGGTGCGGACACACCTCAGCAGTTACTTTAATGCCGATGGACTTCGCAAGACGAATCAAGCGAACCGACTGCTCTGTACTTACGTGGCAGACATGGTAATGAACTCCCGTTGCTTCTGCAAGCAGGATATCACGGCCCACGTGGATGGCCTCGGATTCATTTGGAATCCCTTTGATGCCGTGACGCTTCGAAAACTCGCCTTCCGTCACATATCCACCGACAACCAGTGAGTCATCTTCACAGTGTGCGATCACTGGCATATCCATGCTTGCCGCGAGGCTCATGGCATCTTTCATCATTTGAGCGTTTTGTACACCTACACCGTCATCCGTGAATCCAATAGCGCCTGCTTCTTTTAATGCGGCAAAATCGGTAAGTTCACGACCCAGCTCGTTTTTCGTAATGGCTGCATAAGGCAACACTTTAACCAGATCAGCTTCTTTGGCTTTATCCAATACCAGTTTCACAACTTCAGCTGTGTCTGTTACTGGTCTCGTGTTCGGCATGCAAGCGATCGTTGTAAAACCACCTTGTGCTGCTGAACGAGCACCTGTCTCGATCGTCTCTTTGTGTTCGAATCCAGGTTCACGCAGATGCACGTGCATATCGATCAATCCGGGAATGACCAGTTTGCCTGATGCGTCTGTCACACTTTGCGCTGACTTTTCGGCATCCAATACGGCTTGGTCTTCCAGACCAGCGATCTTTTTAATTTTACCTTCATCTATAATGATGGTTTTCCGTTCAAGTTCCCCTTGTTGGTTCAAGATGTTCGCGTTCTTTATAATCTGTAGCATAATTGCCCTCCGCTTCGGTTCTGTCCGGCTTACCAGGCAAGCCGGGTGATTTTCTTTATCGTGTACTCTCTTATTGCTCTATAAGAACTACCGTACCGTCAGCCTATGACCCACAGCCAGACCCTGTTACAGTTTCATCGCACGTTCCATAACCGCCATGCGGATTGGAACGCCGTTTGCCATCTGCGGGAAAATCCGTGATGCTTCACTCTCCACAACCGCGTCATCTACCTCGACGTTGCGATTCACAGGAGCAGGGTGCATGATAATGGTGCTTGGTTTTAGGCGTGATGCCCGTTCTTCCGTCAATCCGTAGTGTTCGCGATAATCCTCAGCTGAAGTAATTAAGCCATGTTGATGACGTTCCAGTTGAACACGGAGCATCATGACTACATCTGCATCCAGCGCTTCTTCGAGACCGACATAAGGAGCATGCTCTGCGAGTTCCGGTGCCTGCATCGTTTGCGGTGCACAGAAGCGTACATCTGCGCCAAACTTTTGCAGTGCCCACAGGTTGGAGCGCGCTACGCGGCTATGCAGAATGTCACCTATGATGGAGACACGCAAGCCCTTCAGTTCGCCAAATGCTTTTCGCATCGTGTAGAGGTCCAGCAGTGCCTGTGTAGGATGCTCATTGTTGCCGTCTCCGGCGTTCACGAGCGGAACAGTCACTTTCTGAGCCAGTTGCTGCAGAACGCCTGCCGGTTTCAACCGGATCACCCCTGCATCAATGCCCATCGACTCAAGCGTGCGCACCGTATCGTAGATGGATTCTCCTTTTTCCACACTGGATGCGGCTGCCGTAAAGTTCAGCACTTGTGCGCCCAGGCGTTTCTCTGCCATTTCGAAGGAAAAACGGGTACGTGTGCTGTTCTCGAAGAACATGTTCGCAACGAAGCGTGATTCCAGTACAGGAACCAGTTTCTCTTTCTGCGCTTCCCAGTGAGCTGCTCTGTTCAGAATCGACTCGATCTCTCCTCGGCTAAGTTCCTTCAATCCAAGCAAGCTCCGGTCTCTCAATGCTGGTTGTGTAATCATCATGCTTGCTCCCCCCGGTTCTGAGTGATTTTGACTTCGTCCTGTCCGTCCGTTTCCATGAGTGCAACCTCGATCTCCTCTGATTTGGAAGTCGGCACATTCTTACCGATAAAATCAGGTCGAATCGGAAGTTCCCGGTGTCCGCGGTCTGCGAGTACAGCCAGCTGAATGTTCTGCGGTCTTCCACAGTCCATCAGGGCATCCATCGCTGCGCGAATCGTACGTCCGGTATAGAGCACATCATCGAACAAAATCACTTTTTTGTTATGAATCGAAAGTGATTCAGGTGTCATAATCAACATATCCTTGCGATTCGCTTTATTTTCATCCAAGCGGTCATCGCGGTAAGGAGTCACATCCAGTTCTCCCCAGGGGACTTTGGCGCCTTCGATTTCTTCAATCTTGGCTGCGATCCGTTCTGCCAGGTAGACCCCGCGTGTACGGATACCCACCAACACACAATCGTCGATTCCTTTGTTTTTCTCCAATATCTCATGGGCAATCCGTGTTAATGCGCGGCGGATCGCCGTCTCATCCATAATGACATGTGTCTCTGTGCTCATGCGTTCAGCCTCCTCAGGATTTCCCTCCAGATCATGGCCCCGTGACGAGGAGAACAAAAAAGACTCCTTGCCGTGTTTATTGGCAAGGAGTCTCCGAACTTCAGACCGCTCTGAAGAAAGTTTACTCTCGGGGATGCATCGCTTCATTGCCGCAGCAAAAAACGATGTATCGTTCACGTTACCTTGCCAGTCTCACGGGACTGATTTAAAGGTGCTATTCATGTCGTTCATATTGCAGGACCTCACAGGGTTCTGTAATCAATATGTTCGTTTGTCTTCATGAATTATGACAGAAAGACAACCCCCTGTCAACACCTCACCATCGCAGGTGAAAATCCTCTGCTACGTTCTTCTTAGAATCAGCAGTTAGGCCGAAAAACATCCATGCACATTACATCTCATTGGTTATTCATAATTATACAACATTTCTGTATATTTATCCATAGAAAAATGAGAAATCCGATATAGCCAAAATAACCCTCTGACTATATTCAATGTTGATATATATCCCTTCATTTAGAACAAACGGTGCGTTTCCTCTTACGAAATATATGAAGGCTCTGCATTAGGTCCAAGTGAAATGGGTACAGTTTATAAACATGAACCCATTCCTAGATGCTTGAATAAAGCCAATATACATACGATTCACAAATATGAGTCATAGAAATAAGATACGTCCTACATTTATGTACATTTAGGAGGAAGTCATGCGTCACATTTGGCACGTTTACAAAACAGACTGGTTGCATATTCTGAAGGTTCCCACAGGTATATTTCTAATTGTGGCAATAATTTTACTACCCGGAGTATATGACTGGGTCAACGTGAAGTCCGTTTGGGACCCATACAGTAATACCCAAGGGATCAAAATTGCGGTGACAACTGAGGACAAGGGTGCGACTGTTGAAGGAACCAACGTTAATATCGGAGATGAATTGGTGTCGAGCCTGAAGCAAAACGAAAAGCTGGGCTGGACTTTTGTGGACCAGGCTGAGGCTAATCGGGGTATGCAAACTGGAGAGTATTATGCAAGCCTGCTCATTCCGGGGGACTTTTCATCCAAAATTACAGGCATCGTTGATTGGAAGCTGGAACGACCGGAAGTAATCTATACCGTCAATGAAAAGGTGAATGCCATTGCTCCAAAAATCACAGGCTCCGGTGTATCTGCGATAACAACGCAAATCAATGAGAATTTCACCGAAGCCGTTAGTGAGGCCGTTCTAACCAAGCTGAAGGAAGCCGGGGTTGAAATTAATGCGCAGCTTCCAACATTACGCAAGATGGAGAATGGCATTTTCACGCTGGAGAAGAATCTTCCGGCTATACAAGCCGCTGGTCAAAAGGTTCTGGAAGTAGAAAAAGCCATGCCTGAGATTGTAAAAGATGCTCAAAAGATCGTTGAAATCGAAAAGAAACTGCCTGAAATCAATGAAGCGGCACAATATGTGCTCAAGGTGCAGGAGTATTTGCCACAAATTAATGATGCGGCTTCCGAAGTGCTGGCTATCCAGGGGCGGATTCCCGATATACAAAAAGCTGTGGAACGCATTCAAGAAGTGGATGAAAACTTTGGTCAGGTATCAGGTGTCATCCAAACGGCACTGGATAAAACCGACAAAGCTCTGTCTATCGTCACGGCCGCAGAGCAAGATTTGGACAAAGTATCACAAATCGCTGGCAACGGGATTGAGCTGGCCGAAGGCTTGAATCAATTTGTGGATTCCAGTGAAGAAGCGTTTCAGGCGATTGGCCCAGCGATCCGCCAAAATCTACTGCTAGTGCAACAGATTACTAACGCTGCAGGGGACATATTTACACAATTGCAAAATTTGGATCTTAACAACCTGCCAACCGCAGAAGATCTCGAGCGAATTGCTACGCGTTTAGGGATTGCGGTAAAACTCGTCGACAGTATGGCAGAACTACTGGGCAACATCGACAACTTGCTTCCAAGCCAACCACTTGCCGATAAAATTACACAACTGAACACCGTTTCAGATAAACTTCAGTTGCAAATCCGCTTGGCTAGCATCATCAGTGATGCCATGCGTCGTAATACAACTCCACCGGCAGATGTCATCGCTCAGTTAAATACTCTCTCGAAGGACATTAGCAGCGGGATTGGCAATACCTTAAACACCTATGAAAGTGAAATATCGCCTGTACTTGCAGCTGGTGCGGATAAACTCAGGTCTATCCTCTCTACTTCAGCAGATACTCTACAAGGGGCAAAGGATCGTATTCCGGATATTGCTGACATTCTTGCATCAGCCAAAGAAGGGATTATGTTTGGGCAGACCGAGTTGACGAAAATCCAGAGCGAATTGCCTCAAATACAATTGAAGATCCATGAGATATCGGAGACACTCGCGAACAAAAGTGAAGGTTTTATCCAAGCTTTAAACACAGTGTCTTCATTAATTCGGACCGATCTGCCCAAGCTGGGAAGCAAACTGAACGAAGCCGCTGATTTTGTTCGTAATGATCTGCCTAATGCCGAGCAACAGATAGGCAAGGCATCCGATTTTGTACAGAATCAGCTGCCGCAGGTCGAAAAAGGAGTTCATCGTGTTGCCGCGCTTGTACGTGATGATCTGCCAGCATTGGAAAGTGCCATCAGCAAGGCTGCGGACAAGCTCAGGGAAGTTGAAGGTAATAACCAGTTTGCCGAACTTGCCAAGCTTCTGCGCGGCGACATTGAGGAAGAGAGTGCTTTCCTTTCGAGTCCCGTGCAAATCAAAGAACAGCAACTTTACCCGATTCCGAATTATGGATCGGCAATGTCGCCATTTTATGGCGTGTTGTCCTTGTGGGTCGGTTCAACGCTGCTGATCTCCCTGCTTCGTGCTGAAGCCGAAAATCCGGATGGCAAGTTCCGGGGATACGAGTTGTATCTCGGACGTCTTGCTACTTTTCTAACCATTGGATTGCTTCAGGCGGTATGCGTCACCCTGGGAGATATCTTAATCCTGGGTACTTACGTCGCAGATAAACTGTGGTTTGTCCTGTTTGCCATGCTGGTGAGTGCCGTATTTGTCACCATAACGTACACTCTGCTATCCGTATTTGGGAATATCGGAAAAGGGATAGCCATTATCTTCATGGTGTTCCAGTTCTCCAGCTCGGGCGGTACGTTCCCGATCAGCATGACATCACCCTTTTTCCAAGCATTGAATCCGTTCATGCCCTTCACATATGCGATTAGCCTGCTGCGTGAGTCGGTCGGCGGCATCTTGTGGTCTACTGCCATCAAAGATATTCTGTGGTTATGTATGTTCATCGCGCTGAGCCTCATCATTGCCCTTGCTTTGAAACGACCACTAAGCAGTCTCACCAAACGTTCAGCCGAGAATGCCAAGAAGACCAAGATTATTGCTTAACTCATGTGCTAGATACAAAACGAGATAAGGCCATTGGACTTTACATCCTATGGCCTTATCTCGTTTCCCTATATGAATCGATACATTTTGATTATTTCACTGAGCGTTCCTGTTCCAACTGATCATAGGATTGCTTGATTGTTGTTAATGTTTCTACATGGCGATAGATGTTGTTACTTGCCGTAACGATAACACATAACATGATCAAACCTATAACTACTTTTTTCCCCAATCCTCGACGGAGGCCGATAACGAAACCCCCACCCAACAGGAAGAACGCAAACAGATAATGTCCCGCATACAGGTACATATCATATTGAAATACAGCCAGACCGAAACCCACGACGACATGAAGCAAAAAGGCAAACAGAATATATGGCACAAGGGTCCACACTTCACGTTCACGAATGCCCTTAATGAAGCCTATGAGTGCCAGCAGCAAAATAAAGATCCCCGTAATCTGCACATAGATTGGATTGGATCGAGACAGATCCGTAACAAAGGCTGCCATGCCTGGGTCCAGTAAATGCATCTTCGGTGTCAGCATCGGATTGATGGTTAACATGTTTAATGCTTTCCAGTGAACTGCAAATTGGAATGGTGTTGCATAACTGGTCCCGCCATTTTGAATGCCCAACAGCCAGTTACTAACCCAGCTACGACCTCCGAATGCAACATACTGAACGCCTGTGAATACGGCAATGATTACAACTGCCAGTGCCATGATTCCAATGTACTTTTTCAAATTCGCCTTATTACGCCATCCATGCATATTGATGAATGTCGCAGCTGCAAACGGTACGATATTCGTCGAGGTTAGTCCGAAGTTAATCGATGCAAGTAACGCATTGGGTGAATAACGTACGTCCTGACGCTCACGAGTATACTGCATGTAAACCACCGAGAACAGGATAACGAACTGTACATACGGATATGAGTCCGGAATCAATGCGGTATACATTAAATAGGAACTGAAACCAAACAACAAAGCGAAAAGCAGCGGTGCGATGGTCGGCTTGTCTTCTTTTTGACTCAGAAACAGATACGCCAGCACCACCGAACCCGCATTCACCAACGATTGCAGGATTAGAAAGAACCAGTTGCCTCCCAGCAGCTTCGCTACAGCCGCAAGAGTAACTGCAAGAAAGGAAATCAGCGGATGAATAACAGAAGAACTGTTGTCGCCGTAATACATTGAGGGATCAAAGTTGAATAAGTTGATTGGGAACAGCGTCGTATTAAATGGGGTATACGTCCCAAGCATATCTGCATTATTTTCAATGTACAGAACATACGAGCCGTTCATTAAACCATAGAATAGAGCAAATCCCGCAAACAGGTAAAAAGCTGTCCAATTGGCTCTGCGATTATAAAATAAGTGATCTAAAAAGTTCATGCTTTCATTTCACATCCAATAAATTTTATAAAAAAACTATATAACTTGAGTGCTCATGTAAATAATCTTTAGTTCACCTTAAAACACCAATAAACATAGGCCACCCATAATACATGCCACACCTATCCAGCGTAAAGGACCCACCATCTCCTTAAATACCAACCGCGCGATGATGAGAGTCCAGACATATGTTAATGCATTGGCAGGTAGTACAACAGTTAATGGAAGAAACTTCAACAATACAATATTCAACAATGCACCTGTCCCATAGAATCCGAGTCCCATGAGCACATGTAGGCGATTGCGACTTGTCGCATAAGCTTTCAATCCGGCCCCGCCCAATGCACCGCACAACGTCATAACAATTAGCACAGCAACCATCCAGCTATCGATCAACACTGGTTAATGTCACCCCAATTCCAAGCAACACGACTGCTGTCAGCTTCTGCACCGTAATTTCTTCCCCGAGCAAGAAATATCCATAGATTAAGGCAAATACGTAACTGGCACACATCAGCGGATAAGCAACAGAGAGTTTTTCCAGAGCAAAAGCTTTGATCATCAAGATCGCTCCAACTCCATAACATAGAAAACCAACACCCAGGTAGATCCACTCGGTTAGTCCCCATTTCCAGAACAATTGACCCGTTGCTGTCAGAAATGCGGAGACGAGCATCAACCATTTACCAGTATGACGTGACTTTATTTCCCCCACGTTAATGCCTCCATGTCCGGAACACGCTTGTTAATAAAGTATCGTTGACTTACAAGTTGCATGACTGGAAGGTCGGATAAGGAGTCCGAGTAGGAACATGACTGGTCATAATCAATGACCATATTCTTCTCACTCAGATAAGCCTGAATTCGGCGTACCTTCTCTTCCCCTTTGCAATTGCTGCCATCAACTCTGCATGTGTAACCATTCTCATGACGGACAAGTTCAGTTCCAATTACATGATCCACCCAGGGAAAATTATTAAAGTATTTCATATAGGCATGCGGAGATGCAGTTACTAGCAAGACATGATACCCTGCTTCTTTGCGATGTTGCATCTCTACACTGGCCTCTGCAAAAATGGACGTACGCAAGCGAGTATCAAAGAAATGTTCGAGATCTTTTTCAGACATACGCTCAATTTCTTGAAAGTAGGATCGTTTGACTTGTTCAACCGTCATAAAGCCTGCCTTGAATAACACGGTATGTAATGCAATGACAGGTAATCTCCATACCTGCCACGGGTAACGGCGAACACCGTAATGCACAAATTGAAACATGGAATCACTACGTATGATCGTTTTATCAATATCAAAAATTGCGACTTTCGTGCTTTTCACCCTGATCCCCCTCAGCCTTTATTCAAAGATTGCAAAGATTGTAATAACACTTATCACATACAACATCACCGTAATTAATATAGGCTTGTCCTCAAACAGCACACGATCGGGCGAACCTCCCTGATTCTTCATATGGATCAGATACAGGTAACGGAACATGCCGTAAATGACCAATGGAATCGTCCACATCAGATGGATGGACCGATCTGAAGTGAATGTGAACAGCGAATAACTGATAATCGTAGCTGTGGTCACAATCGTATTGAATTGATCCAGCAACGTAACGGAGTAGTTATCCAAAACCTTACGGTGTGATCCCGTGTTTCCTTCCAGCAAAGTAAGTTCATTTCTTCTTTTGCCAATGGCCAGAAACAACGACAACAACATCGTACAGATCAAAAACCACGGCGTGAATGGCACATGGATCAGCACACCGCCTGCAATCGCGCGAAGTACAAAGCCGGCTGCAATGGTCATCATATCCAGGATAACGAGATGTTTCAGTACAAATGAATACGAGACATTCAACAGGAAGTAGACGATACATAACACCCCGAATAGAGGGTTCATCATGAAGGCCGTTCCTACGGAAAGGATTAATAGAATAATGCCAAACAACAAAGCATGACTCGGATTCACCTGCCCAGAAGCCATAGGACGATACTTTTTCACCGGATGCTGTCGATCCCTGTCCCGGTCTACAAAGTCATTTAAAATATACACACAGCCTGCAACAAGGCTAAATAGAATAAAACCAAGCAACGTCGCAAGAATGGTTTCAGTCCGAATCTCCTCAAAAGAGAATAGTAACGCAGCAAATAACAGCAGATTTTTAGTCCACTGTTTGGGTCTTAACAATCTGACTAATCCTGACACTGTACTACCTGTTCCTGTAGCCGGTGAGGACACCGTACTGGTTCGTGATGATAACAATTGTAATAACTCCCTTCAACAACAACTTCTGTATATAACAAATAACGTAAAGATCTAATCATATGTTGCTTGTATAATTTTGTAAAGGGAGTAAATTAAAAAAATCTAATATGGGCATAAAAAAAGAGACCGTTTCCGGTCTCTTTTTTAGTACGTAATTAAACTATTGGGTAATGCGATTAAAATTCAAATTGTACGTCGCTCAAACGACGTTTGATCTCAGCGATAACACGTTTCTCTTCCTCTTCACCCTTAGCTTCAAAGGTAACGGAGAAACGAACAAAGTTACCTGCATCATCCCAAGGTACGGACGAGATCAGTTTCTCACGGATCAGGAATTGGGAGAAATCTTCGCCGGATTCGAAGCGACGTCCGCCAACCACACCTTTTGGTGCTTCAACATACAGGAAGAAGGAACCTTTAGGTTTTTCAGCCTGGAAGCCCAGTTCGTTCAGTGCGGCAACGAGCATGTCGTGACGACGGGAATATTTCTCTGCAATCTTTTCGGTGATCTCAGGGTGATTCAATCCATAAGCAGCTGCCTTTTGAATCGCGATGAACTGACCAGAGTCATTGTTGTCCTTTACGTCGCTGAATGCTTTGACTACAAGCGGGTTACCCGCTACGAATCCGATTCTCCAACCCGTCATGTTGTAGGACTTGGACAGAGAGTGCAACTCTACGCCGACATCCTTCGCACCAGGTACCGACAGGAAGCTGAACGGTTTTTTGCCATCGTACGTCAATGCTGCATAAGGAGCATCATGGACAACGACTACATTGTATTTCTTCGCCCACTCCACGACTTCAGTGAAGAATTCCACTGTGGCACTTGCGCCAGTCGGATTGTTCGGATAGTTCAGGTAAAGCAACTTCGCACGTTTTGCGATGTCTTCCGGAATAGCTGTCAGATCAGGCAAGAAATTGTTTTCCTTCGTCAACTGAATGTTGAACACTTCTCCGCCCAGATACTTGGTATGTGTACCCATAACCGGGTAACCTGGAACGGTCATGATGGTCACATCACCCGGATTGATAAAGCATGAAGGCATCATCGCCAAAGCCGGCTTGGAACCAATGGAGTGCACGATTTCGGTATCTGCATCGATACCTTCTACGTTGAATACGTTTTTCAGGTAGGACGCAGCAGCAGTCTTGAATTCAGGAATACCATTATCGGCATAACCACGGTTCTCAGGTCTGGAAGCTTCTTCTGCAAGTGCAGCTACAATGCCTGCATCCGCCATTTCGTCTGGTTCACCTACACCAAGGTCAATCAGTTCCACATCGGGAAAATCTTTTTTGGCCGAAGCTTTGGCACGTTTGATTTTCTCGAATTTATAAATGTTCGTGTCTTTACCATAGTTGGAGCCACCGATACGGTCGGCAAAATTAGTCTGAATGTAAGTTTCTTGATATTTATCGATACTCATAACGTTGTTCATCTCCTCATTTGACGCAAATTTCTACACTTTAATATGAAGCATTTGCGTGATCAAAGCCATGGACAAAGTATCCGAACATTTGTACTTTCTTGGAGCTGTTAACGACTGCGTAGCGAAGCAAGCACGTCTTCCATATCCTGCGGAATCGGAGCTGAAAATTCAAGGTATTCTCCCGTTGTTGGATGCACAAATCCAAGAATGGCCGCATGAAGAGCCTGTCCTTGCATTTTGATGCCTTTATTCCGTCCATAAGTTGGATCTCCTACAAGCGGGTGACCGATAAATTTCATGTGAACCCGGATCTGGTGGGTACGTCCTGTCTCCAGTTTCAATTCCAGCAAGGTATAGTCATTGATGCGCTCTGAAACGGTAAAATGCGTAACGGCATGTTTACTGTTGCGTTCCGTGACTGTATACATTTTGCGATCATTAGTATCGCGTCCAATC
Organism: Paenibacillus sp. FSL H8-0079; assembly: GCF_037991315.1. Taxonomy (NCBI): domain Bacteria; kingdom Bacillati; phylum Bacillota; class Bacilli; order Caryophanales; family Paenibacillaceae; genus Paenibacillus; species Paenibacillus sp. FSL H8-0079. Next base: position 4,532,112 of record NZ_CP150300.1, read on the forward strand.
GGTGCATCAACGGTCCCTTGATCATGATTAAGATGACCATGAACGAGCGCAATATACCGTCTGTTCACCGTATGGTCTTTCAACTGCGCAGCCAATGACGAATGCGCACGATCGTTCTTGGCAGCCATAATTAGGCCGGAAGTATCCTTATCGATGCGATGCACAATACCCGGGCGCAACTCTCCATTGATACCCGAAAGGTCTTTGCAGTGGTACATGAGTGCATTGACGAGTGTTCCAGACGTATGTCCTGGTGCAGGGTGCACTACAAGACCACGCTGTTTGTTGATCACGATCAGGTCGCTATCTTCATATACCACTTCCAGCGGAATATCTTCGGCAATGATCTCGACGGCAGCCGGTTCAGGAATCTGTAGTACAATCAGATCACCTTCGGATAACTTGGCATTGGCTTTGACTACAGCACCATTTACCGTAACCATCCCGTCTCCGATCCACAATTGAACTTGGGAGCGAGATACGTTATCCACAGCTTCCGTAATATATTTGTCAATTCGTTCTTTCTTATGTTCAGCGGCAACGGTCCATTCCATACGCTCATTGCCATTCATTAGTTCTTCGTCGTTGATCTGTTCCTCATTCGGATTACTCATGGTGTTCATTCCCTTCAATCTTCGCGGCTGCTTTTTCGCGCCGTCCTTCAAGCAACGTCTCCACAATGATCAACGCTACACCGATACAGATTGCCGAGTCGGCGATGTTGAAAATGGGAAACGTGTAACTTCCAAAATTAAGCTGTACAAAATCCACAACTTCTCCGGTCAGTGCCCGGTCAAGGAAGTTGCCAATTGCTCCACCGAGCACCAAGCTAAGCGCCACAGGCAGCAATTTGTGCGGGGTATCTTTTACCTTTTGCAAATACCAAATCAAGGCAACGACCACAATCACCGTAACCACAATAAAGAACCAACGCTGGTCTTGCAGAATGCCAAAAGCTGCACCTGAATTACGATGTGATGTGATGACAAAGAAATTGCCGATGACCGGAATTTCTTCTCTGAGTTCCATCCGGGTTGCAATCAGGAACTTGGTTCCCTGATCCAATAAAAATACGATAAAAGCGAGGATATAATACACCACGTTTGTTTGTCACTCCGTTCTTGTCTTTTCCAAACGATACCAGGCTTACGCCAGACTTGTTTATTGTAGCACAGCTGTTTGGAAATCGTCCACGACGCGCTACATCGCAATCCTCATGGCAAAAACGATAACATTTCCCTTCTGTAATCTTGCCCTTAATGGCACATCCTACAATAGAGTCAAAATCCGGATTCCAGACGAAAGCAGAAGGGGGAAAATCATGTCACATTTCACTGCTAAACAACTACAATTTTTACGTTCCCAACTGATAACCGATAAGCGCGATATTGAACATAGACTGTCGGAGAACGAACATTATGGCCTTGGAGACTCCCTCAAACTACAGACAGGTGAATTATCACCGATTGATAACCATCCTGGTGACATAGCCACCGAGGTGTATGAACGCGAGAAGGATATCTCCCTGCTGGAACACGATGAATTCCAATTGGAGCGTATCGATTCTGCACTGCACTCCATCGAAGAAGGACATTATGGTACTTGTGCGGTCTGCCAGCAACCCATCCCTTATGAACGTATGGAAGCCGTTCCCTACACGAAATATTGCAAAAAACACCAACCGGAAACCGTTGTCTCCGAAAACCGTCCTGTCGAGGAAGAATTCCTTGCCCCCGCATTTGGACGAACGAGTCTGGATGAACGGGATGACCAAAATGGCTTCGATGGTGAGGACACCTGGCAGATTGTTGAGAGCTGGGGCACATCGAACTCACCAGCGATGGCTGAAGGACGTGATATCGACAGCTATGACGTTATGGCGATTGAAGCCACAGATGAAGTGGAAGGTTGCGTTGAAGCGTACGAAAGTTTTGTGGCAACGGATATCTACGGTCATGACGTCTCCATCGTACGCAATCGGCAATATCGCAAGTACCTGGAGAACCGTGAAGGCGATGGTCTGTTAGAAACGGATGTGGAGACGGATGACACGTTTTAATTGCACTTGGATATCATTTGCTTCATTCGATTTTTTCGCTTAATCGCTTAGTAGGTGTTCATATCCAGCTGACGCTGCACAATGCGCACAATATCAGCGATGTAGTCTCCAACAATAGGAAGATTAAGCGCCCCAAGCAGCTGTAAAACATAAATGATCGTTGCTGCGAAAAAGGTAAACCCAATTGCGATCCCCACACCTCTTGCGGCTCCAGACAACAGGTTCAATCCGATTAATTTCCACGGCCTGTTCAGCAATTCCGTGTATTGCGCAATCCGGGAACGTTCCAGTTCATTCGCCAGACGGTTCGTCAGGGTATGTAACTCTTCGATTTTGTCATGTGAATTCAGTTCATCTGATGTTGATGGTGAATTGGATGTGGATTGCTTGTCATGTTCGCTCATGTTTTGGTCAGTTCCTTTGATCAATATAGATTGACTGCACTATAAAATCATTGCCTTTTTGCCTAAAAAACAAACGAGCCCAGAACCAGGGAATATGTCCCTGCCTCTGCGGCTCGTTTATTTTCACGCTATATTCTGTCAATGTTGAATATTACATACTTCGAATTACGCCTCGATGTAAATACCGATCGATTTGCCTCCAGCTTCAATGCGTTCCATAGACTCATTCGAGCCGAATGTAACTTCGGTTACGAGAACATTTTCACGCAACACATCATCAAACGCCTGAATAGCTTCCTGAAGGGATGCATCTACATCCAGCGTCAAACGTACTCTTTTCTCAATCGGCAAGTCCAGTCGTTTCCGGGTATCCTGCACAGCACGAACCACTTCACGGACCCAACCTTCCTGTTCCAATGCTGCCGTGATTTCGGTATTGAGTGCCACCGTCAGACCGTAACCTGATGCTGAGGCAAAGCCTGATTTGGCCTGTTTATCGACCAACAATTCTTCGCTCGTCACTTGCAGCTCTTCTCCTTCTGGAGAAACGATGTTCAGTACACCTTCCGAAACCACTTTACGCGTCTCATCGGCAGACATTCCCTTGAAGAAGTTTTGCAGGAACCCTACGCTTTTGCCGTATTTTTTACCTGCGACCTTCAGGTTCAGCTTCAATGTAAAGTCAACGAATTCCGCATCATTATGCTCGGTACGGATTCCTTTTACATTGATCTCTTCTTTGATGATCTCTTCGTAACTTGTCAGGTCAAATCCTTTATCCAGGGAAACGATCAATTCGGACAGCGGCTGACGTGTCTTGATGCCTGTTTCGTTACGAACGTTACGGGCAAGTTCGACCACGCGGCGAGCCGTCTCCATATCCTGTTCCAGTCCTGCATCAATCAGTGCTTCGTTAGCTAACGGATAGTCTTCCATGTGCACACTCTCACCTGTTGCAAGGTTCAGATAGATGTCTTCTGCCAGCATCGGTGTGAACGGAGCAACCAACTTCGCAGTAGTCACCAGTACCTCAGTCAATGTACGGTAAGCGTCCAATTTATCCTCTGTCAGGCCACTTCCCCAGAAACGGTCACGGGAACGACGGATATACCAGTTACTCAACTCATCAACAAAAGCTTCGATCGCTTTGGAAGAGTTCAAATAGTCGTTAACCAGCAACGCTTTTTCTACAACCAGGATCAGGCTGTTCAGTCTTGACAGAATCCAGCGATCCAGCTTGTGTGCGGACAGTTTGAACGGGTGCTCCTGTGGATCAAATCCATCAATGGTAGCATAAAGCGTCAGGAACGCGTGGGTGTTGACGAGCGTATCCACCATTTTAGATTTTGCTTCGCCGACGATGCCTTTGGAGAAACGTTTGCTGTTCCACGGTGCACTGTCAGACAACAAAGCCCAACGGAATGCATCAGTACCGTATTCTTCAATGACTTCCCAAGGATCGATAACGTTACCTTTGGATTTGGACATCTTCTGTCCGTTCTCGTCAAGAACGTGTCCTGTAGCCATAACCGCTTTGTAAGGCGCTTTGCCTGTCAAAAGGGTGGAAACTGCCAACAAGCTGTAGAACCAGCCACGTGTCTGGTCAATCCCTTCACAGATCATATCCGCAGGATACTGCTGTTCGAATACTTCTTTATTTTCAAATGGATAGTGCTGCTGGGCAAACGGCATGGAGCCGCTGTCGAACCAGACATCAATCACTTCCGGTGTACGTTTCATTTCATATTTGCCACAAGAGCTCATGACTTTAACGTCATCCACATAAGGTTTATGCAATTCAAGATTCTCAGGCACGTCGCCTACCGCACGGGCACGCAATTCTGCAATGCTGTGTGGAGCAAATTGTTCCCCAGTCTCCTCGCACACCCAGATGTTCAGCGGAGTTCCCCAATAGCGATCACGGCTGATATTCCAATCCACCAGATCCTCAAGGAATTTCCCGAAGCGACCTTCCCGAACATGACCCGGGAACCAATCCACTTCACTATTGTTAGCAATCAGTTGGTCCTTGATGGCTGTCGTTTGGATAAACCAGCTATCCATTGCATAGTACAGAAGCGGTGTATCACAACGCCAGCAGAATGGGTAGCTGTGCTCATATTTTTCTTTGCTGAACAAACGTCCATGCTCCGACAGATATCTCACGATATCAATATCACAATCCTTCACGAAACGTCCGGCAAAGTCAGTAACCTCAGCGACAAATTTGCCTTCCAGGTCCACCATGTTCACAAAGCTGATCCCATTCTCACGGCATACACGGTAGTCATCTTCACCGTGGGCAGGAGCCATGTGTACGATACCCGTACCACTTGCATCCGTTACAAAGCCTGCGCCCAAGATGATGTTGGCTTTCTCAGCCTGTACGTACTTGAATGGAGGATCATACGTTTTGCCAACAAGGTCAGCACCTTTCAGCGCACCAATGATCTCATACTCACCTTTGGCATCTTTCATCACTTTCTCAACCAGATTGGTTGCCATGATGTACACTTCGTTGTCTTGACGAACACGGGAGTAGTCCATCTCCGGATTCACGGCAAGTGCAACGTGCGAAGGCAATGTCCAAGGCGTTGTCGTCCAGGCGAGTACGAATTCTCCGCTGTCATTCAGTTTGAATTTCGCTGTAGCGCTCAAGTCTTTGACGTCTTTGTACCCTTGTGCAACTTCATGGGAACTCAGTGTCGTCTGACAAGATGGACAATACGGGCTCACACGATGACCACGATACAGCAATCCCTTCTCGTGGATCGTCGCCAGGATGTTCCATACACTCTCGATGTAATTGTTATCAAGGGTGATATATGGGTTATCCATATCCGTCCAATATCCGATACCTTCCGTCAGGTCACGCCATTGTTGCTCGTACTCGAATACGCTCGCTTTACATTCGTTAATGAATTTCTCCACGCCGTAATCTTCGATTTCCCACTTGTGGGAGATGCCGAGCTTCTTCTGCACACCCAGTTCTACAGGCAGACCATGTGTATCCCAGCCCGCTTTACGAACGACACGGTAACCCTTCATCGTGTTATACCGTCCAACGAAATCCTTGATTACGCGTCCCAGTACGTGACCGATATGCGGTTTACCGTTCGCTGTAGGCGGCCCTTCATAAAATACGAAGTTTGGCTTGCCCTCCCGGTTTTCGATGGATCTTTTGAATGTATTCTCCGTTTTCCATTTATCTAACACGCGTAATTCTCTGGCGCGTGCCTTCTCTTTGACGTCAACTCGTTGCATGATGATCAACTTTCCTTTCTTTGGTTAGATTGTGGACCGTCCACAAAAAGCGTTTCAATCCCCCTAAATCCCCCTTGCCAAGGGGGACCCCATAGGAGCTCCGCCCTCTGGACACCCGGGATGGGTTGTCGTTGGGGATCGGTGGTGCTTATGGGCGAAGGTTTATGTGCGTAGTGGCGGCCATTCTGCGGTTGTTCCCTGCGTGAACGCCGCATGGCCTTACCGCGAGGCGGGTGTTGCCGGGCGCTTCGCTCCCCCGGCGTGCGGCTCTCTTCTTGAGGACCCTTCGGGCCTCATGAACATTCGCCTTGGCGAAACCTAAGTGCCAGGTGCTCCGCTCTCCCGGCAGGTGTCTCTCTCCCTGAGGTCCCTTCGGGCCTCATGAACGTTAGCCTTTTTTGGACACAAAAAAGCCACGTCCCTGGAAAGGGACGAGGCTATACTCGCGTTACCACCCTAATTCTGTTCATCACAAACCACATCCAAGCAAGCCTGGGTATGCTCTGTCATCAACAGCGCTTATGCCCCACTATACTACCGCAGGGTGCCGTTATAACGTACGGCTTACGGTTCGGCTTACACACGGTAATCAAGATCACCGCTTCAGCGTCACTTCTCCGGGGAGATATTCGGCTATAACTCATCCATTGGTTTGCACCAACCACCAACTCTCTGAGGGATGAGATCATAACGTACTGAACCCGTCATGGAATCACTATTCATTATGAATATAGTTATAGCCTCTTTGCAGACAAAAGTCAACCAGGCGACAGACTAATAAATTTCTTTCATCTCCCGCTCACGGTCACGCACTTCCTGCTCCCGGCTCTCAAGCACTTCCCAACCATCCTGAGTCAACAGTTCAAGCTGCGCTTCAACAAGCGTGCGGAAACGGGCACGATAAATCGAGGCCTGCTTTTTCAGTTCTTCCACTTCCAAAGCAATTTTGCGAGATTTGCCCAACGATTCGTTCACGATCCGGTCTGCATTTTTCTCTGCTTCCTTCACGATCAACTGCGCTTCTTTCTTCGCATTACCCTTCACATCATCAGCAGCTTCCTGCGCAATGATGATCGTTTTGCTAAGCGTCTCTTCAATTGTGGAAAAATGATCCAGTTTCTCCTGAACGGACAGCAACTGATTGCTCAGCTCTTTGTTCTCGCGAATGACGCCTTCGTAATCTTTGATGACTTGATCCAGGAATTCATTGACTTCATCCTCGTCATACCCGCGCAAACGTCGGGAAAATTCCTTGTTGTGTATGTCCAGCGGCGTTAATGGCATGCTGTCCACCTCCTGTTAAAGTTCCTTCCCGTCCAGAGAAGGTTTGCAGCATATGGGTACCACCCAAGGGGCCGTATCGTTGATGACTAACCTTGGCAACGTATACGGAATGCAGGATCAGAATTGCATCCTCCAACGTTCATGTAAAGCTTTGACTTAATGTTTATCGGATACACCGCGTATTTTCTACACCTTTATGATAAACATTTCGACAAGAAAGCCAATTTTCCTGCAACAGACTCAGGCAAATTTGCCGATTTTCACTCGGCAACGCCCTTTTTTGGTCATCCCATCCTGTTCCATAACCTTGAAACGGCCAAATCCCTGAATCGATACAACATCACCCGCTTTTAGCGATTTGGAGGGATCTTCCTCAACTTTCCAGTTTACACGGCAGCGACCAGCTTTGATCGGCACCAGCACTTTACTGCGACTAAGCCGATACACATCTGCACAGATTCCATCCAAACGAAGCGAAGCGACCGTAATGTCCATCGTCTCCAGTTTGTTCTCTGACCAACGCATCTGATCCAAAGGAAGTAACTCCGTGAACACATGTAACCGATGCACCTGATTCAGTTGAAGCGATAAAAAAGCGCCGGTTTCCGCCGCCACCACTGTATGGCAACCGTCCTCCAGCACTTGGATATCCCCGATCTTTCCACGTTTCATCCCAAGCCCGAGCAGGGAACCCATATAGTCCCCATGCTCCAGCTCCGAGATTTTCTGATCATCAGACGTAATGCTCAGCACCTGCATACCCATATCCTCATCATCCAGATACATATAATCAGGTGCAACCAGCGCACGCTTGCGCTCAGCAGCCTCATAACCACCATCCAGACGAATCTGAACGTCATTACGACGATTGGCAAGAGTTTGTAAAATAAAAACCTGCCTTGGGTCAAGAAAGTCAGTTAGCTTCATGTCATGATACTTGCCTGCCTGCTCAACCCAGTCCGATGCTTTATCTACAAAATCCCGCTCATCATGGCTAAAATGTTCGTAAATTTCACCGCTCATCTATAGTCACCCTACCCTAATATGCAAAATACCGAAGTATGGAGATCAGCCCATTAAGCGCCAGTTGAAGAACAATCAGCGCCACAATCGGGGAAATATCCAGCACCCCGAACAAAGGCGGTATAAATCGACGAAACGGACTTAGGTATGGTTCCACTAATTTGCCTAGCCATTCACCGATAAAGCTCTCCCGTGCATTGGGAAGCCATGACATCAATATGTAGACGATGACCATGTAAAAGTAAATTTGATATGCAAAACCCAAAATATTAACTAACGACTCCAAAAACGGCTCACCTCATTCTGTTATAATCTTGCTCGCTGTCAGCCAGTATTTCCGTAATTGATCCCTGAATTTCAACCGTATCTGGCGTGCAGAGAAAAATGTTTCCGCCGATTTTGGAAATACCGCCACCCAATGCGTATACCGTGCCACTCAAAAAATCAATAACGCGCAGCGCTTGGTCCTGACGTATTCGTTGCAAGTTCACCACAACGGTACGATGCGAACGCAGATGGTCGGCAATCTCCTGAGCCTCGTCGTAAGAACGCGGTTCATACAGGACAACTTTAACATTTTTCTGGGAATGAATGCTCACCACATTATTCCCCCTTTGGTTTCTACGTTTATCGAGACTGGAAGTTTCAGCTTCCTGCTGTTCAGGTTCATTTTCCTCCTGCGCAGCCATCCGTTCACGTTCCACAATCTCTTCCTCTTCCTGAAGTCCGAGGAAATTCATAAATTTATTCATTACGCCCATCGTGAACCCTCCTCTTTTCCTACGAGAATCGATCCCAGTCGTACCCAGGTTGCACCTTCTTCAATGGCCACTTCAAAATCATTGGACATCCCCATCGACAGTTCAGTCAACGGTTCTGCTGTAAGGGCTTGTCCATTCAATTGATCTCTCAGCTCACGCAATCCACGAAATACGGGACGCGTCAGCTCCGGATTTTCCTCATGAGGTGCCATGGTCATCAGGCCGACGACCTTGAGATTGTTGAACGAACGAATATCACGCAAAAATGAACTTGCCTGTTCCGGTTGTAAGCCATACTTGCTCTCTTCACCCGAAATATTCACCTGCAAAAACGTTTCCACTTGTATGCCAAGTGAAGCTGCTTTCTTATCCAACTCCTTCGCCAATGACAAACGATCCAGTGAATGTATGTAACGAAACTTGCCAATCACGTCTTTCACCTTGTTCGTCTGCAAATGACCGATAAAATGCCAGGTACCCTGCTGACCAAAAGCTTCCCATTTGGCCTGTGCATCCTGCCACCGGTTTTCTCCAATATGCTCAAGACCATGATTCAGCACCGATCCCGTTGTTTCAAGTGAGACATACTTCGTGACCGCAATCACATTCACATCATCACGTTGACGGTTACTGCGCCGACATGCATCCTCGATCTTCTGATTCACCTGTTGTATACGCTCCTCCAAAGACACAGAGGGTCACCTCTCTTCCAGCCCAATCCAGCTCGCCATCCGCCCTGTAACACCATTTTCTTTCCGGTAGGAGAAAAAGAGTTCGGGATGACAACTTGTACACCATGTTGTACATTCGATATGATCCGGCATTATTCCTGCTTTCATCATAATGTGTCGATTACATTCTTTCAAGTTTAACATCGTTTTACCGTTATTCACGGCTCGATATGCTTGTTTAGAAGCAGAATCCTTGTATTTATCATTAACCGGAGAATCATCAAACCAAACTCGTACATGCTGCATAACCGCCTCATCTACTTCATAACAGCAATCCCCAATGGACGGACCGATGGCAGCACGAATATCCTGTCTACGGCTTCCATACTCCCGTTCCATCGTCTCCACCATGGATACGGCTATACCCGCGACTGTACCTTTCCAGCCAGCATGAGCAAGACCTACAGCCTGCTGCACAGGGTCATAGAAATAAAGCGGAACACAGTCGGCATAGAAAGAAGTCAGCAGCACCCCAGGCACATTCGTGACCAATCCATCTGTATCCTGCAATGCAGATGGACGATCAAATAATCCCCTGCTCCGATCTTCAGTTGTAATTACAGCTACATGTTTGCCGTGCACCTGCTCTCCACAGGTCCATGCTTCTGCTGCAAATCCAAGCTTCTCGGTTACAAGCCTGCGGTTGTTAAGTACATCTTCAGGATCATCCCCCACGTGATAAGCACAATTGAGCGTAGCATAGGGAACATTTCCGACTCCACCATGTCTTGTCGTGAACCCGACATTCAACTTTTCAAACTGCTGTCTCCAAGGCTCAACATATAATAATAACGGGTCAGAACCGAAATCTGAGTTAGGATTCTCTGTCCGTTCACGTAATTCCTTATTCAATACAAAGGGTTCCATTATCTCACCTCACCACTTCCAGTGTACCAAATGAGCCACATTCTGTCTCATTTATATCGTTCGACGCTGATTACGTTCCGAACGTTCGATGCGTTCCACACGTTCTGTGCGGTTATGTTGCTGTTCATCATACAGACGCGCTTCCCGATCACGCTCGTCATACGTGTTCTCCTTTACTTCATCCATCTTCACCAGAATCACATCTGAACCAATCTTCACAATATTTCTCCAGGGAATGACCAAGTCCGTTCCCCCTCCAAAGAGACCCATGAAACGGCTGTACCCTGGTACAACAATCGCTTCAATTCGTCCCTGCTTCAGATCAAGCTCCAGGTCACTGATCTGACCTAGACGTTTGCCATCCGTAATGTTAATAACATCCTTTGTCTGAAAGTCCGAGATTTTCATACCTCGTGCCGCTACTTCGCTCGTATTTACTTTCATTCAATTCCGCCCCCTGTTATTCCTCATCTGTCCGTTCCTCACGCTTCTATACAATATATGTTTCAGGGGCGAAAAATGTCCTGTTTTTCATCGAATGTAGAAATCGCCAAAAACAAAAAGACGACCAACGGTATACACTGCCCCGATTGATCGTCCTCCTGCTCTTGCATCGTGTTACGACTTTACATGTTTTTGCATCTGCTGTATCGCTGATTTCTCCAGACGTGATACCTGAGCCTGGGAAATGCCAATTTCATCAGCCACTTCCATCTGGGTTTTCCCTTCGAAAAACCGCATCGACAGAATCATTTTTTCCCGCTGACCAAGACGATGCATCGCTTCCCGAAGCGCAATTTCCTCGATCCACGACACATCCTTGTTTCTGTCATCGCTGATCTGATCCATAACATAGATCGGATCTCCACCATCATGATAGATCGGTTCGAAGAGCGAGACCGGGTCCTGAATGGCGTCCAATGCAAAAACAACATCTTCCTTCGGCACATTCAGTACTTCCGCAATTTCGAATATCGTCGGTTCCCGAGAGTTTTTATTCGTCAGGCTGTCACGGACCTGAAGTGCTTTGTAAGCAATGTCCCTCAAGGAGCGAGATACCCGAATCGGGTTATTATCACGCAGGTATCGACGGATTTCACCGATAATCATCGGCACCGCGTAGGTTGAAAATTTGACATTCTGGGATAAATCAAAATTATCAATGGCTTTCATCAGGCCGATGCAACCAACCTGGAACAGATCATCGACAAACTCCCCCCGATTGTTAAAACGCTGAATGACACTGAGTACCAGACGCAGGTTGCCATTCACTAATTTCTCTCTTGCTGAGCGATCATGGTGTTGCTGAAGGGAATGAAACAATTCCCGCATTTCAGTGTTGGTGAGGACAGGCAATTTTGCGGTGTCCACGCCACAAATCTCGACTTTGTTTCGGGTCATCGTGATTTACCTCCCAAGGAGAAACATTAATGTACATTATCTCCGGGGCAGGCTTTTTTATTCGTACTTGGCATCCTTGCCAGTAATACCCATTCTGACCGGCGATGTATTTCAGACCATTTTATTGAACTCCTTACGGAGTCTTTTAATGATTCTTTTTTCGAGTCGAGAGATGTAGGATTGGGAGATTCCAAGTAGATCCGCTACATCTTTTTGAGTCTTTTCTTCCCCATCCGTCAAGCCAAAACGAAGCTCCATAATCATTCGCTCGCGCTCCGTTAATTTTTCCAGTGCCTTGTGTAAAAGCTTCCGGTCTACTTGCTCTTCAATATTCCGATAGATTGTATCGTTTTCTGTACCCAATACATCGGATAATAATAGTTCATTTCCATCCCAATCAATGTTGAGCGGTTCATCAAAAGAAACTTCAGTTCGGATCTTACTATTGCGTCGTAGGTACATCAAAATTTCATTTTCGATACAACGTGAAGCATAGGTTGCCAGTTTGATTTTCTTTTCCGGGTCAAATGTATTGACTGCCTTAATCAATCCGATCGCTCCAATGGATACCAAATCTTCAATATTGATTCCTGTATTCTCAAATTTACGTGCGATGTATACCACCAGACGAAGGTTACGCTCAATGAGCATCGCACGAATGGCCGAGTCTCCCGAGGATAATTTTTGCAGCAAAAATTCTTCCTCTTCCCGTGTCAATGGCGGCGGAAGTGCCTCGCTTCCCCCAATATAATAAATCTCTTCACTTTTGAGCCCCAACAAAAATAACAGACGGTAATATTGCAGCTGCGCCACCAGTTTCCATTTTACAAGCATGTACGTTCCTCCTATACCACATTCAGCGGCTTTTCTGTTGCTCCCGCAGAGAGAGCCGTAGACTGCGCAGAAGCAGCGTCTTGCACAAGTTCAGGATGAATCACGGCCTGGTATTTCCCATCCGACGACAAAACACCTCCATCCAGCCCAATTAATACCCTTGTCGTCTCATAACATGTTTCCTCCATCGTCACCTTCACCCGGTCCGGCTTCATCGCCAGCATAAACGCAGTCCCTTTGTTAATGCCCCGATAGGGCACAAGCCGCAGTCGATCCTGCCACTGAAAACTTTCCTGATCAAGCTCCATAATAAGGTTGTCCGGCGCCTCGTCCTTGAGTCTTCCCTTCCATGAAGCCGGCAGCATGTCTTGCCATAACGAAACCTCCATCACCATGACCGGCATGCGCGATAAGGGATCGGTGAGTTGATTGCCCGTATCCAGAAGGCCTGTACAAGAAATGACTACCTCATCGATGCAGACCTCAACTTTACCCAAATAGGTCGTCATGCGATCCGTTTTCCGTTTCGAACTCTGCACAGCTTTGAATAATAACAGGACGGCAAAAAATACAATAAACGTGAACCAGAAGGCAATCTTCAGATCAAATGACATCCCGCCAGAAGCCGTGAACCAAATGCCGTTAAACAGCTCTCCGGAGCTCTGAAGCATGTAATGCACACCCAGAATACCTCCGGCAGCGACAAAATTAATCACATAGAAGGTACCGAGCGTCCTCGCAAAAGCCTGCAGACCCTTAAAACCAAAAGCAATAATAAGCATGACCAGCGAGAATCCGAACTTGATCAAAAAGGTGAACATAAAATCAAACTCCGGTACAAACATCATGACCACGTATAATGCGCCCACAATGGCTGATAGCAACCATCTCCACCAGACCAGTTTTGTTTTGCGCATCCAAGCGGTCAGTCCGATGAGTGCGCCGTCAATACAAAGGTTCGTCAAAAAAATAAGATCCACATACACAACCAAACTCTTCACCTACCTGCAACCAACATATCGAAATAGTGGTATTCCGATATTCTTGAGCATATTCACAAGTATACGGAGCCCCCTGTTCAAAGTCTGTCTAATCATGGGGGTGTGTTTCCAACTTTTTTTGTCGGAATTACTCAGGCCCGTTGTTCAGAATTTGTTCAATGCTGTATGTTATGATATCTAAAAAAACAGAAAAAACCCGGCCACTCCATCAGGAGCACCGGGTTTTCGATAAATCGATATGCGTATTAATCGTTGTTATTATTGCGTGAACGATTGCGTAAAAATGTCGGAATGTCCAGCTGATCATTGCTCGGCTGATTTCCGAATGGACGCAGGTTCGGCGAACGCGTATCCGTCGTCTCCGCTGTTGCTGGAGCTGGTTTACGTCCTGGTGGTGGTGGTGCAGGTTTATCTTCAAAACCAGTTGCAATAACCGTAACCTTAATTTCTTCTTTGAGGTCTTCGTCAATGATGGCACCAAAGATCATATTCACTTCCGGGTCGGAAGCAGACGTTACGATCTCTGCCGCTTCGTTCACTTCATACAGGGACAGATTAACGCCCCCCGTAATGTTCATGATTACGCCGCGAGCACCTTCAATAGAAGTTTCAAGCAACGGACTCATAATGGCTTTCCGTGCTGCTTCTGCGGCACGATTCTCACCAGTTGATTCACCAATTCCCATAAGGGCAGAACCACGTTCATGCATAATCGTTTTGACGTCAGCAAAGTCAAGGTTGATCAGACCCGGTACAGCGATCAAATCAGAGATACCTTGTACAGCTTGACGAAGTACGTTATCCGCTTGACGGAATGCTTCAAGCATAGGTGTCTTTTTGTCTACGATTTCGAGCAAACGATCATTAGGAATCACGATCAGTGTGTCGACTTTTTCTTTGAGCGCTTCAATACCTTGCTCTGCATGGCTGGAACGCTTGCGTCCTTCAAATGTAAATGGACGAGTTACGACACCAACTGTTAGTGCACCACACTCTTTAGCGATTTCGGCAATAACCGGAGCCGCACCTGTACCTGTACCTCCGCCCATACCGGCCGTAACAAATACCATGTCTGCACCTTTCAACGTGTTCATGATCAAATCGCGGGACTCTTCCGCTGCTTTTTTACCTACATCCGGGTTGGCGCCAGCGCCAAGACCACGAGTCAATTTATCACCGATTTGCAATTTATGCTCGGATTTCGCCAGGTGTAACGCCTGAGCATCCGTATTTACCGTAATAAATTCAACACCTTGTACACCATTTTCAATCATACGGTTGACTGCATTGCTTCCGCCGCCGCCTACACCGATGACTTTAATCTGAGCCAAGCTCTCCATCTCGAAATCAAATTCCAACATATTATTCCATCTCCCCCTCAATGTGCATGGATGGCCCGTCCAATTTTTGATTTGAACCGAATCAATTTCATATATCGACGAACGAAAGCGTTTATTTTAGTACCGGCGCATTCAGACGGCTTCAAGAATGTATGAAATGGATCCAACCTGTTATATAAATTCACTGAACATATTCTTCAGCCGTTCGAACAGACCGGGTTTTTGCTCCGATTCCTGTGCCGTATTAGGCTTCGGACGGTTGGTCGGTTTCTTGTTGTTATTATTATTGTTATTTCCACCGCCGTTGTTGGTCGAGGGACGAATGCGCAAACTGCGAATCACACTGTGCAATATGCCGACTCCGCTTGTGAAACCAGGGTCACGCACACCAATATAATCCGGAACTGCAACTCGTACCGAAGCAGCAAGCTCATGCTGAGCCACCTGCAGAACCCCTGGCATAGAGACCGTACCCCCCGTTAGTATATAACCTCCAGGAAGCTCGTTGTAACCAAGGCGCTTCACTTCTTGAGAGATCATCTGGAATATTTCCTGAACCCGAGGTTCAATAATAGCCGCCAGATCCTCCTGTGAAAACTCCTTGTCTACATTACTGCCGATTCGGGTTACTTTGAACATCACATCCGCAGCAGCATCATCCAACCAGGCGCAGCCATATTTCAGTTTCACTTTCTCCGCTTGATCCGTTAACGTGCGTAAGCCATAGGCGATATCATTCGTTACAAACTCCCCGCCAATAGGCAACGTTGATGTTGCGACAAGACTGTCTTCTTCAAAAATGGCGATGGTTGTTGCACCTGCTCCAATATCAACAAGCACGGAACCCATCGTTTTTTCATCTTTGGACAAAGCCAGTTGACCCGCTCCAAGCGACATGAGAACCAGATCGCTTACTTTCAGACCCGCTTTTTCCACGCAGCGCAAAAGATTATGTATCGCGGTTTTTGCACCCGTAATGATCGTCGCTTCAACTTCCAGACGAACACCAATCATACCACGGGGGTCCTGTATGCCCTCCAAGCCATCTACAACATATTGCTTGGCGACAACATCAATAATTTCCCGTTCCGGCGGAACTGCAATCACTTCGGCTGCCTTCAACACCCGCTCCATGTCTTCTTCTCCGATTTCACGATCCTCGTTAGACACAGCCACGACGCCGTGACTGCTCATCAGTCCGATATGATTTCCCGAGATTCCAACATACACTTCGGATATTTGAATACCTACCATACGTTCTGCATGATCCACTGCGTTGCGAATCGACTGCACCGTCTGATCGATATCTACGATTACACCTTTGCGAATTCCCTCCGAGTCGGCAGATCCAACTCCTATAATATTAAAGGTTCCATTATTCATTTCCCCAATAATAGCGCGAATTTTGGATGTACCGATGTCCAAACTAACAATGATGTCATTGTTGCTCAAGTCTGTGGCACCTCCTGACTCCAATAGTAAAATACGTTCGGATTTAAACACTCTTAAAACATATTCAACACACTTCAGGCTTTCCCTCTTTTTTCTACAATGTTTTTGGGTGTCAAAATCTGGTTGTGAGACATAAAACCTTGAAGAAAAAAGAAGGAGGCAACTCATGTGCCATAAGTTCAAGTGTATCATTTTTTCTTCTTCTCAGAAAGAACAAGTTTCATTGCTCTGACGGGGCCAAACCCCGACCCGCCTAGGCTTTCATATTAAGTTCAGCCTCATAATGGCAAAGATCAGGGGGTTGCTCCCGGTTCAGCCTCATCTTCCGGGTCATCCGGAATGAAAGGTACATAGGTATCTGCTTCAAGCATAGTGATTTTCCCAGGCCGTTCAGTCTCAATCACCTGATTCAGATACTCCACTTTATCCGATAAAAGTGAGACGGTTGTAATCACTTCAAACTGTGATTTGGTATATATCCGAATCTGATCCGGAAATGAAGGCGTAGGATTCGGAATAATCTCCGAAATATCCGTCGTCAATTCGTTTGGAATTTTAGCCAGCGTCTCGCTTAGCTCGGCTTTGAGCGGATCATCCGCCTTCCATTGGGTCAATATGGGCTTCTCTACAGCAACACCGATCGTTGCCGGGACCGTCAAGCTTGTCCCGCTGGCCAGTATCGCTTTTAGCGTACCATCAGAACCAAGTTCATACGCAACCGTGGCATATTCCTCAACTTTGATATGAATAATACCTGGGAATTGCTTGTCCACGGTAACGGTTGAAATCGCCTTGATACTCTTGAGACGCTCAATAACCTCGGCAGCAGTTGTCCCAAAAAATTGATCGCCTTCTCTCAGACCGCTTTTTTCCAGCAGTTCTGAAGTCGCTGTATATACATTACCCGTAATTTCAATTGCCGAAATCCGACTCATGGAAGAACGAAAGAATAATACAGCGAGCAATACAATAAAAAGTAATAATAGAATAATTACAATTTTGCGGCTTGTGTTTCCTTTTGGCCGATTCTTCTTCAGAACCGGAATTTGACTTTTAGGCATAAGTAGCGCTCCACAAAGCCTCAGGTCCCCTCCCTTCAAGAAGGGGACGCCAAGGACGTTAATTGGCAAAATCCAACTGTTTCGAAACGGGCGACTGTCGCTCAACCGATGCTCCAAGACTCTGGAATAACTTCTCGATCTGATCGTATCCCCGGTCAATATGATGCACTTGCTCCACAACCGTTTTGCCTTGAGCAGCCAGACCTGCAATAACCAGAGCTGCACCTGCACGAAGATCGGTTGCTTCTACTGTTGCCCCGTATAGACGGGGAACACCACGGATAAATGCTGCGTTCAGATCGACTGAAATATCAGCCCCCATCACATTCAGCTCATCCACATGTTTGAACCGGCCCTCGAATACCGTTTCCTTCATCACACTGAATCCGTCTGCCAGACTGAGCAGCACCATGATTTGCGATTGCAGATCTGTCGGAAACGAAGGATACGGAGAAGTCACAATACGGTCTACTGATTTTGGACGGCTCATACAGCTCACCGTCATTATATCATTGCAGACTGTGATTTGAACACCAGTGCGCTTCAACACATGTATAAGTGAAGTAAGATGAGCCGGATTGCAGTGTGTAAGCGTAACATTGCCTCGTGTTGCGGCGGCTGCAATCATCACGGTTCCAGCAACGATTCGATCCGGTATAATTTCATACGAACAAGGCTTCAGTTTCTCAACGCCATTAATCGTGATCGTATCCGTTCCTGCACCAATGATGCTTGCACCCATAGCATTCAA
Organism: Paenibacillus sp. FSL H8-0079; assembly: GCF_037991315.1. Classification (NCBI taxonomy): domain Bacteria; kingdom Bacillati; phylum Bacillota; class Bacilli; order Caryophanales; family Paenibacillaceae; genus Paenibacillus; species Paenibacillus sp. FSL H8-0079. The sequence continues at coordinate 4,550,345 of NZ_CP150300.1, forward strand.
GAAGTGCTGCAGATCCTGTATTTCAGGTTCTCTTGCGGCGTTGCATATGGTTGTCGTGCCTTTCGCCATAACGGCTGCCATCATGATATTCTCGGTCGCTCCCACACTCGGGAAATCCAAATGAATATCTGTACCCACCAGATTCTTCCCATGACAGATAATCTGTTGGTCCTGCTCCTCAATCAAAGCTCCGAGCGCTTCCAGGCCCCGGAGGTGAAGATCAATTTTGCGTTCTCCAATGGCACAGCCCCCTGGCTGGTACACTGACACTTGCCCAAACTTAGCCAGCAATGGTCCCATCAAAAAAATGGAAGAGCGCATCTGCTTCATTAGATCTTCTGGCACATCATATGACCGGATAGACGAGGTGTTAATCGTCACTGTTCCCTGTTCATGCCGACACGTGCATCCAAGCCGTTCCAGGATATACAGCATCACTTCAATGTCCAGCAAGTGTGGAACGTTATGCAGTGTAACTTCTCCATCTGCCAACAAACTTGCGGCCATAATCGGTAAAGCGGCATTTTTTGCTCCATGGATGCGTATGGATCCTGAGAGGGGTTTCCCGCCTTCAATCACCAATTTGTCCAATGTATCACCTCCGGGGTTTACCGCTCACCCACTACGAAGACTTCCGGTACCAGGTTAATACCGTTTTGAGATGATATAGTGCTCTGAATCTGCTGCATTAGGGTGATAACGTCCTCTGCTGTTGCTTGCCCTGTATTGACAATGAAATTGGCATGCATGGTGGATACCTGTGCGCCTCCCTGAGTCAACCCTTTCAGCCCTGCTGCTTCAATCAGACGGGCTGCATGATCACCCGGGGGGTTCCGGAACACGCTGCCTGCACATGCCATCTGCAGTGGCTGTGTGCGGCGCCGGCGATCTTTGTAAGCCGCCATGGCTTCCGAAATGACTTTGCGCTCTCCCTGCTGAAGTTCGAATGTAGCTTCCAGCACGATGCCTCTCCGGTCATGCAGAACAGAGTGGCGGTAGGCAAAATCCATGTCCTCCTTGCTGTAACGTACCAATTCCCCTGTCTCCAGTACAATCTCAGCGAATTTGAATATCCGTGACACATCCGATCCATGAGCACCTGCGTTCATGTATACGGCTCCACCGACCGTGCCGGGGATACCGCTGCCGAATTCCAGACCGGTCCATTCCTTTTTGGCAGCAACCACACTGAGTTTAACAAAAGAATGCGCCGCTCCGGCGGTTACGCCGCCTTCGTGAAACTCGGCATAATCAAAGCCTTCGCCCGGTTTCACAACAACACCACGTATTCCTTTGTCTGACACCAGCATGTTTGAACCCCGTCCAAGTTGCATCCACGGAATCTGATGCTTGTGAAGCAATTGAACGAGATGTATCATCTGCTCTTTATTCTCCGGAATGACCAGTGCATCTGCAGGACCGCCGATCTTCCATGTGGTGTATTTGGCTAGCGATTCGTTTTCAAGAACTCTGCCAACATTATGCTGGGACAGTATCGATATCCACTGGTGCATGTGTGCATCCTCCTTTGCTTCAAACCGATGAACACGATATGTTCTGTTGCTACAGAACGTGTTCTGGCGCCATGGAACGATGGTCACGATTTATACGGTATCTTATGTCAGTCCCGTCTTGTGTGTGACAATCGCCCACAAACGCACTTTATCGGCGTGCAGCAAGACGCTGAATTTCACGCACAAGCACTTCAGCTGCATCCGGTTTCCCCAGTTTCCGGGAGGCTTCAGCCATTCGTTTTCGTCCAATTTCATCATTCATAATCCCGGCGATGGCTTCATACAGTACTTTGCCTGTAAGATCCTTCTCCAGCATCGTGAGCGACGCACCTCCACCTTCAAGCTTGCGTGCATTGGCTTCCTGATGATTGTTGGTCACGTTAGGTGACGGAATCAGGATCGAAGGAATACCCAGTGATGTAATCTCCGCAAGGAATGATGCTCCAGCGCGGTTTACAATCAAGGATGTGCAAGCAAGTACCTCAGGCATATTATGCACGTAAGGCAGAACATGCAGGTGATTTGGCATTGTACCCAATGAACTGCGGATGGCTTCACGCGTTTCATCAAAATAGGTATCCCCTGTCACGTAAACCACATGTACATCATCCAGCTGTTCCAGCATTGGAGCCATGTCCACCATGGCTTTATTGATTGCTTTTGCTCCACGACTGCCACCGACCACAAGAACAACACGGCTGTTCATCGGGACACCTAACGTGGCAAAACCACGATCACGGCTAGCCTGAGCTACCGTAGTCGCTCGCGGATTACCGGTGTAGATCACCTTTTTCGCACCCGAAAACGATTTTTCAAGACCTTCAAAGCTAACCGCAACCGTGTCCACATAACGCATCAAAAATTTGTTAGTTAGACCCGGAATGGCGTTCTGTTCATGAATTATACTCGGAATCCCCAGTTTTGTTGCTGCATACACCACAGGTCCACACACATATCCACCCGTACCAATCACAACATCCGGTTTGAATTCCTTCAGCATTTTTTTGGACTTGCGTACACCTTGGATGAAACGCATGACCGTTTTCAGGTTGTCGATGGACAATTTGCGCCGAAAACCGGTAATATCAATGGATTTAAAAGGAATATTTTCCTGGGGGACCAGTTTGCTTTCCAGCCCTCTGGTTCCGCCAATATATAGAAATGTCGAGTCCGGGTTCTCCGCCTCGCATTGTCTTGCTATGGCAACGGCCGGATAGATATGTCCACCCGTACCGCCACCGCTAAGAACGACTCGCATCGCATAGTCACCTCGCATAACGGGATAAGTTCACTAAAATGCCCAGTGCTGTGAGCATGAGGGTTAATGATGATCCGCCGTAACTGATCAGAGGTAAGGTAATACCCGTGACTGGCATCATTCCAATGACAACACCAATGTTAATAATGACCTGTACGGCGACCATACCTACGATACCAACACCAAGCAGGCTGCCGAAGGCATCCGGGACGGTCATGGCTACACGCATTCCTCTCCACACCAGCACCAGAAACAACAATAATACAATCATTCCACCTATAAAGCCGAGTTCTTCGGCCAAAATACTAAAAATAAAGTCCGTTTGCGGTTCAGGTACATAACTGTACTTCTGCCGGCTCATACCCAGTCCCAAACCCGCCAGCCCACCTGGACCAATCGCGTATAACGATTGAATGATCTGATAACCGGCACCCAGCGGATCGGACCATGGGTCCAAAAACGCTGTGATACGCTGCAACCGATAGGGGGCTGCTGCGATCAACGCTGCAAATCCGGCTACGCCGCCAAGAGCAAGCAAGCTTAGATGTTTCATTCGTGCTCCGGCTGTAAAAATAATAAGCATCGATGCGCCCATCATCACGGTGCCTGTCCCCAAATCAGGTTGCAGCATAATAATACCAAAAGCCAACCCGATCAATCCCAGCGGTGGCAGAAGCCCCGTTGTAAAGGTTTTGATTTTGCCTGGCTCCTTGCTCAGCCAGTGAGCAAGAAACAGAATCATGCCCAGCTTCATGAATTCTGAGGGCTGGATACCGAACGAACCTATACCCAGCCAACTACGTGCGCCGCCGCGAACCACTCCGATGCCAGGAATGAGCACCGCAATGAGCATAATAAAACAGGCAATCAATATTGGCTTGGCATATTTCCTCCACACCCGGTAGTCTACATTAGCAGTTACGAACATGGCCACAAGCCCAAGCACCGCAAACAGGGCCTGTCTTTTTACAAAATAAAATGAATCGCCATAATCATGAAAGGCAAGCACCGAGCCCGCGCTATATACCATTATGATGCCGATGGCAAGCAATGCCAAAATACAAGTCAGCAACCAAATATCTGGTGCCGGTCGCGTCTGTTTCATCAGGAGGCCACCCCTTGCATGGAAGTAGGGGCTTTTCCACCCCCCTACTTACAAGTTATGCGCCGCCTCTTTAAAAATGCGTCCCCGCTCTTCATAGGAAGCAAACATATCCCAACTTGCACATGCCGGGGATAACAAAACGACATCACCAGCAGTGGCAAGTTTCGATGCTTCCTGCACAGCAACGGTTAACGTCCGGGCAGCGTCCTCCTCATTATCGACGACCTTAATTTGCTTTAATCCGGCAAGTTCCGCGACCTTGGCAATTTTTGTCCGTGTCTCTCCAATTGCAACGACAGCTTTTACCCGTTCTTGGAACAAAGGTAACAATTCCATCATGTCTGATCCACGATCCAGCCCTCCGGCAATTAACACGACCGGTTCCTTGAATGAATTCAGGGCCATGACCGTAGCCTTCGAATTGGTCGCTTTGGAGTTGTTGTAGTATGCAGATCCATTATGCTCTAGAACATATTCAAGTCGGTGTTCAACTCCCTTGAAGTCTGCAAGCGGAACAGCCAGCACCGCAGGATCAGCTCCTGCCGCTACGGCGATAGCCACAGCAGCCAGTGCATTTTCCACATTGAATCGCCCAGGAAGGCCAATATCCTCAATGTCGATAATGATGTGCAGATTTCCGTTTTCATCCGCGTAGATAACCTGACGCTTCACATCATCCTCTTCTCCATCCACATAAGGAGGATCTGCATACACACCTGTATCCAATTTTTCTGTCACTGAGAAAGGAAGCAATCTGCCTTTGATGTAAGGAACCAGACCACGACATACCGCATCATCCCAATTCAGGATGGCTACGTCATCAGGCTGCTGATTGGCGAACAGTTTAGCTTTGGAAGCCACATAATCATCCATACCCCCATGATAGTCCAGATGCGTCTCTGCAACGTTAAGCAAGCTGGCGATACGCGGACGGAAATCAGCCGTTCCTTTGAGTTGGAAACTGCTAAGCTCGACAACCATCCAGTGTTCTGGAGAAGCTTGCTCTGCCGCTTCACAGAGTGGTGTTCCAATATTACCGGCAACGATCGGCTTGAGACCGGCATGTTCCAACATTTTACCCACCCAAGTGGTCGTTGTTGTTTTCCCGTTGGAGCCTGTAATACCAATCATGGGTGCAGCACATAGATGATAAGCGACCTCAACCTCTGTCACCACTTCAATGCCTAATGCCAAAGCTTGCTGCACAGGAGCAGCATGGTATGGGATACCCGGGTTTTTAACGACCAGCTTCACATCACTGTGAATCAGATCATCCGGATGTCCTCCGCATACAACAGAAATTCCCAAAGCCTCCAATTCGGAAGCTTCGGGACACTGTTCTCTCTCTTTTTTATCATTCACTGTAACCTTCGCTCCGGCACGGTCCAGTACTTTGGCGACTTGTACGCCGCTTTTGGCCAATCCGAGCACGACGACTTGTTGTCCGCGATATGATTCAGGATGGTTCATGATCTACAACCCCTTGTTGAGATAAAGTCCAAGAGCGGCCAAAATTGCGCCTACCGCCCAAAAAGTAATAACAACCCGCCATTCTGACCAACCACTTAATTCAAAGTGATGGTGAATAGGGCTCATTTTGAATACACGTTTGCCGCGAGTCTTGAATGATACCACTTGAATAATAACAGACAGAATCTCGATGACAAAAATACCGCCAATAATGACAAATAGAAGCTCTGTTTTGGTTACAATCGCTACCGCACCAATCGCACCGCCAATACCTAGAGAACCTGTGTCTCCCATAAACACTTTGGCCGGATGCGCGTTATATACCAAGAAACCGAGCACAGCTCCGATCATGGCAGCTGCAGCTACAGCTGCTGGCATCGACGTGGCTTGCATCGCCACAATGGCAAACGCCCCAAAGGCAATGGCACTTACCCCGGACAGCAAACCATCCAAACCATCGGTAAAGTTAACCGCATTGGTAATGGCAAGCATCATGAATACGACAAACGGATAATAGAACCATCCGGTCCAGTCGAACGAGAATGACGTACCCGGAATAGAGATGGCTGTGCTGTGCCCATTCTGGATCAGCAAGAAACACATCACTGCACTGAAGAACAATTGTCCCAGCATTTTTTGTCTGGCCGTGAGTCCCAGTGAGCGTTTGAACACAATTTTGATGTAATCATCCAGGAAACCAATCAACCCGAATCCCAGCGTAGCCACGAGCAAGACATAAAAGTCTGTATTCTTGACTGCTGAAAATTTTAAAAAGGCCAATGTGAACGCAACTAAAATGACGACGCCACCCATTGTAGGTGTTCCGCTTTTTTTCAAATGGCTCTGAGGCCCATCTTCCCTAACCTGCTGTCCGAATTTCATGCGTCGTAACAGCGGAATCAGGAGCGGTGCAGCAATCACCGCCAGAATAAATGAAACGCCGATTGTTAACAGTAATACCTGAAAATCCATGGGTTCACCCCTCTAGTCTACTCGATTCTGTAATGGTGCTATTTGTAGTGCTTCGACCACGTCCTCCAGCTTCATGCCCCTTGAGGCTTTGAACAAGACAACGTCTCTGGGATGTAGTTTTTCCAGAAGATAACGGGTCATTTCTTCTTTATCTATAAAAGCATGCACAGCCTCAGCCGGCATTTGCTTTCTTGCTCCTTCAGCAATATTAGCTGATAGCGGACCATATACCAGCACCATGTCCATTTTGGCAGATGTGATATACTCTCCGATTCCGTAATGCAGATCCTGCTCCTGAGGACCGAGTTCAAGCATATCACCAAGCACAGCCACTTTCATGCGATACCCTTTCAGACCCTCTAATACATCAATGGCGGCCTTCATGGAAGTTGGACTTGCATTGTATGCATCATTCAGCAGGGTCAGACCACTAACGCCTTGCGTAACCTCAATGCGCATGCCTGTCAGTTTCAAGCGGGACAATCCCGCAGCAATCTGTTCCGTAGTCACTCCAAAATGACGGGCTACAGCGAGGGCAGCCAGACAGTTAACGACATTATGCGTTCCCAGCAAGGGGAGCGTAATTGCATGGTCTCCAGACTGTTTCGTGGTGAAAACAACCCCGTTCTGTGCATTCATGAGTCCGGTAGGATAGTCATCATTATCGGTTTGCAGACCAAATGTATACCGCTGCAATCCCTCCGGTTGTTTCGTTGCGGGTTCTTCAAGGACTTGTGCAATTAAAGGCTCGTCTCCGTTGTAGATCAGTAACCCGTCCGGTTTCATTCCCGCTGCAATCTCGGCTTTGGCTCTGGCAATCTCCAATCTCGACCCCAGTTGCAGCAGATGAGATTCACCAATATTGGTAATGATCGCTACATCAGGCCGCGCAATAACCGATAAATCGTTAATTTCCCCGCGACCACTCATACCCATCTCCAAAATGATAATCTCTGTATCCGGGTCCATGCTTAGTACAGTCAATGGTAAACCAATATGGTTGTTGAAGTTTCCTTGTGTCTTGTGCACTTTGAACGTCGTCGAGAGAATCGCATCCACGATGTCCTTCGTTGTCGTCTTGCCGTTACTGCCTGTAATGCCAACAACAGCAGCTTTATTCTCCGTTAGATAGGCAGATGCGAGTGCTTGCAGTGCGACAAGTGTGTCGTCAACAACAATGACAGCTCCTTGTGGCGGAATACCATGATCCTTTTGCCAGATCGCTCCTGCGGCACCCTTCTCTAGACAGGCTTGCACAAATTCGTGTCCGTCAAACCTTTCACCCACTAGCGGGATAAACAAGCTGCCTCCCAGGGGTTTACGCGAATCGGTAAACACCCCTTCGACCATTACATTGCCATGAGCAGCAACGTCACTTAATGTTCCTCCACACATCTCGGCCAATTGTGCCAATGTTCTTTTTATCAATTGGATTTGCCCCTTATCGCTTCTTTGGCTATGATTCGGTCATCAAAATCGGTTTTGGTTGTGCCGATAATCTGATAGGTCTCGTGACCCTTGCCCGCAATCAATACTACATCGGCTGGGCTTGCCATTTCAATAGCTTCATGAATCGCTTGGCGCCGATCCACAATCATCGTATAACGTTCAGCAGGAACGGATTCTTCAATCAGGCCCTGTTCAATGTCTTTGAGAATCAGATCCGGATCTTCTGTCCGTGGATTATCAGATGTGACGAGTACAAAATCACTATACTTCGCAGCAATCTTACCCATGAGAGGTCGTTTGGTACGGTCTCTGTCACCACCACACCCAAACACACAGATTACACGTCCTTCAGCAAATTCCTTCACTGTCCGCAGTACATTCTCCAGTCCATCCGGTGTATGGGCATAATCGACAATAACAGCAAATGGCTGTCCTTCGTCCACTCCTTCAACACGTCCATCCACACCCGGAACCGTCTCCAGACTGCGCTTGATCTCCTCCAGTGGAACGCCTTCCACCAGCGCTGCAGATATTGCTGCCATCGCATTGTACACATTGAATTTACCTACCATGCGCAAGCGGATATCCGTGCTGCCTGCAAATGTATCCACGTGGAAAGAAGTCCCCTGAGAGGTAATTGAGATTTGGGATGCGCGCACATCTGCCTCTTCACCCATGCCATATGTAATCACTTCAGCCGCAGTCACAGAGATGAAATAAGCCGCAGCTGGATCATCTGCATTGATGACAGCGAATTTACGCTGTGAAGCATCTTCGGTATATCCGTTACCCAATCGTGCAAAGAACAACCCTTTGGCCCCGCGATATTCCTCCATGGAATGGTGGTAGTCCAAATGATCCTGCGTCAGGTTAGTGAATACCGCAGTACGGAAATTCGTCCCCTTTACTCGCCCTTGTTCCAGTGCGTGAGAAGAAACTTCCATAACACAGCAGTCCGTCCCCTTCTGAACCATATCATGCAGACTACGCTGCAGATCAAGCGCCTCTGGTGTCGTTCCTGACATCGGGTAGGTGCGACCGTCATACCGCATTTGAATGGTACCAATTAATCCCGTCTTGTGTCCAAAATCGCTCATGATTTTTTCAATCAAATAGGTGGTCGTTGTTTTGCCGTTCGTTCCCGTTACACCAATCATATTCATCTTCTGGCTTGGCGAGTCAAAAAAGAAATCTGCCAGAACAGCCATCGCAAACCGACTGTCCTTCACCAGCAATTGTGGCACAGGCAGATCCAGCTGACGTTCAACCACCAATGCAACTGCACCGGCATTGACGGCTTTTTCTGCATAATCATGACCATCTACCGTATGTCCCGGAAGACAGATAAACAGATCACCCGGTTTTACCTGCCGGGAATCTGTCTGAAGGTTTTGGCATTCTGTATTCAATTCGCCCACGAGACGGGCGGTGGTCAGCATCGATGCAAATTGTTTTAAAAGCACATGAATAACCTCACTTTTCCAATTATACTTCTGTTTTAGCATATGTCTGTATTTATTAATATCGTCAATACAATCAAATAATGAAACGCGTTAGGATGAATTTTGTTGCGCTTGAAGCCACAAACTGCTCCAAAGCCGCATTATTCATCCTTCGTATGATCATGCGCATCGTTCAGAACATCCCCCATGTAAATGCGGATGGTTGAACCCTGATCTACCCTTGCCCCAGGCTTAGGTGCCTGATTAATCACGTATTTGCCACTGCCGGACTTCGCCAGCATAAAATTCATGTTCAGGTCTTCATACAGATCCTCGACTGTTGCTCCTGTCAGATCTGGAACTGTCACGATTTTGGTCTCACCATATTTGTATTCTTTGGCGACCTGATCCTTCCGAACAGGAACATTCATGTAATGCAGCGCATCTTCGAGGATGTTCTGTACAATTGGGGCGGCAACCACACCTCCGAACTGAATTCCTTTGGGATTATCCACTGCGGTATAGACTACAATCTGAGGGTCATCTGCCGGTGCAAATCCGATAAAGGATACGATATGCTCGGTTGAGGAATAACGTCCGTTGATGACCTTCTGGGCTGTACCTGTTTTGCCACCGACCCGGTATCCATCAATGAATGCCGGACGCCCAGTACCTTTCGCGACAACACTCTCGAGTGCTTCACGTACTTGCTTGGATGTATTCTCCGAGATCACCTGACGAACCAGCTCCGGCTTGGCTTCTTCCATCACTTCTCCCGTAACCGGATGGACCCACGCTTTCGTAACATATGGCTTGTAAAGTTTACCCCCATTGATGGCCGCTGACACAGCCGCTACTTGTTGAATAGGCGTAACGGATACACCTTGACCAAAAGCAGTTGTTGCAAGTTCGACAGGTCCTACTCTGGACAGTTTGAACAAAATCCCACTGGCTTCTCCACTGAGGTCAATTCCCGTTTTGGTACCGAAGCCAAAGTCTTTAATATAGGAGAAGAGCGATTCTTTTCCCAGTCTCTGCCCCAGAGCTACAAATCCCGGGTTGCATGAGTTCTCTACAACTTGCAGGAAAGTCTGACTTCCGTGGCCGCCCTTTTTCCAGCAACGCAGACGCGCTCCACCCACCTCAACATATCCGGGATCAAAAAATTGATCCTGTTGCAGATTGACCTTTTTCTCTTCAAGCGCTGCTGCCAAGGTAATGATCTTGAATGTGGAACCCGGTTCGTAGGTCATCCAGATTGGTAAATTCCGATTGTATATCTCCGCGGGATATTGCTGATAATCGGCCGGTTCGTATCCCGGCCTGCTCGACATACCCAAAATTTCACCCGTTTTGGGATTCATCGCTATAGCCAGTGCTGAGTTCGCTTGGAACTTTACCATGGCCTGGTCCAGTTCTCTCTCCATGATGGACTGAATGGATTTATCAATGGTCAGCTTGAGGTTAAGGCCGTCCTTCGGTTCCACATACTTCTCGGATGAGCCCGGCATTAGCCTTCCGGCCGCATCGGACAAGTAGGACACACTGCCATTCAAACCATTCAGCTTATCATCATATTTCTTCTCAACACCCGTTAAGCCTTGATTATCAATCCCCGTAAATCCGAGAATATGGGCTGCCAGATCATCATAGGGATAAAAGCGTTTATTATCCTCAGCAACAACGATACCCGGAAGCTTCAAATCACGGATGCGCTGAGCTTTATCCATCGTAATTTTGCGGCCGCCGGGTTGTAATCGTACAATGAGTTCTCGTTTCTTGATGGTTGCCAGCACTTTCTCTTCCGTCATCCCCAGCAATGGAGCCAGCGCTCTGGCTGTTGTCTCAGCTTCCTTGACTTGTGCCGGGATAGCCATAATGGTCGGTGTTGTCACATTATAGGCCAGAGAGGTTCCATTTCGATCAAGGATCTCTCCTCGCTTGGCAGAGTAAGGAATATTACGACGCCAAGATTCTTCTGCTTTTGCTGACAATTCAGGGCCTTGCCCGAGCTGTACATAAGCAAGCCTGATCACCAAGGCCGAAAATAATAAAACTAAAAATACTAAACTCCATAGCAACCTGCGACGCAGATTTACGCTTGATCCCTTCACGAAAAGATCCCCCCACTCGTCCCAAAATCATGATCTCGTTCCATTCATGAATATTCAGGACAACCGGGGGTTAGAACAAGCTGTCAGAGCTCCCTATGGTAGTGAAGCTCCATTTGTTGCTGGTTCATCAGAGGATTCGGATTCACTGGCAGGAGCCTTATTGTTATCTGTTTCGTCTTTTCCGTCGGTTTTACCTTCTGCTCCCGAAACGTCTGGTTCCTTCTCTTCGGTTTCTGAGGACGGATCAGAAGAGACTGGAGCCTCATCCGCTATGCCGGTGACTGCGGCTTTGGCAGTCTGCAAATTCAACTGTACGGTTCTCTGCTCACCTGCTACTTGCTCAGTTTGCTTCACCACATACCCTTCACCCTTGACCGTTACTCCCACTTTCATGAGAGAAAGCACTTCAAGAGCATCCCGGAGAGATTCACCTGTTAGATCAGGAACCTTCATCTTGCTGCTTTCTTCCGTAAGCAGATAGATTCGTTGACCTGGATTCATGGATGCTCCAGCAACAGGGTACTGCCTAATCACATTATCACCTTGACCAAGAGTTACATAAGCAATACCTGCGCTTAGAAGTTGGCTTCTGGCCTGTTTGGCTGTCTTGCCACTCAGGTCAGGTGCCTTGGCTTGCACGACAGGCACTTCTTTTGACTTTTTGTCAGCGGTTTTAGCTGTATCCTTGGGAACTCCCATATATTGAAGAGTTTGGCTCACGATTTTTTTGAATACCGGGGCAGCCGCAGTTCCTCCCCCAATGTTGGTTCCGTCCGGTTGGTCAATGACAACAAGTATAGCAATCTTCGGATTATTCACGGGTGCAAATCCAATAAACGATACAACGTCTTTCGACTTACTGTACTGCCCGTTAACGACCTTCCTTGCTGTACCCGTCTTACCAGCTACACGGTAACCTTCAATATAGGCGTTACGACCCGTACCAATCGTTTGGTCTGCAACCACTTGTTCCAGATAACCGCTCACCAGTTTGGAAGATTCTTTGGAGATCACCTGACGAACAACTTTGGGTTTGATCACTTCCGTGGTCCCATCATTCGGATTCTTGATCTCCTTCACCAGGTGTGGCTCAAGTAACTTACCGCCGTTAGCAATCGCAGAGATTGCTGCGACCTGTTGAATTGGTGTTACCTGTACAAGACCATGACCGTAAGCTGCGGTAGCAATCTCGGATTTGTAGACCAGTGGCTTGATCGGTGAAGCAGCTTCACTCGGCAGATCAATACCTGTCTTTTTGCCAAAACCGAATTCGTCTATGTAATGACGCAGACGTTCACCACCAAGCATGTTGTAACCCAAGTTAACAAAGGCAATGTTACTTGACCGTTTGACACCCTCGAGATAAGAGATCCAACCATAGGAATGACCGTTATCACTAATCGGGAAACCGCCAATATACATGCGCTTGGACTCAAAACTTGCATTGGGATCGAAGAGTTTTTCTTCCACAGCCCCTGCCAGTGTAACGATTTTGAATGTAGAACCCGGCTCATAGATGGATTGCGTCGCATGATTAATAAAGTTCTTTTGATCAGGTGTGCTCCCATACGTATTAGGGTTAAAGGTTGGCCAGTTCGCCATCCCCAGAATCTCCATCGTGTTCGGGTCCGCGGCAATAACCGTCATGCTCAGTGGGTTATACTTGGCGACCGCTTCTTTCATTGCATCCTCAATGTAGAACTGGATCGTATCATCGATGGTCAGCGTGAGGTTTTTCCCGTTCTGAGGTGGCAGATAGTTATCCTGTGAATCCGGAAGTTTAATGCCTTTGGCATCCTTCTGATAATTCAGATACCCGTCTGTACCTGTCAGTGCTTCATCATAAGAGACTTCGAGTCCATTGACAGCTTTCCCGTCACGGCTCATATATCCCAAGAGATGAGAAGCAAGTGTTTCTTCAGGGTAAAAACGCTTCGACTCTTGAGCCATTACGATTGCATTACGCGCCTTATATTCATCTTGCAGTTCTTCACGCAGCTCATTGACTTTTGCGGCAAGCTCAGGACTGATTTTATATCCTTCACTGCGCACTTCACGTTGCTGATAGAAAATTCCATCTTTATTTTTGGCTGTGACCAGAGCACGCATCTCACTCTCATTTTTCCCTAAAAGGGTAGAGAGTCTCTCCGTGACAACATCCTGTATGCCGAGTTCATCGATCAAGAGGGGATTGACCGAAACCGTGTATGCAGGCGCATCGGTAGCCAAAACGTTACCATTGCGATCCGTAATCGTACCACGCGCAGCCTTAATCGTCTGTTCCCGCTCTACCAGACCAGCCGCCCGTTCCTGCCATACACCGCCATTCACAACTTGAATGAAAAAGATTCGGGTTACGAGTACAAGAAAAAAGAGGGTAATACATCCCCCTATTAGCAACGTGCGCATCTTTATTCTTTTTATCATCGGAACACCTCTTTACTTACTGCTTGCTGTATTCGAGGACGATTCAGTACCTGTTGATTTCGTACTTGTTGAGCGAGGTACAAAAATGACATCCTTACCTGAAGCTTCAACGTACCCAAGTTGTTTTGCATTTTCGATGACCTGGTTATTCAAAGTTTCTTTTTCCACTTGCAGGTCTGCAATCGTCTTCTCATACCCCTTGATATCCGAAATAGTGGACTGTGCCTGCTTGTTCAGATCATAGATATGAGCATAACGAGACATCAAAGCTCCTCCAACAAGGATCACTGCAACCAAGGTAATCAGATATAAGACCTTCTCGCGTGCCGGAAGACCCGTACGACGGGTCACCACTTTGGTGGTTTCTTTGTATCGTTGCTGGGTCACACGTTCCTGGGACGCTTTTTCTTTTACAGCGAGATTACCACGTGTATATGCCATACTCCGATTCTCTCCTCCACTCTTGATCTACAATTTCTCGGCTACGCGCAGCTTGGCTGAACGAGCACGTGAATTTTCGGCCAATTCCGTTTCCGTTGGAATCAGCGGTTTTCTGTTAATTAAACGCAGGGACCCCTTGCCCCCACATACACACAATGGAAAATCGGGTGGACATGTACATTTCTCCAGATAACTGCTTAAAATCTGTTTACATATCCGATCCTCAAGGGAGTGGAAGGTAATAACAGATACACGTCCTCCTGGTGCCAGACAACGAACAGCCTGATGTAGGCCTTCTTCAAACGCCCCCAACTCATCGTTGACGGCAATCCGTAATGCCTGGAAGCTGCGTTTGGCAGGATGTCCACCGGTACGGCGAGCTGCGGCCGGTATGCCTTCCTTGATCAGTTCCACTAGTTCACCAGTCGTCTCAATGGTAGCCTGAGCTCGTTTTCCGACGATAACACGAGCAATTCTTCTCGAAAACTTCTCTTCGCCATAGCGATACAAAATTCGAGCAATCTCTTCTTCTGGCCATTCATTCACAATCTCTTTGGCCGTCAGCATTGCATCCTGGTCCATTCGCATATCGAGCGGAGCATCGTGATTGTAGCTGAATCCACGTTCTCCTTCATCAAATTGCGGAGATGACACACCCAAGTCGTACAAGATACCATCGACCTGTGGTACGCCATCCTTCATCGGTACATCCAGATCCTTGAGTACCTGTTCCAGATCTCTAAAATTGGTTTTCACCAATGTTACACGTTCTCCATAGGCAGCGAGCTTCTCGCGAGCATTATCCAAAGCCCAATCATCCTGATCAAGTGCGATCAGACGTCCCCCTGGACCGAGCTTGGAAGCAATCACGGAGCTATGTCCGCCACCGCCTAAAGTGCAGTCCACGTATATACCGTCCTGCTTGATGTTTAATCCCTCTGTTGCCTCTTCTTTGAGTACGGTTATGTGGTGAAACAACCTGCACCCCTCCTGACTTTATAAATCAAAATTAAAATCGACCAGCTTTTCGGCAATGTCGTTGAATGCTTCTTCGGATTGATTGAAATAACTCTCCCATATGCCTTTGCTCCAAATCTCCACCCGGTTCGACACGCCAAGAACTACACAATCCTTGTCCAGCTTGGCATACTCTCTTAAATTGCCCGGCAGATTTACCCTGCCCTGTTTGTCCAGTTCACATTCGGTTGCACCCGAGAAAAAAAATCGGGTAAACGCACGTGCATCAGATTTCATCAATGGCAGTGCTTTGAGCTTCTGTTCCATGACCCCCCACTCCTCCATGGGGTACACGAAAAGACACTGGTCCAAACCCCGTGTGACAACGAAAGAAGGTCCCAGAGATTCGCGGAATTTAGCCGGAATGATAACCCGACCCTTATCATCAATGCTATGTTGGAACTCCCCCATAAACATTGGCCCACTCACTCCTCACCTGTTTCTCCCACTTTGCCCCACTTTCCACCACCTAAGCATAATAGATTCGCACAAAAAAATCAAAACCCTTCTTGCATTCTTTGATTTTTTGTTTTTTTAGCATAAAAAAACGTCTTTGATCCTGTCACTCAGGATCAAAGACGTTTCCCGTATACGGGCAATCGTATGTCTACCGCACATGAGCCATATCATCAATAAACCATTCTATACCTTTTGAATCATTTCATCAGCTTGTAATTATTGGATAGTGCTTAAAATTTCCAGCTATCCAGGTATCTTTCCTGTTCTGCTGACAAGGAATCAATGCCAATATTCAGGCTTTCAAGTTTATAGCTGGCAACCTGTTGGTCGATATCATAAGGTACATTAACAACGTTTTTACCTAGTTCAGCATAATTTTCACTCACATAACGCAGACCAAGCGCCTGTAGAGCAAACGTCGTATCCATGATTTCGGCAGGGTGACCATCTGCTGCACCCAGGTTCACCAGACGACCCTCTGCAAGAAGGTACATTTTACGACCATCTTTGAAACGATATTCCTCAATATTGCGGCGAACTGTGCGAATTGATTCCGAACGTCTAGCCAGTTCAGGTTTATTCACTTCAACATCAAAGTGACCTGCATTGCTCAGGATTGCTCCGTCCTTCATCACATCGTAATGTTCACCCGTGATAACATCCTTATTACCTGTAACTGCGATAAAGAAATCGCCCAACTTGGCAGCTTCCACCATCGTCATGACCCGGAATCCGTCCATGTGTGCTTCTACCGCTTTGATTGGATCAATCTCGGTTACGATCACATTTGCTCCAAGACCTTTGGCGCGCATTGCTACCCCTTTACCACACCAGCCATATCCGGCTACTACTACATTTTTCCCTGCTATAACCAGATTGGTTGTACGAATAATACCGTCAAATGCGGATTGACCTGTGCCATAACGATTATCAAACAGATATTTGCAGTATGCGTCATTAACTGCCACCATCGGGAATTTCAATTGGCCTTCTTTCGCCAACGCTTTCAAACGAATAATGCCCGTTGTCGTTTCTTCTGCTCCTCCGCGAATCGTCGCTGCGAGGTCAGGACGCTCGGATGCAATAATGGTTGCGAAGTCTCCGCCATCATCAATAATGAGATCAGGTTTCACCTCAAGTGCACGAAGCTGCAGTGATTTGAATTCCGCAGGTTCCGGGTTGTACTTCGCATATACGGTAACGCCATCCTCTACCAATGCTGCGCATACATCATCTTGTGTAGACAATGGGTTACTGTGCGTAATCGTTACTTCTGCCCCGCCGGCTTGGATCACTTTTGCCAAGTAAGCTGTTTTTGCCTCCAGATGAAGACAAATAGCAACCTTCAAACCTTTAAAAGGAAGATCCTGTTCAAACTGGCGACGAATACGGTTCAATACCGGCATGTGCGCCTCTACCCAATCAATTTTCAAATGACCCTCTGAAGCGAGTCCCATATCTTTAACAATACTGTTTTGCAATGCAGGTGTAGTCATTTCACGTCCTCCTCGTTTATGTGTTTCTTCTATTATAAAGGGTCTCTACAGTGCAATAACCTTGTGCTCTCCACGGAATTCGCTTGAAGCCTTAATCAGTTCATCGATCCACTCGGTGCCATAACGATTCAGGTAAAAGAGTGCATTATGTACTCTTTCCTGCGGTTTGCCCGTCGGGAATAGAGAGTTTTGAATGCCGTTCCAATGCCTTAGACTTACATTATGTTTATCTTCAATGGCTTTGTGAGTCTGCTGCTTGAGATACTGCATTTGCTCGTTAATTTTACTCAAGTTGGTATCTCCAATTCGTTCCAACCCCGGATGAATCTCCGATATCTCATCCAACAATGGACCATACAGATCCAAAAACGCTTCTTGAGCCTTGGAAAATTGTTCCTCTACCTGGAATGTCTCCTGCTGTGCGAGCCACTGTTCCTTCTTGTCTTCCATATGATATTGAACATCCTGAAAAGAAAGTCCATATTGCTTCATATGTTTATCATGAATATCTTCCATAACGGTGAAAGACAAGCGTGGCAACAAAATAGGCATTTGCAGTCCGAACTGACGGAACGCTTCGCGAGTCAAACCCCAATATGAAATTTCACCTTGACCCAAAATAACAGCGGCTACTGGTAGAACGGAATCCTGCATCAATGGCCGCGTCAATACGTTGTTACTGAAGCGCTCGGGATGTTCTTCCAGTTCCTGAAGCAGACGCTCCTCTGTGAAAGAAACCAGCCCTTTACGATCACCATACAAGCCATCCTTAAGCAGCAAAAGCAAACGTGTGCCTTCATGAATATAAAACAGATTGGCTCCATCCTCAGCCACTTCGGCAGGCATAGCATAACCAGCTTGTTGTACCAACGAAGATCCTTGTGTGTAAGCGTTACGTAACACTTCATTTTGTCGGATGAGCCGTTCAAATACGGGCTGTTCCAGCCTGCGTAAGTCCGGATCTGATGCATCCATTAGTACAAGTCCACTGCTGGCAAACAAAGCGGATATCATGCGGGCAAAGGCATCACTCAGATTCGAACTGGATTGATGGATCTCAGTAATGCATTTCATCAATCCTGGTTTATGTATCGTATCAGGCAACAGATGTTCAACCTGCTCGAGTACACTCATCCACTGCTGCGTATCCACATGAACATTACTCACAGAATCCCTTCCTGTGAATCGTCCTTGCAACTTGACTTTCTTCATGTCTCCCTGGTGATCAGGCAGATACGTATGGTTAACTTCATCCCAGTCATGGTCTTCACCCGCGATCCAGAATACTGGAACTACCGGGCGTTGAAGTCTTTCTTCGGCTTCACGCGCAGCTGCCACTACGCTGGCGGCTTTGTATATGACAAACAGTGGTCCGGTTAGCAAACCACTTTGCTGTCCTCCTGTAACCACCAATGCACCTTGTTCTGCAAGACGTGTGATAGACGCATGAACCTCTCCATGGTCGTTCACCCGTTTATTATATATACGTAAATACTCTGCCAGATCAAGACGATCAATACGTGTGTTTTCCGATTGGTCCAGCCACTCGGCACGTGCCTGAAGTCCTGATTCCCAGCGAATGTCATACTCGTAAAGGACACGCGCAGCATCTCTTGAACAGATATAATCTTCTGCAAGTCTTGATCCGCTGCGGAGTGCCTCGGTAATACCGTTCATGAGGTCTGCCTCCTATTCTGCTTCAAAGAGCCTTTCTTGATTGTACCGAATTCAGGGGCGCTTCGTCAAAAGAAAGTAATTAAAAAACGAAAAAAACCGCCGAACGAGTCGGCGGCACATAATACATCAATAATAGCATATCACTTTAATATTTCTATTATACGTAAGGTTCTGCAACCCAGTGACCTTTGGAAACCTCAATCAATTGAGCATTTTCCAGGTTGTACGGGTCATTTGCAGGACCGCCAGATCCATTCTGAATCGGACTCATATGCTCATCCGGCAGCAAAATGCGACGTTTGTTCGCTTCCACTTCCGGATCAGGCACAGGGATCGCAGAAAGCAATGTTTTGGTATAAGGGTGAATAGGGTTCGCATACAATTCTTCACTTTCTGCGAGTTCAACCACTTTACCCATGTACATTACAGCTACACGGTCACTGATATGTTTAACCATGGACAAGTCATGCGCAATAAACAGGTATGTCAAGCCGAGACGTTGCTGAAGTTCTTCAAGCAATTTAACGACCTGCGCCTGAATGGATACATCCAGTGCAGACAATGGCTCATCACAGATGATGAATTTAGGGTCTACAGCAAGTGCACGCGCAATCCCGATCCGTTGTCTTTGACCACCAGAGAATTCATGTGGATAACGAAGTGCATGACTTGGATTCAAACCTACCAGATCAAGCAACTCTTCCACTCGTCTCTTACGCTCTTTAGAGCTGGAAGCCAGACCATGAATATCAAGGGACTCCCCGATAATATCCATAACGTTGAAACGCGGGTTAAGGGATGCATATGGATCTTGGAAGATCATCTGCATATCTTTACGCATTTCTTTCATTTTACGCGGGGACAACTTGTAGATATCCGTTCCGTTAAAGTTAACATTTCCACCAGTTGGCTCATAAAGACGCAGAATAGTACGACCTGTTGTGGATTTACCACAGCCGGACTCGCCTACAACGCCAAGTGTTTCACCTTCAAAGATATCAAAGCTTACATCATTGACCGCTTTGAGAATGTTACCTTTGCCCAAATTAAAGTATTGTTTCAAGTTTTTCACTTGCACCAGAGGCTTATTGCTGCCTTTGATAATACCAGCTGGAGCTGGTTTTTCCTTTTTGGGCTCGTCCAGGCGAGGTAAAGCATTCAGCAATTTAATCGTATATGGATGTTGAGGATTACTAAAGATTTCAGCAGTTGTTCCTGTTTCAACAACTTCGCCTTCTTTCATAACAACAACACGGTCACACATACCTGCTACAACACCAAGGTCATGCGTAATGAGCATGATTGATGTTCCAAGCTTTTGCTGCATATCTTTCATTACATCCAGAATTTGAGCCTGGATTGTAACGTCAAGTGCAGTTGTCGGCTCATCCGCAATCAGAAGGGATGGACGACAAGCAAGCGCAATCGCAATCATGGCACGCTGACGCATACCACCAGAGAATTGGTGTGGGTAATGATTCATGCGAATAGCCGCATTTTTGATACCTACAAGTTCCAACATCTCCAACGCAGCTTTATCCGCTGCTTGTTTGGACATGTTTTGGTGCTTGCGCAATACTTCAGTAATTTGTTTACCAATTTTAATGGTAGGATTCAAAGAAGTCATTGGATCTTGGAAGATCATACCGATATCTTTACCACGAATCGCTTCCATTTGTTTGTCTGTCTTATTCAGCAGGTCTTGCCCGTGAAAAGTAATTTCTCCGCTTTTGACCTTCGAAGGCGGGGAGGGAATCAATTTCATGATGGTTTGGGCGGTAACACTCTTACCACTACCAGATTCACCTACGATCCCCAGCGTCTCTCCTTTGCCAATTTCAAAACTCACATTTTTAACGGCATCAAATTCACCAGAGCGCGTTGAGAATGACACGCTCAAGTCCTTGACTGTTAAAATCGGCTCCATAATCCCACCTCCTATTTCTATTTACGTAATTTCGGATCGAGTGCGTCGCGCAGACCGTCACCGAGCAAGTTAAATGCAAGCATAGTCAGAACCATCAGACCTGCCGGGAACCACATCCGCCAAGGATACAGCGTCCAGCCTGTGAGTGCGTCATTGATCATGGATCCTAGGGATGATCTCGGTGCAGATACACCAAGTCCGAGGAAGCTCAGAAACGCCTCAGCAAAGATTGCGTTAGGAATAGACAATGTCAAAGTTACGATAATCGGACCCACTGCATTTGGCAACAAGTGACGGAACAATTGACGTCCTGTACTTGCACCCATGGAGCGTGCCGCGAGAATGAAGTCTCTGTTTTTGAGTTGCATAATCTCACCACGTACAATCCAAGACATACTGATCCAGCCTGTAATGGTGAGGGCAATGATGATGGTTGTCAGACTTGGTTCCAATACAACCAGCAATAAGATAACAACGAGCATGTAAGGCAGGGAATACAAGATTTCGGAGAACTTGTTCATGATACCATCAACACGTCCGCCATAGTAACCCATAATAGCACCATAGATCACACCAATAACAAGGTCAATCAGAGCTGCTGCCAAACCTACAGTAAGGGATACACGTGCACCAACCCATGTTCTTACCCATACATCACGACCAAGTTCATCCGTACCGAACCAATGCTCGGCACTAGGCCCTGCGTTGGCATTCATCAAATCATTTGAATAGTAGTTATAACTTGTAAACAAAGAAGTTGGACCAATCAAAGAGAAAATCACGACAAGAACCAATACACCCAGACTTATCATAGCAGCCTTATTGGTTGCAAGTCTGTACATGGCATCTTTAAAAAGGGATACACTTTCTTGCGGTTTAACCGCTGCCTGACTAGTCAGGTTAGTGTTCGCCGTTTCATTCTTTTTATTATTCGTGCCAGACAACGTTATGCCCCCTTCCGGCTTTCCAGCTTAATTCTAGGATCGATCAGCACGTAAGCAATATCTGTTAGGAAACGTGCCAACATGAGGAGAATACCATAGAAAATCGTGATTCCCATAATCATGGTGTAATCCCGGTTTGTGATACTTTCTACGAATACTTTACCAATTCCCCCGATGTTAAAGATCTGTTCAATTACAACGGAACCTGTGATGATATTCGCTGTCATTGGACCAACATAAGTTACTACCGGTAGAATACCGTTTCTTACAACGTGTTTAAACATAATCGCTGGCCATTTCAAACCTTTGGCTTTAGCTGTTTTGATATAATCTGCATGTAAAACTTCCAGCATGCTTGAACGCGTCAAACGTGCGATAAAGGCAATTGGTGATGCAGACAATGCTGCAACTGGGAGAACATAGTCAAGTGGTCCGTCGAAGCCCATAACGTTGAACCATCCCAATTTGAAGGCAAATAGATACTGTAGTAATGATGCGAGCAAGAAGCTCGGAACAGCAATACCTATGACAGCTATGACCATTGTGACATCATCAATTAATTTGCGATGATAGACTGCTGCGAGAAGACCAAGCAATACACCAACAACAATGGAGATAATGATCGCAAAGATACCAAGCTTCAGTGAAGCAGTGAATGTTTCAGCAATCATACTGGACACATCGCGATTCAAATATTTCATTGAAACCCCGAAATCTCCTTTGACAATTCCACCCATATACTTCAGGTATTGTTCATACATCGGCTTATCCAGTCCATACTTGGTTTCCAAGAGTGCACGGATTTCAGGTGATACTTTTTTCTCGGATGTAAAAGGGTCACCAGGAATGGCCTTCATCAGGAAGAAAGTCATCGATGCGAGTATGAAAAGCGATAGCAGCATAAATAGTAGTTTTTTCAAAACGTACTTAACCAACCCTTGCACACCTCCACAAACAATATTTTGTATACAAATCGATTGTAGAATTAGACAGAAATAAAGTCCAATCCATTTATCGGAAATTTCAAGAATTATAAGGAAAATCGGTGCACATACAAAAAAATCGGGATATATATGGAATTCCACATATATATCCCGAAGTAATCATATTAGACTTCAGAACAACTTATTTCTCTTCCAGATATGCACGAGTGAAGTCAATAGCTCCACTGAAATCAAGTTGTACGTCTTTCAGGTAAGGCTTAGTCAAAGATACGTTAGTGTAGTAATAGATTGGCATAACGCCCATTTCATCTTGAATCAGGATTTTCTCAGCGTCAGCAAATGCAGCCATACGTGCAGCTGGATCAGCAGATTTCACAGTGTCTTTAACATCTTTGTCATACTGTTCGTTGCTGAATTTGGAATCATTGTTTGTGTTTCCAGTAGTCCACATTTCCAAGAAGTTGTATGGATCGTTGTAGTCAGCAGACCAGCCTGCACGAGCTACTTGGAAGTTTTGGTTTTGACGATTCTCAAGGAATACGCCCCACTCTTGGTTTTCTGATTTCACGTCAACACCAAGATTTTGTTTCCACATATCAGCAATTGCCAACGCAATTTTCGCGTGACCGTCACTTGTGTTGTAGATCAAAGTAACAGCTGGCAATGTTGTGTAACCTTCTTCTTTCATACCTTCAGCAAGCAATGCTTTAGCTTCTTCTACATTTTCAGTGAAGTAATCGTCTTTGTGCTCATCACGGAACTCGCCGTTTTCACCACGGATACCTGGAGGTACAAAGCCGAATGCTGGAATTTGTCCACCTTGTGTTACTTTGTCAACGATCAGTTGACGGTTAATGGACATTGCAAATGCTTTACGGATTTTAACGTTGTTGAATGGTGCTTCATTTACGTTGAACTGATAGTAGTACGTACTTGCAATACCAGTAGCTTTGAACTCGTCCGGCAATTCCGCTTTTACAGAAGGAATTTGGTCGGATGGGATTTCACCGTTAGGTGCACCAGTGTAGTCCAATTGTCCTGATTTGTAAGCTTGCAGTTCAGAAGCACTGCTGTTAGTCAGGGACATATCGATTTGAGCCAATTTGATGTCGGCAGCTGCATGATAGCCATCGTTTTTCTTCACAACAATTTTTTGACCTTTAGCGTATTGATCCATTACGAATGGTCCGTTAACGATCATGTTTTTGTAGTCTGTGAAGAATTTGTCATTCGTGTCAGCAGATGCATGTACTGGGTAGTACGTGTAGAATGCTGTCAGACCCAAGAAGTAAGGTGTTGGGTTTTCCAACGTTACTTCCAGTGTGTTCGCATCAGTAGCTTTAACGCCTACTTGTGAGAAATCTGTGATTTTAGTACCAGTGTATGTTTCGTCTTTGCTGAGGTTGTAACCTTCAGCGCCTTTGATGTAGTACAATTGGTAAGCATATGGAGAAGCTGTTTCCGGTTTCAAAGCACGTTCCCAAGAACGAACAAAGTCTTCGGCAGTGATTGCATCACCGTTGCTCCATTTAGCTTCCGGGTTCAGGTTGAAAACATATTTCAAACCATCTTCGGAGATTGTCCAGTCTTTAGCTACGCCTGCTTGTTCTTTACCATCAGCATCGATGCGTACAAGACCTTCATACAAGAATTTCAAAACTGTGTTGGTTTGGCTGTCTTTTGCTTGAGCCGGGTCCAACGTAGGAGGTTCAGCTGACAGGTTGATTTTCAAGATTTGATCTTTAGCAAGACCATTTCCTTCGTTTGCAGAACCAGTATCGGTGTTACCTGTGCCTTCGTTTTTCGATCCGCACGCTGCAAGTACGGTACCGAACGCCAAAATCAGCGTCAAAAGGACTAATAGACTTTTCCTTTTCATCTAACACGTTCCCCCTAAATTGATATGGTTTATATGTTTATAGATTATACAACCACCGGTCAAAAAAATCTACATTACTTTTTCAGAAAGTAATGTTTTTTTCAGTTTTCGACAAAATCGACACATTTTTTAGCCCTTTTGCGTTATGTATCCTCACATCTGTTGCATGAAGTATCTAAATAATCCAAATAAAGTAAACAAAATATACCCGAAACTCATGATGACGAAAGACATGCGCCATACGGCCCGGAACATTCTACCCCTATCGACCTTCCCTTTTAGTCGATTTTGCGCACCCCCGATGAATCCAAGTGCTACTAGTATGAGTATTAATGTCAGATAAAAACCAAAATTCGAGTCAAATGTTAAGTTGAATAACGCTGAAACTGAAAATACAAGAAAAAAAGTGGTTACATCCATTGCCATTCGCAACGCTGTGCGTTTGTCTTTTTTCCAAATGTACATTCCCCAATATACAAGAAAGAACGGAAAAAAAGGTAGTATGCTCAATACAATAAAAAGTCCCATTAACTCACTCCTTCCGGTTGCATTCCTTCAATCAGATGAAGCAGTATTTCATGTGTAGGTGCAGCAAGGCCTGACTTTTGTGCCATCCTTACAATATGTCCGTTGATTGATCCGACTTCTGTGCCACGTCCTTGGAGAACATCTGCAAGCATCGAGGAAGTATTCGTGGCTGTGGAATGACAGACACCGATCAGTTGCTCCCACATATCCTGATCTAGCCTTATTCCACTGGCTGAGTAGATTACCAGTGTTTCATCATATAACTGTCGCATAAGCTTCTTGCGATCTTCCTTAATGATCAATTCACCATTGGAAATTCGCCATAATGCCGTAAGCGGGTTAATGACCGCGTTGATCAACAGTTTCCTGTATATCAGCTTATCGATTTCATTCGACACTGTACAGTCAAATCCTGCCTGCTGCAGAAGTCTCGAAAGAGTAAATGTTCTCTCCTCCTCTATTGAGGTAGGAGCTTCGATAGGTATGTTACGCCTTCCCAGTCTGGTTTCACCTGCACCCGCCCGAGTGACCTGATACTGGGCACGCTTCGCACCCTCTGTTGTAATCGCGCTGCATATAAGGGAATGCGGCAAAGCAGCTTGTAATTTCTCCAGATGGCCCATCCCATTTTGGAAGCACGCGATGTTTATCACATGATCTTTCAATGGACCAACCTCATGAATGAACTCGTCAATGCTTGTTTGCTTAACCATGAGCAATAACCACTCTCCAGGCGTGCGCTCCCATGTGTCCGACAGCTCGTTTATCGGTTTTGCCTGTATCTGATCTGGTTGAATATGTATCTTCCCGTCTTGTTCCACGATCGTTACTCCATCACGACTTAGTAAATCTGCCTGAGCGGATGTTCTGGTCCAAAATCGAACTTCGTTACCTGCTGCCAGCAGTTTTCCGCCATACAAAAGTCCCAGTGACCCCGCTCCTACGATGTCAATGATCATATGATGCACTCCTCTCCGCTTCAGTAGTTGCTCTTCTCTTATCTATAATAGAACAAAATCACCAAACTAAAAACCCGTCATACCTGCCGTTACGTAACGGAGGTGTGGCGGGTCTATATCTGACTTTTGCAAATCAAAGGCCTGTTCTTGCTATTCAATTCGTTCCAGGTTCCCGTTGGCATCCATCTTGAAACGTGTTTTGAGTTCCTCTTCTTCTTCAGACAAAAATGCGAGTCTGCGAGCCCGATCCATAATCTGAATCAAAGCTTTGTAATCATCATTCACCACACGGTAGTCCGTCTGCACTTCATTTACTTCCTTGGAGAGACGGTCATTCTCACACCGTAGTTCAAGCAATTCATCTTCTTTCTCCCGAAGCTCCTTCTCGAGCATCTTGAGCTGACGACTGCTCTCCTGCACTGTTCCTTTCCATTGTCGCAGGAAGCGGATTACAGCATCCATAGATAATGAATCGTCCGAGATCCCATCTGATTTATACAGATGTTCTTCGGTATCCAGTGTAGACAGAGCTGCAACCTGCGGTCCCAGCATAGCCGGCTGCTTTCTGAGATAACTACGTTTTTGCCGTTGTGCCTTGGCGTTACTGATAGCAGACTCATACTTTTTACGTACACAGCTGTTCCAGCGAAAACCGCATGCGGCAGAAGTTCTGCCTATTTTTTCGCCTACCTCTTCAAAAGCGGCCAGTTGTGTGCTACCTTCCCGAATATGACGCAAAGTAACCTCAGCTAATATCAAATCGTCCTCTGTACTCCAAGCATCCTGTCTCACTGCAGTCATGCTATAATACCCTCCTAACAACATCCTAAAATAACCGTCCGCATTACCGGAAGCCCGGTATGTGAATTAGGTATAAAAGCTGCTTCATTCATTCTTATGCCTCTCATAGAGTTCATAGAATTGATTTCATACTAAAATGTATTTCCACATTTAGGCTTGCTCATACGTAACATATGTAAAACTACTCCCGCTTTACATGCTACAGGGCAAAAAAAGAATTCGCTTTCATATCCAATTTTGTTTACACGTTTTTCCTTTCCCGGTATAATGTTGTGTAGACAATCTATGATCGCACTTAGGAGAGGAGGATTTACCGTGGCACGCATGTTTCGGGTACTCGGGTTTTTCACGCTTGCGATTGGCCTGATGGCTTTTGCGGGAGATCTGGTCGAAATGGCTTTGCTTTTTTTCCTGCAGACTGCGTTTTTTGTCATTTTGGGATACTTGAAATTTACTGAACGAACGTACATATTGCTCTTCTGGGGTTATATGATCGTGACATTCACGGGGTTCAGCTACTGGACTGTATTCGAAATGGGGTTGCCGCTCTAATCCACCTGCAGCATCAAAGTGATCCGGCATCAGTCGGGTTGCTTTTTTGTTATGTTCAGATTAAATGATGGTTCGTGGTGTTATGTAACCACTAAGGATATTTCACGTATTTGTTTCATATATTGTCTGGAAGACAACAAGCCTGTACTAT
This sequence comes from Paenibacillus sp. FSL H8-0079, assembly GCF_037991315.1. Taxonomy (NCBI): domain Bacteria; kingdom Bacillati; phylum Bacillota; class Bacilli; order Caryophanales; family Paenibacillaceae; genus Paenibacillus; species Paenibacillus sp. FSL H8-0079. Next base: position 4,577,871 of record NZ_CP150300.1, read on the forward strand.
TGTCATTTAAGAAGTAGAAAGGAGAATGATCAGTGAAACGTCAATACGGCATCGTTGCCTTTATACTATGCATCATTGTATTCCTACAGCTCCCTTCAACCTATGCCCATGGAGAGTCTTCACCCGAGGATACACGTGAAATATTGCAAAAAAGTCTATCCATCGTCGAAATCGATCATGAAATCGAACGCATCGCAGAAAGGCAGAAGCAGCTGGCTCAACAATACGAGACATTATCCGTCCAGCTTCAGGAACAGGAACAACAGATACATATTCAGCAAGATCGGGCTGGGGCTGTGGTAAGGTCCTACTATACCGGTGAACGTGACAGTCTTCTCATGACGGTCCTGGGAGCCAGGTCATTCAAAGACCTGTTTGTACTGTATGATTATTATCAAATTATTATAGGACGGGATCAGGCTGTGCTAGACAAATATCAGGACCGTTATCGCACCCTACAACAGACTTCCACTCAGATTCGTCAGACTACAGCAGAATTATCTGAAATGAAGACTAATCTTCAAAACCAGCGGGAACGTGTAGTCGTCCTGCAAAAAGAAGTGGACGCCCAAATAGCCACCAGCGGAGATGCGGCAGCGATTCAAAAACTGATGGATGAACTGACTCTCTATTGGGAGAACATCGGCATCTATGAGGTGAAACGATATTTCAAAGCTTTGGCATCTGCCATGCAGAACCTTCCAGACTTTATTCAAGAGCAAAACGGAGGCATATCTACAACCGGAACAACGTATACAATTCGAATTGGCCAGGATGAGCTTAATGCGTTTCTTCGTTCCCAGAATTCCATCTTTGAAGACTTTGCTTTTAAGTTCAATCAGGATAAGATTACAGCTTCCGGTCAGCGGGATCAATTGCAACTAAGCATTGAAGGACATTATACGGTAGAAAATGAACCTCAAAACTCCATACGTTTTCATGTGGACAAACTTGTATTCAATCAGCTTGAATTACCAGACACTACTCGCCGAATGCTGGAAAGAGAATTTGACCTTGGATTCTATCCACAGAAAATTCTGTCCTTTGTCAAAGCCACTGATGTATCAACAAGTGAGGGTGTACTGGAAGTAAAACTGGCTATATCTTTTTAGAGGGCTTCATTCCATCTTCTCGGTACTGAAAACCAAACTTTTTGAACACGAACTTAAAGTTAATTTTTCGCTCTAATACTATCTACGTATTGATTAGCTGTGATTTCTCCCTTTAAGAATTGCTGCACATTTTTATGAAAATGGGTTATCACAGCATGACTTTCGGCCGTTGAAGCGGGGACATCTTCGGTTGAAAACCAGGATTGTCCCTTGGTCATGTCATAACGTCCAGCAAGCTTCTCAGACTCCAAGTCCAGTTCCTGTTGCTTTGCAGGCAATCGATTAACCTGTTGGTACCATTTCAACTGTGTCGTAGCAGACGTCATGCCTTCAATCCATCTGCTGGCTTCCTCAGCCTCAACCGAACCGGCAGTAATAACAAGACTTCTGGACTCCACAGATTCCAAAGTTTCGAAAGTAATGTGCTCAAAAGAACCTTTATCAACTGCACTCTCTTGCTCTGTACTTAATAATTGCGATAACAATGTTACAACCATCGGTGTTCCGTTCTGGTCAGCAGTTGGAGAGAACTCGGGATTGGTAGATTGGCCCCTAATATAGGGCTGAATCTGATCCATTAACTGAATGCCCTGCTCAAGACCACTTATTTGCGGAGAAGTTTGCGAACGTTTAACTTGATCAGGTGCCATCCCCGGTTCAAAATGATTCAACCACGCACTCGTCCCGTACATATCACTCATGTTCATTGCAATTAACGGAATTCCTTCTGCCATGGATTGTTGAGTGAGTTTGGTCCATTGATCTTTACTGTGAGGTAACATCTCCAGACCAGCTTTCTTCAGAAATGAAGATTTTGCCGCCAGAATGTACGGGTCAAAATCAAATGGCATCCCCCATTGATAACCATTCCACTCTGTCATTCCACGTAGCCTGGCTACCGTCTCTCCAAGCGACTTTGATAATGTCGTACCGTTTAACGGATACAGATGCCCTTTTTTGGCATAGTATTGCACTTCCTCACTATCAAGCAGAACCACATCCCCGTTCTCCCCCAGTGAAAACTCAAGATCCAAAACACGCTTATATGTATCCGGCTTCTCATTCCGAAGATTAATCTCTACTAACTGTGAAGCAGCAACTTCTTTGGCTATCTTTTGAAATGCTTGAAACTCTTCATCCGACATGGCGACTACAATCTCCAGTGGGGCTTGAGCATCCTCATTACGGGAAGAAGAACCCGGAAAGGTATCCTTTTCCTGGTCTCGTTCCTGGTTGAGTTGTGAACCTCTGAAGTCAAAACTTGGAGACAGGATCGTTAACGAAAGCAGCAATACCGCGAACAAAACAACCTGATGTCTACGCTTCATTAACTCCCCTCCTTGTTCACCTAGTTTTTTCCTGCAGCAATTATTGTAACAAATAAGTAGTACTCTTGTCCTACCCTGCCGAAAAACACTTTTTCGGATTTTTGCATAATAAGAGCATACAGAGTTCTGTGCAATAACGCTTTCTTATTTTTTCAGCAAAAAGCCGACTCCAAGAGCCGGCTTTAATAGCAACATTTTCCGGGAAATAAATCCCCTGAATTTTACAATAAATCAGCTGCAAGCTGTGCCAGCTTGGATCGTTCTCCTTTTTCGAGCATAATATGTCCGCTAATCCCCTCTTGTTTGAACCTTTCAACGATATACGTCAGACCGTTACTTGCAGAATCGAGATACGGATGGTCTATTTGCTCAGGGTCTCCCATCAAGATGATTTTACTGCCTTCACCGACCCTTGATACGATCGTTTTCACTTCATGGCGGGACAGGTTCTGTGCTTCATCAATAATGATAAACTGTCCAGGTATCGATCTTCCACGAATATATGTTAGAGCCTCCACCTGAATACTGCCAAGCCCCATTAGAATTTTATCGATATCTCCGGATTTTTTGGTGTCAAACAAGAACTCTAAATTATCATAAATCGGTTGCATCCATGGCCGGAGCTTTTCTTCCTTCTCACCAGGCAAGTAACCGATATCTTTCCCCATCGGAACGACAGGACGAGCGATCAACAGTTTCTTGTATTTATGATCATCCTCTACCTTAAGCAGACCTGCTGCAAGTGCCAGCAAGGTTTTTCCTGTTCCAGCTTTACCAGTGATGGTAACCAGCGGGATGTCATCATTCAAAAGCAGTTCCAGTGCCATGCGTTGTTGCGCGTTACGAGCGCTAATGCCCCAGACATTATCATTACTGAGGAAAAGCGGCTCCAGCTTCGTTCCCTCTGTATTCACTTTGAGCAAAGCCGATTTATTGGTTCCCATCTCATCCTTGAGAATGACGAATTCATTCGGATACAGCGAATAAGACAACTGTAACGGTTTGATCGGTAAAAAACGATATGTGTAAAACTCATCAATCACTGACGGGTGAACTTTTAGGGCCGTATAACCTGGATATAACTCACTGAGTCCTGCCGTCCGATCTGATAAGTAATCCTGTGTGAACAGACCAAGTACATCCGCTTTGATACGCACCAGTACATCTTTACTGACCAGCACCACCTGACGTTCGACTACTTCCTTCTCATTCTCCTCAATCTGATAATTCAGTGCGACGGCCAAAATGCGATTATCATTGGACACTTCACCAAACATTTCCTGAACTTTCACGAAACTCCGATGATTCAGCTCTACTTTCAGATTACCTCCATTAGCCAAAGGCACCCCACTGTGCAGGTGACCCAGCTCACGTAATCCATCCAAAAGTCTGGATACATTACGGGCATTACGCCCAATCTCATCGGCATTTCTTTTTTTGGAGTCGATCTCCTCCAGTACAACCGCGGGAATGATTACCTCATGTTCCTCAAAGGCAAATATGGCATTGGGGTCATGCAGAAGCACGTTGGTATCCAATACAAAAATCTTTTTCATTCAATCCCCTCCAAAGCGGCGTCGTTAAAGGCATGGATAGTGTGATCTTTCAGCAGCGGCATGGACAATCATGATCCCATACATAAATGTATTCGACTAGGGCAAAATAATTGTCAACCATTCTGAAAAACTCCAAGAAAGGATGAACATTTATGAAAATATGGGTATGCACACTGCTTCTGATCTTTATACTTACAGGTTGCAACAGTCCCACACGCAACGCTTCGCCGAATCAGGGTACACATGCAAAAGGTTACGGAGGAAATGTAACAACTCAGCAAGATCAAAGGAAAGGATCTCACATGCTCAATGCACAGGAAGATCGGATGAACCCTTCACGTCTGAACCGTCTCAATGAAAATACGGGTGAAGTCCATGATACCAACATTGCGGATGATGCAGAGAATAGCCGGATGCCAAATGAAAAACGGATTAATCATCTTAAAGCCCTTGCCAAGCAAGTCGAAGGTGTTGAAGATGCGAACTGCGTCATACTCGGTAATACAGCCGTAGTTGGCATTGATGTTGATGGTGAACTGGAACGTGCTCGAGTAGGTACCATTAAGTACTCTGTAGCCGAGGCACTTCGCAAAGACCCCGAAGGCGTAGATTCCATTGTTACTGCAGATGCGGATGTCACTGAACGAATTAAAGAAATTGGTGAACATATTCGTCAAGGACACCCGATCTCCGGTTTTGCTTCAGAACTCGCTGACATGGTGGGACGCATTATTCCCCAACTACCAAAAGACGTCAAAGTCCGTCAAAATCCGGATGAACATGAGAATCCAGAACAACAAATGCAGCAGCTGCATTCATCGGACAAAAAACAACAAAAAGCCCAGTGATCTCTCACTAGGCTTTTTTCATGGCAGCAAAAACCTGCTCATCTAATTTCTCAGCAGCACGCTGATCATATATTTTGACATATTGAGGCACAGAAGACAGTTGAGCGCCGTAAAACAGAGCATTCCTCACCGCTTCAATCGTAATGTCGAAACAGCACATATTAAATGGAACATCCTGCAGCGGATCTTGTCGTACCGCAGCACGTCCGTTCACTGCGTACACCGTCTCTTCTCCAAAGACAGTAACTGTAATGAGCGGATTCTTAATCATGTTGTTTACTAAGCGTGAACGATGATCGATCGCTACACGAAACGTAGAAGCATTCTCCGCATAAATCCAGGAGATGGCTGTTGAAGTCGGACCTCCGGATTCTACATCCACTGTGCTCAGAAGCACAAAGGTCTCATTCTTGAATTGCTGTAAAAGAGAATCAGTTAATTGTGTGACGGCTTCGGACATTCAACCAGCCCCCTAACCTTCTTTATGCAATTCTTAAACTTGGTTTATGTTATTATAGCATACCAATTAGCGTGCTTCCAATCCCAAAAGAATGAAGGTTATTCGGCTGAAGGTGAAGTCGTTACTTTACCTGAAAGTGTATCTTGCAAAGCCTGCTTTGCATTGGCGAGTTCCGTCTCATTAATATACACATATGGACTTCTCCACTCTCCGGTAACCGGAGTATAATGCACATCCGAGGTAGATATGTTCCAATACGTCGAGATAAAGTTTTTCATTTGTTCCGATTCCACATCTGTCGTCATGTTATCATCCACTGCACCAATCACTTTGCTAATCTTCGTAATGCCTCCAAGAGATTTCATCTGATCCAGCATAGAGTTCAGCACTTGGTTTTGACGTTTGTTACGATCAAAGTCGTTGGATTCAGCAGTCTTTGGATCACAATTGGATTTCCGGTAACGAACAAAGTCCAGTGCCGCTTTACCATCGAGATGTTGTGCGCCAGCGACCAGATTGATATCCGTACCGTCGGCTGTATCTCTGTAACACATATTTTTATCCACAGTCACATCCACGCCACCTACAGCATTGACAGCATCACGGAACGCCTGGAAATTCAGGACGGTTGTATAATTAATATCTACATCCAAATACTTGCCCATCATTTCTTTCATCTGATCCTCTGCATTTTTGCCGGAGGTTTTTTCCTGTGCTTTGAACCTTGGATAATAGGAGTTCAGCTTGTTGGATTTGTAGCCATCCAATTGAATACGTGTGTCTCGTGGCAAAGATACAATGGTTGCCGTCTTGGTATCCGGATTCAACGAAGCTACCATAACGACATCCGAGAGATACGTACCAGTTTCCGGACGGTTATCCGTACCAAGCAACAACATCGTGATCGGTTTGGTTGTGGCTGACATCCCCGGAGGTACCGGTTTGTCGATGCCTGTATCCACGACTTGATTGTATACCCAATACGCATATCCGCCGCCTACCACAATGGCAATAACCAATAGACTCAAAAAGATTCTGCCAAAAGCATTCATTCTCTTTTTCTTCTTAGGTTGCTTTCCCTTGCCATTCTTCGACCCAGAAGCGCCGGATTGCGTCGGTGCCTGTCTCCGTGGAGGCAGTCCGTTCGAATTCGAGTTCATATCTTCAACACCTTTATCACATCTGTTTTTGTCTAAATAAAAGACAACCGCTTTCCCTAAGGAAAACGGATGGTCTGTACAAGACAGGATTTATGAGTTTCGAGCGGCAGCTTCCGCTTTTTTCTTTTGACGACCTTCAATAAAATAACGCACTCTCACTAATAACATCAAACCAACCGCCACCAACAAACATTGAATGATGGGAAGCTTGTCGATTTGAAAAATAAGAAGCATGAATGTGCCCATCGCCATCAATATATAGAGAACGATTTCCTTACCAAGCGGCAATTTCTGACGTACCCGAAACACCTTGTTATATACGTAAGTAATCAATACAAAGATGACGATGTAGGCTACGATCGGGTTTGACGCGAACCATGCTTGCATGCACAGCCAGCTCCTTTCGTTATCATGCTAGGATATAAGTTAACTGGTTAATGGAGCACCACCAACTACATTAATTACAAAGCTCTGCATGTGACCGTTTCGGATTCGGATCGTTCTTTTGGTCGCTGTTATCCCCAGATTTTTTTGATCCATTTTTCAATGGTAAAATCCGGGGATAAAGGCGAACGCTTCGCTCCTACAGAATCGATTCCGTATCCTCCACTACTTTAGTGGGTTGTAATCAACGCCGATGGTGCATATGTGTTCCATCAAACATTAACTTATATAGTTTATTTTGTTGTTATTAGGATTTTGAAGCCATTTTGCGTTGTTTTTCTGCACGTTCACGCTCGGATTTGTTCAGGATCTTCTTACGAAGACGAATAGATTTTGGTGTAATCTCACAATATTCATCTTCATTCAGATATTCAAGTGCCTGTTCCAACGAGAAGATAATCGGAGTTTTAATTTTAACCGTATCATCTTTACCAGAAGAACGAACGTTAGTCAGTTGTTTTTCTTTGCAGATGTTAACAACGATATCATTGTCACGTGTATGTTCACCAACAATCATACCTTCGTAGATTTCAGTACCCGGCTCCAAGAAGAGCGTACCACGATCCTCAACGCCCATCATTCCATAGAACGTAGATGTACCAGTTTCAGTTGAGATCAGTACACCTTGGTGACGTCCACCCACTTGACCGGACACTACTGGAGCGTAGCTGTCAAATGCATGGTTCATAACACCGTAACCACGAGTCAAAGTCAGGAAGTTGGTGCTATATCCGATCAAACCACGTGCTGGAATCAGGAACTCCAGACGTACTTGTCCACTACCAGTGTTGACCATGTTAACCATCTCTGCTTTACGTGCGCCCAGGCTCTCCATTACGGAACCCATGCTCTCTTCAGGGATATCAATCAACAAGCGCTCAACCGGTTCCATTTTCTTACCGTCAACTTCTCTTACGATAACTTCTGGTTTGGATACTTGAAGCTCATATCCTTCACGACGCATATTTTCAATCAGGATACCCAAGTGAAGCTCACCACGTCCGGAAACGACAAATGCATCCGGGCTATCCGTTTCGTCAACACGAAGGGAAACGTCTGTTTCCAACTCTTTGAACAAACGCTCACGAAGTTTACGGGAAGTTACCCATTTACCTTCACGACCTGCGAATGGACTGTTGTTCACGAGGAACGTCATTTGCAGTGTAGGCTCATCAATTTTCAAAACTGGAAGTGCTTCTGGGTTATTCGGATCAGCGATGGTTTCACCAATGTTGATGTCCTTGATTCCTGCAATCGCAACGATGTCGCCTGCTCCTGCTTCTTCTGTCTCCACACGCTTGAGACCTTGGAAACCAAACAGTTTCTCGATACGTGCAGTTTTGCTTTTACCATCACGCATAATAACCGTTACCGATTGTCCTTGACGGATCACACCGCGGTTAACACGACCAATGGCAATACGGCCAAGGTATTCATTGTAGTCCATCAAAGTAACGAGGAATTGAAGTGGCTCTTCAACATTCTCTGTTGGGTGAGGGATATGACTAACGATCGTATTGTAGATCGCCATCATGTTGTCGTCCTGTTTCGCAGGATCATTATCCATGCTGGATGTTCCGTTCAATGCGGAAGCATATACAACAGGGAATTCAAGTTGTTGATCGTTGGCACCCAGTTCAATGAACAGGTCCAGTACTTCATCAATAACCTCAGTCGGACGAGCCGCTGGACGGTCAATTTTATTTACAACAACGATTGGTGTCAGGTTGTGCTCCAGTGCTTTACGAAGTACGAACTTCGTTTGTGGCATACAGCCTTCATATGCATCAACAACGAGCAATACGCCGTCAACCATTTTCATGATACGTTCCACTTCACCACCGAAGTCGGCGTGTCCTGGTGTATCCACAATGTTGATCAGGTAATCTTTATAAGTTATAGCCGTGTTTTTGGCCAAAATCGTAATACCGCGTTCACGCTCCAAATCGTTGGAGTCCATTGCGCGCTCCTGTACCGTTTCGTGATCACGGAAAGTACCGGATTGCTGGAGCAACTTGTCGACGAGCGTAGTTTTCCCGTGGTCGACGTGGGCAATAATCGCAATATTGCGAATGTGTTCTCTTGAATGCATGGTTTGTATCCATATCCTTTCCAATTTCAATTCTTATCTACTAAACTTCCCGCAATTTCGCAGGTTACTCACAAAATAAGCGTCGGTGATATCCCGACGCATGTCTATATCCCTTATATTATAGTTGATCATAGGTAAAAATCAAGATATTTCGCATGAAAAGACCACTGGGAATGTTACCAGCCTCTCCCTTGACGCCCTCGACCAAGCAATAACCAGGCTCCGCCCAAGATCAAAAGGACGGCCAACACATAGATTATTCCCGTTTGAAGCAAGGTAAATCCGAATAATATGATCGACACCGCACCAAGGATCAGAGCTGCAGGTAACACAAATTCCGGTCTTCGCCGCTCAGCCATTCCATATTCGAGTAGACCTATGGCGATCCCCAGCAAGAACGCTGGCCACAGCCTGCTCATAAGTCCTGCACCCCACGTATTCGTTATACTGAATAAAACACCATACACCGTTAGTATGCCGCCAGGAACAAGTGACCACGATGGTGAAATACGCGCATAGTATAACGCATGAAGGGCGATACCTGGCAGCAGAATTAGCAAAGGCCAGAAATTACGACCAATGAATCCAAACACACCAAACTTGCCAAGCAGAATAATAATCCCCGCAACCACAATAAATAGTCCAATCGCTTTTTCATTTCTCATCCTCATCTGCATTCACCTCTTATACCATTGGCTATGTATTTTCACTCTTATAAAGGATGCGCATTCCATGATGTCATTGGTTTTCAATCCTGTAATCCTGCTTCTAGTGTATCCGATGTTTCGCCAAAAAACTATACTTTATGTCGCACTTTGCTTGCTCCCTTTACCTGTATTACCCTAAAATGTGCAACTTATGACTAGCCCAATGGGACATGTATTGACAAGAGGATTTCTCGCCACACAAAACCGCCTAAACCAGACGGTTCAGACGGCCATATGTCCAAGCTTTTACCCGATACCAAACTATGCGTTCTTCCGCACAAATTTATGCGCGCCACCAACCGCGACCACAAGACAAGCCATTGCTGCGGGTAGCAGCGTATGCACCTCTGATGCCATTCCTCCCAGCCATTCTCCTAACTTTGGATCTTTCATTACCATCTCACCTGCTGTGAAGGCCAGAATGCCTGAGCCGACGAATACCAGAATCGGAAATCGCTTCAACAAACCAACAATTAACCCACTCCCCCATACGACAATAGGGATACTGATCGCAATCCCGATGACGATCAAAGCCAAATCTCCATCAGCCAATGCTGCTATGGCCAAGACATTATCCAGACTCATTACAAAATCGGCAATCAGAATCGTTTGAATGGCTTTCCAGGTCGTGGAAGCTTCTCGGATATGTACTTCATCATCATTTTGAAGCAGCAGCTTCACTGCAATCCAGAGTAACAATAGACCACCTGCGGCCTGAATAAAGGGAATTCCCAGCAATAATACTGCTACGAAGGTTAATACGCAGCGTAACAGTACCGCACCAAAAGCCCCCCACCATACCGCCTTTTTACGTTGTATTGGTGGCAGATCCTTGCTGGCAAGCGCAATAACAACCGCATTATCTCCACTCAATACCAGATTGATCATTAAAATCTCAGTTAACAGCCATAGTGTATCCATGTCCTCATCCCCCCACATTAACTTGTATGTCAGAGTTGTCCATGCTATTCTTAATGATTGAACAGTATATAAGGAGTGACATATCCCATGGAGCTATTTAGTCCCACATTCTGGCTGGCTTTGTTGAACGTTGTCTTTATTGATCTCATTCTGGCTGGAGATAATGCCATCGTCATTGGCCTTGCAGCTCGAAATTTGCATCCCTCCGTGCAGAAAAAGGCGATTCTATACGGAACCGGCGGCGCACTTCTGATTCGAATTTTGGCAACGGTTGTTGTTTTATGGTTGCTTAAGGTGCCTTGGCTCTTGCTTGTGGGAGGCATACTTCTGATCTGGATTGCCTATAAATTATTGGCTGATCAGGGGGATGAACACAATGATATTCAGGCGGGAACTTCCCTGTGGACCGCTATTCGAACCATCGTAATCGCGGATGCAGCCATGGGATTAGATAACGTGATTGCAGTCGCCGGAGCTGCGCAGCAGCATCTCGTGCTTGTCATTCTCGGACTCTTAATCAGCGTACCCATCATCGTCTGGGGTAGTACCCTGTTTATCAAGCTCATCAATCACTTCCCTTGGATCATCTATGTCGGAGCCATTGTTCTCGGGTATACAGCTTCCAATATGATTACTGAGGAGCAGCGACTCTTGCCTTACTTTACTGAACATCCGGCATTGCGCATTCTCTTCATCGTTGTTGTTATTGCAGGCGTAGTCTTTGCGGGTTATCGCAAACGCTCCAGTAGCTCCAGCAACAAGGGTTCTGGCGGGGAGCAGCAACGCTCCTACTCATAGGAACATCTAATCTTAAAATGTCTTCTGAATACAGCAAAGGACTGAACGATATTTCATCGTACAGTCCTTTTTTTCAGTTTACATAGCCCTTATTATGTCAGTCGTGCTAATTTTTATTGAATTAGAACCAATCATCCTTCAATCCATTATCACCTGTCTGATTGGATACCATGGAAGTTTCACCGGCATGAAGTGTGATCGTTTCTGTCTGCTCTACTGCCTGATCCAGCCATTCGGGCAACTGGCTCATTGTTGATTCTATTTTATCCACAATTCGAAGATTTGGATTGGTTGAAGGTGACTTTGGCACGAAGAGAGTACAGCAATCCTCATATGGCAAAATAGATATGTCATACGTTCCGATCTGTTTGGACAGGGTGATGATCTCCTGCTTATCCATCATAACCAGTGGCCGCAGCAGCGGCAGATCCGTCGCACGACCAATGACATTCATACTCGGAAGAGTCTGACTCGCTACTTGGCCCAGGCTATCTCCGGTAATCAATGCAAGTGCACGCTCACGCTCGGCAAGTTTGGAGGCAATTCGCAGCATTGAACGTCTCATCAAGGTAATGATCAGGTTATCCTGACCCAGTTGGGTAAATGCCGTTTGAATCTCTGTAAATGGAACCAGATGCAGCTTGATTGTTCCTGCATGATCAGCAAGGGCACGCGCCAAATCAATGACTTTCTCTTTGGCACGCTCGCTTGTGAACGGGTAGCTGTAGAAATGGACACATTCCACTTCCAGTCCACGGCGCATGGAAGACCATGCTGCAACGGGACTATCTATTCCACCTGACAGCAGTACCATCGCTTTTCCATTCGTACCCAGCGGGAAACCTCCTACTGCTGGAATGGTTTCGTTGAAAATATAGGTGCCCTGATCCCGAATTTCCACTCGAAGTTCAATATCAGGTTGACGAACATCAACACTCAGTTGCTGAAACTTCCGTAGGATCGGGGAACCAACCAGATGATTCATTTCATGCGAAGAGTTCGGGAACTCTTTCCATACTCGCCTTACATTTACCTTGAATGTGGTGCCTTCCTTAAATTCGTCTTGTCTTTCGTCCATAAACGCGACTGCTGTTTTCACAATCTCATCAAGCTCGGATGGGGTGACTTTAACCGGACTAATCGACATCACACCGAATACCCGCTTCAGTACCTTAATCAGTTCAGTATGTGATTCACCGCCAAGATCCACATAGACACGGCCATATTCTTTGCGAAGGCTCGCTCCTGGATAAGGTTTAAGCAAAGCTTTCACCTGTGTAATGATTGTTTTTTCAAATCGTGCACGATTCTTCCCTTTTAACATAAACTCTCCGAAACGGAGAAGCAGCATATCATATTTCATATCCATTCACATCCGCCTTTCAAGGGGTCGCAACTGCGCCACCATCTGATGTAAAGCCTGCTCAAGCAAGGCTACATCTTCTTCTGTATGTTCATCTCCAAGACTAATACGCAATCCGCCAGCAGCACAAGCTGCATCTCTGCCCATCGCGAGTAGAGCCCGACTCGGTTCAGCCGAACGCGAAGAACAGGCCGATTGGGTGGATATCGTTACGCCAAGTTGCTCCAACGTGTGCAGCGCCACTTCTGCCTTCATCCCGGGATAGGAGAAGTGCACAATATGAGGGGCCCCCTCTTTGCGACTGTTCAATTCAAATTCAGGAATGGAATGTACCGTTTCCATCAATCGATCACGAAGCACCGTTGTACGCCGAGCAAAATCAACCTGATCCTCTGCTGCCATTCGCATGGCCTTGGCCATGCCTACCAGCAAAGCCACGTTCTCTGTGCCTGCTCTTAGGCCCTGCTCCTGTGATCCCCCTGACAATAGTGGCGTAAGCTCCACTCCACTTCGCACATACAGGAGACCTGCTCCCTTCGGTCCACGGATCTTGTGAGCAGACAGACTGTACAAATCTGCATTCCAAGCGGCAGGTATAGCCTTCATTTTCCCAAAGCCCTGAACACCATCCACATGGAAAAGCACGCGTGGTGCTTTCTTTTTAAGCTGTTTGCCGATCTCTGTAATCGGATGGATAGCTCCTGTTTCATTATTTACATGCATCAGACTCACAAGCATCGTATCCGGTCTGATCGCGTCTACAACCTGTTGAGCGTCTACCACACCATCGGAATTGACAGGAATTAGCGTTACATCCCATCCCCACTGCTGCAATTGCATAAAACTTTCATACACCGAAGCATGCTCGGTAGCCGTTGTTATGATGTGTCTGCCTCGTGACTGATAACGTAATGCCGCACCTTTTATTGCGAGATTGTTACTCTCAGTCGCACCGGAAGTAAATACAATCTCTTCAGGCTTAACACCTATTGCCGCAGCACATCCGGATCGAGCACGACGCAGCAATTGATGAGCACGCTCTCCATACCCGTGAATGGAGGACGGATTTCCGAATTGTGTCTCCATAATTTCGGCCATCGTACGAATCACATCGGGATGGGGAGGTGTGGTTGCAGCATAATCAAAATATTTCAAATGAGGTTAAACCTCCCTTATCTCTTCGTTCATGAATCTACAGTGAGCATTGTAACACGATACCCATACAACACAAAAAGACCAACCGGGAACAAGCGTTTCAAGCGCTGCTGCTCCCACATTTGATCTTGTCCTGCAATGATGTGTTTTCGCAATGTCTTTCTGTGAATTTAGATCACATATTTCGACTGTGCCTTTTCCACCTTGGAAATATAATTCTGAGTTTCTGAAGGCAGACGGTTAAGTACACTCATCAGTTCACTATCACTCGACACGCCCAGACGTGAAACACGACCCGGTCCTGCATTATAAGCAGCCAGCGCCATCTTCACTTCTCCACCGAAACGCTGAAGCTGAAGGGAAAGATACTTCGTACCTGCATCAATGTTCTGGGCAGGATCAAACGAATTACTCACACCCAGCCCTGCAGCCGTGCCATCCATTAATTGCATAAGCCCCTTGGCACCTGCGGAGGACACTACATTTGGGTCAAAATTGGATTCTGTGTCAATGACGGCCTTGATCAATGATTCAGGCACACCATACTTGGCACTTGCCTCTGTAATCAATGATTCATAATCCGTAGGTACAGATGCACCGGAATCCACGATTCCTGTATTGGATAAAGATAATAAAGACTCAGCGATGTTATTGGAGACAGAGGACGATCCTGCAGTAATTATATCCGGATTGTACGTGCTTCCGAGTTGCAGCCACAACAGACCATCACTGGATCTTTTGGAGACTGTGGCGCTGGAATTCGTATTGCTTGACGAATTGGCACCCGTGCCTAACAGCCCGTCCATCATGTTGGCGAAATCCACTGTTGAACCAGCATCCGGGTCTGATCCATTGGTTTGGTTGTTCACATTGGACAATTGCAGTTCCAACAACTGCCGCGATCCGCTTGGATCAATCTGCATGAGTTATACCCACTCCCGTATAATAAGCGTATTATGACCTTATTCTACATCGTTTTACAGCAAGGTTCCATTGTTTTCAAAAAAATATATGAATCTCCCCACCTAACCTGCGCATATACGAAAAAAACCTTCTGTAATTCACCGCATGTGGGTGAGAACAGAAGGCTTTTGAATGAATATTTTACACTTTAGCGAGCGAATGGAATCATGAAAAAATAACTCAGCGTGGCTACAACACCTAGTCCAATGGACCAAGCTCCCGCTGTTTTGCGACCATTTACATATGCATAGTAACCGAGTACGGCTGCGGCTGGTCCAAGCACGATTGACCACATGAACAAAGACGCGATCCCGAAGGCAAGCCCCATGTAACCCGCGACCCTGCCTGTTGATTCCATGACCCGGTCTGCCTCATGCTTCTCAGGTACAGGCTCTGCCCGTTCGGTACCTCCAGTTCTTACAACAGTCGGAGGAGCGACCTCTGCCCCGTATTCTTCCCGATGTGCTTTTCTGGGATAATCGACACGCATACGCTGTTTCTCACCGTCAACATTGATTTTAGGACGATCTTGAAAATTAAACTTATTATCGTCATTTTTCATTTAGAAGCACCTCCGTTATGAATAGGGATGACTGCTCACTTGGGTTTGAACGTGTGACAGCATGTTGCTGAGGATGTACGTGCATGATCATGGTGATCGGAGTCAAATGTCTCACCGGCAAATTCCTCATGCAGACGACGGGTGGCATGTTGATCAATGTCAATCATGATGGCATCAGCTTGGCAGAAGTTGTTTTCTCCCCAGAAGTTGCAGTTGGAGACGCTGCATTTGACTATTGGTTTGTCTTGGCTCATTTTTTATCACCTCGACTACTATTGTCTCCCCGCCACAAACCCGATATTCCCCGCCAAAATGCCAGATGATGACATGATCACGCCATAGTCTGATTCTCACCTAGAGACGCAAAAAAAACCGCCACAAGGGCGGTTTCGTCCAATTTCATATTAAGGTTTAAACGTGAATTAAGCGTGATTACGTTGATTTTGCATACGGCGCTGAGTCAAGTAGTCACTTTCATAATATGCCAGATCATCGCGCAATTCTTCGTACGTTTTGGAAACCTCAAGAATGACATCCCGTACTGCACGGATTGGCTTGTCACGGAAACGAATGGCGTCTTGTCCTGTGTAAGCGTATCTTCCGTCTTCGGAATAACATTCATTTTTCGGATAGAAAAAGCTATTTACGCATTGGTGATACGTATTATAAAGAGCCTTTTCGGCAAAATCGACATCAAAGTTGGCACGACGCAGCACAACGCCAAGTTTTTCGTAAGAAACTTCAGAAAAAACAAGCAAATGACGGAGATCTGAAAGAAATCCTTTGTAGAAGGCTGTTGATTCTTCCGTCTGATTCTGATCCAGTTCAGGCAAGGCATTTTCATTCAAAAATTTTTCAATCCGATCGATAGCCGGTTTTAACTTTTCCCTAGTTGACTCACATGTTTTCTGTACATTGGCTGCTGACATAAAGGTAGCTCCCCCTTAAATAAGTCCTTACATATAGGTCGGCCAACGGTGGTTTTCCCCTGACCTTTGAATTCTCAGCTATAATCCTACCATAAAAAGATGACGAGCGGTATCCCTTAATCATGCTTTCCGTTTCTGTCATTAAACATGCCTATTATACGCAGTTAGACTCGAACTCGTCTGCATAAAAATATCCGCTTTTTCTAACGATAGATATAACCAGTGACAACGATGAAGCACTGTTAATGATTGTCCAAAATGAACGAAGGAGGTTCCATCCACCATGTCCAGACCGAAATGGATTAACTGGGCCCTTGCAGCTGGTGCGGGAGCACTCGCCCTGACACTCCTGCTTCCAACATCCAATCGTCCCGAACCTAAGCCAGGTGCCCTGCCTGATTCAGCTCATGAAGAGCACACGAACAAGCAGCGTCTGAAAGTGCAGGATGTCAAAGCAACAGATCTCCTGACTCGCATGGATGCCAAGCAACATCTCAGTATCATGCTGGAGAAAACCTCAACAATGAATGACACACAGATTAGTCGATACGTGAATGATCTCCAAAGTTCACATGGACATATCAAATCCATTCATCTTATGGATACCAATGGCTCATTGGGCAAGCCATTTGATCAGGCATCCCCGCAAGGCAGCAAGCTAGAACGACAGAAGCTTGATCATGCGCTGAACCTTGCCAAAAAAGCAGTAAACAAACGTCAAAGCTTCGAATCCTCTTCTTTTCCTTTGGGAAAAGAAAAATATTTTGTAATGGGGCAACCCTCGAAAGATGGTAAAAGAGCTGTGATTGCCTTGTTTAGCCAGAACGTATTGAATGCTGTTGAACAACATCAGCGCAAAAATCTGCGCATGATCCCTTATCCGCGTGAAGGCAAATTTAAAATTGAGTCAGTTCACCCGGATACGCTGAACGAAATCACGGTGAAAACCGGGCATGATAATGCCAATGCCAGTCATTTCTACGAAAATGAAATCGTCATCCGTTTTCGGCAAGATCCCGGTGAACGGGATATGCGTATCATTAAATCTGATCTAAGAGCGCAATCTGCGCGTAAGCTGGGATACACGTATGTTTTTCGGTCAGAACACATGAATTACAAGCAATTGCATAGCTATTTCGAAGGTAAATGGAATCCACTCTATATGGAACCCCACTACATGTATTTAACCAATGACACCACAGCTGAACAAACCGATGTAACGATCCCCAACGACATTTTGTTCTCCGATTATCAGTGGAACTTGCCTGCGATAGAGACGAACAGAGGTTGGAATATTACAAAGGGAAACAAAGATGTCATCGTTGCAGTGGTCGACACGGGTGTGGATATGAATCACCCTGACCTGAAGGGCAAGCTCCTTGAGGGTTATAATGTGGTCGAACCGGGAAGCCAACCAATGGATGATGTGGGACATGGCACACACGTCGCAGGCATTATCGGCGCCATTGTCAACAATAATGAAGGCGTGGCGGGCATGAGCTGGTATAACAAGGTACTGCCGGTTAAAGTGCTCGACAACTCGGGGTCTGGAACCACGTATGCCGTTGCCGAAGGTATCATCTGGGCAGCCGATCATGGAGCCAAAGTCATCAATATGAGTCTCGGCAACTATGCTGATGCGCAATTTCTTCATGATGCCATTAAATATGCTTTTGACCGCGATATCGTGTTGATTGCAGCCACGGGGAACGATAATACCGAGCGTCCTGGCTACCCTGCTGCCTATCCGGAAGTATTTGCCGTATCTGCTACGGACCCGGATATGAGCAAAGCATCCTATTCCAACTACGGGGATTATGTGGATGTGATGGCCCCGGGGTCCAGTATTGCAAGTACGTACCCGGACAATCAGTATGCAGCGTTGTCTGGTACATCCATGGCTAGCCCACATGTAGCCGCGCTTGCAGGGTTGATTCGTTCCTTGAACCCGGACTTAACCAACACGGAAGTCATGGATCTGATGCGCCAAAGTGTCATCGACCTCGGCGATCCGGGCCACGATAAGTATTTCGGCTATGGGCAGATCGATGTCTATAAAGCACTGCAAGCCGCATCAGGCAACAGCGCTCCTCTGCAGTTTTGGCCCCAGCATGTCAGACAACAAATGGATAATACGATGAAAAAGTATACCCAGTAGTCGTCATGACTCTATTCTGTAAAAACACAAAAGCAGCTGCGCCCCGGGGCGTACGCTGCTCTTTGGTTTATATCCAAATTCCAATTCCCCGGGGCACCCGCTGCGATTACCGTTTGCGAGAAGTTGTGCGGGCTTTGCTTGATTTTTTCACGGATTTTTTCTTCGGATTATGGCTGGATACGTAGCAAGGGTCTTCTTCTTTAACAACAACAGGGTACATGTGGTGGTGGATCGGAACACAGTGATGTTTTTTGATCACTTCAATCGGGTGGATTACAGGTACGATTTGCGGAATGTAATAATCCTCAACAACCTGGATCGGGTCACAAACAATCGGACAAAGCGGTGGACAGTAATGGTTCATTTCAAAACCAACTCCCTTTCTGGTGATACTATAACCTATTGCATTAAGTCGAAAGTGGATTGGATGTATGTCCATACTCCTAAAAATTATATGAGCGGTAGCCTGTCCGCAACTGCCCCACCCTGCTGAGGTGTTACTCTGTCAATGACTCCGCAAAGTACACGAAGCCCTTCACACAAAAGCTCGACGCTCGTTACCGTGAAGCAGATGCGCAGACTGGAAGTATCCGTCTCCCCCACATAACAGGCGGAACCTGGGAGGAATGAGACCCCTGCGGCAAGTGACTGATGATGCAGTTCACGCATATCCAGGCTACTCGGAAGTTGAAGCCACAGATTAAGTCCTCCCTCTGGCAAGCGCCAGTGTATATCCTTAGTAGCATGCTCTTCCAACACTTCAGATGCCGCACACAAACGAGAATACAATTCATCCCTCAAGCGGGATACATAGGCCCCATACTGATTCTGAATAAAGGATTGCAATGCCTTCTGTGTAAGCAGTGGGCTCCCCAAATCTGCCGTAGATTTCGCAGCCACAAGCCGGGTCAGTACGCTTCCGTCTGCAATGGCGCAGGCTATACGGCAACCGGGAGACAGCACCTTGCTGAAGCTTTTGATGTACACCACATGACCTGTGCCATCCATGGATTTAATGGAAGCCGGGGGAGGATCACGAAAATAAAGATCGGCAAACGGGTCATCCTCCAGAATGAGGCAGTGGTAACTTTGCGCAAGATTCAGAAGTTGTGCTCGCCTTCTTGCACTCATCGTAATACCAGTCGGATTGTGATAGGTCGGGATCGTATAGATCAGCTTGGGCGGATAGGTGTCACATAAGCGGGTTAACAGATCAATACGCATACCTTCGTCGTCCATCGGAACCGTAATGATCTTGGCACCTCTGCTTGTAAACACATCAATGGCTCCAGTATAGCTTGGCGCCTCCATATACACGACATCCCCGGGTCCAACAAAAGTCCGTGCCACAAGATCAATTCCCTGTTGAGCACCGCTTGTAATTAGCATGCGTTCAGGTGCCACCTGTAGGCCACGCTCGGCAAAATGTTCCGCAAAAATCTGTCTAAGTTCCCGATCTCCCTGAAAAGATCCATACGCCGCCATACGCTCTGCATGATCTGAGGAAAGCCGGTAGGCACTGTCAATAATCTCGCGTGTAGGTAACAGTTCAGGCTGAATCGCTGACATATGAAGTTCATAACGTACTTGAGGTGACGTATCAAAATGTCTCCAGAGCTGTGCTCGCGGTAAATAATCTACCAGTGCCATCTGCCAATTCCATGGCGTACTGGATTCACTATTGCTATTTTTCCGCTGCGCTCGGTCCACATCCTCCCTCTGATCCGTGTGTAACGCCCCTCTGACATAACAACCTTTACCCTGGGAGCAGGTAATCAATTGAATCGCTTCGAGTTCAGCATAGGCCTTCGATACGGTGACCAGGCTGACACCCAGATCCGTGGTCATTTTACGAACAGAAGGAAGTCGGGTTCCGGGTTCAATCAGTCCTGATCTGATACGGTCCGCAATCGTTAGCGCAATTTGCACGTACAATTTGGTACTGCTTCCCCTTTTTAATTCGATATGCATGTGTGCTCCCCCAACTGTTATGATCTTCATTTTACTGTTATAGTGCAGTCCGTCTATTATAGTTTATAATATCAGTATAACAGTGAATAACAGGAGATGAGAATAACATGAGTATCCCTTGGTCCAAAATGGCACAAAACACCCCGTCCTCTGTCGTTCGCGACATGCTCCAGGCCGCTCAGGCACCTGGAATGATCTCACTAGCCGGTGGATTACCAGCGCAGACTTCATTCCCGCTGGAAGCTATCCGCGTTGCATATGAAAAAGTATTTATGAGCGGAGCAGCCGCTCTTCAATATGCGGAGACTGAAGGTTACCGTCCTCTCCGCGCCAAAATCGCCGAGCGTCTTGAATCCAAGGGCATTCCCGCTTCACCCGACCATATGCTCCTCACGACGGGTTCACAACAATCCATCGACCTGGTCTGTCGTATCCTTCTTGATCCGGGTGACCGCGTACTGGTTGAATCACCTACCTACCTCGCTGCCCTGCAAGTTATTCATTCCTATCAAGCTGAATCTCACGGCGTAGCCTGTGATGATCACGGCATGTTGCCTGAGTCTCTGGAGGAACAGCTCCAGCTACATCGTCCAAAGCTCGTCTATATCAACCCAACGTTCTCCAATCCTACGGGTAAAGTATGGTCACGAGAAAGAAGACAGCAGGCTGTGGATCTGTGCCACAAGTATGGTGTACTCATTCTGGAAGATGATCCCTATGGTGAAATTCGGTTTAATCCGGAGCAATTGGATGTCCCTGCTCTTGCAGAACTGGATGCAGTATCCTATGACGGCCCTTCCAACGTTATCTACACCAGTACATTCTCCAAAACGGTAGCACCTGGCCTTCGTACGGGATGGATTCTGGCCGCTCCCGATATTGTCAAAATGGCAGCACGGGCTAAACAGGGTGCAGACTTGCATTCCAGCAGTATCGACCAAAGAGCTCTTCACGCACTGCTTGAATCCTTCGATTTGGATGCGCATATCCGCCATATTTCAGAGGATTACGAAAAACGCATGAAAACACTGACGACTCTTATGGCAGCCAAAGCATGGGAAGGCATCTCGTGGAATTCACCCCAAGGTGGCATGTTCTTGTGGCTGCAATTGCCTGAAGGCATGCTTGCAAGCAATCTGTTCACTTACGGTATTCAGGAGAAAGTGTGCATTGTGCCAGGTGATTCCTTCTATGCGGGTACACCGGAGCTCAACCGCATGCGGATCAACTTCACGCATACAGATCCCGAGCTACTCCCGGAGGCTGTAGAACGAATGGATCGCGCCATTCAACGCTGGCATGCTTCGTTAACATCGGATAGTGTCGTTACACTGTAATGAACTGTCATAAACGTTTCCCTATGTATGAAGGTTGAATAGCTTGATATGAGAAATAAAAATAAGGCGGCAGGCCCGAGAATCTCGGAACTGCCGCCTTATTTTTATAGAACCTGTTTCAACAGGAGTTATGTTTTTCGGATGTTCATGGGTCCTTCTGATCAGTCAGGCCATCGGATGATTCATACGGGTTGTCCTCGACTGATAGGTGGACTACATTATGTTGCTATGGTGTTGTTGTTGCAGTTAGGAAAGCTTACCGTAAGCCGGGTTCTGTGCTCTTCGTGGTTCATACGGGAACTACCCTCCCACCAGAAGCGACAATCATCTATCTAGGCCATACATTGCTGCACAGCTCAAGCGACCAACCTAGACACACCTCGGGCTAAGGTTGCCTCCTCCGAAAAGGCGGCTGTGTCCCATTAGGTCTTGCTCCAGATGGGGTTTACCAGGAACGAAGTCACCAGCGTTCCTCGGGGTCTCTTACACCTCGGTTCCATCCTTGCCTGTGCCGGAAAATCCGGCCATCGGCGGTCCATTTCTGTGGCACTATCCTTCAACTCGCGCTGACTGGACGTTATCCAGCATCCTGCCCTGTGGAGCCCGGACTTTCCTCTCGTGGCAACAAAGGCCACCAGCGATTGTCTGTCAAACTTTCCGAACAACATTACATAGTATACAGGCATTTAGGTTCCCAGACAAGCTTAATATTACTGGGAATCACACAGCAACTGTCTTTTTAGATAAACTGGAATACTTCCGTGTTTACCTCTGAAGCTGTAACTTGCGTATCATATCGTTTATCTTGCAAACGCGAACGAAGCCAATCGGCTGTTTTCGGTTTCATAATCTTTTCGGAATTATGTCCCGGGTCGATGATGCACATGCCTGCCATTAACGCATCATGAGCCGTGTGATAATCGATGTCCCCGGTCACAATAACATCCGCACCTTTGAAGCGAGCCGTGAGCGCGTAACGGCTGCCAGATCCGCCAAGAACCGCTGCTTTTTTGATTGTTTTGTTCAGATCCCCTACTACACGCACATGAGGCACATTGAATTGGGTCTTCACGACCTCCACGAGCTCACCTAATGTCTTAGGCTCCCTAAGAGGTCCCAAGCGTCCCAGGCCGAGCGTACGGCCTTTTAAATCCATTGCATAGAGGTCGTAGGCCACTTCTTCATACGGGTGAGCCTTAAGCATCGCCTGAACGACCTTACTACGCAGGCTTTGAGGCACAATGGTCTCAATACGCATTTCTTCCACACGTTCCATCTGCCCTTGAGTACCAATAAACGGTTGTGTCCCTTCACCTGGTACAAAAGTTCCTGTACCTTCCGTGTTGAAGCTGCACTTGTTGTATTGACCGATACTCCCCGCTCCGGCTTCCAGAATGGCTTGAAGAACCTGTTCATGATGCGTACGAGGCACAAATACAGCGAGTTTGTACAAATGATCTGTATGTACATCCTCCAGCGATTCCTTACTCTCGATGCCAAGTGCTTCGGCCATCCAGTCATTCATGCCACCTTCGGCTACGTCCAGGTTCGTATGACTGATATAGACAGCAATATCATGCTTAATCAGCTTTTCATACAGTTTACCCATAGGCGTATCCGTACTCAGTGACTTAACCGGTCGGAAAATAATGGCATGATGGGCGATAATCAAATTGGCACCGATACGAATCGCTTCGTCCACCACTTCATCCGTCACATCCAAAGCAACTAACACGTGACTGATTTCTTTTTGCAAACTGCCCAGCTGCAGACCAATGCGATCATCTGGTACAGCCAGATGTTTCGGAGCAAGTTGCTCCATCAGTTGAATTACAGATTGACCTTTGGCAAACATGCCAAAACCTCCTTCAAGTTTGCGATAAGACGCTCTACCTCAGCCGCCTTGTCCCGGGAAGAATCCTGATCGGATTTGGAGATGGAGTTAACAACCCCTTGCAGTTTGACGATCTCACTTTCCCACTTGGCAAAAAATACATCCGTCGGTCGATCAACCAAATAAGGCCCCATCCGTAGCAGCAAATCTTCCGTCAATTCTGTCCCGCCTTGAAGCGGACGTGCACGATACACCTCAACATTGGCAATCGGGCTTACGGATTGTGGCATCGCCGTTATAATTTCATAGATCTTACCGTCTTCTTCGAGCAACTGTTCTGCTACAACTACCCAATTATGCTCCAACAACCAGCGTCTGAGGATATCCTCTCCCACATTCGGTTGCAAAATAAGGAGCTGGACTCCTTCCAGTTTGGATAAGCCTCGGTCCAAAATAGACGCGATCAGAGCACCACCCATACCCGCAATGGTGATGACTTCCACTTCTCCCGCAGAAATCACATCAAGCCCGTCTCCACGACGCACTGTGATTTTCTCTTTCAGGCCAGCATCGCTGACTTGTTTGCATGCAGCATCATAAGGGCCAGGATTGACTTCCCCGGCTACTGCACTTGCAGCTTTCCCACTGCGGATCGCGGCTACTGGTAACAACGCGTGGTCTGAACCGATATCAGCCATGCGGCTGCCATCGGGAATTTGATCATGTATTCGCTGTAATCGATTCGAAAGTTTCATGAAGCACCTACACCATTCATTTAATTTATTGATTTGCATTGAACAAGGAAAAGCGATAAAATAAAATCCAATCAAACATTTCAAGGATGAATTTCCAAAACCAAGAAATCAAGACGTTTAAATTAAAAATAAAGGAGACCCCGCCGCCGCTAAAGCGTCTTGCGGAAAGTCTCCCATAGTTCGATTATTCGAGGAAATCCTTGAGTCGTTTACTACGACTCGGGTGACGCAACTTACGAAGAGCCTTGGCTTCGATCTGACGAATACGCTCACGCGTAACACCAAATACCTTGCCGACTTCCTCCAGCGTTCTCGTCCGTCCATCGTCCAGACCAAAACGTAGACGAAGAACATTCTCTTCACGCTCAGTCAATGTATCAAGTACATCTTCGAGCTGTTCTTTCAGCAACTCATATGCAGCAGCATCCGCCGGAGCAAGTGCTTCCTGATCCTCAATGAAGTCACCCAGATGGGAATCATCTTCCTCACCAATCGGTGTCTCCAGAGAAACCGGTTCCTGTGCAATCTTCGTAATTTCACGAACTTTCTCCACACTCAGATCCATCTCAGCAGCGATTTCTTCTGGTGTCGGTTCACGCCCAAGTTCCTGCAACAGCTGACGGGAAACCCGGATCAGCTTATTAATCGTCTCCACCATGTGCACAGGGATACGAATGGTACGCGCCTGGTCAGCTATAGCACGAGTGATCGCTTGACGAATCCACCATGTGGCATACGTACTGAACTTGTATCCTTTTTTGTGGTCGAACTTCTCAACCGCTTTGATCAGACCCATATTACCTTCCTGAATCAAATCAAGGAACAACATTCCACGTCCAACGTACCGCTTGGCGATACTGACTACGAGACGCAGGTTCGCTTCAGCCAGACGACGCTTGGCTTCTTCATCCCCGTTCTCAATCCGTTTGGCCAGCTGTACTTCATCATCTGCCGACAACAATGGCACACGACCAATTTCCTTGAGATACATACGGACAGGGTCATTGATTTTGATACCTGGCGGCAAGCTCAGATCATCATCAAAGTGGAATTCGTCCTCTCCCTCTCTGGTGTTGTTCTCGGAATCTTCACTAGGACGAAGTGTAACCTCTTCATTATTTTCATTCACTACATCGATACCCAGATCGCTCAGTTGCTCATAGAACTCATCCATTTGCTCTGCATCTTGCTCAAAAGGAGAGAGTTTCTCTATAATTTCCTTGTAATTCAGCGAAGCTCTTTTCTTACCTGATTCAATCAATTGATCTTTAACCTGATCCAGTGTCAATTCTGTTTCTAGTTCAGTATGCTGATCATTCGCCATAACTCGACTCCCTCCTCCCTAGAAACATCCAATAATCAGACGTTCACTGTCTCTCTAGGGCAATCATTTCAATTGCAATCTGTGCCGCGCGTACAGAATCACCTGCCCGCTCTGCAGCAATCATTTCTTCTTTTTTCAAATCGTACTCTTTCTTACGCGGATGCTTCAGCACTTCCCTGATGCAATCATCGAGCATTTGAATACTCCATTCACCTGGACCATCCATCATCGAGATTGAACTGACCGTTTTTTCCAGGCGATCGTCATGCAGTGAAGACATAAAACGGCTTGTATCCGACGGCTTGCCTTGCGCATAGTAGGCATATAGATAAGCAGCAATAGCTGCATGATCATCCAAGTTAAAAGCTTCACCAAGATGCTCATTCACGTACTGGGCAGCCTCATCATCCTGCAACATCCAGGCAATCAGTTTGCGTTCGGCAGCGTGATAAGCCGGCAACAGATTGGGTGTAGGCACCTGCCTATTTTGTTGCCTACCATTATTCCACCTTTTCGGGTTATTATCCCCAAACTGGAGGTTATTTTTCATCGCCTCCCGTTCTTCATTACACTCCTGCTTCAATGTTTCGAACGATACGTCCACTTCTGCAGCCAGTTCACGAAGATACACTTCCCTTTCTGTTGGAGAAGGTAAGGGTGCAATCAATTTTACTGCTTCTTTCGAATAGGCGATTTGTCCGCCACCCTCTAGCAGTATATGGCTTTTTTTTAGGTTTATAAGTTTAAATTTTGTAGTTGTCACGGCACCGTCCACAATCTGGTTTCGGAACCGTTCACCACCATGCTTCCGGATAAAATCATCCGGGTCAAGTCCCTCAGGAATGAGAGCCACTTTGACCTGCAATCCGGCTTCCTCAAGAATGGGAAAATTTTTGAGTGCAGCAGCTTGTCCTGCTCGGTCGCCGTCATAACATATGATGACCTCGTCGCACATCCCCTTGAGCATCAGTGCCTGATTCTCGGTTAAAGCCGTACCCATTGCCGCTACACCATTCTGGATATCCTGATCCCATGCGGATATGACATCACCATATCCCTCGAACAAAATGGCTTGCCGTTGTTTGCGAATTGCATTTTTGGCATGATGCAGATTATAGAGAACACGGCTTTTGTTAAATAACCGGGTTTCCGGTGAATTTAGATACTTCGGTTGCCCATCTCCCAATATGCGCCCTGCAAATGCAATCGGCTTACCGCTCCTGCCATTGATCGGGAACATAATCCGGTCTCGGAATCGGTCCACATATCCTTGACCTTCATTTCGCGGTGACAGAAGTCCACCCTTTTCCATCTCTTCAAGTGGATAGTTACGTTTTTCGAGAAATTGTACCAGGGTGTCCCAACGATTCGGTGCGAACCCAATCTGGAACTGGTCGATCAACTTGTCGCCAAAACCTCGTGAGCGTAAATACTCCATGGCTGACTTGCCGTGCTCTGTATTTTTCAACAAAAAATGATACAGCTTCGCGGTAAGCTCATAAGCCTCCAACAGACGTTCCGTCTCCGGATTCACATGAGCAGATTCACGCCCTTGCCAGTCGCCCATAGAGATATGGCTTTCTTCTGCCATCGTCTTGACAGCCTCGGGAAAGGATAACCCTTCGATTTCCATCCTGAATTTGATGGCATTTCCACCCGTGCCGCAACCGTAGCAGTAGAAAATTTGTTTCTCAGGTGTAACGGTGAACGAAGGCGTCTTCTCGGAATGAAAAGGACAGAGGCCCTTCATATACTTCCCCTGCTTGGTCAGATGCACAAATCGGCTCACCGTATCGACAATATCATTCTGCTGTAACACCGATTCAATAATACTTTCGGGTATACCGCCTTGTCCGGTACTCATCTCTGGCCACCTTCATCTCTTCAACACGTAAATATAATTCGATAAACTTACACATTCTCCTGCAAATCTTTTAAAAGTTTTGTCAGTTTATGTTGAAAAATTTCTCGATCCTGCTCTGTGAAAGGCTTTGGGCCTTTCCCATAATGCCCTCTTTTTCGCGCTTTGGCCGCAGTGTGACGAGAATCCAACATGAAATCAATGTCACGATCGTTAAACTCACGACCACGAAAGGATAAAACATAACAACGTTTACCGAGCGCAAGTGCCGCAAGTCCATAGTCCTGAGTGATAACCACATCGTATGGCTTAATATGATTAGCAATATACAGGTCTGCGCTCTGATCACTGCGATCCACTTGCACGGTTCGCACCCCTTCTCCTCCTTGAAGCAAATGATCAAATGAAGAGACTAACAGTACAGGGATGTTGAAAAGGCGAGCGGTTTGCGCAATCTCAGTTTTGACCGGACAAGCATCACCATCCACAACAATATGGCGTATATTTAACTCACTCAATCCCAGACCACCCGGTTTCATAAAATAGCTGCATATTGTAATATACGACCCCGGCCAGGCAAAATCCTTCTGCCAGAGCAAGGGAAATCAAAGGCTAAAATACGGAGCGATTGTAAAAAATACATTTCACAACCCGTTCCGTATATTTATACCCTCATATATCCTTCTTTAATACTGAATTTTAGCATTGCTTCAAGTCTGTGGAAAAGGACTCATGAAATACGCCCAATTACCAAACCAACTTGGAAAAATCAGCAAATCCTTTCAAGTCACGATCAATAGCCGCGAGCAGTGCAAGTCGGTTCGCACGAACAGCATCATCTTCAGCCATAACCATGACCGAATCGAAGAATGAAGTAATACCATCCTTCCAAGCGGATGCAATAGCCAGCGCTTCAGCAGCATCGTGCTGAGTCAATGCCTGACGGTACTCTGCATTTGTTCTGCTCCATGCCTCGTGCAACTGACGCTCTCCATCTTCTGTGAACAGTTCCGGATGTACGGAAGCATTGGATGCTTTAGCAGCCAGATTACCCACACGGTTAAACGATTCAACCGTTGTTTTGAATGCGTCTCCTGTCAGAACAGCCGCCATCAACGCTTCACCTTTTGGAACCACAGCGCTGATATCATCGAATCCGGAAGAAATCACGGCATCCACAACGTCGTAACGGACGGTTTCGGACAACAATTTTTTCACACGAAGCCCGAAGAAGTCTTGCAGATCTTTACGAACCTCTTCATCTGCACGTTTCAACAGGTTCATCTGGGCATGCACTTGAAGCGCTACTCCGAACACATCTGACAATGTCAACGGTAGCTTATGATCCAGCAAAATCTGTACAATACCTGCAGCCTGACGGCGCAGCGCATACGGATCTTGAGATCCCGTAGGAATGATGTTGATGGAGAAGCAACCCACGATTGTGTCCATTTTATCCGCAGCACTCACAATGGCACCGACAAGCGAAGCAGGAGATTGATCTCCGGCGAAACGTGGCTGATAGTGTTCGAATACAGCTTTGGCCACTTCTTCTTTTTCGCCCGCTTTACGAGCGTAATCTTCACCCATAACACCTTGCAGTTCCGGGAATTCACCTACCATCAGTGTCACCAGATCGAATTTGCAGATATCTGCTGAGCGGCTAACGGATTCGGCAACATCACCCGATACTTGCAGTTTGGCAGCAAGCCCATCGGCAATCTTGCGAATACGACGTACTTTATCTCCAACCGTTCCCAGCTCTTCCTGGAAGACGATACTTTCAAGCTTCGACAGTGCATCCTTAATCTGTAGCTTCTGATCTTCCTCATAGAAGAACTTGGCATCAGACAAACGTGCACGCAGAACTTTTTCATTCCCTTTGGCAATAACATCCAGTGAATCACTTCCACCGTTACGTACCGTTACGAAGAATGGCAACAATTGTCCCTCGCTGTCCAATACAGGGAAATAACGCTGATGCTCACGCATGGAAGTAATCAATACTTCTTGTGGAATATTCAAAAATGAAGAGTCGAATGTCCCGAACAATACCGTAGGTGTTTCCACCAGGAACAGCACTTCTTCCAACAAGTCTTCCTTAATCGCAATATCCCATTTTTTCTCAGCAGCCAGAGCCTGAATTTGGGATACAATGATCTGTTCACGTTCCTGGATATCTGCAATGACATGTTCAGAACGCAACACTTCCACGTACGAAGACGGATTGGAAATCACGGCCTCCTTACCGAGGAAACGATGTCCGCGAGTTACATTACCCGACTTGACGCCTGTTACTTCCAGGTCGATAACATCACTGCCGAGCATAGCCACGATCCAGCGGATTGGACGTACAAATTTGAAATCATAAGAAGCCCAACGCATGAATTTCGGGAACGTCATGGCTTGTAATACAGATAACAAGCCTTCGCCAACCACAGAAGCCGTTTCCACACCTTTGCTGCTCTTCGTTGCATAGATATATTCGACACCGTTCAATTCTTTGAACGTGAACTGGTCCGGTTCAACACCTTGACTGCGAGCGAATCCGAGTGCAGCTTTGCTCCAATTGCCACTGTCGTCCAGTGCAATTTTGCGTGAAGGGCCTTTCACTTCTTCCTCGATATCTTCCTGCTTTTCAGCCACATTCTGAATCAAAACAGCCAGTCGGCGTGGTGTAGCATACGCATTCACTTCACCATAAGCAATGCGGGATGCATCAAGCCATTTCACGACACGCTCTTGTAGCTGCGCAATTGCTGCGCGCATGAAGCGTGCAGGTACTTCTTCCAGCCCGATTTCAAACAACAGATCCTTAGACATGCTCGGCTCCCCCTTTCTTGATCAGCGGGAAGCCTAGCTTCTCACGCTCTTCCATATATGTTGCAGCGACTTGGCGAGCCAGATTACGGACACGTGTGATGTAGCCCGTTCGTTCCGTTACACTGATGGCTCCACGTGCATCCAACAGGTTGAACGTGTGGGAACATTTCAGCACATAGTCATATGCCGGGAATACCAGGTGCTGTGCCATGGCTTTGTTTGCTTCTTCTTCATGCATGTTGAAGAGTGTAAACAACATTTTCACATCAGATACTTCAAACGTATATTTAGAGTGTTCGAATTCTGGTTGACGGAATACATCACCATAAGTGATACCTTCCACCCATTCCAGATCAAACACATTCTCTTTTTCCTGAATGTACGAAGCCAAACGCTCCATACCATACGTAATTTCAACGGCTACGGGATTCGTCTCGATTCCACCAACTTGTTGGAAATACGTGAATTGTGTAATTTCCATTCCGTCCAACCATACTTCCCAACCAAGACCTGCACAACCAAGGGAAGGGTTCTCCCAGTTATCTTCAACAAATCGAATATCATGTTTGAGCGGATCAATGCCCAGACGCTTCAGACTTTCCAGGTAAATTTCCTGAATATTGTCCGGAGAAGGCTTGATGATCACCTGGAACTGATGATGCTGGTACAGCCGGTTAGGGTTCTCACCATAACGTCCGTCCGAAGGACGACGGGAAGGCTCCACATAGGCCACTTTCCAAGGTTCGGGTCCAAGCGAACGTAAAAAGGTCATCGGGTTCATCGTACCTGCCCCTTTTTCCGTATCGTATGGCTGGACAATAATACAGTTATGCTCGGCCCAGAATTGTTGCAGCGTTAGAATCATCTGCTGAAAATTCATAATCATGCTCCTTTTCAATGGTTTGTTAGCAAGCTTAGAACGGAGCAGACAACAATAAATAGCCCCCGTCCTACGCCTGTTGTACAGACGTAGGGACGAGAGCTATTCCCGCGGTTCCACCCTACTTGGCTTGGATCAAACAGGATGATCCTGTTCGTTCCAGCCCACTTTTCCGTGTCCATTCATGCTCCCGAGTGCCGTTTCAAAGATCGATTTAGCCCGGCTTCCACCATCCCCGGCTCGCTCATTCATGTTTCACAAGTGTCTACAACAACTTGCCCCCACAAATGCAATAAATCCATTCTTTTACTTTCTCGTTCAATGCATGTCTCATAAAGAGAAATTATATTTCATAATATATAAAATCTAGTATGAAGTCAAGATATAGTTTCACTTCCACCAAAACGCCTCAAATCCCGTACTTCTCCATCTGATCGAGGAAAGAACGGGATTTAAGATTCAGACCAAGCTGATGATCCATGAAGGCACGCATCAGTTTTTTGATCTCATCACGGGTAGATTCACTCACTGATATATTTCCCAAGCGCTGCAGATCCAACTGCGCGAACAAACGCAACAACTTCAGAGCCTTTGGACTGACTGACATCGCCGGAGGATCGAAATGTTTGCATGCACGACACAGGACGCCACCAAGTCTGGGACTTATAAACAACTGCTCATCCGGTCGCTCCTGATTACAGGAGATACACTCATCGAACTGTGGACCATAACCGGATGCCTGTAATATTTTCATTTCGTACAGACTGGTAATAACAACCGGATCTTTTTCTTCCTTCAACGCCTGCAGACACGCCTTTAACTGTTTGAACCAAAATGTACCTGTCTCTTCATCTTGAAGCACGCGATCCAATAGTTCACACGCATAAGAGGCATAAGAGGCCTTGACCAGATCTTCACGCAACTCATGATAGGATTCAACAATTTCTCCAGCATTCAGTGTACCTAGACCTGTATTGCGAAAATATACATATTGACCAAACGTAAACGGCTGCACCAGTGCAGCATGTCGGCTCTTGGGCTTTTTGGCACCGCGGACGAGTACGCCTACTTTCCCGCCGCTTTCGGTGCAAAGCGTAATGATTTTGTTCCCTTCGCCGTAGTCCATGCTGCGGATGACAATCCCTTCCACCCTGTATAGCATGCCTCGTCACCTAACCATTCCCGAATCAGCCAGTTATCCCTCGGCTTCTTCATCTTCAATCACTTCCCTTGCAAGTTCCGACTCCTGTCCTAACGAGTTACACTCCTCGGTATATAACAAATAGGACTCCACGTCCCCCGTCATCGCAAAAACCTTCCACGAAAAATCTCGCATCGGAATTTCATCCTCTCTTCGGAAATGACGTCTGCATCTACCAAATAGGATGGAGTCTTGCAAGGTAAACTATGTGTTGCAATTACTGGATACAATTCCGACGATCAATCACGGCCAAAGCCAAGGTCACGCAGAACTCGATCCTGATTTCTCCAGTCTTTTTTCACTTTAACCCACAGATCCATGAAGATTTTGGAGCCAAGCAAATTCTGAATGTCATGTCGAGCTCGTTTACCCACTTCTTTCAGAAGGGCACCTTGCTTCCCGATAATGATTCCTTTTTGGGAATCCCGTTCCACAAAAATGACGGCTGAGATATAAACGACACCATTATCCTGAACTTTCATATCTTCGATCGTTACAGCAATGGAGTGAGGCACTTCTTCACGAGTCATTTGCAGAATTTTCTCACGAATCAACTCGGCACATACAAACTGCTCCGGATGGTCAGTAACCTGGTCATCAGGATAGTACTGTGGACCTTCAGGCAAATACTTGCCGAGCTGTTCCAGCAACGTGCTGACATTGCTGCCAAGCATGGCAGAGACAGGAACGATTTCAGCGAAATCGTGAAGCTTGCGATACGTCTCTATGAGTGGCAACAGCGCTTCCGGCTCAATTTTGTCAATTTTATTCATGACGAGAATGACAGGCGTACGGATATTTTTCAACTGTTCCGCAATATAACGGTCACCGCCACCCAAGCCTTCCGAAGCGTCAATCAGAAACAGTGCGGCTTCTACTTCTCCTAGCGTGTTCAAAGCAGTCTGGTTCATGTAATCGCCAAGTTTGGATTGACGTTTGTGAATCCCTGGTGTGTCTAAGAAAACGATTTGCTGATGTTCGGATGTATACACACCATGAATCTTATTACGGGTAGTTTGTGGCTTGTCCGACATAATGGCAATTTTCTGTCCAATAACTTGGTTCATCAGTGTGGATTTACCTACGTTTGGACGTCCAATAATGGCTACAAAACCGGATTTGAATGCTTGTTTTTTCATATGTTCCTCCTCAGGCGCCTAGGCCTGGAATATTGTTTATTTTTTTGCAGAATTCAGATCAGAAGGCCCAAAAGCCCAAGGTAACAGTTCAGCAACGGTGGTCTCTTGCAGATCACCTTTCATGTTTCCCAAGATGACTTTCATATCGGGTTCACACAGTTCGTACATGACTTGACGACATACGCCACATGGAGCAATCGGACCATCGGTGTCTCCCACAATGGCAATCGCTTTGAAGCTACGTGGCTGCTGTCCACCTGCAATGGCACTGAACATCGCTGTACGCTCAGCACAGTTACCTGGGGTATACGCAGCATTCTCAATATTACAACCATGATGCACATGCCCTTCACTGTCAAGCAAAGCTGCACCTACACCAAAATGGGAGTAAGGCGTGTACGCCTTCGTACGTGCCTTAATTGCTTCTTGCATTAGCAAACTGTTATCCATTGATATTCTCTCCCTTAGGGTGCAATATAAAATCAAACTAGTGCATTTACACTGGACACTCCGCTGTCAGAACAACCTTCCGAGCGCTGTTATCCCCAGATTTTTTTGATCCCTTTTAATAAGGGAAAATCCGGGGATAAAGGCGCACACTCCGTTTCTTCAGGTTTCTTCTGACCTCTCCGTTATCGTGTTTGCATCAAGTAAATTTATATTAGTGTGTGGTATTAAAATCAAAACGAATCAAAACAAAGTTAATACAAAATCAGTGAAAACCCAGCCAGCTCATCGCCGGCTTAATGAAAACGATACAACCGATGATGACGGCGAATACCGCAGCCAGCAGAACTGCCCCGGCCGCGGTATCCTTCGCCGCTTTTGCCAGCGGATGGATATGGGGATGTGCCAGATCAACTGCAGCCTCTACAGCCGTGTTCATCAATTCAGTCACCAGGACCAAAAAGACAGCGGTCAGCACAAACATCCAATCTATTCTTGAGATTTTGAAAAAAAAGCCGGCTACACACATCAAAACAGCCACTCCCGTGTGAACTCTCACATTACGCTGAGTCCGCAACCCATATGCGATTCCTTCCGCAGCATTGCGGAATACCAGACCCCAGGAGCGCCTTTTCATTATCGTGTCAACCCGGCCTGGGCCAATACCGCTTCTTGTTTACCCATCATTTCAGCCTCGCTAGCTTCATCCTGATGGTCATATCCGAGCAGGTGCAAGAAGCCATGGACAAACAAAAAACCAAGCTCACGTTCAAAAGAGTGTCCATACTCCTCACTTTGCAGGATGGTCCGTGGTACGGAAATGATGATGTCTCCAAGAACATCCGGCATTTCTTCCATTTCTTCATCTTCATCCAGCTCATAGATAATGTCGAGTTCTTCATCCACCGTCTCATTCATCGCAAAAGACAATACATCCGTAGGACGGTCAATACCGCGATAGTCACGGTTCAACTCGTGGATCTGCTCATCGTTTACAAAAGTCAGAGCCACTTCTCCGTCTGCCACACCTTCCGCTTCTCCAGCTAGATTCAGCAACTGTTCCAGCATTGCAATCATCGGTTCTGTAATTTCTTTATCCTGTTGTTCATTATTCCATGCCAGATTAAGACTCATTCCTTCATAACTCCTGTCTACTAATAATATTAAATTAGCCTGCTTCGGGTGAAGTCGGCTTTGGTTTCTTGATCTCCTCCGGATATTCTATCCTGGAGTGGAAGATACCCATCACCGTTTCCTTCAATGTTCTGGCGACGATGTCCAGTTCACGCATCGTAAGATCACAATCATTGAACTGATGATCATCCAATCGACCTTTAATAATCTTCTCTATCATGGACTCCACTTGCTCCACTGTCGGTTTGCGTAAAGATCTCACAGCAGCTTCTACACTATCGGCAATGCCAACAATAGCAGATTCCTTGGACTGAGCCTTCGGCCCAGGGTAACGGAAATCTTCTTCCGTGAAATCAGGTTCAACTCCTGCTTCTTCCGCTTGGCGCAGCGCTTTGTGATAGAAATAATGGAGAAATGTCGTGCCGTGATGCTGTTCCGCAATATCCCGAATAGGTCTGGGTAGTTTGTAATCCTTCTGCATTTCCACACCATCACGGGCATGGGCAACGATAATGGATTTGCTCAGTTTCGGATCGATCGAATCATGCGGATTCTCCATGTTATTCTGATTCTCAATAAAATAGATGGGGCGCTTCGTCTTGCCAATATCATGATAATACGATCCCACTCGACAGAGCAATCCGTTAGCTCCAATGGCCTCTGCCGCAGCCTCCGACAGATTGCCTACCATAACGCTGTGATGATAGGTACCCGGTGTCTCCGTGAGCAACTTGCGCAAAAGCGGATGGTTGGGATTAGACAGTTCCACCAGTTTGAGCGCTGACAAGATGCCAAATGAAGTTTCGAAAAATGGCATCAGCCCAATGACCAATATGGCAGTCAATACGCCACCAGCAAATGCAAAACCAACACCATACAGTGTTGTGGTTCGGTTCCAATCTCCTGAGTCAATCAAAGCCAGGGTGAAGACGGCTATGGACCCGAACAAGCAGACCATAATGGCCCCTTTCAGGATCGTTGATCGTTGGCTAGCCTTATGCGTTGCGAAGATCGCAACAAATGAAACCAATACAGCGAAGAAGCCCAGTTCAAAGTCAAACAGCTGACCCTGATGCGTGTTCAAAATAATACTGGACAATATACCGATCAAAATCGAACATACAAAGGCAAGCGAGGTATCCAGCAGAAGCGCAATTAACATCGCCCCTACCGCAACTGGCGCAAGGAAACCTACATAAGACCTCTCATTGGTCTGGATAATCGCCGTCACATGCATAACCACAATCGTAATAATAAAAATGAGAACAAGCATCAACAGCTGCGCATTATTATATTTGAAATGCGTTCCGCTGCATTGCTGAATATACATCAGAATTGCTGCCGACAACAGACAGGAAAACATAAGAAGCCCAAGCTGCGGCCAGTAGTTCACTTCATTTTTCAGCAAGTCATTCTCATCCAGGAGCGCATACATTTCCGGGGTGATCATTTCACCCTTGGCAACTAATGTGTCCCCTTGCTTGATAAAGACGGTTTGCGTGTTCTCACGTGCCTGAACTTTCGCTTCCTTGGTTCCCTCTTCGTCGTAGAAGCGGTTAGCGGTCACCACGAGGCGAGCAAGCTCCTGCACCACCTCACGTTGCGTACGCTTACTAAGAGAGCTGACACTCACCATCTCGGCTACTTTCGCACGTGCGGTGGTTGCATCGCTGATCTGATCCGTCATTAACCGGGAAACAATATCCCTCGCAACTGGTTTCATCTCTTGGATATCATCCGATGTCAGACGTGAGATTTTGATGTAGGTCTCTTCGGGAATACGGTAGCTTTGCTCCTGTACCACATTTCGGATCTCTTCCAACAGCGTCTCGGAGTATGTACCGGCTTTCCGATTATTATTGATATAGTTGGTCACAAAATCCTTCTGGCGTTGCGGAATTTCATCCCGATAAATATCAATCTTATCCTGACTTGAAATCTGATCATCCTGATTTAATCGATCTACACGATCAAGCAGGGTTGTCATCAAATTTTCGTTCCGCATCTGCACGATCTGAAATATTGGTTGTACGCGTTCAGCCGCTTCTTCCTGTGCTTTGAGTGTGGCCTTGTTATTCGGAATCTGCATGGGCGCAGCAATATCCACTTCACTCCGTGTACCTTCCTGAATATCATACCGCTCGGGGAGCAACTTGGAAGCCAGACTCACGTAGAAAAGAATCACCAGAAACAAAAACAGAAGATAGCGTGCCCACACGCTATACTTCCATCCTGTAGCCTTATTCTGAAAAGATTTGCCTTTTGACGGTTCCTTCGAGGTCACTTTAGACAATCCCTTTCTATGCTTGATTTTCTGCGGCGTGGTTGTAAGCCACGATAATTTTCTGGACGAGGGAATGCCGCACAACATCTTGCTCGGCAAAATAGACAAACCCAATCTCGTTAACTTCGTTCAAGATCGAATTCGCTTCCACAAGCCCGGATTTCTTACCACGCGGTAAATCAATCTGTGTCACGTCTCCGGTGATGACCATTTTGGAGCCAAAACCAAGACGGGTCAGGAACATCTTCATCTGTTCCGGTGTTGTGTTCTGTGCTTCATCAAGAATGATGAATGAGTCATCCAGCGTACGACCCCGCATGTAGGCGAGTGGCGCGATTTCGATTAACCCTCGCTCCAGTGCCTTCGCGGTCTGTTCCTGTCCCATAACGTCATACAGGGCATCGTACAGCGGTCTCAGATACGGGTCTACCTTCTCCTGAAGATCACCTGGCAAAAACCCAAGACTCTCTCCTGCTTCAACAGCAGGTCGTGTCAGCACAATGCGTTTGACGCTGCCTTCTTTAATTGCGGCAACAGCCAGTACAACAGCAAGGTAGGTTTTACCCGTACCGGCAGGACCAATGCCAAATACAATATCACGTTTTTTAATTGTAGTTACATAGTGCTTCTGTCCAATGGTTTTAACACGGATTGGTTTACCTCGGTATGTCGTCGTAATCTCGCCCTTGAACAGATCCAACAGTTGGTCTGCCCGCATATCCTTGGCAAGTTCAATCGCATACTTCACATCTCTTTCGGTTAACACGTATCCGTTGCGTATCAATTGCAGTAACACATCAAATAATTGTTCAAGCGATTCCACCTGTTGTGCATTGCCGAAAATCACAATCTCAGCTTCACGGGATGCAATCTGGGCGGGAATCTCGGATTCAATCAGTTTAAGAAAAGTATCTTGGGGTCCAAAAAGAGATTGACCCTCTCCCGCACTCTGGAGGGAGATTTGTATGCTGCGTGTTTGCTCTGACAAATATCCTCATTCTCCTTGACTATGGACTAGCGGAAGTTCCTCCGCAATGCTTTCTTCTACCTCAAATAAGACTTTCATATAAACTTTACCATTCTCTTTCTTCTCATGCAAAATTTTTTCACTTATAATTTTCGTTCCTTTGCCATTTTTGGCAATAATATCGTTCCTTGCTCCTTCCAATCCTTTCGTTCTGGCCCACTCTATCGTCTGTTGTTCCTCATGCTCTCGGGTCTCCAGATCCTTCTCTGTCAGCCAGCCCATGGGAAGTGTAAAGGATCGCCAGGTCAGGGGTCTATGATTACTCTCGGTATCAAAAGAACTGAACGGTGTATTTCCGTATCCCCATAGTTGGATCGCCCATTTTCCCAGCACCATGTAAAAACGTTCTTTGCTCTCACCCGTCATCGTGTTATGTTTTTGCACAAGCGGGACTTCTACCTGATACTCACGCCATACCAGACCACGTACTTCCCCTTTGGCAACGATCGTCTTGGTGTTCTCCTCATCTCCGAGAATACCCGAGATCAATACCTGACCCTTTTTGACACGCATGTCCTTCTGAACAACAGGACGTCCCTGCTCTGCATAGATTTGAGTGACGACAGCATCCGCTTTGCTGATCAGATGTCTGGGATTCAGTAACGGCTCGCGCTTTGGTTGCGCCGATTCCACGACCTGAATGGTAATGGTTGTCCCCTCTTTGCTCACGCCAATCCAGGTGACATCCGGCAGGGCGAGGGCGAGCTGTCTGGAGAGCTTGTCTTGGCTTTGCAAGCGAAACCCCCATTGGAAAGGGTACACCCCCTCTTTCTTCGCTGCTGCGAGCACCTCGTCCGTGGGAATGGTAACGTTACCCTTGACCTCCACATTCCACACCATAGACGACAAAGCAAACAAAGCTGCCACAAAAAACAACATTCCCCCGAGAAAAAACTTCCTTCGCAATAATCGGGCCGCAAAAAAAGGAAAACCGCTGCGATGGGTCACTTTCACTCTGCAGCCTGTCCGTTTCAACATCGGACGCAGCCTGAAAAAATGCGGCAGCAGAATGTTCATCTCTGCCACGCGTCCTTCCTGAGCACGCAGGTTCCAAACCTCCAGTCCCTGCTCTGCCACCATGTTGATCAATGCTTCAATGTCTCCCCCAGTGACCGTGATTCGGACTGCTCCCCGCAGTTTGTACAGACTGGGCTGCTTCATGCGTTCCCCTCCACTCCATTCATATGAATATCCAGAATCGTTCCTTCAACCGCTACTTCATCCGGCAAAATGTTGCGTATCACCAAGGCAGTCCCTTTGATCTCCAACTGGCCTTGGGAAAGAGCCAGAACGATGCGATCCGGTGTGAAATGGATAACACCGCGATGATTCTCTATATACAGTTGCTTACTGCCAATCAGGGTTAACCGTGGCATATCATAAAGCACATCCTGCGGCAGATCCAACACTTCACTGGTCCATCTGCGCAGCTTGCGGCTGATCCGGGTCATTCGAAGGTCTTCCCCCTTCCTCTACAGTTCAACTTATGCGCAGATTCATGAATTTATGAAAATTCCGGGGCGTGTTAGATACGAATGTTGAGAAAAAAGGTTAGAACACAGAAAAAGCCGTCTCTGGCGGCTTTATGCTCACCAGAGACGGCTCTATTTCCGTCCAATAAATTGACTTGTTTACAGTTTTCCTCTTGTACCAAACGGTTGCTTGGAACGAGGGGAACCCAGTACTTCTGCCCACAGGACACCTGTACGAATATCAGCAGGACGAAGTGGAGACGCTCCCGATTCATCGGTGCTGGTCTCATCCCAACTGGAATCAGACACAACTGGCCGATTCGCAGAAGAGATGCGATTCAAGCGTTCTTCAATCAAGCGCTGCTGTTCTTCCATGCCTCTCATCTGTTCCTCAAGTGAATTTGCCATCGCACTCATCGTGCCCTCACTTCTGTAGTCAGTTGCGGGGCGAGAAGATGCAGCAGGCTCCGAATACGGCTCATCATACTGATTCTCATATTGCACGTCATCATACCGATCGTCATACTGTTCATCATAGCGGGGG
Organism: Paenibacillus sp. FSL H8-0079; assembly: GCF_037991315.1. Taxonomy (NCBI): domain Bacteria; kingdom Bacillati; phylum Bacillota; class Bacilli; order Caryophanales; family Paenibacillaceae; genus Paenibacillus; species Paenibacillus sp. FSL H8-0079. Next base: position 4,618,460 of record NZ_CP150300.1, read on the forward strand.
TCTGTAGGTCCGGAAGACTGCTGCGGAGATGAGTTATCTCTTGAACGTTCATCCCGGCCTGAATCACCGCTGCCTCCAAATGTAGGCATCCCGTTGGCAGGACGCTTTTTGTTCGGATCAGCCGATTTGGCAGCTTTCCCCAAGAAGGAGAAGAGCGCAAAACCGATGACGGCCACAATATACAGATTATCAAAAATCCATTCAAATAGGCCCATATGCACTCACCGCCTATCTTCCGTTTTTGGAATCACCCTGATCGTTGGAATTCGAACCTTCACCAGGTTTTCCCAATGTGTTACGCATTTGAGTATCTGCTTCAATATTCTTCAGGTTCATGTAATCCATGACACCGATTTTACCACTACGCAGTGCCTCAGCCATTGCCAAAGGTACTTGGGATTCGGATTCAACAACGCGCGCTCTCATTTCCACTACGCGTGCTTTCATCTCTTGCTCTTGGGCTACGGCCATTGCGCGACGTTCTTCCGCTTTCGCTTGTGCGATACGTTTGTCAGCTTCTGCTTGCTCAGTCTGCAAGAAGGCACCAATGTTTTTACCTACATCAACGTCCGCAATATCAATGGACAGGATTTCAAAGGCAGTACCTGCATCCAGACCTTTAGACAATACGGTACGGGAGATCAGATCCGGATTTTCCAGGACGTCTTTGTGAGAATTGGAGGAACCGTTTGTACTTACGATACCTTCGCCGACACGGGCGATGATCGTTTCTTCACCAGCACCACCGACGAGACGGTCAATATTGGCACGAACCGTAACTCGTGCTCTAACTTTAACTTCGATACCATCTTTGGCTACCGCAGAGACAATAGGTGTTTCGATAACACGTGGGTTAACGCTCATTTGTACGGCTTGCAATACGTCACGACCTGCGAGGTCAATGGCAGCAGCACGTTCAAATTCGAGTGGAATGTTCGCACGTTGTGCAGCAATCAGAGCGTTTACAACACGGTCAACGTTACCACCGGCCAGGAAGTGACTCTCCAGTTGGTTCATTGAAAGTTTAAGACCCGCTTTAGTTGCTTTAATCATCGGATTTACGATACGGCTAGGCGTTACACGTCTCAGTCTCATCGCAACCAATGTAATAATACTTACGCGTACGCCGGATGCAATCGCTGAAACCCAGAGCATAACCGGGAAAAAGCTGAAGAATACGCTCAATACGATAATACCTACTACCGCAATGAGCAAAATCGTAATCATAGATGTGTCCATTGTTTAATTTCCTCCATTTGCAATTTGAATTTGATAAAAACATTTGAGAAGACATTCATGAGTCCGCTGCTCAATTAAAGAATGCACCCACCTCGCTGGCAGCTTCAGCTACGTGGTTATGTACATTGCCGAAGCGTTGATCCGCTTCGACAACAGAGCGAGTTACACCGGCAAAGCTTGCTGAACCACAATCCGGGTACCTTCCGCTTTGATCACAATAATCGGTGTATCAATGGGAATGAAGTCTCCGTCAGTCACAACGTCAATTCGTTCCCCTTCAAACATCGCTGTTCCAGAAGGACGAAGTGGTGTCAGACTGATTCCTTGCAGACCAATCAACTCTTTGCGTTCTGTGGCTGATGAATATCCACGGTCCGCTGACATACTGTCACTCAGTATGAACCGATTCCAGATCCCTCGATCCTTAAAGATGATTGAGATGATCGCAATGACTACCAGTGCTGCTCCAAAAGCGATACCCAGAGATACAAATGCATCACTCGTATCATAAGCAGCCCTTACGACACCGGCCACAAGCGCAATCGATCCCAAAATCCCCAGAATACCGAAGCTCGGAATAAACATCTCCAGAATCATCATGATGAGTCCGACAGTAAATAGTACCCATGTCTCGGCTCCGGCAAATCCCGCAATGTAATTACCAGAGAAATATAAGACGAAACACACGATACCCACAATACCAGGAACTCCAAAACCAGGAACAATCAATTCAATGATCACACCCGCGATTCCGAGGAACAATAATACAGTCATGACAACAGGATTGGTAAGAAAAGATGAAATATTCTCTGCTGTCGTCCGTTCTACCTTGAATACATCATCCAGACTGTAACCGAGCCAAGTCGCTGCTTCTTCTGGTGTGTTGCTGATGTGGTCGGCATAACCGACTTTCAGCGCTTCTTCAGCCGAGAGAGCAATAATTTCACCTTTTTGCTTGGTTTTATTGATCTCTGGCATTTCCACGACCATGTTAACATCCGTCATTCCAGCTGCAATCTTACCATCACGGCCACTGATTTCAGCCGCTCCCTGCATTTTGCTCTTCCAGAATGCAACAAGCTTCGGATCATCAACATGTTTGCCCGAACTATCCACCATTGCCGCCGCACCAATCATACTGCCTGGTGACATTACGATCTTATCTGCATTCAGGGCCAGAAAACTTCCAGCTGAAGCAGCATCTCCACGGACAAATGCAACCGTCTCTATCGGACTGTCCTTAATCAGGGTACCCAATGCTTCCGCAGTGTCGACACGGCCTCCCGGCGTATTGATATCAAGAACGATCAGGCCAGCGTTCATCTTTTCCGCTTCCCTGAAACCGCGTTCCATGAACTTGCCAAGCCCCTGCTCGATTGGTTTGTCAACCGGAATAATATATACGGCACCACTCTTCTCAGCTGCATGCGCTGACGGTGATCCAATCCAGACAGGAAGCAACAGCGTCAGCAGCATTAAGAGCATCAATGGCCCCGTAAGCTTCTTCCGGCGCTTTCCCTTCACAATAGTCCCCCCTTTTCCAATAATGTTATACTGTCCAGCTTATGGTATTTATTACGTGCAATGCAACATTTCGTTTCAAAATCTTAAAATTATATTTGAAAACAGGAGCAATTGCAAGAATATAAATCCATAATAATATATATTAACCATTAAAAAGAAACTCTTACTGGTCACGAGCACATCATGTGGTCTTGTACATGGAAAAAACACCCCCTGACAAGTCAGGAGGTGTTTATTGATTTGCTTTATTGCAGAAATTGTTGAACTGCTTGATTTACCAGTTTGCCGTCCGCTTTGCCTTTAACTTTTGGCATAAGGGCCGCCATGACTTTCCCCATCTCGGCTTTCGAAGAAGCACCGGTTTCCTGGATGGTCTGCTGTACAATAACTTTAATTTCTTCTTCGGAAAGCTGTGCGGGAAGGTACTGGATGAGTACTTCAATTTCCGCTTTTGCATTTGCCGCGAGGTCTTCACGGCCCGCTTTGTCAAATTCTTGGAGGGCATCTTTGCGCTGTTTGATTTCACGACTCAGGATATCAAGCACTTCGTTGTCATCCAAATCTCTTTTCAAATCTATTTCAAGATTCTTGATCGTCGAACGAATCAACCGAATGTTGGAGAGTCTGAACTTGTCCTTACTCTTCATCGCTTGCTTCATATCTTCGTTCAATCGTTCGCTAAGATTCATGTAGTTAAAATCCTCCTAAAACTTTCTCTTACGAGCAGCCTCGGACTTTTTCTTGCGCTTTACGCTTGGCTTCTCATAATGCTTACGTTTCTTCACCTCAGCCAATACGCCATCTTTAGCGATGGAGCGTTTAAAACGACGAAGTGCAGCATCAATAGTCTCGTTTTTGCGAACTTTAGTTTCAGACACCAGTTTTCCCTCCCTCCGACCAGACCGTCCAAGAGCAATAACACGGTTCATCATCTTTCATTATAGGCGAAAGGTAATAAAGGTGTCAACCTCAATGTAATGATCACTTATTTATTATGAGCTTTGGTCACATATTCATGAAGTTAATGCATATGCATAATGACCCAATATTAGCACACGTTAGCTCGTTTATTTGTGAGAATCAGACAGACTTGTCAATGCGCCAAGTCTGGTACCACCCAGCAAATGATAATGCAGATGATGTACGGTTTGTTCTCCATCCTTACCACAGTTGTTGATTAAGCGATACCCTGTTTCCTCCACCCCAAGACGCTTGGCCGCTTCTTGAGCAGCCAGATGAATCTCGCCGATCAAAGGTATATCTTCTGCAGTCACTTCATTCATCGAAGCAATATGTTTCTTCGGAATGACGAGCACATGTGTCGGTGCTGCGGGCTGGATGTCATGAAACACGATAACATGGTCATTCTCCAGTACTTTATTGGAGGGAATGCTGCCCTCTACAATTTTGCAAAATAAGCAATCCATAGTTCATACCCTCCTTTGTAAACCAATATATGTATTCCCTCCTATCATACTAGAAGTAAAAACCCACGTCCAATCTCTAGACACACAGCCAGCCAGTCTAAACAATCTTTTCGTTCCTCTTCCTTTCAGAGATCCATATCCATGGCTTTCAGGTGGAGAAATAACTCAAAAAAAGTCACGGAAATCAGTCAATTAAAGAGGTACAGAGGTGATGATTTAAAGCCATAAAATTCCATATTTTTCTTTTAAATCACACTTTTATAGTATATAATCCCCATTGATATAGTTGCTTTTACTTTTGGCAATACCAAGGAGGATATTAAGGTAATGGGCAGAGAGTTTGTGGCTTTATTTGACCAATGGTCAAATGATTATGATCAAACCGTAATGGGACATGACCAACAATATCAGGAAGTATTTGAGCATTATGAAGAAATTCTTCATACAGTAGTCTCAGAGGTGAGCGGAACGATTTTGGAATTTGGCGTTGGAACGGGAAATCTTACAGAAAAGTTGATAGCCGCAGGTCATAAAGTATACGGGGTTGAACCTTCACAAGGGATGATCAATCAAGTGCAAAAGCGGAATCTGAATTTCGAATTGGTTGAAGGAGACTTTCTGGAGTTCCCTCCTCTCGCTGAGCCAATAGACGCCATCGTGAGCACATATGCTTTCCATCATTTAACGGATGCAGAGAAAGAACACGCGATTTCAATATATGCCAAACTGCTCAGCCCCAATGGAAAAATTGTGTTTGCAGATACCGTCTTTCAGGATCAGGAGAGTCGTCGTCAGATTGAGGATGAGGTAACCTCTCAAGGCTATACTGAACTGCTGGCAGATCTACGGACCGAATACTATACAACAATCGATGTATTACAAACCATTTTATCGAAATATGGTTTTATCACGCACTTTTCCCGACTAAACAAATATGTATGGTTAATGAACGCAAAAAAGGAGATTGGTTAATTTGCCCATTTATCAACATGTACAGGAACTTATAGGTAATACGCCACTGCTTGAATTAACTCGTTATCCATTACCGGAAGGAATCCGTCTATTCGCCAAATTGGAATTCATGAATCCTGGGGGAAGTGTGAAGGATCGGATCGGCAAGTTTTTATTGGAGCAAGCATTGGCAAGAGGAGACGTTAAGCCAGGTGGAACGGTGATCGAAGCTACCGCAGGCAATACAGGAATTGGGCTTGCGATGGCGGCTGTTGGCCTGAATTTAAAAGTCATTTTCACAGTGCCTCAGAAGTTCAGCGTCGAGAAGCAGCAATTGATGAAAGCCCTTGGGGCTACGGTTGTGAACACACCGACATCAGAAGGAATGACGGGTGCCATACGCAAGGCGGAATCGCTGGCGAAAGAAATACCCGGCTCGTATGTTCCAGGTCAGTTCTCCAATGCGGATAACCCACTCGCACATTATCAACATCTTGGCCCTGAGATTTGGCGTGATCTGAACGGACAGGTGCATGTATATGTCGCCGGAGCCGGGTCTGGCGGAACTTTCATGGGAGGATCTCGCTATTTGAAGGAGCAGAACCCGTTAATCAAAACATGTATCGTAGAACCCGAAGGTTCGATTCTCGCAGGAGGACCCTCGGGCCCCCATCGCACAGAAGGAATAGGCGTCGAAACGTTATCTTCTTTTATGGATGTGAGTTATTTCGATGCCATTCATACGATCTCAGATGAAGATGCCTTTGAGCGGGTCAAAGATCTAGCCCTGTTGGAAGGTCTACTGGTAGGAAGCTCCTCAGGAGCAGCTATGCAAGCCGCATTAAACGAAGCCGGCCACGCAGCCCCCGGGAGTAACATCGTCGTTATTTTCCCGGATAGCAGCGAACGGTATTTAAGCCAAAACATCTATAATGGAGGACAATAACATGAGACCAAAAACAAAGCTGATTCATGCAGGTATTGTTGGTGATCCACACACTGGAGCAGTGAGTGTACCGATCTATCAAGTAAGTACGTACGAGCAAGAATCGGTTGGCGTACACAAAGGATACGAGTATTCACGTACGGGCAACCCTACCCGTCATGCGTTGGAAGAAGTCATTAAAGAGTTGGAGGATGGTGTTCGCGGTTTTGCTTTTAGTTCGGGAATGGCTGCAATTCACGCTGTACTTTCTTTGTTGAAGACAGGCGACCACGTCATTCTGACGGATGACGTCTACGGCGGGACTTATCGCATTTTCACCAAAGTACTGAATCGTCTGGGGATCGAGTCTACCTTTGTAGATACCACCTCACTACAAGCACTGGAGCAAGCTTTGCAACCTAATACGAAGGCCATTTATGTAGAAACACCAACCAATCCTTTACTCAAGGTCACCGATATTACTGCTGTAGCGAAATGGTCGAAACAACATGAGTTGCTGTTCATCGTGGATAACACGTTTAGTACACCTTATTGGCAAACTCCGCTAGCTCTTGGGGCAGATATTGTACTGCATTCTGCAACGAAATATATCGGTGGTCATAGTGATGTCGTGGCAGGGCTTGCGGTTGTCAACAGCGAGAAACTTGGAGAAGACCTGCATTTTATGCAAAATGCCATTGGGGCAGTCCTGGGACCCATGGATTCCTGGTTGTTAATGCGCGGTCTAAAAACATTGGGATTGCGGATGGAAGCGCAAGAACGCAATACAGAGCAGATTGTGGCATTTTTAAATCAGCATCAGACTGTGAGCAAAGTCTATTATCCCGGGTTGCCCGACCATCCACAGCATAAGCTCGCGTCCACGCAAGCGAGCGGATATGGCGGTATGGTTTCCTTTGATGTAGGCAGTGCTGAAAAAGTAGATGAGGTATTAAGCAAAGTCCGTTATTTCACATTGGCTGAAAGTCTAGGTGCGGTGGAGAGTTTAATTTCTGTACCTGCCCGAATGACACATGCTTCCATTCCTTATGAACGGCGGCAAGAATTGGGGATCACGGATGGTTTGATTCGTATCTCCGTCGGGATCGAGGATGTTGAGGATTTACTTGAGGATTTGAAATCTGCATTAAGTTAAGGGCATTTTGATTTGAATAAAGTCTATGCTGGCCATCAATCGATTCTTACACTAATTAGGTTCAAAAAAAGGTCATGCCTTACAGAAGTTCGCTTCTGCACAGGCATGACCTTTTTGGATGTTCAGTATGTTGCCAGTTGTATTGCAATGACTATGCGATACATCAGGCTGAGACTCTATATGTGATAAGACCGCTCTATTTCAACTCTACGGTGTCCATGAATGAAACAACATATCCATCATCAACTTGTTCACTGTAGTTATACCTGATTTTCTAATTTCAATAGTACGGTAAAAGGGTTAACGCCGTAAGCGCAAATAACGGGAGCACCAGTCGGTTAAACCGTCTACGGCCATAACCATAATACGGATAAGGAGTAGGGTACCCGTATCCTGGATAAAATCCGCGGGTATGACCTATTGGATAGTTCGCTCCCGGCATTGCATTTGGAGCCCAGTTTGCATGATTCACCATGGCTTCTGGTCCAACGGGAACGGCCAAATAAATCATTTCATCATCCACGTTTTCCATAATGCCATCATAGTGCATGCCATCATTCATCTGCACACATACATAACGGTGCATGTGTTCCTTGCATACTTTCTTCGCTTCCACCTTTTCCACTTGCCAACGCCTCCTCGATTCTGCTCTTGATCACCTTTTCATGGTATTCAGAACTGGGCGAATTGACACTACGGGGAAAAAGTCAAAAAAAGAAGCACCCCGTGAGCGGCTTCCTTGGAAGGCTGCTGCGCGGACATCTATTCAGGAAACGTCCTGATCAGATGTCCGCCGGGGTACTTAAATAAAGTTTGTCGGCTTAACTGTAGTATAACAGCGGGATGAACCTGTATCTGTGATGTAACTCACTCCGCTATGTTATAAAAGCAAGAAAAGAAATATTTTTACAATAATCATATTACGTGATAGTGCGTTTCAAAGAGGGCGGTTTCTATGATTTATATTGCTTACACCTTTCCCTCTATAGGGTCTCCAAGACCACACGTGAGCCGTTTCCGGCCTCACCTGCCGGAATCACCACAAGTTTGCGCGGCAAGCGTGCGCGCAGTTCAGGCACGTGACTGATTACACCGACAGCCAATCGGTCGTCATGCAGTTTTTCCAGCGACGTAATGACGGTATCCAACAACTCCGGGTCAAGTGTACCGAATCCTTCATCCAGGAAGAAGAATTGAAGCGGGTACTGACCTCGTAGCTGAATCTGGGCCGACAGCGCCAACGCCAGTGACAATGAAGTCAAAAACGTCTCGCCACCGGACAACGTTGATACCGGTCGTTTGACTCCCCCGTTAGCATCATCACAGATCACAAAACCACCACCGGAGTCCACCTCCAGTGAATAACGCTGTTTGGTCAGGAAGCGCAGACGCTGAGATGCCGCGTGACTAACCTGCATCAGTTGTTCTTCGGCAATATACTCGACAAAAGCATTGCCTCTGAACGCGGATTGAAGTTTGCTGAGCAGTTCACCTTGACGGCTTACCTCCACCCGCTTGTTCTCCAGTTCGGTCCAGCGAACATGTCGCTGCTCCACATCTTCCAGATCACGTTCTGCGCGTGCTTTGGCACGAAGGGCAGCTTCATCCTCAATCCGGACCTGCCGCAAACGTTCAGTGCAGGCTAACCACTGTTCCTCCGATACGATAGCTCCATCCAGCTTTTGTTCCAGTTCACGCAATTGGGATGCCAGTTCACGCTCACGTTCACGGTGCTGCTGGATCTGCTCTGCCAGTCGTTCTGCTTCCTGGGAAGGAATCGCCGCAGACACAACGGCATCATCTGAGTCGAACGGGGATTGTTCTAGCAATTGCTTCCACCGTTCCTGTGCCTGTTGCAGATGTTCTGTGGCCGAGACGGCTGCCTGCTGAGCCATAACGTCTTTCTTGGCTGATTCCTGCTTCAGCGTGTCCGCTTCTTTGAATCGTTGTGCCAAGTCCGCAGCTGCTTTTCGCAGTCCATTCAGACGAGCCTGAGCCGCAGTAATCAGATCTTCTACCCGCTGCTCCCCGACCCACTGGCGCAAGCGTTCTTCCTTCTCGGCCAGCTGTTTGCTATTGCCCTGCCACTCCGTTTGCCACTGGATCAGTTGTTTGTCCAATTCAACCAGCTTCTGCTGGAGAGATTGAATGATCTGGTCTTTTTCCTCAAGGAACGTTACGCTTTTGTTCAGACGTTCCTTGATGTCTTCGGCGCGCGCATCGCGCTCCTGCATCGCCTGATAGAGGGCCTTGGCCTCCTCCTGAGCGATGCCCGGCAGTTCTGTGGCCCAGCGGCCCTGCAAAGCAGCCGCTGCGGCCTCGCTCTCGGCCAGCTTGCGCTCCGCCTGGGCGAGCCCGGCACGGCCGGCCTCCTGCGCAGCTGCCGCTTCCATGCGGCGCTGCTGTGCGCCCACAGCAGCCTGCTGCAACGCGGCGGCTTCGGTCTGGAGCGGCGCTGCTGCGGCAGCCAGCGCCTGCGCGGCTTCGCGCAGCGCAGCGGCACGCGATGCCCAGCCTGCCGGGGAGCGCCCGTGTTCGGGCGACCCGGCGGGCTCGGGCTCCGCTGCCGCAGGCGCGGCCTCGGCTGCGGCCGGAGCTTCGCCGGCCGCAGCGCCAAGCTGCGTCAGCAGGCTGCGACGTTCGTGCAGCTGCTGGCGCAGCCCAAAGCGCAGCTCCTGCAGCTCCGCGTGCAGGCTGCGCAGCAGTTCCAGGTCCGCATCGCCTGCCTGCGGACCTTCTCCCAGCGGCGCAGCCGGGAGCGGGTGATGCGGCGAGCCGCACACCGGGCATGGCTCGCCGTCACGCAGCTCGGCGCGCAAGGCGGAGGAAAGCCGGTGCAGCTCCTGCTCCCGCATCGTGCCACGCAGCTGTTCCTCCGCAAGAGCAAGCAGGCTCTGTTCGCGGCTAATATCATGCTCACAGGCAAGCAAGGCCTCAAGACCTGCTGACGCCTTTTCTACCAGATGCTGACGCTGATCACTCAGGTGTGTTTCTTCCTCAGCCGCCGCCTTCAGCTTGTCGGCTCCCTGTTCTGCCGACTGCTTATAGGCTTGCATGTCAGCCTTGTTTTGCTGCAGCTGCTCCGCGGCAGTATCCACACGATGCTTCAGTTCAAGCGCAGCCTGAATCTGCCTGCGTTCTTCTGACTTCACTTCATTCGGCTTGAGGCTCTCCTGTAGTTCTTCACGCCGTTTGCGCCCGCGCTGCTGCAACTCCTTTTCTTTCTCAAGCTGCTGTGCCAGCGCAGTCTGTTCGCCCTGTCCCTGTTCCAGAAGCTGCGCGAGGCGCGAGCAATCGGCTTGAAGTCCGTCCCGTTCCCGTTGCAGCTCTTTCGCTTGTTCGAGTTGCTCCAGGCGCAGCAGCAGTTTCGGTTCTTCCTCGGCCATTTGCGCACGTGCCGTCTCGGCTTTCTCCGCTTCCTGAACGGACAGACGCTCATGTTCCAATGCTTGCTGATGAGCTGACTCCGCGGTATCCTGCCGCTGCTTCTGCGTAGCCTTGGCGTCTCGAACCGTCTGCAACGCAGGCAGTATTGCATCTGCCGCAACGGATTGTTTCAGCCGTTGTTCCCCTGCCTCTATCTGTGGTTCCAGTGCTTTCAGCTTCTGCTGCTCATCTGTCCGTGCCTGCCGTTCATTACTTAACTCACGGATTTTACCCAGCTGATCAGCTTCCTTCACAGCTTCATCCAGCGCTTTGCGGGACAATTCAGACTGCTGAACAGCGGTTTGAAGAAGACGTTTCGTTTCTTCCAGCGTCTCCTTGCTAGCATTGCCCAGTCCCTGTTGCTCCGCAGCAAGAGATTGGTGAACCATATCATTATCCTTGACCCGCCGACTTAATTTGATGGCCAACTGGTCCCCATACTTCTCCAGATGGAACAATCGTTGCAGCATCTGGCGACGTTCACTGCCTTTGAGTGACAAAAACTCGGCAAACTTCCCTTGCGGAAGTACCACTGCCCGTGTAAAATCATCCATTTTCAAACCGATCACATCTTCAACGCAGCGATTCACATCTGCCAATTTATCGGCAAGTACCTGTTCTTCGCCATTGACCGTCTCTATGAATTTGCTGATCGTGTTACTCACCGACACTTCATTATTTCGTTTGAAACGTCGCTCTACGCGAAACCTTCGAGTGCCCTCGGCTGACATCAGTTCGAATGTAAAAGCAACCGACAACGAATCTTCTGCGTGATTCATAATGCCTTGCGTGCCGTTCACCGCACGTTCCACTTTTCCATACATGGCGAGTGTGATGGCATCGAGCAAAGAAGATTTACCACTGCCCGTTGGACCGAAAATACCGAATAGACCCGTTTCCGTCAAGACGGTAAAATCAATTTCCTGCATCTCCCGATAGCTTTGTAGTCCGGCAACTTTTAATAGAATGGGCTTCATCTTTCCTCAACCTCCTCACGCACACCCGGCTCGTCTTCATCTACAAGTTCCAGGAAAAGCTTCACCAGGCTGTCTTCCGGTTGTGCACCACCCGTCTGACGCTGATAGAATTTGCGGAACAGTTCGTGGACAGGCAGCTCGGATCGTTGCTCCAAAAGTCCTGCTGCAGCCATCTCGGGGTACACGGGGCGAATATGAATAATACCCTCATGTGATTTTCGCAGCTGCTGAATCTCCTTCAGGGACATCGCCTCATCCAGCCACACTTCCATGTCGATAAAAGCCTGCGGATCACGTCCCTCATCCAGCCAGCGATATACTTCTGCCAGACCACCACGTGCCTGCCAACGTACAAGCGGACGCCCGGACGTTAACAAAACTTCCTCTACCTGTGCAGCTCCGCCCGGTGCCAGATCAACCATCGTGACAGACTTGCTCTGCCCCGCTTCCGAGAAGCTGTAGGCCAGCGGAGAACCGCTATATCGAATCACACCGTCTCCTTTGACAGCCTGTGCACGATGAAGATGCCCAAGCGCCGTGTATTGCGCACCAGTCGATAATGACGAAGGGTCTACCGTGTAGGCCCCACCGATCTGAATCGGACGTTCCGAATCACTCTCAAGTCCACCGAGCACATAGATATGGCTCATGGCCAAGTTCACGGTATCCGGGCGAAAAGAAGCTGCCAGACGCTGCATTAACATGCCCACCCGGTGACTGTATGCCTGACGAAGCACATTTTCGTCCCCATCTGTTGTCAGCAATTCATTCAATCTGGCTTCAGAAGGATAAGGTAATGCAGCAATCTGTGCAGTCTCTCCGGTTCTCTTTGCATGGATGGTTACCGCTTCTGAAGTAGGCATCCCTACGAGTGTAATGCCCTGTCTGTTCACAAGTGGAGTTACAGAAGCCACCCGCTCTGGCTGATCATGATTCCCTGCAATCACCACGAGAGGTCTTCCATGCTCCGTCAGACGTGCTGCCGCTTCATAAAAAAGTTGTTCCGCCGCTGCGGGAGGATTCACGGAATCATACACATCTCCGGCCATCAATATGGCATCCGCCTGCTGCTCATCAGCGACCCTGACGAGTTCATCAACGAAATCTTCCTGTTCACGCAGTCGGCTTCGTCCTTCCAGCGTTTTTCCCAAATGCCAGTCCCCTGTATGCAAAATACGCATCGTCCGTTCCACCCCTCTCCCATGTGATATCCATGGTATTGAATTCCGATATTTTTACAATTTCACTGCATGTCCACCATCAAAAAAGTACAGCCACTTCCGGTCAACTTTCCGTCCCAATATATCTTCAATGGCCCGTCCATACAGCTCCAGCTGGAAGCCATAATTGTCTGTAAGTGTACGCAGTCCACCGCGATGCTCCAAAACCCGATCTGTCTTGTAATCGAGCAACACAAGCTCACCGTCCACCTCATACAGACAGTCAATAATTCCCCGGACCAACACCGTTTCATTTTCAATGGTGGCCTGCATTTTATTTTCTTCATCCACAGTCTGAATTTCTGAGTTCGTAGACTGCGCATGTAGCCATTCCACAGGGGACTGATGTGCCGGAAGTCCATACACAAACGGAATCTCCCGTTTTACCCACGCTGCACGCAACAGCTCTTTCCCTGGTTCTGTATCGAAAAATCCGACCAGTTCTTCAAGTTCGATAGCCTCCACGTGGTGTGGCAGCAAAATCTGAAGCTCCACCAATCGCTGAATGGTCTGCTCAATAAGCTGTGAATCAATGACTGATCCATCTACAGGAAGATGTTGCATCAACGTATGATACACGGTCCCCCGCTCTGTCCCTGTCAATTGCTTTTCTCCCATAAATTTGGGACGACGCAGATGCAATTTGAACGATGTACCCGCAGATCCCGCATCCGAAACGTTCATCGTACCGTTTGAATCTGACCCTAACCCAGCCTCATGCTTGATAGATTCACTGGATGCATCACGATGAGAATGGCTTGTTTCATCCTTGATGTTATTGATTCCTGGGGTGTTCTGATCCAATAATGTCTCGGACTGCTCGCCCAGTTTCTCCATCACCTCTACGGACTGGATGTCCTGCATCGCAAGTAACGTTTTCAACTCAGTAACAGATGTGCTGGCTGCCACTTGAGTTGCTGCTTCATAGGGGTATGTCCATGAAAGCCGTTGATCAACCTCGTGGATCAGCCGAGCCTCTTCTTCTTGATTAACGAATTTATTTCCATCTTCATCTCCAAAGTTTTGGTTAACTGCATCTTGTGCACTCTTCGTCAGCTCTTCTACAGTTGAAGATGTAACCAACTTCACGGGTTGGACGGCTTTTAGTGCAGCAATTCGTTCTTTCCGTACCTCATTTATCCCGTCTTCTTCTCCGAGTGTCTGATCCACCACATGGTCACGGGATACCTGATCGGCGGAAATAATAGAGATCGCCCATCGTGATTGATCATCTGCAAGACAAGCTGAGAACGAATCATTGCTTCCAGCAAGTTCACGCAGCACAGCCGCATCTGGATGTCTCATCAGGGATGGTCCAATCCAGTCCAGGTAACTCCGTCCGGCAGCCAGCAGATAGTCTGGCAATGCCAGTTCAGGGCTATCTTTGACCTGAGACCACGCCAGTGCTTTTTTCGATGCATCTTTTACGGTACCTAGCAGAATCATTTTCTCTTTGGGACGAGTCAACGCAACATACAGCACACGCATCTCTTCAGCAAGCAGTTCAAATTGCGCCCGACGACGAATCGCCAGATTGGCTAATGTAGGATAGGCAACCCGGTTCTCACGATCCACAAACCTCGGGCCAAATCCCAGTTCCTTATGCATTAGAAACGGTGCGTTCAGATCCTGCTGATTGAACATCTTAGATATGCCACCGACAAAGACAATTGGAAACTCCAAACCTTTACTCCGGTGAATCGTCATAATCCGTACGGCGTTGTCTTGCTCACCAGAACTACCTGCTACAGTTCCAAGATCTCCCCCATTTTCCCGCAGTCTGGAGACATAAGTCAGGAAACGGAACAAGCCACGATTCGCAGTTGATTCCTCATATTGTCGTGCGCGATCGTACAATGCCTTAAGATTGCTTTGACGTTGTAGTCCTCCTTGAAGACCACCAACCCAGTCCAAATACCCGGTTTCCCGATACATACGCCAGATCAGTTCACTTAGACTGCCTTGTCTTGCCTCAAGCCTCCACTGCTGCAATTGAAGCATAAAGCGAATTAACTTTTGCTGCAGCTCCGAGCCTGAAATCTCCGTTATTCCCATATCCTCGCTTGCCTGTCCAGTAACACCAGCATCTTGAATTCCATCTCTATGCACATCAAATTCGTATACATCGTCCAAAATCTCTGCCTCAACAGAAGCTGCTGTCTCCCGCTGTCCCTGTTCCATCTCTGACCAGGCTTCCGGCCACTGCAACTGGACCATATTGGAATCAGGATCGTTATCCTGCCGAGATTGTTGTACAGCATTAGTGGAGGAATCGCTCCAATCTCCCGCAGCCGATATAACCGCATCATAGAATGATTGTCTTTTGTCACCAAGCCGAATCTGTGCCAGTTCCTCTTCATCCAGTCCGACAATCGGGGAACGAAGCACGGAAGCGAGAGGAATATCCTGTCTTGGATTATCAACAAGCTGAAGCAGAGACATCATGATTTCCACTTCTGTAGCCTGAAAATAGCCCTTGCTCTGTTCTCCTCCAGCAGGAATTCCCTGCTGTCTGAACTCCTCAATCATGAGCGGAGCCCACATCAAGGTCGAACGCAGCAAGATGACCATGTCACCATAACGTGCCGGGCGCATCGTTTGCAGGGATTTGTCATATACATGGAGGGCAGGTTTGTCCGTATCCCCAACCATCTCACGAATACGCCTCGCGATCGCCCGCGCTTCCAACTGGGCCGTTTCAAGTTCGGCACTCTCCAGTTCTGCGGAGACCGATGAATCCCCGTTCTCATCCGTACTCTCTGTCAGATCAGGACCACCGCCCTGACGATCAATCAGCATGAGTTCAGGTGTATACGCCTCATCGCCAAGCGTCTCAGACGGGAACGTAGCCCCATATGCCAATTGAGCTCGTTCATCGTAAGCAATCTCTGCCACACCTTCGTTCATCAGTTGGCGGAATATCATATTGACTGAATGCACGACTTCCGCACGACTGCGGAAATTCCGTGCAAGATCAATACGTTGACCCGTTCGATTCATGCGATCTTCATCGTTTCCGTCCTCACGCGTGCTCGCCCCATACTGGCGATACTTGTTCATAAACAGACCCGGCTCGGCTAACCGGAAACGGTAGATACTCTGTTTGACATCACCTACCATGAAACGGTTACCCGGGTTTTCTCTGGAGATCAGTTTCACGATATCTTCCTGAACCGTATTGGTATCCTGATATTCATCAAGCAACACTTCATCGAATCGCGAACGGTACTCCATAGCCGCATCGGAAGGCATCGACAGTTCAGGCGTTGAATCCTCATGTCGCAAAATGTGAAGACAGTAATGCTCCAGATCACTGAAGTCAACTTGCCCACGTTCCTGTTTGGCCTGTCGATAACGTTCTCCAAATGTACTAACCAACCTCGACAACTCCTGCATGAGTGGTGCCGCTTGCTCCAACTCCTGCCAGAACGCAAACGCACCTCTTCCGAACAATGAACCTTTCAGGTCGGTAACTGCCTTTTTCGCAGCCTCACGGAGTTCCTTCACCTGATCTTGTAAAGCAGGGTCTGTCTGATCTTTTTTGCAGGGTTTCAATTTGCCAAATGTAGCGGGTTGAAACACTTCAGGCAACCTCTCCCACGGCATAACCTGGGCCGCAGACAACAGTTCTTCTACCATCACCAGATCTTCTTTTAACGTATCTGCATAAGGTGCCGGACCTTCGGGCTGCATGGAAATATGAATGCCTTGACGGAGCAGTCCTGCTGCACCGCTTAAAGCAAGAGCCGCGTCACGCAAAATACTCTGAACCCATGCTGAATGTCCAAGTGCCTCCACACTTTCCACCTGAAAAGCAGATGCCATCTCTGAGAGCCAATGATCCGGCCAGGAATGACTGCGGGAGAAATCATACAATCGTTGCACCAGTCGATGCATCGCATCATCATTTCGTTCTCCACTGAACCAGTCCACCAATTCACGGAATGTACTCCCTTCATCTTCTTCGCCATACTTTTCCTCAAATAGTTCTTCAAGTAGTTCCTGGCGCATGATTTCCGCTTCATTTTCATTCAGGATACGGAAAGCCGGGTTCAACGGAATTTGCTGATAATAACGGCGTATGACTTCCATACAGAATGAATGCAGCGTTGTAATAGATGCCCGTCCAAGCAGCGACAGCTGCTTACGCAGATGCTCTTCTCCAGGCTGTTCTTCCAGCGCTCGTTCCAACGCTTCCCGAATCCGTTGTTTCATCTCGGCGGCGGCGGCTTTGGTAAACGTAGCTACAAGCAAGCGATCCACACTGAATCCTTGGGAGGGATCGGCGATCTTGCGAATAATTCGTTCAACCAGTACGGCTGTCTTGCCTGATCCCGCCGCAGCCGCAACCAGGATATCTTCTCCGCTTTCGGAGATCGCACTCCACTGGTCATCACTCCAGAAGCTGCCTTCCGGTTTTGGCATATTCGTCATGATGTTTCCCCTCCCTTGGTGTGAGATAACATATCCCAGATTTGCTGTTTGCCCGGTTTGGACAACAGGTTGTATTCATTTCCTTCTATATTCTCATCAAACTGACAAACAGGTTTATACGGACAGAACGTACACGCCACTTCCTGCTGAATACGATAAGGCTCAATGGCCACATCCCCATCTGTAATCCGGGTACCAATCTCGCGGATATTACTGCGAACCGAAGCAAGCAGCGTATCCCATTGCTCTGGCGTAGCTACAGCGGCACTGCTATAAAAGCTTCCGTCCGCCTTAAGAGCAACTGGAATAATAGCTGAATACCCCTTATCCAGGGTGTTGTCCATTTGTGCGATTGCATCCCGGTCCGCCAGCAGCAAACCTTTCATTTTGAACCGTTTCAGCAGTTCTTGTCCTGCCTGCTCTGATGTCATGCCGTTTGCGGATTGCAACAGCGGGTTATGCACATGGAAATACAGCGTTCCTCCCGGCATCGCCGTTTCCCCAAGCCATTCCTCTGCAGCACTAAGCAGCACCTCCAAATAGGTGAGCATCTGCAATGACAGACCATAGTACACTTCATGTAACTTGAGGTCCGTCTGGCTTGATTTATAGTCAATGACACGCAAGAGCAGACCATTCTCTCCTTCTGCCACATCCACACGGTCAATCCGACCCACGATCTCCATCACACAACCGTTCTCCAGTTCAAAACGTAGTGGCGGCAGTGTTTTATCCGGTCCGAAATCAAGCTCCAATCCAATCGGTTCAAAACTTCCACGTCTGGACTGTTCACCAAGAATAACGGATGCCCGGCTAACAATGTCCTTCAATTTGCGGAAAATATAACCGTATCGCTTGGTGCTTAGCAAAATCTCCCCTTGCAGCTGTGGTGCAATCTGCTCCACGGTTTGCTCGGCTTCCTTACGGCATTGGTCTGGAGTCAAGCTGCCCCAACTACGATTTTCTTCACGCAACCGCATAGCCAGTTGGCTAAGTGCAGCATGAAACAGTTGTCCGATATCAGGAGCCTGAAGACGGTACAATTGCCGTTCTTTGAGACGCAACCCGTGCGAAGCAAAATGGGAGAACGGACAAGCTACGAAACGCTCCATTCGCGAAACACTCGTCCTCACCTCTGTGCCATACAATCTGCGACTGGTAGCTGTGCGTAGTGGTAATGCCCGATTACGATAAAAAATCGATCTCATCAACCGCTCCAGCTGAGGTCTGCTTGTCTCCCGAGTTACATGCCAATTGTAGACCGCCCACCACATTTCAGGAATGTCTTCTCCACGGCGCCATTTGCGCAATTGTCCAATGAGCGCAGACAGACTTTGACCCGGATGGGTGACATAGGACCAATGAGCTTCTTCCGAGTTCGCAACCGGTGGTTGAGCCAGCAATGGCTGTTCTTGTAGACCAAACATTTTCCGTACATGACGGACAATCTCGGAAGGAAGCAGTGCTTTCCCCTCATCATCAGCAACTGGATAACTCAGCCACAACTGGCTGCTTGCCGCTGTAAGTGCCGTATAGATTAGAAAACGTTCATCCAGCATCTGCCTTGTTGCACCTGGTCCAAGCGCCACGCCTCTTTCTGTCAGCAACGATCTTTCCAGTTCCGTTAATACGCCATCATCCTGAGGTACAGCAGGTAATTCACCATCAACGGCGCCAAGGACAAATACGTATTTGATGTCCTGAAGACGTGTACGGTCCATGGAACCGACCAATACCTGATCAAGTGCTGGTGGTACCAGACCCAGCTTCAGTTCCGTCAATCCGGTCTCAATCATCCCGGCAAACAGCGTGATATCCAGCCGTTCATTCCCCATCATATCGACCATCTGATCCAATAGATCCAACACAGCTCCCCACATCTGCCGATGTTCTCTCGACCGTTCGGGGTCACCTTGCGCCTTAGCTTCAGTAGACATGTTCTCCAGCTTCCATGGGATCTCAGCATCTTCCAGCAGTCTGTATAGTGCCTCGCACTGGGCTTTGGCTGTCTTTGCCTTCTTCATTCGTTTCTCAAAAACACCCAAGGAATCTGTAATGACCGTTCGGCAGCTCTCCATTAAAGAAAGCATCTGGTCCCGTCCTCGACTACGTCCATCCTGACCGTTGTCTTCCAGCGATAAGCTAGGAACATACTTCCACGGTTTGCCGTCAGTCCAGCGATATCCATGAATACCACAGGCCAGTGCATAATTCTCAAGCTGGTCCATATCTTCACGGGTGATGGAACCATCACGCGGAAGCAGCAGGTCCGTTTTGACACAGCGAAATACATCCTCGTAACGCCAGTGGCGCCGAACAATATCCAGTGCGGAACGGATAAACTCAGATAATGGATGATGAAGTTCATTTCTTCTGCGGTCCAGAAAGACGGGTACGCCATAATCCCTGAATAACGGTTCAGCTATATCAGCGTAGGTATCCAACTGACGGACAAGTACCGCCATATCCCGATAACGCGCACCTTCGTTTTGCGCCAGACGCCGCATCTCACGCAGTGCTCCCTCCATCTCAGCTCGTCGGTTCTCCGCTGCAACCAGTCGGATTCCGGAATCAAGGCCTTCACTTTTCCAACGAATTCGGCGGTCGAAGCCAGCTTCCAGATGAGCAAGTCCCGGACGATCCCTGTATCTCGGTGGAATCTCTGAATCTAGCAAGGTTATATCGCTCGGTACACCCAACTCTTCAGCCATTCCTTTTAGGCGCGCATATGCACTCGCCGTGGGATAGAACAGTTCCAGTTCTCCAGGCAGTGCGCCGTGATCATATGGACGATCCAATGTCAGTGCAATCGTCACGGAAGAGGATTGCAACATGAGCCGACCAATCACACTCATCTCCTGTGGTGTGAATCCCTGAAAACCATCAATCCATATCTGGGCATCCTGTAGCAATGCACTTTCCGACAAACGCTCTGTTAGTTCGGTCAACGTGTCTTCATCATCAATATATAATTCGGTCAGTTCCTGTTCATAGTCACGATATATTAGATTCAAGTCATGCAACTTGTCCTCCAGAATTGGCGAAGAGGATGAGGTATTCCATCCAGACAGCCCTTCTTCCAGCGATGATGGATCAACTTCATAACGTTTAAATTCACTATATAAGTCATTTAATTCCCCTATAAAACCCAGCTGGCTGCCGGATGCACCAAACAGCTTTAATTCTTCCTTACGACGCTGGATTACTTTGTAAAGCAACATCTTTTTGCCTTCGGCTCCGATCGGAATACGAGCTGAACCGCCGGCTTCCTGCATTACGCGGTAGGCTAACCGGCGAAAGCCGAGCACTTCTGCGCGCATCGTACCTTTAATTGCTCCAGAAGACACCAATGCCTGCTCTGTTCGAAAAGAACTCTGTTCCGGAACGAGTAAAATCAAAGGTTTACCTTGCGGTTCCTTTTGAAGCAGGGATGTAATTTCCCGGGTAATCAGCAAGCTTTTGCCGCTGCCTGCCCGGCCAATAACAAAACGAACGGACATGTCTAATCCTCCAAACCACACGTACAAGATTTTAATTCCCAGTATAACATATCTGACTTGGTTCGGAACATACGTTTGCCACTATCCGGTAAAACCGGAGATCATCTCCGTTAACACAGCAAAACAGCAAAAAGCCCGCAGCTATCACACTGTGGACTTTTGACTTGATCTATACTTAATTGAAACGGAAATCATACGATTAATTCTTTTTACTGCGCACTTCGAAAATAGCAAATTTCAGATAATGTCCTTCATCCACGCCCAAAATTTGCGGGTGGTCCTTACCGGCTGCCTTCCAGTCAATTAGACGCAGCACTTTGCCTGCATCTTCTGCTGCATCAGCAATCGTATCCAGGAAGAGGTCTGGACGCATGTGGTACGAACAGCTGGCTGTTACCAAATATCCGCCCTCATTAACCAGTTTCATTCCTTGCAGGTTGATATCTTTATATCCACGGCATGCACCTTTGACTGCTGATTTCGTTTTGGCAAATGCAGGAGGATCAAGGATGACCACATCAAATGTTTTACCGCCAGCTGCCAGCGCTTTGGATGTATCCACTTTCTGTTCGCCTGCACGTGCACGTGCAGTACGTTCATCCAGTCCCTTCACTTGTTCACGCAAGTACTGGAATGCATCAGCAACTACGAATTCGACCCGGTCGGTAAAACCGTTCAACTCCACATTTGTTCGTGCACTCTCAATGGCATGCTCCGAAATATCAAGACAAGTCACTTTTTTAGCTCCATACTTGCAAGCATTCAACGTAAAGCTGCCCGTGTGTGAGAAACACTCCAGTACAGTCGCACCATCCCAATAAGGGAATGTAACTACCTTACCGCTTTTATTCACAGGCAAGAGCTGCTCTGTTCCATCCTGCTCGGTCGTTTGAAGTGTGATTCCACTCTTGTAGCCCCAACCCTTCATAAGCGGTTCGATCGCTGCACGATTCTCACGTTGGTCGAAGAAGTAACCTGTCTTCTGTCCTTCCACGATATCCACTTTAATAAGTAGTCCATTTTCTGTAACTGTGACATGCCGTGGGCACTCTCCGTACAGCCGACCTTTGGTCTGCTCCAAACCTTCCAGTTCACGAATCGAGACATCACTGCGCTCATATATGCCTTCCGGCTGCATTACTTCAATGAGTGCCTGTACAATGGCTTCACGGCAACGATCCATGCCAAGTGTAAGCAACTGTACAACGAGGATGCTACCGAAACGGTCAACGATCAATCCTGGTAGAAAATCTGCTTCGCCGTAAACGAGACGGTATGCCTCTCCATCCTGGATAAAACGTTCCCGGTGACGCAAGCAATCGCGGAAACGCGCTGCAAAAAACGCGGTGTCCATCTGTTCGGACTCCAAGGGTTGATACGCTACAACTCTTACTGTGATTTGAGATGCGGGATTGTAATATCCTGTCGCCAGATAGCGACCTTGATGATTCAATACATTGACCAGATCTCCCGGTTCCGGGTTTCCGTCAACAGAAGCAATTTCATTGTTAAATATCCATGGATGTGCATGTTCAAGCCGCTTTTTGCGACTGCGTTCGAGTGTAACTGATGGCAAGGTAGATCCACTTCTTTCATAGTTAGTTGAAAAGATAGGTTTGGTGCGGCGCGCAGGTGGCGTTCCGGGTTCGAATCGATCTTCCGATCGCTGTTGTCTCCAGATTTTTTTGATTCCCTTTCTTAAAGGGGAAAATCCGGAGACAAAGGCGCACGCTTCGCTTCTTCAGATTCGATTTCGTCCCCTCCACTACGCTTGCACGAATCACCGTATCTTTCGAATTGGGGTGCGGCAGTTAAGAGACGTTTCGGTTACGAATCGATCTTCCGATCGCTGTTGTCTCCAGATTTTTTTGATTCCCTTTTTTAAAGGGAAAATCCGGAGACAAAGGCGCACGCTTCGCTTCTTCAGATTCGATTTCGTCCCCTCCACTACGCTTGCACGAATCACCGTATCTTTCGAATTGGGGTGCAGCAGTTAAGTGACGTTCCGGTTACGAATCGATCTTCCGATCGCTGTTGTCTCCAGATTTTTTGATTCCCTTTCTTAAAGGGAAAATCCGGAGACAAAGGCGCACGCTTCGCTTCTTCAGATTTGATTCGTCCCTCCGCTACGTTTACACGAATCACCGTATCTTTCGAATTGGGGTGGGGGAATTTAGGTCACTTCCCCCTGAATTCCTTTAGGCTTGTCATGGTTGTCTTTTCTTACTCATAGGATGAGTTAAGGAACCGGACGGAAGGAATGATGTTTCTATGTTTAGAGATGTTATATTGCCCTTACTCTATGGGCTTATTATCTTTTTTGGTGGCATGAAGCTGATGGAAACGGCCTTGCAGCGCATGGCTGGACCTATGCTGGCAGGTTGGCTCAATCGCGCTACTTCTGCTCCATGGAAAGGCATGGCTTTCAGTGCGGGTGCAACAGCCCTGTTGCAGAGTAGTACTGCGGTCACCGTACTCACCATTGGACTGGCTAATGCGAGATTGCTTACCTATGGACGCACACTCGGCATCATCCTCGGCACTAACATCGGGACATGTCTGACGACGGAGCTGGTGGGACTGCAGATCGGACGTGCTTCCCTGCCGCTGCTCATCCTGTCGCTGACGGGCTGGGCCATGTTTGTTGTACTTGGTGAACGTAATTTGGCTGCTCCTGAACGCACGCGCCGGACTCTGTTTAACATCCAGTACAGCTTCCTCGCAGCTGCGGGATTTGCACTTGTTATGACAGGCATTCAGGTGATGCAATCCATTGCCTTACCCTTACGGAGCATGGGCGTTTTCCAATGGTTTCTCGACCGCTCGGCCGACAGCTTATGGTGGGGCTTCCTGGCAGGTGCATGTCTTACCGCCCTCATTCACAGCAGCGCTGCTGTCATTAGCATGGCGATTACGCTCGCAGCCACAGGGGTATTGCCTGTGGAGATCGGCATCGCCATTGTGATCGGGTCCAATGTGGGGACCTGCATCACCGCTGTCATTGCTGCCGCGGGCGGAGCATCCGCAGGCAAATTTGTCGCAGCCTCCCATGTTGTATTAAACATTGCGGGAGCGCTGCTGTTTATGCCACTGATCGGCCAGCTGCATGCAGCTTCGGCCTGGCTGTCAGCGGACAACGGAGCACAGATTGCGCATGCCCAGACCCTTTTTAACATCACCAGTTCACTGCTCGCTTTGCCATTCTGTTACTTGCCAATCTGGCACAAAAAACCACCGGTCCACGCCCCCGCGGCGAAGTCACCCGTGGCTTGATGATCTGCCTATCCAGACCCACAGAGCGCGCGGCTAACTGACTCGAACAATAGTGCGTTATACGTTAATGCCTAACTTGTTCAGGGCTACACGCAAGATATCATCGTTATTATCATATCCGCTCTGCTGCTGTAGAGACCATGCTTCTTCCGGAGCATACCAATCCACACCCTTGATTTCTTCAATCTGAGGCTGTAGATCACCACTCTCGGCTTCAACGAGATAATAATGAACTTCCTTGTCCACCGGGCCAAAATCTGCATGTTGGTACGTATAGGCGATGATATCAACTGGCTCCACAATACGGCCCACCATGCCTGTCTCTTCCAGAATCTCACGCAGTGCCGTCTGTTCAATTGTTTCTCCATCTTCCATTTTGCCCTTGGCGAGAGTCGTTTTACCATAACGATCTACGATAAGCTGAATTTGAAGACTTCCGTCTTCCTCTGTTCTATAGACAACTCCGCCTGCTGAAATTTCTTTTTTGTTCATCGTGCTCTCCCCCATCGACTTCAATATCTTATTTTTTGCAAAAGAAGGACCTCATCTCCCGGGTAAGCTCCCCAAGGAAATGAAATCCTTGTTTCTGACGCCTCGATTACATCGCGGCGGACTTAAGATTGTCTTCCAACACACGTACCAGCGTAGCCTGACTTTCGTTGACACCAGCTTCAACCACTTTGACTCGGCACACTTTACCGACCATATCCATCGTTCCCTCAAAGACCAGTTGAATATAGTTGTCGCTATAACCGTGTAGCTTGCCACTTCCCTCGCGGCCTTTGGCTTCACCTTCGGGAATAACATCAAGTACCTGTCCAACAAACTGCTCAGCGTACTCCAGCTGCATCTGCTCGGACAAGTCAATCAGTTCATGCACACGTGCATTTTTGACCTCTTCGTGCACCTGATCTTCCATTCGTGCTGCTGGTGTACCCGTACGCTTGGAATAAGGAAATACGTGCATTTCGGAGAAACCGATTTTCCGCATCAACGCATAGCCATTACGGTACATCTCATCCGTCTCACCCGGAAATCCAACAATAATGTCCGTCGTAATCGCTACATCTGGCATCGCTTCCCGAATGCGAAGCATCTTGTTGTAGAACTCTTCTGTCGTATATTTGCGTCGCATGCGTTTCAATACTGTATCATCACCCGCTTGCAGCGGAATATGGAAGTGACGAACGAGTTTGTCCGAACGTTTGATCACGTCGAGCATGCGGTCATCGATCTGACTCGCTTCAATCGAGCTAATTCGAATACGCTCCAAACCCTCAACTTTATCCAAATCCCACAGCAGATCGGTCAGATCGTAGTTCTCCATGTCATCCCCATACCCACCTGTATGAATACCAGTCAGAACAATCTCCTTGTATCCGGCGTGTACGAGTTGATGCGCTTGTTGAACAATGCTGTTCGCTTCCCGGCTGCGTGAGAGACCACGAGACCACGGAATAATGCAGAACGTACAGAAGTTGTTGCAACCATCCTGAATCTTCAGGAACGCGCGGGTACGGTCAGCAAAATCCGGTACGTCCATTTCTTCAAATACACGGGTTTTCATAATATTACGCACCGCGTTAACCGGTTGACGGGACTCCTGAATTTCATTAACATATGGCAAAATCTTGTCACGGTCCTGTGTACCGATAACCAGATCCACGCCAGGGATGTTCAGAATCTCTGCCGGAGAAGTCTGCGCATAACAGCCTGTAACGGCCACAATGGCCTCTGGGTTGCGCCGAATGGCACGACGAATAATTTGACGGCTCTTTTTGTCGCCGGTATTGGTTACTGTACAAGTATTAATCAAGTATACATCCGCTGTCTGTTCATCAAAGTCCACTTGATCGTATCCTTCGTTTTTGAACAATTGCCAAATCGCCTCTGTATCATAGAAATTAACTTTGCAGCCTAAGGTGTAAAACGCCACGGATGGCACAATTACATTCCTCCCATTTCTCCGGATTCATATAGCACACAAGTTAGTGCTGCCATCCCTGCTGTCTCAGCACGCAAAATGCGTTTGCCCAGTCCAACAGATACAGCACCTGCCTGATCAGCTTCTGCCGTCTCCTTCTCAGAAAATCCACCTTCCGGTCCAACAACGATCAATACTTCTGCACTTGCACCAGGTGCAAGCTGCTCAACAAACGGTTTCAGCGCATCTCTCAGCTGTTTACCGTTTTCTTTCTCATAACAATAACATACCAGGCTATAGCCCTCAAAAGAAGATAACAGCCCTTTCCAAGAGAGTGGCTGCTCGACGGATGGAATGCGATTCCGGTGACTCTGCTCGGCAGCTTCCTTGGCAATTTTCCGCCACCGCTCCAACCGTTTGCCTTCTTTCTTGGCATCATATTGTACAATCGTACGTTCTGATAGGAAGGGTACAAATGATACCGCCCCGATCTCAGTACATCTCTGGATAACGGTCTCCATCTTGTCGCCTTTGGGCAAACTCTGTGCCACGGTTACGCGAATCCGCGCTTCATGGTCCATAACCAAAGGTTCTACAATATTGGCCGTAACTTGGCCAGCTTCAATCGTCTCAATCTCCACGAGTGCTTCTCTGGAGTTTCCGTCACTGACAATCAGTTTATCTCCAGGTTTACCACGCATAACCTTGCCGATATGGCGTGCATCATCACCTGTGATGATCACAGCGTGTTCATTAAACTGTTCTGCAGATACAAAATATCGCTGCATAAGTCAATCCACCCATTCTGTCCTGTTATGACTGGAATTCACCCCGCCTGTTGGCAGGCGTGAATCCAATCGCCACAGATGATCATACAACTTTTACGTGTTTCTGACCAGTATATCCGTTCAAATTGCTGACCGCTCACTAGCGGTATAACTCGATAATCAGACCTACCAGATCCATATACATGTTATTTGCAAATACATATAACGGTTGAATCGTTACAGCCTGCAATGGTGGGATAACTAGAATCAACAGGAAAACAAAGATGGACCATTGTTCAACACCCTGCAGCTTGCGACTGAGGGACGTTGGCAATACATCTTCAAGAATACGATAACCATCCAATGGCGGAAGAGGAATTAGATTAAACATAAATAGGAAAAAGTTCGTTATGCTGAACATAGGTAAAAACGTCATCAGTGCTGTAACCACCCGCTCATTCTCGATGGTGCCCAGTACGCCTGATCCAAACAGACAACCATACACAATGGCACCAATAATGGCGAGCACCAGATTACTCAGAGGACCTACGACAGACACGATAGTCCCCATCAATCTTGGTTTGTCAAAATTCGCACGGTTTACAGGAACCGGACGCGCCCAACCGAAGCCTGCAATAACAAGTAGTAGCACACCGAGCAGATCAAAGTGCACGACCGGATTCAACGTAACTCTTCCTAACAGCTTCGCCGTTGGATCACCAAATTTGTTGGCAAAATACGCATGTGAGAATTCGTGAACTGTAAATGCGATCAGGATGGTCAACAGGAAGAATGGTAACTGATCAATCGGAAGGCGAAAGAACCGATCCAGAAAGTCCATACGTTACCTCTTTCTGGCTTCAAACGCCAGCCAGTCTTCTTCACGGTGGATCGCACTCACTTCAAACCCGGAGGCTACCAGTGCATCATGTACAACCTGCTCTTTGTTCTTCCAAATGCCTGATACAATATAGGTGCCACCCGACTCAAGCGCATTATAGACATCGTCTACGAACAACAAAATGATCTCAGCCAGAATGTTCGCCACGACAACCTTAACTGGCAGTTGCACACCAAGCGCAGGGTCCTGACTCCCAAGGACGGACAACAGATCACTCTCTTTAACCGTAATTTGTTGCTCCAGCCCATTCAGTTCCACATTCTCCCTGGCGCTGATTACTGCAACCGGATCAAGATCCAGCGCCAGTACATGTTTTGCCCCAAGTTTTATAGCTCCGATAGCCAAAATACCCGAACCTGTACCTACGTCAATAACTTCCTCGCCGCCTTGAATAACCGTTTCCAGTGTGCGCAAGCAGAGGGAGGTCGTTGGGTGGGTTCCTGTACCAAAAGCCATGCCTGGATCAAGCTCAATTATTTTCTCATCCGGACTTTCTGGCGTATACTCTTCCCACGTTGGTTTGATCGTCAGACGTTCCGATACACGTACCGGCTTGAAATATTGCTTCCAGGCCGTTGCCCAGTCATCCTCGTCGACTGTACGCGTCTCATAACGAACCTCACCTGTATCAATTCCGAATTCGGAGAGTTCCTCGATTCTCGGATGAACTTCTGACTGTAATTCAGCCATATCTGTACCTTCGGAAAAGTACCCTTTGATGACAGCAAAGCCTTCAGGAATATCATTCAAAGGAACGTCGTATAACTCACCATACGTTGTGTCCCGTTTTTTATTTAAAGTACCGGACTCTTCAATCGAAACCCCTCCAGCACCCGCTTCATGTAAAAAATTCGAAATCATCTCCACAGCTTCTTCTGTGGTATGTATTGTTAGTTCATGCCATAACATACTTGGTTTTTCCTCCTCATTTTTCAAACATCCCAACTATTGTACTACACAAGCGAGCCGGAGCACAAAGCCGACCACTAAAAGAAAAACAAAACAGGATATCCGCAGTCTAACTGCTCGAATATCCTGTCAACTATTCAACCATATCTATTTCATTTACTTAACAAAAACGCCCACCGTTTTGTGTGATCATCTCTGCGGCTTGCGGGAGTGAATCGTTAGATACGGACACGGTCAGCAAAATTTCTTGTTTTAGCCTGTTGGCCGAATCCTCTTTGGGCGTATCATACACCTGACCATTGGATAACATTTCCGTTTCATCACTAATCAGGGCAAGTACATTCAGTTCGCCACTAAACCCTCCGACAACAGCGGTTGGAGAATTATCGGAGCCCGTAACATCGTGTGAGTCCAATGCAGAAGCTTCATTGCCAAGGCTCTCGATACTCAATTGGTTCGGGTGTAACAATTCCAAGGCTCTGCGTGCAGACTCGGCCTCAGTCCAGCTTGTAAATACAGCTTCGAGGGTCACTGCCGAGCGATCTTCAGTCATGAAGCTCCCGTCCCTGACGTCGATCAGCCGCTTCACTGCGGCGTAGTGCTTCTATATCTTCATGATCCGCAGCTTCAGCGCTGAATTCCACGTCCTCATTTTTCGCGGACTGCAATCGTTTCATCTTTTCCGTTTTCGTTAGAATCTTGCCTGGACGTTCATGTTCTGCCATTGTAATGCTCCTCCTTCATATTGGGAAACTAGATCATTCCACCGGCTTGTTCGATTATGGACATAGCGCGGTGATGTACCGATTCATCTACGATGACCGTTAGTAATACATCCCTTCCCGTAGGTCCACCCTGTCCACCATCACTCATGCCGCTTGCAGAAGGGTCCGCCGCAGCCATGATTCCAGCACTGGCATTCGTCTGCATCGAATCGGGCACCCATGATGAAAAACTGCCGGAAACGCCCGGCTTGTAGGAAGCCCCGCTTGGTCCTACACCCGCATATCGGCTGAATCGATTAATCGACAGGTCCTCCACTCGCAATGCCTCCAGTTTTTTGGCTGCCCCTTGAGCTTGCTCCGGGCTATGAAAGTACGCCAAAATATTTTTCTCGGTCATCCGCTTCACCTGCTTCCCTAATTTCTCGCATATCAGCTATGCATATCATTCTCGCCATGCTATCTTTCCGCAAGTTTGCTCAGAATATACCGAAATGCTCCCACAAATTGCTGTCGTGCTTTGTAGCATAAATCCATGGATTTGCGAAAACCACTGAACCACTAAAAAAAGGCGTACAAAAAAAAAGGACACCCCACGGTAAAAACCGCAGTGGTGTCCTTTTGGGATTGCTATATTTTATTCTCAGTCGCCGCGGAAGGCGCGTTTCACTCTGTCAAAGAAGGATTGTTCATGCTCATGTGTTTGCTCTCCATCCAGCGCAGCAATTTGGCGAAGCAGATCTTTCTGCTCGTCATTCAGCTTACTAGGGGTAACTACAACCACTTTCACATGTTGATCCCCTTGCCCCATACCGCGCAGGCGTGGTACACCTTTGCCTTTGAGACGGAAATACGTTCCCGTTTGTGTACCGGCTGGTACTTTCAACTTCACTTTCTCGGTCAACGTCGGGATTTCAACTTCATCTCCCAGAGCTGCCTGAGCAAAGGTAAGTGGGATTTCGCAATAAATATCGTCGCCTTCGCGCTCGAAGAAATCATGTGATTTCACGCGAATGACAATATACAGATCTCCCGCTGGTCCGCCACGCAGACCGCCCTCGCCTTCACCTGTCATACGAAGTTGCGCGCCATCATCTACACCCGCTGGAATGCGGACATGGATTTTGCGTTGCTTGCGAACTTTACCGCTGCCACTGCACGTAGTACATTTTTCTTTGATAATTTGGCCCGAACCGCTACAGTTCGAACATGCACGACGATTAACCATACGACCGAACGGTGTATTTTGCACGACTTCCTGCTGACCGCTACCTTGGCAGACCGAGCAGGTTTCCGGTTTCGTTCCAGGTTTGGCACCTGAGCCATGACAGGTATCACAGCCTTCGGTACGTGGAATCGTAATATCGGTTTCTTTGCCGAATACGGCTTCCTTGAACTCAATCGTCATCGTGTACTGCAGATCATTCCCCCGTTGCGGAGCATTTGGATCACGTCGTCCACCGCCACCACCGCCAAAGAACATGTCGAAGATGTCGCCAAATCCGCCGCCGCCAAAATCACCGCCACCACCGAATCCACCTTGATTCGGATCGACATGACCATATTGATCATACTGCGCACGCTTCTGACCGTCACTCACGACATCATAAGCTTCTTTAACTTCTTTAAATTTAGCTTCCGCATCAGCAGCCTTGTTTACGTCAGGGTGATACTGACGGGCAAGCTTACGGTAAGCCTTTTTAATCTCATCGTCGTTAGCCGTTTTACTAACGCCAAGCACCTCATAATAATCACGCTTTTCAGCCACTCTTCCACCCCCATATCATTCACCATATCGCACATCGTGACAAAAGGAAAGCCAAAGCACGGGAGCCCCGGCTATGACTTTCCCTCTAATTCGAACGTCACCGATGATTAATTCGCGTAGAACTACGAATTAGTTTTGTTTTTTATCTTCGTCCACAACTTCGTAATCAGCGTCTACGACGTTATCACGTTTTGCAGAACCTTGTTGCTCTTCAGTACCTTGTGCTTCTTGCTCTTGCGCCTGTGCTTGCTCATACAGTTTCACAGACAGTTGTTGAACGATCTCTGTCAGTTCTTCTGTAGCAGCTTTGATATCCTCCAGGTTGTCGGAAGCCAGAACGCCTTGCAGTTTTTCTTTGGCAGCATTCGCTTTTTCAACTTCGCCAGCGTCTGCTTTTTCGCCAAGATCTTTGATCGTTTTGTCAACAGAGTAGATCAGTTGATCTGCACTGTTTTTCGTTTCAACGAGTTCTCTGCGTTTTTTATCTTCTTCAGCGTGCAGCTCAGCATCTTTCATCATTTGCTCAACTTCAGCATCGCTCAAACCGCTGGAAGAAGTGATTGTGATTTTTTGAGTTTTGTTTGTACCTTTATCTGTTGCAGATACGTTAACGATACCGTTGGCATCAATATCGAAGCTAACTTCGATCTGTGGAACGCCACGTGGAGCTGGCGGAATATCACCCAACATGAAACGTCCAAGTGATTTGTTACCCGCTGCCATCTCACGCTCACCTTGCAGAACATGAATCTCAACGCTTGGTTGATTGTCTGCATATGTGGAGAACACTTGAGATTTGCTTGTAGGGATCGTTGTGTTACGCTCGATCATTTTCGTGAATACGCCACCCGCTGTTTCGATACCCAGGGACAATGGAGTTACGTCGAGCAATACAACGTCTTTCACATCACCAGTCAGTACGCCCGCTTGTACAGCAGCACCCAAAGCTACAACTTCATCCGGGTTAACGCCTTTGTGAGGGTCTTTACCAGTCAGTTTTTTGATCGCTTCTTGTACTGCAGGAATCCGTGTAGAACCACCAACCAATACGATCTTGTCGATATCGTTAGCTGTCATACCCGCATCGCTCAATGCACGACGAGTTGGTTCAAGCGTACGCTCAACCAGACCTTCAGAGATTTCTTCAAATTTCGCACGGCTCAGGTTCAACTCCAAATGCTGAGGAACGCCATCAGCAACCGTGATGAACGGCAACGAGATCGTTGTAGTCAATACGCCGGAAAGTTCTTTTTTCGCTTTTTCCGCTGCATCTTTCAAACGTTGAACCGCTGCTTTATCTTTGCTCAAGTCAATGCCTTGATCTTTTTTGAATTCACTTACGAGGTAATCGATGATCACTTGGTCAAAGTCATCGCCGCCCAATTGGTTGTCCCCGCTAGTTGCTTTAACTTCGAAGAAGCCATCACCCAGTTCAAGAATGGATACGTCGAACGTACCGCCACCCAAGTCATATACGAGGATCGTTTGGTCTTCGGATTTCTCCATACCGTATGCCAAAGCTGCTGCTGTTGGCTCGTTGACGATACGCAAAACTTCCAAACCTGCAATTTTACCCGCATCTTTAGTCGCTTGACGCTGACTGTCATTGAAGTAAGCTGGTACAGTGATAACTGCTTGAGTTACCGTTTGACCCAGATAAGCTTCAGCATCGGATTTCAATTTTTGCAGGATGATTGCAGAGATCTCTTGTGCAGAGTAGTCTTTGCTATCGATTGTTTCCTTGTGGGAAGTACCCATGTGACGTTTGATCGACATGATGGTACGATCCGGATTCGTGATGGCTTGACGTTTTGCTGTTTCACCGACAACGCGCTCTCCATCTTTTTTGAAACCTACTACGGATGGAGTTGTACGTGCGCCCTCCGGATTTGGAATTACGACAGCCTCGCCGCCTTCCATTACTGCTACGCATGAGTTTGTTGTTCCTAAGTCAATACCGATTACTTTGCTCATCCGAAAATTTCCTCCCTCAATAATTTAAAATGAATGGGTCTGATATGACCCTTATTAGATGTTCATGTTGCTAATCGTGCTCTATGTGTACAAACTTTTATATTAAACTTCGCCCACATTGTTCAACCAAGGAGCCGACTCATTCTTTCCAATACGGAAATTATGAGCTGACTTTAACCATAGCTGGACGAAGCACTTTATCTTTCAGCATGTAGCCTCTTTGGACTTCCTCAACAACGATACCTTCTTCATATTCGTCGCTCTCCACTTGCATAATTGCTTGGTGGAATTCAGGATTGAACGGTTGTCCTACCGATTCCATTGCTGTCAGTCCTTCATTCGTCATCACAGTTTCCAATTGACGGAAAATCATTTGGATGCCTTTGGAGAAAGATTCGGACTCTGTTCCTTCCGGTACAGTAGCCATGGCGCGCTCGAAGTTATCAATAACCGGTACCAGTTCGGTGACCAGCTTCATCGAAGCGTATTTAGCCAATTCCTCTTTTTCCTTCTGTGTACGACGACGGAAGTTGTCAAAATCAGCTTGTGCACGGACATAACGCTGCTGTTGCTCCTCAGCTTCTGCCTTCAGACGTGCAAGCTCATCCTGCTCCTGATCAGCGATCTCTTCAGCTTGCGCTTCTGCAGCGCCAGCTTCATTGACAGGCTCCTGCTCAGCTGCTGTTACCTCTTGTTCTTCTGTAAATGATTGCTCCTCTTTCAAGATGTTCACCTCCTTATACGAATGAAATGGTTCATTCCCGTCTCTTATTTGAAACGATGCGTCAGCATCGCCGTCAAATCACGGGATAGTGTATTTAAAATATGAATGACACGTGCGTAATCCATCCGTGTGGGTCCCAGAATACCGATGGAACCCAAAGCCTCACCGTCCAATGAATAGGAGGCTGTAATCAGGCTGCAGTTAGCAAAGGCTTCATGATCATTCTCGGTGCCTATTCGCACCTGAATACCAGATCCACCCGGCACGGGCATCATCAATTTCATGAGTGTTGGTGTCTCTTCCAGCAGGTCAAGAATATCTTTTACCTTTTCGATATCTTTAAACTCCGGTTGAGTCAACATGTTGGTGGCACCACTGAGGAACAGACGATTATCATGTTCATTGTCAAAGGCACTATTCAGCACCTGCATAACTTCCTCATAACGTGTAATATGCCGTTCCATCTCTTGCCCAAGTTCGGTATAGAGACGGGATTTCAATTTGTAAATTGGCACGCCCACAAGCTTGGTATTTAACAGGCGAACCACATTCTCCATCTCGGCTACCGAGATTTCTGGTGGAATCTGGACCGTCTTATTCTCTACCTGACCTGTGTTGGTCACGATGATTGCTACAGCTTCACTCTCGTTCAGCGGAAGCAACTGGAAGTGACGAAGGGACGTATGGAATACTTCCGGTCCAAGCAGGATCGAAGTATAATTCGTCATATGTGACAAAATATTGGATGCATGCTGAATAACTTGTTCCATGACGTTCAGCTTTTCGGCGAAGAACGACTTCAGATCATCCAACTCTTGAGGCTCCACCTGATTCCAGGGAACCAAATGATCGACATAATATCGATAGCCTTTATGGGATGGAATACGTCCTGCCGATGTGTGCGGTTGTTCCAAGAAACCCATATCTTCAAGGTCCGCCATTTCATTACGGATCGTCGCCGGACTGTATCCAACATCTCCCCTTTTGGAAATGCTCCGGGACCCTACGGGCTCAGCTGAACGGATATAGTCATCCACTATAGCGTTCAGAATCATTCGTTGACGCTCTGTTAACATGGTGAGTATTCCCTCCTTCTGACTGTACTGTCCCATGTCGTTAGCACTCCGGTTAGATGAGTGCTAAGCGGTAATACAAAAATACCAAACTGACGTGAACATTGTCAAGTGAGTTTGATGAGTGGGCTCATCTATTTATAGTATAGACCAATGTCGGCGAGTACTAACAACTTTATTGAACATCCTTTGAAGTAAAAAGGACTGCATGTAGGGCAGAGGTTGACTCGGCTCGATCCATGCAGTCCATTCAGTTGTTAGGCCGAAACGTTAAGCTCTTTTAATACCGCGATCTCATCACAACAATCCTGCTTGCTGCAATGAACACAGTCGGTCCATACTTTCTCGGGGAAAATCTCTTTCTCCACCACGGCAAAGCCGTTTTTGAGGAAAAAGGATACTTCATAGGTCAACGCCATAACCTTAGGAATTTGTTGTTTCTCGGCTTCTTCTACCAGTCTGTCCAGCAATCGGGAGCCAATACCGAGCCCTTTATGCCCTTCCGAGATACCGAGTGATCTGACTTCCACCAAATCATTCCCCAAACGACAAAGCGACCCGCAACCCACCACTTCACCATCGACTTCGGCTACAACAAAGTGCTCCAGCTGTCGGTGCAGTATTTCCCGTGATCGCGGAAGCATGATCCCACGCTCTGCATAGCCCTTAATCATTTCATACAGTGGTTCAACATCTTCCGGCACGGCTTTTCTGCATATTACCGACATCCTGCTCTCCTCCTATTACCAAGCTTTCCAGAGGAAAGCTGACTTCGTAGTTGTTAAAATAACACGCTCTGTAAAATCAATATGAATAAATATACAACATAGCGTATAGAATTTCAAGCTACGAATTCAGCGATATGGACCCGATAAACTCCGCAAAAACGTCATTTCCGAACAGGATACCCTGCTCGCTCAGTCGGAAGCCGTCTGCCGTGCGCTCAAGCAATCCTGCGTTAAGCATTTTGCCCAAAGGCTTCGCAAACACTTCTTCCATGGACTCTCCGAACTGTTCGCTAAACCGTGAGGCCGAAGCTCCCTCCAACATTCTCAGTCCAACCATCAGATAATCTTCCATGGCCTCCGGCCGAGCGATCTCGAAATGATCCAGACGAGGCAGTCCTGCTCGCGAAGCTTCAACATAAGGATTTATACCTTTAATATTCATATGCCGTTCGCGGCCTACATATCCATGTGCACCTGCACCCAGACCATAGTAGTCCTCATTACGCCAGTAGGTAATATTGTGACGACTCTCGAAGCCTGGCTTGGCAAAGTTACTGATCTCGTATTGTCCATAGCCCGCTTCTTTCATACGTCTCATTAATAGAAGATACATCTCGAGCTCGTCATCTTCATGAGGAAGAGGTAACTGGTTCTTCTGATACAGTGTATGGAAAAGCGTATTCTCTTCTACTTTCAGGCTGTAGATGGAGTAATGCGGCAGATCCAGTTCCAGCGCTTTGTCGATGCTCTCATTCAACATTTCAACGGTCTGATTCGGCAACCCGAACATCAGGTCAATGGACAGGTTATTCAAGCCTGCTTTGCGAGCATTCTCCAGACTACGATATACATCATCCGTATTATGAATACGACCAATGCCTGTCAGCAGATCATTCTGGAAAGCCTGCACGCCAAAACTGACGCGATTGACGCCGCCTTCTTTCATGGCAGCGAGCTTCTCCGCATCCGTTGTTCCCGGGTTGGCTTCCATCGAAAATTCAATGTCGTCCGCCCAATTTGGGAAATACGTCTTCACGGAACGAAGAAACACTGCCATCTCATCTGGTTTCAGAGCTGTTGGCGTACCGCCACCTACAAATATGGTCTTGATCTCACCCGGTGGATTGGCCTTAACTGTATGTTCCATCTCCCGTTCCAGCGCTTCGAGATATTGCATCACGGGCTGATCTTTCAGAACGTAGGAGTTAAAGTCGCAATAAAAACATTTATTCGTGCAAAAGGGAATGTGAAGATACACCGCTTGGGGCGCACCTGTCTTCCGGCTGTGTGCTGCCAATGTCATGGCAAGTCCCCCTCTATTTGAAAAAAGGAAAGCCATCCGGCTTCCCTTTCAGCTTAGTTATTTAATATTCTGTGTTGTAACCATGTTTGCAAGCAAACGTCCTACAATTCAATTTCGATACACACATTCTGTGATGTACCCGAGACAAACTTTCGTTTATCCTTTCATACACAAATTATTGATGTACCAAAAGGATTCACGTGACGTTTGCAAGCAAACGTCCTAGTCATCAATTTTCAGTACCGCCATGAATGCCTCTTGTGGCACCTCGACGTTACCAACCTGCTTCATCCGCTTCTTACCTTCTTTCTGCTTCTCAAGCAGTTTCCGTTTCCGCGAGATGTCACCACCATAACACTTGGCAAGTACGTTTTTACGCATTGCTTTTACCGTTTCACGAGCAACAACCTTGGTACCCACAGATGCCTGAATCGGCACCTCGAACATTTGCCGTGGAATCAGCTCTCGCAACTTCTCACAGATAATGCGTCCGCGGTTATACGCACGGTCACGGTGAACGATAAAGGACAAGGCATCGACTTGTTCGCCATTGAGCACGATGTCCATTTTTGCCAGATTGGACTGACGATAACCAGACAGCTCATAGTCCAGGGATGCATATCCTTTGGTACTGGATTTCAACTGGTCGAAGAAGTCATATACAATCTCAGACAACGGGATCTGATAAGTAATGGTAACCCGGGTTGTGTCCAAATATTCCATATTCACATATTCGCCGCGTTTATTCTGACACAGCTCCATAATGGTACCTACATAATCATTCGGTACGATAATGTTTGCCTTAACGTATGGTTCCTCGACATAATCAATCCGTCCTACTTCAGGATAGTTGGATGGGTTGTCAATTTTCATCACATCACCGTTCGTCAAGGTAACGTGATAGATTACACTTGGTGCAGTCGTGATCAACGGAATGTTGAATTCACGCTCAATACGCTCCTGGATAACGTCCATATGAAGCAGTCCAAGGAATCCGCAACGGAATCCAAAACCGAGTGCACTGGATGTTTCCGGCTCAAAGCTGAGCGAAGCATCGTTTAATTGCAATTTCTCCAACGCTTCACGCAAATCAACATAGTCCGATGTTTCGATCGGATAGAGACCGCAGTATACCATTGGATTAATTTTGCGATAACCCGGCAAAGGTTCAGGTGTTGGATTTTTGGCGTCAGTCACCGTATCTCCGACTTGTGTATCGCCTACATGCCGAATACCAGCAACGATAAATCCAACATCACCCACGTTCAGTTCGTCCACGATGGACATGCGAGGTTTGAACGCTCCAACTTCAATGACTTCAAATGTTTTACCTGTTGCCATCATTTTGATTTTGGAACCGGATTTGATTTTACCGTCAACAACACGTACATATACGATTACACCTTTGTACGGGTCATAATGCGAGTCGAAAATCAGCGCTTTCAGCGGTTGATCCGGGTCGCCAGTCGGTGCTGGTACACTTTGCACCACTTGCTCCAGAATCTCTTTGATTCCAATACCTGCCTTGGCCGAAGCTAGAACAGCGTTGCTCGTATCCAAACCAATAACATCTTCTACTTCCTGCTTCACCCGATCAGGATCAGCGCTTGGAAGGTCAATTTTGTTGATAACCGGTAAAATTTCAAGATTATTGTCCAATGCCAGATACACGTTGGCGAGTGTCTGGGCTTCAATTCCCTGAGCCGCATCCACAACGAGTAGAGCGCCTTCACATGCTGCAAGGCTCCGTGATACTTCATACGTGAAGTCTACGTGTCCAGGTGTATCGATCAGATTCAATAGATACTCTTCACCGTCATCCGCTTTGTAAGTCAAGGCTACTGCTTGTAGCTTGATCGTAATTCCACGTTCACGTTCGAGATCCATCTGATCCAGTACTTGTTCTTGCATTTCTCGTGTTGTCAGCGCACCTGTGTACTCCAAGATCCGGTCCGCAAGTGTTGATTTGCCGTGATCTATATGTGCAATAATAGAAAAGTTACGAATTTTACGTTGTCTTGCCCGAATATCAGTCATTCCTTACCCCCAGAAACAGCCTAGTGTCAATCACTTCATTATAACAGTTGATGCAGAGTGCATCAATCCCGTGATGTCTTAACTTTATAATAAAGTGTGATTATCAAACTCCCAGAGGTTATATTGTACCTTTAAATCATGGTATTTTATTCAGCAACTCCGCTAAAAAGAGAGACCACCCACTTGATTCCACTATGAGAGAGATTTTGCAATAGTCCAGCTGTTTTGTCTGCCAACACATCAACCGGAGCTTTACTCTGATCTGCCCCAAGCACTTGGCTTGGTGACTGAACAGGTACAAATGTTTCTTTGACTTCCTTTTGGACAGGAGCAGTAGGAACAGATTCGGTAACTGATGAAGTTGGCTCTGTTGTCACAGCGGTTGACGTGCCGCCTGATGGATTACCCATATGAAAGTTGCTGCCGGCCAGCTGCATTCCAAACAGAACACCCAGCAACATTAATACAGCGATGGATAACAGTCTTTTACCGAATCTGGACATATTCTTTGCCTCCTGTCACTCTCTACTATTTTCATCTTCATACATATATAGTCCCTATCCACCCTGTGACGAGGTTTTTACACTGGCTTTGTCTACCTTCTGATCTTCCCAGTACACTTGCGCAATCATATCAGCGAGAATTTTGGATGTCCGTTGTAGTTCAGCCCCAGTATTATCAATCCCACCAATCTCAATCAAAATGCTGTTGGGTGAAAGGGTTTGGTTATACTCTCCGTTGTTGGCTCCTCCGCCGTCCTTGCCCCAGACACCACGGGATACCCCAGGATACTTAGCTTCCAGTTTCTTATGAATTTTCGCTGCAAAAGCTTCATTCTGCTGCCAATTCGGATTTTCATGTCCAATGATGAAATACACTTTGGCGTAGCCCAAGTCATTAATAGTAGTCGTTGTTTTGCCATGACGCTGTGAATCACGATGAATGTCTATGAGATACGTCAGGTCGTCATTTTGAGCGAGTGCCGCTTTTACCGTTTGACGGGAGTATTTATAGGAATAGTTCCAGTTATAGTCCTTTACTTTGGTAGGATAATCATCTTTGGCGTGCTCTACGCCGATTCCCAGCTTCTCCAAACTGTCTGAGAGGTAGGTTCCCACTTGAAATACATTGCCTGTTGATTTGCCTGATGATGGATTGTCACTCTTCGTACCTAGTAGCGGATTGTAGCCTTCCCTTGGATGAGAATGATAGATGAGAACTGATTTTTTGCCTGTTGTCGGTGAGCCGCTATTGTCTTTCTCGCCATCCTTC
This sequence comes from Paenibacillus sp. FSL H8-0079, assembly GCF_037991315.1. Lineage (NCBI taxonomy): Bacteria > Bacillati > Bacillota > Bacilli > Caryophanales > Paenibacillaceae > Paenibacillus > Paenibacillus sp. FSL H8-0079. The sequence goes on from NZ_CP150300.1 coordinate 4,658,614, forward strand.
GCTGGGGGGTCTCCTTTAACTTCTCCATCTCCAGGCTCGCTCGAATCAGGTGGATCCGTGTTGTCCTGACCTGGTGGAACATGCAGCTCACTACCGGGTTTTCCTCCACCCGCTGACGTCGTATCCGTAAGACCAGGACCGGGCTGATAATCTTCGGGAGCTTCGGCTTTTTCATTACCTGAGCCAGGTCGGAGCAGTACAGGTTGGTTGGAACCCATGCCCGGCATTTCTCTCGCAATCAGGCTCTTGGGATCTTGAGGGTTAACATTCGTCAGCAATTGGAAAATAAAAGAGGTGAGATTCTCACCGGATATGGCAGAGGTCTGTTCTTTCTGGGTGAGATGAGGCATCTCCATACCCAGCATATCGACGAAAAAGCGACTTGATACAGCGCTCGCAAATCCTTTCATGGAAGAAACGGGTGAATTATTCAAGCGCTTCTCTGCCATGCCTCCCAGACCAAGTACGACAAAAAACAAGGCAGATATGATCATAAGCAACAACAACGTACGGCCCATGGCCAGCACGTGCAGACATCTTTTTTTCCACTTCCCAATATTCCAGGCCAATATCTTGTTCATTCTGCTGTCTCCTTCCCTGCTGGACAACTCTTATACTTCAACTCTATGAGCCGGCCCAATTTGATAGAACAGGAAAATGAAAGATTCCATGAACAAAAAAAGAAAGTCCGATAGATTCGGACCTTCTTCTCAGCAGTTTAAGTTTTAGTGTGTATAGGCGGCTACGTTATCCGGATTCACTGCATCATGGAGTGCGGCGTTAAGTCCTGTAGCGATAACATTGGCAATTCCCTCAATAAACTCATCAATTTCTTTGGGAGTAACAATGAGGTCATGACCCAGTGGCTCCAGTACCTCTTTCACCAGACTCAAGCGATCTTGCTCACCGATGTCGTCCAGCATGCCCATGATCTGTTTCGTCTGATCCGTTTCCTGGCGGAAGTGTGAGCGCATCATCTCAATGACATTGTTCACAATGGTAGACGCATAACATACGGTTGGTACTCCGATGGCAATGCAGGGAACCCCCAATATTTCACGGGTCAAACCACGCCGTTTGTTCCCAATGCCGGAACCAGGATGGATACCAATATCCGCGACCTGAATCGTTGTATTTACACGTTCCAAGGACCGGGAGGCCAGCGCATCAATCGCAATAATGGCATCCGGCTTGGTCCGGTCTACAATCCCCTGTACGATGTCACTGGATTCAATGCCCGTTGTACCTAAAACCCCTGGAGCAATCGCACTGACTTCCCGATACCCTGGCGCAACCTGATCTGGCACCAATTCGAAATACTGACGGGTCACCATCAGATTTTCCACAACAAGTGGACCGAGTGAATCCGGGGTGACATTTAAGTTACCCAAGCCAACAATCAAGACCTTGGATGTTTTGTTGATCCCAGCCTTAATCATAAAATTTTCCATCTCACGTGTGAACTCGGCGGCAACACGCTCCTGTAACTCCGTATCACCATTCCGTAGTGACGGCACCTCCAAAGTGACATAGTGGCCCTTCACTCGACCAATGGCTTTGGCCGCTTCATCATTAAGTACATCAATACGTGTGATTGTAATACCCTCTTTTTTCTCCACATCTTCCCGTAGTCCGGGAATGGTCTGTTTCTGTCCACCTTGTGCCATTTCCTTGGAGTCGATTGCCAAATCGGTACGAACTGTATAGTTTTGCAAATCCAGTGTCATTCTGTCCCTGCCTCCCTTACCGCATTTGAGCATATTGTGTGGGAAAAAGAGTTTCTTTATGCAGCATGTCGAACATCGAAGGAATATCTGTTGCATTTTACATGCTAGCGTGATAGAATATTTTAAGTTGTGAAACGTTTGTATTCATGCAAATGCCTTACAGGAGGTGAATGTAATGCCAAACATCAAATCCGCTGTTAAACGCGTAAAAACGAGCGACAAGCGCCGCGCACTCAACGCTTCCCAGAAGTCTGCACTCCGTACAGCTGTTAAAGCTGCTGATGCTGCTCTGGTAAGTAACGAAGTTGATACTGCAAAATCTGCGATTCAAGCTGCTTCCAAAAAGCTGGACAAGGCTGTAACTAAAGGTCTGGTTCATAAAAATGCTGCAGCACGCAAAAAGTCTCGCTTGGCGAAAAAACTGAACGCTCTTTCCGCACAAGCGTAAGAAGCGTTACTTATACGATCCAATGGAAAAATCCTGAACAGCATAGGCTTTCAGGATTTTTTAGTATCTGATTCGATAAGTATAAGACACAGACAAAAGCGACCTTTATTCCGATGATCTAACCATCATGGAGCAAAGGTCGCTTTGTTTTTTATCATACTATTATTCTATCAGGTTTACGTGTTCATTCACGCACCAAGTCTTAATAAGAACAGCTCCAGACCAAGCACTTTATCCACCGCTCCTGTTTTCATCTGGTAATCCAGTTCACTGAGGTGACTCAATATCGTTCTCAGACGTTCCGCCTGAAATTTACGGGCTTGTTCCCCCGCAATCTTAACGGCATATGGATGCAGACCAAGCTGACTGGCGATCTGCTGCTGGGAGTAACTTTGTTGGCCCAACTCTTTCACCTGGATCATGATCCGAAACTGACGTGCAATTAAAGCCGCAATTTTAATTGGTTCTTCGCGCTGCTTCAGCAACTCATAGAAAAGAGCCAACGCTTTTTCCAGTCGCAAATTGGCGAGTTCTTCCACCAGTGAAAATACATTCTGCTCTGTACTGCGGGCAACCAGCGACTCGATATCAGCACGCTTGATTGTTCCCCCATTACCCGCAAACAAACATAACTTGTCTACTTCAGCAGATAACGTCTGCAGACCTGTTCCCGCGTAACTGATCAATGTGTCCGCCGCTCCTGTCTCAAAAGAGACATCCCGCTGCTTCGCCAGTTTCACAATCCAATTCAACAGTTCATCTCCACTCAGTGGAGCAAAAGCAAGAACTACCGCCTGTTTCTTGACAGCCTTCACCAGTTTCTTCCGCTCATCCAGCTTATCCCCTTGGGCCAGGAAAACAATTGTACTGTAATCTGCCGGATTTTCCATATATGTAAGCAGACGATCAACCTGGTGTTCAATCTTGGATTCTTTACCTGCGGTAAATAGACTTGCATCCCTTACAATAATCAATTTGCGGGGTACCAGAAATGGTACGGTCTCTGCTTCTTCAATAACGACCTCCACAGCCGTTTCAGACAAATCATATGGAATAATCGCAAAATCACGATGTTCTTCTTCAATCACCTGTTCTTTTAACATATCCGTAAATTGCTGTATCTGATACTTTTCCGTTCCATACAGCACATAGATCGGAGCCGGTTCTCCACTACGTATTGCCTTTGTTGCACTTTTTACATCCATTCACGGTGCCTCCTTATCCCTCTTATCCTACCAGAAAAAGCGCAAGACAACAAAGGGACCTTACATCCAGTTGTGGATGAAGGTCCCCTGTCCTACATCTATATAAACGCAGACACCAGCAGTTCTAGAAAAAGCTGGTGCGCGGTCATACGACGTCAGTTGTTTGAACTGAGATAGGACGTTTTGTTACTTCCAATATATGCTTGTCATACTGAAAATGTTCTTTCGTTTAGAGGCGTTGAATCCCCAATTCCACTTATTTCGCAGAAGCTCCACCTGAAACAGAAGGTACGTTAAACGAGTTCTTCGCCGTTGTTCCGTCCTTGTCCGTTTCGTAGTTAAATAGGGTACCATCTTTCGACCAACTTGCTGACTTCAGCGTTCCCTCTATATTGCGCTGCTCAACCAGATTCAGAACATCCGGTTCATTGGCAGGTTTGGAGTATATGCTGATTTGATCACCAAGAAGCATAACTACATAGGAGCCGTCAGGTGATTTCCATTCTTTTGGCGCTGCCGTTGTAGCCATTCCTTGATCTGGTCCTGCAAATCCTTTGTTTCCTCCAGAGGTGTCCGCACCTGTACCTGAATCAGGAACAGCATCGCCTTCTACCGGTGCATCTTCATTTGTATTCGGTGTGATGGTCTGAGAAGTGAAGGATTTCTCATCTGCGTTGCCCGGTTCATTTGCTCCATCCTCTTCTCCATCTGCAGAAGATGTAGGAGCAGTTCCTGATTCTTGATTTCTCTGCTCAGCGTCTTGGTTCTGAACCTCACTCTTCTGACTATCGGTCGAAGGAGAACTGGACGAATGATCCTGAGTTCCTTTATTCGGAGCAGGCGTTGATTCAGTAGCCGGTTGTTGAGGTGTCGGATCTGTCTGAACTTCAGGCTCCTGCACCTGATCTCCACCATCCTCTTCAGGCATGGTTTCTGATCCCGGGTTATCCCCTTCCGTTGAGGAAGCATTAGATTCACTCACAAATACATCGTTGCTGCTTGGTTGGGATGAAGTTGAAGGATCATAATTCTCAATATTCTTACTCAAGGCATTCTGATCCACATTGCCGCTCTCTTGAGTAGCTCCAGAGCTCAGCATCATGGAATCGGCATTCTCAATCTGTTCAGGCTCATATCCCCAGATGGCAAATCCCAATACAACTGCAGCAGCCGCTGCCCCCATGGACATTCGTCCTGCCATCGAGTTAAGCCATTTTTGTTTTTGCTTCGTTTTCCGCTCACTTGAACGTTGTAAATTCTCAAATGCAGCGGGGACAGGATTCATTTCCTGTATGGTGCTACTTTGCTCCCTACGCGCTTCGTCTATAGCATCAAGCTGTGGCATAATCGCATCAACCAGACTAAACTTCGGGCTTACTTGCGGTAATTCTTCCAGTTCTCTGGAAAGAGCTCTGAGTAAACTAAAATTCTCGGCGCACTCCGGACACTTGGCCACATGCTGTAGCATCTGCGCGGTTTCCGCTTCGCCCAGATCATGATCCAGATAGCGGTGCATCCATTCCACCACCTCTTCGCATTTCATCCTGTCACACCACCTTTCTGATATTCCTGTAGTAGATTCTGTAATTGCTGTCTGGCTCTAAATAAATAAGATTTCACCGTATTCAACGGAAGATCGAGACAATCCGCAATTTCATTGTAGGATAAGTCCTGCAAATATCTTAGAACAATAACGGTACGATGATGCTCGGGAAGCTTGTTGATCGCATCCTGAATGTCTTGGGCCACGTATGTAGACATGACCTCGTACTCCACATCCTGATTATCCTGAAAAACCATATCATGTTCGTCAATGGAGACGGACGGCTTGGTTCTTCTGAATTTATCAATACAGATGTTCGTGACGATGCGTTGTACCCATGTTTTGAATTGGGCCTTTTCTTCGTATGAATTGATTTTGGTGTAAATTCGGATCAACGCTTCCTGAGCAGCATCCAAAGCGTCCTGTTCATTATTTAGAATGTAATATGCGGTCCGATAGACGTGTTGTTCAATCTCCCGCAATAGGGTAATTAGAGCGTCGCGATCGCCCGATTGAGCGGCTCTGATGAGTTCCGGCTCTACCACAAAGGATCCCCCTCTCCCTGCAACCTTACAGACGTGATCATCAATAAAATTGTTGCAAAGTTAAGTATTTTTTTAATTTGCCATAACAAAATAACGGCGTATGTATTAGGGCCGCTGAAATCTTCTCTTAGAATAACAGAAATCGCATAACGAGTCACCAAACGAGTCTAAAAGGATTCCATTACTTACACGACTCAATTCAAATGCAATGGCATACATTATAGCTAACCACTTTTTTGGTCCTTAAAATAAAAAAAGTCGAAATTTGTCCAAATTTAAGCTATTTTTAATGCAATTTTCATGAAAATAGTGTATTGTAAATTTACATTCATAAACACGAGGTGATGAGCATGCCAGCTCTTGCGAAAATTCAAGCTTTAAAAGAACAAATGCCCAAAGAATACCAAAGTATTTCCCATTTTGTGGAACATGCATTGGAGTCCATTGATACTCTGGTCGAGGAACATCGGAAGTACGTAGCTGCACAGGCATTATACGGCGATAAAATCGTTGGATCGGAAGAACGCTTGTACAGAGAAACCGTACTTGATGTTAGAGCACAGTTGTTGATGACTCTCGAGAAAACGGTAGAAGATCTGTTGCACAAAGGCGACAAACACTGGAACAAACACTTTAAGGACGGCGTGGAGTAGTACTTATATTTCTTCCACAGTTTGAAAAAATGGCCCGTTTTCCGATATTCTCCCTCGTGGAGTGTAACGGAAAGCGGGCTTTTTTTGTGCTGTGCTGTAATTTGCAATCAGTTGAAGTGATTAATTAGTATATTCATCAGTAAATCGCCATCAGTTTGCCATTGAGAAACCCTAAAGCTCTTATGCCTGCGGAGCTGGCATACACCCAAACCTCGATTTTGCCTTTTGAACTCGTTTCATACGTAATGCTCGATGGATCTCCCCATGCAAGGTGCACCTGAGTTATGTTCATTCCTAAAGCTACTTCTCCAGCAATGATTTTATTCCAAGTGGACTTGGACCAATTGTATTTCTTATACGGATCAGAAGAGAAGAATTGGTTGGAATCGGCAAGCATCTCCGTCACACTGGAAGGTGCACCTCCTGCGTAAGCAGAAACGGTTTTTCCTTTTGCATTACGGAAGATAATAGAGTAACTTCGATCACCGTATTTAATCTTCTCAATTTTGATATCTAATATGGTCACTTTACTGAAACGTTGCCCTAAACTCGTATCACTGTTGATCCAGTAGGACTTGCCAATGAAGCGAGCAAGATTCCCCAGCTCTTTTTTCTTGATCAGTGCAAGTGTATCCTTCGATTCCACCAGAATAGAAGAATTTCCAACCAGTACCTTGGCCTGCTTTAGCTCAGCATCCCATCGAACCTGAATACCCGCAGCCTGTCTTAACAAGTCCGCAGGAAATACAGTTTGTCCTCCAATGGTTTGTACTTTCCCTTTCAACTTCAACTCTTTGTTGTTTAATCGCGCAACAGCACTCCCTTTTTTCAAAGTAATACTGTCATCTCCAAATTGAATTTCAAAAGATGAGCCTTTGACATCAATTTTGGCTCCCAAAGTTTTGAACACAGACTGTACTGGCAAGTATACATTTCCATCCAACAAAGTGGCGCCTGTTAACTTTTGCTGTGAATCCACGTTCAGTTGAAGACTTGAAGCCAAATCTCCTATCTTCAGTGCCACTTTGGTTGTTCCCATGCCCGTAACCTTCAGTTTGCCTCCTGCCTGAATCTGTGCAACTTGCGGTTGCTCCACTATAAGTTCTTCAGGCAATGGCGCACGTTTGTTCTTGAAACCATTACTATAATTCTCCTGAACGGTAAGGGTAATCGTATCCCCAATATTAGCTTCCTTGGAAGATGCCGTAAGTGTCACTTGATTTAAGGCGGGAGCTGATAGAGGAGTTAACTTTCCATTATCATATGTAGCCCATGATCCATCTTGTAACTGTGCATATAGCTCATCCAGATTAGGCGCATACACCATCCGCGATACGTTACTTAAACCCGGCAGTTGCTCGCCCTTATATTTGGCAGTTCGATCGTAGCTCCAGACGGTTCCATCCTGTTTCACCGTGAGCAGCTTATGCGTCCCACCCCACCAAATCAAAGATTGCACATTATTCGCAACCGTGATGTAGTCATCCTCATACAGCATACTTACAATCACTACCGAGCCATCATTTTTCAGCACTGCTGCGTAAACACCATTCGTTGCAATCGCTATACCATCAGGTACATTTCCTGCTCTACGTATTTTGTTGTATTTGTCATAATATATATCTCCTGATGAAGATAATGCGCTATAAGAAGAATCGCTTCCAGTACTACTCCAATAAGAATCCGCATCGATAATCGATTCCAAAACCTTAGCCTGATCATCAAAATTATAAAGGTTCCCATCCTGAAGCTGAATCCATCCATGGCCATATACCTTAATCACACCATTGAATTGTTTCGTTACTGGTATATGTGCATTGTTCTTATCCCACCGAATGACTTGGCCATCGGCAGTCCAACCATAGATGGAATGGTCGTCTGATTTTGAAATACCGATCAGTTTTCGATTTTGTGTCCATACTCCACTTACGGTCCCTTTAGACCAAAGTGTACCATCATCGAGTAAATAATCATTCCGGTCAAGAACTGAAATGATGGAGCTACCCGATCCAGATGATGCCTAAGCGGAGGACTGTCCTGCGATCAAACCGATAACTAAAAGTCCAATGCATAGAGCTATCGCCTTTCTAATCCATTTCACTCTAAACTTCTGAGTTGCATTACTGTTACTTTTACTTTGTGCCATTTCTACAAGTTCCATTTTCTTGATCCCCTCATTATTATGTATAGTGCTACGATCACTAGGTATTTCTAGCCCTTCTTCAAGGTGGGCCTAACTAACACTCAGTAAAAATAACCATAATCCTGCAACAAAAATCACATAACATTAATCAAATCCGTAACTAAAAACATATTTTTACATATATATAATAAACCAAAAACAAATGATTGCATTTAATAATCTAAAATAGAAAACATATTACAAACGAAATAGAACGTGCAACCTTAACAAAACTATAAATGGATATGCGGGAGACTAAATGAATCTAAAAATATTTTTCAAATACTTCCTGGGATTCTTTCTACTCAGTAGTGCTTTATTCATTGCATTTAATATGATAATAGGTCATAAAAGTTGGGATCAAATTGATCACATACTCAATTTATTCAGCGCAACTATAATTAGCTTGCCGATTAGTATCTCAAAAGCAAGAGAGTAATTCCTTCCTAGTCACCTTCCCTAAGAGACAGCCGAAGTATCCTGACAGCGCATAACGATTGGAATATGTTATTATCATGCAATTCAAGAAGAAGTCGTTCGCAGCGGAACGACTTTTTTTCTGTTATCGGTCAAACAAGTACTTACCCGATCAATGTCCCTCACTAATTATTTCTCAGTCTGTGTATGCTAAAATATAGTAGTTACCTTAGCCTATCTGTTGTTAAATATAATTATTCAAGATGGAGGTTAATGCTCATAATGACAAAAAACCATAGAATCATTAGGCCACGTGGAAAAATACTTGCAGCTGTATTAACTGCAGTGTTCATTTCACTTGCAATGGGGATATATCACTATGTCCCTATAGATGAAAGATTAGAAAATACTTACTATTATTCATTCGGGTATAAATTTGCGGTTGGATTATTGATTAACCTTGCTATTTTACTTTTCTTACTTACGCCCCTTTCTATATTGGTGGATGGATTACTTTTATACAGAAAAAAAGATAATACGTATATGAGATTGCTCGTTGCTATTGCCGCATATGGTCTATTAGGCTTCATAGGTGGGATCATCTACTCGATATTTACACGTAACTTCAATACTTTTTCTGCTCAAACTATCCACATTGTTGTATGTTCTCTTGTCTTTTTAACCTTCCAGTTGGTATTAAATCGGAGTTTTCTTCACTCATCTTCACACCGATAAATAGATTGCCTGCCGTCACTCAACTCCAACCAACTTGTACCGAATATCAATCTTTCCATCTTTCACTCTCATCTGAACCTCACCCATCTGATCCGTCCGATAGATCTCTGACCCGGTAGCTTCCAAACGTTCCATCACTCCCGGATTGGGATGCCCATATGTGTTATTAACACCGGCAGATATCACGGCGGTTTTGGCATTCCAGTATTGGAGCCAAGCTTCGGTGGACGACGTTTTACTACCATGATGAGCGACCTTTAACACGTCAATGGAGATAGATGATGCTGAAGAATCATTTGAATTGTCCCACAACAGGCCTGTAAGTACCCTTTGCACAACTCCCTCTGTAACTCCAATATCTACACCTTTCTGTTCAAACTGGGCCGCCAATGAGCCATCCTGAATCATATAGAGCAGGTCCTGCTCGGCCGCAGCATCCATATCGCCAGTAAACAACATGGAAGTGCCAGCCATGTCTAGCAAAAAGACAACTGAATCATGATTCTGGTGTTCAGACACAGGCAAACTGCCTGAAGCTTCTACTTCCATATGCGCCAGATCTGGAGCTATAAAATGTAGACTCGTCTCCTTATCAGCCTTATAGGACATTCCCTGCTGAATGGCGTATAGAGGAATTTTCCGTTCCATGGCTGTGTCCAGTAATTTATCAAATTTTTCTTTACCACTGGTTGTGCCATTAAACATGAAACGTTTAACCGGAATCTGTTCCAGCACAGCCTGTAGTCCTCCGGCATGATCCTGATCGGCATGCGTTACAATGACAGCGTCCAATTGATGGATGCCTCTCTTTTTCAATAGAGGAACCACGACCTTCGCTCCCACTTCATACGGATCACGCCTTGTTTTCCAGGATTGTTCGGTGTTTCCAAAGCTCACCGTGCCTCCGCCATCCACCAAAATATGTTTGCCTTCCGGCGTTGTAATCAACGTGCTATCCCCTTGTCCAATATCCAAAAACTGCACGATACCAGTTCCAGCAGGCTGGGGAGTCTGATATGCCCACCACAATCCAGCAACAAAGCTGAGCGCAAGCAGCCCGCACATCCATCGCTGAACTTTACTCATTCGTTCATGTGCATAATATCCTGCACCACGTGCAGTAAATGCACTTGTATATTCCGGCCAGACAATACTGGCTCCTAATGTCGTTAATGAAATTTCTTTTCCATCTACACGCTTCTTACCTTGATCCTGTGCCACCCTAGATATTGAAGAGCGAATGCCCATATTTCTGATTGCAACAGAAGGTTGTCGCCTCACAAGAGGAGCCGTATCCTCCTCAATAAACGTTGTTTCTCGTTGCTCACCATTGCCACGATGCAACAGGTAAAGTAAGGCATACAGCACGGCATAATATGCGGAAATCCACAACAAGGAAGGTGTTGCCCAGATCAACACAAAACCTGGCAGGCTGTTCATCCACTCTACACTTACAAATGTCAGTTGGTTCAGTTGAATCGCAATCCATGCGAGAGGTCTCGCCAAGGGAATCCATATGAATGACAATAGCATGGCGACCGTCCCAAGAGGTAATACAATGGCACTGATCAAAGAAACCAGCAGAAAGTTAGCTACAAATGAGAGTAAGGAAAACTGGTTGAAGTACAGAATGGTTACTGGAAAAGAAATCAGCTGAGCGGTCACCGTAACCGAGGCCGTTGCAGCCAGAGATTTAGGCCAGCTTCTGAACAGCCGGTTAATCAATGGCATATAGATCATCAAACCTGCGGTCACGAGAAAGGATAACTGGAAGCTGACGCTTAGCAAAAAGTACGGATCCCACCACATCATCAATAATGCTGCTGCACTGATCATCTGAAGGCCGTCTCTGGCGAGGCCACGACGTGCCATATACAACCCAATCATGGACATAATTCCTGCCCGAATCACTGAAGGTGAACCACCGGATAACAGTACATAAGCTGGCACCAGGATCAGAACAATCGTGAGTGCCGTTTCTCTGGTAAGCCTTAGCCAAGATAGAATAAGGAGCAGCGAAGCAACATATACAGCGACATGGGTTCCGGAGATTGCCAGAATATGCGTTAAACCTAGTTGTGAAAACTGACCATAGGTGCCTGGATCGATATCATTAGCCATCCCGATAATCAGACCCTTCATATATCCCGCATGAGGCTCAGGAAATAAATGCTCGACCGCCGAACCCAACGTATGCCTCGTCCAATCCGTCCATCGTAGTACGTTAAATTGTCCAAGCCCTTCGGGGGGAGCTGCTGTTACTGAACTGGCTCCCTTCACTTTGAACAACCAGTGGATATGTAGGGTTCGTAAATAACTGCGATAATCAAACCCACCGAAGTTCCTGGCTTCCCCAGGAAGGCTAAAAGAACCATTAAGCGTGATGGAATCGCCCCTCTTCCAGTCTGCTGCTACCTGTTGTTCTTCTTCCTCCACCAGTCTGACTTGTACCATTAATTGTTCATCTATTTTGAATGCAGATGATGTTGCCAGATCTGTATCTGCTGATGAATCCGATATGGGCAATATTGTAGACATCTGTATCTTAAAGTCTGCCCGATCTCCATCAATACGTACATCTGACACAAGCTCACCCTGAATTTTGGCTGCCAAGCCGTCCAACTCTCTAGTAGAGATATGAGTAGTCTCGGACAGACTGCTATGATTGCGTGCATCATTCCATTCCCAATGTGCAACACCTCCAATAAAGGCAGCGAGTAAAAATAAAATAGACCACCCACGTACATCTATGAAACGAAGTAGAAGCGGCAGACATGCCAGCGCTCCAATCATTCCCCAGATTAACGTCCAGCCTGTTAACGCACATGCTATCCCGCTCCCGCACAACCAACAAATCGTAAAACTTAGTAACGGTCTGCCTTTCATTTCTACCCCTCCTTCATTTCACCCGTTGAACGCAGAAAAACCCCCGGAAAGCCAATTCAGGCTTGCCGGAGGTTCTCCCTCACGTATTCGATCATATTTACATTAATTGCTCACAGTCATCATCGTTTCCCGCGGTGGCTGATAATTCTCCAGTCTGCGGAACGTTATGCCCTTCTGTTGCATCATGTTAGTAACCTTGCCGGTATCTTTAGGATAAGAACGATGAAAGACGATTTCTGTAATCCCACTATTCGCCAGCATATTGGCACATGTCCAGCACGGTTCATCGGTCACATACACGGATGAGCCTTCCCGGTCAATTCGATCTGTGAATAAAAGTAAATTTTGCTCCGCATGGATTGTGCGAATACAGCGTTGCTTTTTGACCATTTCTTCCTGACCATCAGTCACGACCAACTCATATTCTTCCGATATCATGCAACCTGCTTCAGAACAATCCGGGACGCCAGTGGGTGCACCATTATAGGCTGTTCCCAGCAGTTTCTTTCCCTGAACAAGAACGGAACCCACGTGACGACGCGAACAGCGGGAACGGGTCGAGACCATATATGCGATGTCCATAAAATACGTGTCCCAGTCCTTGCGTACCTCTACTGTACTCATGCTGCTTTCCTCCCGCTCAACACAATTTTTATTCTAATATTACCGGATCTGCACATACGGTGCCATCTTCTCAAGCATCTTCATGCCGATTCCTTTGACCTTCGTCAGATCACTGACTTTTGCAAAAGGACCGTGTGCATTCCGATAGTCCAAAATAGCCTGAGCTTTCTTCTCTCCGATTCCGGGAAGCTCTGTAAGCTTGGAGACAGGCGCTGTATTCACATCAATTTTCCCACTGTCACCAGATTCCTCACGAACTACAGGTGCATTACTGTTCGAAGCCGTCTCGGAGGTAACCGAAGGATTCGAGTTCGTACTTTGCGCAACTGGTTCAATCGAATTTGAGGTGTCTGGTGGATTATCATTCGTCTGATTTGGAGCTTGAACTCCCGAAACACCTTCAACCCCAACGCTCGAAAGCTCTTTAGACTCTCCTGCCTTTGCATCATTCCCAGTCTGCATTCCACTTGCATCCGATCCTGAAGATGCTCCTGTATTGCCCTGAACCGAATTAGCCGACAGTACAGCAGGGAGTTCCTGCTCTATCGTCGGCTTCTCGGTGCCGAGCTGCAAGGGTTCCCAGCCACTAGGTGGTTGTTCACTTTTGCCCGACCATAATATAAGTATACTTCCAACCACCGCAGCAGCGATGGTCATTCCTTTATTCCATCTCATTCTTCCACACCTCTCCCTGAATTCAAAATCATTCATTTCGAACACGGGCGGTGCTTCCGAACCGTTGAATTTTCCTGATGAAACAAGTTATGCATTTTTCATGTCATGTGAAACAGGTCCTCACGCATAGAATAGAGGGAATGAACTGCGCCAGTACCGTAAAGCATGAAAGGAGGCCTGAAACAATGAAGGTTGGATTTATCGGAACCGGCAGCATGGGCAGCCTGTTGATCTATGCCCTGATCCAATCGGGTGCACTCGAGCCCCGGCAGATCGCCGCCAGCAATCGAACCCCGTCCAAAGTACGTCAGTTATCCCTCCGTTACCCCGGTCTGCATGAATCCCAGAGCAATCGGGAAACGGTGATCCGAAGCAATATCATCTTCCTGTGCGTGAAGCCGCTTGAATTCAAACATGTCATTGACGACATCCTGCCTGTCGTGAATCCCAATCATATAATTGTCTCGATCACCAGTCCCGTGCAGCTGCGACATCTGGAATCTTCACTTCCTTGCAAAGTCTCCAAGGTAATTCCCAGCGTCACACACCAAGTCGGCAGTGGAGCGTCCCTCTGCATACATGGCGAACGAATGACCAGTGAAGACCGCGCTGTGTTGGAAAGTCTGCTCAGTCACATAGGCAGGCCGTACCAGGTGGATGAAGCCTGTACAAGAATCACATCCGACTTCTCTAGCTGCGGACCTGCATTCATATCGTTCTTTTTGGAACAGTGGATCGAAAGCGCCGTGAAGCTGACAGGCATCAAACGGGCAGATGCCTGTGCTCTGGCAGGAGAAATGCTCCTGGGAACAGGCAAGCTGCTCACCGAAGGAGGATACACGCCGCAAGAGCTTCAGGCTCGTGTCGCTGTACCTGGTGGTATTACCGCTCAGGCACTTGCACTACTGAAGGTTAGTCTCGACGGCGTTTTCGACAGCCTGATCCACACGACACATGACAAATATGATGAAGATTTGTTAAAACTGGATGAACTATTCCGAGCCGGCGAGATTAACCGGCAACAATATTAACGAGTTTGCCTGGAACGGCAATGACCTTGCGAATGGTCTTGCCTTCCAGCGCCTGCTTAACAGGTGCCAACTCCATTGTAAAGTCCTGCATACCCTGTGCATCCAGATCCTTCGCGATCGTAGCACGAGTTACAATTTTACCGTTTACTTGAACAACGATTTCTACTTCTGCATCCACCGTCATGGACTCATCATATTCAGGCCAAGCCACGTAAGAGATTCCGCCTTCATAACCCAGACGGCTCCACAGTTCCTCTGCCATATGTGGTGCCAGTGGTGACAACAGCTGTACAAAGTTCTCCATCGCTTCACAAGGCAGTGTATCGGCTTTGTATGCATCGTTGATGAAAATCATCAGCTGGCTGATGGATGTGTTGAAGCGCAGGTGTTCCAGATCTTCCGTAACTTTTTTGATCGTTTTGTGAGCAGTCCGCTTGAACTCGTCCGTTCCACCATCCACCGTAATCTTGTCATTGATGGCTCCTGTATCTTCGTTAATGAAGAGACGCCATACACGTGACAGGAAGCGGTACATGCCTTCAACCCCGTTCGCATTCCACGGTTTTGTCGCTTCCAATGGTCCCATGAACATCTCGTACAGACGCAATGTATCGGCACCGAATTCATTGACGATTTCATCCGGGTTAATGACATTACCACGGGATTTACTCATTTTCTCATTGTTCGTACCCAGGATCATACCTTGGTTCACCAGTTTGTGGAAAGGCTCTTTTGTATCCACAACACCCAGATCATACAGCACTTTATGCCAGAAACGAGCGTACAGCAAGTGAAGTACCGCGTGCTCCGCTCCGCCAATGTACAGATCAACTGGCAGCCACTGCTGCTGTTTCTCCTTGGAGATCAGTTCCTTGTCATTGTGCGGATCGATAAAGCGCAGGTAATACCAACAGCTACCCGCCCATTGTGGCATGGTGTTGGTCTCGCGACGTGCCTTCATTCCCGTTTCCGGATCTACCGTATTCACCCACTCCGTAACATTCGCCAGTGGTGATTCTCCAGTACCCGAAGGTTTGATCTGGTCGATATCAGGCAGCAGCAGTGGAAGTTGATCCTCCGGTACTGTCTTCATCGTTCCGTCTTCCAGATGAAGAATCGGGATTGGCTCACCCCAGTAACGCTGACGGCTGAACAGCCAATCGCGCAGACGATAGGTTACTTTCCCTTGTCCTTTTCCGTTCTCTTCCAACCAAGCAATCATCTTGGCAACCGCTTCTTCATTGTTCAGTCCATTCAGGAAATCGGAATTCACATGCGCGCCATCACCCGAATACGCCTCTCGTGTAACGTCTCCACCTTGAATAACCTCGATGATATCCAGACCGAACTGCTTCGCAAATTCCCAGTCACGTGCATCATGACCCGGAACAGCCATAACCGCACCTGTACCGTAACCTGCAAGAACGTAATCAGCAATCCAGATCGGCAGTTTCGCGCCATTAACGGGATTGATTGCATAAGCGCCAGTGAATACACCTGTTTTGTCTTTGGCCAAATCCGTACGTTCCAGATCACTCTTACGAGAAGCCTGCTCCTGATAAGCCTGAATAGCTTCACGTTGGTCATCAGTTGTAATTGCTTCTACCAATTCATGTTCCGGAGCAAGTACTGCAAAGCTCGCACCGAACAATGTGTCCGCACGGGTAGTGAACACTTTGATGACTTCCTCGCGACCTTCAATGGCAAATACAACTTCTGCCCCTGTCGATTTACCGATCCAGTTACGTTGCATGTCCTTGATGCTTTCAGACCAATCCAGCTCTTCCAGGTCTTCCAACAGACGCTCTGCATACTCGGTAATTCTCAGGACCCACTGGCGCATCGGTTTGCGTACAACCGGATGTCCGCCACGTTCACTCTTACCATCAATAACCTCTTCATTAGCCAGTACCGTTCCAAGTGCTTCGCACCAGTTAACTGCTACTTCATCAACATAAGCGAGGCCCTTATTGTACAGCTGGATAAAGATCCATTGTGTCCATTTATAATATTCAGGGTCCGTTGTACTGATCTCGCGATCCCAGTCATAGGAGAAACCGAGCGATTTGATCTGACGACGGAAATTATCAATATTGCGGAATGTAATATGACGTGGATGTTCACCTGTATCCAGTGCATGCTGCTCAGCAGGCAAACCGAATGCGTCCCAACCCATTGGGTGCAATACATTGTAACCGCGCATACGTTTGTATCGGGAAACGATATCTGTTGCTGTATATCCTTCCGGGTGGCCTACATGCAGACCTGAACCGGATGGATAAGGGAACATATCCAGTGCATAAAATTTGGGTTTAACCGGGTCCTCACCCGTTTTAAATGTTTTATTTGCATCCCAGTATTGCTGCCAACTTTTTTCCATGACTTGTGGCTGATAGCCGTGTTTCGGCTGGTTATTCTCACTCATCTATTGTTCCTCCTTCAGGTTATTCGCTTTAGCTTTAATTGCAACAAAAAAACCTCAGCATCCCGTAGCGTTTGCAGCGCTAGGGACGAGAGGTTGAATTCCCGTGGTACCACCCTAGTTAGCGGACGAACGTGCTTCGTCATCCACTCCCTTTGGACCTGTAACGGCGGTTAACCGATGCGGATTTCCATTCCTGAACCCAAGCTTTATACAAGCAGGTTAAACAGAATGGTGTAATCACCGCATTTCTCCAAGGCGAGTTCGCAAATCACTGTCAACCGGCTTGCACCAACCGCCGGCTCTCTGTTATGTACAGGAATCACTACTGATCCTTATCATCGAAATATGTATACAATATCGGGACCATTATATAAAAAAGCAAGCCCAAAGTCAATATTACACGTGATAATCACCCTTTTAAGCCACACGGTTCGTACCGTTCATTAACACTCGTTGTTGTTCAGGATAAACGAAAACGCTTGATGCCTTCCTCCAGATTATGAATGGTCCAATTCACATGTTCCTGATTATCATATTGACGGTAAGCGCACTCAATACGCAGCACCAGATCAAAGTACAAGTCATAGAGACTTCTTCTTTTCAGCTCACTTCCAGTCGTAATCGCATGCCTATACCCTTTCACAAAACCGGGAGTATAGTTAAAATGACTGAAATAATGCTCCATCAGAGGGTCTGCCCACAGTGAACGTTCAAAATCAATAATCGCTGTGATGCGCCCCGCGTGCACTAGTACATTGCCATCCCACAGATCCCAACTGACAAGCACAGGTTCTTTTACATCGTCCAGCACATCCGATTTTTCTTCAATCAAGCATCTCAATTCAGGGTAATCGATCAAAAATGTAATCCCCGCTTCTTCCCCATCGGTAAGAATGTCATCTATCAGATTCATAAATGCTTCTTTCCATGTGGAATAACGCTGTTTTTGCTCCGAGAAATATCCGAACTGCTCGCCCTTGATTTCATTAATTCGACGATTGTACCGACCCAGCTGGTGTTCAATGGCTTCCTGCTCTTTCGCAGAATACTGATCCTTGACCTGATTATAGGGTATTCCAGACATGTACTCCATGATAAAATAACGCGCTGGAGCAATGGTTAATGAATCATCATAAGCCAGCACTTTAGGTACGGGAACATCCTGTAGTTCCGTAATGAGGCGTAGTGCCTCAACCTCGGCAATCATGAGATCCTGCTCACAGCGCATCAGATTTGTTGAAGCCGACGGAGCAATTTTGAGTACCACCCGCTGTGCGTCACTCAATGTAATGAGATATGCATGATTGGCCCAGCCATCCACCATCTCCTTGTAGTCCTGTATACTTGCAGAGAAATGCTGCTCTATTATGGCATTCAACTGTTCTGACGAGAGTCTTGTTTTATATGTACTTTCCACGTCTACACCTCACCCTGACTATTGATTGATTCAATTAGAAAACGCTTTCTATCCGACTATTATCGCCTCCCTTACTTTAACTGGCAATACTTTTTGTCACGTCGTTATGTCTTTTCTTGCATTCCTTTACCCTATTTAAGAATATTGCTATTCATTCTCCATAAAAAATCAAACAAAAAAACTGCCCTTATGCACCATAAGGACAGTTCTCATTATTCACTCTTACTTCACAGCAACGTAGAACAAGCGCTGTGCGCTGTCTCCGGCCTCTTTCCATTCAAAATCCGCATATACCTTCACGTCTCTAAAGCCTGCCTTGGACAACTCCAGCTTCATCCAGTCCGGATCATACGCACGCTGGACATGAACTTCTTCAAAACGCTGGTACATATCCTTGCGACCATCATCCACACGTGAAAAGATACTGAGATGATGCTCAATCTCACAACGATCTTGATCCAATCCACAAGTCCAAATATAAGATACGGAGCGTTCATCCAGTACGAAAGGCTGCTCCTCATCATAACGAATAAGGGTATTGGGATGATGCACATCAAACAGGAACGTTCCACCAGGCTTCAGCATCTCATATGTGCGCTGGAATGTACGAACGACATCTTCTTGTTCAAGCAGATAATTGACGCAATCACAGAATGATATCACCGAATCCACAGGCTCCGGAACTCGCCAGTCCCGCATATCCTGCTGTACCCAACGTACACTACCTTCCCGATACAAGCGATGACCCTGAGGCGTAGCCTCCATCTTGCTACGTGCAACCGACAGCATATCTGATGAGAGGTCAATGCCTGTAACTTCGAATCCGGAGTTCACGAGCGGGATCGTAATCGAGCCCGTTCCACAGCCAAGTTCAGCGACACTTTTGGGCATTCCATGCTGTTCCCATGCTGTTCTTGCAAACCTTATCCAGTCCGGATAAGGCATATCTTCCATTAATTCATCATACACATAGGCAAATTTCCGGTAAGACATGTCAGGCACCGCACTTTCAATTTCATTTTCGAATTGATCTATATAAGTTGAACCAAAGAATATTTACACTGGACACTCCAATGACAGAACAACCTTCCGATCGCTGTTATCCCCAGATTTTTTTATTCCTTTTATAAAGGTTTAAACCCGGGGATAAAGGCGAACGCTCCGCTTCTTCAGGTTCTTTCTGTCCTCTCCGTTTCGTGTAAATGTTTAGTTCAATTTATATAACAAAAGAAAAAGCAGGGGCATCCGGTGTTTACCCAGCCTATCCCTGCTTATCCGAGTTCCATATTACAACTATTTAATCAGGAAGATTACTTGTTTTCACTTTGATCCGCAGGAGCAGATTCGGACAGATACGTCCAGCTTTCCTTTTGGACCACCAATCCGTCCTTCATCAATTTGCCCAAGGCACGTTTGAATGCAGACTTACTGATGCCAAAGCGCTGCTTGATGATATCCGGTGGAGTTGCATCTGAGTAAGGCATGCCGCCCATAGGACGCTCTTTCATAAAGGCGAGCAGCTTGTCTGCATCTTCGTTACGTCCAACTTGTTTGAGTTGAGTCATGGCCAGATTCACACGTCCGTCTTCACGTACCAGTGTCACCCGACATTTAACTTTCTCACCAAGACGCAGCATATGGCTACGTTCAGATGAATGAATCATACCAATCGCGCCAAAACCCAGTACACCGCCCTCTACAAGTACAAAAGTACCCATCTGCAGTGGCTTGTATACCGTCGCTTCAACCCACTCGTTTAACCATGAAGTTGGCGCATGAAAAGACAATGGTGAAAGCTCACGTTCCCCGGCCAATTTGGCACGCAGACGTCCCTGCTTGTCATGTTCCATGATTACAAAGACTTCATCCCCCACTTGAGGACGCAGTTCTTCCAGTTCAGGCAATTCACGAATAGGAAGCAGCAATTGCCGTCCAAGGCCCATTTCCAGGAAACAGCCCAGTCGTGGGTGAACATCAGCCACAACCAGTCGTGCCATTTCGCCAAGCATGAGATAAGGTTTTTTCATCGTTACGGCCAGACGATCTTCGGTATCAAAGAATACAAATACCTCAAGCGTCTCACCAATTTTAATATCCCGTGTTAACTCGGTGTAGTGAAGCAGTACATCTTCCGATCCTGTCGTCAAAAAGAAGCCAAACGGAGACACTTCACGTGAAACCGGCAAAGAGACGACTGTTCCAGCAATCAAACTCATACAGTTTCCACCACTTTGGCATCAGACCATAGTCGTTCAATGTTGTAGTATTCACGCTCGTCACGGTGGAAGATATGAACAACAACATCGCCCATGTCCATCAATACCCAACGTGCGGAATCCATACCTTCGATACCTTTGATCGTCGCTCCAGCTGCATGAGCCTGTTTGCGAATTTCAGTGGCAATGGCTTGTACCTGTGTATCGGAATTCCCGTGACAAATAACAAAATAATCCGCCACCAGAGAAACATTAATCAGATCCAACGCTACAATATTGGATGCCTTTTTGTCGTCAGCGGCAGCAACCGCCATATTCATAAGTTCTTTCGATGATACTGTCATGAACCAACCTCCATAATCTATATTTGTGTGTTCAAAAAGATCCTTCGTAATCAAAAGTGGACTTTTTGAACAACCTCTATAATTGTGCAATTAAGTCATTCCGCGACAGCATGGTCAAAGGATAAATGACACGTCGTTGCGAGATCAGCAAGCTGATCGTCGAATCGAATCCGGCAATTAAACCTTCCTCCAGACTACGTTCAGCCTGTTCGCGAATGTGATCCACTCCCGGGAAATCTCGTCCCGGTTCAATGTAATCGGCAAGACATACCACTTTGTCCAGCAAGCTCATGCCTACCCGACCCGAGGTATGCCACCGGATAGCATTAATAACTTCGGAATCCGTTACACCGTAATCACGCTTGGCTACAAAAGCACCGACTTCGGAATGCCAGAGCTGCTTGTCATGTTGCAGAAGTTCCTGGTTTAATCCGTTATCACGGATGACCGCTTCCATCTCCGCTACGGGCCAGTACTTCGCCACATCATGCAATATCGCTGCCAGATCTGCTTTCACAGGATCAGCACCGTATTTTTCAGCCAACATCACTGACGATTCCATTACACCCAGTGTATGCTTCCAGCGTTTTTCCGGCATTTGTCCGGATACGGCTTGAATCAGTTCATCACGGCTTAGTGCCATATAAACCGCTCCTTACAATGTATTGGTGCACTTCATCAGGAATCATGAAGCGTACCGAATGTCCTTTGGCTAGACGTCTGCGTACGGCTGTCGATGAAATATCCACCAAGGGCATCTCGGCTAATAGGACCCGATCCTGTAACTCGTCTGGTAGATCATCCAGATGTAACTGGAAGCCCGGCCGACCAACCCCAATAAAGGTTAGGCGTTCGGCAAGTTCTTCAATCTGCTCCCATTTGGGAAGATAGTTCACCATATCCGCCCCAATTATGAAATAGAATTCATGTTCAGGATGGCGACGCCACAGTTCCTTCATCGTATCGATTGTATAAGACACTCCGCCCAGTTCCATCTCGATGCCCAGCACCTCATATTGCTGCACACCCTTCACAGCCGCTTCCGTCATATCGAGACGTTGCTGTCCCGAAGCTCCGGCTCCGCGCTTGTGAGGTGGAACATGGGAAGGCATGAACCAGATCTCATCCAGTGCATGCGAATCCCTTGCCGCCTCTGCTGCCAGGAGGTGTCCCATGTGGATCGGATCAAACGTACCACCCATGATACCGATCTTCACCCGTGTCACGCTCCCTTATCTAGGTAGTTCGATTTGTTTGTTATCGCGAGATTCTTTGTACAGGATGATTGTGTTACCGATAAGTTGTACAAGCTCACTTCCCGTTTCACGGGCAACTTCTTCTGCCATCTCTTTTCTGTCCTCGTCATTGTTGTTCAACACTTGCACTTTCATCAATTCGCGCTTCTCAATCGCATCTTCGATGTGACGGAACAGGTGCTCGTTGGTTCCACCTTTACCAATCTGAAATACAGGGGTCAGGTGATGTGCCTGTGACCGCAAAAAGCGCTTTTGTTTACCGTTTAACATGAATACTCCATACTCCTTATGTTGAGCAGGCCCTGATTGACAGTTGAAAGTCTGTCCGGGCCTGACCGTTCAATTATTATTTTCACACTTCAAAACTATTTAGTACAGCTCGTCTCATCGTCTCCACTGGAGCCGGAATGCCGAGCCAATGCTCAAAGGCCACTGCGCCCTGGTATACAAACATACCCAGACCACCGTGCACCGTGCATCCGCGTAATCGCGATTCCCGAAGCAGACGGGTTTCCAGCGGATTGTAGATCAGATCACTCACCGCTGCTCCTTCACGGATCAGTGTGGGATCAACCGGTACGTCATCAACATGTGGATGCATTCCGGCAGCCGTTGTGTTAATAACGATATCAGCCGTAGCCAGTACCATCGCAGCGTCTTCCATGCCACTACCCGAGATCTCTCCCAAGCCGTGGCCCCGTAAATCCGAAGCAAGTGCAATAGCTCTGTCCGCTGTACGATTCAGAATGTGGATCTGCTCAGGCTTCTCCAGTGCAAGTGCGTATATAACGCCTCTCGCCGCTCCACCTGCTCCCAGGACAGCAATACGTTTGCCCGCAAGCTCCGGCACAGCCTCTTCCTTCAGTGATCGGACATAGCCAATACCATCGGTATTGTACCCTGTCAATGTTCCACCTTCATTGACGATGGTATTCACCGCACCAATCAGGCGAGCACTTTCATCGATCACATCCAGATACTGCATCACCTGCTCTTTGTGCGGGATGGTGACATTGACCCCACGATAGCCAAGTGCCACAATTCCGCGAACTGCCGCTTCCAGTTGATCCGGATGAACATGCAGTGGCATATACATTCCATTCACTCCAGCAGCCTGCAGAGCCGCATTGTGCATTGCCGGAGACTTGGAGTGAGCAATAGGATCACCCATAACACCAAGCAACACGGGAAGTGAAGAGTTGAATTTGTTCTGCTCAGACATAGGTCCGCCTCCGATCCATCTGATGTACAGCTTCTGAGATTACTAGATCAAGGATGGGCGGATCTGTACACGAATGCCTTTAGGCGCATGAACAGCAACCAGTGCTCCAACATCACCATTTACCTTAATCCAGCCCAGACCCGAGATGAATACATCCGATTGACTGCCGCGTTTGATGCGGAATTCATGTCTGGTCCATTCAGCCATTTCTGCTGCATCCTCACGGGTTGGTGGAGACAATAATTCTCCCAGGTGGTCGCGGTACAGGTCATCTGCACGCTCCAGCTTCGTCCGGTGAATATCAAGCGCAGTGCTGATAAAACAAGTGAACGACTGGCGATCACCTTCAACAAAGTCGAATCGAGCCATGCCGCCGAAGAACAGCGTCTGACCGGAATTCAACTGATAAACAGCGGGTTTAAGCGGTTTTTCCGGCATGATGGCAGCAAGATCCTTACGTGAGACAATCTCGCTGAAACGCCAAGGATACACGATTCCAGGCGTATCAATGATATATTTTCCATCATCCAGCGGAATATTTACCATATCCAGCGTCGTTCCCGGATAACGGGACGTGGTCAGTTCCTGCTCCAGATCGCTGTAATCACGGATCAGACGGTTAATCAGTGTAGATTTACCCACATTGGTACCGCCAACCACGTACACGTCACGATCTTCGCGATACGTTCCCACGAGCTCAAGCAGTCGGTCGAAGCCCTGATTTTGCTTCGCACTGCACAAGACTACATCCACTGTGCGCAAACCTTGTTCTTTGGCTTGCTTTTGTACCCAGTTGCGAACCTTATTCCAGTTAGTTACTTTCGGAAGCAAGTCCGTTTTGTTCACAGCAAGCAATACTGGATTGTTGCCTACAAAACGTTGCAGTCCAGAGATAATACTGCCATCAAAGTCAAACAAATCAACGATATGGATGACAAGTGCATCCTTATCCCCGATTTTGCTAAGCAGCGCCAGGAATTCGTCCTGATCCACCGTAACGGATGATGACTCATTGTAGTTTTTGATACGGAAACAGCGCTGGCATATAACCGGTT
Organism: Paenibacillus sp. FSL H8-0079; assembly: GCF_037991315.1. Lineage (NCBI taxonomy): Bacteria > Bacillati > Bacillota > Bacilli > Caryophanales > Paenibacillaceae > Paenibacillus > Paenibacillus sp. FSL H8-0079. The sequence continues at coordinate 4,683,220 of NZ_CP150300.1, forward strand.
CACGATCCAGTGCCTTCTCGGGGATAAACCCTGGTAATTCCGAATTTTCTGTTTGCAGATGCACGCCGCATCCGCTGCACCTTACGGCAAGATTGCCGTTATGCGGTTCTGTCATTTCTTCTTTTCCTCCTCAAGCCATAAGCCTTTCCTGCGTAAACTCGTTAGAGCAATCCGTTCCACGCGCCGATTGAAGCGGGTCATAAATCCTTCGTCCCCAATGGAGATTGGCAGTACCAGAACGGTATATAACCCCATTCGGTTCCCTCCATAGACGTCCGTAAGCATCTGATCGCCTACTACAATCGTTTTTTCAGGAGATAACTCCATCATTTTCATTGCTCTACGAAACGGTACATTCGATGGTTTGCGTGCACTATGCACAAACTGGATATCCAGCGGGGTCGCAAACAGGGATACACGATTCAAATTGTTATTGGACACAATCATCAGCTTGAAACCGGCCTCTTTCACACGTGCAAACCATTCAATCAGTTCGGGCGTAGCGTCAGGGGCTTTGGCTCCAACGAGTGTGTTATCCAGATCAGTTATAATTCCACGGTAGCCTTGAGCGTACAGCTCTTCCAGATTAATGTCAAAAACCGTGTCTACACGCAGCTTGGGCATTAACATTTTAAACAAAGAAGTCACCTCAGTTTCATACGACACACTATATCACAAATCCGTCTTTCCTGAAAATGCATACAGCGCCTGATGGCATAGGAAAAAAGGAAAAACGGGACGGGCAACAACTATGCCCGTTCCGCTTTCAGTTCCTTCCGCAGCTTCAAGGCGGTCTGATAAACACCCTTCCAGTCGTCGGCAGTTACGGACGCCGGACTGTAGCGAGTCTGTTCAAACTTCGTGAGAAGCTCATACAATGTCCCTGCTGCAGCAGGTTTTGCCTGGCTCCAGCGAGTTACCGATTCACGAAGTGTCTCGTCTCCGCTCCGGGTCAGACCTTTGCGTTTCACATATTGAATCCAACGCTCGGTCTCTGCCACCACCTTCTGTTCAGGGGTGAGCGGTCCACCTGTCCGCAAACGAAGCAGGAGGAATCGCATGGAGAAACGATTACGCCAGAACATATATGCTACCCACAATACAATAATGGCTCCTGCAGCCCAGATAATAAAAGTCGGGATGGCAGACGATGCCTGCTCAGGTGCAGGGGTCTGCTCTTCCTCTTGTACCGGCTCCTCTTCTGGCTGTTCTTCAGGCTCATCTACAGGCTGTACATCAGGCTGTTCCGTGAGCAGCGGCATATCAAAGCCCGGCGTTGCTTCAACGGGAATCCAGCCATACTCACCAAAGTAAACCTCTGCCCAGGAGTGTGCATCTGCATTCGTAACGGTGTAGGTCGTCTCAATCTCTGCGCCAGGTTGACGCGGGGCCTGCATGTCCGAATTCAGAGACAGTTGTCCAGGCGCATAACCTTTAACCCACCTTGCAGGAATGCCCTCCGAACGCGCCATCATAACCAGCGCAGTAGAGAAGTAGTCACAGTAGCCTTCCATAATATCGAACAGGAAGCCTTCCACAAAGTCGCTGCTTACTTTTCGAGATAAATCCGGATTGTTCGTGTATTCAAAATTAGTTTGTAAATAGTTTTGCAGTAATGCCACTTTTTCATACGGGGTATTCGCAGACGCCGTTATCTCGGCTGCCAGATCCGAAACCCGGTTAGGGAAACGGGATGGTAACTGCAAGTACATATCCTCTGCCGGATTACTGTTATACAGATCATCAAAAGACTTCGTACGAAGCTCATCTTCCACAATCACAGGGGCTTCAGATAGGATGGTGTATGTCTTGGGATACTGTGGTTGCTGACGGTCTGTCACTACATGCAGTTCAGCCTGTTCGGCATTCCACAGCATACGTTCCGTTCTGTCCTCACCGTTAATCGAACTCACTTCAGAGATCGAATAAGCACCAAAGAGAATCGGATAGACGTTATCATTCAGCATCGTTACGTTCTGAGTTACTTGTTTGGTATTCACATTACCGGATTCTTGGTTCTCCAGAGGCTGTCCGGCTTCAACATTCTCTGTCGCACCCCGTCCACGGTCATCCCAGCCTGTGCCTGTATACTCTGCACGTGTCTCACCGCGCCAGTAACTACGCTCATTGGTCGTGACAGACATGACAGGGGTATAGTCGAAGTTGAATCCTCCACCAAGCTGATTGTCTTCCCTGCTGTATCCCGATTCAGTAGCCGCCGGGATATCAAGGCTTCCGTTACCAGCCTGACTTGTGGAAGTTCCGGTATAGTTACGCCAAGCCGTATATGGGTCCGTCAAGGTGGGTGGAATCTCCGGCATATTGACGCTGGCTACAATAATCAAAGAAAAGATAATGGCAATATTGGCCAGGATTTTATAAGGATAACGGATGATTCGTTTCCAACCTTGTGGATACTGTAGCTGATAGTTACGGAAATGCTGACATACGAGCCATCCCATCCCCGCAAAGATCACCCACGCGATTTCAATCCAGAGTGGAATCTGAGTGAAAGAATCGAGAATCCCCATCGAAATGATGTTAACACCCAGAAAAACAAGAATGCGACGTGTGGTGGTCACGAGTCGAAGCGCAGCTTCAAGCATCACCCATGCACACAGGGAGAACCAGATGTACGGCGTCATGTGTAATATGAATTGTTCCGCTCGGTCCGTTAAAGAGCCATAAGGGATGTACACCGTATAATCAATCAGCGTTTTATGCAAAATGTAACCAACAACGACCGCCTTGATGATCGCCCGATAGATCGTTTTGAAGGGCAGAATGACCTCCAGCACACTGACCGCTGCAAGTGTCCATAACACCAGAGAAGTCGTCTCCGTATACCAGGATTCCTGCGTAAATGAAATCCACTGCATTCCAATCAGGAAAATCCAGAGCAATGATGCTGCATGATACCAGGATCGTTTGCCTGCAACACTTTCATTTCCTTTTGTACTCATACAGAACCTCCCCCCATCACCGTTGGAAGCTCCTGCAAGTGAGAAACCGCGAATGACCTCGTACCTCTTCCACGCAACATGGCATTCCACTCCGCACTGCGGCGGGATTCACTGGTATCGATCAGAATATGACATGGCGTCATGCCCCGCGTATCGGCCCAGCGCAACAGTTCCAATATTTTTTCATCCTTCTGAGGAGAAATCACAACAAAATAAGCTCCCTGGGGAAGTTGACGAGCTATTCTTTCCACCCCAGGCAACAGCTGGGCATCCTGCCCGTTATACTGAATATCCACCAGATGATGCATCATCTTCTGTCGTTCCAGCAGACTTTCACTGGGGGCCATAAAGGATGTCTCCTCTGACAATGTCAATAAGCCCATCCCCATCCGTTCCCTGGCACCATACTCCAGCAGAGAAGCAGCAGTAGACACAGCAATTTCGAATGCTTCCCCATGTTCATAACTTGCTGCCAGTGCATCGAGAACCAGAATGGTCTTGGGCACAGACTCATGCTCGAATTCCTTGGACTTCCAGTTCCCCGTCTTCGCCGTTGCATTCCAGTGAATACGAGAAAGTCGATCTCCGTATACGTAATCACGTACACCATTGATCTGAGTGGTCTCTCTCCGCGAGCGGGTTAGAGCTGTCTGCGGACCGGATAACCGTGATTTGCGGTCGTAGAGCTGCCAATATGGAATAAATACCGTTCTTGGCAGTACTCGAAACTCACCTTTGGCCTTAAACTTTCCTCGATGTTCAATCAGTCCAAATATGTCCTCACTGGCACATTCTGTTTCCGAAAAAACATACTTGCCCCGCTCAAGTGGCGGTGTCTGGAAAGACAGCTCGCCATTTCCTCGCATATTGGGAATCAAACTTTCTTTGAATGACCAGGATTCTCCGTTATGCCGGTGCAGCATTTCACGTACTACCACATAGGGAAGCGGGAGGAATCCCGGAATCGTCAGACTCAGCTGTACTTGAACCTGGTCACCTGCATGCAGCAGTTCTTCGTGGTCCAGACCAGAGGATAGCTTACGTACTCCTTGAGCACGTCTTACTCCGCTAAATCCAGCAATGGCAAGGTACACACAGAGCAGGGTAACCATCGACAGCAACATGAGTGATGTCTTCCCGCCCTGAAACAAAACATAAGCCAGACAGCACATCCACACCATTGCGATGCTCCATACGCGTGGGTGGCGCAGCCCTCTATTGACTGTACTCAAAAGCGGCTTCATAAACTATTGCCCCATGGAGACGGGCACGCGTACCTGCTGGAGTACGGCATTCAGAACGGCCTCGGAACTCATACTGTCCAGTCTCGATTCGGGACGAAGCACAATACGATGAGAGATTACATAAGGGGCCATCGTCTTCACATCATCCGGCAGCACATAATCACGTTCCTGCAGGAAAGCAAAGGCTTTTACGGCCATCATGAAGGATATGGCTGCCCGTGGGCTGGCACCCAGCAATACAGATGGGTGGGAGCGGGTTTGACGAACAACATCCAGCAGATAGTCCATGACCGGATCACCGATAAAGACTTCCTTAATCTCTTGTTGAATTGCCGCGATCTGGTCCATATGGGTTACCGATTCAAGCCGATCTACAGGCTGACCCAACTGATGCGTCTTGAGCAGTGTTTTCTCAATTTCTTTATCGGGATAACCGAGACTTATTTTCAACATAAACCGGTCAAGTTGCGCTTCCGGCAATGTGTACGTACCTTCAAAATCAATCGGATTCTGAGTTGCACAAAGCATGAACGGGTGTGGCAGATCATACGTGTCCCCATCAACAGTTACACTGCGCTCCTCCATGACTTCGAGCAGAGCGGACTGGGTTTTCGTGGTCGCCCGGTTAATCTCGTCAGCCAGCAAAATGTTGGTCATCACGGGACCTGGACGGAAATAAAAACGCTCATCCTTCGGGTGGAACACGGATACGCCCGTAATATCACTTGGTAAAATATCAGGATTACATTGAATGCGTCGGTACTCTCCGCGCATGGATTTCGATAGTGCCTTGATCAACTGCGTTTTGCCAGTTCCCGGTACGTCTTCAATCAGAACGTGCCCGCCTGCAAGCAAAGCTGTAAGTAAAAGTTGAATTTCAAAGGATTTCCCCATAATGCAGGATTCCAGATTCGAACGAACTGCGGATATGATTTGGATCGACTCTTTGCGCACAGGCATGTGGTCTAACCTCCTAAAAAAGCATACAGATTTCCTTTTATTGTACATGATCCACGGGCGTGAGTACACTCGAAGGAACTCACAATTTGTTTCCAGCCGTCAGATTCACCGCAGTTCACGCATGAAGACGACAAAAAAGGCCCGGATAGAAGTTATCCGAAGCCTTTGCTGAATCGCAATTATGTTCAAGTAGATATTCCATTCTATGTCAGCCTTTTGGCCTAACCACCAATGCGGCGAGAAAAGAAAAGATGATCGCTGACGAAATCCCTGCCGCGGTCAGATCGAAAATCCCCGTAATGACACCAAGCCACCCCTCTTTCTCCAGTTCCGTCAATGCCCCATGCACCAAGGAATTGCCGAAACTTGTAATGGGGATGGTAGCACCCGCACCTGCAAATTTAACCAAGGGGTCGTACAGGCCAAATGCATCCGCAAGCGCACCTGCCACAACAAGTGTGCTCATGGTATGTGCCGGTGTCAGTTTGACACCGTCCATAAGAAGTTGCCCCACAACACAGATCAAACCGCCAACGATAAATGCCCACAAGAACTGCATGACCTTTATCCCTCCTTTTCTATGGCTACCGCATGAGCAATACAGGGGATACTTTCACCCTGCTGGTACGAAATCGGAGACAACAGTGCCCCGGTAGCAACGACGAGCACACGCTTAAGATCACCCTTCTGCATTCGATTCAAAATATGACCGTAGGTTACGGTAGCAGAACATCCGCATCCACTCCCCCCGGCAACAACATAAGGCTGTTTCTCCCGATCATAGATCATCAGGCCGCAGTCATTAAAAACCGTCTGTTCCATCGGAATGCCTTCTTTTTGCAAAAGTTCTTTGGTAATTGGCAGACCGACGGAAGCCAGATCCCCGGTAACAATGAGATCATAATAACCAGGCTCCAATCCCGTATCTCTGAAATGCGAGATCAGGGTGTCGGCTGCTGCCGGTGCCATCGCTGAACCCATGTTGAAGGGATCTTTGATGCCCAAATCCATAATGCGCCCAATAGTGGCTTTGGTAACTACAGGACCATCACCGGTACGGGAGACTACACCACACCCTGCTCCTGTTACGGTGTATTGCGCATAAGGCGGCTTCTGGGAGCCATATTCGGTCGGATAACGAAATTGTTTCTCGACCGTGCAGTTGTGGCTGACCGTTCCTGCAAGAACATAATCGCCAGCTCCCGAGTCAACAATCATCGACGCTAGCGCTAACGTTTCCATGGAAGTAGAACAGGCTCCAAAGACCCCCAGGTAAGGTACACCCAGTTTTCGCGCTGAAAAAGAACTACTGATAATCTGGTTCATCAGATCTCCACCGACAAAAAAGTGAAGCTCTTCCTTGGTAATATTGGCATTAACCAAAGCCAGTTGGGAGGCCTGTTCGAGCAGTTTGCGTTCTCCCTTTTCCCACGTCTTCTCGCCGATCTCAAGATTGTCATAGACGTAATCAAAATCAGATGACAAAGGACCCTTGCCTTCATCAGGTCCTACAACTGCCGCTTTACCGATAATTCGTGGACGATTCTCAAACTGCCACGTTTGGCGACCCAATCGCTTCATAGATGTCCACCTCCGAATCCCAAAAAGGCATAAACGATCCCTACGACAAATGCTGCCACGACACCGAACACAATAACAGAACCAGCAAGTTTAAACATGTTGGCCCCTACACCGAGCACCAGTCCTTCAGCACGATGTTCCAGTGCAGCAGAGCACATGGAATTGGCAAATCCGGTAACCGGCACAGCCGTTCCTGCTCCTGCCCACTGTGCCATTTTATCGTAAACACCGAGACAAGTTAGAATAACCGATATGAGAATCATGACCGCCACCGTAGGACTGGAAGCCTCCTTCGATGTCATGTCGAAACCGGCCATAAAAGCCTCTTGAATGGCCTGTCCGATCAAGCAGACGGTTCCACCAACCAGAAATGCCTTGAGGCAGTTCTTCAGGATCGGACGAGGCGGCTCATGTTTTTTGGCGACTTTCTTGTACTCCTTTTCATCGATGGACAGGGACGATGTTTTTTTTTCGCTTCCGGATGCAGATTGAGCTGGCAAGATACAAGACCTCCTCTATGTGAAAATGGATCAAAGCTGCGGCTGAATGCCAATGTGTGTAATCCTCTATTCATTGTTTGTTAATGATCGGAAGGTTATGTATCCGGCGACAGACAGCATATGTTTCCAACAGGGACATGCCGCGGAAGCAGGATTGGATTACGCCGGACTGAACACTTATTCAGTTACGTTCTATAAATAAAGAAGAACGATCACGAGCAAGATAAAAAGAACGATAAACAGTACTTTTTCCGTGCCTTCTTCCGGAGGCTTCATCTGATATCCTGGCTCCTTCCTGTTACAGACAAGCGAATATTAATCATGAAGAAATTCAAAAAATGATGACATCTCCTCCATATATTCATATTCATTGCCGTGTCATCAGGACTGCGACTACAGCGGATAGAATACTGAAATTCTGACATGATACGAGCCCAAAACATGCCTTAAATACGTGACATAAACATGGACAATCACTTGCGCAAGGTTCATACTGTTATGTGACCAGTGGTTAAATAACAAGTCCTCAGCATATTAAAGGACAACAGGCGGGTAGCCGTTCTACTGTGACCTGAACTACATACCGACAGAGGAGTTGTTGACACATGAATGAAAAAACGATGGATATGTTCCGTACATTAACGGAGTTTCCTTCCGCATCCGGTTTTGAACGTGAGCTTCGCGGCTGGATGAAAGAGCAGCTTTCCGCTTATACCGAGGAATTCGTCCAGGATCGACTGGGAAGTCTTTTTGGTGTATTACGCGGAGAGGAATCCGGTCCCAAAGTTATGGTAGCCGGACACTTTGACGAAGTAGGTTTCATGACTACAGGCATTACTGAAACAGGTATGGTCAAATTCCGTCCACTGGGTGGATGGTGGAGTCAGGCTGTACTGTCTCAACGGCTGGAAATCATCACACCTGATCGCCGCATTACCGGAGTTGTAGGTTCTACACCTACACACTTGCTGGACGAGTCCCAGCGGAGCAAACCTGTTGACCTGAACACCATGTATCTCGATATTGGAGCAGACAACCGTGCGGAAGCAGAATCTTGGGGCATTCATCCGGGGATGCAGATCGTGCCGATCTGTGAATTCACACCTATGGCCAATCCGAAGAAAATTATGGCAAAAGCTTGGGATAATCGTTATGGCGTAGGACTTGCACTTGAACTGGTTGAAGCACTCCACAAGGAAAAACTGCCAAACACACTCTATGCTGGTGCAACAGTACAGGAAGAACTAGGGCTTCGCGGTGCACGTACGGCGGCCAATCTGATTCAGCCTGATATCTTCTTCGCACTCGACTGTAGCGCGGCGAATGATATGACAGGTGACAAGCAGTCCTTTGGACATATCGGACAAGGGGCATTACTTCGTATTTTTGACCCGGGTATGTTCACTCATCGCGGAATGGTGGAGTACGTGCAAGATACAGCTTCATCCAATCAGATCAAAATGCAGTATTTCATCTCACCAGGCGGTACCGATGCAGGTCAAGTTCACCTGAGTGGAATTGGCGTACCATCAACGGTTATTGGGATCTGTGCTCGTTATATTCACACCTCTTCTTCCATCATTCATACAGACGACTACGATGCAGCCAAAGAGCTGATTGTGAAGCTGGTGAAGGGTCTGGATCGGACAACAATGAATACCATAATTAATAACGCGTAATAATTGACAAGAGACCTCCTAATTATATCGGGAGGTCTCTTTTTTTATATCCACAACGATATCAGCTGAACACATTTACACAGAAAGGCTATTCTGTCATCGAAATGGCGAGTGTAAATATTCTTTAGTTCAACGTACGTAGATTAATAGGCCGAACATTATAGGAAATTACACATAAGATACAATAACGGAAGATGAATTAAACACCAAGCAGCGGGGGACCTGTTATGGCAGTGGGAAGGAATGGAAAATCGAATAAGGGCTCCAAAAAAACAAATGCCGCAAACACCCTTCTCAATGGCAACCTTAAAGGAAGAAATCTGGAACTTATCGTTGCAGCATTACTAGTAAGTGGGAAGTTAAGAGTGGATGCGGTCACGTTGTTTCGAGAAGCTACACTGGTCGTTGAATTGGTCGGGCAATATAAAACGCTTCAAAATGTTACACCGTCAAATCAAGACAAACTGGTGCAATTCCTCGATGAGATCGGTGGCGATATGACATTGAATGATGTGATACGGGCATTCCAACAGAGAATCAATTCCTAAACGCCAAGAAATGAGGTTGAAGTGATGTCTGACTTTGATGGAAATGGGTTCGCAGAGCTATTGATCATCGTCATTCTCGTTGTTTTATTTGTATTTGGATCTTCAGATATTGACAGCCTTACCGATGCACCTTCTCAATCCTGAATCGTCGCACAGATAATACAATCCATTGCAGTACGAACTTCATACCTGTTGTAAACGCCAGTCCACAGTTTAGTGGACTGGCGTTTTTGGATGACTAGAGAAATAGCGGTGAGAATGCAATCCAGGCCAAAATAAGGGTAAGCACAATGCAGACATTCTCCACAACGGCTCCACGCTTGGTTCCTGTACTCATCAGATTCACCCGTATGCGCCACTTGAACGGTGGTAACGGACGAATCCCCCGATTGGTTAGTGAATCAGCCAACAGATGCATCGCATATGCTGTACCTCCCGCTACCCAGATCTCCGGTCCCTGCTGCTGGGTCGTGCTGTAAAGCAAGCCCGCCCATATTGCGGTTCCGTACAGAGTATGAGTCAGTCCCCTATGAGTCAGTGTGGTGCAGAGCATTAACAAACTGCCTGCAATCAAGTTCCACGGTGCGAACGCGTGACCATAGAAGACCAGCCCAAGTCCAATCGCAAACATCAGTACTTTGCGAAGCGAACGTGAGGGCAGAAATGATACGAGCGCAATGAGAATCGCAAGCAACAGGTTCCACGGTTTGGCATGAACATAAAAGTACACGAAGACAGCTGTGGGCAACAGAATCGTCTGTAACAGCCTGATCAGACTATTAGGTAAAGCTCTCGATACCAACAGCGAATTCGGCTCATCGATGTCAGGCAATAACGAACCAATCAGAGCAACCGTAACTGCCGGCGCAGTCACCGGCATACCAGCCAACTGCAGAACAGATAGCGATACGCCTGTCCCAATAATCAGGTGGGATCTTCCCATCATGATGCAAAAACTTCCTTTCGAAGAAATAGGGAACATATATGGCCCAGTTCCGATTTTACAACGAAAACAAAATAAGAACAATAGTTCGCATTTCTTATTTGTATGAAAAAAATATAACTTTCTGTGATGGGGCTCACACTATTATATTTATGACTCTTCTATCTTTATTAGTGAATTAAATCACATAAACTGTCGTCAACTACTTGTATAATTTCAAATATAAACCACTAAAATTGTTGGTAATGTACAGCGTCTATCCAAGGAGGCATACACACATGAACGGAAAAAAAGAGAAACTCGTTATCATTGGTAACGGTATGGCAGGAATCAGTACGGTTGAACAAATTTTGAAATTAACTTCGCGATTCGATATTACTGTTTTTGGTACAGAGCCCTACCCTAACTACAACCGCATTATGTTGTCCTATGTGTTGGAAGGTAGCAAAACACTGGATGACATCGTGCTGAATGATCTCCACTGGTATGAGGATTATGGTATTACTCTCCATACAGGAACAACTGTAGCCCGAATTGATTCGGATACGCTTGAGGTCGTTACGGAGGATGGAAATCGCTTCACTTATGACAAAATCATCATTGCGACTGGCTCCAACTCCTTCATTCTGCCGGTACCGGGACATGACAAAGAAGGTGTCGTTGGTTTCCGCGATATCGCCGATTGTAATGTGATGCTCGACGCTGCTAAACAGTACAAAAGAGCGGCCGTTATCGGTGGCGGACTGCTGGGTCTTGAAGCTGCGAAAGGTCTGGTACAACTTGGCATGGAAGTTACCGTAGTGCATCTGATGCAGGATCTGATGGAACGTCAGCTTGATCCGCAAGCTTCAGCCATGTTGAAGGCAGAACTGGAACGTCAGGGTATCCGATTCAAGATGGGTGCGCAGACTTCCGAACTGCTGGGCGGCGAACGGGTCGAAGGGATTCGTTTTGCTGATGATTCTGTACTCAATGTTGATTTTGTGGTCATGGCTGTAGGCATTAAACCCAATACGGCTGTAGCCCGCGAAAGCGGTATGGAAGTGAACCGGGGTATTGTCGTGAATGACTATATGCAGACTTCACTTGCGAATGTCTATTCGGTCGGGGAATGTACAGAGCACCGCGGGGTATGTTATGGCCTCGTTGCCCCATTATTCGAGCAAGGTATGATTCTGGCGAAACATATCTGCGGAGTTGAAACGGCTCCTTATGAAGGTTCTGTTGTATCCACGAAATTAAAAATTTCGGGTGTGGACGTCTTTTCAACTGGTGAATTCATCGACAGTCCAGAGCACACCGTCATTTCGCACAAAGATGACTGGAAACGGACTTACAAAAAAATTCTGCTTCGTGACAATAAAATGGTCGGTGCCGTGCTCTTCGGTGACATTACGGATTCTGCCGAATTGCAAAAACTGATCAAAAATCAAACCGAAATGACCGAGGAATTGTACGGTTCGCTCATGGGCACAGGCTGCGGCGGTCATAAGAAAGCAACCTCTGTTGAAACGATGCCCGAGGACGAGATCGTCTGCGGATGTAACGGGGTCACCAAAGGAACTATTGTCGATGTAATTACAAACCAGGGCCTTACCACTGTAGATGAAATCAAAGCCTGTACCGGTGCAACCCGCTCTTGTGGTGGATGTAAACCAGTTGTGGAACAAATTCTGCAATACGTGCTCGGAGACGGCTTCAGCAGTGGTGCCAAACAGGGAATATGCGGATGTACTTCTATGGGCCGAGATGAGATCGTAGCCGAGATTCGTGAAAAAGGATTACAAACAACCAAAGAGGTCATGAATGTACTCGGTTGGAGCCAACCTGAAGGTTGTTCCAAATGTCGTCCGGCTATCAACTATTACCTTGGCATGATTGCACCGGATACGCACGAAGATGAGAAGGAATCCCGTTTTGTTAATGAACGCATGAACGCGAATATTCAAAAAGATGGAACATACACGGTTGTACCTCGGATGTATGGCGGGGTGACTACACCAGCAGACCTCAAACGCATCGCTGACGTTTCCGTCAAATATGATGTGAAAGCAGTCAAAGTGACTGGCGGTCAGCGTCTCGACTTGATTGGTGTCAAAAAAGAAGATCTGACTAAAGTCTGGGCTGAACTGGATATGCCTTCAGGTTATGCATACGCCAAATCGCTGCGAACGGTCAAAACATGTGTCGGCTCCCAATTCTGCCGCTTCGGTACACAGGATTCCATGGCCATGGGTGCTCGCATCGAACGTAAATTCGAACGTCTGGATCTGCCCGCTAAGTTTAAATATGCCGTGAACGGTTGTCCGCGGAACTGTGCAGAAGCATGTACAAAAGATATTGGTATCGTAGGTAACGACGGCGGCTGGGAGATCTTTATCGGCGGTAACGGCGGTATTAAAGCAAGACTTGCTGATTCCCTATGCAAAGTGAAAACGGATGAAGAGTTGATCGAACTGTGCGGAGCCATCATGCAATATTACCGCGAGACAGGTAACTATCTGGAACGGACTTCCGAGTGGGTGGAACGCATGGGTCTGGAGCATATTCGCTCGATTGTCGTCGATAACCTTGAGGAACGTAAAGCGTTGATGGAGCGGATTGAATTTGCACTTGAGCATGTTGAAGAACCTTGGCAAAAAGCGATTCGCAATGAAGAAGGCCAAAGCAAAATGTTCCATGGTATCGAAGTATCGGCTCGTCCATAAACAAGCACGCAAGATCAATACTGGCGGAATGTTAAATAGATAAGGAGTGGTTTAAGATGACGACAAAACAATCAGGCACCTACTTCCCTGCCGGAGTAGTTGAAGAATTCCTGCCACGAATCGGAAGAGTAGTTGAAATCCAGGATCATCAGCTTGCTGTCTTTCTTGCATCGGATGGTACCATCTTCGCTGCGGATAATCACAACCCCCACCCTAAGGGTGGGCCACTGGCTGAAGGCATTGTGTCCGGGCATTATCTGTACGACCCACTGTATGATTGGAAAATCGACCTGACTACCGGTCTTGTGCAGGCACCAGACAATGGTCAAGTACAGATGTATCCGGTAAAGGTAGAGAACGGCCAGGTCTGGATCGAAATATAGCTCCATTGAAACGTTCAAAGATTGATGCAAAATAATGGGGGAAACCGTGATGTATACACCAAGTGTTGAGGGAATTATTGAAGCTGCGGTTAAAAAACGGGATCAAATGAACGCAAGCCTGCCACGTTACATGGTTGCTGCCTTGATGGCTGGTGCCTATGTAGGACTTGGCATCGTTCTGATCTTCAGTATTGGTGCTCCGCTCCTTGCAGCACAGTCACCACTGCAAACCATGTTGATGGGCATGTCCTTCGGACTCGCGCTCACGCTGGTCATCTTTGCCGGATCGGAACTGTTTACAGGTAACAATATGTTCTTTACCATGAGTACGCTGGCAGGCCGAACTACAGTTAACGATACGCTGAAGAACTGGGGGCTCGTCTTTGTCGGCAACCTGCTCGGTGCGATTCTGCTCAGTCTGCTGATAGTCGGTAGCGGCCTGTTCAAAACGGCTACGCCGGAACATCTGTTATTCGTCGTATCTGCCAAAAAGATGGCCGCTCCCGTATCCGAGTTGTTCTTCCGCGGCATTCTCTGTAACTGGCTCGTCTGTCTGGCGATCTGGATGGCGGCACGCTCCAAAGAGGATATCGCCAAACTTGTTCTCATCTGGTGGTGTCTGTACGCATTTATCGCAAGTGGCTATGAGCACAGTGTTGCCAATATGACATTGCTGTCTTTATCCTGGTTGCTGCCAAACCACCCAGATACGATCACGATGGCAGGCTGGTTCCATAACATGATTCCGGTGACACTTGGTAATATCATCGGCGGTGCCCTCTTTGTCGGCATGGCGTACTGGTATACTTCGCCGGTACGAAAAAAATCATAATTTTTGATTCAACTGCACTTATGTAGCCTAGAGCACAACATCTACACACTGAAGCCATGATGGATGCCGAACTCACGTTCAGTCACACATCGTGGCTTTTTATTGTTTGTCGATAAGCTGCTACTCTCTCGGACGTTTCCCTTTCATCCTCTCGTCCTTATATAGAGAAATTAAAAATTCATTTTACCTTTGATGCTATCCGCGTTAATCCACAGTTGACATAGTTGGCGTATAGTCGATGGATACTCACACTTATACTCAACCAGCAAAGGATGAACGCTTATATGGGAATCCACACGTACTTCAGGTCACTAAACGATCTTGAACGTATTATTCGTACACCTGGCAAATTCAAATTCGAAGAACACAGCGTATCCGCCCATTCCTGGAAAGTCGTACAGTACGCCAAAACCCTCGCAGATATTGAGGAGCAACATGGAGTCACCATCGATTGGAAGAAGTTATACGAAATCACCAGCAGTCATGATTATGGCGAAATCTTCATCGGTGATATCAAAACACCAGTCAAACATTATTCACTGGAGCTTCGTTCGATGCTGCAAAAGGTGGAAGAAGGCATGGTTGAACATTTTATTAATGAAAACATCCCTGAAGAGTTCCAGCCTATTTTCCGCAGACAGCTACGTGAAGGCAAAGACCAATCGGTCGAAGGACTGATTCTCGAAGTCGCAGACAAGATGGATCAGGTATATGAAGCCTTTGCCGAGCTCCAACGTGGCAATACGGAGAAAGAATTTATCGTCATGTACCGTTATGCCTTGATCAAAATCAAAAATATCGACCTCCACTGTGTGCAGTATTTCCTAGAACAGATTCTCCCTGACATGATCGATGAAGGTATTCGCTCCCCGTTTGATATTCGCAAAATAACCGAAGAAGCTTTGGCCCAGTAATCAGCTCAAGTCAACATGGTGCTCATCATCCATGGACAGGGCTTTTTTTCGTTCCTGTAATTGCAGTCGATACTCGCTAGGATACATTCCGGTTTTGTTTTTGAAGATTCGGCTGAAATAGTGGGAATCACTATACCCTACCGCTACGCCAATGGTCTTGATATCCATATTTTCGTGCGTGACGAGCATGCGCTTCGCTTCATTCATTCGCAGGCCTGTCATATATTTCAGTGGAGTCTCCCCTGTTACTTTCTTAAAACACTTCCCTAGATAGTCCACACTAAAATGCATCTGCCCTGCCATGTCCTGAAGCGTAATCTCATGCATGTAATTCTGCTTCAAATACAGCTTAACGGCCTCTGCGATGTCCTCTGGCTTCACCTGCTCATCCAGCACGGCACTGACATGGGCAAGCGAATCCACTGCGCTCCCAAGCTTCAATTCCATTGCATCGAGCAGTGTACGAAGCTGTTCTTCCGACAATGGTTTGAGCAGATAATCCTCCACCTTGTAGCTGATTGCCTGCCGTGCATACTCGAATTCATGATAACCACTCAGAATGACAATCTTTACATGCGGATAGGCAAAATACAGATATTTGGCCAGTTCCAATCCATTCATTACTGGCATCTGAATATCGGTTACAACCAGGTCAGGAACGGAATGTTCGATCAGCTGTAACGCTTCCTGACCGTTCCTCGCCTCACCGATCACCTCGAACCGGGTGCCCAGCTCCCTAAATTTGCGCGATACATTGCGGCGAATCAAGGCCTCGTCCTCCACAATAATCGTTCTGTATTTAATCGTCATGGGTTCAGTCATGCTCCTTTCGAATGGAACCACCTATGGTAATCTGGACACCGCCGGAAGGCTTGTTTGTAATCTGCATGTGGGCTGCAGTGCCAT
Source organism: Paenibacillus sp. FSL H8-0079 (assembly GCF_037991315.1). Classification (NCBI taxonomy): domain Bacteria; kingdom Bacillati; phylum Bacillota; class Bacilli; order Caryophanales; family Paenibacillaceae; genus Paenibacillus; species Paenibacillus sp. FSL H8-0079. The sequence goes on from NZ_CP150300.1 coordinate 4,699,381, forward strand.
ACCATAATTTCAATCGGACCCAGATATTCTTGAGTCCCATACCGTTAATTTCAAGATCGGGCATACGCTCCCACTCCTGTGACTGTTTGATGTAATGCATGATCTTGGCAAGTGCCTCGGGTTCCATGCCAGGCCCGTTATCGTCCACGTGGATCATCCAAGTCTCCTGTACCGCATCCATAGCTCCAGTAATGTTCAGTCTCCATGGAGGGGTATCACCCAGTCCATATTTCATGGCATTTTCGAGTAGTGGTTGTACCATCAGCATCGGAACCTGGATATTTTGCATCTCATCCGGAATATGGAACGCATAGTGCAGATCATCCTCGAACCGAATTTTCATACACTCCAGATATCGCTCACAATAATCCAGTTCTTGAGACAGTGGAACCCCGTTCTTACCCGGAGTAGAAATATAACGGAGCATGGATGCAATATGACCACAGAAAGCGACAATCTGCTCATTCATGCCTTCTTCCGCCATGATGCTAATATTCGTGATGTTGTTGTAGAGAAAATGCGGGTTCATCTGGGATTGTAACGCCAGTAATCTCGCTTCTGTCTCCTGGGATTTCATCGCCAGCCTGTCCTGAAAAGATTGTACAAGTTGCTGATTCAGCCGGATAAACGTATCATTCAGCTCATCCATCTCCCGGATGGAACCGGGATGCTCCAGCTTGAACAAATGTGCCGAAGCCTGACCTGATATCAGATCGTTCTCACCCGTCTTCTGAATAATGCGCTGTAAGCGATGCAGCGGCAAAGTAACCCGTTTGGAGATCAGATACGAGAGAACCAGAATCAGCATGAGAGTAGCTAATGTGGCACCAATAAACATCACAGCCATCCGGTTGAGACTGGCGAAAAGGGACTGCTTCGACTGCATGACAACAACGGTCCATCCCGTCTCCTGTGACGTCATATACGTCATCATTTGCTTGGAATGATCGAGAGGATCGGTTACTTCTTGCATGGTATCAGTGGGAAATGTACGATGTTGAATCAAGTCCACATCATCGAAATAGCCTGCTTCGGAAGCATCGGCGCCCGACGAAAGCGGATATAACCGTGTATTTTGTTCATCCATCACATAGATGCGAAGCTCATCGTTACCCGCCTGCAAGTCATTCAAATGCTGGAACAGGGTTCCGGCATCCTGCAAAATCTCAACCACGCCCTGGCTGACATAATTGCCATCTTTGTATACCCGGGTAAGCGATATGTAGGGTTGTTCTGACTTTCCCTCCCCTGTTGGCATGGGTAAAGCTCCCCCCTCTAACAGACGGATCACTCGCCAGCCACTCCGCTCCCAGGTTTCCTTGTACCAAGGTCGCTGAGTCAGATCCATCGACAGTTGACCGTTGAATGCACCCGCTCCCAGCATCTTGCCGTTCACATCATAGATATTGGCCTGCTTGGCTGTATTGGAGCTGCTGATGATCGCCAGTATGACGTCAATCAGTGTGGTTGTATCTTTGTACAATGCGGGGTCACTCGTCAGTGTCTGTTCACTGTCCTCCGCTGGTGCCAAGTAGTGACTGAAGTGTTCCTTTACCAGATTGGAGTACACGATATTCATGGAGAAGTTGTTCATTTTCACCACTTCCTGATCCAGATTGCCAACAATCGATACCCCCAGTTGTTTCTGCTGTTCTTCACTTCGATGACGAATGTCACTTGCGAGAAAAACATACAAAAGCCCAGCCACAATCAGCGAAAAGATAATAAATACCGCAGAGTAATAGGCAAACAGACTTTGCTGAAGCGTTCCAAATCGATACCGCAATCCCCACACACCTCGTCCTATGATGATATTGGTTACACCCATCGAAAATGTCCACCCAACAGAACGCTTTTGTCTATTGAGCGCATTCGTTCTTCGCAGTAAAGTTATCCACATAAGAATACGCTTACATTAAGCGTTTCGGCAAGTGACAATTTTCTTTATATTCCGGGAGGTTCAATGATGAGAAAACGATTTCTATTTTCGCTTGCAAGTGTGCTCTTGCTCTCCACCCTGCTACTTGCCGGATGCAACTCAGGGAAAAGTGCTGAAGGTTCGGGTAAGGTGACACTCACGTTTGGAACGAGTCAATCTGGTATTCCTCGCACAGGCATTATGCAGACGATGGCCAAGGAATATGAGCAGGAGACCGGGGTCAAAATTGATTTCCAGGTCGTACCTGACGCACAGTGGCGGGACCTGATCAAGGTGAAGCTTGCCTCTGGCGAAGCACCTGACATTTTCAATGTCGATGTGGACCCACTGAGCATGCCGGCTAACGTAAGACCGGAGGAAAATGCCATTGACTTGACCAATGAGGAATTCACAGGTCGGATGTCCGAAGAGATTTTGCCAACCGTCAGTCACAATGACAAGGTATACGGGGTTTCTTTTGCCCCATCGAAAATCTGGTATGTGTACTATAACAAACGTATCTTCGCAGAGCTTGGCATTGAGCCTCCTACATCCTATGCGGAATTCAAGGCAATCAGCCAGAAAATTAAAGATAAAGACATCATTCCGTTCTATCAGGCACCTGCCAGCGGGTGGTATCAGGTTCTGCCTTTGTTCGAAACGGGGCCTAACTATGAGCAAACAACAGCAGGAACCTATGAGAAGCTGAACAATAATGAGATGAAAATAGCAGATATGACACAGCTTAAGACGGTCATTGAGCAGTTAAAGGAATTTGCGGATCTCGGTTATTTCGGCAAAGACTTCTTGTCCAATACAGTTGAAGCGGGAATTGAAGCGTTTGGTCAGGAGAAAGCGGCTATGCTGCTGCGGGTGCCAGGTACGGAAAAGGAAGTGTCCGAAGCGTATCCGGAAATGGAAGACAACATGGGATTCTTCGTCATGCCATGGGGTGACAATCAGACGATTGGCGTGAACCCGGGCGGATCGGCTGCGATGTTCGGCAACAAGAACAGTAAACATCCCGAAGAAGTGCTGAAATTCTTCCGTTGGATTACCGAGCATGATCATCTGCAACGTGTGTTCGATGAAGGTGAAGGTAACCTGACGATCTGCTGGCCGGAAATCGAACCGAAGCTGACACAGGACTATATTGATTATGAGAAAAATCATGAAAAAGGTACGGTCATGCAGGCCGCTGTGAAATATATTGATCCACAATGGATGGATATCGGCAAGGATCTGTCAGGCATGTTCGCTGGCGCAATGACACCGGATCAGATTCTGCAAAATATCGATAAACGCCGGGCTGAACAAGCCAAAGTGTTGAAGGATGAAGCGTGGCAATAATAGCGTATCTTTCAGATAAACATAAACGCTGAATAGCGTTACATGCAGCGGGCATTCGCCCGCTTGTGTATTTTGGCAGGAAGGAAAGGTGTTACGGATTATGAATGCGAACAAAATCTATCCCTGGTATTTCTCATCTGGAGCGATTGTGTTATATCTGCTGTTCATTGTCGCTCCCGCCCTGCTGGGCATCTATTATTCCTTCACCGACTGGAACAGCTATAGTTCGGAGAAGAACTTTATTGGTCTGGAGCATTTCCGCACTATTCTCGCGGGTGATCCCACCTATCTGCTTTTTATCAAAAATACAGTCTTGTTCACCCTGGTTACATCCATCGCCAAGACGGTTCTCGGCTTGTTTCTGGCCCTGCTGCTGGTCAGCGGTGTAAAGGCCGCGAATCTGCATCGGATGATTATCTTCTCCCCACAGGTGCTGTCGTTCCTGATTGTTGGACTCGTGTTCAAAAGTCTGCTCGACCCCAACAACGGGTTCGTTAACGTGACCCTGCGTTCCATGGGACTGGACGTTCTCGCCCAGAACTGGCTGGGTTCCCTGACCTGGGCCATGCCATCCATTATGGCGGTGGACACCTGGAAAGGCATGGGATACATCATGGTGCTGTTCATAGCCGGACTGCTTGCCATTCCCCGCGATTACTACGAGGCAGCGTCCATTGACGGCGCAGGATTCGGGCAGAAGCTGTTCCGGATCACGATTCCAATGCTGATGCCTACCATTACCATTGCCACGGTGCTCAATATTACATACGGACTGAGAGTTTTCGATGCCGTATACGTGCTAACCAACGGTGGGCCCGGTAACGCGACAGATGTCATTAACACTGCGGTCTATTCCTCTTTTGCCAAAGGATATTGGGGACTCGGAAGTGCACTTTCCACCATCCTGTTTGTCATCATGGCGATCATCTCCTTCTTCATCATTCGTTTGATGAACCGAAAGGTGGAATACTGACATGCGATTGAGAAAAAGATTGGCTTCGATCGGGTTAAATGTACTCGCCTGGCTGCTTAGCCTGGTGGTCCTGATTCCTTTTGTCGTCATTGTACTGAATTCATTCAAGTCGGATGCCGAGGCCAAAGTGCTGAAGCTGACGCTGCCCGAGAAGTTTATTTTCGAAAATTACAAAATTGTCTATGAACAGGGACATTTGGGCGGTTCTTTTTTCAACAGTCTGCTGCATTCCGGAGCTTCTTCCCTGCTATTGGTGTTTGTTGTGGCTTTCTCGGCCTTCACGTTATCTCGTAACCATTCGAAGCTCAGCAAGTTTCTGTACTTCTTCCTGATTCTTGGCATTACGCTGCCACTCAACTACATTCCGCTGATGGAAGTCATGAAGTCGATGGGTATGATCAATTCACATGTCGGCATGATTCTGCTCTACACGGCCATGGGCATTCCGATCTCGCTGTTCATTACGTATGCATTCGTGTCTAACATCCCGAAGGAGCTGGATGAAGCGGCCATTATGGACGGATGTAATGGGATCAAGCTATTCCTGCGAATCATTGTGCCGTTGTTAACCTCGGTGCTGGTGACGGTATTTGTCCTGAACTTCCTGAGTGTCTGGAATGAATTCACTGCTCCGCTCTATATGCTCAACACGGTGGAAATGTGGCCGATGACGCTAGCTGTATATAACTTCTTTGGACAATTCAGTGCCCAGTGGAATCTGGTCAGTGCAGATATTGTACTTACGTCATTGCCTGTGTTAATTGTCTTCCTAATAGGGCAAAAGTATATTGTTGGGGGAATAACTTCAGGGGCTGTTAAGGGTTAAAAGATCTAGTTGACATCAAATCATTTTGTAACTATTATGGTTACAACGGTGGTGATCATCCATGAGACAAATCAGCAGTCGCTTTTCCATTGCGGTTCATACCCTGTCCCTGATCGCTGTTATGCCCAATGAATGCACCGGAGATGTTATCGCTCAGAGTGTGAATACGAATCCCGTGATTATTCGGCGGATTATGTCCAAGCTGAAACAGGCGGGTCTGATCGACGTCAGACCTGGTGTGGGCGGTGCTTCCTTGTTGAAAGATCCGGCGGACATTACCCTTCTCGATGTATATCGAGCGCTTGAGGTCGTGGAGGATGGGGAATTGTTTAACTTTCACAAACATCCGAACCCGAAATGTCCGGTGGGCAATATGATCGAACACACCTTACGTGCCGAACTCATTGAGGCTCAGACAGCCATGGAACAGCGCTTGAATCGTGTAACCATACAGCAGATGATGGATCAGATTCATGTCTCTGAATAAAAAAAGCTCATTGTGAGCTTTTTTTAACCCTTTTGTTGTAATCACACCTGTTATAACATTTTTGATTACAACCATATGCAAACAAAACACATATCATAGGAGGAAAAGAAAATGAAAATTTTGGTTACTGGCGCAACAGGTCAATTGGGTTCACTGGTCGTAAAGGCATTGTTAAAAACAGATTCTGCCAAAGATTTGGCAGTAAGTGTACGTAATCCGGAGAAAGCGGAAGCTCTCCACGCTCAAGGTGTTGACGTTCGTCACGGTGATTTCGATCAACCGGAGACGTTGGAAAAAGCCTTTGCGGGAGTAGATCGTCTGTTGCTCATTTCCACCGATGGTGACAATGAAACGCGTATTCGCCAACATCAGGCTGCCATTGACGCTGCCAAGAGCGCAGGCGTGGGCTTCATCGCTTATACAAGCGTTGTGAATGCAGAGAAAAACACCCTTTCCCTGGCTGAAGTACATCGCGCTACAGAACAGGCTATTCGTGAGTCTGGCATTCCTTATTCCCTCTTACGCAATAACTGGTACCTGGAAAATGAAGCAGGCAGCGTGCAAGCAGCTACGCAAGGCGCACCTTGGGTTCATGCCACCAACGAAAGCCAAGTAGGCTGGGCTACCCGCAGTGATTATGCTCATGCTGCCGCAGCTGTACTTGCAGGTGAAGGACATGAAAATACTGTGTATGAATTGTCTGGCAAACTGCGCACTCAAGCTGAGCTGGCTGCCATTGTTGGTGAAGTGCTTGGACAGGAAATCAACGTGCAAAACGTGGACGATACCGCTTACGCTGACATCATGAAAGGTGCAGGTCTACCGGACTTTGTCGTATCCATGCTCGTTGATATGCAAAGTGCCATTCGTGAAGGCGCACTGGCTGTAGAAAGTAATACATTGGAAACATTGCTTGGCCGTCCGGCTCAGCCACTAAGCGAAGGTATCAAAGCAATTGTAGGCAAGTAAGTTTTGGATATGAGAAAGGGACACACCAACGAATGTTGGATGCGTCCCTTTTTGGTGTAGCTGAAGATCAATACAACGATATAAAAGTTGAACGGATAACTATACTCTCAACCCATTCATTTGCGACTGCAATTCGATGTAGGTGTTTGTAATTTCCACGACAGTTCATCGCTCATTGCTCATAGGTCATGCCTCCAGAATATAACGTGCCGGAATATGATCGGCCAGCCAGATATTTTCGTTTCCATGATAAAAGAGGATTCCATCTATGGCCGCTTGAGCAGCATTGATTCTCAAAATAACAGGCTGATCATCACGTCTTCGCCCCACCTGATTGGCTGTATCGATATCTGCGGACAGATGTACATATTGCCTTTGCCGCGGCTGTAAGCCATGTTCCATAATGGAATTCACGGCGCATGCCGGGGTACCATGGTAAAGGTTTTCCGGTGGCTCAGCAGGTGACTTGGATATCTTGTGCGGAGTGGAATGTCCATACAATGCCCGGATGCGGCCTGAAGAGATCTCATGTCTCTTTTTCTCCGAGGCTTGGATCATCTGCTCCAGATCGTCTTCCGTCACTTCCTTCCACTGCGGACTTTCATGCAAAGCCACCAGCAATTGCGAAATTTCCACCCAACCCTCTTCGTCCAGCTCCAGCTCATACTCCCATGGGGCATGGCGCAGAGCGTATGAGAGTTCCTTGCTTAATTTCATCAGATCCAATGCGATCACTCCCCAAATCTAATAAAACTCAATAAAACTCGTCTATTGCTGCGATTGAACCGCTGTTAAAATCTCCTGAATGTTACGAGCCAGCCCTTCATCGTCTTCCTGATTAAATTGATGGTGCCCATCGATCCCGCGATGAATAATGGTGTTCATCACCGGATGAACTTCCCGGTCAGAAGCCACTCGAATCAGGTCATCCGCAAAATCGACCGCCTGCTGTTCACTGTAGTTAAACGGTTTAATCAGCATCCGGATACTAAGTGCATGCGCCTGCGGCTCCGCCAGCTGATCCCGATGCGTGATGCCATACACCGCGCCAAAACCAAAAGCAGCCATCACCTGACGCTCCAGTTCTGTCGTCTGTTCCAAAGGCGTGCCAATCAGCTCACACATTTTGTCCACCATCTGCTCCAGCTCATTTGCCGCCGCAGCCAGGATTACGTCATTAATATCGTCAGCGTTGATAAATTCAGTCATATCGTATTTCTCCATTTCTGAGCCGTATTTGATCCATTCTCTCAGACTCTATGAGAACATTGTATCGGAGATAGGGTGTTCCTTTCAAACTTCTCTGCGGATAGACAAGTGATGATTCAGCTTACTATGCAGATTGAACTAATGAATATTTAACCTTGCCACTTCGATGACAGAACAACCTTCTGATCGCTGTTATGATAAAGGCGAACGCTCCGCTTCTTCAGGTTATTTCTGCCCTCTACGTTCTCCTGTAAATGTTTAGTTCATTCACAGAGTACATGAAAATCTCTATTTATGGTTAGTGCAGTTTGGTAAATGTTCATATGCGTCATTGTTAATCCCGGCGTGATTCATCGTTTGGCGCAGCTCCGAAACAAACTCCATAAAATAGACTTCAGGACTGCGGCTACCGGCATAATACTCCAGGTCATAATCGTAATTTAACCGCGAATACACATCATGCAGATCGTCAACCAGCACCTTTTTCATAGCCTCTCTCGTAATAGCCGGGTCCATACTGCACTCGTTGACCAGGGTCTGTAATGTCTCTTTGAGCGCCTGCTGATCGTAGGACGGGTTAGACAACAGATGCTGCAAATCGTACAGATCTTTGAACCGGGGCCTCACTATCGTCTGATGCAGTTTCCATGCAATTTGAATGGAGAGTGGTACGGTGTGAGGAACGACAAAAGCTTCACCAACTAGGGGTTGGTACGATAGAGCAACAGACTTCTCGTCCAAGTCGAGGTTAAAGGATATATCCAGATGCAGTTCATCCTCATCTTTATACTCATTTTCAACCCTTGGTTCACTATCAATATAAAAGGTAAGCTCCGTGTTCACCGTTGGAAAATCATCCGCCATGGCGTAGTCTATTCTGCGCCAGAAGGCATTCTCCCGAAAGCTTCGAAATACGATACCGTCATTCAGGTCCATCTCCGTTACTCGGATCATCCAGTCTGTAAATACTTCATTGGCCTGGTCCTCAGTCTCAATTCGACCTGTATACAGAAAGTCGATGTCGTCCACATAACGAACATTGGGATTCTCCAAATACTGTCTTGTCAGTAAGCTTCCTTTTAATACAAATGGACTATTCACCAGAGAGGCACGCTTCAATAGAGCTTCCAACACAACAATGAATCTCTCATCCTCATTCAAGGTATGTAATTGTACACTTTTTCCGGACATCGTTCTCCTCCTCCATTCATCATACTCAACATCCGATTAGATCCATCCACGATCCAGTTCTTCTCTGCTATCGTAGATGCACAGTTCATATTGCTGTTTTAACAGTTCGATCGTGTTAATTTGCAAAATGTCATGTATTTCTTTCACTCTACGATAAAAATGTTCTGCACTTTCATATTCCCGGACAGTTACAAATCTCACCTTCCCATCCGCATTCAGCGAGTTCCGTGAGATATGTCCGCCTGAGTCGGCGCATAACTGCTTCAACGTGCCCACATCATCAACATATACTTTACCGTGCCATTCAAAATAAGGCTTGGACTGCGCCAGCATCGGCTGATCAAAATACGTCTCTTCCTTAGCCGGAATTTCCACCTTCGTCCGAACAACTGTGAATCCGTTATCCCGAAACTTCGCGGCAACCTCTTCAACAATGTTCTTCACTTCTTCATAATCCGAGCTATGTACAATGCCAGTAATCATCGGTTGATTAATGTATTCACCTTGGTCCAAGACGATCAACACGGGCTTCACGTCCTGTTCATTGCAGATGTTAATAAAGGTCTCTTTCTCATCCTGTTTCAGATCACTCATGGTTACATGATATTCAAATTCCATAGGGCCACTTCCTTACTGGATCAACATATACAACCTAATGCAAATGTCTTTTTATTTTTTCTTGATTATATCTATTATATTATCTTCCATCTTGTCCAACCCATGCGTCATACTTATCTATCATTTCTTTTTCAAAATCACTTGGCTCAGTTTTTTCTGTTAATAACAGTCCATTTACATCCCACTCTTTGTATATTAGCTTGAATCCGTATTTGTATTCTGCAACTGATTTTATATTGCCATCCTTATACCAACAAATAGATTTCCCATGTACAACGCCCTTAATCATTTGTTGGAAACTTACCACTTTGCCGTCTTCATAAAATTCTACATAATTCCCCTCCGACAAACCATTTTTATATATCTTTCATATAAAAGACCTGATATTGGATGACCACCGTCTTCTATAGGTTTATCAAATACTTCTTGCCCATACTTTCCAGAAAAACAAACCTCTCCTTCAAATTCTATCCCTTCTAACAACACCTCTTCTATAGAAAGAAGATTATAATCCAACATCTTCAAATCACCCCTTGTCTTGTTTACTCAAATTATATTTAATAAAATGGATAAATCCATTAAAAAATGGTGCATTAGACTTTCTAACGATCTGGGGTATAATTTAACTTTGAAAAAAACGCAAGCAAACAAAGATAACTACAAGGTTAATTATGGTTCAGAAAACCAAAATCGTCCTTTTATATGTAACGCAATTGCTTTAAATCAGGTTAATTTTGCAGCTATTTATTATGACTATTTAAATAATTTTTTACGAATTGTTTATTCTTTTCTTTTTCAGGAAGCAAACCTAAATATTTATACTCAAAAATCATTTGTCTTTGAGTTGGGGTCACCTCTGAAGCTATTACGTCTTCATAATCATAATGAATTTTTAACTTACCAGGATGCTTTAATGTTAAGGTTAAATTTGTCCACGCCTCTTGATCATTGTCTATAAAAATTTGTCTTAATTCTTTAAATTTTGTTTGTAATTCTAATAATAAGTTATCATAAGTTTTTTCACTCAGTCTATATTTTTCAGGAATATCATGAGAGTATATAAACTCATCATTCTCAGAAGTGTTGAAATAAAAGTATACCTCTTTGGATCCATCTAGTATTTCGGCGTACAAGTAAATCTGATTCCAGTTATCATTAGGTATCATACTTAAAATATGCTCTGCTATCATGGGATAAAGAGGATCCATCGGTTGCTCCATTATTCCTCTAACCTCCAATTTAATTCTCTATTGTAATTTTCTTTGTCCTGCTCCATCTATCGAGTACTCTACTATTAAACTATCATTGATCAAACACATTTACATATAAATTCAAAATATGGAGATCGTTCTAACACCAATTCTAGTACTTGTTTTCTATTTTCCACTTTGGACAAAACCTCCGTTTACCAAAGATCAAAATTGCTGGGTTTGAATACCCATTTTCCTCCTTCATCCACATAGCCCCATTCTCCATTAAATGTAACACAGCCAAGGTTATTGTAAAAAGAATCAGCTGTTGTGAATATATTTTTAATAATGCACTCCCCATTTTTGTTAATGTATCCATACATATCCTTACTTTCAACTGGTGCTAAGTTATTTCGGAAGTCACCTACACTTTGAAATTTATCTTTGATAACCCTACTCCCCGAGTGATCTATAAATCCCCATTTTCCATTTGCTTTTAATTTGAATCCTCCTAATCCTTCGGAAAAACTTGAAACTTGATAATACTCAGGTTGTATAAGAAACTCCCCTTGTTGATTAATAAAGCCATAGAACTCACCGTCTACTGAGGCTTCAGCTAATCCCTCTGAAAAACTGGAAACTGAATTAAATTGATAATCAATTTTTAGTTCACCTCTATCATCGATAAAACCAAATTTTGTCCCTCGCTTTACTAAGGCCAATCCATTTGAAAATGTACCCATAACATCAAAAATCGGATCTATAATAATTTTACCAGATACCCCAAAAACACCCACTTTCTTGTCTTTCTCCGCTATAACTGAAAGCCCCGGATTTATTCCATGTATTCTATCGAAGATCGATTCTATTACAAACTCTCCTTGCTTATTAATACATCCATACTTTCCTTTATAATAAACCAATGCTAAGCCATGTTCAAAGTCCCCTAGAAAGTCAGCACTCAATTCAATGACCCATTCGTTTTCAGTATTTATATATCCTTCCTTATCATCGAACGTCCAAACATATGCTAAACCTTCACAAAAATTGTTTACAGCCTTATAAGAAGGCTCAATCATAATGTCACCTTGTTTATTAATAAAACCATACTTCTCATTTATTTTAATTTTATAAAGATTATTATCCTTCATTTTATAAATTCTCCCATTAATCTTTTTTTATCACTGCTAATGCTTCATAACTAAAAAGGCCGACTTGGCAAAGAACGCACCCAACCATATTAAGCTCTTCTACCTTTGTCTTTCAGGGGATAATATGTATAACAAAAGGATTAAATCCCATTCTGCTGCAACTTCTAAGTGATACTATGTTTTCCCTAAACTAGATATGGTCTTCTTCCAATCATTAGGTACTTTATACGAACCCAATTCATTGTTGTTTCAAATTCGCTAAGTGTTCTAGATAATGCTTTGTGCCACTCATATTTTCTAACTTAAACTCATTGTATGTTTCATTTACTGCGTCAAATAATTCCTCGTATTCCCAGTGCATATAAATACCTCCACTAATTTTTTGGAATAACAGGGATGCCCCCATTATGAATAATTCAATTGTTATATTCAGATACTTCGCCTTAAATTAACTTAAAATTCAAGCGTTGATTGCGTACAAACAAAATGAAGAAATCTCTATACAGATACTACATGGGTTAAGTATGAGTTTAGTTGAATGATGGCTTCATTCGTCACTGGGTGAGGGTTACTTCATTAACCGCCGCCATCTATATTAGAGAATGAAAAAGACCAAACAGGGGCGGCTAACTCGCATTGTGGCATTGTACGGTCTTGTTGCTGGGGTTATAAACCAAGTTTACACTAAGTCTTTGACAGAACCTGTTAAAGTACAATATCTTGAAGACCCACTTCTACTACTTCTTCATTTTCAACACTAATACCTAATCCATGTTCTTGTTCCCAAGTGCAATCACATAATATCCCTACTCTTCTTATACCATCTTCGAAATCATATCTTATTAGCAAACCTGTAGGCGTAACAAGTCTCCCTAACTCGTCTATTAATGAAATCTTTGGAGCAATTTTTTCAACTTCTTCACTATCACTTTGCATTGCTCGATAATCTTCATAATTTTCTAAATAATACTCTAAAATCTTATCTTCGCTTTCCTTTACTATGCTAGGCATATTCGCTTTGAATTGCGAAAAAGCATCCCGTTGATTCGGAGTAATTTCCTCATTCTCTTCGCCATAAATATTCAAAAGTATTTTTTGGTTTTTCCTAAACATAGTTATCTCTGTCGTCCCTATCCATAAATCTTCATAAACAATTTCTCCAAACAACTCATCTTTTTTCATTTTTAGAGTATCGTCCTTTCTTATTTAACTTCACTTACACCACCAAGGTGTCCAAATTTAGAATTAACACTACTCGGAACCAATTGTATGGTTTTTCCATCATTAAGTTCATGCCAAGTATACCCTTAAATGTCTGGCGTTCTTACCCTTAGATTTCCATCGATCATCGTTCCGTTCTCTATTAAATCGCGTTGCATTTCATAATCGTAGATCATCTCTACGAATTTCTCATCGCTAATGGATTGTAAATCAACCATGTCAGATGTTTCTATTACTATTCCCTTAGGGAGAGCGTACTGACAATTGAGAAATTTCCAGAAGAAAAGAAGAAAACGAGTCAATCATGGTGTTCCTTATTTAAGTTATAAAATTTAAGCATTTGATGTGCGTACAACCGAAATGACTAAATCTTTATACGGGTCTTACATGGGTTATATGTGTTATTGGTTGAATGATGGGTTCATTCGTCATTGGGTGGGATCTTTGATGGAGATCCACCACTTACATTTGTATTATTTAGCATATAGTGGCGGATAATCAAGAACTACAAAACGCGGTTAGGTCGCATTGTGGTGGTGTTTGTTGTATTGTTCGATCTTATTGTAAGTTGTTTAATAATCCGAACAAATCCATAAATTAATCAAATTGTCCAGTACTGTTTCGGACATTCGTAAAAGGTGCGTGATCTTTCACGAAGAACTGACAATTTATTTAGAAGTCTTTTCTCACAAAAAGACCAATCCCACCTTAATAATTCTGATGGAATAGGCCTTATAATTTGCAACATCTAATTTTTGAAATTATTCACGATTATTCCTACGTCTGAGAAACAAATAAACTATCCAAAAGGTCAGTGAAACTTTCTGTGATCAGTCTGATATGTTCTTCCTCTAGAGGAAGTTTCTTTTCAATATAATTGTCATAATCCATATCGAAATGATATACACTCCCTTTATTAGGTCCTTCTACTACAATACAAACTAAATTATTCCTCGGTGTCTCACCTATTGGATAATAAATTCTCGATAAAATATTTGCTTCTGTGTACAGACGATACTTTTGTTCTGAATTATTATTTAAATTATTAGACAAAGGAAAAAACATCAAAATAGAAGACTCTATTTCACCTTCTTTTTGGTCATCATTTGTAGTAAATCTCCTTCTAGTACCAGTTTTTCCACCATTCTTTACCATTAAAAATTTCTTATAATCATCAGGGAAAATCATATTATACTTCTTCTCGACTATCTCAATCTCCTGAAGACTTACAGGAGGATATGAACTTTTAATAATATTTTCATCTATATCCATACTTATCTACCCACCTATTAAGAAAGTCAATAAAATTCATCGCTGGCCTCATGTAATGTTTCTAAGAGCTCAGAAAAACTGTTACATACCTCAGTAATGGAGTCCTCACCAAATTCTTCATTGTTAAGAAATACAACTGAAGGTGAATTTTCACTTTTTCGGTAATCAAAGCAAAGCTGATTGCCAAAAGGATCTGTTCCAAATGGAAATATCCCTTTTGGCATGAAATCACTTATAAATTCATAAACTACAACAATATTAGGCTCACTTGTAAAGCTTAGTAAATGGTCAAAAACTCCCTCTCCTCCATCATCATAGGAAAATATATTTGGTACAGGATGCCCACCATTATAGTTTTTAACACATTCTCTATAGTCATCAGGAAATTGTATACCATATTTTTTTTCAACCTTATTAATTATATCTTCACTAATATCTCCAACCGTATGTTTCCAAATTATCCCCATTTTTTTTATTCTCCAATTAGCTTTTATATACCTCCTATAGATGCACCTTATAGAAAATAATCCCTACTTTGAAACATTTATATCGGTCTCCATTTTTTATTTTCATTCCATTGGTCCCATAAAATGATTGATTATATATATATGCTCAATAAATTTAACTTTTTTTAAATTCTCAACTTTCTCTGCTCCACCTAATCCTAAAAGAGGAACATAGCCAAAACATTCATCGTAAGCAGGCTCTCCATATTTTTCAAACGCTTCAAGATAGGGAGACCAGTCAAGAGCTTTATTCAAAAAGTATTCATCACTTATGTCTCCAAAAAAGTACTTAAAATTTTTCCCTATAACATTTACTTCATGCTTTCTGAAATTAAGCGCCATTAAGTATCCATCTTCCCAAATCAATATATCTCCCATTGCTGTTGTAAATAGAGGAATTGCTAAATTTGCTCGACTATATGTATACTGTAGTAATTCTATATACTGATCAGGATTAATAATTTTCAGATATCCATTGGAAAGACTACCCTGTCCATATTCCTTCCATACTTCAATTAGTTGAATAGGTATTACAGATTGGTACTTCTCAATGACGTTTGTAGGCATGTCCTCTTTAAAAACAAAATTTGAAATGTTCACCGTGTGTCCCCCCCACTTTACTCCAGTAACTTAATATTTAAATAGGTTGTCTTTCTTTCTTCTTCTGTCATATTCTTAGCAATTTCTCTAATCTGTCTATCCAAATCTTTTATCCTGTTCTTCAATTGAGATCCAAGAGAAGAATTGATTCTTATATCTCCTAGACCGCCTATATTGTCAGGATATCCACCCGCAATTTGATCTGGATTATGAAGGGCAGCTTTCCCCTTGATCCATTCATTTGCTTTCTTTTCAGCCTCTTCAAATGAGAATCCTTCATTACGTAGTTCATCTATTTTATCTTGTAAAGCTTTCTTACGAGCAAGTTTTTGAGCGGCATCCCCCTCTAAAGCTCTACCATCTCTTAGATATCTATCTCTATTTTTCAAAAACTCATCTACTGTTAATTGATTTATCCCTTCTTCTTGATCTTTCAATTGTCTTTTAAACTCAGCACTATCATGTTTAGGATTTCTTTTAAAGATTATTTTAATTTCAGGAATTCTTGATATAACAACTTGATTACGAGTAACATTTCCGCTCTCTTTTGATGAGTTAGATTGATCAGTTTTTTCTGTAGGCTCTAGTTTACTTTTATCTGATCCAGACGCTTCTTCCTTATTGTTTGGTTTATAATTATTCTTCGACGTGTCTAAGTCCTTATCCTTCCCTTGCTGCTCCGTCGATTCATTCGGCTTCGTTTTGGTTTCTTTTCCCTTTTTGCGTTTATCCTTTTTCTTCGATGAATCTTGTTTCACTGATTATGATTGTTGGGAATCTGATTATCTTTCTTGTTAGCGCTAGATGAGCTTGTTCCTTCACCCTCGCTAGACTTTTTCCCTGTACCTGTATTTGATCCTGAAGTGTCCGGTTCTCCGGATGTTTGGGTCTTCTTACTGGTATCCGGAGTTGGATCCTCTATCTTTCCACTACTTGATGATCCTGTTCCTTCACCATCGCCAGGTTTCTTCCCTGTACCTGAACTTGAACCCGTACTATCCGTTTCACCCGATGATTTGAACTTCTTACTACTATTCGGTGTCTGATCCGTTTTCTTGCCACTGCTTGGTGAGTTTGTGCCTTCACCGTCGCCAGACTTCTTCCCTGTACCTGGACTCGATGCAGTAGCATCCGTTTCACCTGACGATTGCGACTTCTTACTGCTGCTCGGGGTCTGATTCGGTTTCTTGCCATTGCTGGAGGAACTTGTTCCTGCCCCGTCACTTGACTTATTCCCAGCGTTCAAGCTTGTTTTCCCTCCGGAACCCACTTCCCAGGCATTACCCGACTCTTTGGGCTTGTTTTTTCCCAAGTTGCCCCAAGACTGAAACCGGATGACCTGGCTCTCTTTATAATAATCGCTAACGGCTTTAACAATCACATCTTTTGACTTTTTCACAAATGTTTTTGTTTAACGTTCATACTGTATCCTTCAAAACTTTCCCTAGCTGCTCACAGCTACAATTCTATGCTCTGATAATGAACAGCTTGAATGACCTGTTTTGTGCACTCCCAGCGATAGTGCCCTGCTTTGTCTGAGGGTTAAGGTAAGGTACAGAAAAATCTAGGTTAAATTTCACTTATTACTTCTTTAATTCGAATAGATAGATCTCTCTTCTCATCTTCTGTTAATTGTTCACCTCATCATTTAAATCAAATTCTTCCAAATCATTTTCAAATTCTAAAATCTGTTCGTTTTCCTTAATTTCATATTTAATTAGTATTTCAACAAGTATAGTTTTTACCACGATATTTTCACTAAGTTCGTGTGAATTTATATTGTTTTATTTATTTCTGTTTGGTCCAATGAATTTCACACCAGATATAAAATAAGCCTATTCCTCCGTAGAAATGTCCAAGTTGGAATAGGCTGGCAGGCTATGATTTTCGTTCATTGTTCATACTGCAATTTATTCGATAGGCCCCATAAATTGAGTGATTAAATAAATATGCCCAATAAGTTTAACTTTGCTTAGACTCTCAATTCTTTCATATCCACCAAGTCCAAGAATTGGAACATATCCGAAACATTCATCAAATTTTATTTCACCATATTTTTCAATTGCTTCAGTAAAAGGTAACCAATCTAGCTCTTCTTCTAAAAAACTCTCATCGTTTATATCTTCAAAGAAGAAATCAAATCCAGCAGCTATTACATTTACCGTACCTTTCCGATAATTAAGTAGGTTTAAGTATCTTCCTTTTTCCCAAACAATTAAATCTCCCATAGATGTAGTAAACAATGGAATTGAATCCTCATGTCTAACGTACAGGTCTACTAGTATTCCCTTGAAATCATCAGGATTTATTATTTTTAAATAACCATTCAGGATACTTCCAAAGCCATATTCACTCCAAATATCGGTAATTTCTGTAGGAATTAATCCTTTATAATTTTCGATAACTGCATCCGATGCTTTCTCTTCTAACACAAAAAACTGGAACGCAGTTGGCTTATCTGACATACAAGTCACCTCAGTACTTTAATTTAATATTTAGAAAGGTTGATTCTCTTTCTTCTTTGGTCATGTTGCTTGCAATTCCCCTCATTTTTTTGTTTCTAAATCTGCTTGTCTGACTGGTACAGGGAGTCTACTTTCCTCATTAATTAACGCTAATGTATGGTCTGTGGCAGTATCGATATTTATCCAATTACCACAGGAGACGAAAATGGGCTTAACACTTTTATGTGTTCGTAATGCTCTCCCATAGATTTTGTGATGTATCACAATATCAGAGAAAGCCCCTTCTTCTTCATCGGGCATAATAAAATCAACCCCGTCAATTTTCAAGTAGCTTTGTGCAATGCCTATTGTTGGTTTATTTAAATAAAAGGAAGCATGCGTTGCTATTCCCATATTCCTAGGGTGTAAGTACACATTTCCATCAAACATAACGATATCTGGTTTATTAATTAAGGTGTTAAATGTTTTTAAAATTAATGGTAATTCTCTGAAAGATAAATATCCTGGTATATACGGGACCGCAATTTCATCTGTCATAGATTTCGTCTCTATAACTTTTTTCGTCATAAAATCCACGACACATATACAACAAACTGCAATTGTCGTTTCATTTTCCTCCCAATATGCCAGGTCAATACCTGCAATCAGCAGAATATTTTCTTTGTGGAAATCATTTTCTAATTTTATTTTCCGAGTTAAATCATACTGAATTTTATCAAATTCATCTATTATTTTATTCATTAACTTATTTTGCACGCGCATCATATTTTTCGATCATTTTCTTTTCAAATTCACTTGGCTCTAATTTTTCATTAATTAGTACCCCTTCTATATCCCACTCTCTATATGTTATGGCAAATCCATATTTGTAATTCGCGATTGATTTATGATTACCATTCTCAAACCAAGAGATAAATTCTCCTGTTATTACACCTTTGCTCATTTTCTGGAAGCTTGAAATTCTGCCAGATTCATAATAGTTCACATAGTCTCCATCAGCCAATCCATTTTTATAGTAAGAGTAATATGCTAAATTCCCATTATCGTATCTTTCATATAAAAGACCAGATATAGGTTTCCCTCCATCCTCTATGGGTTTATCAAAAACTTCTTGCCCACTATTTCCAGAAAAACAAACATCATCAGTAAATTCTATACCTGTTAACAATACATCTTCCATTCGCAAAATATTAACATCAATCATTTAATATCATCCACTCCATTTAGATTATTTGGGTAAATCAGATTCTATTTTAAAATCCCGTAAAATATAATTACAGTGCGGACATGTTTGGAATGGTATATCGATGACTGGCTTTGATGAGCCTCCAGGTTTTATCACATATATTAAGATATCATCAATAGTAGCACTCGGATTATCCAATAATGCCTTATTAGCTGCATACACCTCAGCATGCGATCCTGAACCATGTGTATACAAACTATAAGAATCATAAATGTCGTCTGGCATATTTTCTATTCTAAAATGTACCTTATGAGATGGACTTTTTTTAAAGTGTCCATCTCATAAGGTACACTTTAGTTTGGATTGTTTGGATAATAAAGGGGGATAAAAAACCACAATACAGCGTTTAGCTCGCATTGTGGCGTTGTTGTTTGTATCATTCTAAATACAGATCGTTGAAAAAACAAATGTATCTATAAATTTTGAAGTTTAGTTAAAACTTCCTTGATTCGCATAGAAAGATCCAACTTTTCATTTTCTGACAATTGTTCCCCCACATCATTCATATCAAATTGCTCTAATTCATTTTTTATTTTCAAAAACTCCCCTTTAGCATTAATTCTATATCTGATAAGTAGTTCTGCAAGTGTTGTTCTAACAACTATTTTTTCACTTAATGTACTCCTACATTCACGCTCGAATCGTTCCATTATTTCCTCAACAAGCTCAATTGCATCTTTCTTCTCATTGAATAAAATCCCAAAGTAATTTTTAACTTCCTTTTCTATTTCAAAGTAGTAATATCTTGTATTCGGACTATAATCTACAGGTATACTTTCAATTCCATCAAGCACCATATCTCTTCGTTCTAATATGTCCTGATAATCATCTGGAGCTATTTCATGTTGTAAATTATTTAAATCTAGAGAATTTAATGCATCAATTATCTTTTGTTTCGATTTAACAAAAATTTTCGAATGTGTTAAATGAATTCTCCCTTCCGCAATAGACAATACTGCTTTTTCCATTTCACCTCTTTTATCCATACCGAAGTATGCCTCACATGTGCAAGCAAGAGCTTCAGGACCACTCATTCCCTCACTATTAAAATAAAAATAGTTTTCATAAAAAGCTCCAAATAAAGCCTCATAGTTTCGTTTCACTTTATGTCCTCCCAATAAATTTCTTATGGCTCAACTATCTTATCACCATTATGGATTACCTCAATATCAATATTGGGATAATCTTTGTGAAAATTTTCTATAATTCTACTAAAACTTCCATATGTATCTAATTAAGTAAATAATTTAATTTTTCCACGAGCTTTTGATGGATCTGGCAATTTATCAAGTCTAGAGGCCAAATCATTGAGAATTTTATACTCAGTATCATTGTCTCTTAATCTTACATTACCACTCCTATCTGGTGCTTCATTAGCCTCGTACTTTGGTTTTGTTGGTTTTAATGAATAACCAGCATAGGTCTTTTCCTTATTATCCCCGTTCAAACTACTATGAGAATAAAATTCATTCTTGTCAATTCCTTCAATTTATACCTTCGCATACGCAAAATTTAGATCACCTTTAATCCTATTAGAAAGCTTACTTCTTAACACTTTAACTTTATCAATAATAGAACCTTCTGTTTCTAAATCAATTACTCTTGTTAGGAATACTTTTCCATGACTTACATTTGGAACTTTATCCGTCCCCTCAGCCTCTGATTCACCTTTTTGCCTTTTTTCCTCTTTTTTCTTTTTATCATCTTTACCTTTTCCTTTTTTCTTCGATGAATCTTGTTTCCACTGATTATGACTGTTGGGAATCTGATTATCTTTCTTGTTAGTGCTAGATGAATTTGTTCCTTCACCCTTGCTCGACTTTTTCCCTGTACCTGTATGTGATCCTGTAGTATCCGGTTCTCCGGATGTATGGGTCTTCTTACTGGTATTCGGAGTTGGATCCTCTATCTTTCCACTCTTGATGGTCCTGTTTCTTCACCATCGCCAGGCTTCTTCCCTATACCTGGACTCGATGCAGTAGCATCCGTTTCACCTGACGATGAAGACTTCTTACTGCTGCTCGGGGTCTGATTCGGTTTCTTGCCATTGCTGGAGGAACTTGTTCCTGCCCCGTCGCTTGACTTATTCCCAGCGCTCCATTGTTACTTAGTTTTTAGGTTAATAAGAATCTTATCGTCTCTATTACTTAGAACAATTATTCAATAAAAAAAGACTCATCCTCCTCTTTGATCAGGTTGGAATAAGCCTTTGAAATCAAAATCCTTCGAATTCATACTTAGTTTGATTTATTCTAATTTGACTTTTAGATAACTAGGCTCTTCTAACCAATTAGAATTTATCGTTATAACATTTTAATTATTTTATCTTTAACATTTTCGTCAAATAGAGCCCCCTCCACAATAGCCCCTTTCCAAACTACATTTTCCAGATTCGCACCTATAAAGTTAGCGGCTGTAAAATTCCCATTACAAAGTGTCGCTCCAGAGAAGTCCCCCTCTATAAAATTAGCATTACAAGCATTGACTTCAGACAAGTTCGCATTCAAGAATGTCCCATTTTCAAAGTTTCCATTTGATAGATTAGACTTACTTAAATCCGTACCAGAAAAACTCACCTGACTAGCGTTGATATCAGATAAATTTGCATTACGAAAATCCGAATTAATGAAAGTTGATCCAATTAATTCTCCTTGAGATAAATTCACTTCGCCAAAACATGCTTCTGAAGACATGCTTATGTTTATTTTTGCATATTTCATATTTGCCTTATAGAAGTTCGCTCTACTAAAGGAACAGTCTGCAATATCCGTTCCCTCTAAACTGGAGTTATTAAAGTCAGCTTGTTCAAAATCACAATCCAAGAAAGAGGCTTCATTTAATGAAGATGCTTTTAACAAAACCCTTTTTGCAATCATTCCATCCGCCATAACATGTGATAAATCCAAGAAAGTTAGATCCATATCGCTAATATCTAATCCATCAATGACCTCATCATTGGATTTTGATCTATTGAAAACTTCTATAATCCTTGTTCTTTCATCTCTATTTTGAACCATTCACTTCCACCTCTCAAATATCATATTCATCTTCTTAGATATTCCTTCCAAACCATATTCGGATGGAACGACACCCCCATCCGATCTTCATCAAAACTTGGGATAGCGAAAACTTGGGATGGTTCCAAATATTTCATTACACGTAACCAGTTATCAATTAACCTATCTTCTTCAGTTCCAAATGACCCATTGAATATATCAATACTGATGCCACCCCAGTTAAGTTTAGAAACTACACCTGGACTATTAAGTAAAACTTCCTGATCAATCATATCTAATATATAAGAGCCAAAATATGTTCGCGATCCCACCCCTAAAGGTCCATTTTGAAGAAATTGGACAGGTACAGGATAAGAGCATGCATCCATCCAGACATGCTGTTTCTGATGTTCATTACTCCAAGGGTAATAAGATTCTCCAAAAATATGTGTAACTCCATAGCTAGGTTTTACAATTTCTGCAATTTTATCAGATAATTCAAAAAACGTTGGCCACAATATTCTTGGCATTGATTTATGAAAATCGAACTTCAAAAAAGAACGTGAACTCATATTCAATTCAAAACTACCAGAAAATTTCACAGCTTTATTGCGATATAGATGAACTTCAGAAATGCCACAAACTGAGAATACTTTTTCAAAAATTTCATTGCGGTTATATCCGATTTTAACCATCTCATTATTTCCCCAATGGGTAGGAGTAAATTTCTCGGTTGCCTCAAACGCATCCAGTATATGGCCTAGTACTTCTCTCTGATTTAGATCAACAGTCGGGTACATTATAATCGAAAATAACTCAGGCTTCATAGATATTCTCCTTACTAATAAAACATTTTAATTGTATATTGTTTTTATATTTTTTGCCATCTACCTCCACCAGGAAAGCGTGGATTAGGCTGCCACTTTCTTGTTATATTCCCTGTCTTTGGATCAACATAATAGATTTCGCTCTTTTCTCCTAAAGGCCCACTAGGTCTAGGCTTAGGAGGGCTAGAATCTAATGCAGGCTTGTCACTTGATATTGTTACAATATGGCGACCATTTTTAGTTTGCAGCATTTCTCTTTCAGCCCGAATTTGACTATCATTATGAACGATTTGATCGTCTCCGCCTGTTTTATGCTTATGGTCATGTACTAAATCAATCTCCCCTTTCTCGTTACGACCTATACTATCTGGACGCGTAACATGACCTTCACTGGATTTATAAGTAACAATTTCGTCAGCGTTATTGTCCTCTAACTCTCGACCAAGGTATTCTTTTAATGCCTTTCTACCCTTTAATTCTTCTTCTCTCCCCCGCTCCCTATTTTTCCTAAGGCGCTCGTTAATTATATCCCATTTATTACGATCTAAAGGCTTCTCACCTATACTTTTCTTTTCAGCGCAGTAGCGTTCATATCTGGCATCATCTGCTGCCTTCTGATCTCCACGTGATTTTGCTTCGTCTATTTTCTGTCTAAAGTACTGATCTTGTTCTAGAGTCAAGCCTTGTTTATTTATCTTTGTATTACTATTCTCAGATTTTCTTGAGACCCCTTCCTTTCCATCCTGTGTATCCATTTCTTTTGGCTTCGTTTCAGCTTCTTCACCCTTTTTACCTTTTCCTTTTTTCTTCGATGAATCTTGTTTCCACTGATTATGACTGTTGGGAATCTGATTATCTTTCTTGTTAGCGCTAGATGAGCTTGTTCCTTCACCCTCGCTCGACTTTTTCCCTGTACCTGTATTTGATCCTGCAGTATCCGGTTCTCCGGATGTTTGGGTCTTCTTACTGGTATTCGGAGTTGGATCCTCTATCTTTCCACTACTTGATGATCCTGTTTCTTCACCATTGTCAGGCTTCTTCCCTGTACCTGTACCTGAACCTGAACCTGTACTATCCGTTTCACCCGATGATTTGGGCTTCTTATTAGTACTCGGTGTCTGACCCGTTTTCTTGCCACTGCTTGGTGAATTTGTGCCTTCACCGTCGCCAGACTTCTTCCCTGTTCCTGGACTCGATGCAGTAGCATCCGTTTCACCTGACGATTGCGACTTCTTACTGTTGCTCGGGGTCTGATTCGGTTTCTTGCCATTGCTGGAGGAACTTGTTCCTGCCCCGTCACTTGACTTATTCCCAGCGTTCGAGCTTGTTTTCCCTCCGGAACCCACTTCCCCGGCATTCCCCGACTCTTTGGGCTTGTTTTTTCCCAAGTTGCCCCAAGGCTGAAACCGGATGACCTGGCTCTCTTTATAATAATCGCTGAAGGCTTTAACAATCACATCTTTTGACTTTTTCACAAATGTCTTTGTTTTGCTTGTAGCCGGTTTGTCTGTCGTCGTTGTTCCTTTAGAAGCAGCACTCGGAGAACCCGTTGTACCTGGGTGGTCTGAGGGTTCGGGTACACCTGAAGAACCCTTTTTCGTGCTTACTCTGCCCGTAAATCCATTGAACTCCCCGTCCAATCCTTTCATAGTCATCTCGTGTTGCTCGAATTCACCCATCAGGGTAGATAATTCTTCTTCGCTCATGGGAGCCATAATTCGCCGGGCAAGATACTTCTTCTGTTCGACCGTCAGATTCTGTTTCTGCCAGTAATTATAGTCACCCATTTCCTCGGCGGTGATGTCTATTCTTCCGATATCTCGAGCAATGCCGTTATGATAAGGGCCAAAAAAGAGTTCATATTTAATGTCATTCTGCTTCACATCCCCATAATACACGAGTGCTTCCTTCAACTCTTGGTCAACCTGTTGATGCGCCCAATGCTCCCTCGTATTGCCTGGAATCTGATAATACATCTGGCTAACTTCCTTTTCCTGCTGATGCAGTTTCTTCACAAAATCCATAAAGGAAGTAGCCGTGCTTAACTCTCGTGCTGCTGAGACAACTTTACCAAATAATTGGTGCTTATAAGCCTCTTCTTGCTGCATCTTGCCCACGAAATCACCATTCAGATGATTCAGAAGTTGTAGGGCCGAAGGCTTAAAGGATCCTACACTTGGGATGTTCCCGATCAAGCCGATTGCTGCAGCGCCAACGACAACGGCCTGTGCCGCAATGGCTGGTGCACCTCCAAGCATACCCAAAACGGGGATCATGCCCGCCATGGCGACCGCTGCACCAAACAGGGAGACCTCCTTCATGTTAACCACGGAAGGCTGCATAGCAGCTGCTTCGGCTGCATTTGCTGCTTGAGCTGCCTCATATTGTTCAAGCGGAATAAGGGGCGGCTCCGGCTCCGGCGGCAAATCAGCTACCACGACCGGTGCCTTATGGCTGCCTTCCTGTTGGAGCAGTCCAGCACGAACATCAGCTTGTCCATCCAATATAAAGCTGCTTCCTCCGCCAAGAAGCCAAATTGCTTCAGGGGCGGTTGCTTTAATCTGACCTGCTTTAAGTGATAGACTGCCACCCTGAATCGAGATGTTACCTGCACTCTGCATCATTACACCTTGGTCATTCAGTGTGATGACTAATCCAGCTCCAGCCTGTACGGTCACCTCATCCGATGACATACCAATAGATGGTCCGTCAGGATGGCCCCACAGTTTGTGTTGCGTTCCACTGGAAACCGAACGCTTGCTTTCGGGGACTGCATGACGAATATAAGCCTTGGACTCGCGACTTCCGGGAATGTACAGTTTCACCGTGTCACCAAGCTCTGGCATCAAGAGCAGATAGATCGTGGTTTTCGCATATGATGATCTTCTAGCATCATACGATGTGCAGTCATGAGCAACCCGGACTCCATACTGTTTATCCAAATCTTTAGTCATTTTTCTTATTATGTTTCACTGAATTTAATTCTTAAGACTTTATGGATCATATAGTTGATCAGAGTTTTGACTTTTAAAACGCAAGATTAACCCTTTCTAAAAAACCTCAAAACAAATAAGCCCCAGTCAAATAACTGGAGCCTGTCTGACTTATCTCTGAACTAAATATACAACTGGATATGACGCTCTTTTTCAGGAATATCTTCATCTTCTAGTAAATCCACTTCGGTTAGCGCACCCTCATGCTTAAGTTCGGCGATGAACAATGCATAGAAGTCTCCTGCTGTCGGATAGGAGAATAAACCATATCCTTTTCGAGAAATCAGCTTGTTTACCTCCCTAATTTTCTCAGGGAGATATTTGTAGTCAAACTCTCCCAACTCTTCTAGCTGATCTGCAGTTCCCAATTCGATATCATAGGCATACTCATAGTCTAAGATGTAATTGACGATTTCCTGATCCACTTCTCCTTTGTAGTCCAGAAATAAAAACCGTTTGGTCGCTAAGCCATGATTCAGCATACTATAATACGCCAGTGATTCATCCGGATCATTCAAAATTATGTCGATATCCTCTGTATCATCGAAAATTAACGGCACCAAATCTTCATCTGCCATGCAGTCTTCCTCCTCTCCTATTCAAACAGAACTCCATGGTGGTTTGGGATATACTCTGGATAGTTTTTGCGATAGAAGTCATCAATCATTCGTAAAACGGGATCCCATTCTGGATACGGTTCAGGATCTTGAATGTTCATTTTAGCCTCCGGTAAGTTCATCAGGAAATCATCAAAATGACTTGGATTGGGCAGACCTTGTTTTTTTCTCACATGAAGCAAATACAAAATTTCATAAGGATAAAAAGCGTAATCATAATTTCCAAACTCAAGCGATTTTCCTAACTCTGAAGCAAGCGTGGAATGATGTTCGGACATTCTTCCAATTAAATGCGTAATTTCATCCACATCAGGTGTATTCCATTGTTCCAATACTTCTCTGTAGATTCCAAGTTCTTCGGGAATCAAGCCACATGGCTGTTCCCGATTTGTTAATGCGGATTTCACAGCCAAGTGAACATATTCATTAGTTCCCTCAATTTCTTGCTTGGTATGTTGGAGATATAACTCTAGTAAAAACCAGATATGTTGATTCCAATCATTCGCTTCCATTAAATTATCTCCAAGATATTTGACTATAAAATCAAAAAATATCTTTTCCTCTTTTACCCATCCGTATAAATTGAAGTGTATTAATGCGATGATGCTATACTCGAAAGAATAATCAATCAATTTCAGGCTCGGATAACGCTCTCTATAAATATGCCTACCCATGCACTGATAAAATTTTATTTGTTGGTTTTTTTTTAGCGCACTTACATTTCGACCGTTTTTAATCAATACGTCATTTTTCCACACATCTAACCAAAAGGAAGATATATTATCCATATCAATTAATAGAATGTGATCTCTCTCTGTATCATTAATATCGATGATTTCAACAATCTCATTTTTACCTTCTTCGTATTCATTTACGGCATTACTACCAAAAAAGTTTTTGACATACCTTTTGTAGGCCAAATGCATTTTTTTTGAATTAACCATTGTGTTCTCCTTAAGTTTTATTTTATCTCCTTACTCCAATCTTTTACTTTTACAACATCTACTCCAAAACCAACCGAAGTTTTCGAAATATCAACCTCTACTCTGATATACTCAAACTCCAACCCTGGGTTATCTTTTAAAAGTTTCTTGTACTTTGCTTTAAAATCCGCAAAACTTTTATTTTTACAGCTTGACATCACTTCAAAATATTTAGCACCACCCAGTTTTTGCTCTGTTGAATAATTGAAATTTCCCCACTCGGAAGTCTTAGCCTCAATCATGGTTAATTTAGGAGGCGGACCTTTGGACAAAAAGGCTCCATCTATGCCGTTCCTACCAACTTGAAATTGATCGGAAATATCCTTACCCAGATTGTTGTTTATTGCGATTTTTTTCGCAACTTCCTCGCCAAAATCACCCTTATCATGATCATAATATTTTGTATTATCGATTTTTCGCTCATACCCTTCTACACTGGATAAATCAAATTTACTACTTATATCATCTGGAGTATCCAGTTGATTGATTGAATACCTTACTCCGTTGTCTTGACTGATCATCAGCTTATTTAAAAGTTGTGAGAAAACGAAGGTAATAAAAAAGAGGTCAATCATGGTGGTATCTGACCATAATTAACCTGTTTGATGTATAGGAATAGCGTTATTTAAATTATAAAATTAAAGCAATTGATTTGCGTACAACCGAAATGATGAAATCTTTATACGGGTATTACATGGGTTAGTTGTGTTATTGGTCGAATGATGGATGTAATCGGCACTGGGTAGTCCTACCAAAGAAAAATGGCATTTAATTCGCTTCTTCAAACTGCTTCATTTTTTCGATCTTTATTCTGTCATTCTCTTCTTGTGGAATATTATTCAGATATTTACTTTCCCAATATTCTAACCTGTCTGAAGGGCCAAAATTGGATTCTCCCCATTTTGTATAGTCGTATATTATATTTAATTTTCCTTCAGATGTAAGTTTCATGGTTATTGAAAACCAAGGCTCTTGTCCATCTTCTATAAATATATTTTTTAGATCATTGGTAACTTTCAACAACTTTCTCATAGTTTTTTTATATATTTCTGAATTAATATTGTAATTCTTCAAAATATCTCGGCAATAAACATAATCATGTTTATTTATTGGTTTGAAGAAAAAGAAAACACCCCCTTCTCCATTTTCTACCTCGCCATTAAAATAAAAATTTTCCCAATCTTCAGGTATCAATTCATTTATTGTTTCTGCTATCTCTCTATATAAATCATTCATCTGCTGTTCCATTCTACTAACCTCCCGGTTGATTCTGTATTGTAATAGTAACTTCTTTTTTCTTCCCTATTTGGTAAGTTACTTCGAATGAATGTGGTCTCATTGAACTTCCTGAATAGACTGGTTCAATTTTCACAGTAACTTTTTTAGGTGGTACTTCATTCAGAGCATTCGCCCATTCAGTTTCCATTTCATACCATTTTCCGCCACTTCGATTAATTTGGCTATTCTGTGGCACTAAGTTATCGATATCCTTTGGTCCTTTAAACTGTGCCCCTATCAAGTGTCCACCATCGTCATCAGGTAACCTACCTTGCCCTTTTCCTACCGTCCTCTGGGCATATTCACTACGGTCTCCTTTACCAAGCACAAGTGCTCCTTCACATTCAATAATACGCCCTTGACTGTCCGTACGATAATTATAACCATCTGGTGATGTGTATTCTATATTTGGTTTTAAAACTTTTTTTCTATTCTTTCTTGTAAAATGATCTCCATACTTAACTGTTTCATAGACTATTGGTGGCGGTATAACAGCTTGTCCCGTCCCCTCAGCCTCTGATTCACTTTCTTGTCTTTCTTCCTCTTCCCTTTTACGTTTTTCCTCCTCTTTTTTCTTTTTATCATCTTTTCCTTTTTTCTTCGATGAATCTTGTTTCCACTGATTATGACTGTTGGGAATCTGATTATCTTTCTTGTTAGCGCTAGATGAGCTTGTTCCTTCACCCTCGCTCGACTTTTTCCCTGTACCTGTATTTGATCCTGCAGTATCCGGTTCTCCGGATGTTTGGGTCTTCTTACTGGTATTCGGAGTTGGATCCTCTATCTTGCCACTACCTGATGATTCTGTTCCTTCACCATCGCCAGGCTTCTTCCCTGTACCTGGACTCGATGCAGTAGCATCCGTTTCACCCGATGATTTGGACTTCTTACTAGTATTCGGTGTCTGACCCGTTTTCTTGCCACTGCTTGGTGAGTTTGTGCCTTCACCGTCGCCAGACTTCTTCCCTATACCTGGACTCGATGCAGTAGCATCCGTTTCACCTGACGATGAAGACTTCTTACTGCTGCTCGGGGTCTGATTCGGTTTCTTGCCATTGCTGGAGGAACTTGTTCCTGCCCCGTCGCTTGACTTATTCCCAGCGTTCGAGCTTGTTTTCCCTCCAGAACCCACTTCCCCGGCAGTCCCCGACTCTTTGGGCTTGTTTTTTCCCAAGTTGCCCCAAGGCTGAAACCGGATGACCTGGTTCGCTTTATAATAATCGCTGACGGCTTTAACCATCACATCTTTTGACTTTTTCACAAATGTCTTTGTTTTACTTGTAGCCGGTTTGTCTGTCGTCGTTGTTCCTTTAGAAGCAGCACTTGGAGAACCTGTTGTTCCTGGATGGTCTGAGGGTTCGGGTACACCTGAAGAACCCTTTTTCGTGCTTACTCTGCCCGTAAATCCATTGAACTCCCCGTCCAATCCTTTCATAGTCATCTCGTGTTGCTCGAATTCACCCATCAGGGTAGATAATTCTTCTTCGCTCATGGGAGCCATAATTCGCCGGGCAAGATACTTCTTCTGTTCGACCGTCAGATTCTGTTTCTGCCAGTAATTATAGTCACCCATTTCCTCGGCGGTGATGTCTATTCTTCCGATATCTCGAGCAATGCCGTTATGATAAGGGCCAAAAAAGAGTTCATATTTAATGTCATTCTGCTTCACATCCCCATAATACACGAGTGCTTCCTTCAACTCTTGGTCAACCTGTTGATGAGCCCAATGCTCCCTCGTATTGCCTGGAATCTGATAATACATCTGGCTAATTTCCTTTTCCTGCTGATGCAGTTTCTTCACAAAATCCATAAAGGAAGTAGCTGTGCTTAACTCTCGTGCTGCTGAGACAACTTTACCAAATAATTGGTGCTTATAAGCCTCTTCTTGCTGCATCTTGCCCACGAAATCACCATTCAGATGATTCAGAAGTTGTAGGGCCGAAGGCTTAAAGGATCCTGCACTTGGGATGTTCCCGATCAAGCCGATTGCTGCAGCGCCAACGACAACGGCCTGTGCCGCAATGGCTGGTGCACCTCCAAGCATACCCAAAACGGGAATCATGCCCGCCATGGCGACCGCTGCACCAAACAGGGAGACCTCCTTCATGTTAACCACGGAAGGCTGCATAGCAGCTGCTTCGGCTGCAGCTGCTGCTTGAGCTGCCTCATATTGTTCAAGCGGAATAAGGGGCGGCTCCGGCTCTGGCGGCAAATCAGCTACCACGACCGGTGCCTTATGGCTGCCTTCCTGTTGAAGCAGTCCAGCACGAACATCAGCTTGTCCATCCAATATAAAGCTGCTTCCTCCGCCAAGAAGCCAAATTGCTTCAGGGGCGGTTGCTTTAATCTGACCTGCTTTAAGTGATAGACTGCCACCCTGAATCGAGATGTTACCTGCACTCTGCATCATTACACCTTGGTCATTCAGTGTGATGACTAATCCAGCTCCAGCCTGTACGGTCACCTCATCCGATGACATACCAATAGATGGTCCGTCAGGATGGCCCCACAGTTTGTGTTGCGTTCCACCGGAAACCGAACGCTTGCTTTCGGGCACTGCATGACGAATATAAGCCTTGGACTCGCGACTTCCGGGAATGTATAGTTCCACCGTGTCACCAATCTCTGGCATCAGGTAGAGTCCGCTGTGACCTTCGGCGACGTAAGATGTCGATAAAGGATATGGACAGGAAGATTCTGCTTTAATCGGACCATCTTCGATATACAGTTCCATCTGTACACGATCACCAATAATGCGGATTACTTCACCGTACAAGGAGAGGCCAATGAGATCCAGAAGATCGGATCGTGGAACCCGCATATGATCTTCTAACATCATACGATATGTAGTCATAAGCAATCCGGATTCCAATCGGGATTCCGCTTGAGTTACCGTTAATTCTTTCCCATCAGGCAGTTCGACTTTATCACCCAAAGCATAGGTTTCATAACACTCCATCGTATAGATGAGCGCCCCCTGTGTACCTTTGGGATCCTGCATCATATACCGATGCTGCTCATCCCCATGCCAACTGAGATGGCCCATTTCTTTTTTGACATGATATGGACGATCCAGAGGCCATTTCCACAACTTGCCCATGGGTAACCCGAAGAATAATTTCGGTGAAGCCGCTGTCACCTCAGGCACCAGTACGGTACCAAACCGGGAAGCCAAACGTCTCAGAAACATCCAGTCGGTTTCTCTATATTGTAAAACAAGTTCTCCCAATTGGGTATTCTCTGTGACATTATCAATTACATCCGAGTAGGTATACGCCTTCATCACGTATTTAACTAATTCGCCATAGGACATCGCCCTGTTCTGGAATGCTCGCTCGGATATTTCAATGTCCATCTGATATGTATTCGATATGGCCTCTAGCTCGAATCGGTATATACCACCAACTAAATGTATAGTTAATGAGGTCATCACGCCATGAAACAGACGCCTTACAGATTTCCCCATTTCATCTAGCTGTCTTAGTACAATCGGTTCTCCTTCAGCCTGGACATGAAGGATGTCTGGTCCTTCTTCCTCCGGTATAACGCCGCTAATATATAACTTCGCATGCTCATTAATCTGTCGGATAATTCGGATTTCTTCCAGCCATTGCACTTTATACGGCCAATATAAACGGAGTTGTTCGTATCCGATGCGTTCCTGTACCTTTTTCTTGAATTCGCTCATCTCAAAAATCCAGCTGCTGTCCGTCATCCTCGATGACGATATCTCCACCATACAGACACTTATGCGTACAGTGACCAAGTAGAGCAGCTTTCCCTTCCACCTTGGCATCTCCTTTGCCATGTAGCCAAGGCATAGTCAATACGGGTACACACGGTGCTTTTTTCACTCCATAGATATCTACCATCATACTGTTGGATACAGCCGGATTCTCCATATTGGAGCAATTCCCAAATGATCCAATATGGACTCCAGGTACATAATCTTCAACTGTCAACTGAGCCTTGCCTTTGATGTAAACGCCATGACTAAATGGAATCTTTAATCGGGTACGCTGTGTACCACAACTGCAATGCAGAATCGCTCCGGCAACCACATAACTCTTGGAATCTCCTGTTGCAGATTGAAGACTGATCTCACTCTCTTGATTACCTTGTGCCATTTCGCCTCTCTCCTCTCTATATTGTCTGTTCCTGCTCCAGACGGACTAACTGAATCCCGGAAAAATCCCGGCGCAGCAGACTCTCAGCCAAAGCTAGATTAACGATGATGACAGATTCACGAGGTTCCTTTAATTGAAACAAAGGAAGAAGTTCAGCCTTACCTCGATCCAGAACAATCTGTTTCAGACTGCCGTCCATATGACGTTCCGTTTGGGGAGAGAGCACATC
The DNA here is from genome assembly GCF_037991315.1 of Paenibacillus sp. FSL H8-0079. Taxonomy (NCBI): domain Bacteria; kingdom Bacillati; phylum Bacillota; class Bacilli; order Caryophanales; family Paenibacillaceae; genus Paenibacillus; species Paenibacillus sp. FSL H8-0079. The sequence continues at coordinate 4,732,623 of NZ_CP150300.1, forward strand.
CATTGCCGTTGGATAAATAGCCCAATAGGTCTCCTGGGACATACGTGCTTTGTCCGTCAACACTGCTGCCCTGCGAATTAAGCCGGGATGGTACAACGTAAATACTTCCAGCATTCGATCCGATACCAGAGCTACAGGGCGCTCCAAATAATCGGTGTAATCTACATTAGGTCTGCTTTTGATTGAAAGGTTAATTGCGGTGTGATTACTACTCCCCTCCTGAAAAGAAGCATTCCACTCTCGACGCTGTACTTCACCAACCGCTTCTGTCTCTACACGATTTGTCCATCTGGTATCCTGCATCAGCCTAAAGTATCGCATGGCGATTCCTCCTTCACCGACTCCTCAAATATCGCACCTTCCAGATCTGCCCCATCCCATAACACGTTGGTTAGGTTTGCTCTACGAAATATAGCTCCACGGAGTCGCGCTCCCCTGAAATCTGCTCCGGTTAAGTTCGCATTCTCGAAGTTGATACCTGAGTACCCAGGACCCTGTATTCGACCATCAGGATGCCCTTCTTCCCCAGAAATGCCCCTGAAGATAGCCCTCTCCAGTAAACATCCATTGAAGTCAGCACCGTATAGTAGACTGTCAGCAAAATTGGTATCTCTCATATCACAGTTATGCCAACGTGTGCCTACCAAGACACAACGTTCAAAATCTGTTGATTTTAATCTGATGTCATTAAACCTGCTATACCGGAAGTCTAGATCACTGCATATCATCTCTTCCATGTCCAGATCGTGATAGTCCGCATACATCCCACCCAAACCATCACCCTCTTCAAGCTCCCTGCCGATGTCTTCCAGGTTCCGTTCTCGTTGGTCAAGGCGATACACACATTCACTGGTATCCAAATACTCCCCTACACGAACCTCAAATTCGGGCTCCACCTGCATATCCGATATCAGTTGGGAATCAAGGAGCTGATGGAAACATTGACGAATAAAATAAATAACATAGCGGTGAACCAAAGTTACCTCTTGAAGTCGTATTCGATCCAGTTCAACCATTGAGATCATCCCCTGATAATCAGGAAGTGTCTTCTTCAAACGATCAAGCATCCGTTCCAAACAATCAAAGGCCCACTTGGCATCATATAATGCCTGTATAGAATCTCTGTCGAGAAGCCATGACATATCACTGGCTTCGGCAAGATAATGCATCGCTCCCGTAGCGACTTCTGTCCGCAACAAAGAATATTGGATGTAAGCAACATTCCCTTTGGCACCAATCCGTTGACTGTGCCTTACTTTACTAGTTAATTCCTCGAAATATCTTAGGAACTCCGCAGTCAACATTGGGAATTGGCTGTTTAATGTATGTTGAAGGTCAGCCATCAGCCTGATTCGTTCAGGCTCCACTTGATTTGTATAAAAGTGCAGTAGTGATTCCTTCCGGCTCACTGACTTTCCTCCTTCCAACGTTAATTAGATTTCACTTCTGTCCCGCTCATTTGAGCCTGACCATCAAGCCTTATTTTCCCTCCTCCTCCTTCAAGAAGAAGTTCTGATCCTGCAGATAATGTAATTTTCTTTCCTGCTTTTAACGAAATGCTCCCTCCTGCTGACATACTTACCTGCTGACTACCTGCAATATGAATACCTTCATTTCCACTAAGTCGAATATAGACCTCTCCTTCTTTGCCGCTAATGATTACAGCGTCTGGAGTAAGACGTATCTCTTTCCCATGAGGAGTGCGAAAAATTTTATGATCGGGATTGTTCAGCTTGTTGGTGGATGTCGACTTGTTATCCAGTCGTGGAGCACCTGTGGCGTAAGCGTCTTCCTCATACATCGTTGGAAAATATACAGCTATTGGGTCACCAATTTCGGGCATGACATACCAGCCGGTCTCTCCCTCTGCAATATACGGAGATTGATACAACAGCCACAGTGCATCTTCCGTCCCTTGTTTATCATCACAATCAAGATGCACCTGAACCTGCCCACCATGTACACCGATAACACGTCCCATTAATGAGCTTCCAGCAATCAGCGGATTGTAGTACGTCTTCTGTCGCAATCCTTTGTGAAGACTTAGCACATATTTATGCTTTAAAATACCTCCGGCGAGTTCCGTATAGGCTTCCGTAAGATACAGACTTCTGCCTCGGAATGAGATATGGTGTCCCAGTTCCATAACTTGATCTGTCTCCACTTCGTATACAATGAAGTCACTTTCATTCACATTTACAGTCTCGTTCTCTGTGAAGTACATGAACGGAGTCATGTTTTTGTGGACGGTATAACGTGTATTATCCAGTTCGATCGAGTTACCATGCTCATATACGCCGAAATAAAATTTGGGGCTGTCGAATTGAGCCGCAGGCATCAGACTCGTATGAAATCGGGAAGCCAGTCTTCTGAGAAATGCCCAGTCTGTTTCCTGGTATTGCACGGCAACCTTGCCAATCTTGGCTCCCCCGGTCCCCTCATCGATCACGTCCAGTCCCGGATAATCCTGATCCAGCTCCTTTAACAATTCAGGGAGCGTCATCTGGATGTTTTGAAACGTACGGGTTCGCTTCTTGACATCCATCAGGTATGTATGTGAGATTGCTTCAACCTGGAGCGTATATACGCCCCTCACAACCTGTACTTCTACAGATAAAGGAATGCCTTTGAATAGCGGACTTTTGTTCCCTTCCTCGTCCTTTTGCCACACTTCAATCGGGGTATTCTTATCCGTAACATCCACATAACGATCTTTCCATTCCTCGGATACCATGCCTTTGAAAACAAGACGGGTGTGCTCATTCATCTTTTTACGGATTGTCAATTCTTGCAGATGTACTAGCTCATAAGGTTCAATAATCAGATTTTCATACGTCAGGCTCATGGACTCAGCTCCTCTCTAATTCATTTCGACAATGAGTGTATCCAGAAGTGTACCACCGGGTTCCATCCAATTTCTCTTCTCATCGTCCGTACAGTTAAAACCATAAACAAGGACTTTCTGATCTAAAATGGCGAACACCATATGGTTATAAATTTGATCATTCAATCCCTGAACAACGAACTGGCAGTAACCCGTGGAAAGACCGGCACCCGCCACTCGAACGCCGTGTTTTTTCCATTCTCGTACAGGTTGAGTTGCACGAATCACATCAGCCATCGATTCCGTAAAGGAATTCAGCTCTTCCGGAGCAAGACGATGATCCAATGTCTTGAACGTAAAGTTGATCGTTCCCGAATCATTGGTATAGATCCATTCAGGACGATGGGACGACGGATATTTTAACTGAGCTTCTCTTTCTGTCACCAAACGAAATGTGCGGGGAAGAGATACTGTAACCTTTCCCTCGTATAGCTCCGTTCTTCTCAAATGTATCGTTTCCTGTTCAAGGTGTATCATGGTTATTGGCTCGAATGGTTTAACTTCCCTTGATTCAGGAGAGGCTTCAACATGTCTGGTCTCTGTTCCCTGATGCGGTTCACCGTTCAATGTTTTGCCATATAACATCGGGATGATTTTGCGATCCATATGTTCCATAAACGAATTCCATCCTCCCATTCTCTTAAAAATTTCAATCCACAATCATACGATGTGGTCCGCCCACCGGCATACCCGAACGTCCCGTTCCCCGACCTGCATTCGCCAGTATGCGATCCAGATATCGATGAATCTGCGCATTATCGTATTCTCTGTGCTCCAGTCCCAATCGACTGGCAATGTGATGCAAAATGACGCTACGTGCAACCGTTCCTTCATTGAGACACATCATGGCGAAGACCAGATCCTGGGGATCAGAGGTCCCCGTTCGAAGCAACCTCTCGGCATAATCCTTCATGACAACAGGGGATAAGGTGCTTGCTCCCTCGGCTGCATAAGGAACATGAATGACATGCAGCGTATTGAACTCCGTTGCCAAGTCGGCAAAGGTCTGATAGTCCCGCCGCAGCCGCGCCCCTTCCTTCAGCTTGAATCGAGCCAGCTCCAACTCTCTCGATGTGCACGTTATCTCTTCATCCAAGAGCAGTTCCGACTGGCTTATCGTCATGTCACTCACGGTCTCCTCCGCGGTAAACCGAAGCTTCAGCACATTGACCCGGCCCGTAGCTTGGTATGCCAGTTCCATATGTTCTGTCAGCGTATAAAGCCTTCCTTTATGCAGTACCATCCCAGGAGCAACAACCAGCTTGTCCGGGAACACTTCTACCTCTGCACCTGCAAGAATGCCATCTGCATAACCGCGATAGTACAGTTCGATGAAATCTCTGGGGAAATCGCGTAGTCCCTCCAACATGGATGTTTTCAGAATTCTTCCCTTGTTAAAATGCGGATACGAATATGTGAACATGAGCGTTGTTCCCCCTTTCTGCTCGTGGTCCTCACTTCATTCCGTCAAAGAAGTCCAGTTCAGACAAGTCTGTTTCAAATGGAAGCAGCTTCTGCGATCCCAGATACAGCCGTTCATTTCTGCGAGCTACAGGCAACACATGGAAGCCCCAATGACGATCATCCGGAAAGACAAAAAACTTCGTCTCTCCATTCACGATGGAATCCGTATCATCTTGCGGAATTTTATCTCCATATCGATCCCGAATGTCTTCATAAAGCACCTCTTTATAGAAATCCGGACGGTTGGCATATACGAACTTCTGTCTCAACTGGCCATCACTTCCGCTAAGGTATAACTCCACTTCTGCCGTCTCGAATGGACGGGAAATGCTACCCGGAATGCCATCACTCCGATCCAGACTGCTGATCAGCATTTTTTCACGTCCATTATGCGTGTAGGCACTTACGGTATACGGAATTACTGGTATTATCCCTTTAAGTAGACACTAAAAAAAAACTTCATGTTATCATGAGGGTTCAAGTGACACTTGGAGGGGGAATTTTATAAAAAAAAAGACAAACATTTCAGACCAATACCGAAGAATTCGAATTGAATGCAGTTCAATCGGTTGTCGAAGGTTCTTCGAGCTACAAGGTGGTTACTGAGCGCGAGGGAATTCGAAACTGTTCACAACTAAAGGTGTGGTGAAAAAGTGGAAAAACGGGGAAGCGTTCGATGATGCGAAAAAATAGTGTCCCGAACCCACTGAAGGGACGCCCCCGTACAAGCTTTGGCTGCGCAGAGGAAGAAAGAGATTACCTTCAAGCGCAGGTGGATTATTTAAAAAAGCGGTATCCAAATCTAGTAAAGGAGAAGCGTTGAGCCAGCGAGAGAACTGGCGCTATCCTAGATGAACTACGCTGCTCACATGGCATTACACGCCTATTAACGATAGCAGGAATCCCTCGATCCAGTTACTACAAATGGCGAGCAACACAGCCGCAGCGAGACGCAAGACAAGACCGCGATCGTGAGATCAAAGAATGTATGATGACCATTCATATGAACAACAGAGAGTTTGGTTACCCGCGTATGACAACGGCGCTCTGGGAGGCTGGTCTGAACGTCAATCACAAGAAAGTGTGGCGAATCATGCGGGAACTATCCATACAATCTGTCATTCGCAGGAAGCGGAAGAAGTCCAGCTATACGCCATCCGTTATCTACCCGGTCTGTGATTCAAGACTTGTTCAACAACGAAATTGTAGCTTGGCAGTTATCTAAACGGAACGATGTACAGCTCGTATTGGATACGGTGGAACAATGGACACAAAAAAAGAGACGTTTCGGAAGCCGTGCTCCATTCGGATTAAGGCTTCCAGTATACGTCTCAGGCGTACAACTCACGATTAGAAGCATTCGGCGTCAAAGACAGCCACTCTCGCAAAGCAACCTGCCTAGATAATGCATGCATCGAATCTTTCTTTTCACATCTCAAAACAAAGAAGCTGTACAAGAACCAGTGTAATTCAGAAGCGAGATTCGACAAGCGGTGGAAGAGTACATGTACAGTTACAACTATCGACGTTTTCAAGCCAAACTCAGACAACGCGCACCAATTGAATATCGATGCGCGTTGTTTGAGTTTGGCTTTTTTTCATCTGTCTACTTGACAGGGGTATGACCATTTTTGCTTGTTGAATATTTAAAACTACCTTATCATCTTTTCTATCGTAGTGGCGTATTTTACAGTTGCGATTGATCCAAAAAAATTTTGAGAAAGCGAAGAGAACAAAAAACAGATCAATCATGGTATTATCTGACCATAATCAACCTGCTTCGTGTAATGGAATAGCGTTATTTAGGTTACAAAACTTTAGCATTTCTTTGCGTACAAACAAAATAGCGAAATCTTTTATACGGGTATTACATGGGTTATATGTGTTATTGGTTGTATGATGGAGTCATTCCGCACTTGGTAGCTGCTCCAAGCTTGAATCTGTTAAAGAGTGTACACAATCTATTTTACAGACTTGAGCAGTTAACTCCCATTGCGGCAATTTATAAATCAGAATAGTAACTTCAAAAATAAGTTTTTGTAACTGCTCATATATATTAAACAACTATTCAAAACCAATTACAATCCATTCATCTACATAGCTCCAAAAATTTATATTATAATTCGGTTGTCTTTTTGCTGACCAAAAAGTCGCATTATTATTATTACAATTTTGATAGTCTATTACAATATACGTTCCCATACCATTTGTGAAAAAACCAAAAGATGATTCTAAATTAATTCCGATGGGTTCTTCTAATTCATCAATTATCCCCCATTCTAAATCCTCGTCTCCTAGAAACGTTACAGACTTGATAGGGACTAGCCCCATAGATTCACTAGCATAGTAATAAAAACCATTGTGAACTTCTTCATAGAATTTTTGAATTAAGTTGGGCATTTTCTCCCAAACTTCACGTAATTCCTTATTGTTAAATTGATCCTGTGGATTACGTCCCTCGTAATATAATATGTTTCCCTTAGAATTTTTGATTGTATATAGAACCGAAAAATCCTCCCCTGATTGCATTAATTCAACATCTACAAGAAATTCGCTTAAATAAGATATTGTGTTGCGTAATTCTATCCGTAGATATTCTTTCCAAATTCCTAGAATTCTTTTTATTCTGACTGTGCTATCTTGTTCTTTAAAAATATCATACCAATCATCTGGAAGTTGGTTAGTTGCAATACTACTGATGTCTTTATGAGTAAGCAATCTTATCTCTTGGTTATATTTTCTTAAATACTTCAATTTATCATCCATTGAAATTTTCAACTCCCTACTTGTTATTCAAATTATTCAAATCATCTATTTGCTTTTGTAGCTTCCTTTCTATTTCTCTTTCAATAATCATCATTCTTTGTCTGAATTCAGAATCGATTTCAATTTCACCTTTCTTTCCTTTTTTATAATGAGTCCATTCTTCAAAGGTTTTTGACTGTTTTGAAGTATTGGCTGACTTGCTTAATCCAATAAAGTTATCTGGATTATTAAGAACTTCAAGCTGTTGTGATTTTGTTAATTTCCCGAAACCGTCCATTTTAGTTATATTATTCATTGGTACGATATGGTCTGCTTCTAAAGAACCTATAAAAGTTTTTCCGGGTATTGCTTCGTCCTTTGTCTCCACATTTTTGTTGTGTCCCTCATTAACCTTGTCTCTTAACTCTGGTGTTGGCGTTTCATCTCTCAATATTTTATATTCTTTATCAGTAATTTGTCTATCTCCATAACGAGGCGGTGTCCCAACATCTCCCGCTCCCTCAGTGCCTTCCGAATCATCCTTCGGTTTGTTTGTTTTCGGATTCTCCGGTTCGGTTGATTTAGGTGGTTTAGTATCCGCTTCAGAATTATCCTCAACCTTATTTGGCAGAGATTTCTTCCATGAGTTCACGTCATTTGGAGTAGCATCTTTTTCTGGATTCGTCTTAGTTTCGGTATCTTTTGGTTTCTGTTTTGGTGGCTTCTGGTCACTATCCGCTTGGTTAGGTTTAGTTTCAGGTCCAACTTCAGCTTCTGTTTTACCACCAGAACCTGCTTGTCCCGTTTTTTTCGACTTATCCCCGCTCCAATCGCTTCCTCCCCCAGAAACGATCCTCATTTTCTGGCTATCTGTCCATTTCTTCTTTACAAATGTCGTTGCTGTTTTTAATCCTTTACCAACAACTTGCATGACCTTTCCTTCAATGTCTGGCGTCCTTACCCTTAGATTACCACCAATCATCGTTCCGTTCTCTATTAAATCGCGATGCATTTCATAATCGTAGATCATCTCTACGAATTTCTCATGGCTAATCGGATTGTAAATCAACTGTGTCAGATATTTCATCTGTTCCAATGTCAGGTCCTGACGCAACCAAAAATCATAATCTCTTAATTCCTCGACGGTAATATTATGATATATGCCAGCACTGTCTAATGCCCATGAAATTTCTTGGTAGTAGGGCGAAAAGAAGGTTTGATGTTGAACATCGTCTTTCTCCACACTCTTGAAAAATTCCAGCGACTTCTGCAGGTCACGTTGGAATTTTTCACGCGCCCATTTCTCACGGAAGTAACTCGGAATCTGCTCATAAGCAAGGCTAATCTCCTTGTTCTGTTGTTCCAACTTCTTAAAGAAATCGGTCACCGAAGTCGATGTAGTCAGCTCTTTGGCGGCCGTCAGCATTTTACCAAGCATCGTCCATTTCGCTTCGTTCTCCTGCTGTTGGAGCTCGGTAAATCTGTTCGTAAATCGGTCTAGCAAATTCAGAGCCGAAGGCTTGAAGGAGCCTATCTTCGGCACGCTCGCGATCAGACCCGTGGCAACGGCAGCAATACCTACGCCGATGGCTGTCTGAGCAGCAATCCCCCCTAGAGCTCCCAGGATCGGAATCATAGCAGTGATGGCCAATGCAGCTCCAGCCAACGATCCATCTTTCGGGTTCGTCGTTGATGCCTGCGTCACTGCAGCAGCCTCTGCGGCTGCTGCGGCCTGAGCTGCTTCGTACTCCTCAATCGGCATCAGCGGTGGCTCCGGCTCCGGAGGCAGATCCGCCACATGAACAGGCGCTTTGTTGCTGCCCTCCTGTTGCAATAGACCTGCTCGTACGTTGGCCTCCCCGTCCAAAATGAAGCTACCACCCCCGCCAAGCAGCCAAATCGCTTCTGGTGCTGTGGCTTCGATCTGTCCGGCCGCAAGCAGGATATTGCTGCCTTGAATGGACAGATTGCCTGGACTATTCAATACGATCCCCTGATCATTTAAGGTAATCGTCAACCCGGATCCAGATTGCAGTGTAACCTCCTCAGGCGACATCCCGATAGAGCTTCCGGCAGGATGCCCCCAGACTTTATGCTCTGTCCCTCCGTTAGTGGAACGTTTCCCCTCAGAGATAGAATGACGAATGTACGCTCCGGATTCCAGACTACTTGGAAAATATAATTCCACCTGATCCCCGATCTCCGGCATCATGTATAACCCGCTATGCCCTTCCGCAGCATAAACTGGCGCGACCGGATAGGGGCAAGCGGAGCCTTGCGTCATCGGGCCCTCATCCATGGGTAATTTGATCTGAATGTGATCATGAATCACGCGGACCACCTCGCCGTACAGCGATAACCCAATCAGGTCCGATAGGTTGCATCTAGGTACACGAATGTGGTCTTCGAGTACCATGCGGTATGTCGTCATGAGTAACCCGGATTCCAGTCGCGAATGGGCATACACCACGGTCAGCTCTCTGCCATCTGGAAGTTCGACCTTGTCTCCCAACGCATAGGTCTCGACACTTTCCACCGTATATTGCAATACGCCTTGCGATCCCTTGGGGCCCTGAATGATATATCGATCTTCCGTTCCGGAGCCGTGCCAGTCGATTCCAGCCAGCTCCTTACGAACCTGATAAGGTTGGTCTTCTGGCCATTTCCACAACTTACCTGCGGGCAAACCGATATACAGTTTTGGTGATGCCGCTGTGATTTCGGGGACCAGCACTGTACCGAATCGCGAGGCAAGCCTGCGTAGGAACATCCAATCGGTCTCTTTATATTGTAATACAAGTCCGCTCAATGAGGTATTTTCGGTAACCTGATCCATGACATCCGAATAGCGGTAAGAATTCATAATGAATTGAATGAGTTCTTTGAACGTCCACCCTCTGTTTTGAAAGGCTCGTTCCTCAATTCGCATATCCATTTGATAGGAGTTGGACAAGGCTTCAAGTTCGAATCGATAGACCCCTCCCGACAAATGAACCGAGAGCGATGTCATTACGCCATGGAAGAGTCTCCTCACTGATCTACCATTTTCATCGACTTGTCTGAGTACGATAGATTCCCCTTCAGCCTGAACTTGAAGAACGCCCGGCCCATCCTCTTCCGGAATTATACCGCTGACGTAGAGTTTCGCATGCTCGTTCACTTGGCGGGTAATTTGCACGCCTTCTAACCACTGTGCACGATAAGGCCAATATAGACGTATTTGCTCATAGCCGATCTGGTCGAGTTTTTTCTCCGTAATTTCACTCATCGTCAAAAGTCCAATTGCTGTCCGTCATTCTCTATGACGATATCTCCGCCATACAGACACTTGTGCGTACAGTGACTGAGCAGTGCAGCTTTCCCTTCCACCTTGGTATCTCCCTTTCCATGAAGCCAAGGCATGGTCAGCACGGGAACGCAAGGCGCTTTCTTAACCCCATAGATGTCAACCATCGTGCTTGCCGCTACTGCTGGATTAGCTGGATTGGAACAGTTACCGAATGATCCAATATGAATACCTGGAACATAATCCTCGACAGTCATCTTCGCCTTCCCCTTGATATATACGCCATGACTGAATGGTATCTTCAATCGTGTACGCTGCGTCCCGCAATTGCATTTAAGTATTGCTCCTGCAACGACATAGCTTTTAGAGGCTTCTCCAGCCGTATGAATCTGGGCATCATGATCTTGACTTCGCACCATCATAACCTCTCCCTTCTAATTCGTTTGTTCCAAGTCCAACGGAATGAATTGTACTCCTGCCACATCTCGCCGCAGAATGCTCTCCGACAACGCCAGATTGACAATGATCACGGTTTCGTGCAGCTCCATCAATTGGAACAGGGGTACATCCGGGAAATCTCGCTTCAGTACGATCCGCTCCAGACTTCCATCCATGCGCCGACGGGTATGAGGAGATAATACGTTTGCCAGTGCAGGAGGATGAATGGCCCAATACGTCTCTTGGGTCATTCGCTCCTTGTCCGTTAATACGGTAGCCCTTCGCTTGAGCTGAGGACAATACAAAATAAGTGTTTCAAGCAATTGATCTGAAACCAAGGGAACCGGCTGTTCCAAATAATCCGTATAATCGACATGGAATCCGCTTCGCACATAAAGGTTAATGGCTGTATGCTCACTGCCCGAATCATGAAAAGCCTGATTCCAGGTCCTGCGTTGCAGTTCACCGACAGGCTCAGTCTCTACGCGGTGTATCCATCTGGGATCGGCCATTAGACGAAAGTATCGGATAACCCTCGCCTCCTCTGGGCATCGTCAAAAATCGCACCCTCCACATCAGCACCCTCCCATAACGTATCTGTTAGATTGGCTCCACGGAATATGGCTCCACGAAGGTGTGCCCCCCGGAAGTCAGCACCTGAAAGGTTTGAATTCTCGAAGTTAAGTGCATCGTATTCTGGACCCTGAGCGAGTCCTTCCGGATGTCCCACCTCCCCTATTATCTCCCTGAAAACAGCTCTTTCCAGAGAACACCCGCTGAAATCTGCCCCATATAGAATGCTTCCGGTGAAATCGGTGTTCTCCAGACTACAATCGCGCCAACGTGTCCCTATCAAGATACAGCGTTGAAAATCGGTAGAATGCATATCGATACGATCAAAACGGCTGTAACGAAAATCCAGATCGTTGCACTCCATTTTGCTCATATCTAGTCCCTGAAAATGCGCGTACATGACCTCCAGACCATCACTTTCTTCCAATGCTTCACCAATCTCCTCAATGCTCCTAGTCCTTTGATCAAAACGAAATACGCACTCACTAGCATCCAAGTATTCTCCTACACGTACTTCGAATATCTGTTCCAGATCCATAAGGGAGTTCCATTCGAAGTCCTCCAGCGCGCTACAGCTACGGCGTATAAAATGTACAAGATACCGATTCACCAACGCCGCTTCCTGTAACATGATTCGTTCCAGTTCTACCACTGTAACGGTTCCTTGATAGTGAGGAAGTTCTTCTCTTAATCCATTGAGCATCCGCTCAAGACACTCATAGGCCCAGTGGGAAGAATAGAATGAACGGATGGGTGTTCGATCCAGCAACCATGAAGCATCGTATGCTTCGACCAGGACATTCATCGCCCCTCCAAGAAGTTCTGTTCGCAACATAGAATATTGAATGTAAGCGATCGGCCCTTTCGCCCCACGCTTTTGGGCGTCGCTGACTTCCTGAACCATAAACCTGAAATGACTTTGGAGCTCAGCTGTCAATTCCGTATACCTTGTATGCAGCGTATGCTGCAAATCATCCATAAGTTTGGCCCGCGCAGGTTTTACCTGATGGGTATAAAAATGTAATATAGATTCCTTGCGATCCATTGGAAATTATCCCTCCTGCCCATACGTCACCCTATACTAGTTGGCTTTCACTTCTGATCCACTCATTTTTGCTTGTCCATCCAATTTGAATGTCCCTCCCCCGCCTTCCAGCAACAATTGCGAATCGGCAGATAACGTTATTTTCTTCCCGGCTTTGAGCGAGATATTGCCCCCAGCAGACATCCGAATCTGCTGGCTTCCGATAATCTGAATGCCCTCGTCCCCGCTGAGACGTATGAACACCTCGCCCTCTTTGCTGCTAATGGAGATGGAATCTGGGGTCAGTCTGATTTCTTTGCCATAAGGCGTACGGAAAATTTTATGATCCGGTTTGTTTAATTGGTTCGTTCCAGTTACCTTATTATCCAGACGGGGTGCTCCTGTCGCATAGGCCTCTTCTTCGTTTTGCGTTGGAAAATATACGGCCACCGGATCACCCACTTCAGGCATGACATACCAACCTGTCTGGCCCTCTGCGATGTATGGCGACTGATACAACAGCCACAACGCTTCCTCTTCCTCCTGTTTTTCATCACAGTCCAGCTGAACTCTTACATGACCACCATGCACTGAAAGGATGCGACCAAGTAAGGAGCTTCCGGCAATGATCGAATTGTAATATGTCTTCTGTCTTAGTCCTCTATGAAGGCTAAGTACATATTGGTGCTTCACTATTCCTCCCACAAGCTCGGTATATGCCTCAGTCACATATAGGCTTCTGCCTCGGAAGGTAATATGATGTCCAAGCTCCATCACCTGATCTGTCTCGATTTCATATATAATGAAATCTGATTCGTTGACCTTTATCGTATCGTTTTCGGTAAAGTACATGAATGGTGCCATGTTTTTGCGGATTGTATAACGTGTATTGTCCAGATCGATTGAGTTTCCGTGCTCAAAGACGCCAAAATAAAATTTGGGGCTGTCAAACTGAGCGGCCGGCATTAAGCTCGTGTGAAAGCGAGAAGCAAGTCTCCTGAGAAATGCCCAATCCGTTTCTTGATATTGCACGGCAACCTTCCCGATCTTGGCCCCCCCTGTTCCCTCATCAATCACGTCCAGCCCCGGATAATCCTGATCCAGTTCCTTTAACAAATCGGGTAACTTCATTTTGACATTTTGAAATGTACGCGTTCGTTTTGTAATGTCCATCCGGTATGTATGTGAGATGGCCTCCACGTGGAGCGTATATACACCTCTGACAACCTGCACTTCAACAGATAGTGGAATGCCTTTGAACAGAGGCTTCTTATTACCATCCTCATCTTTTTGCCACACTTCAATTGGGGTATCCTTATCCGTAACATCGACATAGCGATCCTTCCATTCCTCAGACACCATGCCCTTAAACACGAGCCGAGTGTGCTCATTCATTTTTTTCCGGATCGTCAGTTCTTGCAAATGCAACAGTTCATATGGTTCAATAATCAGATTTTCATAAGTCAGACTCATGTTTCTCATCCCCTCTCAACTTCAATGGATCGCAAGTGAATTAAGAATCGTCTCCCCAGGCTCCAGCCAATCGCGCTTTTCTTCATCCGTGCAATTAAATCCGTAAACAAGAACTGACTGGTCTAAAATCGAAAAACCGATATGGTTATAAATCTGATTATTCAACCCCTGAACGGAAAACTGACAGTAGCCCGTGAACTGTCCCGTTTCAGTAATTCGAACGCCATGTTTCTCCCATTGTCTGATAGGCTGCGTCCCTCGAATGACATTGGCCATCGTTTCGGTAAAGGAAGTCAGCTCCTCTTCCGAAATTCGATGCTCCAGCCTGTTAAACGTAAAATTGACTGTCCCTGAATCATTGGTATATATCCATTCCGGCCGATGAGACGAAGGATACTTCATGCTCGCTTCCTTCTCTGAAATTAAACGCAATGAACGTGGAAGGGATATGGCTACCCTACTATCGTACAGCTCAGTTCGTTTTAGAAATACGCTTTCCTTTCCAATACGGAGCCTCGCCGGCAGCTCTGCTGAATCAATAGCCTGAGATTTATGTGCCAATTTAACCGCCTCTTCAATTTCACTGTTCTGACCATTCTCTTCATTTTCACGATGGTTATATAATATGGGAATTACTTTGCGATCGAGATATTCCATATCAAGAACAACTTCCTTTCCTTGTGCTGAATCAATCCACAATCATACGATGTGGTCCGCCCACCGGCATACCCGAACGTCCCGTTCCCCGACCTGCATTCGCCAGTATGCGATCCAGATATCGATGAATCTGCGCATTATCGTATTCTCTGTACTCCAATCCCAATCGACTGGCAATGTGATGCAAAATGACGCTACGTGCAACTGTTCCTTCATTGAGACACATCATGGCGAAGACCAGATCCTGGGGATCAGAGGTCCCCGTTCGAAGCAACCTCTCGGCATAATCCTTCATGACAACCGGAGATAAGGTGCTTGCTCCCTCGGCTGCATAAGGAACATGAATGACATGCAGCGTATTGAACTCCGTTGCCAAGTCGGCAAAGGTCTGATAGTCCCGCCGCAGCCGCGCCCCTTCCTTCAGCTTGAATCGAGCCAGCTCCAACTCTCTCGATGTGCACGTTGTCTCTTCATCCAAGAGCAGTTCCGAATGGCTTATCGTCATGTCACTCACGGTCTCCTCCGCGGTAAACCGAAGCTTCAGCACATTGACCCGTCCCGTAGCTTGGTATGCCAGTTCCATAGGTTCTGTCAGCATATAAAGCCTTCCTTTATGCAGCACCATCCCAGGAGCAACAACCAGCTTGTCCGGGAACACGTCTACCTCTGCACCTGCAAGAATGCCATCTGCATAACCGCGATAGTACAGTTCGATATAGTCTCTGGGAAAATCGCGTAGTCCCTCCAACATGGATGTTTTCAGAATTCTTCCCTTGTTAAAATGCGGATACGAATATGTGAACATGAGCGCTGTTCCTCCTTTCTGCTCGTGGTCCTCACTTCATTCCGTCAAAGAAGTCCAGTTCCGACAAGTCTGTTTCAAACGGAAGCAGCTTCTGCGATCCCAGATACAGCCGTTCATTTCTACGAGCTACAGGCAACACATGGAAGCCCCAATGACGATCATCCGGAAAGACAAAAAACTTCGTCTCTCCATTCACGATGGAATCCGTATCATCCTGCGGAATTTTATCTCCGTATCGATCCCGAATGTCTTCATAAAGCACCTCTTTATAGAAATCCGGACGGTTGGCATATACGAACTTCTGTCTCAGCTGGCCATCACTTCCGCTAAGGTATAACTCCACTTCTGCCGTCTCGAATGGACGGGAAATGCTACCCGGAATGCCATCACTCCGATCCAGACTGCTGATCAGCATTTTTTCACGTCCATTATGCGTGTAGGCACTTACGGTATACGGAATTACAGCGGCATCATGCGTGATGTCGGCTTGAACGCTTCCCGTTTTGCGCGCACTCAGATAACGAATCGCCCCTCGAAGGCAGGCAAGTTTAAGATCAGGCACACGCCCTTCCGCAGGTTTTTGCCGAAACTCAATGCTTCTGCCTGGAACGAACTCTTTCAATGCTTCTCGAAATACATCAATGCGACAGGACTGACCTGTCAACTTGATAATCGAGTACTGGTTCATCCGTCCCTGCCGATAGAAATCATCCAAAAACTTGCGAACCACCTCATAGATATCGGCCTTAATCAGCTGGGTAATTTCCTTGATATTGAACACCACATCGGGGAACTCATATTCATCCTTCAACTCCCCATTCCGTTCTACCGAGAGGAACCAACGCTCCATGGTGGTGATCTGCAGATCACTGTCCCCGTCGCCCTCCATCTCCGAATGGAATCGGTTACGCAAGATGCCGGTTTTGCGGAAAAATTGTTGCTTCATCTCTTCTGCGATTTCCCACAGGAAGTAGAAGTTGCCTCTTACCCGCAAATACTCATCCCGTGAACGGTTCTCTCGACGCGCAAACGCAGTCGGGATGATGTGTTCTGCCTCCTCATAGCGTTGCTCCAGCTTCTGATAAACGGACTTCACACCCTCTTCGTCCACCTGACGGAACACATCCGCACCAGGTGCCTCAATCAGGCTATCAATATCCGTCACCTGACGGCGTCCGCTATAGTAGTCGGCGAATACAATTTTCATGAATTGCATAATACGATAGGTAATATTGTGACCTCCGAAGTTCGTATCCCCATTTTCGTAGGTCGTATGGATATCCAGCTTGTACGCCATATGTCCGTCCTCGATCGTAAAGGCACAGGAGGATAAATCCGTCGTTCCACCGCCACAATCAATTACGAGCGCATGATACGTCTGCCCTTCCATGAAAGCACCACGTTCCATCCCGTCAGCAAGGGTGTTATAGAGCACAGCCATTCCCTCATCTAGCGCATACGTCTGCTCAATCCGATAATCCGGAAGCATCTCTCCGAACATCTGCAAAAACTGTGTTTTCATCTTCACGGGACTCGTAAAGTGCACATGGCGAAACTTGCACTTGAACTGATGCTCTGCCGTTCGGATGATGTAATTCATGTACGCACGCAACAGGTCCATACGAGAAACCATAGCCGCATTGCCATGAACATCGACGATTTCTTCCATTTTGTTGTAATTGTTCACCCAGCGCTTCATGCTGCGGAAGACACTCGCCCGGCTGCTGTACCCTCCCCGACGCATGCTTCGCAACGCTTCATATCCGAACTCGTAACGAATGTTCGCTGGATCCGAACACTCCGCCACACCGATTGCCGTAGGCAGGACTTCGATCCAGTCCGTATCTTTGTATGTAGGATCGGGAAAAGAAACGTAGTTAATGGCATCCATACGGACTCGTCCATTCAGCAAATCCTGGCTACTTGGCGCCTGAATATAACCGTTATGCAAATAGGCGCCTGCCGTCGTATTGGAGGTGCCAAAATCAATTGCAAGCACTGCTTCTGTCGGTTCAAGCTCCCGGATGTCCAGATTTGCCAGTGGGATTTGAGTATATTGAATATGAACCGGTGGAAGCGGTCTGCTGGAATAATAGGTCTGATATAGATACTCCGAGTCGCGTTTCCGGAAAAAGAGGAGACTGTACTGTCTGTTGCCCGATTTCTTCCAGGTCGACCCACTTCCTGCCGTCAAATAAAAGGTTCCCGATACGGAGTCATCCTTAACCAGGTTGAAGATGCCACACAGCTCCATGCTCTCATTGACTAAAAGTACGTTGGATTCGGTTAGTCCCCCCGGTGCCGTGACCACATATCGATCCAGCTTGTCCACGTTCAATCCTTCGTACAGAATCAGTCGCGCAGGCACACTAATGCCTCCATCACTGCTCATGGGGGCTGTCATATGACGAGAGATAGCCTTTTGTATACGCTCGAATCCGCCATCAACAGACTGATCGATCCACAATACATCGTCCGCTCCCAGAAATTTTAAAATAATCCGAATCAGTTCTTCCCGTTCCGTCCGAGGGCCCAACCCCTCAATTAACCGTTCCTTGTAGCAAATGTTCCGTAATTGGAATGTGGTCATGTCCATCAATTCTTCGCGCGTATAACGCATGGTTCCTCTGGAACGTTCCCTGCTCGTGGCGTCAGGATACAATCGGTATGAGTAGCCGTTCATCTATAATTCCTCCTTACAACTGCTGGTGCTGCTTAATATAGGGCAATCCCGTCCTGTATCATCGTATAGTCCACATCCAGAATGCCAAAATGATGCCCCCAGTATATTTCCGTGTCGAAACGTACCGGCAGAAAGAGTTCAAGAATCAGTTCCAGCTTCTCCTTCGCTTCTGTACGTTCTACCTGACCAATATACAAAAGCAATTCATCCTTCTCCTCACAATTGGCATAAAGGGTTGAACGCGGGAACATTCGTACAAGGGTATCCCTCAGCAGATGAACAGCCTCTCCCGTATCATACAAACGGAGCATATTGCAGGCGATCACCTCCTGCTCCTCCTGCCCGAACAGCTCCAGTCGCCGCCGAACCCGATCCCCATAAACACCCGAATGCATATCCTTCAGAATGAAGCGAATATAATACTCCCTCTTGTTCATACCCTGCATCAAATCCATATCCGCCAGAAAATGAATAACCAGATCAAAGAGCGCTTCCCGCAACTCCACCTGCTCTTCATTATTGATGTCGAAAAGATCCCTGAAAATATCAAAAAAGCGATAATACGGATTGACTTCAACCGTGCCTTCCACGCCTGAAGCATTCAGGTTTGTCTGACTAAGTTCCATGTAAGGCGAATATACACGTGCTGGCACAAAGGTTACGTCGCGCAGATCGGTTCCATTACGTTTGGCTCGTATAATCAGGTCCCAGATGTAATTCATGCTGTACTCACACCCATTCCCCTTCGCAGCAGTATTCGGGGAAAGCCAGCTGGATTTCGGATACCAGAAAGCTCAGCAGATCATCCAGAAAAATAGCCTGTCCCGGCTGCTTCCCGTGTCTGCTGAACCTTAAGATCATTCGATGTTTATCTGTCTCAACACGGACATGGTCACTAACAAATGCATTAAGTGGGTAAGTGACTCCCAAAGCGGGTCCTGGCGCCACCACTTGTACGTCTTCCAGTTCCAAACCCTCTGCTGCCTGAAAAGCGTGAACCATGCGGGCAATCTCCCCTTTGGACCGTACAGACCGCCCTTCCTGACGCGCATATTTACCGGCAAACCCTTCCCGTTTGCTGTTGGAAAACAGCGGATAGTCCATTCTGCCAATGCGGGTTGCGACAGGACCAGCTATTTTCAGCACCGTCCATGAATCGGATTTTTCCAGCGGAGATACGATCGTGATATCTTCTTCCGATCTTTTGATATACCGAATATGCGATTCGTCTCCATCGACCAGATATCCGTGTTCCGTTCCGGTTTTGCGGAGTGGCAACACATGTTCATAATTGATTCGGTCCGAAGCCGGAACGGGGAATCCACCCGTTTTCATATCAATCTTCTGGATGTTCCACAGCGGAATCATATTGGTTCTTTTATAAGACTCAAACTCCTCCATATGGATGGAAAGTTCCTTGACCGTATGTTGTTTGTCCCATGCCTCTCCATCGTCAGAACCTACCAGAACACAATCAACGAATTTGAAAATATAAGGTGCATTAATCGATTTCCATGGTAGGCTGTTTTTACGAAAGACCCGGTACAATTCTTCCACTTTGGAGATATACGCTGTACTTGATTTCAACCGAACCGTTATGGCATGTCTGCCTTCACTCGTTACAATCTCCCCGCGAAATGTCCGATTACTTTTCAGCAGAGATTGGAGTTCCTGTTGCCCGCATTCCATGTAGAATGTGAACAATTTCATCTCTTCCTGACGCGCCAGTGCCTCTGAGGCCTCACTCAAATAGACGGTCTGTGGTTCAGCATCCTCAGGAATGATCGGGTACAGAAATTCATGAATAGGGTCCAGATCTTCCCGCGCGCATAATGTGACATATACATCATGACGTTCCTCCTGCGGCAACACCTCATCAAAAACACGTTGCTCAATTTGCTTGTTCAGCGTCTCCTGATACTCCACAAGATTAAGAAAAACGCCTGTCATGAGATCTTTGAGCATGCGGCGTTGTTCCAGATCCTCCATCTTGTTAAGACGGTCACGAATCATGTCTTTCATCATGAATCTCCTCCTTCCGATGACTCCTGTTCGTTCACATCAGCCTCCGTGGTGTCGGTGCTTCCATCAGCATTGGAGGCAGCATTACCGCTAGCATTACTTGTCGTTTTTCCAGCAGAAGCACCTGAGCCAGAAGTATCCACACTGCCACTTCCAGCCGAGGTGACATTACCAGTGGAAGAACCGTTCCCCACTGTATTGCCTGCGCTCATACTTCCCGTACTCCCGGTCATATCCGAGGTCATACCCGATGTATTTGCTGTATCTAATCCTGCCGTATCCTGCGTAAGATCAGCCGCCGGTACAGGTGGGTTCAATTTCTCATCCAGCTTGTTTATTTTCCGCTCCATGGCCAGCACGCGTTCCAACATATCGATCTCCTGATAAATTTCTTGTGCCGAAGCATAAGCATCCATGGCTCCACTATAGTCTCCAGCTTCATTGAAGCGGTCACCCTTCTGTTCCAGCGTATCTGCTTGAAGCTGCCGGGATTGCCGTTTGATATCTGCACGTTTGGTCTCAGCCGTCTCCAGTTGCGTAGCAATTTCCTTCAGCGCATCCTTGTAAGCTGTCTCCGTCGCGGCTGTTCTGGCCCTTTTATACAAAATGATCGCTCCACTGTAATCTCCGTTCTGGAGTTTCAGATCGCCTTCGGTGATCCAGTCTTGCACTTGCTGGAAGGTGGTCATCTGCTCCAGGCGCTCCTGAATAACTTCCCGGTTGAACATGCTATAGGATTCAGACAATTCCAATGCTTTGGTGTAACTCGCGGTTGCTTTGGTAATGTCGCCTTCTTTCAGGTGAGCTTCCCCATCAACCAGCGTCTGGGCAGCAGCCATCTTCGCAGTCAACAGCTTTTTATGTATCGGGTCCTTGATTTTGATGGAATTATTGCGCGCCAGGCTGTAGTCCGAGACTGCCTTGGCATACTCTTGTTCCTTGACGTACTGGTCTGCGGTCTGTTCATATTGCAGCATATCTACGGCCAATTCAGCTTTTTTGGCTGCACTTTTCACCGCGTAGAATATGCCGGCTCCACCAAAAATCAGGAGCATAACCAGCATGATGGCAATCCGCTTAATCCATTTCTTACGGTTCTTGGGCTCTTCATGAAAAATCTTGTTCACATATATGGCTGCCGCACTATAATTCTCGATACGGGCACGCTGCTTGCTAAGCATCACTTCTTCAAGCGTATCCGCCAGCGTCTGCGGGTCATTGGCACCTTCAACCGCATCGATCATCTCGGCATCCTGAACACCTTCCCATAATCCAGGGGTGCAAAGCACAAGCACATCGCCATCGGCCAGCTTGATCTTATCCGATACATACGGTCTGATCATGCCAGGTTTGCCGGCATATTCATTCAGATTACCGCGTTCATCATGCTGATCCACACGATCCTCTGCAATCTGGCCTTCGGCTGCCAGCTGAGCAGCAACGCTGTGATCCTTGCTTTTTAATGCAAGTCGATTTCCACGGAAATGATACAACCGGCTGTGTCCGGCAGATGCCCACACCATACGTGTATAGTCTGTCACAACAATGACGAATCCCGCTTTGAGCCTGACTCGGCGACTTTCATACTGAAGCCATTCATGTGCAATCTTGATATACTCTGTTAGTCTGCGTTTGGACATGGTTGGCTTTTCCAGAAAGGATTCCAGAATGGTCTGCACTGTGATCTGTGCGCTATTCACTTCCGTATCCGTATCCAGGCCATCTGCAATGACATAACAGGCCCAATCTTCCAGCTCAACGCAGCCGTAGAAATCCCGATTTTTCAGGAAAGATCCCGCTTCCGAGACAAAAGCCGTCTTGAATTCACTGTTCTCCTTCCTCATCCGTCTCCCCATTTCCCTTCCCTGTGCGTTGCCTGATCCGTTACCATCCTTGCTCCAAAATGATAATCGTGGCATTGTCCTGATGCACGAGCTGTTTTTCTTCAATCAAATCAATGATGGTCTGGGCTGCATCAAATGGCGTCATGTCTTTCGCCAGTATAGTCTCCAGTTCCATCTCAGTAAGAGAGTTGTATACTCCGTCACTGCATAACACAATCTTGTCCGCCGGTTGCAGTGCAAACGGCTCGTCCGCGATTTCCATTTGTTTAAAATGGTCGTACCCCAAATAGTTGACCAGCCTTTTGCGCTGCGGATTATCCAACGCCTCCTGCTCCGATATTTCTCCAGACATATACTGTTCTTCGAGTTGAGTTTCCAGCGTATGTTTATGATTGATAGCAAGTAGCTCACCTTTGCGAAACACGGCCAAAATGCTGTCCCCTACTGCGCCCCAATACAGCTCCCTGCCCTTGATCATGGCTGATACCAACGTTGTTCCTCCAGGAACGCCAAGTAAATTGCGAAGAATCGCCTGGTTTGCCGCATGGGAAGAAGCATCCCAAAACTCCGCCGGATCAGGAAACCGCTCCAACGCTTCAAACTCACGGATAAATGTTTCTACAGCAGTTGTACTGGCTACTTTCCCACCAGATAAGCCGCTAATTCCATCGGCAAGTACCGCAAGTACACCATATGGCTCCACGGCACAGGCAAAATAATCATCCTGCTCACTGCGAGCACCAATGGTCTGTCCATTCCCGATCTGAACACCCACTGGCCTATCGTCACGTTGCCTTACCGGAATCCGGCTTCGGACGAATAACAACAACCAGATCGACAAACAGCCTGCTACCAGAACCCAATAAGGCGTTAGCTCCTTGTCGTGCCACAAGATCATAAAGGTATTCACTGTTGCTCCCATTCAAAATGCACACCACATAATGGGATGAAAATGAATTTGCTGCGACCCAATTGAATGACGTCGTAGGCAGCCAGTTCCACCGGAGAATAGACCGCTTCATTGTTGTGATAAGCAAGGCCGGAAGCATCGCCGGGCAGCAGATAGAAATTCCGTTTTTTGGGATCATACACAATCACCGCATGATTACGCCTAGAAATCGTGTTATCCCCAAGGATTCGAACATGCATCTCTTCCGAACGTCCAATAAAGTTCTTTTCAGCCATAATCCGATAATCCTGGCCCATCTGCGGACCTTCGATACACACCATCCATCCCGTTACCGGTTCAATTCCTGTCGTTTCTCCCAGGTATGGCATCGTTCTGTCATCCTCTGCTGTGCGAGGCGCGCGTGGGACTGCTCCCGCTGCTTCACTATTGCCGGAGGCCGGTGACTCGACGGCCAGATTGCAATATGGACACGTGTTTCCGTGCCGTCTCGTACTGAACATATGTCCGTTTCCACATCTTGTCAGACTCATTTCTTTTCATTCCCCCGTAAGCTTGTATAATGGTACGCCAACGTTATTTCACCAAAATTCGGGTATTGGCAATATAAATTAAGTCCCCTGCCTCAATCAGGCTGGGTTCTTCGATTTCCAATTTGGATGATCTGCTTTGATTTCCCTTACGAACACCTACGCCGCTAGCCGAGTCAATATCCTCGATAAACCATTGGCCCGAGGCTTTGTTCAGCACAGCATGTTGCGGACTGATGAGGGAGGCATATGGAGTATCGGACAGATCAATGTCCGCCTCACTGTTCTTCGAACTTTTTCCGATCAATACACTCGTCTCACCCTGAATGTACCATTCCTTCACACTTGTACCATCGTCGTCCAACAGCACGAGTTTCACAACACGTGAAGACAGCTTCTTCTTTTCCCCCTTGGTGGCAGGTATGTATTTAAAAAATAGGTATGCTCCCCCGGAGAGAACTACAATAATTCCAGTTATCCACTGGGCACTGATGTCCCGGTTAATGATGAATATGTAATACAGCACGGCTAACGAAATCATGGCGACGCATGCGTCAAGCCCTATCGTCATTACCGACCTTCCTCGTCTCACTTCCATAACCTCCGCCTGAACCGGCACGATCCATTACAGGCCACCGGCTTACTTTTTTCGAACTCCGAAATATCGGTCAAACATGGCGGACATATCCATTCCTTTATTGGGATCGGGTTTGCCACTGTTTGAGCTTTCCTTGCCTTTGGGGCTATAGCCAAAAAATTGTTCAAACTGTTCCTGCATTCGTGATGGATCAGACCATACCTTCTCGGTATTCGTACTGGATGTTGCTCCTTTTGCCGCTCCTGGATTCCCTGTAGATCGAGGTTGTTGATTGTATGCTGCCCTTAACTCGGGATTTCCGAGTGTGCTGTAGGCCTCATGTACTTGTTTGAAACGCGCTTCTGCCTGTGGATCTCCCCCATTAACATCCGGGTGGAATTTCTTCGCCAATTGACGATAAGCCTTCTTGATCTGTTCCGCAGAAGCTTCACGTTCCACACCAAGCACGGCATAATAATCTTTCATCGTATGCATTCCTGCCTCCCTGCCATATTCGGGCGTAAATAAAGATTAAGGGGCACTAGGGCCCCTTAACATGATAGCGTTATTCTGGGCCAGTCATAACTGACCCGGAACATTAGTTGCCCCCTTTTATACCGGGAAGCCGCCTTCGATTTTAGTGAATTCAGTTTTGTCTTTTTTCTGTTTGATGAACAAGCTGAATTCACCCACGCCTTCGGTATCTCCGAAACGCTCTGTGTAATCCACAACGAACGCATTAGGCATGTAAATTTTGCGTACCACTTGATCCGCTGCAACCACTTCCAGAGTTACTTTACGGTAGCAATCTGCTTTTTCAGCTGGAACGAGGGACCACAGAGCAAGTTTCATCGTGTCATCTGCATTGTCACCGTCTGTTGCTGTAATAATTTTTCCACTGATGCGAAGTGTTGCACCTACATCTGTGGATCTAGCGTTGGAATCATCTGGTGTATCTGTGTCATACACTACGGTTTGGATATTATCCATTCCCAATTCGATTGTTTCTGCGCCTTCTACTTTCAATACAAAACCCATTAATAAAAACCTCCTTAAGATTAGAAAACAATGTGCCCGGCATGCTCTCCATCTGGGAGAGGTGCCGGAATATATGTATAAGGTCAGCCAATAAAGGCTGCCTCTAACACCAAAATAAATGTCTATAATTCGTTGTTTGAAGAATTATATTCAATATTCAAAACTTGTGACTACTCCAGCCTCTTACACTTTCATCGCACTGGTGCCTTTAGTAATCATGACCTCCAGGTTCTTCACGTTGCCGTTGAATACCAGGTCAATGTGGCACATATTGCTCTTCTCATCGATGATAAAGCTCATGTCGTCACCTTCCTGAATGATCGAATTGATCGACCCTCGGGTTCCCAGCCACCGGCTCTTCTGACTGCTCGGATTGTTGCTGAAGAATTTGACGATATTTTCATGCTTGAAATCACCCGTCTGGAAACGGAGCAAGCGCTCAATGTAAGTACTTACGAGTGTTTTATACAAGGAATCAAAGCCATCTTCGGACATCGCCATGCTTCTCGCTTTGTATACCGTGATTCGCTTGATGTCGCTATCCTGGATTTGGGCATTTTCCGATGAGAAAATAAATCCAAAGTTTTTCCGGTTAATCGAATCCTTGATAGTGTTCGTGAATCCGGAGATTTCTTTGGTCATCGTAGTCACTACACGCAGACTGTTATCGCCTGCTTCAATATCAAAACGCACACCTGGATAATCCCGGTTCACGGTTTTGAATGCACCTCGTAGATACTCAGGGCACTGATATGCAGCCACAATTCCGGCAGATACATAAGACGCACCCACATAAACGCCTTCAATCCACAGCTTCAGAATGTCTTCTTTCTCCTTGGAAAGCTCCACACCATTCTCCGTCTGGAGCATACGACTGTCGATCACGACACCCGATTTCTCTTTCGGAATGATGGTGAAATTCGGAGCACTTGGAATGGCGAATTCGCTGTAGTCCTTGCGAGTTAATACCGCGCATTTATCAATATATTTATCGATGCCTGCGGTAGCCATGCTGCTGAATGTAGTCTCTTCTCCAGATTCAAAGCTGAAGAATACTTGTACTTTGTAGTCTTTAACGACTTGCAGAAGCATCGACAAGGATTCCATACTGTTTCCGTCTTGTTTAACCACTTTCTCATTACCACGGAAACGGGCACGACTGACTTGAACTTGTCCCGTATTCTCCAGTTCAACGGAAGGAACAATTCCGAACCAAATGGTGTCGGTAAAATCATTCTTCGCATTGACTGTGTTGAGATAGGTCTCCAGCCGCGGAATGTTACTGCTCTTAACAAGCATATCCAGCTTGGCATTGGCAATCAGCATGGAAGGCAGCATGCCTTTGTTTTTGGTCGCATATTGATCAAAGAACATTTTGACACCCAAAATTTTCTCTACCAGCGGTTTTACGGTTTTCACAAAGTCATCCTTGGCGTTCTTGTAAAATTCCAGGTATGTATTGTAATTCTGTACTTCAACTGCCGTATCCACATCCGTCTGAACCGCAGGCAGTGGGCAGAATGTACGAACGACCAGATCCTGTACATACGGTGAAGGCGCCTCAGAGAGTGAATCATAATCTTCGGCAAACACCTGAGTCAAATCTGTGCTTGTCGACTCATCCAGAAGCATCAACTCGTTGTTATCACTCTTTGGAGCTTCGATGATTTTCAATTCTCCGCTCTCACCAATCGTGAGTTGTCCTATCTGAATCGCTTCGGAAGAAGTTTCTTCTTGAGCACGGCCCAGCAACAAGCGGGTTTTGATATCTTCGATGGCCAGTGGCAGCATGGCCATAACATTGTTATAGTTCCGGCTGGCATCTTCAAACATGACATTAAGTTTATCCCCGATATCCAACTTCTTCGGGTCCCCGTCATCCAGCTTCTCATGCTGGCCGTACATGTAATGAATTTCTTTCCGTACCTGCCGAATGTCATCCATAACCTTTTTCGGTGAGATCATATCGAGCAAATTTTCAAACTTGAAATCTACATTCGTAATCCCCTGACTGCGTTTGGTATCGATCAGGGTAAACAGCATTCTCAGGAAGTCATTGCTATGATCAATTTTGATCTCAGAGATTGCTTCGTCCGGAATCCCTTCCGGCTTTTTGAGCGTATACATGACTTTCTGGTTTACCGCATTGAAAAAGGAATACACACTGGGAGAAAACTTGTCCAAAAACTCGTCGAAGCTTCGTACAAGCAGGTGTTCATTGATCTCCTTGATCTTGTCATCATTCAGACTGTCGATTCCTTTTACGTCACCGACAATCGTGATCAAATCCATTTTCTCCGGATTGATCTCTTCAAAAAGCATCGTTCGGTTCGTTTGATTAATAATATCCATTCAGGCAACATCCCCCTAATGATGGTTCATTCGGGCGAATGCTTCCCCCCCTCCATCAATTTTTGACACTCCGCACGCACTATCAGCCTTTAGTCATGATCTAAGAGAATCATCTTCTCAGGCGATCACAAGTCCAATAGAACGAGCTGTCAACATATGACTGGAACTTATGTACCAGATTATGCCGTTTGCTTTGGAGATTTATGGAATTCATCTTAATCATCAGCGATATGTTTTGTCAATATTCCCCTATATAGGTCTAAAAGCTCATTTATGTGACTTCGATATACCTATAGAACTATTTTCCGAATTTCGCTTCACTTCCCTTCGAATCATGCCGATGATAAAGAATATCCTATAATCTGGATGATGTTCAATGATTTAAAACTAGTGGAGTTTTCCCCCTAATTAAAAGGAAAGCACCTTAACTTATGCGGTGTTGCACTATTCTTCACTTATCAAAACTACGCATAACGGGGTTTTATCGTGTAGAAACAAAATTTTTTCAACAAAAATCAGTTTGACATCAAAAAAACAATTGCAGTACCCAAAACAGGAAGGAGATTCAAAGCATCGTATGATATTAATAAAATTCAAAAAAGCAATTTTCACTCTCTTGTTCATCAGCTTTTTAATTCCAGCATGGGACATGGGGAGCATATACGCTGAATCATCTGTCAAGACCCAGACGTATGAAGGCCTCGATGCCATGTTTGTCCTGGATGTTAGCTACTCCATGAATGAGACCGACAAAGATCGCATTGCCGAAGAAGTTATACATATGTTTATGGATATGAGTAGTGGACCTAAGACCCGATTGGGATTCGTAGCTTATAATGACAAGATCACTTCATCCGTACCACTGATGGATATTTCATCCTCTGGAGCTCGTAATAATCTTCGTAGCCGTGTGGATGGCTTAAAACGTTCAGGATATACAGATCTCGGACTCGGCTTACGCCGAGGTGCTAGTCTGCTTGAACAATCGCAGACGGATAAACGTAAACCATTTATGATTTTGCTCTCGGACGGAGAAACGGATTTGCGAGGATCGACGAGCAGAACACCTGCTGACTCCTCCAAAGATGTGGACAAGGTTATTGAGATGGCACAGCAAGCTGGTTATCCCATCTATACTGTGGGACTAAACCGCGACGGTACGGTTAACCCGGCAGAATTGGAGCGTATCGCCAAAGAAACAGGTGGTTCTTCCTTTATCACGGGAAGTGCGGACGATCTGCCTGAAATCTTCAATCGTATTTTTGCAGATCAGATTCAATCCGTTCTTGTATCTGTAGCGGCCGTAACTGCAACAGGAGCAATGCAGGAAGTAACCGTGGATATTCCTAACTCCAGCATGGCGGATGCCAACATTATCATGCTCTCTGATCATGCTGTCTCCGAAGCTCAGCTCTATTATCAGTCAAGCAATGTCAGCTTCATTCGGTCTGATAAATATGCTCTGATGAAGATCATTCGTCCGGTCAAAGGACAGTTCAAACTGAAATTCAAAGGCCGTAGCGGTGATCTGGTGAAGATTAACCTATTAGGGAACTACAACGTCTCTGCGGTCGCTAATATGGCAACGGAGCAGCCAGTCAAGGGGAAGAGCGTCACATTTGAGGCATCACTCTACGATCAGGCTGTGGACCCTAAACCCATTAAGGACTTGGATGTGTACAAGGGACTGGAAGCGGAACTCATTGTAACTCCATCTGATGGAAAGACAGAACGTATCCTTTTGACCAATACAGGTAGCGGATTTACGGGAAAATACACTTTTCCCAAGTCGGATCTGTATACCTGGGGACTGCGGATCGACGGTCCAGACTTTTATCGGGAAATTACTCCGGTTGAAGTAGACATTACGAATCAAGCACCCGTAGCCACCGGTGAATCCATGGTGTTATCCAAAGACGACAGCAATACAGATGTCGACCTGAACAACTACTTTAAGGATGCCAATAATGATCCATTAACGTATGTCCTTGCAGACGGTGGAAGTGAGCGCAAACTCGGAGATGCCGTCATTGAAGGTAACCTGTTGCGATGGTCTTCTCTTCACACTGGAAGTTCAACGATCAAGGTGACAGCAACGGATTCTGAGGGAGCAAGTATAACTACGGACATCTCGTTGCAAATTCATTCTTTACGTGAAAAGGTACTGCTATATACAGGATTAGGCCTGCTTCTTGCTGGTGCTATTTTCGCACTGTATTGGTTCGTATTGAAGCCAAAACCCGTATTTCGCGGAAGACTGGAAGGATACTTTCTAGCTACAGCGAACGGCGAGGATATACCGGTGACCAATTGGCCTCTCACTTCATTGGAACGCCGAAAAGTAAGTCTCAGTGAACTGTTTGATCGCATGGACATCGGGGTCAAAGTACCGGAAGCGGGACGAATCTGGCTGGAAGCGGGTAAGAAAGAAACGTTATTGATACGGCACGATACGAATTGTACGGTTGTCCGAGGCCGAACGCCAGTGAAGCGCAGACACACGGAAGCTATGGAGTACAATGAAAAGTTGTACATTACGTTTGAGGATGGCGTTACAGAGATCGAAATTCGTTACAAAGCCATCAAACCAAGTACCAATATCTATGTAGGACAAAAGAGAGATCCACAGTAAACTACGTCTTAACGAAGTGGAAATGAAGCACGCTGATGCGAGTTCTCTCTGAAAATATAAAAGAAAACAAGCCAGTTCTTACCCTTGAAGGGGACGAACTGGCTTGTTTATGTTGTTCATACATATAAATGCTATGCTCTCATTTAAGTGCATTCACTTTATGAACACAGGTCATGACTGCTTACGCCGTCTCATGTTGCTTTTTCGGCTCCACTTCATAGACCTGCGTATGTTCATTCTCGACCAAAGACCATTCCACCGTACCTGGTTTGCGAACTTTCCATACCCAGGCTTGAACTCGGAGCGAGCTTCTTACCCAAGCCAGAGAAGCACAGCGTTTCTCAGAACGCACCGACAGTCCCCAATGAATAACATGAGCGAGCCATGGGTTCACATATTCATTATGTGAACGAACAGATGGCAGTTCATCCTGGAACAACCGCTGCTTCACATCCATAGGTGGCTGCCCGCATGTCCAATAATGGAGCAGAGCCGCCAGGCTATAGATGTCCGACATAGGTCCCTGACTGGATTTTTCTGAATAGAACTCCAGCGGGGAATAACCTGCTGATGTAAATATGGCCTGTTTCTCTCCGGATTGCATAGGCCAACGGGTAGCTGAGCCGAAGTCCAGAAGTTTGGGTGTACCGTCCTCCATCACCATAATGTTGGAAGGTTTCACATCCCGGTGAAGAATGCCTTGCTTATGTATATAATCCAATGTGTCCACCAGTGGAAGCAGCGTCTCCGTTATGAATGCAGCATCGAGCGCATGATTGTGTTCATTCAGATACTCGGTCAACGTAATCCCTGTGCAGTATTCCATAACCAGATACCCCGTATCATTCGCTTCAAAATGATCCAAATACGAAACAATATGAGGATGATCCAGTTTTGATAATAGTTCACCTTCGAGCAGAAATGCAGTCAGCAACTCCTGATATTGCCCGCCATATCCCCGCGATGAACAGAAGACTCCCCGCTTGTCTGCCTGACGTTCAGCCAGTCGCAGTGGGAAGAATTCCTTAATGGCTACCTTGGCACCTGTGTTACGATCCCGCCCTGCATATACAATAGCCAACTCACTGCTGGCCAATACCTGTCTCACCTGATATGTATCATTTATAATCACATTGCGTTGCAATGCCATTTTGCAATTGTCTTTTCTCATAACAGACCTCTTTTCAACCTTGTCGATCGGAAGACTTTCCGCGTAAATGCATCATTTGGTCCAGCCAGTAAGCAATTCATCGCCAACCATCTATATAAACCAAATGATGCAATTCGAAACACCCCTACGCGAAATATTTAAATATTAATAATATCAAGCTTTCTACGATCTACTACTAATCCCTGTTCACACTATTATATAGAAGAAACGGATTCTCTTATATAGAGTATCGACAGATGGGATGAATTACTTTATTAAACTGGAAAAATACATTTCTCCATTCAGCTCTTGCAGCTTTTTTTAATAATTTTTCTGTAAAAACTGCCCTATTTCCTTGTTCATTTGAACCAATACGTCCTGTGAAGGAAAATGTCCTGTATCATACTTGATGGCTTGAACATTTGGAATAATCTTTTGAGCCCGTTCAATACACTTATCCGCTGGGAAAAATACATCCTTCTCCCCCACCAATAATAGGGTTGGTGACGTGTAGTTCACCAGTTCTTCCCGCTCCGTGAGCTTGGGCAGATCCTGATCTATGCTGACATATTTAAAAAGTTTGCCGATAATGTTTTTGTCCATTTCTTTCATGCAGTTGCACGACATGGTGTCCGTAATTTTTTGCAAAGAAGATGGTGAAGACGTCATGCGGTACTTGACGAGCGGCAGCGTGATATCCTGAGCTGTTTTGATTTTGGAATTGACAGCGAGACCCGCAGGAGCAACCAATACGGAGCACGAAATGCGTTCCGGAATATAGGTAGCCAATCTGAGGATAATGCCTCCTCCAAACGATGGACCGATAAACGCACTCTTTTCGATATCATAGTGATCCAGCAGATCCGACACCCATAATGCCAAACTATCAAACCGTGTCGAGATGCTAGCTTCCTCACTATAGCCGGGATGACCAATCGTATCAGGAGCAATAATCCGGTATTCTTTAAATAAGGAAGAGAACCATGACAACGTCATCGGATTCACACAATTACCGCCCTGAAGAATAAATAACGGCTTGCCATCTTGAGGACCTGTCAATAAAACATGGGTCTTCCCAAAACGTGTCTCCACATACTCCCGTGTAAATCCCTCACCCAACTCATTCAAATAAATCTCATACTCTTCAAGAATGCTACTCTTGCCTTCTTCACTTCTATAAATGGAACTCATGTCTGCCTCCTGCAAAATATACTCAAATAACCCATTCTAGTGAATGGACTTGCTAATCAATGGACCAAAAAGATAAAGAGGGCCTGCAGATGACAGGCTCCTCCATATGTTTAACTAATCATATTCAGATGATTATAGAGCGGAAACTGGAAATTGTAAATATCGATTCTAATAGACAAGAAATAAAGGAGGCATCTAAAAGAAAAATACTTACTTTCGACCGTAATCTGCCTTGATTTCGCCCCACTGTTTCGTCTGCCATTTCAGCACTCTATTACTGTACGTATTCGCCTGAAGCCACTGCTCCGCACGTTCAATCATCAGCCAGATTTCTTCTGTGGAGTTGTCTCTTGCTAACGTCGTGGCTACTTTTTTCTGCTTCAGCCATTTCATGGCATTGACCGAGTCAGTATACACCGTTTTGGTACTGCCTTCTTTCTTCAGATGTGCGAGGGCATGTACAATGGCCAAAAATTCGCCCAGATTGTTCGTGCCTTTGGAGATCGGCCCTACAGAGAAAATAATCTCACCTGTGCGGGTGTCTACACCTTTGTACTCTACAGGCCCGGGGTTACCGCGTGTACCTACATCAACAGAGATGCTGTCGTAATCCACTTCTTCCGACGTTTCCATGCCTGCGCTTCTTCCGCTACTAGCGGACTTCGTCTTCGACGCTCCGCCTGCACTTGAACCCCAATTCCCTTTCCATCCTGCACGATACGCTTCTTCTGCAGCCGCTTTCGATTCATACGATTTATATTTTGCTCCGGTATAATGATCCGTCTGCGCTTTGCAATCTGCCCATGTGCTATATACGCCAGGCTTCTTACCTTCCCAGACAACATAGTATTTCTGTTTCGCCACTGTGACCCGCTCCTTCATTTGCTTCATCAATACCCTATTGTAAACGATTGGGAGGTCGGAATGAAAGCAGTGGTTCGTCCTTTTGAAGAAAGAAGGTTATGAAAACTCTCCTATGTCTGGAGGATCACCCCCATGTTCTCAACATTTCTAAAGCTACTTCCAAAAGCTTGCTTTGATTGTTTTGCATTTGTAGTTCAATTATTTGTTGATACCTAAGTATTTGTGAATCTGTTAGCCTATCCATCGCTTGCTCCAATAACATGAATGACTGCGCACTCACTTCCAGACTGGAATCCCCGATAAACGGGATGATGTTCTCTATATGTAGTATGTAGTCCAGGTGTTCAAGAGCGTATAACAATGTGCCTCTGCTGCCCAAAGTCTTGGGGTCTGTTATGACTTCCACTAATGGCTCGACTGCTCGATTATCTCCAATGTCAGATAAAGCGATGGCAATTTCATTTCGTAATACATTGTTTTCTGTAGATTTTAAAATCTCAATCAGAAAGGTTAATTGAGATGTATCCTTTTTCTCACCAATACATGCTACTTGTTGGATAGCACCTTCCATATCTCCTTTAGAAAGCATTTCTTGTATTATGTTCGTATACATCGTACGTATTATCACTCCTCTTTTGTTATAAGAAAGGACTACTTAAATAACATCGGTAATTTCCTTATTTTAGGATGTAGGATAATAGTCCCTTTATTATGGGACTATTTCACTTCATCCTCTTTCTTCCTTTCAATTGCATAATTCACCCAACTCCAGAACAGCCTAAGAAGCACAGAACATACTGGAATAGAAAGGAATATACTTATGGACTGGATATGGAAATCCGTTTTACTTGTACTTATCGGCATGATTCTGTTGCGAATTGCAGGACGTAAGTCGATCTCGCAGATGAGTGTCGCCACAACGGTCATCATGATCTCCATCGGAACAACGATTGTGCAACCCATCGCGAATCATGAGCTTGGCAAAGCGATTGGATCGGCATCGGTATTCATCGCAACATTGCTTGTGGTGGAACAGCTACAATTGAAATTTAATGTTTTTGAACGGCTAATGAGTGGCAGTTCCAAAATGGTGGTAGAGGACGGGAAGGTCATTATCCCGAATCTGAAAAGTATGCGTTATACGATGGATCAGCTGGAGATGCATATGCGGCAGAACGGAATTACAAGTGTAGACGATCTGGAGACGGCAACGGTGGAACCCAATGGTCAACTCGGTTACGTGCTAAAACGACATGCTCGTCCCGTGACGATTGGAGATCTGGAAGAGATACTACGAAACTATACGATTACAGGTAGTAGTCCAACAACAGGAGATCAGCCGCAACAACACAATAGCAGCAAGTCATCCACAAACAGCGATAACTCCACAGACATTTTCCAAGAAGTCAGCAAAGGTGCTCATGCTCAGCCCGTCGACCCGAAGCTTCAATAGACGCGCCCTAACCCCATCAAAAGAACAAAAGACCGGCCCTGCGAGCATGCAATAACATCGCTCCAACAGGTACGGTCTATTTTTACTTCATTTGATTATTTGCAAGATTACTCCACGTCATCCAACCGAAGATATAGTCGTAATCAACGTGTACTCAGATAAGCGATGCCCAAGCCGCCTGTAACCGGGTTCTTATAAATTTCACAGTCTACATCAAATACCTCACCAATCATCTCGCGAGTCAAAATATCAGCCGGTTTGCCATGTACCACAATCTGGCCCTTTTTCACCACATAGAGATAATCGCAGTATTCTGCGGCGAGTTCGAGATCATGCAGCGCTGCCAATATGCCAATGCCGAGTCCACGGACAATATTCAGAATTTGTAGTTGGTATTTGATGTCCAGATGGTTCGTCGGTTCGTCTAGAATCAGGAATTCAGGCTGCTGTGCCAGCACACGTGCCAAGACCACACGCTGTTTCTCTCCACCAGACAGAGACACGTAATTGCGGTCTGCATGTCCAGTCAGATGTACTTTTTCCAGAGCCTGCTCCACGATTTCGTGATCCCGTTCATTATCCGTCTCCAGCATTTTTTTATGTGGGGTACGACCCATCATGACCATCTCGCGCACCGTAAAATCAAAACTCAATTCATTAAATTGGCCGACAACGCCCATATGCCTGGAAACGATCTTCGGGCTGGATTTGAGAATATCTGTATGATCCAGAAAAACCTTTCCTTGCTGCGGTTTGATTACTTTATAGATGCTCTTGAGCAGCGTTGACTTGCCACAACCATTTGGTCCGATCAGCCCAACGAACTGTTTGCCGTTCACCTGTAAAGAAATGTCCTTGATGATGTCCGTGTTTAGCACAGAGATGGATACATTTTCTACGTTCAGCTTCATGTTTAATTTCCTCCAAAACCGTAGCCTTTTTTGACCAGCATATACATAAACATCGGCGCACCAATCATAGCCGTAATAATCCCGATCGGCAGCTCCACGCTGGATATGAGGGATCGTGCGATCACGTCAGTCCAGATGAGGAAAATGGCTCCAAACAGCACGGATATAGGCATCACTTTACGATGGTCCGAACCCACCAGACCTCTCACAATATGCGGAATAATCAGTCCGACAAAACCAATCATGCCACAGCTTGCCACCAGCACGCCTGTCACCAAAGCCGTTAACAACATGTAAAGTCTGCGATACACACTCAGATTAATACCCAGCGTAACCGCTGCTTCATCCCCCAATAACATCGTATTGAGAACTCTGGACTGCAACAGGAAGAATAGAATCGCCACCAGCACGACGATACCGACCAGTGGAAGCTTGTTCCATCCGGAAGCAGCGAGGCTACCCATGGTCCAGAACGTCACCGTTTTGATGCCTTCGGCATTGTTGGCAAAATAAATAATAAAATTGGAGAAGGCGCTGCACAACGCGTTAATCACCATTCCGGCAAGCACCAGCTTGACTGACGTCATTTTACCCCGAATTCCCGCGAGGGTTAACACCAGCAAAGAGGCCCCCATCGCTCCGGCAAATGCCCAGAAAGCCACACCGGTCTGGCCCAGCCAGCCAATCGCACCGAAGCCAATGAGAATGGCAAAAGTCGCTCCAAGTGAAGCGCCTGAGGATATACCCAGTATGTAAGGATCAGCTAGCGGATTCTGCACAGCAGCTTGCATAACAGCACCGCACAAGGCCAAGCCTGCACCGATAAACATCGCCATCAGCACACGCGGAAAACGAATCTGCCAAATGATGTCAGTAAAGGATCCCGCCTCAATGGGTGTTGCCCCCCACTGAAATCCCGTTAATTTGTATAAAAGAATACGATATGACTCCGCCAGCGGAATACGAACCTGTCCAATGGAAACCGCGATTCCTACGGAAATAAGCGTAATAATAATTAAAGCTGCAATCAGTAAGGCAAATCCGGATTTACTATGAATCAAAGACTCTCTTTTCCCCTTGCGCTGTGTCTGAACCTGAACCGTCTGTGCCATCTCTTCCCCCATCAATTCGCGTAAAATGTAGAATAAATTAATTTTAGCTATTTACAAAGTGTTTTCTCGGATTATAATTGAGAATGATTATCTTTGTCAATTTAAAACACATAGAAAAGGGGTTCATCGTTTAATGAAATTCACATCTAGAACCATTGGCTTCGCTGCTCTAAGTCTCCTGTTACTGCTGCTTGCAGCCTGCTCGAATGCTTCAACTTCTTCCCCTGCCGAAGAAACAACTTCAACAACTAACGCGACAGAAACTTCAGCTCCTGCTGAAAATACAAATAAAACAACGTACCCGCTCACGATTGAGAATTTCACGATCTCGGGTGAGGGCGGCGAGTGGAAACCGAAAGCGCAAGTATTCGATAAAGCGCCTGAACGTGTTGTTGCGAATACCCAATCTGCGGCTGAGATGCTCGTCAAGTTGGGTCTGACCGATAAAATGGTCGGTGTTGCTGCTCTATACGGTTCCGTTACACCCGATGTGGCTGATGATTTCGCCAAAATTCCGGTATTGTCCAAGGATTATGTCGGTAAAGAGCTGGTTGTAGGCGCAAGCCCGGATCTGGTACTCGGACGGGGCGACCTGTTCGCTGATGCCGACTGGGGTGTGGGTACCGTGGATGGATTGAATGACATGAACATCCGTACATTCCTGCAAACGACCAACCACAAAGGTACACTTGACAGCCTGTATAGCGATATCGCACAACTCGGTCAGATCTTCGACGTTCAGGAAAATGCCGCAACATTCACAGAAAGCCTGAAAGCACGTGCCGAAGCGATCAAAGCCAGTGTAGCTGATCAGCCTGAGCACAGTTTTGCCTATATCGTACCCGCTACGGAAGACACGATTACCGTAAGCAGCATGCAAAACGATACGTTTCAACTTGATGCACTCGGCCTGTTGAAGCTGAAAAATACGTTTGATGGTGTGCAAGGTGAAGTTAGTGTAGAGCAGCTGATTACAGCGAATCCGGACTACCTGCTCTTGTCCGCTTATGCCGGTTCACCGGATATCGATAAGCTGATTGAGAACCTGTATGCCAACCCTGCCCTGCAAAGCATGAACGCGATCAAGAACAAACAAATCTATGTGACAGATTTCAGCCAGTTCTGGGGTTATGGATATCAAATTCTGGACGGTATTGAGAAAATGCAATCGGAAATGAAAGCTAATCCGATTAAATAATGGAGCCTCATTAAACGGTTCACGGAGCCTTGGATTCAATAGTGTCCGTGATTAGATATCGAAATCAAACAGATCAAATGAGCAGGAGAAGACATTCTCACTGCTCTTTTTTTTTTGCTGCGCGTGCCAAAAGTCATGGAGCAAAGCTTGACATTAGTTTGATAACAAACTATATTACACGTATGAAAACAAGAGACGCTATTTCACTCATATCCAAAATTAAAGAGAAGGTCAACCGCTTTATCCTGGCCGAGATGGCTGAGCAGGGAATCCAGGATCTCGCTACGTCCCACGGGGATATTATCTATGCCCTGTACAACAATCACAGGATGACCATGGCTGAGATTGCCAAAAAAATTGGCAAGGATAAATCCACGGTGACTGCACTTGTGGACAAATTGGTGCGGACAGGATACGTCGTCAAGGAGCGTGATGCAACAGATTCGCGAGTTGTTCATGTGGCTTTGACTGCAAAAGGCGAAGAATTAAAGCCCGTCTTTGAAGAGATATCACAACGCATACTGGATGTGTTCTATACGGACGTTACAGAGACGGAGAAAAAAGAACTGCTTCGAATTTTAATGAAAATTCATAGCAACTTTTAATTTTTTTGGAGAAATAGTTTGACATAAAATTAATAGTTCAGAGGAGTTTTTTTGGTATGACAGACTACACTCGATTGTTACCTGAACATGAGGTAAAGAAGATCGGAGAACATGATTTACACTTGGAAATATTCGAAGGAACCCCAGTTCATGACGCCGAAGCAACAACGAAGAAGCCACCTCTCCTGTTCGTTCACGGTGCATACACAGGCAGTTGGATGTGGAGCAAATATATCCCCCACTTTGTCCAGCACGGTTGGACCTGTTATGTCATGAACCTGAGAAGTCACTACAAGAGTCGGGTCATGGACATGACAAAGATTACGTTTGACGATTATTTGGAGGATATTCGTGAAGTGTTAGCCGGGATCAACGAACCTCCCGTTCTTATTGGCTTTAGCATGGGTGGCATTCTCAGTCAAAAGATTGCAGAAACCGTTATTCTTGCAGGCCTGATTGTAATCGACTCCAGTCTGAGCAAGGAAGTCCATGAGCTAATCCCCTACCCGGAAAGCAATCGAATCACACCTGGGATCATCATTCCTGCACCTGTCCGTGATGAGCTGACCAGTATAGATGAGACGGCAGATGACATTGCTTTTCAACGTAAATATCTTCAGATGGAGTCTTCGAAGGCATTTAGCACATTTTCCGTGATGTTTGGAGCAGATGGCGGTGTATCCATTAATGGCGACCTGATCCATTGCCCCAGCTTGGTGATCAAGGCTGTTTCTTGTGAAGACGAAGATCAGAGAGGCAAATTAACTGCCAAGCAGCTGCATGCTGAATATGCCGGACTGTGGGATACGACCCATACGGGTTTACTAGTAGGCCAACGGTACATGGAAGCTGTCGATATCATTCTTAAATGGTTACACAGACAGCAATCCTTTGAATTAACGGAGAACCTTGCAAAATAAAAAAAATACCATGTTAAAATCTCTTTTTTACCTTTAATCCTGTATGCAAAAGTTTGTTTTTCTAAGATAAGCTTATATGCATAGTTCTGGATAGGATTAAACGATAAGAAAAGAGGTTTTTATTCATGTCCGTTAACACATCCCTCCCAAAGCAAAGGGAGCTGACTTCCATATCTTCAGAACGCCTTCCGTGGGCTGGGCTACTTGCTTTAGCCATGGCTGGATTTATTTGCATCCTCACTGAAAGCCTACCTGCAGGACTGCTACCGCAAATTGCAAAAGACTTGGGGATCACAGAAGCCCTCACCGGACAGTTGGTGACTCTTTATGCCATTGGATCACTTGCTGCTGCCATTCCTTTAACTGCTGCTACACGTGGATGGAGACGCCGACCTCTACTGCTAGTATGCATTAGCGGCTTTCTTGTCTTTAACACTGTCACCGCCTTATCCTCAGATTATATCCTGACACTTGCTGCTCGTTTCTTGGCCGGGGTCTCCGCGGGTGTGTTATGGGGAATGACAGCAGGTTATGCTCGTCGGATGGTCTCTGATTCGTTAAAAGGTAAAGCCATGGCTGTGGCTATGGTCGGCACACCGGTGGCATTAGCCCTGGGTGTCCCAATCGGTAGTTTTCTCAGTTCTTATATCGGCTGGCGCCTCATCTTCGGGATTGTATCTCTTCTGACCGTAGCTTTAATCGTATGGGTTCTCTGGAAAATGCCGGATTTTGCAGGAGAGCCAGCTGGGGAACGTCTTCCGCTCCATAAGGTATTTTTGATTCCGGGAGTTAGGCCCATTCTGTTTGTTGTTCTGGCCTGGATGCTTGCGCATAATATCCTTTACACCTATAT
Source organism: Paenibacillus sp. FSL H8-0079 (assembly GCF_037991315.1). NCBI lineage: Bacteria > Bacillati > Bacillota > Bacilli > Caryophanales > Paenibacillaceae > Paenibacillus > Paenibacillus sp. FSL H8-0079. The sequence goes on from NZ_CP150300.1 coordinate 4,772,814, forward strand.
TTCTCCCTACCTTGCCCAGACCATATTTGCTAACAGAGTAGACTTGATTTTACTCATTTTCGGTATTACTTCCATTGTGGGAATTTGGTTAACCGGAATGCTCATTGACCGATCTTTGAGGAGATTAGTTATCGTCAGCCTGGCAGCATTCGCTTTGGCGTCTGTCGTGATGGGAATCGGTATTCATCAACCTATGATTATTATCCTTGGCATCATGATCTGGGGACTTACGTTTGGCGGGGCGGCGACACTGCTGCAAACTGCCATTGCCCAAGCCGCGGGTAAAAGTACAGATGTAGCTCAATCGATGCTGGTTACAGCATGGAATGTGGCGATTGGCGGAGGGGGAATTATTGGCGGCATTCTTCTTGAGGTATTTGGAGCCGGTTACCTTCCCGGATCACTGTTTATCCTGCTGATTCCTGCTCTAATCGTAGCTATGCGTGCTTATAAATATGGATTTCCCAAAGGAAATTAACAGGAAGGCAGTTGTGCATGAGTTGCAACTAGGACGAAAGAGGAGTTCACTTGATGTGGACTCCTCTTCTGTTTTTCATTTAAGACACCACAATCTTATTCTGCCTGTGCCAGTAGATTCGGCCCTTCCATGAGATTTTTATGTGCAATCGGAGAAGACATTGTAATTAAGGTCATGTAAGTACCGTATGGGTCACACTTGTTCTCGAACTCTTCGAGTCCCTGGATCGTGTCTGTAAGGATTTTCAGCAAGTAGTTATACTCCCCACTTATCCGATAACATTCCACGACTTCAGGTGACGCACGGCAAAAATCGAGGAAGGGATAACAATCCCGTGTACGAAAAAGAACATATGCCGTGCTCTGCTTGCCTAATTTGGATGGGGAGATTACCGTACGATATTCCTCGATAACCCCCTTTTCTTCCATTCGTTTGACTCGTTCAGTAACAGCCGGTTGAGATAATCCCACCAGTTTGCCTAGTTCAGTCATGGATAATCTCGCCTGATTCTCCAAATGAAACAGGATATGCTGATCTATTTCGTCCATCTAATCCACTCCTTTAAATACATAAGATATATTTAACAATTACCTTAAGTATACTCGCTAATTCATTATAATACCTTTAATAATGCATGTAATACAAGATCAATCATTTATATAATAAACACAGTTATCATGTGTAATCAATCACATCTTTTAATGAGAGGAAGATAGAAATGGGAAAAGAACACCTAACAACATTGCATACTTATGTGGATCAGGCCATTGACCGCGCTCTAAGCGAAAAAAGAATCGTAGGAACGGTTGTACAAGTTGCTTTAAGAGGGGAACTGATATACACCCGGGCTGCTGGTTTCGCGGACAGGGAGCAAAAGCGCACCATGTCGGAAAACGCTCTGTTTCGACTTGCTTCCGTAACCAAACCTATTGTATCGACAGCAGCTCTGGCATTGATCTCACAAGGAAAGCTGAGTCTGCATGATCCGGTGACTCGCTGGCTGCCTTCATTCCTGCCCAAACTTGCCAATGGTCAAGAAGCCCCAATAACGATTCATCAGTTGATGACGCACACTGCTGGCTTAACATATCGTTTCTTCCAAGAAGATCAAGGAACTTATGAACGTGCTGGGATCTCGGATGGAATGGATTTATCCGGAATTAGTCTGGAGGAGAATCTCCGTAGGCTCGCTTCTGTTCCTCTTTTGTATGAGCCAGGACGCATGTGGAGATATTCCATTGCGACGGATGTACTCGGAGCCGTTATTGAAAAGGTAACCGGAATGTCATTAAGAGAAGCTGTTCAAATGCTGGTTACTCATCCACTTCACATGACGGACACTGATTTTGTTGCGGTGGATTCGAATCGGTTAACGGCTGCATATGCAGATGGTTCTGATGAACCTCGTCTTCTTCATAATCAGTTGGAGCAGGTTCCTTTTATTGAAGGTACTGCCGGTTTCCAGCTTGCCCCCAACCGTGCGAATAATACTTCCGCTTATTTGTCAGGCGGAGCCGGTATGGTTGGAAGTACCGGAGATTTTCTGACTTTACTTGAGACATTGCGGCAAGGGGGTAAGCCTATTCTTACGGAAGCTATTGTCGCCGAGATGTCCAAGAATCAAATCGGTGAACTCGTGATGCCGTATTGGCCGGGAAGAGGATTTGGCCTTGGTTTTACAGTACTTAAAGACCCCGTTGCAGCCGGTACACCGGAATCAGCAGGTACGTGGCGAATGGGTGGAACCTATGGTCATTCCTGGTTTGTCGATCCTAAAGAAGAACTTAGTGTTGCAGCATTCACCAATACGGCACTTGAAGGGATGTCGGGTCAGTACACCACCGATATCTGTGATTCCATCTACGCCGGCATTCGTGAAAGCAAAGAAGCTGCAAGAATGTGAATACAAATAACCGCCCAATCTCATTGGGCGGCTTTATTTCGCAGCGAAGGTAAGACCTACTGTCTGGTACTGCTCAAGTTTCTCTTTTTGAAAAGGTAGATGGCAGCAACCAGGATAAACCAAACCGGTGTGACAAACAGTGCTACTCGCGTATCATCAGCCAATGCCAATACCACCAGCACGAATACCAAAAACGCCAGGATCAAGTAGTTGGAGAACGGATATAGTGGCAGTTTGAAGCGACTACGACTCGCCAGTTCCGGCTGAGTACGACGATATCTGAGATGACAGATCACCATGATGCCCCAGACAAAGATGAAGCACACAGTCGACACGCTCGTGATCAGCGTGAATACGCCCTCTGGCATCACATAGTTCAACACAATCGCGATTAATATAACAATCGTGGAGAAAAACAGTGCGTTGGAAGGAACTTTCCTTTTATTCAGTCGTGCAAATGACTCAGGTGCGTTGTGATCTTTTGCCATGGAGAATATCATACGGCTTGTACTGAAAATGGCACTGTTACATGCTGACGCTGCGGACGTCAGTACCACGAAATTCACAATGCCAGCGGCGGCCGCAATACCTACAGCTGCAAACACCTGTACAAATGGACTTTCCGTAGGAACTATAGCGTTCCACGGGTAGATGCTCATAATAATCAGCAATGCGCCAACATAGAAGAGTAAGACCCGAATCGGGATCTGGTTAATCGCTCTCGGAATAACTTTCTCCGGGTTCTCCGTCTCCCCCGCTGTCAGTCCCACCAATTCCATGCCTACAAAGGCGAACACCACCATCTGGAACGATATGATGAATCCATGCAGTCCATTCGGGAACCATCCCCCATGACTCCACAGATTGGTGAAACTTGCTGGACCTTGATCCGTGGTAAAACCTTTGAAAATCATATATAAACCTACAACAATAAGTGCCAGAATGGCCACGACTTTAATTAGAGCAAACCAGAATTCCATCTCACCAAACAGCTTGACTGTCGCCAAGTTCATGATTAGCAATATGACCAACGCAATTAACCCCGGCATCCACTGAGGTACATTCGGAAACCAAAACTGCGTATACAATCCTACGGCGGTAATGTCGGCCATGGCAATGGAGATCCAACAGAACCAGTAGGTCCATCCTGTAATAAATGCCGCCATATTTCCCAGGTAATCACGCACAAAATCGACAAAGGAATGATACTTCAAGTTGCTAAGTAGCAGTTCTCCCAGTGCACGCATGATCAGGAACAACACAACACCCGTTATGATGTAGGCCAGCAAAATGGATGGTCCTGTTAGTTGAATCGTTTTGCCTGCTCCGAGAAACAGCCCCGTACCGATTGCCCCTCCAATTGCCATCAGCTGCACATGCCTGTTTTTTAAGCCTCTTGTTAACGTTTCTTCCTGCATGGTAACCCACCACTCTCTTTCTGCACATGCTCTCTACGATGCAAAATATTATTACTCATCATATAATAATCTGCTCAGAATACATATCCTTCATTTATATATTTTTTTACACAGCAAATAGGCCGCCTTTGTAAAAGGTGACCTATGGATATGTACACGTTTATCATACATACCTAATGAAATATATTAAAATATAAACCAAGCATAGAACAGCAACGACTAAAAAGGTAATTGCTAATGAGCGTTCGTTTTTCCAAATTCGAATCGCATTAGCAACACTAATCATCAATAACGCAATAAAGTTAATAACACTCGAATACGATTGAAACGTGTTGAAAACAATCATCATAAATCCTACGATCCAGATTAACAAAAACCACAGTGGAGTTTTCAGAAAAAGCTGCTTCATTATGATTTACTCCTTATGTATTAAATTGGTTTGTTTCCAATATATTCTTTAACAGAGAGGTGCATTCCTTTATTCAGGTTATAAATTAATCGATTTAATATTATTTATATCCAATTTTAAGCATCTTCACAGTAAAAAGGGCTCCCACGAATAAGGTGCCCTCTGGTGTGTTCAGCTATTATTTTTGCTTATAAAACTCATGATACAGCTTCATTAACGCACGCTTCTCAATCCGCGATACATAAGAGCGTGAAATGCCCAGTTCCTTGGCAATCTCGCGTTGAGTTCGTTCTTCCCCACCTGCTTCCAGGCCGAATCGACCGATTACAACTTCCTTCTCCCGATCATCCAGGATGTCGAGATTGCGATAAATTTTGCTTTTTTCAATCTTGAGCTGCACTTTATCTACAACGTCGTCGGCTTCCGTTCCGAGGATATCGATTAGCGTAATTTCGTTGCCTTCTTTGTCCGTACCAATGGGGTCATGCAGGGATACGTCTTTACGTGTTTTCTTTAGGGAACGAAGGTGCATAAGTATCTCGTTTTCAATACATCTCGCTGCAAACGTAGCGAGTTTGGTTCCTTTGCCTTGTTGAAAACTTTCGATGGCTTTGATTAAACCAATGGTTCCGATGGAAATCAGATCTTCCTGATCTTCACCCGTATTGTCGAACTTCTTGACGATATGCGCGACGAGGCGCAGATTGTGTTCAATGAGCAAATTGCGGGAGTGGGCATTGCCTTCAGCCATGAGGCGTAAATGTTTGGCTTCATCATCCTCAGCCAGTGGCTGGGGGAACGCATTATTTTTGACATACGAGACGAGTAACGTTAACTCTTTAATGAATAGAGCAATTGCGGTAAACAATCCGGGCACAGATGACACCTCCTGCAGTTTTACAACGATCTGGCCTGAGCACGTGTGGGAACAGGGTCGATCTATTGTATGTAGGCAGGGGCCCAGAAGTGCACGTACACTTGAAAAAGAGGATGAACTTGCGAAGATTTTATACACTCACGGAAACAATCGAGCCCACCTTCTGAAGAAGGAGAAATTCTTTCTCGACACTTTGAATAAAATAATTTCTCTCGCCAAATATGACGACATCATTCTCGGCTAATGGAACATCACTTTTGAAATAAATGAAATTATCCGTTTCCCGAAACGCACCTTTGTAGTAAAACATCCTATCCCTCTCCCACTAATCGATATTAGAAAAAACCTCCACTCCCACATGTTGATGCAGGAGCAAAGGCCTCACATTCCAAATTCTAATTCACCGGCGCTGACTCCACAGCATCCGGGAATTCCGGCAAGCGCTGTTTGCGCTCCATCGCCAAACTGATGAACAACCCTAGCAAGCCTAACCCGGCAATAACTGCTGCATACAAAGGTACCGATATAAGACCCGTGTGGGTAATTGCATACCCGCCCAGATACGCACCGCCTGCATTCCCCAGGTTAAACGCGGAGTGACTTGAGGTTGTCGCCAGCAGCGGCGCTTCACGGGTCATATTCATAATTCGAATCTGCAACCCTGGCATAATACCAAAGGCCGCAACACCCCAGAAGAATATGGTGATCACCGCGAGATAAGGATTGTCCAGCGTAATCGTAAGTGCTGCCAGAAGAACAGCCAGTACCCCAAAGTTGACAATCAACGAAGGCATCAGCTTCCAATCCGCCAGACGACCACCAACCATGTTACCCAAGGTAACGCCGAAGCCGAACAGTACCAGAATCCAAGTCACATTCTGCTCGGCAAAACCACTGATGTCCACAAGCATCGGGGTGATGTAAGTAAACACTGTGAAGAGACTGCCACAGCCCATCGCGCCAACGATCAGGATCAATAGTACTTGTGGACGCACCAGGTTCCGGAACTGCTGTCCGAGATTAGCAGGTGCACCTTGAGGTAGGATGGGAATGAAACGAATGATACCCATTAACGAAATGATGCCCAGAATTGTAATCGCCCCGAAAGATGACCGCCATCCGAGCTGTTGTCCGATAAATGTACCGAACGGAACACCAATGATGTTAGCGATCGTAAGTCCTGCGAGAACAACGGATACAGCCCCTGCCCTTCTCTCGGGCGCAACAAGTCGCGTCGCCATGATTGAACCTACACCGAGGAACGTACCATGGGCAAATGCTGTTAATATCCGTGCCGAGATTAACAACCCGTAGGTGGGCGCAATGACAGACAATGCGTTCCCGATAATGAAAATGCACATCAGCAGAACCAGCAGTTTTTTCTGCGGAATCTTGTGTGTAAATACGGTCAATATCGGCGCACCTACCGCTACACCAAGTGCATATCCCGTAATGAGTTGTCCTGCCTGTGGAATGCTCACATTCAGATCTGTCGCCACATTAGGCAGCAGGCCCATGATAATAAATTCAGTCATACCAATTGCAAAAGCGCCTATCGTCAGGCATAACAGGGATAATGGAAATGCCCCTCTTTTACCGGACTGTGAAGCCTGTGGTTCTGTTGTGTGTCCTGTGGTGCTCATAGATGTTCTCTTCTCCTGTCTCTTTATCAACGATTTTCTGTCGCCTTCAACCACAAGGCATCTGTTAATTGATCAAACGTTTCACGCATGGCCAGCTTGTCCAGCCAGTGTGCCGGAATGCCGCTTAGCCCGTAATAAGCACCTGCGATTTGTCCGTACACCGCACCCGTGGTATCCGCATCATCACCCAGATTAACAGCTAGCAACGCGCCTTCCTCAAAACTTGAGGATTTATGGAACGCCCATAATGCTGCTTCAAGTGAACGAACCACATAGCCACTGCCCTTGATTTCGGGCGGTTCTTTGCTCTGATACGAACCCCTGACAACCTCTTCAATTGCGGGGGAAAAAGTAAGCTCTTCCCTCCACTGTCGACATGTCTCCGGCATCAGCATGACGTTCTTGTCCGCTCCACGCAGGCCAGCAACAAGTATCGCAGCCAGTACTTCACATGCCTCCACACTTTCCGTTGCAGCGTGTGTTGTACGGGAGCTAAGCGCTGCATAATGAACCGCCTCCTTCGGACGTTTCGCGTAAGCCAGCACGATAGGCGCAAGTCTCATAATAGAGCCATTGCCCGCCGTCATCGGGTCCATTGATCCGCTGTAGGCTTCTCCGGTTATAGCAAACCTCTCCAACGCATTTCGTGTGGCCCCGCCAATGTCGAAGCAATCGCCTGTGCTGCTCATATACCCCACTTTGTACCAATTGGTATATCTGCGCATCTGATCTGCCGGATCGAAGTTTTCATTACGTACCAGACTTTCTGCCAGACACAAAGCCATGGATGTGTCATCTGTCCACTGTCCAGCCTCCAGCCCAAATACGCCGCCTCCCACGATATCGGTAACAGGTTCGAACGTGCCTGGACTACTGAATTCCACCGTAGTTCCCAACGCATCACCCGCTGCAAGCCCGATGAAGCAGCCATTGAAACGGTCTTTTTGCAGCATGTTTATGTTCCTCCCTCACTCCATATACTTTCAGAATCTTTATTCCATTTTCCCACAGGGATTCATCAGACGTAAAGCTAATAAATCCAAAACTTAAGCTCCATTTCTTCTATTATAAAAGTGTCGAAAGCTGTTGAACGGTTAGATCATCAAATTTTCATAAAAAAAGTTTTATTTTATTATGCTGAAAAAACAGTTTATTCAGTACACCGCTTACATGTAAAGGGCTTAACGGTTTGCAACGTCCATCATTTTCAGAAAATACGTCATCCATGTGAAAATTTTCAATGTAAACTATCATGACGCGCTTGACCCTTCAGTTTGTCCTATGTTACGGTTTTATTAGCTTCAACGCATATTTTTTCCCAAATTAATATTCATTTTCGATCTTTTGCGTCAAGTAACATTCCGCAGGTTAATGAATATACGGGAATGAATTTGCAGAAAACTTTCATTTTATTCTATCCCCAAACTAATTCTGAAACAGGAGGAACAAATTTATGATTAAGGCACTGGTGTTTGATTTCGACGGAACGATTATTGATACAGAGACAGCGTGGTATATTGCTTTTCGTGATGCTTACAAGGAACACGGCGTGGATCTAACCCTGGAGATGTATTCACAATGCATCGGTACCAGTCTGAAAACATTTAATCCGTATGAGTACCTCATCACAGATTTGAATCTTCCGATCGATCGGGAAGCGTTCAGGGAGTCTGTTCAGTTGCAGCACGCTGCATTGATGAACAAAGAGGTGGTCCGTCCGGGTATTCAGAATTACCTTGATGAAGCACGCAAAGCCGGACTAAAACTGGCTGTAGCATCCAGCTCCAAACGGGAGTGGGTTGAACAGCATCTAGAACAACTAAAACTGAAAGATTATTTTGAAGTCATCCGTACCGCAGATGATGTTGCGAATGTGAAGCCTGATCCGGAACTCTACAATCAAGCGCTTGAAGCCCTTGGAGTAACTGCAGACGAAGCCGTAGCGATTGAGGATTCACCTAACGGCGCGCGTGCAGCTGCTGCGGCTGGTATGCACTGCGTAGTCATATCGAATACCATCACAGGAACACTGGAATTCGATATGCCTCACCAACGGCTGTCTTGCCTGACCGACCTTGCATTTAACGATTTGATTTCGAAGCCACTCGTCACTACCGTCTAAGGTCTGCACGAATTTCGCGATTTAATCTTTAAAGGGGGAGTTCACACATGAAAGCTGTACATTTTGGTGCGGGCAATATAGGCCGCGGTTTTATCGGTCATATGTTGTCCGCTTCCGACTACGAAGTCTGCTTTGTCGCACGTAACCCAAAGAAAATCTCCATGCTGCAAGAGAGACAGGAATATCCGATTACCCTGGCTAATAGGGATCAGGATACAACGATTGTCAACAACGTGACGGCTATCAATGTGAGTGAAGAGGATCGTGTTGCTGAAGAAATCGCTTCAGCCGATCTGATCACAACCGCCGTGGGTGTATCTGCACTCGGAGATATCGCCGAGCCGATCGCCAAAGGCATTCAACTTCGCATGAAAAACAATAATCAGGCTCCACTGCATATTATCGCTTGCGAGAACGCCATCGGTGGCAGCACTCGACTGAAGAAACGCATCTATCCATTCCTGGACGAACCAACCCGTAAAAAAGCCGAACGTTATGTTTCTTTCCCCAATGCAGCTGTGGACCGGATTGTTCCGGCTCAAAACCACAAGGACCCGCTGCAGGTCACTGTTGAACCTTTTTACGAATGGGTCGTTCATCGTCCAGCACTTTTGGATGGTTTTAAGAAAATAGATGGCGTCCACTATGTGGATTCGCTTGAACCTTATATTGAGCGTAAAATGTTTACGGTAAATACAGGTCACTGTGTCGCCGCATACTTCGGCTATCTCGAAGGATTCAAAACAATCCGCCAGGTGATGAGTAATTCCACCCTGCGGGCCAAAGTGCGCCATGTTATGGAAGAGACCGGTCAGATGCTCATCCAGAAGCATGGATTCAACGCTCAGAAGCATAACAAATATATCGACACCATACTGGAACGCTTCGCCAATCCTAACCTGACGGATCAGGTCACCCGGGTCGGACGTTCCCCCCTTCGCAAGCTTTCGCCTCATGATCGGCTTGTTCGCCCAGCGATGCAGGCCATTGAATTCGGAATTGAAATTCCTCATTTAACTTCTGCTATGGCGGCCGCAATGCTGTTCAATGACGAACGCGACGAGGAAGCCATGAAGCTACAACACATGATTCGCGAAGATGGTGTCTCCGCCTTCATCCGTGAACGCATGGGAATTCCCGACGAACATCCCGTTCATCAGAATGTGATCGCGCGCTATCAAGAACTCAGAGGGCGTAAGGAATCGACAATACTAACCTGATTAGACCTATTAGGGTTGTTGGTTCGATCCCGCAAACTGAATAGAAGCACGGCTAAGAAGCCGGGAAGAACCTATGCATCAGCATCGTTCCTTCCGGCTCTTTGTCTTTGCACGGTATGGTACATTGTATAGTAACATCAACAAAACAGCGTATCTCCTCTCTCAAGGAAACACGCTGTTTAATGGGATTGTTTTAGCTTACTTCATCGTTTGGCTCGACCGTGTTGCTCGTTCATTTTCTACTCATTCATGATGGAATTAAGGGATGCATATGCCATCGGCAGGAAACCTTCAGAAGGTTCACCAATAGGTGCATGAATGTGGAAAACGAAACCATTGCCGTCCAGTTCTTTGACAATAAAGTACTCTGTTTTCTTATCATTCTGGGACATCATGTACAGTTGAGCATCCTTCATCGGCCCATTGCTGAGTTGTTCAGCCGTTAACTGCTTTACTTCCCCGGTCTCGGACAACTCTTCCTTCGCATCCATCTTCAGCGCATCCAGATTGTAATCCGCCGGCAGCTTCTCAATCTCTACCTCATAATCCGGATCAATCTTCATTGATAATTCCTGGTCTTCCGCGTCAAATGTCATCGGTTCAAACACATAAAGTGAATAGCCTTTCGCTTGTGCAAGTGTCACTGAGCGCTTCTCGGTCATGCCTTCTACCGTCACTTCCAGCTCTGACGTCTTCGGACGATCGGACGTTACAGTACCGCCTGCATTGGAACCGTTATTATCATCACCTGATTCAATTTTTGCAATCTCCGTGAGTACCAGCTGTTTCGTTGTTGCATCAATGGTTTTCTCTACATATTTGAAACGAACGGAATCTTCGTCATCGATATCATCCAGTGATTTCTGCAGATTTTCGCCCACCTGGAAAGACATCGGTTCTTCATTCACTCGAATCTCCACGGTGTGCGGATCAGCCCATCCAGTCAGAATACCTTCGGCTTCTATAGCAGCACTTTCATTCGGTTGTTGCTCCGGTGCGGGTGACTGTTCTTCCGTATTATTCACTGGTGGCTGTACAGCAGGACTGCTGTTCCCACAGGCCACAAGCGAGAATCCCATAAGTAACACCAGTAGTGATGTACTGACTTTCATTGTATTTCCTTTTCGCATATGAACACCTCCGTTAGCTTATACGCAATGATGCTTGTCCACGTTGCTTCTCATCCATTGGCTTGGCTGTATACTAGTACTTACACGGGAGACAGGCGGCTCAATCATGCAATATGTCTGAATGGCTGCTCAGATCCGCTGCTTAGCTGGCCTGATCCATCTGTACCAGTTTCGCATTGGCTCCGTTAAATGCTTTGGTCTGTAGGTTGAATTGCTTACGGAATTCAGCAAGCTGCGCATATTCGCTATTCCGTACCCGAATGGCTCGCTTGATCTTCACCAGATTAGGTTCCACACTTTCTCTCATCAGGCTATATAACTGTTCATCGGCATTCAGACTCTGCTGATACGAAGCTACGAAATTTTCAAATGCACGCGCTCTTGCTTCATATTGATCCAACACCTTCTCAGCCTGGGCCAACGTTTCTTCATTTTCAAATGATAGTTCCTTAAGGGAGCTGCGCAGGGCCAACGTCTTCTCATTGGTCTGTTTCATGGCCTCTTCCGCCTGCTGCAACAACGTTCTTCGTTCATGAATATGCTCTGCTGCCTGATCCAGAAGTGCTTCGAGATCACTGTTTTTATTCTTGCCTTTATCTAAAATAGTCTTGTATAACTTCATGTCTTCCTGCTCATGACCGGTCAGTGCCTTCAAACTCTGGTCAATCCCCTGACCGCTGAGCACCAATTGGTTCACCTGATTTGCCGCAGGCTCCTGCGGCTCTCCACAACCACTTGCCAGCAGAATTAGCAATACGCTGACTGCCGCAAGCGCCATTTTTTTACTCGTTAGCACCAAAGTCCTTCCTCTCTTGCATCAATCTTGTTGTTATGTTACAAGCGGCTATCTCCGCTAAAATTGGCTACCCAGTGTGCATCCGGATCGTATACTTCGAACTCGTAGCCCCGATCTTCCAGCAGTTTCAGAATACGTGGCAATGCCTGAACCGTCTGCTCGCGCTCATGCATCAGAATTACTTCCTTGTCCCGATGTACACTTTTGCTCACGCGAGCCACAATCTTATCCGGCTGACCGGGAAGATTCCAATCGAGTGAATCTGTCGTCCAATCCCACATTTTGAACCCCGCTGCCGCAATGTCACCTCTGAACGTTTCACCGATCTGTGGGCTGCTGCCATAAGGTGCACGAATCAGATGAGGTGTAAAACCAATCAGGTCCTGCACCATCTTCTGCTCTTTCTTAAACTCTTTCACAAAGTTTGCAGAACTGCCGCTCTTATACAGCTTTTTATAGTTATGCGTCATACTGTGGAGTCCAGGATAACTACCTTCCTTCAGCAACCGTTTCACTGCATCAGGATGCTGATTCAACTGACGTCCGATCATGAAAAAGGTAGCTTTCGCCTCATGCTGCTTCAATATATCCAGCAGTTGTTCCGTATATTCAGTTGGCCCATCATCAAACGTTATGTATGCCAATTTGCGAACCTGGCCCTGGAACCGTGCCGGCTCCTCCTTCGCATCCGGAGTAACTTGTATCATACCGAGCTTGGCGGGCTGTTCGATTACAGTAATCGGAGGCGGCGCCACAACGCTTTTGATCCAATGCGTCATGCCAAGGAATACATATGTAATACCGGTAACGAACAGTACCAGGAGCATTAGAGCTATGCTAATCCTTCCATACCGGATTTTTCTTCGTTTATGTGTTTTCGTGCGACTTGTGCTAGGCGGAATACTGCCACGTTCTCCCGCTCTCTCTTGTTGGACTCTCACTGTCATGCCACTTCCTTACTTTCATTTTTTCCCGATTATTGGTATATTATCTCGTTTCATGTCTCTATATAGAAGATTAATAGAAAAATGGATCGGGAGAATGACAGAATAGTTACAAGCCCGGTTACAATCTACTTATCTCTTCGTTCTCTTTATCTTTCCTGCGGTTACCTTCTCTTGTATAATGAAGTGATTTACGCCATCAGACTTCAAGAAGGAGCTACACCCATGACAAGCTTGAACCGTGCCGGCAGATCCATCTATCTGCTATTCTTTGTCGGCATTATCGCCATTTCTTTTTCTTCGATCTTTGTACGCTGGTCTACCGCAGATGTTGCGGTCATTGCCATGTACCGTCTATTTTTGACCAATCTGCTGATGCTACCTTTTGTCTGGAAATACAGACATGAGATGATGCGTCTGAGCTTACGGCAATGGGGTTTGCTGCTTGCATCCGGTGTGATGCTAGCCCTTCATTTCCTGCTCTGGATGGGTTCGCTACGGCTCACCAGTGTTGCCAGTTCCACAGTTATTCTCGCGCTGGAGCCTATACTGATTCTTGCCGGTTCGGTATGGCTGTTCAAAGCCAAAATCAACCGCATGATGATCATCGGCATGGGCATCGCCCTGCTTGGATCAATCGTCATTGGTGCCGGTGATTTCCAGTTAGCAGGTACTGCCTTGCAAGGTGATGTCCTGTCTTTGCTTGGCACAATCGCAGTCGCCGTTCATATGCTGCTAGGTCAATTTTTGCGAGCGGGACTTAGTGCATTTTCGTATAACTTCTGGGTGTTCTTCGTGGCTGCTTGCACGCTGGCGGTATATAATCTGATTATGGGCCATCCGTTCGGAGGTTACGCTGCGTCAGAGTGGGGAATCTTCCTGCTGCTCGCCATTGTGCCAACCATCTTTGGACATTATCTCTTCAACTGGCTGCTTCAATATATGAATGCCACAACGGTATCCATGGGCGTACTTGGGGAACCCGTATTCTCTTCATTACTGGCCTGGATGCTGCTCGGCGAATCCCTCAGTGCATTACAAATGTCTGCCGGGGTTGTCATTATATTCGGGGTATGGATTTTCATTCGATATGGCAAAACCAAACCTCAGATTGCTTCAACAGAAGCTTCTGTTGCGGGAAAAGGGCCTATTGAACCTACAACGGTATAACGTATTTTTTCGTAAATCATAGTTATAAACGACTCTACCACTCTCACATAAGGCGGTGTATTTTCATGAAAAATATTGTATCCATGCGCTGGCTGCTCGCCAGAATGTATGAACCGGATGTCGTCATTGCCGATTGCCGATTCTTGCTCGGTCAGCCGGAGGCTGGAAGACAAGCCTATGAAGCTGGACATATTCCAGGGGCTGTCTATCTCGATTTGGAAAAAGATCTTTCCTCTCCTTTATCTACACACGGAGGACGTCACCCACTTCCTGATCCAGCTGTGCTCGCAAGTCGTCTCTCCAAAGCTGGCATCGGCTCCAATAGTCGTATTGTTGCTTATGACGATCAAGGCGGGATGAATGCATCTCGGCTATGGTGGCTGCTTCGCTATATCGGTCATGAACAGGTGTATATCATGGACGAAGGTTTCTCCGCTTGGAAAAACGCCAAATTCCCGGTTACCACGGATGTACCGGTTCAGATCCCATCTTCCTTTGAGGTGAATGTACAGCCAGCCATGCTGGCAAGTGTTGAGGATGTTCAGCAGGCTTCGGCAAGCGGCAGTGCCGTGCTAATTGACTCCCGTGATGCTCGCCGCTATGCGGGTCTGGAGGAACCCATTGATGCCAAGGCTGGTCATATTCCTGGGGCGTTGAACTATTTTTGGAAAGATGTGTTGGATTGGGATGGACGTTGGACAGGTACTGAGGTGTTAGAAGAGCGTTTCAGTAAGCTGGACAAGGATTGTGCGATTATCGTGTATTGCGGTTCTGGCGTCTCGGCCTGCCCTAACGTGATTGCGCTGGAAGAAGCGGGATTCTCGAATGTGAAATTGTATTCCGGAAGCTGGAGCGACTGGATTAGTTACGAGGAAAATCAGGTGGCTACAGGCACTGAATAACGTTCAAGAACCCGCGCTCTGCGCGGGTTCTTTGTGTTCAGGCTTGGGTGGTGTACCCTCGGTACATAGTGCTCTAAGTAATCCTAAAACAATTAAAGGGTGATTAGGCACTCTCAATCCATTTCACGGCTGTCGCTGTCGCCTGGAACAAATTCCAGAATGTCTCCCGGCTGACAATCTAAGATTTCGCAGATTGCTTCCAAGGTAGAGAAGCGGATAGCCTTCACTTTCCCCGTTTTCAGATTGGACAGATTGACATTTGAGATCCCTACCTTATCTGCCAGGTCATTCAATTTCATTTTTTTGTCGGCCAGAACTCGATCGAGACGTATAATAATCGGCACTGTCATCAGTCTCCATTCTCATAAAGTCGAATCATGCTCTTCCTGCAGAAGAGCGCCATATTTGAAAATCTCGGAGACGAACAGCACGAGTATGCCGATGATAATTCCGATTAAAGAGATACTTCCTAGATTAATGGAGAAGATACGAGTAACGAACAGGCAGATCAGAATGTTGAGAAGCAGCTTCGCTAGCAAAGAATACAGGATAACGACGACTCCCAGCCTTCTCAGACGCGTGGCATTCGCCAGGCTAAACGGGCTGCTTCCGCTAAGTATGCTACCTATTATATTGCGAATCTGACCAATTGAGTAGATGTAAGTAATGAAGATAAGCGTAGTGTTGGTCAAACTGACGACCAGATAAGCGGTCTTGGCATCGAACATATCGGGATTGATCGGTTGAAAATAAGTGAAAGGCACCATGACGCTCTTCGTCACAGTATCCGATAACGGTAATGAAAAGAACCAGTGTGCGATTCCCTTCTCTGCATAGAACAGCTCCTGAGGTTTTAATCCGATCCATAGATTGAAACTCAGCATCGCAATGAGCAGCCCGATTCCTCCCCAGTATCCGATCATAAGTGCAATGTGCATTCTTTTGAGGCCAGGCTTGGCTTTGAATTCAATTCCGTTCATACGCAATCTCCTTTTCATATGACTTACAATATATACTAAATAATTAATTCACGAAAAACAATAAATATTTAATGATAAACATTAATTATTGATGAAAAAGCAGTTCATACTAAGCTACTTGATGATGTATTTTCCAGTAGTTTGATCTTTATCGCCTATAAAAGACAAACACGTATAGAGCAAACCAAATCAACACCTCACATCGTGAAGAATACTCGTAAATACACCCACATTAACCTCAGAATACAAAAAAAATACATCACCAGTATTGTACGTCACTTGGCGATGTATTTAGGGTGTTACGCTTATTAGAAATCTGACTAAACTAGCGTGTAGCTTGAGCTACTTCAGTATGTATTTGGTTACGGTGGTATCGGAAAAATCTTTCGTGAGATAAAGCTCACCGTCTCCAGCATAAATATACATGTGCCCAGCATTATTATCAAGCCACAGCGTGGAAAGATGATACTTAATCTGCAGATTTCCCGGATTGAGCACGTAGAAATCTTCTCTAGCCCAATCTCCCTCAAACGTGTTCTCATCAATTATAGCCGGGCGCTCCTGCCACTGATACTGTCGCTCCACGGTAATCTCACCTGACGGAGTCATATGGTGATACCATTGCTTATCACCAATCTCACCAATTTGCTGCTTGCCGAGAAGCTGGTTATCCTTGCTGTACAGCCGATACGCGTTGTCGTTCCGAATTAAATAGTTGTTACCCGTGATATAGATCTGATCTTTCTCATTTAGAGTACGCACCCATTTCTTCTTGCCTTTCGTATCGTAACCGATGACCAGTTTTTCATTCTTACTGCTGAGATGAATGATAAAGGATCCGCCTTTGAACGGCAGCACCTCAAGATAGGGTTCTTTCATCGATTTGGGAGCCGTATAGGTGACGAGAGGGGTGTTTATTGTGCTCAAATTGCGGTAAACACTGACTACTCCTTGCTCAGGCATATTATGCACCACATAGCCGTTTGGAAGTACATCTACCATCCCTATAGTCCATTTATTAGTTAAATTTTGTTTTCGATCCTGTTTCCCATCCTGGTTGTACTCGGTGATACTAATGGAGGATGTCTTCTTATCGACGGCAGAAACAATGGCAACATTACCGCTGTGGAGCACTACTGGCGCGTATGAATGGGTTATCCGTTTTGTCCACTTCAACTTACCTTTCGGATCGACTGCAGAGAAATCATAGCCGCTTGAGCCTTTCGTTTTATAAAAAAAACTGTAGCCATTACTAGCAGCATAGAATTGGTTGCGAGTAAAAGGTGTGTCGTTGATTACGTCAGAATAATCGTACAACCAACTCGTAGAACCATTGTTGCGATCGATGGACGCGTAGACCTTGCCACTTTCTTTGGTTTTGTTGGCCGAAAGCTTCACTTTCTTGATCAGTTGAATAAACATCCGATCCTTGCTTTGCAAGCTATCGATCGTATTCCAAAACTTATAACCTTCTGGTAACGTATAACTCCATTCCGGATCCGGCAGTTGTTCTATGGTCTTGCCTGCAGCCGCAGATTGACCTAATGTAAAAATCTGAACGGCAAGTAGAAGTGTTAACGCAGCGACGATAAACTTGAAACGTTTTGAAATCATGCTCATATCCCTCTTTTTATATGTAATGATGTTCCAATTGCCTATTATAATTTCGCAAAGGGAAGGAAGACAAGGAAAGTAGTGGAAAAAAACTATGCACTTCAATCCATTGACTTCATGTAAAGTGGAAATCTGTCATTTACTTCTTAATCCCATTAAAGTGCCTACTCTATCGGCCTTTATCCACCAACTTAACGATCTCGTCCAATTGCCCATCGACCGCCAGCGGTGTGTACATCCACCATTTGTCGTAGGATACCTTATGCACGTTTCTATTACGAACAGCATTCAAGCTCCTCCATACTTCCGAACGACACAGTTTGCGAAAGGCGGCTTCGGCACGCGGGTTTTGCCCATTGACCATGATAAACAATCGATCCGCGTCATAATGACAGAGTTCTTCGAATGGAAGCTTTTCCGAGAACGCGTTATGACCATTATAGTCATTAATGAATTGCTGCACGAGCGGATGAGGTCTCAATTGAAGAGAGCGGTACAGCACATGCCCCATGTTCCGGTCACCTGCCACGCGAAAGCCTGTATCATCGATCACCAGTGCCGCATACGTATCTTGCAATCCGATAGCGGCACAGAGTCGCTCCTTTGTCTGGGCAACCTTAAGCTGATGTTGTTCCATCCAATCTCTGCTTCTCTTACGTTTGTTAACAACAGCAGATACGCTGTCTAACTGTTGGTATACGTCCTGAGATTGCCAGGGGATGCGTACCACTTCGGCGATCGTGGAAAATTGTTCGTATTCCCCAGTCGTCATATGCTCATATCCCAAAATGAGATCAGGCTCCATTTCGCGAATCGCCTCAAGATCGTATGGTGCCCACACAAACGGTTTCATCTCAGGCAAATACGGGCGAACGTACTCGTTGCGGAATAAATGATAATCCGGTGCTCCGATCGGTGTCATGCCAAGTGCAAGCAAATGGGAGGTGAACAGCAGACCGATAACACGCGGCTCATGTTTCTTGACATAGACGCTTGGAGACACGCCTTCTTGCTGTTTGAACCTGCGGCTGAAATAAAATTCGTCCTTGAATCCAACCTGTGTGGCAATAGAGTGCATGTCCCGGCTTGATGATCTCAGCAAACGTTTCGCATGGTCGACTCGCACACGATGCAAATAATCCATTGGGCTTGTTCCTGTTACCTGCCTGAAAATATGACTATACTGCCTCGTGCCAACGCAGGCGATAGCAGCCAACTCGCCCACCTTCCAATTGTGCTGGTAATTTTCCTCCATATGAGTGATGGTCCGCAGCACAGCCTCCTTGGTACTCGACGGCTGATTCACACAAGCCTTGACCGCAAAGTGAAAAACCGCTTCTTGCAGTAAAATTTCCCGCCTAAAGCGGCTCATCCCCATATCGGTCGTCCGTAGCTCAGCAATTTGATCGAATAGTTCCATCAGATTGGCCAACGGCTGAATTGCAACCACTCGGTTTCCGATCATTGCCAATGGATGTTCCTCTGGTTCTCCTTGCCAGTCCGCATCAAACTCTAGCTTATGCGCATGCACGATATGTCCAGGCTGATGCTCCCACTCCAAGATCGTACCGGGGAGAATCAGAATACTGCTGCTTGGAACGATTGTAAGGCGTTGTCCGTCCACAACGGCAACGCCTTCTCCCTCATCAATGACCCATAGTTCATAATTGTCGGGTGCAAACATCGTGTGTTCTATACCCGAATGAAACGTATATACATCAAGCCCAATCCAACGTAATCGTACGTTATCCATGGGCAAATCGAAGTTCTGCCACTCCACCGTATGTCACCTTTTTCTAAATGAAAACAATTCTCATCTACAACTTATTGTACGACAATTCAAATATGCAGAAAAGCCCCCTTTATCCAGGGAGCTTTTACACCAATTCTTCATTATTGATTATGTTGTTTGAACAATTCCACGGCTTCATCCAGCAAAGCATCCGTGGAGAATAATGTGTAAGACCACCATTTGTCATGTGGCACAATGAAGACGTTGCCGTTTTTGACCGCAGGGAGGTTTTTCCACAGGCTCGATTCCTGCATTTTTTCATAAAATTCCGTCGAACCCGGTTGGGTATCATTGACCTTAATGATCAAATAATCCGCGGTAAGCTCCGGCAATTTCTCCAGTGACTGCGGCTCCGTGTACACGACGAATCCATCGCTTTTATCAACCTCTTCCTGAACCCATGGCATGCGCTTTAATCCAAGCAGATCGTGCAATACGAACCCCATGTTTCGGGTGCCTGCGACTTGGAATGAATCCTTGAAGATTTCTACAGCCGCTACTGTCTCGTCTGCTCCAACAAGATTGCTCATTTCAGCTTTGCGTTCTAATACTTTGGTTTCATGTTTCGTGATCCATTCTTCTGCTTCCGCTTTTTTACCCACGATATCGCCAATATATCTCAGTTGATCGTATAGATTGTCTTCCCATGGATAGATAACCGTCGGAGCGATTTTCTCCAGTTGCTCGATTATATCCGCTTCGACAAAGGAAGAAGCGATAATTAGATCAGGCTGAAGTGATGCCACTGCTTCCATATTAGGTGGATAGTCTCCGGCGATTTCAACTTCGCTGGCAGCATTTTTCAGATAATAATCCTGTTCGATTTCATATTGAAGTCCGCCTACAGGCGTAATGCCCAGAGCCAATAGTTGTGTTGTTGCACTAATAGAAAAAATGCGCTGCGGTGTCACGGGAATCTCTTTTGTTCCAGTAGGATCCGTGAAAGATTTCGTTTGTGAAGCGTTGGCGGATGCCGTCTCTTCCTGACTCGCAGTTCCTTCGCCCGTTGATGGCGAAGCCGTCTGACTTCCGTTGGACGAACCGCTATCGGCCTGTGTGCTACATCCCGCCATAATAAAGACCATCAGTAATATCATTGCTGCAGACATCATGCTATACGTACCTCTTCGTTTCATTGAATGAATCTCCTCGCTTTGCAGTATTCAGTAATGAGAATCAATATCACTTAGAATAGAATACCGGACAGTCCTCTACTTTGCACATGGAGAATTCGGCGATTTTCTTTAGATCATTGAGAGGTCATGACATCAAACATTTTTCGTCTTTATACTCCATAGTTATGAGAAGAATCCGGTGCTACCGAGGAAACGTTTTGGAAAGTGACAAAAAGCCACTAATATTATTATATAATAACCTCACCACATAAAAGGCTGGCTTCAACAGCTCATGGAAGGAAGACAACTCTCTATTGAAAGCAACCTTGAATGTACAAGATCACATACTCATCTGGAATTGTGCATCGCTCAAAATCATGGATGTACGACATATTGTCATACAATCCGACGAGCGCGTACGTCCTTACCTGTTCCCTGCCAGCGCCTTTCTGTACGTAACGCATGGCAGTGCAACCGTGATTTTAGACGGAAATGAGCATGCTACCAAACCATTTTATATGCTTCATGGGGGCAAAAACACCCGTCTGGACATCATGCCAACGGACGAATCCTTTCATTATTACCTAATTTTCTATAAAGCCTCCTTCCCGCTACCTGGCAAGCAGCATACACTTCAACAACCGGATCAACCATTGCCATTCCACCTCCAGTACGGTTTTATTCCATACCATCCTGCCATCCTCTACGAAATCGCTGAGCGTATGCTGTGCGAATGGAATAGACCGGGACGCTTGGAGCGGCTCCATACCAAAACACTATTCTATCAATTTGTATATGAATTGCTCAGGCAAATGGATCAACAGCAGGTCAGCATTGTTAGACCTAACCTTGCATCTCAGCTTATTCGCTATATGCAGGAGCACTACGCCCAGCCGCTGACGCGGGAAACACTCGCGCATACATTCCATTACAGCGTCCCTTATCTGTCCAAGTACTTCCGACGTGAAACTGGCGCAAGTATAATCGATTACTTAATCGGTATTAGGATGAACAAAGCAGGAACGCTGCTGCAAAAGACCGAGTTATCTCTGCAAGAGGTCGCTGCAAGCGTTGGATATGGTGATGTATCCTATTTTATAAGAATGTTCAAAAAGCATACGGGAGTCACACCAAAGCAATTCAAGGATGAGTCCGGACAAGTGGCGAGAGGTTCTTATCGTCCTATTCTTAGGCTTCGATCATCCATTGCTCCGCGTAAACTCCGTCGTTATATTGATATCAGAGATGATAATCATTATCAACATAGCGAAAAAGGAGATTTACGGATGTATAGAAGCAAACTACCTGTAGGAATTACCCTGCTGTTGTGCCTAACTCTATTGGTTAGCGCATGTTCCAGACCAGCAAACACGAATGGAAGCACTGGCAGTACGCAGAGTCCAACTGTAGGTGCAGAGAGTAATATCAGTAACACAACAACCGGCAGCTCGGAGATGGTAACCTATTCTGCGGTTAACGGTGAAGTACAAATCCCAAAAAAACCTCAAAGGGTCGTAATGGTGGCAGGAGCCTTTACCGGTCATTTGCTAGCGCTGGGCCTTAAGCCTGTTGGAACTGGTGATGAGTCCTTTAACAGTTATACAGAAGGAAAGCTGGATGACGTTGTCAACATCGGTAACGATGTACCCTACGAGAAAATCATGGAGTTGCAGCCGGATTTAATTGTCGTTTGGAATGACCCTGAAACGATCGAAAAGCTGTCCAAAATTGCGCCGACCGTCTCTGTTGAATATGGAGTACCTCTGCGGGAGCAATTGATGGATTTTGGCAAGATGACTGGTAGAGAAGAGCAAGCGAAGGCCTGGATCGCAGAGTGGGATGCTAAAATCGCTGAATATAAACCACTCGTGGAGCAAGCGGTAGGTGATCGCACGGTTTCGATTTTTGATACGGGAAGTGCCAAAGAATTTTATGCCTACGGGAGCTTTGGTAGAGGTGGAGATATTATTTATGGCGAGTTTGGCCTGAAGGCACCGCCGATCATTCAGAAGGAAGCCATCGATAGCGGCAAAGGTTGGGCCAAGTTATCACTTGAATTGTTACCACAATATGCAGGAGATTATATCTTTATTAGTGGATGGACAGGTGATGAGAGTCGGGATTCCGTTTTTGAAGGTCCGATCTGGGATAACCTCCCTGCTGTCCAGAATAATCACGTTTATCGCGAGAACAGCCGTGGCTTCGTGTTTAGTGACCCGATTTCGTTGGAAGCCCAACTTAAATTTGTCGTAGACAGCCTAACCACAACAGAGTGAAATTCAGTAAACCACGTTATGTACGAGGCGAGGAGCAATCCTCGCCTTTTTATGCTCTACTAGTTGTGCTCACAAATAAACAGGGACCTCTCACCATGATCGCAAGGGGTCCCTGTCTATGAACTTGTTATATAGCTAATTTCCGTTAAGTGATGGTAAGGCCGCCGCTTGCATATCCGGCTACGGTTGTAGCCACATCAATTCCGGCTGTTACGGAAGCTGAGAAGACCATAAGCAGGCGGTCACCGGCGGCTACCGGAATACTCAGTCCTGTAGTCAATCCGCTGGATATTGTGCCCAGTGCTAAAATGCCAGTCAGTGGAGGCGCCAAGGTTACCAATGCACCCGGTACAGCTGTAAAAGAGTTATTAGGTGCAGTGGAACGGAATAATTGTGCAGTTATGGTTACTGTGGATCCAACCAAGCTCAGTCCAGCTGTCGTGCTGAAATAAGCAGCCAGCGAAGTAATCGTTCCTGCACGCGATGCCGAGAAAGCGAAGTTAAGCAATGTGCCTGCGGCGCCTGTGAGATCAATAATTCCTCCGTTAACACTTACTCCTGTAGCATTGTTACCAAAACCAACTAAACTGGAGGTATTCAAAAGTCCACCCAATACTGTAGTCAACACCACTGGAAGTCCTGATGCATAAGGAATGATTGCTCCAGCGCCTGCTACACCTGTAGCTCCCGTTGTACCTGCTGTGCCTGTCGCTCCCGTTACTCCCGTTGTTCCTGGTGTCCCTGTTGCTCCGGTTACTCCCGTCGTACCCGATGTGCCTGTTGCTCCGGTTACTCCCGTTGTACCTGGCGTGCCGGTCGCTCCCGTTACTCCCGTTGTTCCCGGTGTGCCGGTCGCCCCTGTCACTCCCGTTGTACCTGGCGTGCCTGTCGCTCCTGTTACTCCCGTTGTTCCTGGTGTGCCTGTTGCTCCGGTTACTCCCGTTGTTCCCGGTGTGCCGGTCGCCCCTGTCACTCCCGTTGTACCTGGCGTGCCTGTTGCTCCTGTTACTCCCGTTGTTCCCGGTGTGCCGGTCGCCCCTGTCGCTCCCGTTACTCCGGTTGTACCTGGCGTGCCTGTCGCTCCCGTTACTCCGGTTGTTCCCGGTGTTCCTGGTGTACCTGTCGCTCCTGTCACTCCCGTTGTACCTGGTGTGCCTGTCGCTCCTGTCACTCCCGCTGTACCTGGTGTGCCTGTTGCTCCTGTCACTCCCGCTGTACCTGGTGTGCCTGTCGCTCCTGTCACTCCCGCTGTACCTGGCGTCCCTGTCGCTCCTGTCACTCCCGCTGTACCTGGCGTCCCTGTCGCCCCCGTAGTTCCGGTTGCGCCTGTGGCTCCGGTGATGCTTGGGGTTTCACCCAGCAGTTCGGAAGAAACCAAACGATGGGCTGTTACCAAAGCGCCTGTGCTGCTCTTACCCCATACGGATACTTGAACAGGATCATTAACCGTCGCTGGTGTTGTAAAAGTAAACTCAAAGGCATCAAAATTGGCATAATAATTGTTGGTTATTACTTGATTTGGTGTGATGTCAAGAGACTCACTGACATACAAAACTCTTATTCCACCATCCAGGTAATACCCTTGTATTTGTACGGTTGAGGCTGTCACATCACTGCGGTTATCCATTCTGACGGTAACGGTCTGAGTCGGTCTTACACCGCTAACAGCATTATTTTCTATTGGCCCGGTTGATAAAAAGCTCATCGCTACATCTCCTCTTTTGGGTATATCTTATCTGTTAGATGTCATTAACTGTTTTTTCGTGGGCTACCACCCGGTGTGCATCAACCAATTGTCCAGACGCCTGTTTGCCCCACACTGAAATTCCTACTTCCTCCACACCTTCCACATCTGTTCCAAAAACAAACTCAAAAGCATCTAAATCTGCAAAATAATTTCTGGTCACTGCTTCGTTAGGTGCCATACTGATCACTTCACTTACGTACAGCGTTCTTGTTGTGCTTAGCACATAACCCTGAACGGATACAGTTACCGAGTCCACAACAGCCCGACTTACCAATCTGATCGTTACCTGTTGTGTCGGTCTAACCCCGGAAACCGGATTATTTTCTATCGGCCCAGTTGATAAAATAGCCATTTTCCCCATCCCACCTTTTTAAGAACCTCATACTCTAGCAGTATTTGGCATAAGCTCACCTGATAGTAATATTCAATCACTCAACCAACGGTGTGGACAAAACACAGGGGGCAATCCACCATTATCAATAAACAACAACTGTCTAAGCCCCAGGCTTTAGCTAACAAAAGCGGGAATATGTATAACAAGGAGAAGAATTTATGCTACCGGAAGATAAACAGAAATAAGAGAGTATATTTTTATAACTACTAGCATCAATTCCCGAAAAAAACAAACGACCGTTCCCCCTTTAAATTACAGGGAAACGGCCGCAGCTTAAGACGTCTTTTTTCGTATTTACTTGATGAGATTAGGACTACGTATATTAAAACCTAAAAGCAGGTGTTTCCTCCGCCTGAACACCAATATCATCAACATCCAGAGCCTGAAAATAAAATAATAGCGGGGCGATTCATTTCCTATCTAAAAGACTCATCCTTCGTAATCAAAGATTGCCGGAATAGCTGGCTTAGCTCCAGGAACTGATCTACCTCCAAACGGTGTACTGGTTTGAGCTCTTCGCTACTTCTGGCTCTGGAATGAAGCGTAAGCTTCAGCCCTTCTTGTTGCAGCAAATATTTCGCGTTGACCGGATAATGACGTCCCTCAAACAGATGAAGGGGCCCCAGCAATGTCTGTAATCGTTCGGCTCTTGTTTGATCCTGCTGCCAATTTTCGATGATCCATACGTACAGATCCGGATGGAAGTTGGTTAGAATGCCACTGTAACCATGCGCGCCTGCTTGTAGCGATCCTAGATACGAAGTGCCGTTGGCATTATAAATTTTGAGCGGTGTCCCTTGAACGGCTGCGACCTTCTGACGGATCTGTTCCAGATCACAGCTTGTTTCCTTGAGAAAGAAAAAACGTCCGCTATCTGCGCACCACTTCAGCAATTCTGGAGACAACAAGCGATGGTATGGAATTGGACATTCGTACAGACCCAGCTTCACATCTGGCAACCGTTCCATGATGGTGCTCAGATTGCGTTTCCACACCGCATCGTCATCATCTGGACCCGCTATACGGCTTGTCACAAGAATGACAGCATCAACACCTGTCTGCGCAATTGCCGTTAACTCCGTGATTTGTTCCTCCAAATTATCCGAATTATGGCCTGAAGCAACGACCGGCACTCTCCCTTTTGTTTTCTCTACTACGAATTTGGCCAAGTCTACTCTCTCTTGCAGCGATAGATGGAGCATTTCACTAGAAAGACAAACCGCGAATAGACCATGCACGCCTTTCCCCATATACCACTCGATTAATTCTTCTAATGCCGTATAGTCAATCTCATTGTCCTCCGTGAACGGAGTGAGCATAACTGGCCACACGCCGTCCGGGAATAAAGTATCGTTCAACATACTGCCTCCTCGCTGACGCCAATTCCATTCTCAGAGTTGGCGACCTCCTGATATAATAAGGTAATACCTATCCCTATTATAAAATTGTAAACGCTATTATCGAATGACATAATAACGCCATTTCATGACATCATGTCGCCATGCGTGTCGTGCTGGAGAGAGTGTGGGTGAATCGAAATGGACATCGTTCAATATCAATTCTCGAATTTTTCCAAAATCCATAACGTCGATCTGAAATTGTACTATTGCGGCACAGAGCAGTGCTTGTCTGGACATGAGGTCGGCCCTATGGTGCGTGATTATTACAAAATCCATTATATCCATAGCGGTAAGGGGCGTTTTCATACGGGAGGCCGAACGTACACGCTGGGCAAAGGGCAAGGGTTCCTGATCAGTCCGGAGAAACTGGCGCATTACCAGGCCGATGATGAAGCTCCATGGACATACTCCTGGATCGCATTCAACGGCATGCAGGTGGAACGCTATCTCAAGCGATCATCCTTATCCAACGAACAGCCCGTATTTTCGTCCAAGCGGGACGAGTATATTCAATCCTGCTTTTTGGAGATGTTCAAAGCAACGGAGCATAACCTGACAGACGAACTTCGGCTATTGGGCGCCCTCTATTCCTTCTTGTCCGTCATATTGGACCCAGCTTCCATGCCCGTTACCTCACCGGGTGCACGAGGTCAATATGTAGAACAAGCCATTGCATTCATCGAGCATAACTATGCAACGGATCTGAGTGTCGAACAACTGGCTGCACGTTTGAAGATCAATCGTAAATATCTGTCCAAAATATTCAAGAATGCAACCGGATTCACACCTCAACAATATATGATTCAATACCGGATGAATCGAGCCAGCGAGCTTATTCAGAAGTCTTCCCTTTCGAT